>NZ_CAJGZM010000028.1 GCF_904846175.1 Psychrobacter immobilis | reverse complement strand
TATAGTCAGTTCTTTTTAAATAAGATACAATCGTTTTAAAACAAGCGAAATGGCAGAAGAACAAATGACCTATTCAGCAGATTTTCGAGCACAAGTGATTAGAAGTGTCAAAAACAAAGACATGAGTATCCGTCAGGCTTGTACTTTTTATAATGTTAGCAAAACCGCATTACAGCGCTGGCTCAAAGATTCAAGTATCAAACAAACTCGGGATAAACCACCGACTAAAATACCGAATGAAGCACTCTTAAAAGATGTTGAACAACATCCAGATGACTATTTGTATGAGCGAGCTAGGCGATTCAACTGTAGTAAGACCGGCATGCACACTGCTTTAAAACGCCTAGGTATCAGTCAAAAAAAAGACCTTAGAGCATCCAAAAGCCTGCCTGATAAAAAGAGCGGCGTATCAGAGTAAGCTTGATCGCTTTGCGCAGCAAGGCTATCCCATTGTGTATATGGATGAAAGCGGCTTTGAGGCGCAAACTATAAGACCTTACGGATACTCACCGATAGGCAAACCCTGTAGCGACAGCTACAACTGGCAAGCAAAAAAGCGCACTAATGTCATCGGTGCTTTGTATAAAAAGATGCTGTTTGCGCTTGATTACTTTGAGCAGAATATCAACAGCCATATATTTTATGACTGGTGCAAATATACGCTTATTCCAAGTCTTAAGACCAAATGCGTGATCGTTATGGATAATGCCCGCTTTCATAAGAGCAAGCGTATTCAAAAGCTACTGAACAGGCACGGCCATCGTATTCTATGGCTGCCACCCTACAGTCCAGATCTAAATCCCATTGAGAAAAAATGGGCACAAGCTAAGTTTCTACGCCAAGGATGGATGGAGAATAATTTGCCTAAACTGTTTCAGGATATGGGTTGTATCTCTTTTATTGTGAACTGACTATA
>NZ_CAJGZM010000027.1 GCF_904846175.1 Psychrobacter immobilis | reverse complement strand
CTTGGATTTATTCAAGTCTGTCATTTTTTATCCTACTTGGATTCAACATCGAAGTGCAACGCACCCGAAGCTAGATTTTACCTCAAGCGGTGTTCTAAACCCTAGCACCTTTCTAGGTCGATTATTTAAACTGTCTTCAATCGACTGAACTAAGTGCCTGCATAGGTTATCTAGACGCATCGACTTAGGTAGAAACTGACGAATTAAACCATTGGTATTCTCATTCGTTCCGCGCTCCCAAGAATGATAAGGCTGAGCGAAGTAAATATCAGCCTTTAACGCGGTTGCCATCGTTTCATGGTCAGCAAACTCTTTACCGTTGTCAAAGGTGATAGTTAACGCCTGCTCACCTTTTAGCATGCCAATACAAGCTTGTGTGACGACTTTTGCCTTGCGATTGGGTAGCGCTTTGATCTTAGTCTCTCGAGTCGTTCTATCTACTAAAGTGACAAGCACACCTTGATGCCCGTGACCAACCACCGTATCCCCTTCATAATCGCCCATACGACTGCGCGTATCAATGATACTAGGACGCTCAGTGATATCACAGCGGTTCGCTATTTTCCCACGCCTATCATTGCCTTGCAGATACCGTCTCTTATAACGCTTTTGACATCTAAGGGCGTTGTGTAGATCACCCCCTGCCTTTTTGTCAGTATAGATGTGTTGGTATATTGATTCATGGCTTGGGACATCTTGCCAACCTAGCATCCTCAGTCGCCCTGTGATCTGTTCAGGTGAGTATCTCTTGTTTAACAAGTGCTCAATATAGCACCAGCCAAAGCGGCTGATCTGTGCGCTATTCACAACTTTGCGCGCTTTTGCCAAACGATGGGCTTGTTTGGGACGATAACCCCTTTGTCCCATGTTTCGCTTTATCTCTCGACTAACCGTTGATTTATGACAGCCGATAATTCTAGCTATTTCGCTCATGCCTTTTTTAGCTTGCAATAGCGCTGATATTTGATATCTTTGCTCTTGGGTAAGATGTGTATAGTGTTTCATAACGTTCTGATATGTAGGAGTTGAAGTTTGAAATGCAACACGGCACATCTTACTCTTCAACTCATTCTTTTAAAACGTTGCACTTCTTATTTGAATCTAGG
>NZ_CAJGZM010000026.1 GCF_904846175.1 Psychrobacter immobilis | reverse complement strand
ATAAAGCGCAAAAAAAAGCCACCCTTTATCAGGATGGCTTTTTTCTTAGAGCTTAACACTGTCAGATTGCTCTGATAGTATTAATGCATCAATAGTTACTGGGTTACTTAGCTAAGTACGTTAGCAACAACACCAGCGCCTACGGTACGGCCGCCTTCACGAATAGCGAAGCGTAAACCTTTGTCCATAGCGATTGGGTGGATAAGCTCTACGCCCATCTCAACGTTATCACCAGGCATAACCATTTCAGTACCTTCTTGTAATTGGATTGCGCCAGTTACGTCAGTGGTACGGAAGTAGAACTGTGGACGATAGCCGTTTAGGAATGGTGTGTGACGACCACCCTCTTCTTTTGACAATACATATACTTCAGCGTCAAACTTAGTGTGAGGCGTGATAGAACCTGGCTTAGCTAGTACTTGGCCACGTTGTACGTCTTCACGTTTGGTACCACGTAGTAGTACGCCACAGTTTTCGCCTGCACGACCTTCGTCAAGCAGTTTACGGAACATCTCAACACCAGTACAGGTGGTTTTTTGGGTGTCACGGATACCGACGATTTCGATTTCGTCACCAACTTTAACGATACCAGATTCAACACGACCAGTCACAACAGTACCACGGCCTGAGATTGAGAATACGTCTTCGATTGGCATTAGGAATGCTTTGTCGATGTCACGCTCTGGCTCTGGGATGTAGGTGTCAAGAACGTTTAGTAGTTCTACGACCGCTGGTTGGCCGTATTTTTCTTGTGAGCCTTTTAGGGCTTCAGTAGCAGAACCTTTGATGATTGGGGTGTCGTCGCCTGGGAAGTCATAGTCGTTCAATAATTCACGAACTTCCATTTCTACTAGCTCAAGCAATTCTTCGTCATCAACAGCATCACATTTGTTCATGAATACGACGATGTACGGTACGCCAACCTGACGTGAAAGCAGGATGTGCTCACGGGTTTGTGGCATAGGGCCGTCAGTTGCTGATACAACTAGGATGGCGCCATCCATTTGGGCTGCACCGGTGATCATGTTTTTAACATAATCGGCGTGACCTGGGCAATCGACGTGAGCATAATGACGTGATGGGGTGTCATATTCTACGTGTGAGGTGTTGATGGTGATGCCACGTGCTTTTTCTTCTGGTGCTGAGTCAATAGACGCGTAGTCTTTGGCTTCGCCACCAGAGGTGATTGCTGCTACGGTTGCGATAGCGGCGGTTAGGGTTGTTTTACCGTGGTCAACGTGTCCGATAGTACCGACGTTGACGTGTGGCTTGCTGCGTTCAAACTTGGCCTTTGCCATGGGTATTTCCTCTTTTTTT
>NZ_CAJGZM010000025.1 GCF_904846175.1 Psychrobacter immobilis | reverse complement strand
CACATATAAGTTATTCCGTTTGTCTTAATGAGGTGCGTATTATAGACGTTTAATTCAGTAAGTCAAGAAGTTATTTTTATTTAGTTTGAAGTTTTTATCTGCACTACCTTGGTAGTTGATTGAAACTCCAAACTATCGGCTGATTGGTGAATAGCTTAGTTAATAACTGGCTATTATAATAAGTGGTGAACCACTTCCCAAATCATCCTTCCCTTCCGACTGGGTGGCATTATACGCGGTTTGATGTGGGGGTCAAGCTAATACTGCTTTTTATTTTATATATATTACAACTGATTGAAATACCTCGTTTAAAATAAGTAGAACAAGGCACCTCTATCATAAGAATAGACCTCTCGCAAAAGTAGCGAAGATATTTAAAATAAGAAACACATTCACAACTGGCTAGGAACCATGCCAAACATAGATAAGCTTCTTAAACGAAGTGATGCTGGTTCTAAAAGTTACATGGGCATTCATAAAGCGACCTTCCGTGAAATGTTAGCTGCCATGCAGCAGCACGGAGCAGAAAAGACTAAATCAGGACGACCAAGCACGCTTAGTCTTGAGGAACAGATATTACTGGCACTTACTTATTGGCGTGAATACCGGACGCTGTACCACATCAGTATGGACTTTGGTATTCATGAGTCGTCTGCCAGCCGCATTATTCGCAAAGTAGAAGATATCCTGATTGATTCAGGCAAGTTTGAATTGCCTAAAAAGCTGCCTAGTATAGTCGATGATGACATCAATTGGTCAGTCGCCATTGTCGATGCCACCGAAACCCCAATTGAGCGTCCAAAAAAAACCCAAAGAGACTACTACAGCGGTAAGAAGAAAAAACACACATTAAAAGCACAGGTTATCGTTCATTGTCAAACAGGCTTGATACTTGATGTGCAAACCTGCAAAGGGGCAATCCACGATTTTAAGCTCTATAAAGATACTTGTCCTGACTGGCTTCCTGACAATGCTAAATTACTAGCAGATAATGGCTATCAGGGCATAGCAAAGCTACATAAGCAAACCTTCATGCCATTTAAGAAACCTCGTGGTGGTCAGTTATTAGCGATATGCAAACAGGCCAATCACTCTCTGGCAAAGTTCCGTATTATGATTGAGCACAAAATAGGGTTAATTAAACGATTCAAAATAGTGGCTCATAAATATCGCAATCGTCGTCAGTGCTATGATCTTAGAATGAAGCTATTTGCTGGTATCGTTAATTCCGAGCTTAACCTATGACTTTTGCAAGAGGTCTAATATACTATAAAAATATCATCTTATTCGGATACAAGACTATGAAGCTGAATATATAGAAGAACTATAGTTAAAATCAGCCTTTTTTAAGAAAAAACTTCTAATTATCGGCTCAACATTTACTTAGTATTTAATTAGATAACGCGTCGCTTCTTAATAACTGTTCAAGACTTATAAGACCACTATTATCAGTTCTACTTAATAAACACGCAGACAAAGAAAACCCCCTCTGCTTTCGCAGAGGGGGTTTTCAGGAATAGAGAGCTGACGATGACCTACTCTCACATGGCCGGAGCCACACTACCATTGGCGCGATGATGTTTCACTTCTGAGTTCGGGA
>NZ_CAJGZM010000024.1 GCF_904846175.1 Psychrobacter immobilis | reverse complement strand
CGGAGTTACAGCTGTTAGTAAAACATAGTTCCGGAGTTTTTCAAGGTAGTTGTCACCATCAAGCTAAATTAAGCGGCTTGTAATCTTTGCTGTTGTTGCTCTTTTACAGGATTTAGCGTTGTTGGCCCTACAGGCTCGCAGTTCCTCACCTCCTGAGTTCCCCAGCGTATCGGGTTTTCATCTTTAGCGCGCTGCATCGTGAGCAGACGCTTCGCCAGTACTTCCTTATCCTCACCCGTATGGCGCTGATTGGGCGTCACAAAGTTCAGCTGACTGTGCTTATGCTCATTGTTGTACCAGCGCGTGAAGCTCAGCATCCATCGTCTTGCCGCATCTAAGCTCTTAAAGCCATCGATAGGCCAATTAGGGCGATACTTGCAGGTTTTAAATAAAGACTCTGCAAACGGGTTGTCATTACTGACACGCGGTCTGCTGTAAGAGGTGAGTACCCCAAGCTCATACGCTTTCATGCGCATGGTTTGAGCTTTCATCGGTGCCCCATTGTCTGAGTGTAGCACCACCCCAGTGTGCAATGCATTCTCACTGATTAAAGTACGCTCAAGCAGCTGAGCTGCCAGTACACCTGACTCGTGGTCATAAACCTCCCAGCCAACAATTTTACGGCTATAGACATCCTCTATCATGTACAAATAATAGAACTGACCCCGTACCGGACTTGGCAGATAGGTGATATCCCAGCAGAACACTTGGCAAGGGCCAGTGGCAGTAAAGGTCTTTGGGGCGCTTGAGGCTTTAGGGGCAAGTGCACGACCGCGGTGAGCCAATTGCTCATGCTGCCTCAGCACCCGATAAAAGGTAGACTCTGAGCCATGATATATCCCCTCATCAAGCAGGGTCGGTACAATTTGGGTGGGCGGCAGACTGGCAAAGCGGGGCTGATTGCACACGGCTAGGATGGCGGCTTGTTCAGAGGCGCTCAGTTTATTCTTAGGAGCTTGGCGCACGGCGTCACACCGTTTATCACCATTCACGTGACCTGCGCGGTACCAGCGCCGATAGGTGCGGATGCTAATGCCAACTTCAATACAGGCAAGGTTAAGTCTGGCTCCTGAGTGATTGGCCTCTTGTATCCAGTCTATGTATTGCTTGCGCTTAGGGAGCAAGGTCAGTCGTCCTCGTGCTCCTCCCAAAACGCTTCCAACTTTTTTCGCAATACCAGTAAGGCGGCAGTTTCAGCTAAAGCCTTTTCTTTTCGAGCAAGCTCTCGGGTGAGTTGTTTGATCTGTTTGCGATCGCTCTGCTGCTGACGCTTGTCTTTCAGGCTTTGTTGTTTGCTGCTGCTAAAGCCTTGTAAGGCGTCAGTACGCCACGCTTTGATTTGCTCAACATATAGGCCTTTGCTGCGGCAGTATTCGCTAAGTTCACTCTCGCTTAGGGTGGCCGTCTCTATAATGGTGGCAAGCTTGGTTTCGCTTGACCAGTCATCGGGGGTTTTGTGGTTTGATGGCATAGGGTGACCTTGTTGTCGGGCTTGGGCACGCCAATTATACAGGGTCTGTAGTCCGATGCCTTCACTTCTTGAAACCTCGGCAACACTTAGGCTCAGCGGGGGTAGCAGTTTGCTGAGTATAGCCTGTTTACGTTCTTCGCTATATCGTGGCATGATGTGTCCTCATTGTCCCCTTTGGAATTATTATTTAGGGGTGACAACTATCCTGCCATAGGGGG
>NZ_CAJGZM010000023.1 GCF_904846175.1 Psychrobacter immobilis | reverse complement strand
GCAGGCACTTAGTTCAGTCGATTGAAGACAGTTTAAATAATCGACCTAGAAAGGTGCTAGGGTTTAGAACACCGCTTGAGGTAAAATCTAGCTTCGGGTGCGTTGCACTTCGATGTTGAATCCAAGAAGTATATTTACTATTACCTAAATTCATTACCGAGTCAGGATATAGCGGGTGACCATAAACGTCAGTGGATTAGTACTTTTTCTAAAATAAGTATTGCTATACCGCCCGTCAACGTTCAAGCCGAAATCGTCCGAATTTTAGACACATTTACCGAACTTACAGCAGAACTTACAGCAGAACTTACAGCAGAACTTACAGCAGAACTTACAGCACGTCAGCAGCAGTATGAATATTATCGTGATGAGTTACTGACGTTTGAAGAGGGGGAGGTTGAGTGGATGTCATTGGGAGATATTGCAGAGAACCTTGATTCGAAGCGCAAGCCTATAACTAGTAGCCTAAGAGAACCAGGCGATATTCCGTATTATGGGGCATCGGGCATTGTAGACTATGTTAAAGATTATATTTTTGATGGTGATTACTTGCTAGTATCTGAAGATGGGGCAAATTTAATAGCAAGAAATACGCCGATAGCCTTCAGTATTAGCGGCAAGAATTGGGTCAATAATCATGCACACGTACTTAAGTTTGAAACATATGCAGAAAGGAAGTACGTTGAATATTATTTAAATAGCATTGATTTAACTCCATATATCTCAGGCGCAGCGCAGCCAAAATTGAATCAAAAGAATTTAAATAGTATCAAGATACCTAACCCTTCCCTGGAAGAAAAAAAGCGTATCGTTTCTATTCTCGATAAATTCGACGCCTTAACCACATCTCTGACCGAAGGCCTCCCGCGTGAAATAGAGCTGCGCCAACAGCAATATGAGTATTACCGTGACCTGCTGTTAAGCTTCCCTAAGCCTGAGGTAGTAGCTCATGACTGACCAAACAAAAACCATTGCTGAATCGAATAATTTCATCGTTTTAAATAAATATACCAAGTGCGATCAGCCTGATGGGGGGTATCAGACTGAAGACGATCTAGAGCGTGAACTACTCAAAGACTTACAAAACCAGGGATATGAGTTTGTCCCTGGTTTAAACTCGCCTGAAACGATGCTCGCTAACGTACGTGTACAGCTGCAGACCTTAAATGAGGTGCAGTTTACAGATGCGGAGTGGCAGCGCTTTGTGATGGAGTATCTTGATAATCCGAGCGATAACATCACTGACAAAGCTCGAAAGATTCATGATGACCACATCTATGATTTTACCTTTGATGATGGACACCTGCAGAACATTGCCCTGCTGGACAAAAAAAACATCCCACGTAACAAAGTACAGGTCATTAAACAGTTTGCTCAAAAAGGCACACAAGCCAATCGCTACGATGTGACTATTTTGGTCAATGGCTTGCCACTTGTGCAAATTGAGCTTAAAAAACGTGGTATTGCCATTCGCGAAGCATTTAACCAAGTACATCGTTATAGCAAAGAGAGTTTTAACTCCGATAACTCCTTATATAAATACCTACAGCTGTTTGTGATCTCAAACGGCACTGATACCCGCTACTTTGCCAATACCACCAAGCGCAATAAAAACAGCTTTGATTTCACCATGAACTGGGCGCGATCAGATAACACCCTAATCAAAGATCTAAAAGATTTTACCGCGACCTTCTTCCAAAAAAATACCCTATTAAACGTGCTGATGCATTACACCGTCTTTGATGTGAGTAATACCTCATTGGTGATGCGTCCGTATCAGATTGCTGCTACTGAGCGCATCCTATGGAAGATAAACAGTGCTTATCAAGCCAAGAAGTGGAGCACTCTTGAGAGTGGCGGCTATATTTGGCATACCACAGGCTCAGGTAAGACTCTAACCAGTTTTAAAGCTGCCCGCCTAGCAACGTCGCTGCCTTTTATTGATAAGGTGTTTTTTGTGGTGGATCGTAAGGATCTTGATTATCAAACCATGAAAGAGTACCAGCGCTTCTCCCCTGATAGCGTTAATGGTTCCGACAGTACCGCAGGACTCAAGCGCAACCTTGAAAAAGACGATAATAAAATTGTTGTCACTACCATTCAAAAGCTAAACAACCTAATCAAAGGTGAGGCTGACTTACCCATTTATCATAAACAAGTGGTGTTTATCTTTGATGAGGCACACCGTAGCCAGTTTGGTGAAGCACAAAAGAACTTAAAGAAGAAATTTAAAAAGTACTACCAGTTTGGTTTTACCGGCACCCCTATCTTTCCAGAGAATGCCTTGGGTGCAGAGACAACTGCCAGTGTGTTTGGCCATGAGCTGCATTCATACGTCATCACTGATGCCATTCGTGATGAGAAGGTCTTGAAGTTTAAGGTGGACTACAATGACGTTCGCCCACAGTTTCAAGCCATTGAGAGCGAGCAAGATGAGAAGAAACTCACAGCTGCTGAAAACAAACAGCTGCTATTGCACCCTGATCGTATTGAAGAGATATCAAAGTACGTTTTAAAAAGCTTTAAGCAAAAAACCCATCGCTTAAAAGGAAGTGGTAAAGGCTTTAATGCCATGTTTGCTGTTAGTAGTGTGGACGCGGCAAAGGCTTACTATGAAGCCTTGAGTCAGCTACAAAAAGACAGCGAGAGGCCCTTAAAGATTGCCACTATCTTTTCTTATGCTGCCAATGAAGAACAAGATGCAATCGGTGACATTGCTGACGAAGGCTTTGAGCCTACCGCAATGAATAGCAGTGCCAAAGAGTTTTTAAGCCATGCTATTAATGATTACAACGAGATGTTTAAGACCAATTACGGCGTAGACAGTAAGTCTTTTCAAAACTACTACCGTGATCTTGCAGGACGCGTTATTAAACAGGATGTGGATTTACTGATTGTTGTCGGTATGTTCCTCACAGGTTTTGATGCGCCAACCTTAAACACGCTCTATGTTGATAAAAACCTTCGCTATCACGGACTGATGCAAGCGTTCTCACGTACCAATCGCATTTATGATGCCACTAAGACGTTTGGTAATATCGTGACGTTTCGTGACTTAGAGCAAGCCCCCCTATGGCAGGATAGTTGTCACCCCTAAATAATAATTCCAAAGGGGACAATGAGGACACATCATGCCACGATATAGCGAAGAACGTAAACAGGCTATACTCAGCAAACTGCTACCCCCGCTGA
>NZ_CAJGZM010000022.1 GCF_904846175.1 Psychrobacter immobilis | reverse complement strand
GATCTAAATCCCATTGAGAAAAAATGGGCACAAGCTAAGTTTCTACGCCAAGGATGGATGGAGAATAATTTGCCTAAACTGTTTCAGGATATGGGTTGTATCTCTTTTATTGTGAACTGACTATATTTTGCCCTACAATGCCATTTTTTAAATTCATCGTTAGATATATCATATAGTTTTAGTAAATGCTGAAAATCATCATGGATATAATAACTACGCAAAATTTTAGCAACTTCATTAAAACCAAATTCGCGCTCGACTTCTTTGTAATGAAACGGGTGTTTTTTTGATTTACCTTCAAATCTTGGTAATGGCTCAACTTTTAGCTTTTTAAGTAAATACTCATAAATTTCATTGACTTCAAATCCTTGCTTACGTCTAGGTAGTTGAAGTAAATAGCTTTTCTGATTCTCGCTTAACTGATAATCGATATTCCATAACTGGAGTCCAATTTGAATGTCAGTGAAATGAATGTAGTTATTAAAGCTAACACTAGGTTCACTATGGCCAGCAACACCTGCGATTATGTAGTTGCTAATAGATTTCCTTGATCCAAATAGTTTGTAATAAATGTTCCATGCATCTGCTTTTTTATAAGGTAGTAAGCCCTCCAAGCTTTCATTTACTACTGTATTATTTAACGTTTCTGAATCATACAAAAAATGCAGTAACTGAATGTTAGATAGGCAACTGTGCCTAAGGTTGTGAGCTGTTAAATATGACAACCCAGTTACTTTTTTTATTAATCCTGAGACCATCTGTGATAATTGATTCTTAGGAATTGTTTGCCCACTGGCGTCAGCAATCAAGGTTTGTCCTTTTTCCTCAACACGTCTATAGTATAAGGCAGTTAAAACTCTTAGTTCTTCTGCTGATAGCAACAGGTCTATAGGTAAACTACGCAAAGCAGAGGATGTTTTATTATCACCATAAATATTATTACGAACTTCAAGATCTTCAACTGTTCCTGATATTTCTGTGAGCTTAAGCTTAGCTATCTCTCCTATTCTCATGCCAAATCGTTGGCCAAGAATTAAAGCAATATAAATAGCATCTTTTTTCTCTTTATTAATATTTAGGTTTTTGCATGCATATAGAATTGCTTGAAACATAGTTTCTGATATATACCCTGCTTTTACATGAGCTACAGCTCCAACTGACATTGGTTCAACTGGCTCTGCACCATAAACATTGACTAAGTGCTCATGAAAATCGTCTAGCAATTTAGCAGTTTCATTTTTTGCTGATGTAGTACGACTCAATGCTATAATTTCTGCATAGAGAGATTCAAAGTCAGCTTCATCAAAATTATCTATGTTCTGTCCATAAGTTAACGCTAGCCACCTATTCGTAATGTTGTTGCTATAGGTTTGAATACTACTTGGTTGGCTGGATAATCGCTTATGGACAAACCAGGTAAGCAGTGCGACTTCATTGATAGGAGCTTTTTCTTGCTTTAATAGTACTAAATTCGCTCTCAACCTTTTATCAAATACGCTTCCTGATATTTTCTTATCCTTTTTTTCATTCTCAGGCTTGAACAGTCTAGAAATTTGTAATGCCAATTGTTTATGTTCATTATATTTAGAGTTCTTTTGATGTTGTTGATGGGTATCGAAATCTTCTAAGATGTCTATATCAGATGGTTTTGGTCGTTCATATAATATACATTGCCAATTATCAACCGGTAGTGAGTATGTCTTTTTAATGCCCAACAATAAGTATAGATAGTACTCTGGCAAGTTGAAATTTTCGTGATTTTCACAGACATAAAGGCTAGCTTTCAAAAAGTCTTCTAAGTTATTAGGTAGTATTTGATACAATTTTTGATGATCGAGTAATTTTTGATAAAATACCTTGATGTCGATAGAACCATCAGGATTTAAAAAACCATTTATTAGTGAAATATCGTCTAGTCTGTATGATCGCAATAAAGTGGCTGAAATAGGTGATAGAAATACATTTTGTGACGTGTACTTTTCATCTTTTATCTTACTATTCCTGACATTAGTACTATAACCTCTTTTATTAAAATCAGCTCTAACAAAAGGTAGATTATAAATACTTTGAATCTTTAGATCTCCAGCAATTAGTTTTTTAATAATAAATTCAAGCAAAGGAGCTTGTAGTATGGCATTGTGAAAAACTAAAGATAGAAAAACGTCATAAATATTAACTTCTTTATGATTCTCAAAACTATTCATCCATAGCTGCTAGAAGGTTCTCACCTTTTTTGCTTCTTGAAACCAATCATTATCTCTAAAAAGTTTGGGACGCTGTTCAAAGACAATATATTTAGGAAAACTGATATCTAAATCATAACAGTCAAGTTTTTTTTGAATCTCTTGAAGAGCATAGTTATAGCTCTTCCCATAGAACATATGATTATGGAAAATTTTCGTTGATTTAAGCGATTGATCAAATTTATTCCATCTTCTGGTGAACTCTGCTTGTGGATTAGGTTTGATGGCAAGCTCATCAACTCTAATATGAATCAAAGCTATTTTAAGAGCTTTATCTTTTGCCCCTACCAGTTTTTTCTCTCGTTCTACTTCTCGTTTATCAATACCTGAAAAACTATTCTTTGATATTTTTCGCCTCATTTAGTTCAATGGGTTCAAAGCCATATTCTTTTAATTTTTTATCGATCAGTTCAGCGAGTTCCGCTTGTTGTGAACGTTTTAATCCGCTAAAGGTGTCGTAATAATCGAAACCAAGTTGATCAGTATGTCCCATACAACTACTAACTACTTCGTCATTCATTTGAGCTAAATTGCTGCTAAATATGCTATGGTTAGAGTCTTTCAACGATCTAATATGATGACGATACCAGTTTAATGGTAAATGAGCATACAATTTGAATCTATTAGAAATAAAGGTGTTATTTTGATTTTTAACGAAATTAAATTCGCCATATTCGTTGACTTCTAGATAAATAATAAGGCCAACACTACTTTCATAAACTGCCTGTATTAATTTGCCCAGTTGATAATGCTTAACATTAAAGAGCTTCATATTTTTATATAAGTAGCTCTGGTAATATCGTAATTGAAGTCTTACTATCTCAGGAAGGATAATAAATCGTCCCTGCGCATTCATTCTATAGTCAGTTCACAATAAAAGAGATACAACCCATATCCTGAAACAGTTTAGGCAAATTATTCTCCATCCATCCTTGGCGTAGAAACTTAGCTTGTGCCCATTTTTTCTCAATGGGATTTAGATCT
>NZ_CAJGZM010000021.1 GCF_904846175.1 Psychrobacter immobilis | reverse complement strand
GGGATAGCATGCCTATTATTCTAAAGTAAGTTACTAATATCCTTGAAACCTGCTATAGCACAAGCAGAGTACATATTTAAATAATGACTTGTTCCTGGATGGATAGAGTTGAATTGCCCAGCGTTGTTATCAGAATGAATAACAGCCCCATTTGCATCATAAAATATACTGGATAATGATTTACTGTTTTCATTTCTGCAATCATAAGAAAATTTAATACTGCTAGAGTCAATCGTCTTATTTTCAATTTTCAATTTTGATTTCTCTATACCCCTCATTTTAATAAATGCAGTGACTATTTGAGCATTTTGATCAACTACTCTTACAGAATGAGCATCAATGTAATTATCAACACCGAGTTTATCAGTATCTATATATAGCCAATCAGTAGCACTAGCTGAAACAGCAATTAAACTCACAAATACACTAACAATTAACTTTTTCATACCCGCACCTTATGGGATAAGCAATTTTAATATTTAAGATAATCTCTAATTGGCCGCTTCTTAAACTCAGAAGCATCTTTTTTAAGACGATTAACCATCTCAAAATCCCATCCTTGCTGTGACTGTCCAGCTGGGCTCGTAGGGCTCACTAAATGATTGTATTCTGCCATAAAAGTAGGGTTGCGAACGATACGCCCTAGCTGTTTATCATTTAACCCCTCAATGGTAAACATATCAGATGTATTACAGTCTCTTTCATTGGTTAACTTCTGAGTATTTTTTGGCTTTTCCTTATCTGAGACTTTGAACTTAAAACCTATTATCGTTCTACCTTTTTTAACTTGCTCATAGCTAATTTTAATATCAGTTTTTTCATTAATTTCTTGAACCGCAAGGTCTAAAACTCTTAATTTAAAATTCCCCATTCTTTTATATTCACTAGATTCTATGCCTAATTGGTTTCTGAACTTCTCAAGCTCAAACATAGGAGTGTTTTTAGCTTGTTTCCATTGTACTAGTAGCTCATAAAGCCTTACGGAATATATACTGTCCATACTTGCTGTTTGTTCTAGTAGATAAGAAGTAAAGAAGTCTTCCGCACCATCAATACGGCTAATTCCTTTAACTACAGCAAGGGTAAAAACTAATTCGATTGCTCCCTCATCATCAAGATAAGTTACTTGCTGAATCCAACGTGATTTGACAGTTTTTCCTTGTTCATTAACGTAACTAAAACGTCTGTTAAATAGGTTTTCCTCAGCATCCTTCATTCGCTGATAACCGTTCTGTCGGGTGGTCTCAAACATTTCAGCATAGCGTAAGGCATCAATACGTAGAGGTTTATCGGTACTCAGTCCAGTATTTGTCTCTCTTGCATCTACTATCGCTAATTGAATAATACGAATCTCAGGCAGAGACAAGTTTTGTAGAGCTGAATTAAGCTGATTTGTTTTGACTACCAGATTACCCTTAGTCATATGACAATTTCCTTGTAATTTATTTATAACTACATTACCATAATCAAGTATATTAAACTACAAATAATAATGAGTAAACTAATGGTAACTAAACGTAGTCATATGGGTAACTAAACGTAGTCATATGGGTAACTAAACGTAGTCATATGGGTAACTAAACGTAGTCATATCATAGCTATAACCCTTGCTGATAAAGGGCTGTATCTTGCTTAAAAGCATTTAAAAGCATTTAAAAGCATTAAAAGCATTTTTTATTATTTATAAGTAACTTAAAAACAAAAGAATTAAAGAATTAAAGAATTAAAGAAAAACAGAATTTATATCCTTAGAAAAGGAAAGCTAAAACCTAGGTCTAGGCATATTGTTATCAACTCTAAGCTCATTTTTAGCCTTCTGTAAGTCCTTATCATGCTCATTGGTACTATTCTGACTATTTAGGATTGAAACATCCTGACGGCTATTTGAGAGCGTTATAGCACGATGTTTTTCTCTTTCATTTTCAGCGTTACGGACTATTTCAAAGATATTAGCGTTATCTTTGAAAAAATCAGAATTATTGGCTAACTCCTTTAGCCGCTGATTAAGATCATAATGGTCTTCATGAGAACGTCGATCAAGATTATGCTCAGTAGCAAAAGCTTCCAACAGCTCCTGTTGTCGCCTATCAAATTTCTTTGAGTGCGTTGGATCGTCTGCACTCTCGTAAGATTCCCATCTGATACGGTTCTTACTGTCGTTTCGTTCTAAGATTTTTTGAATTAACTGACGATTCAGTATCTCAGCGTTTCTAGCGTATTGAGCAACGACGTATTTTCTTTGTCCAACCCACTTATCTCCGAGCCCAGAGTATTTTTGAAACTCTCTAGCTGTTTCGTTTGCTTCTCGATCAAAAGCTGCTGTTTCTCGATCATAGCTAGTAGCTGCTGATTCTCTTGCAGCACGGCTTCTTCTGAGTGCGTCAGTAAAGGGGTTTGGGGTTTCGCCAACTCTGTTCTCAATGAGTCGCTCGTTGTACTCAACTCTTTGTTGACTGTACTCAATTCCTTTATCCAAATCACCTGTGATTCGTTTGTTGTTAGCAACTGTTCTATTTGCTCGTTCAATGTATTTATCTGTTGTAGCAGGCTGTCCATATGCGCTACTTGCAAGTCCTTGGAGAGTAGCAACTCTTGAATTGAAGACAGACTCGTTACGTTCGCTAATTTCATCGTTGTGCTCTCTTTTGCTGTCTGATAGTGGGTCTCTGCCAATGTGTACCTGCGGTAATATATCTAGTTTTCGCTCTCTATAACTAAGACTAGTAATTGCCTTAATGCCATGCTCTGATAGTCGTTTATTGACCATTTCCGCCCATTCTGCGCGTATCGCCTTGATGTAATCCCTCTCTTTCGCCAAACCTTTGAGCTTTCTTGCTGTACCGTATAGCTCAGAGTCTGCTTTGTCGGTAAATATCAGCTGATTAGTGGCATCAAGCTCAACTTTGCGAGTTGTAAACATGATATGAGCATGAATATTGCGCTCGTCATCATCGTCAGTGACCTTATCCGCCGCTTTACTTGAAGGTTTGGGCGCAGGAGCGTCATTTTTAAGTTTTGGATTATGAATACAACAATCAGCAATCACGCCTAGATCGTTCGCCATCTTCGTTGCAAACTCTTCTGCCAATGCGATGTTCTCGCTATCGCTCAACTCATGAGGTAATGCTAATAACCACTCACGAGCAACCCTAGCAGATGCTTTTAGCGTCTGATCTTTCTTAGTGACCTCATGCTCTTCTACCATTGACCATAAGTCTTGACGCTCAATTGTAAAACCTTGCTCAGCTAATGCTGCCGGCAAAATGATATTCTTATGCATAACGTCCGACTTTTTGCTGTAGTCATGGATCATGGCTTCGGGGTTATATTTGTTCTTATCTGTCAGCTCTTCACCTGCTCGATAGGCAGCAGCAGCGACCGCATTATGCCCTTTGCTACGACTAATCGGTTTCACTTCCGCTCTGTATAAAGCCATGATGTAAGCCTCCTAATGAGGTGGTTTTTGGGGTTTGGGGTGTCCCCAACGCGGTTCGAGAAATAATATAATAGCACGAAGTAGGCGTATTAAATTATTTCTCGTAACTGCGCTCTTCGAGGACTCTTGCAGAGAGCTAAAGATGGTGGCTAGTGTATAAAATAGGCTCAAATTTTGAAGTTAATGACTCGAATTCGAGCCTATTACTACAAAATTTGAGCCTAAAAGAGCCGTTTTAGAGTTAAGCGTTTGGAAGATTAATGATCTAAATTACTGTAGAACGTAGTCCTTTCCCAATCAGAAGGGTTCTCTCCAATGAATAATGTCTCAAACCTTTTAAATTCAAATGAGTTACCTAGATAATTATGCATATTTGCTGCTGTGGCATATACCCAACGTTTATCTTTCCTTTCCATGAAATTGTCTGAATCCAACACTTCTTTAATTCTAAGCATCACTTCTTTTGACGTTTCTCTAGCTAACCTTGCAAAGAAAACTTTATCATCTTCAAGGCTTAGCGCTCCAGATTTTATTCTATAGCAGGTCGCTAAATTTTCACCATTATAATAATCTTTTTTGAGAACAAATCCGCGTTGATAGTAACGAATAGCTTTGTCTATGTCATCGTGGTTTTGGGATATTGCAAATATTCTTTTGAAAATTGCTCCAGCTATACCAGTTGTTTCAGGATTATTAGAGTTATCAGGATCTAGCTTGTTAATTATGTTTGACCCATTTATGAGAGCTGTTAATTCGTCTGGATCAGCTGATTTGTATGTATGCAAAGCTAACTGTTGCAATAAATATTCATCATCATGGCGAATTTCCAACAATTCATTGACGACTTTCACTGCTTGTAGATGTTTACTATTTTTATTATGTTCTGAAAGCTCGCCTTTCAATCTAAAATACAAATCATCGTCTTCCTCCATCTCTTCGACTATCTCATCTATTTCAGCAGCACTGATTATAGGAGATTGTAGATTAGGCAAGAAGGTATAGACGGGGCTATCTGGTTCTTCATCATCATAATTTATGCTATTTATTTTGTCTTTAAGAGCTTGTTTGACTCTTATAACCTCGCGATTTCCTATATCCTTCTCGAGATGTTCGTAAGTGATAGTAGAGACATGATCTAAATCAAAATAAAACTTACACTGGTCTTCCTTCATCAAAATAGTAGCTTTTCTTCTTAAAGCATGTCTAACCCCTACCTCATAAATTGCGTTGGGGTTAGATGTTGAAATATCAGCAATAACTAAGTCTGCCTCTAATAACATTTTGTACATTTTGAGGTCAATAACGCCTGAATGATGTATTTCATCCGCTCTGATACACTTATAGTTTAACTCTTCACAAGCTGGTTTAATAATAGCCTCAAATGTAGCATCTAAGTCCAGCGTTCTTCCTGAAACGTAGTCTACCTTTTCCCCAAAACCCATGACAACGAAGCAAATTTTCTGTGCGTTTGGATTATTCATATCCCACCACTGCTCCGTTTAATGCCTCAATTATTTGCTTTTCTGTGAAGCTCGTAGCCCAAGAAGTCCCTACACCCAATAGACCAGCAGGAGAATTATTGGCTCTATCTATTTTTACAGCCGCTAATTTCAGCCCTAATTCTTTAGCTTTTTCTATTTCCCAATTAATCCAGTCGCTCGTATAAGATAACTTTCCTACGATAACGAATAGATGAGTCGCTTGTTTCAACTTAATAGTTATACCAGCCTTCACTCTACTGGCATCCTCACTGTTAATTGGGGTTTTTACACTTCTATTATCAAATTCGAAATCAAAATTTGGGTGATTACTCCAACCTTGTAATAAGTGCTTATAACGAGCGTCTTCTGAGTGATCGTAACTAATAAATACTTTATGAGACATTGCAAATCCTTTTATTTTTAGTATGAACAGTACAATCTGATAGCTACTAAAAATAATTCAATCAACATAAGTCTTTTTAATTAAGAAATAACAAAAAGCAAACAATAGTTTTATCTATAGCGCTTATAGAGGGATAGCATGCCTATTATTCTAAAGTAAGTTACTAATATCCTTGAAACCTGCTATAGCACAAGCAGAGTACATATTTAAATAATGACTTGTTCCTGGATGGATAGAGTTGAATTGCCCAGCGTTGT
>NZ_CAJGZM010000020.1 GCF_904846175.1 Psychrobacter immobilis | reverse complement strand
AAAATAACTTCTTGACTTACTGAATTAAACGTCTATAATACGCACCTCATTAAGACAAACGGAATGACTTATATGTGAATTTACATATAACAAACCTGGATAACTTACTGAAACAATTTATAAAAAAGCTTGACAAACCAATCCATTGTGATATGATAGTCAGCTCGCTTCAAGGCATAACCAATATGGTTTAAGCCAATGAAGTGAAAGTAATACCCTATATAATCATCTACTGGACGACAGTAGATTGACACTATTTAAAAGCATAACTAAAGAACAACTTGTGTGGATTTTTGCTGATTCAGAATGCTAAAAAATAAAGTTGGTTTTACTTCCTTTTCGGGAGTCATTCTAACTATAAAAATTATCATTTAAGACAGTAAAAAAACTCAAAGTTAATTCATTACGAACATAATTTTTAGCGATTTTGCCAGATTAGATGAGCCAAGTTTAGAAGCTTCTTTAAAGAGCTTCATAGCAAGATTAAACTGAAGAGTTTGATCATGGCTCAGATTGAACGCTGGCGGCAGGCTTAACACATGCAAGTCGAGCGGAAACGATGATAGCTTGCTATCAGGCGTCGAGCGGCGGACGGGTGAGTAATACTTAGGAATCTACCTAGTAGTGGGGGATAGCACGGGGAAACTCGTATTAATACCGCATACGACCTACGGGAGAAAGGGGGCAGTTTACTGCTCTCGCTATTAGATGAGCCTAAGTCGGATTAGCTAGATGGTGGGGTAAAGGCCTACCATGGCGACGATCTGTAGCTGGTCTGAGAGGATGATCAGCCACACCGGGACTGAGACACGGCCCGGACTCCTACGGGAGGCAGCAGTGGGGAATATTGGACAATGGGGGAAACCCTGATCCAGCCATGCCGCGTGTGTGAAGAAGGCCTTTTGGTTGTAAAGCACTTTAAGCAGTGAAGAAGACTCCGTGGTTAATACCCACGGACGATGACATTAGCTGCAGAATAAGCACCGGCTAACTCTGTGCCAGCAGCCGCGGTAATACAGAGGGTGCAAGCGTTAATCGGAATTACTGGGCGTAAAGGGAGCGTAGGTGGCTCGATAAGTCAGATGTGAAATCCCCGGGCTCAACCTGGGAACTGCATCTGATACTGTTGAGCTAGAGTATGTGAGAGGAAGGTAGAATTCCAGGTGTAGCGGTGAAATGCGTAGAGATCTGGAGGAATACCGATGGCGAAGGCAGCCTTCTGGCATAATACTGACACTGAGGCTCGAAAGCGTGGGTAGCAAACAGGATTAGATACCCTGGTAGTCCACGCCGTAAACGATGTCTACTAGTCGTTGGGTCCCTTGAGGACTTAGTGACGCAGCTAACGCAATAAGTAGACCGCCTGGGGAGTACGGCCGCAAGGTTAAAACTCAAATGAATTGACGGGGGCCCGCACAAGCGGTGGAGCATGTGGTTTAATTCGATGCAACGCGAAGAACCTTACCTGGTCTTGACATATCTAGAATCCTGCAGAGATGCGGGAGTGCCTTCGGGAATTAGAATACAGGTGCTGCATGGCTGTCGTCAGCTCGTGTCGTGAGATGTTGGGTTAAGTCCCGCAACGAGCGCAACCCTTGTCCTTAGTTACCAGCGGGTTAAGCCGGGAACTCTAAGGATACTGCCAGTGACAAACTGGAGGAAGGCGGGGACGACGTCAAGTCATCATGGCCCTTACGACCAGGGCTACACACGTGCTACAATGGTAGGTACAGAGGGCAGCTACACAGCGATGTGATGCGAATCTCAAAAAGCCTATCGTAGTCCAGATTGGAGTCTGCAACTCGACTCCATGAAGTAGGAATCGCTAGTAATCGCGGATCAGAATGCCGCGGTGAATACGTTCCCGGGCCTTGTACACACCGCCCGTCACACCATGGGAGTTGATTGCACCAGAAGTGGATAGCCTAACCTTCGGGAAGGCGTTCACCACGGTGTGGTTGATGACTGGGGTGAAGTCGTAACAAGGTAGCCGTAGGGGAACCTGCGGCTGGATCACCTCCTTATAGATGGCATTCGGTCAGCAAGAATTCACAACAAGTTGTTCTTTAGTTTAAGCTTACGTTTATAACAAGCGTAATTGGGTCTGTAGCTCAGCTGGTTAGAGCACCGTGTTGATAACGCGGGGGTCAGTGGTTCAAGTCCACTTAGACCCACCATTTTACATGGGGCCATAGCTCAGTTGGTAGAGCGCCTGCCTTGCACGCAGGAGGTCAACGGTTCGACTCCGTTTGGCTCCACCACTATAAACGCAAGTAAGCTTTAGATGCCAATAAATATAATAGGTATTCAACAGAATTAAGTGATCGTTATTGATTATTTACTTCTGTTTTATACAGAACTTATGACTCGACGAGAGCATAAGAACTATTTAAAAACATAGATATGAGTCTGGGTTAAGAAGAGCGTGTTCACGCGCACTTCTTAACCTTAATAACTCGCTACTTAACGACATCAGTTGTTATCCCAGTAGTGAGTTATTAAAAAAAATAAAGAGAACTGAATCAAGCGTATAAACATAGGTGATATCGTTATCATAATTAGACTTTATGACACTTTGAAGTCAAAGCTTATTTATAAGTTAAGACTACTTGGGGTTGTATGGTCAAGTAATGAAGCGCACATGGTGGATGCCTTGGCAGTCAGAGGCGATGAAAGACGTGACAGCCTGCGATAAGCTTCGGGGAGGCGGCAATATCCTGTGATCCGGAGATTTCTGAATGGGGAAACCCACCTACCATAAGGTAGGTATCTTGTACTTGTACAAGAAGCGAACGAGGGGAAGTGAAACATCTCAGTACCCTTAGGAATAGACATCAAATGAGATTCCCCTAGTAGCGGCGAGCGAACGGGGAGAAGCCGATTAATTCTAATGTAGAAGAACAGCGTGGGAAAGCTGACCGTAGTAGGTGATAGTCCTGTATTCGAAACATTAGAGTTAACATATTAAGTAGAGCGGGGCACGAGAAATCCTGTTTGAAGATGGGGGGACCATCCTCCAAGGCTAAATACTCCTGACTGACCGATAGTGAACCAGTACCGTGAGGGAAAGGCGAAAAGAACCCCTGTGAGGGGAGTGAAATAGAACCTGAAACCGTGTGCGTACAAGCAGTAGGAGCCTCAATTTATTGGGGTGACTGCGTACCTTTTGTATAATGGGTCAGCGACTTATGTTCTGTAGCAAGGTTAACCGTTTAGGGGAGCCGTAGGGAAACCGAGTCTTAATAGGGCGAATTAGTTGCAGGGCATAGACCCGAAACCGAGTGATCTATCCATGAGCAGGTTGAAAGTGCCGTAACAGGCACCGGAGGACCGAACCCACTGTCGTTGAAAAGCCAGGGGATGACTTGTGGATAGGGGTGAAAGGCTAATCAAACTCGGTGATAGCTGGTTCTCCCCGAAAGCTATTTAGGTAGCGCCTCGGACGAACACCATTGGGGGTAGAGCACTGTTTCGGCTAGGGGGTCATACCGACTTACCAAACCGATGCAAACTCCGAATACCGATGAGTGATATCCGGGAGACACACAGTGGGTGCTAACGTCCATTGTGGAGAGGGAAACAACCCAGACCGCCAGCTAAGGCCCCAAATTCCTAGTTAAGTGGGAAACGAGGTGGGAAGGCATAGACAGCTAGGAGGTTGGCTTAGAAGCAGCCATCCTTTAAAGAAAGCGTAATAGCTCACTAGTCGAGTCGGCCCGCGCGGAAGATGTAACGGGGCTCAAACTAGGAGCCGAAGCTGCGGATTTGAATTTGTTTTCAAGTGGTAGGGGAGCGTTGTGTAAGCCTGTGAAGGTGTGTCGTAAGGCATGCTGGAGGTATCACAAGAGCGAATGCTGACGTGAGTAACGATAATGCGAGTGAAAAGCTCGCACGCCGGAAGATCAAGGGTTCCAGTCCAACGTTAATCGGGGCTGGGTGAGTCGACCCCTAAGGCGAGGCCGAAAGGCGTAGTCGATGGGAAATTGGTTAATATTCCAATACTTGTTTATAATGCGATGGAGGGACGGAGTAGGTTATGTCAGCCTGGCGTTGGTTGTCCAGGTGAAAGGATGTAGGCTTACAGTTTAGGCAAATCCGGACTGTAATACGGCTGAGATCTGATAGCAAGCTGTACTTGTACAGCGAAGTGGCAAATACCATGCTTCCAGGAAAAGCTTCTAAGCAATAGTTATAAACGAATCGTACCCTAAACCGACACAGGTGATCAGGTAGAGAATACCAAGGCGCTTGAGAGAACTCTGCTGAAGGAACTAGGCAAAATGGTACCGTAACTTCGGGAGAAGGTACGCTGCCGATGGTGATAGGACTTGCTCCTTGAGCTGTTGGCAGTCGCAGATACCAGGCTGCTGCAACTGTTTATTAAAAACACAGCACTCTGCAAACACGAAAGTGGACGTATAGGGTGTGATGTCTGCCCGGTGCTGGAAGGTTAATTGATGGGGTTAGCGTAAGCGAAGCTCTTGATCGAAGCCCCAGTAAACGGCGGCCGTAACTATAACGGTCCTAAGGTAGCGAAATTCCTTGTCGGGTAAGTTCCGACCTGCACGAATGACATAATGATGGCAGCGCTGTCTCCAGCAGAGACTCAGTGAAATCGAAATCGCAGTGAAGATGCTGTGTACCCGCGGCTAGACGGAAAGACCCCGTGAACCTTTACTACAGCTTTACATTGAACTTTGACCTGACTTGTGCAGGATAGGTGGGAGGCTTTGAAGCAGACACGCTAGTGTTTGTGGAGCCAATCTTGAAATACCACCCTGGTCATGTCGGGGTTCTAACTCAGGTATAACAATACCGAGGACAATGTATGGTGGGTAGTTTGACTGGGGCGGTCTCCTCCTAAAGAGTAACGGAGGAGTACGAAGGTGCGCTCAGACCGGTCGGAAATCGGTCGTAGAGTATAAAGGCAAAAGCGCGCTTAACTGCGAGACCCACAAGTCGAGCAGGTACGAAAGTAGGTCTTAGTGATCCGGTGGTTCTGTATGGAAGGGCCATCGCTCAACGGATAAAAGGTACTCTGGGGATAACAGGCTGATACCGCCCAAGAGTTCATATCGACGGCGGTGTTTGGCACCTCGATGTCGGCTCATCTCATCCTAGGGCTGAAGCAGGTCCTAAGGGTATGGCTGTTCGCCATTTAAAGAGGTACGCGAGCTGGGTTTAGAACGTCGTGAGACAGTTCGGTCCCTATCTACCGTGGGCGTTGGAAATTTGAGAGGATCTGCTCCTAGTACGAGAGGACCAGAGTGGACGAACCTCTGGTGTTCGGGTTGTCACGCCAGTGGCATTGCCCGGTAGCTACGTTCGGATGGGATAACCGCTGAAAGCATCTAAGCGGGAAGCCCACCTCAAGATTAGATTTCCCTAAAGAGCCGTTGAAGACTACGACGTTGATAGGCAGGGTGTGGAAGTGCAGCGATGCATGTAGCTAACCTGTACTAATTGCTCGTTTGGCTTGACCATACAACACCCAAGTGGTTTGTATGAAAGCTCTAATTAATCTATCTTGTATAAGTGAAAGCTTATAGAATAAAAGAAAGAATATTTCGATATCACCTTAAACCTTGATTCAGTTAGGTTTATGTTGATGAGACTACAAATAATATTGCAGTCAAAATAACAATAACAGACTCATATCTAACCCCCTTTGCTGACGACAATAGCATGATGGCACCACCTGATCCCTTCCCGAACTCAGAAGTGAAACATCATCGCGCCAATGGTAGTGTGGCTCCGGCCATGTGAGAGTAGGTCATCGTCAGCTCTCTATTC
>NZ_CAJGZM010000019.1 GCF_904846175.1 Psychrobacter immobilis | reverse complement strand
TGCAGGCACTTAGTTCAGTCGATTGAAGACAGTTTAAATAATCGACCTAGAAAGGTGCTAGGGTTTAGAACACCGCTTGAGGTAAAATCTAGCTTCGGGTGCGTTGCACTTCGATGTTGAATCCAAGATAGAAAAAAATACAGATTCAGAGATAAATACCACGATGAATATTACTGTCTTATACTTTGCCAGCTTAGCTGATGAAGCCAATTGTCATGAAGAAAAAATCACTGTGCCACAGTCGACTTCATTAACTGATTTATATGAGCAACTATGCCAGAAGCATCGCTTTAGCCGTCCACAGTCAGAACTGCGTGTGGCGGTCAATGACTACTTTGCCAAATGGACAGACGAGATTGTTGACGGTGATAGTGTGGTTTTTATTACACCAGTCGCTGGTGGTTAAAACCGTTCAAATATCATTTATATCGTTAAGAATCTTAAAAATAATAAGAGAAAATGTATATGACAGATCAAGTACATGGACAGTCCATGCAAATTAAGCACAGCATTGATGACGCTTATCTAATCGCTGAGCGCGATGGTTTTGCACTGTTAGATATCGATATTGATGAAAATCGACTTAAAAAAACCCTTGATAATGACAGCTGCGGGGCGTTCGTATGCTTTGAGGGACGCGTTCGTAACCATAATAATGCCAGTAGCGTCAATCGCTTAACCTATTACGGTTATGAAGATCTTGCCATCAATCAAGGTCGCGTCATTATCGAAGAAGCAAAAAAGCGTTTTGAGATTACCCATGCAATTGCCATTCACCGTATTGGCGCTTTAGAGATTGGCGATGTGGCCATTTGGGTTGGCGTCGTCTCAGCGCATCGCTACCCTGCCTTTGATGCCTGCCGCTGGATACTAGATACCATTAAAGCGGACATTCCGGTCTGGAAGCAAGAATATTACCAAGATGATTCCTCTAAATGGCTCAGTAATAATGGTTAAGTTAGGAAATTAAATAATAAGAGCTAATTTAGACAACTCAATAAATAACCTTTAATCAAAATTTTGATAATAACAATAAGTTTTTTAACCAAAATATCTTGAATCAATTCTTAAGATTCTTATTATAAACAAGTAATTCATACTTAAATATTGATATACTTTTATAGATATTTGTTTTTTATTTTAATTATTTGAGGAAGTAAAGTATGAAAGCAAAGCTATTAAACGCTCATAACAAATCAGTCAGCCATTGGTCTTCTTTTCTGCCTGACAGTAAAGTGACGAAATCTATTGTCACATTAGGCGCGTCTGCCTGTTTGGCATTCGCATTAAGTGCTTGTAGCAAAGAAGCCAGCATTGATGAGGCTCAAGTAGTTACTGACGATACTGTGCCAACCACTCAGCCCACTGAAGCAATCCGCATCGCTGCCGCAGCCAACTTATCCGACGTCTTGCCTGAAATCATTGAAGGCTACAAAGCTGATAGAAATCTGCCAGACCAAGAGATTGAAGTTACTTTTGCGTCATCAGGTAAGCTCTATTCTCAAATCACTTCAGGTGCACCGTACGATATCTTTTTGGCTGCCAATCAAGAATTCCCAGCGCAGTTGGTCGATGAGATGTTTAAAGGCGACACAAGCCGTACGCCATTTACTTATACTCAAGGTCAGTTATCGGTTTATAGTGCCACAAAATCTCTTGCTGGACTGAATCAAACTACATTGACTGAGCTGTTCAAAAGCGATGACAAGAGCAAAATTACCATAGCTAATCCTGAGCTAGCGCCTTATGGTGAATCCGCTAAAGTCTATCTACAATCACAAAACCTTTATGACTCTTTAACAGCGCAAAAGCGAATCATTCAAGCGGAAAATATCGGTCAAGCGTTCCAGTATGCCCATACTGGTAGTGTCGACTATGGCTTTGTGGCGCATTCGCAAGTAACGGCAATTAAAGCGACGCCTGAGCAGTTCTATACCTTACCACCAGAGTCTTATCCTGCTATTTTACAAGACGGCATCGTTATCACGGACGTCGCAACAGCGACAGACTTTACTGACTATCTGCGCTCTCCTGCTGGACAAGCTTACTTCTCTAAAGCCGGTTATTTGGCAGTTAAGTAAATTATTTGTAGAAGAACTTCTATAGAATGTTCTGTTATTTTCTCTATATTGCTATTCATAAACGAAGGCGTACTTACAATCGGCTAAAGCGATCATTGTAAGTACGCCTTTATAGCATAATATTAAGTATTCTAAATAACATAGCAGCATTAATAACCTTCTATAAATATGCCCTATAAGCAAGCCATTGAATAAAAGGTAGATGATAACAACGCCATGATATCTCAGTCTCTCATTTTAGATATGCTGCTACCTGTATGGGTCAGTATCAAGCTTGCTGGTATCACCACCTTGTGTCTATTACTGCTCGGTACACCATTGGCGTATTGGCTAGCAAAGCCTAGCCGTAGTAATATCGCTGGGCGCAGCAAAATCATGCTGATGGGTGTGATTGCAATGCCGCTTGTCTTACCCCCTACTGTCATTGGTTTTTATTTATTATTATTATTAAGCCCCAATTTCGGAATCGGTAAATGGCTGTTGCAATACAATATCAGCGCCTTTACCTTTACTTTTGAGGGTTTAGTTATCGGCTCTATCATTTATTCATTGCCCTTTTTTGTTCAGCCCGTCTATGCCCAGTTTTTACGCATTCCAGCCAGTGTGATGGAGGTCGCAAGCTTATTAGAGCCCAGTCGGTTTAGACGCTTTATACAGGTTGCATTACCACAGGCACGTATAGGCATTGTCCTTGGTAGCTTAATAAGCTTTGCACATACTATTGGTGAGTTTGGCGTGGTACTGATGATTGGCGGCAGCATTTCAGGGGAAACTAAGGTGGTCTCGATTGCTATCTATGAGCAAGTAGAAGCGCTAAATTATGAGGCAGCACATATGATGTCCATTATTCTTATCATCATGGGTATAGTGATGGTGGCATTGATTGCAAGTGTCAGCCAACGCTATCAGCGCTTATAAAGCGGCTAACAATTCCCATAAAAAACCTCAATCAACAGATATAGTTGAATGAGGCTTTTTTTATTGATAATTTTAGACTTGGTAACAATTTAGAAGTGGTATTTCACCAATGCCATAACAGCATGTTCGTCCACTCCATCGACACCGAATTTATTTTTCCAATAGCTATATTCACCACCAACTTCTAAGCGGTTATCAATACCAAGTGCTTCTTGCAAGTTATACTTAACTTGAGGATTGAAATGAATGTTATTTTCAAGAGTATCACTGTTGAAAGCAAAATCAACATAACCATCAACCAACACTTTATCACGCTCCCAAGCAGCGGTTAACGTGATTTTTTGGTCATCTGGCTTAACGTCATTAAATGAATGATACAAAGTCGCAGACGCATATTTCATACCAGGAATCGGTAAATTTAAATCAACGCCAACCCCTGCCCAGTAGTTATCTTGACCAAAACCCGTGCTGTTTGAGCTGAACTCGTAGACACCAGCTAGATTGACTTGCTTGATAAGTCCGTCATTAAATGATGCTACCTTAAATTTAGGAGAGACTTTACCAAATGTTTCTTTGTAGTCTTTACTATAGTCAATCTTAGATAAAACCGATACAATACTTATAACCAACTCATTTAGTGAAATCAACGATGACCTATTCAATCGACTTTCGCAAACAAGTGTTACGAAGCATTAAAGGCGGCATGACCATTCGAGAAGCTGCTAACTTTTATCAGCTTAGCACAAGCTCGATCCACAGCTGGCAGCAGAGCTTAGTTCCTAAAACAACGAGAAATAAAGCACCGACTAAAATATCAAATGAAGCCTTATTGAAAGATGTTGAACAGCATCCAGACGATTATATGTACGAGCGAGCACAGCGTTTAGGTTGCAGCAAGTCAGGTATTGAAGCTGCATTAAAACGTCTTAGTATCAGTCAAAAAAAAGACATTAGAACATCCAAAAGCCTGCCTGATAAAAAGAGCGGCTTATCAGAGTAAGCTCAATAGCTTTACGCAGCAAGGCTATCCCATTGTGTATATGGATGAAAGCGGCTTTGAGGCTGAAACTATAAGACCTTACGGCTATACACCGATAGGAAAACCCTGTATCGACAGCTACAACTGGCAAGCAAAAAAGCGTACTAATGTCATTGGTGCTCTGTATGAAAAGATGCTGTTTGCGCTTGATTACTTTGAACAGAATATCAACAGCCATATATTTTATGACTGGTGCAAGTTCACGCTAATTCCAAGTCTCAAGACTAAATGCGTGATCGTTATGGATAACGCTCGGTTTCATAAAAGCAGACGTATCCAAAAACTACTCAACAGACATGGTCATCGTATTCTTTGGCTACCACCCTATAGCCCTGATCTTAATCCCATTGAAAAGAAATGGGCACAGGCAAAATTTCTACGCCAAGGATGGATGGAGAATAATCTACCTAAACTATTTTATGATATGGGTTGTTCCAGTTTTATTGTGGATTGACTATAGTAATCTGCCAAGTCGATTATGCTGAATATTAAAGAGCTTCATATTTTCATATAGGTAGTTTTGATAATATTGTAATTGAAGTCTTGCTATCTCGGGAAGGGTAATGAATCTTCCTTGTGCATCCATTCTATTTTCTTTATCTGAAATGAAATACATACCTGTATCAAGATCGATATCTTTTAGACGTCCAAACGTCTCAATAACAGGGCGATAACCAGATGATAAGCCAAGAATAAGATAGAGATAGTCCGTCAACTTGTTATGAAACTCAATGAAATTGTTTATACTTAGGTTTTTATGAGGTTTTAAGGCTTTGAGTTCTTCAATTATTGGAGTGACTAATTTCGATTTAATTTGAGAGCTTTGCAGAGCCAGCTTTGTTCCCATTTGCTGCTCGCCTTTATAAACATACCTATCGCCTGGAAAATCTAATAAATCAAACTTCGATAGCTTATTGTTTTCTCTTAATTCGTTTTTTAATATACTGGTAGGTTCTGAAAAAATTAGATCTCTAAGGTGATCATAGTAGTGGTATTGCGCATAATATGTATCCGCTTTAGTAAGGCCAAAATATGGTAATGCAGATAAATGGTGAATTGGTGAAAGAGTTATGACATCAATCACAGCTGTATCAGTACCTGAATGAAAGAGTACATGTTTTAAGTAGCTTCTTAATTTATTTAAAGTTAGTCGAATACTGTTTTTCTTATTAATCTTACTAATTCTATTTTTTGCTGCTTTTTCAAGGTTATCGAAGAAAAGTAAATTTTCTTGTGTTGTACCTACTAGGGAGTCTTGCATATTTTCTACTAAAACTCCTACTGCAAATGGTAACGTTAATTCTAGTTTATCGTTATTGGTTATCGAGAGGTCACTGCTGTACTCATCTCCTAACACTGCTCTTGTCGGTGAAAAACTAAATTCAATGCAGTACCGATCGTAATGCTTAATTAAATCATTGTATCGAACGAATTCGGTATTCCCTGTGAGTAAAGTCATCATTATATATATTGCTTCTAATTGCTCATTAGTTAGCTCAATAGTGCCATTACTATTGACTGTATAATCAACGTTGCTACTTTTTAAAATTGTAAACAACTCATTAAATAAGATCTTTATTTCGGAGTGCTTAGCAACCTGCACATCTGTATTTAGTAACATCGAGCGTTTGCGACGCATATTTACTTGTTGTTGAGCGTTCACAATATCCAGATGATAAGAGATTGGTTTATTAAGTGAGACTTCAAAAACAGCTTCATTAATATCGTCTTGTCGCTCATCAGTTTCAAAAGTTTCTAACGTCTGATTATCATTTGGCATGATATTTACACTGTAAACAGTTGAGGTACTATCTCCTGTGATTTCATCAACAAAAATATCAGACGATATGACAGCAGGCTTTCCCGACCGAGAGACGTTCCGAGTAATTCCTGATTTTTTAAGTAATATATTTTCGAGTGGTAAAACAAATTCATAAATGTGCTTAGATAATCGATGATTAACGAGCTCGTTATCAGTCCATTCTTCATCCTTTTCATCTTTATGCAGTTTTCTACGAATTTTTTCTACAAACTCTTCTAGTTCATTGTCGTCTGATTGCAACCATTCTTCATATAGGTTTTCTGACTGAATTGACTCAAATGCGCTTAATAAGTCCTGTATAGAGCTGTATTCATTTACATCAGGTAAAAACTGAATTAAAAATTCGCGCGTTTTGTTGGTTAAAAATCGGCATTCATCAAGTGTCGTCTCAACTCGACTATCATAATCCGTTAGCTCAACCATCCTTAAACATAAGAAAAAATAAAGAGCACGAATAGTGTTTACCTTAAATGAGTCTGCTCGATGGACTAAAAAGGCCTAGATTCAAATAAGAAGTGCAACGTTTTAAAAGAATGAGTTGAAGAGTAAGATGTGCCGTGTTGCATTTCAAACTTCAACTCCTACATATCAGAACGTTATGAAACACTATACACATCTTACC
>NZ_CAJGZM010000018.1 GCF_904846175.1 Psychrobacter immobilis | reverse complement strand
CAGATCTATGGCTGCCACCCTACAGTCCAGATCGAAATCCCATTGAGAAAAAATGGGCACAAGCTAAGTTTCTACGCCAAGGATGGATGGAGAATAATTTGCCTAAACTGTTTCAGGATATGGGTTGTATCTCTTTTATTGTGAACTGACTATACTAAATAATTATTTATCTGATATAGTTCGATATACTTAAAAAATAGATTGAGGTATTTTAGAATGCTTTTTTAAGCATGAATATATCATCTAATAAATTGAGAACGAAGGCTTTTTTATGCAATTATTTTTTCACGACGTTGGACTTAAAGGTTCTGATAAAGATTTTCCAAAGACTATTCTTAGTGATGTTGCAATAGATGATATTTTGAAACACATACTAGAGTCTTTCAAGGATGAAATTGGAGCTAACCTCATATCTGAGTTTCCAGAATGTTTTTGTAATGCTTGGGGCGTTCCTGCAGGGGCAAAAAGTGTTATAAAAAACTTGAATGTAGATGACATTATGCTTCTCATTAGAACCACTAGTGGCGCAGGAGATATGCCGGTATTATGTAAAGTAAAAGGGTTTTGGCGTGAGCATATGTCTGAGTTATCAAACTTTCTTTGGGGTAGTGATCATTATCCTTATGTTTTCTTTTTTAGAACTCAAGGTATTGAATTATCTTGGAATCAGTTTAAAGAAGATATTGGCTATAAACCAAACTTTAGGCCTAGTGGAAATGTGTATAGAGTAAGTGAGGCAGAAAGTAAGCTCTCTAGATTTGGTGGGATCGAAGGCTATATTGCCCATCTAACAAAAAAAGAAGACCTTAAGGTTCATGAAAATATAACTGAGTATGAGGTTAACGATGTAATAGATGGAGAATACGAAGAAGGTGAACGTAAAATAAAGGAGGTTTCTTATTTCAAGCGTAACCCAAAATTAGTTAAAGCAGCTAAAAAGCATTATGGGTATCATTGCCAAGCATGTGGATTTGATTTTGAAGATACTTATGGTGATATTGGTAAAAACTATATCGAATGCCACCACAAAGACCCTCTCTCAGAAAGAAGTGACAATTTTCATAGTACTATTAAAGACGTCTGTATGCTTTGTTCAAGCTGTCATCGTATGATTCATAAGTGTATACCTGCTTTGAGCTTGGATGAGCTCAAGGATAGGTTGCTATGAAATATTTGATTAATATATAGAAAAAAGCCCCAACTCATTGAGCTAGGGCTTTTTTAGTTTAGGAGAACGGCTGTTTATTGACTGTCTGCATCTCGTCTAAACGTCCAATTTTTATCATCAGACAACTCATCGACATAATAATACCCCGCCAAATCAAACTGCTTTAATTGCTCAGCACTAGTCAACTTATTATCAGCAGCATATTTCACCATCAGTCCACGAGCTTTTTTTGCATAAAAGCTAATCACTTTATATTGACCATTTTTCTCGTCTTCAAATCGTGGTGTGATAATTTCCGCATTTAGTGCTTTCTTTTTTATTACCTTAAAATACTCATTAGAAGCTAGGTTAATTAAAACTTTGTCATCACTATCTGTCATGCGTGCATTGAGAATGTCAGTCACTGCTTCGCCCCAAAACTCATATAAATTATCACCGCGCTCATTTTTCAGCTTGGTGCCCATCTCTAGGCGATAAGGTTGAATTAAATCTAACGGTTTAAGCACACCATAAAGTCCTGACAAAATACCCAAATGTTCATTGACATAAATAGCCGTATCTTTGTCCATATGATACATATCAAGTCCGGTATAAACATCACCATCGAATAAATAACTCGCCGGTTTGGCGGTATTACCAAATGCATCATCTGTAAAATGTTCATTTTCACTCCAAGCCCAGTCTTGATTACGCTTAGCATTAAGCTGCGCCAAATCGTCAGAGATGCTCATCAGCTCTTGCAAATCAATCGGCTCTTTTGCTTTTAAGTTTTTCATCAGGGTTTGTGAGTGTTCAATCAGCTCGGGCTGACTATAGTAGTTACCAAGATTGACTGGCACAGCATCTTTCTCATTGAGGGATTTGGCAGGGGAAAGTAAAAAATACATCGTTATTCCTTATTTATAATGAGTTAAAGGGCGTTCTAATTAAGTGTCAAGTTTTCTTATTATACGGCAGACAGTATTTTATCTTGACTTAGTCGTAGCTGTTTTGTATTTTTAAGCGTCATCGTAGACATATGTCAAATATCAAAACAATTTATGCGCTAGCTCAGAGCTAATAACTTACAGGCTTTGCGCGCTTTTGGAAAAAATAAAAGTTTTTAATATAACAATAAAAGTTATGATGATGGTGTAAATACCTAACTTTTTATTTTACTTGTGGGTCATCATTAGACAATGAAAGTTAGCAGACGATATCTCTATAATAAAAAGGCATGATGGCAAAGTAGCCGTCATTTATTAAATTGATAGTCTTTGGTCTTAAGTGTTAAACCAACCATGACCAAGGATTTTTTGTCCCCTGTGCTTTTTAAATGTGCGTTGAGGGTGTTAAAAGGTAGTCATTAGACGTGAGTATAGTCATTAGACGTAAGTAAGGAGACGGTATGAGAATCGGTGTTATTAGTGCAGATAGCGCAAGTGAAAGTCGGGTAGCGCTAACCCCAGACGCGGTAAAAAAATTACGTAAACTAGGGTTTAAAGTCGTCATTCAGTCAGGTGCAGGTCAAGCAGCATATTATGCTGATGAGCTGTATCAAGCGGCGGGTGCTGACATTGCCAATAGTAGCACTGAGGTCGTCAGCCAGTCTCAAATTATTACTACCGTCAATGACTTGCCAGCGGCAGTAACTGAGTATTTAACAGCCGGTCAAGTGGTTATCGGGATGCTTGATCCGTATCGCAATAGCCAGCTAGATACTTATGCAGCAAAAGGCGCGACTGCCTTTGCGATGGAGCTGTTGCCACGTACCTTGTCACGTGCCCAGAATATGGACGTCTTGTCCTCGCAAGCCAACCTTGCCGGTTACAAAGCAGTATTGCTAGCCGCCAACGAATATTCGCGTCCGTTCCCAATGTTTATGACCTCAGCCGGTACGGTTAAACCTGCCAAAGTCGTTATTTTAGGCGTTGGGGTGGCAGGTTTGCAAGCGATTGCCACAGCGAAGCGTTTAGGCGCCGTGGTTGAAGCCAGTGATTTACGTCCGACCGCTCGTGAGCAAGTAGAGTCATTAGGTGGTAAATGGCTTGATGTCCCGATGAGTACAGAGGAAGCAGAAACAGCTAAGTCTACAGGTGGCTATGCTTGGACACCATCAGAGCAATATGTCAAAGACCAAGCGGCAGTGGTTGACAAGGCATTAAGCAATGCTGATATCGTCATTACCACAGCGCAAATTCCTGGTCGTAACGCACCGCGTTTGGTGCACGGGGCGACGCTTGCCAAAATGAAGGCAGGCTCAGTACTCATCGATATGGCGGCTGGTACCGGTGGTAACATCGAAGGCAGTGTGCCTGATCAAACCATTACCACGGCAAATGGCGTGCGTATCGTTGGTGCGGCCAATATTCCATCGCAACTGGCAGCGCAGTCGTCAGACCTATATGCCAACAACCTTGTTAATTTTATCACCACTTTAATTGCTCCTGCAGCTACAGACGACGCTTCAGTCAATACACTGGCACTAAATTTAGATATGAATGATGAGATTCAGGGGGCGTTAGCGGTGACCCATGACAACCAAGTGCGCCTTGCTAAACGCTAAGCCTTAAATATCAAGTCTTGACTACCTCATTACCCTACATTTGCCAGACACGAACAAATTTTTAGGAGGATTAGATGATTGCCACTATTTTAGCTGCAGCGCCAGCTGGTGCGGCCATGAGTAGCACACCGTTTGTAGCGATTTTTACCGTATTTGTGCTCGCTATTTTTGTCGGCTACTACGTCGTTTGGGGCGTAACCCCTGCACTACATACACCATTGATGGCGGTCACCAACGCTTTATCAAGTATTGTAATCGTCGGTGCGATGCTACAGACCGTCACTATTGACGGCTCGATGTTCACCCCAACCAGTTTACTAGGTGCCTTTGCGGTATTTTTAGCCAGTATCAATATCTTCGGTGGTTTTGCCGTGACTGAGCGTATGCTTGCGATGTTCAAACCGAAAGTAAAAAAAGCACCCGCTCTTGAAACTGGGACGACTGAAAGTGGAGGCGATGCATGAGCGATTTAACAAATATGATTGCAGTAAATGCAGATTGGTTTTACTTAGTGGGTGCCATTCTTTTTGTCTTAACCTTACGTGGTCTATCTAGTCCAAAAACCGCTATTCGCGGTAACCGCTTTGGTATGGTGGCGATGGCGATTGCTGTCGCAACGACATTCTTCTTAGCGGAAGGCCCTGTGCTTTGGTTGATTATCGGTGCGATGGTATTGGGTGCACTCGTCGGCATGTGGAAAGCAAAAACGGTTGCCATGACCCAAATGCCAGAAACCGTGGCCTTGATGCATTCATTTGTTGGTTTGGCAGCGGTGGCGATTGCTTTAGCAACGGTACTGCATACTGAACAACAGCATGGCGCGGTTGCCCGTGTTGAATTGTTTATCGGTTGTTTCATTGGTGCGATTACTTTCTCAGCGTCGGTATTTGCCTTTGGTAAATTGGCGGCAAAAAGCTGGGCGAAGACCTTGGTTGGTGGCTGGGTAAAACCAGTACAGGCACTGTTATTTATTGCCATGATTGGTTTTGGTATCGTCTACTTTATGACCGATTCGTTGCCCGCATTTTATGCGATGGCAGTGATTGCAGTCATCTTTGGTTGGATGTGGATTGCGCCAATCGGTGGCGGTGATATGCCAGTGGTTGTGTCACTATTGAACTCGTTCTCAGGTTGGGCAGCAGCCGGTATTGGGTTTACCCTTGGCAACTCGATGCTCATTATCGCAGGTTCGCTCGTCGGTTCATCAGGTGCGATTCTATCTTATATCATGTGTAAAGCCATGAACCGCTCATTGCTTAACGTCTTGTTTGGCGGTATGGGTACAACAGCTGCCGCAGTGGGCGGCGATGATGGTGCACCAAAGAATTATAAAGCAGGCTCAGCAGAAGATGCAGGTTTTCTTATGGCCAATGCCAGTAGTGTGGTCATTGTACCGGGTTATGGTATGGCGCAAGGCCGTGCACAAAACGCGGTCAAAGAATTGTATGAGCTATTAAAAGAAGAAGGCGTCAATGTACGTTTTGCGATTCATCCGGTCGCTGGTCGTATGCCAGGACACATGAACGTACTATTGGCGGAAGCTGATGTCCCTTATGATGATATTCTTGAGATGGATGAGATTAACTCTGACTTCGCCAGTACCGATGTGGTATTAGTCATCGGTGCCAATGACGTTGTTAATCCTTCAGCAAAAGATGATCCATCGTCGCCAATCTTTGGTATGCCGATTCTAGACGTTACCAAAGCGCAAACCGTAATGGTTATCAAGCGTTCGATGAATACCGGTTATGCAGGGCTTGATAACAGCTTGTTCTATATGGACAAAACCATGATGATCTTTGGCGATGCCAAGAAAATGGTCGAAGAGATGGTCCGTAGTATTAATGGCGCGCATTAATCTTTAAAGTAAACGGTTAAAGATAAGTTATTAAATACAAGCTTTGCCATAAAAAGTCACTGAGGTGGCTTTTTTTGCGTTAAGGTAGCCAGTATTTACATTCAAGTATATCTAGTTATCATTAATAAATAATAATAGTTAAGAGATTTCCTTATGAACATGTTGATACGTTTTTTTATTATGGTCAGCTTATTAAAGCAGCAGCTTAAACAGCAAGCGGTTAGCGAACACTTAAGTGTCGAAACCTTGACGGCACCAATTGTACGTCACTATCGAGTGTTGCCACATGATATGGGCTTTCGTGATCATCTGCCCAATTATCGCTACTTATCTTTTATAGAGTTAAACATCACTAAATGGCTGATGGCGTGCTGTCATCAAAAGGGCATTAAAAATCTCGGCTGGATTATCGCCATGCAAGAAATGGTCTATCTCAAAGAAATTAAGTTTCTGAGTAAAATGACCGTAAATAGTACGCTTGTCGGGTGGGATAAAAAATACGTTTATTTTGAAACGCGCTTCTTTGTGAAAGACCAGTTGATGGGCGTCGGTATGACTAAGTTTGTATTGACCAATAAAAAAGGTAAATGTGTGCCAGAGATATTGGATATGACAGGCGCGCATACAAATGAGATCATTGATTCTTGGAATCAGCATCAAGTAGCGATTAAGTCTTATGAATCTGCTAAATAGAGAAAATAAGCTAAATCAATAAAGGCTGCATGACGAACTTGTCTATAATCAGCGGGCGAATTTTGCTACGATAGAGGGTGTTAAATGGTCAAGAAAATGGTTAAGCAAATAACCAGTCAAGCTGACCATCAATTCGATGACATTTATAAAATGATGACAAGTTAAGGATCTACCATGACCCCGCAAAAATTAAAATGGACAGACAGCTTAGATATTGCTATTGAGCTTTACGAAAAATTTCCAGAGACCGATCCGCAGTACATTCGCTTTACCGATTTGCATCGCTGGGTGACTGAGCTTGAAGGCTTTGATGATGACCCGCAGCGCTCAAACGAAGGTATCTTGGAAGCCATTCAAATGAATTGGATTGATGAGGCAGATTAGAGTAATACTGCAACGTCAATCGTATTAAAACTCATTTTAAATATCTTTTTAAATAAAAACCAGCATCAATATATAGGACATGCCGCATTATGACATCAGAAATCAAAGAGCTACCCGAAGCGATAGCGTGCAAAGGCATCAGCGTTCGCACCACCAATAATGCTGAAATTAGCCATGAAACAGCCAAGTTAGGTAGACTATGGCAAAAGTTTTATCAAAATCATGCGGTCAATCTTCCTAAGGGCGAAGATATTTATGCTATCTATCATAACTATGAGAGCGATGACTTGGTCGGTGCTTTTGATGTTGTGGCCGGTTGGAAAATAGATAGCGAGCAGGAGCAGTCAGATAATGGCGCTAATGCTAAGAATGGCGATCTAGTCAGCGTAGATATTCCTGCAGGGAAGTATTTGGTCTTTTCTGAAGAAGGTAGAATGCCTAATACCGTCATGAATGCTTGGGAAAAAGCGTGGACTTATTTTAATGATCGAAGCTGTGAGCATGTACGAACGTACAATGTTGATTTTGAGCATTATATTGGCGGCAACCTAGAGTATGGGCAAGTAGATCTCTATATTGGTATTGAGTAAAGCCAGAAAGTAAAATTATTGAGGCGATAGTTTTTATAATTCTCATTCCTATCGCCACTTTCTTGTAAGAATTAAGGTACCAAAATTATACTTATAGTCTGTTTCGTTGCCGTATATTGAGGTCTCTTATTGCATGATTAGCAATATCCTATCAATTGCTTCTAGCCTTATATTAAGAGATATAAAATGAGCGACGACCCAGTTTTCTCTACCTATGAGTTGGGTATCATACAAAATTCCTTGCGAAAAAGAATGGCGATGATAGAAGATTTTAGAACAGATGTGGCAACGCAGGATTTAGAACCAGAAATAGAGATGAGCCAACAAATAGATGTCTTTAAGCAGGAAGTACAGCATATTCAAGATAAAGTAAGGTCTATGGTCGAAAGCAGAGTTGAATAAAGCCAAACCTAAATGACTACTACTCATTTATTGATTACTTAACTAAGACACTAAGCTGTTACACGGTTTAAGGGTTATTTAGTTAAAAAATCAAAATAAAAAAGCGCCATCTGAATTAGATTTGGCGCTTTTTTATTTTGGACAGCGACAATCAATTAAGGCATAAACTTTAAAGAGAAAGATTTGCCTGAACAGAAGATGTACTCAAAAAAACAACTCACCACTTTCTTCTATCTCAATTGTTACTCCTGTCAACTGCTTAAGCTGAGATTCAAGTTGTTGAATTTGATTTTTATTAGGTTGTTTTTCAGGAAAATAAGTACTAGCTATGATTTTGAACCCTTCAGAACTATAGCCAACACTTTGTAGCTTGCCCCCATACTGTTCTATCAAATTGCTAATCGATATTATGTTTTCATCACCACTGTAAATAGCAATCATATCTTCCTTACTTCTGTCTGCAATAGGCAAAATGACAAAAGACACGATAAACCCAGCAAGCTCTCCATAACGAAAGACATAATTGTGTTCATCGGCGACAACATTCATTCGCGTAACCAAAAACAGCTTAACTTCATCTTCTTTATTACTCCAGTAGCTGTCAACAATTCTACCTTTGAGCTGATCTTCTAGTTGTTTGGCTGCGTAGTTATATTCTAATGATAAAAGGGCTACTTGCTTACGATAAATATAGTCGATATTAATTAGTTTGATTTGATCCGTGCTTAAATATTCATTGCTCTGATTATCGATCCTAGTTTGTTTGGTAAGAAGAGCAATAGAATTTGGATAAATGAGTGACCAATTAACTTTTATTGGCGTATCATCAACAGATTGATTTTGACTGGTATGCAATACTGGCGGAGTACCAGTTTGTGTTTTTTCTATGGGTAAGTTATTGCACGCAGTCATCAATAGACATATAGAAATCGCAAAATAAGTCAAAGCTTGCTGGGTTTTTGTTCTAAATACTTCCATAGATTTTTCCAACTTAATCAAGCAGCAAATTCTCTAAAATCTTTTCATAAATCTGCGCCAATTTACCCAAATCATCGACCTCGACTTTTTCATCGACTTGATGAATGGTGGCATTACGTACGCCAAGCTCAACAACTTGCGCACCCGTTGGCGCCATAAAGAGAATGATAAGTGTCACATTGAAGCGGTAAATGATACTAATAGCGATAAACAGCTAATAGGCATCGCACGCTGTATTATTGACTTTAGCTACTGTTGCTATCTATAGGATATCGCTGTCGATGAAGCATACAAACATTAAGGTATTGGTAAGTTGATGATCAGAAAGATTGAGCAGCAATTACCACCAAGCTGTAAGATTATTTTATTATTAGCTCAGCAAGCCAGCGATTATTATCCTAAAATTAGCTTTATCAAACATGAGAGTGAGTGGTTTAAAGTAAAACCATAGAATTAAATTGATATATATAATCTTTAATAGTATTAAGCTACAGTATTGTCATTTTATCCTATCATTTCTATAATTATCACACAGAAGACGGTTGTGGTGTTTTAGCACCTCTTAACTTCGTCTTCATCGGAATCTCGATGGTTTTGTATATGAGTATTGAAAAAGCTACCGACAATAACATGAAGATAATAGCTATAAATGGTGATTGATAATTGGTTGGTAAGAATCCTAAAGAATAGAAACTAACAAATGACCAATGTGTGATATAGAGCGCATAGCTAGATTCACCTAATAATATGAGAAAAGGTAAGTTCAAAAATTTAGATATAAAGGTTTGTCCTATAGATAAGGCTAAGATAATTCCCAAAAATGGAATTAATAAAATGCTGAATTTCACTGAGTTATTCAATAGCCAGTAAGCCTCATTATTATCTGCATAACCAGTGGTATAAATTCTACTAAAAAACCATACTGTGCTAACTAAAATAATAACATTTCTTTTAGTTTCAGAACCAAATAATATATTTTTGAAACGCTGCGTCTCTGAGTCTTCCATCAAAAACAACTTTCCACCCACGCAACCAGCAATAAATTCAGGCAATCTAAATAGCGGTGTAAAATACTGAATAGAATAAGATGTGCCAGAAGGAAGCGAGTGTTTGTAATAAATTTGATCTAATGCAACAAAGTATATACCAGAGCTTATTATTAATAATGCTACTAAGAACCAAATTAATTTTTTAAAGCTTTTTAAGTATTTGACTAGCCAATAACAGATAAGAGGGAAACACATATAAAAGAATAGCTCAGTCGATATACTCCAAGACGGAGTGTTCCAAACTAGTGTATAAGGAGTTCCAGGTATCCAAGATTGAAGGGCAAAGGCATTGATTACCCAAGATGCCCAATAATGTATCTCTTGACCAGCAAATTCACCATTGTTGCCACGCACACTAATTTGGAAAAAAGAATTCAATAATAGTGCAAAAATATATACAGGATATAGTCGAGCAAATCGTAACTGCTGAAATTTCCAAAACTGATTTACACTCACAAATTTACCGAACCATGACTCATAGTTGTAAGTTAAAATAAAGCCACTCAATATAAAAAAGAAAGTAACTCCGTATTGACCTGAAATCAAAAACGTCATGAGAGCTTCATTCTCAACACCTAGATAGTCTCTGAAATGAAGTACAACGATAGCGAATGCAGCAAAGAATCTTAAACTTGAAAGCTCATTTAAATGTTTTTTGATAGCCATTTTTAATCCATTGAAAAACATAAGTACGCTATTATCACAAATAATAATTCAAGAAGATATTGTTAATTTTAATATTAAAATGTTTAATCAAGCAGCAAATTCTCCAAAATACCCTCATAAATCTGCGCCAATTTACCCAAGTCATCTAATTCTACTTTTTCGTCAACCTGATGAATCGTGGCATTACGTACGCCGAGCTCAACCACTTGTGCGCCCGTTGGCGCGATAAAGCGTCCATCGGATGTGCCGCCAGAAGTTGATAAGGTCGTATCAGTACCGGTCACCGATTTGATTGCTTGTTGGCATGCCGAGACCAATTTACCTTCAGGTGTTAAGAATGGCTGACCGGATAATTTCCAATGAATATCATAACTGGCTTTACTGTTCTCAAAATATTTATCAAAGATAGCATGGGTTTTTGCTTTTAGCTCATCTTCGCTTGTTTCTGTCGAAAAGCGAAAATTAAAAATAACTTTTAGTGTTTCAGGAATAACGTTTGTTGCACCCGTACCGCCATTGATATTAGAGATTTGCAGGGAAGTTGCAGGGAAGTAGTCATTGCCATTATCCCAAGTCGCCGCCGTAAGCTCTGCTAATGCTGCCATCGTTGTATGTATCGGATTGCAAGCCAGATGCGGGTAGGCAACATGACCTTGTTTGCCAGTGACGGTAAGCTCGGCGCCCAATGAGCCGCGGCGACCGTTCTTAATGATATCGCCCAGCGTATCAGTGCTTGATGGCTCACCAACAAGACAATAGGTGATTTTTTCATTGCGCGCTTCTAAGGTTTCTATGACTTTGACCGTACCATTGATGGACGGACCTTCTTCATCTGATGTGATTAGAAATGCTATCGAGCCATTATGTTCAGGATAATTGGCAACAAAACGCTCAGTGGCAACGGTAAAGGCTGCAATGCCCGTTTTCATATCAGCAGCACCTCGCGCCCATAAATAACCGTCTGCAATGGTTGGGGTAAATGGCGGATAAGTCCAATTTTTTTCATCGCCCGTTGGAACGACGTCGGTATGACCAGCAAAACAAATAACTGGATCAGTGGTGCCACGGCGCGCCCATAAGTTTTTGACTTCAGCGTGCTCGCCTTTTGCCTGTCTATCACCGTAATACATAAACTCACAGTCAAACCCTGCTTGTTGCAAGCGCTCTGATAATATATCTTGGCAGCCATCATCATCTGGGGTGACAGAAGGACGTTCAAGTAGGGCGATACTTAATTCTAAAGTTTGTTGTTGATGGGTTTTACTATTATTTTCTAAACTCATGACATTCCTAGATAAGTTGATTTAATATTTCTTGTGATAAAATCTGGCTTATTTTTATAAGATTTATCTAATGCTGATGTTTATCAACTCTGATGGTCAAAATAACTTTAGTTTTTATTCAAGTAAATTTTCTCATAATCGCCGTAATATATTGCCAGATACTCTGTAATGCACTTTTCGGTTGGGGTATTACTATAGTTTTTAACTTTGTCACTGTTGTAAGCACGCACATAGCCACCTGCAGAAATGACATCACCCATTTTATAACTTGTTCCTAATAATTTTAAAGTCTTATGATGACTATCAAAAGTTGCTTGTCCTTCGGGAAATACGGGTGTCATCCATCTGCTTCCGTCAAATGCAAGTAGACACTCGTCCTCATATTTGAATTCAGTAGTAATAGCGGTCGGATTAATTATTAGAGGTTTTTCAGGGGTGGACTTCGGCAAATAATAGGTAAAAAAGAACTCATTGTGTGGTTGAGTAGGGGCTTGATGATTAAGCGTCTCGCAGCTAACAATTAGAGGAAACATAACAATTAAGAGTAAGCTTCTAAATAAGGTTTTATGCATTGTCATTATCCTTAATTAACAAGGCTTATTTAAAGTAAAAGTAATAGCTGATGAATTTTAAATATTGTCTTCAACAAAAGGCACTAGACCATCACGGCGCATCCAAGTCGCGATAGAATAACGCTGACGATGAGCAATTTGCACCTGATGTTGCATGTCACTATCAAATATGACCAGTCTATTGGCAACAGGCATGACATTATGATGAATGCCATGTTTATCGACGATTTCTAATGCACCGCCGTCACTATCGCTCCAATCATCATTGAGATAAAACACCGCCGAGATAACGCGCTCATCACGCCTAGCCGGATTATCGCTATGCCATTGATAGCCAAAACCCACTGGATAACAAGCATAATGCGCCTCACTATGGCGAATACCGGCAAACAAACTGCGATTAAACAACGCGGCAAGCGCATTGATACTTTGCAGATAGTAAAACCCTGCAAAGAAGTTTTCGGTAATCCAGCGAATCCGATCACCGCGAATATCGCTGACCCGAATACCAGCCGTCAACTCTGCGTCACGATAGTCAATAAAACCGCTCTCGGACTGCAAGGCTAATAGCGCTTTATTCTCAAACACCTCATCGATAATCATCCAACCATCGTCTACAAACTTATCCAGCTGTTTATCGGTCAGCTTATTTTGCCAATCGACATCAAAGTCGGATAACGCTAATACTTGCTGAGTCGGCAGCTTTTGGCTATCGTCGCCATCATGCGGAAACAGTAATGGAGGATTGTCTTGTCCAATCGGATTCTCAACGACTAGCTGTGTCACCTCAAGATTGCTAATAATCTGCATCATTTTGTCTCGCCGTTATCAATAAACATGCCATTCGCTGTCAATACACAGCCAATCCATGCCTTTTTACCAAAACCATCGTTATCTTTTACCCTGTCTATGCTACCATAGATGCAATTTTTCTTATTTAAACTTTTGATCTTATGAATTATAAACACGCCTATCACGCTGGTAACTTTGCCGATGTCGTTAAACACATTTTATTGGTACAACTACTGAATCAAATGGGGCAAAAAAACAAACCTTTTTATGTGCTGGATGCTTATGGCGGTCGTGGACTGTATTCGCTCGGCAGTGAAGAGGCGCGCAAAACAGGTGAATCCAAAGGCGGTATTCAAGCCTTAGTAAAAGCTGACGTCGAAAAAGCACCGACCGCAGTCAAAGACTATATGGAAGGCATTAAGCAAGCGCGTTTCACTTATGACAAAAAAGTCTATCCTGGTTCGCCGTGGTGGATTGCGCATCATATTGAGAAAAATCCAGATGCTGGCGTGCGCGGCGAAGCGTTTGAGGCCAAAGCCAGTGAATATGATGCACTGAACTATCAACTGCATAAATTGCCAATTGGTATTCATCATCGCAATGCTTTTGAGGGTATCGCTGCCGTAATTCCGCCAAAAGAGAAGCGTGGTCTGATTTTCCTTGATCCTCCTTACGAGCAAGAGCACAAAGACTTTACACGCCTGATTAATCTATTGGTCGCCTCTTATGAGAAATGGCCACAAGGCACTTATGCGTTATGGTATCCGATTAAAAACATCGAAGCGGTTGAGCTGTTCCATAAAAAGCTTAAACGTACCGAGATGAGACGTCAATTGGTCTGTGAGCTTAATATATATCCTAACGATATCGCCGTCGGTCTGAATGGTACAGGTCTACTGATTATCAATCCGCCTTGGCAGTTTGACAATCATGCACGTGAGATATTACGCTTTTTACAACCGGTGTTAAAAGTTGAAGATGCGCCAGACTTGTCTGCAGACAGTGCTACTAATGTCCGCTGGCTAGTTGGCGAATAAGGATATCGTTATGACGACTGATCACTCATCAAATAGCTTAGTAACCGACAAGGTTATGAATGACGGTTTGGTAAAAGAGCCACTATTACAAGATAGCGCTGCCACTCAGCCGCCTTTTGTCGATGAGCATGAGTTCAATATTCGCCTAGCGAATAATGACAATTATGATGGCTTAACCTTTGAGGTGATTGAAGCAGAAGTTGCTGAAGGCAAGCGCGTGGTCAGTCGCGGTGTGTATTTAGCACCCAATCTCATCACGACTTTATCGTTACTATCAGGTTTCTATTCCATTTTAGCCAGTACCCAAGGCGAGTTTTATAAAGCATCACTGGCGATTTTCTTATCAGCCATTCTTGATGGTGCAGATGGGCGAGTTGCACGTATGCTGAATGCGCAAAGCCCTTTTGGCGAGCAGTATGACTCACTCGCTGATATGCTGGCTTTTGGCGTTGCACCTGCGATTTTAATATATAGCTTTGCTTTAGAGCCTTTAGGTCGGATTGGTCTTGGTTGCGCTTTCGTCTTTACCGCTTGCGCCGCTTTTCGCCTCGCGCGTTTTAACGTTCAAGTTGGTATTGTCGATAAAAAGTATTTTGTCGGTTTAGCAAGTCCGCTCGCTGCTATATTAGTTACAGCAGCGGTGATGGTTGCGGTCGATCATAATGAATGGATCGGACAATACGATACTGGCGTTATGTTCTTATTTGCCGCTTGGGTGGTTATCTGCGGCTTATTGATGGTCAGTAACGTCAAATACTATAGCTTTAAAGAGTTCGATAAAAAGAAAGTACCATTCGTGGTGCTTATCATTGGTGTATTGGTGATGAGTATCATCTTATATGATATCCCTGTGGGCATCTTAGCGATTGGTGTTATTTATGCCTTGTCAGGTATTGTTACTACCTTACAAACTAAAGTTAGCAGTTAACGCTATGACTGCTTTATAGTAGATTTTAGCTTAAGACATGCACATACGAACCGCCTATTTTTTAATAGGCGGTTTTTTTGTGGAAAATATTTATAGGATAAATAATAAGATTGAAAGTTCAGAATATAAGTAGAGGGGTTTAATACAAAAGACTAAGAATGAATTTTAATAGGATGCCTTATAAAGTGCTATGGTATAGATTCTTCATTCAATATTGAAGTATCGTTTTAAAAAGTATCATTCTAACATTGGTATTTCTATGACTTCATATAGTCAAAGTCGAGGTTATTATGCTGAACTTACCTAGTTTTAATCGTCTATTGCCTGTCTCAAATATCTCATCGCATCTGCTAAAAGGGTTAATGGCAAGTGCTTTACTGTCGTTGTCATTCGTTTCACTATCTTCACATGCAGCTACTAGCAACTTAGTCAGTCCCATATCTCGCGCTGAAGCGGCCAATCCTGCTAACTTTTATCATTTAAATATTAATGGTGGCGCCGTTACTTCTGCATCAGCGCCGTGTTCTATGAAAAAAGGACTGATTACTTGTGGACTTGAAAAGCTTAAACTCATCAATAGCAGTATTAATGAAGTAGATGCTGACTATGATTTGGCACAAGCTTTTTACTATCCGTCAAAATCACAGCCTAAGACAGCTGTTGTTGTTATTACCCGCTCTGGTCTAATGGATGATAGTGTTAGCGCAGAACGTTATCGTATTAGCTTTGCGTTAAAAGGTAAGTCGTCTGATTTAAATTGGCAGTGGGTGCAGTATGGGGTTCAATATCAATGTCTTCGCGGTAACAAAATAGGGAAATGGAGTAAAAATCTTTGCCCTTAAAGAAGTCATATATTTATAGACAGATTAAAGACTATTAAAGAATTATAGGTTTATTCTCCAAACCCCCTTGACCCCCTCTCAAATGTGCGTATAATGCGCCCTAGTCGAAAGGGAAGGATGATATGGGGAGTGGTTTACCACTTATTATAATAGCCAGTTATTAACTAAGCTATTCACCAATCA
>NZ_CAJGZM010000017.1 GCF_904846175.1 Psychrobacter immobilis | reverse complement strand
GGGTAAGATGTGTATAGTGTTTCATAACGTTCTGATATGTAGGAGTTGAAGTTTGAAATGCAACACGGCACATCTTACTCTTCAACTCATTCTTTTAAAACGTTGCACTTCTTATTTGAATCTAGGTCCTAAAAAAGGTTTTGTTTATAAATAAACAAAACCTTTTATTTTAATATTAAATCATTCATTTATTAACGATTAAATGCGCTGCGTTTAAAACTTTAAACGACCGCCTTTTTCTTCTGCACGCTTAAAGGCATCGCGCTCTTCACAGCGTTTAAGCCAATTTAAAATATTGGCATATTTACTACTATCTAAACCGGCACCAGCATTGGCACCGACAACGGCAAGATGCATTTGAATATCAGCAGCACTAAATTCGGCGCCTGCAAACCAATGATTGTCTTGTAGATGCTGCTCCATCATGGCCAATATGGCATCTAGACTATTGCTAATCATGCTTTTTTCGACTTGATTGCGAATGCTTTTGCTCACAGGTTTAATAAGCATCGGCGACTGCTCAACCACTTTGGTAAATACCAAACGCATGACCAATGGCGGCATCACTGACGCTTCAGCGAAATGCAGCCAAAACGTGTACGCTTCCCACGCCGCTTCATTGTCATCGGCCGGCTTAAATTTTTTCTCATTATCATAATGCTTAAGCAAATACTCAATGATAAATCCTGACTCAATGAGCACACGGTCATTTACTTCCAACATTGGCGCATGACCGAGCGGATGTATTTGTTTTAAACTGTCAGGTGCGCGGTAGGCTTTATTGCGCTCATAGCAAGTCAGTTGATAATCGACGCCAAGTTCTTCTAGTAACCATAAAATACGAAACGAGCGTGAGTTTGCTAAATGATGAAGGTGTAACATAGGCCGTCCTAATTATTAAAGCTATTAAAATCATTAAAGTTATCGGATGAATAAGTAATACCATTTATACTTGCTACCACGGATTGTATTAATAAACTTTATTAAGCGTGGCAGCACTGCTGTCGATAATAACGCAATTGAAGCCTCTTTAACACAGAAACTATGTAGAGTAATAGCAAAGAATCATGCTTACCCAGTTAAAATCAACCTACCTAACCAGCAAGTATTATTTAGTGTGCAACGCTTAAATTTTATGCTTTATTCTATCCATCTTTTTTTGATAACGACGCATCTTACGGAAACGGTGCGCTGTTAGTACCCCGTCTATGCGGCGGTTTATCAAGCGGCGGCGCGGAGGAAAGCCGCCCACTTGTGGCTCGCGGTAGCCATGCAAATGATTGTCACGGCGACGACGAAGATAACCCAGTACACTATCACCAATCATGATAAATAACGCCAAAGTAATCATGCCGTACATAAATAACGAGCCGCCTTCATCGAGGCTTTGGTTTAAAACCGTGATAGATAAGACAAACAATAGCATCGGCTCTACATAACTTAGGGCACCAAATAATGACACTGGCAGCTTACTACTGGCAACCATAGTCAGCGACATCGCCAGTGCACTAAAAGCACCAAGTAGCGGCAATAAATACCAAAATTTTATGTTTTCTGCCGCTACGCTAAATCCACCACTGCTATATAGCATGATAAGCACTACTGGCGTCAGCAAAGTTAAATCTGATAGCAAACCAGTAATCGGCGGTACGGCAAGCTTACGCCGCAGCAGATAATAAGGCGGATAACCCAAACATACAAATAACGTCACCCACGATACCGTCCCATATTGGAAAATATCATAGCCAATTCCCAGTGCCGCAAATAATGCTGCGGCCCACTGTAGCGCGCTCATATGCTCATGATAAAAAAAGCGCCCCAGTATTATCATTACTAGCGGCAATAAAAAATAACCCAAGGTGACATCAAGACCAAAACCATTGACCGGTCCCCACATGAACAGCCAAATCTGCCCGCCCAAAATCGGTGTTGGTAAGATAAAAATAAGCCATTCTTTCGGGGTTTTTAAGGTTTTTAGATAATCAAAAACGTGTTGCCATTGCTTAGTAAAACTGACCAATATCAGCAAGCTCAATAACATCATCAGCACGCGCCATGACGCCACCTGTGTGCCCGTTAAAGGCAACATGAATAGCCCAAACAAGAACATCAGTGAAAATAAAAAGCTGGATGATACTGCTGCTAAAGTTCCTTGAAAAGTTTGATTGGTCGTAAGCATAACAACGGCCTTAAAAATAGCGCTTGGTGGGTATTATTTATAATTTATAACCATTTTATAAAGGTTAGAAGCTAAAACTTGGAGGTTAAAAGCTAAAAATTAGACTTTTATAATAGACAGCACTCAAAAAAAAGCCTCCAACGATATCGTCAGAGGCTTTTTCTAGAGCAGCATTGCTAACTAAACTAAAAAGCTAACAACTGAGATAGTTACTCGTTATCGTCTGTGTTTTCATCTGCTGCATCATTCGATGTTTCGTCATCTAGCGTATGATCATTAGCAATATCGATAACATCATTGATATCGGTCGTCCCGCTGTTGCCAGTTTCGGCATCGATATCGATTTGCTCTTTACCCTCTACTGCAAACGTACCATCTTCTCTCATGGCATCGATCAACTCATCGTCGCCTTCTTCGTGCTCAACACGCGCCATAGCAACCAGCTTCTCATCTTTTGATAGACGAATCAGCGTCACTCCTTGCGTATTACGACCAGAGCTAGCGACATGCTCAACTGGGGTACGCACTAATGTACCTTTGTCTGAGATTAAGATAATGTCGTCTGTAGAGTCAACCTTGGTAGCACGAACCAGCGCACCATTACGCTCACTGGTTTTGATAGCAATCACACCGCCACCACCACGATTTTGCGTATTGAATTCATCGATAAAAGTACGTTTACCAAAGCCATTTTCACAAGCAATCAGAATCTCATGTACGTCATCTTCGATAACCACCAATGATTTAATAAACTCATCAGCCGCCAAACGCATACCACGAACGCCTTTTGCAGTACGACCCATCGCGCGCGCATCATTTTCATCAAAACGAATCGCTTTACCGCTTGAAGCAAATAACATCACTTCTTGGCTACCGTCGGTGATACGAGCACTGACCAATTTATCGCCTTCTTCTAGACCAACGGCAATCAAACCGTTAGAGCGAATGTTAGCAAACTGCTTAAGCTCGACACGCTTCACCGTACCATTGGCAGTTGCGAAGAATACAAAAGGCGGCTCTGCTTGCGTGCTGTCGTCTAAATCATTATCTTCTGATAAGCTGTCATTGCCATCTACTAAGGCATCTGTTAATGAAGTCTCACCTTTTACTGAAAGCTCTTCTACGATTTTTGGAATAGGCAAAATAGTTGTAACGGTTTCATCAGGATTTAGACCAATTAAATTCACTAATGGACGACCACGCGCGCCGCGACTGGCAATTGGCACTTCAAAACCGCGTAAGCTAAACACACGACCCGTATCGGTGAAGCACAGTACCGTCGAGTGCGTAGACGTTACCACTAAATGATCAATCACATCATCTTCTTTCATCGCCGTTGCAGACTTACCTTTACCACCACGTTTTTGCGCGACATAATCGTCAATCGGCTGAGTTTTAGCATAGCCAGTACGCGAAACCGTCATCACAACCGTTTGCTCCGGAATCAAATCTTCACGGCTAAAGTCCGTACGTGAATCAACAATATCGGTACGGCGTTCATCACCGAAGTTATCACGAATCTCAATCATCTCATTAGAGATAATGGTCATTAATTTATCAAAATCACCAAGAATAGACTCTAAATTAGCGATTTCACGTAATAGATCCTGATATTCTTCCGTCAGCTTGTCTTGCTCAAGACCCGTTAGACGATGCAATTGCATGTCCAAAATCGCATTGACCTGCTCAAGTGATAAGCGATAACGCTCCTCGCCTGCGACACTGTCTTTAATTAAGCCAAACGGTGCTTTTGGATCTTCGCCTTCGATATAGTCAGGTCGTACTGACTGGCTACCAGCAGCTTCTAGCATGGCGACGACACTACCTGAGCCCCATGTATTATCGAGTAAGTTTTCACGAGCCATAGCGCGACTAGCAGACGCTTTAATGGCCGTAATAATCTCGTCGATATTAGCCAACGCAACGGTCAAGCCTTCAAGTAAATGACCACGAACGCGCGCTTTATTAAGCTCATATATCGTACGGCGCGTAACGACTTCTTGACGATGGCGGACAAAGGCAGCAATCAACTGACGTAAAGTTAGTAGCTTAGGCTGACCATTATCAAGCGCGACCATATTGATACTAAAGCTAGACTCAAGTGGCGTTTGTAGAAACAAGTTATTAACAATAACTTCAGCCGTTTCACCGCGACGCAAGTCAATAGCGATACGCATACCGTCTTTATCAGACTCATCACGTATTTCACTAATACCTTCAATTTTTTTATCACGTACCAATTCAGCAATACGCTCAATCATCTTAGCTTTATTAGATTGATAAGGTACTTCAGTGAAGACAATGCGCTCACGATCACGGTTGACGCCAGTGTCAGTCATTGGCTCAATATGATAGCGACCGCGAATATGTAAACGACCTTTACCAGTACGATAGGCATCTTGGATGCCAGCGCGACCGTAGATGATACCGCCAGTAGGAAAATCAGGACCTGAAATATACGACATCAACTCTTCGGCAGATATTTGCGGATTTTCAGCATAAGCCAAACAGGCATTAATCACTTCAGTTAGGTTGTGCGGCGCCATATTGGTCGCCATACCAACGGCAATACCCGTTGCACCGTTGATTAGTAGGTTTGGAACACGTGCTGGCATGACGCTAGGCATACGCTCAGAGCCATCATAGTTGTCTTCCCAATCGACCGTATCTTTATCTAAATCAGCGAGCATTTGGTGGGTCAGCTTGGTCATACGCACTTCGGTATAACGCATCGCTGCCGGTGGATCATCATCAATCGAGCCAAAGTTACCTTGACCATCAACCATCGGATAACGCAAGCTAAAATCCTGTGCCATCCGCACAATCGCATCATATACCGCACTATCGCCATGGGGATGGTACTTACCAATGACATCACCGACCACACGTGCCGACTTCTTATAAGGCTTGTTGTAGTCATTAGACAAGACGTGCATAGCGTACATCACACGGCGATGTACAGGCTTGAACCCATCGCGCACATCAGGCAGCGCACGCGATACAATGACGCTCATCGCATAATCCAAATAGGATTGTTTTAATTCTTCGACGATGCCAATAGGACTGACCGACTCGCTCATATACACTCCCTCACTGGTTCCATTCCCTAAAATTTACGCGATTGCTATCATTAATAATGCACAGAGTCATACAAAAATACAGCGACATAAACGCGTCGCTACTATCAATATATAAACCATAAAAAAGCACTGTTAAGCGTGCGAAACAAAGGAGAAATGGCGATAGTTTTAATAATAATTAAAAGAAGCTATTTTAGCACAAATTTGTTAATTTAGGGGGTTCTAGATGCCATTAAAATCAAGCAAAACAGCTCATTAGCGTTGATTTTTGGATATAGCAATAAGGATAAAAAAGACTTTAACAACAGAGCATTGTCTTTGCTGTTTCTAAAGGCTGTTTCATAAAAAAACCGCATCCGAGGGATACAGTTCTTTTTGCGAGTGAGATTAAAACTACTTATATGCTTAGTTAGAAAGCATTTTAAACAGGTTTAAATTCCTGATTAAAGAATTCGCGGGTTGCCTCAGTACAGGCTGGACTGACCAAACCGCCATGATAATTGGTATAAAACGCCAATAGCGACGCTACACCGCCCTGTGGGGCTGCATCATCCTTAATTTTCTTAACGCTATTACTAAAATTGGTCTGCACGCTGTCTTTAACAGCGACCGCATCCCATTTATTCATTGACGCCTGCCCAATCATGACAAAGTCCTGCTTATTTGGGCGCTCTGCTTTGTTGTCTTTATCCACATCTAAAACCGTGATATTAAGTTTCTTAGCAGGATTCTGGGCTACTTCTGCTTGTAGCAGTTTTACCATCGAACCAGTATTGGTATCGAAATAAACGGTCGGATCTTGGTTGCCACCACAAATAAACGTCGGCATAGTAGGCACATATCCACGTAAGTCATTATCTTTTAATGCTTTACGCAGGTTATTTTGCGGATTGGCAGCCGGTAAATTATTACCATTGGCTAACGTTAAACCATCAGGATTTTTTTGCGCATCAGCCACGTAAGCCGCACGGAAATCCGTTTTAATTAGATAGTCGGTCTCATCGTAGCCACCCAAAATAGAAAACAGCTTACCTTGTGATAAACCTGCCAGCCTTGGATCGCTAGGATTTTTTTGGAATAAAGCATTATTAGGCAGTTTTCCTGCTTGGACCAACTCACCAAATGAGGTATTACTAGGCAGCTGCGCGTCCGCATACTTATCTAAGAAAATATCTGATTTTTTGTTATAAATATTGCCATATTTTGCCTGTAAGCCAATACCAAGCAAGGGTGCAAAGCGCGATGCACCAATATTGACATTACCCATAAAGATTTCATCACCAAAAGCCGCCAACGCATAAGGGCCCGATGATGGCGCAATCGCTGTTACTGATTTCTTTTTTGACTCTAATAATCTAGCGGTTGCCATAGTGACATAGCCACCTTGCGAGTAACCCGCAATAAACAGCTTACCCGAATCATCAATTTTGCTGTAGTTGGCATCATTGGCGCGCTTTTTTCGTTCGATAATAATGCGCGCGCTATCTAAGGCATCGACCATGTCGGTTGACTGCTGCTGAGCGACCAAATAAGGATGGTAATCAAGTTTTGAGGTATCATAGCCCGCATAGTTGGGTGCCACGACAATGTAACCTTGTGCGGCAAAGTTTGCGGCAATTAAGTTTGCTTCCCCCACCGCAGGATTTTTAATATTACCCACTTGGGCAAAGTCATAGCCTTTATCAGTCGTCGTACCATGCGCGTACAATAACACCGGACGAGCACCTTGGCATTCAGCAGCGTCGCCAGTAGGTAGCATCAATGCAGCCGTGGCATTGGTATCTTCATCGGCGGCACCTTTGGTATCATAGCTGACTTTTTCTATGGTAACGCCGCACTTAGCCACAGGCGTTGCGGTACTTCCAAGACCAAAACTGCTATTTACATCGTTGACAGTAAAAGTTTTTATAAATTCAGCGTTGGCAGAAGACGACGGTGATTCAACGAAACGCTCATTATCATCACCACAACCGACAAGCAATAAGCTACTGGCAATGGCAATGGCGATGGCGAGCGATAATAGACCACGCTTCATGGAGGGTTTGTTTATAATGGATGAATTGGGTAAGACCATGATTGCTATCCTTAGCATTAATAAAACAAAAAATTGCCTAAAATCCTTGGCAATAGATAAGTGGAACCTAGGTTATACTTTTTAATAGAGGTTTTTTAACAGATATCTTTCAAACAATATTCTTAACATGGACTTTTTAAGTCAGATGGCTTAGTAAGAATCAGTGCTTAAACCTTACTATTTATACGCTAAAAGCTCACTAAAATCCAATAAAGAAGACATAAAAAACCATGTCAAATATTCTACAGCAACCACTTTTACGCGCAAAAAACCGTCCTAGCTTAGCGCTTCCCTTTATTATAGGATAGGCAAGAACAGCTCCCTCAATAAAATACAATCAAACATAGTCTATTAATGATTTAACCTTCTAATAACATCACTCTTTACTATAGCTAAGCTTTTATCACCATCATTGGTCGAAATAATAGCCATTATGATAACCAAAACCAGACCAAACAGAGCGCATTATGAATCAGGAAATTAGCCAAGCAACCAGCCAGCCAGTGAACCAAGCAATCACACCATCAATAAACCAACCCGATACGCGCACAGACCGCAGCTTTGATGAGATTGCGAATCACTTTGAAAAAAAGGTTTACGGTGGCTTAAAGGGTAACATTCGTCTGGCAGTACTGCGCCGTGATATTTTTGCATATTGCACAAAGATGAGCCAAACGCTTGGGCGACCGTTACGTATCCTAGATGTGGGCGCAGGGCTGGCGCAAATTGCGATTGAGCTCGCCACTCAAGGGCATACGCTGGTGATCAATGATATCTCAGCCAATATGTTAGAAAAAGCCCAAGCGAGCGCCGCACAAAACGGTGAAAACAATCAAAACCATCAAAATAATGAAAAACTGGCTATTACTTGGCATGTATGCCCGTATCAAGAGCTTGAAGAAAAGTTAGCAAGTGACACAGAGAAATTTGATTTGATTATGTGTCATGCGCTGCTCGAATGGTTGGCAGAACCGGCCGCTGTGATGGATTTTTTTGATAATCACTTGACCGAAAATGGCGCGCTCTCGCTGTGCTTTTATAATCCGGCGAGTTTTGATTATCGCAATCTTATTATGGGCAACTTTAACTTGTTGGATAATACTGAATATAAAGCGGACAATAAAAAAAGTCTCACACCCAATCATCCAGTCGCGAAGGAAGAGGTCGAGTCTTGGTTAGAGTCTCATCATTATCAGACGATACTTGCCAGTGGATTACGCGTATTTCATGATTATTCGCCGTTGAAACGGGGTGGTCATAATGATCCTGAAGCAGTCATACGCATGGAGCTGCGCTATTCACAATTAGAGCCGTATAAATGGCTTGGACGTTATTTACATATACTGGCCACTCGCCAAGCTTAAGAATAACAACTATCTAATTTCTTCCACGCGCTCAAACCTATCATACTCTGACCATGTGGTGGCATTGATGTCTTTTTCATCAAACACCACCACATGCTCTAGGATAGGTAAGATACCAATTTGTGAACCAATTTCATGGTTATGATGGCTGGCAACTAACGACAATACGGTTTGACCGTCAGCCAGTTGCAAGCGATAGAGATAGTTTGCCCCGCGAAATACGCGTCCGACTACTAAAGCGGTCTGCGTACTCTCATCGTCATGAATGATATCGTCAGGACGTACTAATACCTTAATCGGTGTACCATTAGGATAGTCGTACTCGCAATACTGCGGCTGCCCTGACTCATCATAGACTTCCATGCGTCGATAAATATCGCCAAGCGCAGTTTCGACATGACCTTCTTTGATGATACCGTCTATCATTGCCCCTTCGCCGACAAACTCAGCGACAAACGGACTAACCGGCTCATGATATAGCTCACTTGGCGTCGCCCATTGAACCAACTTACCTTTATCCATCACCCCGACTTTATCAGCTAAAGCAAAGGCTTCGTTTTGATCATGAGTGACCAAAATAGCAGTAGTATTGGTGCGTTTAAGGATATCACGGACGTTCATCGCCAGTGATTCACGTAGCACCACATCTAAGTTAGAAAACGGTTCATCAAGTAGCAAAAGTTTGGGTTTTGGTGCTAATGCGCGTGCCAACGCTACCCGCTGCTGTTGTCCACCCGATAGTTCGCTAGGACGCTTATCCGCGTGTTCAGATAATTCGACAAGCTCTAGCATCTCTTTAACTCGAGCTTTTTTGTCAGCAGCCGACCATTTATTAAGGCCGAAAGCGATGTTTTTTGCCACGCTCAAATGTCCAAATAAAGCATAATCCTGAAACACCATGCCCATACCGCGCTTGGCTGGCGCGACTGCAAAGGTAGTACGTGCTGTCTGCTCCGTTAAACGCTGATTATTTAAGCGAATCTTGCCACCACGGCTCTGCTCTAAGCCTGCAATTGCTCTCAATGCGGTGGTTTTACCGCAGCCGCTATAGCCTAAAAAGCAACCGATTTCACCTTGTTGCAAATCAAGCGATAAGCCATTAACGATTATCGTATCATCATAACCAACGATTAAATCTTGAACGCTAAAATAAGCATCATCAGCGCTAGTGTTCTTACTAAATGCATTAATAGCATGGTTATCTAGCAAGCTGCTTTGTTCTGCTGTTTCTTGATTTAGAATGCTTTGATTTGAAACGCCTTGATGTAAGGTATTTAGAGGCAAGCTTTTATCAGCTTGAAGCTGTGCTATCTGAGCTTTGGTTAATAACGTGACGGGTGTTTTTTTTACATACTCCGGTCTTGGCTTGCCGCCAACCCTGACAGATTTAGGCGCTGCTGGATTGGTTGAATCGTTCATCAAGTCAGTATACATAGACAGTACCAGTAAGCTATTAGTGAATAAAACCCATCATTAGCGCGGTTTTAAATATGGCTCTTTTGTTAATGTTGTTCTTTAATGAGAGACGCGCTTAACCTTGCTTATCGCTTTGACGCAGCAATATCCAAACAGGAATAAGACCGACCAACACAATCAACAGACTTGGCAATGCGGCGCGTCCCCACATGCCTTCACTGGTCATCTCAAACACCCGTACCGCCAACGTATCCCAGCCTTGCCGCCGCGTCATTAAAGTAATCGGCATCTCTTTCATGACTTCGACAAAGCCCATTAATAACCCAGTCAATACCCCTGGGCTCAATACAGGCAACATCACTTGCCGCCAGCGCTGATATGGGCTATCACTGAGTAATTTAGCAGCCGCTTCTTGATTGACCGTTAAGCGCTGTAGCTGACGATCGACCGGCTGGAAGCTCACCGTCATAAAGCGCGTCGATAAGGCTAGCAGCATCACAATAACACTACCAGATAAAAATTGCGTTGAGGTAATACCAAAAGCTATCAGCTGATTATCAAGCCACGCAATCGGAATAAATATCCCAACTGCCAATACCGTACCCGGCACCACATAACCCAAATTGGCTAAGGTACTCATCAGCTTAGTCGATTTATCCGGATATTGACGCTTAACCCACGCAATAATAATCGCCAAAAAAGCGATAAATATGGTGGTCATGCTCGCAATCATAAGACTATTAGTGACAAAATCAATATAACGCGCATCAAAATCTTGCTGGAAATTTAAGGCAGTCCAATAGAGCAGCTGCAAAAAAGGAATCAAAAACGCCACTAAAAATACCAATGTACAAAGTAACGCCATGCCCCACCTAGCAGGCTGACTGGCTTCGAAACGTTGGCTGCTACCTTGAGCTACTGTACTACCGCGCTTTGCTTGCCAATACTGCTCAAACAAGACAACGATAAAGACCACGCCGATTAATAGCGCGGCCAACTGCGCGGCGGTGGTTAAACTAAAGAAGCCAAACCAGGCTTTATAAATTGCCGTCGTAAAAGTATCGACGTTAAATACCGACACTGCGCCAAAATCTGCAAGCGTCTCCATGCTGGCAAGTAGCAAACCACCAATGACCCACGGTAGCGCCTGTGGTAACGCCAGCCGAAAAAACACCCTACTACGACTTAAGCCAAGCATCTGCCCCGCTTCAATCGCGCGCCTGCCTTGTGATAAAAACGCTTGGCGTGCCAGCAAATAAACATAGGGATAAAATGCCAATGACAAGACCAAACCTGCGCCCCAGACATTACGCACCGATGGGATAGCGGTGGTAAAACCAAACTCTCTTAAAGCCGTTTGCAGTGGTCCACTAAAGTCAACAATACCGACGGTAACAAATGCTAAGACATAAGCTGGCATCGCTAGTGGCAACATCAGCGCCCACGCAAAAAACCGCTGTCCAGGGAAGCGGTACATACTGGTCACCCAAGCAAGTGCGGTACCGATAACGCCAGAAATCAGCGTCACCATCATCAATAAGATGACAGTATTTTCTAACACTTGCGGCAACACATATTGGCGCATATGCGTCCAAATATCAGCGACCGGCTGCGTCCATGATAATAGTACGATTAAAATCGGTACGAGCATAAACAACGAAATCAGTCCTAAGACTGATTTTGAGATAATACGTTTGCGGACGACATGGTCTTGACTGATAGACGGGCTATTGTTGTCGTTATTAGCTTCATTGACAGTATTGTCTTGCTTAACAGACGCTTCTGGCATTGTTATCATAAGTTGTTACCATGTCTTACGCATAATGACGCTATTAGATGCTAGATGACTAAACATCTAATAGCTAAAAACCAACCGCTCATCTACTTGCAGCCTGTTATTTATAACCCGCTTTATCCATCATTTGAATGGCTTGGGTTTGTAGCTCACCAAACTTCTGTACGCTGATACTGTCTTGTTTAAACGGACCCCAAGATCTGAGTAACTCTGACTCATCGATACCTACTTTTACAGGATACTCTTTATCAGAACTGGCATAAAGACCTTGCGCCTCATCAGAAGATAACCACTCCATCAATTTAAGCGCGCCATCTGGATTGTCTGAGTTAGCGATAACCCCAGCGCCAGAGATGTTTACATGAGTACCAGTGCTGTCTTGGTTTGCCCAAAATATCTTCACTGGGAAGTTTGGTTTTTCATCAAGCAGGCGACCATAATAATAGCTGTTAGCGATACCTACTTCACACTGACCAGCGGCAATCGCCTCTAACATGCTGGTATCATCACTAAAGACGTCTGTTGCTAAGTTAGCTACCCAACCACGAATGATTTGTTCTGTCTTTTCTTCGCCCAGATTTTCCATCATGCTTGCAACCAATGATTGGTTATAAACGGCTTTTGATGAACGCAGACAAAGCTTGCCTTTCCATTTTGGATCGGCTAAATCAGCATAGGTTGATAGCTGGGCAGCATCAACTTTACTTGGATCATAAAAGATAGTACGGGCACGTAATGACAGACCTGTCCACTGACCTTTTGGATCACGATATTTAGCAGGAACGTTAGTTTCTAAGATAGTAGAAGACACAGGTTGTAGTAAGCCTTGCTCTGCTGCTTGCCATAAGTTACCCGCGTCAACGGTTAACAGCATATCAGCGGGGGTGTTTTTACCTTCCGCTTGAAGGCGCGCCATCAATGGACCGGTTTTATCAGTGACCAGCTCAATTTTAACGCCTGTTTTTTCAGTATATTTATCTAATAACGGCTTAATCAACTGCTCATTACGTGATGAGTAAATAGTAACGGTTTGCCCACCTTCCGCCGTTGCACCATCATTTGCAGCCACTTCTTGCGCCGTGCCAGATTGCTCAGCCCCAGTCGTTGTAGCTTCAGCATCCACGCTTTCTTCTGGCGTCGATGAATTACTACAGCCCGCAAGACCCAACATCATGCCAAATACAGCAACGGGTAAAGTAAGCTTAGTAGAAGATAGATTTGCACTGATAGCAGATAATGACATGGCATTCCCCATAATGGTGCTACGGATAAGTGAGATAAAAGAACATTAAAGTTATTAATAAATGATTGAATAGCGGGATTAATAAGACATTAATGTCTGAGACACAATATACTAATCGAAATGAGATTAATTATCAATACATTTATCTTGCCCTGCTATACCAGTAATATGTCCTTAATTTTTAAAATAATATGAGTGTCATATTCATCTGTCTGAGCTTAATTCTGACCTTCTAGCAGCCACTGTCCCAAAATGACATTAACCGCCGCTTCGGTGCGCAATATACGCGCACCGATATTGACCGCCGTGCAACCTTGCTCGGCAAGTAAGTCAATCTCATAATCAATCCAGCCGCCTTCAGCACCGATAAATACCATGCTCGGCAGTGCTGAGTTATGAGGTGATTCAAGATTTTCTAGTTGCTGTTGCACATATTGCGCAAATGATAGCGCACTATAAGGATGAGCAACGATGCCACGATTGGTCATTAAGCTTGCAAGCTTATCTTCAACAAAAGGTTTAAAGCGTTTTTGCAGACTGATGCGCGGCGCAACCGTATCCACGCCTTGTTGCAGTCCTTCTAACACAAACTCGTTAAGGCGAGCCAACATCGGGCTTTGCCAATAGCTTTTTTGCGTGCGGTAACTGTTGATAAGGATAATATCGTTGACGCCAAGCGCGGTCATATCCATGATTAGACGGCGTAAAACTTTTGGCCGTGGCAATGCCAGCACTACTGTAAGATTAAGCTTAGGTGGCGGATTACTGGTGAGATATACATTCCCTAGCTGAATACTGTCGGGCGCGATATCTTCAATGATGGCGCTACCGAGCTTGCCGCCAAGTTGGCCAATTTTTAACGTATCGTCTACTTTGGCATTCAGTACTTTATTCACATGGGCAATTTGCGCCAAATCATTGATGTGCGCAGTATCATGTTGAAAGTTAGCTGCTGGCAATAATATACAGTTCATAGCATCACTTATAACAGCTCTTGATTTAGGTCTTGATTCAGTTCTAGATTGAAAGATGGTTTTGCGTATTGCTGAATCACATCTTCAATCATTGATAACTGACGATTCAATACCGCTTGCTGCTGCTGTGTCATTTCTGTACCCGCTTGCCCTGCCTGTTTTGCCAATGCTAAATGACTGAGCCAAAACTCCAGCTGCTGATAAATAAGACTATCGTCATCGCTAGATGGCAGATTACTGTCAATTTTTTGTGGCTGAGATAGCTGCCCATCCGTACCAATAGCGCTATAAAATGCATTGTTTGGTTGATATAACGCCCCGACGCTAGCGAGCTTATCAACCACGCTTTGGCAAGATTGCGTATAACTACCCATCAATACCGGCGTTGCTACGCTTGCAGGCTCAACGGGATTATGCCCGCCAACATCCACTAATGAGCCGCCTACCAATGCCACATCGGCAAGCGCATACCACTTCATCAACTCACCCATACTATCAGCCAGATAAACTTGGGTATTTGCACCTATTGCAGCAGAATCACTACGTCGCGCCATTGCCAATCCTGACGTTTCAATCAGTTCTGCGACCTCATCGAAGCGTTCTGGGTGTCTTGGCACGATAATCAGCAAGGTATCCGCTAACAAAGGGTTAGACAGAATTTTCTGCTGCCATGATAATACTCTATCTTCTTCGCCGCTATGCGTGCTTGCTGCCACCCAAATCGGGCGACCTGCTATGCCTAAATCTTCGACATCATTAGCTATTTCAACTTTTTTGGCATCATTACTATTGAGCTTAGGCGTATTAATCACCCATTTCAGCGAGCCTGCCACGCGTATTTGCGCACTATGAGCGCCCAATTGCCGAAAGCGTTTTGCCGATTCATTATCCTGCGCAATAATCAAACTCAGGTTTTTCATCATACTGGCACTAACGGCGCCAATTTTTTGATAACTTTTAAAAGAAGCAGCAGATAACCGACCATTGACCAAGATACTCGGGATATGATGCTCGGACAATTTAGTTAAGATATTCGCCCAAAGCTCTGTTTCTACAAACAATGCCGCAACCGGTTGCACATGCGCTAAAAACCTCTCAATCACCGCAGGACTGTCGACAGGAACGTAGCTATGACTCAAACGACCTTGAGCAATATCATCAGTAAAACGACTGGCACCACGCGCAAACCCTGTCTGCGTGGTATTGGTCAACCATATCTGATAGCCTTTTGCTAATAGCGCGTCGAGCAAAGGCGCGACAGTATTGGTCTCCCCTAAAGACACCGCATGGCACCAGATGACTTTTTTGCCATTGCCATATTTGCCATTCTCGTCAGCTTTTGCAGCAGATATATAATCCGCCGTATTAGACTTCATATTTGTATCCAGCATGGGCGGCGCGGGATAGCGCTTACCAAAACGCTGCTCCACCTCTTGCTGATAATTATCACGTTTATGCGAGCGACGCCATACCTGCAGGCGGTATAACGGTTTTAGCAAACCAATCGTCATCTGATAATAAACAGGTGGCTTATAAACGGCTCGGCTTTGCAGTGGCTGAGTCGATTTATCAAAAGAAGGTAAAGAGTTATCAGAAGATGGCATGAAGCAGACCAGATTAGTAATGGATCAGACGATAGGAAATGGGGCTATAAAATGGTAATAAAAATGACGGTAAAAAACGCGCCAATTCTACATGAATTTAATGCTAAACAATAGTTTTTAAGCAGTCGTTGTTAGAAACGAGAATTTAAAACCAGAATTTAGAATAAACGGTTAGACAATAATTAATATTAATATAGCGATAACAATAATTACTACAAATAATAGCTGATAACGTTTTAAGCTATGCTGCTCTTGCTTTTGTGTGCTAATTAACGTTTGTGCTTGCTGCCACTGACTGACCAAGCTTGCCGCTTCTATGTGCCCGTTTTCGGCCGCTTGTTCAAGCCAATATTTTCCATTATTCATATCTTGTGGCACGCCAAACCCTTGATAGTACAGCTTACTTAATAGACGCTGAGCACGACTGTCATTTTTGCTAGCTGCTTGCTTAACCCATTCAACCCCTGATTCCATAGCAGCCAGTTTATCAGCGTATATCCCTTCACCAAGTAGCTCATACATAGACAAACGTAGCATAGCCGTACTGTTACCTACATCGGCAGCGTCTTGCAATTTTGCTAGGGCTTGCTGCTTTGCTGCCAAATGCTTTTCTGAAAATATAACTTGCGCGCGCGGTTTCTTTTGTTTAGCGATATGCTGCTCAAATTGATCCAAGACTTTGCAGGCTTGCTCATATTCTGTCTTGCCAGCGGTTTGCGGCACCTCTATTTCATCAAGCTCTATGAGCAATTGGGTAAAAAGCTCTGGGGTTGGCGATCCTTCTACTGCTGGTTTTATAGTTGGTTTTACTGCTACTTCTTTTAATGTTGCTTGTGAAGGTTCTACTGGCGCAGTTTCTGTTGAAGGGACTTCTAATGGAACAGTTAATGAAGCCGTTGATGAATTAGCTTTTGCTAATAGCGCCTCTGTTTGAGAGATTTCAGATGTTGTTTGAAGCTCATTATAAGAAGAAGTATTATTAACAGCATCACTATTTGTCTGAATACTTTGGCTGCTATGTTGCGCCGCTAATGTTTCAACTCCTTGCTTAGTGGCAGACTCCATAGCCGTAGATGCCGGTAATCCATGGTTATCAATGGTGTTTGGCAGTCTTGCACTAACCGCTTGATATAGTCCGCTTGCCACTTGATCACCTTGCACCGCTTGAAACGGTCGATCAATATGACCAAACAGACGCAACCCTATCGGCTCTAACGCGAAAAAGAGCGATGCAGTCGCATTAGGCTTATCAGTAGCTTCAATGTCGTCACGATAAACCACTGCCATATGTTGATAAAAGTCAGCAGTCAGCAGTGGCAATGCAGGATAACGCTTCCGTAGCTCGAAATCACCAAACCAATGCGGCGCATATTGCCATTGCTGTGCCAATACGCGCCCTGTATAAAACGCCAAAAACACCATAAAATTACGATAACGCTCATCTATTAATAGCGCCGTCTCATTCCACGTGCCCAACTTTATCATGTCACGGCGTATCTGCGACAGCAAGGTGTCTATACGCTGTAAACTTACCAACGATTCATCGAGTTTACATTGATGCAATTCAGCTTCATAAGCCATGCCGCCGGCGACAGGACGGCCAGCCAAGAAATCTTGCCAATAGCCTGCTGCGATATAATCAAGGGGCGTTAAGTGCGATGCAGACATAAGGCAAGCCTATCCTTTAAAAATCGAGCGTTTTAAAAACCAACATTTCAAATAATAATGTTTCAAATAATAATAAAAGTGATTATATAAATGAGATGATAATAAAAATAAGTAGTTTACCTTAACCTAAAATTAAAAGCGCTACAATAAAGGACTAAATAAGCGCACCACATTATCAAACAAGCGCTCTGCCCCGTGGCGCTCTTGCCATTCTTCTAAGCTTAAAAAACGACAGCTTTGCAAGTAAACCTCTTGACAATCAGCAACCTGAGCGACCATCTGTGGCGTATAAATCGCTAAGCTGACCTCCATATTTAAATAAAAACTGCGCATATCAATATTTACCGTACCAAACAAACAATAATCATCGTCAATGACCACCGTCTTAGCGTGTAGCAGCCCACCTTTAAATAAAGCAATGGTCACCCCTGCTTCGAGTAGTTCTTGGTAATAAGCTTGGGAGGCGTGCTGCACCAAAAACGAATCCACTTTTTCGGGGACAATAATCGTTACCTCAACCCCGCGTTTGGCTGCGGTAGTCAGCGCTCCTGATAAAGCTTCATCAGGAACAAAATACGGCGTGGTAATGCGAATACGTTTATTGGCGCGATGAATCACAGTCACCAACGTATTATAAATCACATGCGCCGTCACTTGCGGTGCTGAAGGTATCAGCTGTGCCAGCACATCCTCGACGACTGGCATACGCGGTATCACAATCGATGTCGAGCCAATCTCGGGAGATTCATCAGTGTCGCTAAGCTCATCCAACACTTTGACGCGGCTATTGATATCATTGATGGTCGGGTGCATGACATAGAGCTTACGGGTATAGGTATTCACGCGATGATTGAGTGCATCTAGATTGTTTTTATTTTCCGCCCCAATATCGGTGACCACCACTTTCGCCATCGCCGTGGCAATATTCATCGGCTCTTGGCTGGTGCTGCGTATTGCCACATCAATCCATTGACCCACATTTTTATTTTGTTTAAAAAACTTTGGGTCAACCAAGTTAAAGCTACCGATATAGCCTATATGTTCGTCAATGACGATGATTTTACGGTGATTACGCAAATCTGAGCGCTTAAATAGAGTCTTAAATAAACCCACCGGCAGCGACTGATGCACAAAAACCCCAGCTTCTTCTAACATACGGTGTTGCTTGCTATTAAAAAAGCTAAAACTCCCCACACTATCTGCCAAAATATGACACTCTACACCGCGCTGCACCGCTGCCATCAACGCGTCCATGACTTCGAGTATCTGACCTTTTGGATAAATAATATAAAACTCCATCAGGATAATGCGCTGGGCGGTATTAATATCTTCTATTAACCGACCAAAGATAGCACTCGGTGTGGTCAACAATTGCATTTGATGGTCGGGAAATACCCCAAACCCTGTCCAGCGCGTGCCTATTTTACTGACCCCGCGATAATTATCAGGCAGCAGCTCTTGTCCTTCATCAAAAACCATTTGCTCACGCTTAGCCATATCATTCATCAGTAGCCGCGCCTGATTCATGCGCGCACGATAACGCCGCCCAATCATTGGCTCACCTAGGAGTATGTAAGCGATAAAACCAACCACAGGCAAAGTATAGAGCACAGCAACCCAAGCAATCGATACCCCGATGTTGCGCTGTACCGAGACGATACGCAGTGTCATGACTATCATAAGAATCACGTGCAATATCAGACCCAATCCCGCAAAGTCTCCTAACGACCATGTCGTAAAGTAGTCTTCAATAGAAAAGCTCTGTATATTAAAATTATCTATGCTCGCCTCCATGAACCTATATCACTCAAATCATTCATCTGTTTATTAGTTTATTAGTTATTAGCCCACTGTCTTATTAAGTAGACGCTTTGTTAGTTAGCTAGATGCAAAAAGCATTATCAGTATAGTAGCTTTTAGCTAGCACGCAATAGCCAACTATGTAGTGGCTACATCGTCTAATAATTACCCTACTTACTGCTTAACTTGACCGTTAATGAAGACTATTAACCAGTATCTGATAAAATATATGAAATAATATTTGACAGCCATGTGTAAATGTATATAATACACACCCACAGAGCGAGGCTTTAGTTAGTTCTCTTCTGTTGAAAGTTATTCAAAGGGTGACAACTTTGAATGTTAAAACTTTCAGGAATTCTTTTTTAAGAGACTTCCATTAAGAACCTAAAAACGGTTCTCAGGGTGATTAGCTCAGTTGGTAGAGCGTCTGCCTTACACGCAGAATGTCGGCGGTTCGAATCCGTCATCACCCACCACTATTTAGTATAGCATTACGCTTAAGTAGTAAGCTAAGTGGCTAAATAAACTAAAACGACCTCAGCAGCGGTAGTTCAGTTGGTTAGAATACCGGCCTGTCACGCCGGGGGTCGCGGGTTCGAGTCCCGTCCGCTGCGCCATATTTAAAACTTAGTTTTAATTATATTATTAAGTACAAAGTTTCAACCTCAAGTATTCATTTACTTGAGGTTTTTTTGTGCTTGTTAATTTTTATAAGCTATTAGCTGCTACTTAGAAATTATCATTTTACCTAGAAAAAATTTTCACTAAAATCCCGTACGGAACAAAGTACCGACCACAACGAATGCCACTGAAAATAGCGTCACCAAAATAATATTAATGGCAAACCCATTCAAGTTGTTGGCAGATAAGCGTGGTATTACCCAAAAACGTGCATGCATAGCGACCATAGCCGTCAGCAATAATAATATCAGCTTCATACCAATCAATACGCTAATGTCATTATCAAAGGCAAACCACATACCCACATTGGGTAATATTCTACGTGCCATCCATAGACCAGTAATGATTTGAATGGCCAATGCTGGCATACCGATTTTTTCAAACTGTCCCTCAAATTGTAACAATGCGTCTAAATTACGTGAAGATAGCACTTTTGGCAGCACCACTAGTGCTAGTATTAAATGACCACCTGTCCAAATTGCTGCGCCAAGTAGGTGCAGGATTAGTAGATAGTTGAACATAAAATATCACTCCAAATAATTAATTATGACCGTTTGAAACATTAAGGTATTTAATTATGAAACGTACCAATCAGTTGCAACCACTGTCACGCCAGCATCATCTTGGGCTTAATCTGTCTCGCCATGCGAAAGAAAGCTTGGATGAACCCGAAGAAACTGCCAAACATTGGCACAATCTTACCTCCTATATTAACGACATGCAGTATCACTTCGAAATTGAAGACAACTTAATCGCTAATGCCTTAGAGCCGTACCGCGCTACTCAACCGGATGTGGCGTCAGTACTCGAAACCCTTGATGGACAGCATAAGCAATTACATCAACTGATGAATACGGTCGAACAATCACAAAAATCTGGCACTAAAGATGTCACAGTGGCACAAGTTCATGAGCTTGGCAGCCTATTATACGACCATATTCGATTTGAAGAGCGAGAGTTATACCCTACGGTAGAAAAATATCTGACGGAAGCAGAATTAGATGCTGTTTATGAAGCCAGCCCTGATAGCATTAAGCGCCCTGATGAGAGCCGTTAGAGTGAATATTATCTAAGTACTGTATATATAAAAGTACCCCATAAGCTATATTAACTTATGGGGTACAATAAAAGTACCTAGATTCAAATAAGAAGTGCAACGTTTTAAAAGAATGAGTTGAAGAGTAAGATGTGCCGTGTTGCATTTCAAACTTCAACTCCTACATATCAGAACGTTATGAAACACTATACACATCTTACC
>NZ_CAJGZM010000016.1 GCF_904846175.1 Psychrobacter immobilis | reverse complement strand
CAGATCTAAATCCCATTGAGAAAAAATGGGCACAAGCTAAGTTTCTACGCCAAGGATGGATGGAGAATAATTTGCCTAAACTGTTTCAGGATATGGGTTGTATCTCTTTTATTGTGAACTGACTATAGTGTAAAGAGCTTTACCGCTAAATTGACTCAGATTATTGAGACTGCTCCATCAGGTACCATTACTATTCCCAACGATCCATTGAGTTCAACCAATCTTCAACCCTTTGCTTATCTACCTATGCTTGAGCCAAAAATTGCTGACTCAAAATATGTGTGGCCTGGCAATCTAAAAAAATACAATGTTTATCAGGGCACACTGTATGGCAAGTCTACATTTCCATTTCCAGAATCGGCTAGATTATATGTGGATGATGATAAGGATGGCTTTCCAGATGACTTAAGTAAAACAGCTCAAGACTTATGGAGCATTGGGGATTACACAAACGATAACGGTATTGTTGCCAATAATGCGGTCTATGCTGGTGGAGCTTATGCTCGTCTCAAAGCACCAAAGACTGGAAGTGCTGCTAATAGTACTCGTAATGTCTATGTTGAAAGTGGTAGTGGAAATAATAAAAAGCTTGTCAATATACAGGTGGTAAATGGTGAGGTAAAGGGTTTTGAAAACCTAGATAGTGACTATAATGTCAAAGAAAAATTATATTTGCTTTCCTTTTTAGGTTACAACGCACCAGCAAACGACGCCAACTTTATTGCAAGTTTAGACACGTTAGCTAAGCAAACATTAGCATTTAATACCATAGTAAAAAACCCACCGGCACAAGAAGTGAAAGTGCTAGGAGGCGTGGTGCACTCAAAACCAAGACAGGTCTCTTACGGTGCAACATTTAATGCTGACGGAGAAATCTCCAACGAAGAAAAAGATCGTGATGACTATATCATGTTTGGCTCTATGGACGGTGCCTTACATCTGGTCTCAGCAGAAAAAGGAGAAGAAACATTTGCCTTTATTCCTAAAACTATAATCAAAGAGCAATTAAAGGCTTTAAAAGCGGATAGTGAGGGAGCTGTGGGTAGGACTGTATTTGGTGTAGATGCGCCTTGGACGAGTAGTTCAGTTCTAGAATATAAATTTACAGAAGCGGCTAAGAAAGTACAGGCCACTTCGGTGAAAGCTTACGGCGGCCTAAGAATGGGTGGCAAAGGTGTCTATGGTTTGAACTTGGCTACAGCGAATACACCAGCCTTATTGTTTTCTAAGACACCAGAAGATACTGGTTTCTCTCGTTTAGGCCAAGTATGGAGTGAGCCTACTGTAGCAAAAATTAGAGTCAAAAAAGATACAAATAAGTATGAGTCTAAAGAAGTAGTGATTGTCGCTGGTGGCTATGATATGTGCTACGAAAATCCAAGCTTCAAATTAAAAACAAGTGGCGACAACACGAGTTGCGATAAAAAAACACAGGCTGAAGGTAATGCTGTTTATATATTAGATGCTAATGATGGCAGTATTATATCTTCTATATCAGGTAGCGATACTGGCACTAACCATACCAAAGTTAATACTATGAAACATAGCGTAGTAGCTGGGGTTACTGCACTAGATCGTGATGATGATGGCAATGTTGATCATCTGTATTACGCTGATTTGGGCGGTAGTGTTTATCGCGTGGATCTGAACGCAGGTGCGGCAAACGCTAGTCTGGTCAAACGAGTTGTTAGAGTGCTTAAGACTAGCTCTGATGACCAATCAGTGCCATATCGATTCTATGAGCGACCGATTGTTAGCTTTTATACCAGCCCTTATCAAGAAATATTTGCATCAGTGACGGTGGCATCTGGAGATCGTAGTACACCGCTATCTATGCTGAGAAACACAACTAATCCCAATTATCTATTTAACCTTTTTGATTATGACATCGCTCAACCTGGGATTTTTGGCTATACAGCTGGAGAATTGACTGTAAAAGACAAAACAGCTAATGACCTTGTTAGTTTACCTTTTAACCAAAATGCTACTTTAAACGCTTTAACGACTCGTAAACAAGTGCTAGACGCCATGGCTAAAGGGACGTATGACGCTACTAAAAAACGTTATGTTTATGACTATGCAGGCTGGCGCTATCCTCTGACTAATTTTGATGGATATAGCAATCTATCAGGCATTAAGTCGGTAGGAGAGCCTTTAGCTTATGGTAATCGCTTGTATACTACAGCCTTTAGTCCTGAGATGGTCTACGATCAAGCGGATAACTGTTCTGCAAGAGTAGTAGGCGGTTCAGAGCGACAAGTATACTGTATGCCTTATGGTATATGTAGTGATGAGAGCTCTCTTGATGGAACGGCAGGTTATACGCGAGCTGGTAAAGGCGTACAAGAGTTAACCTTGGGTGCTTATAGTAAGGATCAGCGTAATGTGAAGATGCTCATTGGCAATCAATCGTTAGCGGACCAAGTCAAAGTAGTCAATAGAAATGGCTATGGAGTTGGCTCAGGTGGACTCAATCAGACTAATAAAGCTGGTCTGCAAATTACTAACAACACGATAGTAAACGATGGTACGACAGGAAGCGGTGGTAAGTCTGATAGCGTAGTCGCGACCAATGGCAAAGCGACAAGTGATAGTCCTCTAGGGTATGAGAAGTATAAGTTTATACCAAAGAGATGGTATGAGTTGTACGAAAAGGATAAGTAAAATGAAATCGTACTTGAAACGCTCTATTAATAGACTACCATCTTCTTCAGCAGGCTTTACTTTGCTTGAGCTGATGGTAGTAGTAGGTATTATAGCCATATTAGCGGCTATCGCTATTCCCAGCTATCGTCGCTATGCAGTTATCAATGCGGAGCGTGATGTACAAGCCAAAATGTTGCAATTACAAATTCAGTTAAATCGCTGGCGAGCGTCAGCACTGACATATAAAGGTTTTCAGCCTCCAATAGTAGCCAATAATAGTACAGTGACTTATGGTTATGACGATAGTAATAAAACTATCTATGTGCCTCAAGGTAGTAATGCGACAAACTATCGTTATCAGATTACTCTCGTTGATGGTGATGGTGCTAGCTCATTAGTACCACCTAATAATACAAATATTGATAATAGCACTGGTCGCAGCTGGAAGATGCTAGCTGCTCCAAACCTCTCAGGCATTACTGAAAATGCTAATTATTTCATGTTATCTAGTACGGGTCTAAGCTGTCATAACACTACTAAGGTAAAGATAGGCGATAAAGATTGCGGTATCAACCAAGGAGAGTGGTAATGAAAATTAATGATAAGACATCATTTTCCTTAATTCAGCCACAGCGTGGATTTACTTTAATAGAGCTGATGATCGTTGTTGCTATCATTGGTATTTTAGCGGCAATTGCCTATCCAAGCTATCAGCGCTATATTATCAAAACTAAGCGTACAGATATGATGAGTGAGATGCAGAACATTGCTGCACAGATTGAACGCCGCAAATTAGCGCAAGGTACATATAGTAATAGCTTGGTCTCAGGGCTGGGTGATAATTATCCCTATCAAGGTCAAGCTCTTTATAATGTTAGCTTTTCTAATCCACTCACTGCCCAATGGACTATCACTGCTACTCCGATAGGGCAAATGGTAGGCGATGGCAATTTGACGCTAAATTATCAAGGTATCAAATGCCGCATCAAGGGTACAGATAAAAAATGCGGTACTGGTAGTGAATGGAATGATTAGAGAGCATATTAGATTAAGGACTGACAAAAAATGTCAGTTGTCTATATCTTTTATTGTAAATAAACTGACAATTTACAGCATTGTTTTTGTAACATCGGTTACTTAATGTCACGTTTGTAATGTGTAAAGTTAGTAGTCTACTAAAAATTGTATTTTAAAGTCTAATAAATAAGAAAAACGTTGCTATTGAATGTGTTGGCATAATAACTGCAATAATTATGGTAAGAGAAAATATATTATATCCCTAAAGATAAAGCGCGACTATATTAAAAGCAGCCATTTATCTTTATATACCCAAAAAGGAGTTCATATGAACACTGCTCAAAAAGGTTTTACTCTAATCGAATTAATGATTGTAGTTGCTATTATCGGTATTCTAGCTGCGATCGCTATTCCTGCTTATCAAAACTACACTAAAAAAGCGAATGACGCTTCTTGCTTATCTGAAATGAAGTCTTTCTCAAGCTTAGTAGTAGCAGAGAAAATTTCGAACAACCCAAATGTTGCTAATATCCCAGCAGATGACGCATTACCACATTGTGGTAGCGTAGTATGGGCTGGTTCTTCTTCATTAGCAGCAAGACCAACAAGTGACACATTACCTAATGTTGAGAAAATATCTGCGTTAGCAAAAAAAGGTACAGGAACTGGCACAGTTAATATTATCTGTGACGTTAAAGATACTGCATCATGTAAGGTTAGTACCTAGTATTAAACACTTGAAAAATATATGATTTAAAAGCCAAACATAGTGTTTGGCTTTTTTCATTATTATAATAACGAATTAAGTAAACCATGCCTAAAAAAAAATTATTTGATGAGAAGCAAAATTTACAGTCAATTAGTATTTATATTCATCCTCTCATAAATAAAGAGCTACTGATAGCCCTATATTTATTAGTATTTGTATTTGGTTTCACCACGCGCAGTGATTATACTTTTTATAATGAATATAGGGTTATTCAAATTATTGTGTTATCAATGTTAGGATTGGTTTCGTTATTTTATAGTCGTCTTTCTATCTCAAAGGTTGAGTTACTCTTTTTTTCCTTAATTGCTGTGAGTAGTTTTTTTTGGACACAGCCTATCTTTGTAGTTACTGAATTACTACTAGCTTATCTTCTTTATCAGTGTTTTAAGTTTTTAAATTATCGCCAGCTCACTAGCAAAACAATCGTTTTAGCAAGTTTGACGATGTTTATACAATTGCCTTTTTCTCTATGGGACTATCTTAGTACTGGTACTTATGATGCTATTTGGTATCCATTGACATGGAATATACGCGTTTACGATAGCTACTTTTTGATCATGTCTGTTTTTGCTGTTTGGTTCTATATGACTAAACAAGCTTACCGTTACTTGTACTTATTATTCTTATTTTTGGCTTTTTTTGCTATTCTTTTAGATGGTGGGCGCTCGGCAACCATTTCTTATACTTTATTTATTGCGATAGTGAGTATTGCGTACCGTCATGTACGCTGGTCGCTTCTTTTGACTTATGCAGCATCATGGTTTGCCTATTTGTCCATTACTTATGCTGCTAGCTTTGCAAGTGGCGGTACTGGTCTACGAATAGCACGGGAATCATCAAGTGGTCGTATAGATTTATGGGTAAATGCTCTACAATGCTGGTCACATAGCCCCATTATTGGCTGCGGTTTCTATCAGTTAGAGCAGTATCCAAGCTTATCTGCCCATCCTCATAATCTATTTATCCAAGTATTAACCGAAACAGGACTATTGGGTTTTGGGTTTCTAATTTATATTATATTTATGATCATAAAAAGAATCAACTGGTCGCAACCTCAGTGTTATTTCGTTATGGCTGCACTTTTGGCAGTTGGAGTGGACTTGCTTTTTTCAGGGGTACATATTTATCCAGTGACTCAAATGGCGTTACTATGGTTATTTGTATTTTTATTAAAAAATCCTGAATTGAGCTATTCAAATAGAGTCAATGCGTCTGGTTGGAAATTTAATAATCGTCTAATTAAAGCCTTACCTGTCTATATATATATATTAATAAGCGTCTGGTTTATTTATATCTTAAGCAACACTAACGCTTTATCATCAGAGACGCCAATCACGCCACCACGCTTTTGGGTATATGGTTACCAACTATAAATTAAGATACTTATACTCACATCAATAGCTATAGTGCGCTCTAAGATGTTAGATATATAGCTTTTTAAATCAAATACTGGCAGTGGCACATTGTGTGCAGTAATAAGATATTCTTTACAGTACTGGCGGCTATTATGTTAATGCCTTTAGATTGTCGCTTTACGTCACAATCAGGATTTACCTTGATTGAGATGATGATTGTAGTCACTATTATTGGCATATTAGCAGCCATAGCTATACCTTCGTATCAAGTCTACGCGAATAAAGCACGTGCTAATGCTTGTTTATCAGAAGCTAAGAGTTATGGTAACGAGGTTTTTGTTTTGCTAAATGATGAAGACTCTGCTTCAACTCCAAGATCACCAATCTTGAATTCTTGTCAATCTATTACGGATGCTACAGGTTGGACACTAGACACTTGGCAAAAGATTGAAGCAATCGCAAAAGCTCCTTCTAATGCCCGCATTGAATGCGATATTCCAAATGGAACACCTTGTGTAGTTTTACCTTAATTTTATTTAACATTACTATATACATAAAAAACCACCTAATAGCCCTTTTTATATAATGGCCATTAGGTGGTTTTTTCTTATCTTAATAAATTCAGCTTTTTTGAAAAACTAACTACTTCTCTAAATACTGAATCTTACCTTCCACACCATCCCACTTTTCAGCTTCTGGCAACTGTCCTTTCATCTCGGTGATGTTTGGCCATTTTTGTGCCAGCTCTTCATTTAGCTGAGTGAATATCTCTTGCCCTTTTGGCACTTCATCTTCTGAAAAGATGGCATTGGCGGGACACTCAGGCTCGCATAACGCGCAGTCGATGCACTCATCAGGGTCGATGACGAGGAAATTCGGTCCTTCATAAAAGCAGTCCACAGGACAGACTTCCACACAGTCGGTGTATTTGCAAAGAATGCAGTTCTCTGTAACGACAAAGGTCATAGTACTGTCTACCTGTTATTGGATTGGGCGAAATAGAATAGATTAAAAATAAGGCATATTTTAGCGCTTTTAGTACTAATTGACAATTCCCTTTAATGACTAATGATTTCCTTCAGATGATAGAGTAAATCATGCGCTTGCTTTGGTGTCAGGTTATCAGGGTTAATCGCGCTTAGCTCATCTTCTAGGCTAAATAACTGATTTTGTTGTGGAATATTGCTTATATATGGAGCTTGAGCATTCTCACTGATACTTGGTCTTTCTACCTTACTCCCATGATTTTGCTGCTGTTTATCGTTTAACGACTTAGCTAATTCATTTTTGTCATCAATGACTTTTTCGTTTTCCGCTTTTAGATTGTCTATCAAATAACGCTTAGCATCATTAAGTACCTGAGTTGGGATACCTGCCATTTTTGCCACATGTAGTCCAAAGCTAGAGCTTGCCGCGCCATCTTTGATTTGGTGCAGTAGTAGCAACTGACCATCGACTTCGCTGGCAGCGACATGGACGTTGCGAATATTGGCATGATTGCTTTCATTATTTTCTACTTTGTTTTCTGCCAATTTTGTCAGCTCAAAGTAGTGAGTCGCAAATAATGTCAGGCAGCCAATCTCGACCAGACGATTGACGCAAGCATGTGCAATCGCTAAGCCGTCAGTGGTTGCAGTACCGCGTCCAACTTCATCCATCAGCACCAGCGATTTATTAGTCGCTTGATTGAGGATATTAGCGGTTTCAATCATTTCCACCATAAAGGTTGATTTACCACCTGCCAAATCATCCGCTGAACCAATACGAGTAAAGATGCGGTCGATATCACCGATATAAGCGCTAGCTGCTGGCACGAAACTGCCGCAATGAGCCAGTAGAACAATCAGTGCCGTTTGGCGCATATAGGTCGATTTACCACCCATATTAGGGCCGGTAATCATTGACAGTCTTTCAGGATTTGCAGGACTGCCTAATGCGCAATCATTAGCAACGAACTGGCTGCTAGGTTTTGTACTGCTTTTATTAATATTATCGCTCGTATGGATTGGATTTAAAGCAGCTTCAACGACAACATGACGACCTTGTTGAATATCGATGCTGGTTTGGCTATTATTCAAGCCATCCTTTGAGCTACCGCTTTCTAAGCTAATATTGTCTTTTGAGTCGTTACTCATCACTGGACGTTGCCAGTTATAGATCATGGCAAGCTGCGCCCAATTACTTAACACATCTAATTGCGCGATAGCAGCACTTAGCTGTTGTAGTTCGGCTAAATGGCTACCTAATAGTGTCAATAGTTCATGATACAGCTGCTTTTCACGAGTTAATGCTAAGCTTTGTGCACTTAGATACTCGGTTTCCACTTCTTTTAGCTCATCAGTAATAAAGCGCTCGCTACTTTTCAGCGTTTGCCGCCGGATAAAATGCGTCGGTGCATTCTTTGCCTGCATTTTAGGCAATTCAAAATAAAAGCCGCTGACCTTATTAAAACCCACTTTGAGGCTGGGTAATTGGCTCTCTTGACGCGCGCGTTCTACCATCTCATCCAAGGTTACTTGGATATTGTCATGCAAATGAGTCAGACGATCAAACTCAGCATCGTAACCTGCGGCTAGCATGCCACCATCACGAATATGCGCGGGCGGTTCGGCAATAATAGCGCGCTCAATCAGCTCAGCGGCGGATTGCACCGCAGGTAACTGATCAGGCAATTGCCGCATCAGCATGGGCAACAGTCCTGCCTGCTCATGGCTGATACCTGAATTTATCAGTAGGGTAGTCAGCTGGGCGCTATTAGCAATACCATCAGCAAGTTTACGCAAATCACGTGGCTTAGCGCTCATCAGTCCGATACGGCTACTAATACGTTCGATATCACCGATAGCATTCAAAGTCTCGCGTAAGCTACTGACTAATGAGCTATTGTCTAAATTTTGCTTAAACTGTTTGTTTTCATCACCTTGATTGTTCATCTGCAAAAGACCAGCTATGGCGTCCAAACGAAGATTAATACGAGTATGCTGACGCAGCGGGCGCTTCATTTGCTGCACAAGCAAGCGTCGACCCATTGGCGTTTGACAGTGATTAAGTACCGATATCAGTGACGTTCCATTGCTACTAACGGGGGTAAACAGCTCAAGGTTTTGCTGACTATTGGCATCAATGATTAAATAGTCATCATTATATTCGACGATGAGCTGGTTAACTTGTGGTACATGACGTTGCTGGGTTTGCCTTGCGTAGTGAATAAGGGCGGCACAGCTAGATTGAGAAAATGGCGCGTCACTAATTCCAAGACCATCGAGACGTTGCACGTCAAACTGCTGACAAAGGGTTTCGCTGGCATGCTCACGGTGAAAGTCATTGGCTGCAACTGCGATAATAGGGCAATCAAGATTTTGCCGTAGCCATAGCAGCCATTCCTCGCCGATACCATCAATACTGTCACCGAGTGCTTCGCTAATGATACATTCGCTTGGGGCAAAGCGTGCCAGCACCGTAAGCATTTGGGTTTGTAAAGCTTCAATATCATCATGCCTGTTATTATAGCTAGCACTGAGTGTTTGCGTCGTTAATGTCCCAGCAGCTAAATCCATTTGGCTAATGGCGGCTTGCACAGGTTGCTTGCTGTTAGCTCTAGGTATTTCTATATCAATCGCGACTACGGTCGGCGTATGATTGGGCGCAATCAGCGCGTCATCGGTAATAGTCCCTGCGGTCAGGGTTTTAACCACTTCACGGCGCATGATGCTGCCAGCTGCCGATTTACTTTTATCTTTTTTTTGTTTATCGCCCATAATAGGAGCATTGGACGTATTACTAGCGTCGGTAGTTGATTCGTCTATTTGCTCACAAACGACTACTGTCTGCCCAGCAGCAATCAGCCGTGCCATATAACTATCAGCCGCATGAAAAGGAACACCTGCCATCGCAATGGTATTGCCGGCTTTATCCGTACCACGGCGAGTGAGCGTGATATCGAGTATCTGCGCCGCACGTTTGGCATCATCAAAAAATAACTCATAAAAATCACCCATCCGGTACAGCAGTAGCGCTTGTGGATAGTTGGCTTTCATGGTTAGATATTGCACCATCATCGGCGTATGGTCTGCCAAGTGATAAACGGCATCGCCTATGACTAACGGTTCAGTTGAATGAAGGTTTTGAGCGGACGGCTTAACGGTCATGCGGGGTCTCTTATGATGCTTAAACGGGTTTACGTAGGGCGAAATGCTGGTTTTTATAAGAATAAATAACGGCTGAAGGTTAGTAAATTATCCTGTTAAAGGGAGTAGGTAAAAGCTCGAAAGATTAAGGCTATAAGCGCTATTTTAACACGTCCTACTAGGTTTTTACGTCGGCAAATATCTACTTGTTACCCTTGTATCCATCGGCGTCATAACCATATATAATGACGTCACACTTAATTGGGCGATACTTCATTAGGCGACCTGTCATTAGTCAGTACTTCATTATGTGGTACGTTAGTCGGGTGATGACTATGATAGCTATGATGACAAGGCGGCAGCATATGAAGCCTTGGCGAATGCGCACTAATTATCGAATATTTCCATAGGTCAAAAAATTATGTTATCAAAGATTATAGGCAGTGTCGTTGGCACCAAAAATGAACGCGAATTAAAGCGCATGCGTAAAGTGGTCAGCAAAATCAACGCACATGAGGCTACGATACAAGCCCTGTCGGATGAGCAATTACAACAAAAAACTGCAGAATTTAAAGAAAGACACCAAAACGGTGAAAGCTTAGACGCTTTATTACCAGAAGCGTTTGCCGTCTGCCGTGAAGCATCACTACGCGTCAACGGTATGCGTCACTATGATGTGCAGCTAATCGGTGGTATTACCTTGCACGAAGGCAAAATCGCTGAGATGAAAACTGGTGAGGGTAAAACCTTGATGGGTACCTTGGCCATGTATCTCAATGCTATCAGTGGCAAAGGCGTGCATTTGGTGACGGTCAATGATTATTTGGCCGCGCGTGATGCTGAGTTAAACCGTCCATTATTTGGCTTTTTGGGTATGAACGTTGGGGTGATTTACTCACAGCAGCCGCCACAAGAAAAAATTGACGCTTATCAAGCCGATATCACTTACGGTACTAATAACGAATACGGTTTTGATTATCTACGCGATAATATGGTTTTCAGCCTAGCTGAGAAAAAACAGCGTCCGCTAAACTTCTGTATCATTGATGAAATTGACTCTATTTTAATCGATGAAGCGCGTACGCCGCTGATTATTTCGGGTCAAGCCGAAGATTCATCGCGTATGTACGCGCTAATTAATACCATTATTCCGGTGCTTATTCGTTCAAAAGATGAAGAAGCCAATAAGAATAACGAAGAAGAAGATTTCTGGATTGATGAAAAAAACCGTCAAATCGAGATTAGCGAAAAAGGTTACGAGAAAATTGAGCGCTTCTTAATTGAAGTTGGCGAGCTTGGTGAAAACGAAAGTTTATATAGCCCAAGCCGTTTGCCACTATTGGCTCACGTACAAGCAGCGATTCGCGCTCACCATGTCTTTGTGAAAAATATCCATTATATTGTTGATGATGGCGAAGTGGTTATCGTTGATGAAAATACCGGTCGTACTATGCCTGGTCGCCGCTGGTCAGAAGGTTTACATCAAGCCGTTGAAGCCAAAGAAAACGTCGAGATTCAAGCAGAAAACCAAACGCTTGCAACGACGACATTCCAGAACTTCTTTCGTTTGTACGACAAACTATCTGGTATGACAGGTACCGCTGATACTGAAGCAGCAGAGTTTAAATCAACTTATGACTTAGATGTCATTGTCATTCCAACGCATGAACCGATTGCTCGTATCGATATGGATGACCAGATTTTCTTAACCAAGTTAGGAAAATATAAAGGTATCATCCGCGAGATTCAAGAGATTCAAGCCAAAGGCGCGCCAGTCTTGGTTGGTACGGCGACGATTGAAGCCAGTGAAGAATTGTCTTATCTGCTGGATCAAGAAGGCGTTAAGCATAACGTCCTAAACGCCAAGCAACATGAGCGTGAAGCAGAAATCATCGCGCAGGCAGGTAGTCCAAAGGCGGTCACGATTGCTACCAACATGGCAGGTCGTGGTACGGATATTATCCTTGGTGGTAACTGGCAATCATTTATTGAGGATATTGATTCGGTCAGCCCTGAAGAGATGGCGCGTCTAAAAGCAGAATGGCAAATTAAGCATGACCAAGTCGTTGCTGCGGGCGGTTTGCATATCATTGGTTCTGAGCGTCATGAATCGCGCCGTATTGATAATCAGTTACGTGGTCGTGCCGGTCGTCAAGGTGATCCTGGTATGTCGCGTTTCTTCCTATCGCTTGAAGATGATTTGATGCGTATTTTTGCCGGTGACCGCGTTGTGAATATGATGCGTGCCATGGGTCTGAAAGAAGATGAAGCCATTGAACATAAAATGGTTTCTAAATCGATTGAAAATGCCCAAGGTAAAGTCGAAAGCCGCGATTTTGATGCGCGTAAAAATCTATTGAAATATGATGATGTTGCCAATGAGCAGCGTAAAGTTATCTATGGTCAGCGTGATGATTTGCTAGCAGAGATGGATTTGTTAGAAGCCATCGAAGTGATGCATCAAGAAGTCTATAACGCTATGATTAATCAGTTTATTCCGCCAGGCTCTATCGATGACCAGTGGAATATCGATGGTCTAGAGGATGAGCTTGAGAACGAATTTAAGATTGCAATGCCAATTAATGATTGGCTCGATGAAGATCGCCGCTTAGATGAAGAAGGCTTACGTGCTAAAATCATCCAAACGGCTATCGATCGTTATCACAGTCGCCGTGAGCAAATGGGCGAAAAAGATGCTGCCCAGCTTGAGCGTCACTTTATGCTACAGAGCTTAGATAAGCATTGGAAAGAGCATTTAACGCAAATGGATCAGCTGCGTAAAGGTATTCATCTGCGCGGTTATGCCCAAAAAAATCCTGAGCAAGAATATAAGCGTGAATCGTTTGAGCTGTTTCAGATGATGCTTGGTGCGATTAAATCTGAGACCGTACAAGATTTATCACGCGTCCATATCCCAACTAAAGAAGAGCTAGAAGCGTTAGAAGCTCAGCAGCGTGAAAATGCCGCGCATATGCAAATGCAGTTTGAGCATAGCGATATCGATAACATGGATGGCGGTGTTGAAAGACCAGCGGCACAAAGTCGTAATGTCGTTGGCGGTGCAGCAGCAGGTGCAATGGCAGGTAGTGGCAGCAATGCAAATGAGCCAGACCCATATGCTGGTATGAATATCAGTCGTAATGCGCCATGTCCTTGTGGTTCAGCACTGAAGTACAAACAATGTCATGGTAAAATCTAAATATTGATAATCGAACATTGTTAAGTTATGATAAAAAGTCCCTATCTATAGATAGGGACTTTTTTTTATAGATATTGATGCGGAATTAGTACGCATATCGAATAATTGATATCAGTATAAAAATTACGATGATAAAAATATCGGTGTCTTTTTAGCGACTGATTACAAATTCAACATAGGCGTGAATTTACGGGCGCGCTATAGTGCTTAACATATTTATTTTGGGAGAGTGTGATGAAGGTAGAATTGTTGAAAAAAATGCGTACCTCGGTCGTCCTAACGGGTTTGTTAGCTGGTGCTATAACTATTAGTGCCTGCCAACAAAAGCAAGAAACAGAGCCGAGTTTAGAAGACAGTATCAGTGAAGAGCAGTCGGTACCAATGTCTGCTGAGCCTGCTGAGCCAAGCGATGTGGTGGTAGATGCGCCTGCCGGCGAGGTAGAAGATGATACGATTGCTTCTGTGAATACCGATGTTAACCAAATAAATTATTCATGTTCACCTGCGCTCGCCGTTGAAGCGAGCTATAAAGATACTGATAACCAGGTTATTATTACGACCGCTCAAGGAACAGCGACTTTAACTAAAACCAACGATGCGACTAACCCTGAAGTGTTTGAAGCAAAAATGGCTATTGGCGGTGGTGAAGGTTTTGTTCAATGGCGCGTTGCTAATAAAGAGCGTGAAACGGGCGTGATGCGTACGGCTGGTGCAGATGCAGCCAATGTCAGCACGTATGAGTGTAAAAAAGCAGAAGAAGCTGAAACTGTAGAAGAAGACTTATAAAAATAGATTTATAAGCTAGGTTTTATCTGATTAAACTTAGATAAAACTAAACCAAAAAAAGCAACGCGAACGTTGCTTTTTTTGGTTTAGTTTTTAAGATTTCGGAAAAAGGGCTTTATTTGCGTAAGTTCTATCTTTTATAAGCTGCATTACTTTGCTGTTCGTGTGCCAAAAAACCTTCTTCGTTAACGTCTAGCTCTTCGTGTTTAAGTTGCACTTGAATGCTATCGGTATGAGTATGAGTGGTTTTATTAATCTCAATTTCTTGAATTACATGAGTGTCTTTAGTAATCGTCGCCACTTGACGTGATAAGATAATCTCAATCGGTGCGTCACCAATTTCAATCTGTTTGCCATTGATGGTAACCACGGCTCTACTATCTAACGATGGTTCAACATGACGCAATATATCTTTATCATCATAATTACCGGATAACAAATCCTGGCTTTCGGCATCCTGATAATCAGTACGTACAGTAATATATTCTTCTATCAATTCGATGGGTACATTCATGGTTTTAGTGCGTGTATGCTTAGTCACCGTTACCTTGCCAACGTCTAAGCGTTCTTTATTAATGACAGGGCGTTCTTCTAATAGCTCCAAATAGCCACCATTGCCCGTATTTATTTGACTATCTGATAAATTACTTGCTGAATTATTTACGAAGTTATTCGATAAGTCACCTTGTTGATTACCCATTAGCGCTTGTTGCTGATTAGCCTGAGAAGTAGTTAAGTTAGAAGCTGCTAAATCAGGCGCAGGTAATTTATTCTCTCCACTGTGATTGGCTATTTTGTTTATAGAGGTCGCAGTCGTTATTTTCTGCGCTGCTTCCGGTTCCATTTGCTGTTGTTTAGCTTGCTGACTGTTAATATTATGGTCATCGGCATTCATGGTCATGTTCCTTATGGTATATATAAATACATAGGTATAAAAAAAGACCAGAGACGAGCTCTGGTCTTATTCACTGAGTATATAACCCAGCTGCTAATCACTGTCACATGGTATCCATTCATCTTATAAAAAGCTTATTAAAAATTACTCATCAAAGATAATGGAACTATATGAAAGAATCGCTTATTACATACCACGAGCGCGGCGTACATCTTCGGCAGTGATATTATCGCGGTCAAAAAGATTACCATCGCGGTCAACCACATTACCATCGCCATCAATATCTAGCTCTTCACGTTGAATAGTTTCAGCAATCGTTTCAGTATGACGCTCTGTCGTTTTACCGACGTTTACTTCTTCCGCTACATAGGTCTCTTTGTTAACGCGTGCACGTTCTGCTTCTAGCTCAACTTCAATCGTTTGATTGCCATCTACATCACCGATACGGCGCTCTGTTGGACGATCTACATTGGTACGTTGAATATTAGCATGTTCTTCTTCTAGCTCAACATCTACGTTACGCTCTTCGGTAACTACGTGTTTACCAACTTTAACCAAACCAGCGACGATGCGATCTTTATTGACCGTTAAGCGCTCTTCTAGTAGCTCTAGCGTATTTGGCGCATTATAAGCATGGTCTGCAATTTCCATACGCTCTGTTTCTGGAATGCTATCAGCAACAAACGTCTGACGGTCTTTTTGATACTGATCTTTATAACTATATTGATAGTCATGATCATATACTTCCATCGCTTCTACTTGCGCTTGGGTTAGGCTGTCAAAGAATACGTCGTCTCCAACGATACGTGCCAAACCTGCTGGTACCAATACTTCTTTTGAGCTGAACCAACCGCCTGCATCAACGATTAAATAACGGATACGACCAGTAGTATCTTCTACTAAGGCGCCTTCAATTTTACCGATTTTTTCTTCATTAACGCCGTAAGCGGTTTTGCCCGTTGGATCATAATAGTCATCACCAATCAGGTCATGGTGAGTAGCTTGGATGTCTTTTAAACGAATTAGTTGGCTCATTGTTATCTTCCTTTTATATGAGTAAATTTTATAGTGAGTAAATTAATAATTATTTTTTTAAAATAGTAATGCGGTAAAAATTTGCATTACTAAAAAACTGATAAGTTGTCCTCTTAAAAGGCTATGTATGAGGTCCTGCTTAAATAATCAGCCTCTCCATCAACTTGTTATTATCGTAACAGCACGATTTTCAATGAGATATATGAGCAAGGTAGCAAAGTGTGCGGTTGAGGTAAATGCGTGTAATAGGCTGTAAAAGTTACCACCGCTATATAAATTTAAGTTAAGGCTTTCTTACCGTAATGAACAACTTCGCAGTATTTGTAAATTTTGAACGTAAAAAAACCGCATAGCGACTAGCAATGCGGTTTTTAAAGTTTTAAGAAGGACAGTCAAACTTTTAAATTATATACTCGATTCTAAAAGCTAAATTACCCTAATAGTCTACAATTAAGCCAGTTCAATCGCCACGGCAACCGCTTCACCGCCACCGATACATAAGGTTGCAACACCTTTTTTGCCGCCAGTACGTTTTAGCGAGTTGATAAGCGTCACTAAAATACGTGCACCAGAGCAGCCAACTGGATGACCTAAGGCACAAGCGCCGCCTTCAACGTTAACTTTAGCATGGTCGATATTTAGCTCATCCATTGCAGCCATCGTCACCATCGCAAAGGCTTCGTTGATTTCCCAAAGGTCAACATCAGCAATCGACCAGCCTGCCTTGTCTAGTACTTTTTCAATTGCGCCAATAGGAGCAATGGTAAATTCGCTTGGGTGACGTGAGTTAGAAGCAGCGGCTACGATACGTGCTTGGTAATCTAAGCCTTCCGCTTTTGCTTGTGATTCTTTCATCATCACAACGGCTGCAGCGCCGTCTGAGATTGAGCTGGCGTTTGCCGCTGTGATAGTACCTTCTTTAGCGAAAGCTGGGCGTAGGGTAGGAATACGCTCCGCATTGGCAAGGGCAGGCTGCTCATCGGTATCGACCGTTTGCTCGGCCTTACGATTTTTAAAGGTAACCGCTGTAATTTCGTCTTCGAAATGACCCTCTTTAATGGCTGTCAACGCACGGTTAAGCGACTCAATAGCAAAATCATCCATTTGCTCACGGGTATAGCCTTTTTCATCGGCCATTTCTTGCGCAAATTGACCCATTAGTTTGCCAGTTTCGGCATCTTCTAGACCGTCTAAGAACATATGATCTTTGACTTCTTTATGTCCCATGCGGTAGCCGCCACGCGAACCTGGCATGATGTAAGGGGCATTGGTCATTGACTCCATACCACCTGCAACTGCCACGTTAAAGCTGCCTGCTTTAATGCCATCGTGCGCTTGCATGACTGCTTTTAGACCTGAACCACAAAGCTTATTAATGGTGACGGCGCCAGTAGCATCACTTAGGCCTGCTTTACGCATCGCCTGACGGGCAGGGCCTTGACCAAGACCGGCGGTCAAAATACATCCCATTATGACTTCATCAATGTTATCAACGCTTACACCTGAACGCTCAACAGCGGCTTTAATAGCAGCAGCACCCAAATCTGTGGCGCTCATGTCTTTAAGTGCGCCTTGGAAACCGCCCATTGGTGTACGTGCGCCGTTTAAAATTACAATTGCATCATTTGACATCGTTATTCTTCCTTTTTAGGTATTTGAAACGAAAGTGCTATTTTTAATCATTAAAATAAAAAATTTAAGCTAAGGCGATTTATTTATGGATTAATAGCGGTCTGGATAAATTACGCCAGCTCATCTAAGCGGATACGAACAACTTTATCCGTAATGGTATCGAGCTTTTCAATTTTTTCAATGGCAATATTCATCTGACTCTCAACCACAGGCAGCGTTAAGATAATCACCGGTACTTGACCAAGTTTATGGGCAGGCTTCTGTAAAATTGCATCGATATTGATACCGGCATCACTCAAAATGCGCGTGATATCCGCCAATACTCCAGGATTGTCATGAGCATGCACACGCAGATAATAGCCGGTAATCATTTGCTCCGCGCGCAAGATAGGCGTGTCTGATAATTGCTCTGGAATAAAGGCGAGATGCGGCACATGGTGACCGTGGTTATTTTGATTACTGCTGCTTTGATCGTTGCTGTCTTTATTACTAAGTACACGAACCAAATCCATCACATCGGCCATCACCGCAGAAGCGGTAGCACCGGCACCGGCGCCATCGCCGCAATAGAGCGTTTGTCCAAGTGGGTGAGAATTGACCAGCACCGCATTTTTTACGCCATTAACGTTGGCAAGTAGGGCATTTTGTGGAATAAGCGTCGGGTGGACGCGCAGCTCAATACCAGCCGTACTATTGTCACCTGAGCCATCGCCTTCACGGCGTACAGCAAAGCCTAGATGCTTGATGCGATAGCCAAGCTCTTCAGCATAGTTGACGTCTTGCAAAGTAATAGCCGTAATACCTTCACAGTAAACTTTATCAAATTGTAGCGGAATACCAAAGGCAATAGAGGCGAGTAGCGCTAGTTTATGAGCGGCATCAATGCCTTCAACATCAAAAGTCGGATCAGCTTCGGCATAACCAAGCTCTTGCGCCTCGGTTAATACATCGGCAAATGGGCGACCTTTATCACGCATTTCAGTCATGATAAAGTTGCCAGTGCCGTTAATAATACCGGCTAACCACTCAATCTTATTGGCAGCAAGGCCTTCACGCATAACTTTAATAATCGGGATACCGCCTGCCACTGCTGCTTCATAAGCAACATGGACATTATGGGCTTCCGCAAAGGCAAAAATCTCATTGCCGTGTTCAGCGAGCAAGGCTTTATTGGCGGTGACCACATGTTTGCCGTTTTTGATGGCATGCATAATCACGTCTTTAGCCAACGTCGTACCACCAATCACTTCGATAACAATATCGACATTGTCACTGGCAGCGGCCGCCATCAAGTCACTGTTTTGAATAATGTTCGGATCGATATCATCGCGCTGGCGACGGGTACCGACTTCGGTAATCACAATATCGCGTCCGCTACGGCGTTTTAACTCATCTAGATTATCATTGATTAGATTGATCACACCTGTTCCGACGGTGCCGAGACCAAGTATCGCTAGTTTGATGGATTTGCTCACAGTATCCTCAAGAGATTATAGAGTTGGATAAAAATGCTTCTATGCAGGCTCTTACATAAAAACGCTGATATAAAAGCGTTGATATAAAGAGAGCTCATATAAAGAAGAACGGTCTAAAAATATACGGCTAATGTTGCCTAGCGCTTTATCGTATCATACCGACAAGCGCTTGTGACGTCTACCCGAACTCACTGTCGCTAAAGTCAATAATATCAGGGCAGATAACTAGCTGGCATCAATCGCAGCTTGCGCCAATTGATCGGCTGGTAAATAACCGCCGATTTGCTGTCCAGACTCAGTAAAGATAGCGGGTGTACCGCGCACACCCAGTGCCATACCAAGCTCGATTTGTGATTTTACAGGGCTATTACAGCTCGGTGCTTGGACATTGGCACCTCTTTTCGCCTGATCCATCGCGGCATTGCGATCCTCGCTACACCAGATGGCTTCCATTTTTGGAATACTGCCTTCGCTGCGCGGCCATGCTAAATAACGCACTTCAATACCGCGCGCATTGATGTCATCAATCTCCTCATGGAGCTTGGTACAATAAGGACAATCGGCATCGGTAAAGGAATAAACGACAGACTTGGTGACGCCTTTGGCAGGATAAATAATCATGTCTTTTTTGTCGACTGCTTTTAGAGCATCTTGCGCGGTTTTGGCAACCAAGGCACCACTGATATCAACTGGCGCTTCTGCACCAACAGCGATGATTTGCCCTTGGATAATGTGTTTACCAGATTTATCGGTAAAGAAAGACGGTAGGCCCGTTGCTGTTACCCAGTAAATATCGTCCATATCTGTTGGCACGGCTGAAAGGATGTTTTCTTCAATTCCTGATGCTTTTAGATTTGCTTGTAAAGCTTTGACCACCGCTGAATCACTATCGGCTGACGCTTGCGCGGTGCTAACTTTGGCTTTGGCGCTATTCACAATGCCTGTATTACTGGTTGCATCAGCTGCATTATTAGAGCAGCCCGCCGCAACCACCACCAGCAACGCACCCATCATCATGCGCGATAAAGGCTTGCGAGAAAAGGTATCGCGAGTAGGGATGGTTTTAGAAAAAGAAGGTAAAAACATAGGTGTTTCCTTTAGGCAGTCATGCCTAAGCAAGATATAGATATAAAAAAGAGGACAGTAAAGTGCAATAAAGAGTGTGTGAACGCTTATCCTATATTCACTAGATTTTGTTATCAGAGCGATATATTTCAATAGTGAAGTATAATTTCTTGATAATAAAAGATAAGTAGTAATACCTTTCATATTAACATATTTTTAGAAATAACCACTAAAGGCTATTTATTGGAATTTTATTGGTATTGCCAAATTTATTAACGCTAAATTTGTCATTTACAGATAGCTATTAAAAAGCAGATATAAAATACATTTGTACTATTTCATCTCACTTTATGTCTAGGTAGGCTACTGCTTATAAGTATTTCTTTTATAAGCTATACCGCAATTTATTTACTAAAAAATTTTTCTAATTTTCTAAGGAGCCCATATGGCAGGTGCCAGCTTATTAACCCTACTTGATGATATCAGTGTGATACTCGATGACGTCTCGGTCATGACTAAAATCGCCGCCAAAAAAACCGCGGGGGTGTTGGGTGATGATTTGGCATTGAACGCGGAGCAAGTCACCGGCGTCAAAGCAAATCGTGAGCTGCCAGTGGTTTGGGCGGTCGCCAAAGGCTCTTTTATTAATAAGCTTATTTTGGTACCAGCGGCAATCCTTATCAGTGCCATTTATCCGCCTTTGATTACCTTTTTGCTGATGTGCGGTGGTTTGTTTTTGGTTTATGAGGGCGCTGAAAAAGTGATTCATCGATTTTGGCCGCATGCCTTGCCAGATGACGAGGAGCAAAATGCCCGTCGGCAGGCCAATGCTGATGAAACGGTTGATTTGGTAGCTTTTGAAAAAGAAAAAATCAAAGGCGCGGTGCGAACCGATTTTATTTTATCGGCAGAGATTATCGTTATTGCGCTAGGAGCAACGGCAACGGCTACTCTGTTACAGCGCAGCTTGGTGCTGTCTATTTTAGCTATTGGCATTACCGTTGGTATTTATGGTCTAGTCGCCGGTATCGTTAAAATCGACGATGTGGGTCTGCATATGATGGAGAAAGACGGCAAGTTTACTCAAAAAGTCGGTAAGGTTTTATTTGCGGCAGCGCCTAAATTGATGAAGTTTTTATCGATTGCTGGTACTTTGGCAATGTTCTTAGTCGGTGGTGGTATCTTGGTACACGGCATTAATTTTTTACATCATGAAGTTGAGGACATTGCTCATTTGACTGGCGTGTTTGAGAGCTTTACGACGGCGCTATTAAATGGTGTTATTGGCTTTATCATTGGTGCTGCTATCGTTGCTTTACTTACAGTTATTAATAAAATACGCCATAAAGACGAGCATTCTGCACATTAATAGTGATTCTCAAACCTTATTTCTTAAGAATTTTGAGTATTAAATATTCATATTTATAATAATTACTGTTAGATAAGATATAAAAAAGCCCCAAAGTTGCTGACAACTTTGGGGCTTTTACATTTTATAAAAGACTATTGATAACAGGCTATTAGCTTTCGCTATCAGTATCGTCAGATTCTGATTTTTCAGCTTGCGTTGGCTTTTTATGCTCAGTCTTAGGCTTACGCGTACGCGCCTTAGGTACTTTTGGCGTGGTTAAATTAAACATACCTTTTTGTGGCAACAGCTGCTCAGCCACATTTTCAATCATGTTTTTATAACTGGCGATGGTTGTTTTTGACTTCGCCGCCTGAATCTCTTCTTTTGTCGCGGGTTCTGCTACTGGTTCAGTTGGTTGAGGCACTTGCTCGGTTTCGCTTTGCTCGACATCAGAAACGGTGGTTTCAGTATCAGTATCTTTGACCTCAGCATCAGATTGCGCCGCGTTTTCTTCTTCTAGCGCGTGCTCAACCTTTAACAACTGCTCACTATCGGCGCTGACGTCATCTGTCTGACTCTGATTTGTAAGAGCGTTCGCTTCTACGTCATGAGCATCTACATGAGCATTGCTGTCGCTGTCAGCTGCTAAAGCATCATTTGTAGGCGCTTCAGAAGTTGTCACTGCAGCTACTTCCTGATAATCAGGATGCTGACCGCGTGGGTCGTTGCTTGCTCTTTTGTTGATAGCACGTGGTTCAACGGCAGTTTTACCTTGCGCTGCGGCAAACTGACTGACCGCTTGCGTCATCGTCTCAAAGCGGGTGATATAATCTGCTGCTAAAGGCTGATAACCATAGTTGCTAAAGTCAAAATCTTGACTGGCAGTTTCGCCATTCTCGACTTTAGACTCGTTGCTATTAGCGACCTCGTCCTCATTAGTGGTAGCGGCTTGAGCTTGCTTTACATGTAAAGCAATAGCCGCGTTGAAGCAGTGAATCACACCTTCTGCTGCTAAGCGCGCTTGCGCTTCGGGTAGTGTTGCACGGATAAATTCACCAACTGTACCGCGAATAGCTGGTACGTTTACAGCGCTTTGCTCATTTGCCTGAGGTATTTCAGCTACCGATGTTTTAGCTATCGGTGCTTGAGACTGCTGACGACGTACCACACGTGGGTCATTGCTGGCTTGACCAAACTTATTGGCCGTCACATAGCGCTTAGCAAATAAAGCTTCATGATTAAGCTCGAACGCTGGTTGCTTGCTATTGCTGGCATCGTCAGCCTTAGAATTAACATCAGAGTCAGTCTCAGAAGCAGTTTCCTGAGTTTTCTCTATAGCTGCGTCATTTTCAGCGGTGGTGTCTACTGGCTTTTGACTTTCCGCTAGATTTTTGATATCAGCTGGACGTTCAGTTTGAACCTCACTGCTGTTAGACGTTGCTTGCTCATCTGCCTCTGCTTCTTTAGCATCAACTTTTTTAGCGTCTACTTTACTATCGTCTACAGACTTAGCATTAGACATTTGCACCTTAGCTTCAGTAGCGTTTGGTTGTGCTTGGTCTGCTTTTGGCTCTGCTATTTTTGCTTCTTCTAACTGAGCTGCTTCTAGATGAGCTGCATCACTGTTAACAGTTTCAGCTCTATTGACTTGCTGACTGCTTTTTTCACTGTTATCAACCGCGCCATTGCTATTTTTAGCAGCCTGACTGTCAGTTTTTTGCTCAACAGTTTCCTGCTTATCCGCATTTTTCGTCGTGCTGTCTTCTTGACTTGCTTTTTCTATATTAGCGTCATTGCTAGATTTTTCAAAACTTTGCTTTTCAGACGTTTGGCGAGCGGCTGTTACAGATTTACTGTCATCTAAAGATAAATGCACAACTTCTGGCGACTTAACTTCCATTGCGGCTTCATTGACCTGCAAAACAACTTCATTCGGGTCTTGGTTGCGGCGCGAGCTAGATTGGTTTCTAGCATTGCTAGCATCTTTAGTGCTTTGCTGTGCATTATCAGCGTTTAACGTTTCGCCGCGCTCAAGTTTGCCGCGTGATTGACGTTGGCTATTTGACTTACGCTTAGCACGAGTTTGCTCGTCTGCAGCATTGGCGTTTTTGTCATCAGCGTCGGTGCGCTCATGACGTTCATTGCCTTTGCTATTTTCGTTGCTCTCATTACCATTACGACCGCTGTCTTGACGATTATTGCGATTACGGTCATTAGGGCGTCTGTTATCCTGCTGACGTTTATCTTGGTTATTAGATTGTTGGCTATTCGATTCTTTATTATCAGCGCTATTTGTGCTGCTTTCTATAGCATCCGTATCGCTAGTGACGTTATCATTGGTTTCATCTGACGGCTCTTTTCTTTGGCGCGTCTTAGAAGGTCTTGATTTACGTGGCTTACGTCTTCTTCTTTCTTCAGCATCATTGTCGTCGTTAGAAGTATTGTTAGCGGTCTGTTGGCGATTGGCGTTAACGTTTGACGGCTGATTATTAGCTTGCTGATTGCTCTCTTGTGGCGCTGCTGAGGCTTGATTATTAGCACTAAGCGCACTGTTATCCAATTGACCAAACGAGCCTAAGCTCTGCGCGCCCGTATTGACCAGAGCTTCAATGGCTTCAGCAGCATCACGACTACTGACGCTATGAGAGGTTTGTGCCTGCGGTGCTTGGGCAAATAAATTGGATAACCAAGCGACGGCTTGGGGTTGGGCAGCAGCAACTGGCGTGTTTTGGGTCGCTACTGGCGCAGCTGTAGCCACAACAGCCGGTGCACTTTGCGTCGGCGCTTGTGTTTGTGGCTGTGTTTGTGTCTGCGGCGCCCGTGCTGATGAAACATTGCTAGCATTGGCATTGCTACGATGGTCATTGCTATGACTAGTCGTATTCTGCTGCTGGCTTGGCGCACTTTGCTGATCATTGGCGCTCGTAGTCGCTTGACTGCTGCTATCGGCTATTTGACGTGGCTGGCGCGTAGGCTGCTGCTCAGGACGCTCTTTTTCAGCGGTTTGCCAGTCAACTTCATAACCCAAATCGCTATGTTCTTGGGCTGTATCCGTAATACGCTCATAACTTGAAGGTGCAAAGCCGTCACGGTTAAAGTGAAGCTTAAAGTTTGGCGATTCTAGATGCGCGTGCGGCAAGATAGTGATACGCGTACCACTGTCTTGCTCAAGGTAGACCAAAGCATCACGCTTTTCATTTAATAAGAAAGCAGCGATATCCGTTGGTACTTCGGCTTGCACTTCACCTTGACGCTCTTTTAGGGCGATTTGCTCAATCTGACGCATAATCGATAGTGATAGCGAGCGCAAGTCACGAATCATACCGTTACCATGACAGCGCGGGCAGATATAGCCAGTCGATTCTTCTAATGATGGACGCAGACGCTGACGGCTCATTTCCATCAAACCAAATTTAGAGATATCACCGAATTGGACGCGGGCGCGGTCGTATTTGGTCGCATCGACTAGACGCTTTTCAACTTCTTTTTGATGCTTATTGTCATTCATATCAATAAAATCAATGACAATCAAGCCGCCCATATCACGCAAACGTAGCTGACGTGCAATCTCATCAGCGGCTTCTAGATTGGTATGATAAGCGGTTTCAGCAACGTCAGAGCCTTTGGTCGACTTAGCTGAGTTGATATCGATAGAGACAAGTGCTTCAGTTTGGTCAATAACGATTGAACCACCTGATGGCAGACGTACTTCACGCTGATAAGCCGTTTCGATTTGTTTTTCGATATTAAAGCGAGAAAACATTGGCTCATAATCGGTATATTTGCGTAGCTTTTCAGCTTGTTTTGGCATGACTGCATCGATAAAACCGGCCGCTTCGATATAAGCGTTTTCGTTATCAATCCAAATCTCAGCGATATCATCGCGCAGATAATCACGCACGGCACGCGTCACGACGCCGGCTTCTTGATGCACTAAACGCGGTGACGGGTATTTTTGGTTTTGTTCTTGGATAGCTTGCCAGATATTAAGCAAGTGATTTAAATCGTGTTGTAAGTCTTCTTGGGTTTTACCAATACCAGCAGTACGAATGATGACGCTCATGCCTTTTGGCAAATCTAAGCTGCCAAGCATACGCTTCATATCTTCGCGCAATTTACCCGAGATTTGACGCGAGATACCGCCGCCACGAGGGTTGTTTGGCATTAGCACCAAATAACGACCTGCTAGTGAGACGTAAGTTGATAAAGCAGCGCCTTTATTACCGCGCTCTTCTTTCTCAACTTGGACGATGAGCTCGTCGCCTTCTTTGATCAGTTTTTTGATGTTTTCGTCACGTGGATTGCCGCTTAAATATTCAGCAGAAATTTCACGAATTGGTAAGAAACCTTGACGCTGTGAGCCATATTCGACAAATACCGCTTCAAGCGAGGGCTCGACGCGGGTTACATGACCTTTATAGATGTTAGATTTTTTTTGTTCGCGGGTACGGTTTTCTAAATCGAAATCGTAAAGATGGTTGCCTTTACAAAGGGCAACACGAATTTCTTCGTTTTGAGTAGCGTTGATCAAAATGCGTTTCATATTGGTATCCTATGAGTACGCAGAACAACGACGAGACAGACTTTAGGGCAGGGTAGCAAGTGTAGCTAATAATACAATTAGCTGAGTAGACGTTAATGAGCGGTAGAACGTAAAGTAGGAATGGGATAAGCGCGCGGGCTTTTCGCAATCGCTTTTCGACCTAAAATGTATTAGCTATATGCTAATGTCGGTAACATTCACATAGATAAGATAGGGTGTAAGGCTACTATCTATAGAGTTATTATGAATAGGCTTGTTCTAATGATTAATGCAGGAGCAAGTTAGTGGTCTTTTATGACAGTTGTTTTATCCAGTTTGGTGGTCAGCGCACGTTGTAAGGGTGGCGGTGGATAGTGACTGAGAGTCAAGAGGTCACAGGTACTAAAAAAGCATCGTGCTGTCACAGTAATCAATCAAGGTCTAGCAATAATATCGCTGTTAACTAAGGACTATTAAATAAGTGTCATCGTATAAAATAGTGCCGTGCAGCGGTTATCCTTTTAGGTAAAGCAATTGGTCATTCTTTATTTATCGTTCTTTTGGGTATAACGTCAATAATATCTGAGGTATCTTAAAGCTAGGTGGCGCTGCTGTCGTCATCAGCGGGGCGTACTTGGCAAACAGAATAAATGACCGGCTTATCGGCACGGTGTCTCTTGTCTATTCTACTTATCGTCCTCTGTTTGACCACCAATACTCAGGCAGCTATCGACAATCAATTAATGATGCTCGATTCTGGCTCTAAACGACCCATACTTGCTCATCTGCGCGCCTAAAGGACTATAGGATAACTAGTTATATATGAATATAAATAGTTATCAAAGCAAGTCGTGGTTATGCGGTAGTGAGTAAATGTTATGTTGTTATCGTTTGATAAAATTGTTGTTACGCAATCTATCAAAGCGATGTTGTCTAATGTCACAATATTCTGTAATGATAAACAATCTTATGCTGATAATTTATCTGGTACTAATAAATACAGTTTTGCACTAATAAATGTCAGCGTTGTTCTTACAATTTATGGGGCATTATAGGGTATATCAAGGGATATAACACCCTTAAAATCAGATGAAACACACAAGCTTGGCAGGTTTTATAGCTGGCAGCGCTTTACTAACCAGTAGTGACCAGTAATAAAAATAGCGCTACACTGTCTGTAACAACAATGAATTATTGTCGCAGCCTCTGCTTAATTGGCGCTCAACATGCTAAACTATAGCAAATCTTTATGTAAATACCTAACTAAAAATGACGAATGCCAAAATGACAAACGACGAACCTATCCACGAAGCTCCGGCTATCTTTAATAGCAAAACGCGCCCGCAAAGCGCCGATGACGAAATTAGTAACTTTGAAAAGGTGAATTACCTTGAAGTCACTCGCCATCAGCATGACCAGCGCTTGGACAACTTTTTACTCAATCGTCTAAAAGGCTTGCCTAAACCGCATATCTATAAAATGATTCGCTCTGATGAAGTGCGCGTCAATAATAAACGCTGTAAAGCGCATGACAGATTGCAGCGTGAAGATGTGGTGCGTATTGCACCTGTCCAGCTAGCTACCCGTGATAAACCTATTATCAGTACCGAATTTGCCAAGAGCTTATTGGCACGTGTGGTCTACGAAGATGAAGGGTTAATCGTACTCAATAAACCTTCTGGCATCGCCGTTCATGGCGGTAGTGGTTTAGATTTTGGCGTTATCGAAGCCATGCGTGAAGTGACGGGTAAAAAGTATCTCGAGCTGATTCATCGTATCGATAAAGATACCTCAGGTCTGCTGATGATTTCTAAAAAACGCTCATCGTTAAAAGCCTTGCAGCAGCATCTTGTTGATAAGACCATCCAAAAACATTATCTATGTATCGCCAAAGGTCAGCCTGCACTGAACGAGCAGCGTATCGATGCGCCATTATTGCGCTACACGTTGGCTAGCGGTGAGCGCCGCGTAAAAGTAGATGCACAAGATGCGCAAGCCAAAGAAAGCCAGACAGATATTATCGTTCATGGTCGTTTTATGCTTGCCAATCAGCCAGTCAGTTTGCTTGAAGCCAAGCCACTGACCGGTCGTACTCATCAGATTCGCGTACACTTAGCGCATATCGGTCATGCTATCTTAGGTGATGATAAATATAATGTGCATGACAAGTCTGGCGTCCATCGTCTGTGCTTACATGCGTGGCGTTTAGATATTCCCGGTTATGAGACCATTACCGCACCATTACCAGATGAGATGGTAGCTTGGTTACCAGCTGACACTAAACTACCTGAATAGGTTTAAAATATTGATATTGAAATCTAGATTTCAAACTAGCATGAAGTATTAAGCATAAACGTCACAGTTACTTATAAGGGCCTATCTTAGCCAAATGAGTGACCGTGACGTTTTCACATCCGCCATTTACGATGAATAGTTAAGGGTTAGTCCATGACAGCATTATCACTCGCTAATAAATTCGCCGCAGCCAATACTTCTGAGTTAGCAGCCGAGCATCACTTAGCAAATAAAACGCTGATTATTTTTGATTGGGATGGCACCTTGATGGATTCGATTGGCTTAATCGTTGAGTCGATGCATGTCGCAGGCGAGGCGCATGGCTTTACCACCACGGATCAGGCAGTCAAAGACATCATTGGGCTGAGCTTAATGTGTGGTATTGAGATTTTATACCCGCAAGCAAGTGATGCGCAGAAGCTAGCGATTCAGCAAAGTTATGCGGACTACTATATTGCAAACAGTCATCGTACGCCGTTTTTTGTGCCTATCGAAAATATGCTGCAAACCTTACAACAGCAAAATAAGCAGCTTGCGGTCGCCACAGGCAAGAAAAGAATGGGACTAGATCGGGTACTAGATGGGTCTAATAGTCATCATTATTTTGCCATCACGCGCTGTGCTGATGAGTCAGGCTCAAAACCTGACCCGCAAATGCTGAGCGATATTCTAGACTTTACCAAGCAATCCATCTCTCATGCAGTATTTATTGGCGATAGTATTTATGATATTCAAATGGCCAACCGTTTGGGCATGACCAGTATTGCGGTCAATTATGGTACGGCATCGAGTAGCGAGCTTGCCGCCCAGCAGCCGACTTATCAAGTAGATACTCCGCAAGCCTTGGCCGAGCTATTGTGTGCTTAAATAAAAATCAGTTGATATGATAAAAAATGGCCATAAAAATCACAATAAAAAAAGGGTTTATCGTTATTAGTGATAAACCCTTTTTAGTTAAAGACTTTAACTGATTAAAAAGTAGGACTGGCGAAAACTATGAGGTTTACTCGCCATTTTTTTCAGTACTATCTTTTTCGGCACTATCTTTTTCGGCACTATCTTCCTCAATATTTCCTTTTTGAACAACGCTCTTTTCAATAGCGTCTTTTTCAATTGCATCCTCTAGCTCATCCCCTTCTAGCAAAGCAAAAGAGGACTCAATAATTTTATTGGCATCCAGTTGATACTCATACCAGTTACCCATGACACCTGCCAATTCATCAAGCCCTTCTTTTCTTAACGCCGAAAATAGCTGAATGGTGCAGTTTAAGCCCAATTGTTTCAGTCTTTTACGGGTATTCAGTAGCGCGTTTTTGGAAGCACCATATTTAAGCTTATCGGCTTTAGTTAGCAGGATATGCACCGGTAGCTCACCATCTTTTGCCCAATACAGCATTTGCTCATCAAAGAATTTAAGCGGATGACGGATATCTGACATCAGCACCAAACCTGCAAGGCTTGAGCGCGATACGAGATATTCTTCTAGCTCAACTTGCCATTCTTTTTTCATCTCAAGCGGTACGGCCGCATAACCATAACCGGGCAAATCGACCAAACGTCTATCACTATCGCCGATACTAAAAAAGTTAATCATCTGCGTGCGACCAGGCGTTTTAGACGAGCGTGCCAATTGGCGCTGATTGGTTAATGCATTAATAGCTGACGATTTACCGGCGTTTGAACGTCCAGCAAAAGCAACCTCTAGTCCTACATCGGGTGGACAAAGGCGAAAAGTTGGTGCAGACATCAAAAATTCTGTTTGCTGAATGCGCTGACGGGCTTTGGTATTAAAATCCGCATGTTCAGCGGCGACATCTTTGAACGGGGTACTCATAAGTGACTCATTAATCTTGAAAAATTGGATACGGTAGTGAAAATTTTTTGATCGAGCTAGGCTTAAAGCAGCGTATGGAATAGGTGCACTGCAAAAATAAGACTTCAATCATAATAAGGTTTTAGGATAATGCCTATTCTATACTATTACGGCGCTTAGTTATTGAAATAACGGCTATTAACCTTATATTAATCACAGCTTGATAAAAATATATGCTTAAATGAATATTGTGTTTAGGGTCATTTCTACCTCATCACACAACGTTAACAAAGCTAAACTATATTTATATATATTAGTACGACATATATTGTTACAATCTTAGTTAGAAGATTGAATGAAAGGCGTTTAATAAAATCATTGATTAAGCGAATGAAGAAACGAGGTGAGGTGTCGCATGTTCTCAATCAGCAAATTTTTTGCCAAAAGCAACCGCTTGTTAGCCAGTAGCGGCGCAGTATTATTAATCAGTGCGGCAATGATAAGTACTGCCGGCGCAGCTGATATTGCTGCATCCTATGATAGCTCATGTGCTGCTTGTCACGATAGTGGCGCGCTAAATGCGATTAAAAAAGGCGACAGTGCCAAATGGCAACAGCTTATTAAGCAAAAGGGTATGCCAGCGCTAGTTAAATCAGTAAAAAGCGGCATGATTCAAATGCCAGCGGGTGGCCTGTGCGAAGACTGTAATGATGACGATTACCGCAAGCTTATCGAATATATGAGTAAGTAGTAGGTGAGTATTTAAAGCTTAAATAATAGTAGAGATAAATAATATAAGGCGCAAGGTTACTGAACCTTTTGCGCTTTTTGTTTTTTTATTAATCGTATAGCTATGGTATGAGCAGAAAAAAACTGCAATGCTACGATTAAGTAGGCAAATAGTAAAAAGTCTTGCTATAATAATCCAAAATAAACCCTGATATTAGTAAGTACTTTCGGGCTGCTTGTTATAAAGACTATATAATATATGGCTTAGCTGAATAAATGATGGCTAGGTGACTATTACGTCTTTTGACACTGCAATCATGCTAGATAACGCTTACATCGAGTTAGTAGGATTTGTATCAATGAAAAAGTTAATCGCTGCCGCCAGCTTATGTGTTGCAAGTTTCAGCGTACAAGCTGCTATCACTGTTCCTAAATATGATCTTAACGCTGGCAAGCAAGTCGCAGAAACGGTCTGTGCTGCTTGTCATGGTGTTAATGGTGTGAGCCCTATACCAGCCCAGCCAAATCTTGGCGGTCAAAATGTGAAGTACTTATACAAACAATTGGTTGAGTTTAAATCAGGTTACCGCAAAAACGGTATCATGCAATCACAAGTTGCCAATTTATCTCAGCAAGATTTAGCCAACGTCGCAGGTTATTATGCAAGCCAAGCACCTTGGGGTGTGGCGTTTGGTAACCCTGCTACCACGCAAGAAGCGACTAAGCTGTTTTTAGGTGGTGATAAGTCACGCGGTGTTATTGGTTGCGCAGGCTGTCATGGTCCAGATGCAGCAGGTAACGTTTGGGCAGCATTTCCACGTTTAGGTGGTCAGCACGCTGAATATATCGCTACTCAGCTAAAGCTTTTCCGTGCAGCTGGTCGTGCAGACGATATCGATAGCGACGAGCAAAAACGTGCCAATGACGCAGCGAAAGAAGGCGAGATGGGTATGATGCAAACTGTCGCATCAAAACTGTCTGATCGCGATATTCGTATCTTGTCAGACTATGTAAGTGCTATTCACTAATTTGTTGTATGTTTAGATGAAATACTAACTTATGTGCTTTCATGCAGTCATTACGATTTAGCTATTAAACCCCGATTTCGGGGTTTTTTTATAACTGCTAGTCCTTATATAATTTGTATGACCTTTTATAAGACTTGTATAAGATAAGCCGCCTGTAGAAAAATTATCATAGAAATTATAGGTGTTTATCAATGCTTTATATCACTAAGTGCTTTATATCATTAAATGTTATTCACTTTGAATCGCTTGGGTTTAAATTATGATGATCCGTTATGCTTCTTACTTTATCGCCGCGCTGCTCCCGCTACTATTGTTCCGATGGTTTGCACCAGCATCCATAGGCGAAATTGATTTTTGGTTGCTTTGGCTATTAGCGATGGTGCTCGTTTCGCTACCAGTGGTTTATGCTGAGATTGCCTTAGCCTATCGTAGTGCCGAAGCGCCTGTGGCCGGTATGCAAAAGCTCACTCGCGAGGCAGATGCTAGCTCTTTATGGCGCGGCTTTGGGTGGCTTGCAGCATTGGTGTCCATTATTATCGCAGCGTTGGTTATATCGGGGGCAAGTACCGGTATTTTAGCGGCTCTAACAGAGCTCAATAGCGCGCCTGACGTGCCAAGCTTTGCTATTGCCGCAGGCTTAATGGTCATTACTGTCTTATTAAGCTTATTGGGTGTCGCGCCTTTACCGATTGGTTTGGGCTTAATGCTGGTCGGTTTGTTATTGGGCGTAGCAAACGGCTTACCAAATATCATTTTTGCGATGACTGATGTCAGCTTAAGCGAATGGGCACGTGCTGTTGCTTTGGCGTTAGTCAGTGTGGGCGCAGGTACAGGCTTATATTGGTTTGGTCAAAGTTTAGTGAGTAAGCAAGCGGTTACTGCAGTAGGTGTTGATAATTACAACGCTCAGAAGTCCTCTCGTGATCAAGCCGCGCAAGAATATCGCGCAACCAAGCTTGTTCTGCCGATTTGGATATTACAGTTGGTAGTTGGCGTGGTCGCCTTATTTATCAGTGGTATGGTGTTACCACCGATTGGGCAGTTACTGTATTGGGTCGGGGTGTTATTTGTGGCCAGCTATTTATTACATTATAGCTCTCAGCAATTGGCGCATAAATTTGGTTTGCTAGTCAGTGTGGTGTTAACATTTGTGGTCGCGCTGCTGTTAGTCGTTGCCATACCGACTAATTGGCTAGTCGGCATTTTGGTGATTATCAGTAGTATCGCTGTGTTGTTATTGTCTGTCTTTGCCGGTTGGCAGATGAAAATTAGTCATCTGCGTAAATCTTTAAACTTTGGCAACGAAGCTTTTTATAACCTATGGCGGGTGGCAATACGCTTGATTGTGCCGCTGGCGTTACTGTTAGCGTTAATCGGTTGGGTGATGCAGTGGTTAAGTTAATGACTACTGCTAATAACAGTGAAGCTAACATCGATATGTCTCAGGCTGAGCAAAGCAATTTGATGACGGTATATTTGGCGTATGCAGAAGATGGAGTATGTCAGCATTACCTAACTGCGCAAGTCAGTCAGGGTACAACTTTGTATGAGGCATTGGCGCAAGTCGGTTGGCTAAAGCAGTTTGAAGCGCTGGCAACATGGTGCGAGCAGGTCGTTAATACGACAACGCCAATGGCTAAGCGTTGGCATGTTGGCGTATACGCACAAAAGCAGCCGCTCAATTATCAATTGCAGGCTTTTGATCGGGTAGAGGTATATCGCAGCTTAAGCGCTGATCCTATGTCTCAGCGCAAAAGTAAATCTCGTGGTTAAGGCTTAGTAGCTATCTAGTAAGTCGTTATGATCTGCGCACCGACCTAAGATGCAGGTAGGCTATCGATACCTTCGATACGGGTTACTATACCGTTATCATCAAAATAGATAATTAAATGCTGGCTGGCATTTTTAACATCGGCGATGCCTTGACGGCGGCCTTCGGTTCCTGCTTTATAATCGTAAATATAATCCCAGCGTTTTGGCGCTAGTGTATCTTTAATCGCTGGGCTACCAAGAATATAAAGCACCTGATTTTGATTCATACCCACTTGCACTTTTTGAGCTTGGGTTTGGGTAATAGCAGTTCCCTGTGGCAAATCAATCTTATAGACACTCAGTAATGAGCAGCCAGACATAGCCACGGTGGCACTAAGCATAGTTGTCATGGCAATCTTGCGTAATGCACTTGCAGAGCTTAACGAACGAAAATTTAATGTCTTTATCATGGTAAGATGACTCATAAGAAATGGGTTAGGTGCAGCTAAAAACCTGTGATGTTGGTCTCGCTGACAATCTTGGACAAATGATACGTCATTTACTTGCAATTGCCTACCACTTACGACATTATTTACCAAACGCTATCTTGCTATATTTATTATTTATATTTTAAATTCATACACTTGGCAGCAGATTGTTATGAAAAAATGCCCTAAAAATATGCTTAATAATGGCTAATTTTTTATAACGATTATTTTTTATCAGCAATTATTGCTAAGTATTGACGATTATTTCACTCCTGTTTTTCCAAATTTATTTGCTAAGACTTTCATAGTCAGAAGGGATATTATGGCTTCTTTTACCAATCAAGATTTACGTAAAGCGGGTTTAAAAGTAACGTTACCGCGTATCAAGATTTTAGAGCTGCTTGAAAGCGCAGAGCTGCATCATATGAGTGCAGAAGAGGTATACAAGGCGCTAATTGAGCAAGGTGAGGATGTGGGACTGGCAACTGTTTATCGTGTCCTAACCCAGTTTGAGCAAGCAGGTATCGTTGAACGGCACAACTTTGAAAATAATCTATCGGTGTTTGAGATTACCCAAGAAGAACACCATGACCATCTGGTTTGTGATGTTTGCGGTAAGATTATCGAATTCCATAATAAGACGATTGAAGAAGAACAGACCAAAGTAGCAGCAGAGCATGGCTTTAAGTTATCTGGTCATTCTTTGGTGTTATATGGTATCTGTAATAATCAAGCTTGTAGAGACAGTGCAAAATAAGCGGTTTAGAAATCAACGATCTTATAATGATAATATAAAAACTATTAATTTAAAAACTGCAAAAAGCCCTCACATTTAATGAGGGCTTTTTTATGGGAAAATACTAATTAAGTAATATCAAACTAAGTAATATCTAACGATAGACTGCCCCCTATGGCAGGATAGTTGTCACCCCTAAATAATAATTCCAAAGGGGACAATGAGGACACATCATGCCACGATATAGCGAAGAACGTAAACAGGCTATACTCAGCAAACTGCTACCCCCGCTGAG
>NZ_CAJGZM010000015.1 GCF_904846175.1 Psychrobacter immobilis | reverse complement strand
CTCATGTCTTTGTTTTTGACACTTCTAATCACTTGTGCTCGAAAATCTGCTGAATAGGTCATTTGTTCTTCTGCCATTTCGCTTGTTTTAAAACGATTGTATCTTATTTAAAAAGAACTGACTATATTTTCTTTATCCGAAATAAAATACATACCTGTATCAATATCGATATCTTTTAGACGCCCAAATGTCTCAATAACGGGACGATAACCAGATGATAAACCCAACATAATATATAAGTAATCCATCAATTTGTTATGAAAATCTATAAAATTTATTATAGTGAACTCCTTATGATATCTTAAGGTTTTGAGCTCATTAATGATAGGAAGCACTAGTTCTGATTTAATTTTAGAGCTTAGAAGGGCTAGTTTTGTTCCCATTAGTAACCCTGCTTTATAGATGTGCCTGTCATCTGGAAAATTAACTAAGTTAATCTTTGAGAGCTTATTATTATCTATTAAGTTTTTTCCTAATGAAACTCTAGGTTCCAAAAATAATATTTCTTTAAGATGGTCATAGTAGTGATATTGCGCATAATATATATCAGCTTTCGTGATGCTGAAATATGGTAAAGCAGATAGGTGATGTATAGGAGAAAGGGTTATAATATCAACGACAGCTGTATCTGTACCTGAATGAAAAAGCACATGTTTTAAGTAAGTTCTCAGTTTATTCAATGATAACCGAATATTATTTTTCTTATTAATTTTCCGAACTCTATTTTCAGATAATTTTTCAAGTTCACTAAAAAACCTTTTCTTTTCTCTTTTTGTACCAACAATATATTTTTGCATATTCTTTATCAAAACTGCTACTGCTATTGGTAAAGTTAACTCTAGCTTATCACTACTAACTGCTGATAGATCACTGCTATATTGTCGCTCTAACACTGATCTTGCTGGTGAAAAATTGAACTCAATACAATGTCGATCGTAATACTCATTTATTTTATTTATACCATTGTATTGAATATATTCACTACTCCCAGTAAGCAAAGTCATCAATATATATACTGCCTCCATTTCTTCGATAGTTAGCTTATTAGTAGTGTTACTATTGGTTGAATAATCAACATTACAATTTTCTAGAACTATAAATAACTCATTAAACAATATCTTTATCTCTGAACTTTTAGCTACCTGCACATCTGTATTTAATAACATAGAGCGTTTACGTCGCATATTTACTTGTTGTTGGGCATTCACAATGTCCAAATGATAAGATATTGGCCTATCAAGTGAGACTTCAAATACCGCTTCAATATCGTCGTCTTGCCGTTCATCAGCTTCAAAGGTTTCTAGAGTTTGATCTTCATTTGGTATTATATTTACGCTATAGATTGTTGAGGTGCTATCTCCTGTTGCTTCATCAACAAAAGTATCCGATGATATAACAGTAGGCTTTCCTGATCGAGATACGTTTCGAGTAATCCCTGATTTTTTGAGTAGTATATTTTCGAGTGGTAAAATAAATTCATAAAGGTGCTTACATAATCGGTAATTAACGAGCTCATTATCAGTCCATTCTTGATCCTTTTCGTCTTGATGCAATTTTCTACGAATTTTTTCTACAAACCCTTCTAATTCCTTGTCGTCTGATTTTAACCATTCTTCATATAGGTTTTCTGACTGAATTGACTCAAATGCACTTAATAAATCCTGCATAGAGCTATATTCATTTACATCAGGTAAAAACGGAATTAGAAATTCGCGAGTTTTATTGGTCAAAAACCTGCACTCATCAAGTGTAGTTTCAATTCGACTATCATAGTCCGTTAGCACATTCATTCTTAGGCATAGAAAAAAGTAAAGGGCGCGAATAACGTTTACTTTAGAAGACTCTGCACGGTTTACTAGAAAAGTAATTAGATATAACTCTTTCATGTTTTGATGAGGTTTTTTAATATGTTTTAGAAAAATCTTGTGATTTATTCCGTTTTTGTAGATTTCTAATTTTTCCAACTCTGTCAAAGTACTATTTATGGAATTTGTTTTTATCCACTCAAATAGAACATGACACTCACTATGCAACTCTAATCTATACTGCTTAGGTAAGATATCAATTAGAAATTTCAACTCAACTATTAAGCCTTCAACCTTGTTGGTATCGGCGAAATCAAGGATATGTGTCTTTAGCCAATCCTTAATATTATTAGAGATATTACTTTCATTAGCCATTATTCTGCAACCGTTACAAGCCATTTATATAACTGTAGCTCCGTTCATTTAAACCATCCAGCGTTAATACAAAAAAAAAGACACCTGTTTGGATGTCTTTTTGTTAAATATAGGCTTTTTCATACGTTTTGTAGTATACCTCGGTCTTTCAAAAGCTTATCCAGCGCACTTCCGTCTTGACGAGTTAGGTTCGGCACATATCGCGAATACACTGTGAATAGCATTTTCGTGTTGCTATGACCCATTTGGGCAGCAATCCACTCAGGCGACTCACCAGCAGCAAGCCAAAGCGTCGCAGCAGTATGTCTACTTTGATAAGGATTACGTTTATCAAGCTCTAAATATCGTAGTAACGGATACCAAACTCGCTTTGTCACATTACGATGATTCAAAGGAGTACCCGCTTTTGTGCAGAACACGAACTCACTTTGATGTTTAGTTAGTTTCTGCTGACCAATTAATGCATCATAAACCAGTTGGTTCATCTGAATGATACGATTCGAACCTGAGGTTTTAGTTTCGCCTATGACACCATTAACGACTGCCTGATCAACGATGATTTGTCGGCGCTCAAAATCTAAATTTCTCCAAGGTAAGCCGTCAATCTCACCTGTACGCATACCTGTAAAGAAGCGTACGATATAGTAAGGCTTATAATCTGCTCTCACATTATTGATAATGAGCATGACCTCTTCTAGGGTAAAAGGGCTGACATTACTTTTAGGCTCACTGAGTGGTTTTATATTCTTCCAAGGGCTGTCAAAATTAAAACGCTCAGAGGCTTCGGTCAGCACCATACGTAATGGCGTCATGATATGATTAATGCGAGACGCTGATAAAGTTCGTCCGTTATTACCATCTTTGACTAACTTGCCTCGAAAAGTCATGATTTTAGCTTTGCTAATGGTATTTAGCGGTACATTGCTAAAATGAGGAAGTAGATAAATTCTAAATATATCCTCTACATTACTTATTTGAGAGTCCCGCCATTCCGGCTTTTTCTCCTCTAACCAAACTTTGCTAAAACTATCAAAGCCTGAGTTTGAGTTCTTATGGCTATTCGTTGACCTCATAAGCTCTAAGCTTTGAAACTGCTCAAGCTTTTTACTTTGTGGAAAATAGTTTTCATACCGAAAACTCCCCAATTGAATGTCAGCTTCCATTCTGCTAACGAAGTTTTCTAGGCGCTTGCGATTGGGCTTAGTGTCTGTTAATAAGGTTTGCTCTCTACAGCGCTGGCCTATATATCGAAAATCCACATATAATTTGCCATTTCGGCTATTGATACTCGCCATGATTATGCTCCCGCTGCAAACGGAATGTTATCGTCATAGCCTGTCAGCATGAGTTCTTCAATCTTTTGCCATATAAAAAGAATCTTGCGGCCACCAAATGGTTTGATGTAATGAACGCCCTCAATGAATACTGCATCCTTAAGTTGATTGCGTATAGTCTTGCTGTCATATTTAATGCGTTGTGACAGCTCTTCAGTTGTTAAATAGGTATAACTCATAGTAAAATCCTTACTAAAGATTAAAGTGTTATTATCTGATAGCTTTATGACCTGCTATAGAACATAATTTACACTAAAAATAATCTTTTGCAAGACATTTTTATCTACAGTAGGTTATTTTATTATGGAGGAGGTTATGGTGAAGTGTAATTTATCTAGAATTATGGGTGAAAAAAGGTTAAAGATTGCTGATGTGTCTAGGGACACGGATGTAAATAGAGGCACAATCACACGTATGTATAACGAAGAAGCGACAAGAGTGGATCTAGAGGTTGTAGAGAAGCTATGTTTATATTTGGATATTGAAGTGGGCGACCTTTATGAGATAGTTAAGGAAGGACAATAAACTTTCCTCCTTTTAGAACACAAGATAATACTGCGCTTATCAGTTATTACGCCAAATAATACGCAGCAAACTATAGCTCTCAAATAAGTTAAAGGTTCTATTAAGTAACAAAAAGCTCTATAGAAGGCTATTTTAAGTTGCAATAGCTCAAAATGTATGTATAATTTAATCTGTAGAAAGTCATTACGAATAACAGAAATGAATATTAATCTATAGGAGACTATACATGAACACATTTATTAAACCGCCGCATGCTTCAATTTGGCTAAGCGCCGAAGCGATATCGCTATCTACCAAACTTATGGTAAACCTGCAAATACAACAGGGTTCACAGTTAGCAAAGATGCTAGGCGTCAATCCGATATTTTATAATGATGAAGCGGTTAGGATATGGGTGCAACGAGAGCTAAATGAAGGATTAGCGCTGAACCGTTATACCTTAACGGATCTTGAGACCAAATTTTTGGCCATTATGAATCACTACGATGTCCCTTATTCGTTGTGATTAACGTCAACTACTTGGTTTGGAGATAACCATGAGCTTAAAACTTATTTTTAGCCCTTATGTAGATCAGTCCGACATACAGCTATGTGAAGACTATTGGGCATACGGGCATGATGGGCGGTATGTAGAGTATATAGAAATACTCTGCAGACAATACCATATCGATTATCATATTTTGTTTGGCGTATTAGCGGAGTGCCAGGCTTACTTAGATGATGTTCACTGTGAGTACTGTGGACGGCCGTATCAACTTGATGTACCAGCGGATATACCTTATATCAGAAAACAATCATCTTGGTTCTGTGAATCATGTATTAGCTTTTCCGGTGGGCAGCTTATAGTTGGTAGGTAAGAATTTAATTATACTCAAAAGCCAGATAGTTCAACTATCTGGCTTTTTGTTTTTATATCGTTTATTAAAATAAGAATTAATAATATCAAAGATATTTACAGACTAGGCATAATACGAAGTACAGAGATTGCCTTTCGTTTAATTAATCAAATTAAGTATCTGCTGGCGCACGTCTTGACCTTTATCGTCTTTTTTAACTGCCATTAAGAATAAGCATTGACCCTGGCTATGACTTGCCCAAAGTTCTCCTACCATGCGTTTCTCTGCTGAATCATCATTGGTTTCGTAAGGCTTGCCTTTATATTCCACCACCAAGATACGACCGTCCTGCAATTCAACGATAAAATCAGGATAAAAGTTGGTATGTGCCAGTGGCAAGCTAAACGAAGCTTCTCCTCGTCTAACTAGATTTCTCACCCAATGCTTTACTTGAGGTAGTAGATCAATAGTCTGAGCACAATCAAACTCTTCACCTGAAGATTTCATGTCTTCGATTTGCGGATAATAATGTTTGTCAAACGCATAACTACCTGAATAGTAAGGTGGTCGCGTTGGATAATTATCTGCTTTAAACTCGTAACTAAAATCGTAAGTCGTAAGCACGTCAGCATCGCTTGCGAATAAAGTTTGCTGATACCCTTTAGTCATTGCTTGCTGTCTATATGCAGATACCAGCTCCTGTATAGAACGAGCAAGTGGATACTTATTACGTATGAGAGTAGTGAGTGTCAGTGACGGTATTTGCAGTAATTGGTTGATTACCTTAGTTAAGAAACTCGTCATTTCACGCTGAGTGACATCACTTTGTCGACATTCATGGTCTAGCCAGCCTATAAGCTCATCTTGAGTTACTTCGGTATGAGCCAGATTTAGATTTAAAGTTTGTGACTCATGAGCAAGGTTATATTTAACTTTTTTGCCTTCTACATCGACTAGGAAGCTTGTCGTCTCTTCAGTGGGCTGGTAGTCGAGCTTAGCTGGATAATCCAATAGATTCCAACCTGATACATCCAAGAATACCTCTTTCTCAACCAGTTCAAGCTCACCCTGAACCATGACACACAATCTTGGTAATGGGGCAAACTTCACTCCATTCTCTGCTGGTGACAAAGCGGCATGTACACTAAGGTTATGCCTATCAACTGAAGTCTCAATCTCTTTTTTATCTTCAACGGCCACTTTGGTAATGGCTTTTTTCAACGGCTCTGAGATTTTACCCGTAACCGTAACTACTTGGCGACCATCTACCTCAGATATTTTAATGCTACTGCGTTCTTCTTCTGATAGCTCGGTAGTATCTATCGTATCCTGCACCTCAACCATCAGAGAAGGTGGTGTCAACTTAGGTCTCGAGTTTACAGCGTCATCTTTATCTACCTGACCAAATAAATCACCTTGATTGGCATCTTGCTGTCGAAGGAACGTGGCTACCTCCAACTCTTCAAAACCCATTGAGATAAGTTTATCTGTTAGCTCCTTTGCTGCCTGTGCCAAACTTGTGGTGGCCAAATGGGCGTAAGCTCTATTTAAGTCTTCTATCACACGGCGCTTTGCATAAGGCATTCGCAATACACGCCCCAATAGCTGCTCAGCATCTTTGCTAGAAGACACCTGTTTGACTGAACAAAATACGTAGGCAAATGAGCAATCCCAGCCTTCTTTTAAAGCTTCTATAGTAATGATGTACTCGATAGGACAGTTAGGATCAAAAAGATCAATGCCATCTAGCTCTCGCTGTGTCCCTGTGGCTACCGCAATTTTATCCTCAGTAATGCCATGATCTTCAATTAGACACTTTTTGAGTACCTCAACCGTTACCTTGCCGTTCTTATTCTCTGCCTGCAGTAGGACGATAGGACGTATATAGTCGATATCTTTTTGTGCTTTAAGCGCTAATCTAGCGCGTGTTAAAACCGCATCACGTACCGCTTCTTCCCAACCATTAATATGCTCGGTCAAAATAATAGGGAGTTTTATCATTTCTTCAGCTTTTAGTTGCGCCGCTGAGACATGATATAAAATATTGCTACCATTGGTCGTTGATGTATTAGGAGTAGCAGTAAATTCGATAATAGCTGCAGGATGCACACGTTTCAGAGTGTCAAAGGTTAATGACGTCCTAGCATTATGGGCTTCATCAACGATGACTAGAGGGTTGTACAGCGCCAATAGGTTGGCAAAAGAGTACTTTATCTTACCAATATCATTGACGGTCAAACCGTTTTCAGAGACATCATCTTCACTGACGGTCTCAAGCTTGTCATAAAAAGGATGTTGACGACTTAGTTTGGCAAAGTGCGGTCCAAAGTCCTCATGATACTGATAGACCTTGCGATCAGACGTTTTAGTTACTCGTAAATTGGCAATCGTAGAGACGACTATAATTGTTTTATTGCCAATATCTTGCGCACGGATTTGATTGACATCAGCGATATCGTAGACACTGACTTGATTGGCAAAGGCGCGGTTTAAATGATCAGTATAGTCTGGGTTGCTCTTGAGAGCCGAGACGGTCTGCTGCTGAATAGTAGTAGTAGGTACTAGCCATAATACAATGGGGAAATCTTGCGATAGATAATGAGTCGCCGCTGTAGATACCGCGTAAGCGCCTAGCACAGTTAATTTAAGCTACTGAGCTTATCGATAAGTATAAATTGTATGGATTAGTTGCCACAACCAACTTTTAATAATCTTGGTCACAAAATGGTCACCGTTTGGTCACCGAGTACTTGGTCACTAACTTTCAAGAGATAGAGATCATGCGCAAAAACTTATCATTCATGCATTGTTAAAGGGTAGATCATTTGGTAAAGATAAATAGAGAGAAAGTGTCCAACCCTTATAAAGAAAGAGTTTAAGAGGAAATCCAGACACAAAAAAACCTCAAACAATCTAATGCTTGAGGTTGAAACTTTTGTATTAAAACTAAGTTTTAAATATGGCGCAGCGGACGGGACTCGAACCCGCGACCCCCGGCGTGACAGGCCGGTATTCTAACCAACTGAACTACCGCTGCTTAGGTCATACTTAGTTTATTTAACCACTTAGCCTACTACTTAAGAGTAGCACTATACTAAATAGTGGTGGGTGATGACGGATTCGAACCGCCGACATTCTGCGTGTAAGGCAGACGCTCTACCAACTGAGCTAATCACCCTGAGCGAGGATAAAACGAAGCACTGCTTCGTCCGAGCGTAACAGAATTTACATTGTCGTAAATTCTAGGAAACTACGCATCCAAACTAGGTATTACTGAAATCCTTTAAATAGGATTTCCTGAAAGTTTTAACATTCAAAGTTGTCACCCTTTGAATAACTTCCAACAGAAGAGAACTAAATAAAGCCTCGCTCTGTGGGTGTGTATTATATAGATTTACACATGGCTGTCAAACACTATTTGCCCTTTTCTTACGAATTTTTCCTGAATTTATCAATTCTATAGGCAAGCCTCTGTTTTCATTGGCTTTATATTTTATACAAAACCAATGATTTTTGCAGCTTATTCTCTATTTCCCTGCTAGCGCTTGCTCAATATCGGATTTAAGCGCTTCAGGCTTGGTAGTTGGCGCATAACGATCAATCACTTGTCCATCTGAACCAATTAAAAACTTAGTAAAGTTCCATTTGATGCCGTCTGTCAGCATGCTCAGCATACCGCCCTTCTCTTCCTTTAACCACTCAAAAATAGGATGAGCATCTTTACCATTGACATCAACCTTCGCCATCATCGGAAAGCTGACGCCATAATTCTTTTGACAAAATGCGCCAATCTCTTCATTACTGCCAGGGTCTTGAGCGCCAAACTGGTTACAAGGAAAACCGATCACCACCAGTCCTTGATCTTTATATTGTTGATACAACGCCTCTAGACCTTCAAACTGCGGCGTAAAGCCACATTTGCTAGCGGTATTGACGATTAATAACACTTTGCCTTTATAATCGGCAAAGGCTTGCGAGGTGCCGTCCATACGTTCAGCGGTAAAATCATAAATAGTGCTCATCATTCATCCTTAAATTAATTGTTTTATTGTTTTCAGGTTTATAAGAAATTTGCAGGTTTATAAGAAAAAAGGAAGCACCACGTACTTCCCTCTTCTCAGTCTAACTTTAACTAAAATACTGATTTTAGCCAAACTACTGACTATATTGACATTTATTCTTCAGTTTTATCCAAATCAATAGATAAAGAGTTGATGCAGTAGCGCATGCCAGTAGTCTCACGAGGTCCATCAGGAAATACGTGACCCAAATGCGCGCCGCAATTGCTGCACGTTACTTCGGTACGGCGCATGCCCAACGAGTCATCAACATGCTCATCGATGGCACCATTATCGATACCTTGGTCGAAGCTTGGCCAGCCGCAACCTGCGTCAAACTTACTGTCCGACTCAAACAAGCTTGCACCGCAGCCTTTACAGCGATAGATACCTTTATCATTGATATCATTATAGACGCCAGTAAATGGACGCTCTGTGCCCTTCTCACGCATCACATGATACTCATCGGCACTCAAGCGCTCTTTCCAGTCCGCTTCGGTCAACTGGCTGATTTCTTCTTTGCTTAATTGGTTGTCTTGCATCGTATATCCTTATGGAATGTTTGGATGAAATGATTGGTTATCTCATTTGTTTTACGTCATCTAATAGCAAAAATTTATCGTTCGTTTTTATAAAAACGATGATCTTTATCTGCTGCTTATCGGCTGACTATTCAAGGTCATTATTATAAAACTGCTCAATCTACCAGCTGAAAGCCTAAGGTTTTGAGAAACTGAATAAGAGATAGAGAAGTAAAATATAACAAATTATTTTGCCGATTAAATAAGTAAAGTTGTAATTTTATTGGGTTTCTATACCTGCTTACTTAATCATCAAGAAAGATAGCTAAAAGACTGATTAGAGTTGTCTTTGCAAGTTATTCTTGCATTTTTCTATAAATTAAAAACTAATTTGTTGATATCCATCCTAATACTTGCATTATAAGGTTATTTGCAATAATATCTTGCATTAGTAATGGTTTATGGCTAATCACTCTATTAGTCGTCTGCTATTACAAACGCATTGATTGGTTAATAAAAGGTATAAATAATGATGGCTGACAGCAAAGAGTCACAAGCTAGTAAAGGCACGCAAGCCGAACGATTAGTACAATTGCGCCGCGATAAGGGCATGACTGCCGAGCAATTGGCGCAAGCGATGACCGCAGCAGGCGCAAAGGTCAGTCGCGGGGCTATTTCTAACTGGGAGCGCGGAACCAATGGCATCGTATCATCGAAGCTACCTACTCTTGCACGACTCTTAGGTTGTAGCGAAGGCTATCTATTGCGTGGTGAGCTGCAACATGAAGCTAATATTGATATCAACATCGACATCGAGAGCAACATTACTAGCAACCCAGATTCAACTCAAAGCATAAATGCTCGTAATAAAAATGCAGTATCTAGCAAACAAGTTAACGCCGCTCAACCAATAAAAAATCAAGCAGCGCCACATTCACAAAACAACCCTATGAGTGGTCACTCTATGAACACAATAAAAAAATCCGATAAATTACAAAACGTTTGCTACGATATTCGCGGTCCTCTGCTGCAAACGGCGAATAAAATGGAAGCCGAAGGTAAACGTATTTTAAAGCTTAATATTGGTAACCCTGCCCCTTTCGGTCTTGAAGCACCGCATGAGATTTTGCGTGATGTGGCGATGAACCTGCCAGAAGCGACGGGTTATTCAGACTCACAAGGTATTTTTGCCGCTCGTAAAGCAGTCTTGCAATATTATCAATCAAAAGGCCTGCTATCTGCTGTTGATGTACGCGACGTGTATTTGGGTAATGGCGTCTCTGAGCTGATTGTTATGACCATGCAGGCGCTCATGAATGATGGTGACGAAGTCCTTGTGCCAATGCCTGATTATCCGCTTTGGACGGCAGCGGCCAACTTAGCAGGCGGTACCGCGGTACATTATCGCTGTAATGAAGACGACAATTGGCATCCTGATATCGAAGACATCAAATCTAAAATTACCCCTAAAACCAAAGGCATCGTGGTTATTAACCCCAATAATCCAACCGGTGCGCTGTATAGTGATGAATTGCTGCTGCAGATTATCGAAGTGGCAAAAGAGCACGATTTAATCATCATGGCCGATGAGATTTACGACCGTATTCTCTATGATGATATGGAGCATACGCCGATGAGCACCTTGACTGATGATGTACTTGTGCTGTCTTACAATGGTTTATCAAAGTCGCACCGTATCGCCGGTTTCCGTGCCGGCTGGATGATGGTTTCTGGTAAAAAACACCATGCTGCTGACTTTATCGAAGGCTTAGATATGTTGGCATCTATGCGTCTATGTTCAAACGTCCAAGGGCAATATGCGATTCAGACGGCGATGGGCGGCTATCAAAGCATGAAGGATTTGACCTCTAAAAAAGGCCGTCTCTATAAGCAGCGCGAAATGGCGGTCTCACGCCTCAATGCGATTAAAGGTATTTCTTGCACGATGCCACAAGGGGCGTTTTATTGCTTCCCAAAAATGGATCCTGCCGTTTACCCTATCGAAGATGATATGGCGTTTATGATGGATTTATTGGTCGAAGAAAACGTCTTACTGGTACAAGGCACGGGCTTTAACTGGGATGCACCCGACCATTTCCGTTTGGTTTTTTTGCCTAATCTACACGATTTAGAAGATGCCATGGATAGATTGGACCGCTTTTTTGCCAAAAAACGTAAGCAGTTTGGTACTGAATAAAAATTCAAAAATCATAAAAAAACGCTTATCGGCATAAGGCTGATAAGCGTTTTTTATTTGAAACGTGCTTATAAATAACTTTAAATAAGACTTAAGTAAAAACCTTAATAAGCATACGTTTTAAAAGATATTGACCAAAATAATATAACTGATTGCAGACATTGCCGCTGCTGCAGGAAGAGTAATTATCCATGCCAAACCGATAGGTTTCATCAGTGCCCAATTGGTATCTCTATTGACAATACCGATGCCAAGTACTGCGCCGACCAAGGTATGCGTACTCGATACTGGCAGACCCATGGTCGAAGCGCCCATAACCACAGCAGCAGCAGCCAATTCCGCTGAGAAGCCAGAAGCCGGATGCATTTTTGCCAAATTGGTACCGACGGTTTGAATGACTTCTTTACCGATGAACCAAAGACCAACGATCAACGCCACACCAAAGGTCAGCATCACCGCGGGCGGTACTGCCGCTTCGGTAGCAATACTATTGGTACGGATAACGTCCATAATCGCCGCAAAAGGACCGACAGCATTAGCAATATCGTTTGAGCCATGACTAAAGGCAAAAGCAGAGGCGGTAAAGACTTGCATCCAGCTAAACATAATAAAGGTGGCTTTGGTCAAATCTTCTTTATGCTTACCGCGGATACTCTTGGTATAGATATAGGTCGCAAGCCAAACCAGCGCCGCGATCATGCCCATGATTAAGAAGCCTTGCAGCGTCGTCATACCATTATTGACATTCTTCAGACCTTTAAAGATGACCAAAGAAGCCATGACCGCGCCGCCTGCAGCCGCAATGATAGGTACCCATTGCTTTAATGCCTTTAAGGTATCGAGGTTGCTGCGCTCATTTTCAATTTCATAAAGCTGTTTGTAATAGTCGGTTTCTAAATCTTCAACATCACAATCATCATCTTTATAAATTTCTTGATCACGTAACATCGCTGAGGTATAAGCCAGTTGTTCTGATTCGGTCAGACTATCCAGATAATCTTTGTGATTTTGCTTTAGCGTTTTTTTATCACCTTTTAGGGTCGCAATGTGTGCCTCGGTTCTATCGTTATATTCAATGATATTTTTCTTAATCTGACCATATAAAAGGTAGGAAAATAAGCCACCGAGTAGCGGTGATATAACCCAAGAGATAGCAATCGTGCCAATCGTACCCCAATTTACCGTCGATAGCGCCATTTCAGTACCACCTAAGGTGATACCCAATACTACAGAGCTACCAACGACACCGCCGATAATGGCGTGAGTGGTCGAAACTGGCAGACCTTTTTTGGTCGCAAACAATAACCAAAACGCAGCAGCGATAAGCGCTGAAAGCATGACATAAATAAACTGGTTGGGCGATACCGATAGACCATCTAAATCAACGATGCCGCTACGAATGGTATCGGTAACCTCACCGCCTGCTAGCACCGCGCCCGATACTTCAAATATGGCCGCAATACCCAAGGCTTGCGGAATCGTCAACGTCCCTGCACCCACTGAGGTACCAAAGGAGTTGGCGACGTCATTACCACCGATGTTGAATGCCATAAACACACCAAAAGCCGTCGCTACGATAAATAGCGTCGTCTGCTGATGCATGGTGTAATCTAGACCCCACCACAAAAAGTAAGCGGTCATCGCAATCAGTAAAATGGCAAAAAATAGATTGATTCTCATAGAACCGACTGCTTTGGTTGGTCCTGTAGAACTGCTGCTAATACCCATACGTTGATACGTCCTGCGTAAGCTGATTGAAATTATAGGTGATTGATGACATTGCGGCGCTAGGGATGATGTTTTTTTCACCACCCAACATTATGATAGCGTGTACGCAACGTGTTTTTGAAACACTGTTTTTTGAACTTGTTTATTGAAATACTATTTTAAAACACTGGTTTGAATCATTGGCCTGTCATATCTTGTTGATATATCACCCATGATAAAAACATGAGGTAAAAAACCCATCACATAAAATGCCATAAAGCCGCAAGTAGTATTGCCAAATCGTCCGATTACAGCAGCTTGCGGCTTAGGTTTTATAGTGATAGCGTTGGTGATGAAAAATTTGTTGCTAATGATTAAGGCGTTTATATAAAAATGCCCTATCCGATGATTCCGCTTTTTCAGTAAAAAGTAGAAGTCATTACGCGCCTATTATATTAAATATAGACACATAATGCATGATGATATTGCGAGATTTGTAACTGTAAATATTTAGCTTAGAAAAGCGATAAATTTAGTGAAAAATTGTTGTTACATTTCATAGATTCTCTGGGTCAAAAAACCACCGTAGCGATTTATTAGTAGGAACAATTGTGCCTACTTTGGTGACAATAGCAATCGACACGCTACTCACTCTTAGATAGTGCGGAAGATAGCTGCTGAATCGCATGGTCCAACACATCCAAACGCGCTTGCTGCTTTCCATTGGTCGTAATAACACACCAAGGGGCATCGTCTGTATGAGTGCGTGCCAGCATATCAGCCGCCGATTGCACATAATCTGACCATTTATCACGATTGCGCCAATCATCATCGGTCAGCTTAAATTGCTTATGCGGCGTCTCTTCACGCGCCTCAAAGCGTTTGAGCTGCTCTTTTTTATCAATAGCGAGCCAATATTTGATGACTATGGTGCCAGCGTCTACTAAATCTGCCTCAAAACGATTGATTTCAGTATAAGCGCGCTGCCATTCTGCATCAGTCGCAAAGCCCTCGATACGTTCGACCAATACCCTTCCGTACCAAGTACGATCAAAGATAGCAATACGGCTGATACGATCGGTTTGCTCATTGGGCAGTTTGGTCCAAAAACGCCATAAATATGGATGCTGTAATTCATACAGCATGGGTGCGCCGATATTATAAATCTGATACTCGCGTGGATCGAGTGGCGCAACCAGTCTTTTGATAGCCCCGCCTTTGCCTGCTGCATCCATCCCTTCAAAGGCAAAGACCACATGCCGACCTTTGCGCGCACGCAGCAATTCAGCAAGGCGTGCTTGTTTTTCGGCAAGTGCTTCATGATAGTCAGACTTATCTATCTCAGTATCGTCAATATTTATCAAAGTTTTAGGTATTTTTACAGGCTCAAATTTTGCTACCTTTTTTATATTCTTAATTCCTGCTTTACTGCTTGCTGCTTTACTGCTTGCTAGTGCTGTTTGCATGGCCTGCAATACTTCATGACAGAAATGGGTAGCCGCTTGTGATTTATCCTCACCGTTGATAATAATCCAGTCATCCTGTTGGCGTAATAAAGCCGTTGCAACCTTATTAAAAGTGTCGACGACCTTTTTGCTTTTCCAATCAATTTGATATAAAAACTCTGGATCAGATTCATTGTCGTTGAGACGCGCCTGTAAGGTTTCGATATCGACATGAAACCAGCATTTAAGCAGCTTGGTTTGATTAGCAGCAAGGTCTTGCTCAAAGGCTTGTAGCTTAGTCAGTTCTTTCTGCAAATAGTCTTGCCATTGGGCAATAGGCAACGCTTTATTTTTTAGCTTCTTATTATTCTTATCCCCACTTTCTTTAGGCTCACTATCTTCATCATCTAGCGTTGCCATACGCATGACGTTATAAAGCAAATCGGCATACCAGTTGCCAAAATACACCATCACATCGCCATGACGCGGCAGCGCCTTGGTATGCGCTTGCCAAATCGGCTGATGCTCTAAAGGACAATCACCAATCGTTGCTTCAACTTTGAGTAAGCGCGGGTCCACCCATTGCCGCAGCTGAGTGACCGCTGTGCCCTTGCCCGCCTGCTCCATTCCGTTGACCAGCACCAATAGCCCGGTTGGTTTATTGGTGGTCGGCGATGTTTGCTGCCGCGTGGCTCGCAAGGCAAATTGGGCAGTGACTAATGCCAATCGCAATGCATCTTTGTCCATAGAAAAGATATTTAACGGATTGGGTATTAAACGCTGCTCGACGACTTGCTCACTAAATTGGTCACTTACCGCTTCTGGCGCGTCTGCTTCAGTCATATTATTTTTTTTGCTCATGTCCATACTCGCTTTATTATTAGATAATGTTTTATAGTTTTTTATGCGATGTTATACATTTCTCGTTTATGATTTTTATACGCTATTTTCTTTGCATAAAAAATTCATATTTACATAGCTATTTTATAAATGCTTGGTTTTTATAACATTGCTTACAACACTGATTATCGCACTTAAATCACTATGTCAGTTAATCATAGCATTGAGTAAATATAGTAAATAACCCTGCTATGTAACAGTTTGGCATTTGTATTCTGCGGTATTTTCTTTTAAGGTGAACAAAATCTTGCGCGCATGCTTTAATAGCTGCCCACAAGCACAAGAATTTAGTATCATTTCAACCCTTTTATCATCAATTTGATTGCCATTTTTACTTTTTATAGGATTACCTGCCATGTCTGCCTTAGCCAATTTACAACAGCACTTAAACCGTTTTTGGGCGCTGCCACACCATGAAGATGCTGCCTTAAATACCAAATTAAAAGAAGTGCAAGCATGGCAACAAGCGCGTATCAAACGTACCCATAGCACGCTATTTGAACAACCAAAAAACAAACCGATGGCAGATTATTTTTTAACGCAACTATATGGTGGTGATGAATTTAAAGTATTGGCAGAGCAATTAGGACGTATCCTTCCTAAAGCCAAAAAATTAGAGCGCCTTGCCAAAGAAGCTTCTTTAGAAGCGGGCAGCATGGGCATTCAAGCGTCTATCTTGGCGATTGAGCTTGATTTACATTTAGCCGAGTGGTTGGTTGCTCAAGATTTAGCGATTAATGAAGAGAATATGCTCGCCGCTTACCGCGCTGTCGATGAGGCCAATGAGCGCCGTGTGCAGATTAACAATCTAAAAGAGGTCTGCTATCGTACCGATAAAGATTTGAACTCGTTTATGCTCAAAAAAGCCTTTGGTCTCGCGAAAGGCACGGCTTATCGCCATAACTTCCAACCGCTTTACGACTTTATCGATTCAGGCTTTAAAGCGATGAAACCACTAAAAAGTGTCAGCAGCTTTATTGAACCGTTTTGTGAGCGTGAGCTTGAGATTATTGACGAAGTTCATGACCAGGTTCATGACAATGATAATGGCGGTAAGCCAACAACGTTTGGTGTATGATAGGGTAAATAATGCCCATGGCTAGCGGCGCTGTATAGTGATTCAATGATGCTTAAACAGCGCTCAAATACGCCATTATAAAAACCAATAATAGGATAATCGTATGACAGATCATTCAAATAACAATACTGAAACTCATGCTACTTCTCATGCTCATTTGCAAGATAAATTGATCAAAGATAGTATCGCCAATAATCAAAACATCACTGCTCAAGTAAAAGCGCGTCAAGACCAAGGCTCTAGTGCGACGCTTAATGCAAACGCCGCAGTCGATAACAATAATAATGACTTTACTCAAGTGCAAGACTTACCAACTGGAACCCCACAAGGTCAACAAACGACTATGCCAAACACGATAAATAACAGCGCCAACCCTACTTCTGCGCAAGCACATACTGCCAAGCAAACGCTATTTAACCAGCGTGATGACATCAATAATCCGCATACGCCTGATACCGATGGCAATGAGGAAACGCATTTTGGCTATAAGACGGTCAACAAAGCGGAAAAACAAGCGCGCGTTGCTGATGTCTTTACCTCAGTTGCCAAAAAATACGACATTATGAATGACTTAATGTCATTTGGTATTCATCGCTTATGGAAGCGTTATGCGATTAGCTTATCAGGTGTACGCGCCGGTCAGCATGTGCTTGATATCGCTGGTGGTACGGGTGATTTGGCAAAAGTATTCAGCCGTGAAGTTGGTCGCAACGGTAAAGTCGTGTTATCAGATATCAATGCGGCGATGTTAGAAGTTGGTCGTGAGCGCTTAATTAATGCTGGCTGTAACAACGTCGATTTTGTCTTAGCAAACGCTGAAACATTAGCGCCATTTGATGATAATAGCTTTGATCTACTAACTATCAGCTTTGGTCTGCGTAATGTTACGGACAAAGATGCTGCTTTAAAATCTATGTACCGCGTGCTAAAGCCAGGCGGTCGTTTATTAATTTTGGAATTCTCAAAACCTGTGTTTGAGCCATTATCAAAAGCTTATGATTTGTATTCGTTTACTGCTTTGCCAATTATGGGCAAGCTGATTGCTAATGATGCAGAAAGCTATCAATACTTGGCGGAATCGATTCGTATGCATCCTGATCAGCAGACGCTGAAGCAAATGATGCAACAAGCAGGCTTTGAAAATTGTGATTATCATAACTTGACAGCTGGTATCGTCGCTGTCCATCGTGGTTTTAAAGCATAATTTTTAGAAAAGAATAGTTTTAGAGATTAGTTTTAAAAGCTGTTTATACAAACAAGCTTATTCATAATGTAAGAACGTTTGCCACTAGGCAGGCGTTTAATCATCGTCATAACAGCCAATATGTAAATATGCGCCACGCTTATGGCGCTCAACCAAACATGCGAGAGCCTTATGCTGACTGTCTTACTTTTGGCGGGTGCCGAAAAGCTGATTAATATCGCCATTGCTAGCGATGAGATTACCAAAGCTGGTCTGGCACCACTTGCGGGTAAAGTGCTGCGTTTAAATATGGGCACGCCTGAAGTGAATTTGGACGTGTTATTTACCGAGGAGCGTATGCGCTTTGAGCCGGTCATGACTGAGAGTGTGTTTGAGCCAAGCGGCAATATGAATGAACGCCAAAAGGCTAGCCTAGAGCGTTCGCGTCTTGGTCATAGTCGTCCAGATTGCATTATTAGCGTTGATAATCCTGCGCAGCTGCTCAACCTGATGCGCGGCACAGAGGGTAATTTACCTATCGCTGGTGACTACAAAGTACTGATGCAGCTGAAACAGCTGGTCGCAGGTTTTGACCCTGATGTCGCCGGACAGCTTGAGCCTTTTATTGGTAAGCCGATGGCCAGTCAACTGCATCTGCTCATCTCGCAGCTAAAAGGCAGCTGGCGCCATAACGCCAAACGCGCTTTTAACGATGTCAGCGACTGGGCCAATGACGTAGCGGGTAATGTTGCTCCTGACCCGATGGAAGCCGCCGAAGTCAATGATCTAAAGCAGCAGTTATTAAAACTACGTGCTGACATTGAGCGTGAAGAAGCTAAGCTTGCGGCTATCAAAGATGAACAAGCACGTTTAAGCAATAATAGATAATAATAAGTAGATGCTACAATTTTTTAAACGCTTGCTATAAATAAAAATAGTTATTAATAAATATAGCATCCAGCCTACTTTCGACTTTTTAGAGTAACTATATCTCATGCTACTATCTCATCGCGCCCGTTTACTTGATCTTTGGCGTATTGCCGCCGCTTATCGTATTGATACCCATCTTTCTGTCGAAGAAGCGCCGCAGCTGCAACCTTTAGCGCGTTTAATTCGCTTGCATCCAGCTGCTTGGGGTAAAAAACATCAGCCCAATGCCATTAAGTATGCGCTTGAAGACATGGGTACGCTGTTCTTAAAGCTTGGACAACTGCTTTCGACGCGACGCGATTTAGTACCGCCTGAGATTATCGAGCAATTAGTACAGCTACAAGATAAGGTCAAACCTTTCGACCCCGACGTTGCCATTGCCCAAATTCAAGACCCGAAACATGGTCTTGGTCAATCTATTGCGACTTTGTTTGCGCGTTTTGACGTCAAACCGCTAGCGGCGGCTTCTATTGCCCAAGTGCATACGGCGGCTCTACATGATGGTCGTGAAGTGGTGGTAAAGGTGGTTCGCCCCGATATTCGCATCACCATCGTTGCAGACTTTGAACTACTGCGTGAGCTTGCCAATTGGGCATCGGCGCGTATCGAAGCAGCACGTGCCATACATATCGTCGATATTGTCGAAGATTATCGCCAAGTCATGCTCAATGAATTGGATTTGACGTTAGAGGCAGACAATACCACCCAGATGCGCAATAACTTTTTGGGCTCAGAACTGATGTACGTGCCTGAAGTCTATGATGCGGCCAAAAACGTCATGGTTATGGAGCGCATTCAAGGCGTTCCTATCTCGCAGGTTGCAGTCTTTGATAAGCTGGGTTATGACCGTGCGACACTGGCAGAAAAAGGCTTAACGATATTTTTCACCCAAGTATTTCGCGATAACTTTTTTCATGCCGATATGCATCCGGGTAATGTCTTTGTAGAGACGCCACCGGTTAAAACCCTCACTACAGATATGACAGCGGTTGACTTGGGTCATGAGCCACGCTATATCGGGCTTGATTGTGCCATCATGGGTACATTGTCAAAAGACGACCAGCTTATCGTCGCGCGCATGCTGTTGGCGGTGATGAATAATAACTTCACGGCGATGGTTGATATCGTCAGCCGTGCTGGATGGATACCGCCTAATACCGATAAGCATGCCTTGATGCGCGATATGAAACGCACTGTCGGTCCGATGCTGCAAAAATCTATTAACGATATCGACTTTGCTGGTGTCCTGATGCAAATTTTAGATATTGCTCGCCGCCACCATATGAGTATTCCGCCGCAATTAATGCTACTACTTAAAACCTTGGTTCATGTCGAAGGACTAGGTCGCGATTTATATCCTGACCTTGATATCTGGTCGCTCGCCAAGCCTATTTTAAGTAGCTGGATTAAAGAGCAGCTCGATCCGATGCGTAATTTGCAACACTTACGCCAGCAGTTGCCAGAGATTTTATTATCAACCACTGATATACCTAAGCTGCTAGATCAAGGTTTACAAAGCCTTGCATCACAGGGATCGCGTCAAGACAGCCAACTGCGCGAGATCCAAAAAATTCGCGCCGACATGCTCAATGACCGCCGCCGTGATTGGCTAGCACTTTCGGGTTTTGCCGTATTTATTGCCATTGCGACACAAGTCGGTTGGTTTGCGCCTATCTTTTATCTGTTAGCTATCGTTGTCGTTATTTGGCGGGTTTTAGCTTAGATTGCTGATTTTTTAATGGCAATGAATATCTTTTAATATTTATCAAAAAACCTAAATTTAATAAGCTCTAATTTCTTTTAATTTTCCTTTAACGACAATTAAAATGAATTAGAGCTTAACTTTTTATCTTATTTGATATCTCTTTTATTGATTAAAAACATGTCTTATATGGAGAATTTATCTATGTCGACCATATCATCTTTATCGCCTTCTCAGCCTCATGGTTCAGTAAAACCAAATCATAGTGACGCTATTGCCGCTTTGCAAACACGCTTTGGTAAGCAACTTAGCCTTAATCAAACCATACGTGAGCAGCATGGTCATACCATGACGTGGCTTCCCAACCAGCCACCCGACGCGGTATTGACAGTACAGGATAAACACGAGGTTGCTGCGGCCGTTGAGATTTGCAATCAGTATCAAATGCCAGTCATTGCCTTTGGTATTGGCTCGTCTTTAGAGGGTCAATTAAACGCGCCCTATGGCGGATTATCTATTGATATGCATGCCATGGATGCGATATTACAGGTTAATAATGAAGACCTGACGGTAACCGTACAACCCGGCGTCACACGTGAGCAGCTCAATCATTATTTGCGCGATACAGGATTGTTCTTTCCCATAGACCCTGGCGCCAATGCCAGTATCGGCGGCATGGTCGCTACTCGTGCGTCCGGCACTAATGCTGTCCGCTATGGCACGATGAAAGATGTGGTACTTGCGCTTGAAGTGGTGACCGCGAGTGGTGATATTGTCCGCACCGGCACGCGTGCCAAAAAGTCTGCTGCTGGTTACGATTTGACGCGATTGATGATCGGTTCAGAAGGTACGCTTGGTATCGTCACCGAAGTCACGCTCAAACTATTTGGTATTAGCGAGTGTATAGGTAGCGGTATTTGCCACTTCCCAACGATTGAAGATGCCTGTCAGGCAGTGATGCTGACCATTCAAATGTGCTTGCCAATTGCTCGTATCGAGCTGCTCGACACGATGCAAATTAAAGCGTGTAACCTATATGACAACCTCAATTTGACTGAAACGCCTACCTTATTTGTAGAATTCCATGGCACAGAAGCCAGCGTCGCTGAACAAGCGCAAATCTTTACTGATATCATCGAAGAATTCGGCGGTACGGATTTTGCTTGGGACACCAATGAAGCCGAGCGCAAACGTCTGTGGCAAGCACGGCATAACGCTTATCATGCCAGCTCCGCTCTCAGACCTGAAGCCAGTGCTTTATCCACTGATGCCTGCGTGCCCATTTCACGCTTAGCAGAATGCGTCAGTGAGACAGCAAAAGACATCGAAGCTTCTGGTATGATTGGACCTATCGTCGGTCATGTAGGTGATGGTAACTTTCATGTTTTATTATTGGTCGATACCGATAACCCTGAAGAAGTCGCCACAGCCGACGGTATTATCAGCCGCCTTGCATCGCGTGCAATTGAGATGGATGGCACCTGTACTGGTGAGCATGGTATTGGACAAGGCAAGCAAGAATATATGCAGCAAGAGCACGGTAATGCTTTGGTGATGATGCAAGCGATTAAATCAGCACTTGATCCAAAAAATATTTTAAATCCAGGAAAAATATGGCCTGAGACTTCTTTAAACATTAACAATGTTCAGTAATAGAAAGCTTTATAGCAATAAAAAATCGTACTCACGCTTAAAATAAAAATGCGCCTGCCTTTAATTTTTTAATTAAACGTAGACGCATTTTTTATGTTTGCTATGTTAGTTTTTAACACTATAACATCTGATCAATCGCCATCTGGGTCAATACACGACCACGTGCAGTACGCAGCACATAACCTTGTTGAATCAAGTACGGCTCAATCACGTCCTCAAGCGTACCTCTATCTTCAGCCATCGCTGCCGCTACTGCTTCAACACCTGCAGGACCACCATCAAAACGCTCATGCAATATCTCAATATAACGTCTATCCAAGTGATCCAGACCACGTCTATCAACTGCCAACATATCTAGCGCACTGCCCGCAATCGCTCCATTGATACTACCATCACCTCTCACTTCAGCATAATCGCGCACACGGCGTAATAAACGATTGGCAATCCTTGGCGTACCACGCGCACGGCGAGCAATTTCCACCGCGCCATCTTCACTCATCGGTACACGCATCAAGCGTGCGGCACGGCTAACAATAGTTGTCAGGTCAGCAATATTATAAAACTCTAGCCGCTGCACGATACCAAAACGATCACGTAATGGCGAAGTCAGCAGTCCTGCTCGCGTGGTTGCCGCAACCAAGGTAAAGGGCGGTAAATCAAGCTTGATAGAACGCGCCGCTGGCCCTTCACCAATCATAATATCGAGCTGAAAATCTTCCATCGCTGGATACAGTATCTCTTCAATGACCGAACTCAAGCGATGAATTTCATCGATAAAGAGTACATCACCCTCTTCTAGATTGGTCAACATCGCTGCCAAATCACCTGGGCGCTCAAGCACAGGCCCTGAGGTAGAACGCAGGTTACCACCCATCTCACGAGCAATGATATTGGCAAGGGTGGTTTTACCCAAGCCTGGTGGGCCAAAAATCAGCGTATGGTCTAATGCCTCGCCCCGACCGCGTGCTGCACCAATAAAGACTTCCATCTGCTCACGTACCGCTGGCTGACCAATATATTCAGCCAATAATGCCGGTCGAATATTAGAATCAGGCGCATCACCATCGCCTTCGAGCGGATTAATCAAACGATCTTGCATCATAGGTTTTATCATTATATTTAAATCATTATTTTAAAAGATTAAGTAATAAATAGCATAACCAAACGCCACGCATAAGTCATGCGAAACATCATTAAGCACCGCCTAAAACGAAAATAAGCGACATCTAATGTCGCTTATTTTTATTCACTTTTTAATCACTGCTTTGTTATAAAAATACCGTTACTTAAAACTTTGAAACTGCTGCAGGGTAGCTTTTAACAAGCTCTGTGTATCTGCAAACGTATCGCCATTACTCTTAGCAGCTTTAATGGCTTGCTGCGCTTCTCTTTCTTTATAGCCCAAGCTAATCAACGCACCTTCCACCTCAGCGACGATACTGCCTTCGACAGAAACGGGCGCAGGCTGAATCGCAAATTCTGAATTACTGTTATCAACTTCGATATTTTTCAGCTTGTCTTTAAGCTCAATCAATAAACGCTGCGCCGTTTTTTTACCAATGCCTGGGATACGCGTCAATGCAGTTTCTGACTCTTGCTCGACATGCATCTTTAGCTCAGCAGCTGACATCGCCGATAACATCGCCAGCGCCATTTTTGCGCCAACGCCATTAATCTTAATCAACTGGCGAAAGACATCACGCTCTTTACGATCGATAAAGCCATAAAGCAGCTGCGCATCTTCACGCACATGAAAGTGCGTCCAAATGCTCGCCTGCTCGTTGAGACGCAACTGGCAAAATGACGGTAGCGGTAGCTCTATATCGTAGCCCACACCAGAGGTGGTCATGACACAGGCAGTCGGTGCCATCAAATACTGCACCTGTCCGCTAATCAATCCTATCATCATCCACCACCTTTTATAGAAACTAAATATAAAACATAAATATAGAAACTACTTATAGAACCTGCGATAAAAATAAGCGGCTCTACTATCATTAAATAAGCATATCCTGCCGACAAGCTTATTTATAAAAATCGACCATATCTTCAAGACTGATTGGGCGAATCTTGTGTGCTTGACCTGCTGAACCAAAAGCCTCAAAGCGATTGGTACAGATATCTGACATCGCTACCATAGAAGCTTTAAAGTATTTACGTGGATCAAATTCACTTGGGTTTTCTGTAAGGAATTTACGGATTGCGCCCGTCGATGCCAAACGTAAATCGGTATCGATATTTACCTTACGTACGCCATGCTTAATCGCTTCAACGATTTGCTCAACCGGCACACCATAAGTCTCACCGATGTTACCACCGTTTTCATTGATGACTTTGAGCCATTCTTGCGGCACTGATGATGAGCCATGCATGACCAGATGGGTGTTAGGAATACGAGCATGAATCTCTTTTACGCGCTCAATTGATAAGATATCACCTGTCGGTGGACGCGTGAATTTATAAGCACCATGACTGGTACCGATAGCAATGGCCAACGCATCAACATTGGTATCTTTAACGAACTGCTCAGCTTCATCAGCACTGGTCAATAGCTGCTCGTGGTCTAATACACCCTCTGCGCCAGAACCATCTTCTTCGCCTGCCATACCGGTCTCAAGACTACCCAAACAACCAATTTCGCCTTCTACAGAGACGCCACACGCGTGTGCCATTTTGACCACTTCGCGAGTTACGCTAGCATTATAGTCATAGTCCATGGGCGTTTTACCATCTTCACCGAGCGAGCCGTCCATCATCACTGATGAGAAGCCAAGCTGAATTGAGCGCTGGCAGATAGCAGGTGACATACCATGATCTTGATGCATCACTACTGGAATATGTGGCCACTCTTCGATAGCGGCAATAATCAGATGACGTAAAAACGCGGATCCTGCATAACTACGTGCACCCGCACTGGCTTGAACGATGACAGGTGAGTCACAGGCGTCGGCTGCCATCATGATGGCACGCATCTGCTCTAAGTTATTGACGTTAAAGGCAGGGACACCATAGCTGTGTTCAGCGGCATGATCCAAAAGTTGACGTAAAGATATTAAGGCCATAAGACGCTCTCTGATTAGATTTTAAAATAAATGCTTGTAAATGATAGAGGGTAGCAATTGCCCTATAATCGCTGTCACACTATATTAAGGATAGTTGCGACGTCATAGAACGAGCAATAAAAATGCAGGATTTTTGCTAGTATTCATCACACGCTGATTATAGCAAATTTTGCCCATGCTTCGTAGCGGTTGCGCGACTATTTCTTGAGCTGATTGATTTAACTGTTTAGGCTTACCGCTTATTCATGCTGCTTAACTTTTTGCCTAGTAAAATAAAAAGTAAAGCTTTTATAACATTTGATAGGACAGAAAAAACAAATCGAAAAGAATGCTATAAATGATGAATTTATAAAATGCAAAAAGCCTTGGTCATCACCAAAGCTTTTTTAGTATTTTGAGGGATTATAAAATAGCTATTAATTAAAGCGCTATTAATGCAAGTTAGTTATTAAAGTAATATAACTGCTTAGCAATTAATTAGTACTGCTGCTCTGCTTCTACTGCGTTTTCACTGGCTTTATCTTCAACAGCAGATGCGCCATCGGCAACCACTCCAGCAGTATTGGCAACGGCTTCATTTGCGCCTACTACAACCGCTTCACCCGTGTTTTCTAGCGCAGTCGTAGCATTAGCACCGGCTGTTTCAGCATTATCTGCAATGTCAGCACCAACATTTTGTGCAGCGACTTCAGCGTCAGCAGCAGCAGCTTCGGTTTTAGCAGCAGCTTCTTCAGTATTGGCCGCAGTGTCTTCAGCAGCAGAATCAGCAGCAGCAGCCGTTTTATCTTGTGTTTCTTGGCTACATGCAGTGATTGCAAAAGTACCAGCAAGTACGCTAGCAAGTAACAAATGGCGTTTTAACATAATAAACCTCTCGTAAATAAAGCATGTCAAATACATGATTTGCGCTATTTTATAGAGTGCAAATTAGACATGCAATAACAATTTTCAGTATAGAAACAAATAATTACTACTTAATAATAATCAATGACAATTCCTGCTTATCGTACTTAAAACAATAAGATAAGAATAGTAGCCACGATATTATCGTTACAGCCTACCTTAGATATTGGGGCTAGGTTGTACGGCTAATGTTACTCATCTACTAAGTATCGTTAAGGAGTTACTCACTAATCTGTAGAGCAGCGACGGCGGGCAAAACTTTACCTTCTACAAATTCTAAGAACGCCCCGCCACCCGTTGACATGTAGCTGACCCCATCAGCCACTTGATATTTATCAATAGCTGCTAAGGTATCACCGCCGCCAGCAATCGAGAAGCCTTGGCTGTCTTTAACTGCATTTGCCACGATTTGCGTACCTTGACCAAAAGCATCGACTTCAAAAACGCCGACTGGACCATTCCATAAGATGGTTTTTGCGTTGATGATGGCATCAGCCAGTTGTTTAGCACTCTCTGGGGCGATATCTAATATCATGTCAGTGTCGCCAATCGCATCGACAGACTTGATGGTTGCTGCAGCTTGCTGTAATGAACCCGTGAAGTCCGAAAAATCAATATCGTTTTTATCAGCGACAACAACGTATTCTGGCAATAAAATCTCAGTTTTACTCATAATATCACGAGCAGTCTCAACCAAGTCTGCTTCATATAAAGAAGCGCCAACGCTATGCCCTTTTGCAGCCAAGAAAGTATTGGCAATACCGCCACCAACGATAATTTGTGAACATACTTCAGCCAAGCTATGTAGTACTTCTAGTTTAGTCGATACTTTCGAGCCACCAACGATTGCCAACATCGGCTGTGCTGGGGTTTCTAGCGCTAAACTCAATGCATCAAGCTCAGCCGCCAATAAAGGTCCAGCGCAAGCTGTTTTTCCCGCTTGATGCATGGCTTGAGTAACGCCTTCTGTTGATGCTTGCGCACGGTGGGCGGTGCCAAATGCATCCATCACGAATACATCGCATAAATCAGCGTATTTCTGCGCCAAATCCGCATCGTTTTTCTTCTCACCTTTGTTAAAGCGCACGTTTTCCAGCAGTACTACCTCACCTGCCTTGATCGCCACACCTTGAGTAAGATAGTCGTTACTTAGGCTAACGGGCTTTGATAATTGCGCGGCCAATTTATCGCTCAAATAGTCAGCGACTGGGGCTAGCGAGTAGATCGACTCAGGGCTGCCTTCAGTTGGACGACCAAGGTGTGAGCAAACAATCACCGCCGCGCCTTTTTCTAGCGCCATTTTAATGGTAGGCAAACTGGCTTGCAGGCGAGCATCACTGGTGACTTTACCGTCTTTAATAGGCACATTTAAGTCTTCACGAATCAAGACCACTTTATCCGTTAAACTCAGCTCACTCATACGCAAAAAATTCATTACCTGCTCCTATGCATCATCTATGGTTAATCTACCGTGTGGCTTTTTACGAATTGCTGAAAAATATCTATCAAATTGTCTAATCGGTTGTTTTTATGCATGGTTTTATAAAAAGTGACCAAGCAAGAATTTGAGGCGGTGTATTCTAGCAGTTTTCTAGCAGATGCTCATAACGAAGCTGATATAAATTTTGCTTAAAAGATTATTGCTAAAGAAACTTGCGGGCTTTCAATAAAAATCAGTAACATTTCGTGGTGGTACTCAGTCGTTAGCCTGTTTATGATGGAATGAGCTTTTATGATAAAAACAAACCTTTATAAAAAAGTCGCTAGTGCTAATAAACTGCTAGTCATATTAAATGACCCCAACAATAAAAATAACCTATTAGGAGAATACAATGAGTATTGACTTTAAAGCTGCTAAACAAGAACTACTAAAGCTCAAAGAAGAATATGAAACCCGTATCAATAAAATCGAAGACCATATTCAAAACCCGCAAGATGACCTCAATGAGCATTGGGAAGATCAAGCCATCTCTTATCGTCAAAACGATATGCGCACAAATTTAATGGGCGAAGCCCGTCAAAGCTTAATGTACGTCGAAAACGCGCTAAGCCGCATTGAAAACGGCACTTATGGTGAATGCGAAGTCTGCGGCGAGAAAATTGAAGCGCAACGCTTAAAAGCATTACCTTACGCCACGCTTTGCATGGACCATGCTGAATAACCCTCAATCGCTACTATTAAAATAGCCTTTTATCTAGCAGGCGCATACCAAGCATCAAGCGCCTGCTGCCATTGCTGACAACGAGCGGCAATTTGATGCACAGGCAAGTCCATAACATCCCCAACGACTGCCACATAAGCAATTGGCAAACCTGAAAATTCAGTAATATTCTCTGGGCTCAAGCCGCCAATCACACAAATATCAATCCCTTGCTGACAGCCATCAATAAGCTGCTGTCGTGAGATAACATTGGCGTTCGGTTTGGTATTCGAGGCAAAAATCGCCCCCATCGCGGCATAACTTGCACCCTCTTTTTTGGCTTCTGTGACTAAATCCACATCGCCATGACAAGTGCGACCAATAGTCTGTTCAGGTTTTAAATGACATTTGGCATCATCAATATCACCATCTTGCTGACCTAAATGCACCCCAACACCAAGCTTTTTGGCAAGCTCAATGTCATCATTGATGACAACTGGGACATGATGGCTTTTTGCCAAGCTCACTATTTGCGCCGCTTCATTATAGAGCTCTGCTGCGCCATTTGCCGATTGTAAGGTTTTTTTACGGCGGATTTGTAATAGCGCTATTAATCCTGTCGCTAATGCGGCTTCTAATTTAGGATATAAAACCGCAAACTCATCGTCATTGGTGAGTAAGTATAGTTTTGGAGCTGGTTTGGCAGTCGATGCTTGAATCATATGATTTTTCCTAAATTCGACACAATAAAAAGGCTGTTATATTGCATAACAGCCTTTTTGATAAATACTAAAGCAGTAAGCTTACACTGTACGGCGAGTCGCCAAGCTGTTTAGAATGTTCTTAGCATCACCCCAGCGCGTTGCTGAACTGTTCGCGCCTAAAATCACAATAATCGCAGGACGATTATTAACACGTGTTTCCATCACCACACAACGACCAGCTTCATTGATAAAGCCTGTCTTTGAGATACCAATTGGGTAGCTGCCATCACGCACTAGGCTGCTCGTGTTATTGGCTTTATAAGTACGGTTGCCGCTTGAAGCGTTAGAGACGTAAAAGTCATAGCTTTTGGTAGTCGAAAAACGACGAATAACATCGTAGTTACCCGCAGCACGAACCATTTTGACCAAATCATTTGACGAAGCAACGTTACGCTTATCAAGACCCGTTGGATCACCGAAAAAGGCAGTGCTCATGCCCAAGTCTTGGGCTTTACGGTTCATGGCACGTATAAAAGCGCTATAACCGCCTGGATAATTACGCGATAGACTTTTTGCGGCTGGGTTTTCTGATTTCATCAATGCCATTAGCAGCATCTCAGCACGGTTTAGACGGTCGCCTGACTTTAGGTTTGAGCTGGCACGTTTAGGACCGACGAAATCTTCTGGCTCAAGAGTAAGCTCTTCACGCATGTCAAGACCAGCATCCAACACTACCATCGCCGTCATGACTTTGGTGATACTGGCCATTGGACGAGCAATATCAGCATCCTTTTCGTAGATAGATTCGCCCGTTTCCGCATCGATAACCGCGACACTGCGCGAATCGGTACTGATTGGAATCATACTGCTGCTACCAAAACTGCCACGATAGCTAGTATTATAATTATTGGTAGTATTGTTAAAGCTATTATTACTACTGCCAAAACTATTGGTATTGGTAATATTAGTGGTACCAAAGCCGCTATCTACTTTCTTTATCGTAGAGCCGCTATTACTATTATTGGCTTTGTACATGATACTGCGAGCTTCAGACAGGTTGTCGGCACCGCCCCAGCTCACACGAGCATTAGACTCTGAACCAGAACTACCATTAATCGTAAGTGCGGCTTGTGCGACACTGCCCAAACTCAAAGAAATCATAGCAGCGATTAATTGCTGTTTGGTTAATGGTAGTTGCTTCATTATGCCTCCTGCTGTCGCGCTGCCATTAGTTAGTAAATCAGTTACATACTAACTAACTGCAACCACGTACGTAGCGTTTGTGGATGTGTTTGTAGATACTCACATAGAGTTTTTGTATTTTTAGTGTATCATGGTTTGCATTTAAGTTTAATCTACTAAATCAATTAGATGTCATTTTTTAGCCACATTCAAATTTTACTACATTTACTTTATACTACAGCAATATTTATTAACATTGGCGCAATATAGCATTACACTTAAGCTTATAAGTGCTTAATTGCAAAGTTAATATTAAAATATGAGGCTTAATATGAGTGCCTTTGTTAGCTGATAGTTAGCTGATACATTTATAGTAATTAATATAACGGCTAATATAAGAACTAACTAAAATTATCCAAATAACTTAAGATTAGTAGTGCACCCTTTATTCTGACCGATAGAAAAGAGTATAACGATGATTCGAGTATTAGTAGTAGATGATCATGATTTGGTGCGGATGGGTATCAGCCGTATGCTGGCAGACAGTGCCGATATCGAAGTGGTCGGCGAAGCAGATAGCGGTGATATGGCGATTAAACTGGCCAAGCAGCTGCGTCCTGATGTGATATTGCTAGACGTTAATATGCCAAATATTGGCGGGCTCGAAGCCACCAAACGCTTGGTTCAGCTAGATATGGGTTTTAAGATATTGGCGGTCAGCAGTATGTCAGCGCAGCCTTATCCTTCCATGCTTATCAAAGCCGGCGTCAATGGTTATATTACCAAAGGTACGCCGCTTGATGAGATGATACGCGCGGTGAAAAAAATCTATCAAGGTGGGCGTTATTTTAGCCAAGACGTCGCTGAACAACTGGCTGATGTACTACTATCTGATAATGCTAAATCGCCTTTTGACTTATTAAGTGACCGAGAAAAACAAGTCGCTATGATGGTAGTCAACTGCCAAAGTCCGCAGCAAATCGCTGATCAGTTGTTTGTCAGTGTTAAAACCATCAATACCTATCGCTATCGCATTTATGAAAAAGTGAATGTTGATAGTGATGTGAAACTGACACATTTGGCGATTCGCCATGGGCTTATTCAACCGTAAGTCAATCAGCACATTAAGCATTTCTGCTTTCATTACGGCCAACTTATAAAGGCTTTAAAGTCAGTAAAAACCTTAACGCTTATCAAACATTAAAGCCTATGAAACCGCTAAAGCAGATGCAAACTGAAAATCTTAATAAATCTAAAAACTCTGCTACTAGCTTTGTAGCCGCTATTACAGATTATTTACAGCGCGATGATACCTTGCCGTTGCCGCAGCTGCGCAGATTGGGTTTAATATATAGTAGCTACCGCTTTGTCGTCAGCCTGTTTTCTATGCTGATGGTCTATATCACAGCTCGTGCTAGCGATGGCACCTCATTACCAAGCTTTTTACAGCAAACTGCGCTCAGCTTTTATGTATTATTAAGTTTAATTCTGCTTGGTTTATTTTATGTGGTGACCAAGCATTTACGGCGACAGCTGGCTTTTGGCTTAGTGGTAGATGTCATTATTTTAAGCTTACTGCTTTATACTGCTGGTGCGCCTGATTTGCAGTTGACCATGCTATATATGGTGGTGGTTGCCGCCAGCTTTATGCTCCTGCATAGCTCGCAAGCGCTTATTATTACCCTACTTGCGATTATCTTTGTTATCTATCAGCAGTTTTTTTATGCTATCGCTAATAGCATGAATTTGACAAATTTAGGCGATGCCCTGCTCATGTCTGCCAGCTTTTTAGCAGTGGGTGGTTTAAGTTGGACAATCTCGCAGCGCTTGGTACAGGTTGAGAAAGTAGCCGCCAGCCATGCCAAAGAAGTCGAACGCCTTAACGTGATTAATCAAGAAGTCATTGCACAAATGGCCAATGGGGTCATCGTTATTGATGCTAAGCAGGTGGTTTTAGCCAATCTTGCTGCCTATCAACTGCTTAGCATTTCAAACTCTTCTCTACAAGCAATAACAGAGGCTATTAATACAAACGATAGGTTAAACAGCTCGCCAAGCGATATCGCAAATAATGGCTCGAGCAAAAATGATGACCACACCTTACCTGACTTTCAGCAGCAGGTACGCGAACAGCACCTACAGCTATTTGATGCCTGTTTATCCGTAGAAACTGGGCAGTCTCGCACTTTTATCTATGAATTACCAGCCGTTGCCAATGTTTCCGTCGTTGGCAAGCTGCGTGTTGAAATCATCCCGTTAAAAGATGAGAGCAAGCTTATCATATTAGAAGATTTACGCCGTGAACAAGCCAGTGCCCAGCAATTAAAACTGGCATCATTAGGACAGCTTACCGCCAGCATTGCGCATGAAATAAGGAATCCTTTAGCCGCAATCTCCCAAGCCAGTCAGTTATTAATAGAAGATATTGAAGAAAGCCAAATAACACATGACGATACAAGCGCAACTGACGAGATGGCTGGCAACCATGAACTTTATAAAATAATATTCATGCAAACAAAACGCGTCAATCGCATTATTGAAGATGTCTTAAAGCTGTCTCGTCAGCAGACCGCCAACCAGAAAATGATTGTCCTTGCTGATTGGATGCCAGTATTTTTAGCTAACTATTTTCAAGGTCACGATGTTTTTTTACACATCAAGACGCAGCCGACCATCTCATTTGACACTCACCAGTTAGAGCAGATTCTTATTAATTTGATTAATAATGGTTTACGTCATAGTAGCTATGCTCACCCTCATGCTGTTGTGGAAATCGAGATTTATTGTGCTGACAACGATGTTATAATTGACATATTAGATGATGGTGCCGGCGTTAATACGGCGGATTTAAGCCACTTATTTAATCCATTTTTTACTACTGATAAAGCTGGCACAGGTTTGGGATTGTATTTATCGCAAGCATTTTGTGAGGCCAATCACGCACGCCTGCTTTATATTCCGGAACATAAAAAAACCTGCTTTCGATTGATTGCCCCCGCCATTCATAATGAAGCGATTAATAACTGAGATAAAGCGCTTACTGAATAATTACGCATACCTATGAATGCCATAAGCGCTAATATTGACAATTAATAAGACTCGTTAAGATTATTTTTTGATACCCTGTATTACTTGAAGACAATGAGATGATGTATGACCACAACAGCACTAGTCGTTGATGACGAAGTAGATTTATGCCGCTTGATGCAAATCACCTTGACCAAGATGGGCATCAAAAGTGATGTGGCCTATACTTTGTCGCAAGCCAAAGCCTATTGGCAAGAAAACGACTATGACTTTTGTTTAACCGATTTAAAATTACCTGATGGTTCAGGGTTAGAGTTGGTTAAGCATATTAGCACCAGCTCAACTACGCCCATTGCGGTGATTACGGCACACGGTAGTATGGATTTGGCGATTGAGGCGTTAAAGCTAGGCGCTTTTGATTTCGTTAATAAACCGCTTGAGCTGCCGCGTTTGCGTCAATTGGTTGAAAGCGCTCTCAAGGTTATTCACCAAGATAATGCCGCCAAATTGACACCAGAGCGTTCACCTGAGCAGCAGATGCTCGATAGCCGCTTGATCGGCGACTCAGCCGTCATGCACCCGCTAAAAAATACCATTTTAAAATTGGCGCGCTCACAAGCGCCGGTTTTTTTATCGGGTGCATCAGGGACAGGCAAAGAAGTGGTTGCGCGCTTGATTCATGATTTGAGCCCGCGCCGAGATGGCAGCTTTGTGCCGGTCAACTGCGGAGCGATTCCGTCTGAGCTGATGGAGTCGGAGTTTTTTGGTCATAAAAAGGGCAGCTTTACCGGCGCTGTTGCCGATAAACAAGGATTGTTTCAACAAGCTAATGGTGGCACGCTATTTTTGGATGAAGTCGCCGACTTACCACTAGCGATGCAAGTTAAATTACTGCGCGCTATTCAAGAGAAAACCGTACGAGCAATCGGTGATACCAAAGAACTACCGGTCGATATTCGCATCTTGTCGGCAACCCATAAGGATTTGAATCAGCTGGTTCAAGCGGGCAATTTTCGCCAAGATTTGTATTACCGCATCAATGTCATTGAGCTTAAACTACCAACGCTAAACGCGCGGCGTGATGATATTCCTGTATTAGCCAAGCACTTTTTGACACTCATCGCCGATGAATGGCAACTGGATTCGCCGCCTTCACTGACTGAGGCTGCTTGCGCCCGCCTGCAACATCATGACTTTGCCGGTAATGTTCGCGAGTTGCGTAACGTCCTTGAGCGCGCGATAACCTTAGCGGAAACGTCGACTATCGATGCCAGTCATTTAGGTCTACCTGATTTAGACGATCATGAAGAAATGGTAACCTCTGCCAGTCAAAATATTAGCGCTAATAAAGCGACATTCTCGAACGCTTCTTTTTCAAATCAAAATGAAAGCACAGTAGCGGAATCAATAAAAGATAATTCAATAAAAAGCTACGTAGAGACAGACAGCACGCAACAAACAAAAGCCAATATACATCCTTATCGAACCACGACTCAGCATTATCCTTCAATGAATACAAGCCCAGCGAGCAAGCGCTCAGCAGAAAATGCTGCAAAACTTGCTGATGCTGATAGCTCGGTGGTTAGTAATTTAGAGGATACTTTAGACAATAAAGCTGATGAGCAAGAAAGTATAATTAAGCCAGTGGATACAGAAAATATGACCGCTGGTCAATTACCCGCTCAAGGATTAGAGCATTATCTGCAAGAGCAGGAAAGACGGCTTATCATTACAGCTCTTAAGCAGACAAACTGGAATAAGACCCAAGCTGCTGAATTATTAGGTACGACTTTCCGTTCGTTACGCTATCGCATGAGCAAGCTAGAGATTGCTGAAGATCAATCTGAAACATAAATATAGAGTAGGTTAAAGCTCAGGCTTAATTTAAACTCTACTGCAATCAAAGTTTATCTTTGGCAGTTGGTTTTTCAATCACATGATCGATGACCGTATTGTTTTGAGTGACTTTCTTTTTGATAGCTTTATTCTTAATAGCTTTATTCTTAATAGCTTCGTTCTTAATAGACTTATCTTGCTTAGTATTGCTTTCTGTCTGTGCCTTACGGACAAAGCGAATACCCGACGGCAGTGCCTGCTGCCTGAGTAAATCAAGCGCCTGTTGCTCCCATGTACTCTGATTACCCAATAAAGTCACATCAGGCGCTACCCCAACTCCATCTATTTTTTTACCTAGCGCGGTCATATAATTGGCAACCGTCAGTTTGACCGCTTGCTCGTCATTGAGCGGTATGACTGACTGTACTGAGCCCTTGCCGTAACTGACTTCGCCCAAGATAGTAGCGCGCTTTTGCGCTTGCAAGCTGCTAGCTAATACCTCGGCGGCGGATGCTGAATATCGATTTTGCAAAACTACCACGGGCAACGCTTCTAATAATGCTGCGCCTTGCGTCGATAGCGTGCGCGAATCACTTTGGCGACCTTTTACTTGTACCACATCGGTATCAGTCATAAACAAACTGGCAACGCTTACAGCCGACGCCAATACGCCACCTGGATTATCACGCATATCTAATAATACTCCAGTGATAGGCGCATCTAATTCAATCAAACTTTGCAGTAATTTCTCGCGGCTATTGTTTTGAAAGGCGGGCAATCTAATAATTGCAATACCGTCAACTAGCCGAGTTTCAATAATTTGCGGATGATTGTTATTGCGCTGTAAAGTCGTGCTGTGTTTACGTCGACCTGCTTTTGATGTCACCACATCCACTTGCGTGCCAGCAATTCCTGTCAGTAGTTGCTCGATATCATTATTTTCTTCCTCTTCACCAAGCTTAAACTCATCCACTTGATGCAAATAATCCCCAACGGCAATGCCCTTTTTATCAGCAGGTGAGCCATCTATCACCTCAGTAATCACCCAATAACCCTCTTTTGGCTGATACTGAACTTTAATACCGATATCACCGACATCGCCTTCGGTAAAAGCACGTAAGTTTTCGTAAGCCTCTGCATCCAAAAACTCAGCATGGCTATCAAGCTTGGTCAACATACCACTCATGGCATTGTTAAATAACTCTTCATCCTTTACCGCGTCAACATATTCACGGCGCACCAAATCAACGACGGCAACAAAGGTTTTTAAGGTTTCAGGAGAAATGGCATTTAATGACACCTGAGCAACTTCTGCTGGAATGTCTGTATTTATAACATTGGATTCACCATTTAAAGCACTTTCATCAGCCACAGCATCTATTGAGTCATCGACTTGGTCAGCAGATTCCAACATATCGGCAATATCTGACAAATCATCTGCACCATCGTCAAGTGGTACATCATCTGTATTTAGACTGATTAATTGCAAACTTGCGGTAGGGTTCTTGCCCTTATTATTTATTTTCCCATTATTGTTAGTAGCCGCTTGCGCAGACATGTTCACAACGCTTAAACCCAATAAGCCTGTGAGAATAGCTGGCTTTAATAACTGCGAACTCATAAATTTAAAGCTAAGAGAGAATTTAAAGCTAAGAGAGTTAGAACTCATCAATAATGTCGTCATTGGATTGTACAATCTTTTAAACATCAATAAGGATAAGGAGCTAATAGGACACATAAAGGAAATCACTCAAAAAAAATTGGTTTGGTTATTATTTTTATCACTTTGTTAGAAGTATCACGTTATTATATGGCCTAGATTCAAATAAGAAGTGCAACGTTTTAAAAGAATGAGTTGAAGAGTAAGATGTGCCGTGTTGCATTTCAAACTTCAACTCCTACATATCAGAACGTTATGAAACACTATACACATCTTACCCA
>NZ_CAJGZM010000014.1 GCF_904846175.1 Psychrobacter immobilis | reverse complement strand
CTCAGGAGGTGAGGAACTGCGAGCCTGTAGGGCCAACAACGCTAAATCCTGTAAAAGAGCAACAACAGCAAAGATTACAAGCCGCTTAATTTAGCTTGATGGTGACAACTACCTTGAAAAACTCCGAAGCGACCATTGATGCTATCACTTTGTTCGGGGATAGAAACACTAAGAATGTCGTGTTGGAAAAAAGCTATAGGGAGTATCTGGAAGGCTTTACCGATATTGCGACAGGCAAAGCACGACGTGGTTACTTGGAAGTGATTAAAGAGCTGCAACAACGCTTTCCTAACCCTGATGAGATTGTCAAAGAGGCGGACAAAAAGGACTTTGCTAAGTTATTTGGCGAGTATTTACGCGTCGAGAACATCTTACAAAACTATGATGAGTTCGCGAGCCTAAAAGCGCTTCAAAGCATAGATATTACTGATGCTGAAGCAGTTGAGACATTCAAAGCTGAGCACTATTTGACGGATGAAGATCTTGCTGCCATGCAAAGCATCGATGTACCTGCTGAACGAGAGGTACAAGACTATCGATCAACGTATAACGACATACGTGATTGGCTGCGCCGTGAAAAAGCAGCCAAGGATCAAAGCGAGTCCTCGCTTGACTGGGATGAAGTGGTTTTTGAGGTGGATCTTCTTAAGTCTCAAGAGATTAACCTTGATTACATCCTTGAGCTGATTTTTGAACATAACAAGAATACCAAGGATAAGTCCGCCTTAGTCGAAGAAGTACGCCGAGTGATTCGAGCAAGCCTTGGTAATCGTGCTAAAGAAAGCCTGGTGGTAGATTTTATCAATCAAACTAACTTGGATAACATCCCTGATAAATCTAGCATCATTGAGGCCTTCTTTAGCTTTGCTCAAACAGAGCAGCAGCGTGAAGCCCAAGATATGATTGTTGCTGAAAATCTTAATGGAGAGGCAGCTAAGCGTTATATAACGGCATCTTTAAAGCGTGAATACGCCAGTGAGAATGGTACGGAGCTGAATGAAGTCCTACCTAAGTTAAGCCCTCTTAATCCACAGTACCTAACCAAAAAGCAAAGTGTTCTACAGAAAATTGCTACCTTTGTTGAGAAATTTAAGGGTGTGGGTGGGAGGCTATAGCGTTTAAAAAACTGATTTCGCTCGGGATGTTTTAAATATTTTTAATAAAAAATGTAAAAATGCCTTTATTATATTAGCCACCTAATATATTATACTTATATAACATACCTGCTAAGCCTATGATCAGATTTATCTGATTATGCTCAAATTGGCAGGTTTTTTTTGCCTAAATTTTACTAAGACCTTGTTATGATTCCATTCAAAAAAGATGTCAAAAGCCATGAAGATCATATTAGCCAATGGCAGTCACGGGGATTAAAAGTTTTAGATCAAAATCGCGCAGTACGCTACTTAAGTTTCATCGGCTACTATCGCTTATCCGCTTATACCATTCCTTTTCAAAAATCAGCAGTCAATTACTTAAATCATAGCCATGAATTTAAAGACAATACGACATTCGATGATGTATTAAACCTATATGTTTTCGATCGTGAGCTGCGGCTTTTAGTTATGGATGCCATTGAGCGAATTGAGGTTGCGATACGCGCTCAAGTTTGCAACGTGATATGCTGCCGAGCAAATAACGCTTTCTGGTATACCGACGAAACACACTTTAAGCCAGATTATGAACATAAGCGCCTACTAGCAAATATTGAAAGACAGCTATTAAAAGAAAAAAGACGTTTAGAGCGTGATGAGAAAGCTATAGAAAAACGCCCAATATCGCCAGAAGATAAAATTAAGCTTAAAGATCATGCACGAAAGGAAAATTTTTTACGCCATTATCTGTCAAAATATGATAGTCCTCGGTTACCGCCTGCGTGGATGATGATTGAAATGCTCACTTGGGGAGACTTAACCTATCTTTACTGTGGACTTGCTAACAACGCATATAAAAAGGAGATAGCCCAAAATTTAGGGTTAAATCTTGAAATCTTAGAGTCATGGCTTAAAAGCTTCAATGACATTCGCAACATTTGCGCTCATCATAGTAGGCTCTGGAACAAAGAGCATGGCCGTAGCATCAAAATACCGACATCTTCTGCCATCATGTGGCTACAAAATGAAATTGTTTTGAACAACCCTGCTATTAAGGCTCATAGGCGCACTTATATCACTTTAGTTGCCATGCAAACCATGCTCTATAAAATCAGTCCAAAGTCATCATGGGCAGAAAGGCTTAAACAGCTTATTGAAAGCAATACCTTTATCCTAACTTCCAAAGCTAATATGGGAATGCCTGAGGCTTGGTATGATGACCCATTTTGGAGTCAAGCTTTGCCATGAATTCAGAATAAGTCTGTTGATTAAAAGCCATTTCTAAAGCCTTCCATGTAAAACCTGGGATGAATTAAGTATTAATTACTACGTGATTTAAGTTTTTCCACGAGCGAATCTGTATTAGCTACCATGTTCATGTTCATGCTTTTTTGTGTCAGTTTATAGAGCCATTCAAATATTGGTAATGTAGTTAATCGATAAACATGCCATCTACTCATAAGTTTTTCAAAGCTATCATTGATTTCGGCCTCATTAAATTTATTGTCATAAACGTTTTGCCAATCATGACAGCTATCCTTTTTTATATCCTCTGCCACATCAATACATTTATTATTGTCATAAAGCTCTTCGATTAACAATGAAATAAATGGAGTGATAGGCGCAATAATAAAGATCAAAGCCTCTCTTAGAGGAAAATTATAGTAGGAGATAACTATAAGGCTTATTATCATAATGATAATTAAAATAAGACTTAAAAATCTTTGGTATTTTTTTCGAAGCTCTACTTCCCAAAAAAAAGTAACATAGGCACAAACTATACGAGACTCAAAAAAACTTATATCGTTTAGGCTAATATCCCACCAAGTGGCAAATGTGTTCACGTCATCAGGGTGCTTTTTCTTCCTACTCTCGTATAAATTATTTATTTCTGATTGAGGTATAGCGAGGTCTCTAGTCTTACTAGTAACACCTAGAGCTATAGAGTCATGTAAGCTTTGTATTTCACAACCCTTATCATGCCAACGCTTCATCTTATCCTTACCAAAACTATTGATTAATACATATACGATAAGAATCGCAACTGGTAAGAAGTCTAAATTTTCTATGTAGTTTATCTTGGTCTGATATTTACTTATTATGACAACTAATAACTGAGCTGCTGCTAGCAAAAAAGTTAAACCCCATAAACAAGCTTTATAGTTTTTTGAATAATTATAAGCTTGGCGGAAAGCTAATCCAGCTTTAATTGCTTCTTTAGTTTTTTGATTATCGACGATGCTCAACATGTGCAATTACTCATAATTAGGGAAATATGGACCAAATATTTTTTTCCACTCTTTGATGGCGGATTCCTGATTTTGATCATAAACCTCTAAATTAAAAGCTCTATTAGCTGTAGAGTAGTCACTAGCTGCCTTCGTATTTATTTTCACCCTATCATCATAACTAAGAGTGTTTAAATCGCCTTGAATTCCTTTTGGATCATATAAGGCATTATGAATATTATTAGCTAGGAATAGGAGGAAATCCCTAAATCCCACATCAACGAATTCACTTAATACGTTTTCGTCAGCATATTTAAGAACGAAATTTTCTAGTAAATAAGAAGGCATTAAGGGCATCGTTTTACGACGTTGCCAATATTTAACCAACCTAATTAGATTAAGCACCTTTCCATTGTTATTTGTGTTGATTTGAGAAACTCGTTTTTGATCAATTCTTGGATCTGTTTTCATCCAATCCCCTGTTCCATTAGGAATAATATAGTAACTTCTACCTAAATAATCCTCAGTTGTGAAAAATGCAGGTACGACATCAAAATTCCATTCGTAGCTAATTAATTTAAGGGTTGCGGCATGTAAGTTGCGATGCATCTCTGCTTGTCCATAATGAGATATTCCTTTCAAAGAAACTAAGAGCTTACCCAATACTTTTCTTGAGTTTAGTTTGAGAGAATCAGAATGACGGTAGTTTCTATATTCCTCTGAATCCTCAGGAGTATGTATATAAACTGTTCCATTAATATCTTCACTCCAGCTACAACCTGTGGCTTTTAGCGTAAATATTATATCAATGTCGTCTAATTCTCGTATTTTAGTACGTCTAGCAAAAGAGCCGAAACTGATATCTTTCTCGCCATATAAAGGAAAAAAATTATCGAACCCTTTAATCTTACTTTGCAAAAAATTCCTACTAGCTCTTGCGGTTTTGACTTTATCAGGATCTAGATTAACCGTGTTCTTCATGAAAGAAGCAAATGCGGCATTAACTGTCTTTGGCAAGATATGTAGTCTCCATCTTGTTATGTATAAAATAAATTTTTGTTCTATTTTAGCATCGATTAGATATATTAGTTATTTTTAGAACATACCCCAAGGAAACCAGTTATTTTACCTTTCAAACCTATTAACAGACTACTTAAAGCAGACTGTTAGCATGGAACCATCTATAACAGACTTTTGAATTATAAGACTGGCTGCTGTGCTTTTTTCCTATCATTAGCCTATACCCAAAACATAAAACCTCTAAACAATAACTTATCTATCATTAGACTTGTTTATATTATTAAATGATAGTAATATCTTGCTATTATCAATGGACATTAATTATTAAGTATAAATGATAAAAAGAGGCGTTATGACTGTTCGTGTTTATGTGAGAGCCAGCACTAAGGATCAAGACGCTAAGAGAGCTGAACCGCCCTGAGATTGTCGGAGACTCAACATCCTGAGAGAATACGACAATAAAAAAATAAAACTACGCCCTTTGATCTTTATTTAAAGGCATCACAACGCCATATAAAAATCGATTTAATGCAGTAAGGCTTGATAATAACCATTATATTGCATTCATAATTGCTTTTCTGCAAAATGGTATGAGTATATGAGTATATGAGTATATGAGTATATGAGTATATGAGTAAAATTTGTTTCTTTCGACAATATAAGGCGGCAAACGTGCCAAGAAATTTAAACTAAGATCAATATGTCAGCTTTCATATGTACGTTTTAAAAAGATACATGAAGACATATCAAATTATCCCTTTGCTTCTTACTAATATATGTACAGATATAAGTACAGATATAGTATATACTAGTATAACATTCAACCTATAATGATAGGTCATATAACCAACATAATTAAACGTGGAGTAATTATTATGGACGTTGTGAACTACACTGATTTTAGAAAGAGCTTAGCAAAGTATATCGATAAGGTAGACACCGATAAAGGCCCGATATTAATTACAAGACAAAATGCTAAACCGACGGTATTGATGAGTTTAGAAGAGTTTAACTCGTATGAGGAAACACTGCATCTTTTAAGCAGCCCTACCAATGCCAAGCGTCTCAGACGCTCTATTGCTGATGCTAAAGCTGGTCGCTTAATTGAACGTGAGATTGATACCAAAGATATACCCCTCACTTTTGATGATGAGGTAGACGCTTGATACTATCTTGGACGGAAGACGCGTGGGAGGACTATGAGTACTGGCAAAAAACCAGTAAAGAGAAAGTCAAACAGATCGGTAAGCTGATTAAAGCCATCAAACGTGACCCATTTAAGGGTATTGGCAAACCTGAACCACTCAAACATGACCTTGCAGGCTACTGGTCTCGTCGAATTGATCAAGAGCATCGGCTGGTTTATGAAATTCAAGATGATGCGATCATTATCGTCCAGTGCCGTTATCATTATTAAGTAAGGATATGACAGCCTAAAAAATCGCCTGATTTTAAATCAGGCGATTTTTTATAGTGATAGGTAGATAGTTACTGCCCCAGAAGTACTCTTTAATTCTTGAGACATCTCAGCAATCAACTGACGGCAGCACTTAGCCACGACTTGTATTTCAGAATATGAACCGACCCAATATTGTCCGGAACTTAACGTCTTGTGAGGATGTGCTAACTTCATAATAATTGAATTGCTTACGCTAAGATGACGATAAAAAAAGCCTAAGCAATTCAACGAAAAACCAGATATCAAAAAACTAGTCTGCATGACAAACAAAAAAATGCCTCTGGGAGTTGACTCCTAGAGGCATTTAGTTTTTAATGTAATTAACGGTTACAGTGTGCGTCAACACGCTGTAACGAACAAATAAGCATCTGAAGTGCGTTATTTGAACAGCATTAAATGCCCGTATAAGTGCATTTTATCTTAAAGTCTGCTCAATATCAATATACCTACCGTATACTTATTCGCTCGTTACATCCTCGTGCTGCTCTCTCTGTACCCGTTACCCGTCAAATGGGTGGCAGGCCTCGGTGACGACTGCGTTTGACATAAGGGTGAGCTCCCTACAGGGGTTACTAGACAAAGGATCAGAGCAACGCAATGAGTGGTTACTCGTGCATATCGTAGCGGTATATTGGGTTTATGCCCTTGCTAGCGTATGACAGTACAGTAGCGGTTAAGAGCGTGTCTAGGCGGTGCTATCAGCCGTAATCTTAACAACCGTAGCTTGATACAGTGATACGGTCTTGATGACGCGATGGGCGATGAAGTCGGCATGACTAATCACATCAAATCCAAGGAATGCACTAAAGCGATTGTGAGTATTTTATCTACTCATAATCGCTTTAGGGTGAGTGTTCCTTGAAATCTGCTCAAGGCTCCAAAATCAGCATAAATTCACTTAGGCTAATTTAAGTAGTATATAGCCCACTCGGCTATATACTATAAGAGTCCAGAGAAAAATTTAGAATAGTTAATATACAACAATCACTTATTCAGTGAGTCGATATTGTCATGGTTGATTCATAAGCTTAGTGTGAATAGAACGAGATCTATGCCTTGGGTAAACTACCTCCCAAACTTATAACTGTTCTTTATCTTGAAATCCTAATTAAACTGAAACCTCGAATACTTTTATTTAGTCAGCATCCAAAGTATTATCTTTGTTTTGAATAAGTATTAGAGCATCTTGTGCTTTCTTAAGTTGATCTTGTAACAGAGTCACTTGTTCTTGCTCCGATAGGTGATGGCTTGATAGCTCGCTATACTGCTTATTCAGTACGCTATGCTCAGCTTCAAGCTTAGCCTGTGTTTGGGTCAGCTGATCGTTGAGTCCTGATAGCTTGTTACGCTCAGCGACTATGGCCTTTAACTCCCCTTTGACTTCTGCTGTGTCAGTCGCTATCTCATTGCGTTCAGTGGTGACTGTCTTTAGCTCACCCTTAGTCACTGTCAGTTCTGTTTGTAGACGTGCAATTTCTGCTTTATCGCTACTAGCAGTGGCTTCAAGCGCGGCCACTTTTGATAAGTTGACGTTAAGCTCTTTTGCTTGCTGATCAAAGCTGCTGCGCAGCTCTGCAAGTTGCGCTTGGGCTGCATCTGTTTTAGCTTGCTCAAGCTCAAGCGCGTGCTGAGTATCACTGAGTGTCTGTATCAGCGTGTCACGTTCAGCAGTAATCTGAGCCGAAGTGATTGCCGCTGCCTCTGCAGTTGCTGTGACCTCATCGAGCTCTAGCAACAAATTAGCTTGTTCACTCTCTAGCGTCTTAACCGCCTCTTGTGCCTCGTCTGTCTCAGCTTGTGCCTTGGCCTTAATACTCTCTAGTGCCTCACGCTCTTTCACCAAGCGATCATTGGCAATATCAATGGCCGTCTGCCACATATCTGCACCAAGCGTTTGTAAGCGTTCAGCAATGCTACTTGGTAGCTCAACCTGTCTTAGCTGCTCTTCTTGTTGGTTATCCTGACGCCAAGACTTCATGGCTTCACTGATGGTCGTGAATGATCCACCACCCAGCGCCTTACGCACTTCGGCTAAAGTAGGTTTGATACCTTGTTCGTGCAGTTGATCAGCAATAGAATGAATTTGCTGTGTAGTAATGGCCATAATTATTGTCCTTAATTTTGTATGAGTAAATATGTAGCGTTTGTAGTATGTTGTATATAGTATAATACAATATACAATTTACTACAATATAAGGCTTAAAAAAACCTCAAGTAATCTTGAGGTCACAATCATTAGATTAGGGCTAACGATCAGTTAAGTACTCTTCTAGCGCATTACTATCATTTATTAATGATTAGCGCCTGTTTGCTTGGTTTTATCCTTAAATTTGGCAATGATACTGGCCTCAGTAAAGAACGCTTATGGTTTAATACTGCCACGGCTAACACCTGACCAGTCGGTGACTTCTGGAATGTCTGATAGATCAATGTCGTCATCATTAAGCGTTGCTAAATGCTCTAAATCTACTTGTTGCTTGGCCGTTAGTGGTGGTAGCTCGTCTATTTGATAGCTAACTTTGTTCACACTGGCTCCCTTTAATTTTTTTGACACGTCTAGCTGAGATAGATAATGCGTATAACCTCACCATTATCTATTTCTGTTTGCGTATGGGCTACCAATAGGACGGCGGTACCGTCTACTGTACCCAGCGCTTGCCACTGCTTTTCATCATTTTCATACCTGTCTTGCTGACGCAGGCATAAAAGGTCTAGAAAAACTCGGGCGGCTGCCTCAAATAATAAACGGTGCTTACGCTGATTGGTGTTTTTTTGTTCATCCCATTCAAATCTAATGCTTATCTGTTCTCTCTGTCAGTATGCTCTTTATAGATTAGCAATTCATCTTGACTGACAGCTGATACTTTCTGGTATTCAAAAGATAGCGGTACTTGATTGGTTTGCGCCACTTGGGTCAAGAACAATTTAATCGCTTGAGACGGCGTTAGACCATAGCTTTCAAACACGGCAAAAGCATTTTCTTTTAGCTCTTGATCGAGCCTGATATTATAATTAGTTGTCGTCATGGCATTACAAATGGCTTATCTGTGTACATATAATATAAACCATTTGTATAGACAGTACCAGATTAATCACTCTTTTTTCTTTGCTATGATTTTTGCTTAGGGAACGTATAACCTACCGCCAGCAAATGCTTTTTATGGGTCTTTAAAAAAGCTTCATCTCTTAATTGAGTGTGTAACCAGCTGATCACTTCTTGGGTACTTTTTCCTGAAGGCGCATAGCTACCAAATGGGGCATAGTTAGCCAATAGAGGCGCAAAACGGTCGATCTGTTTGACGGTTAAGGATGGTATATCTCTATTCTCATTATTCTGATTTAAGTCCTCCAGACTTTTTTTCTTGGTGGGCTTAGCTTTGACATTAAATTTTAGTCCTGTGACGGTACGACCACGTTTAACGTTTTCATAGGTGATTTTAATATCTGACTTTTCTGTTATTTCTTCAACGCTTGGGTTGATGACTCGACTTTTTAGGTTGTTAATACGTTCGTAAGATTTAGAAAGAGCTAGCTCCTCTCTAATTTCTTCAAGTGACATTGTCCACGAGCTCATTGCCTCATGTTTTTTGGCCAGATGGTATATATCTATTGAATATTCACCCTTCAGTTTAAGTACATCTTCTTTTTTATATTTAGTGAATGGATTATTTTCATCAAAAACCTTCAACATCAGTAGCACTTCATCTGTAAAACATAGAGACACATAGCCATCTTCATATATTGATCTGATGACCCACTGTACATTGACACGGCTACCGCGTTCATTTCTATAGCTAAAAAATCGCCTCATCATCGTTTCACTAGCATCTTTTAATTGAGTATAAGCAGAATCCACTTGAATGTTGCAAGCCTCTGCAAATGCTTTCGCGGTTATCTCTATAGTGTCTTTTTCAGTGGCATCTATCAAACGCACTACTGAACTAGCAAGCAACAGCAACCGTTTTTCATCAAGTGTCATTTCATAAAACGCTTGTAGAATACGATTTTGCATAACAACCCAATTTGCAGGGTATTTCTTCTCATATAAACCAACTTGGTTAGTCATATCTACGCCTTAATGCTCAAATCTATCTAATTGTAGCATAATACCTGCTGATTGTAGCTTTTAACCTAGCTGATTGTAGCATTAACCTAGCTGATTGTAGCATTAACCTAGCTGATTGTAGCTTTATAGATCTTGAAGCCCTTAATTGGTAAGGTCTGAGAGCGTCCTAAAAGTCTTTAAAAGTCTTTAAAAGTAAAAAATATGTTTTTATATTAAATAATAGGAAAAAAGCTCAAGAACTGACGGATTTGAGATGATAATATGAGCGACCAATCACTTATAAAACTTATCAGTAGCTCAGAATGCAATTGTCCATTTACTTGATGTTAATCCTCGTTCACATAGTTCGGATCAAGCTTGGATCTTTGAAAATCTTCAAAAGCATGGTCAAAGATATTTTGAATATCTTCATCTGTCATTCTGGACAACCCTGTTTTCACATTCTCAATATCAGTCTCATTTTTTGTAGATAGTTTATCTTCATTTTCAGTAGCCATTATCGATACCTCTGTAAACTCCTTTTAAATCGTTGCCAAAAAGCCTAAAAACCACTCTTATATGTGTTTTACACTCTGTTCGATACGATGGTAGCTAAAGCTATTCTAAAACGCTTAAAACAGCCGATAACCGTCTCCTAACCTTTCGCTAATTAGTAGACGATCCAGCTGTACCTTCAATTAGGCGATTTCTAGCAGCTACTGTGCTGATGAGTAAGCATCAAGCAATGAACCGTGGTCACTGTCCTGACTGCTTTTAGGCGGTGTAAAGCTGCTTGGTACCACCTCAGCTTTACTTTGTATTTTATTGGCAATTGCTTTCAAAAACTCACGGTGCTTTTTTAAACGAACGTAATTTTCATTATCGTGTGCGTCTAAAAATATAGCTTGTAACTCATGATTGTCATCATCGTCTAATGCGTTGGCCAACCATTCCCCCAACACCTGATGTGCCTCAAGTCTGTCCTGATTGATTTCTTTTTTAATAGCCTGTAACTGCTTTATCTTATCTGCGAATAGATCATCTGATATTACTGACATTATCTCATCCTTTTTTTAGCCAACTATGATAGAGTTGATCCTAGCAGTACATACATAGGTATGCAAGGTAGTAAAATACACAAGACCACATCGTTTCGTGGGCGCAGTAGTATTTTAACCCTCTGTTAAGAGCGAACTTAGGAGTTTATGTAAAAAAGACCCACAAGGGGTACTATTTTTTTACATAAACTCCGTCGTTCGGCAGGGGGCGAACCCCCTACAACCCCCAAAAAATCATCTCTCAATATTGGGTTTTTTTTGCTATGAATAATAAAGGGTTTCATCTGTCGGTTAGCGCCGTTAGTAAGGCGAAAAATCATAGCGTGGTGGCAAAGTCGGCTTATAATTCTGGCTCAAAACTGGTTGATGAGCAGTCAGGAGTCGTCCACGATTACACCAGTAAAGCTAAAGACAAAATCTTAAATTTAGTGGACAGTGATGGTACTAAATACACGCAAGTTATTGAGAAAAATGTGATGCATACGGCGTTGATAACGCCAACTCTTGCTGGGGATCTAGCAGTGACACGTGAGGGTTTTTGGAATGATATCGAACGCATTGAGACTCGTAAAAACGCGCAATTGGGTACTGAGATTGATGTGATGTTTCCTGATGGGATCACCGCGGATCAGCGTATAGTTCTGGCCGAGCGCTACGCTCAAACCTTATCTGATCGCTATAACGTGCTTGTCGATGTGGCCATTCATCGGCCCCACAGTCACGAGAAACATGTGGGGGAGGTTGAAGTGGTTGAGCTGACCAGTCGTAACTTTCATGCCCATATTTTACTCTCAAGCCGTGAGATAGTAGCGGATGTTGAGGGTTATGCTTTATCAGCACGCAAGAATTGGTTGCAGTGGTCAACGGAGGAGCGGTTATCTAAGGGGTTAAACGGACGCGGCGATGAGCTTAAATATCAACGCACCCTTTGGGCGGATATGGCCAATGAGCTACTGCCTAAGAATAAAACCATTAGTGAGAAATCCTACCGTGAGCTGGGCATCAATCGTTTGCCAAAAATGAAACTGGGTAAATCACTATATAAGGATATTCTCAAAGGCAATCGTTCAGTGATTCACGAATACAACGAGACGATTGATGAGATCAATGCTTACATTGAAAAAAATGGTTTAGTAATTGAGTACGACGACAAGGGACGTATTGACCTAGAAAGCAATGAACAAGAGGTTAACGGCGTCACAATACATTATAAAAAGCGTAAACCCTTTGCGCGAATTGAGCTCAGTAATATCCGATTTGTAGATCCTGCCGTTGAACTTGAACCCGCTATCCCTAAAAGTAACAGTCAGACGCATAGTGATGCGGCCAATGATCACGCACTTGATGAGCTTTTAGCAATCTCAGCCGACTTTGTGAGTCAAAAAAAGATGGTACGCAGCGCCTTATTTTCAACCATTGATGCGCTGCATGAAGAGTTAGCGCACCAGTCTAAACAGATTATTACTATTGATAAAAACATTAAGAGTACCCAGCGGTTCACCGAGGAGGTGGGACAGGATTTTAGTGACCCCCGCCAAAAAATGATTGAGCTTGCCAGGCAGATAAGCACAAAAGAGCAAAGTGAGGCACTAAAGGCGGCTTTAGCGTTGGTTGAGGAGTTTAGACAAGATGATACCCTACAAACAGGCCGCGCTGTTAGCCGTCTTGAAGAGCAGCTGTCACAGATTGATAAAACGGTGCTGAACAATAAAACGGTTTTAAAAAAGCTGATCCCGCTTAATAATGAAGTCATTGCTGACTACAAAGGGTTGAAGGCCACGCTAAAACCCTTTGCCGCAAAGCTGAATAAACTGGCGACTGGCTTTAAAGCTCTTGATGAGATTGATATTGAAAAATCCGACTTATCCTTACAGTGGGATCAAGCGTTTGCGGATCTACAAGAGATAGATATCACCAATAACATGGATACTTATCATAAGTTTGCTGCATTTGCAGATCTGGACGTTGAGCGCTTTAAGTACCTTGAAAAAGAACGTGAGGCGCTCAGTACGTTAAAAGCGGTAGAGATAGACGCGGATGCTGACACTCGTTTGACGGCCTTGGCCGCTGATGTTAAAGCGTTTAAGACTGCCAATGATAACGACATCAAACAGTTAAAGCAGCAAATTAACACCAGTCAGAAAACCTATCAGCGCCTGTCGCCGTTTTATGAGCAGCGTATCGCCTTACTGGATCAAAGTGAAGCTGTGATTGTGCAAGATGATGACCTATACGATGAGATTACCCGTACCAAGACCACTCAATTGAACGCAGATCGGCTTGATGACTGGCGCAACCGTACGATGGTGCTTCACCACCAGCTCAATAAAGCACATGAGCAAGCAAAGCTTAAGGAAGAGGCTGAGCGCGCACGAGAGGAGGCTTTAACCAGGCGGCGAGTAGCTTTACAACAGAGACGGCAGCAGGCATCTCTTAAGCGTCAGCGAATCAATGAGACCAAAGCATATCGAGATCGATTTGACAATTTAGTGGTACGGGTGCGTAACCGCGTTAATACCCTTGATTTTAAGGCCGTTGATGCACCGATCGAAGTGATCAACGCGGCTGAGGCGGTTGCCGCACAAGCATTTATATTCACTACTCTAAAACACACTGACAGCTTTACGACACTACAAAAAAGTTTACGAGACACCGATGCTAAAAAAATTGCAACGCAGGTGCAGAAGGCAGCAACGACGCTATGGCAACAGCTTGAGCGCTTGCCTGACAATCAAGATAAGGTCGAGGTGTTAACGAAAATCAATGAGCGCTTTGAGCACGTTCCTGCTATCACCATAGATGGGGCAACGCTCACACAAACTGTGACAGATCACCTGCAAAAAACGAAGAACGCCATCCAAGCGCATGAACAAGCACAAACACGCCGCTACTCCTCACCACGCCCATTTTAGGCGGCATTATAATAATGAGTACCCCATGAATAAAGACAATAGCAATGAGCAAGACATACACGATCAACTTGTTAACCTAGTGACTTCATTGACTCCGGTCATTGGGGCCTTGCGTGAGCTGATTAAGCGAGCCGATGATGCGGTAGCGAGGCGGCTTGAGCGTTCGCTTAGCGGTATTGATAGCAAGGTGAATGAGGTGTCTTCTGCCATTGAAGAATTAGGTAGTAGCGCAAGCACGACTTCGCAGGCATTGAGTCAGTATCAAGAACTCGTGTTAAAGCAGCTACAAGCGGCAGTGACGGCTTTTACTGACAATGAGATGCCGCGTCGTTATGATGACAAAATAGCAGGCATCATCACCGATATGAAACAGCAGATTGATACGGCTGTAGAGTCGGTCGTTACTGCTAAAAACGACAGCATAGAGGTACAAATCAGTACCATGCAAGGAGTTGCTGATAAACTTAGCGCAAGCGCTGACAATCTAGCCCTATTCACCAATCAGTACCAAGCTGGTCATAAGCAGATTATTGAAGATATTGAGACCTTTGAGACCACCACCAAAACGCGGATTGAGCAGGTCGAGGCTAGAGCTAGTAAAGACTTGGACAAAATTCATAAGTCCATTGAGACTATGAGTATTAAAAGGATTGCAGCCGCTGTCGCAGCGGGTACGATGGCTGTGATAATAAGTTTGGTGGCCCTGGTATTTTGGTATGTGCCAAGCTTTGATGAGATTGCAGAGATGAAATACCAGCAAGCAGAGCTACAGCGCGGCATCGATGAGCTTGAAACGGGTTGGAAACAGGCCTTTAATAATGCTCAAAGTGCGCAGTTTATTTTGGCTTGTGATGTTAATAAAGAGCAGCCTGATGCAATCAGCTGGTGCGTTAGAGCAGACAGTAAGAGTGTTTTGAGAGATGAGAGAGGCTTTGTTTATTATAAAATAGCTGGGGTGCCGCGTGCAAAGCCGACTGAGTAAAGACGTATGGTAATAGTGAGCTATATTGCCCAAAAGTGCGTCTTCTGAAACATATAAGACTGAAAAAAGGCTTGTTTGATTGTCGTTATCTTTGTCTATATTAAAAAGCCAGATAATGACACTTTATCTGGCTTTAAGGGTTATTGTTTCTTGTTAAACAAGAAGTCTGTAAATATAAGCTAAAGTGACTAGGCTGCTTGGTCAGTATGAGCTGTGACCAACTCTATAAAAGCAGTTTCAAGGGTACTTAACGCATAATCATCAATCATAAGACCGTCATCTATCTGTCGTTGCACCCAGACATAAATCGCTTCATCATTATAAAGAATAGCGTCAACACCCAGTAATGATGCCAGTTGTACGCCTTGCTGTACTTGTAAGCTGAATAACAGCTTAGAGGCTAAATTTTTAGTCTGTTCACTAAACCAAGCGCAGCTGTTGAGCCGAGATAGATTGTTATTCATTGGTATTCTCCTGTAGATTATTGTGTATAAATAATGGATAAAATGACTTACTACAGGTCAAATTATACCTATATTTTAATCTATTGCAAGAGAAAATAACCTTCTGTAGGTCTTTTTGTACTTTTAAAGGTGATAATGTCTTATGAGCGAAGGTGTTCACTCAGGCGACTCACTGCTGTCCTCATTTATGATTTCATATAAATCACCAACATTGATTCTAAGATACGTGCATAAAGACTCGATGACATCTAGATCAACTCGGGTGGCTTCTTCATGATACATGCGAGTAATGGTGCCACGATTGATGCCAGTATCCCTTGCGACATCGGCAATTTTAAGGCGTCTTTCGCCCATGATGGTCGATAAGTGACACTTCACCATAGTGGTTTCCTCATTAACGATTGGTGGTTTTTGATTGGTGAGCGGATTATAACGAATATGAGCGGCTAACGTATTCCTTTTAGTAGCTCAAATTGATATTCAACAGCGGTAATTTACCTAGTAGTAGGCAGTTTGTTATGCTGTCTTTAATGCAGGACGTCTATCATAATGGATAGACGCTAGTTAGAAAAGACGATGCTATTTTGACTATGAAGTATTGCTATTAGTAGTGATGTGACGTACATTTTTAGTTATACTTATATACTTATATACTCAATGCATGCTACAGGGATCTGTATTTATGAAGGTAATCGCGGTATTAAATCAAAAAGGTGGCAGCGGCAAGACTACCATCGCAACGCATCTGGCTCGTGGCTTACAGTTGAAAGGCCATAGTGTTCTGCTAGTAGATAGCGATCAGCAGGGCAGTGCGCGTGACTGGAGAGCGGTTGATGAAGACAATCCGGTACCAGTGATCGGGCTTGATAGACCAACACTTGATAAAGATTTAAAAAGCGTCTCTGATAAAGATTATGTGGTGATCGATGGATCGCCGCAAGCTACTAGTCTGGCTATTTCTGCTATAAAAGCGGCTGATTTTATATTGATTCCGGTGCAGCCGAGCCCCTATGATATCTGGGCGACCAGCGATTTGGTTGATTTAGTGCAGCAGCGTATTGAGATGATGGATGGCCAACTAAAGGCAGCCTTTGTCGTTTCACGCGCCATTCAAAATACCAATATTGGTAAAGAGGTGGCAACCGCGCTGCTTGATTATAATCTTCCGGTATTAGAGACCAGAGTGATGCAGCGAGTTGCTTATCCTAATAGTGCTGCCCTTGGTAAGACAGTATTTGATACCGAATCGCCTAGTAGCAATGCGATACAAGAGATAACCGCATTGGTCAGTGAGATTCAAACATTTTTTGGTGAGGAATAAGTTATGAGTTTATCAGCAGGTCGTCCTAGTAAGAACGTTAAGGATCAGTTAGCGCTATCAGATGTGACGGATAGTTCCAAAAAGACGGTACGAGTGAATTTCAATCTAGATGAAGATAAGCATGTTGCACTCAAACGGTATGCGCTTGAGAGCCGCAAAACGGTTACTGAGCTGTTGACTGAGATGATTGAGGAAAAGTTGGTTGAGCGATAGGTATAAAAAATTCGTTTTTCTATACCTACTTAGATTAACACACCAAGTGCAACGCTAATTAATATTATAGAACGCCTGCATAGGCGTCTTAAACCCTAATCGTTTTCTTGGTCTGTTGTTTAGTTTGTTCTCAATGTCCTGTATTTCATTATCAGAGACTTGTCTAAAGTCACAACCCTTAGGCAAGTACTCTCTGATAAGGCCATTGGTATTCTCGTTGGTTCCTCGCTGCCATGACGCATAAGCATCGGCAAAGAAGAAAGGGCTAAAGAGCTTTTGTTTCACCTTCTTATGCTGAGCAAACTCTTTACCATTGTCAGAGGTAATGGTCTTAACCTGCAAACTCACTGGCGCTAAGAGCTCTATCATTGCCTCTGATACTTGCTGGGCTGTTTTATGACCCACACGCTTCATCTTCAGCAGCCCCGTTTTACGTTCAACGAGCGTGACAATCGCTTGCTTGTGATGCTGACCGATAACGGTATCCGCTTCCCAGTCACCAATACGTGAGCGTTCTTCAACAATACAAGGGCGCTCATGAATCGAGACTCTGTCATTGATACGGCCTGGAGTCTCAGCGGTTAGACGCTGCCGGTATGGTTTGGCTTTACGTCTGAGACACTGCCACAATGTGCCGCCCTGCCTCTTATCACGCCAAATATAGCGATAAATGCTCATATGACTGATACCAGCATGAACGCCAGATATTTGCTCAGGACGCAAGTTCTCTTTAAGCTTGTCTGTCACCCATGCCCAGATGTCAGCCACAATAGTTGTGGCGTTGTTAGCCCGTCTGTCACAAGCCTTGTTATTAGCATGCTTTGCTCGGTAACCTCGTAGGCTTTTATTGCGTCTAAGCTCTCTTGATATGGTACTGGGACTTCTGTTTAACGCCCTCGCTATAAAATTAATACTATGTTTTGCCCCTATAAGGGCATAAATCTGGTATCGTTCCCCTAGGCTTAGATGTGTATAGCTCATGGTTGCAATCTCACTTTGGTCGGTGGATAAAAACTTTGATGCTAGCGCATCTAGGTCTTTTTTTTACCTTGCATTTGGTATTGCACTTCATGTGTTAATCTAAGCACTAAATAAGTAGAACTAAGCTGCCATATTAAATTTCTGAATCGGCGTAAAGCCACCATTACCCATATTGGGTCTTTCGTTATTATAGTGATTGATCCAAGCTTCGGCTTGTTGTCTCACTTGATCTAAACTATCAAACAATTCTTGATTAAGCCAATCATAACGCACTGTTTTATTAAATCGTTCAACATAAGCATTTTGCTGGGGATTACCAGGCTCGATATATTCAATAACGATACCTTGCTTAGTTGCCCAATCCTTTAAATCATTACTGATGTATTCAGGGCCATTATCACACCTGATTTGATTAGGCTTACCACGGTACTCTATAAGCTGATTTAAACTACGTATCACTCTTTGAGCTGGCAACGAGAAGTCAACCTCAATGGTTAATGCTTCACGATTAAAGTCATCAATGACATTAAAGAGTCTAATGGCACGACCATCGGTTAAAGCATCGTGCATAAAGTCCATGCTCCAGCTTTGATTGATGTTAGAAGGTACAGCAAGCTTTTGGGGTTTGTCTCGTTTAATACGCCGTTTAGGCTTTATTCTTAGGTTTAATTCAAGCTCACGGTAGATACGATAAACACGTTTATGGTTATAAGGCAGACCCAGTACATTTCTTAGATATAAGAAGCATAGTTTAAAGCCCCAGTTTTTATGACTACTTGTTAAATCAATCAACAGCTTAGCTATCTGCTCATTGTCATCCGCTGTCTTTGGCTGATAGTAATAGCAGGTTGTGCTGATGTTAAAGATCAGACAGGCTAAACGGATGCTAATGGCTCTGGCATTGATGTAATGCTGAGCAAGCTCTTTGCGCCTAGAGGGCGCTACCACTTTTTTGACATGGCGTCCTGTAAGATGTCTGATTTAAGCCGTTCCTCGGCGTACATCTTCTTCAGACGAGCGTTCTCAGCTTCTAATTCTTTAAGACGGGTAATTAATGAGGCATCCATGCCACCATATTTGGAGCGCCATTTGTAAAACGTGCTCTGGCTTATATTGTGTTCACGTAGTATGTCACTGACAGGTACGCCTTGTTCTGCTTGTTTGAGTATATTAACAATCTGAGTGTCGGTAAATCTTGATTTTTTCATGTCGAAATCTCCTGCTGGTATTTTAGCAGTTAGTTTCTATTTGTAAGTGTTCTTATTTATTGGGGGGATTACCGTTCCACGCACCGAGCTGAATCTAAGCCGCAATTTATAAAAATGGCTTTACTTATAGGTTTGTATTTTGGGGTTGCTCAGGGAATAATGCCGCTGATTGGTTACGCACTTGGCTCTACCATGCTGGGCTGGTTTGCTGAAGGGGCGGCTTGGGTTGCTTTTGTCATATTGGTAGCAATTGGCATCAAAATGCTCTATGAGTCACGTTCCGTTAATGACGATGATACTCGGATCAATTTAAGTCATAAAACCTTGCTGTCGTTAGCCATAGCTACCAGTCTCGATGCCATGGCAGCAGGCTTTACCTTAAATCTGTTGGCTGTTAATGCTTATGTTGCCTGTTTAATCATTGCACTGACGACCGCTATTTTAAGTGTCTTAGGAGCTTATATAGGACGCCAATCAGGGACATGGCTCGGCAGTTGGGCAGAAGCGCTAGGCGGTTTGGTGTTGATCGCTATTGGTGTGAATATGGTGGTGTAAAGGCGATCTTATATTTGAGAATTTTCAGAGACTAATCAAAAGATAGGAATACGATTGCTTCATGTTGAAAGGTACACTGAGCTGCTATAAACAATGTGGGCTATTTTTATTATTAGCCTACAGCTGAAGATTTGTGTCCTCACTAGGGGAACTAAAATCATTGAATAATGTTGTACTTGTTGAGGTGCTTTAATTGGGTTCAATTCTCTATATAGGAATCGAACTGCTAGTGTTGGATATGAATTTAATGTCTATGAGGTCGATAGTATGGGTCATCATCATTAAGCTTTCTGATTAAAATTTCCCAAGTTAGTTTCTACAATTTCTTCAGCATAACTCAGTGATTGCGCTGCTTGAAGCTGTGATGTTAGTATGAGGAGGAGATTTCTAAAACACACTTACAAATACTGGTCTAAACAAGATCTCAAAATATAAGGATACCGTCATGGGTAGTTTTTCAATTACACATTGGCTAATTTTATTGGTAGTAGTGGTGGTCGTATTTGGTACTGCTAAGCTTAAAAATGCTGGCAAAGACTTAGGTGGTGCAGTAAAGGGTTTTAAAGAAGCAGTGAAAGATGAAGAAACTGAGCATGCTCATAACAAACGTGTGCTTAGCCATGAAAATGATACACAAGCAGGCAGTCAGGTTGATGATATGGAAATCAGCCCCGTCACCACTTATGATAAGCACAAAGTATGAAGCGCGCCGCTTATAAATAGCGGCACTAAGTAGTCTATTAATATATGTGACTGTTATGTTTGATATTGGGTTTTCCGAATTACTCTTGTTTGGCGTCATTGCTTTAATCGTATTGGGCCCAGAAAAACTGCCGCAAGCCGCACGTACCGCTGGGCAATGGTATGCCAAAATGCGTCGTATAGTATCAACACTACAGTCTGAAATAGAAGCTGAGCTTGATCTAGCTGAAACGCGTCAACAAATGCAAAATGAACTTGCAAAAATCCGTCAGACCGAGTCGGATATGAAGCGTGAAATGGTGGAAATGCGTGGCAGTATGCAAAAATTTGAGCATTCACAGAACAAAAGCTTAGACGTTTCGCATCAGCCAATCACTCCTTATGATAAAGACAATCAACCGAATACTTCCTCCTCGTTCATTAAACAGGAGGCGGATCAGTGAGCCTATTTAAACGGCAAAAAAGTCGACAAGAAAAAATAGCAGATACAGAGTTTGAGGCAACAATACAAAATAATGAGTCTGGAGATACGTTAGGTACGCTTGGCGATATGCCTATCACTGAACACTTAATCGAGCTGCGCACACACTTAATAAAAATATGCGTTGCCGTTTTAATTATATTTTTAGCATTGGTAGGGTTTTCACGCGAGCTTTATAATCTTTTATCAGACCCATTAGTGGCGCAGTTACCCCTCAATTCGACTATGATTGCCACCGACATAACATCAAACTTTATGGCACCCATTCGCTTAACGATATTCGTCGCCGCATTTTTAGCAATGCCTTATATCCTGTATCAAATTTGGTCATTTGTAGCTTCCGGCTTATATAAAAAAGAGAAGAAAATTGCCATTCCTGTACTGCTATCTTCAATATTTCTATTTTATGCGGGTGTTGCTTTTTCCTACTTTGTCGTACTCAAAGGGGTATTGAAATTTTTTATTATGTTCGCTCCGCAGAACGTCATACCGATGACCGATATTGACAGTTATCTGAGCTTTGCACTCAAATTGTTTATGGTGTTTGGACTGACTTTTGAGATTCCAGTGGTCACCTTACTACTGATAATGGCCGGAATCGTTTCTACTCAGAGTCTAGAAGATAAGCGTCGTTATATTATAGTCGGCTGTTTTGGGATTGCCGCGGTAGTGACACCGCCTGATGGCGTATCAATGCTGTTACTAGCGATTCCTATGTGGCTACTGTTTGAGCTGGGTTTACTCTTAGCAAAAATATTAATTAAAAGTGAACGAAATAACGATTTAGTCTCAGGGAATGAAACATTAGAAAGTACCTAGCAATAGAAAGTAGCCAGCAATACCTTAAACACGCCAAGTACCTCTCTTTGATAGCTGACTCACTGGCTAAGATAAGCAAATCAAATGGACGACACCAAACTTACTATTCTTTAGATGCTTACTCTAGACTTTCAGTAGATTATGCAAGTTTACTAAAAACACTTGTTTAATGGACACTCGCTGGTAGTGGGGCTTAGATTTTATTATCTAGTTCTCTGATTCAAATAGATTGGTCTCTGATATCTCCCGAGAACTTCAATATTAATAAGTCGAGACGGGTTCTTCTGTTTCACCACTATTTAACACTTCAGAATCATTACTACGGTTAATACCTACATCGTCATTTGACATATCTTCGCTGACTATCGCACCATCCTCGGAAACTGCCCCAGTATTCTCAGGCATATCATTACTTGGCAGAATAGCACTTTCCTCTCGGTTACTATGCATGGGCTCACTGGAAATAGCTATCTCAGCTGCTGCTTCTTGCTCTGATGTTTGTGAGTCAACCTCTAGAGCTGAACCTTCCATCGTTGATTCGTCTTTTTTATCACAAGCACTTAATGTTAATGCCGATGTTGCTAGTATGACAAATAGCCATTTTCTACGGGTGGTGTTTGATTTCTTATTGTCAGGGGATAGTTGGATTATGGTAGCAGTTTTTAGAGTTTTATTTATCATATTCATAATGCTCTCAGCTCTCTAGCCTAATTAGTTGGTAATAACCTTTAAAGTTATGCCGTTAGATAAAATGCTAATCAGTAAGGTTTAATTAATATCATAGGACTATACTAACAATTAAGGGTAGCTACCTTATCAGTTACAGCACAATTATGTTAAAAATTCGTAACTACCTGTCAATGAGTCATGTCTTATGGTTGGCTGAATATAAGTAAGCGCTGATTACCTAAAATAAATAAAGTAATAGAGCAAATGATAATTTATTGAGTAGGCTTCCGCACTTAACGCACTCTGAGGTCTTAATCTACTGCTTCATAAGAAAATGCTTACATGCAAAAATTCCGCATAAATGCTGGCTTGAAGCCATTATTAGTCTCGATAAATCGGCATAAATTTGGCTAAGACTTGAGACGTAAATATCAAAAAAAAATCATTAATGTTAGAATGGTTTTAAGCTCTACTTCAGTCAGTTTACTTTAAATTTCTAGGTCACTCTTAATGATGACTTAAGCCGATCAAATAAGGTCAGATATATGCTAATCACAGAGCTGGGATATTTTGCTTTGCTGGTAGCCTTTGTGCTCGCCATATTGCAAGTGATATTACCTACATGGGGTGTATTAAATAACAATGTTGCTATGCAACGTTTAGCGCCTAGTCTAGCTTGGGCACAATTCTCTATGATGATGCTGTCATTCGTAGGATTGATGGCAGGGTTTTATTACAATGACTTTAGTCTGGAATATGTGACCCAACACTCTAATAGCTTACTACCTTGGTATTACCGAGTATCAGCGACTTGGGGTGGCCACGAAGGCTCGTTATTGTTATGGATGACTATTCTGGCGACTTGGGCAGCATTAGTCTCTTTATTTAGCCGCGGTTTACCATTATCTATGCGTGCGCGGGTGTTGGTTATTATGGCTGGCGTGCAGACGATGATGTTATCGATGCTTATTTTCACCTCATCGCCGTTTAATCGCACCTTGCCTTATCTAATGGTCGATGGTGTAGACCTAAATCCAGTACTACAAGATCCTGGATTAATCATTCACCCGCCAATGCTATATATGGGTTATGTTGGCATGGTCGTGCCTTTTGCTTTTTGTATGGCAGCATTGTGGGCAGGGAGGCTGGATGCAGTATGGGCACGCTGGTCGCGGCCTTGGACTCAGGCGGCTTGGGGTTTTTTAACGCTAGGCATCGCTCTGGGTTCTTGGTGGGCTTATTATGAGCTTGGCTGGGGTGGCTGGTGGTTTTGGGATCCAGTGGAGAATGCTTCTTTGATGCCATGGCTGGCGGGTACGGCATTATTGCATTCATTGGCTGTCACTGAAAAGCGTGGTGTCTTTAAGGCATGGACCATTATGCTGGCCATCTTTACCTTTGCGCTAAGTTTGCTAGGTACCTTCCTTGTGCGTTCTGGCGTCATTACCTCTGTGCATTCATTTGCAGCTGATCCAACCCGAGGCCTCGTTATTTTAGTTATTTTAGCGATAGTCATCGGCGGTGGATTAATTATGTTTGCGCTGCGTGGCTGGCAGTTGACTGTTGAAAGTCAATATCGCGCGATATCGCGTGAGTCTTTTTTAGTCATCAATAACGCCATTATCTTAATAGCGACTTTAGTCGTCCTACTTGGTACCTTGTATCCTATCATTGCTGATGCCTTTAATTTAGGCCAAGTCTCCGTTGGTGCGCCTTATTTTAATGCTTTATTTGTACCGCTAACGTGGTTATTAATGCTTGCGATGGGCATGGGCTCGAATATTCGTTGGAAGAAGGACAGTCGACCTTTACTTGGACCGGCACTGATTATCGGTATTAGCAGTGCTGTTTTGGGTGCAATTATCAGCTATTTCGTGTATCCAGTAGCAATGTTTAATATCGCGGTGACTGTCGCGTTGAGTCTATGGGTATTGGCATGGATGTTCATCGATATTAAAGATAAGACTAAAAACGCTAAAACTCGACTGGCTGGTATTAAACGTCTGAAAAGTAGTTATTGGGGCATGCAGACCGCCCACGTAGGCGTATTAATCGCCGCGATAGGTGTGGCATTTACCTCTAGTATGAGTATTGAAACCGATGTGGCGATGGGTATCGGCGACAGCGTTCATGTTCAAGGTTATGATTTTGAGATTAAAAGTTTTACAGAGGTCAAAGGCAGTAACTATGATGCGACCGAAGCCGAAGTCTTAGTCAGTAAAGAGGGTCAATCGGTTACGACATTGCGGCCACAAAAACGTACTTACGTGGTGAGTATGATGCCGATGACCGAAGCTGCAATTGATGACCGACTAAGCCGAGATCTATATGTCGCGTTAGGTGAACCTATCGCTGAAGACAGTAATCAGTGGGCCATCCGCATCTATGTCAAACCACTTATCCGTTGGATTTGGCTGGGTTCTATTATCATGGTACTCGGTGTAGTGATATCGATGTTAGATCCTCGTTATCGCATCAAACCTAGGAAGTATTCCAAAATTTTAGAAGATGATCTTGACTATGGTATCTATGAAGACAGGCCTATAGATATAAAGACTGGGGTAAAATTAGTTAATAGTTCAGTTACTCAGTCAGTAGAGGAGCGCTAAGGTTATGGAAAGTAAACAACTTAAACTGTGGTTTTTGATTCCGCTTATCGTGTTTATTGGTTTCATTATTATGCTTTTTTTTAGACTGGGTAAACCGACGGAAATCGTGACCAATACAGCACTCGAACGTCCAGTACCAACTTTTGAGTTGCCACTATTGTCTGATACCAGTCTCATGGTGACAGACTCACAAATGCCAACATCTCCTTATTTAATCAATATTTGGGGTTCATGGTGTCCGACTTGTGTGTATGAACATCCTTTCTTTTTAGAATTAAAGAAGCGTGGTGTCCATACGGTCGGTGTGAACTATAAAGACGAGATTGGTGATGCGCTTAATTACCTTAATGAGCTTGGCGATCCGTATTTGATGTCTGTGCAAGACTATTCTGGTCAGTTCGCCTTGGATTTAGGTTTGACTGGTGCCCCTGAGACTTTCGTTGTCGATAGCAAGGGCATTATTCGTCAGCATATCGTTGGTGAAGTAAACGAAGAAAATTGGCAAAGTCGGATTAACCCTTGTTTAAAACTTCTACAACAAGAGGCTACTGGTGAAAAAATAGCATCTACCCAAGTTGAAGAGGTTTGCCAATGAACGCTAACACCTCATTATTTTACAGACTAGTGTTAATCCCAGTTTTTGTGCTTTTTACCTTATTAATAGGAGCGACAAACCTGAGTCATGCGGCTATCGAAGTTTACGACTTTGATTCAAAACGGCAAGAAGCGCAGTACCGCGGCCTAATTGATGAGTTTCGTTGCCCGAAATGCCAAAATCAAAATCTGGCAGGTTCTGATGCACCTATCGCCCAGGATTTAAAGCAAAAAACTTATGATATGGTAAAAGATGGTCGCTCGGACGCTGAGATTCGTCAGTATATGCAAGAGCGGTATGGCGATTTTATTAGTTATAGTCCACCAGTACGTCCATCTACATGGATACTTTGGTTCTTTCCACCCCTGTTATTAATCTTAATACTGGGCGGCTGGTTTTGGCGCAATCATACTCGTGGTAAAGCTCCTAATAAAGCTCCTAGTAAACGCCCTATTATGCCGAATACAGATATAAGTAGTTCACTAACAGTTAAAGAGCAAGCAGCGTTAGATAGGCTGTTAGCAAGTCGGGAAGAATCAGGTAAGACAACGACAGAGGCAACGATAGACGAAGCTAACCTAACTGAGACTAAGCCCTCTAATCTTAAAACGACGAAACCCAAACCTAATGGGCAAACACGCGATAAAGGAGATTCCTTATGACTGTGTTTTCTACTCTTGTCATATTTATTATTTTTAGCCTATTAGTTGCTCTATTAGCCGCATTGATAGTCATCGTACCGTGGTTGCGCTCAAGTAGAGAGGCGCCTGATCCTGTAGACAATCGGCTCATTGATCTAAATATCGATGTGTATAAGTCCAGATTGCGTGAGCTCGCTGCTGATAAGGCAATAGGTACTATAGATGATGTTCAATATATAGACCAAAAAACAGAACTTGAGCGCCAGTTATTAGATGCTGAACAAATCGCAACACCTATGCAATTGCCTAGTCTCAAAGGTCAGTTGGCACTGATAGTCTGTGTGCCAGTATTGGCGATATGTGCTTATGTGCTTTTCAGCGATCGTAGTGATGTGTTTGACTTATGGCGTGCGCAGGATAGGGTGGGTGAAGTATCAGAGGAGCTGCTTTCCGGCAAGATTGAAGTACTACCAGAGTGGGCTTTTGAAGATGGTGCAGGGCTGTTCACGACCATTCAGACCAATGTCCATCGTAATGCTGATGATTCTTACCGCTGGATGGTATTGTCGGAAATATTTTTATCTTTTGAAGAGCCTGAATCCGCTTTAGAAGCCCTGTCGAGAGCTTATAGGCTGTCCCCTGATGATAAAAATATTGCGGCAGAGTATGCGCAGTTAAGCTTTTTAGCAAATGGCGGTAGTCTTGATGTCGAGACCCGCCGAGTCTTGGAGGACATCTTGAAAGGCGATCCTGAGAACGAGGCAGCACAGATGTTGATGGCAAGGGGCGAGGCGAAAGCAGGTAACTATGAGCAGGCACAAGGCTGGATAGCTAAAATGCGTCAGCGTATGGAACAAAATCCAGGCGATGACATGCATGCGCTTACTGGCTTGGACGAGTTAACAGCCAATATTGTCAGGCAACAAGCGCAAGCTGCTGAAGGTGTCGATGTATCTGTCACTGTAAATGCTAAGTTACTACCTTTGATAACCGCTGATGATGTGTTGTTTGTCGCTATTCGCGCCGCTGCAGGTGGGCCGCCCTATGCGGCAAAACGAATACCGATTAGCAATTTAAAGCAAGGCAATATCAGTTTAAGCCTAAGTAATCTAGACGCGATGATGGCTGATAGAACTTTACAACCTGCTCGCGTATCAGGTGAGCAGCTGGTTGTGACTGCGCGCATTAGCCATTCTGGTAATGCTATTTCCGCATCTGGTGATTTATCCTCTAATCCAGTTTTGCTAAAAAGTGACCAGCAACAAGTAAATATTGAAATCAATCAGCAAGTACCTTAAGTTCTAAAGCTAACTGCTATTGTTAATTAGAAATTTTTTAATCTTTGAAAGCCCCGACAATCTCGGGGCTTTTCTGTATGTAAGATAGTATGAAAATTCAGGAAATAATAAAGCTTGGTATGCCTTATAACACCTGATTTGCTCTTATATTAAAAGGCTTATTGAAATTAAGAATTTGTTCTACAGTTTTAGGCTGAACTAAGCTTATTCCTTACTAAAAATAGGATTTTTTATGTTATCATTATCTTTAGTGAGGATATAAACAACTTTCAGTTTTAGTTTATCTATATCAAGCAATAGCTAGGTTAAAAATTAATACACAGTACACCTATAAAAACAACTTATCACCCATTTTAAAATAAAAATAATGGCTGGTTTAGTCTTATAATTCTTATGAAAACTGCTTTGAATATTACTGTTTTACTACTTGTTAGCCAGCGTGAATATATTTAGAGGTGACCTATGCAACCTGAACAACCATTACAAACCCAACAGCAACCAGTTAGACGCGAGTGGCTCAGTGCTCTAATCATGGCTTTTGTTGCCTTGCCATTTATAGCCCTTTTATTCCTTTGCGCTTACGGTTTCATCATTTGGTTCGGTCAAATGCTGTTCTGGGGACCCCCTTCTTAAGTCTATTAACTAGCGTCCCGTCAGTAACTAATATTGTCCAATCGCTAATCTCTATTATTTTCACGCAAAAAGTGGACAAATAACCGCCCAAATTATATGAAATCTAAATGGCTATGAAATACAGTAAGGAATCATCATGAAAGCAATCATGAATGCAATCAAAAGCCTATTTAACTGGCTGCGTCGTCTTCTTTTTAAACCTTCTGCAAAAATCGGATTGGGTCTTCTCGTCATCATAGGCTTTGCGGGCGGAGTTTGGTTCTGGGCAGGGTTTAATGCTGGCATGCAAGCAACCAACACCGAAGAGTTCTGTACTTCTTGTCATACTATGGGTGATAACATGTTACCCGAGCTCAAGAAAACTGTGCATTTTAAAAACCGTACTGGCGTTAGGGCAGAGTGTTCAGATTGTCACGTACCCCATGACTTTACGGCTAAAGTTGCGCGTAAAATGCAAGCCTCACGTGAAGTACTGTCACAACTAATGGGTGACATTGGTACGCGAGAAAAATTTCTTGATCATCGTGTGGTATTAGCACAACGTGAGTGGGGCCGCTTCAAAGCTAACGATTCTAAAGAGTGTCGCACTTGCCATGATTACGACAGCATGGATTTTGATAAAATGCGTGTCACCTCACAAATGATTATGCGTAGTGCGGCTGAACGTGATGCCAGCTGTCTTGATTGTCACAAAGGGATTGCGCACGAGTTACCAAATACTGAAGGTATGCACAATCCAGCATTTGATTCGCTATTGTCTGAAGCAAGAAGTACCAAAATTAAAGATGGTCAAAACTATTACAACATTGTACCGCAAGATTTATATACCTCAGATGATAGAAAGACTAAAGCAGGTAGTATAGAAATTGCTGCACCCGTTAAAGTATTGGCGCACAAAGATGGTGGAGTACAAATTGAGCTGGATATGTGGCGCAAAAACAAAGGCTTTGGTCGCGTATGGTATACCAACTTTGGTCTAAATATTCCTGATGCCATTATCGAAAAAGACTTAGCTAGTGATGAGAGTTTAATTACAAAAGGCGAGCTGAAAGAAGATCCACTCACTGGTCTTGAATGGCAAAAAGTGAAGGCTCAGTTCTGGGTTGCCGAAGGAGGCCTCATGGAGAGTATCGAGCCGGCTTGGGACGTTGCTAGCCAGACGTATAGTGATAGCTGTAGTACTTGCCACCGTCAACCAGATCCAAGTGGACACGATGCCAACCAATGGCCAGGCCTATTTAGTGGAATGGTAGGGTTTACTAACTTAGACAATGATAGTGCAGCTATGGTCTTAAAATATCTACAACTGCACTCATCAGACTTTAGAAAGAACCCTCAAGGTAGTGGTTCGCCTGAAAATACGTTCCAAGGTGCTAGACCGTAACTAGAGAAAATAATTAGAGAGACATATTATGAAAAACATCAATCGCAGACGCTTTCTCAAGTCACTAGCTGCTTTAACGGGTACCGCCTTGTTACCGACGTCACTACTTGCCGATAACAGTATCGTTACTGGTAAGACTGGGAAAAAGCCTGATTTGAGTGGCTGGAAAATGTCCGGTGCTCACTGGGGTGCCTTCCGTGCCAATGTTCAGGGTGACAAACTCGTTGAAGTGCAGCCCTTTGAGTTTGATCAGTTCCCGACCGATATTTTGCAGGGGGTACATGGGATTATTTATAGCCCATCACGGGTACGTTATCCTATGGTTCGGGTTGACTGGTATAAAAACCGTCATAAAAGTGATACTACACAGCGCGGTGATAACCGTTTCGTACGCGTCGGTTGGGATGCTGCTTTAGACATGGTCTATGAAGAGCTTGAGCGTATTCAAAAGGACTATGGTCCTTGGGCGTTGCATACGGCTAACGTCGGCTGGCGGTCAGTAGGACAGATCCACAGTTGTGGTAACCATATGCTACGCGCTGTGGCGATGCACGGCCGTAGTGTAGGTACAGCAGGGGATTATTCAACGGGTGCCGGTCAAGTTATTATGCCTTACGTGTTAGGTTCGACTGAGGTGTATTCACAAGGTACATCATGGCCGCTGATTTTAGAAAATTCAAAAGTCATCGTTATGTGGGCGAATGACCCCGTCAAAAACTTACAAGTTGGCTGGAATACAGAAACTCATGAATCTTATGAGTACTTAGAAAAATTACGTACTAAAGTTAGAAATAAAGAGATTGAGGTTATCTGTATTGACCCGGTCAAAAGTAAAACTCAGAACTATCTAGAGTGTGATCATCAATATGTTAACCCACATACTGATGTGGCGTTTATGCTGGCTATTGCGCATACGCTATATACCGAAAAGCTTTATGATAAAAAATTCATTGATGTCTATACTCTCGGCTTCGAAGAGTTTATTCCTTATGTGATGGGGAAAACTGAAGATAAAATTGAGAGAACCCCAGAGTGGGCAGAAAAGATTTGTGGTATCAAAGCGGACCGTATCCGTGAGCTTACCCGCAAAATGGCAAAGAACCGTACCCAGCTTATTTTCGGATGGGCGATTCAGCGTCAACAACATGGTGAGCAACCTTATTGGATGGGAGCGATTATCGCTGCTATGCTTGGTCAGTTTGGTCAGCCGGGTGGGGGTATTAGTTATTCGCACCACTATAGCTCATCGGGTGTACCAGCTTCAGGTGCTTCTATGCCGGGTGCTTTCCCACTAAACCTCGATACGGGCCGTAAACCTAAGCACGATAACGAAGACTTTAATGGTTATAGCTCTGTCATACCAGTCGCGCGCGCTATTGATTGCTTACTTGAGCCGGGTAAAGAGATTGACTTTAACGGTCATAAAGTTACCCTTCCGCCTTATAAAATGGGTATTTTTTCAGGCTGTAACCAATGGCATCGCCATCAGCAGCGCAATCGCATGAAGGAGGCGTACCGCAAAGTTGAGACAGTCGTTGCGGTCGACTATAACTGGACGGCTACCTGTCGTTTTGCTGACATTGTACTGCCAGCATGTACGCCTTATGAGCGTAATGATATTGATGCTTACGGTACCTATAGTAATCGTGGCGTTATTGCCATGCACAAGCTGATTGACCCGCTTTATCATTCTAAGTCAGACTTTGATATTTGGTATGAACTAACCAAGCGCATGAATCGTGAAATCGAATATAGCCGTAATATGAATGAGATGCAGTGGATTGAGCAAATCTACGAAGAGTGCCGTGCGGATAACTTGAAAAAAGACTTTTTTATGCCGGAATTTTCTGAATTTTGGAAAAAAGGCTACGTGCTATTCCCAGAGGGTGAAAACTGGACAAGACATGCTGATTTCCTTGAAGATCCTGAAGTCAATGCACTTGGTACACCATCAGGTTTTATTGAGATAAGCAGCCGAAAAATTGCCAGTTATGGTTATGATGACTGCAAGGGCCATCCTACTTGGATGGAGAAAATCGAACGCTCACACGGTGGTCCTGGTTCAGATAAGCATCCACTATGGCTACAATCAGTGCATCCAGATACCCGTCTACATTCACAAACTTGTGAGTCTGAAGAGCGTCGTGCAACCTATACTGTGCAAGGTCGTGAACCTTGCTATATGGGACCTGAAGATGCAAAAGCTCGTGGTATCAAAGATGGTGATATTGTGCGCGTTTTTAATGATCGTGGTCAGTTGTTAGCAGGTGCGGTAATTTCTGATAACTTCCCACCTGGTATCATTCGTATACAAGAGGGTGCATGGTATGGACCTACTGGCCCTGAAATCGGTGCGCTAGATACGTATGGTGACCCTAATACGTTAACCATTGATATCGGTACCTCAAGTCTTGCACAAGCGCCTAGTGCCAATACTTGTATCGTCGAGATGGAGAAATTTGTTGGTAAAGCACCAGCAGTGACTTCTTTCGGTGGTCCAAAGTATGTCAATCCAGATGGTAGTGTTGCTGCATTATCCCAAATGGGTTAGTTTAGTTTGGAATAGTAAGTGATAAAAAGTGCCTTTGTAAGCCGTATGCGATGTAAATAGCATGTGTAACTTACAAAGGCATTTATTTATTTATATAGATGATCTGTTCTAATGTGGTGCTTAATGCCATTATCATATAAAAATAAAACTGCTATTTAATAAATGTGTTAATTAATAGAAGCAACTGCCAATAACACATAAAAATATTTTAAATTGGATATAAAATGAACATAACTGAAGATAAAATGAACTTCTTTGAAGAATGGCAAGCTGCTAATCCGGCACGTTCTGCACTTTATCGTTGGTTTGCAGATATTTTCGCGCGTGAGCTTACCTCAGCAACCTTAGGTGAATGGCAACAGAATAAAGCTTACGATAGTATTCACAAGGTATTTGTTAATCTCGGACTTGAGCAACACAGTAATCGCGTCAAAGCTGCCATTGATAATTTGCAGCAATTCCCACAAGAGCATCGTGCCATTGAGCTTGCCGCAGATTTTGCGCAGATATTCTTACTCAGTGGTGATGATAGTGCACCGCCTTACGCTTCTTATTATCTGAGCAGCGATAAACATCTTTATGGCAAACCTGCTGCTCATATGATGCGCTTCCTTGATAGCCAGCAATTAAGCCTACATCCTGAATTTCGTGAACCGAATGATCATTTAAGTGTCTATTTTATCGTTATGAGCTTATGGATTAATAAAGCTATTGAGCAGCAGCTTGATATGCTCAACACGGTACAAGAACAAATCGATTTTCTTGATAGTGCTTTACTTAATTGGCTACCGCAGTTCACTGCATACTGTCAAAAGATTAATGTGCAAACAGATATTTATCCTGCACTTGCTGCTTTAGTAGAGCAGTTTGTTATAGAAGATAGAGCAGCACTAGAGAGCATAGTGAGTTAGTGATTAGCTAGTTTGTGCATAATGGGTGTCTTAAATAAATACATGACAGTCTTAACCTGCGTAACATTAATTTTGTATAGCATTAAGTATAAGTGAGTATAAAGCCAATGATTACCCTTGAACAACTTCAGCAGTATATAACCCAGCGTATTCAAAGCTATAATCAAGATGACTTTCCTATAGTAAAAAGAGCAACGCAAACGTGTGACCTGCTAGACAGTCAAAATCATATACTTGCGCAAGAGATAGTATCGCCTTTTACGATTCCTAGAAACAACCTATCGGCGATGGATGGCTACAGTGTTGCTGCTGGTAGTGACCTTAGCAAAAATGGAACTATCGATATTATAGGTGAGTCGCAAGCAGGTAAACCGTTCACTGGCAATCTACAAGCTGGACAAGGTGTACGTATCTTTACCGGTGCGGTAGTTCCTGACAGCTGTGATACGGTCATCATGCAAGAAAACACCAATTTTTTAGATATTAGAGAGTCACTTGATAAATCAAAAACCTATTCAATCACCTTATCTCAAACGGTTGTAGTCGATGAGCATATTCGCAAACAAGGTGAAGAGATTGAGTCAGGTGAGGTGGTATTAACTGCAGGTAAACGTTTGAACCCTGCTGATATTAGCTTGCTTGCCAATTTGGGCGTTGATAAAGTCGACATCTATAAACCCTTAGTCGTTGGGCTATTGGCTACTGGTGATGAGTTGGTTGCTTTAGGTGAGCCAATCAATAACTTGGCACAGATTTATAATTCTAATACGCCAACACTTAAAAGTATGTTGTCTGGCTTGCCAGTGATTATTCATGACTATGGCATTATCCCTGATAATTTGGATAAGACGACTGCTGCCGTTACTGAAGCCATGCATGACTGCGATGTGCTGATTTCTACCGCTGGGGTTTCAGTAGGCGACTATGATTTTTTAACCGCCGTCATTGAAAAATTAGGGCAAATAAACCACTATAAAGTAGCCATGAAACCAGGCAAGCCTTTTGTGTTTGGTGAGTTAAGTAAAGACCTTGATAAGCCCGTATTATATTTTGGCTTACCGGGTAATCCTTTATCTACTGTGGTTGGCACTTTACAGTTAGTTATTCCGGCGCTATGGCGTCTATCAGGCGTACGCACTAATGATTTACCGATGACCTTAAAGGTGCGAGCAACTCTACAAGGTAATATTAAGAAGTCAGTAGGTCGCAAAGATTTTCAACGCGGTGTCTTGTCGCAGGATGATAATGGTAACTTACAAGTGACCAGTTTTGCCAACCAGCAGTCTCATCGTATTAAACAGCTCAGTAATGCTAATAGTTTGATTGTGCTAGCCCAAGAATCCGGCAATGTCGTAGCAGGGGAAAAGGTAGAGGTGCAGTTATTTCCTTGGTCATAACTTTCCTTCTCTTCCTTGTCTATAGTATAGCTTGTCAAATATGAAACTAGTAACGCAGTCAACTAGAGAAAGCAGTTAAATCAACTTTCCGCTGCTTATCCCTATAAGTTTTAATATCAACTGTTTTAGTGTTAGATATAAGACTTGTAGGGTTACTAGCTATCTAACGTTAGTTTGTTACAATGACTATTCATCATAACAAGTTTTAAATAATAAAAAATATTGATTCATAACCTGAGGCAACGCTTAAAAGTCCACAACATATTCAAAACTAACGGTAATACATTATGTCCTATCACGCCCCCACAATAGGGAATGCACAACTGTATTCACCTGTGGCAATATCTGTTATCCATGACGGTAAAAAACTTTCTATCATCGATGCCACTGTTGATAATCTGCCCCTTGATTCGTCCCTTCCTATTAATACTAGCCATCAACAACTGACAGATGGTTTTGCACGACGTCTGACTTACTTACGTCTATCCATTACTGATTTTTGTAATTTTCGCTGCGAGTATTGCCTGCCAGATGGCTATCAAGGCAAGCCCCCACAAAACGAGCTCAGTATCAACGAAATTGCCACCTTAATCCGCGGCTTTGCCCAAGTTGGCACCAAAAAAGTTAGGATTACCGGCGGTGAACCTTCTATACGCCGTGATGTGGTAGACATTATTAAAACCATCAAAAACACCGAAGGTATTGAAACGGTTGCTATGACCAGCAATGGCTATAAGCTTGGCAAGCATTTGGTTGCTTGGCAAGCGGCTGGACTGAATCAAATCAATATCAGTATGGACAGCTTTGACGCCGCAACCTTCCATAAGATGACAGGCTTTGATATGTTGCCGCAGCTCTTGGCTGATATGGATACCTTACTTGCGACCACAGATATTAAGCTAAAAATAAACAGTATTTTAATGGCTGAAACCGCCTTTGAAAATCTGATGAATGCAATCGACTATGTCAAAGACAGAGCGGTCACCTATCGCTTTATCGAATTTATGCAGACCAGTGACAACAGCGATTTGTTTTTTGCCCAGCACGCACAGTCTGACATCATCACCAATTATTTAATCAAGCACGGCTGGCAAACCCATGTGCGTGGCAGCAATGACGGTCCAGCGATAGAATATAGCCATCCAGATTATAAAGGCCGTATCGGTATGATTGCCCCTTATGCTGCCCACTTCTGTGACAGCTGCAATCGTCTGCGGGTTAGTAGCCAAGGTAAGGTGCATCTGTGTCTATTCGACCAAGGTAACTACGATATTCGTCCGTATCTCGAGCAAGACGATGTGGCCGGGCTTGTGAATACCTTGCACAGCTTTATGCCGATTAAACCTGAGCATCATCATCTTCACGAATCAAACAGCGGCATGATGAATAATTTGTCGATGATTGGCGGTTAGAATTATCAACCATATACTAATAATCAAATTTTTTATTTTTTATAACAAGCATAGTTATTAAGGATTATTCATGAGTAAGCTGCAAGCACCCTTTACCCCGCTCAATATCGCCATCTTAACGGTTTCTGACAGTCGTACTCTTGCAGAAGATACCTCAGGGCAATATTTGGTTGACCAATTGACCGCAGCAGGCCACCAACTGGCGGATCGTCAGTTGATTATTGATGATATTTATAAAATCAGAGCCGTCATTAGTGGTTGGATTGCCGACCCAGATGTGCACGCCATTATTACCACTGGTGGTACGGGTTTCTATATCAGAGACAGTATGCCTGAAGCAGTCGGCGTATTATTTGATAAATCGGTTGATGGTTTTGGTGAGATGTTCCGCCTAATTTCAAAAGACGATATCGGTATGTCGACGATTCAATCTCGCGCTGTGGCTGGTATGGCAAACGGTACAGGTATTTTTTGCTTACCCGGCTCATCAGGTGCTTGCCGCACTGCTTGGGAAGGTATCTTACAAGAGCAGCTCGATAGCCGCACACGTCCTTGTAATTTTGTGCCACATTTTATGCGTACCAATCCAGGTCACGATTAATTCATGGTTGAAGTGGCAGACAGCTTAATAAAAATAGGTGCATTCAATCGCTTAGCAGGTATCGTTATCTTGGCAGGCGGCGCATCCAAACGTATGGGAACGCCAAAAGCTGAATTAATCCTACCAACAGGCGAGCGCCTACTTGATTATCATGTTAGACAAGCGCTTGAATTAAGCGCAGCTATGATGAGTAATATATCTATCATGATTGCAGATAATGGACGTGGTTTTACCATTGACCCAAATTTGATGAAGAAACACCCGAAATCGCCAATTTTCCATATTGCTGACTATCTTTCAGTTAATAATTTTTCGATTAACAATGTTTTAATTAAAAATGCTTCTAGCAATGAAACATATAGTAGTGATGAGAAACAGATCGAAACCGGCGGCGCATTAGTGGCCATTGAGTCAGCGCTGCAGTCATTGAAGAAATCGACAAATACGACTGAGCTAACACAATTGCCAGACGAGCAATCCTCTTGGCTGCTGGTTATTAGCTGTGATAGCTTGATTCCTGTCACCGATTTATGGCAAAAACTGCAACCTTATATAGCGCAAGCTGCAGATAAATCGGTTATTTGTCTTAACGATGATTCTCATTTATATCCGTTATTAGGTTTGTACCGTTTAGATATTGAGCCTGATTTAAAGCAGTATATTGACGATGGTCAGCGGCAAGTCATGAGATTTATTAAACCTATTGTGCAGCCTGTACCTTTTATAGAAGAGTGGCAGCATTTAACCAATTTTAATACTCCTAAAGATTTTGAGCGTGCTTGTTTAGCCCTAAGCAGCTTATAAAAAAGCTTATTAAGAGAAACTATAAATGAATAGCGATAGTCAGCAAAAAAGTAACCCACAAAGTAATCAATCTGCCCTATCACATTTAGATAGCGATGGTGACATTACCATGGTCGATGTCAGTGGCAAAACCGCTACTACAAGAGAAGCACATGCAAGCGGTCAAGTAATTTTCCCTGCGGATATTTATAAGCAAATTAAAGCTGCTGATGGTATGACCAAAAAAGGCAGTATCACCCAGACCGCTCATATCGCCGGTATCATGGCAGCAAAACGTACCCATGACTTGATTCCACTTTGCCATCCTCTGCCATTAGATAAAATTGCCTTAAGCTTTGAATACAATAATAGCCAAAACAGTATCACTGTGACCGCGACCGTTAAGGTCACTCATAAAACTGGCGTAGAAATGGAAGCGTTAACTGCCGTCAGTGTCGCCTGTTTGACCATTTATGATATGACCAAAGCCATCTCGCATGACATCGTGATTGATAATATTCATTTGATGAAAAAAACTGGTGGTAAATCCGACTATCAGCATGCGTAAATTAGCCTGATTAATATCGTATGCAAAAGCTGAGTAATGAATAAATAACGGAGATTTCTATGAGCACTTTAATACCTAGATTCAAATAAGAAGTGCAACGTTTTAAAAGAATGAGTTGAAGAGTAAGATGTGCCGTGTTGCATTTCAAACTTCAACTCCTACATATCAGAACGTTATGAAACACTATACACATCTTACCCA
>NZ_CAJGZM010000013.1 GCF_904846175.1 Psychrobacter immobilis | reverse complement strand
ACTCAGGAGGTGAGGAACTGCGAGCCTGTAGGGCCAACAACGCTAAATCCTGTAAAAGAGCAACAACAGCAAAGATTACAAGCCGCTTAATTTAGCTTGATGGTGACAACTACCTTGAAAAACTCCGGAACTATGTTTTACTAACAGCTGTGAATAGAGCTCGTACTAATGGGGTAAAAGTTAGTGGTTTATCGAGTAGTGTCGCTTTAAAGTGAGTTGATTCATTTATAACTCGATAATAAAGCAAGTAGAAACGTGATGAAAACTTATTCGTATTTAATAAGCTAAGACAGTATAAAGAATTTTTTTAGTAAAAAAGGATGATGGACTCAATCTTGAGGCCACTGATATTAAAGTAGACGGCCCCTATATCGAAGTCGATGACTATTTGCAAACCAATGCAGAAGGTGTATACGTTGCAGGAGATGCAAACGGTATCAGTATGTTTGTCCAAAGCGCGGCTCATCAGGCCCGAGTTGCCGCACAAAATGCCATCTCTGATACAGCAGAAAAATACGCCCCAGGAGCGATTACCACCGGAAGCTTTACCGAGCCGGAATATGCCTCCGTAGGTATGACCCAAGCTCAAGCGCAATAAGGTCATGACTGCATTGTTGAGATTATAGATTACACTGCGCTACCGCGCGCCGTTATGGATGCGCGAACCGACGGATTCTGAAAAATTATCATCGATAAAGAGACGCAAGAGCTACTGGGCGCGCATGTCCTCGGCTCATACTGTGCCGAGGTGATTCAGGTTGCAGCCACTTGTCTGGCGGCTAAAATGAAGATTAACGAAATAGCTAATTTAGAATTGGCATTTCCGACGTTCACAGAAGCCTTGGGTATGGCGGCCCAACGCATCTGTAAAGATTTACGTGTAGAGAATAAAGAAGTTAAAGAATAACTGTTTATTCACTTTTCTATAGCAATAATAGCGATACTCTCCATAACCTCAAACAATATCACTCAAACAAATACTCACTAAGATAAGGCTTTCAACGCGGTAGACTAAAGGTGGTAGGTAAGCTCGAAGTCTCTTTAGTTTCAGCTCTAGTCATCATCGATATTATCGCTACTATTGTTCTAGGAGTGGTGAATTATTTAACGCTACGTGAATGTACTTTAGTGGAAAGATATAAGAGCGGAAGCTATTAGACCAAGGAATTATTAAAGCTAAATTTACTATGGCTATTAGGCTTATCAGCAACTTGCTTTAAGTTCCTTCAACTTTTAATTGTGTAGTAAATTGAGCCTACTATAAGAGCAAGCGTTTGGTGCTTTGGTTTAAATTCAATAAAAATTTATAATTAAATAAGAAAGGATTACTATGAAAAATTTAAAAGATCATGTCATTATTGTCACTGGTGGGGCGGCAGGAATTGGTGGTGCAATAACCACTGTCCTAACCCAAAGAGGCGCATCTGTTATAGCGGTAGATCTTGATGATGCTGCCGGTCAGCAGAAAGTTGACAGTAATCCTGATCATATTGCATTTCTTAAGGGCGACATCTCCAAACCCTCAGTTGCTGAAGAAGCGGTAAAGATGGCTGTTTCAAAGTTTGGAAAACTTACGGGTGTGGTAAATAATGCACACGCCTCCAGACAAAAGCCTTTAATGGAGCTTACCGAAGAGGATTGGTCTTTATCTATGGATACCGGCTTAAAAGGAACTTTGAACTTTATGAAAGCCGCCTATCCAGAACTTAAAACAACAAAAGGTGCTATCGTTAATTTTGGCTCTGGTGCCGCGCTTAATGGTCAAGAAAACCAAGGCAGTTATGCTGCTGCTAAAGAAGCGATTCGAGGGTTGTCACGAGTGGCGGCAAACGAATGGGCGAAAGAGGGTATTCGTGTCAATATTGTTTGTCCATTGGCATTAACCGAAGGTGTTGCAAACTGGAAGGAAGCCCATCCTGACCAGTACGAAGAAATCGCTAAAAAGAATCCCATGAATCGTTTTGGCGATCCCAAAACAGATATCGCACCAGTAGTGGCGTTTCTTTTAAGTGAGGATAGTCAATATATGACTGGTCAAACGCTGATGGCAGATGGTGGTGATATTAAATTAAGATAAAAGTTGTATAACTAATATTGGACAAACGATTATCAAGCAGTCGTTTGTCCTTTTTTTTGTAATCTAGGGCGTGGCATCACTCTTTAATAAATAAAAAACTGACTCTTTTGAGGCTTGCTCACTGGTTATGATAGCGTGTTCAAGCTCAACAGGAGTTAAGAATTTGATATGCTGAAGTTCTCGTCTCAGTCTAACCAAGATGCTTTTAACCTGAAAAAAAGATGCGGTACTATCAAGCGCTAGCATATGTTTTAGATCACCACCAAATTTTTTAATACTTAATGCTATCGGTCAGTAATAGTAGGGCGTGTTGAAAATTGATGATAAACTGCTGACAAAAAACCAGCGCTGGTTTCGCAGCAACAAGCTCATTGCGCTGTCTACTTTGTTAATCAAAGACTCATACTGTGAGTGGGTGTTTATAGATAGATGAGACTCATATTAAAGCGCATCAGCATAGGATTCACAAGAGTTTGGGCTATAGATCGCCAAGACAGGTGTGGTTTAATTTTTATCGTCATACTGCGTAATCAAAATCTCCCAAGTTTAACTGTACGGATTTGACAGCAGGTATCATAGAGAGTGGGATGAATTTCATAATAGAGAATGCATTTACGATTGAACCTGTCCAAAACTTAATTACTGCATCTACTGCAGCACTAGGTTGTGGACTACTCATTGGTCTAGAAAGAGAGCGTAGCAAACAACGTGAAAATCAACACAGCTTTGCAGGTATTAGATCTTTTGCAATTTGCTCTCTATTAGGGGCAATTTGCTTTTCTTTCGGCTTGTTTATGGGACTCATAGGGGCATTGATAGTAGGTGGTATCAGTATCATCTCTACTAATAAACAAATTGAAGATCCAGGTGTAACAACTGAACTTGCTTTTATACTCACCTATTTTATAGGCGGATTATGTTTATGGCATATTCCTTATGCAGCGGCACTTACAGTCGTCCTTACCTTCCTTCTAGTGACAAAGCATTCAATGCATGGAGTAGCGGTTAAATGGATTACTGAGCGTGAATTCAAAGATGGTATCTTTTTACTGGCTTTACTTTTAATTGCACTTCCTTTAACCCCCGATAGGGCTTTTTGGGGTTCAGTACTAAATCCTTATATTATTTTAAAATTATTGACATTGATTTTAGCCATTCAAGCACTAGCACATATGGCGAAGAGGCTTCTACCATCACGCCACGCCATGTTTTTATCTGCTTTAGCATCAGGATTTGTGTCCAGTACAGCCACGATTGCAAGCCTTGGAATAGAAGTTCGTCATGGTCGTGCAGATGCAAAAGAAAATGCTGGAGCTGCCCTTATATCCTGTGTCGCAACAGTGGTACAACTTCTTATTATTGTTGCAGGTGTAAGTTTTAGTTGGCTTAAAATTTTATTATTCCCATCTATTATTGCCATTATAATGTTAATTATTCCTGGAATATGGTTGATGAGAAACACTCAATCTGAAGAGAAAGCTAAGTTAGCTGATACACCCATGTTTAGTTTAAAAGAGGCAGGTATCATTGTAGTTTCACTTACTATTATTCAAGTACTTGTTTATGGTTTAAGTTTATGGCTGGGTGACGCAGGTCTTATTGCAGGGACCGTACTTAGTTCTATGTTTGAGGTGCATGCAGCAATGGCTGCCGTAGTCATGCAAGGGAGCCCAACTAACCCTATTTTATTGCTCGCCTTATTATTAGGTTTAGCGACACACGCAATTTCTAAATCAATTAATGCGGTAATTACGGGTGGTTTTCAATACGCACTTGCTTTTGTTCCAACCCAAATGATTCACATGACTGTTTTAATTGTCTTGATATATACCATGACGAATAATTAAAACATTTCTCTCATTTATTGGTGTAATGGAAATTTTTCATGCTGATACAGGGTGAACTGCCCCGACTATATCGGAGTTTGATTTACTTGAGTCAGGCAGCTTCACCTAATAGATTAAGATTATTATTTAAACTATAGAGTATTTGAGAAACAAACAAAGCTTAATGGCTAGGCAACATAGAAATGTTATTATAAATCTCTAAACTTAATCATTATGATTTTGACAATCGTTTAATACTGCTTGTTTGATAGCAGTAATTTTTAATAGTAGTCATTTTAATAAAATATATTTAAAACTAAAACAAAACGGAGCAAGATATGGGCTTATTGGTCGATGGTCAATGGCAGGATAAATGGTATGACACCGAGGTGAGCGGCGGACGTTTCGAGCGCGAAGACGCCGGTTTTAGGAATTGGGTGACAGTCGACGGCAGTGCAGGCCCAACAGGCGTGGGTGGCTTTAAAGCTGAAGCCAATCGCTATCATTTATATGTGTCGCTTGCATGCCCGTGGGCACATCGCACTACGATTTATCGCAAATTAAAAGGTTTGGAGGACATGATTTCGCTGTCTGTAGTGCATCCATTTATGGGCGATAAAGGTTGGACGTTTGCAGAAGGTGCTGGCGTGATTGCCGATCCGATTGTCAATGCGGATTATTTATATGAGGTTTACGTAGCTGCTAAGCCTGATTATACCGGACGTGTCACGGTACCAATATTATTGGATAAAAAAACCAATACCATCGTCAGTAATGAATCCTCTGAAATTATTCGTATGTTAAATTCAGCCTTTGATGAAGTAGGGGCAACAGCCGTTAATTTTTTACCAGCAGAGTTGCTAGCAGAAATCGATAAGGTCAATGAGTTTGTTTATTCAGCAATTAATAACGGAGTTTATAAAGCAGGGTTTGCCACGACCGAAGCTGCCTATAAAGAAGCAGTAGTAGTGCTATTTGATGCGCTCGACACGTTAGAGGCACGTTTGGCTGACCAACGTTATTTGCTCGGTGATACGATTACTGAGGCAGACTGGCGTTTATTTACCACGCTGGTACGCTTTGATGCCGTATATGTTGGGCATTTTAAATGTAATATTCGCCGCATTGTTGATTACCCCAACCTTTGGGGTTACCTACGTGATTTATATCAGGTGCCCGGTATTGCTGAGACGGTAAGTATTGAGCATATTAAGGCGCACTATTACACCAGCCATGCCAATATCAATCCTACGCGTATTATCCCTGTCGGTCCCGTTCTTGACTTTAATGAGCCGCATGACCGTGCGCATTTATAGATTTTATTAAACTTTTTAAATACTGCTAATAAAAAACCGCGCCAGCTTATGTATTAGCTAGCGCGGTTTTTTTTATTACAAAATAATTTAATGTATATTAGGCATTATTCAATTGACGAGCCGCTTCTAAAGCAAAATAAGTCAAAATCCCATCAGCGCCCGCACGGCGGAAACCTATCAAGGACTCCAAAATTACTGCATCGGTTAGCCAGCCATTTTGAATGGCAGCCATATGCATCGCATATTCACCAGACACTTGATACGCAAAAGTTGGTACGCCAAAGGTATTTTTGACTTCGCGTATAAGGTCTAAATACGGCTGACCGGGTTTAATCATCACCATATCTGCGCCCTCGTTGATATCCATAGCAACTTCATGCAGCGCTTCGGCGCGATTACCAAAGTCCATCTGGTATTGCTTTTTATGACCGCCTTTTAAATTACCGGCACTGCCAACGGCATCACGGAACGGACCATAATAAGCAGAGGCGTATTTGGCAGAGTAGGCCATGATAGCGGTATTGACAAAGCCTTCGGCTTCAAAGGCGTCACGCATGGCTTTGATGCGGCCATCCATCATATCACTTGGCGAGATGATATCAGCGCCAGCGCGGGCGTGGACGAGCGCTTGCTTTACCAAGACTTCGACGGTTTCATCATTCATCACATAGCCGCTATCATCGAGCAGACCATCTTGACCATGTGAGGTATAAGGATCTAGCGCCACATCGGTCATCACTACCATTTCTGGCACGGCATCTTTGACCGCTTTGACGGCGCGTGCGCTAAGGCCATTTTCATCATAAGCCGATTTGCCATCAGGCGTTTTTAATGAATTATTAATAACAGGGAAGATGTCGATCGTAGTGACACCCTCTGCTAATAATTCTTTGGCGTAATTGATCAACAAATCAATCGATAGGCGCTCAACACCGGGCATACTAGCGATTGCTTCACGCTTATTTTTGCCTTCTATAACAAATACAGGGGCAATAAAGTGTTTAGGATGCAACTCCACTTCGCGAATCATCGCACGGACGTTATCGTTATAACGTAAGCGACGTAAGCGTGTTTCAGGAAATTGGCGGTTAAAAGTATAAGTCATGATTTTTCCTTATTTGATTTTAAGTATTGTTATTCATCAGCTTTATGGAATCAGCTGTTTTAAAGCATAGGTTTTTATAAAATTGGCACAGCGAAAATGATAAAAGTGTCGTTAATATAATGTTCTACTATACCCAGCACTACTATAACGAATAGCCACTATAACCAATAGTCACTATCGAAAGCAAAAAGCCCTACCAAGTCGGTAGGGCTGATTGTCGTTATCGACTGTCTATGTGAGGAAAGTTACCGCACAACATCACAACATCTAGGACTGCTTAAGGCTCAACAATCTGCGTAACCGGTACTTGCTCAACACTGGTCTCATTAAAAGTAGTCTTTTCAGTGACCACGCCTACCGCAGCATCTGTCTTGCCATCATTATTGACATCGACGACTGCGGTTGGATTAAAGGTCGCTGTTTGTGTTGGTTGCGCGCGCTTAATCGCTTGCGCTTCTTGCACAGAAGCAACCCGCGCTGAGCTAGCTGCATCGATGGCATCGACCGCTTTTGCTTTATTGCTATTGGCAGGCAGATTGACCAACTGTACTAAGTTTTTACTTGGTACAGGAATCGCCGTCGGTACATCAAGATTAGCACCGCCACCTAGCACTTGGTAAAGCTCAACTTGGCTGACAATTTTTTGTAGCTCTAAGTCTAAGATACCTTGCTGCGTTGAGAACAATGAGCGTTGTGCATCAAGCACGTCTAGATAGTTTGCAATACCAGCTTTAAAGCGTGCATCGGCAATCTGATACGTTTGCTCAAAGTTATCTTGCAGACGGTACTGAGCTTCAAGCTGATCGCCCAATGTTGCGCGTGTAGCCAATACGTCGGATACTTCGCGGAATGCCGTTTGAATAGATTTCTCGTAGCCTGCAAGCGTTTGTTCACGCTCGATTTTAGCCACATCGTAATTGGCATCCAAGCGACCAGCGTCAAAGATAGGCACGCTAATACTTGGGCCAAATGACCAGCCAACCGAACCACTTTTAAATAAGTCATCTAAACTGCCGCTACTAACACCCACACTACTGGCTAGGCTGATAGATGGGAAGTAAGAGGCGCGGGCCACTTCGATATTGGCACCAGCGGCTTTTAAATTATACTCCGCTTGTAGTACGTCTGGGCGATAGCGTAAAAGCTCACTTGGTAAGCCAGCGTTAAATATCTTTTGGTTGGTGATATTGCTGACCGCAGGCGTCGGAATAAGGTTGGTCGGAATAGGTCCACCAACCAAAAACTGCAAGGCATTACGCGCTTTTAAAATACTGCTTTGCGCCCGTAGGACAGCAAGTTTGGCATTTTCTAATGAGGCACTGGCTTGCAGAGACGGCAGCTTAGGATCAATGCCAGCTTCAAAGCGTTTATCAGCAATAAATAGTGATTTCTCACGACTTTCAACTGTCGCTTCTGCCAGTTTTAACTGCGCTAAACTGTAGCTTAAATTGGCATAACTTTGGGCGATATTACTAATCAGGCTGATTTGGGTTGAATCTTTCGCCGCAGTAGTGGCTAAAAAATTCTGCAATGCTTGATCTTTTAAGCTAGCAATTTTACCCCAAAAGTCTAATTCATAGTTAGCTAGTCCTAAGTTGACGCTATAAGCATCTCCAGTATTTGAACCTGTCGGACCTGATGTGCGTCTGCGAGAATATCCTGCCTGACCATCAATTCTAGGTAGATCGTTAAGGTCGGTGATTTGATATTGGGCGCGTGCCTTTTCAATGGCTAAACGCGCACTTTCAAAGTCTTTGTTGTTCTCTAACCCTAAAGCAATCAGACCTTTCAGGCGTTCGTCGCTATAAAAGTTCTGCCAGCGTTGACCGGCGATACTTGGCTGATTGGCGCTACTCACGGTTTCCTTATCGAACGCGCCATAGGCTTGCTCGATAGGCACGTTTGGCTCTGCAAGCACAGGACGCATATCAGCTTTAGGAATAGTATTACAAGCAGCCATGCTTAATGCTAAAGCGGTTAAGCCGATTAGACGACCACTATTTTTGCGCAGTATTGCTAGCGCTGGTTGCGCAGTGGTAGCAATATTTGCTACCGCCGCTGAGTTGGTTGTAAAAGTTTTTTGGGCACTCATTGTGTATTATCTCCAAAGCTTGCAGGCTGATAACTCTCAGAAGGCGTTGGGTCAGAAGGCATAGGGCCTTGCGGGTCAGGCAAACCGTCGTTGCCATTATCTCTATCGTTGGGCTTATTGTTCTCGTATTTGTGCGGGAACATACTACGTACCCAAATATAGAACATCGGAATAAAGAAGATACCTAATAATGTCGCAGTCACAACACCACCAACCACACTGGTACCGATGGCGTTTTGGCTACCAGAACCAGCACCTGTGGCGATGAATAATGGCACAACACCGAGACCAAAGGCAAGTGAGGTCATAATGATAGGACGCAAACGCTGACGCGCGGCGGTCATAACAGCTTCTTTTAGGGTATAGCCTTCTTCTTGATGGTCCCTTGCAAACTCGATAATCAAGATGGCGTTTTTGGCTGACAAGCCGACCACCGTGAGTAGACCAACTTGCAAGTAAATATCATTCGATAAACCTCGAAACCAAGTAAACAGCACTGCTCCCAATACACCAAGTGGAATTACCAGCAACACTGAGAATGGAATTGACCAACTCTCATATAAGGCGGCAAGACATAAGAATACGACTAAGATTGAGATAGCATACAGCATCGGCGCTTGTGCACCTGACTTTTGCTCTTCTAATGACAAGCCTGTCCATTCATAACTGATACCGTCTGGTAACTGTTCAACCATAGCTTCCATGGCTTCCATCGCCTCGCCAGTACTGAGACCAGGAGCGGCGCTACCTTGGATATTCATTGAGGCCAAACTGTTATAGCGTGTGAGACCCGGTGAACCGGTTTCCCACTTACTACTAGAGAAAGCATCAAATGAAATCATATCGCCCGAATTGTTACGAACATACCATTTACCGATATCATCAGGATTGGTACGGCTACTAGGCTCACCTTGTACAAACACACGTTTGACACGACCACGGTCGATGAAGTCGTTGATATAACTTGAACCCCATGCCGTTGAGATCACGCTATTGATATTTGCCATAGACAAACCATAAGCAGCGGCTTGTTCTTGGTTAATATCAACTTTAAGCTGCGGCGCATCTTCTTGTCCGTTTGGACGCACACCTGCGACTTTGTCGTTTTGAGCGGCCATGCCAAGTAGCATGTTGCGTGCCTCTAACAGACCTTCGTGCCCGACGTTACCAGAATCCTGTAGCATCAAGTCAAAACCACTAGAGTTACCAAGCCCACTAATTGCTGGTGGGATGATATTAAAGACAGTCGCTTCATTAATCTGGGTAAAGAAATAACCCTGTGCACGATCAGAGACTGCCCGTGCTGTATTCTCTTCACCCTTACGATCTGCCCAGTCGCTTAATTTTACGAAGGCGATACCGACGTTTTGTCCTTGTCCTACAAAACTAAAGCCTGCGATGGTAAATGCTGAAGCCACATTATCAGGTTCCTGGCCACTATAATAAGCGCTCACTTTATCTAGCACCGCTTGCGTTTCATTCAGTGTCGAACCAGCGGGTAGCTGTACGGCGGTAAACATAATACCCTGATCTTCTTCTGGTAAGAACGAGCCGGGGATACGTAAGAATACCACTGCCATAATACCGATGATGACAGCATAAATAATGAGATATACCCACTTAAGGCGGAAGCTTTTGCCGACGGATTTTTCATAAGAGCGGCTGGCTTTTGTGAAAGAGCGGTTAAACCAACCAAAGAAGCCTTTTTGATTCTCAGAATTGCCTTTTTCATGACTTTTACTACGTTTTAGTAAGGTCACGCATAGGGCGGGGGTAAAGATAAGCGCGACTAGCGCCGACAGCACCATACTGGTAATCAAGGTAATGGCGAACTGGCGATAGATTACCCCAGTTGAGCCACCAAAGAATGCCATCGGTACGAATACTGCTGATAAGATAAGTGCGATACCAACAACGATTTTACTAATCTCACCCATTGATTGGATGGTAGCGTCTTTGATGGATATATTTTGATCTTCTTCCAATAGCCGCTCGACGTTCTCTACCACCACAATCGCATCATCGACCAATAGACCAATGGATAGTACCATCGCAAACATGGTTAGGACGTTGATACTAAATCCTGCGATATACAGGACTGCAAAAGTACCCAGTAGTACCACAGGTACAGCAAGGGTTGGAATGATAGTCGCGCGCCAGTTCTGCAAAAAGACGAACATGACGATAAATACTAATATAATCGCTTCGATTAAGGTTTTGACGACCTGCTCAATAGACAAGCGCACAAACGGGGTCGTGTCATAAGGAATGACTGATTTCAGACCGATAGGGAAATTGGCTTCTAGCTCGGCGACGCGGTCACCAACCAATTCGCGAGTTTCAAGCGCGTTAGCACCACTTGCCAGTGAAACGGCAAGGCCAGCTGCCTGTTGGCCATTAAATAAGGCAATGGTACTATAGTTTTCACTACCAATTTCTACCTTTGCAACATCCCCTAAGCGCACTTGCGCCCCTGAGCTGTCGGTTTTTAGTAGAATATTTTTAAATTCGTCAGGTGTCTTTAGATAGCTTTGTACGGTGACCGTTGCATTAATAACTTGTTCATCGACCTCAGCAGGTGCTTGACCTAATTGACCGGCAGATACTTGAGCGTTTTGCTCTCGCACAGCATTAACCACGTCGGATGGCACTAAACTATAGGCACGTAAACGTTCAGGATCGAGCCAAATACGCATGGCGTACGAGGCACCGAATGCTTGGACTTGACCAACCCCTTCGACACGGCTGAGCTGATCGACAACATTAGAGTTGATATAGTCACCGATATCAGCTGGATCCATACTGCCATCTTCGGACACAAAACCAAATACGGCTAAAAAGCCTTCAGAGGCTTTATTAACGTTGACGCCTTGACGCTGTACTTGCTCGGGTAATGAGCTCATGGCAGCTTGCAATTTATTTTGTACCTGAACCTGCGCGGTATCAGAATCGGTACCGTTCTCAAAGAACAGCTGTACAGAGGCGCTACCGTTTGAGGCACTTGACGACTTCATATACATCAAGCCATCAAGCCCTTTCATGCGCTGCTCAATAATCTGTACGACTGAGTTTTCAACAGTTTCAGCGTTAGCACCAGGATAGCTGGCACTGACCGTGACGGTTGGCGGCGCGATTGCTGGATACTGCTCAATCGGTAGGTTGATGACCGATATTATCCCGATAAGCATGACTAAAATAGCCATCACCCATGCAAAAATAGGGCGATCAATAAAAAAACGTGACATAGTAAATCCCTAAGTCTTCCTAGCTTTGAATGGAATTATTTGGCGGCTGGTTGTGCCGGTTTGTTGGCAGTTTTACCATCGGTAGACTTATCCATATTCTTTGCAGCTTGCTGCGGCGTTTGGGCATTAGCTGCACCTGGCTTAGCGGGTGCAGCATTGGCATCTGGTAATGGTTTAGCGACCACCTCTTGCTCAGGCTTCACTTTTGCACCGCCGATAACAACTACTTTGTCGCCAGCTTGAAGACCGTCAGTGACTACCCACTGTCCTTTATACGTGCCATTAATAGTAACCGGACGAACTTGGATTTTGTTATTTGCATCAACGATATAAACTTGCGTTTCACTCTTGGTAGAGCGCATCACCGCGCTTTGTGGGACGAGTGCCGCATTGGTAATCACGCTTTGGGTTAAGCGGGTGCTGACATACATACCTGGTAATAAGATATTGCTATTATTGGGGAATACCGCACGTAAGGTGACGGCACCGGTTGATTCATCAACTTTTGCTTCAGATAGCGCAAGCTCACCGCGTACTGGATAAGTTGAGCCATCCTCTAACACCAATTCAACTGAGCTCATACCTGCCTGTGCTTTACCTGCAGAGATTTGTTGGCGCAGCTTTAGTAGCTCAGAGGAAGATTGACTGATATCGACATAGATAGGGTCTAGGCGTGAGATAGTCACTAGCGGATCCGGTTGACCGGCGCTGACCAATGTACCTGCAGTTACGCTAGAGCGATCCGTACGACCTGAGATAGGCGCGCGTACGATGGTACGATTTAAATCCAACGTACTTGCTTGTAAGCCTGCCTTCGCCGTTTGGATACCTGCTCTGGCGCTTTCAATACCGGCTTCAGTTTGTCCGATAGCCGCACGCGAACTTTCGACCGCCGCTTGAGCCGTACGAACTTGAGTAACTGCTTGGTCATATTGCTGCTTTGAGATAGCATCAATTTCAATCAAACCTTGCAAACGTTGCAAATCACTTTGCGCTTGTGATAACGACGCTTGGCGACTGACTAACTCAGCTTTGGCATTGGCATTATTCGCTACTGCTGTCTGATAGTTGGCTTCAGCTTGTTGAATAGCTGCCTGTCCACTGGTGATAGACGTCGCATAGTTATCGGTATTAATGCGATATAAAGGTTGGTCTTTTTTGACGTTGCTACCCTCACGGAATAACACCTCATCAATAATGCCATTTACCTGTGGGCGAACGTCTGCGGTTTGATAAGCCGTTGTACGTCCAGAAAAAGTCTGTACTTGTGGTACGTTCTCAAGGGTGACAGTCTGAACGTTGACGACGGCAGGAGGCATCTGCTGCTGTGCCGCTGCGCCAGCTGCGTCCTCTTTTTTGTCACAGCCAACCAGTACAGCTCCAGATAGTACAGATGCTATTACAAGCGCAAGAGTAGAGTGCTTCATCAATGTCCTCGGCAATATAAATATCATATAATAAATAATTACAGTATAAAAAGTTTAGGAGTAAATCTTAACGTGGTGGATATAAAAAATAATATGCATTTACCGTTGCCAATATATTACTCGCTAAACGCGTAATAATCGGATAGGCAGATTTAAAGTAATGGATGATTATAAACTATAGGGTATACCCCACAGTCAAGGTGCAAAAAAGCGTTTTTGCCCCTCATAATTGTATTTCGGCTCAATAACTGTCTAACAACCCTTGATAATACAAGCGTAACGTTAAAAATACACTGTAAGATTCGTAATGAATGCTGAGCCAAAATATTGTTAAATTTTGTTTTTTTGAAATAGATTTAAAGATAGTAGCAAGAAAACCATATAAAAATACAGTAGAAAATGGCATGCACAGAAAAACTGTGTTTTAGCAATACTTAAATGCGAACGCTAAAATTTTGGGGAGAAAAGAGTCATATTAAATCGAAGATGTTATCAATAACCAGAAGGCTGCTGATGTCGCAGCCATAATATTCTGATTTTCTATTAATTGTTATTATAAAGTAAAACTTAACTTAAAATTTAATGACAAAGTATTTTTTTGCTAAAAGCTGATAATTAAACTGTCAAGAATGAAATTAAACTTTTAACAATAATAAGCTGTTAACAATAAATAGTGTCTATTCTAACAAGATTTATACTAAACGAGCGCTGGCAAGCTCCGTCAATTCATACAGTCCTTGACGGTAGCGGTTGTCAGGTAAGCTGATCAGCGCTTGCTGTGCAAGCTTAGTCTCTTCCAAAGCGCGCTGCTTACAGTATTCAAGCGAGCCTGAATGTCGTACTAGCTTGATAAGCTGCTCAGCATTTGGTGTTTTACCAGTTTGCACAGCAATACGTAATTGCTCATAGCCTGCCTTGTCGCTATCTTTTAATAACTCAAGCGCCTTGATGGTTGGCAGTGTTGGTTTGCCTTCCGCCAAATCATCACCGAGATTCTTGCCCATCAGCTCACTATCGCCACTATAATCGAGCACATCATCAACGATTTGGAAAGCATTACCAAAATGTTGACCAAAATCAGCCAACGCCTGCAGATGCTCAGTTTTGTCTTGCAAAATCGCAGCACCTTGAGTCGCCATCATAAACAGGCGTGACGTTTTTCCATCGATGATATTTAAGTAGTCTTGTTCCGTAGCTTCAGGATTGTGCTGGTGCTGTAGCTGCAACACTTCGCCCTCAGCGATATCACAAGTGCCATCTGAGAACACTTGCAATAATGGCAAGCTCTGAAAACCAACCAATAGATTAAATGCGCGAGCAATCAGGTAATCACCGACCAGTACTGCAGTGGCATTATCCCAAGTGGCGTTGGCAGTTGGCTTACCACGGCGCTGACCTGACTCGTCAATCACATCATCATGTACTAAAGTTGCGGTGTGCAGCATCTCAGTAATAGCCGCCAGATGCATCGCTTGCTGTGATGGTTCATCATTAAACATTCGCGCACATAATAAGGTAATCAGCGGGCGCATACGTTTGCCACCCGCATTAATCACATGCTGTGAGACACTCATGACCAGCTTAACTTTAGAATTTAAACTGCCAAAGACTTGCTTGTCCATGATATCAAAATCATCAGCAACGATGCTTTGGATGTCGGCATAGCTTGGCATGCTTGCTAGAGTCGTTAATGGTGTGGTTGATACTACAGCGGCGTTAGATAAAGAGTTACTGGTCATAATGAGTCGTCATACCAAGGAAAATAAAATGGGTTTGGATAGCTGCCTATTTATAATAGTGTCTGTAGGTAATAGTGCCTATAGCAAATATGGCCTATAGCAAATAATAGTGAAGCTATCGTTTGACGCATAATAGCATAGCTATCTGGGTCCATTGTTGATTTAAGTATAGCAAAAATTAAGATAAGCCTTGCAATCTAGTGGCGTATTGCTTGTTTCGTCCTATAATAAATAAAATACAACTGATTAGATTATATTAATCCATGGTTAACGTTAGCAATATTTTATTAATAATTATTGTCAATAAAGGCTATATTAACAAAAAACTGTAAGTAACTGATTATATAAGCTATAATGGCTGCTGTTGGATTTTAACCAATGATGGTTCAATGTATTATACTTAAATAAATCTGTTGGTCTTAACATCGATGGTTCATACCCTTGTTAGTCAGTCACATCACTTTATGTAAGTAATTATAGATAAACATTTGAGCCAATATTATTGATATTACCACCTTCAAAACAAGAGATGCGACTTGCTTTTATGAGCAAAAAGCCGTAAAATCTTGCCTTTAATTTTTCCCTGTCGTGTTCGTCGTAAAAGCGTTGGTATGATATCAGCCACGGCACACGGGTTAAACGGAGTCATACAATGTACGCAGTAATCAAAACTGGTGGTAAACAGCACCGTGTAGTCGTCGATGAATTGCTTAAAGTTGAACTACTAAAAGCAGAAACAGGCGCAACGATTAAATTCGAAGACGTATTGATGATTGTTGACGGCGAAACTGTCAAAATCGGTCAGCCTATTGTTGAAGGCGCTAGCGTTGAAGTTGAAGTGGTTGAGCATGGTCGCGGCGAAAAAATCCGTATCGTCAAGCACAACCGTCGTAAGCATTATCACAAAGAGCAAGGTCACCGCCAATGGTATACCTTGTTAAAAATCAAAGCTATTAATGCCTAATTATCCACTTAGCAATTACTGCTAAATAGCGCACTAAATGCTTAAGAGTTATCGCATTAGCGATAAGTCACATTAACAAGGAGATTTTCTCATGGCACATAAAAAAGCTGCCGGTTCAAGCCGTAACGGTCGTGATTCAAACCCAAAAATGCTGGGCGTAAAAATATTTGGCGGTCAAGCCATCGTCGCTGGTAACATCATCGTTCGTCAACGTGGTACAGAATTCCATGCAGGCGAAGGCGTTGGCATGGGTCGTGACCATACTTTATTTGCACTAAATGATGGTGTGGTAAAGTTTGCGACCAAAGGTAAATTCAACCGTCGTTATGTTATGGTTGAAAGCGCATAATTGCCCATCTGGGTTATTTTAATCGAAGATTAAAATAACCCGATGACTAAAAAAGCCCTTATTACCGTTTGGTAGTAAGGGCTTTTTTATGGTGCTAATTCATACATGAAGTAGAGAGTAAATAGTAGTGAATACTATCTAACGCCAATGGTTACAAGCGTGTATGGCAGCGGTAGTAATGATTGCAAATCATGACTAGGCGCGTAATAAAAAAACTGGCACACTGTCTGCATTGTTTAATCACGTCAGTTTATTGATTGTAAACTGAGCAGCGTGAGATAAGCACTTATTGAAAAAATAAGAATTTTAAATAAAACGTTTTATTTTTATGCTATTTTGCATTTAAAAGAGGATTTATGATGACTTTATTAACCAACAAAATGACTAACAAAACGAGCTTAAAACAGAAAGTCATGAGCGGTGCTTTAACGGGCGTACTGATGACTTCACTTGGTGTTGCTGCACCGATGATGGCTTTAACGCAATCGGCAACCGCTGCTCCTGCTGACAACTTGACCGCTGCTAAACGCTTAAACAAGCTATTGGTAAACACCAAAAGCATGACCGCTAACTTTAGCCAAACCACCAAAGGCGCAAATAGTGGTACCTTCACAGGTACAATGAGCGTCCAGCGCCCAAATAATTTCCGCTGGGAAACCAAGTCGCCGTCAGAGCAGCTGATTGTCGCAAATGGTAGCTCGATGTGGGTTTATGATAAAGATTTGGAGCAAGCGACCAAGCAAAATGTCGATAGCCAAGTAGGCAATACGCCAGCGTTATTATTATCAGGTGATCCAAGCAAAATTGATAAAAACTTTAAAATTACCCAACCTTATGACAATAAAAATTACTACGTGTTATATCCAAAATCAGATAGCGCCAGCTTTAAGAGCTTATCGATGAGCTTTAGCGGTGGTAAGCCTGTGATAATGGTATTGAATGATACGCTAGGACAAACCACGACCATTAAATTCAGTGGTATTAAAATGAACCCAAGCATCAATAGCAGTCAGTTTAAATTTACGCCACCAAAGGGTGTTGATATCATTAATCAATAAGCAATCATTTAGAGCTTATTGATAGAAGCCAATCGGTAAAGTTCGATTAAAAGCTTCATTGATTGGGCGTACAAAAAAGGACAGACCAAAATGGTGTGTCCTTTTTTATTGCCGAAAAAATATGCAAGTCTAATTCTAACATCTCTAAGAGATTGCTTTGATGGCTTCCATATCTGGCAGTGCGGGCAACTCATCTAGATTGGTTAATCCAAAGGCATCTAAAAATTGCGCTGTGGTATGTAGCAGTGCAGGGCGACCCAAGGTTTCTTTATAACCTTTCTCTTCAATCCAGCCTTTATCAAACAGTTGGCGCAATATGTTACTCGACAGCGTCACACCGCGCACGTGCTCAATGTCACCGCGTGTCACTGGTTGCTTATAGGCGATGACACTCAACGTTTCAAGCAATGCTTGGCTGAGGCGTTCTTGACGCTGTGGAAAGATTCGCTGAATTAACGGGCTATAGCTATCCGCGATTTGTAGCCGATAACCACTGACCGTCTCATGTAAGCTAAGCACACCAGCATCTAAACGTTGTTGTAATAGCGCTAATGCTTGCGCAAGCTCTTTAGTATTTAATGACAAATGCTTCTTTAAAATACTGGCTGTGAGTGGTGCTTCTGAAGCGTGCAGGAGCACCTCGATATGTTTGCTCATTTCTTCTAAATGTCGCTGCTGCGTGTTTGTCATTACACATATTCTCTCTTAAAAACCATTAAGCACTAAGCATTAAGCCAGCCACTGTAACGTTAATTGTCCTATCTGGCTGTTTCCTGCAAACTCATCGCCAGCAGCAGTATCGTGACCTTTTAAATCAGTATTTATGACACCTACCAACTGCCGTTTCATCAGCTCTAACACTGCGACAAAGCTAACCACAACGCCAATCTTACCTTGAGTTTTATCCAGTAGCTCATAAAACGAGTGCGCGCCAGCCGTGCTTAGCTGCCTGCTAATACTGGCAATACGGTCAGCAAGAGGTACGGCATCAACTTTGATAGTATGCATCTGATAGTCGGTCTGTAGCTGCATTTTAAATAAGCTATCAATCAAAAGGTTTGGCGAGTAATTGGGTAATTCCGCATTCATAACGTCTTGACTGGGCATACTGACCATCGCTAAAAACACATCGCGCTCAAGACGTACCAGGTTGTCCAAGCGCTGACTGGCAACTTTGATTTGCGCATATTCTTCAAGGCGCTCAATCAGCTCAGCCTTTGGATCACGCTCATCGCTCGGTGTTTCGGGCTTTGGTAGTAGTAGCTCGGTTTTAATGGCAATCAAGGTTGACGCCATCAGCAAATAGTCACCAGCCAATTCAAAATGATCGGTATCCAATTCACTGATATAAGCCAAATACTGTTCCGTAATCGGTAGTATCGGCATTTGGGTCAGATCGACGTTGTTTTTTTTGACCAAATACAATAAAAAATCTAATGGCCCGGCAAATTGCTCTAACCAAATGGCAAACGCTTGCGGCGGAACGTATAAATCTTCTGGTAGATGCTGCACTGGCGTCTGATAAATACGCAGTGACATGTCATTAACAACTAAATGGTCGTGTTGGCCATCATGTTCGCTCTTACTATCTATAAACTCAGAGTTTTGATACGCGCTTACAAGAGAAGCGGCTTTTACTAAAGCCGCTGGTTGATTTTTTAGCTCAGTCTGCACGCTTAGCATCCGCTCTGATTACGATAAGTTAAAGCAGTCAAAGGCTTATTTAAGTTTAGCAAGTGGACGGATACCAATAGCACGGCGCGTCTTATCAAGCTGCTTACGGCTATGACGACGGGCTTTTTCTGCGCCCAGTTGTAAGATTTCTTCTAGCTCTTTTGGATTGGCCATCAGCTCTTCGTAACGTGCGCGGAATGGCGCAATTTCGCTATTTATTTTATCAAACAATGCTTGCTTGGCATCACCCCAGCCAATACCTGATGCATACTGGGTACGCATATCAGCAATCTCTGCGGGCGTTGCAAAGGCTTTATAAATCTCAAAGAGTGCAGAGTCATCAGGGTCTTTTGGCTCAGCCGGCAACTGCGAGTTGGTCACAATCTTCATGATGGCTTTATGCATCTGCTTTTCAGGACTGACTTGTGGATTAGGGTCACCGAATAGAGGAATGGTATTGCTATAGCTCTTACTCATTTTACGACCATCAAGTCCTGTCAGTAGCGGGATATCTTCATCAACAACCGCTGATGGTAGCGTAAAGAGAGGTTTATAACGATGGTTAAAAGTACCAGCGATATCACGCGCCATCTCAATATGCTGTACTTGGTCACGACCGACGGGTACATGAGTCGCATTAAACATCAAGATATCGGCAGCCATAAGCACAGGATAGCCAAATAAACCCATGTTAATACCTTGATCGGGATCGACATCTGTTTTTTCGGTATTAATATCGACCGCCGCCTTATAAGCGTGCGCGCGGTTCATCAGACCTTTGGCACATGAGCAATTTAAAATCCAAGCAAGTTCTGGAATCTCTGGCACATCGGACTGACGATAAAAAGTCACACGTTCAGGATCAAGACCACAGGCAATCCACGTTGCGGCAATGATTTTGGTCGACTCATGAATGACGGCAGGGTCGTAACAACCGATAATGCCATGATAATCAGCCAAAAAGAAAAATGCCTCATCATCACTATCTTGGATAGACTGAATCGCTGGGCGAATGGCACCAACGTAATTACCTAAATGCGGAATGCCTGTCGGTTTGATGCCAGTTAGGATACGTTTGCTTTCTTTCTTAGGGGCGTCTACAGCTGCGTCAGTTTGATTGCTCATTGAAAATCCGTAATTGGTTTAATTTTTAATTAATTAGATTGCTGTTTTTTTAGTGTTTTTACTTAAGTAAAAGAGTGATATTGAAGTCAACGAATCAAATCAATGGCGCAAATTATAGCAAATTTCTCTACCGCTTTGTTTAAGTATAAACGCCTACTTGTAAATATCAGTACGACCATCAGGGCCGTTTTTAAAGCGGCGATGGAACCACATCCACTGAGTCGGATCAATACGAATTAATCCTTCTAGCACTTCATTAACGCGAATAGCATCAGCAACTTCATCATTACTTGGATAGTTCTCTAACTCTGGCGTAATGGTCAAATGGTAATGCGGACGTTTGCCGCGTGGCAGGTTGTCAGGCGTTTGCCGATAGGTATGCAGTGCCATGAGTGCGGGTGGATGCTGCTTGTCGCCTAATTTCGCCATACGCCGAGAAGCGGTAATTGTGGCTGCCGGTACGCCAAAAAACGGTGCCATGACGCCTTGTTTCAACCCGTAATCTTGGTCAGGTGAGTACCAAATCACGTGGCCTGCTTTAATCGAATCAACAAAGCTACGCATATCCCTACTGGCTATTTGTTTACTTAAGAGATTGGTGCGGCCATTATAGATAAACCAATCGAGCATGGCATTATTCTGTGGTCGATACATGCCATCCATAGGGAAAAACTGCGTGCAGAGCATACCGCCTAGATCGAGCATCGTATAATGTGCCCCGAGCAAAATCACAGGACGACCTTCGTTTTGGGCATTCACTAAGTGCTGTAAGCCTGAGATAGACACCGTACGGGTAAATATGTTTGGTCGATACCAAGCGCATAAGGTTTCAAACACCCCGATACCTTGATTAACAAAAACTTGCTTTGCCATGAGCTCACGCTCGGCTTCAGGTTTCTCTGGGAAAGCCAATCTTAGATTAATCAACGTATCACGCCGACGTGAGCCTGCTATTTTATATACTGAAATACCCAGCTTACGACCTAGCCAAAACTGCCAACGTAATGGCAGATATATCATCGGTAGAATTATCGCTAATAACAGCCAGATACCCCAATATTGAGGTAATAAAAACTGCCATTGAAAAGGTTTTTTCTCCGCTTGTGCCGTTTGCTTATGCGTTTGCGTAATCGTTGGCGTGCCGACAGGGATAGCAGGTGACTTAGCCATTTTGCTATGTTTATTACTATGCTCGCCTACAGTCGGTGCTGGCATATCGGTTTTTTCTGACTTACTAGGGTCGTATTGTTCAGGGGCTTTCATAATGAGGACAAGGTAATAAAAGTTATGATTATGATGGGGTAGTAAGAGCGGCTTTGCAAGGTGATTTATGCACAAAAACTGGCACCAATAAGAATCGTCGTTAGAGGTCTTCTCTAAAAAGCTATTGTTAAAAGTTATTACTAAAAACTATCGTTGAAAGCTATGATTAAAAATCACAGCTAAAAAACAGCCATAAAAAAACCTTACAAGCTGTGACCAGCTTATAAGGTTTTGCAAACCTATCACTTTCCTTAATACTGCTATAGCGACTCTGAGAAAAAGACGACAACAGTAAAAGTCAGAGAGATAGCTTTGATTAACGTTTCGAGAATTGTGGACGTTTACGTGCTTTACGTAAACCCAATTTCTTACGTTCAACTTGACGTGAGTCACGAGTAACAAAGCCAGCTGCTTTTAGGGCAGGTTTGTTGGTTTCGTCAAGCTCAATCAATGCACGCGTGATGCCGTGACGGATTGCGCCAGCTTGACCACTAATACCGCCACCTTTTACAGTGATGTAAAGGTCATAAGCAGTAGGTGAGTCAAGTAATTCTAAAGGCTGACGAACAACCATGCGCGACGTTTCGCGGCTGAAATACTCATCAAGTGGTTTGCCGTTAACAACGATAGCACCAGTACCCTTCGCTAAAAAGACACGAGCGGTAGAAGTTTTGCGACGACCAGTTCCGTAATTGCGTTCCATAAGTATATCCTTAGATGTCTAGTTCTTTAGGTTGCTGAGCTTCATGTGGATGTTCGGTACCCGCATATAGTTTCAGCTTTTTGATCATCGCGTAGCCAAGAGGACCTTTTGGAAGCATACCCTTAACCGCTTTGTGTAGAACATCTTCAGGCTTATGTGCAATCAGCTTGGTGAAGTTGGTTTCTTTAATACCGCCTGGGTAACCACTGTGACGATAGTATTTTTTATCTTGTGCTTTTTTACCCGTTACCGCGATTTTCTCTGCGTTGATAACAACGATAAAATCACCAGTATCTACGTGTGGAGTATAGTTAGTCTTATGCTTGCCACGTAAGCGACTAGCGATTTGAGTAGCTAAGCGACCAAGGGTTTTGCCGTCAGCATCTACGACATACCAGTCATGGGTCACTTCAGCTGGTTTTGCACTAAGTGTTTTCATGATAAAACCTTAAAATTAGAATTCGTTGAGAGTTTAGCTGGGAACGGGGCTCTCAAAAAACAGACTGCACATTATAAGCAGTAGCGCCTACGCTTGCAAGCTGCATTGGGGTTTATTTTCGCCTTATATACATTAAACTGCAGCGTTGGCCAGTTTTTTAGCGGTTTTAAACATTGGTAAAATTTGTTAATGGCTTTCGTTAACCCGACAATTATGACGGTGAAAGCTGATAAAGTCCAGCGACAACTTGTCCAACTTTAGTTTGTTTTAGGCATTCAAAACCTATAATGTCTTGTGTTGTCTCTGTTTGAGGCTCAGAGCTTTCGTTAAGACTTACTACTAATTGATTAAGTTGAAGGGTTAAATCTTTATCCGCTTCTAAATAAATAAGCGTTTCTGCGCTGATTAAGGATTGTTTTATCAATGCCATTAAAATAGGCTGCCACAAATCTTGCGCATAAGGCGGATCGATAAAGACAATATCAAAATGACGCTGAATAGTTTGGTTTTGGGTCAGGACTTGTTCAGCTGTGCCTTGAATGATTTGGTAACTACTAGCCTCAAGTCGTAATTGCTCGGCGCTTTGGCGCAGCATATTGACTTGTGCAGGGTTTGTTTCGATAAAGGTGGTATAAGCGGCGCCGCGCGATAACGCTTCAAAGCCTAAAACGCCGCTACCAGCGCAGCTGTCAAGCACTTGGGCGTCATGAATATCAGCAATTAACCAATTAAATAAGGTCTCACGCAAACGGTCTGGGGTCGGACGCAAGCCTTCGGCATCGATAAAACTCACGCTACGGCGCTTAAACTGCCCACCGATAATACGCACATCACCAGCAGCACTGTTTTTTGTTTTTACTTTAAGCGTTTTTTCAGGTTGTCGTGTACTGGATGTTTTTTTCATAGCGTTTTCTTAGTCATTATTTCATTAACTTTTTTATTGATTGACTCTAACATTACTCAGAAGTAGCAGCGGTGGTTGTAGATTTAGCGTTTTGCGATTCTTTTTGCTCTGTGAGCGCTTGTTCTTTATCACGTACGGCGTCACGCATGGCTTTATCAAAGGCTTTTTGGCGTTTGATGACTTTTAATTGATCTGGAGTAGGTGGCAAAATAGGATTTTTTTCGCGCTGTAACATCCAATAATCAAACAACGCACGACCGATAGGAGCAGCAACAACACTACCGCCGCCGCCATTTTCGACCAATACCGCTAGGGCAATCTCGGGGTTCTCTACGGGTGCAAAACCATTGAACCAAGCATGATCCCAGTGGCGCTTATCCAGCGCAGATTTATTATAGCTTTTACCTTGTGCAATTGATTTTACCTGTGCTGTACCCGTTTTTCCGGCAATGCGATAGCGCGGCGTATAAATACCGCGTCCTGTACCCGCCTTAACGGTTTGTTCCATGGCATCATGCATGCGCACCCAATCAGAAGGTTTGCCGTTATAGTCGATTTTACCATCAGGTTTGGTAATCACATCGACCGCCGCTGCGCCATCGCTACTTTTTAATAAATGCGGGGTGATATGGTAGCCTTTGTTAGCGGTCATGGCAGTAGCATTAGCAATCTGCAGGGGTGTCGCTAAGAAATAACCTTGTCCGATACTGACCGAGATGGTTTCACCCGGTAGCCAACCTTTATCATAAGTGTCTTTTTTCCATTTTGGTGATGGCATAATTCCTGGTTTTTCATTGGGCAGGTCAATACCCGTTTGTTCACCAAAGCCAAAGCGCACCATCCAATCGTGCAAACGCTGAATGCCCATCTCATATGCCAGTTTATAATAATAAGTATCGACCGACATCACGATAGATTTCTTCAAATCAACCGTGCCATGACCACCTTTTTTCCAATCACGAAAACGGTGCGAATCACCAGGCAGGCTAAAGTAACCGGGGTCGTAAATAGTTGTTTCCCAATCGCGTAAACCGTAATGAATACCGCCTAAACCTTCAAAAGGTTTAATGGTTGAGCCGGGTGGATAGGTACCTTGTAGCGCACGATTATAAAGCGGCTGGTCGAGGTCTTCACGCAGGTCACCATAATCTCTAAAGGATATACCGGATATAAATGGATTGGGGTCGTAGCTTGGGTTACTGACGAACGCCAATACATCACCATTTTTTGGGTCAATAGCGACGATTGCCCCGCGGCGACCATCAAGCTGCTGCTGAGCAACGGTTTGTAAGCCATAATCTAGACTTAGGGTAATGTCATTGCCCGCGATAGGCGCTTTGGTATCGAGTTGACGTAAGATATTACCGTGCGCATCGGTTTCTACCGATTGATAACCCGGCTGTCCGAGCAAGATATCTTCATAAAAATCCTCTATACCAATCTTACCGATGAGGTCGGTACCCGCATAGCGATCTTTATTGATTTGCTTAGATTCTTTATCGTTAATACGTCCGACATAACCAATGACATGGGCAAACAGCTCATCATAAGGATAAGAGCGCGTGAGTTTGCTCTGAATACTGACCCCACGAAAAAACGGCTGACGTTCACTAAACTGCGCCAATTGCGCCTCAGTCAAATCAATCTTGATGGTCACCGGGTCGTTTTTGGTTTTACTTAAACGTGCCAAAATATCGGTGATATTTTCATCTGTTAAATCAAAAATAGGCGCAAGCAGATTAAGTGTACGTTTTGGGTCTTCTACTTCATCGGGACTGAGCATAGCGGTAAATACCGGCTGATTGTCAGCGAGGATAACGCCATTACGGTCGTAAATATAACCGCGACTGGGCGGCGCAGAAATCAGCTTAATACGATTGTTATCGGCTTGGGTGGTGTATTTATCGTGGGCATACACTTGCAGATAACCATAACGCGCGATCAAAGCGATCAAACCCAAAAACATCAACAGTCCAAGGATAATAATACGGCTGGTAAAAATACGATTAACCTGTTCGGTATCGGGAGCGAGCGGTTTTTTCATATAAAGTCAGTACCCGGACGGTCAGTGAGGCGGTCGTTGATAAATCGATGGTCAATAAATCAGTAAGAGTCTGTGAAAGATAGATAGCGCGATGCGCTCATTCAAAGGGAGGTGAGCATAAAGGATAAGCCAAAGTATTTCAATAATATAGCGTGATACTTATCAATATAGAATCAATTAATTATCAACATAGGGTCAATTAATTTACTTGCAGTCGGCGACTGATAATTTGCCTCAGGCAACCATAAATTATAACAGAATAAATGCGCTGACGCAGTAGGCAGTTATTTATTCTGTCCAATCATCATTGTGAGTATTATCTATATTTATACCCCCATAGCCTTGCTGCTGCCTTAGTTTTTATCGAGATTTTTGCTGTTGTTCTTGTGGTTTTCATTTCATTAGACTAGGCACAATCAATAGCAATATTCTAAAGCTTAATCCCACTAGTTGATAGTAAACGTTTTAGGATTAAAGGCATTAGCTAAAACGTGCCATCGCTAGTCACAACTTGCCTAGGCTGGCTATGTGCTAATGAATGGCAAGTATGCTAAAATCAGGCGATTTATTTTAGCCAGTTACAGCGTTATTTAATTCAGTGGTTATTGAGGATAGAGCGTTTTTACTGAGCGTTCTTAATCGACTAAGGATATTTGCTTAACAACGACAATCATCACCTCAAGGATAATTAGAGTCATGGATGCAAATTCATTGTGGCAGACGATAGCGGAGCATCCCGAGTTTTTCGCCATGCTGACCATCCCACCAGTGACCGCATTTGTCACATGGATACACGTGTGGATGGCACTCAAAATGCTGTTTTATCCGGTTAAGTTTTGGGGTATTCGGATTCCAAACTTTCCATTCTTTGGCTTACCGGGTTTAGGCTGGCAAGGGATTGTGCCGCGCAAAGCGGGCAAGATATCTGGCGTGATCGTTGACCAGACGCTCTCAAAGCTCGGCTCGCTCGATGAGTTCTTTAAAGCCATGGAACCGGATCAGATGGCGGTATTTATCACCAATGCGGTCGATGAAAACCTTGAAACCTTGATTGATGAGATTATGCTTGACCACTCGCCAGCGCTGTGGGGCAATCTTCCTTATGCATTAAAGCGCCGCGTTTATGCCCAAGCGCACCAAGAATTGCCAAATATTATGCAATCCTTGGTGACGGATTTAACCTATCATGTCGAAGATTTGGTCGATATGCGTAAGATGATTGTCAATAAGATGGAAAGCGATCGTCGTTTGATGGTCAATATGTTTCTAAAAGTTGGGCAAAAAGAGATTGATTTCATTTGGCATATCAGTGCTTTGATTGGCTTGATATTCGGTATTATCCAAATGTTTATATTTTTAGTGGTACCGCAGCATTGGACGGTACCGTTTTTTGCTGCCATTTGGGGTTTCCTCACCAACTGGATTGCGATTTGGATGGTCTTTAACCCTGTCGAGCCACATTTTGTTCCCTATGTAAAGTTTTTTGCGCTGCAAAGTCGCTTCCCATTTATTAAGCCGCAGCTGCCACATATTGCGCGGTACCGTTTCCAAGGCGGCTTTATGAAGCGCCAAGAGGAAGTCTCTGAGGTTTTTGCTGAAATTGTGGTTAAAGATTTGGTGACCTTAGAGAACATCATGAATGAGATGATGTACGGTGACCGCGCTGCGGAAACGCGTGAGCTGATGAAATCGCACCTGTATAAAGTGTTAGAATCGCCAGTCATTAGTACGACATTAAGAGTAGGGCTGGGTCGCCGCGAGTTTGGGCAATTGAAAAATACCATTATCGATAAATCCATCGTCGCGACCATGGTGCCACTGCGCGACCCTGAGCTCAATGAAAGCCGAGCCAGTAAAATATTTGGATTGTTTCGCGACCGTATTCGCGCGCTATCACCCGATGAGTTTCAAAACCTATTGCGTCCTGCGTTTCGTGAAGATGAGATGACGCTGATTGTCCTTGGCGGTTTGACTGGCTTTTTGGCAGGTTGGTTACATCTGGTTTTGGTGTTTTTCCCCGCAATGCAGTAAGGTGGGCACGCTTTATACAATACCTTTAAGCCTTTGTGCTTTAGACATTAAAAAAGCAATAAATGTAAGTAAAAGATAATAGTTAAAATACCTTTTCTAATTGAGAGGTAAGCAAATGATAGTAATAAATCACAGCTATAAACGACATTTATAAACACTGTTAATAAACATCATTAATAAAAACCGTTAATAAGAACTATTAATAAAAATCATGATAATAGTAGCGGGTTTTAGCGGCTGCTATAGCCACAAAACCTGAATTTACAACCGTAAACTATGACCGCATTAAGGATTCTCTAATACAGTTCGGTAGCTTTTATTATTCATAAAATAACAGCGCTCGAGCAAACTTAGACAGTATCCAAGGTAAACAAGGTTAGACCGTATGTTAATCACAGAATTGGGTTATTTTGCCTTGCTGGCCGCCTTTGTATTGGCGATTTTGCAGGTGGTATTACCAACGATCGGCGTCATGCGTGACCAAGTTGCTTGGCAGCGTCTCGCACCAAGTTTAGCGTGGGCGCAGTTTGCGGCCATGGCTATCTCGTTTGGCGCTTTGATGGCAGGCTTTTATTTTAATGACTTTAGCTTGGTCTACGTCACTCAGCATTCTAATACCCTGCTGCCTTGGTATTATAAATTGTCCGCGACGTGGGGCGGGCATGAAGGCTCGCTACTGCTTTGGATGACCATCATGGCCACTTGGTGTGCCTTGGTGTCGTACTTTAGCCGTGGCTTGCCATTGTCGATGCGCGCACGCGTACTGGTGATACTGGCTGGCGTACAAATGATGATGTTGGCAATGTTGATTTTCACCTCATCACCGTTTGACCGCACTTTACCAAACTTGCCGGTCGATGGCGCGGACTTAAACCCTGTACTACAAGATTTCGGTTTGATTATCCATCCGCCGATGCTATATATGGGCTATGTGGGCATGGTCGTGCCATTTGCCTTTTGTATGGCAGCATTATGGGAAGGGCGCTTAGATGCGGTCTGGACCCGTTGGTCGCGTCCATGGGCGCTGGCAGCATGGGGTTTCTTAACCCTTGGTATCGCTTTGGGTTCGTGGTGGGCGTATTACGAGCTTGGCTGGGGCGGTTGGTGGTTCTGGGATCCGGTAGAAAACGCTTCATTGATGCCTTGGCTTGCCGGTTTAGCCTTGCTGCATTCGTTGGCAGTGACTGAAAAGCGCGGTGTATTTAAAGCGTGGACCATTATGCTGGCCATCTTTGCTTTTGCCTTAAGTCTATTGGGTACTTTCCTTGTACGTTCTGGCGTTATTACTTCGGTGCATTCGTTTGCTGCCGACCCAACGCGTGGTCTGGTCATCTTAGTGATTTTGGGCATTATCGTTGGTGGTGGACTGCTGATGTTTGCCATCCGTGGTTGGCGTTTGACGGTTGAAAGTCAATATCAGCTGATATCGCGTGAATCATTTTTAGTGATTAATAACGTTATTATCCTAATCTCAACCTTGGTGGTACTGCTCGGTACGCTGTATCCTATCATCGCTGACGCCTTTAATTTGGGTCAAGTTTCTGTAGGCCCTCCATATTTTAATGCGCTATTTGTGCCATTAACGTGGTTGCTGTTGATCGCGATGGGTATGGGTTCTAATATCCGCTGGAAGAAAGACAGTCGTCCGCTATTGGGCGTTGGCATGGTCATTGCGGTCAGCAGTCTGGTATTGGCGGCGATTATTGCTTATTTTGTCAGCCCGTCCGGTATGCTTAATATTGGTGTGACACTAGCGGTGAGTTTTTGGGTGTTGTTTTGGATGGTTGTTGATTTTAAAGACAAAACCAAAAATGCACCAAGTTTCTTTAAAGGTTTGGGTCAGTTACGTTTGAGCTATTGGGGTCAGCAGACCGCGCATATTGGGGTAATAATAGCCGTCATCGGTGTTGCCTTTACCAGTACCTTGAGTATTGAGCGCGATGTGGCACTGGGCGAAAATGATACTGTACATGTGCAAGGTTATGACTTTGAAGTTAAAGACTTCCATGAGGTCAGAGGTAGCAACTTTGATGGTGTGCAAGCACAGGTCGAGGTGACCAAAAACGGTCGCAAAGTGACGACCTTGTATCCTGAAAAACGTACTTATGTGATTAGTATGATGCCAATGACTGAAGCAGCGATTGATGCTAGCCTTATGCGTGATGTTTATGTGGCACTCGGCGAGCCTATCGCTGAAGACAGTAATAAGTGGGCGGTACGTATTTATGTTAAGCCACTGATTCGCTGGATATGGCTTGGCGCGATTATCATGGCATTAGGTGGTTTATTAAGTATGCTCGATAGCCGTTATCGTATTAAAAAAACCAAAACGTCCGCTCAAATGGCGGCGAATAAAGCAGGTTTTATCACTGAAGCTGAAATAGGGGAGAAATAAAATGAGTCAATCAGACAATTCTTCCCAAAAAGTGCCTGATAATAAAGTCACGCCTGAAAACAAATGTGCTGCTAACAACAAAGCTCCTAAAACCATGAAAAAAAGTCAAATCAGAATATGGTTTTTAATTCCGCTGATTGTTTTTGCTGGTTTTATGGTCATGCTGTACCTGCGTTTGGGTCAGCCAACGGAAATCGTTACCAACACTGCGCTTGAGCGTCCAGTACCGACGTTTGAGCTGCCATTATTGTCAGATACCAGCCGTATTATGACCAATGACAATCTCCCTGATCAGCCATTTTTGATGAATATTTGGGGTTCTTGGTGCCCAACTTGTATCATCGAGCATCCTTTTTTAATGCAATTAGAAGAGCGCGGTGTCAATTTGGTTGGGGTGAACTATAAAGATGATATCGGTGACGCTCTAGGGTATTTAAACCGCGGCGGTGATCCATTTTCGATGTCTATTCAGGATTTATCCGGTCAGTTTGCGCTAGATTTGGGCCTGACAGGGGCACCTGAAACCTTTGTGGTTGATGGTGAAGGTGTTATTCGTCAGCATATCGTTGGTGAGATTAACGAGAGCAATTGGCAAAGTCGTATCACACCTTGTTTGATGGTGCTTAATGAAGCCGACAAAAAAAATGTCAGTCCAGACCCCAAGCAAGTTCAGGAGGTTTGTAAATGAATGCCTTCTACTTAAAAGTTATACAGGTAAAAAGCATCGCAATAAAGATTGCAGGCTTAGTGCTTGCGTGTTTACTGAGTTTTGTTATCAGTTTGGCCATGAGTTTTAGTGCGCAGGCAGCGATTGAAGTTTATGATTTTGACTCAGTACAGCAGGAAGCGCAGTATCGCGGCCTTATCGAAGAGCTGCGCTGCCCAAAATGCCAAAACCAAAACCTAGCGGGTTCTGATGCGCCTATTGCGCAAGATTTAAAGCAAAAAACCTATGACATGATTAAAGAAGGTCGTAGTGATGCTGAGATACGTGCTTATATGCAAGAGCGTTATGGCGACTTTATTACGTATAAGCCGCCAGTACGTCCTTCGACTTGGATACTATGGTTTTTTCCACCATTATTATTGATTGTGTTGGTGATTGGCTGGTTTTGGCAAAGTAAACGCAGCCAGCGCGTTGCCCGTGGTCAAAGTGGAGTCACTGTAGATGGCGCTGCGGCGTTATCGGCTACAGAAAAAGCGGAACTCGATCGTTTGTTGTCGCGTAGCAATAACAATAGTACTAGCAATGCTAATAGCGAACATGACATCACCAGTACAGAGGACAAAAAATGACCCTATTTTCTACTTTTGGCTTATTTATTGCCCTAAGCTTATTTATCGCACTGTTACTGGCGGTGATTATTATCATGCCATGGCTGCGGGCATCACGCTTACGAGATAAGCCGGTTGACAATCAGCTGCTAGACATCAATATAGCAGTATTCCGTGAACGCCTAGCAGAGTTGAAGACTGATAAAGACAGTGGCACTATTGATGAAGTGCATTACCAAAATCAAAAGCTCGAGCTTGAGCGCCAGCTATTGGATGCGCAGCGTACTGTGACACCAATGGTTGCACCCGGTATCAAAAGCCGTTTAATTGTCATGGTATGGGTACCAGTATTAGCGGGGCTAGCGTACTTTTTAATCAGCGACCGAACACCGGTATTTAATCTGTGGGAGGCCGAAGATAAAGTTGCGCAAGTAGCAGATGACTTGTTAACTGGTAAAATCGATCAGCCGCCTGCTTGGGCGATTGAAGATGGCACGCAACTGATTAGTGCTATGCAGACCAACGTTTATCGTCATGCTGATGACCCTGATCGCTGGATGCGTCTGTCTGAACTATTCTTATCATTAGAAGCAACCGACTCAGCACTTGAAGCCTTGTCACGGGCTTATCGTTTGTCACCAGACAACGAAGAGATTGCCACCACTTATGCGCAAATCAGCTTTTTTGCCAATAAAGGCCAGCTCGATGCCAATAGTCGCCGCGTCTTGCAGGACGTATTAGCAAAAAATCCGCAACATGAAGGCGCTCAAATGCTGATGGCAATGGGTGAGGCACGTGGTAATAACTTTGAGCAAGCACAAGGCTGGATTAAGCGCTTACGCGCTAGTATTGCGGCTAAACCGGGTGACCATAGCCAAGCGCTGACAAGTCTTGATGAGTTGAGTGCAAGTGTCACGGCTCAGCAGCAGCAAGCTTCTGAAGGCATTGAGGTGACTGTCTCTATTAATGCTAGTCTATTGCCATTGGTCAAAGCGGATGATGTGTTGTTTGTCGCCATTCGTGATGTGAAAGGTGGCCCACCATTTGCCGCCAAACGTCTACCAATCAGCGTGATTAAGCAGGGTGAAGCAAATATTAGCCTAAGCGACTTAGATGCTATGATGCCTGAGCGCACGCTAGCTTCTGCTCGAAGCGATAAAGTCCAGCTTGCGGTCATTGCGCGTATCAGCCATAGCGGTACCGCCAATGCGGAGTCAGGCGATTTATCGGGTAATCCTGTGGTGATTAGCGCCGACCAAAATCAGGTCAATGTGGCTATTAATCAACAGGTTCCTTAATGAGCTTATATCAACTTCTAAATCACTAATAAATGCGCGCCGTTGTGCTTTCAGCGGCGCGCAACCTTGTCTCATGAACAGATAAGTCATCGTAACTTGCCGCATCAAGACTAAAAATACTTGAGCTTTTGAAAGCCACAAGGTAAGGTAAGCTCTGCAACCCACCAATCCCTAAGTTTTATTAGTCCCAAAATCCTATCTTTTAAGGAGAGTCGTATAATGATGCGTATTATTTTGCTAGGTCCACCAGGCGCCGGTAAAGGCACCCAAGCCCAGTTCATTTCTAAAGAATATGATATCCCGCAAATCTCAACGGGCGATATGCTGCGTGCCGCCATCAAAGAAGGCACTGAGCTTGGCAAACAAGCCAAAGACGTAATGAACGCTGGTGGTTTGGTTTCTGATGATCTTATCATTAACCTCGTGCAAGAACGCATCGCTAAGCCTGACTGTGTCAATGGCTGCATTTTAGATGGTTTCCCGCGTACTATTCCACAAGCCCAAGCGCTTGCAGATGCCAACGTGACGATTGACCATGTGATTGAAATCAGCGTTCCTGATGATGAAATCGTTAAGCGTCTATCTGGTCGTCGTCAGCATGCAGGTTCTGGTCGCGTTTATCATATCGACCACAATCCACCTAAGCAAGAAGGTATTGACGATGTGACGGGCGAGCCATTGATTCAGCGTGAAGACGACAAAGAGTCGACCATTCGTGACCGTCTAGCGACTTATCATGAGCAGACGTCAACCTTGGTTGGTTTCTATCAAGATAAAGCTAAAGAGGGCGGTGACGCTCCTAAATATGACAAATTTGATGGCACTCAAGGCATTGATGATGTTAAACAGCAAATTTTATCTGCGCTAAAAGGCTAATGCTTTTTTAGAATTGCTGATAGGACTTGTTGATTAACAGTCATATTCAAAACCCTGCTACTTGTAATCACGAGCAGCAGGGTTTTTTTATGGTTAAAATAAACGCTAAAAAACGTCCATAAAAAAAGCCGCTTACTTAGAGAAGTAAACGGCTTTTAGCTACTATTATTTTAATGTAGCTTAGCTAAGGCTTTATCCTGCTAAGGCTTACGCGTTACCTTGCGCATCAACTTGGGCTTGCTGTTGGCTTTGTGCATACGCTTGGTCAAAGTTGACTGGTGCAAGCAATAACTGCGGGAAGCTACCACGGGTGACGATGTCGCTGATCACTTCACGCGCATATGGGAACAACACGTTCGGGCAATAAGCGCCTAGAATCTGACCGATTTGGTCTTCTGGGATATCTTTTAATAAGAAGATACCCGCTTGATGAACTTCAGCGATAAATGCCGCTTCTTCAGCGTTTTTAGCATTGACACTGACTGTCAATACTACTTGGTAATGATCGTCATCCAGTTTTTCGGCATTGCTTGATAGATTGATATCAAGCTCAGGGTTCCACTCTTTGGTGAATACGCCTGCGCCTGGGACTTCAAGCGACATATCTTTTACATAAATGCGTTCTAGTGCCAATTGTGGTTGTGCCTGTTCTTCAGCCATGGTAATTCCTCTAAAAGTTAATCAAATAATGGGGCAAACTGTTATTGTAACAACATATCATTGTAATATAAATCGAGACTAAGGTTTGAGATTTTATCTCGATGTTTCTTAGCCAGTTGTTTTTTTTGGCAAGCTTATCTTTTAGCTAGACGATTTATCTTGTTTTACGGTCCATTTTTACCTAGATAAAAACAGACCGTAAAACAAGATAGCAAATTAACCCGCCAATAGCTCGTCAAGTTTGCCTTGCTGGTTCATTTGGTTGAGTTCGTCAAAACCACCGATAAAGGTATCACCAATGAAAATTTGCGGCACCGTACGATAGTTGTTGGTTTTTTGCATCAATGCTTGGCGCTCTTCACGGCTGATGTCATGCATGCCGATTTCTTCATAATCAACGCCTTTAGATTGCAATAACTTTTTAGCGTTTGAGCAGTATGGGCAGATAGGAGTGGTATAAACTTGCACAGAGACAGTCATGGTTAATCCTTAATTATAAATTTATGGGTAAGTCGTTTTATTATAAGTAATATGATAAATAATGAGATGAAGAAATTATAGGGTAGTCATTAATACCATCCGTTATCGATACGTAAATAGCAGCTATATTTGCTGCTGCTCAGTATAAAGTGGGGATGGCTGTCTCAAATTCAAGCAGTGTTGGCTGAAAAGCGCTGACGGTAGCATCATTAACGCATAAAAAAAGACACCTTTTAACAGGTGTCTTTTTGATTAACGCTGCAGGTTACTAAGACTGTATAGCTATTAGCATGATTGAAATCACAGCTTAATCTATTGTCTTACTTATGCAAACTTGGCTTGGCTTTGCCTTTAGGTTTGGCATCTTTTATCCCGACCAATGGCATACCAGCGCCTTGCCAGCCGCCGATACCGCCTTCTAGGCGATAGACACTGTCTTTACCAATCATTTGTACTGCCGCGCCTGCCTGTATGCCCATATCGCAGATGATAATAACTGGGTGCTCAATCGCACGAATTTCCTCAATGCGGTCTTTGAGTTCAGTAAAAGGTATATTGCGGCTGCCTTGGATATAACCGGTTTCAAATTTCTTTTTGGTGCGAATATCGATCAGCTGCGCATTTTGCGAGTTAACCATCATGCCCAAGGTGTTGGGCGATATTTTTCTGCCACTACGTTTGTTTTCAATAGCAAAAAACAGCACGGCAAGTACGGCTAATATACCAAATAAAAACGGGTGGTTGCCCACAAATTCCAGCGCACGATCCAAACCATACCTCCAAAAAAATAAGTGTTCGGTTGAGCTGAGAAGACAGCCCAACGATAGTGAACAAGGCGCTATTATACCGATAAGGTCATCTATAGTAAACGGGCGATGACTTCGCCGTTACTTTATCAATAACCTTTAGACACATCTGCTAATTCTGCTAATAAGGTTTAGTATCCGCCTCTTCTCGTAGCGTCACCAGGTTTTCAACACGCCGCTGCAATACTTCACCATCCGCTACTGCTTGCCATAACGCGCAGCCTTTGCTGTTATGCGTATGGCGACAATCGCGGAACTGGCAATCACCTGCCAGTGGTACAAGCTCAACGAAACCTGAGATGATGTCATCAGGGGTTAAATGCCAAATGCCATATTCGCGAATACCAGGGGTATCAACAATACCGCCTTGGGTTAAGTCATCTGGGTTAAATGGCAATAAGCGACTGGTTGTGGTGGTATGCTGACCAAGTTTTGAGTTTTCAGAGATGATATTGACGCTCTGTGCTGATTCGGGTAGGAGAGCATTAATGAGACTGCTTTTACCGACACCTGATTGCCCAGCAAAAATAACCAGCTTTTTATCGATATAGCGTTTTAATTCATCGAGTCCTTCTTGCTCATCGCTATCAGCAATATTTTCAGGACAAGCGACCGAGGTGAGCACACTCTCATAACCAAGCGCTGCATACTGTGCGAGTAGCTCATTGGTATCGACGCCGTTTTCTTGCGCCAGCAGATCGGCTTTATTAAGTACCAATAGCGGCTTGACACCGGCATGATGGCAAACGACCAAATAGCGGTCAATGAGCGTCGGTGCAGCGGCAGGAAGCGGCGCAAACACAATCGCCAAAATATCGACGTTGGCGGCGACGGGTTTGAGCTTATGATAGCGATCAGGACGCGAAACCAGAGAAGTGCGTGGCTTGACCGACTCGATACGTCCAAAGCCAGTATTAGGGTCAGCACTCCAGCGCACTTGGTCGCCCGCGGCTAGCATCGGTAAGTTGGTACGCACATGACAGCGCCAAATATCGCCTAACCCCAGCTCTTGCCAAAACGGCTCAGGATCATCCGGCGCAATCTCCGGCTGCACGGGAATTACTGCCGGCAAGCTAGTCACTTGTACTTCTAGCTGCTTACCATAATGCGCCATGACCACGCCATCCATCAAACTGTCATCGATGCTGTCTTGACTGTCAAGCTGCTGTTTGTCGATGCGACGAATCTGCTGTTTAGTCAGTTTGCGTTGCCGGATTAATGCCATGGGTTGTGACCTATTAGAAAAATATTGCTAAGTGTAGCGTGAAAATTTGCTAACATACAGCCTAAAGCGCCGCTAGCAGATAGTGGTTTTGTAATGTTTTAGACATTATAGCCAACCAAGCGCAAAATATATGATTTGAGCACGACCATTTATAGTTAGTTTAATTGGCTAACATTGCTCGCAAGTTGTTCCAAACTTTATTGACCATAGGACAAGATATGAGTACCGATGACCATCCCAATAAGATTAAAATCAGAAACCAAGGTAAAAAAGGGCTGGTATGGATTGACCTAGAAATGACCGGACTTGATACCTTAAACGATGAAATCATCGAGATTGCGACCGTGGTGACGGATGAGGATTTAAACGTCCTTGCCGAAGGGCCTGTGTTTGCGATCAAGGTATCAGATCAAGTGTTAAATAAAATGGATGACTGGAATACTAAGCAACATGGGCAGTCAGGATTGGTTGACCGTGTGCGCCGTAGTACCGTGACATTGGCAGAAGCGGAAGCTGAAACTATTAAGTTTCTCAATAAATGGGTCGATAGTGGCAAGTCGCCAATGTGCGGCAATTCCATTTGCCAAGATCGCCGCTTTATGGCGCGCCAAATGCCTGAGCTTGAGCGCTTCTTCCATTATCGCAACCTTGATGTGTCGTCGATTAAAGAGTTATGCTTCCGCTGGCGTCCTGATATTCTCAGAAACTTTGAAAAAGGCGGTAGTCATTTAGCGTTAGATGATATTCGCGATTCTATCCGTGAGCTAAAGCACTATCGTCAGCACTTTTTTAAATTGATGCCGCAGGATTAATCAGCCGTGGGTTTGAGTAGATAGGTTAACCGCCAAATATGAAAAGGGTCTATTAAATATTTAGTAGACCCTTTTTAATAAAAGTGTTTTTCTGATAACAGCGATGCACTAAACCTGTATTTTGAATTCGAATAAATCAAACTTGATATGGTTTGAGTCTGCTTCCTCTATCACCGCGCCAATCACCGCACTGACTTTTTGCTGGCGTTTGTCGCCATCTAATAATCGCCAATCACCAAGTACGTAGCGTATTTTGCCGTGAATGGTTTTATGAATATCTGGGCGATGGGTATGACCATGTAGTAGAGCATCGCTACCAGCCACTGCTTGTATCACCGCATTTTCATTGATATCCATGATGTAAGCGGCTTTATTGGCATTATTCTGCTGACTTTTTTGGCGCAATTTATCGGCGATAGCCAAGCGTTTCTCGAGCGATTTATTTAATAAATACCACTGAGTGAGACGATTGCGCATGACTTTACGAAAAAACTGATATTTTTTATCATCAGTACAGAGCGCATCACCGTGTTCTAAGCGATAGCTTTGTTGTCCAACCGCTAAGGTGTACGGCTCATAAATCAGCTCGCCACCAAATAGATTGCAAAATGGCTGACCTAATAAGAAATCACGGTTGCCATGCATGACTAAAATCTTACACCCAGCTATCCTCAGTTTTTTTAATTTAACGATCAGCGGGGTGAGCCAATGTATTTGTCGTTCCTCGTTGGATAAAGATAAATAAAAATCATCACCGAGCCAAACCTCGAACCAATCGCCTAAGATAAACAAGCGCTTGAGCGCAGGCAGAGCAAGGCAATCCTCAAGCAGCGCCAAAAAAGCCTGCACTAAGGCAGGCTCTTCAGGCGATAAATGCAAATCGCTAATCAATACTTGCCGCACCTCATGAGGACGGGTGGTAATTAGATGGTCAAAACTTTGCATTTATCCTTATCCTCGTAACTTTAAACAGTAACGACTCATAAGCTTTTACAGACTCATCGCTACTGAGTAATAACTATTGAATAATGATTACTGAGAAACAGTTATTTAGTGACAGTTATTTAGTGATAATGGTCGCTGAGTTGATAACGACTGGCTCTTTTGGCACATCAGCATGCATGCCAAAACGACCAGTTGGTACGCCGCGCATCTTTTCGATGACGTCCATACCGCTTGTTACTTTACCAAATACCGTATAGCCCCAACCTTGCATGTTTTTGCCAGAGTGGTTTAGGAAATCGTTGTCTTTTACGTTAACGAAAAACTGGCTGGTTGCTGAATGTGGATCTTGCGTACGCGCCATCGCAATCGTACCAGCATTGTTTTTTAGACCGTTGTCTGCTTCGTTTTCAACAGGGGCATTGGTCGCTTTTTCATTCATTTCAGCGTCCATTCCGCCGCCTTGAATCATAAAGCCGTCAATGATGCGATGGAAAATCGTGCCGTCATAATGACCAGACTTTACATAGTTTAAAAAATTTTCTACCGTTTTAGGTGCTTTTTCTTCATTGAGTTCGATAACGATCGCACCCATATTGGTGTCTAGTTCTACTACTGGTGGCATGTCTACCATGGGATATTCCTTCTTGATTGCAGCGCCTAAAATGACGCTGTTAAGTGGTGGATAAAAAGTTGGTGGATAAAAAGTTATAGCTAGTCTAACGGCTTTTTTATCTCGTGTCATGTATCAGGCTGTTAATGCCTTTGCAAAAGCTGATAGAATAACGCAACTTTACCTTTTTACTATCATTTTTAATAACTTGTTTTTAATGATTTGGTTTGAATTTTCCATGCTACGTGATGGCACGTAGCATGAACTGACAATTTGCTTTAGGAGCAATGCCCGATGAGTGAGCACTCAAGCAACAATGCACAAAAAGACGAACAAAAAAACGATTTTATTCGTAATATCATTCGTGACGATGTCAAGGCGCAAAAATACCCCCAAATTGTGACGCGTTTCCCACCAGAGCCAAATGGCTACTTGCATTTGGGGCACGTGAAATCTATCTGCTTAAACTTTGGCGTGGCCGAAGAGTTTGGCGGTGTTTGTAACCTGCGTTTTGATGACACCAATCCAACGGCAGAGAAGCAAGATTACATCGATAATATCAAGAACGATGTTGAATGGTTAGGATTTGAGTGGGCAGGAGAGGCGCATCATGCGTCGGGCTACTTCGACCAGTTGTATGCGTGGGCCGTGCAGTTGATTGAGCAGGGCGATGCCTATGTAGACTTGCAGTCACCTGAGCAGATTAAAGAAAACCGTGGGTCATTTAACGAAGCAGGCACGCCGTCACCACATCGTGATGCCAGTGTCGAAGAAAACCTGCAACTTTTTGATGATATGAAAAATGGCAAGTTTGCGGAAGGTAAAGCGGTTTTGCGCGCCAAAATTGATATGGCAAGCCCAAACATGAACATGCGCGACCCTGTTATCTACCGCGTCATGCATCAAGCCCATCATCAAACCGGTGATAAATGGTGTATCTATCCCATGTATGACTTTGCGCATCCTCTTTCTGATGCGATTGAGGGCATCACGCATTCGTTATGTACGCTAGAGTTTGAAGATCACCGTCCATTTTATGATTGGGCGGTTGATAAGATTGGCTTTGAAGTACCGCCACATCAGTATGAGTTTTCTCGTCTAAATGTCGACCATACCATGACCAGTAAGCGTAAGCTTAAGCAGTTGGTCGATGAAAATATCGTCAGCGGTTGGGATGATCCACGTATGCCAACGATTGCTGGCATGCGTCGCCGTGGTTACACGCCAGAGGGTTTACGTGATTTCTGTGAGCGTGTGGGTGTAACCAAAGTAGACAGCGTCGTTGATTTTCGCTTATTAGAGTTTAGTATTCGTCAGTCATTAGAGACGACTACTGCACGTGGTATGGCAGTGCTCAAGCCATTAAAAGTGACTATTACTAACTTTGCGGAAGCGGTCAGCAGTTGGGAAACTGAAAAAGCGGATAGCGTTAATGCGCGTTTTGACGATGAGTCGCAAACGTTATGGTTAACCCAGCCAAACCATCCGAATGTCGAGATGGGCGAACGTGAGATTCCATTCACTGAAACCTTGTATATCGACCAAGGCGATTACGAGATTGAGCCGCCAGCAGGTTATAAGCGTTTATCACCAGAAAAGAATGAGATTCGCCTGCGTAATACTTATGTATTGGCAGTGACTGAGCATATCTTAGATGACGCTGGTAATGTGGTTGAGCTAAAAGCGACGATTGATTCGGCGACACTAGGTAATAATCCTGAAGGTCGCAAGGTTAAAGGCGTTATTCATTGGGTATCAGCCAGCCAAGGCGTACCCGCCACCGTGCGTATGTATGAGCAGTTATTTAGTGCTGAAGACCCAAGTAGCGTCGCTGATGTCCATCAAGCGCTAAATCCTAACTCATTGATTGAGCTGCAAGCAGTGGTTGAGCCGTCACTTGCCAATGCCGACGCTGGCACGCGTTTCCAGTTTGAGCGTGAAGGTTACTTTATCTCTGATAGTGAAGATCATAGCAGTGATAAGCCCGTCTTTAACCAAATTGTTAGCTTACGTGATAGCTATAAACCTGTTTAATTGATAAAGATTGACATTGCTAATATTTATTTAAGCTATTGCTGAACAATAGTGGTTTGCAAGCTTGCCCATTTCTAGTACGCTAGGGATGGGCTTTTTTGTGAATAAGTATAAATTTTAAGCATAAGGTTTAAGGGTGCAATCATGGCAAAGTTTTTAAACAGTAGCGGTACAACCTATCATTTAGAAGAACTGATTAAAAATGCGTCTGATAGGCTGATTATTATTAGCCCTTATCTCAAACTAAATGATCGTATCAAAGAGCTGTTAGAAGATCGAAATCGCTTAAAAATCGATATTCGTATCGTTTATGGCAAAAATGATTTACAACCTGAAGAAATCAACTGGCTTAAAAATCTAACTTTTATCCGTACCAGCTTTTGCAAGAATCTGCATGCGAAATGCTACTTGAATGAAAATGAATGCATCATTACCAGTTTGAACCTTTATGAATTTAGTCAGGTCAATAATAATGAAATGGGTGTGCTGATTTATCGTAATGAAGATGCCAAGCTTTATGCAGATACTTACGAGGAAGCACAGCGTATCATTCGTATTAGTGATGAAGTGCGCATGTCGCTTGAAAAGGTGACTGGATCTGAAGGTGCGGCTGACGATAAAACCACTTCTAATAATACCAATACTAACGCCAATGCTGATATTAATGTAGCGATTAAGCCTACTGCAGAAATGGCGGCACCTAATTACTCAAAGTTAACAACCGCAAAGCTCGCTAAAGAGCTGGGCTTTAAAACCCAAGAGTTAAATGACAAATTGCTAGCCGCTGGTTATGTACAAGAGCAAGAGGGTGAGCTTGTATTAACAGATGCGGGACGTGCCGCTGGTGGTACCAGTAAAAAAGGTAAGTTTGGCGAGTTTTGTTTGTGGGACGCAGGAATGGTAATTTAGTTATTCTCTTAACTGTAAACTTATGCACTTAGTAATAAATGGCATAAGCGCATTACAATCTCTCACAAGACATTCATAACCAGTTTGCTAAGATAGGATAGCGTTTTTGCTGACGTGCTTTGAGTTATTGTGTAGTATTAACTGAATACGTTTATAACTAGGTACGCTTATAACAATAGAGCGCATAGATACCTTTAGGTATTAATAAATACTAACGCTCATCACTAATATAAATAAGGAATTAAGTATGGCACATTTACGTTTGGGTGATACCGCACCAAATTTTGATGCAATCACTACTGATGGTGATATTAATTTTTATGATTGGGCAGGGGATAGCTGGGTAGTATTTTTCTCACATCCTGCAGATTATACGCCAGTATGTACCACTGAGCTTGGTCGTACGGCAGCATTAGGTGGTGAGTTCCAAAAGCGCAATGTTAAACCAATCGCCTTATCAGTTGATGGTTTAGAAGATCACAAAGGGTGGGTAAGTGACATCGAAGAAACTCAGGGTACAGCTGTTAATTTCCCTATTATCGCTGACGCTGATCGCAAAATTGCGGATCTTTATGACATGATTCACCCAAATGCTGATAATACAGCGACGGTCAGAAGTGTGTTTATTATTGATCCTAAGAAAAAAGTCCGCTTAACGCTGACTTATCCAGCCAGCTGTGGTCGTAACTTTGATGAGATTGTTCGTGTTATCGATGCGATGCAGTTGTCCGATGAGTATAATGTTGCGACCCCTGTTGATTGGAAAGATGGTGACGACGTTATCATTCCACCAAGCGTGAAAAACGAAGATATCGCTGCCAAATATCCAAAAGGTTACACAGAAATTAAGCCTTATTTACGCACTACACCTGCGCCTAACAAATAAATAAAGGGTATTTGGTAGTTGTAATGGATTAATAAATACAAGCCCTATAACTTAATGTTATGGGGCTTTTTTTATGTTTCAGCTTTTTATTAGCGTTAAGGTTTTGCTATGATGAGCAGAGTAGGCTATAACTGTTACATAGCGCATTGACAACTTTATGCAAACGCTATTTGCCATAATCATAATAAAGCCTATCAGCGCTGAGTCGCTTTTGAGACCATCTTACAAGGAGTTTGCTATGAAAAAATTATACGTCACCCGTACCGCGCCCAATCCACGTAAAGCGCTTATCTTACTGGCATCAAAAGGAATTAATGTTGATGATATGGATGACCTCGATTTGGTCGATATTGACTTTGCTACTAATGAGCAGATGTCCGAGGCATTTACCAAAATAAATCCGATGCAGACCGTGCCAGTTTTAACATTAGATGATGGTACGGTGCTTAATGATTCGCAAGCCGTGTGCGAGTATCTTGACCGTGTCTATGGCGAGCGCTCGGTGATGGGTAATGATGTGGTACAGCGTGCGCAAGTATGCTCTATGCGCCGCATTGCTGAGTTTGAAGTGCTATATAATTTTATGCTCGCATTCCAGCATAGTCACCCCTCTAAAGCTCAGCGAGTTGAACAAGTACCAGAGTTTGTTGCGCCATCTATCGCCCGCGCGCTTAAAGCATTGCCTTATTTCGAAAATGCCTTAAACGGTCATGATTACTTAGTTGGTGATCAGTTAAGTTTCGCTGATATTGTGCTGTATTTAGGTTTAGATTTTGGCAAAATACTTAAGGTTAACCCGAATGAGCAAGGGGATAATCTGGCGCGTTTTTATCAGATGATGAATGAGCGTTTTAGCATTAAAAACATGGCAAAAGCCAAACCTGCTCATGAAAGTGAGTGAATATAGAATTTTTTTATACATTTAGCATTATATGCATGCAAAAGCCCTGAGTAGCTAAGAGTATTATTAGCTACTCAGGACTTTTTTAATCCAGTAATTAAATCAGAAAAATTAACAAGAAGCGTTACTATCGATATATAAAATTAAACACTTCGTTACAACTATACCTATCATCAGCGCTATAGTGGTCAAATTATGAACACTTTACAAAAATAGATACGCTCACTTATAGATACGACCGCTGTCTGTATTATAGAAAATTTGTATGGTGAAAAATTGATTATGGAAAAAGTTTAATCACAAGGTATGACTGTTATGGCCTCATTTTTTAAAGCTGTATCTTATACAATACCATCTTATACAACCCTATCTCTTACCAAGCGACTAGCGAAGTTTGCTTTGTTGCCCAGTATTTTAGCAGCAAGTCTAGCATTAGGTGCCTGCCAAGATGCCTCTATACCCAATGAAAATGACGTAAAAGAAAGCGCTAATACGAATGGGCGCGCAGCGTATGGTAATACTATTAATGCCGATGCTACTATAAACGCTGAGTCTAAGGCAGATGAGATGAGCGCTGAAGAACAAATGATAGCCAATCTTTCTCGTTATCGCTGGACACTGATGTCGGCAACTGATAAAAGCGCCCAGCCATTAAATAGGCTGCTAGATATTAAAGATCAAGTGCGCTTATCTTTTAGCCAATACCAAGGTGAGAACACCTTAAGCTATAGCGTTGGCTGCAATACCATGAGCGCAGGTTATGAGTTGCAAGGTCATACGTTAACTATCGAAGACGGTATGAGTACCAAAATGTCATGTGGTGAACTTGATAAAGCAGAAAATGATTTAAGTCAGCTGATGCAGGGTGAGAGCCAATTAACGTTAGTGGTAGATAATAATAGTTCAATAAATGAAGATTCTAAGAATGATAACTCTAAAGATGTAAATCTTAAGATTAATAAGCCGATATTGACCCAAGTCACTAGTGATGCAACGACGTTAGTTTGGGAAGGGAAACTTACCTCACAGGCCAAATATAATAGTAAGGGTGAAACGGTATTTTGGGCAGTAAATGCTAAGAAAATAGTTTGCGCCGAAAATAGCTTAGAGATGTGTTTACAAGTGAAACCCATTACTTATGATGATCAAGGTATTAAAGTAAGTGAAGGAAAATGGTCGGCATTTACTGGTGAAATTGATGGTTATCAGCCCGATGGCATGCATAACGAAGTATTACGTCTCCAGCGTTATCAGTTAGACTATAACGAAAGCGCAGAAGACGAAGAGTATGCTTATGTGTTGGATGCGGTGATTGAGAGTGCTGTGGCAGAGTAGGTTTGTTAGAGTAACTCGGTTAGTCGTTTCTATTATGTGAAACAATAGCAGCAATACTGCTGATAGTTTAAACAAAAAACACGCGCCGTTTGGAGGCGTGTTTTTTTATGGGAGTTTGCTTTATTTTATGATTATCTATTTTTTATGCTAACGCAAATTACCTAAGTCTTCTTCTGTCAAACGCCAGCGGCCTTTTTTCTTAGAGCCACCACGTCCGCGCATTGAGCTATTGAGCAGGATCTTGTTCATAGAGTGACTCGAGTGCGCATGACAAATGGCGCAGGCAAGACCATCAGCGGCATCTTGTTGTGGCACGACATCTAAAGACAAGATGCGGCAGACCATCTCTTGTACTTGCTCTTTTGCTGCGGCACCATAACCACAAACGGCTTGTTTGATTTGGCGAGCGGTATATTCTGATACCTCCAAATCTAAAGCAACCATAGCAGCAATAGCAGCGCCGCGTGCTTGGCCGAGTTTAAGCGCTGAGTCCGGATTTTCTGCCATAAAGACTTGTTCAATCGCGGTATAAATGGGCTCGTCGGCATATTTTATATGATGCTGCGTGATACGCGTTAAGCCATTAAAAATACGTTTTAGGCGCTCAGGCATCTCTTTGGTATCAGTACGAATAGTACCTGAATCGATATAAGTGAGCTTATCGCCTGTTTGTTGTAGGATGCCATAGCCGGTCATGCGTGAACCCGGATCAATCCCAATAATAATTGCCATAGTGTTCCATCTTGCTTACATTTTGTTTTATGACTTAAAAATCAGCCTTAAGTTTGATAGTATAGCAATCAATCCCCATATACATCATATGTTAGCCATCTAAATTTGCATGGCGCTCAATTTATTGATTTTATTTTATAGGACGACGCTTTATGGGTCAGATAGTTGGTATTGCCATCGTATGGTTTATTATCGAGATGCTGCTTTGGTATTTGCTTGCTCAGTTTACGAGTGGCTGGTTGGTGTTTATGTGGTTTATTATCGCCGCCGTTATCGGTATCGCGCTGCTACGTAAAGGCATGGCCGCTCTTAATCCTATGGCACAGCAGATGAAAGCCGGCGGTATGATGAATCCTGCGATGCGTCCACAAGAATCAACGATGATTAAAAGTGTCGCCATGGCAGCCGCTGGTATCTTGTTACTCATTCCAGGTGTGCTCAGTGACTTGCTAGCATTGTTGGTAATATTGCCACCCGTGCAGAAAAAGCTTAAAGATTTCGCTAATAATTACGTCATGAACAATCAGCAAAAAATGATGGAAATGATGGCTAAGCAGATGGGTGGACAAATGGGCGGTGGTCAAAATCCATTCGGCGGTGCTGGCGGTATGGGTGGTCAAAACCCGTTTGGCGGTGCCGGTGGTATGAATAATCAAAATCCATTCGGCCAACAACAAAACCCGTTCGGCGATGTGTTTAAACAGCATACCACCGTTGATGGTACCGCAAAGACTATTCCGAAAGATGTGAAAAAAATCACCAAGTCTGCCAATGATGAATAATTAATTCCTCGATAAGCAAACAGACAATAAAACATAAAAAAAGCCCCTTTTGTCATTGACGAAAGGGGCTTTTTGAGCGTTAAAACTATTTTTTATAAAGGTAATATTTATAGATAAAATAGCTAATAACTGAATGAAACAACCGAAGTGCCGCCGTAAGATGGTGACCCATGAACCGTGAAGTTCAGGGCGGATGCGTCACTGCCTCTGCAGGTTTCCTGAGACACCGCAAGCGGTGCAGGCATACACAATGAAGCAATAGGTACCACATCCTGGTAAAGCATTATCGGCTCAGGGAATAAACATCTACTAGCCAACACTTCAGAATATAATTATCTTAACCAATGGTTTGAATGATTGCAAGTACGATTTACAGATTGCTACGTAGGTTTAGGTCTTAGCATTATTGATGTCGAGTTTTAAGCGTGTTTTCTAGCAAATAAAGGTGCTTAAAGCCCTTAATGACGGACTTAAAGGGGTGATTTTTCAGCTATTTGGAGATGTGTGGTAATATAGAGGGCTGTAAACATCCTAATTTAGCATTATAGGCGTTCATTCACTTGAGGAGCGGTAATCCATGACCCATAACCAGCAGCAATCAGAATTTATCGACGATAGTCAGGCTCAGCTCAATAATAAGCAGGATAGCGAGCAAAATAAAAAAGTGCCGCATGTCTTAATGATATTAGATGGTTTTGGGCATCGTGAAGACGATAAGGATAATGCGATTGCTGCCGCTGATATGCCAAACCTAGATAAGATTTATCAGCAATATCCGCATGGGTTAATATCTGCTTCAGGAGAAGATGTTGGTCTGCCGGATGGTCAGTTTGGTAATTCAGAGGTTGGACATATGAACTTGGGCGCGGGTCGCGTTCTTTATCAAGATTCAACCCGTATCTCAAGTGAAGTGGCCAATCGTGAGTTTTATAAAAACGAAGCCTTAGTCAATGCGGTGAAAGCGGCTAATAAGCTTGGCGGCAACGTTCATATTATGGGGCTGTTATCAGATGGTGGCGTTCATTCGAATCAAGACCATATCGAAGCGATGTGTCACTCAGCATTGGTGCACGGTGCCAAAAACGTTTTTGTTCACTGCTTCTTAGACGGCCGTGATACGCCACCAAAGTCTGCTGATAAGTATATCAATCGCTTACGGGAGCATATTGGGAAGCTCAACGCCCATTACGAAGGTGGTCGCGTCCAAATTGCCAGTATCATTGGGCGCTACTATGCCATGGATCGTGACAATCGCTGGGATCGCGTGCAAAAAGCCTATGAGCTTATCACTGAAGGTAAAGCGGATCGCTTAGCGACGCGTGCAGATGGTGCGGTACAAGCTGCTTACAAAGCGCGCGAAACCGATGAGTTTATCAATCCAACGATTGTCATTGGCCGCGATGAAATACCATATACCGTCGATGATAACGATGCGCTTATTTTCATGAACTTCCGTGCCGACCGTGCCCGTGAGCTTGCGCAAGCCTTTGTACTTCCAGATCATGAATTTTCGGGTTTTGCTCGTCATAAACAGCCAAAGCTTGCCGCTTTTGTGATGTTGACTAAATATTCTGACGTTCTAGCAGCCAATCCAAAAACCAGCATTGCTTATTATCCAACTTCATTGACCAATACGCTTGGGGAGTATTTGCAGGATAAAGGTAAAACCCAGTTGCGTATCGCTGAAACTGAAAAATATGCGCACGTGACGTTTTTCTTTAGTGGTGGCCGTGAGGAAGAGTATAAAGGCGAGACACGTATCTTAATCCCATCTCCCGATGTCGCGACTTATGATCTAAAGCCAGAAATGAGTGCCCCTGAAGTAACGGATGAGTTGGTTGCGGCCATTGAGTCAGGTAAATATGATGTATTAGTAGTCAACTATGCCAATGGTGATATGGTTGGGCATACAGGCATCTTTGATGCGGCGGTTAAAGCGGTAGAGGCGTTGGATGTATGCGTTAGTCGCGTTGAGGCAGCAGTGCGTGCCGCTGGCGGTGATATGCTCATCACCGCTGACCATGGTAACTGTGAGCAGATGCAAGATTATGAAAGTGGTCAAGTGCATACTCAGCACACTACTGAACACGTGCCACTGATTTATATTGGCGAGCAAGCAGTAAAAGTACGTAGTGGTGGTAAGCTCAGTGATATTGCCCCAACTATTCTAGCGTTGATGAATATCGAGCAGCCAGATGAGATGACTGGTGAAAATTTATTACTTCCAGCATAATAATACGCTCATATAGTATTAGTGCTTAAGGTCGATGCTTTAACAGCGTAATAGTAACGTTAAGCATGATAAAAAGGGGGAGATATTGATTATCTTTCCCTTTTTTACGTCTGTTTTTATAGTTTTTGCTGCCTCGTTTTCGATACATTGCTTCTTATACCTTTTGCCCGATACATTTCGCATAAGTTACTTGCAAGACTATCCTAGTCTTCAATAGCGGCTTAGTGTTATTTTAAAAGATATTGTTATTGAAAGACATTTGTCATTAATAATCCTATAATCATGAATATCCACTTGGATTCAACATCGAAGTGCAACGCACCCGAAGCTAGATTTTACCTCAAGCGGTGTTCTAAACCCTAGCACCTTTCTAGGTCGATTATTTAAACTGTCTTCAATCGACTGAACTAAGTGCCTGC
>NZ_CAJGZM010000012.1 GCF_904846175.1 Psychrobacter immobilis | reverse complement strand
TGCAGCTACCTAAGTCGATGCGTCTAGATAACCTATGCAGGCGATGCGTCTAGATAACCTATGCAGGCACTTAGTTCAGTCGATTGAAGACAGTTTAAATAATCGACCTAGAAAGGTGCTAGGGTTTAGAACACCGCTTGAGGTAAAATCTAGCTTCGGGTGCGTTGCACTTCGATGTTGAATCCAAGGTATTTGCTCGATTTCAAATAATCATTCCAAGAACCATCGTTGAAAATAGCGATTATCTAAAAACAGCGACTTTAATCTGTCTCACCATCCAGCCAATGAAGACGCACTACGCTGAGTGATAAAACCATCTGGCGTTTGACCATTATCTGCTTGCCAGCGTTGGAATGCCAGTCGAGTGTTGGTGCCGACGATACCGTCAGCGCCCTTTGTATCATAACCCGAGCTGGTCAAACGCTGCTGTAAATTACGGACTTGCGCCGTCGATAATGGACGCTCGTAGCGCGGCCATGACTTCTGTAATCCGCTCTGACCGGCGAGCGCTTTACCCAATAAGCTAACACCTAACGCATAGCTTGATGAGTTGTTATACACCTTGATAACATCAAAGTTTGGGCTAAGCAGCAAGACTGGACCGTCTTTACCCGCTGGCAGCCACAGCTCCATTTGAGTATTACCATCCAAGGACACATCAGCGATGGTATCAACACCCATAGACGCCCATCTAGCCGCAGGCTGCTTGGTACCGACCAGCGAATAATCAAATGATGATGGAATAGTTGCTTCATAAAACGGTGCAAGACCACGAACCCAACCTGAATTGCTTAGGTAATTAGCAGTAGACGCCAAAGCATCACCCGTCGACCATGGGTTGCGGTGACCATTACCATCGCCATCAACGCCATGCTTAAGCCAAGTATCAGGGATAAACTGCGTCTGACCCATGCCGCCTGCCCAAGAACCATCGAGCTGTGACCACGAAACATCACCGCGCTGTAATAACGTTGCTAATGATAATAACTGGGTTTCAGCAAACTCTTGGCGACGACCATCATAAGCAAGGCTGGCAAGCGAGCTTGGTATACTACTATTGCCCGTTACGACACCGTATGAGGATTCCATACCCCAAATCGCGGCGACGATTTCTGCATTAACGCCATACTGCGATTGTAATTGTGATAAAAACGCCCGTTGCTCGGCAAATTTACGCTTACCTGTACTAACGCGGCCATCTGATACGGCAGAATCCACATATTCCCAAGGCATTTTAGAAAATTCTGGCTGCCCTGAATCAAGCGAAATAACTTGTTGGTTTAAATATGCCGTATCAAGTAAACGACGCACCGTCGAGGCATCGTGACCCGAGGCAATGGCGCGCATGGAAAAATCAGATTTCCAATCAGAAAAACTGTTATAGCTTGGCTTGGCAACAGGTACGGGTTTAACGACTGGTACTGGCTTCACCTGGATGGTTTGGGTCTGAGTAATTTGTACATTACCTTGGCGTACAGGTGTACTCGGCTTTTGCATCGCCTGCTGGCTGGTACAGCCAACCATGACTAAGGCGGGAAACAAAGCCATATATTGTTTTTTTAATAACATAAGATATCTCAAGTATGAATAAGTAAAGTAGCTTGATAGGCGCAGCTTTAATAATACTAATTAACATAGCTAAATTATTATAAAAGCTGCCACAGAGTTAACGTCCTTTTTAACGCCTTTATTAATGTCTTTTTACTGTCTTTTTTTAATGAGCTTTTTTTAACGACCCAGTACCGCCCGCGGGTCGATAGGATTGCCATTTAAGCGCACTTGAAACTCCAAGCCTACTTGATTGGTCTGACCGCTACTACCCATATTTGCAATACGCTGACCGCGCTGCACCGCGTCACCTTCTTTGACCAGCAAGGCACTGTTATGCGCATAGGCAGTAATATAGTTATCGCTATGACGTATCATAATCAGGTTGCCATACTCTGGCAGGCCATTACCTGAATAAAGCACAGTTCCTGATTGACTAGCAAGCACCGGATCGCCCATGCTGCCAGCAAACAACATGCCCATGTTACCGGCAGCGGCATCAAAGTTGCGGATCACTTGGTTGCGACTCGGATATTCATAACCTGAGGTGGCATTAGCCGTCACTTCATAAACAGGATTTTGAGAATAATTAGGCGTATTGCTTACAGGCGGCGTATAGGTTGGCTGCGCTTGCGTTGGTGTAGAGGCGTTATAACTGTTGTTATTGGCGGCGCGTACTGGCTCGCCTTGCCATAATTTGAGCCATTGACCGCTATAAATCGTATATTTACTATCTAAGCCATTTAGTGCGCCGATTTGGCGATAGTTCAAACGATAGCGCGCCGCGATTTGGCTGACCGTATCACCGCGCTGTACACGATGATAATTGGGAACACCTTGTCCGTTAGTAATAATTTTAGGTCCAGCTTGGGTACCTGCTTGATAAGTAGGCTTGGTGGCACAGCCGACCATCGTCAATGTGGCTACTGTCAACGTACCCATCAAGGCCACTGTTGCCAAGCGCGATCCAGCAATAAGCTTCTTCATACAAGATTTCCTATTCTTTATGTTGCTCACAAACTCCTTGTGTTACTCACAAGCATTTTGCTAACAGTTATAACGTTTAATGTCTTAGATACCATGTTTAATCATTGGATAATAAAGGGTTTATTAGCGATTTTAAGCACTGACAAATATCACCATGGATGAACCAATCAAGTTATAGCACCAACGCTGAGAGTGTATCAAGGGTTTCGGTTGGCGTATGATGCAGACGTACAGGCGATAGACTAATATACCCTGCTGCCACCGCTTGGTCATCCATCATTTCTATTGCCGATGATTGAGCGTTTTCATTTTCTGTTGATGGTTCACTTGATAATGTACGTTGACGTTTGCGTAGCGATAACCAATAAGCATCGCGGCCACGTGGGTCGACCACATGATGCACAGGACGTGCAATCTGACTGTGACTTAACGCCGTTATTTTTCGACCTTTAATCGCAGCGCCGCTATCAACATTAGGAATATTAACGTTTAATACATGATAGGGCAAATTTTTGCAAGCATCTAATATCGGAGTTTTGGTCAATAATTTGACCATCTCATTTGCCGCCATTTGATAATGACTGGCTTGTGCTTGACCTGTGCCTTTTGTTCCACCGCCCACTAAAGAGGTAGCAATTGCTGGTAAGCCAAAAAGCTGCGCAGTTAGTGCCGCGCCAAATGTGCCAGAAAATAAAACGTCCTGACCGAGATTGGCGCCTGAATTAATACCGGTAATCACACAGTCAAAATCGGTATGACAATAGAGTTCATGTAACGCCAAATACACGCAATCAGCCGGCGAGCCATTAACTGCAATAAACCCAGACTCCAGCTCATGGGTATATAACGGCGTTGAGATACTTAGAGAGCTTGCGCAGCCGCTTTGCTCATTGCTTGGCGCAACTACCACCACTTCTGCGATAGTAGACAATGCCTGATAAAGTGCCAATAATCCTGGAGCATGCACCCCATCGTCATTACTTATTAAAATTTTCATTTTTACTCAATTCTACTTAATACGGTTATTAATGACCGTCTGTCTACTTATTCACTTTTTTGTCGTAAAGTTGCTATAATCCACATTCTGCATAAGGGTTTTATTATTAAAGATGCAATTGCTATAAGTAAAACATAAGCAGTAGCCACACGTTAATATCAAAGGCGAAAAATTAGCGCCGTATTGCAGATAAAAAAACATAGATAAAAACCGTTAGTACCAGTTATCGGCACAAAAATCACCGCTAGGCCATATAATATTTTGGGCGATTATACCCTAATACTATACAGAGACGAACCCAGTACTTCGCTCTGATTTGCTCCACAGTCAGTTTTATTAGCAGCTTTTTGTCACCGATAATCAGCAATTTTTAGCGTAAAAATACTGGGCTGAGGTTACAGTAGGCAACAAGGTACAACATTATCAGCTTATACTTTTATGCTGAGGTAACTTAGCACTCTATAATACTGCTATGTTTCTGTAAACGTGGTTTAGCTCACAATATATCTACACTTAAATCAATATTTTATGTGACTTTTATTTTTTTACCCATTAACATAGCACCATCAAACAAAGACAAGCGAGTGTGATACTGAATGAATAATCAATCGATATTATCTATAGCTTCTGTGGTAGCGAAGACCGCCTCAAAAGTAGGTCTGGCAGGACTGATAACGTCTGTTGCTATGCTGTCTCAAGCGACTAATGCCGCCTCTAATTCGGCAACGACGATTCCGCTGGATTTATCTGGTGTCAACATCACTAAGCATGAGATTGCGGTAATGCAAGTGCTGTCAGAGATATGTCCACCGATGTTAACTGGCAAACAAAAACAGCGCTTTTATAAATCTTATAACGTCCAGCTTCATGAATTGATGCCATCGTTAGAAGACCCGAAAGCGGCGATTCAATATTTATCTACTCAGCAAGATTATCGCCAGATATTGCAAGGTATTCGCAGTTGGACCATGGGCTTCTCAAAACAAGATAATAAAGCTCTATGTGAAGATTTGGCCAATGCAGAATATTCTTAAAAGTTAATTTTAAAGGCTATGGTCAAAAAACCTCTTAAATAGCCCTCTTAAAAATTCCTTTTAAAAAGTATTGGTATAAGTAAAAATCAGCAGTATATAACATGAACAATATTAGTCATCTATAATAATCAAAATAAAATCACTGCTAGTATCATGTTTAAGCTGTTGTTTTTAGAATAATGAACAAAACTAACCAATTAATAAACTATAAGCTTAAACATTAAGCTCATAGAAAACATGAAGCTTGCTGTCATCTGGTCTGCTTAGCGTAGATGGGACAGCAGGCTTTTTTGTGGCAGTTAAAAAAGTATTCATTTATCGAAATATAAACTGTGATTAAGCTCTCTTTTAGCCTGCTATATAGCGATGTTTTATCATAACGATTTATTGTTTTTGGGCGCGCTCTATTTTATTGTATTTATCGATTCCCCATCGGTCGGCATTTTGCTAAGATAAGGCGTTAATTTTATGTCCATCGCTTGGTTATCGCGATTCTTATGAAAAATCTGTTTTAAATCTTAGTTTTAGAGTCATCTTTAAAATATGCTACAACAGATTAGGCGTGAGATTTAGTACGAGAAATGAGCGGTAGATACATTTGGTTTTATGATGCGGTGTAACAATCTATGACAGTAAAGCGTGTAAAAAAACAGCTAGTACAGCTGGTAGTTGGTGTCAGTGTTTCTATGAGTGCAGTGATGGCGAGCGCAGCCATACAGCCACCTGTGATGGAAAATACGGCTTATGTATTAATGGACTATAATACTGGTGAAATATTGGCACAGAAAAATGCCAATCAAGCACTACCACCAGCGTCTTTGACCAAGATGATGACCAGTTATATCATCGAGCAGCGCTTAGCATCAGGTGACCTCAAAGAAGACGAACAAGTTTTAATGAGCCCAAGTGCATGGTGCCGCGGCAGTAGCAGTCAGTCTTGTATGTATGTACCGGTCAATAAAACCGCCAGTGTCATCGATATGCTACGCGGTATCATCATTCAATCAGGCAACGATGCCTCAAAAGCGATGGCTGAACATATCGCGGGTAGCGAAGCCTCGTTTGCTATCTTGATGAATGAGCAGGCTGAAAAGCTTGGGATGGAAAACACCCATTTTGTTAACTCTACCGGTATGCCAGACGAAGGTCACCAAGCATCAGCGTTAGATTTAGCGAAGCTGTCACGCGCCATTATCAAAAACAGTGGCGACTATTACGGTCTTTATTCGGAAAAAGAGTTCACTTATAACGGTATTACCCAAGGTAATCGTAACGCTCTGTTAGCGACTGACCCTACTGTTGATGGCTTAAAAACGGGTCATACTGATGCAGCAGGCTATTGCCTAGCAGCCTCAAGTAAGCGCGAAGATATGCGCCTGATTTCTGTCATTATGGGTACAGAAAGCCAGCAAGCCCGTGCCGATCAATCACGTGAGTTACTCAACTGGGGTTTTGGTCATTTCACTACCGTTACTAAAGCACCTGCTGGGCAGTTTGTCAGTAAAGTACCCGTATGGTTTGGCGAAGCAAAAGAAGTAGAGCTTGCAACTGGTGATAGCTTACAAATCCTGACCGATAAAACGCAAAAGAATAAAATCACCACCGTGGTTGATATTCCTGAAAGCTTAGAAGCGCCTATCAAAAAAGGTCAAGAAATTGGCAAAATGATGGCCGTTATTGATGGTAAAGCAGTTGCCTCTGTGCCTATCGTCGCCACTAGCGATATCGAACAATCAGGCTTTATGAGCCGTATTTGGCAACGTTTTACACGCTGGGCACAAAACTTATTTTAAGTAATTGATTCAATAATTCACTTCAAGAATCATTTGTCATTACATAGCAGTTATTAGCAATTTTATTATAAAAAAAGACGCCCATCAGAAGGCGTCTTTTTTATTTATGCATACTTATAAATACATGTTTAGCAATGCATTCATATCTACGGTCATAATTAAGACCAAGCAAGCCAGCTCTTTAATAAATTGCTAAGCGCTTTATCTTCATAGGTGGCTACTTGACAGTAATCCACCCCAGCTGCTTTTAATCCATGCTCAAAGCTATCTAAGTATCGGGCTCGCTGCTGTGGATACCAGAATACCAATAAAGCCCGATAGTCGGTCTCAGAGGCACGTATACGTCTTGCTAATGCTTCAGCCTTGTCTGGGAATATATCTTCAGCAAACATCACCATATCAACTTTTCTATGCGTCATCTCATCAATAATCAGCTGCTCATGTTGATAGCAGATGACGTGCGCGCCCAAACGCTGTAATTCATCCACCAAAGCACCACTATCTTGATAGTAGTAATAGACGATAACGAGCCCCGTCAGCAGATGCTGCTGGCGCGATTGACGTTGAGTGGACAGCGGAATGGTAATAACAAACTCAGTCCCTACGCCAAGCGTACTATCAACATCAATACTAGCCCCCATTAACTGCGCCATTTGCTTAACGACAGGCAAACCAATACCCGTGCCTTCATACTGACGAGTTTGTGATGAATCTACTTGAAAAAATGGATTAAAAATATCGTCTATAAAACCGCTATCAATACCGATCCCTGTATCTTTTATCCGAATCTGCCAGCGATTACTATTATCGAAATGGGTCAATTGCGAAGTAAGGCTCACTTGCCCGACTGGGTTAAACTTAATCGCATTGCTCAGCAATATCGATAATATTTGCTGAATTTTTTCTGCATCGCCTTCAAGGCTATAATCAATATGATGGATATGGCTAACCAGTGCCAAACCTTTTTGACTGGCAATAGGCTCAAATTCTGCCAACAGGTCAGCAATTAATTGTAGTGGATTAAACTCAATTTTTTGTAGGCTAACCTGCCCTTTTTGAATCTGGTTAAGCTGAATGATTTGATTCAAAGCTAAAACTAATTTATCACTACCATTACGAACAATATCGATCGCATCTTTTTGTTCATCATTAAGGTGTTCATCATCTAGCAGTTGTAGGCCGCCAACGATAGCATTAAGTGAGGTTTTTAACTCATGGGTAATCATGCTTTGAAAGTTATGCAGCTGCACATCGAGCGATACATCTTTTTGATGCAATTGCTGCTCGAAAACCGCGAGCGCTTCATAATCTTGTTTCGATTGTTGCAGGCGATTGAATAAAGTCGTAAACGCATGCTTAATTTGCACCAACTCTTGAAACTTAAAGCGCTGCGGAATCACTGGTAATTGCTCAAGCTCAGGGTTTTTAATAACAATGTCACAGACTTCATTCAGCGCCGCAATATCTCTGGAAGGCCAATTCAATTTGCGCAAAATAAACAACGCCCAAATGATTGCCAATACTGTCGTCATCACCCATAACCATAGATTGCGTTGCAGCCAGTTTGCGCGCAGTGCCGTCACATCTAAGGTAATATTGATATAGCCTACTAAAGCATTATCCGTACTTAACTCACTTGGCGGGGTTTCTTGAAGCGTAACATCTGGCAGAGCGCTAGCTGTCTGCTGGTTGGTGTTGGTTTTAAATTTGGCATTATCACTAGCCATAGATAGCGTGCTATTGCCATTAGTATAATATCCAATGACTGGATAATTAAAACTAACGCTATTAGCAAATAGCGCATTCATCCAATCATCTCTAGATAAATTTCTATCGACAATAGGCTGCGAGGTTGAATAAAACAAAATACTTTCAATATTCTGCTCATTTTCTAACAAAAACCGTACTTGCTCAGCAACTACTTCGTCGCCATCTGCGCTCGCCGCACTAATGGTTAGTAAGTTCGCCAATTGCTGAGTATGCTGACGCACTTCTTTATAATGTTGCACCAAACCATAAACAAAAGACAATAGAAAACCTGCCAATACAGCCAAAATCATGGTCTGCATGATAGATTGCCAAATAAGCATGGGAAGGGTTTTTGTTGGGCGGTTGTTCATATCACTCAACTGAGTTAAGACAACATGTGATTATAGTATAAGCATATTATAGGGGTAATAAGCGCAATGCGACATTTTAATGTAACTTAAGAATGTGTTAAATTAAAAAATGCCATGACAACTGGTATAGTCATCATGGCAAATTATATTACAGAAAAGCAAGGATAGAAAAATAGTAAAGATAAAATAAAATGGTCTTTATTTGCTAAAAAATATAAAGACGGTCACTATCTCGTAAAATTAACGCTTTTTATCTTTATTGGTAAATCTCGGCTTATCTTTGGTGGTAAATTTCTGCGCACGATTGCGTTCACGTTGGCGTAGCTGCTGCGCTTTTGCTTTGGTTGGTGTGTCGCTTTTATTGGCATATGGATTATCGTTTTGTTTAAAGATAACATTTAGCGGCGTACCCTCAAGCTTAAACACTTGACGGAATTGGTTTTCAAGATAGCGCTGATAGCTCTTCGGTAGCGAAGACGTTTGGTTACCATGAATCACAATCACTGGCGGATTATGACCACCAATATGCGCAAAACGTAGCTTAATACGGCGACCAGCAACTGTTGGTGGCGGATTGGCAGCAACAGCATCTTGTAAAATCTGCGTCAAACGGTTGGTTGAAACCTCAAACATCGACGACTGATAAGCACGCAAGATAGAAGGATATAAATTACCCACTCCGGTACCATGTAATGCTGAGATTTGGTGAACTTTTACATAAGAGATAAAGTTGAAACGGCGATCCATCTCAATCTTGATATAGTTCTTTTGATCTGCAGTGAGACCATCCCATTTATTGATGGCGACTACCAAGGCACGACCAGCATCAAGCGCATAACCAATCATATGTAAATCTTGATCGACGATACCTTCTTGCGCATCAATCACAATAACCGTGACGTTAGAATCGTCGATTGCTTGCAAGGTTTTAATAACTGAGAATTTCTCTACCTTTTCATCGATTCTGCCACGGCGACGGACACCCGCAGTGTCAATCAAGACATAGTCTCTACCCTCGCGCGTATAAGGAATATAAATACTGTCACGCGTGGTACCCGGCATATCAAATACCACCACACGGTCTTCACCCAATAGGCGGTTGACCAGCGTTGATTTGCCAACGTTTGGACGGCCGATAATCGCCAGCTTTAAGCCTTTTGGCTCGACGACGTTTTCTTGCGTTGGCATATCAGCGGTCAGAACTTCTAACAAGTTACCAACACCGCGACCATGACTGGCTGCCATCGGATACGGCTCGCCCAAGCCTAATGCATAAAACTCTGCAGGCGCGGCATCATGTGCACCATCGACTTTATTCGCGACGACATACACAGGCTTACCAAGGGTATGTAAGAACTTGCCAATCTCAGCATCGGCACCAATCATACCGGCACGCGCGTCGACCACAAAGACGATAATATCGGCTTCATGAATGGCAGTATGCGACTGCTCCGACATATAATCATCGATATTTCCGCTACCATCATCCGCTTCACCAATACCACCGGTGTCTACAACGATGAAAGATTTGTCTTCATAGGTTGCATCACCGTATTGACGATCACGAGTCAGCCCTGACAAATCAGCAACCAATGCCTGCCGACTTTTAGTGAACTGGTTAAATAAGGTTGATTTACCGACGTTTGGACGACCAATTAAGGCGACCACAGGCTTGATACTCATGGGTTACTCTCAGTGAAGGGCACAATGGCGGACAGGTCGCTGACTCTTATCATAAAGATGAATAGCTGCACTTGACCGCGAATTTAAATAATAGAAACTAAACGATAGAAATCAGATAATAACGAATATAGTCAGTGCGAAATAATATCAAGATATTAATAGCAACTTGCTACAGATATAAATTCTAAAATGGATCGACTATATAGATAGCGCTATTATATATGAATAACGCAGCAATAACGCCTACTATATAGCGGTCGCATAGAGTACGCGAAAGCGACCGCTTAAACAAGCAATTTACAAAAGGCACGAAACGCTGACTAAGCAGCGTTTTGTATTGATGTAACTAGTACTCATGTCATTATAAGCAGGCTTATTTAATCAGTACAATTAAATAAGCCTAAGCTCATAAAAATTTAGCGCGCCAATTGCCAGATAGCAACTTGCCCTGAGGTGCTTTGGGTTAGTAAGCGGCTACCTTGTACTTGCAAACTACTCAATGCGCCTTTGGTCTGTACACGGCTGACGATTTTGCCGCTAGCAGGGTCAAATAAATGCACCACACCATCAAAATCACCAACGGCAATATAGTTACCAATCATTACAGGGTTGGTTAGGTGACGATAAGCCAACTCTTCGCTTTCCCACAACACTTCGCCATTACTGCGATTATAGGCAACCACTTTGCCATCTAAGCTCGTTGCAATGACTTGCTGACTGTTTACCGCCAGTGATTTTAGACTGGCAAGCTCATTGACAAACAACACTTCACGAGAGGCTAAGTTAATACCTAGCAATTGGCCGCTATAGCTGATGGCAAATAACTGATTGTTATCAACGATAGGAATACCGTCGACATCGCTCATGCGCTCAACTTCACTACTGCCCGCACCGACACCAACACGGCGTGACCACTGCGGTAAACCATTATCGACAGTGATAGCATGTAAACGGCCATCAGCCGTGGCTAATAATGCTGTTTTAGCATCTAGCAATGTTGGTGCTGCCGTACCGCGCACACTGATAGCCGGTACTTGGGTGGCGAATTGCCAAACCGACTGACCATTCTGTAATGATAAACCATGCAAGAAGCCATCGTTAGCCGATAAAATCACCCGGTTATTGCTGATTAAAGCCGGTGTTAACACTGAACCGGTTAATTGCTGCTGCCAACGTTTAGCACCAGTCGCACTATCAAATGCCATCACCAGACCGCTACGGGTACTGATAATAGCGGTTTGGCTCAAAGCATCTAAAGTAACGCCGCCAGTGATTTGGCCGCCAACATTCACTGACCATACACGTTGACCGGCACTATCAAAACCCGTTAAATCACCGCCGCGCGATGCAGTTACGATTTGCGAGTTGGCATAGCCCACTTGCAGGTCAAGCGGATCTTTACTACTGGCTTTTTTGCTACCAACATCAGTACTAAAAACCGGCTGCAATACACTAATTGGCTGCGCAATTTGCACCAATTTTACAGGATCATTGACGACTGGCTTGATACCTCGATTACACCCAACCACTGCGGTTGCCATCACAGCGATGACGGCGATATGCATGGCCGTCGTTTTGATAGTCTTAGCATTTATAGTTCTGTTTGAGCGAATAGCTTGAGTCATTATAGGGTCTCACTAGCAATAAATTAATCATTAATAAATTAGCTATCAGCAAGCAAACGGTGAACAATAATAACCAGTACATAAATAAGCACTCGTTATTAAGACTACCCTACTGACTTACTGCGCTACTTAGTTTTTAAAACGGTTTATAGAACGATTTGAGGTGTTACAATCTTTGTTAAGCCACTTATTCAAGCGTTGGCGCTCATATTTAGCACCAGCGCTTGTTATTCGAAATATTTGTAGTATCTGTTTTTGACATCTACTACTCAGCAGTGGCTACCGTATTTTGCTCTTCAGCTAATACGGGCTGTGCAGGCGCAGTAGATTCTTGAATAAGACCCGCTTGCGGCTCAATAGGCTCAGCTACCACACCGAGACTTTCCATCTTTAATGCCAATACTGCACGTGTTTCTTGACGGTTACGTAACAATTCCCAAGCATTATTGTAAGATTTAACCGCCGCGTCTTTATTATCTTGCGCCAAATAAATATCACCCAATAGTTCTTGCTGACTTGCCTCAAACGAGCTTGGCATATTGTTATTGGCCTCGGCTAAGGCAGCGTCGGCATCACCAGCTGCTAATAGCGTTTTCGCATAGCGTAGACGAGTAATTGCTTGTAGACCTGCATCACCCAAATCGATTGCTAGGGCCTTTTTAAAGGTCTCACCAGCACCTTTAAAGTTATCGTTATCCACTTGCTGGCGCGCTTTAATCATTAGCGCTTGCCATGCATAGACAGAGTTGCCATGCGTACTTACTAAAGCATCAATATCTTTATCTAACTGTTTACGACTCTCAGCAAGTGATGCTTGCGCCTCTGCTTCTAAATCTGGGTTTTGCGACGCTAGGCTGACTTCTTCATTTAAACGCTGAATATCGGCATAATGGTCGGCGGCAACCGTATCGACGCGCGCATGGTTATTTTGCCAATACGTCCAGCCAAAATAGGCGGCCAACGCCAATAAAATCGCAGTGACAATATAGCTGCCATATTGCTTTAACGCTTGCATTGAATTGTCGGGATTTGGCGAATTGGGTGTCAGAGCCATATATTTTTACCTGATAAAGTGTTATTAAATTGCCAAAGCTAAAGTCATAATTGATTACTGTCGAACAATATTTTCTTTTACTGACGAACAAAGCTTTTTAATGACGAACAAAGTTTTCTTTATTTGATAGCCAATCTGCCGCAACCGTTTGTTGCTCACCCGTCTGCATATCTTTAATGCTAATGGTATTATCATCGAGCTCTTGCTGGGCGATAATCACTGTCAATGCAGCGCCTGACTTATCCGCTTTTTTCATTTGAGCTTTTAAGCTGGTTGCGCTCGCCATTTTTATGCGTAAGTCGGGACGGCTATAACGCAACGCTTGCGCATAACCAATACCCGCACTATAAACTTCAGGATGAGCAACCACAAAAACGTCGCAAGCAGGCAACTCTGCAATCGGTGCCACGGCTTCAATAAGCAATAACAGACGCTCAAGTCCCATCGCAAAGCCAACGGCTGGCTCAGACTTCAGCGGTTTATTATGCTCTTTATCATCAGGGGTACCGATAGATTTTAATTGCCCAATCAAACCATCATAACGACCACCAGCACAGACGGTCGCTTGGCTGCCAAGCTTATCAGTTACCCACTCAAACACGGTTTTATTATAATAATCAAGACCGCGTACTAAGTGCGGATTAATCTCAAACTCAATACCAAGTGCGGTCAAATACGCTTGTACTTGTTCAAAATGCGCCTTACTCTCTGCACCCAAAAACTCAGCAAGCTTTGGCGCATCTGCCAATAGTGCTTGGGTGCTCGCCTCTTTACTGTCTAAAATACGCAGCGGATTGGTCGTTAAACGGCGTTTGCTGTCCTCATCTAACTGCTCTTGTTTGTCAGTCAGGTAAGCAACCAGTGCTTCACGATAAGCATGACGTTCATCAATCTCACCCAAACTATTAAGCTCTAAGCGCATCTCGTCTTTAAGACCCAGCTCTTGCCACATCAAATGCGTCATCGCAATCAGCTCTGCATCGGCATCCGGTAGCGCACTACCAAAACTTTCGACACCCAATTGATGAAACTGACGGTAGCGACCTTTTTGCGGACGCTCATAGCGAAACATCGGACCGATATACCAAAGTTTCGGTGTATCACCACGCAATAAATTGTGCTCAATCACCGCGCGTACTGCCCCTGCTGTACCTTCTGGACGCAATGCCAATGGCGTTGGTGGCTCAGACTTATCAGTAAAGCTATACATTTCTTTTTCGACGATATCGGTTGCGCCGCCAATAGCACGGGCAAACAAATCAGTTTGCTCAACGATAGGCAGGCGAATATGCTCATAACCGTATCTACCCAATACATCAGCCAATATCGACTCTAAGTGCAGCCATTTTGCGGACTGTTCAGGCAAAATATCATTAAACCCTTTGATCGCTTTAATCATGGTACGGTCGCATCCTTAAATTTTTAACAAAGTACTCTATTACTAATTATTCTTTTGGTGACGCTTATAAAATAAGCTTTTAATAGCTCAGCGTCTTACTTTACTTATTTTACACGAATGATTTCATTCTCACGTTTTTTCGCCAAGTCTTCAGCATGCGCACGTACCATACTTTCAATTTCATCGACCAAATTATTGGTATCAATCAAATGGCTCTTTTCGCCCATACGGTAGACCAGTGATTTTGGTGCGGCGCCGACAATGCCAATGTCCGCTTCTTTTGCTTCACCGGGACCATTTACCTTACAGCCAATTACTGACAAGTTCATTGGTTCACGGATATCTTCTAAACGCGACTCTAAAGCCGTCATCACTCTAATGACATCAAACTCTTGGCGCGAGCAGCTTGGGCAAGCAATAAAGTTGACACCATTTGAGCGAATATTTAGCGATTTTAAAATATCAAAGCCAATTTTAATCTCTTCTTCTGGCTCTGCAGCTAAGGAGATACGAATGGTATCGCCGATGCCGTCTAATAATAGACCGCCTAAGGCAATCGCGGATTTAACCGCGCCCGTACGATAAACACCGGCTTCGGTGACACCTAAATGTAGTGGATTATCAATCTGAGCAGAAATCAGACGATAAGCATCCAAGGTTAAAAATACATTACTGGCTTTAACCGACACTTTATATTGATCAAAGTTCAAGCGCTCTAATATATCGATATGGCGCATGGCTGATTCGAGCATCGCCGCGCCGGTCGGCTCAGTATATTTACGCTGAATGTCTTTTTCCAATGAGCCTGCATTGACGCCAATACGGATAGGAATATTGTAATGCTTGGCACAAGCAACCACTTCACGCACTTTGGCGTCGCTACCGATATTACCAGGGTTGATACGCAGGCAATCGGCACCAGCTTCAGCAACGGCTAAAGCAATTTTGTGATCGAAATGCACATCGGCTATTAAAGGGACGCTAACCAACTTACGAATTTCACCAAACGCTCTTACCGTATCCATCGTCGGCGTCGATACGCGCATCAAATCCGCCCCTGCTTCAACACAGCGCTCGATTTGGGCAACGGTCGCTGCCACATCACACGTATCGGTATTGGTCATACTTTGCACGCTAATCGGTGCATCACCACCAATCGCGACATCACCGACATATATTTTCTTAGTAAGACGACGGTTAATAGGCGCTGACGTTGACATAGACAAACCCTTTCATTGGAACGAAAAAACTGGAAACAAACATTACTTTTTAACGCTAACAACTTTTATGTCATTAACAATAACTGCTTTAAGATAGCCGTCATTTAAACAACATTTAATTTAATGACAAGCTGTTTAATATTATGGTGCTAGCTCAAAACTGGCTTGCGTACCTGTTGCATAACTGTCTAAAGCAACTGCTTCTTGATTAAGCATCAAGCTGACATTTTTAACATTATCAATCTGCACATTAAATGGTGGCATACCTGATAGTTGATAATCACCAGCCGTCTGAGAACCATTCATTAGGTTGCTACCTGAGGCATCGGTAATAACTACAACAGCAGCATCGGTCAGTTTGACGTCTAGCGTGGCTGCTGCCGTACTTTCGCCGCCCAAATTAAGCGCCGAACCAGAAGCACTGACGCCATTAGTATCGCTGTTAATCGCGGCACCCTGCGCTTGCTCTATGGCTGAGATGTCTTCGCTGGTATTTACTGGCTGCTCATTATTTTCTTTACTGGCATTAGTCACCATACGAAATAAGAAAATCGCTAAAATAATGACCCCAATCACTGCGATAATAAGCAGCGGATTAAAACGGATACGGTTATGAGTATCGCGCTGCAAGGTACCCATCGGACGCAGTGGCGACTCAATATTATTGCTCGAGCGTGACTTTAGCTCAGTTGGATAAGCAGCATCGAAACTACTCGCTATTTTTACCGGATCTAGACCCAAAAACTTGGCGTAGTTAATCGCAAAACCACGCGCAAACGCTGCTTGCGGCATCTCCGAGAAGTTTTCATTTTCTAGCGCTTGCAGATGTCGTTTTAAAATAAATAACTCGGCGGCCGCGTCCTCCAAGCTTAATTGCTTGTTTTTGCGGGCTTGCTGCAACATGGCACCAAATGATCCCTGAGCGTTAGATTGAGTGTTTGATGATGGGGTGGTCATTTCCATGGTGCCTCTGGATTGTTAAGCCAAGTCTTAAGTTGTTTTGCTTCATCACTTAATGGATAAGCGGATAAAAGCTGCTGTGCCAATTGCTGGCGCGTTGCTATGTTGTTTTGTGCCGCCGCAAGCTTGATGCCTTGTAATAGTAAACGCGGGCTGATGCTCTGCCCTTTTACCAATAGCAAGGTTTCATCATAAAGCCTTTGTGCTTGCTGCACACGCTGCTGCTCTAGTAATAAATCGACTAGCTCAAAGTGCGCAATTAAGCTATTGCGGTTGCCATCTAAGGCGCGCAAAAATGCTTTGGCAGCAGCTGGATGATCATTCAGCTGAAGGTAGGTACGCCCTAAATTCTCTAACGCCCCGATACGACCCTCGTAGCCAAGCGACGCTCCTGCAATCTCAAACTGCGCCGCCGCCTCTTTATAGCGCTTCATCTGTGACAGATAAACACCATAATTATTGTGGGCTTGATCAAAATCTTTATCCAGCGTAATGGCTTTTTTAAAATACTGATCGGCTTTTTCAAGATTGAGGCGACTGCCCTCTTGCTGCAACAAAACGCCCATCATATCATAGGCCGGCGCGTAACGGCTATCGGCAGCAAAGGCTTTTTCAAGTTGACGCTGTGCAGCATCAAGCTGATTTTCGCGGATATATTGTGCAGCAAGTGAGGTGCGAACGCGAGCAATTTCTTGCTGATCCAAATTGCGATTGTCATTCGGCCGCTTCGAGCCCTGATAAGGCGCACTGCCTAATAAATCATTGGTCGGCGTATTTTGACAGCCACTAAGTAGCAAGACGCTTAACGCACTGGCTAACAAAATGTATTTTGAGCCACGCTTTTGGGCAATATTGACGCAGGATTGCTGTGCCACTTGAGCAAACAAGATTTGATATTTGAACTGACAAAGATTTTTAAAAGTCATCATAGCCGCCATCATAAAACTGAGGTTCAATGCGTTAGATCTTCGAGGCCTAAGTTTAATAGATTTAGCCTCTATAAGTACAATTTATTGTCATTAAATGCGCCACACTCGATTATTGCTGTTAATAACTACATTTTATTACCGTTGTGAGATAAAAATGACAGCTAAGCATTTAATTTAAGTACCTAACATTAGTCATATATTCCAATATCCACTCATTAAATACCCACCTTACGTTATTAACGGCATATTTTTTACACTATATTAATTAAATGTTTTCGCGATCTTTAATACTTTGCTGCCAAGCTGCTGAGCGACGCGTTCTGTCAGCGACTTGCCCGACCAACTGCCCACAAGCGGCATCGATGTCGTCACCGCGCGTTTGACGAATGGTACACACAAAACCCGCTTGGCTCAGAATGTCACTAAAGGCATGAATGCGATTATTGCTTGATTTGTCGTAATTGGCATGAGGGAAAGGATTAAACGGAATCAGATTAATCTTACTCGGTAAACCTTCCAATAACGCCACCAATTGATGTGCATGCTCATTACGATCATTGACACCATCAAGCATGACATATTCAATCGTTACGTGTTTTTTATGACGCGGATTGACATCATAAACATAGTTTTTCGCCGCGGCAATCAACTGTTCTAGCGGATACTTTTTATTAATTGGCACCAGCTCGTTACGCAGCTCATCATTAGGCGCATGCAGTGAAATCGCCAACGCCACATCGATATCTTGTGCCAATTGATACATCTTTGGCACGACGCCTGAGGTTGATAACGTCACACGGCGTTTTGATAGCCCATAAGCATGGTCGCTCAGCATCAACTCCATCGAGCCAACCACTGGTTTATAGTTTAATAATGGCTCACCCATTCCCATCATCACGACGTTGGTTACATTATTTTCCCATAAGCTATGGTCAACATTTTCTAAACTATCATTTTCATCGGTCATATAAGAAGCATTGGCCACCCATAATTGCCCGATGATTTCGGCGGCGCTTAAATCACGCTCAAAACCCTGCTTGCCGGTACTACAGAAGCTACAATCTAATGCACAGCCCACTTGCGACGATATGCATAGGGTTTTTCGACCGTTTAATTTACTGTCGTCGGCTGGTATCAATACTGTCTCAACCAACGAGCCGCCAGTCACTTCAAAAACCCATTTACGCGTACCGTCTTCACTATATTGACGGTGAATCACTTTTGGCGGAATCACACAAGCATTGGCTGCCAATTTATCACGCAATGATTTGCTCAAATTGGTCATTTGCTCAAAATCTGTCACGCCATGCTGATAAATCCACTTAATAACCTGCGTCGAGCGAAATGGCTTCTCGCCGATACTTTTAAAGTAATCTGCCAGCTGTGCTTGGGTCATGCCCAAGAGATTGGTTTTAGCTTGCGCCTCATCAACGAGCTTAATGCTATTCGCAGACTTTGTTGGGGTATGTTGGATGGGTGTTTGAATAGTGGACATAATAGGTAACCTTTTTGCAGCCATTTGGATAAGCGCTGCAATTATTGAGATGGGCGTTGCCAGTCAGTCATACATTTATATATGAGTGCATGAGCAATCCGTTATGAGCGCATTTTTTATCAAAAACTGAACGCAATATGCTGATAAGGGATTGATAACGCTAAGTAAAACTTATAATGAGGGAGAATGGCTGAAATTTCAATGCATTAATAGACCATTATAATAGCTAAAACGGCTTATACCAAAAGATATAAGCCGTCTTGCCATACTAATAATTTATAATCAATTTTATAAACCATTAGTGCATAGTGAATCAAATATAGAGCTGGTACAAGGAAGACGAGCGCAAATCGTACATTGAATACATTAAGCTAGTCTGACACCGTAACAGCCTATATTTGGTTTACTATATTAACGCGTACGTGCACACACTTCTTCTTCATTGAAGAAGTAGCTGATTTCACGTGCTGCTGATTCAGCTGAATCTGAACCATGAACGGCGTTTTCATCGATGCTGCTAGCGAAATCAGCACGGATAGTGCCTTCAGCCGCGTCTTTTGGGTTAGTAGCGCCCATGATGTCGCGATGCTTAGCGATAGCGTTTTCACCTTCTAATACTGATACCAATACTGGACCTGAAGTCATAAATGACACTAGGTCATTATAGAATGGACGCTCAGCGTGCTCAGCGTAAAAACCACCTGCTTTTTTATCATCAAGTTGCATCATTTTAGCTGCAACAATTTTCAGACCTGATTTTTCAAAACGGTCATAGATAGCGCCGATGTTATTGCCAGCTACTGCGTCAGGTTTGATGATAGATAAAGTACGTTCGTTAGCCATGAAAAGCTCCTAATACATAAGTGAGGGATTAAATAATTTATGTTGTCTGTGATCACTGCGCTGACTAAAGGTATTTATGCATGTCCAATACGGATACACAATACGAAGATACCGCGCCCAACGAATGATTGCTGCCTATTATAATGATTGAGACTGTAAATGATAGGGTTAATTACGCTAACTGTTCAGAAAAGCAAGGTTAAAAAAGCTTTAAAAATACCTTACTTAAAAATAGGTAATTTTAAAGCTTGGTTGCACACATAAAATGAAAGCCACATCACGATGGTTTTTATAAATGTACGATTGACTAACTATTCTCCCAATCGACTGTCGCGGCAACTACCCGCATTACATTCACGTACCCGATCATTTAAGAAGTTAACTCGTGTCGTTGTTTTACGGGTCGCGCAGCCCATATTGACAAAAAAACCTTCGTCATTATTATAACTACACTGATCATTACGCTCGCGTATCCATGCCAGTTGTCCACGCTTTAATTTGGATTTTTGCGAGGTATTCAAGTGTTTAGTCAGTTTTGCATAAGAATTATTAAGCTCTTTATCTGCTTCTAGATATACTTTGGTTAAGCAATACAGACCATCAAAATCATTGATGGGCTTATCACAATTCTGAGCGCCCCAAGATAGCATGGGAAACATAAAAGCTGCCGATGTCAAGATGGCTAATGAGGTTTTAATAATAGTGTGCTTCATAATATTAGTTTTCATGTTATGTCCCTCTTATGGTTTGCTGATAATGGAAATCCTTTTTCACACATGAAATGCTACTTAACAAAGATAATGCTATTCTTGTCACTATTAGCTTAATCTTTTTTGAAAGCGCTTATCTTGATTTTATGTAATTAGTAACTGTAAGCATTTTATAAATATTCTTAAAAAAATCCCATAAAAAGACCTCCACTGCGTTTAAACAATGGAGGTTATTATTAATAAATAGCTGTTTTACTAATTATGCATCATACGGATCGCGTAATACAATCGTCTCTTCACGGTCAGGACCGGTCGAGATGATATCGACTGGGCAATCAATCAATGCTTCGATACGCTTGATGTATTTTTTTGCATTTTCTGGCAAGTCGTCATAATTGGTGATACCAACGGTTGACTCACTCCAACCTTGTAGCGTTTCATATTTTGGCGTGACTGACTCGTAGAACTCAGCATCATGCGCGCCAGCAAACTCAGTATCTGGCACATCATAGCCTACCCCAATGAGCAGCTCTTCAAGTCCGTCTAGGACATCAAGCTTGGTCAAGCAAATACCTGATAGTGAGTTCAGTACCACTGCACGGCGCAACGCTTCGGCATCAAACCAACCACAGCGACGAGCACGACCAGTCGTTGCACCAAATTCATGACCGACTTTTGCCAAATGCGCACCAACATCGTCAAACAATTCGGTTGGGAACGGACCACTACCAACACGCGTGGTGTACGCTTTAGTGATACCCAGTACATAGTCTAAATACAATGGACCAATACCCGTACCAGTCGATACGCCGCCCGCGGTTACGCTAGAGCTGGTCACAAACGGATAAGTACCATGGTCGATATCAAGTAATGTACCCTGCGCACCTTCAAACATAAGGTTCTTGCCAGCAAGACGTAATTGATTGAGGTCTTCGGTTACATCGGTAACCATGCCTTTGATTTCTTCTTTCCACTCTTGGCAAAGCTTAAAGGTTTCATCAAAATCAATGGCGTCAACTTTATAATACTGAGTCAATTGGAAGTTATGATATTCGATTAAGTTGCGTAGTTTTTCTTCTAAGTCATCACGGAATAAGTCAGCAAGCTTAATCGCACGGCGCGCAACTTTGTCTTCATAAGCTGGTCCAATACCACGACCCGTCGTACCAATTTTACCAGTGCCACGCTTAGCTTCACGTGCTTGATCAAGCGCAACGTGATAAGGCATAATCAATGGGCAGTTTGGTGAAATACGTAAGCGTTCACGTACTGGCACGTTATTGTCTTCTAGATTTTTCATCTCTTTTAGTAATGCGTCAGGTGCTAACACCACACCATTACCAATGAAGCAAGTCACGCCTTCACGTAGGATACCTGATGGAATCAGATGTAAAACGGTGGTTTTGCCATCGACGACTAGGGTGTGGCCAGCGTTATGTCCGCCTTGAAAGCGTGCAACTGCTGCGGCTTTTTCGGTAAGTAAATCAACGATCTTACCTTTACCTTCATCGCCCCATTGGCTACCCAAAACTACGACATTCTTACCCATGATTAATCCTTACCTTGATGTATTGAGGTGTGTGCAATAATAATTTTAAAATAACTTATCAAAACTCACGTCGTGCTAAGAAATGATATGTTATTCACTGTCTATTTTTTAGAAATTTAATAAATAAGTTTCAATAAATGAAGCTTATTCAAACTGGTTATTAGCTTAACGGATTTTTAAATTTAAACCGCTTCTAGCTGCCACTTATTATTCGCAAAGTTTAAACGATGCGTCATCGCTGCTGGACGGTCTTCAGCCGTTAATGGCATAGTGACGCGGTAGCCTTGCTGACGTAAACTTGAGACCTGCTGTAATAGCATTTGCATTTGCGCTTTATCAGCATGATTTGATACTTGATTTAATGCCTGATAATCAACTAGTACAATAATCGGTGACTCAAGCTGCGTATGCGCCAGCAAACGGCTAACATCCATACTAAAGCCTGTGGCTTCACGTGGTTGCTTAGCACTTAATTGACCTACGCTATGCATACCATCAAAGCGCCCACCACGTACCAGTGGCTGGGTTTCACTATTGATATAGCCGTTAAATATAATACCTGTATGATAGTGATAACCCGACAGTTCAGTCACATCGATACTCACTGGGCACTGCCACTGCGCTTCTAAATGTGCTTTTAAGCGTTGCAGCTCATCGACAGCCGTCACAATGTGCGTATCTTGCTTGGCAATATCTGACAGTGTGTCTAATAACTTTGCCATGTCATGACCAAATCGTGCCAATGCATAAAAATCATTACCCATTGTCAGCAACTGACAAACACGTTTTAGCTCTGGTAAATTTTTATTTGCATAGAGATTCATCAATTGCTCGGTGTCATTATCTGACAACTCAGCCAATACCGCTAAACGCTTAAATATCGCCACATGACCCAAATCAATATGTAGGGCAGCGCTCATATCTAAGCTATTTACCATACTAAACAGCACATCTATCAGCTCGATATCAGCAGCAAGTTCACCGCAACCAAATATCTCTGCACCTAACTGTAGCGGTGTACGTGAGCCAAACAATCCTGAAGGCAAAGTATGAATCACATCGCCAGCGTAGCAATAACGTGCAATTCCGCTACCGCCATGATGCGCATCAATACGCAAAATCTGTGGGGTAATATCAGCTCGCACACCCATCAAGCGACCGGTCAGCTGATCGATAATCTTGAATGTTTGACGCTTTAAATCTTCTGATGCGTCACTCAATAAAGATTCGGTAAACTCAATCATTGGCGGATTGACCAATTGATAGCCATGGCTGATAAGCTGCTGGATCAATTGATGTCTGAGTACTTCTTGCTTGTGTGCATCTTCAAACAACACATCAACGACCCCATCAGGCAGCAACCAGCTGTTATTGGCAACATCGCTGGCAAAGTTGCTTAGATATGGCAGGCCATTAGCGGTAGCACGATTATCAGCAGGCTGAGTCGCCTCTGGTTTTGTCGTATTTGACTGGGCAGGTTTTGCAGAATCAGAACTGGCAGACACAATGAATCCTTGTTTGGCGTATCGCTTACCAAAAACGCGGTACTGATGCGGTACTAAAAGGTTGTATTTACAATTGCAGGGATGCGAGGCGTTTTCTATTTTTGACGCGCAACATCACTGACCCAATTATCTATAAGCAAACTAGGTGACCGCAAAAGGGTGAGTAATAAGTATAAGTTAGGATGATAAGACGAGTATCTTTATGCGCTAAAAAATTATGATAAATAATCAAGGCACTTTATGCTTTAGTTTAGCATAGCAGCCAAGCTTCGCCTAGTGACAATTAACCCCAATTACTATCTAATTCATGGTCAAAAGGTTTACAGCCTTCATTATTAATAAGGTATGCATTCAACACGAATAACTGAAAATAAAAAGTAATACCTATCACTGATAAGAGTAACACAGGGTTATTTATGTTGATTATGTCTCATCGCGCTTACTTATTTCCTAGAATCTCGTTTCTTAACATCACTACTTATTAGCATTACTGTTTCTATCAGCCTGAAGCGTTGCGGTCTGTTACTTGCATAACGCCTTATCGCTAGACTCATGTTACACTAAAGCATACTTTTATCTCGGAAAGCCTTATGTCATCTGATTACCACCCAAATCCTGCTATCAACCAAACCAACGTCCTCGGCACTGCCCTTGCCAGCTGTTGTTTTGACCCTATTACCGGCTATTATCGCAATGGCTTTTGTCATACCGGCAACCATGACGTTGGTCAGCATACTGTGTGCGCTAAGATGACCAGTGAATTTTTAAACTTTTCTGCCAGTCGTGGCAATGATTTGATCACGCCGCTGCCCGAGTATGGTTTTGCCGGTTTACAGCCTGGTGATTACTGGTGTATCTGCGCGCTACGTTGGGTCGAAGCTTTAGACTTCGATATTGCGCCGCAGATTAAGCTTGAAGCCTGTCATGAAAGTTTATTAAGTTTGGTTGATATCGAAACGCTGAAACGCTTTGCATTGTAGTTTGTAGAAAAGTGATGTTCAGAAAAAATTATTTTAGTCGCATGTCATAATCTATTTAATTTAATGTTTATTTTATTTAACATTAACCACCGACTAAAGGAGAAGGTATGAACCAAGATGATGACCTGATTGTCAAACCGACAACGCGTATCACACCTGACTCTAATGTCAGCCTTATCGATACCAGCATGGGCGATGAGCGCTCTTATTTAGACAATTACGATAGCTATGACAGTTATATTTATGGCGACGCCGATGCGACGGTCGAGGATACGATTGAGACGATGACCGTCTACGACCCCGACTCTGAGCGTTATGAGGATATAGATTTATCGAGCGATGACGAAGTGGTCAATTGCTATGCTTACTCGCGTAAAACCGGTGAAAAAACCAGTAAAGTTGGACTAAATGATGTCAGTCGCGCTTTAAGTAATAGCGGTCAATTTATCTGGCTTGGTCTTTATGACCCAAGTTTGGAAACCATGGTCAAAGTTAGAGATGCCTTTGAGCTACATGAACTGGCGATTGAAGATGCCTTTGCTGATCATCAGCGCGCCAAGGTTGAGAACTATGATAATGACATGATATTTGTGGTGCTACGTACCGCCAAGCTCGAAGACAATGTCATTCGTTATGGCACCACGGCGATATTTATGGGCAAAAACTATCTGATTACCATTCGTAATGGGCCGTCGAACTCTTATGCTCCGGTGCGCGAACACTGCCATCGTCGCCCCGAAAAGCTGCGCATGGGCCCTATATTTGTTCTGCATGCCATTCTCGATTTTATCGTCGATAATTATATGCCGATTACCGATCGTTTAGGCAGTTATCTACGTGAACAAGAACGTAATATTTTTACCTATGAGTTTAATAAAGAAACGCTTAGAAATCTGTATGAATTAAAATCACAACTGGTGCATATGCGCGCGGTGATTTTACCGGTACAAGATATCTGTAGTTTCTTTATCAATCACGATAAAAGCGACTTAATCTCGCCGTTTTCTCACGCTGCTAAACCTTACTTCCGTGACGTTAATGACCACTTATTGCATTCTCTAGATGCGATTAATGGCTTAAATGAAATGCTTAGCGTGGTCATGAATACTTACCTCGCCATGGTCAATATGGGACAGAATGAGGTGGTACGTAAACTTGCTGCTTGGGCTGGTATTTTAGCCGTGCCAACAGCGATTGCCGGCATTTATGGGATGAACTTTGACTTTATGCCAGAGCTGCATTGGCAGTACTCTTACCTTGTTATCATGGCCGTTATCTTTTCGCTCTGTAGCTTCTTATACCTTAATTTTAAACGCTTGGGTTGGTTGTAACTTAAGCGGCTTTCTCAGATTTCAGATAAAAAAAGGGCTGCTATTCAATTGGCAACCCTTTTTTATTAACAATTAACAGCAATTTATTAACAACCATTCATCAATGATGTTGATTGAAGATAACAAAACCTTATTTACGATAATGCTTGCTATCGACGCTCGGCAGATGATGCTCGGTACTGGTCATTTGATGATCATCCAAATAATCTTCTGGTCGCCCAAACATCTTGGCCGTCCAGGTCAGTATAACGATTGAGGCACTCAGCACCATAATGGCAAAGGAAATCGTTGCCAAGAGCCAGAGATGAAAGTTATCTGATACCGCTTGTACATCGACGACCAGATGTCGTGATAAAGCGGTAATCGCGATAAATATCAAAAACTGTACTGGCAGACGATGGGTTTTAAAATAAATCCCAATCATCGCCAGTAGCTCGAGATAAATAAACAGTAGTAAAATATCTTTTAAATCGGCCGAGCCTTTTTGAAAAATAACAAAGAACTCTTTGCCCGCTGTCCAAACCACCACCACACTAATCAAAAACAAAATAATATAGTGGGAAATATCGACAAACTCACGGCCGATATGTTGCATGCGCTCATGTATTTCCATTTTTGGCTTTGATACATAAGAGGTATTGGTTTGTTGGGCTTGATGGACTTTACTATTTTTCTGTTCTGATTGCTGTTCTGGTTCTTGCTCTGACAGCGGCTTCATCAGCTGACTGCACTATTGTCTAAACCAGCAGACTTTTCGGCCGCATCAACCGTTTGACGAATTAAGGTATTAATGGTCATCGGTCCAACGCCGCCGGGAACGGGTGTATAAGCACTGGCAATACTTTCTATACCTTGCAACTCGATATCACCAACGCCGCCATTATCCGTTGGATGGAAACCTGCATCGATAACTACCGCGCCTGCTTTAATCCAATCAGCTTTAATCAGCTCAGGCACACCCACTGCGCCAACTACGATATCAGCACGCTTAATATGCGACTCTAGATCTTGCGTTCTTGAATGGCAAATCGTTACCGTACAGTTGGCATTTAATAGCATCATCGCCATTGGCTTACCCAAGATAGCACTGCGACCGACGACCACTGCCTCTTTACCTGCAAGTTCAACATTATAATGCTCTAATAAATGCATGATACCTTGCGGGGTACATGAGCCGTAAGCGGACTGCTGCATCGCCATACGACCAAAGCCCAAACAAGTCACGCCATCGACGTCTTTTGCCAAATCAATCTGCTCAAAGCAAGCGCGCTCATCGATATGCGCGGGTACTGGATGCTGTAGCAAAATACCATGAACGTCTGGATTGCTATTAAGCTCGTCTATTTTAGCCATTAGCTCTTCGGTGGTTGTCACACTTGGCATCTCAACTCGTATAGAATCCATGCCGACACGCTTACAAGAATTGCCCTTCATACGCACATAAGTCGCAGAAGCAGGATCGTCACCGACCAATATCGTCGCTAGGCTTGGGGTACGTCCTGTCTTAGCTTTAATAGCGTCTACACGCGTACTCAGTTGCTGTTCTATTTGTTTAGCAAGTGCTTTACCGTCCAAAACGGTAGCAGATCCTTGGGCAGTTGACGTAATAGACGCAATTGACATAGTAACTCCAATAGAGGGTGCGATAAAAAAAGTAAAGACAGCGCCTGCAGTATTTTTGCATGCCTGTCTTATGAGCGGTCAATTCTTTTTGACCGTTAATTGAGACTGATATTGTACCTGTCTGAGCTAAAAAATCCTAGCGCACTTTAAAGAGCCAACGATAAAGAGCTAATAACATAACCACTTTTATAAGTGTTAGGTAACTTATATAACTGAATACACTTTTAATAAAGCATGATGCTTATACATCTTATTTTCAATACTGGACTAAACATTGGTGTTACGCTTTGAAAAATGCCTATTCAGACATCGACGGCTTAACAAGCTTCTCCTAACACTAGCGTTTATAACTTTATATCTTCGTTGCTTATTACCAGTAAATCGACTCATTGTAGCTTCTCCCTCTGCACAAATTCCATGCTTTGTTATAACCAGCCCCACTGTTTTAAATAATATTTGAATATCTAACCAGATTGATTGATTACTAACATACCAAATATCAAGTTCAAAGCGTTTTTCCCAACTGATATTATTACGACCATTGATTTGCGCGTAACCCGTAACTCCTGGTTGAACTAAGTGCCTTTTAAACTGCTCTTCACTATATAGTGGCAAATATTCCATAAGCTGAGGGCGCGGCCCTACTATACTCATTTCACCTTTGAGCACATTCCATAGTTGAGGTAACTCATCGAGACTACTGGCTCGAAGTTGTTTACCAAAATTTGTAAGACGATATTCATCAGGCAAGAGATTACCTTCAGAATCTTTCTCATCACTCATTGTCCGAAATTTAATAATCTCAAATGTTTTACCATTAAGACCGGACCGAGCTTGACGAAATAACACAGGTGCTCCAAAGTTTTTCCTAACTTTGTATGCCACCAAGATGAAAATAGGCAGCATTAAAAATAAGGCCATTAGAGCAATGCTCACGTCGAATATCCTTTTAAGCATTTTAAACCTCCTATGTAGAGCAATTGACGATATACCCAGACCCATAATGCTTTCTATATATTAAAATTTAAATATATAAATCCTTATAAAAGAATATATTGGATAAACTTGTTTTTAAAATAAAAATAATTAGACTTTGTATGGCTTAAAACGATACTTCTTAAGTTCGTTCAGATATGAAAACTTACTCTAATCCCATCTCAGCTATCATATGAGCGTTTACCTTTCTAACGTCATACTTATCTACCGCAATGACTCTAGAGGCCGACCCCATTTGTTCATAAAGATTGGGATGCTCTATGAACTGACGCATGGCATCTATCAACTCAGTAACGGCTTGGACGGGAACTAGATAACCATTTATACCATTGGTCACCGGCTCCCTACACCCAGGCGCATCCGTCGTAATAATAGCTCGTCCCATTGACATAGCCTCTAACACAGAGCGTGATGTGCCCTCGCGATAAGACGGTAATACATAGACTGAACTGGCCGCTATGGCAGGACGAACATCTTTAACCTGACCCCAATAGATGATGTCGCCATCTGCTATCCATTGATCTAACTGTGCTTGTTCAATGGCTGCTGGGTTTTCATCTATCGAGCCTACCAGATGAAATTCGGCATCAGGATATTCTCTCTTTATCTGTTTGCATGCTTCGACATATTCCACTATTCCTTTATCTTTGAGCAGTCTAGCAATCAACAAAAAGGAAGACTTGACGGCGCCTGACTCATGTCTAGGTAATGGAAATACATTGAAGTCATTTAAATCCACCCCTGAACCGTTCACCACTACCGTAGGAGTCATTGAATGAACTATATTGAGTTTTTTTAATAAATTTAAGTCATCATTATTTTGAAAAAATACCTTAGAAGACTTTGCTAATGCTTGTTGGTAAAGCACATGTACAAATTTTTGGAAAATGCTACGCTTATTGGTTTCTTCTACTTGCTGAAAGGTATAACCCAATCCCGAAAACAACACAAAACGATAGGATACTCCGGCCAACCATGCTGCTAATGTTCCATATACCACAGGCTTTACAGTGTAAGAAAGTACATATTCTGGTTTAATTCTATTTAATAGCTGATAACTATGAATAAATGTCTTTATATCTTTGACCGGATTAGTTCCGGTTCTTTGCATAGCAATCTGATGGATATGATATCCACGATTTATAAGCTCATTATGGTCTGCAGCATACTTCTCTAAAATAGGAGAAACAATGTGTATCTCATACCCTAATTGAGCAATGGCCTCCAAAAGCTTGCCTCTAAAGTTAAATACATTATGCAAACAGTTAGAATATATTAAAAACTTTTTTATAGTAGTCATAATGTATTTAACCTATTTTTTGAGTCATGTAAAAAACTGACTATTAATAATGCCACCCCAAAACTTATCTTAATAGATATATTTATATATTCACATATATAAATATACTATAGGTAACTTTTAGACTAATTACAATAGAAGGACATAAATAATTTATATTTATACCTTTGAGAGATGTGGTTAAGAATTTTTACTGATTGATTTTAGGAAGTGGGATGTTATTTGGAAGTTTTTCGTTAGAAAATAATGTGTGAATTTCGCAGTCAGCACATACGAACAGCACATATATCATAATGAATGGATATCTATAACGAACAGCTGTTCCATAATTAAATACGACTAAGCCATATACAGACATCGATAAAGCCATAAATAATAACCAAAAAGCAAGATTATCAGGACTTTTCATCAAAGCTTTACGAGTTATCAGAAACAAAATGGCAAGTACAAATAAATTTTCAAATGATTGAATCAAAGGTAGAAAGCCGCTCGCTTCCCACAAAAATGGTTTAGATAAGAAGTAAATACCCGACGTCAAACCTTCAACAACAAACTCTCCTACTCCAGAGATAAGCATAATTTCTTCAGCTTTCCCTCCATCTTCTACAAACATAGCCGCCCTAAAATGATTAATTTGAGGGATAGCTATCGGAGCAGCAAGAAGCAATCCAGCTAGACTAATTAGGCTTATGGTTACTGCTTTTGCTAACCCCATACCCTTTCTAGCCACATTGAAAATAAAATACATTAGAACAATAGGACCTAAAATAAAAAAGTTCTGAAACTTAATTAAGTACAAAGGAATAATAAACAAAATACTTTTAAGGATCTTAGACTCACGCGCATAGACAACCGTTAGCACCATAAAAAATAGAATGAGAGTTTCTCTCAAGCTTAGCGCTGTGTATAGAGCCATGCTTGGAAACAGCAGATAAAACCATATTGATACTTTTGTAAAAATATTTTTGACATACAAAACGAAGAACAAAACAATATAGAGAAAAGTATTATAGAATCCTAAACTAATAGGAGAAACTGGCGATGGAAATGGTAACAGGGCGAGCATAGCACTGGCTTGAAAAACATTATCACCCCCTGTGAATGCTTCAATCAACCCTAGCTCTCCAGATCTTATCGCATTCACTCCCTCCCAATATCTAAACTGATCGCCCATATATGACGTACTGAACATTACGTCATTTAGAATAAAAGGAAGCAAACAGTGTAAAGCAAGGACTACTTGATAATTGGATGGAACCTTAAACTTGTAGCCAACAGTGACAATTAGCAACAAGCATATCAGCAGACTAGGTAACTCAAAAAGTCTGGTCCCTAAAAATCCATACGTATAAATCCAACTTAGGTCTGACATTAGTTTGTCTCTATATTTTTAATAAAAAATTCAAATGACATGTCTGTTTTGGCTATTATCAATTCACTGTTCTGATTAGCCTATTGGAGCGTTCTAATTTAACCTACTGGCTTTATACGGCTATGTTTTAAAAGGTATCCTGCTGATTGTAGTCTAATAACTATTTATATTCAAAAAAATAAATATATTTATCATTTTGCTATCCATATAAATTACTGTGTCTCAAGCCAGGCTTGGAACATTAATATATTCCATAGTTGATCTTGATGATTATATTTACCGCTCAGATGTTCTGTCCACATCCTACGTATGGATGCGGGATAGAAATAACCTTGCTGTAGTAATAGCGTTTCATCTAGTAATGCTTCAGCCCAATCCCGTAATGAGCCTCGTAACCAGTCGTGTAAAGGTAGTCTAAACCCCATTTTAGGCCGCTCAATCAATTGGCGAGGAACATGACGAAATAGCACCTGCTTCAGCAACCACTTACCTTCACCATGACGTATTTTGTAATCCAACGGCATTTTCCAAGCTAATTCAACAATACGATGATCTAGCATCGGCACTCGGGTCTCTAAGCTATTAGCCATAGCAGCGCGATCAACCTTTACCAAAATATCGTCAGCCATATAAGTCTGTGCGTCCATAGCCATCATCGCATGTTGAAAACTATCTGTTTTCGGCCAACAATTTATGTCACTTATCAAAGTACTAGGTTCTTTTGCACCTATGACTAATGTCTCAGGCTGCTGCCAATGACTGGTCAATGACTGGTAAAAATCCTGTTCACTATCAATATTTAGCACACCTGCTAGCTTGTGAGCCTTATCTCCAGGAGCACTCAATCGTAATCCTTTAGGTAGAATAGGATTAAGCGTTGTAAACATAGCATCCCAGCTCTTAGGTGCGAAAGCAGTCAGTGTCGTCGACGCCAATCTTCTCATTGGTCTAGGCAATTTACGATTTTTATTCCAAACTTGCTGAGCCATGAGGTAGCGATTATAGCCTCCAAATAGCTCATCACCCCCATCACCACTTAAGGCAACCGTCACATGCTGACTTGCTAACTGACTGACTAAAAAAGTTGGGATTTGTGAGCTATCTGAAAATGGCTCACAATATATAGACGATAATTTCGGTATCACTGTTAAAGCATCTTTAGCGGTTATATAAAGCTCAGTATGTTCAGTACCAATGTGCTTAGCCACAGATTTTGCATGCGTTGCCTCGTTATACGCTTCATCCTCAAAACCAATAGTAAAAGTCTTAATTGGCCGCCCGTTCTGTGCTTGCATGAGTGCAACGACTGTACTGCTATCTATACCACCGCTTAAAAAAGCGCCAAGTGGCACGTCTGATTGCATTTGACTGCCAATACTCTCCACAAGTGCTGATTCTAAAATATCAACGGCTTGCTTTGGACTGCCCGTAAAAGGATTTTCTAGCCCTGTTTCAACTACAGTATTAAAACTCCAGTAGGCCTTGGGTACCGCTATTTTAGCTTTTCCTAATTCTGCTAAGGGTAATTGTAACCAATAACCAGGTCGCAACTTTTTAATGCCTTGATAAATACTATAAGGAGCAGGGATACAGTTGTGACGCAACAGTAAAGTGATTGAATCACGATTAATATCTGCTTTAAACATAGGGTTTGCTTTCAACGCTTTTAATTCAGAACTAAAGAATAAACTATCGCCCTGCCAACCCCAATATAAAGGTTTTTCACCCATCCTATCCTTTGCTAGAGTCAGGAGTTTCTCTTGCTTATCCCATAAAGCAATGGCAAACATACCTACCATAGCTTGTAGTGTTTTTTCTATACCCCAAGCTACGAAACAAGCGAGCACGGTCTCTGTATCTGAATGACCTCTCCATTCGAGTAAGAAGCCCTCTTGATTAAGCTGTTGACGTAGTTGCAGATGGTTATATATCTCACCATTAAACACCACCACATATCGTCCACACACAGAATGCATAGGCTGTGCGCCTGCAGGCGACAGCTCTAGAATGGCTAAACGCCGATGACCAATAGCTAAGCCAACAGTTTCATCCAGCCAACTATCGCCAGCATCCGGACCTCTATGATAAAGAGTATCGTTCATATGCGTGATACAAGCACGCATCTCTATGTTACTTGATAGGCCTTGGCGAAAACCAACAATACCACACATAAAATACTCCTTAGTCTAGACGACCATGGCGTAACCAACTGCTACCGGCAGCTGCTAACGCGCTAATAGAATAAATAGCACAAAGCAGAACAAAACCACGAGCTTCATCGTAAGGAGCTAATGCTAAGACCCCTGTCAAAGGCATTAAAAAAAATACCAGTCTAAAACGAATTCTTTGACGACCAGGCATCTTTAGCAACCCTTTACTATCAAGATAACCAAAAAGACGGAAAGCAGCATAAATAATACCTGCTGCTAGGGCGATACCCATCCTATAACGATTTTCTACCACAAATATGACTGGTGCCATAAATCGAAACCAGGCCAACCAAAGAAAGGTTGCCACCTTAAACTCACGATCAACAAAAATATTATGAAGAGCGAATACGATGGACAAGGCTAAAAAGAAACTCCACCATGCCCATACCTCTTGCATATTTAGTAGAATAGTTAATGCTATAAAAGCCATTATTCGAAAAGCAATCCACGTAAAAATCCACATACTAGGTTCATTTTGAGGACCGCGCCGACGACCATCTTTCTCTTTACGTGCCGCGAATAAGTCATTTACAAGATAGCCGATCTCATACAAACTGATAAATGCAAAGTATACTAAGATAGCCTGTATCAAAGCTTGAAACGGTGGGACACTACCAAGAGCCATCACAAGTATTGCTGCACTTAACCACTCAAATAGAGCATGAAAAACCCAACTTCCATTACGCAGACGCGTATTATAGAAGTAACTAAATGGCAATATATATATCATATTCATGGGTTTAGCCCTATATAAGTAGCGTTTAATCCTGCCCAGCGCTCCTTATGGGACGCTTTATGCAGAACCACATAAGCCCTCTTTGCACCACTTAATAACTCTTGATCTGTTACATTGTCACTGATAGCATCATAAAAACTGCTACTCAAGTCATTACCAATAAGATCACTTAATGCTTGTATTTTCAATCCAGTTAAGTCACTTCTATAACGACCTGTTAATACACCATCATTACTCTCAAGCTCACTAGCAACAAACCTTACACCCAACTGCTTTGCCAATGCCGAAATGATAGGTTGTAAACTGGCAGAAGCCAATATTATACGTTTGTCTTTTATGGCCGGTGTGATGACATCCCAAACAGCAGGGACTTTTCTATTATCCAATAACCATTGTGCATAAACTTCTGCATTCAATTCGAGAGAGCTGACCGTATCGTTTACCATCATTCTGACGAGTAAGTGTTTTAAAACATGTTTACCAGTGAGACGTTCAATCACTGCTATTCCTAATCGAAACGGACTAAAATGTGCGGTCAAAGCACGAAGCATTGGCAAACGCCATTGACGTTCAGGCTGCTGAGAAAAATGTACTCTGAGCAGGCCTAACGTTGTATCGTCATAGACCAATGTGCCACAAACATCTGTTATAAATAAGGTGGCATTTGAATTATTGGTCATAGTGTCTGTTCCAGCTGCTCGTAAATTTTTTTATAACTTAATTCTGCAACATGGAGATCTAATTCGGATTTAGCTCGCGCGCGTAGATTGGGCCCTCCCATCTTCTTAAGACTATCAAGTGAGGATACGATATCAGATAGGCTGTCAGGCTTATCTAAGTCTATAACTGCACCTGCTTTTAGCCTAGCCGTCATATCATCTATGTCACCAATTCCAGCATTACTAACGACAGGCACACCTACCGCAAGCGCTTCGGCTATTTTAGTAGGTGAGCTTGCTATTTTTGAATAAGCAGGCTTAATGAAACTAAGCATTAAATCAGAGCAACCTATATAAGAAGGCACTTGGTCACGTTTGGCTTCATGCACACGTATGCGCGTACGCAAATGTGACAAGCCAAGCGCAATTATTAATGCCTCATGTTCCTCTCGCCAATCCTTAGTAATCAATAAAAAGTGTACATCTTCTCGCTCAGTAGCTGCTTGGCCAAACAGTTGTAGCATTTCTTCTAACATATACCAAGTTCCCAAAGAACCTAAGTATGAGAGTACAAAAGCATTTTCAGGTAATCCTAGCTCCTTACGAGTAGCCATACGCTGCTTAGCAGTAGGTAGGATAAAATGCTCAAAGTCTGCACAGCAAGGAATCACTGAAATGGGAGCAGACATATCTGGTGACAGCTTGTATAGTTCAGGTACTACTCGTTCTGTAAGAGCCACAATATGACTGGCGCTCAAAAGAAGACTACCCTCTACACGCTTATATAACTTAAATATTGAAGCATCAATACTGTTGTCTAGCTTCCAAATATCGCCATCTACTCTCTCGTCAACCCAGAGGCCGCGCATATCAAACAAGACCTTTACTCCGGTAAGCTTACGCAGTAATGCTCCAACTTGCATGGCTTGGTAGCTACGACAATGGATCACGCCAAAACGATGTTTAAACTGCAAATATAAAGCAACTTCATACATGCGAGACAAATCCCAAAGCTTGCCTAACTTGCCAAAACGTGTAGTGAAAGACAAAGGTGTCCATCCTATGCCAGAACTAGCCAACTCTGCTTTTAATAACTCACCGCCAGACTTAAAACGCTCAGGTTTTTCATAGCTTAAGATATGCAAAGGACGAGGATGCTGACGGATACTATATAAATACGGTAGTATTTGGCTACCACCTAAAGGATCTAGCAAGCCATCATAAGAGATAAACAATACTGAGTTATTCATAGATACTCCGTCATATTTTAGAGGTACGTAAAGCTAGCTATATTATGGTAATAAACACATAACGATAAAATTACACTAAAACCTTTCTCTTATAATAAATTTATAAAAAAACTATAGCTTCAACATAATTTCTATATTAATAGAGCTCTTCTACCAAATGATTTGTACTTTGCCTCTTCCATACTACTGACATCAAATGTAAATCTATTAAAAACACCGCTAGTAGCATCACTATACTTATCACCTACCAATAAAACACTCCGGAAACCGTATTCTTTAGCGAGGACTATCTGCTCAGCTGTGGCACTGCCATTTGGGAAACAATAAATATCGCAATCAAGTTGCAGGCTTTCTAAAAAATATTTTTTACATTTTCTCAGATCATTTAAAAAATATTCTTCATTTTGATTTTCCATTGATAAATGTTCAAAGGAGTGAGCGCCAATTTCATGCATTGGAGATATCTGCATGATATCTTTTTTGGTCATTACTGAAGCACAAAGGAACTCTGGATAGTTTAGTAGAAATCCTAGTAACTCAGCCCTGCAAGGTATAAATTCAGCTTCAGGAAGGTATTTAATGAAAAAAGATGCTTTTATGCCCAATTTATCACGGTTAATAATAGCAGTATCTATCTCTAGAGGTATTTTTTTTAGAAGTTCAGCAGGCGCTTTTCCAATAAAGTCTTGTAGCAAGACATTTACAGGTGGTAAGCCGGTTTCGATACAGTAAGGAATTACATTTTGATTGACTCGAACATTATGCTTTTCTAATATGGGTACCGCATAATCTATAAAATCTTTGTAGCCATCATCAAATGATAATATTAATTTTGGTTTGTGCGTTTTTATTCTTTCAAAATTACCAAATAAACAGATATGAAATTCTTTCGTCAGATAACCAAGTAGCTTATCAAAAAATATGGGACATATTGCCTTATACGCACTACCTGTGTCAGGCGACACTCTATGCAAGTTAAGAACTGTCACTATATTATTTTTAACCAACTTCTCCCTTCTAGACTCTAATCTAGATTTTTCTGCTAGCATAAAAAACATAATTCTTTTCAACAATTGACTTCCCATCAACCCACCTTTCCCTTTAATTGTATCCTATCAATATAAATATAATTAAAAACCAACCTATGGTTTATACGAATTTAAAGAACTTAATTTTTTAAATTCGATTAAGGGTATAAAGCAATCATACAAAAGTAAAATAATCATATCGAAACCTTTATTATCACTTGATAAAAACTATTTATTACATTTAACAAAATCTATATTTTCTGAAAGCCACATTTGAAACATTAGTAAAACCCAAACCTTGTTATCATCGTTTTTTTTCGCATAAAATGCTTCTAATAATTTTGATATATAATCATAGTCAAAGACATTATATTTTTTTATTAACTCTTCACCCAAGTATTGGTCTACAAGATACTTAAGATCTTCTCGGAGCCAATCATTTATTGGTATACCAAAACCTTGTTTCTTCCTAAGAAATAGCTCTTCAGGAATATAATGGCCTAGAATATTTTTTAATATCTCTTTATTTTTTTTATAAGAAACTGGTAAGCTTGCAGCAAATTCAATTATCTTATGATCAAGCAAGGGTTCTCGTCCTTCTAAAGACGCACTCATTGTCGACCTATCTATTTTAACCATTAAATCATCAGGCAAATAACCCTTGAAATCTGAAATCATCATTTTTTCTAAGTTCGATGTAGTAGCAGGTATATCTTTAGAGAAAAAATAACCTTCTCTTATTAAACCCTTAATCTCATCTTTTGAAAATACAGAATTTGCAACTTTGAAAGTATTCACGATATCATTATGATCTAGCATATTTTTAAATTTTATGACTTTATTGTACAATTTTCCATTAAATTTATTTTGTATAAAAATAGGAACAGGAAATATATTAGATATTTTTCTTAATATTTTTCTAAATGGAACTTTAGATAGCAATTTAAACCTTTTTTCCATAAGTACGTAGCTTGGGTACCCACAGAATAATTCGTCACCCCCATCACCAGAGAGCACAACTGACACTTGTTTTTTTGCAAGTTCAGAAACTAAAACAGTTGGTATAGCAGAGCTATCTGCAAATGGCTCATCGAATATCTTTGGTAACTTCGTTATAATTGCTAAAGCGTCTTCTTTGTTACAAATAAGCTCGGTATGATTTGTACCTAAGTATTTAGCGATTTCTTTGGCATAGTTAGATTCGTCGTACTTCTCATCCTCAAACCCAATAGTAAAAGTATTAATAGGTATTTTGCTATATTTTTGGACGATTGCTGCTACTAAAGAACTATCTATGCCACCGCTAAGGAAAACACCTACAGGGACATCTGCTATCATACGGAGATTGAAAGCTTCAATGATAGTAGCTTCTAACTCTTCTGCAATATCCTCTCTTGCAACTTGATTCTCATAAAAATCATTAATATTCCAGTAGCGCTCTTTTACCAAAACTTTTGATCCAATATCGTATTTTAAATAATATCCAGGAAGTAGTTTTTGGACAGTTTTAAATATAGTTTTTGGAGCGTGAATATATCCAAACTGCAGATAAGAAGATACCGCTTCGAAATCTATCTCTTTATTGAAATCAGGATATTTCATAAGAGGCTTTAATTCGCTTGAAAACATTAATGCGTTATCTGTTTGAGAGTAATATAAAGGCTTTACACCTGCACGATCTCGGAAAATTATAATTTCTTGTTGTTCAGAATCGTAAATTGCAAAGGCAAACATACCTCTAAATCGTTCTACACAATCTATTCCCCAAAAATGATAAGATTTTAAAATTACTTCTGTGTCACTATTTGAGTCAAACGAATAACCTTCTGATATTAAGTCCTGCCGTATATCCTTGAAGTTATAAACCTCTCCGTTGTATATAATAGCTAGGTGCTCATAGAGCATAGGCTGATGACCATTAGAACTGATATCTATTATTGATAGCCTTCTATGACCTAGAAATGTAGAGCATGAATCTAAAGAAAAAACCTCTACACCTTCATCATCTGGACCACGGTGTTTCAAGCTATTTAACATCTCATTAAATAAACTCGCATTTATACTTTTTTTATAATCTACTATTCCTAATAATCCACACATTATTTAATAGCTCCAATATATTGTTTCGCAATTTTATCCACTGAAAAATCAGCTGCACGACTCTTTAAAGCATTTATATTATGTTGGTCATTAAGGGATTTATGCATAGCGTTGGCTAAAGCATTAATATCACCAACTGGCACTAACCTTCCATACCGCTCGTTTTCAAGAATTTCTCTTGGTCCTGACTGACAGTCGGTAGAAACCACCGGTGTACCAACACTCAGGGCTTCAATTAATACATTACCAAAGCCTTCGCAGTTAGATGAAAGAACTAATAAGTCAGATGAAGCCATCCATGCAGAAGGGTTTCTACTAAAACCTGCAAAGTTAACCCGTTCAGCTATCTCTAACTTTACGGCTAGAGCTTTTAGATCAGCTAATAAATCTCCTTGCCCCAATATCGTTAGGTAAGCATCTTCTTTTTTAAGAAGCAGGGAAAATGCTTCTAGTAGCGATGGGTAGTCTTTTTCCTTTTTCAAAGCCCCAACAGCGATTATTTTTTTGCCTTTATGATTTTTCCAATTTCTAAAGCCTTCCTCTTTTGGGCAAAGATCTGTATTGATTTCTACAGGATTAGATATAACGGTAATACTTTTACGTCTTAGCCCACCTAGTCCGCACAAATCATCAGCAACACCATCAGATACTGCAACTATCGCGTCAGAAAAAGGATAAACCAAACTTAAACTATATTTAAAAAACCAGCGCGTTGATCTTTTTTTCATCAAAGGAGCTTGAGAAAAGGTGGTATGATCTGAGACTAAAACCGAGCCAGATAGTTTGGCTGATTTGAATGCAACAACTGCCAATAAAGTCAAAGGCCACATCGATGCTAATACCACATCCGGCTTTTCACTTTTAAAATATTTTAATAAGGGCTTAAACACATAACGTATGCGATCTGCTTTCAAGTCTACGATTCGAATTTGGCTGTTTAGCTCTAATAAGAATTCTCCCTGAGCTTTACTCAAGACCATATCAACTTTAAAACCTTGTTTGATAAACTCGTTAGCTAGCAAAAGAGCTACCTTTTCTGCTCCGCCACACCGAAGATCTGGTAAAAAAAACGCAATTTTTTTCATTATTATTTAGCCTTTTTTAAGCAGATTGTTGTCTAAGAATCTTGTTATATATTTTCCTTCGTATTCATAGAAATACTTTCTATAACTCGTATAATCTTACTTAGTAAAACCGCTTATAAAAAACTACTTTTTTAATACTATTAATCAAACTTCAGAAAGCAAGTCAATAAATCTGATATGCTCATTACCTTTTAAGGAATAAGAGACGGTTGTGTCAACATGGTATACGGTTAATTCGTTATTATTAGCACTCTGCATATACTTTAGTACTGCTTCTGCAGGACTATGCAATTTAACTGCTTTTGTATTTTCAAACCAACTCTCTTCCCGCGGATGCATGATATACAACCCTACATCATCAATGATTTTCATTACGTTTTTTTTAAGCTTTACTTGCTGCCTAATGCTGAAATCTTGAAACGCGGTTCCTAATAAAATAGTATTAGTATTCATCGGCAATTTATCTAAATCCCTGCTATCTAACAGTTCACTCCAATCCCAATCAAGATTGACTACCCTATCTTTTTCTACGATATTATCTAAATCAGGGAAAACGGTATAATGACGCTTGGTTTTATCTCTTAAATACTTAGCTCCCCCATTAGGGAAAACCATTTTAGAAATAAGTCCTTTTACTCCTTTTCTAGCGAGAGCGTTCTCATTAAAATACACTGAAGACTTAATCACATTGTATGAGCCATCGTCGAATGTATTAATCTCTAAACTAGGAAAAAATATATTTGAAAGTGCGAAAGGATAGCTATCAATTACGGCTAAAAAAATCTTACCGTTGGTTATAAGTGCCATTAACTGTAATACGGTAAACTTTAAAAAATTGACTGAAATTCTACTACTGCAAAATACACTTATAGTAAAAAAAGCATTTTTCCTGATTTTTTTATAAGTAGTATAATATTCAGAGTCATCTTCATATTTATTATCCAGATAACAAAATACTAAGATATACCTACTTATATTCTCTACATTTATTATCTTTTCAACAATTAAAGACTGTAGTCTAGTTCTTACGATAAACACATCCATCTTATACACTCCAATATATTTAATCGTTCGACCCTCCTACCTATATTCTTACAATCTATTCAAACAATCCTTCTACGGTATCGCTAGTAAGAGCAGTGCTGGCATTGACGTTCCGTGTTACCTTTTTACCTATCACTTCATGCAGATATTTTGGCGCCAATCCAAATCCAGGACGCACACTGCGTACAGAGTCTTCAGCTATCGTATCGCCTTCTGCCATATCTTTTACAAAATATAATGAGCGCCGAAACTTGATATTATTTTTTTCGCTGGCTTTTCGACTGTAATCTACCTGTCCAAGCGCTTGCCACGCTGTCTTAGTATCGCGACATAGCGCAATCAGATCTGCAGGCTCCAATGAAAAACTGTCATCAGGTCCGCCACCATTACGATCAAGGGTGAAGTGCTTCTCGATGATAGAGGCTCCAAGGGCGACACTTGTGATTGCGGTGGTGTTATCAAGAGTGTGATCTGACAAACCTGTCACTAGCCCAAAGCGCTCTATCATATCTGCAAGAGTACGTAGGTTATAATCGGCTGCAGGCGCTGGGTAACCACTGACACAGTGCAAAATAGCAAGCTCCTTACAGCCGCCTACACGTGCAGCATTTATCGCTTCTTCTATCTCTTCGGCACTGGCCATACCAGTAGATATAATCATCGGCTTGCCAGTGCTAGCAACGTACTTAATCAATGCTAAATCAACGGCCTCAAAAGATGCTATTTTGTATGCAGGTGCTCCTAGGTCCTCGAGTAGGTCTACAGCGGTGCTGTCAAAAGGAGAGCTAAATATCGTAATACCTAACTGACGAGCATGATCGAACAGCGGCTTATGCCAGTCCCAAGGAGTATGAGCCCAATCATACAAATCATATAAAGTACGTCCAGCCCATAAACCATCTGAAATTTGAAAATCCGGCAAGTCTGACTTTAAAGTAATCGTGTCAGGTCTGTATGTTTGCATTTTAATAGCGTCAGCACCGGCGCGTTTGGCCTCTTCTATAATACACAGAGCTATATCAAGTTGGCCGTTATGGTTTGCCGACATCTCAGCAATGATATAAGGGGCTTGATTACGACCTATGATGCGACCATCAATATGAATATTATTTGTCATTTACCTTCTCCAGAATAAGCTTATATCTCTCTCCATAAAGCTCTATATATGCGGGGAAACGATAAGGATCACAGACTCGAATTTTATCAAATTGGCTCTCAATACTTTTATAGGGATCAATTTCACTATCATTTGGTGTCCGCTTTGGATAATACGTCGGTTCTATATCTAGGGCTTGTGACTTAGCTGAAACACTCTTAAAATTACCAACCGCAAAATCTATTAACTCAATTTCTTTTTCAAATAACTGAGCATTAATTTCATTCCATAGTGCATGTTTGGGTACTTGAAAATTTAATTTTTTCCATATTTTGCCACTATCAACCTTATTATTAGCTTCTAACAGTGTTAAAGTCAGCTCCTCCTTACCTTCTATAATGCTCCATATATGTGGGCTCCAGCCCCTACCTTTAGGTAAGTCACTGGCATGAATTACTAGGCAGTTAATATAAGCCATGCGATCTTGGCTATTTATAATCTCTGTACAGGAAATGAGAAATAATATGTCACCTCCGGACAGATCCTTTTTCTGACGCACTAGCTCTATCTCATGTTTGCTATTGTTCTTTTTTATCCATGCATATAGATAGTCATTAACGGGATGGCTAAGGTCATTACATAGGAAACTGATTTTCATAGCATTTCCTTTCGGCCTATTGAAATAAAAATCTTGAGAGGCGTGACGCTCCAAGCCCATCAGTAACTTTACTGGCCGTCTTGCTCATCTCTCTCATCTTAGGTGCGACTGACTCTATCCCTTTAGCAAATGCTAGTGGCTCAGCCTCCAACATAGTTATATCGAATGTCAGTGCAGCTCCCACAGCTTCTAATGCGTTAGCAATAACCTGTTGGTTATCCGCTAAAACCAGCATAATAGTTGGAAGTCCCAAACAGCATCGCTCCCATGATGTTGACCCTGCGGCGCCAATAGCCAAATCACTACTGGCCATTAGCTCAGCCATATTATCTACCCCTACCTTTACTACCGTACGCCACTGCATTATTGCGGCTTGTTGTTTTACTGCTTCAATCCATGGTGATGTCGAACCCATAACGATGTTCATTGAACAGTGATCAGGTAAAGATTTCGTTTGCAGTCCTTTCAGGATTTTGGTTGTAATATTATCCTTATCAACCCCACCTAAATTAATCAAAATACTTGCCAATTTATTATGCTGACGCCGCTCTAAGCTGTAGCTTCGCCATTGTGCAAATTCATGCCTCAGTAATGCATATTTAGATCCACATAGTAATTCACAATCTTCATTAACATAGGCGGCATAGTCTTGCGGATCACGACCAAAGTTTTGATCAAGTAAAATGTCACAATCATGCTTTCGATCTGCCAAATCATCGATGACCATTATCTTTTTGCAATAGGGTTGCAGTCCTTTTTCCCAACTCTCATCTAAAGAGTAATGATCAACAATCAACCAATCAGGTTGTATCGCCTTTACTATCGAGATACTTAATTCCGCATCTCTGTGTTGTGTACTAGCCAGCCAATCAGCGTGGGCAAGTACAGTTTTATTATTCGTTTCAATATACAAGTCATTTTCTAAAGGAAGTGAATACACTTTATATCCATGCTGCTGAATTTCCTCAATCAAATTCCCGTGGTGTCTACGGCATATAAAAATACATTCAGCTCCTTGTTGAGCCATTTCATTAGCTAAAGTCAAGCAACGCATCACATGACCAGTTCCTATCTGAATAGAAGCATCACAACGAAAGACGATCTTGTACTTTTTCGCTGTCATGATGAGTAATCACTAGCTAGTAATAATGCATTGGCAATCTTTAGATCTTCATAGCTGTCTATATCCATTGCGCTTTTTAATGATATAGGCTCAAATGTATGATCTGGTGAGTAGAATGTTTTATGGGTTACCAGTGCTTTCACTGTAGATATCCAAATCGAACCCGTTGGACAATAAAGTTTTGGTAAGTCTTGCGAACGCTGATTCAACGTTTCATAAAAAATCTGAGTGGGTCTGCCTACATCATCAATCGTTGCCGCCCACCACGGGTTCATCCATCCATATTCAAAGCAGCTAATTTGAGCCGTGCGCTTCTTTGCTTCAAATGTAGCAACTAGCAACTGGATATCCGCACTAGTTCGTAATGGACAATTAGCCATCAATTGGACCACCACGTTGTACTCTTCTTGCCAATAGTCCATAGCCTGCTGTAAAGCAAATGTCGTAGCCTCGCTTACTGTGGAATAATCATCAGCGCAATCAGTACGTAGAAAAGGCACTTCCGCACCAGCGTTTATTGCCACCTCAGCTATCGTTGAATCATCGGTAGATACCAAGATTCGATCAAACAATCTAGATTCTTTCGCCGCTTTAATCGTCCATGCAATCATCGGCAGACCATTAAAATCGGTTATGTTTTTTTTCGGGATTCGCTTCGACCCGCCGCGAGCAGGAATAATAGCTATTCTACGTTTCACCATAATGTCCACCCGCCATCTGCCTGAATGGTTTGACCATTGATTGCTTTACAGTTTTCCGAAACTAGAAAATCTAGAGGCCCTATGATTTCAGACTCAGATAGCATACGACCACTTGGCGTAAGCTTTGCGTATCTGGCTTCAAAGCTATCATCAACACGTCCACTGACACCACCATAGGCAATACAATTAACCCTTATGTCGAAATCAGAAAAACGTACAGCCAACTCCTTTGTTAAATGTATCAATGCTGCTTTAGCAACACTGTATTGAATAGGCGATTGTCTTGGATAATCCTCATATAAAGCAGGGTTGGCAGCGACGACGCCGTACTGAGAACCTATATTGGTGACGGTGCTTAGCTCTTTTGGCTGAATATTGAATAGCCCCATTGATAGCTCATAGGGTACGACGACATCCATTAAATATTCAGCTAAAAAGTCTTCACGGCTGGTCTGACCTAATGAATCTGTCTGCAAAAAACCCAAACTACGTGCATTATTTACCAAGTGATTAATGGTATAGCCAGAACCTTGAACGCGGTTAATGATGTCCTGTACTGCTTGCGGCTTAGTAAAATCAACTATTAGCGGCATCAAACGATAGTCACTGCCTATCTTTGCCATTAGCTTATCGGCATTATTTTGACAGGTCGTCGTAAATAACACCTGCCAGCCCTTAGTTGCAAAATGCTTGACAAATTGCCTGCCGAATTTACCTGTACCACCAGTAATCAAGATCGTCTCTTTCATTGGCAACCTCTTTCAAGCAGTTGAACCACTGTTGTATTAAATGCTCTATCTGACATTACCTTCTTGTCTGAGATACCTTGTATAAAAGCCTGCAAAGCTGCTTTAAAAGCTGAGAATGAATCTGTAAATGTAAAGTCCTTCCAACCACTCGTACCAAATACTCTAATCGAGATTGGAGACTGTCCATTACCAAGCGCAAAAAAATTGGTCTGTATACCACTGCTCCAACAAACCGCTAGGCTACCTGAGCCATCACTTCTATGACAGGCAGGAGAAATCATTTCGACTATCTCGTCACCCTCAGAGAGCATGTTCAGCACAGGCTCAATAATATGAACAGCATATTTAGACCATGATCTTGGGGTAAATGCGATGATCTGTTTTATATGCCCTAAACTTTGCCTATCCGTCGTAGTTAGGGCTAACTGCTTGCTATATCTGAGCGCTGAACAAGTGAAAATCTGACCTGAACAGTACTCTAATGCATATAACCTATCTAAATCATTAATTGATAGTGCAATGGGTTTGTCTATATAAATAGGGATGCCTTGACGTAAGAATGGTTCGGCATACTGCAAATGATTATAGGCATCATCACGCGCCAACAGAACGGCATCTACTTGCCCAATCATATCTTTGTAACAAGTCACAACGTGCTCGATTTTTGCGGCTTTGGCAATGTGCCGAGAAAGCGCTATATCTTGCGTCCAAATAGCAGTAACTCTTGCCTCTTTGATTTGACTCGCAGGCCATTGTTGCTGCTCTAAATAACGTGGTATGACAGGATAGCCACATTTTTCCATTTCCACCGAATCATAACCATTAAAAATAGCGCTCCACGAATAAGGATGTCCATTACCTTCAGATGAGCCGATGACCCCCAATTTTAATGTCATCGCTGCCACCTCGACGGATTAAGCAAACCTTCATCTACTGATTGTAAGAAGTCAGGAAGGTCAGTGATAGGAATATCAATTGCAGCAATTATTTGTTTCAGCTGCCAAATATCATCTACTCCGACTATGATTTTATCGATATCACTATGTTGGTTAACATAGCTTAAGCAGGCCTGCAAAGGAGAAATGCTTTGTTGATTTAACCACTGATGGTACTGTTTAATTAATGGTGCCCATGGAGCAAAATATACTGGAATCTTTTCACTTGGCATCAATAAAAGACCTTGCAAAAATGCCGATCTAATATGGATAGTTACGCCTGTTTTCTTCAAATGTTTAAGCATTCCTGTATTCTCCATGCGCCTATCAAATATATTCATAGGCGCTTGAATAACATCAAAATCAAACCTTTTAATAAGCTCGGATAACTCATCAGGACCATAAACAGAAACTCCAATCTGGTCTACCATGCCCTGCTCTTTGAGTTTTAATATCGACTTATATATTTTCTCTCCGTTTGTCCCTAGCAACTGGGCTGGCCTATGTAATAACAAGTCGTTCAATTTGTCCGTTTTTAAACGTTTTAATGAAGACATCGTTTGTTCTAGCACCCATTCTTCTACGTTTAGACAATTGGACGGCACTGCCGGTAACTTACTTACTATCTCGAACTTCGTAAGGTTATGCAGACCTAAGACTTGTTCGCTGTCACCATAAGCAATAGCAGTATCGAGCATGGTTATGTTAAATGCGCTGGCTACTTTAAGTAATTGCTCAACCATGTCTCTTGGTACTTTATCTGCCATATTGGCTAGACCATATTTCAGTCCGAATTGCGCCGTTCCTAGCGCAAGCTTGTGACTGTGCGCTAGGATATTCATGATTCTTTACTCAATATGGTTTTCAGCGTCGAGCATACAGTGTCTTGTTGCCCTTCAGTCATCGCTGAAAACAGGGGGATACTGATTGCTTCATTATAATACTGTTCCGCTTCAGGGAATTGACCCGATTCAAACCCTTGCCTTTGATAATAGGGCTGCATATGTACAGGGATATAATGCAGATTAGCTTGAATTCCTGCCGCCCGCAGCGCGTTAAACACATCAAGATGGGTGGTATTAATTTGTTTTAATTGCAGACGAATGACGTATAAATGCCTGGCTGAATAACTGTCGGGGTGCTGCCAGGGCAAGGTAATTGGTAGATCGTGAAGTAGCTCGTCATAGCGAGACGCTAGCTCGTGACGCTTGATAACAAACTCTTCTAACCGTTGCATTTGTGATAGCCCAAGAGCGGCTTGCAACTCTGTCATTCGATAGTTAAAGCCCAATGCAATTTGCTGATAATACCAAGGGCCATCCATATCTTGCGTCATCAACTCTTCATCACGGGTAATCCCATGGCTGCGGAGTAAATACATTTTTTCTGCTAGATCTGCCCTATTGGTCACGGCAGCGCCACCTTCAGCGCTGGTGACTATCTTGACCGGATGAAAACTAAATATAGTGATATCGCTATAGCGGCTATTACCGATGGCTGCATCTTGATATTTACCACCAATCGCATGTGAGGCATCTTCAATAATTTTGAAACTATATTTTTTAGCCAACTCATGGATCGCTTGCATATCACATGATTGACCACTGAAATGCACAGGGATCAATATTTTGGGTAGTTTTCCTACCTTTTCCGCTGCAATAAGCTTTTTCTCTAATTGCTTCGCGCAAAGATTATAAGTACGAGGGTCGATATCAACAAAATCAACTTTGGCACCGCAATACAGAGCACAATTTGCTGAAGCGACAAAAGTATTAGGTGTTGTCCAAAGCCAATCGTCATTGCCTAACCCTAAAGCCAAACAAGCGATATGTAATGCCGATGTCGCACTATTAACAGCAACAGCATACTTGGCATCACACGCATCTATAATGGCCTGTTCAAATGCAGGAACTTGAGGGCCCTGAGTCAAAAAATCTGATTTAAGGACTTCAACAACAGCATTAATATCCTGCTGATTGATGTCTTGGCGGGCATAGGGAATCATTTATATACTCCCTATTTTTTCGTAGTTTATCTCAAGCCAATCTTGTAGATCGCCATCAGACATCCACTCTGAATTGCTGTCACTGGCGTACACGAAACCTTTAGGTACCTTTTTGCCATCTTTGATTCGTTTTGGACATATTGCCCAGTTATGTATCAGCGCCAAAATTTTGAAATGCTCAGGATACTCATAGGTGTAACAAGCGTCTTCGCTACTAATCATTTGTTCATGTAGTTTCTCACCGGGACGAATGCCTATAATCTCTTGCTTGGCTTCTGGTGCAACTACTCGGGCTAAATCTACCATCTTCATAGAAGGTATTTTTTTGACGTAAATCTCGCCACCGATCATATCTTCGAATGCATGCCAAACTAACTTAACGCCATCTTCTAATGAAATCATAAAGCGAGTCATACGCTCGTCTGTAATCGGTAGCACACCTTTATCTTTAATAGACATAAAAAAAGGAATCACTGAGCCACGAGAACCCATGACATTACCATAACGTACCACTGAAAACTTAGTGCCATGCTCTCCAGAATAAGCGTTACCCGCTACGAATAATTTATCGGAAGCAAGTTTAGTAGCACCATAAAGATTAATCGGGCTACTGGCTTTATCAGTAGAGAGCGCAACCACACCTTTAACGCCTTTATCAATACAGGCATCAATTAAGTTCATTGCACCATTAATATTGGTTTTTACGCATTCAAAGGGATTGTATTCAGCAGTAGGTACAATTTTAGTAGCAGCAGCATGGACAACATAATCAACGCCGTCTAATGCACGATATAAGCGCTCTTTATCACGGACATTGCTGATGAAGAAGCGCACTCTATCGTCACCGACGAATTTTTTTGCCATTTCCCACTGCTTCATCTTATCACGTGAAAAGATGATGTTTTTTTTAGGATTATATTTTTCTAAGGTCATGGGTAAAAAGGTATTACCAAATGAACCTGTGCCGCCAGTGATGAGAATAGTGCTATTAGTCAACATGTAAAATCCCTCTACCAGTTGCAACGCTACCAAATATTGTTCGATAATTTTTTCTGTAATAAACTTAACAAAACTATAACACACATTAATATGCAAAATAAAGCATATATATATTTATTAATGTCGATACTTAAATATGTAACTAGCAAAAATAAATTAAACGTAATATAAATGACAAAAATTAGTCATCAAAAAAAAGAGCTTTGGCTTAAATATATGATTATTCATACATTTAAGCCAAAGCTCTTTACCAGTTAGCAGGAATTACAGTTACCTACAGTCAAAAAAAAATTAGAAAAAACCTACGTTACAGTATTCGATGTGTAAAAATAAGCAGCTTAAAAACTAATGTAAAGGTTAAACTAGCAATTTTGAATATTCATAAATATCGTTATGATCTGACACCAAGTCAACACTTATCAATAAATCTTCCGCTTTCAGCTTATTTATAGTCTCTTGCAACGCCCATAATGGGGCATTTATTTTTTCTGCTATTTCTAGATTTGTGCTTACTCCATCACAGTAAGCCAGAAAATTCATCATATTTTTGACAACTAAGCTACTGTCTTTGGTACCGATTGTGGGATGTAAACCTCTCTTGCCAAGTTGTGGTTCGCATAAAAAGCTTGTTGCAAGTACTTCATTAGCTTCAAGACATTCAATCGATTTTTTTAGCACTTCATAACTATCAAGCAGCCCAGTAGCAGTGACTAGCTCCAAATCATCTAAAGAGGTGTGATACTCTGGATAGCATCCATACTTTGTTCTCATAATTGAACATACAGGCAGATCTATACCCTTGCTACAGTACTGTCTTTCATCACTTCCTCTGTCTAAGAAAGAGTAACTGACAAACTCTGGATGTGTGTGGGTTAAAACATGTTTTGCCACTTGGTCTGCTAATGTGTCACCGGTTTTGGAAGGCAAATATGAGTAAGCCCTATCATCACCTACACAGGTAATATTAAAGCCAGCAATAATGTTTTGTTTCATTGCTTCATGATGACGACTGAGGTATGTGATTGAGCCAATAGTTTCAGGGATGATAATAATACGATAAGTATATTTTCTAAATGGTAAGCTTAAAAGCCACTTTGCCAAAAATACTGTTACCACCGGTCCTGATAGCTCGTTATTTGCCATTGAGGGGTGACACAAATAGGTTGATAAAAAGACCTCCTCTTCCGTTTCACCTGGAATGATCAACTCCCCGTAGGTTAGGCTTCCTTCCTCTAAATCACTGTCTATATATACTTTATAGGTACCTGGTTTGAGCATGTCCCTCTCTTGTTGAGCGATACAAAAACCCCATCTTTCTTGGTAGTATGAGGTTATATAGGGTATCGCATTCGGTTGTTCTGGCAATGAGTAAAGATGCTTCTGCAATTCTTCAAGCGATATTTCTTGATTTACGGGTATAGAATAACCAACGGCATGAAGGTTAGAAACTTGAAAGTCACATATCTTTTTGCCATCAGGAGTAATGATATAGGCGTCTCTAATATTCCACTCTTTTGGGACTTCCCAATCAAAGCATTTGGTACCAGTTGCTACCTCAAACACATTCAAATCATTCAATTGCATATCGTTTTTTAGAATATTTAAGGATTCTCGAAAACCAATTCCAGTTATGCTACGACATATCGGGAAAAGCTTTTCACAAAGCTTGTGCATTTCTATACCAATATTTTTCATTACTCGGTTCTCCTTTAGCCTAATCAATAATAATCCCTTATTTTATTTGACCTTAATATCGCTGAAATGAAATCCCTCACTTACAGCATATGAATGCTTAATCACTAAAACTATGCTGCAAAGTATTCTTTTATAAAAAAATATATTCTATATTCCAAATACATTAGCATAATATTTATAAGGTAATTTACTTAATTCTGTTTGTGTTTATAGTTTGGTTTTTACCGAAAGTGAAGGGATAATACATTGGGAGTCAGAAATATAAATGTTCAGTAGATATCTATAGTCGGTTCAGAATAAAAGCGCTGCGCTTGTAGTAAAGTAAATAGCTTTATATCAGTTTATAAATTCCATTCTTTTTTTCTTATCCCCTCAAAGTAAGCCGTCTGTTCACCTGTCAGTGTAAAAGACATAAACCACTGTGCACGGAAATACAGTTTATACTGATAGTCTTTTTCATTAATGAGATGAAATGGGCTTAGACTTATATTAAATTGCTTAGCCAATCTGCGATATTCGCTCATAATTCGCCAAATAGTTACCCACTCTTTATTGGGTATTACACTAAAGAACATCTCAGTACTGTCTATCAAGTACAGCTGAATAAAACGCTGCTTTATGATATCGATTTCTATATCAGTTTTGGCACCTGCTAAGCTCTCTCTCAATCCACAAATTGATGTATAGAGACGATCAAGTGATTTTAGAGTTATCTTACCTCTAGTAATAGAAGCGAATTCTTGATGATATAGATAGCCAACGATGTCTGTTTTTAAAAAACTCGTGACGAGAAGCGGGAGGGTAAATGCCAATGGGATGTCTTCGTAATAGCAGTACTCAGGATAATAAACTTGGTTTTCAATCAAAAAATTTCGCCTAAAAGCTTTGCACGTTTGAGACATAAACCTACTCAAAAGTATATGAGGAACTTCTCGTCTATCTCTGTAGCTGCCTGGTGCCACGCCCATTGTATTCATAGGAATATTATCTGAGCTTATAACATTGAAATCGATAAAATCATACTGATTGGCGCAGTTGTCTTTTATAAATATTAAGGCATCTATCGTTATATCATCATCAGAGTCGGCGAACCAAACATATTCACCTTTTGCGAGCTTCAACCCCGTGTTCCTAGCACCACCAGGACCTTTATTTTTTTGTTTTATTGCGATTATATTAGCCTGTGGCAAGCTATCTCTAAAATCTGTAAGTAAACGATAAGTGACATCAGTTGAACCGTCATCAACTAAAATAACCTCGAGATCGAGATCTCTCGACGTTATTTCTGTTACACGTTTAAGCAGTCTCTTGCATTTATGTGCCGAATTGAAAAATGGGATGATCAAACTTAAGTACATATTAGAACTCCCGTCAGTAACGCTAAGCGTATCTAGCCATTTCTTTAAACTTTACATTACGTACCACAAGTTCCTGATAAGTCCCTTGATCAATTATTTTACCGTGCTCCATAAAATAGATAAGATCACACTTCTCTACTGTTTTTAGACGGTGTGCAATCATAATAATAGTCTTTTGACCACTGAACTCATGGATAGCGTCCATGACTATCTTTTCAGTAATACCATCTAATGCACTGGTTGCTTCGTCGAATACTAAAACCTCTGCTTCATGATACAGTGCGCGCGCAATACCGATACGTTGCCTCTGACCACCTGAGAGCTGTACGCCGCGCTCACCTACTTTGGTATTGACACCGTCTGGTAGTTGCTGAACAAATTCTGTCAGATTGGCTAAATTTAACGCTTTATTGACTTGCTTTAGGCTGATGTCTTTCGCCGGAATACCAAAGGCAATATTTTCAGCGATACTTCCTTCACTCAGAAAAATACTTTGTGGTACAAATCCCAATAGATCTTGCCAAGCTCGTTTATTATCTGCAGTGATACGAATGTTATCGACATATATACCGCCTTGTTGCGGGGTCAGCAAACCAAGCAATAAATCTATCAAAGTTGATTTGCCAGAGCCTGATGAACCAACCAGACCAATCACACTATTGACAGGGATACTCATATTGACACGGTCCACGGCCGCTCTATCCTTACCAGGATAACTAAATGCTATATCATTCAGAGCAATGTTTTTATAGAGGTTTATGGATGTAACTATCGAAGTTTCGCTGACTATCTTCTGGTTTTCAATTGAGCGCTGTAAGTCATCTTTGACAGCCTCAAACGCAGCGACATTACCCTTAATAACAGATAGACTAGAATATATTTGTTGTAAAGCTGGCAACAACTTAAATGCTGCCAGAGCATAAACCGCTAAGATTGGTAAGATTTCTCCTAAATTACCAGAGTGTACCTTAATCAATACCAATACTAATGAAATCATCGCACCAAAGGCTATAAGCTCTATAAAATATCGTGGTACCTGGCTAATCGCTATATTGGTTCCTCGAGCACGAGCGTAGACTTTACCGCTATCATGAAACCGAGTGATAAAGTCATGGCTACGATTTAGCAATAAGACATCTTTAATACCGCCAAACCCTTCGTTCATGAGTCTAAAACGTCGCGTCGACACTTCAGACAGCTGTTGACCATTACTTTCTAATTTTTGTCGTACTAATCTATATAGTACGAAGTATGCTAACGAAAATATGAATAATCCCAATATTGCGATAACTGGATCATAAATCACAATACTGATGGATATAAATAGTGCTAAGACTAGCTTGGAATTCATTTGCATTAACGGTTGTATGATGTCATTACTGATGCGTGCCGCTTCAGTGGATACTTGCTTAGTCAGCTGTGCACTACTACCGCTGGCATGAAACTGCCAGCTTTGCTGCATATAGTAGCTATAGAGACGATCCGCAATCTCAGTACCGATACGTGCGCCAAAAATTGATAATCTCCAAGTTGTAAACATAGCAATGACAGTAGAAAACGTCAACATGACTAGGACTATCACACCAGTATAGAATAAAAAATCCATAGGATTATTCAGACCAGACATCTTATATAACTGCGCAAAAATACCATTAGTCTCTAGTATGCTAATATCACCAACTAAAGCCATAAAAGGGGCTATAGAAGCAATCCCTAATAGCTCTGTAAACGCCATAATAACCACCAGCACTTGCAATAGATAAAACTGTTTTAACTGTTTATCGGTCAGTAGAACAAAGAGCTGTTTGATTACTTTTAACATAACTTATTCAACTATATTAAGTTCAATATGAAAAGATACAGCGGGACTGGGATCAATTTTTTGCACCCTCTGTCAGCTTAGGCACCGTACGACAGAAACATTCATATCAGTCCTGCATCATAACGTAACGTCTCTATTTTATTTAGTATCAACCATGCAAGCTATTTTGTAAAAAAGTAACATACCAAGGCATGGCTTTTTTTATACCTTGAACAACATCAAACTGCGGATCATAACCCAATGCACTTTTGATCTTACTAATATCAGCCTGACTGTGGCGCACATCGCCTTCTCTAAAGTCACGATAAATAGGCGCTTGGCTATAATCTACGCCATTAATGCTTAAGTTATCTTTTAGTGCTGTAAATAAAGTGTTGAGCGTGGTACGACCACCGACGGCTACATTATAGACTTGGTTTTTGGCATCATCATCGGCAGTTGCTGCCAAGATATTGGCCTGTACCGCGTTTTCAATAAAATTAAAATCTCGGCTGGTATCACCATCGCCATTGATATAAATATCATCGCCTTGGATCATGGCTGCTGTCCATTTAGGTATCACCGCCGCATAAGCACCGTCCGGGGTCTGGCGCTTACCAAAGATATTAAAGTAACGCAGGCCAATAGTATGAAAACCATAAGTACGAGCAAAAACTTCGGCATATAGCTCATTGGCGTACTTGGTCACAGCATAGGGTGATAAAGGCTTACCAATGGCTTCTTCAACCTTTGGTAATGCAGGATGATCACCATAAGTCGAGCTACTAGCGGCATAGGTAAAGCTTGCCACCTTCGCATCGCGAGCGGCGACCAGCATGTTTAAAAAACCTGAGATGTTGGTGTCATTGGTATTAATGGGATCTGCAATAGAGCGTGGCACTGAGCCTAATGCTGCTTGATGGAGAATATAATCAACATCTGCGCAAGCGGTTTGGCAGTCTGCTAAATTGCGTATATCACCTTCTATAAAGGTAAAGCGCTGCCATTGCTCGGTAGTTAGCACCGATTGAACTTCGTCTAAATTGTGTTGAAATCCAGTGGTAAAGTTATCTAAACCTACGACTTTTTGATTTAGTAATAACAGATTCTCAAGTAGATTTGAGCCTATAAAACCCGCAACCCCTGTGATGAGCCAAGTCTTTGGTTTATTAACTAATGCTTCTGCAACTTGTTGATAGGCGGTTACTTTCATAGTCAATGTCTCCCAAATTATCTTGATTACTCTAGATGTTTAAAGGCGTATGTCAGTATCTTCTTTAGTAAACAAATACTTTAGATCATAGATAACATGACTATCTTTACCTAATGCTCTTATTTTCTCTATGCCCATCTTGATAAACTGCTCATGAGCGACCGCTATAATAATACCGTCATATTGTTTTGATAAAGGTTGAGAAATAGGAGTAATGCTGTATTCCCGCTTGGCTTCGTCAGCATCTATCCAAGGGTCATGAACATCAATCTCGACATTGTACTTTTGTAGCTCATGTACAATATCGATGACCTTGGTATTACGTACATCTGGGCAGTTCTCTTTAAAACTGAGCCCTAAAACCAAAACTTTAGCGCCTTCAATTTGTATGCGTTTTTTGATCATGGTTTTGACCAACTGTGTGACCACATACTCACCCATGCTGTCATTCAAACGCCGACCTGCCAATATAATCTCAGGGTTATGGCCGATAGCTTGCGCCTTATGAGTCAGATAATAAGGATCAACACCAATACAGTGACCACCGACAAGTCCGGGACGAAACGGTAAAAAGTTCCATTTGGTTCCCGCTGCCTTGAGCACCGCTTCGGTATCTATTCCCATCTTATTAAAGATTACCGCTAGCTCATTAATCAGAGCAATATTGACATCTCTTTGGGTATTCTCGATGACCTTGGCTGCTTCTGCGACCCTAATACTTGGTGCTTTATGCGTACCGGCGGTAATGATTAGGTTATAAACTTCATCAACAAAATCAGCAATTTCAGGTGTCGATCCAGCCGTTACTTTTAAAATATTAGTTACGCGGTGCTCTTTGTCACCCGGATTGATACGCTCAGGACTATAGCCTGCATAAAAGTCTTGGTTAAGGATTAACCCAGATACTTCTTCTAGTACTGGCACACAAACCTCTTCGGTCGCGCCAGGATAGACTGTAGACTCATACACCACAATGTCATCTTTCTTTAGTAATGAACCTACTGCCTTTGAGGCCATGATTAGTGGTGTTAAGTCAGGTTGCTTTGAGCTATCGATAGGTGTCGGTACGGTTACAATAAAGAAATTACAGTCTTTGAGTGTTTGGATATCTGAGCTATAACGTAAATGTATCGCTACAGCTAGCTCTTCATTACTAACCTCCAAGGTATGGTCTGTGCCTGCCATTAGCGCCGCAATGCGGCTAGCATTAATGTCAAAACCTACCACTGAATGCTGTTTGCCAAACTCAACTGCTAGAGGAAGTCCGACATATCCCAAACCAATCACTGCTATTTTTAGCTTGTTTATATTTATCATAGAGTTCTACCACCTAACCGTTTTTGAAGAACATGATTAACCAGCTTGGTTGAAAATATAACAGGAACAGGAACAGGAACAGGAACAGGAACAGGAACAGGAACAGGAACAGGAACAGGAACAGGACAACACCATATTACCGACTGTCGGCATAGGCATAGCGATGATTATAGCTATATTTACTCATAAGCCCTTGCCTTACATCGTTGAGAATAATGCCATCTACTTGGATATCAGATTCATGCATTTGCTTAACGGCATAGATTAACTGTTTTTCTATTGAATCATCATATCTGGTTACCATGAGTACTTTGTCTGCATGCTGAGCTAACACCATTGCATCTGAAGCGGCCAATAATGGTGGTGAGTCGATGATAATATAGTCGTACTGAGACTTTAATGCTGTTAACAAAGTATCAAACTTTTCGCTGATTAGTAGCGATTCAGGATCACTCGGATGCTTTCCACGTGGCATAAAGTCAATATGCTCTATACCACTAGGATGAATAAAGTTCCCTATACTAAAATCAGAAACATCATTCATTATTTGAGCATCGGCGCTCTTGCTAAGTTGTAAACTATTATCATCTAGCAACAGATAATCTGCTAAGCCATCATATTGACTTATACCAAAAACCTTATGCAGCTCACCCATACGCATATCGGCATCTATGAGCAAAACTTTTCTGTTCAGCTGAGCAAAGACTTCTGCCAAGTTAGCAGAGATCAACGACTTGCCAACGCCTGGGCTTTCACCAGTTAACAAAAGTACTTTTGCCTTTTGGCTACCTAAAGTCACCGCTGGCATACTCAATATAAGTTTAGTTCGAAGGCTTTTGATCGCTTCATAACTCAAGCTACTATTATCAACATGAGCCAGCATACGAGGGGCTGCTTTTTTGTTAGTACTTAATCGTGATAATACAGCAGAGCGTGGAATGGTGGCGATGACTGGCACCCCTGTCTTAGACTCAATACGTTCAGGATCTTTAACAACATTTCTAAGCAGATGCATAATAAATACTAATAAAGCACCTAGCAGAGCACCTGCTAGGGTGGATAACATCATTATTAATTGTTTTTTAGGGGTGATGGTTCTATTGGTATTGATAGGCAAATCAATGATACGGGCGTCGCTGACCTCGCCTGCTTTGACAATTTTTAGCTGCTCGTAGTTTTTAAGGATAGTCAGATAAATCTCTCTATCGATGTTTACATCCTCAGAGAGGGTCAAAAACTCTCTTTGTACTTCTGGTAGCGCACTGATGGTATTGTCGATTTGCTGCTTTCTAGCATTCAATACGCTAAGTTGTTCGTTTATCTGGATTACTAAAGGATGCTCATTGGTATAGTAAGTAGTTATATCTGCTCTTTTTAGCTTAAGCTCACTAATTTGTGTATCAAGTCCAGCATTTTCACTAAGCAATATTGACGCTTCTTGTGCCACATCAATGGTGCCAGAATTCTCACGAAATTTATTAAATATCGCTTCTGATTCTTTGAGTTTTTGTTTTAATGCTGGGATTTGTTTTTTCATAAACTCAATAGTTTTGATCGTTTGTTCCGAGCTGCGCGTTTGGTCCTGTGCACTATAAGACAGTACAATATGTTCTAATATTAGGCTGACTTGCTTCTGGTTTAGACCTGACAAAGACAGCTCGATCATACCGGTCTTAGTGCCTTCTTCCACTACTGACAAAGCACTATTGATAGAGTCCGTGGTGATTTGCAGTGATTGCTTGGTAATATCGATAGAGTGTTCACCAGTAGGTAGCTCATTGACCGTAATTTCAATGAGACCGTTTTTACCTGTGAAACGATGAGCTTTATTTAACTGTCCTTTAAATTTCTCACTGCCACTACTCAAAACAAAACCTGTGTTAGTTCTTAATAAAGTGAAGGGTTTATCTAAATAGTCTTCTGTCACATTAAACTCACTAACTTGTACTCGACCATCACTAGTCTCAAGTACAACGCCATCAGCACTATTGATTTGTACGTTCGTTTGGTTGTTTCTTATTCTATCTATTTTATTCACTGCCGGGTCATTCAACCTAATACCCAAATGAAGCAAATCCACCACTGGCTCTAAGACCATGCGGGATCTTATTAGCTTAATCTGCGCTTGTACTGAACTATCATCAGGTGGCAATAGCTCTGCTATATTCGTTCCTAGACCTGATAAGTTTTGAGAGGTTTCATCGATTTGAATCAGAGCATCTGATTTAAAGGAAGGATTTTCATAGCGAACATATAACACTCCTATTATTAAACCCAAAATTGCAAACAGAGCAATGATCTTCCAGCCGCGTAGTAATACTAAAAGCAGACCCAGTAGATTATTATCTTTGTCAGTATTGTGTTTAGATAAGTCTTTTGAATGGTTATCCATAACATTGTTATCCATAACTATGTCTTCATCAATTAGTATTAGTCAGTCAGCTTATTTTTTTATTCCGTTATTTAAGGCTCGCGATGATACTATCAAACGCCATAATTGTTATGGCTTAAAAGTCTGTGATTGACCTGATTGCAGAAGTTGATGGTAAAAGAGCACTGATCACACGGTTCCAACGAGTGAGACCCGTAGGATCAACGTAAAGAATGTCATTGGCCTGCATCTCAAAGCGATTTGCCAGTGCTAAGCCGGTAATAGTCTGCATATCGGCATAATAGATATTGGTATAGTTATACTGTGAGTTATCACGGACAATATATACTTTGGCAGCATTGGCTGTGCTCGCATTTAAACCACTTGATTCACCCAATACGTGCGCTAAGCTAAGTCCCTGCTCAGGTATAGCGACTGGTGCGATTCGACCAAACTCTCCTAAGACATAGACTTTATTACGGCTTTGACTATTGACATGAATAGAATCGCGATCTTGTATATAAATTTGGTTGGCAGATAGCCCCATCTGCCTTAGTGACTGCAACCCTAAGTTATAATTTTTACCTCGGCGATTTAATACAATATTATTTGAATCGCCTGTCGCAGTGGCACCCCCTGCCATGGACAAAGCACCATATAAGGTAACTGGTGCATCAGTAATAGAAAACTCGCCAGATTTAGTAACTTCGCCATCGATAAAAAATTTGCTACCAAGATAGTTAATGACTTTGACTTGCGGGTCTGAGTATTTGAGATAGCGTTGCAACCTACCTTGTAATACGGCAGTGAACTGCGGCACACTCATGCCACTCGCCTTCAGGCGTCCGATCAGTGGAAACTGAATAAAACCCTGCTGATCGACAGTCAGACTTGATGTTGATGCACTAATATTTTGATAGTCAGTGAGCACTATACTTATGACGTCTCCTGCTTCAATACGGTAACTCACTGGCCCTGAGGATTTGACCAAGTTATATAGCTCATTGTCGAGTACTGGAGCTTGCTTAGCTGGTAAGGTCGACATGTCTAATGGCTGAACATTGAAGGTAATACCGTTTTCTGCGACAAAGGCACCACTAGGCGGTAAGTTTCCCACTTGTAGTCCAGAATTAATGCTGCTACAGCCGGATATGACAGTGAAGAGTACTAAGCACGTTATCGTCGATAATTGAGATGGATATCCGCGCATAATGAACTCCTTGTAAACTGCAGCTATAAGTAACAGCTATTAGCGATAGCGTAATTTTTATGATGTAAGGCTATTACAAACTCATTAAATAACTACATTACAAACAAAAAGCGTCTTAGTAAGAATATTAGTCATAGTATGGAAAACTTTTGTTAACTAATTAATAGTTATATACAACTAATAGAATTTACATATTCGTATATTCTTATATACTTATATACCATCTAAAAACAATTAGCAACAAAACTTATGCATTACTTACATCGATTAAGAGGTTATATAAAAAATAGCGTAGAGCAGTTATCTAATAGTAGTTATACGATTAGCTTTTAGTTAGATAAATAGCTAGGTAGCGCGTTATATGAAAATGGCGTAGTGGTTAACTTTGTGGCGATGTAAGAGTTTATGAAACGGCAATTGGTGGAATTGGCTAGCAGTGATATCCAATAATTTTCTACAAATATTTAGGCAATATGTACTTGTTTTCCGTAACATTTCTGTTGAATGATAAAAATCTATCTTATTTTTATTCCTATTCTCAAAATAGAGAATAAGCCCCAGCAAATCATTAAATTTTTGACAAAAAAATAGGAGTGGTTACCTCAGTAACCACTCCTATTTAAATACATTCAACTTGGACTTAATAAGTTTGCAGCTCGATACCTACGCCTACGCCGACATCAGTGGACTGGATATCTGAATCTACTGCCCAAACTCGGCTAGAGATAAGCGCTTTAGGATTGTATTGATGCTCCCAAGCGACATCGATACCTGTCAACTTATCGTTAGCTGGAAATGCTTGATTGGTACTTCGATCCGATTGATTAACTTTTGCATGCTGAATCTTAGCATTGATAAAGTTACGGTTATCGAGCCATAAGCGACCACCAAGGGCGATACTTTCCGCATCGCCGCCTAGCGCATAGCCTAGTGGGAAGCCTTGCTGATAATAACCATCTTTATACATGTAATGCTCATAAGAGATGCCTTTAATATCACCACTAGTGCGGGTATCCGTATACTCAGCATATAGCTGATACGGCTTGCCATAAGCAGCAGAGGCATAATCAACACCGGCTAAATACATGTTTTTAGCTGGCAAGCCGCCTGCTTCATCTTCACCCACATATTGAGCATAAACACCCGCAGGCACATTCACTAAGGGTGCTAAATTTAAGCGCGCATCAAAACCACCAAGCTGGTTCGCGGGGTCTTCATCAGTGCTAACACTAGGATCATCATTGTTATCTTTTGTTCCCAATAAAGCATCGGTAAAAGAGCTGAAACTTTGTGGACGACCTTCACCGCCCCACATAAAGGTACGTGACGCACCGACTTCTAACCATTCCCATGGGCTAGCAGTTAAGCGTGCGCCAAATAGCTTAGTATCTGGAATGGCCTGATAATCCTCTAACTGACCCGCAAATAGCTGATACTGCCAAGGTCCGACCCATGATAAATATGGAGATGTCGGCGCAGTTTGCTGATCACGCTGCATGGTAAAACCTGCAACTGGCAAGCTTGCATCACCTCGAATAAGGCTACCATCATGCCCAGGTCCCCACCAAGTCGGAATTTTACCCGCGATTAACCATTGATTGGCAGCAGTACCAGCAAGGTATGAGCCTTCGAAGCTAACATCTGAGCTGTCATCGATAAGTTTGTCATTTTTTAAATTGGCTTGTAAATTAAATTCCCACTCCGCTTCGCTAAGCGATACCCCAACGCTTGCCTGTTGACCCGCAAGTTGATCGTCAGCAAATTTTTGTGGTAGCTGATCTCTGTCGGTTTGTATATGCAGTGCGGCTGACCCTTTTACTACTGAGTCTCGATTCTGATTCAATCGCATTTGTACCGACTGCAGGATCTGCTGCTGCGCTGGCGTCTGGGCATTAGCGGTATTTAAAGCGCGTTTGATCTCATTGGCAGTCAGCGGCCAAGTACTGGTGCTAATCTGCGCGACCCCTTGAGTATCCAGCCAGTCAAGATCTGCCTTCAGCTTTAGATCGTTCATATACAGGTTTTGTGCAGATGCCAACATCGACACTGATGATAAGACACTCAAACTTAGGACGAAGCTTAGCTTTTTATACATGATAGATTATTTCCAAATAACTGAGATTATATTGTTTTTCATTTAACTGCGTCGCCACTACCTTTACCCAAGGCGGTACTCAGTATATAAGAAAAATAGTTTTTAAGATTGATAGTATCAATCATTTCTTTGTCTTTTTTAGCTAAGCGTTCAGGTGTAGACATGTCTATACCACTTAATTGAGCCAGACCTGTGATACCCGGTAAGACCTCGTAAACACCAATCTTATCTCTAGCCTCGATAAGGTCTTTTTGATTAAAAAGGTTGGGTCTCGGACCTACCAAGCTCATCTCACCTTTTAATACATTGATAAGCTGTGGTAACTCATCGAGCTTTGTCTTACGCAGTACTTTGCCCAATTTCGTTATCGAAGTATTATCAACAAGGTGACTGGCAACAGACTCCGTGCTCACCTTCATCGTACGAAACTTAATAAGGTTAAATGGCTTTTGATCTTTACCCACCCGCTCTTGGATAAACAAAGGCGAACCTGTATCCAAGTAACCAATAGCTGTTGCACCAATTAATAGAGGTGAGGCTACTACTAAACCAGTTGCTGAAAACAGGATATCTAAAGGTCTCTGTAAAGTCATGGGCTTAGGAGCAGTTAAGCCTGATTTATAAGATCTAGCAGTCTCCTGAATCGACTCACTAGTAGAGCATTTAGGATGCCAACCTAATAATTTTTTAGCTTTACTGATATCCACTTGCAATGAGCCGGATAGCCTTTGAGCCACACCTGACTTGCCAATCGCACTTGCTGCCGTATTAATAAATCCCGCAGGTATATTTACTGCTTTATTTTTGACACCCAAACCTTTTGCTATTTCTTCTAACAGATCAGCGGTAGATATGTCATCATCGTCAGATATCAAAAACACTTCATTTTTAGCATCTTTATGCTCGATACAAGTGACAATAAAATCAACCAAGTTGTCAACTGATACTAAGCTACGCAAGTTATGCTTAATTCCACCTATTGGCAGAGGAACACCTCTGTAAGTCCATTTCATTAAAGAGTGAAAGTTACCTTTTACATTTTCACCATATATTAAAGTAGGACGAATAATCACAACTTCTAATGATGTAGTCTCTGCTATCTTAAGTAAGCCTTGCTCAGCTTCATATTTAGAAATACCGTAAGGATCGATAGGATTAGGCTTAGAATATTCAGTATAGGGTTTGCCAAGCTCTGTGCCTTCGCCATTAACTTTGATTGAGCTAATAAATATAAAACGCTTTACACCTGCTTCAACCGCTTGGCAAGCTAGATTTAAAGTCCCTTCTACATTTACTTTACGAAATTCAGTTAAAGGGTCAGCAGACTTGTCATCCATCACATGTACACGGGCAGCTGTATGAATGACCACGTCTATATCTCTAAAAAAATTATTCAATACTGGCTTATCTTCGAGATTGTTTATAAGCCTGTATTCACAGTTAACCTTTTTTGCAGGGATCTTACGAACACCAGCTACAACTTTATATTTCGTATTATTCAGCAAGTTGTTAACTAATGACTGACCTACGAAACCGTTAGCACCAGTTACTAATATATTCATTAATTAACCTTAATTATATTTATATAATACCGCTCTCTCAAAACACACCTAAAGTGAGCGAATGATATCTAAAATTTTATTCATCGCAAGCTCAGATGAGTACTTATCTACTAAAACTTTCCGTGGTGAACTGAATTCTTTAATACCAATATCGACTACTGCCTTATCTAACATTTCAGCTATTGCCACAATATTATCAGCTTCTACCACCCATCCTATATTATTTTCTTGTACCATCCGATATGTTTCAGAGCTTTTATCCATAATGGTAAATATTAGCTTGTCTGCAGCCATCGAATAATAAGCTTTACTCGGCACACCTAAACCAAGCATACCATCTGCTAAAGTAACAATAGATATGTCGCAAGCATTTAAGCCATGCGACTTATTGTCTTGAAATACTGGCCCATAATAGACGATATTTTGATTATCTGACTCACTAATCAACGATTTCAATTCATCGACGTACACACCATCTCCGATAAAAATAAATTGAGCATCCTCTGCCCTTTTCATCATCTTAATCGCTTTCATCAAATTTGATATGCCTTGCACTCTTCCAAGATTACCAAAAAACTGAAATACTACTTTTTGATCATCTTGCCAACCTAGCTCCTTTAAAATAGAGTTATCACTTTTTGGTTGTAAAGCAATATCTTTTTCATCAATCCAGCTAGGTATAACAGTAATATTACTATGATTTGTTTTATCATAAACCAGATCTTTCATATCTCTACCAATAACAATAATATCATCAGCACTAGCATAAACAGTATCGAAAACACGTTTTAATAATTTGTATCCAAGATTATCTTTTTTTATTATCTTTGCGGGAATTAAATTTTCTGGAAACACATCGTGAACTAAAACCACCCATTTAAATCCTATTAGCTTTTTCAAAAGGTGGATAATAATAAGTAGTAAGATAGGAGTTGTACCAGTAAATACTATGTCGTCTTTTTTAATATATTGAGCACAGTTTTTAAAGAAATTAAACCCTATGAGTAATTCATGAGAAGATCTACTTACTAGGCTTTTCTTATCAAACCTTAACCCTTTTACATACAAAGCTTCAGGGTGATTAAGTACATCCTCATCCTTTTTGGTTAATAAAGTTATATCTAAATCTTTTTGTTTACTAAGAAATTCATATAGCTTACCAAATAGATAGCCCGTTGTATTTTGGGAGGAGTCGTAAAACTCTGTAATCAAGAATAATTTTTTAGACACAGTAATTCCTAATATTTTTTCCAAACCACACGATTAACATAATCAGTATAACTCAAAATAATTCTAACCACTTTTTCACTGACATTTGGCATACTATAATCATCTACCAAGCGTAATGTACGCTCCTCACCGCGTGTCTGCGACTCTAAAATATCTAGACCCTGTAAAATACGTTTAGCCGTCAACCCTACCATCATCACAGCAGCTTCTTCCATGCCTTCAGGGCGTTCATGAGCTTGGCGTAGATTTAACGCAGGAAAGTTTAAGATAGAAGATTCTTCGTTAATCGTGCCACTATCTGACAATGCCGCTTTAGCAGATAGCTGCAACTTGTTATAATCACTAAATCCTAGTGGCTTAAGTAATTGAACTAAGGGATGAAACTTGATATTCAATTCTTCAATACGGTTGCGAGTACGTGGATGCGTGGAAACGATCACTGGAAATTGATATTTTTCTGCAACTGCATTTAGCATATTAACCAAATCTAAAAAATTCTGATCAGAATTGATATTTTCTTCGCGATGGGCACTGACAATAAAGTATTGCTGCTCTTTAAGCCCTAACGTTTCTAAGATATCAGACGCTTCAATTTTGGCTTTATAATGGTTTAAAACTTCAAACATGGGACTGCCTGTTTTAATGACCAGATCAGCAGGTAAACCCTCGGCAAGCAAATAGTCACGCGCAATAGTACTATAGGTTAAATTAATATCTGCGGTATGATCGACGATACGGCGATTAATCTCCTCTGGTACACGCATATCAAAACAGCGATTACCCGCTTCCATATGGAAAGTAGGGATTTTACGGCGTTTAGCAGGAATGACAGCCATACAGCTATTGGTATCACCAAGGACTAATAATGCTTCTGGCTGTACTTCCTCTAGAACCTTATCGACGCCTATAATGACGTTACCGATAGTTTCAGCACCCGTTGCGCCTGCAGCATTTAAAAAGTGATCAGGCTTACGAATCCCTAAATCAGTAAAAAATATTTCATTGAGTTCATAGTCATAGTTTTGACCAGTATGCACGATAATATGGTCAAAATATTTATCACAGGCCTGCATGACTCGAGACAGTCTAATAATCTCTGGACGTGTTCCTACGACAGTCATTAGCTTTAACTTATTCATAATACAACTCTTATTCTGTTATTGGCATAGCATAGGTATCAGGTTTTTCACGGTCAAAAATCTCGTTTGCCCACAGCATAACGATCATTTCATCCTCACCGATATTAGTGATGTCGTGAGTCCAGCCTGGTACCGTTTCTACAATTCTTGCTTCTTCACCAGAAGTTTCTAGCTCATAGTATTCACCAGTGATGATATGCTTAAATTTAAATAAGGCTTTACCAGTGATAACGAGAAACTTTTCGGTCTTAGTATGATGATAATGGCCACCGCGAGTAATACCTGGATGGGCAGTAAAATAAGAGAATTGACCAGCATCCGATGTTTTTAACATTTCTACAAATACGCCACGTTCATCACCATGCATGGGTAAGGTGTAATCAAACTGGCTAGGTTTTAAGAAACTTAGATAAGTAGAGTACAAAGCTCGCGTGAGACCTTTACCCACTGGCGCAGTAATTAGACTATTACGTGATGCTTTAAACTCTTGCAGAGTATTCGCTAAATCACCCACGCTAATTTGATACTCAGGCTCAATGACAAAATACTGCTCTAGCGAATAGTGACCTTGAATCATCTGCCAAAATATCTCTACCACATCGTCTATATAAACTAAGCGAATAACCGCATCAGAATCATTAATTTGAATGGGTAAATCTTTAGCAATATTATGGCAAAAAGTTGCTACAGCGGAGTTATAGTTAGGGCGCGACCATTTACCAAATACATTAGCCAAACGACAGATATATACTGGATTACCTTGATCATTGTTTAAATCAATTAATACCTGCTCACCACCGAGTTTACTTTGACCATAAGCATTGTCTTGCTCAGCTTGAATGGATGAAGATAAAATAATTGGAGTCTTTTTATTATAGTCTATTAGCAAATCAGCAATTTTTTGCGTTAAGGTAATATTGCCCTCTACAAACTCTTGCTCATTTAATGGACGATTAACCCCCGCTAAATGTATGATCCAATCTGCTCTAATAACCGCATCTTTTAAATTATCTTCACTAGAGTTACGGTTAAAACACAAGATATTAATATCGTTTTGTTCGGATAAAAATTGAATAAGGTTTTTAGCAATAAATCCGTTAGAGCCAGTCACTAAAATATTCACAATTACGACTCCGGATCAACATGTCTGCCTTCGGTTAAAGCACGGACAAACTCAAGCTTGAGGAGCAACTGCTTCATACCTTCCACATCTAAGCGTTCTGTATTATGGGAATTGTAATCCTCAATCTCGGTGATATGTAAATCACCTTCTTCGACATATTTTCCATAATTAAGGTCACGCTGGTCTGCTGGTACTCGATAATAATACCCTTGATCAATAGCCACTGCCATTTCTTCGCGGCTTAAAAGGGCTTCATAAGCCTTTTCACCATGGCGTGTACCCATAATAACAATAGGATGCTCATTAAAATTCATCATCTCTTTTAGGGCTTTAGCGAGCACTTCGATAGTGGCAGCAGGTGCTTTTTGAACGAAAATATCGCCATTCTCACCATGCTCAAAAGCATACAACACTAAATCTACCGCATCTTCTAACGTCATCATAAAACGCGTCATATTAGGATCAGTAATAGTCAAAGGTTTACCCTTTAAAATCTGATCCACGAATAGCGGAATAACTGAACCACGAGACGCCATCACGTTGCCATAGCGCGTACCACAAATAACAGTGTCTAAACCTTCTAAATTACGCGATTTGGCCACCATTACTTTTTCCATCATTGCTTTGGAAATACCCATTGCATTGATAGGATAAACTGCTTTATCTGTACTTAAGCAAACCACACGCTTTACTTTATTTTGAATAGCGGCTTCTAAGACGTTTTCTGTACCAAGCACATTGGTCTTTACCGCTTGCATCGGATGAAACTCACATGATGGTACTTGCTTAAGAGCAGCAGCATGATAAATGTAATCCACCCCGCGGGTCGCACTAAGCAAACTGTAGTAGTCTCTAACATCGCCAATGTAAAATTTAAGTTTAGAGTTAGCGTAGGCTATACGCATGTCTTCTTGCTTTTTTTCATCGCGACTAAAGATACGGATTTCTGCGATATCTGTATCTAAAAAACGTTTTAGTACGGCGTTACCGAATGAGCCTGTACCGCCAGTGATTAAAAGTGTTTTGCCTTTAAACATTTACATACCTTCTTATTAATTTATTTATTAACTGCATATTCAAACATAGCAATATTGGAATCAATGGCATCTTTTTGAGAAAATTTTTGCTTTGCCCATTTAAGTACGTTTTTCCGCATTTCATGATGACCATCTTTGCTCATCAATGCCAGTTTATTGATAGCATTACTAAATGCGCTCGCGTTGTCTAGTGGTAAATCCCAACCAAGACCTTGTTCAGACAAATTACGCCAAGGAGTAGCATCAGAAATCAATAATGGCAATCCTGCACACAGAGCCTCAGCGATAACATGACCATAATTTTCACCTTTGCTAGGCATAAAGAAGAAGTCATATGGTGATAATGTCGGAACTACCTGTTCAGGCGTTAACTCGCCTTTATACTGCACATCAATATATGAAGGTAAATCAGCTATAATACCTTGGCAATGCTGCCAATAACTTTGGTCTTCAATTGGGCCATATATATCGTAAACTAAAGGATTTTGAACGCTTTTAAGTGCTTCTAGAGCAAAACATAAATTCTTCATAGGGGAGATACGAGAGATGAAAACAGCTTTTAATGCTATGTTCTCACGCTCAGGTATATATTGTGCAAACTCTTGCGAGCCAATGTCTTCCGCTATTTGAATATCTATTTTTGAACCTAATACTCGGCGAATATCTTCCGCTTCATAATCACTTGATGCTTGATATATAATTCCACGATGTAAATTCAAGAGCTTATATAACTTTATAAAAGTACTTTTTTTTCGTGATTTCAAACTCAATGCACCTTCTGAAAACTCACCCCTGGGACCGACAATAACTTTTTGACGGAGAGTTTTTGCTAGTACTAATGGGAATAATGAAAATGTAGGCGAAAAAAAGCTATTTAAGTATATTAGTTCATAATCCTTCTCAAACAAGATTTTAGTAATTTGCTTATAACCTATACAGCCTGACTGCACATAAAACACTTCTGCGTTGCCAACTTTATTCCAAACATTATGATCTATCGAATTGTAAGGTAAAGTGTCGCCAAGATCTCGATCATTAGTTATTAGCTTGTAAGATAGAGAGCTTCCAGTTTGGTCAAAGAGGTTTTTGATGGTTTTTATAGGTCCACCACCCTTGTAGCCAGGGAGGTAGTGCCCCGTAAAAGTTAGAATGTTCAAAGACCTCTTACTCCCTCAATAATTTTATTACTAATAAAATTAGAATATTAAACTCGACCTATAGTATTTTTACTAAACTGCTTCAAGCGGTCCTTTAAAACTAGCTGATGGTTCATTATTAATTAACGACAAGGATAACTGAACAAATCTTTCTGCTGCTATAGCAGGAGTCCAGTTTTCTTTTATACTTAATCTTGATTTTACACTGAAGTCGTTTATTAACTTTTTATTATTGACTAATTCAGTCAGACAGTCATATAAAGAATCTTCTGAGCCAGACTTGAATAAGAGTCCATTTACACCATTCTGAATAAGTGAAGCGCCAGCCCCTGTCTTATCTGAAGCAATTACTGCACATCCAATAGACATCGCTTCATTTACTACTGCACCCCACCCTTCATACGCATTACTAGGCAACACGTATATGTCATATTGTCCCATAAAAGAAAGCACTTCATCTGACGGTATGAATTCTTCGAACTCATAAAAAGAAGTTCCTAATAACTTTTTTGCAAGCTTCTCTAAACGTTTTCGTTCAGAGCCATTACCAACTAATGTAAGTTTAAATATTTTACCTTCTTTTTTTAATTTTGCTAAAGCTTTAATAAGCAAGTCAACACGCTTCAATTTAATCATCCGCCCAATCCATAGAATACTAGTAACATCTGAACCTCTACTCTCATTTATGGTAGATTTCATTATAGGAAATGCTGTGAAATACCCCCATGCCCATACACGTGAAGGCATCGATGTCACTAAAGTCATATCTCTTGTAGCAAATGGACCAATAGGTAAGTAATGAAAATAATTACTCTTACTTAACTGCTTAAACTCTAGAAACATTTTTAAATATTTTAGACTCAATAATCTAAACATACCTACTGGAGGCTTCCACCAACGTTCTGACATGTAGAAACATAGTTTACCTTTATCAACTCGGTCTTGCATTCTATTGATCAACCTTTCGCCACAAATTACCACATCTGCATCCTGCCAAAATTTTTCGTACATTATTGAATCATTCTCAGATTCATTTGGATGCACAATCCAACTCTGGACATATTCGTTTGACCAGCCATTTTGAAGTCTTTTTTTATCAGGACGACTGGTTGCAGCGAACAAAAAGTTGTTTTCACCGACTATTTTGCTTAACTCAATAGCTACTGGTAACTGGTGATGGCTAACTATATTAGTTACTAAGAGAATTTTCATATAAAAACCAAGCCTTTTATAAGATATTATTAATATCCACATTAAATATTATTATAAATATATAAGTATGAAAAGTTGAACACATTATAATATAATCATCTTATTAGAAGGAGTTAATCATAATTTCAGTAAACGTATATGTTTTAGTATTGTAATTAGAAGCAAGAATGATCTTCTTTATAAAATATATGGCCGCAGCTCCAAACACCTTCATAAAACGATTTAATAACATAAACGTCTTCAGAAATATTTTGAAATTTTTAATTCAATCTAAAGAGTATGAATGTTATAGACGATTTAACTCTCTATACTTTAAAAATCCGAAATAATTTTTTTAGCCATAAAGCCAGAAGTTATAAGCTGCTGATTCCCAGTTATTGGGTGGAAAATCTTCAAAGAACTGTATAATAATATTCATATCAAGCTGATAATATTCTTTAAAGGGTCCATGAGTGAATAAATATATAAATAACATACAATAACTTAGGATATATGTTGTTACCCCAACCTTTAAAGTTCTAGGCAAATTAGAAATTCCATTTGTAAGAGCAATACATACAAATGGTAATAAATATAACCTTACCCTCTGTGATATTAAAGGTATGCTCAAAGTTAGTGCTTCAATCAGTAACATTAATAGAGTTGCACGATAAATCCAGTCATTAACGCTAGAATTACTTTTATTTACTTTTGCTTGAAAATATAAAGCTAAGGAAATTATACTAAAACGGACAAAAGATGAATATAAGTTCGATAAACTTGAGCCTTCTGAATAAAATTGTAACTTATTGATAGAAGTGTAACTTAAAGAGCCTAATATACTAGAAGTTAAGATTCCTTTTAATAACAAACCAGCAATTAAACACCCTATTACTAATAGTACAATAAATCTATTAGAAGTTGAGTTAAAGAACTTTAATTTACCAATTAATAGCGTTAAACTCGAGGCATGAAATCCGCTGGCAAAGATTATAGAAATTAAAGAAGGGTGTTTTTTATAGATTAAGAAAGAAGACAGTATAACTATTGAGGATACGATTTGCCTTAATACATCATTAATATAGGGGTATGTCAATGCGAAGAATATAGTTACTGCAAGTAAAGGAAGTTTCGTATATCTTTTAAATATTGCCAATAATAGAAGAGTATTAATAGATTTAATGGCAATTGCAAAAAACCAAAAATTCATGCCCAAGGAAGCAGAAAAGACTGATAATGCACTATACAAAGCCTCAAAACTTTCAAAATTATTATGGTAATAATTTTCTTGATAAGCAACCCAGTCGACTCCTACTTTATAACCTAATCCTAAAGTAAAAAGCACCAACACAGAAGCTATAAACCATAAAAAACTCTTAATATTAGTGCTTAAGTTGGTTGATTCTAATAATGAAAACAAAACTAATATGAGGAATATTACAAAGATGCCATTCATTGAGCTTACCAGTTAGAGAATTTCATGATTAATCTTGTCAACTAAGGTTGATCCATCAACACTTCTTACTTTTCTAATAAAGAGCTTCTCAGACTGTTTAAGTTCATCCCAATCATTAATCGTAAACCACTTAGTTAAAGAGTTATCAATAAGATGAAGATTCGCTAAATAGTCTAATCCAAAATATTTAAAATCTTGTAGCCCCGTGCATTGAGAGACCAATGGGGAATTGCCCAAAATAGTATGGATGTAGTGCTCATCTGGAGCGTATGTATATCTCATCACATCTTGAAACCCTGGATTATTCTCGTGAAAAGAGACCGCATATTTAGCACATTGAGCATTCAATGCTGTCCATTGGCTACCAGCATACGGTACTATATTATCTTTCCAAGGGTTAGTAATATTTGTATGGAATGAAATCCTTCTCATCGTACGATGTAGGTTGTGAGTAATTTTATTTCTAATAGGAAAGGGGTTATCCATTAAGAATTGATATTGTATGTGACGATATAATAAAGGGTGCTCCGTCATTTTTACATATTTTATAAAGCTCTTATCTTTATTGTTTTCAAACAAGCTTTCTATATGGTCTATAGATTTGATAGGGTAGCAACTACCTGATAAAAAGATATAGTGAGAAAATTCGTCTTTGTGCTCAACCGCTAGTTTTAGCAGTTCCATCATTACTTTAACCATAGAGAATCCAGCCCAAGAGACTTTAATTCTCGGAATAAGAAAGTGCACATTTTCTTTACTAGATAAGTTTAAAAAGTTCGTATCATCTACAAACCCATCAATATGAATAAATATTTCACAGTTATTCCCTAGGGAATTTATAAGCTTTGAAAGATGTTCTTTGTCATTGTGAGCCATAATACAGTATGCGACTTTGTTCATAAGTAAAACCCTACGGTAGCAAAAATTTATCTAAATTAACCTAAGTTAAATACATGAAGATTGTTTTTTATATAACTATATCCAATATAAAAATTCAATAGCTTTATAAAACTAATTTGCTGGTGTTCTAAAAAGCATGCTGGCATCAGAGGTAACCATAATTGACAAAAAATAACACCAGATCGAATACCTTAAAGTGATTATCAAGCTTTTTTGAGAAGCAACAAGTCTTTCTAACCGCCCGACGCAATCGGCGTCTAAGACGAGAGTTATTACCTTCTATACCTACCGTATATTGTTTGCCAATTCCTTTGTTATCACTTTTAAAGGCGGTTTTAAAGCTATCCCAGTTGTCCATACTGATAGAGCCATAGCTGACTGTAAGCTGCTTTAAACGTGCTCTTAACTTCTTAGCCGTTTTTAGGTCACGTTTGCCCCAGACATAAGCGACAATCTCATTAGTAGCACGGTCATAAGCGTAGATGAGCCAGACTTTACGCTTCTTGCGATACACGTAAGTCCAGAACTCATCAACTTCTAAGCGTTCATAGTAGCGCTTCTTAGGCGCTATCTTATAAACAGATGAGCCTATGGTGCTCAGCACTTTACCAATGCTAACTGAGGCTATAGTAGCTATGTTTCTAACGCCGCAGCTATGAACCATCATTAGCCTTATGATGTCTTCTATTTTAGATTGACAGCCGTTATAAGTTAAGGCATGGTCACTAATAAATTGTCGTTTGCAGTCCTTGCATTGGTAGTTCTGCTTGCCATAGCTTTTGATGCCATTCTTCTTTAAACTGGGACAGTCGGGGCAGCTGATTTCTATTTGTGTCTTCATAACCTCAAATATATTAGCTTGCTTCGGCTGCCACTCCTCCTTTTATTTCCTCAGCATACTTTCTGATACACCACCAAAAAATTTAATTCGCCTAATACAACATTAAACTTCTAAAAACATCACTTC
>NZ_CAJGZM010000011.1 GCF_904846175.1 Psychrobacter immobilis | reverse complement strand
TTGAGGTGTAGTTTTAGACGTTGAGGTGTAGTTTTAGACGTTGAGGTGTAGTTTTAGACGTTGAGGTGTAGTTTTAGACGTTGAGGTGTAGTTTTAGACGTTGAGGTGTAGTTTTAGACGTTGAGGTTTCTAACTAGATATACGTAATAACGCTTCATTTAGTCATATTAATAATAATAAAAAAGGACATGACATGGTAAACCAACCTTCTACTTTTAGCGAACGTGAGCTTGAAGACCATATCGTCAAAAGCATGGTTAGCATGGGCTATATTCAAGGTGACTATAACGACTTTGATAAACAATTCGCTATTGATAGAGTGCTGTTTTGGCAGTTCTTACAAGATACTCAGCAAAAAGAGCTGGATAAAATTATTAGGTTTAATCCACATGATTGGCAGGATAAAGTCCTGCATAGGCTCGATCGTGTCATCAAAAACAATGGCGTACTTCACATCCTAAAAAATGGACTACAAGTAGATGATGCTTCACTCAACCTGCTATACCCTGCTCCATTGGCTAGCAGTGGCCAGAAGGTCAAAGATAACTACCAAAAGAATCTATTTAGTATCACCCGCCAAGTATATTACTCTGCTAGTGAGCCTCTAAAATCTATCGACCTTGTACTCTTTATCAATGGTTTAGCCATTGCTACCTTTGAGCTAAAAAGCACTCACAAGAGCCAAACGGCTAGGTTTAACGCGCTTAAACAATATCAGCAAGACCGTGACCCAAAAGAGCCTTTGTTTAACTTTGCCCGTTGTGCTGTGCATTTCGCTTTAGATAATCAAGAAGCTTTTATGACTACCCGCTTGGCTGGGGCGAAAACTTTCTTCCTACCATTTAACAAAGGCTGTAATGGTGGCAGTGGAAATCCAGTTAATCCAAATGGATTTAAGACTGCTTATTTGTGGGAAGAAGTGCTAGCACAAGACAGCTTAATAAATTTACTTGGTCATTTTGTGCGTTTAGGTTGTGACGATCCTGACATCAAAAACCCTAAGCTAAATGATAAGACGCTGTATTTTCCACGTTACCATCAAATGAACGTGGTCAGAAAACTGATGGCTGACGTACAAGAGTGCGGCGTGGGCAAGCGTTATCTTATCCAGCATTCAGCAGGTTCAGGCAAGTCCAACTCTATTACATGGCTGGCGTATCAACTTATCGAAGCCTATCCCAACCCAAGCGATGATTACAATGCCATCAACGCACTAGATATCGAGAAGCCGCTCTACGACTCCGTTATCGTAGTCACTGACCGTAGGTTATTGGACAAACAAATCCGAGATAACATCAATCAATTTAGTGAAGTCAAAGGCATCATTGCCCATGCTCAGCGATCTCGTGATCTGCGTAACGCCCTTGAGTCAGGTAAAAAAATCATCATCACTACCATTTTTAAATTTCCATTCATATTGGATGAAATCAGCGAAATGGCTGATAAGAAATTTGCAATTCTTATCGATGAAGCGCACAGCTCACAAGGCGGGTCAGTCAGTGATGACATGAATAAAGCGCTCGGGGTTAAAGATGATAGTGCTGATCAAACTGACAATACTAGTGATGACGAAGAGATAGAAGACAACCAAGATAAGATTATCAAAGCTATTGAAGCGAGAAAGATGCAGGGTAACGTCAGTTACTTTGGCTTTACCGCAACGCCAAAAGACAGCACGCTTGAGAAGTTTGGTATCAAGCAAGCAGATGGTAGCTTTGAGCCATTTGACCTCTACTCAATGAAGCAAGCCATTCAAGAAGGATTTATTCTTGATGTGATTAGCAATTACACCACGTTTAAGTCGTATTATCAGATTCAAAAAACTATCAAAGATGATCCTAAGTTTGACACCAATAAAGCACAAAAGGTACTAAAGGCATATGTTGAGCATACTGAGCAAACCATCAATACCAAAGCTGAAATCATGCTCGACCACTTCGTGGATAACGTCTATGGAAAAAACCGTCTAAACGGTCACGCTAAGGCCATGGTCGTCACGCAAAACATTCCAATGGCGATTCGCTACTACAAAGCCCTAACTAAACACCTAAAAGAAAAAGGCAATCCTTTTAAGATACTCATTGCTTTTTCTGGCAGCAAAAAGGTAGACGGTATTGAATATACCGAGCCTGCGATGAACGGCTTTGAAGAATCCAAAACCAAAGACAAATTTGATACCGATGAATATCGCCTATTGGTTGTGGCAAATAAATATCTTACAGGGTTTGATCAGCCGAAGCTTACTGCTATGTATGTTGATAAAAAACTTAAGGGGGTACAAGCAGTACAAACGCTATCGCGGCTTAACCGCTCAGCACCTAAGTATGGCAAAAAAACCGAGGACTTGTTTGTACTCGATTTTTATAACAGCGTTTCAGATATCAAATCGGCATTTGATAAATACTATACTGCTACGACTCTATCCGAAGCTACTGACATCAATGTCTTGCACGAAATTAAAGACAATTTAGATAGCAAAGGTGTATATGAACTTCATGAGGTTAAAGAGTACGCCGACCTTTTCTTTGATAACGAGCCTATGGATATATTGGACTCAAAGATAGACGTATTTGCCCATCGTTATAACCTTGAGCTTGGTCTATCAGATGAAACCAAGATTGAGTTTAAGATGCAAGCCAAACAGTTTGTTAAGCTCTACGGTAGGATCGCTGCTATCATCCCATTTAACATGGTTGAGTGGGAACGATTGTATTGGGTATTAAAGCCATTGATACCAAAGCTTAGCGTCAAAACCACTGAGGACGAAGCCATAGATGAGCTGCTCGAATCTGTTAATCTAAATACATATGCCATCGAACGTACCGCCTTGGGTCAAAAGATAACCCTAAAAGATGATGGTGGCGAGCTTACTCCTTCTAACGGTAGTCCAAGAGGTGTTTATGATCCTGAGACCACAGAGGATGTATTAGATAAAATCATTGACGATTTTAACAAGCATTGGTTTGAAAACTGGCACGCCACACCAGAAGAGCAACGTTTTAAACTAATAAATCTAGTTAAGCGTATTCAAGAGCACCGAGACTTTGAGTATAAGTACAATAATATTGAAGATGAGCAATCACGCAAGATGGAGTTTGCCAATATGGTCAAAGAAATTATCGTCTCAGATCGCCGTAAAGAAGTGGATTTTTATAAGAAGTTTGTAGGCGATGAGAACTTCCAAATGGCGTTTATGCATAGCTTGCGACTGCTCGTAGATAGAGAGTCTGGTGAGAAAAGGTAAGGAGGAATTAAAATGGATATTTATAAAATAATCGATGATAGACTTAAGTTCTCTAATGGATTTTTTGACTCTAGGAACGATGATCTTGATTACGTCTCATATACATTAAATGAGGAAGCAAACGAAACAGGTTTAATATTTTTAAGAAGTAGAATTGACTCTCCTCAGAATAATAGGAAATTTATAAAAGACTTAATTACATCAGATTGGTACATTGGGGGTATTTTCGATTTATCTAGCCTAATATCTCCCAGCTCATCAGTTAAATTTCATTTTTATTGGTTGACTAAAAACAAACCAGAAAACGTAATATTCTCTTTATTTAAAGGAGAAAAAACTTACTCTAGTGTTCATGGTATAGGTTCAGATTTTGAACTTATGTTGCAAGAAAGAGTGATAACTGAACCTTACAAGCAGTATCTCGATCTCATTAATATGCTGACATGTGGCTATGAGCTCTCAACTATAAATAAACCCTACAAAGAATTTATTTTTTTTGAACAACACTACGAAATTTTAGATTTGAACAATCTTTCTATCAGCTACTATTCTCCCGAAATGATAGAAAATAGGCTAAAACTAAAGCAAGAGACAACACAACCATTATCTGAGTTAACAGATATTTTATTTCCTAAACAAATCAAAGATAAGATTGGTAAGGTTTGTAAGCCAAGGCATTTGAAAAACCTTTCAGGCTGCTTACAATCTGATACTGAAAAAGCTACTGACGTATTAATCCAAGCTGGTGATATCTTGGTCGCACGAATGGGAAATTTAAATTTTTCATTAGTTGAACATGATTTCGCTGAACAAGTTTTCGCTTCAAATCATTTTATCGTTATTAGACCTAAGAACGATTCTATCAACTCCGAATTCCTATATTTATACCTCAAAAGTGATACGGCACAGAAGTACTTTTTGCAGTTTGAAACTGGCATTATGAGTCACCTGTTTACTAAAGAACATGTCAATAATCTGCCAATAATTATCCCTGATAAGAATGTTCTATCTAATGCTAAATCCTTATTTCAAGCACTTTATAAAGATAACAACCCTGATCGTGTTGAAATAATTAATAAAGAATTATTTAATACAAAAATACCAGAAAAGCCCTTTCAAAAAGATTTGATACAAGAAATATTAAGCCATCTTCAGATTGTGAAGCAGCACTTCATTCGAGAAGTAATCGAAGGTGATTTAAGTGAGATCGATGTATGTATTAATGCAGGTGCATACAAAAGCGCTCTAATTTTGTCTGGATCGGTTTTGGAAGGAGTATTACTTGACTGGTTATCTGAAATTGATAAAATCGATTATATCAACTCTAAAACTCATAAGAAAATGCTTGGTGAGATAATATCGGAACTTCAACGATCTGAACATCTAACAGCATACCTAATAGATGCTGCATTTAAGATTAGTGGATATAGGAACATCGTTCATCCCAAAGTTTTTCTACAGAAGCGAGTGAACCTTGATAGAGTAATAGCAGAGGAAATTTTATCGGACTTAAGGAAAATCCTATCTAAGCGTCTAAGGGATAGCTGAGAATAGTACGTTCAGAAAAATTGGGATTTTCTAGTAACATAGGTAAGCCTTTAGGGGTAACATACACCACTGCATTTTGAAAGTAGGTAAGACATAAGTTAAGGCTTATTTCTTCATCTACGGGATAAGCAAAGAAACTAGCCTCTCGCCACGATCCGTCAGGACTTTCACCATAGCCTTCAAGAACAGTCAAGCCTTGACTAAGTAATTCAGTCTTTAAACCTTCATTGGCTAGTTCATTACTTGCGAGGTCCAAAGGTTCGCCCATAGGGTTCCAAGCCGTGATAAATAAGCCACCACTTGGTATAAATGGCTTTAAAAGACATTCAGCTTTAGCAGATAGCTTATCAATATTTAATACAACATCGCCAAAATAATAATTAGTTTCGCGATAGGCTTCTAAAAGAGGCTGGCTTAACATAGGGTAGCTCGATGAGGTATTAGTAATAGTTTATGCTAACAGAAAGCTGCTCTAAATAGATGTACTTATAAATCATCTCATAACTCAGCTATATCAGAAGCCGCCTATTTTTATATACATTTCAAAAATCTTACTACAACCATCGTCGTCTTAATCACATATACCCTTGAATTTCTCCAAGTGCTTATTCCTACAATCAAAGTCATCTCATCTAGGCGCACAGAACTTGTGCTTAGGTTTACCTTTTCTTTTATGCCAACAATAACTCGAGTCTGCCACGTATGCGCTCATTGACTGCAACATATTTGATAAATTATGCAGAGTTCCAAAACAGTAGTTTACAAATAGTCTAAAATTACTAATAATGCTAGTCACTCTTATTAACAACACTATTTTTCATATACCGCATTCTACTACAGCCCAAAATAAAAAATTCAAAGTCATTAACTAACTTAAGCAGCAAGTATAAATTTTGAGGTTAAGAAATGCGTAAAGAACAAAAGTTATTATTCGTTGCAGATGAGATCTCTTTAATGAAGAGCTATAACCTTGCTGTTATAGGGAATCGCGCTATTACACCTAGTCAACTAGCCATAGCAGGGATATCAATTATTGGAGCGGCGTTTGGTCCAGCTATATCGACAGTAGCAGCAAGTGCTGGAGCTTCAGCAGGAATATTTGCTAAATTAAAAAATTCTATAACTACTGTCGATAAAGACACTGTGTTGTCAGCTATTCAGCAATCATTAGGTTTAGGAGTTAGTTTAGGTCACATGACTTTAGATGAATCAAGGACTATTTCATTGGGCATGGGGCAACTTGCTAGAAACAACTGTTTCTATATTTCACATCCAATAAAACAGGATATATATATACCACTCCAAAATTATAATAAGCTACTAGCCAAAGAAAAAAACAATGTATTCATGGAGCTAGCAGGTGCGCTGGGCGCAAAGTCCATATACTTAGAAGATGCAAGTTTTTGTAATACTAAAGGAAAGATAGGTACTGACATCAGTGTCCTAAAACCTGTAGCTATCGATATTGGCATAAAAGCAAAATTTGAGGAGAATGGCAGTATAAAGAAAGAAGTTTATTCTTCTTTTGACGATCTTAAAAGGGAACCTATCGTACCTCAGCATTTGCAAAAGTGGGTTGATATGGACTCAGACTTAGGTCTAATGGCCACTCATAGGTTAAATAATGGACTGCGCTCCCATCAAATAAGCTTAGAGTTTACTGACAGCTTAGATGGTGCAGCAGAGATAGCTGCAAAAATCACTGGAATAAATAAAGGTGTGGGTCTTAAAGCATCAGCTAGTAAACATATCTCATCGACATGGGTTTTTAAAGTCGAATATCATTCGATGGATGATGAATAAACCATGCTAAACTAAAAACGCTTTTTTAAAAATAGTATATGTTTGAAACCAAATAGTACTTTAGAAATATTTAGTTACATTATATTCTGAAATAATTACTAAGTTTTGCTATGCATCCGATACTTAAGACGTGTTGGTCTATTTGTTGGTCTATAATGGTTTAAATAAATTAATAAGGTATATAAATCAATATCTTACACTCATAGTTTAACTTCCTCCTTCACCGCCAATCATATTCTGCTTAATCAAAGTCTTCAGCTTCTCTGCCTTGTCCTAAACACCTACAAAATCCTTTAAAACAAAAACCTTAAATCTTATATTTAACTTTTTAAAACCTTTTCTTAAACGCTAGGAAATTTAGGCAACCAAAACACCAATGTCAATAATGTGGCTAATAATACCGGCGGCGTTATCAGCAGACCGACCTTCATATATTGTCCCCAGCTTATCTTATAGTCTTTTTCTGCCAATACGTGTAACCACAATAACGTCGCCAAACTACCAATAGGCGTGAATTTTGGTCCTAAGCCATTCCTAAGTAAATCAACATTGGGCAAATCAGCATTCAAAGAGGCACCATTACCATCACGTTTACTATCAAGATTGTCTTCTGCTGCTAGCGCTCTAGTGTCTTTAAACTTTGATATGTTTAACGATTTCCCCGTTCTCTTTAGTAAAGCTACTGACTGGATTTTCCAGTAAATCAAACACCCGCTCTGCCGGTCGACATAGCGCCGCGCCTTTATTGGTAACAACAATAGGACGATTGATTAAAATAGGGTGCGCTATCATGGCATCAATCAATTGCGCATCACTCAATACTGGATTGTCTAAGCCAAGCTCTCTATAGATATTCTCTTTACTGCGTATTAGCTCGCGTGGGGCGATGTGCATCAATGCCAACAGCTCAACTAAGTATTCACGAGACGGCGGTGTTTTTAGGTATTCCACCACTTCTGGCGTCTCACCTGAGGCCTGCATAATAGCAAGTGTATTACGAGACGTGCCGCATTTTGGATTATGAAAAATTATTGGCGTCATAAGATTTTCCTTTTTACGTTAAAGGGATTGGATTTGGTACCGATTGATATTGCCAAACAGCCATGCAATTAAAACAACGTATAATTAAATAGATAAATAAGCACTTGATTCAATAGACCTTAACTTAAAGCATCTTTACCTAAACATAATAAATTTAAAACTATGGCAAAAAAATTACTCATTATAGCGCGAGTTGGATTAGTGGTTATCGGTGCGGGTATCATGGTGGATTGTGCCGTATTAATGGCCGTTGGCAAAATTAACTTTGGCACTGTTGTACCGTTTTTAGTGGGCAGTATCTTTGTCGCCCATGGGATATTTTGGCATGCCATCCGCAAATTTACTAGGCAAAACCCTTTCCGCAATCGTATTTGGTATGCGCTATGGCTGCTGTTTTTTATCTGGCTTATAAGCTTTGTGCTATTTCTTCTTGCATTGCAGCAGCAGATTAAACGCAGCGCGCAGCCTATACCTGAGGTCGCCGCGATTATTGTATTAGGTTCAGGTACGGTCGCAGGAAAGCCAACACCGACGCTTGCCAAGCGTTTAGATACGGCCGCCCCGCTGATTAAAGTACAGCCAGAGGCGCTAGCGCTGACCAGTGGCGGCATTGGTATGGGGCAGATGCACAGTGAAGCCAGTATTATGGCGACCTATTTACATGAGATACATGGCATTGCCTTTGAGCACATTTTGCAAGAGGGCAAAAGCACCAGTACCGCCGAAAACTTAATCTATAGCCAAGTAATTTTGGCGGCACAAGGGGTCTCTATTACAGCGCCTATTGCTATTGTGACCAGTGATTTTCATACCATTCGCGCCGCTGCCATTGCCAAGCATCAAGGCTATCAGCAGCCTATTCTGCTCGCCAGCCCAACGCCGTTATCGATTCGCTACAATGCATGGTTTCGCGAGTATTTTGCCTTTGTCAGTGGTTGGCTATTTGGCGAATACTAATAGAAGTTAATAAATAGAAGTTAATAAAATCTATAAACAATCCAACCTGTCAAACCACTCAGAGTTTCAATAAAAATAATAACGACCATGATCATAATCATAATTTTCACAATATAACCACCACGGACAGCGCTATGCTCATCGACATCTTATTAACCATTCACTTTATCTTACTGGTGCTGATATCCCTGCGCGTCCTTGCGCGTCATGATTTAACTGCGCCGGCGCGCTTAGCTTGGATTGTTATTTTATTTGTCTTACCTTATCTTGGCGTACTGGTTTATTGGATGTTCGGCGAGGTGCATTTAGGACACAACTTCACCCGCGAACGCGAGGCAATCATCGACAAACTACGTCAATACCGTCCCTCAGTGCTTGGTAGCGATGTGGCTTTATTACATGCCGTCAAGCCTGAGTATCGCGCAGCCTTTGCTTATTCAGCAAAAGCCACCGGCTTTCAGACTACGGTAGGCAATCGTGCCGAGCTGATGGCAGACGCAGCTGAGACGCGCAGACGCATGATTGCTGATTTTGATGCGGCGACCGATCATATCCATGTGCTGTATTATATTTGGCTGGTCGATGGCATGGGGACTGATACCGCCGAAGCGCTTATTCGCGCAGCAAAGCGCGGCGTTACCTGCCGGGCGATGGTCGATGGTATGGGCTCACGTAAGATGGTGGGCTCAAAGCTATGGCAACAGATGAAGGATGCGGGTGTACAGCTCAGCATTGCATTGCCATTAACCAATATCATAAAGGTCCTGCTGTTTAGCCGTATTGACTTGCGTAATCACCGCAAGATTACCGTGATTGATGGCAAGATTGGCTACGCTGGCAGCCGTAACTGCGCCGACCCTGAGTTTATGGTAAAACCTAAATATGCCCCTTGGGTCGATATTATGCTGCGTATCGAAGGCCCCATCGTTGGGCAAACTCAGATGTTATTTGCCAGTGATTGGTTGACTGAAAACCCTGATACGCCGCTCGACAGTTTTCCATATGCGACAGATTTACAGCCAAATCTGCTATCTAATAATTTTGCTGCCCAAGTGTTTTCCGATGGTCCGACCCAGCGCCACGGCACCACGCCACAGTTTTTGGGCGCTTTAATTAGCCAAGCTCAGCATACACTGATGATTTCTACCCCTTATTTTGTGCCCGATTATTCTCTGGTGAGCATTCTATGTGCGACCGCCTATCGCGGGGTCGAGGTGACGATGATTTTCCCTAAGAAAAACGACTCCTTTATCGTCGCCGCGACCAGTCATAGTTATTACTGGCAATTGCTTGAGGCAGGCGTAAAGATTTATGAGTATAAGCCCGGGTTGCTACACGCCAAAACTCTGACTGTCGATGGTGAAATCAGCTTGATTGGCTCAACCAATTTAGATTTGCGTAGCTTTGATTTGAACTATGAAAACAATATCCTATTTAGTGATAACAAACTGACTGCCGATATTATGGAGCGCCAATATCAGTATATCGCTGACTCTGATGAAGTGACGCGCGAAGAAGTGAAGAACTGGCCACTGTCTTATCGAATTTGGAATAATATCGTTGCCACCATGGGACCGGTTTTATAAATGAATCCTTGTTAATAAGTGCTTATTAAAGAAAAATGATTAACATGAAATAATTTTCATTAAATTTACTTTATTAATTTTATACAGCAGCTGTTTTTTGCAAAATGTAGATAACAAACTTGGCTTCAGTTTCAAAAGGCTTTGCGGTCACTTCTGCTAGTAGCGCCTGTCTTTTTTCGCCACGCGCACGATACGCATAAGGGGTCATGGTCATTAAATCCGCCAATTCCTCTGCCGATAAATTTAAACTACTGCTGATATGATGGGTTTGTAAAAGCTGAAAATAAGGCGCCAATTCCTGCAAAAACTTATCCGAATCATGCTCGCGGACGTCATCAAATAACGCCTCACGCATCGTTGCTAAATGCCCTATATCGGGCTTTGCAATGATTAGATGGCCTGCATCACTTAATACCTCATTGAACGCTTCTGGCAAGATTGGGCTAAAAATACTGCTAATGCCATTGATGCTATGTGCCCGTAATGGCAAGTGGGCCGCGCTGGTGACTAACGGATAAATGGCTGCAGCTTTAACTGTTTCCTTACTAGCACTGTCTTTAGCTTGCTGAGACCAAAGACGACCTAAAGCCTTACTGGTCTTTGCCATCTCTACGACGGCGGGTTTACTGATATCCGCTGCAATAAGCACATCCATTCCCGTTTGCGCCATTGCCTGCGTGTAATACCCTTCTCCGCAGCCAATATCCAGCCAGTTGACTGGCCTATCTTTTTGGCTGAGACTGACTTTCTGTGCTGTTAGTAACGCCGTCATCTTTTGGCAAATTAAGTCATTTAATGGCTGATAATTTCCAGCATTTAAGAACCGTTTGCGCGCATCAATAGATTGCTGACTGTCGCCCGGTGCTTTGGATTTTTTTTGTTGTACGGGTAATAGATTGACATAACCCTGCCGCGCCACATCAAACGGATGGGACGTTTGCTTTGGGTGCAAGCTGCCATCACAGCGCCACGTATCGTCAGCTGGTTGCATGGGTGATTGACAAAGGGGACAAATAAATAAGCTCACAAGTATCTCAAAGTCATCGCAATATGGCTGCCATTTTAACAAAGTTCAGGTTAAGTAAGGGATAAAAGGTGGAGTAAAACCATAATGAAAAACATAGAGGCAAAATTATAAACAAGCATTAAAAAAAGCCACCTCAGATTTTGAGATGGCTTTTGATTTATATTTTGTTGATGATTTATCTTATTGACGACTTAACGTAGTTTTAAAGTCATAAGCCCAAGAATGACTAGGATAATGGCAATAATCCAAAATCTTGCCACCACTTGTGTCTCTTTCCAGCCAATCTCTTCAAAATGGTGATGCAATGGCGCCATACGAAAGACGCGCTTTTTACGCAGCTTATACGAACCAACCTGTAGCATCACTGACAAGGCTTCGGCAACAAACAACCCACCCATAATGGCAAAGGCAATCTCTTGACGGGTCATAACCGCAATCGTACCGAGCATGGCACCCAATGCTAATGCCCCAACATCACCCATAAATACTTGCGCTGGATGAGCATTAAACCATAGGAAGCCAAGTCCGGCACCAATCATCGAGCCGCAGACAATAATCACTTCTGAATTATAAGCAATATAAGGTACATGCAAGTAATCCGCAAAGCGCACGTCACCTGATACATAAGCCATCGCGCCTAAACCGGCTGCTACCAAGACCACGGGCAAAATAGCCAAACCATCCAAGCCATCGGTTAAGTTGACAGAGTTAGAAGCACCATTAATCACAAAGTAGGTAAAGATAATAAACCCAATACCAAACGGCACTGCTGAGAATGGAATAATCCAATCTTTAAAAATAGGTAGCAGCAAATCCTGCATTTCACGCGTGGTGTTAATATCGGGCTGTAAAGTAGCGATATAATATAAAGAAATACCGACGAATAACGCGCCCATCGATAGCCAAAAGTATTTTTTGCGAGCGATTAAGCCTTTGGGGTCTTTATATTTGATTTTAAGCCAATCATCTGCCCAACCGACCGCACCAAAGATAATCATAACAATGAGCAAAATCCACACATAGGGATTGTTTAATCGCGCCCACAATAAGGTTGAAACCCCAATCGCGCTCAAAATCAGCACCCCACCCATGGTCGGCGTGCCCGTCTTAGCCAAATGCGACTGCGGACCATCATTACGAATCGCCTGACCGTACTTCAGCGCACGCAGACGTCGAATGACGCGTCCACCAAAAATCATACTAAAGGCAAGTGCGGTAATGACCGCCAGTAACGCGCGCAGCGTCAACGAAGAAACCGCAGAAAACGGCGTATAATACTGACCAAGCCAGCCAAACAACCAAACTAACACCGCCTACTCCTCGACTAGCGCATTGATAAGGGTTTCCATTTCCATGGAACGTGAGCCTTTAAACAGCACCGTACAAGGCTGCGCCTGCTGTGCTCGTAAATAAGACTGTAAATACGCCAATAAACTGTCTTTATCAGCAAAGGCATGGGCGCTGATAGCAGAAATCTCTTGCGCACCCGCTACGGTATGAGGCGCATATTCACCGACACACAGCAGCACATTAATGCCGGTGGTCGCAATCGTACGACCCAAGCTTTGATGCTCGCTAACTGCCGCTTCTCCAAGCTCCGCAATATCACCAAGTACCATCACTTGCGTACCCGTTTGCGCTGCCAACACTTTAGCGGCTGCGCGCACCGAATGCGGATTGGCATTATAAGTATCATCAATCAAACGATGCATACCGAGTAGCTGGCTGTTTAAGCGCCCCTTAGCAGGGCGAGCGTTTTCAAGTCCGACGACGATATCACTGATATCGATATTTAAGGCATGGGCACAAGCAGCAGCGGCTAAGGCATTATTAACATTATGCTCACCCGCTAGCGGTAGACTAATATCATGAACTTGGCTATCGATATGGAGCTTAAATTCACTGCGCTCAGGCTCAACATCTAAATGGCTGGCACTGACATCGGTATTGCCAAAGCCAATCACGTGTGACGTATGCTTTTCGGCAATACGGCGTAGCTTATTGGTAAAATCATCTTTATCAGGAACGATCGCGTACTGCGTGTCATTCAAAGTATGGTAAATCTCAGCCTTGGTTTGGCAAATGCCTTCACGGCTACCAAATTCCCCTAAATGCGCGGTACCAATATTAAGAACACAAGCGACATCCGGCTTTACAATCTCAGTAGTATAAGCAATCTCACCAATATGGTTAGCGCCTAGCTCCAAAATTGCATAGCGATGATGATCGGATAATTCGAGCAACATCATCGGCACACCCAAGTCATTATTTAGATTGCCACGGGTAATCAGCGTCGGCGCCAAGCGTCCAAAGATACTACCGAGCATCTCTTTGCAAGTGGTCTTACCGCTCGAGCCAGTAATGGCAATCACAGTCAAATTTTTATGCTGCTGACGACGATAAGCTGCTAATTGCCCTAACGCTAAACGCGTGTCATTAACAACTAATTGTGCAATATCAGCAGAAATGGGACGTGAAACGATGGCTGCAACCGCACCTTGTTCTATGGCAGTAGCGATGTAATCGTGACCATCAAAATTATCACCGGTTAAGGCTAAAAAAATATCGCCAGGTTTTATGGTACGAGTATCGGTAGCGATACGAGTGCTGGTAATTGACTTGCTTGTGTCCGTGCTATTATTGCTTGATGTTGCTTGCGCTTCAGCAAATTGCCAATGCCCATTCAGTGTTGCGGTCGCCGCAAGTAGATTGTCTACTTGCCAAACATACAGCCCTTGCGACTGAGTGCTGTTATCGTTGTCGGCTGTCATAATGATTACCTTATATATGATGACTACTTATCTTTGATATTTAATGATATCTGTTGTTCAGAAAAGCCCAAAAAAATGAGCGGCAAGCGCTATTATTTGTCTATAAAGGCTATACACGCCCTGCTTGCTCTAAAGCGTTTTGCAAAACAACACGATCGTCAAAATCATAACGAACATGGTTAATTTCTTGATAGGTTTCATGACCCTTGCCTGCGATAACAACGATATCATCAGCCGCAGCTTGATTGACCGCATATTCGATGGCGGTTTGACGCGCCGGTTCGATATGTGCACGTTGATATTGCTCGTTTGTCATGCCTGCTTGCATATCTTGCAAGATCATATTTGGGTCTTCGGTACGTGGATTGTCTGCCGTCAATACAACTTTATCGGCGCCCGCCAGCCCCGCTTGCGCCATCAATGGGCGCTTACCCGCATCACGGTCGCCGCCACAACCAAACACTGCCCACAACTGACCTTTACAATGGGTTTTTAGGCTGGCAAGTACTTGGCTTAATGCATCAGGCGTATGGGCATAATCAACGATAAAGCAGCCGTCATTAGAGGGTACACGCTGCATACGCCCAACCGCACCTTGTAGCTGCGGTATCACTGTCGCAATGCGCTCCAGACTAATCCCTAAAGCGACGGCAGCGGCGATGGCAGCAAGTAAATTGGCAACGTTAAAGCGCCCGAGTAACGGGCTGACAATATTGATGTTATTGGTTTCTTTATTTTTAAAATCTCTACTACCAAAATCAGTACGCAGCGCAATCTCAACACCTTGCAAACTTGGCTTAATTTCAGCGGCAACAAAGGTCGCCATTTTTGATGGGTCTAAACTATAGGTCCAAACCGTTAAGTTGCTAGCGTATGCTGTGTCGAGCATAATTTGTGCATGCTCGTCATCGATATTGATAATGGCGTGGGTTAACTCTGGGAAATGCGCTTTATCAAACAGCTTAGCCTTTGCCGCGGCATACTCAGCCATATCAGTATGATAATCTAGGTGATCACGGCTCAAATTGGTATAAATCGCCACCGACACCGGCATACCCTGTAAACGCTGCTGATCGAGACCGTGCGAGCTGGCTTCTAATGCCAATAATTCAGCATTTTCAAGACCCATTTGATATAAAAACTGCTGTACTGCTAAGGCATCACCGGTGGTATGGCTGGCTTGCACCAAAGCGCCTAATCTACCGTTACCCGCTGTACCCATCACGGCGCTGCTCATACCAGTCAACTGCGTTAATTGCGCCACCAATTGGCTGATAGTTGTTTTGCCATTGGTGCCTGTTACTGCAACGACCTTTGGCAAGGTCACAGCCTTCTGATATTGCAAACGTGATTGAATCAAGTCACCTAAAAAATCACGGATATTGGGTACATATAATACTGGGCAAGGCAGGCCGTCTAATTGCTGTGCGATAGCTTGGGCACTATCACTCGTCAATGCAAGGTTGGCATGAGGCGGGACATTAGCTGTCGCAAGCAAAGCTAATGGGTCAATTTCTGCTAGGATAAAAGCCGTCTGCTCAGCGGCTTGATAGAGGTGGTCACGACTTTTTTGACAGTTTGGTATATGACTTTTTAATAAGACAAAGACATCGTTGGCTGCCAATTGACGGCTGTCTAAGCAGAACTGCTCAAATGCGATATTGGCAACCGAACTTTTTGCATTCGATAGTTGACTACTATATGCGGTTAGCATCGTTGTCAATGCCTGCGCTAGACTGTGTTTATCTTTATAGTTTTGACTATGACTCTGCCTATCTTTATCGTTGCCACTAGCTTCAATCAGCTGTTGTAAGGTGACTGTGGTGCTGCTTATCGGCGAGGTAGACAGAGTCATTGGCAAATCCTAAACGGTTAAAACGCATCAAATGATTAAGAGCTGAATATTTAAAAATTTACTATTACGCCTACTGGTCTTCGGTTTTTAATGGCTTATCTAACGGTACATTATACAAACGCAGCGCCTCTTTCATGACGTTGTGAAAGACAGGAGCGACTGTTAAGCCGGCATAAATCTGACCACGTGGGTCTTCGATTAACATCACGCCAACCAGCTTAGGATTAGACGCTGGTGCCATACCGGCAAAGACGTTACGATACTGGTCAGTATAGTAGCCACCTTTTGGATTGATACGGCGCGACGTCCCTGTTTTACCAGCGACGCGATAACCGTCGATAGCAGCACCCTTAGCTGTACCACCCGGTTCGGTGACACTTTCCATCATTTGCACGATAGACATAGCTTGCTCATGTGCCATGATACGCTTACTGGGCGGCCGCTCGCCATCTTTAGTCAGCGTTAAGGGATGCATCACCCCGCCTGCCGCCAGCGCCGAGTACGCTTGCGCAATCTGCGCCAACGTCACTTGGATACCATAGCCATAACTGACCGTTGCCCGTCTTGAAGTTTCTTTTTCTTCCGGTGTGACCACAAGACCACTACCTTCACCTGGAAATTGTAACGGTGTTTTTGAGCCAAAACCAAATTGTTTTTGCATACTGGTAATACCATCAGCCGGTAACGACAAAGCAATCTTGGTCGAGGCCACGTTACTCGATTTCTGTAGTAGCGTTGCCAATGTAATCCGACCCAAATTATTATGGTCACGAATTGTATAGCCACGGACACGAATAGAGCCAGGATTGGTATCGATCAATGATGTCGCCGTATATTTACCTGAATCTAAAGCAGCGGCAACGGTAAATGGTTTCATGACTGAGCCGGGCTCAAAGACGTCAAGCAGCGCACGGTTACGCTGGTTTTCACCGGTCATCTCATTAAGATTATTAGAGTTAAATGACGGCCACGTCGACAAGGCGAGCACTTCACCTGTTTGCACATCGACAATCATGCCTGTTGACCAGCGCGCTTTTTGTAAGCGACCGGCTTTTTCAAGCTCTTTATAAAGCAGATACTGTAAGCGTGAATCAATCGTTAACGCGACATCTTTACCCGGTACTTCTGGCTTAACTTGCTTGATTTCTTTTAAGCTATTTTGCTTAGCATCTTTTAGTACCAATACCTTACCATCTTCACCGGCCAGCTCGGTTTCGTACTGACGTTCGATACCGGCACGCCCTTCATAACCGCCTTCAGGGTCATTGGCGTTTTGTCCCATAAAACCTAAAAGTTGCGAGTTCGGTTGCGGCTGTGGATAGTAGCGCTGGAAAAAGTTTTTCTCATTAACACCCGGAAAGTCAAGCGAGCTAACACTTTGAGCAATTTCAGGCGTGACTTTATTGAGTAGCGGCAGATAATGCGAGCCTGCACCCGATGGCAACGCCGCTTTCACCGCTTCCTCATCTGTCACATCGACACTAGGGTCGATAGCAGTCACTCGTTTCAGCTCATCTACCGAAATATTGGCAGCAGCAGCAAGCGTGGTCAAATCCATATTATCTAAGCGCTTTTGCATACGCGCAACCAGCTTTGGACTATCAGGATTGGTGAGGATAATACGCTTAAGCTCGTAATATTCGCGTGCATAATCATGCGGGCTAAACGACACGGTCGCTAATGGCGCACTAACGGCTAATGGCAAATCATTGCGATCGGTAATCATACCGCGATAGGATTTTTGCGTACGCACGCTGGTAATCAGCTCGTTACCTTTATCTTGGTAAAACTGAGCATTCGCCACCTGTAAATAATAAGCACGACCGATAAGCCCTACTAAAATCAGCAGCGCCAGTCCCCAAATCGTACGAAAGCGGTTTTTATCCTGCTCGACACCGCCGCGAGAAGATGCTCCAGAGGCTTTACCCAAAAAAGATCTTTTACTTTTTTGGGTTTTAACACTGGTATAAGCACCCTGCTCTTCGTTCTTTTTTAGGCGGCTAAACAGCTTGGCTTTACGATTATCGGCCGCTTTATTGTCAGGTTTGCTGCTGGTTTGCCCAGACTTGGCAGCACTGGCACGGCGTAGTGGCTTAGTCACTTTACCACTAGTGACTTTGCCACTGGCAGGTTTTTTGCTGTTATTCTTAGCAGTATCTTTAGCACTATTGGCATTGGATTTTTTATCAGTCATCGTCCTGCCTCCGCTACGTCAGCATCCGCTTCAAAAAAATCTGTTTCATTGACAGCTGCTGCATCTGAGCCATCAGCTTCGACGACTGGCGCTACTGCAACTGCCGCACCCGGTTGAATAATTAGTTTGTCTTTAAGGGTGGGCGAAAACATACCCAATTCGGCGACGGCGCGACTGGCAATTTGCGGGGTGGCACTAAAGGTTTGCTGCTCGATAAGCAAACGCTGATGTTCTACCTGCAGCTTGCGCTCTTGTTTTTTCATGTCTTGCAAGGTTTTATAATCCTGATGATATTGCTGCACGCCCTCGGCAGTTTTGATGCCGCTCCAGATAATTGCTGCCGCCAATATTAATAATATGGCCACATAAATACTGACCACATTTAATCGGCGCACGAATAATTCGCCAACATCAGTATTAGCAGGCATTGCGGTGCGACGGTTGACAGGTTTGTCAGATATTGCCATGACGATCTCAAAAAAGTGAACTTCAAATATAAAAAGCGCTAACCATTTGCGAGTGATCACACCCTCATGAGCCATCAGCACCATCAATAAAAACAAATATAAATAGAAATAAAACCAAGCAAAAAGTAACTGTTGAGCCTAGCAGAGAATGTTTACAGCTTTTTAACAGCCGCGTAATCATTAAAACATTCAGTCATATTTTAACCACATAACTTAATAGCAGTCTTTATGTCTTAGTTTATGAGTTTTCATCTGTTACATAATCCGTATCGGTACGGGTGGCCATGCGCAACCACGCGCTACGTGAGCGTGGGTTTTGGCTGATTTCTGCCTTGCTAGGACCGACGCGTTTAGGCTTACTAAAGTAACGTGGGCGCTTCGGCGGCATCGGTAAGTTTTCATCTTCTGGATACTGCCCTTTACTATGACGCTGCAAAAACTGCTTGATGCGGCGATCTTCTAAGGAATGAAAACTAATGACTGCCAACTGCCCACCTGACTTTAAAATAGGAATACTTTGTTCTAAAAAGTTATCAACATCGCCAAGCTCATTATTGATAAAAATTCGCATGGCTTGAAAACTCTGGGTCGCCGGATGCTTGCCACGCTGCCAATTGGGATGTGCAACTTTTATAGCCTCTGCCAGCTCAAGCGTGGAGGTATAACTTTCCATCTGCTTGATAGCACGAGCAATACGGCGACTGTGACGCTCTTCGCCAAACTCATAGAGCACGTTGGCCAAGGTTTCATCATCGACCGTCTCAAGCCACTGGGCAACTGACTGCCCGCGACTGGTATCCATGCGCATATCGACTGCACCATCACGCATAAAGCTAAAACCGCGACTGCCGTCATCAATCTGTGGCGACGAGATACCCAAATCTGCCATCAAACCATCAACTTGCATGATACCCATTGCCGCTAGACTATCAGTCAAGGTCGCAAAGCTGTCATGCACCACTTTTACGCGGCTATCGGTATTTGCCAATTCATGAGCAACGCTAATCGCCGTTGGGTCTTTATCAAACACAATCAAGGTTGCATCATCGGCAAGCTGGCTTAATAGCAGGCGGCTATGGCCGCCACGGCCAAAGGTTGCATCGACGTAAATGCCGCTTATTTGTAAGCTATTTTTTGCTTCGTCGTCCGTTTGCTTAGGCAAAGATTTAACACCCAACACTGCAGCGACCGTTTCTTGTAACAGCACCGCATCATGGACAAAGCTCAATTCATCAGAAGTGGTTTGTTCTGTTGCAGCAGTTACAGACTCTTGAGCAGGTGAATTAGCAGAGTCACTCTCTGCAATAAAGTCATTTTCCATCGCAGACAAGTCTCGCGCTGACTTAGCATTATCAGTGGCTGACGAAGAGGTTGTTTTAAGATCTTGCTTACTTTTTGGCTTATTATTCGATATTGACACAAACAACTCAGTAAATGACGACCATTTTGGTCAGTAATAGTAAAAAATCAGATGAAAATAAACAAGTTATGACTTGTCTAACATTATTATCGCAAGGATACACGGGTAGTCAAGCGCTAGACAGGCTTTTCGTTAAAAATATCCCATCTCTCTGTTATACTAGCGCTATATTTTACGCTATTTTTCTACATTGACGCCTATTGTTTCATCCGTATTTTTTGTTCAAAGTTGTCATTCACATTTATTATTAGCATTTTTAATTGCTATTTTTTTGCCATTTTTCACTGCCATATTCATTAACTACCCTATTTTGAGATTTTTATGATGCAATCATCGACTTTAACTAACAGCACGCGTCCTGTCCGTACCCGTATTGCCCCTTCGCCTACTGGCTTTCCTCATGTAGGCACGGCTTATATCGCCCTATTTAATTTGGCTTTTGCTAAAGCCCACGGCGGCGAGTTTATTTTACGTATCGAAGACACTGATCAAACGCGCTCAACCGAGCAATCCGAAAAAATGATTTTGGATGCGCTGCGTTGGGTTGGTCTCGATTGGGCGGAAGGTCCAGACATTGGCGGTCCGCACGCGCCTTATCGTCAGAGCGAGCGTAGTGAGATTTATAAAAAACACGCTGAGCAACTCATAGAAAATGATCATGCGTTTCGTTGCTTCTGTACTAGTGAAGAGCTAGATGCCATGCGTGCTGAGCAAATGGCCAATGGCGAAACGCCACGCTATGACGGTCGCTGTGCCCATTTAGCCCTTGAGAAAACCGAGCAATTGGTCGCTGAAGGTAAACCGCACGTGATTCGTATGCGCGTGCCAACCGAAGGTGTCTGTCAGGTACAGGACATGCTGCGCGGCACGGTTGAGATTCCTTGGACGCAAATCGATATGCAAGTGCTGCTAAAAACTGACGGCATGCCAACATATCATCTCGCCAACGTCGTTGACGATCATTTGATGGACATCAGTCACGTCATGCGCGGTGAAGAGTGGCTAAACTCTGCACCGAAGCATCAGCTGCTTTATGAGTATTTTGGTTGGGAGATGCCCGTTCTTTGCCACATGCCATTACTGCGTAACCCAGATAAATCAAAGCTGTCGAAACGTAAAAATCCAACGTCGATTACCTACTATCGTGATGCTGGCGTACTACCTGAAGCATTGCTAAACTACCTCGGTCGTATGGGCTACTCAATGCCTAATGACGCTGAGCAATTTACCTTAGAAGAAATGATTGCCAGCTTTGATATTCAGCGTGTGTCACTTGGCGGCCCTATTTTCGATATCGAAAAGCTTAATTGGCTTAATGCCGAATGGCTACGGGCGCTTACTCCTGAAGAGTTAAAGAATAAAATCTTAGACTGGGCAAGTAACAGCGATAAATTAACGGCTATTGCAGCGGCGATTCAGCCTCGTATCGAGCTATTGTCTGATGCAGTTAATTGGGGTGGCTTCTATTTCCAGAACCTACCTGATATCAATGCTGAGAGCTTTACCCATAAATCACTCACGTCTGAGCAAATCATAGAGATGCTTCAACTATCACTTTGGCAGCTAGAAGTCTTGCCAACGTGGTCAGAAGAAAATATCTACGCCACTTTAAAAGGTCTTGCCGCCCATCTTGATATTAAGATGCGTGACTTTATGGCGCCATTCTTTATCGCCATCGCTGGTAGCACCTCATCGACGCCAGTTATGAACTCTATGGCGATTATCGGCGCTGATATGACACTGACACGCTTGCGTCATGCCGTTGACGTATTGGGCGGTTTAGGCAAAAAGAAGCTTAAAAAGCTAGAGAAACAAGCAGCAGAGTTGCCAGATTTTTTGGTAGCTGAATAATCCTTAACTTTTATTAATTAGAAACAGGATTAGTAAATAATGAAAAGGGGTCAGACTATTACTGACCCCTCTCTACGTTAATCTCAGCACTAGCATACGAATATTATTTATTTAAACTCTCAATTGGAAATAAAAATGAGCGCCAAGACCGTCACGATAGAAAGCAAAGATTATGTCTTTAATACGTTCAAAGAAGCACAAAGATACTATGATGCAATCGTAAAAGAGCTATACGATGCCAAGCTAACCCTCACGACCGGTCAAGACTTTGAAGACCTAAAGTGGATATACAGCTCTTATTGTAATTATACCAATCATAATTTAGATAAATTAGGAAATTCTGATATCGTTGGCTTTAAAGGTGTCAGCACAGTACAACAAAAAGGTGGACAATATGTCCCCACAGAATGTGCTGCCATTATTTTTTCAGATGGTACTGAAGAAGAATTCTTTACCGATAAAGCTATTAAAGAGATTGCTAGTCAGCAAAATCCACGTTAATTTACGCTTATTAAGTAGCTAAATCCGCTTTAAACGCTTTTTTTCGCATATTTATCGATTATTTTGAAAATAGCGGTTGACAAGACTGCCGCTCTTACATAAAATACGCACACTCTTAGCGAGGGGCTATAGCTCAGTTGGTAGAGCACTTGCATGGCATGCAAGGGGTCAACGGTTCGACTCCGTTTAGCTCCACCATACTATTTATTGCAAAGCTCAGTTCACTGAAACTTTAACATAAATACTCGCTAGTAGGACGATATCAGCACCTAGGCACAGCTTGCTCTATTAATAGATAAGCTCTCTGATATTGTGAAGTACCGTTGTAGCCATTTGGTTATAACACTCTATGCGTCCCCATCGTCTAGAGGCCTAGGACACCGCCCTTTCACGGCGGTAACGGGGGTTCGAATCCCCCTGGGGACGCCACTATTTGGCGTCACTTATTAGCACTTTTTCTTAGCATCAGGTTAGACTAATAAGCGAACAATAAAAAATCCCAGTCATCATACGGTGACTGGGATTTTTTATGTCTGTCGTTTCTTAAAGCTACTGTTAATCATTATTTGAACATTCTGATGTGAAATGGACTGGCTTTATTAAAAGCTCAGAGCAAATATATTGAGAGCAGCTGTTAGTTTTCATACTAACGATCATAACAAGAAACAAACTCTCTAATCGCCCAACCCCATTGTCTGTATTCTCCTTGATAGTACCCTTCTAGATACACCCACGGACGGTCTTTATTATCGTAAGTAGTTTCTGTGATATAAACTTCACGATCGTTGCGTAGTTTATTGATAATCTTACCATTCGGTTTATCACGAATATTTAATGGCGTGCCTGTAGGATCGGTTACTTTACAAACCTGCTCTGCATGCGCCGCCCCCATCCCAGCTGTGATAGTAAAAATAGATAGGGCGAATATACCAATCAATCGTTTCATCTCAACTTCCTTTTATCAATAAATACTTGATACGTTTTTGCTATCGTAGCAAAAACGCCTATGACCCATTATGCATTTTGTATAAAATATTTTGGTTTGATCAATTTCTTATAAAGAGTAAAGGTAAGTCATGTCTCATGGTTTTATAGCTTCTAATATTATTATTTTTGAGGTAAGTTTAAGCTATTATCACTCTCTCTTACTCTTATCATAAACGCTTTGATAGACATTTAGTAGGTTGCTTGTTGATTTATCATAATAGTTATTTACGGGTATGTGAGAAGGGTTAAAAAAATTGAAATAAATGATACAGGAAATAATAATGAACGATGACACCAAGAAAAAATTTACTTTATTACTGGAAGAGTTAATTAACGCAACCTGCTCAGAATCTAGGCAAATAGAAATAAATATTGAACTAAATAAACTGTCTCCCGACCCTTTTTGGAGTGATTACATATTCTGGAGTGAGACGTATGTAAACGAAGACTTAAGTATAAATTATGAGGGATTTTTTGACAAAATTACTGAGTATCCAAATTCTAATGAGTATAAAACAAAGAGGCGCATTTTAGAGCTAGCACAAAAACTCGTTATTAGAGATTTTTCTGAAATTAGCGAAGTTGATATCGTAAATGAAATTAATTCACTATCTCCTGATATTAGCTGGACGAATTATCTTTTCGTCGATAAGACTTGCTTGAACACTGACGGCAGCATTGATAAAGAAAAATTCTTAAATACAATATTTAAGGAGAGCTGGAATGAGAACTTTAGATAACCAATGAAAATAAAATTTCAGATACTTGCTTTCTGTTTTCCTAGATAATAAAAAAGCCCAATCCCCTACTTTAACTGGGACTGGGCTTTTTTTATTCTAAATATAACTAACCATTACGCAGCTTTTTTACTCTCAGCTGCCAATTGACGTAGTACATAGTGCAGTACACCGCCGTGACGGACGTATTCGCGCTCTTTTGGCGTCTGTAGCATGACGTTGACATCAAAGCTCTCAGACGAACCATCTGCACGTGTGGCTGTGACTTTTGCGGTCTTGCTCTCACCATTATCTAGACCTGTAATGCTAAGCACCTCAGAACCATCTAGATTATAAGTGGCAGCATTTTCGCCTGCTTTAAAAGTCAGTGGCAACACCCCCATACCAACTAGGTTTGAGCGGTGAATACGTTCAAACGAGCTGGTCAATACCGCTTTTACGCCAAGCAAAATCGTACCCTTCGCTGCCCAGTCACGACTAGAGCCAGAGCCATATTCTGCTCCACCAAGGACTACGAGCGGACGCTTGTCTTCTTTATACTTCATTGCCGCATCATAGATGGCCATTTCTTCGCCGTCTTGTAGCGTGGCGCTATCACCGTTGAAGTAATAGGTATAACCGCCTTCTTTGCCGCCCATCATGGTGTTTTTGATACGGATATTGGCAAAGGTACCGCGCGTCATGACCGCGTCATTACCACGGCGTGAGCCATAGCTGTTGAAGTCGGCTTGTAACACGCCACGCTCTTGTAAGTATTTACCTGCTGGCGAGTCTGGATCGATATTACCGGCGGGTGAAATATGGTCAGTGGTGATTGAATCACCAAATAAACCCAAGATACGCGCCCCTTCGATATCAGGAATACCTTCTGGCTCCATGGTCATACCATCAAAGAATGGAGGGTTTTTGATATAAGTAGACGCTTCGCTCCATGGATACAACTGGCTATCAGCTGAGCTAATGGCGTTCCATGCTGCACTACCGTCAAACACTTCACCGTAGTTTTTACGGAACATATCAGCGTCGATATTATTGGCAATCAGCTCATTAATCTCATCTGACGTCGGCCAGATATCTTTAAGGTAAACATCTTTGCCTTCTTGGTCTTGCCCTAGCGGATGGGTGGTCAAGTCAATATCGACCGTACCTGCCAGCGCATAAGCAACCACTAACGGAGGCGACGCCAAGTAGCTGGCCTTAACATGCGAGTGAATGCGACCTTCAAAGTTACGGTTGCCTGACAGTACGGCAGCGGCAACCAAGTCGCCTTCTTCGATAGCGCCTTCAATTGCCTCTAACAGCGGACCTGAGTTACCGATACAAGTGGTGCAACCATAGCCAACTAAGTAAAAACCCACTTTCTCGAGCTCATCCATCAATTTGGCTTTTTCAAGGTAATCAGTCACCACTTTCGAGCCTGGAGCAAGAGAGGTCTTAACCCAAGGTTTAGCCGTAAGACCTTTTGCCGCGGCTTTTTTAGCTACTAAACCTGCGCCAATCATTACAGCGGGGTTTGAAGTATTGGTACAAGAAGTAATGGCCGCAATAACGACAGAGCCATCACGCAATCGATACTCTTCATCTTCAATTTTAACCGTGCAGTAAGTACTGCCTTCAGCGCAGAAAGGCTTGGGTTTCGCCGCCAAAGATTTGGCTTGCTCTTGCTTACCGCCTTCTTCATCAAAGCGAACCTTAGCTTCAATTTCCTTCTTACGGTCTTTGGTCATCACTTTCAGGGTTTCACCAAATTTTTCGTGCATATCAGATAGATTGATACGCTGTTGTGGCAAGTTTGGACCAGCCAGTGCGGGTTGAACGGATGACAAGTCCAATTCCAACTTACTTGAATAAGTTGCTATAGGGGTATCAGCATCGTGCCATAGACCCTGTGCCTTAGCGTATTTTTCGACCAGCTCAATCTGGCTCTCTTCTCGACCTGACAGACGCAGATAATCAATCGCCATTTGGTCAATCGGGAAAATACCGCAGGTTGCGCCATACTCGGGTGCCATATTGGCAATGGTGGCTCGATCAGCAAGCGGCATACTGTGTAGACCTTCGCCATAAAACTCGACGAACTTACCAACCACGCCATGCGCACGTAACATCTCAACCACGCGTAATACCAAATCTGTGGCGGTAACGCCTTCGGTGAGCTTGCCCTTTAGCTCAAAACCAACGACTTGTGGAATCAGCATCGATGATGGTTGATTGAGCATCGCCGCTTCCGCTTCAATACCGCCGACACCCCAACCAAGGACACCAATACCATTAATCATGGTGGTATGACTGTCAGTACCAAATACCGTGTCAGGATAAGCGGTCAGCTCGACCCCATCACCATTATCGACCTCAGCAGCCATCACCACGCGCGCCAAGTACTCTAAGTTAACCTGATGCACAATACCGGTCGCTGGTGGAACAACAACGAAGTTTTTAAAGGCATTCTTACCCCAATGCAAAAACTCATAACGCTCATTGTTACGTTTAAATTCAATCTTTTCGTTTAAATCTAGTGCATCTTCGCGACCATAGGCGTCAACTTGCACAGAGTGGTCAACGACCAACTCACTCGGGATAAAAGGGTTAATTTGATCCGCTCTGCCACCAAGCTTCACCACCGCATCACGCATGGCGGCTAAGTCGACCACTGACGGCACGCCAGTAAAATCTTGCAAGACGACGCGGGCGGGCATAAAGGCGATTTCTTTTGACGCTTCTGCACTCGCGTCCCAATTGGCAACCGCCTCAATATGGTTTTTACCGACAGATTGACCGTCGTCTTCATTACGTAATAGGTTTTCTAAGACGATTTTCATACAAAATGGCAGTTTGCTGATGTGCTCGAAAGTTTCAGTCAGCTTCGGTAAACTGTAATAGGCATGTTCCTTGCCCGCGACCGAAATGGTGTCTTTTACATTAAAAATATCACTCATGGTAGCTTCCTTATCGTTGTTATAGATCCTTGACATAAATCGTTATAAATTTATGCAGATAATTGGTGGCTAAATAGCGGGTAATTAAATTTTTATTAAATGAATGTCATTAGGTTTAATGGCTAGAGCTTAGTAGCTGATAATAGTAGCTAATAGAAATAGCCAGCTATGTTGTTATATTAGTAAGAGCGGCATTAACAAAAGATATAAGCATCTCTCTAGCGTTTAACAGTATCGCCCTTTTACCATAACAAATAACCCGTGCTTTGTTAACGTCTAGACGTAGTCAAATCGTGGCACAATCGTAAACGTAACAATGCTTTAGCACTCGATCAGCAAAGTATTTACTTGTCTTTTACTTTTGACGGCGACGACCGCTACGAAAGACTTGCCTATCCTCATAAAAGCTAGGATTGGCATTCTCTGCCCAAAAGTGTGGCACACCCAAAATAGGTAATGGAGATAGTTTGCGCGGTGTCACATTCGGTTGCGATAATAACGCCTCCATATAGTCAGTTACTTTCTGATCCAAATGACCGATACGCTCAGATAACGATAAGGCAAAAAAGTCTTGCACGACATGAATAACGATACTATGAGCGCATAATGCTTTGCGCGGTTGTAGTAGCTTTTCTAGCAGTGCATGCCCAAAAATATAAACCGCCGCTTGAGACTGGTTATTCGATTGCTTGGAGTTATCCCATTTGTCACGCGGTGCAACCAAACTTGCCTGCCAATCAAAATTAATCAGCGCTTCACCGATACTAGGCTCTGCTGTCACCAATATTGCACCATTTTCATCAAACACCGTAATGGTATCGCGAACGCGCCCGCGACTGCTTCCAATGCCTTGCTGCTCGATTTCAAGCATATGATAGTAATTGAGCAGCGCTTTAGTTTTGGGAAAGGTTAGCCAAATACTGCCGTTAAATAAATCATGCAAATTATCACGCGTCGGAATATTACCGGTCGTACCGATAAAGCTCTCGTACGCCTCGCCTTCTGGTAGCGCATCTTGTGAGACAAATCGTAAGGTTTTAGCTTGATTATTGAGCGCAGGTTTTGTTTGCGGTAGTGACTGTTGTAGGTCGTTAGCCTGTTGCTGCAATGCTGTATTTAAAACCTTGGCGATAATATCAGGCGTATGTTCTATTTTGTCTGTCTGAGCAGACTCATTATTTAAGCCACTTAATTGAATGATGTTTTTACTAATATAGCCTAACTGGTTTAAGTGACAGAGCCACGGTGCTTGCCAATCAATAGCAGCAAAGCTGTCGTCAAGCGTGCTATTACATGCAGACGGGTTATTGGTAGAAGCATCAAAAGATGCAGTTTGATAAGGCTTAGCAGGTAAATCAGTGGTGGTCATATTGACTATCTCTATTAGACGACTGGCGTGTCTATGGTATCATGGAGCGCTTTTTTACGGCTAGACGAGCCGCTCGAAATGACGTTTTCGCGCGCTATTTATTGATGAGTTTTTATGGCTAATTTTAACACCCACTTAAATGTCGCATTCATGGTCAGTGGTACGATGAGTTTGACTGTATACAAAGCGGGACTGATTGATGATTCCGGGTTTTTAATGTGCGTGGCGCTCGGTACCATCGGTGGGCTGCTGCCTGATTTGGATTCTGATAACTCAACGCCGATTAAGCTTGGGTTTAACATTACCTCATTTATTTTTGCCTTTGGTCTCGTGATGCATTGGCGTAGTGAGCTGAGTTTGCTGGCACTGATAGCGTTATGGCTGGCAGGATACGGCTTTATGCGTTATGTCGTATTCTCTATTTTTACCAACATGACCGTCCATCGCGGTGTCATTCATTCCGTACCCTATATGGCGATACTGGGTCTTGGAATGACCTATTTAAGCTATGATATTTTGCATTTATCGCTGACTGCAAGCTGGTTCTACGGCTTGTTTTTATTCGGCGGCGCGATGGTGCATTTGGCATTGGATGAGTTATATAGCGTCAACTTGATGGGTATGAAAATGAAGCGCTCATCGGGTACCGCCATGAAGTTCTATCAACATAAAGACAAATTGTGGTATCTGCTACTGTACGTCATCCTTGTACTTTTGGTATATTTTGCGCCACCGTTTGATGGGTTTTGGGAGCAGCTGCGTGACCCAGCACCTTGGGCTCAGCTTAAAATAGGCCTATGGCCAGAAATGATCAAAAATTGGCTGCAATAAAATTTGTAACGCTACTAAAAAACAAATAATAACTTGAGTAAATAATGCCAATTTCCCTACCAATCTGCCCTTGCCAAATCAATCCGTCATCGGATGACATTAGCTCGCCGCTACTTTATCAAGATTGCTGTCAGCCTTATCATGACGGGCTTTTAAATAACGAAGCTGATAAAGATGATGGCGCAAAGCCAGACTCTGCTGAGCGTCTTATGCGTTCGCGTTATAGCGCCTTTGTCTTGGTCAAGCCAGAGTACATCGTCAAAACCACCTTGCCGGCGCAGCAAAACTTGCTAGACATAAAGTCTATTGAGAGTTGGGCAAAAGAGACAGATTGGGCGGGACTAGAGATCATAGCGCATACACCAAAGCTAGGCAAACGTCATGCGCAGGTTGAGTTTAAAGCCTATTTTAATATGCCTGATGGCAAAGAACAAAAACAACAGGCGCATCATGAATTATCTGCTTTTGTAAAAACGAAAAACAAAGCTGATAATGATGCGAGTTGGTACTTTTTGGATCCGACCGTTTCTATGTCTGTCACACAGAAACAGCCGTGTATTTGTGGTTCGGGTGAGAAGTTTAAGCGCTGTTGTGGTGCTTATATCTAACTGATATTTAAGCAATATTAATTATTGCTCGATCCTAAACACTCGCTCCAACAGCTCTTGCTACCGCGATGCCTTCTTCAATGGTCAAAAACTTGCGCTGGCTTGGGCTGTCTTTATAAATGACATCGCCATCTTGGAATATCAAGCATTCATTGACGGCTAACTGTTGCCATTTTTCATTTTCAGTGAGTGGCACAGTCACTAGAATCGTAACTTTATCGGTGTCTGTGGTCACATCGCTAAAGTTAATCGCCAAATCATCATCTGCTAATTTCGCTTCACCAAATGGTGCTTTTCGCGTGAGATAAAACAGTAAGCTACCAGCATAAGCCAATTGCCATTGACCATTTGATATTAAGCAATTAAACAAACCATTGGCGGATAAATAACGACATTGAGTGGTCAAAAAGTTGAACAGTGTTTGGTCATCAGGGCGGGTTTTAAAGCTACTTTTTAGACGATTTACCAAATAGCAAAATGCCATTTCAGAATCAGTATTGCCGACTGGCTGACAATGTGAGGCATTACCATTGTCTTGCAGGCGCTGACAGCGTTTGATAAATTCGCTATTCATCTGCCCGTTATGGGCAAATACCCACTGCTCGCCCCAGACTTCACGAACGAAAGGATGAGTATTCGCCAAGCAATTCTGCCCTTGGGTGGCTTTACGAATATGGGCAATGACGTTCATGGCTTTAATCGGATAGTTATTGACCAAATCAGCAACGGGTGATAAGTGGCTTGGTTTATTATCATGAAACAGACGCAGGCCAGTCGAAGCATTACCCGAATCGCATTCGCTACGCTCAAAGAACGCAATACCAAAGCCATCTTCATGGCTGTCGGTCATGCCGCCGCGACGCCGAAACCCTGCAAAGCTAAAACCAATATCCGTTGGGGTATTACAGTTCATTCCTAAGAGTTGACACATTTATACTTCACCGCCGTTATTGTCGTCTTTTGCAGAATTTAAAGTAGGGTTTAGAGTAGCTTCTGACACTTCATCAAATATCTCATAAGGCGTTGCCCCATCGGTGTCGATATTTGCCAAAATACGCTGCGCATGCGCCAAATCAGTATCCTGTACCCATAGCACAATCCCAGAATTCATACCCGGCATCACGCTCAGCGGTTGCAGAGACACCGTAATGCCGTTATTACGCAGCAGATTAGCGTGCAGCTCACCTTGCATATTGGTATCGTAGCGCGCCAGTTTGTGCCAGTTATCAACTTGATCGGTCATGGGATTCGCCTTTATGGTTTTGATACAGGAATGATCGAACAATAACAATCTATGCCAATTGATCGAGCTTATATTCTTTAATAGCAAAATCACTGCTATTACTTAATTTGTCACGCGCCTGCTCAGCTTGGGCCATACTGCTAAAAACACCGATTAGCTGAGTATTTTTTTGCGCCGCTGATTGATTATCTAACAGCACAAATACCGTATTTTGCGCTTTTTCAACATGTGACCAATGGTAAGCGGCTAGACGCTTCATCAAGTCAGGATTTTTGACCATAATGTTATCGCCAGTCCGCCCTTCGGTACGGTTATAATGAATAACGTTTAAACGTAATAGCCAAAAAATCACCGCCGCTTTTGCGAGCATCACTGGTAAGGCGCGTTTTTCATCTTCACCAAGCGCGCGTTTCGACTCATAGCCTTGCAAAAAAGCCGCCATTTTACTGCGATCAAAATTGACGGTTTCGCCCTGCTCAGCATCGCCCCACGTCGTACAAAAATCATTAATGGTAATAGCAATATCCATCACATAATGCTCAACGCTGACTTCGGTAAAGTCTAGCAATCCCGTTAAGCGCTCTTCGCCTTTTTGGCTATTATTTAACGATAAGTTCCATAAGGTATTATCAGCGAACATGTCTAAATGACATAAGCCTTTTGGCAAAGTTGCAAGCGGCAAATCTGAGTAAGCGCGCCAAATATCGCTCATCAATTTGGCTTCGTCAGCTGGCATAAACTGCCTTTCACGGTCGCGTACATCGCTCCATGGGTATAATGGAACACCATATGCTTCTGCAGGCTGTAAAGCTTGCAACGTTTCATGCAGCATGGCTAAAGCGGCACCGATTTCATGACACATCGCTTGCGTGGTCTGCTGTGGATGCGAGCCAGCCAAACAGGGTACTAGCGTAATCGCTTTATTCTCATAGTGGATAACGTAGCATTTCTCTGCGCTATCAACCAATGATAACGGCGCTGCGACCGGTAATTTACCGTCTAATTGATTTAAAATAACCGCCATCTTTTCGATATCTTCTGGTGGACGTTCTTCAAACAAGGTAAATACATAAGAGTGCGCGCCATCCACATCATCCGTCGTCTGAATAAACCAGTTAGAGTTTTTGATACCTTGGGTAATCGGAATGGCACGCGCGAATGACACCCCAAAACGCTGGCAAAAATCGGCAAACTGGTCATCGGTTAACTGGGTATAGACGGACATGACATCTCACTTATAGCAATAGAATGAAAAGGTAAATAGGTACGGTAATGGCAGTGATTGTACCGCTCATGAGCAAACTTTGGTTAACAGCATAATAATCTTGCGAAAATCTGCCTGATATGGCGGTGATTTTGCTAGACTAGCGCTTATAGAATGAATTGATTATAAGGCGAAAGTCCCTATGTTAGCAAAGCGTATCATTCCTTGTTTGGACGTTGATAATGGCCGTGTGGTCAAAGGCGTACAATTTGTCGATATTAAAGACGCAGGCGACCCTGTTGAAGTCGCTAAGCGCTACAATGAACAAGGTGCCGATGAGATTACTTTTTTAGACATTACCGCAACCAATGATGAGCGTGATACCACCTATCATACCGTTGAGCGTATGGCAGAAACGGTATTTGTTCCGCTTACAGTCGGCGGCGGTGTGCGTAAGATTGCGGATATCCGCAACTTACTCAATGCAGGTGCGGATAAAGTAGCGATTAATTCAGCAGCGGTATTTACCCCTGAGTTTGTCGGTGAAGCGGCGCAGAAATTTGGTAATCAATGTATCGTCGTGGCTATCGATGCTAAGCGCGTTGAAGATATGACGGTCGATGGCGTTATTATGCCGCGTTGGGAGATTTTTACCCACGGTGGTCGTAAGCCAACGGGTATTGATGCGGTTGCTTGGGCAAGTAAAATGGCGGCGCTTGGCGCTGGCGAATTATTGGTCACCTCAATGGATGGTGACGGCACCAAAAAAGGCTATGATTTGGCACTCATGAAGCAAATTACTAACCGTGTGAATGTGCCGGTTATCGCATCAGGCGGCGTCGGCAATTTACAACATTTAGCCGAAGGGGTATTAGAAGGCGGCGTCGATGCCGTGCTCGCTGCCAGTATTTTTCACTTCGGTGAGTATACGGTGCAAGAAGCCAAAGAATATATGGCAGCACAAGGCATAGCAATGCGCTTATAACGCCTTTGTAAAATACAAATGCAACGGTAAAAAATGTTATCATAGCGCTAACTACTTATTATCATTTGATTTTCGTTCATTTAACGGATAATTAATCGCTTAAATAGATTATTTGAACCCAGCGTTATATTTAGATTCCTATATTTTTATACTTTTATATTAAAAGCCCATTCAGCAAAGGATATTTTTATGTCGAATTTACAACAGCAGCGCAATGATGTGACCCATATCGATGGTAACTTACATCAAAATGAAGACGCGCGTATCGGTATCGTCGTTGGTCGTTTTAACGGTTTTGTCGTTGAATCATTGGTAGATGGCGCAATCGATGCGCTACTGCGTCATGGCGTTTTGGGTAGCAACATTACCGTGATTCGTGTTCCTGGTGCCTTTGAGTTGCCATTGGTCGCTCAGCGCGCTGCTGAGTCTGATCGCTTTGACGCCATCATTGCGTTAGGCGCGATTATTCGTGGTAGCACGCCGCATTTTGACTTTGTGGCTAGCGAATCTGCCAAAGGTTTAAGCAGTGTTGCTATCGATTATAATATTCCTGTTGCCAATGGTGTATTGACCACTGACAGCATCGAGCAAGCGATTGAGCGCTCTGGTACGAAAGCCGGTAATAAAGGCTCAGAAGCGGCGATGGTGGTACTAGAGATGATTGCGGTATTATCACAGTTAGATATTAATGATGACTATGATAGTAGCGACGATGCTTAATAACAATGCTGCATAATGATACTTAATCAAACCGTCATTTCATAAAGTATTTTTATTATTTAAGCAGTTGAATGGGCGCTGTGGCTTTTCATAAGCTATCTTTGTTATAAACAGCCTCAGCGTCAATTCTGTACAGAACAATGCTACAAAGAATAGTGCTCCAAAAAAAATGTAAACGGCGCTAGCAAGCGTCGATTTAACACTCGACTGTCATAGCTGTCAGCCGATTACTATTTAACATCTTATTTTTAAACTTATTATCTTAAAACCTAGGTACAAACCCCTTATGACTGACCAACTCAAGCGCGCTATTAGCGCTGCGCAAACCGCACAACTCACTGATGGACAAGCTGAAGCGACGCGTATCGCAAGCAGTAGTGCGGGCGATCAAACCTTCGATATGAGTGAGACTACTTATAAGACCAGCCACACTGCTGTGCGCAAGGCTCGTCGCTTTGCGATGCAAGGTTTATACGAATGGCTGGTCACCGACCGCCGTTTTGATATCGATGGCAAGCTTGGCTGGAAAGCCAATGCCCCACATGATATCGCTGCCCGTACCCGTGCGACCAATGCCATGCATACTGTACATATCGGCTATTATCATGAAATGATGCGCGATATTCCAGAGCAGATTGACGCTCTCGATGTGCTAATCAGTCAGCATCTTGATCGTGAAATCGATAAGCTTGATACCGTCGAGCACGCTATTTTATTAATTGGCGCGTATGAGCTACAAAACCGCTTAGAAATTCCGTATAAAGTGGTGCTTGATGAGGCGATGAAGCTGAATAATCATTTTGGCGCTACAGATGCGCATAAATTGATTAATGCCGTCCTTGATAAAATGGCGGTTGAATTGCGTGTGCTTGAAGTAGAAGCAGATAGCAAAGCCAATCTACGCACGTCACAAAAAGCGGCGACTCAATCTAAGACTAAGCAGGCTGAAGCTCAATCTACTAATGTTGAAGAAGCTAATGCAACTGTCACTGAATCTGGTATCGACAGCACGGTAACTGGCTCAAACAAACCACGTATCAGTGCCAATAATGCTAGTGTTAAACGCAATAGCGCGAGTAAAGCATTAGCAAATATCATTGATTATAAGATAGGTAAGCAAAACGAAGCGGCAAAAGATGTCGTTGCTGCCGACTCTATCGTCAATGAACAGCTTGTCGAAGAAAATACTGCTTCTAATACTGAGATAGATGAAGACAGTAACTTAGATAGTAGTGCAGATAGCAATGATGCTAGCAACGAGAACAATAGCGCCGCCGATATTGCGCTACATGATTCTAATATTGTTAGTACTGACCAAGAAGATGCTGCCGCAGATAGCAGCTCGTTAGATAATACTGAGCTAGACGATACTATGTCAGAAAACTTAGATAACATTGTGTCAGATGATACTGATGCAAAAAGTAAAGACTAATCATGAACGAGTTTGAGCTGATCGAGCGTATATTTTTCCAAATGCAAGCTGCGCCGTCATCGTCTAGCATTGTCGATAAAGGCAATGTCGAAAAAGGCATTGGTGATGATGCAGCGGTAATGAGCTTGCCTGCAGGCGCGCGCTTGGTCAGCTGTATTGACACCCTCGTTCAAGGTCGACACTTTAATGCTGATTGGGAAGAAGTTAATAAGCTCGCATTTGCTATCGGCTATAAAGCCGTTGCGGTAAATGTCTCAGATATTGCCGCGATGGGCGCCACCCCGCATAGTATTTTATTGGCATTAGCCTTACCTGAGCGTTTGGCAAATGAGCCATGGCTGACCGAATTTTCCAAAGGTTTATTTCATGCCTGCCAGCTATTCGGTGTGACGCTTATTGGCGGTGATACCACGCGCAGTGATAACTTAATACTCAGCGTCAGCGCGCAAGGACTGCTTGATGCAAACACGCCAGCTGTGTACCGCTCAGGGGCGAAAGTTGGTGATAAAGTCTATGTCTCAGGGTCGCTTGGCGATGCCGCTTATGCGCTACAACATCCTGATAATGCTGTCGGTATTGAGCTGGCGCACCGGCTGCATATGCCTACCCCGCGTATTGCCTTAGGTGCCGTATTAGCGAAAGTTGGTGCAACTTCTATGATAGATATCTCTGATGGTTTGTATCAAGACCTTGGGCATATCTGCCAGCAAAGTAAGGTTGGTATGCGCATTCATCTCGATCAGCTACCTACCAGCAAAGCATTGGCAAACGCTGAGTTAACTGAGCGCTTATTATTTCAGTTGGCTGGCGGTGATGATTATGAGCTGGCTTTTACCTTGCCTGCGCATATCACGCCACCGATTGAGAATAGTAGCAACACACCTGTTACCTGTATTGGTGAAGTAATAGCTGTAAACGACACAGATGGTGCTAAGCATTTACGACCAGAGCTTTTTTATCAAGGGAAGCCGGTCATACCCACTCATCCCGCTCCCTTTTCTACTTGGCCCAATCTGACGGGTTACCAACATTTTGCAGGTTAACCCATGATTGATCACGACCTTATTAAGCCTGACATCCGTAAAGCCAATGATTGCCCGCCTCTCCCCGCCAATGCCAGTGCGCTTGACCGTTTAATTTATTGGCTTGGTATTGGTTTAGGCAGTGGTCTGCCCCGCCGTGCACCCGGCACTTGGGGCACGGTTGGCGGTTTAATCGTTGCGATACCTTTATTAAGTTTAGGCTTTGTACCGTTTTTGATTATTACCATTTTAGCTTGTTTGCTTGGTAATTCGATATGCGGTCGTACCTCAGATCTGATGGGTGGTCATGATAATCCGCACATTGTTTGGGATGAATGGGCAGGTATGTGGCTTACATTACTTCCGCTATCTTATATGGGTATCGCTAACGGCAATTTTTGGCAAAATATCGCCCAAATACCTACTATCGTAGCAATCATTATCGCCTTTATATTATTCCGCTTTTTTGACATTATTAAGCCGCCACCGATTGGCTGGGCGGATAAAAAAGTCGCGGGCGGTCTGGGTATTATGCTCGATGACATTATCGCTGGTGTGATGGCAGCCGCAGTTTGGGTGATTGTTTATACTTTTATTTTTACCCTTGCTGATTAACAATCATCATTATCTAATTTTTAGTTAGACTACCTTTATGCTTTCACATCTTTTATTTCTTAACATCTTTTATCGTCTCCCAAATTTTATGCGCTAGAATTTTTGGTGCTAGCTGGATAAAACAATATTAAGATTACAAAGATGTCACGACATAGCATTTTGGTTAAATGATGATTTACGCTATAATTCAATCTTATATTTTGTTACATTTGTAGGCTATTATGACATCTCCTCTTTCGGTAATTATCCTCGCGGCTGGCAAAGGCACACGTATGCAGTCAGCCAAGCCAAAAGTGCTACAGACACTGGCTGGCAAGTCACTATTGGGTCATGTGCTTGATACCTGTCATCAATTGACCGTTGATGACACTATTATTGTTCATGGTTTTGGCGGCGAGCAAGTCCAAGCAGACATTAGTGAGCAATATGCGCACGTACCTATTACTTGGGTCGCCCAGACTGAGCAGTTAGGGACAGGACATGCGGTAAAAGTGACGCTGTCCGATTTACCAAAAGAAGGTCAAAGTCTGATTCTTTATGGTGATGTACCATTGGTCAGCTGCCAGACGTTAACGGCTTTGAAGTCTGCGAATACTGACGGTATGTCGATGTTGACCCTGACGGTTGAAAACCCTTTTGGTCTCGGTCGTATCAAGCGTGATAAAGATGGCAATATCGAAGCGATCGTCGAGCAAAAAGATGCCAGCGCCGATGAGCAAAAAATTCAAGAGATTAATAGCGGTATTTATTGCGTTGATAATGCGTTGTTGCATAAATATCTGCCAAAGCTGTCTAATAATAATGCGCAGCAAGAATACTACCTGACTGATATTGTTAAAATGGCTGTCGCTGAAGGCATTAATATCGTTGCGATTGAGCCTGAGCATACCTTTGAGATTGAAGGCGTCAATAACCGCCAACAGCTTGCTAGCTTAGAGCGCACGTGGCAAGGAAAATTGGTTGCAGACCTGCAAGAAGCCGGTGTGCAGTTTGCCGACCCAAGTCGTGTTGATATTCGTGGTACCTTAACTGCCGGTCAAGATGTGTTTGTTGATGTGGGAGTGGTATTTGAGGGCGATTGCGTCTTAGGCGATAACGTTTATATCGAAGCGGGCTGTGTGATTAAAAATGCCCGTATTGGTAATGCCTGTCATATCAAACCTTATTGCGTGATTGATCGTGCTGAGATTGGTGCAGGTGTCGATGTTGGTCCTTTTGCCCATTTGCGTCCTGAAACAGTTTTGGCTGACAACAGCAAAGTTGGTAATTTTGTTGAAATTAAAAAATCGACTATCGGTCATGGCAGCAAGGTTAATCACCTAAGCTACGTCGGCGATGCAACGATCGGTACCGACGTCAATATTGGCGCTGGTGTCATTACCTGTAATTACGATGGCGTAAACAAATCGCAAACCATTATCGAAGATAATGCGTTTATTGGCTCTAATTCTAGTTTGGTCGCGCCAGTAACCATTGGTGATATGGCTACGGTTGCTGCAGGCTCCGTGATTACCAAAAATGTTGATAATAAAGCATTAGCTTTTGGTCGCGCTCGTCAAACCCAGAAAGATGACTTTCAGCGTCCGACTAAAAAGTCAAAATAGTCAAAATACGTTGAAAACTGTTCATTTAAACACTATTTAATTTAAACAATAATAAGCAGCATGACAATCTTTGTGATGCTGCTTCCTTATATTTATAGCGTCAGGATTGTGAGTGCAAAATCCTCGCACTGACCTAATATAAAGTTCTATTATTTAATAACTTAACATCATCACATTTAAGCATTGAACAATCAAAACATGAAACATCGAATTTAAGGAATAGTTATGTGTGGAATCGTTGGAGCAGTAGCTGAGCGTAATATCGCTAATATCTTACTTGAAGGTCTTAAGCGCCTAGAGTACCGTGGTTATGATTCCGCTGGTTTGGTTGTCATTCGTGATGGTGAGCTGCATCGCGAGCGTCAAGTAGGTAAAGTGCAAGCGCTGGTCGATGCCGTTGCAACGAATCCTGAATTTTTCGATGGTCATATCGGTATTGCTCATACACGTTGGGCAACGCATGGCGAACCTGCTCAGCGTAACGCCCACCCGCACATATCAGGTAAAATCGCTGTCGTCCACAACGGTATCGTTGAGAACTATGCCGAATTAAAAGAAGATCTGATTGCCAAAGGCTACGAGTTTACCTCGCAAACCGATACCGAAGTTGTCGCCCATTTAATAAATGATATCTACAAAAGCACGCCTGATTTATTAGAAGCCGTTCGTGCGGTTATTCCTTTATTACATGGCGCTTTTGCCCTTGGTATTTTGCATATCGATTGCCCAGATGAACTTATTACCGTCCGCTTAGGTTCTCCTTTGGTCATCGGTGTTGGGATTGGCGAGAACTTTATTGCCTCTGATCAATTAGCCCTATTACCGGTCACCAATCGCTTTATGTATCTAGAAGAAGGCGATATTGCCAGAATGACTCGCGACAGTATTACCGTTTATGCCGATGGCGTTGAAGTAAAACGTCAGATACATGAAATTGACGCGACCCAGCATAATGCCGATAAAGGTGAGTTTAAGCATTATATGCTTAAAGAAATCTATGAGCAGCCAGATGCTGTCAGAAGAACTGTTGAGATGGCAGTTGATAACGGTACAACTTTTAAATTACGCGACGACTTTTTACAACGTCATGAAGCGCAATTAAAAGGCATTAAGCACGTCCAAGTCATCGCTTGTGGTACCAGTTATCACTCAGGTTTGGTGGCAAAATATTGGTTTGAGAGCCTAATTCGTGTGCCTTGTTCCGTTGAAGTTGCTAGTGAGTTCCGCTACCGCAATCCGGTCGTCGTCGACAACACATTGGTCATTTGTATTTCGCAATCTGGCGAAACAGCGGATACCTTATCCGCGCTTCGTGATACCCAAAAGCAAGCGCCAACAGGGCTAGTCAGCTTGGCCTTATGTAATGTACCGACATCGTCACTGGTCCGTGAGACAGACATTTTTTTACCAACGCTTGCGGGCCCTGAGATTGGTGTTGCTTCTACCAAAGCCTTTACGACTCAGCTTGCGGCTTTGATGCTACTGGTGTTAAAAGTGGGTGTCCTTCAAGAGCGTATGACTGGCGAAAACTTGACCATTCTGCTGGGTCAATTACAACAATTACCCGGTCAACTACATGCAAGCTTAAACCTTGATGCGCCTATCAAAGCCATGAGTGAGCACTTTGAATATAAGAAAAGCTGCTTGTTCTTAGGTCGCGGTTTACAGTTCCCTATTGCTCTAGAAGGCGCGCTAAAGCTAAAAGAAATCTCTTATATTCACGCAGAAGGCTATGCCGCAGGTGAGCTAAAGCATGGCCCATTGGCATTGGTTGATAAAGATATGCCTATCGTGGTGCTAGCACCGAAAGACAGTATGTTTGATAAGCTAAAAGCCAACATGCAAGAGGTACATGCGCGTCACGGTGAGCTTTTTGTATTCGCCAGTGAAGAAAGCAAGATGGTCGCAGAAGATAGAATGCACGTGGTCTATGTACCTGAGGTTTGCGAGACGCTTGCTCCTATCGTCTATAGTGTGCCAGTACAACTGCTGTCATACCACGTAGCGGTTATGCGCGGTACAGATGTCGATCAGCCACGTAACCTCGCAAAATCAGTTACGGTTGAGTAGATTAAGTATTTGATTTTATAGGATTTTTAATCATAAATTACTTATTATAGTATTGTATAATACTGAATCCTTTGCTGTCTAGTATTAACTAGATAGCAAAGGATTTTTTGTGTAATGAACATGGAAAATTTCATTAACTTGGATATATGTCTGTATAAGTATTATATTGAGCAGCAAAGCAAACCGGAATTGATTATGTTCCTATTTCAGACTCAGCCTTATTTAGGTTGTCGCAAATGTCTTTTGTGACATCAAAACTACCCACTTTAATATCATCTAAATCGTAATAGCTATACTGATAATCAAATCCCATATTTATCCCTTGAATAACCTCTGCCTCTGCACAGGCTAACTCAGTATGTTCATTGCGCATTACCGTTTCAATCTCTTTTCTTTCAGATGCATTATAACCAGATACCTTCAGCCTATAACCGAAAGTGACCGTTGTTCCATCAAAATCAATCTTTTCTAAAGTGGTGACTTCATCAAGTACGCTTGGCAACTCTCTTGTCAACATATCGATATTACGATACATCTCCTGTACATCACGCTCGTGATTGCTAGCCTTAGTAACGCTTTCATCAGGAGCTAAATTAGAGTTGTCATTCGAACAGGCGATAAGTATTAGAAAAGCTGAAAGTACAGCCAATGCTTTAAGTTTATCAAACATAATTATCCAAAATAATATGATTAGGGCGTGTCCTCATTCTAAAGAGAACACGCCCTATTATACAAATATGAATATCTAAACCAGCCCTTTATAAAGAAAATAGCACCCAACCACCGTTAATAACACCGCAAAGCATTTCTTTAATAGTTCTGGCGATAATATATGAGCGACTTTTGCGCCTAACTTAGCAGTGAAAAAACTCATAATGCTAATGCCTAAAAAGGCATAAACATGGACAAAGCCAATAGTATTTGGCACATCGACTTGCTGCTGCATCCCAAAAAGCATAAACCCTAACGCACCGGCAATGGCGATCGGCAAGCCACATGCCGCTGACGTACCAACTGCTTTTTGCATAACCACGCCATAACGCGTGAGATAAGGGACGGTTAAGCTGCCACCGCCAATACCGAAGATAGCAGAAGCGATACCAATGACCCCGCCTGCTGCTAGTTGCTTAGGTTTTGACGGCAGGGCTGTATTGGCATGGTTAACTCCACTGGCCTCATTAGTAACCTGCTTTTTGCCACCAAAAAACATCTTATAAGCGACCCACAGCAAAAATACTCCAACAATCAGCTGAAGATACAATCCAGATATCTGTCCCGCAATTCCTGCCCCAAAAAAGCAACCAATCGCTAAACCTGGTGCCAGATTTTTAAAGACTGGCCACATAACCGCGCCTTTTTTATTGTGCGCCATCAGCGAGCTGATAGAGGTGACAATGATAGTCGCTAGTGAAGTCCCTAACGCTAAATGCATGATGCTGTCAGGACTGTAATCCATTTGGGTAAAGACGATAAATAACAGCGGTACGATGATGGTGCCACCACCCACGCCAAACAGCCCCGCAGCAAATCCTGCTAGCGCGCCTATTATTAAGAAAATGAGTATTTCCACAGGATAGTTACTTCTCGGTTAAAGGATTGAAGGGTGATGTGAGTGAAATGCTTATTGATTCAAGGGCCGACTTAAAAACTGACTTAAGCACTAATTTAAGCGATTTCTATTTGAGCGACTTGACCTACTTGATGGTATGAGCGATTAAAATATACCAAACTTTCATCGCCCTCACTTTGTTTGATAGCAACAACTCGGCACATAAAGATACTATGTGTACCCACTTGTTGAATGTCTTCAATCTCACAATCGAAACTGACCAATGCATCTTCTAAAATAGGCGCACCTGTGGCTAATGTCGTCCAAGCGCCATGCTCAAACCGCTCTTCTGAGCATAGCTTGGAGGCAAAGGCATTAGATATAGACTCATGCTGGGTGCCTAACACATTGACACTTAACGTTTTATTTTCAAGAAAATGGGCGTGTGAGCGAGAGGTCTGATTCATACAGACAAGCAAGGTTGGCGGTGTGTCAGTCACGCTACATACCGCCGAGGCTGTAAACCCATGACAACCAGAGTTGCCTTTTGTGGTGATCACATTGACCGCCGTCGGTAATAGAGACATGCCCTCTCTAAAATCAGTTGCTTCAATCATGACTTAACTCCTAAATTTTAATCTTTAAGTACATTGATAACTGAGGTCACTCATAGCTTTAAACAACCTAGCATTTGTTAAGAAATGCTAAACGCTTAGCTCTTTGCGTACGATTTCTGCGCCCGCGCTCAAAGCATGCAATTTGCCGCGCGCAACTTGGCGGGATAACGGTGCCATGCCGCAGTTAGTCGAAGGGTAAAGCTTATCCGCATCCACAAACTGCAGTGCTTTGCGTAACGTATCTGCCACTTCTTCTGGGGTTTCAACGCTATTGGTTGCCACATCAATAGCGCCAACCATCACCTTTTTACCGCGGATTAACTCAATCAAATCCATCGGCACATGCGAGTTTTGACATTCCAGTGAGACAATATCGATATGTGACTGCTGCAATTTTGGAAAGGCTTGTTCATATTGACGCCACTCTGTACCTAAGGTTTTCTTCCAATCGGTATTAGCTTTGATGCCATAGCCGTAGCAAATATGTACCGCTGTCTCACACTTTAAACCTTCGATAGCACGCTCTAAAGTGGCAATACCCCAATCGTTGACGTCATCGAAGAACACATTAAAAGCAGGCTCATCGAATTGGATAATATCGACACCAGCCGCTTCTAAGTCTTTCGCTTCTTGATTGAGGATTTTAGCAAATTCCCACGCCAATTTTTCACGGCTTTTATAATGACCATCATATAAAGTATCAATCATCGTCATCGGACCGGGCAACGCCCATTTGATTGGCTGATCAGTTTGCGAGCGTAAAAATTTGGCATCGTCAACAAACACAGGTCTTTGACGGCTCACCGCACCAACGACTGACGGCACACTGGCCTCATAGCGATTACGAATTTTGACCGTTTCACGCTTTTCGAAATCGACACCATCGAGATGTTCAATAAAGGTGGTCACAAAATGCTGGCGCGTTTGCTCACCATCACTGACGATATCAATCCCTGCCTGTAGTTGCTCTTGTAATGACACCCGTAGCGCATCTTGTTTGGCTTCAAGGAGTTGCTCGCCTTCTAAAGCCCAAGGCGACCAAATCTTTTCAGGTTCAGCGAGCCATGAAGGTTTTGGCAAACTGCCCGCGGTTGATGTTGGTAATAATTTTTGTGTCGGTAATAATATTGTCATAGGATTTATCTTCTTATTTATTCGTATTCTAATTTCGGCTAGATTGAGAATATCTAAATTGAATGTATTTAGGCGGCGTATTCTTTATCTGCACATTCTTCCAGCGCGCGCTCATTCACATCATAGCTTGCCGCCCATTCTTCAAGAATAGCTTGGTAAGGCTGAATAAATTTTGCTTCCGTAAACTTGCCTTGCTTGACCGCCATTTGGCTACGCTCTTCGCGGTCATAGACGATTTGCGTTAGGGAATAATCCTGATACTTTAAGCTGGGTTGATATACCTGACCTGCCGTCGAGTTGGCATTATAAATTTCAGGACGATAAATCTTTTGGAAAGTTTCCATGGTGCTTATTGCACTGATGAGCTCAAGGTCGGTGTAATCACTCAGCAAGTCACCGGCAAAATAAAAGGCTAAAGGCGCCACACTACCGGCAGGCATAAAGTAGCGCACAGTCAAACCCATTTTGGAAAAGTACTTATCAGTCAACGACCCCTTGTTCGAAGAGCAGCCGTCTTGTCTATACTCCATCCCTAATACCGGATGCTGATTAATCGTACGATGATAAGTTTTGCTGGTTGACACACTCAGGCAAATCACTGGCTGTTTATTAAACTCAGCTTGATAGGCTTCTGAATTCAATAAATACTGAAACAGTTTTCCGTGCAAATCACCAAAATCTGCTGGCGGTGGTAAAGTGGGGTTCTTGTCAAAATGCTCTAATAGGACGATGCTAAAGTCATAATCGCGCACGTAAGATGAGAAACTATTGCCAATCATACCGTCGATACGGGTGTTGTCTTTATGGTCAACAATCGTTGTTTTAAGCGTTTCAATGATAGGAAAGGTATGTCCATGACCTTCGATATCCAAATCTGCTGAAATAATATCAACTTCAACAGAATAACGGTCGGCAGTTGGGTTATCCCAATGCGCCAAAGCGTTAAAACGATTATTGATCATTCTTAACGTTTTATGCAGATTTTCTTCGCGATGTTCACCGCGTGCCAAATTGGCAAAGTTAGTCGTTAGACGCGTACTATCTGCAGGATGATAATTTTCATCAAAACGAATGCTCGAGATGGAATATGTAAATTGTTTACTCATGATAATCCGCTACCCTAATCTCATTGTGTGAGATAAAACCAAATTTGTGTATGAGATAAATCATACCCGAACTCAATCATGAATAAAAATGATACTATTTAAATTAAAGATGAGTTAAATTCATGTTACTAAGATTTGATTATAGAGAAGGATTTGATAGCAGGGATTTTGGTGGATTATTTTACGGGAAATGAGATTTATAAAGGAATGGAAAAATCTTGGATGATTGAAGAGAATAATGTAGCAGGTTTAGCAACTGACTCGCATTTTACTATCATAAATTGAAGTCGCATATAACGTAGAACTCAAACTACAAATGATAAAGAAAATGGCAAAGGTATTAGACTGAATATGTTGCTGTACTATATTAACTAAATGGAGAAGCAGATAATATTATAGGTAATTATTCACCTTTTAATGCTTGTACAGGTTCAATTTTAGCAGCACTGTATGACGGATATAGAGTAGATAATAAAACGACAACTAAAGAAGATATTAAGATAAGCAGTATATCTATGAGTTTAATTTTGGAAGGTAATGACTCCACAAAATAATTATCAAAAAGCCCTAAATCAAAAGTGACATTGATCCAAGCTGACACACTAGGAATGCTAAGCGACAGTACAATACCTAAGGCTAAACCAATAAGCACACCTAATACGCCAATAACAGTCCCCTGAACGATAAATATTCGGGAAATAAGACTTGATGACGCTCCAAAAGTTTTTAGTATCGCCACATCTGATCTTTTTTCTGTAACGCTCATCACTAATGTTGAAATAACGTTAAATGCTGCAACTAAAATAATGAGAAATAGAAGTAACGACATCATGGTTTTTTGCATACGAATAGAAGTATATAAACTGCCATGGGTCTGCGTCCACTCTCCACTAGAAAAGCTAACGTCTTTTTGAACACCTTGAAGTGTAGAAGCTTGGTTAGAGGCACTAGCTAATGCTTGCTTAGCTGAGTCCTGAGAGGTGAAAACATCTTTTAAATTTAAACGAATACCAGTCGCACCATGATTTAAGCCTACCGCATCAGAAGCATCATCCATGGCGATATAGCTCATCCACTTCTCTATCTCTTGACTGACATGAAATACGCCCGTAAGCGTATAGGTATGAAAAGTAGGTGTGATACCGACTGTAGAATTAGAAGGTTTAGAGATTATAATACCGACTTCATCACCGAGCTTTAGAGCATACTTATCGACGACATATTTGCCGAGGATAATGTTATTAGCACCGGCATTTAAACTATCAAAATCACCCGCTACCATGCTTTGTTTAAGAATAGATACCTTAGCATGAGAAGTTGGCTCTATACCGTTTATGATGGTGCTATTTACATCACCATTCAGCGACAACATACCTCGAGCCTGCACAAAAGGTGCGGTCCCTACTACATTGCTATCGTTTTTTTCTATGGCTTGCGCAAACGGCTTCCAATCATCTAAGGGAAATGACGAATAGACCGCCGCCTGTGGCACCATTCCTAATATTTTTTTAGACAGCGCTTCTTCAAAACCATTTAAGACTGACGTCACCACAATTAATGCAGCAACGCCAAGTATTAGACCTGCCATAGATACCGATGAGATAAAAGATAAAAACTTATTAGCATTTTCTGAACGAATAAAGCGCAATCCTATAACAATGGGTAGCGAACGGCGCATAAGTTAATATCTCTTATATATATGAATAATAAAATTAGAATGCTTTAGTCAATTCGACTGAAACATCATTTTTATCATATTCTTCAAAAGGTGAATTACTGGTTACTTTATTATAGCTCCAACTTAATCTTGGTGTCAGACCCAAGAAAGAGAAACCTCTATTCCATGCGGTAATACCCGCACTGTATTCTTTATTTTCACGTTGAATACCAAAGAAGTCTGCACCATCATAATTACGCTCTGCGTAACCAAGATCTAATCTTGTAGTATAACCTTTTGGCCATGTTTGACCCCAACCTACTCTGACACCTGGACGGTCATAAGCTAAGGAATCATCCTCAGAATCTCGAGTAGAATAATCAACACCAAATGTCCAAAATTGCTGACCATTTGGCAGATAAACTGCGGTATTTGCTAACAGCCAGTCTTCACCGTCATTAAATTCATATTTATCTATATAGCTTGATTTAGCGTAGCGTGCCAAACCCTGATACCGTAGCTTTGGACTAAGCCATTGATTAGCGCTAAGCTTTATGCCCGTAGTATCTGCATAGCTCTGTAAACCACCATCGCCGCTCTTACCTTGCGCATACCAGCGTTTGTTATAAAATGGACCAATCTCCACTTCTGTAACAGCATTCTGATAGCCAATACCAGCGCCGATACCAGCAGTGACATCATTATAGTCTTTATTATCCCAGTAGTATTTACCATAGCTATTTAAGTTCACAGTGGTAAATATCTTGTTGTCATACAACCATTTTCTATCACCACTTGCATTAAAGTTAAAACCTTTTCCTGACTCTCTAGGCGATGTGTAAGTAAGAACTGAGCCATCAGGTCTAACGATCTGTGTACCTTGCTCTGGTGAGTTAGTGATATTGCTATCGTCCATATACGATACTGAACCATTAAAACTCCAACGGTCTTGAGCGTTAATAGCATTTAGATAGTTATTAATAACTTTTACATCATCTTCAGTAGGCGCTTCACTACGCAATGCTTCAAACTCCGACTGTGCAGCATCAAATTGGCGGTTGTAGTACAGAGCCATGGCCAACTGAAATCTTAAAATCTGAACTTCAGGTAACTGCGCGTTGACCTTACGATACATAGTTACCGCTTCATCTAACTTACCTTTTTTTGCAGCGATAATAGCATTACCCCAGTCTATCACTGAAGGATCATAATTAGGTACTTGTTGATAAACTGGGAGTAATTCCTCTAATGACTCAGCATTGGCTTGTCTGAGCATATTACTTAATAATTTCTCAAACTCAGCAGGATTAGCTTTTAAATAAGCTTTGCTTTCTTCTTTACTCATCTTTGGGCCAGAATCATCTGAAGGCAAATCTGTTGGCAGTCTTTCAAACTCATCTGGGCGCGATTGATTGATTAACTTATTAATCGTTTCAATCGAGTTGTCTTGTGGGGCTAGTGGCACTGTTGATGGTTCAGCAGCTTGCAAGTTCATAGCGCTACAGCTTACTATAAAAGCCAATGCACTATACATATCAGAGTGTCGAAAATATTTCATAACGGTTCCAATCAGTAATTGTTAAGCATCAAATACGCAAACGACCACTCGAAGGTGGCCGTCTGCTTGTTCATTACTAGATAATAACTAAACTATTACTCAGTTTGGTTAGCGTTACCGCCAGGCTTAGGACCTTCAGGTATTTCCGGAGTTACTACTTTCTGAGCACCAAACACACCACCCCAAGCTGGAGCTCCATATGCGTCTGTTACAGAGTTAACAGCGCCACCAAGCTCAGCACCATCTTTACCGAAGAAAGTGCCTTTAAACGTACCCAAATCTTTATTAGGACCGTAAGCTAGTTGAGATGTACCCTTAGCAGTGTTACCAAATACCGTACCTTCAAATTTTACTAATTTATCTTCTTTGTATACGTTTGTATCACTAAGAACACCGTTTACGTTTGGTGTAACTTCCCATACGTTGAAGATATTACCAGTTAATTTTCTATCAGCCAAACTCAAATTGGCTTGTACGTAGTTACCTTGACCTGCAACAGCTTTATCACCATCACCAAAAGCGTTACTGTTTGGATCACCTAGTGGACCATGATATGAATTGTCGATACCATACATCAATGCATGACCTGCATAGGCAATATTACCACTTGCCGCTTTAAGATCATTCATTTGACCAATATCTGTTTCTTTAGTACCACGATAGAAATAAGTATCTACAGTACCCTTAAGACCAGCTTGTCTATCTTGGGCACTTGAGATTTTAGACTCATAGTAAGTGATACCATCTACATCTGAAACTGTATCTAATTTATCAAGATTAGATGTGACACGACCATATTGAACGTTATCAAGATTAATCGTCTTAAATGATGACTTATTAGCCTTGTCAACTAAAGGAGTAGTGGCATCATTAACAATAACATAGTTGCCACTAGCATCTTTGTTCGCAACAAAACGAACACTATTTTCAGCAGCAGTATTACTAACATCACGATACTTATTACCGAAGATACGTGTGTTCAGATTTGAACCTGTAGATTTTGCTATGTTAGATGGAGCTGAAGCATTTTCCTGACCTTCTACATTAAACAACGAGCTAGTAGGAGATGCTCTTTCAATTACGACCAGACCGTTAAGTTCATTATTGGCATCAGTAACATTAACACCATTTGCTACATTATATTCTTGTAACGTAAGAGTATTAGAAGCATCTGGGCTAGAGACTGTATCTATGCCTTTACCAGCAAAACGTACCGATTCTTTAGGCGTACCATCTGCACGGTTGATGGTTTCACGACCGATAACGATGTTATCAAGATTCTGATTCTGAAGCGTTTTACCGTTCAGTACTGTCGCGTTAGCATTCTTGTTGTCGGCAGCAGGATTTAATACGCGGTCAAAATTAGCATCAGCACCACGAACGTATTGCTGACCACCTACAGTAGTCTGAGTTTTTAAATCTAAATTACCTTCAGCTGCTGCACCAGGGTTATCTTCACCACCTTGACCTGGAGTAGGCGTTGGTGTAGGCGTTGGTGTAGGTGTAGGCGTAGGTGTAGGTGTAGGTGTAGGCGTAGGTGTAGGCGTAGGTGTAGGCGTAGGTGTAGGTGTAGGTGTAGGCGTAGGCGTAGGCGTAGGTGTTGGAGTAGGCGCGTTATACGAGCTATCGCCATCACTACCACAACCTGCTAATGCTGTTGCTGCGAAGACAGCACTCAATGCTACTGCTAGATATTTTTGTTTCATCTTTATTTCCTCATATCGATGTAAGAACTACTCATGTATAGATAGTACGGTATACTTCGCTATTAACTACAGCATGTAGGAAGCGAACAGCTTAACGCTCAGATTACCAAACCGTCTGCTTTATGTCAATGTAAAATGCTGTAGCGCAATAGTGATACTACAACGTTATAGCATTGTCATTTTCAGTAAAATTGATACCGCTACAATAAAGCAATATTTAATGGATTTCAATACTTTTATCGACCCAATCGCATTATTTTTACAAAAGTTAATTTTATTTATGGTTTAAATTCAAGGTTTTATAAAATATCAAATATTAATAAGCATACAAACTTGAAAACACTCTTTTACAAGATTATATGAAATTTTATGAATATTAATTAATATTTTAATAAAGCTCCTTAAACAAAACTAATACTTTACACCTTAAATATCGATATTCAATGGGTAACTTACCTTATCTAATTGATGATTTTGATAGTTGGCTATATTTGAGCATCATGCTTTATGATTTCTCAACATAGTTTACTTTTCAATAACGACACTTTCCTTATCCTTTCCATGCGGTATCAACCATTTGCCAAACCATCCTGATAAATCATCCATCAGAGTATAAACTACCGGAATAACGACTAGGCTTAATAAGGTTGAGGTAACCAAACCGCCCAAGACAGCGGCGGCCATTGGACGACGGAAGGTAGGATCGGCATCGCCCCAACCAAAGACCAAGGGCATCATACCCGCGCCCATCGCAATGGTGGTCATAATAATTGGCCGCGCACGCTTACGACAAGAGTCAATAATGGCATCAAAACGCGCCAAACCTCGACGTTGAGCAATCAATGCATAATCGACCAATAAGATAGAGTTTTTGGTCGCAATACCCATCAGCATAATAAAACCAATCATCGAAGGCATCGATAGACTACTATTAGTAATCACCAAGCCCACAAAAGCGCCACCGATAGAAAGCGGTAATGCCATCAAAATAGTAAATGGCTGCAATATACGCCCAAACAATAAAATCAGCACGCCTAAAATACAGACCACGCCAACCGACATCGCAATCACAAAGCCGCTAAATAGCTCAGCCATATTTTCTGCTTGCCCTTGGTCAATAATAGTAATAGAGGCTGGCAGCTGTTGCATACTAGGTATGGCTTTAACCGCTTGCACCAAGTCACCAAGCTCACCATTGGCAGGCTGAACAGTGATACTAATCGCGCGCTCACGGTCTAGACGGCTGATTTGCGCAGGTCCAGTACCAAAGTTTAATGACGCCACTTCACCTACTCGTACGCCTTGTCCTGCAGTTAAGGCACTCGGCACATATAAGCCTTCTAATTGACTGACGTTTTGCTTAGCGATATCTGGCAGGCGCACTACGATAGGCACTTGGCGCGTATCGAGATTCAGCTTAGATAAACGCTGCTCATAGTCGCCAACGGTCGCCACACGTAAGGTAGTGGCAATATCTTGCGTAGTCACGCCTTTATCAGCCATTGCTAGCCTGTTTGGTGTCACTGTCAGCTCTTGGCGCGGCAGGCTACGATCACTGGTGACAGCGCCCGCACTTGGTAACGCCCGAATCTCTGCCATCATTTGCTGGGCTGTCTGCTCAAGCAGGCGCGGATCAGTACTGGTCAAAGAAAAATTATAACCGGTCTCACCCCCACTCGATAAGCCAACGGTAAAGCGTGCGCCCGGTACTTCTGAGAGCATACTACTTATCTGGCGCTCAATCTCTTGCTTAGAGGCACGCTCTGCTCGTGGCGCAAGCACAATATCCAAGCCTGCGATATTTTCAGCTTTACCGCCAGAGCTGGCTTCCATTGCCGCTTGCGCTTCCCCTACCGAGGTAAAAATATGCGTTACTTCAGGCATGGCCAATATACGCTCACTGGCCATCGCCGCAACACGCTCGGTATCTTCTAGCGCCACATCAGGGGTCAGCTCAATCTCAACCCGCGTCTGATCAATATCATTATCAGGAATAAAAGAGGTTGGTAATAATTTCACCAACGCCAACGACGCCACAAATAATATTAACGTCGCCCCCATCGTAATCCAGCGATGATGCAGCGTCCATGACACCACTTTAAGATACCAATCCATCAACGCGCTTTGTTTTTCAACGTGCTTTTTTTCTGGTCGTAATATATAAGCAGCCATCATCGGCGTGATAAGACGCGCGACCATTAACGACGCAAATATGGATAATGCTGCAGTCCAACCAAATTGTCGGAAAAACTGTCCAACGATACCGCCCATAAAGGCAGTCGGTAAAAATACCGCAATTAAGGTAAAGGTGGTCGCGACCACCGCCAAACCAATCTCATCAGCCGCTTCCATCGCGGCTTCATAAGGCGTCTTACCCATACGCAAATGGCGGATGATATTTTCGACTTCTACAATCGCATCATCGACCAAGACGCCGATGACCAGTGACAGTGCCAATAAGGAGATAATATTAAGACTAAAACCAAATAAATACATACCTAAAAAGGTAGGAATAACTGACAACGGCAACGCCACAGCCGCCACAAAGGTGGCGCGGATATTACGTAAAAATAAGAACACCACCACTACGGCAAGTAAACCACCTTCTATCAGCATGCGTAAGGAAGCTTGATAATCTTCAGCGATGGGCGTGGCTCGATCATAGACTTTTTCAATATCGATACTGCCCACATCGGCTGACAACTTGGCCAACTCTGCGTCAACCAACTCCATAACTTCAACTTCACTGGCACCGCGCGAACGCGTGATATTAAATGCCACCACCGTTTCGCCATCAAGCTTGGCAATCGAGCTTGGGTCAGCAGCGCCATCGGTGATTTGCGCCATGCGCCCAAGAGCTTGCGTACCACCTGTCGGAACGGCTATTTGTAAATTATTAAGCTCGCTTGCGCGCTCAACGGCGCCAAGCACACGAATAGTCTGTGTGGTTTTGCCCACTTCTGCTTCACCGCCAGAGCTGTCTTGCTGGATACCGGTGATTTGATTGGATAACTGAGTGATAGAAAGCTTAAGACCACTTAATGTAATAGGGTCAGCGGCAACGGTAATCTCTCGCTGTAGCCCACCGATACGGCTGACGGTACTGACACCCGGTATATCGGATAAACGCTTAGTAACCGTATCATCAACGAACCAAGATAAGTCCTCGACGTTCATGTTTTCAGAGGCAACAGAGTAGGTAACGACGGGAAAACCTGACGTTGAGACTTTGGTAATAATGGGATCATTGGCAGCGGCTGGCAAATCGCCCCGTACCTCACCCACCGCCGAGCGCACATCGTCAACCGCTTCTTGAATGTCTTTTTCTAAGACAAACTCGGTGGCTATGGTCGCTACGCCCGTCTGCAGGCTGGTGCGAATATGCTTGACGCCTTCAATACTGGTAAGCTTATTTTCTATCTTTTTAGCAATGTCGTTTTCGAGCTGTGATGGCGCAGCACCCGGCAAGGTCACCGTGACCACCACTGCTGGCAGGTCAATATCAGGGAATTGCTGCACCTTCATTTGCATAAAACCGTAGATGCCGCCCAAAGTCAGCAACACAAACAGCAGAATGGCAACTAAAGGATTTCTAATCGAGTAAGCGGAGACATTTAAACTCATGAGCGCGCCTGCGTGGCTGTGCCAGTGCTTGCAGCAGTTGCCGTTTTACTAGCTTGGCTGCCCGATTTATCATTGGCTGTATTTAGACCATCAACGATACGTACCAAGTCGCCATCGTTTAAGAAGCTACCGCCCTGCTTCACAAGTCGACTTTCTGCAGGCAGTGGTTCTGTCAGCGCAACACTATCGCCAAAACGTTCGCCAAGGGTCACGCGTTGTTGTTTGATACGTCCTATGTTTTTACCGTCTTGGCTACTGACATTGGTCACTAGCATCACATAATCATAGCCATCATTGCTGACAATGGCACTATTCGGTACGGTCTGAGCACTAGTACTACCCAATAGAAATTCACCCGTTTGGTACATGCCAGCACGCACTTTTGAGTTAGCAGCGAGGCTAGCATAAATAGTGATTTGACGGTTATTATCGGCCGTTGGTGCAATACGGCTTACCTGCCCCATCACAGAATCGCCACCCGGTAAGCTGACACGCACTGGCGTGCCGACATTGACTTCACCAAGGAGTTTAGGATCGATATCCGCGCGCCACTCTAAAACACCACCTTTAATAATGGTAAATAATGGCTCACCACCAGCAACCATGCCAACTTCAGCCATTTTTTCACTGATAACACCACTGACCGGTGCAACTACATTGGCATTATTGACACTTAAACGCTGGGTACTGAGGCGCGCTTTAGACGCTTGTAGTGCCGCCTGTGCTTGCAGTTTAGAGGTGCGATAGCGATCCGCTTCTTGTCTACTAATGGCATCTATCTCAATCAGCGGCAGGACACGAGCTGCATCGGCAGTCGCATTGGCAAGGGTTGCTTCTGCTTCGGCAACATCTGCCTCAGCTTGCAAGACTTGTTGCTCCATGGCATCGGTATCAAATATCGCCAGTACTTGCCCCGCTTTGACGCGATCGCCCTCTTGGACCAATATACGTTCGATAGCAACGCCGTTTACTTTGGCGCTGACATTGGCCACATCTTTAGCGTTGATGGTGCCATCCGCACTGAGCGTGTTACCAATACTATCTTGGCTTGGCGATACTGTTTCGACTGATAGTACCGCTTGCTGGTTGCTGCTATCTTTTGGGTCGGCAGTTGCGCTTTGCGCACTGTTAGCCGCTGGTGACTCATCACTCGCTACTTTATCGCCGCCCCAGTATTTACCAACCAACACCCCAACGACAAGTACGATAGCCAATACTGGCAATAACCATAACGGGAATTTTGATGATGGTTTAGGCGCTCGCGTATCAGCTTGGCGGTAAGGTGGTAGCTCAGATTCAACTGGCAGCTTGTTGTCTTCAACATCGCTCATGATAACTCTCTGTAATACAGGCAATTAGAAATGGTATAAGGATAGAAAAATAATAGGTAAAAAATTGCTATTTATGATTACAATAGTCTATAAATTTATTGAGGATAGCATATATTAAGTCATCATCTTATTTTTATATAGTGTGTTTTAGCTTCGTAAGTTTGCCATCTATTAAGCATGGATAAGCGTAAAAACTTGCAAAGTAATATGATAAAAGTGATAAACAATCAGAACAGCTCGTTAATGAATTTGAATAGCCTAATATTATCTTTCATCGTCTATATAGCTTATAAAAACAATAAAAAAAGCCGTTATCTTTAGAAAAATAATGGCTTTTCATGAAATTTGATAGCGGGAAATTGGCTCAGTCGCCAAGCAAGCATTAAGTATCAAGCATTGGTATAGCGACTGGCTTCTGGCATCCAGCGGTGGATAAGTTGGCTTACGTCTGCTTTACGTGTTGGGTCAGCGATAAGATGTTTCGCTAGGCGCTGCGCAATAGCAAATAATTGCTCATCGCGGATAAGGTCGGCCAAATAATAACCGACGTTACCGGTTTGACGTTTACCTAACAGCTCACCAGGTCCTCGCAGCTCTAGGTCTTTTTGCGCAATGACAAAACCATCGGTACTTTCCCGCAGCACATTTAAGCGCTCCGTGCCCGTCTCCGACAATGGCTTTTGGTATAACAGTACGCAGAAGCTTTTGGTCGAACCACGACCTACACGTCCGCGCAACTGATGTAGTTGCGACAAACCCAAACGTTCGGCATTTTCGATGACCATTAACGACGCATTCGGCACATCAACGCCCACTTCGATGACTGTAGTGGCAATTAGTAAATCAAGATTACCAGTTTTAAATTCTTGCATGATGGCTTGTTTATCAGCGGATTTCATTTTGCCATGCACTAAGCCAATGCGAATATTCAAGCGCTCATTTAAATCTTCATAAGTGGCTTCAGCAGCTTGCGCATCCAGCACGCTAGATTCCTCTACCAATGAACATACCCAATACGCCTGCCTGCCTGCCTCACAATTAACCGCAATACGCTCAATAACTTCATCACGGCGGTTACGGTCAATGGTCACCGTCGTAATTGGTGTACGTCCGGGTGGTAACTCATCAATGATAGAAGTATCCATATCACCATAGACGCTCATCGCGAGCGTACGCGGAATCGGGGTTGCGGTCATAATCAGCTGATGCGGCGTGCTATTCGCCACCCCCTTATTGGTCAAGGCCATGCGCTGCTCAACGCCAAAGCGGTGTTGCTCATCGATAATAACCAATCCCAATTTGGCAAACTGTACCTGCTCCTGAAATAGTGCATGAGTGCCAACCACCACTTGCACGCTGTTCTCGCTTACCGCCTCTAACGCTTCTCGACGCTGCTTTGCTGTTTGCTTGCCAGCGAGCCAGCCAACGCCGACGCCTAGCGGTTCAAACCATTGTTTAAAATTAGCCAAATGCTGTTCTGCTAAAATCTCTGTCGGTGCCATAACCGCTACTTGCCAACCGCTATCGAGTGCATAGCCTGCTGCGCCTGCCGCGACTAGGGTTTTGCCTGCGCCAACATCGCCCTGTACCAGTCGAAGCATCGGAATAGAAGTTGCCATATCAGCAGTAATGTCTTTCATGACTCTTTTTTGTGCGCCCGTTAAATCAAATGGTAGCGCACCAAATAGTTTATCGGCAAGCGGGCTTTGGGTCGCGCATTTGGGTGCTTTATACTGATGTAATTGCTGACGGCGATATAATAGGCTAAGTTGATGCGCGGTTAATTCTTCAATGATGAGACGCTGACAAGCCGCATGGGTGCGAGCACTTAATTGCGTCAGCAGCTGATATTGTCGCCCCGCGTCGGTATAGGTAGGCGGCGTATGCAGTAATACCAAGGCTTCGAATATGGTTAAATTGTAGACATTATTATTAGTCGTGCTTGCGTTCTCTGACTTAACTTCATTATTTACACTATTACTAATCGAATTGTCGGGCACACTACGCGCAAGGGTCGAAAATATATCGTCTGGAAAATCATCTTCTGCAACCGCTAATTTAGCAGGCTCAAAAGGCGCTAACGGCAAATCAGCGACCACGTCAAAGTCGGCTGGCGTGAACAAGGTCATCGGTAAACCTTGAGCACGAACCGTTTGCAGCGCAAGTTTGATCAAGGTGCGCAGCTTATTTTGATGCAAGCCTTTAACGCTAGGATAAATCGGCTGTAATCCCGTATTTACGATTGCCTCATTGCTGCTAATAATTTGATATTCAGGATGATGTATCTGTTTGCCGTAACGACTAACCTTTACTTCGCCAAATATTTGCAGCTGTGTGCCAAGACTCATCGTTTGCGCAAGACCTTGATACACCTTAAAAAAACGCAGCGATATCGTGCCAGTATCATCATCTACCACCACTGTCATACCACTACGCTTGATATCGACATGCACCACCCGCCCGGTAATTAAGGCGGCTTGTCCATGTGCTACATCGGCTATCGATAGCAGTCTGCTACGGTCTTCGTAATCACGTGGCAGATGCAGCAGTAAATCAAAAATGCGTTCAATACCCAATTGGGCTAATTGCTCGGCCACTTTTGATCCCACACCCGCCAGCGCCGTCACGGGCATATCAAGCGCCGAAACGGGCCTCTCAGACCTCATAGCATCTGATGCATTTACTGTGGCGTGCTTAACCGATATGGGCATCAATCATCCTAATGATATAAAGGTAAATACTATCTAATTAACTGTCTTATTTTAAAGTCTAGGTTTTAAAGTCTATGCCGTCTTATAAAAGCTATAATCATGAATCTGCTATAAAACACTCAGTGATAATGATTATAACGGACAAGCGACTTGCTCATGCTAAGCTATTTAGCGATACGGCGTCTAGCTGATTTCCAAGTAAGCTATTAATGATGGGCTTACCACGCAGCCTTTTATTTTACATGATGATTTTTGCTAAGGTTTTTTATGTTTTTACCTGCTAACTATTACCCCTATCGTCATTTATCATTATTATTACGATTTAGCATGCTCAGCATATTAGGACTGTTTATTAGCGCGTGTCAGAGTCTGACGCCAGTTGCTGAGACAGTCACGCCTATAAACAATCAACCAAAAGTCGCCCTAGTCTTAGGCGGCGGCGGTGCGAAAGGCTTTGCACATATTGGGGTGATTAAGGCGTTAGAAGAAAATGGTATCACGCCGACGCTAGTAGTCGGCACCAGTGTCGGTAGCTTAGTGGGCAGCTTATATGCCAGTGGTTATAACGCCAAACAGCTTGAACAATTAGCGTTAAATACTTCTGATAGCGAATTGACAGATTTTACCTTATCCAACCAAGGCTTTATCGAAGGTATCAAGCTTAAAAACTTTATTAATAAAAAAGTAAGCGGGCGCAATATAGAAGACTTTCCGATCAGCTTTGCCGCGGTCGCTGCCGAAAAACACACGCTAAAAAAGGCCGTTTTTAGTAGTGGTAATGCTGGTCTTGCGGTGCAAGCATCCTGTAGTGTGCCCAATATTTTTATTGCCCCGCGCATTCCTGAACAAGTCGGTAAAAAATATATCGATGGCGGTGTGGTCAGCTTAGTACCGGTTGATACTGCGCGTGATTTGGGTGCCGATATTATTATCGCCGTTGATGTAACGGCTGCTAATATTAATAGTTCTGCTAACAATAAAATGCCGACTATCAATTCATTAAGCAGTTTTTGGGGCTTTCTTGAGAGCAGCTTTGTCGCAAATGCCGCTGCAACTGTCACTAATTCCAGTCAAGCACGCACTAGTCGTTCTGCATCGATGCGCCATGAGCGTGATCGCGCTGATATTATCATTATCCCAGATGTCGGTCATATTAGCTCGCTAGATACTAGCCAGCGCCGCGCTCTAATGACGGCTGGCTCGCAAGCCACTATGCCGCAAATTTCTGCCATTAAACAACTTATTAAAGACAAAGCACTGAAAGACAAATCGCAGAGTAAATAGGCAACCCTTTAGCAGCTCCTTAATTGATAAGTGAACAGCAAGTATAAAAAGCCATCCTGCCAAGTCTATATATTCTTATACATACTTTAAAAAATTGATGCTAAAAAAGCACCTCAGCGTTAACTGTGGTGCTTTTTTAATGCAGCAAATTTAAAGAATTAACTTATTTAACGCGTGCACGATATTTAACCACGACCGTATCATTCAAACCAACGCCTTCTAAGTCCCAACGTACCGCTTTATAAAACTTCAATGGGATTTCTTGCAGTTGATTATCAACCTTGCCACGTAATGGCATACGGGCAAAAGTATTACCATCGGCACTACCATATGGGAAATCTGGCGACACCGCTCGTAGCAATTCTACTTGCTCTGGAATACTCATGGTGACCGTCATTTTACGGACGCGATCGGTATTGGTATTGGTAAAGTAGCCTTGATATTCCAAAACATTACCTGACTGCAAACGCGTATTGGCATTAACTGGTACTAGCAATTCCTGCCCATTGGCATCGACACTAATCAGTGACGCGGTGATTTTGCTATTGACCGCTTGCGCATTTGAGCCACTACCTTGGTTGGCATTCGCCTGCAATACCAATGAATTATCAACGGCTTGCTCTGGCGTTGGCAACATCGCTGATGCTTGTGTCACTGCCATTACGCCAACGAGCGTACCGGCGACAACATGAAATAAGCGGTGTCCGCTCCACGCACTGAACGGGTTTGCAAAATGGTTACTTTTCTTCATGACATTCATTATCCCTAGTTAATGTATCGATAAAACAATCTTTTAATAAAACAGTCTCGTAATAAAAAAGGCTTTTAATAAAACAAGCTGGTAAAACTGAATCGTTCTTAAAATATCCAATGCTATATAAGCAACTATTTTATTGCTTAATTTTTTAGCTTAGTCATCATTATTAATGTTAACTTTTTGCTATTACTATCTTTAGCGATTATTATTTTTGTCAATTATCTGCGTAAGCTATCGTTAAAGCAATAGCGCTTAGCATAACAAAAAGCGTTTAGCCGTACACTAATCCCGTGTTGAGGTTGTGTATATCATCTATTTACTACCAAGACTTCTTAACGCTGCTGAAATAAAAGATAGCTCATAACGGCGTTTTTTGTTATGGTAATTCATTAGCGACAGGCTTTTGCTGTCACGCTCCTTTTCTTATTCTAACGACTATTGCTCCCATTATGACTACTAGCGCCATGCCACAGATTAACCCTGAATACGTTCACTGGTTCCGTAACTCTGCCCCTTACATTAATACCCATCGCGGTAAGACTTTCGTGATTATGTTTGGCGGTGAGGCGGTCAATCATTCCAATTTCAGTACGCTGATTCATGACTTTGCTTTATTGCATAGCTTGGGTATCAAGCTGGTATTGGTACACGGGGCGCGACCGCAAATCGAAAAAAATCTCAAAGACGCAGACATTACTTCGCCATTGCATCAAGATATCCGCGTGACTCCGCGCGTCGCCATGCCGTCTATTTTACAAGCGGTTGGTGCTATTCGTTTACAAATCGAAGCCCAACTATCGATGGGCTTGGCAAACTCACCAATGTACGGCTCGCGTATCGATGCGGTTTCGGGCAACTTTGTCACCGCCCGTCCTTATGGTATTCGTGATGGCGTTGATTATCAGATGACCGGTGAAGTGCGTTCTATCGATGTTGAGGCTATTAAAAATAACCTTTTGCATGACCATATCGTGATTTTAGGGTCAATGGGTTATTCAGCAACGGGTGAAGTCTTTAACTTATTGGCTGAAGATGTTGCGCTTAGTGCCGCCGTGGCACTAAGCGCCGATAAGCTGATCTTCTTAGGCGAAGAAGCCGGTATCAATCATGATAACCGCTTGCTACGTGAGATGATTCCAAATGAAGTCGACCGCTTCTTACGGGATCGTGATTTAAATTGTGAGATTAATTATTTCTTAAGCTGCGCCAGTAATGCTTGCCGCCAAGGGGTTCATCGCACCCATATCATCTCTTATGCTAAAAATGGCGCGCTCCTCGAAGAGCTATTTACCCGTGATGGTTCTGGTACTTTGATTAGCCATGACCCTTATGAAGAGATTCGCCGTGCCAATATCGACGATGTGGTCGGGCTGATTGAGCTATTATCACCGCTAGAAGAACAAGGCATCTTGGTCAGCCGCTCACGCGAGCGCTTAGAACAAGAGATTGATCATTATAGCGTCATTGAGCGTGACGGCATGATTTTAGGCTGCGCCGCACTTTATACGTTAGATGCAGATTCGGCAGAAGTTGCTTGTGTGGCGGTACATCCTGAATACCGTAGTGGCAGCCGCGGTGCTGACTTGCTAGCATTTTTAGAACAGCAAGCACGCAGCCATGGTTTGCATAAGTTATTTGTTCTGACTACTCGTACCGCGCATTGGTTTGTCGAGCAAGGTTTTGCTGAAGTTGAGGCAAGCGCTCTTCCTGAAGCGCGGCGTGAGAAATATAATAACGGTCGTAACTCTAAAGTCTTCCAAAAGACTTTATAATTTAAAAAACCTATAATCTGCAAGTGAATGAGTTAGCTATTCATTAATCAACTCATAAATGAGCAACTTAATTACCGCGCAGCAAAAAGCCCTCATAATATATGAGGGCTTTTTTATCTTTCATACACGCTTTTTTATAACCATTTTTTATAAACGCCTTTTAGTAACCACCATGGCTTAAAAGGGTTATAAATCTAATAACGGCTTATTTTACTTTTAATAGCTCAACGGTAAAGATAAGGGTGCTGTTTGGCTCGATACCTGCGTTACCCGCTTCGCCATAAGCGATATCAGATGGGATGTAGAACTCGTATTTGCCACCCTCTTTCATCAACTGTAGACCTTCAGTCCAGCCAGCAATGACTTGGTTTAGTGGGAATTCGATTGGCTCACCGCGCTCATAAGAGCTGTCAAATACCGTACCGTCAATCAATTTACCTTCGTAGTTCACTTCAACCACGTCAGTAGCTTTTGGTGATTTACCAGTACCTGGGGTCACTACTTTATATTGTAAGCCAGAAGCGGTGGTTTTCACGCCAGCTTTCTTACCATTTTCTGCTAAGAATGCAGCACCTTTGGTCTTATTTTCGCCCGCTTTACTTTCCATATCTTTAACAAACTTCTCTTCTTGCTCTTTTTGATAGGTCATCAAGACTTCTTGCATTTGTTCTTGCGTCAACGCACCCTCTTTACCTTCATAGCCATCACGGAAGCCTTTTTCAAAGGTATCAAGATTCAGATCGCCGACCGCTTCTTTATTACCTTCTGCCATCATATAACCCAAGCTGTAACCGACTTTTTCATTGGCTGGGCTTTTTTCAGTCACTGAAACGCTTTTAGCAGCGCTTTCTTTATTACCATTGCTGGCGTTACAGCCGGTAACTAATAACATCGCACTAGCAAGGGCACTAATGCTTAAGGTAGTAATTTTTTTCATAGAATACTCTCAAATTGTAAGGATAGTGGCAAGATGTCACATTCTTCTATCATAGCAAATCTTGGTTTTAGGAGCTACGATTCCCTTGAAATTATCGGTCAAATGTACAGTCTATGTTAATATTTGCCGTCAAATTAACAACTTATCACACAACTATAGTAAGTAGTTAAGCTTTCTGTCTTTAAATCCCTCATTACATCAGCTAAGCTAAATTGGTTAAGGTAAGAAGTAACAGAACGTAGATTTTGTTAACCATCAATACAGAATGTTGACTAAGGTCTTATAAAAAAAGCTTCTTAAATAATATCAATTAAAAATACTAATAATTAGGTATGTGTTTGCTACAAATAACTAGGCTGATATTTAATAGCAAGGATTATTTGATGGCTGATGCATGATCATTAAAGGAGGACAGGATGAATCCAATGTATACATCGTTCAACGGTTATCTTGGTGGCCCTATTGGTTCCATCATCGGCGCTATTCTAATTTTCATCATTGGCTGGCTCGTGGCATTGGGTATCGCTGCCCTTGTACGCGGTGTGTTATCGAAGGTAAATCTCAACCAGCAGATGAGTTCTTCCACTGGTAAAAGCTACGATTTAGAGGGTATTATCTCAAAAATTGTTTTTTGGTTTATTTTCATCATCGCCATCGCTGGCGCGCTCAGTCAACTAAATCTAAATTCTATTTCAACCCCATTTGCTAACATGGTCAATCAAGTCTTGACCTTTATACCTAATATCATTGCTGCGATTGCAGTTGGTGTGATTGGCTGGGTGATCGCCACCGTTGTTCGTACGGCGATTAACGCGGCTCTAGCAAAAACATCGATGGATGAGCGTTTAAGTGCTAAAGCCGGTGTCAAACCATTGAGCAGCACCATTGCTGATATGGTTTACTGGTTTATCTTATTGATTGTATTGACCATGGTACTTGGTCAGCTACAGCTCAATGGTTTATTTGCACCATTGACCAATATGGTTGATAAAATCTTCAGCTTTATTCCTAATATTCTCATCGCTGGTGTGGTCTTTGTGGTGGGTTATATCATCGCCAAAGTCGTACGCGGCATTGTGACCAATTTGGTTTCTACTTTTGATGTACAAAAACTGGCGTCAAAAGCAGGCTTAAGCGAACAAAACAGCTTACCTAATATTGCTGGTTCACTAGCATTTTTAGTGGTTATTATCCCAACGATTATCGCTGCTTTAAATGCTCTGCAAATCGATGTGATTGCCCGCCCTGCTACCAACATGCTCAACAAAATCATGGAAGCTTTGCCAAATATCTTTATGGCAGCTGCGATTTTAATCGTGACCTTCTATGTGGTACGTATGGTCGCCAACATCATCAAAGGGCTACTTGAAAATACTCAAGTCAATCAACTGCCTGCGAAAGTTGGTTTAGAACAGACCATGGGCGATAAGAAAATCTCTGACCTAGTCGGTTATGCGATTATCTTCTTTGCGATGTTATTTGCTGCTATCGCTGCCGCTGATTTACTAGGTTTTGAGCCTATCTCAGCCATCATCACGATGTTTATCGCTTTTGGTGCCAACATCATCCTAGGCGCAGTTATTCTATTTATTGGCTTTTGGCTTGCCAATATCATCGCGGGTGTCGTTGAGCGTTCGGAGCAAGGTTCACAGTTCTTAGCAAACATCGTGCGTGTATTGATCATGGGCTTAGTACTAGCCATGGGTCTTAAAGCGATGGGTATTGCGGATTCTATTGTTAACTTAGCATTTGGTTTAACCCTAGGTGCGGTTGCGGTGGCATTTGCCCTATCATTTGGTCTTGGCGGTCAAGAAGCAGCAGCTCGTTTCCTACGCAAGATGCAGGATAAAATGGATAGAGAGCGTGATGAAGCAAAAGTGAAGTCTGCTTTGACGCCTAACACGTCAACTCAAGATAAATTCGCGGCGTCAGTTCGTGAGAATACGCCAACGGTTAAGCCTGCCACAACGTCGACTCCTGATATTCATACAGATATCGTTGATACGACTCGTGTGAATACGGATACTATCAATACCTCTGATATTGACAACACTGCCAATAACAATGTGAACAACAACGTTAATGACGCTAGTATCACTGATGAGGATATTGCTAACAATAACATCTTGCCTGGTAGCGGTTTATACGACGATACCAATAACAAATAAGTATTGATGATGTTTTAATCAAAAAAAGACAGCCTAGGCTGTCTTTTTTTATGAGTGTGAATCAATATTTTTATAACTATGGAGCTATAAAAAAGTACATGTATGTTTAGTTTTCACCTTGCCTATCTATGGCTTCAGGTTTTGCTGTTGCAACTGCTGTATTTGCTTGGTCAGATGGCGTTCGCGTTGACTCATAGCAGCCACTGGCTGAATCCATAAATCAATATCGATAAAGGTATCATTAGCCTCATTAATAAAGTCTATGCCTAGTACAATCACGTGATGCAGCTCTGCTATCGGTAAGCGTGTGGCGACGTCCAAAGCGATTTTTGATAAGTTCGGTTGAATAGCCTTTTTACTATGCTGTGCTTCTGCATCCTGCCCATAAAATATCAGCACATAATGCCGACCTAAAGACTCATAGGAATGTTGATGGACGACATAGCCTTGTTGGTGCAATTGCTGGTCTTGCTTAGGATGCAGATATAAAGTACGAATCAGCTCATGGCGCGAAAATAAGGACTCATCGAGTATTTGCTGCTGCCAATGAGAAGAATCAGCTTGTTGTTGCTGTGTTTCTACGTCTGCTAATGAATTATCTTGCAACTGCTCCACATCTTTTTTGGCGCTCAAGCTTTCACTCACGACTTCTAGCATTTGGCTGCTAATTTGCGACCATAAGATAGCTGCTTGCTTCATATGCTGCTGATACATCTGGCTAGTCGCACTTTGGTTTTTTTGTGCAAGTGCCATAATAATCAGTGCTGAATTTGGCTCATCTTGCATACCATATTTAATCAATGCGTTATCTATAGCGATAGCTTGGGTAAATAACGCAGGATTGTTTAAAAAATTGTCAATCCTCATCTCTTCAGATTCAACACTTGGTACACGGCTACTAACGCCTTGTTTTAACTGTCCTAGACGATAGTTTAAAAACCGCCACAACTCACATGGCGTATGTAACGCGCTTAGTATTAACTGCCAATCATGCCAGCCAAATATTTGTAGCGGCTGCTCACTGTCACTCATATCTATAATTAAATCTTCCATAAAACAACTGCCAGGAAAACTATGTTTTAAGCGCTTGTATTTGCCACCTTGACTGTCTTTATTGGCAGAATTATTTGATGCGCTAATAGCATTTTTAAACTGAATATCGAAAACCAATACTTCTATCGTGGGCGCTAGATTGGCGGTTTGCTTAGATAGTTCATTCTTATACCATGCCAATGCTGATTTAATAAGGGTTTTACGCATGCTTTCGATATTAATAGAAGGTATGTCATCAGGTAAATAGACCAGTAGCTTTAGCAGCTGTAATTCACCTAATGGTAATTGATAGATGAATTTTCGTGCATGACATTTAGCATGGTAGTTAATCTCAAACACTTGAACATTAGGTAGCACAATATCCAAGGCATCAGAATGCAAGTAGAAGGCTAACTCATCACTAAGATGAGGCTTATCGAAAATCACAGGAGACGAATTAGACACAGCTTCACCCTTTTAATATTAAATTTATATGGCATCGCAGACCTTGTGACAAATACGCAGCATGGTACAGTACTAATTATTGCTAAAAATTTTAGTAACCAATTAAACAACATAAGCGCAATTATACCAATTATAGATAGTCGCATTCATAGCAGTGAGTTGTTATGATGTCATAAAAGCCGTCACATTTGCGCTGGCATATAAGGCGCTATAGCCGTAGTACAGGGCACAGGGCACTGACTTCATAAACGACTCCACGACATTTTCTATATAATCACAATCGTATGATAACAAGGACTGAACATCATGAAACGCTTTAAAGAAAAAACCGTTATCGTCACTGGTGCAGGCTCAGGTATTGGCCGTGCAACCGCCATTCGCTTTGCTCTCGAAGGCGCTAACGTTGTCTTGGTCGGACGTACTGCTGATATCTTAAAGCAAACCGCTGAATCCTTTCCGCAGGATCGGACGTGGATTCATACTGATAACTTTTTGACCGTCGTTTGTGACATCAGTGTAGAGGCCCAAGTACAAGAAATGATGAAAAGAGTTATCGATAAGTTTGAGAGAATTGATGTTTTGGTGAACAATGCCGGTAAAGCCATGCAAGGCAAAATCACCGAGCTGTCTTCTGAAGACTGGGAGTCGGCCATCGATGTGAATTTAAATGGCACTTTTTATGTTTGTCAGGCGGCGATGCCACATCTGATTGCCACTAAAGGCAATATTATTAATGTCTCATCGCTGTCTGGCATCGGTGGTGACTGGAATATGGCGGCGTATAATGCAGCTAAAGCGGGGGTTACTAATTTAACACGTACCTTAGCATTAGATCATGGCGCAGACGGCGTGCGCGTCAATGCTGTCAATCCTAGCGTTACTAAAACTGACATGACCAGCGCCATTCAAGATAATGACAGCAAAACGGATAAGTTTTTAGATCGCTGCCCACTTGGACGTCTAGCCACGCCAGAGGATATCGCCGCCGCCATCACTTTTTTAGCCAGTGATGATGCCTCGATGATTACTGGGGTAAATTTACCCGTTGATGGCGGTGTCAGCGCATCAAACGGTCAGCCACATTTCTAAGCAACAATAAAATGTAGCCTAATCTGAATATTTTCTATTTAAGATTTAAAAAAGCCCCTGATACTCTATTATCAGGGGCTTTTTTATTTATCAAGGTTTTATAAAAACACTAAAACATTCAATCAATTGAATCATTGATATCCTGTAAAGGCTGAGATAAACGCTCAGGATGTCTTGGCACCACCCCTTGATACTGCGCATAAATTTTTGGTAAATCGGCTTCGATATTCCCCGTCGGATAGACAAGCGACATAAAGCGTATCTCTTTGGTTTTATAATCCATCGCTACTGGCAAAATCGGCACGCCTGCACCCACTGCCAAATAATAAAAACCTGATTTCCAATCTTTAGTATATTGGCGCGTACCTTCTGGCGCTAAACCCAAAAATAACGGCTTGCCAGTTTTGAATTTATCAATACTCGCCTGTAGTACCGAGCCTTTGTTACTGCGATCGATAGGAATAACCCCTATCCAATTTAATAGCTGTGCAAATACCGGCACTTTAAACAGTGTATGTTTACCCATGATACTGATTTTTAAATCGAGGGCAAATAAACTTGGTATCGCATAAATACCATCAACGTTGGATGTATGCGGCAGCGCCAAAACCACCGCCTGCGGAATATTTGGAATTTCTCCAACCGTGCGCCAACCCGCCGCTTTTAGCATAGCGGATGCAATCACTGGGGCAAACTTATTTCCGCGTTTCGGAACCAAGTTGCCCAGTTGTTTTTTACTCAAATCCGGTAGTATCTTTGAGCGTATAGAATCAGAATGAGCAGTTTTAGAGCGCTGAAAAAACTTTGATGTCATGACGGCACCATATAATAAAAGATACTCGTATAATATCATTAAGCGTATGCTAGTAGCCTGAATTTTATAGGCTTTTATCATATACGAGCTTACTCGTTTATAAAGTTATATAAATGAATGTACGTAAACGGGCGGCTCTATTAGCTTATTAAGATATATCAGCCAAATTGCCTTTATTTTCAAGCCATGACTTACGATCAGCCGAGCGTTTTTTAGCGAGCAGCATATCCATCACACTATTGGTTAGCACCATATCATCCATATCTAGTTGCACCAAACGCCGCGTATCACGGTTCATGGTTGTCTCTCGCAGCTGCTCTGCGCTCATCTCACCCAAGCCTTTAAAGCGGGTTATTTGTGCTTTTTTATTCCCCGGTACATTGGCTAAAATATGCTGAAGCTCAGGCTCATCAAGTGCATAATGCACTTCTTTACCAACATCGACACGGTATAAAGGCGGCATCGCTACAAACAAGTGACCGGCATCAACTAAGGCTGGAAAATGCTTGACGAACAACGCACAGATTAGTGTCGCGATATGCAGACCGTCAGAGTCGGCATCCGCCAAAATACATACCTTATCATAGCGCAGCTCAGACAAATCGTCAGATGCAGGATCGACACCGATAGCAATGGCAATATCATGAATCTCTTGGCTCGACAGTACTGTATCTGACGACACTTCCCATGTATTGAGAATCTTACCACGTAGGGGCAATATCGCCTGATAATGACGGTCACGCGCTTGCTTAGCACTACCACCCGCGGAATCGCCTTCTACCAAGAATAGCTCTGCGCCATCACGTAAATCCCCACGACAATCCGCTAACTTACCCGGTAGCGCTGGTCCTTGGGTAATTTTTTTACGCGCGACTTTTTTGGCAGATTTTAGGCGACGACCTGCTTTATTAATCGCCAACTCTGCAATCTGCGCACCCATATCGGCATGCTGATTTAACCACAAGCTAAAGGCATCTTTTGCCAACGTTTGCACTGCGCCCGCCGCTTCACGACTCGATAAGCGCTCTTTGGTTTGACCTGAGAACTGCGGCTCAGAAAACTTCAGCGATAGGATATAGTTAACGCCATCCCATACATCTTCTGCAGTCAGCTTGACGCTACGTGGCAGTAAATTATGAATATCACAAAACTCGCGTAGTGCTTCTAAAATACCGGTACGTAAGCCGTTAACGTGCGTACCGCCTTGCGCCGTTGGGATAAGATTGACATAGCTTTCTTGCACAGGCGTACCACCATCAGGCAACCAAGAAAGTGCAAAGGTAATACCAGCACGTTCGCCCACTTTGGCGTCGTGATTATAATAAAATGGTACTTCAGGTAAGGTCTCCAAACCATCTAGCTGCTCATTTAGATATTCAACCACTCCATCGGTAAACTGCCAAACGATTTTTTCATTATTAATATCATCGACAAACTCAATCGTTAGACCAGCGGCCAACACTGCTTTGGCTTTTAGATTGTGCTTAAGTTGTTTAACGTTAAATTTCGGCGTATCAAAAAAGCTACTATCGGCCCAAAAGTGTACTTTAGTACCACGCTTACGCTTATTGGAGCTGATGGTTTCGGTTAAAGGGGTGACTGCAGCGCCATTCTCAAACGCCATCTCGAACTGTGTACTATCACGCCACACGGTTACCTCGACTCGCGTCGATAGCGCGTTGACGACAGAGATACCCACGCCATGCAAACCGCCCGACACTTCATAATTCGAAGTCGAAAATTTACCACCTGCATGCAGACGCGTTAAAATCAGCTCAATACCAGTTTGATTGAACTCAGGATGGACATCGGTTGGCATACCGCGGCCGTCATCTTCAACTGATAACGAGCCATCACTATGCAACTGAACCTTGATAATTTTGGCATAACCCGCCAATGCTTCATCGACTGAGTTATCGATGACTTCTTGCGCCAAATGGTTGGGGCGCGTGGTGTCGGTGTACATACCTGGGCGACGACGGACGGGCTCAAGACCTTCTAAAACTTCTAACGATTGCGCATTATATTGACTCACAAATGCATCCTTAACTATTCATGTGCGATTAATTCTATTAAGCCATTATAACGAAAAATAGCGACGGTAACGGTAATAGTCAGTCGCTCACGTCAGATAATGTCGTCTATTTAAATCTGTACTAGCTTCTGTAGCAGATCAATCACTATAGGTAATTGCTCAGCAAAATCACTAAACCTGTGATCGCCGCCAGCCTGCACAGTTACCGTTACTCCCCGCTTTTTATAAAACTGTTTAGATAGCTCAGGGTTTAGTAGCTCATCGCCTTGTTTTATCAATACAGAAATTTTATCAGGGTAATTAATCGTCGATAATTGATGCGCTGCAAACCATTGCAAATCTGTATCAGTAATATCCCAACCACCGGCTGTCGAATGAAAAATCTGACTGCTCAAACTCTCCTTTTTAACATCATCTTTCAGAGCCAAATTATCAGCAAAGCGCTGTAAAGTAATATGCGGCTGTGTACTTGGATTCAATAGCAGCGCTGGGCAACCTATATGGTTACTAATCAAGGTAGAAAAATAACCGCCTAATGAGCTACCGACCAATACCGTATTTGACGATTCAAGCTCACTATCTTCAGTATTTTTATTGTCTAAACTTTTGATTAATGACAATATCTGACTAAAAACTTTATCAGGCGTCTTATTCAAATCAGGTCGTAATACAGTGATATCAGGATGATACTGGCGGCAATAATCCTCTAACAATCTACCTTTAGTAGAATTGGCATCACTATCTAACCCATGAATATAAATAACGTTCACGTATAATCTCACTTATTAATTTTGTTATGATTGCTATATATGAATAATCAAAACTCAGCATAGCACCCACTTAGTAAAAACAATAACAATAAAACCGCACATTATTATTCACTATTTGCGACATAATAGTATTTTACAGTGGCGTTAAACAAGAAATTAGATAAGTTAAAGGAATAACGAAAATAGCAATGGAGTCGCCATGAATCAGCAGTTTGAGCTATTCGAGATTGCCAATCCATGCATTGGTGTTTGTCGAAGCAATAAAAAAGGCTATTGCTTTGGCTGCTTGCGTAGTCGCACTGAGCGGCAATTATGGCATGAAATGACCACTGAACAGCGTCGTGAAGTATTACGGCTAATCTCTGGACGTAAGCTGCGTATCGAGCAGATGAGACAGCGTAAGGGCGAGCAATTAGGATTTGATTTTGATGAGGTAGCGGAAAGTGAATCTTTATTCTAAATGATTAAGTTAAATACTTTTGATTAAAAAGTATTTAACTTAAAGCGCCTGATTTTTATCCAAAACTTTGTAAATAGTTAGAATGTTTGCTTAGCCAAAGCCTAACTATGATCTAACTATGATCTAACTAAGAGCGTATATCTCGCCCTTAGTTAGATTGTTAGCTTCTTACCTATAATGATTCACTCATAAACTTAAGCCACTTCAACGTGGCGTTCACGGCGATAGTAGCGCAATTGATGCTCTAGGCGTCGACCCTCACTAAAAGCAGATATGCGCTTTAAATAACCAATGATACGCGTAGCATGATCGACATCGTTTGAACCGCAAGCCCCACAGTGATAAAGAGTGCGCTTATCAATATGCTGACACTCATTGCAAATGGTAATGCGCACGTTGATACAAAAATATTGGCACCCTGTAGTTGCGGCAATATCTAGTAATTTACGATACTGCTGCTTATCGAGAGTTTCATCCAAATTCAGATGCAATGCAGAGCCGCCATCAAGCCACTGAGTGAGCTTACGCCCATGCAGCATAAATTTATCCAAGGTATTGGTTTTTTCATCCTCTACCAGATACAGATAGGAGTTATAGCAATCACGCTGCACCTCATAGCCATCTCGTTTGTCCCATTTGGCATTTTTAACGCCTAAGTTTTCCGCCGGTACAAATTCAGTATTAAACTTCAAACCATACTGTATGCTGGCTTTACGATTTTCATCATAAATAGTTTTTAGGAGATCATTGACGAAAGTGTGATATTGCTGATTATTACCAACTATTATTCCCTGACTCTCCGCGGCTTCTGCCATACCATTAATACCGAGCGTCAAGAACTGCTTATCCAATTGAATAAAACCTGCATCATAGACGGGTAACATGCCAGATGCCTGATATTCTTCCATCAGCTTACGATAACTGACCTGATACTTATGAATTTTTTGTACCTCTTCAGCCAAATCTTGTCCATTTTGAATCATACGATTTAGATTAAGAGTAATGACATTGATTGAGCCGGTAGCCACACCGCCTGCACCTAAAGTATAAGAAAAACTGTGATCAGTGATTTCATTGCGTAGGCGACAACAAGATGCTAAAGAGTCTGGATTATCACTTTGATAGATAAAGAAACTGTTTTTTTCTGCCAGTTCGGTCGCCAGCATATCGGCATATTCTTCATCCTTACATTTACCATTTTCGGTTAGCATGGCGCAGGTAACGACTGGGAAGGTTAAAATTGCACGCTTACGCTCTTCATTGAACCAAGTTAAGAAATACGCCTGTAGCTGTTTAATCGTCTCCCAGCACGGTCTATCCCCATCAGGAAAAACAAAATTGGCAAACATGGCATCAAAATAATGCTCATCATATAAAGAGATATTCCAAAACACGCTCTGATAACCGCGAGCAGCAGCAGGTTGGTTAATGGAATAAACTACTTGCTGGAAACAGTTTTCAATAAATGATTTATGAGTGGTTAAATAATCAATGCCATGGTCTTTACGAGCGAAGTAATCGAAATAGGCAAGAAACTCAACCGTAGCCACTGCTCCCGCAAACTGCGAGCTAATGGCAAATATCAAGTTAATGAATGAGCCACAAAACGATGCTAAGTGCTGCGGCGGGCTTGCTTCGCCACCCAATTTCTTTAGTCCATCCAGCAAAAATGGATATAACGATACCGAGACGCAGTAAGGTTTTAGGCTGGTTTCGTCATGCACATAAATTTCATGTGATTCAATTTGGCGCAAATACTCATCTGCCAAATCACTATCAAAACAAGCGCGAATCTGTTGCTGTACTTGACTGCGATTAATCTGAATAAAGTAATCTTTCATGATTTCGCTCTCTAACGTGGCGATATTCTTAACCGTCACGTTGGCATTGGCATCCACATGGGAGCCATCTGCCGCATTATTGGCTTGCATGTAATCTTTGATAAAAGACAATTTATCGCCCAACTGCTCTGAATTCAACTTACTCATAATCCCTCCAAAACAAATGATTTAATACTTCACCGTTAGTACAATCGATAAACCTTTGATTAGTGGTTGGAGTATCTAAGCCTCCAAGCTCCATAATCCATGGTCCTGTTTTTAGATAAGTTAGCTCTGTTTGCAAACTGGACGGTATGGCATCCAAGCCTGTGTACAGTGCTGTTTTCAATCCGGAGTGTCGAACCTGCTTGAGAGCAGACAACAAGGCGGACGGTTGCCATTCACCACCCATAAACAGCACACAGCTGACGAGACCTTTGTAGCATTCCAATAGCTTGGCTAAAAAGTCATCAGTTAAAGGAGTACCCCTTTCTTTCTTCCAAGTGTCAGCACGAATACAACCTCGGCACATGAGAGGACAGCCAGCAATGGTCAACGCTAAGCTAACCTCTGTCGGTACTTCTTGAAAAACAATGTCATATTCAACAATATTCAACATAACTGCACTCTCTAAACCAAATCGTAAAGACCTACATATAGTATCTATAAATCATAATTAACACAACATGTAGTATATTTAATTTAAATACTGATTAGTAACCACATTTAAATCAACGATTTAGATATAAAAGACACACTAAAAATCTAAGATTTAAGGAATATAGATTGGGGGAATTTGAAAAATTACTTAGAATAAAATAATTTTTAAAGGTAGGCTTGAGAAAACCTAATTCTATAGAGGTAAAAAAGACTGGTAACGAGCTTGAAACTTTTTTAGATAGAAAAAAACAATATAATTTATTGTTTTTTAAAATAACCCAATAAAAAAAGCCCCATCATAGCGATATATGACAGGGCTAATTAGCATGAACAACTGAATATAATCTACGAAATTATAAAATTAAGGATTATTTTTAGAGAGCAATATAAAATCTTTTGAAAAGGATTTACCATATTCATTTCAAGGAATAAAACCCCGAACAAAGAAAACCCCCTCTGCTTTCGCAGAGGGGGTTTTCAGGAATAGAGAGCTGACGATGACCTACTCTCACATGGCCGGAGCCACACTACCATTGGCGCGATGATGTTTCACTTCTGAGTTCGGGAAG
>NZ_CAJGZM010000010.1 GCF_904846175.1 Psychrobacter immobilis | reverse complement strand
CTTTGCTGACGACAATAGCATGATGGCACCACCTGATCCCTTCCCGAACTCAGAAGTGAAACATCATCGCGCCAATGGTAGTGTGGCTCCGGCCATGTGAGAGTAGGTCATCGTCAGCTCTCTATTCTAAAGTTAAACCCCCTTGCACTTTGTGTAAGGGGGTTTTATTTTGCCTAGGGTTTAACCATGTTTATACTCAAGCTATACTATTAATAAATGTCGAATAATAATGATATAAGTATTAGAAATACTATCTATAATCTTAAGCTACTTGTCAGTCAGAAAAGTATTTATAATGGCTTATAAAAATTCAGTCTTCGTAATAAGTATAACTTTAAAGCAAAGGAAGCTATATGGCTATGAATCCAATCGTTAAAGCGCAACTTAAAACTTTTCAAGAAATGAATCCAAACGAAAATATGGATGAATCAGATTTTTTTGAAGTAATGTCAATATTTTCAATAGAAAACGGAGTGCTTGGAGAAAATATAGATCCTTTTAGAGCTCATCTCAAAGGGGAGGAGTTTGGTATTGATGGAGTAGCTATTTCTATTCAGGGGTCTCTTTGTACTGATATTGATGAAGCTATTGAGATTCTTTCTTTAGGAAGAAATCATTCTTCAGATTTCCATTTTTTTCAGTCAAAAACATCAGATAAACTTGATTACGGAAATATCTCAAAATTCCTTGATGCGGTCTATGACTTTTTCACGGATCGATCATTAATTATAAGCGAGCAATTGCAAAGTCTTGCCGAAGTAAAAGAAGCAATCTATTCGACAGCGGCTAAAACGAGTCCTTCTTTAAGATGTTACTACTGTACTACTGGTTCTGGTCAAGTTTCAGAGTTAATAGAAAGGTTAATAGAAACGAATAAAATACGTTTGAGTGAGCTAAATATTTTTAATGATATCCATATTGAATGTGTAGGCGCTAAAATTATTCAAAATGGTTTTCGTTCGGCAACGAATTCATCTTCCGCAAAGCTTAATTTTCAAAAAGCGGTTACAATGCCAAATCATGAAAAAGTTGATGAAGCATATATTGGATATGTTCCTGCATCAGAGATTTTAGCAATTGCACTTGGAGAGCCTGACCAAGATGGAGTTCGCCACATTAATAAGTCTTTATTTTATGATAATGTCAGAGACTTTAATCCTGAATCTGAAATAAACAAATCAATAATATCTGAATTAGAATCAGGTGGTAATGCTTCTTTTGTTTTTAAAAATAACGGAATTACCGTTGTTTCCAAAAATATAGATCGTAAAGGAGATGTTTTCAGTCTAGAAGACTATCAAATTGTAAATGGGTGCCAAACTACAAATATTTTGGCTTATATTCCTGATCAAGCCGAAAGTATATTTGTTCCACTGCGTTTGATTGGGTGTAGCGATACTGATTTTGTATCCAGTGTTATCATCGGTACAAACCGACAAAATGAAGTTAGAGAAGATCAGTTTTGGGCACTACGCCCGTTTATGAAAGATCTAGAAGAGTATTGCGCTTCTCAAAGTGGTGATGCACGTATTTATATTGAAAGAAGAGATAATCAGTATAGAGATGTTGGGATTGAACGCACACGAATCCTTCGTCCATCAGATCTAATGAAAGTTGCAGCAGCTATGTTTTTTTATCAGCCACATCGTGCAGCACGTGACCACAGAGGAATACGGAAAGAGTTTGATGGAAGGATCTTTTCAGAGAATCACAATGTTGAGCTTTACCATATTGCTGCTTTAGCATTGTACAAATTCGACTATTTAGTACGCTCAGGAAAAGTTGATAGAACACGAGTTATTTTCCGTTTCTATGCATTGTATGCTTTAGTAAAAAAACATTGGAAAACTGGAGATATATTAGATGCACCGTTAAAATCACAAAAGAAAGTAACAGCTGCTGTATTTGCTGTTTTGAATGATAACGATGCATTTTCAGCCCAAATAGAGGATGTCGCCAGTCATCTAGAAAGTATAATATCAGAATCAAATATAACTACTCGCGAAAGAATTCGAGACTTCATTAGAACAGAAAGTGTAGTAGATGAGTTCACTCAAAGGTTATTCCCTACTAAAATAAACTAATACTCCTAAACTATCTAATCAAGATTCTATAAGAATTATATCTTACTAATAGTAAACATCAAAGAGAACCCAATGACAACCTCAAAAGTAACCTATCAAGGCGATCTACGCACTACTGCTATTCACTTGCAATCAAGCAATAAAATCATTACCGATGCGCCAACAGATAATCAAGGTAAAGGTGAGGCGTTTTCACCGACTGATTTATTAGCGACGAGTTTAGCCAGTTGCATGTTGACGATTATCGGCATCAAAGCCCGTGATATGGAGATTGATATCGCAGGTACTACCGCTGAAGTGACTAAGGTCATGGCAGCTGATCCAAGACGCGTTAGTGAAGTACATGTTGCGATTACTTTTAATCAAGAGTTAAATGATAAGACGCAAAAGATATTCTATAACACCGCACTCACGTGTCCGGTTGCTAAAAGCATTCATCCTGATATTATTCAAAAAGTGACTATTAATTCCAAAAGCTATTAATTCTAAGAGCTATTAGTTCTAAGAGTTATTGATTCCAAGAACTCCTGATTCCAAAAACTAGTAACTACAATAATGGTGATTAAAATGGCTAGCAAAACCTTACTTATCGTTGCTCATGCGCCATCACCTAATACCAAAAAATTGGCACAAGCTGCTTATAACGGTGCCAATCATCCTGATTTAGATATTAATGTCATACTAAAATCTCCCCAAGATACGCAGCCTGAAGATGTGCTGGCAGCCGATGCTCTATTATTAGGAACGACTGAGAACTTGGCTTATATGGCAGGGCTGACCAAAGACTTTTTTGATCGCTGTTATTATCCGGTGTTAGAAGAAAAGCAGGGCATGCCATTTGCCTTATATATTCGCGCAGGTCATGATGGCACGGGTACTAAGCTTGCTATGAAGACGATTACGACTGGTTTGCGCTGGTCATGGATTCAAGAGGCGCTGATTTTGCAAGGTGATTGGCAAGAGGCATTTACCGAGCAAGTCGAAGAACTGGCGATGACATTGGCAGCTGGTATAGAAGCGGGTATTTATTAGTGGTTAGCGGTCGATATTGCAAGATAATCGAGAACAGGAAAGGCTATGAATAAAGACAGCTCAACAAGTAATCATTTCTTTGACGCTGCAACCTTATCTTCTTCACAAGCGTGTGAGAATAATAAGCAGCCAATCCTATCTGTTTTACAAAAAGTGTTAAAAGATTCCCTGCATGTGCTAGAGATTGGTTCTGGAACGGGGCAGCATAGTGTGTATTTTGCACCGAGATTGGCACATTTAATATGGCAGACCAGTGATGTGTTCGCGCATCATGCCACCATCAATGCTTGGCATACTGCTTATCCTGCGCACAATCTATATGCGCCGCTTACTTTTGATGTATCACGTGATTCAGTACCAATAAATGAGGTTGTTGATGCGCCTTATGATGCAGTATTTACCGCCAATACTTTACATATTATGTCGTGGTCTTTGGTTAGTAAGTTATTTGAATTGGTCGGCGATATGTTACCTTTAAATGGAAAGTTCATCGTTTATGGCCCATTTAACGAGAAGGGCAGTTATAGCAGTGAAAGCAATCGTCAGTTTGACTATAGCTTACGGCAGCGCGATGCTAATAGTGGTATACGTCATTTAGAAGACGTTATAGATTTAGCAAATACATATCATTTAACGTTAAGTAGGCGTTATGAGATGCCATCTAACAATCAAATATTAGTATTTGAAAAACTTTATTAACGTAAAAAGCTGAATTGATTCACTGTGATAACATCATGAATCAACTCAGCGTTGGTACGATTTTGATTGAGTAAATATCTATCTAACTAACTAACTTCTTCTTTCTCTATCAATGCTAACCCGTGTTGCGTAGGCCTGCTGCCAAGGCATTGATACTACGAATTAATGCATCTTCGACAGCCAGTCTCTCGTTATTTTCCAATTTATCATCACTAGCGTTATCAGGCTGGCGCATACGTTTGAGTAGCTCAATCTGAATATAGTTAATAGGGTCTAAATAGGCATTACGCCATTCCAATGAATGAGCCAATTCTTGTTGGTTTGAGAGTAAAGACGTCTGCTCTAGCAAGGAGTTGAGACCTGCGTGAGTGAGCTCATGCTCATCAATCACTGCCTGCATCACCTGCTCACGTAAGCTTTCATCTGCACACAGTTGACTGTATGCGCGGGCGATATTCATCTCAGATTTAGTAAAAGCCATTTCGATATTACTGATAAAGACATTGAAAAAAGGCCATTTTTTATTCATCTCCTTCATTAAATCTTCGTCTTTTTTGACGCTACTTAAAGCGCTGCCCACGCCATACCAAGCTGGAAGGGTAAAGCGCGCCAATGACCAGCCAAATACCCACGGTATCGCTCGAATCGTCGATTTGCTCGGCAGTCCTTTTTTACGGTGAGCAGGACGCGAGCCAATATTGAGCAATGAAATTTCTTGTACTGGCGTGGCCTCAGAATAAAACTGATAGAAACCTTCTGTGTTATCGGTCAGCTGTCGATATTGCTGTTCGCCGGCATCTGCCAAATCAGCAAACAAGGCCTCATAGCTATCGAGCTGTTTGGGTTGCTCAACAAATCGTGACGAGCTGGCTTTTAGCGCACCCGTGATTCCCATGGTTAATTCAAACACCGCGGTATCTGGATTGGCATACTTAGCGTAAAGCACTTCGCCTTGTTCAGTAAATTTTATTTGTCCATGTAAAGTGCCAGCAGGTTGGGCGGCAATAGCTTGATGGGTTGAGCCACCACCACGACTGACGGAACCACCACGACCATGGAACAAGCGAGTGGTGATACCATATTGATTGGCGATATCGGTGATAGTTTGCTGAGCGCTATATAACTGCCAAGCGGAGGTAATAATGCCGCCGTCTTTAGAGGAGTCTGAGTAGCCAAGCATAATCTCTTGAATGTTTCCTGAGTGCTCAAGTAGCTGACGATACAGCGGATTATCCAACACCATTGGCATAATTTTATCGATGTTTTTTAAATCGTCGATGGTTTCAAACAGCGGCGCAACCGGTAGGGCGGAAAATAAATGTCCTTTCTCATCAATACCCGATAAGCCTGCAAGACGCATCAGTAGCAGCACCTCTAATAGCTGACTGGCGTTATTGGTCATCGAAATTACATAGCTACCAAAAGTATCATCGCCGACCAGTTTGCGCAGTTTAGCGACAGAATTCATCAGAGCAAGCTGCTCGTGTGTTTGCGCGCTTAAGCTGTCGGTATAAATTAGCGGTGCACCGGGCTTTTCTAGCAAACGGGTTAGCCATTGCTGACGCTCTGTTTCGCTGAGGGTTTTATAGTCGGGCAGATTTGAGGCGCTAGCAAAAATATCTGCAATAACTTCGCCGTGATATCCTGAATCTTGGCGAATATCCAGCGCGGCCAAATGAAAGCCGCAGGTTTTGACTAGGCGAATAGTATCAAGCAGTAAGCCTTCGCCATGCGCCTTGTCATGGGTATTGACGCTTTTGCGAATAAGGCGCAAATCATCTAGCAAGGCCGTCGGTGTTGAATAAGCCTCTTGTGCAGCCTCACCATCTGTACCTTGGCTTTGGATATGCTGGTTGGTGGCTTTTATTTTGGCAAGAATAATGGATAATAATCTGCGGTACGGCTCATTATTGTAATCATCGGGATTGTAGCGAAAGACTTTTTGATCGAGCGTGCCGTAGTCTTTGATACGGGCGTAAATCTCTGGCGCGATATCGACGATAGTATCGCTATGAATCAGCTCACGACGCAATTTTCTGACCAACACTTGGTAATGGCGTAGCACGGTATTGGCATGCATCAATACCGCCATTTCAGTGGTTTCATGAGTGACGAATGGATTGCCATCTCTATCACCGCCAATCCAAGAGCCAAAATTAACAAAGGCTGGCAAAGGATAGTCGCTTAACTCAGGATAGATATCGACGATAGCGTCTTTGATATTACGATATACTTTGGGAATGGCGGTGAATAAGCTGGCGTCAAAATAGTGTAAGCCGTTGTTTATTTCATCATAAACCAGAGGTTTGCGGCTACGAACTTCGTCTGATGACCATAGCAAATCAATAGTTTCTGCCGTTTTTTGCTTAGCTTGCATAAAGGCTAGGCTGCCTTCGGGATAGTCGCTCATGGCATCGGTATGCTCATAGAGGGTCTGCAAGATATTCATGGTGGTGCGTCTACGAGCTTCGGTAGGATGGGCGGTAAAAACAGGAATAAATTTAAGCTGATCAATCAGCTCTTGTATTTGCTTCGGTTCGATCTGCCGCTCACGGCATTCTAATAAGGTGCGGCGAAACGAGCCTTCCCAGCTTTGATTGGACTCGGCACGCATAATACGGCGCTGCTCACGCAAGTAGTTTTCTTCGGTTAAATTGGCGAGGAAAAAGTAAATAGAGAATGCTCGAATGACGTTTTTTAAGGTTTGATTGTCTAACGAGGCGATAAGGTCGATCAGTTGTTGTTTTTTCTCTTTGTTATGCTCGCGGCGCTCCTGAATAAAGCCTTTACGCAAGGTTTCGATAGTACGTAAGGTTTCTTCCCCAGATTGACGAGAAATGGCCTCACCTAAAAACGAGCCTAACAATCTAACCCGCGCACGCAATACGTCGTTCTTCAATAACATAACTGGCTTCCTTGCCTTTTAATAGGCGCTTTTATTCATAATTTCTTTTATTCATAAGTGCTTTTACAAATAAGCTAAACTGAGTGATAAATAAGCTTCGCTGTTCATATTAAATATGAATTAAGGTAATTTATATTTATCGGCTAAAAAATCTAAATAACGCTGCCAAGAGCGCTGATCAGCGCGGGCATCGTATTTATCACTATCAAACACGCTAAAGGCATGGGGCGCGCCACTATATGTCACCATCTCATGCGACACTTTTGCCGCTTCTAACGTCTTACCTAAAGTCGTAAAACTCTCTAGAGAGACAGATTCATCAGCAGAGCCGTGGAATACCAATATCTCTCCAGTCGTTTTGGCATAATTTTGACCTATTGGCATATCAAAAGCACCATGGAAAGGTACAAATGCCTTTTGCGGGAAGCCTGAACGTGCTAGCTCCAGAGCAACCGTACCGCCGAAACAATATCCCATCGTAACGCCTTCACGCACGTTATTGCCTTGCAACTGTCCTGCATTCAATGCACCTTGCAGTAAACGGCGCATTTTACTGCGATCGTCATACAGCTCTCCGGTTAAGCGTTTATTGTCTTCAATATTCGTCGGGCGAATGCCTTGCCCAAACATATCAGCAGCCAATACATTATAGCCTTGCTCCGCTAACATATCAGCCCGTTTGCGCTCATAGTCCGTGAGACCATCCCAATCATGAATGAGTAAGATAAAAGGCGCATTCGCTTTGTCGGCTTTGGCGTAATACCCTTCATAGGGTTGGTTGTCTACCGTATAAGTGACATTTTTAGTGGTAATTGCGGCGGCGGTTTGGCTAAAAGTGAGCGCCGTTAAAACCAGTGAAGTTGTAAGCATCAATGAGCGGTAACGGATTTTAGATGGAGGGAAGGATAATAAATTAGCTGTGGTCAACGATGTCATTAACATAATAGATAGCCTCATGGTTTTGTGAAAAACGATAAATAGGTGGCTAAAAATTATGTCCATTTATTTACCATTGAGAGTCAATTCTTCATTTATAAAAGCATACCTTAAAGAATCTCTATATTACAACAACCGATTATTAATAAGCTGAAGATTTAAAAGATGGATATTTTAAAGGTCGTTACTTTAACCAAATATCAACACGCTTACCGATATATGTGACATACCTAGGGCAAATTTTAAGTAATATAATTGATGAGCTTATCAATGCTGTAATGCCTCAACAGGTAAATGTGTAAAAGCTTTCTCATCTATTAAGAAATAATCGCGCTAAGCACAGAAAATTAAACGACATATGAAGTCAAAGCTAGCTCTAAGGATATAAAAACTGTGTTAGTGCCTATTTGATGGGCTGTCTGTAGTCCATTTTACTCATTAGCTAGGATATTTTATGAATAAGAATATTGATCATACCGACCACGCTAAAAATATGAATACCGAACGCGGCAATGGCGGTGAAACTCACCAACGTGCTAATGGCGACACTAAAGCCATGACAACGCAGCAAGGCGTTGTCATTTCGGACAATCAAAACTCACTTAAGATTGGCGCTCGTGGCCCGACGCTATTAGAAGATTTTGTCTTACGCGAAAAGATTAATCACTTTGACCATGAGCGTATTCCAGAACGTATCGTCCATGCACGTGGTAGTGCCGCCCATGGTTATTTCGAGCTGACCGAATCGTTAGAAGAATTTACCACCGCTAAGATTTTAACCGAAACAGGTAAACAGACCCCGTTATTTGCCCGTTTTTCTACGGTTGCTGGTAATAAAGGCTCAAAAGATACACCGCGTGATGTGCGTGGTTTTGCGGTAAAAGTTTATACTGAAGAAGGTAATTGGGATATCGTCGGTAATAATATGCCGATTTTCTTTATTCAAGATGCGATGAAATTCCCTGACTTGGTTCATGCGGTTAAACCAGAGCCTGATCGCGGCTTCCCGCAAGCGGCTTCTGCGCATGATACCTTTTGGGATTTTGTCTCGCTTAGCCCTGAGACCATGCACAATGTCATTTGGCTGATGAGTGATCGTGCTTTGCCTCGTAGTTTGGGGATGATGGAAGGCTTTGGTATCCATAGCTATCGCTTTATTAATAAAGATGGTAAAAGCACCTTTGTACGCTTCCATTGGAAGCCAGTACTAGGCGTACAGTCGACCACATGGGATGAAGCGGTTAAAATCTCTGGCGCGGATCCTGATTATCATCGCCGAGATTTATTTGAATCGATTAATAATGGCGACTATCCCGAGTGGGAATTTGGCGTACAGCTATTTACTGAAGAGGAAGCCAATGCGTTTCCGTTTGATCACTTAGATGCGACTAAACTGATTCCAGAAGAGACGGTGCCGGTACGCATCGTAGGTAAAATGGTGTTAAATCGCTATCCGGATAACTTCTTTGCCGAAACGGAACAAGTGGCGTTCTGTCCATCGCATCTGCCACCGGGCATCGACTTTAGTAACGACCCTTTATTACAAGGTCGCCTATTTAGTTATTTGGATACGCAGCTGTCGCGTTTGGGCTCACCGAATTTTGCGCAAATTCCAATTAACGCGCCAAAATGTCCGTTTGCTAACAATCAGCAAGACGGTCATATGCAAATGCAAGTGCCAAAAACTCGCGTGTTATATGAACCACAAAGTCTTGATCCAACAAGGCCACGCGAAAGTGTTAAGAAAGGCTTTGTGTCGTTCTATGAGCAGCTAGATGATGGCGTCAAAGGTCGCGTGCGCGCTGAAAGCTTTGCCGACCATTATAGCCAGCCGCGCATGTTCTATCTTAGCCAAACGCCAACTGAGCAAGCACATATTGCCTCAGCATACGCCTTTGAGCTGGGCAAAGTAGATACGGCGCATGTACGTACGCGTATGCTCGGGCATTTACGTAATATTGATGAAGACTTGGCGAAACGTGTGGCAACAGCATTGGGTATGGACTTGCCAGCAGCGGCAGAGCCTGCAGCGCCGATACAAGATATGGCGACTTCTGAGAAGTTACAAACCATTGGTCGCACGCCTAAAACGCTAAAAAGTCGCTTAATTGGCATTTTAGTCGCAGAAGGTTCAAAACACAGTGAGATTAAGAAGTTTGAAGAGGCCGCGAAAGCAGAGGGCGCTCGGGTGAAAATCGTCGCGCCAAGTAAAGAGGTAATCTTAGACGACGATACTCGCATACAAGCCGATGAGCGCGTTGCAGGTGGTCCGTCAGTGATGTTTGACGCGGTGGTCAGTATCATTATGCCTGAGCAAGCAAAGAAGCTGGCTGAAGACAGCGCTACCCTTGATTGGTTTACGGACGCCTATGCGCACTGTAAAGCCATTGCTTATTGTGGGGCAACCGATGAGTTTATCTTAAGTAAATTACCAATCGAGAAAGATGCTTTTGTCACACCACTGGCGGAATTGGATACCTTTATCGAAAATGCCAAATCTCGCTTATGGGAACGTGAGCCAAAGGTGCGTGACTTGGCATAACGCTTTATAAAAGCTATCTATCGAGAAAGTTAGCTATTTTCATTTAAATGATTAAAAAAACTCAGCTTAAGGGCTGGGTTTTTTTGTTTATCAACTAAGTGTAAAAGCCAATAAATGGTTGATAAACGCCTAAATACTAAAGCTTAGCCACAAGCGTTCACTGAATATCATTCATAAACCAATACTGAGCGTTATAATGACAAATCATATTGTTTAGAGCGTGTTGAAGAGTTGAAGAAAGGCTGCGCTTTTATATATAAATGTTTATAAATAGCTAGGCTACAGGCTATATCAAAATAAAGGAATATTATGAGTTTAATAGATATCGTTGCCATAGAGGGATATATTCAGACAACGTATATGGCGGTTTATCCTGACAAGTTGCTATTGTTAGATTCAGGATGTCGATGTGATGTAGATAAAATTTTAGCATATATTACCGATAATCTAAAACGTCCAGTCGAGCAACTTAAGACAGTCATGGTCACGCATATGCATCCTGATCATGCTGGCGGCGCTGAACTTTTGAAACAAAAAACAGGCTGTCAAATCGTCACTGCTATGTCTGACAAGCCTTGGTATCATGGCATTTTGGGAAGATTCGCCCATCTAAATGATTTGGGATTGACTTATTATGTAGCCTATCGACAAGGTAAGTCGGTTACCAATGTCTGGTACAACCCCATTCTAAAAGCAGATATCAACGTTCAAGATGGTGACCCTGTGCCAAACTTTGAAGATTGGATCGTCTTGGAGACACCAGGGCATACCGATCGGGACTTGTCTTTATGGCATCCGCAAAGCAAGCAGGCGTATACCGCCGATTTAATATTAATTATCAAAAATAGATTTATATCGCCTTATTTAATTACCTTGCCTGACGCTTACCGTGCATCATTGGAAAAGGTGAAAGCACTGCAACCAGATACTTTATTACTGGCACATGATAAAAGGGTTAAGCTCAGTGATGAAGACTTTGAAAAATTGATAGAACGTACACCGAATGAACCACGAGAAACAACCTTGAAACATGGTTTTAAACTCATGCTTGCACAAGTTAAGTTTGCTCGTAGAAGAGTGAATACGCCTTAGTGAAATAAGTATTAAATAATATCGGCCAAAAAAAAGCCCAATCATTAAATGATTGGGCTTTCCTAAATATGGTGGGCCGACCGCGACTCGAACGCGGGACCAATTGATTAAAAGTCAACTGCTCTACCAACTGAGCTATCGGCCCTGAGAAGCGTTAAAAAACTGCATGACAATTTTAGCTTCGCAAGATAAATTTCCTTAAAGGGAAATTTATTAAAACTAGACATCAAAAAGGATGTCTTTAAACTTATTACGCTACTACCGGATAGGGTAGCATACATGATAAGGATAATACTAAAGATGGTGGGCCGACCGCGACTCGAACGCGGGACCAATTGATTAAAAGTCAACTGCTCTACCAACTGAGCTATCGGCCCTGAAGAGTATATAAAAAAAGCACTGCTTTTTTAACTCTACAAGCGAATCTTACTTATTAGGTAAAATTCTTAAAGCTTCATTTCTTTATCTATTTATGAATCAATATTAAAAGAGACAATAAGCTTGTTTACCCGTTTAGATTATTTGTATCTCTAAACGTGAGAGCACATTATATATATAATTATGACAATTACAACCCCGAATGTTGAAAAAAGTGCAAATCCATGTGAATTAATCCTATTTTTTTAAATTTAGGGCTTAATAGGTTTCGAAACACGCTAAAACCCTATCAATGACGTACTTTTAACTGTCAGTTTTGAGCAGTTGGTCTTGAACGTCGTGCTCAAAATTCTTTTAATCTCGAGAAAGCGCTTCTACTGGATCTAACTTGGCGGCGTTGCGTGCCGGTAAAAAGCCAAAAACAACCCCAATAAGCGTTGAGCAAACAAAGGCGGCAATAATGGACGTCGATGAGTAGATAACTTTAAAGCTATCGCCGCCGACACGGTTAATCAGCTCACCAATCGCAAATGCCATGCCTATACCCAATAGTCCGCCTAAAATACAGACCAAAATGGCTTCAATCAGAAACTGCTGCATGATATCACTTTGACGCGCACCGACGGCCATACGTACGCCAATCTCATTAGTGCGCTCGGTCACGGATACCAACATGATGTTCATAACGCCAATACCGCCGACAATCAGCGAGATAATCGCAATAGATGAAATGAGTAATGTCATGGCAGCCGTCGTAGATTCAATCGTCTGACGAATGGAGTCGGAATTGCGTATGCGAAAATCATCGGTACCATGACGGCTTTTCATCAGCTCAGATATGGCAGACTCAGCGGCAGAAGAGGAGATATTGTTGTCAATCAGCGCTACAAAGCTCTCAATATAGGCACTGCCTATCAGCCGCGACATCATAGTGGTGTAGGGCATATATAAAGTCGGCGAATCTGCGCCTCTACTAAAGCCACCATCGTTTGGCTCTAAGACCCCAATCACGCGCCCAGGAACGCTACCGATCAGTAATACCTCGCCAATCGGATTGGCATTGTCAGGAAAAAAGGTTTTATTGGCATTATTATCAATAATAATATCTTGGGTACGGCGCAGGATACTCTGTTCATCAAAGCCTTGACCTAGTGCCAGCTTTTCACCGCTCACATCGAGATAGTCTTTACCAACGCCACTGATACTGGCAGCTTCTTGAACGTTACGATAGCGCACGTTCATATTGCTATTGAGCTGCGGGCTGACACTGAGTACATAAGGCTGGTCAGCGACTGCTTGGGCGTCTTGTGGGGTTAGATTATCATCGTTGTACTGGCGCCTAGGGTCACCGTAGGGGTAGCCGTCAGTGACAGTAATGGTATTGGTACCTAAGGAACTAATATTGGATAGTATCTGCTCTTGTGAGCCTTTACCCAAACCGACGACCGATACCACGGAAGCAATACCAATGATAATCCCTAACATCGTCAATAACGTGCGCATTTTATGCGCACGCATAGCAAGTAAAGACATCTTAAAGGCTTCAAATAGACGATCGATAAAACTGCTAAAGGCACTTTTACGGTGTTTGTCTATCATAGCTGCTGGCTGTGCTTCTGGGCGCTGATAATCTTCATTTTTATAATCGGCAATGATATAACCGTCTTTGATTTCAATCACGCGCTCAGCTTGGGCGGCAAGACCCGGGTCATGGGTGACCATTATTATGGTATGACCTTGCGCGTTTAAGTCTTTGAGGATTTGTACGACGTCTTTACCTGATTTACTATCTAGGGCTCCTGTTGGCTCATCGGCTAGGATGATATCGCCACCATTCATCAGCGCCCTTGCGATAGACACACGCTGTTGCTGTCCACCCGATAGCTGGCTTGGGCGATTATTGACTTTGTCCGCCAGTCCTAAATCTGACAATAGCTTTTCGGCACGGTCATTACGTGCTTGCCCGTCCATTCCCGCATAGACTGCTGGTACAGAAACGTTGTCACGGGCGTTGATGTCGCCCAATAGATGATAGCGCTGAAAAATAAAACCAAAGTGCTCACGGCGCAGTTTTGCCAGCTCATCCGCATCTAGGCGGCTGACCGATTGACCAAATATCTTATAGTCGCCCGCCGTCGCTTGGTCTAAGCAACCCAAGATATTCATCAAGGTTGATTTGCCTGAGCCTGACTGCCCAATGATAGCTACCATTTCGCCTTGATTGATGGTCAGGTTGATATCATGCAAGACGCGAATGGTCTGCTCGCCAGCTTTGAACTCTCTAATCAGTCCTTTGACTTCCATCAAAGGCGTAGCGGTGGCATTAGAAGTCGGGTCTTGGTTACTCATTTGCTATCCTGCTTATATCAAATCAATATCAACGCTCGTTTTTTGCTATCGTCGATTCAACGTAGGTTTTAGAGTTTTAAATTTCGAGCCTTTTAAAATTCAATAGTCTTAACGCTTGAACATCGTCAATCTTACGACTATAGCCTCATATTAAAACGGTCGACCGCCTCTGCCACCCATGCCACCTCTGCCGCCCTTACTACCAATATTAGGTCCTTCTTCGCTTAAGATAACCTCATCGCCTCTTTTGAGACCGCTCAAAATTTCCGCATTGACACGATTATTGATACCGACTTTGACGGTTTGTTCAACGACTTCACCATCAGCTTTAAGCACACGCACCGTTGCCATGGTTGCATTAGAATCGCTATCCAGCTTATTTGCAGTGGTAGATTCTGGTTTAGAGCCCTTAGGTTTTCTAGATTTACCAGCAGGCTGCAGGGCAGCAGAGGGGATAAGCAGCGCGTCTTTTGCTTGATTAATGACGATATAAACTTGCGCGGTCATATCGATACGAAAGCGGCGCTCGGTATTGGGTACTTCGATATAACCAACATAATAAATGGCCGCATCGGTAGAGCTAGTATCACTGATTTTCTCAGGAGCGGGTTCAATCGCTTTGAGGGTCGCATCATATTTTTGGTCGGGATTACCGATGATATTAAAATAGACTGGCAAGCCTGCTTTAACGTTAATGACGTCGGCTTCAGAGATTTGCGCATTGATACGTACGGTGGATAAATCGGCTAAAGTCACAATGGTTGGCGCGGTTTGATTGGCGTTGACCGTCGTCCCTTGCTCAGTGGTCACCGATACCACCGTCCCTGACATCGGCGCACGAATGGTGGTATAGCTTAAATCCTCCTGCGCGGTGCTGACGTTGGTTTGAGATTTGCGCAACGCGGCTTGCTGGCTATTGATATTCGCTTCGGTGGTAGCAATCGCCGCTTTTGCCGTCTCAATAGCAGCGCGGGCATTGGCGACAGACGCTTGAGCGGTGGCAACCTTTGTTGCTTGCGTATCATAGTCCTGCTGCGATATCGCATCGATAGCCAGTAAGCCTTGTAAGCGTGAGAAATCTGCTTGTGCTTGTCTCAATTCAGCTTGACGGCTGGCAAGATCCGCTTGCGCACTTTTTAGACTTGCCTGACGGCTTAGCGACTCGGCACGGGCACTTTGTAGCGCCGCTTCACTTTGCTCAAGGCTCGCTTGCTCATTGCTTAAACTATTCTTTTGGGTGACCTGATCAATCTGCGCAATTAAATCACCTTTTTTTACTTCATCACCGACTTCAACAAACAGCCGCGTCACCTCACCCGATACCTGCGCGCCAACATCAACGGTATTTAAAGCCTTAACTTTACCGGATGCCATGACGTTATTTTCGATATCGCCAATCTCAGCCGTTGCTGTTAGATAGTTGGGTGTGGTTTCTTTTGGTTTAAAGGTTTTATAGGCCAAAGCCCCTAAAGCTACGATGACGAGGGTAATAATGCCCCATTTAATAGCAGACTTCTTGCTCATTGTGCGCATGACAACAATCCAATCACAGTTAAATCAAGTGTAGCTATGATAGAGGCTTGATGGACAAAAGGGAATGGCAATTAGTTTGCGAAACGTTAAGGAGGATATCGATGCTAGAAAATTATCTGATATAAATTTTATTATTCATTAATAGACATTTTTTCATTCGTTCATTAGAATGCACTTTTGCATTTATTTTATTTAATAGGAAGTAAAAATGTCATCTATTGCAATACATAATAAAACTTATGAAATACATCAGTTTATGGGAAAAGTTGAAGGAACCTCAAAGCAACGAGAAACTCGTGTACATGGAGGTGGAGGTGGAGGTGTTGTCAGGAACGGCCAAGGAGCTACTGCCCCTGTAAGAATCAGCTCAACCACTACAGTACATGATAACTTTTTTTTATTGAACGAAGAAAGTAATGCCGAAAAAGATATCAGTTTACAGAACTGGGATGTTGCATTGAGAGAAGGGCACAAAGTTCAAGTTATTTGGGTTATACCTCCTAAAAGTAATGCAGGGCCGTACGTGGTAGTTAATAACAAGAATTTAGACAAAGTAACTTGGTCTAAACCTACTATACAAAGAATAGCCGGAGCACATTATCGTGGCCCACTTTGGGGAAGTCTTGCTGTAGCAGTCATTCTAGCAATCTTATTTAAGTCTTTTTTAGTGTTAATCGTACTAGGTATTGCAGCAGCATTTTGGTGGTTTAAGAAAATTAAAGAAGTAGCCCTAGAATTGGAGCAGGCTGTAAGCAAACAACTGCTGTAGTTTTAATTTTAGTGTTAACAGTATTAAACAAACTTAGTTCACATATGATTAATCTTTATATGTGAGCTAAACTAAAAACAAACGTTGCCCTGATAGCTCAATCGCTGCTTGTAATAATAACTCCCATGCTGGCTGGCGCACCAAGCCCTTAATCGCTTGGTCACATTTATAAAGCAGAGCCGGCCAAGTCGCAGTTTGTGCTTTTGAATGGCGTCGGCAGGCTTGCTGATATAAGCCTTGTTTGCTACGCCAAATGCCAAGAGCTTGCGGATCTTGTCCATCCATTAACTGCATAATCTGCCGCATGTCTTTACTGATTGCCCATAAAACCAAAGTTGTTGGCTCATCAGTCGCTTTCAGCTGAAAAATGATTTTAGCAACTTGGGCGCTATTGCCAGCAAGCATCGCATCAGATAAATCAAATACACTGAACTGGGCATCGCTAACCAATGCTGCTTGTAGATCATTAATATCTAATGCTACGTTTGTCAAAGGCTGGCTAGAATTATTGTCAAAATTGGTACTATGACTGTTATTATCACTGTCATTAATTGCCATCAATTGTGGCGCAAATAAATACGATAGCCGCCATAAGGTTTGATAGGCACTAAGCAGATGATGTTCGGTATGTGACATCAGAAGTTGCCAAGCTTCTTGCGATAAGGTTAAGCCAAACTGCTGGGCTTGTATCTGCAATAACTGTTGGCGCTGCTGCTCATTATACAAATTACAATCGATGACATGACCATATTGCGCAAATGGCACAAACCATTTGCTAGTTTGCGCGCGTTTGTCTTGCTTTGGCGTGAGCCACAATAAGCTATGGCTATGCGCCCCTGTTTGCGCATCGACGGCAAAACGTTCTAGCTCGGCAATGACTGCTTTATCAGGTTTATGGTTGCCCGTGACAATGAGCGCACTCGCATCATCGAATAAAGACTGACTGCCAAGCTCTGACAACACTTCCTGCCAACTCTTTACTGACACCAGCTCGATACGTTTAATAGCATAGTTCTGCGCGCGCCAATGCGGACGCAGCGCATCGATAAGCCATTGACTGAGCAACGGCTCGTCACCGTGCGCCAGCCACAAGCCCGCTACTGCAATGGAAGGTTGGAGTAGTTTTGGATAAGCTTGTATAAAGGTATCTTGCATAGAGAGAATGACACAAGGTTATGAATAGGGGAGTAAAGCTGCCTTTGTCTAAAAAAGCACCTCAAATGAAAAAGCGTTTAAAGAGAGGCAGCTTTAAATAATGGAAGTTTAAATAAAGGCAACTTTAACAAAGGTGTTATTAAAAACAGAATCATTAAAAATGAGAAAGTATTAACATTAAGATTTCGGGACGATTACGGCGGTGGATACTGAGCCTTTACCATTTTCTGTAGCTGACTTAGGACTGTTAGGCGCAACTTTAGGCAGTGCAATCGCCACATATTGGTCCGTGATGCGGCGCGCTAAGCTGTCGTAAAGCCAATCACGAATTTGGTCGCCCTGCTGATCATCGGTACTTACCGACGCTTCGTTATATTGGTAGCTACGCTCAACTTGGATAGGGTTGGTAAGCGTCACAGGTTTGCCATTTTCCACACTTTGATAGCTGACATCTGCTGATATCACCAAGCGAATTTCTGTCAATACACCAACCAGCTCATAACGCTTAAAACGTATATTATTAACGGCAATAGTAGAGATGGTTTCAGCCCCCAGTTTTTGGTTATTGCTAGCCACATCAGCTAAAGTCATGTTATCAATAACCTCGACACCTAGTGATTGTAGGCGTCTGGTCAGTGGGCGTTTCAACGGAAATGAGGTGCGATTGTCTTCGATAATCACCGCTGTCTTAGCAACATCAAATAGCATCGGTGCATCATAGCCGCGTAGCTGAAAGCCGCAACCACTGAGACTGGCAGCTGCTCCCAAAACTGCGAACATTGGCAAGGCAGTCAGTAGCGCTGTTGCCAGTTTTTGGACGCCTGATTTATGACTCATGGTGCTTTTCCCATCTGATTTTGCTTGATGTGCCTGCAAAGCTTGGTGTTTATACGACATAATCGCTATCCTTATTTTTATAAAAAGACCTCAAACGCAATTTCTAACAATGCTTGGTTTAAAAACCCTAGGTTTAAAAACGCTGCCTGTAAGATCACAACGTCTAAAAACCCAGTATTTGAAAACGTAACGTTAAAAAGGTCTAGCCTGCAACCACAATATTAACCAGTTTATTCGGTACGACGATTTCTTTTTTAATCTCGCCAGTAAGGAATTTTGCCACGCCTTCAAGCGCTTTTGCTTGCGCTTTTAGCTGCTCAGGGTCGCTATTAGGGGCGACATCCATTTTACCGCGCATTTTACCGTTAACCTGCACCACCATAGTAATCATGTCTTGTACTAGAGCGCTTGCATCGACTTCTGGGTAGCTTAGGATCACGGTATCCATTCCTAACTGCTCAAGCAAATGCTCACCAATGTGCGGCGCGTATACCGATAGGATAATCAATAAATCAATCAATGCTTCATGCTGCACTTGCAGATCTTGCTCACTGCTAGCTTTAAAGTTACTTAACTCGTTAGCGAGTTCCATCAGGCTGGAGACTGGCGTATTAAGTGCCAAGCGTTTACCCAAGTCACTATCAATCTTGCCGATAGTCTCATGAGTTTTACGGCGTAAAGCTTTGGCTTCTTTGCTTAAGTTATCGGTATTTAAGGCGTTATTATTGAGCGTACTATTATTAAGCTCCTCAATGCTTAAGTTGGCAGCAGCCAGTGCTTGCATATGCTCGGTCGCAATACGCCAAACCTTTTTCACAAAGTTATAAGGACCTTTTAGCGCATCGTCTGACCATTCAAGAGTTTGGTCAGCAGGTGCAGTAAATAGAGTGTATAAACGAACTGTATCCGCGCCATATTTATCAATGGTAATTTGCGGGTCAACGCCATTGTTTTTTGACTTTGACATTTTCTCGATTTTACCAATCGTCACTGGCTGACCATCTGATTTCAAAATAGCTTTAATCGGTTGACCGCGCTCGTTAAAATCAATATCGATGTCTTCGGTGAAGTAATAAGTGGTACTGCCATCGGCATTGACGCGGTAGAATGTACCGGCAAGTACCATACCTTGGGTCATCAAATTGGCAAATGGCTCATCGCCTGATACCAGGCCTTCATCGCGCATGAGCTTATGGAAAAAGCGGGCATAAAGTAGATGCATCACTGCGTGTTCGACACCGCCGATATATTGGTCGACAGGCAACCATTTATTGGCGGCAGACTTATTGACCATGTTGGTCGTATCATGTGGGCTAGCAAAGCGTGCATAGTACCAGCTTGATTCCACAAAGGTATCAAAGGTATCGGTTTCGCGCTCAGCAGGATTGCCACATTTAGGACAAGTGGTATTGACAAATTCTGGGATGTTTTTTAGCGGATTACCGCGACCATCAGGGACGACGTCAGTCGGTAGAATTACTGGTAAGTCTTGCTCATCAACAGGTACAGTGCCGCAATGCTCACAATTCACCATTGGGATAGGGCAGCCCCAATAGCGCTGGCGTGAGACACCCCAATCACGTAAACGATATTGGATTTTTTTCTTAGCAAGCTCTTGTGGCTCAAGCTTAGCAAGCATGGCTGCAAAGGCTTGGTCAAAATCCATACCATCAAATTCGCCTGAATTGACTAAGGTATTGCGTTCCGTATAAGCACGATTGTCATTATCTTCTTCTGCGTTATCAAAATAGCCAGCAGGGATATAAATCACTTGCTTAATGGGTAAATTGTACTTAGTCGCAAACTCATAATCACGCTCATCATGGGCTGGTACTGCCATGACCGCGCCTGAGCCATAGCTCATGAGTACATAGTTGGCAACCCATACTGGCACTTCTTCACCAGTGAGTGGATGAGTGACGGTAAGACCGGTATCCATACCAATTTTTTCGGCTTTGGCCAAATCCGCTTCAGCAACTGAACCTTTTTTGCACAGCGCATTAAACTGGGCAATAGCGTCGTCATTTTCAGCGGCATATTGTGCCAATGGATGCTCGGCAGCGACTGCGACATAAGTCACACCCATTAGAGTATCAGGACGGGTAGTGAACACATCTAATGTACTGGTTTCGCCAGCAAGCTCATAAGGGAAATGCACTTCCATACCGGCACTACGACCAATCCAGTTGCGCTGCATGGTCAGTACTTCAGAAGGCCAGTGACCTTCTAACTGGTCTAAATCATCAAGCAACTCATCGGCATAATCAGTGATATTAAAGTAATACATCGGGATATCACGCTTTTCGACCGCCGCGCCACTACGCCATCCTTTACCGTCAATGACTTGTTCATTGGCTAATACGGTATTGTCGACTGGATCCCAGTTGACGGTGGCAAGTTTTTTATAAACCAAGCCTTTTTTGTATAACTGTAAAAACAACCACTGTTCCCACTGATAATATTCGGGGCTACAAGTCGCAAATTCGCGTGACCAGTCAATAGACAAACCAAGCAGTTTTAGCTGCGCGCGCATGCTGTCAATATTAGCAAACGTCCATTCAGCAGGAGGTGTTTGATTGGCAATTGCGGCGTTTTCAGCTGGCAAGCCAAAACCATCCCAACCCATTGGTTGCATGACTTCGTAGCCTTTGAGGCGATAATAACGGCTCAGGACGTCAGAGATCGTATAGTTGCGCACGTGACCCATATGCAGCTTACCGCTTGGGTAAGGGAACATCGACAGCATATAACGGCTTGGCTTATCGCTTGGCTCATTGCTCACTTCAAAGCGCTTATCCGTTGCCCATTTAGCTTGCTGCGCGGCTTCGATGAGTTGCGGTTGATACTGGGCGTTGTCGATAGAAGTATTATTGGTATTAGCAGTTTCTGCTGTCACGGCGTTGCTCATAGTTGGCTCGGAATAGGTTGTTACAGATAAATTGGGTAAAATTTTATAATGCCATAGCATAGCGTAATTTGGCGAAAATTGCGATGATATGATGGGGTGATTGCTCACTGTAAAAGCTATGAATTTGCAAAATGAATATGCTTATGAAGATTTTTGTCGTCATAAACCAAATCGCCGTGCGCTTAATATAGTAGTGTGCTTAGATATAATAATGCACGTTAGGTATAATAATGCGCTTAGATACAATAAGCAGAATAACGATCATTAATTTGGAGTTTCTATGACCATCACTATCTATGGCATCAAATCATGCAGTACGATGAAAAAAGCCTTTACTAAACTTGATGAGCTAGGCGTCAGCTATGATTTTCATGATTATAAGAAACAAGGCATTGATAAAGCAACGCTACAACATTGGGTTAACGAGCTTGGTATCGATAAAGTGCTGAATAAGCGCGGAACAACATGGCGCAAGCTGACTGACGAGCAGAAGCAAGCCGCTGATGATAGCGTCAATAACGCCATCGATTTGCTAGTAGAAAACACCAGTATGATCAAGCGTCCCATAGTTGAAGGTGAGCGGACAGATAACAATCAGCTGATACTATTATGCGGTTTTGATGAAGCTGAGTTTGAGGCGGCTTTTTTATAAATAAACCGTTCTCATAAAAACGCTATCAGTTTGGCACATTATCAAAAAGCGCCGTAAAACCACGTCACTTCTAGGGCGTGGATATCAGGCGTCAGCTAGTGTCGCTCAGCCTTAAAACAGCCTTGTCAACCAAACTCATTGAGGCCATAATCACTCTATGAAAACGCTCAAGTGTCGCATCAAAGACAAACATGCAAACCAGCTAAATAAATTGGCTGGTGCAGTTAACTTTGTGTGGAATTACGTTAATGATTTGAGTTTCAAACACTTGCAACGAACAGGCAAATTCTTTTCAGCTTATGATATTGCTACTTATGTGAAAGGTAGCGGTGAGTTTTTGAATTTGCACAGTCAAACCCTGCAAGCCATCACCGAAACCCACGCTAAATCTCGAAAGCAATTCAAGAAAGCCAAACTAAATTGGCGAACCAACAACCCAAAAGCTAAGCGCAAGTCACTTGGTTGGATTCCTTTTAAAAAAACCGCGATAAAATATTTAGGCGTCAAAAAGGCAGGAAAGAAAAGCCTCAAATCCACCATTCAATTCAGCCTATCAAAAGGCAAGAAGCTGACCATCGACGTGTGGGATAGCTACAATTTAGCACTCTACACCATCAACACTTGTGAGCTTGTACAGGACAGTCGTGGTCTTTGGTATGCGTGCGTCACCGTTAAAGAATACCCAAAAACTGCGTGTGGTGATAGTCAAGTCGGTATTGATTTGGGCTGCAAGGACTCAGCAACGACAAGTAATGGCGAGGTCTTAGCCACCAAATTGACCCATAAATACGCGCCAAAACTAGGTATTGCTCAAAGAGCTAAAAACAAAAAAAGAGTTAAGGCGATTCACGCCAAGATTAAAAACACCCGCTACGACCTGATCCATAAATTCACCACCAACCTTGCCAAGACTAATAAAATAATCATCATTGGCAAACTTCAATCAAAATCATTTACCTCAACCAAGCTAGCCAAATCCGTCTATGATGCTGGTTGGTTTGAAATTAAGCGGCAACTGACCTATAAATGCGAGAACGCAGGTTGCTACTATGATGAGGTAAATGAAAGTTACACCACCCAAACTTGTTCGTGTTGTGGCTCACGCCAAAACAGTCCGAAAGGTAGAGCAAATTTAGGAATAAGAGAATGGCTTTGCGAGTGCGGTGTCACTCATGACCGCGATATTAATGCGGCAAAGAATATTCTTGCGCTCGGGCTTGAGCGTCTAGCAGTAGGAATCCCCTCACTTTAGGGAGGGGAGGGGGTCAAATTAAAAATTACCACAGCTCGCTAGCTCATTGACGAATCCAAATCACGGCTAATCAAAGTACCGACACCTTCGTTGGTAAAAATTTCTAACAGCGTGGCATGCGGCACACGACCATCGACAATAACCGCACTTTTTACGCCGCTACGTACTGCATCAAGCGCACATTGAATCTTAGGAATCATACCGCCCGAGATAATGCCGTCTTCAATCAAACCATCAACTGTCTTTGGCGTCAATCCAGTCACGACTTCACCATCACGACCCAATACCCCTTTGATATTGGTCAGTAGCATAAGCTTTTCTGCTTGTAAAAACTCTGCGACTTTACCAGCGACCAAATCGGCGTTGATATTATAAGTATTGCCTTCTTCATCGACGCCAAGAGGGGCGATAACGGGAATGAAATCAGAGGCAATCAGCATATTAATCACGTCTTTATTGACGCTGACCACATCACCGACAAAGCCCAAATCGACGGGAACCGATATACCATCAGCGCCGATTTTTTCCATCATTAACTTTTTAGCTAGGATTAAATTAGCATCTTTACCGGTCAGACCAATCGCGCGTCCACCGTGCTTGTTAATTAAGCTGACAATAGATTTATTGACGCTACCGCCGAGCACCATCTCAACGATATCCATGGTGCTTTTGTCAGTCACGCGCATGCCGTCGATACGATCAGATTGACGACCAAGCTCTTTTAACAAGTTATCTACTTGTGGACCACCGCCGTGTACAACTACGGGATGCATGCCGACGGTTTTTAATAAGACGATATCACGGGCAAAGGAGCTTTCAAGCGCAGGGTCGGTCATGGCATTGCCGCCGTATTTGACTACAATGAGCTTATCAACAAAGCGTTGAATATAAGGCAGCGCCGTGGTTAATACTTCTGCGGTAATTTTGGCTTCATCCAAATTAAGCGTCATGACAAGCTCCTAAAAGACGGTGTTAAGCGGTTGATTAAGGGTTTCTGTTTTTTTCTGGCGTTCTCTAATAAAATAAATGGTAAAAAAATCAGTTAAACAATACTTATTCAGCAACAATAGCCAAAATTTGCGTCGCTAAGTGCTCGTTAAATGGGCGGCATAAAGCGGCGAACCTCGTTTGAATATCGGTAAGATCGTCGATACTATCACCGGCAAAGCGCACGGTCAGATTCTGACTGGTATTTGATTGGCGTAATACACCAAACCCGCGCGCAAAATCCAAGCGTACCCCATCAATACAGCTTAGTGTTGTGCCAATTGGCAAGAGGTTTTTTGCTGCTTCTAAAGTTATAGCGTGTTTTTGAGCAGAACACGTACAATGCGCTGGTGCACAGTTGATGACAGCCTGATCATTAGAATGAGTCGAGCAAAGTGCTGTGACTGTTATAAGTTGTTGTAAATAAAGACATAGACGGGTCAGCTGCTCGACGATTGAGCACTTTGTCAAAGCTGTTTCTGGCAGCGGTAAATAATGGTCAGCCGTACTGACGATAACGGGTAAACTCTCGATGATATCAGATAGGCTTGTTGTACGAGTCGTTAGATTGGGCTTAACCAGTTGTGGTTTAGCTAACCAATGTAGCAGTCTTAATGCCGCATACATGGCATCATCATAAAGAATAAAATAGCTATCATTAAAAATAAAATGCCCCGATAACTCACCGGCAAAGACAATTTGACCGCCAGACTGCTGCATTTGTTGCCGCATCAAACTGCTACCTGTTTTACTAATCACAGGCGTTGCGCCAAGTTCAGTAATGAGCTTTGGTAAATGATGACAGCATTTAATATCAAAAAGCACTTGAGCGTTTGATAATGACTCATTTAACGGCGGAGGGCACTGATTGACAGCTACTGTTGCCAACATATAAAGCAGATGGTCGGGCGTGACAACCTTGCCCTGATTATCAACCACCATTAACCGGTCGCCGTCACCATCAAAGGCAATACCTATATCTGCCTGATGCAGAAGCACGCTTTGCTGCAACTGCTTAAGCCGCTGCGGCTCAGTAGGATCCGGATTGCCGGCAGGAAAATCACCGTCTGGCGTATCATTCAGCATGATGACACTTTGGCAAAAATTGGTAAATAAAGGCTTGGCGATGTTGCTGGTCGCGCCATGCATACAATCAATCACCACCACTAAATCAAGTTTGGAGGAGGGTGTATGACTATCTTTTGCACTCTGGTCATTTGACTGGTTATCATATTGATAAATTTGCTCAAAAACTTGTGTAATGGTGTCGATATAAACGCTTGCGACTTGATTAACAGATAAATGTTGCTGTTTATGATAAATAGGCTTATCAATAGCGACTAAAGAATTATCTTGTGCGTCGCCGCTAGCTAGCTGCTGATAGAGAACTTGAATGTCTGCGCTGCTCGGAGAGGTATGGTTGACTAGCCACTTGACCCCTAAAATGTCTTTAGCGGAATGACTGGCAGTGACAATAATGCCATGCCCCTGATATTGCTCCGCCCAAAAAATCATCATGGGCGTGGTAACAAGACCTAATTGAATGACCTGTATACCTTGCTGGGATAACACATCAGTAAGTGTTTGGGCAATGGTATCGCTACCACAGCGTACATCATAACCAATGACGATGATGGTTTTTTTGTTAGTACTTTGGCTATGTTTTTCGTTATTAGTTTTTTGTTGAACTCGATAAAGATGAGCAAAAGCGTGCCCCAATGCGTGAATAAAGTCATTGGTAAAATGCTGACGCGAACCACGAATATCATAAGCACGAAATAAGGATTGCTGCGCAGCAAAAGACGGCATCGCTTACTCTCCTTATTATCGTGATAAATGGGGTAATAGTGATTATTAAATTATTATGATTTCTAGATTGTCATCATGATAAACAATTAAAATGATAAATCAGTACGGACTACTGACGACCTGAATGTCCGAAACCACCGGCACCGCGCGCACTGGTATCACTAAATTCTGCCACCAATTCAAACTCAGGACGGGCAACCGGTACAACCACATATTGCGCCATACGCTCGGCAGGATTTAACACAAAATCTTCATTGCTGCGATTCCAAATACTGACCATCAGCTCACCTTGATAGTCGGCATCAATCAAGCCAACCAGATTTCCCAAGACGATACCGTGCTTATGACCAAGACCTGAGCGCGGTAAAATCATACCCGCAAAATTAGGGTCTTGGATATAAACCGCCAAACCCGTGCCAATCAAATGCGTCGCACCGGCTTTAATCGTCAAAGGCTCGTCAATACAAGCGCGTAAGTCGATACCTGCGCTGCCATCGGTTGCGCGTGTTGGTAGCGAGAACGCTTTATCTTCAGTGATTTTAGGATTTAATACTTTAACTTGTACAGCTTGCATAACGCACTCACTTAACGATGTAATGGTTGTATAAACAGAATGAATCACATTTTTAACTTTTAGTTTTTAAATGCTTAACAACAACTATTTTTATAAATAGCTGCTGATTTCTAACTTTTCGTATTTAACTTTTAATAGGAGATTGACTAAAGAATCAGTAAACTTGCCAAGCCCAAAAACGACATAAAGCCAACAATATCCGTTACGGTGGTCAAGATAACCGAGGCGGATAATGCAGGATCGATATTCATACGTTTAAGCATCAGCGGAATACTGATGCCTGAAACGTTGGCGGCAGTCATGTTAATCGCGATAGCAAGGCCAATGACAGCACTGATTTTAATATCATGAAACCACAATTGAGCAATAAACGCCATGATTATCGCCCATATGATACCGTTTATCGCGCCAACCCACAGCTCTTTATTGAGCAGCCATAAGCGGTTGGAACCACCAATTTGACCCATCGCCATACCGCGAATGACCACCGTCAGCGTCTGCGAGCCTGCAATACCGCCCATACTGGCAACCACGGGCATCAGTATTGCCAGCGCCACAACCTTTGCTAGTACGGCTTCAAACTGTCCAATCACTGCAGCAGCTAAGAGCGCGGTGCATAAATTAATACCGAGCCAAATACTCCGACTCTTGGCACTGGTCAAAATAGGCGCAAACAGCTCTTCATCTTGGCTAACACCGGCAAGGTTTTTCATGGTGCTATCGACATCATCTTGGATAATCTCCATGATGTCTTCACCATTTAACTGACCGACCAGCTCGCCATGATTATTAATCACAGGGGCAAAGCGAATGTCTTCTGAACGAAAAATCGCTGCCGCATCTTGAATATCTAAGCGGTCATTAATCGTAATGGCTGCATCAATCAGCTCTTCAACTAAGGTACGTTGGTCGTGTTTAATCAAATCGACCAGACTGAGTAGCCCAAGTAATTGTTGGCTTTGGTCAACGACCAACAGTTCTTGGCTTTCGTCATCGAGCAAATCGGCATTTTCCCGCAGCCAGTTTTGTACTTCTGCAAGGGTGATATCGTCCCTGATCTGAATGAGATCGGGATCCATATAACTACCGACTTCCCAGTCGGCATAGGTATCAAGCTTATTGACCTGAATGCGGATATCTTCATCTAGAGTTGCCATCACCGAGGTACGCACACTTTCGGTAACGGTATCTAAAATTTCAGAGATATCTTGCGCATCAAGGTCTTGGGTAAAAAGCGATATCTCTTTTGAAGAGACGTTTTCTAACAGCGGCTGGCGGGTATCAAACTCTAACTCCGCAAGCACTTCACCTTTGATATCTTCTGGCACCTGCGCCCAAATCAATAAGCGGTTTTGACTAGGGAAAGATTCTAATAAGCTGGCAATCTCATATTCTGATTGCTTTTCTAAAAACTCAGTAATCGCCCCATATGCCTTTTCGGCAACCAAACCTTGCAAATACAACAGCTTATATTCGCCGCTAGATTCTGCCGGATTATAATCGCCCTGCCGTGTCGATGGTCGTTCAGGATTCGGCGTCGAGGTGGGCATAAAGGTTCCAAGTTTTTCAAAAAGTATAAATAAAAAATTAAGCTTACCGCTTATTTTAAGCGTGGTAAACATAAGGCTAAGCATAAGCATGAGCGGCTTTTCTAAGTGCTAGGCTTAGCGATTCCCTAATAATGCCCGAATATTAGCCAAGTATTCATCAGCGACTTTTTCAGGGTCTTTGCTGGCTTTTTTCTTTTTCGCTTTGGCTGGCCAGTCAATATGTTCTTCTGGCAACTCATCTAAAAATCTTGATTCAGACGTTACGCGCATCTGCCCGCCCGCGCGGCGCTGGGTCGCAAGCGTCAAGGTTAGCTCACGACGGGCGCGGGTAATGCCTACGTACATCAAGCGTCGTTCTTCGTCGACCGTCTCGCTCAGGATAGAGTTGCGGTGCGGTAGCATCTCTTCCTCAAGCCCCATGATATATACAAAGTCAAACTCCAAACCTTTTGCCGCATGCAAAGTCATGAGGTTCACTTTATTGGTATTCTCTTCTTCTTGCTGCTGCTCAAGCATATCGAGCAATACCAGCTTACGAATGATGGTATCAATGGTGCGGTCTTCATCTTCTTCAGCGCGATTAATCAGCGACTGAATACTGGTATAGAGCATGTCGATATTATCGATACGATTTTTTTCTTGCTGCGGGGTTTTTGAGTCGCTACGGACAAAGTCAATATAACCGGTTTCATCAATCATTTGACGGACGATTGGTACAGGATCAGGATGCTGATCGAGCTCGCGGGTATAGTGGCCAATAAAATCGCCAAACTCTTTTAAGGTGCCATAGGCTTTTGACGGCAATACGTGAGCAAGCCCGGCATGGGTACAAGACGCCAATAATGAGATGCTATGCTCTTGTGAAAATAAACCAAGCTTTTCAAGGGTTGCTGGTCCCATCCCGCGCTTAGGCGTATTAATAATGCGTAAAAATGCGCTGTCATCTTCAGGGTTAAGAATCAAACGCAAATAACCCATGATGTCTTTGATTTCACTACGGGCGAAGAACGACTGACCGCCCGATAATTTATAAGGCACTTGCAGCTGACGTAACTGTGCTTCTAACATTCGCGCCTGAAAGTTACTGCGATAAAGAACCGCATATTGCTCCCACTCATTACCGAAACGCAGTTTATGCGTAACAATTTCTTTTGCCACGCGCTCAGATTCATCATCGTCATTACGGCAATTAATGATGCGAATTTTTTCGCCTTGACCTTTATCCGACCAAAGTTTCTTTTCAAATAAATGCTCGTTATTGGTAATAACGGCGTTGGCAGAGGTCAAGATACGCGTGGTCGAGCGATAGTTTTGCTCAAGCATGACGATTTTAAGCTTAGGAAAATCTTCTTTCAGTAATCCCATGTTTTCAGGTTTTGCACCGCGCCAGGCATAGATAGATTGGTCGTCATCACCAACGACAGTAAAGCGTCCTTGCGGTCCGACCAGATATTTAATCATCTCATACTGGGCGGTATTGGTATCTTGATACTCATCGACGAGCAAATAACGAATACGGTTTTGCCATTTATCACGCAGCTCTCTATTTTCACGTAATATTTTGGTCGGCAAGACAATCAAATCGTCAAAATCCACGGCATTATAAGCACGCAGATTACGCTCATATAAAGCATAAAGGGTGGCAAAAATCATATCTTCTGGATCGTCTAAGGTTTCCATTGCCTTATCCGGTTCAATCAGATCATTTTTCCAATCAGAAATCATTTTTATCGCTTTACCAACCAACTCGCGGCTTTCCGCGCCGCTTAAATTGTCACGCATCATCAGCTCCATCAGCAAACGCTTGCTATCGTCGCTATCCATGATGGAAAAGTTGCCTTTGAGTGGGGTATGAATCAACTCATAACGTAAAAACTGTAGCCCAAATTGGTGAAAGGTCGATACCGTCAGACCGCGGGTTTTTTCACTCGGCAGCAATTTACTGACACGAGCTTTCATCTCACGCGCCGCTTTATTGGTAAACGTCACCGCCGTGATACGCTCAGCTGGCATGTTACATTCTTCGATTAGATAAGCGATTTTACGCGTAATCACCGATGTCTTACCGGAGCCGGCACCTGCTAGCACAAGCAATGGACCTGATACGTAGAGCATCGCTTCTTGTTGTTTGGGATTAAGTTGACTCATAAGGTGACCTGTAAGACAAAAGCAAAAAAAGAAAGCAAAAATAGGCTAGCGCTGATTAAGAGCGGCTAAATCAAATAAATACTGCGAGTATTAATTAAGAAAATGGATAGCGCAACATGACAACATAGCGTTATGGCTTATTGTGTCATCTCGATATCAAAACATGGCGTCGATAAGGTTATTTAAACCATCCGCTCATTAAGCGCATCGCAGTTAATATTTTGTGACAATTAATCATAACCGCTGTCATTAAAATAGCCGCTGATATAACCATAAAATTCGGTGGGTCATTATAAAGCAAAAACCCTATCTTTGGGTGAGGAGTTAGTAGATGAGTGCGCAGTAAAAAAGCGTTTGGATTGCGCGAATTACACTATATATACCAGTGCCTTTTTAGAAATATGGATTTGGGCTTAATATAAGGTAACGTCTATATCATAGTTTATGGTAAAAAAAACATATTTTTTTTGCAGAGAAAATGACCGCTCAATGCAGTTAAAAACTAGCTTTTGATTACCGATATGCGTATAGTACGTAAATAATTTATGCCAGTTGTCACGTCATTGTTGACCACGTGTAATGAGCTATTAAATCAATTAAGTAAGCGATTGAATACGATATTGATTTAATACGTTGATCTTACGTTGTTAAAAGATGCGTTAGGCGACCAGCCTTTTTATCCGCGAACAGAGCGGAACATCTACAGTTGGTCACGTCTGACATCGTCGTCAATAAGCTTGATAATTGGTTATTACCAGCACAGTAGCTATAATAGTCATTGATTGATCATAATCACTGAGTTATTTAAACAAATTTACTCAAATAAAGTGACTCAATGACAGTTACTTTGTGTTTTCGTCTGCGTTATGCCTGTCGCCATTACCACCATTATTTGTGAGTATTCGCGGTGCGCTTGACACTCGATTGGGTGAGGAGCACGTATTATCATGTCTGCTTTTAATTGGTCAGCAATTGCTTTTATTTTAGCCGCCATTGGGCTAGTTGTTTTTATGCTGGTCGTTCCGCGCTTACTGGGCGGTCGCTCTCATGGCTCACAAAAAGAAGAGATATTTGAAGCGGGTGTTGTCGGAGCTGGCAACGCCCGCATTCGTTTGTCTGCCAAATTCTATTTGGTGGCCATCTTCTTTGTCATCTTCGACTTAGAAGCGCTGTATTTGTATGCATATGCAGTGTCAGTGCGTGAAACGGGCTGGCTTGGCTTTGCGACAGCCGCGACTTTTATCGTCGACTTGTTGATTGGTCTGGTTTATGCATTGAGTTTAGGTGCATTGAACTGGGCACCAGCAGATAAGCGCCGTAAACAAGCACGTTTATATGCCGCTCCAGCAGGTTTCAATTTGGCAGATATCACCAAGTTTGATGGCGTTGATGAGCTGATGGTCGACCCGACGGGTAAAATACCGGCGCAGTCTTCAGGACAGATTAATGTCTCGAACAATATTGAGACCAATCGTCGCCACTTGCAAAATATCGATCATATTAATACCACAGGTAATATTACCTCCGTGGATTTTGCCACCTCTGCGCAACAAGACAATGCTAAAGGCGTTTAAAGCCAATTGCTTTTGGCTATCTTGCAGTTGCACACCAGAATGGTCACTTATTAATAATAGAAGTTATGGCGATAGTAATATCAATCTGATTGCTACAAGTCGCTTAAAATAAAGGTTGTATGTTATGAAATACACATTAACAAAAGCCAACCCTGATGCAGATATCTATCCTGCACAGACTAGTCAAACGGTCAATGATCCGCTCGAAGACGAAGTCAATAAAAACGTCTTTATGGGTCGTCTTGAAGACCTTGTCCATTCAACAGCAAACTGGGGGCGCAAGCACTCACTGTGGCCATTTAACTTTGGTACTTCATGCTGTTATGTCGAATATGCCACTACCTTAACCGCGGTTCACGATTTATCACGCTTTGGTGCCGAAGTTATTCGTGCCTCGCCGCGTCAGGCGGACGTGATGATTGTCGCTGGTACCTGTTTTGTGAAAATGGCACCGGTTATTCAGCGTTTATATGAGCAAATGCTTGAGCCAAAATGGGTCATCTCAATGGGTGCTTGTGCCAACTCGGGTGGCATGTATGACATCTACTCAGTGGTACAAGGCGTGGATAAAATCATTCCTGTTGATGTTTATGTACCCGGTTGTCCGCCGCGTCCAGAAGCCTTGATTCAAGGCTTGATGCTGCTGCAAGAGTCGATTACTAAAGAGCGTCGTCCGCTGGGTATTCATGTCAATGAGCAAGGTATCTATCAGCCACAAATGACGCCTGAGCGTGACCGTAAGCAAGCAGATCGTATCGCTGTGAAAAACTTGCGTAGCCCAGATAGTATCTAGCTATGAGTCATTTACTAGCTATAAGTCATTTAATAGTTAACGTTGTAGTTTGGCTCAATCATTCATAATCCGTAAAAGTGCTCAGTACGCATATATTCATCGTAGTTTGGTTATGTTTAACATAGCTCAATTATGATTAATGAAGGAATACATCATTCATGGTCACGGTAGTCGAAAACATAGATCCTAAGATTAAGACTGTCCCAGCGGTTATCACCGAGTTGGAGCAGAAGTATGCCGGTAAGTTTGTCGTGCAGCACACTGTGGATGAGATTCCAACGGTGTGGGTGGCGCGTGCTGATTTGCTGGATGTTCTCTTATACCTGCGTAAATTGCCAAAACCTTATGTCATGCTATTTGACTTATCAGCGATAGATGAGCGCCTGCGTCAACATCGCCAAGGCTTGCCTGACAGCGATTTTACGGTGTTTTATCATTTGATGTCGCTTGAGCGTAATAGCGATGTGCGTATCAAAGTCGCGCTAAGCGAAGATGATCTCAATGTACCAAGCGCCACCAAAATCTGGCCAAATGCCAACTGGTATGAGCGTGAAGTGTGGGATATGTTTGGCATTGTTTTTAGCGGCCATCCGCATTTGACCCGTATTTTATTGCCAAAATATTGGGAAGGTCATCCACTGCGTAAAGAATATCATGCGCGGGCGACTGAATTTACCCCGTATTTCTTGAATACCGCTAAACAACAATACGAGCAAGAAAACCTGCGCTTTGTCCCTGAAGAGTGGGGCATGAAACGCTCGGGTCGTGATGAAGACTTTATGTTCTTGAACATTGGTCCTAATCATCCGTCTGCTCACGGTGCGTTCCGTTTAGTGCTACAGCTTGACGGCGAAGAAGTCGTCGATTGTATCCCCGATATTGGCTATCACCATCGCGGCGCCGAAAAGATGGCTGAGCGTCAAACATGGCACTCCTTTATTCCTTATACCGACCGTATTGACTATCTCGGTGGCGTCATGAATGAGCTACCATATATCATGTCGGTTGAGAAGCTTGCGGGTATTACCATTCCACCGCGCGCTGAAACTATCCGCGTGATGATGAGTGAGTTTTTCCGTATTACCAATAACTTATTATTTGTCGGTACCTTTATTCAGGATGCGGGTGGTATGACGCCGGTATTCTATATGTTTACCGACCGCCAAAAAGCCTATGACGTCATCGAAGCCGTGACTGGTTACCGTATGCACCCAGCATGGTTCCGTATCGGCGGTACCGCGCACGATTTACCGCGCGGCTGGCAACGTTTGGTTCGCGAGTTCTTAGACTGGATGCCAAAACGCTTGGATGAGTATGTCAAAGCGGCACTACAAAACAGTGTGCTTAAAGGTCGTACTCAAGGCGTTGCTCAATATAATACCAAGCAAGCATTGGCGTGGGGCGTCACTGGCGCAGGTTTACGTGCGACCGGTTTAGATTTTGATTTGCGTAAAGCACGTCCGTATATGGGCTACGAGAACTACGATTTTGAAGTCCCAGTCGGCTATAACGGCGATGCTTATGATCGCTGTATGGTCAAAGTCGAAGAGATGCGCCAGTCGCTACGTATCATCCGTCAATGTATGGATAATATGCCGCAAGGTCCTTATAAGGCAGATCACCCATTGGCAGTACCACCGCCAAAAGATCGCACTCTAAACGATATTGAGACCTTGATTAACCACTTTATCTCCGTCTCTTGGGGTCCTGTGATGCCAGCGGGTGAATGCACAACTATCGTAGAAGCGACCAAAGGCTTAAATAGTTATTACATCACCTCAGATAAAGCGACAATGAGCTATCGTACCCGTATTCGTACCCCGACATTTGCACATTTACAGCAAATGCCATCAGTGATTAATGGCTCACTGGTATCAGATGCCATTATGTATTTGGCATCGATTGATATTGTGATGGCCGATTGTGACCGCTAAATGTTAGCCGTAATGCATTTATCATCATCTTTTATGAATGCTAAATGTTAGATGTTAAATATTAAAAGTAAGACACGTTCATTAATATGTTATCGCCAAACTGGCACACCAAAACGCTGTCATTGCGCCATAAGCGCAACCTTAACAGTGGGCTGAGTGAGGAAAGAAAAAGATTATGAAAATTGTTTCCGATAAAATGCCAAAAGTAGATGTGGCAAGTATTTTAACCGCTGAAGAAATTGCAGCTATCCACGAGTTTATGCATCATTATCCCCATCCACGGGCAGCGTCTTTAGATGCGCTAAAAATCGTGCAAAAGCGTAACGGCTGGGTCGATGATGCACAAGTCAATGCTATCGCTAATATTCTGAATGTTCCGATGACAGATATGGATGGGGTGGCAACCTTCTTTAACCGTATTTATCGTCAGCCAGTTGGTCGCAATGTCATCCTTATTTGTGATTCAGTGGCTTGTTACTTAACGGGTTACGAAGCACTTGCGGCTGAATTAAAAGCGCAGCTGGGTATCGACTATGGTCAGACTACCGCTGACAACCGCTTTACGCTATTGCCGATTTGCTGTTTGGGCAACTGTGACAAAGGTCCTTCTGTCTTGATTAATGAAGACACCTATGGTCCTGTCCAGCCCACTGAAGTCGCCCAATTGTTGGAGCTATACGCATGAGTTTAACGATTTCAGAGCAGATTGCTCGTCGCGGTCAAGGCAAAGCGCCTAGCCAATTAAATGACCAGCGCATTCCTGTTTATGGCGATAAAGCGACCGCTACCAGCGAAACCAAACCGCTTACATGGCGCCTCGCACATCACGATGCGGTATTGGATTTGGCCACTTATGAATCGCTACGTGGTTTTGAAGCGCTAAAAATGGCCTTAAACCAATCGCCAGACGATACTTTGAATACCATTAAAGAAGCTGTGGTAAAAGGTCGTGGCGGTGCAGGTTTCCCAGCAGGTATCAAATGGTCATTAATGGCACCACCCGATGGTGGTCCACGTTATCTCGTCTGTAATGCCGATGAGATGGAGCCAGGTACCTTTAAAGACCGTTTGCTGATGGAGCGTTTACCGCTACAGCTTATCGAAGGTATGCTTATTTCTGCCTATGCGATTGGTGCAACCGCTGGTTATATCTTTATTCGCGGTGAATATATTTTAGCAGCAGAGCGTTTAAATACAGCGCTTGAAGAATTGCGTGCCAATAACTTAGTCGGCGATAATATTTTAGGCACAGATTTTAGTTTTGATTTGCACGTCCATACCGGTGCTGGTCGTTACATTTGCGGCGAAGAAACCGCTTTGATTAACTGTCTAGAAGGTCGCCGTGCTAACCCACGTACTAAGCCGCCATTTCCACAAGTAGCGGGAGCATGGGGACGTCCAACCGTAGTCAATAACGTTGAAACCTTACATAACGTTTCAGCGATTATCTTACATGGCAGCAAATGGTATCAAGACTTACCAAAAGCCAAAGGCGTGGTCGAAACCCCAGGAACTAAGCTGTTTGGCTGTTCAGGTCTAGTTAATGATCCCGGTCTGTGGGAGCTGCCATTTGGTTATACGGCGCGTGAAATTATTGAAGATTTCGCTGGCGGTATGCAGGAAGGTAAAAAGCTTAAAGCATGGTTACCGGGCGGCGCATCAACCGACTTTTTAACCGCTGACCATTTAGATACCGTCGTCGATTTTGACACCATTCAAAAAGCCGGTAGCCGTATGGGTACTGGGCTAATTATGGTCGTCGATGAAGAACAAGACATGGTGCCATTACTGCGCAACCTTGAGATTTTCTTTCAACGTGAATCATGCGGTTGGTGTACGCCATGCCGTGATGGTCTACCGTGGGGCGTGAAAATATTGACTGCCATCAATGATGGTCAAGGTCAAATCGGTGACGTCGAGAAGTTAGAAGAGTTGACTCGAGACTTATGGATCGGCAAAACCTTTTGTGCCCATGCGCCGGGTGCGATGGAACCATTGATGAGTGCGATTAAATATTTCCGTCCTGAGTTTGATCAAAAAATTGCGCAGGCGGTTGGTGAAGATGTCATTGAGGCTGCAGCCAATCAACAGCCAGAAGTGAAATAAGGAGAGCGGCATGGCAGTCATACATATTGATGGAACCACTGTCGAAGTAGATAGCGCTGATAACTTGCTACAAGCATGCTTATCACTCGGCATTGATGTGCCGTATTTTTGTTATCACCCAGCCTTAGGTTCAGTCGGCTCTTGCCGTCAGTGCGCTGTTAAGCAATATCAGTCTAAGGAAGATATGGAATCGGGTCGTGGTCGTCTCGTGATGTCATGTATGGTCGCTCCAGGCGATGATATGTACATCTCAGTGACCGACGATGAAGCCAAAGCATTTCGTAAGTCGATGGTTGAGCTGTTGATGGTCAACCATCCGCATGACTGTCCAACTTGTGAAGAAGGTGGACATTGTCATTTGCAGGACATGACCTATATGTCAGGTCATAGCCGTCGTCGCTATCGTTTTACTAAGCGCACACATCACAACCAAGAGCTTGGTCCGTTTATTGCCCATGAAATGAACCGTTGTATAGCTTGCTACCGCTGCGTACGTTTTTATAAAGACTATGCGGGTGGCGAAGATTTGGGCGTGTATGGCTCAAATGAGCGCGTTTATTTTGGTCGTGATAAAGACGGTCAGTTCGAAAGTGAGTTCTCAGGTAACCTAACCGAAGTGTGCCCAACCGGTGTGTTTACTGATAAAACCCACTCTGAGCGTTATAACCGTAAATGGGATATGCAATATGCGCCAAGCATCTGTCATGGTTGCTCAGCCGGTTGTAATATCTCTCCGGGCGAGCGTTATGGTGAATTGCGCCGTATCGAAAACCGCTATAACGGTGAAGTAAACCGTTATTTCCTATGCGACCGTGGTCGCTTTGGTTACGGTTATGTCAATCGTGAAGACCGTCCAACGCAGGCGCTTGAACGTATCAATGACAAGCATGTCAAAATCAATATCGATTATGCGCTTGATGAAACAATCAAGCGTATCAAAGATAAAAAAGTCATCGGTATTGGCTCACCACGTGCAAGTTTAGAGACCAACTTTGCGCTTAAAAATCTTGTTGGTTTTGATAATTTCTCAACCGGTCTTAATCATCAGCAGCAAGCACTGGTTAATAAATGTATTGAAGTATTGAGCACAGAGGGTATTTATAACCCGGGTATGGCTGATATTGAAAGCCACGATGCGGTATTGGTGCTAGGTGAGGATATTACTCAAACCTCATCACGTGTGGCGCTATCGATTCGTCAAGCGGCAAAAAATGAAGCTATTAAAATGGCTGCAGCAACCAAAACCCAATCTTGGTTAGCCGAGCCAGTCAAACGTATTGGTCAGGGCGTACAAAGCCCAGTATATGTCATTGATGTTATCCAAACTAAGCTAGAAGATATCAGCAAAGTCAGTGTTGTTGCGACACCTGAGGATATTACCAAGCTTGGTTTTAAAGTCGCGGATGCGATTGCTAATTTTGCCGATGACTTATCGAAAATAGTTGATCCACAAACCGCTGAACAAGATGCTAGTGTCGATACCAATGCTGATGGTATGCAAGCGTTGGCACAGCAAATTGCTTATGACTTGATCCAAGCTGATAAGCCGTTAGTTGTTTCTGGTAGCAGCTTATCATCGACTACTTTGATAGAAGCAGCGGCACAGATTGCTCAAGCATTGAGCAAAAAGCGGGCAGCGATTAAAGCTACTGAGCAGCAGCAGGTTGAGGCGCACAACGCTATGGTTCGTGATGAGCAGGTTGCAGCCGCCGAAGCACAAGCAGCAACCGCTCAGCAGAGCGAAGACAAAGATTTATCTGCTAAACCCAACAAACCTGAAACAGGTGTAGATGCAGAAGCGCAAGACGATGTCGAGCGTAAGCCTGCAACCAAGCTTGAATTAAAAGAAGTCAATAAACAATACCATGCGCAAGCCGGTATTTATTTGGCGGTTCCTGATGCCAATAGTATTGGCGTCTGTATGCTTGGTGGTCAATCAGTTGAAGAGTTACTAGCAACTGACTTTGATGTGGTGATAGTCGCTGAAAACCAGTTGACTGATGCCATTGATGCGCATAAATTAACCCAGCTATTGACTGACAAAACCGTCATCGCCCTTGACCATCAGCTGCTTGATTGGCATAAAAATGTCGATATCGTCTTACCAGCTGCTAGTTTTGCGGAAGCGGACGGTACGCTTATCTCTGCAGAAGGTCGTGCGCAGCGCTTCTTCCAAGTTTATGATAACGAATATTATCATCCGATGAGCAGTATTAAAGAAGGCTGGCGCTGGTTACATGCAGTTCATAGCAGCTTAGAAGGTCGCGATGTCGACTGGACACAGCTTGATGATGTCATTAATGCATTGGTTGCCACCCATCCTAAACTTGCTGGGATTAAAGGCGCTGCTCCTGATGCTGATTACCGTATGACCGGTCTAAAAATTGCCCGTCAGCCGCGTCGCTACTCAGGTCGTACTTCTATGCGTGCGCCATTATCTGTTCATGAGCCAATGCAGCCAAAAGATTTGGATACCGGTTTAACTTTCTCAATGGAAGGCTATAGCGGCAAGCAAACGCCAAGCTCGATGATTCCTTTTGCCAGTGCGGCAGGTTGGAACTCACCGCAAGCGTGGAATAAATATCAAGATAAAGTCGGTGGTAGCCTCAAAAATGGTGATCCAGGCGTACGTCTGTTTGATCAATTAGAGCGCCTAGCCACGCGTCAATATATTGCCCCAGAAGTTACCTCGGTGACGACAACGGATATGCAGCAAGGACAAGCAAAACTGGTGCCTATTTATAACCTTTATGCCAGCTCTATGATGGCATCGCGTAGCCCAGTGGTTGCAGAGCAATTACCGCTAGCCACATGGCGCGTGGGTATTGATGATGCCAAAGACTGGAATATCGCTGATGGAGATTATCTGGCGATTGAGATTGATAAGCAGCAAATCACGTTGCCAGTACAACTTGTTGGCTATTTAGCCGAAGGTTGTATCGGTTATCCGGTTGGGCAGGTAGATATCATTCATCCGTCAATGCCAGCATCAGTACGAAAAGTTGATGCGCCGGTGACGATGATGGGCAGCATGGCGACTGATAGTGCTATAACAGCCAATACCAATAACCGCGCGACACAAGTAAGCAGCGCGCCGACCACCACACAGGAGCTGTAATATGCAAGTTACCCGCATTATCCCTGATGTGCCAAGCTTTTTGGCTGGTATGATGACCTTTGATACCTGGTCGATACTCTTTATGGTCGTGCAATCACTAATCATCTTTTTGGTGGTGGTTATAGTGGCGGCGTTGATGATTGTCTATGAGCGCCGCATGTTAGCGCTTTGGCAAGACCGTTACGGTCCGAACCGTGTTGGTCCATTTGGTTCGCTGCAACTGGTTGCCGATATGCTCAAAATTTTCTTTAAAGAAGATTGGACGCCAAACTTCACCGATAAGTTTATGTTTACCTTGGCGCCAGCGGTTGCTATGTTTACTGCTTTGGCCTCTTTTGCCATCATTCCTATCTCCCCAACCCTTGGTGTTGCTGATTGGGACATCGGTATTTTGTTCTTCTTTGCCATGGCAGGTATTGCGGTATATGCAGTGATGTTCGGTGGTTGGGCATCTGCCAATAAGTTCTCTTTACTTGGCGGCTTACGTTCAGCGGCGCAAACCATCAGTTATGAAGTGTTTTTAGGTTTGTCATTAATGGGTGTTGTTGCCTTAACAGGCTCGTTTAATCTACGCGAAATCGTTGAATCACAAATTGACGGCTGGTATATCATTCCGCAGTTTTTTGGCTTCTTAACCTTTGTGGTTGCTGGTGTTGCCGTTACCCATAGACATCCATTTGATCAGCCAGAAGCAGAGCAAGAGCTAGCCGAAGGTTATCATGTCGAATATTCAGGTATGAAGTTCGGTATGTTCTTTATCGGCGAGTATGTCAACGTCGTACTGATTTCTGCGTTGATGACTTGTCTGTTTTTTGGTGGTTGGCTTGCGCCGTTTAATTTAGATATTCCATTTATTCCACCAGCTTTTTGGTTCATGATTAAGACACTATTCTTTATGACCATGTTTATTTTGGCTCGAGGCTCACTCATGCGTCCGCGCTATGATCAGGTGATGAACTTTGGCTGGAAAGTCTGCCTGCCGGTAACCTTGATTAATCTGTTGGTTACTGCTGCAGTCATTTTGATTTTTTCCCCAACGTTGTAATCATTACTAGCCATCACTGATGAACTAGGGTAAAGCTGATAAGGATAATAATCCATGTTTACTACTATAAAAAAGACGGTCATTGGTATTTTTACCATTGTCCGCAGTATGTGGATGGTCAATAGTCACGCCATCAGACCGCGCGATACCATTCTTTATCCTGAAGTGCCGGTACCAGTACCGCCGCGCTTTCGCGGACGTATCATCTTGTCGCGTGACCCTGACGGTGATGAGCGCTGCGTCGCTTGTAACTTATGCGCTGTGGCCTGTCCAGTCGGCTGTATTTCGCTGCAAAAAGCAGAACGTGAAGATGGACGCTGGTATCCAGAGTTTTTCCGCATTAACTTTTCACGCTGTATCTTTTGTGGTTTGTGTGAAGAGGCGTGTCCAACGACCGCAATTCAGATGACCCCAGACTTTGAGATGGGCGAATATGTCCGTCAAGACTTGGTTTATGAAAAAGAGCATTTGCTGATTTCAGGACCGGGTAAATATCCCGATTATAACTATTATCGCGTGACGGGTATGGCGGTAGCAGATAAACCAAAAGGCGCGGCGCAAAACGAAGCGGCACCGATTGATCTAAGGAGCTTGCTACCATGATGAATATCTTAAATAGTCCTGAATTGGCAGGGTTCTATGCGCTGGCAGCGGTGGCAATATTTGCCAGCTTGCGCGTGGTGACCCTTGCCAATCCAGTGCATGCTATTTTATCGATGATTGTGTCGTTATTGGCGATCTCAGGTATTTTCTTCGTATTGGGTGCGCCGTTTGCTGGTGCGCTTGAAATTGTTGTTTATGCTGGTGCCATTATGGTGCTATTTGTTTTCGTTATTATGATGCTAAATCTCGGTATGAGTAATGATGAGCGCGAAGAGCGCTGGCTTGATGCTGGCACTTGGGCGGTACCGACGGGACTAACGATTATTATCGCGGTTGTGCTGTATGCGATGATTGGTCTTAACCATAATGATGCGGCGATGATTGGCGGTACGACGATTTCAGCGAAAGCAGTCGGTACAGTATTATTTACCAAGTATATTATGTTGATAGAAGTGGCGGCATTGCTATTATTAGCCGCTTTGGTTGCTGCTTATCACTTAGGTAAAGAAGCTATCGATGACGAAATTATCGGCAATGATAGCCTAGCGCGTAACCCTAATGTCGCCAGTATCAAACACTATGATGATAATGGTATGCCTATCGATACTGATACGGTAAACGGGGCTGAACCATACGAATATAAAGATGTTGACCCGCATGACTACGTTGGTATGAAAGTAGCTAAGCAAGTGGGTATACAACGAGTCACGCGCAAGGAGTCGGACTGATGGTACTAGCAGCGAGCGTGGCACAAGAGGTTGCAAATGTGCCGTTTGCCCACGAGGTAGCAGGCTTAGTGCAGCCGGTTGCTGAGGCGCAGAATGTATTGGGTATGATACCCATGAGCCATGGATTGATTTTGGCCGGTATCTTATTTGCGATTGGTCTGTGCGGTGTCATGGTAAGGCGTAATTTCTTATTTATGCTGATGAGCCTTGAGATTATGATGAATGCGACGGCTTTGGCATTTGTGGTCGCAGGTAGCCGTTGGGTCGATCCAGATGGACAGATCATGTTTATCTTTATTCTGACTTTAGCAGCAGCAGAGGCGGCCATTGGTTTGGCAATATTATTGCGGTTTTATCATCAGCGTGGGCATCTCGATGTCGACAGCGCCAATGAGATGAAAGGATGATGTCATGAATTTATTACCATTAACCTTTATATTCCCGCTCGTTGGCTTTTTGATTCTAGCCTTTATGCGCGACAAGTTAAGCGAGCAGGTAGCAGCGATTGTCGGTGTCGGTAGCATGCTACTATCAGCACTTTGTACGCTGATAGTCAGCTATACCTTTTTAACCAGTAATCCTGCCGGTACGGTCATCGAGATTCCACTATGGACGTGGTTCCAAGTCGGCGATTTCGCGCCGAGTTTTGGTCTAAGCTTTGATGGCTTAGCATTGACGATGATTGGGGTAATTACCGGTATCGGCTTTTTGATTCATCTTTTTGCCGCATGGTATATGAAAGGTGAAACAGGCTTTGCGCGCTTCTTTAGCTATATGAACTTATTCGTCGCCAGCATGTTATTGCTGGTATTGGCAGATAACTTGTTCTTGCTCTATCTTGGTTGGGAAGGCGTCGGTATCTGTTCTTACTTGCTGATTGGTTTTTATTATCAAGACCGCGCCAATGGTCGGGCAGCGATTAAAGCCTTTACCGTGACCCGCGTGGGTGATGTGTTCTTAGCCTTTGGTTTGTTTTTATTGTTCCGTGAATTTGGTACGCTTAATATTCAAGAGATTATCACCCGTGCGCCGGAAATCTTTGATATTAACAACCCAACGATGATTTTAACCACTATGATGTTGGTCGGTGGGGCGATGGGTAAATCGGCGCAGCTACCACTACATACCTGGCTTGCTGATGCGATGGCAGGTCCAACGCCAGTATCGGCTTTGATTCACGCAGCGACGATGGTTACTGCGGGTGTTTATCTAATTGCGCGTTTACATCCATTATTTCTCCTTACACCGGGCGTATTGTTGTACTGGGTTGGGGCAGTGGGTGCATTGACGTTAGTTGTCGCTGGATTTTGTGCGCTGGTACAAACCGATATTAAACGTATCCTTGCTTATTCGACCATGAGCCAAATCGGCTATATGTTCTTGGCACTTGGCGTTGGGGCATGGCAAGGCGCTATCTTCCACTTGATGACCCATGCTTTCTTTAAAGCCTTGTTGTTCTTATCATCAGGTGCGGTCATTCTTGCGGTTCATCATGAGCAAAACATCTTTAAGATGGGCGGTTTACGCAAAAAGATACCCTTGGTATTTTGGTGCTATATCGTCGGTGGCGGTGCGCTTGCAGCGATACCTTGGGTTACCGTTGGTTTTTATTCTAAAGAAGCGATTCTTTGGGAAAGCTACGCAACCGGTCACCAAGTCCTATTCTATATGGGCGTATTCGGTGCGTTCTTAACCGCACTTTACACTTTCCGTATGATTTGGATTATTTTCTTTGGCGAAGAGAAAACCCACGCACATAAATTATCTGGTGTGTCATATTGGCTGCCGCTTAGTGTGTTGCTGGTATTATCAACGGCAGTAGGTGCATTTATTACGCCGCCATTACAAGGCGTATTGCCAGAGAGCGTTGGGCATTTATTAGAAGTTGCTGGTCAGGCACACGACAAACATACAGCGGAGTATATCGCCATGGGCGCCATGCTTGCAGGCTTGCTACTCGCGGCATTCTTATATGTCGTCGATAAAGGTCGTATGTTGACCCGCTTTAAGCGCACGACTATTGGTGCAGCGTTATATCATTGGTGCTATCACGGTATGGGCTTTGACGCGCTATACGATATAGTTTTTGTAAAACCCTTTTTGTTCATCGGCCGCTTATTTAAAGCCGACCCTATCGATAAAACGTGGCTGTTATTACCTAAGCTGGCATCTGCTGGTAACAAGGTATTGTCTGCGACGCAAACAGGGTCACTTCGAGGTTACGCTACAAGCTTTGGCTTAGGTGTGGCTGTGCTGTTGGTGCTGGTAATGATGACGGTGGTATAAGATGATTGAGTTACAACAAACGTGGATGCTACCAGCATTAATCGCAATTCCTTTTATTGCAGGGTTGCTATGTTGGTTGGTCGAACGCTTTAATAAACGTCTACCGCGCTGGATTGCTTTGATCGGTATGACGTTGACCTTTGCCTTGTCACTAGTACTGTGGCATTACGGCGATTATAGCGGTATGAGTCAGCAAGTGATTGCGCCAGATGCAAATGTGCCATGGGTCGCCGAATTTATGGTGCCATGGATACCAAGCTTTGGTATCAGCTTTCATTTGGCGCTAGATGGCTTATCGCTGATGATGGTTGGCTTGACAGGTCTGCTTGGTATTGCCGCCGTTGCCTGTTCGTGGAATGAGATTCAACGCCGTGTTGGTTTCTTCCATCTAAACTTGCTTTGGAGTTTAGGCGGCGTCATTGGCGTTTTCTTAGCCATTGATATGTTCTTGTTCTTCTTCTTTTGGGAGATGATGCTGGTTCCTATCTACTTCTTGATTGCCATTTGGGGTCATGACGTCGTTGGCAAAACCAAAGAATACGCGGCAACTAAGTTCTTTATCTATACCCAAGCATCTGGTCTTATCATGCTAGTCGGTATTTTGATATTGGTCATTATCAGCTATGCCCAAAAAGGCATGGTCAGCTTTAATTATAATGACTTACTCGGCACCTCACTTGGCGGCTGGGAATATCCGATTATGCTGTGCTTCTTTATTGGCTTTGCCGTGAAGTTGCCGATTATTCCTTTCCATGGCTGGTTGCCTGACGCGCATGCGCAAGCACCAACTGCAGGTTCGGTGGATTTGGCAGGAGTTTTGATTAAGACTGCCGCTTATGGTTTGATTCGTTTTGTCTTGCCATTATTTCCAGCAGCATCACAAGATTTTGCCCCGATTGCCATGACCTTGGGAACCATTGGTATCTTCTATGGCGCTTGGTTGGCCTTTATGCAAACCGATATGAAGCGCTTGCTGGCTTATACCAGTATCTCGCACATGGGTTTTGTGGTCTTGGCAATTTATGCTGGTACCTTACTCAGCTTGCAAGGCTTGATGATTCAGATGCTCGCCCACGGTTTAAGCTCGGCAGCACTATTTATCATGGCAGGGCAGTTATATGAGCGTCTGCATACGCGCGATTTGACCTTGATGGGCGGTATGTGGGGGCAGTTCCGTTATTATGCACCGATATTGATGTTCTTCTGTGCCGCTTTATTAGGTATTCCGGGCACAGGTAACTTCATCGGCGAATTTATGATTTTATTTGGCGCCTTTGCCGACTATCCGGTGTTTGTGGTCTTAGCTACATTCAGCTTGGTATTGGCAGGTTTATACTCGCTTATCTTAATTCATAAAGCGCTGTTCGGTACTAATAACATTAAAGAAGTGGCGTTACAAGAAACTAAGTTACACGGTTTACCTGAGCGCCCGCTAAAAGATTTAGGCAGGCGCGAGCTGTCGTTGCTATTGATGCTAGCGGCAGGCTTGGTCTGGCTCGGACTGTATCCACAGCCGTTCCTTGATACCTCAAGTCACGCGATGCAGTGGATTAATAACGCCTATATATATAGTCAAGTGACACAAGTAGATGCCTCGCAGCTGCTTGATGCAATGGAGGCACGTTAAGTCATGAATGAATTTACGATGAATGATTTGATGGGGCTAATGCCTTATGCACCAATCATTGCGGTAGTTGTTACAGTTTTGGTGGTGATGATTGCCATCACGATTAAACGCTCACATATGGTGATCGGTACCATCTCGGTCGTCGGTTTGAACGTTGGTCTGTTTGCGCTGATCGCGCAAATGGCAGGCATCATCGATAGCGGCTCGCTTGTGCCAACGGCTGAGCAGTTATTTGTTATTGATAACTTTGCCCAGTTCAATATGGTGATTATTCTTATCTGTGCATTGGCCTGCTTTACGCTGTCTTATGCTTATTTAGCCGATTTAAATGATCATAAAGAAGAGCTGTATTTGCTGATGCTACTATCGACTGTTGGCGCATTGCTGATGGTCAGTGCTCAGCATTTGGCTTCATTCTTTATGAGCCTTGAGATGCTATCGATACCGCTATACGGCATGCTGTCTTATACCTATATGCGCAACCGCTCGCTTGAGTCGGGGCTGAAGTACTTGGTGCTATCAGCCACGGCATCGGCAACGCTGCTGATGGGTATGGCATTTATTTATGCAGAAGTAGGCTCGCTTGCTTTCAAGCCTATCAGTATGATGTTGGTCGATATTTTTGAATCGCCACTCTTAATCCTTGGCGCGGCAATGATGATGTTTGGTATTGCCTTTAAACTGTCTGCGGCACCGTTTCACATTTGGACACCAGATGTTTATGAGGGCGCACCAGCACCTGTTGCTACCTATTTAGCATCGGTCACAAAAGTGGCGATGATGGCGCTGGCGGTTCGTTTCTTAATTGATACGTCGTTATTGGCGCTGCCATCAGTACAGATGCTGCTTATGGTTATGGCTACTTTATCTATCTTGGTGGGTAACTTACTAGCGGTCCGTCAGACTAGCCTTAAACGTCTACTGGGTTATTCATCAATCGCCCATATGGGTTATGTGCTTATCGTGATCGTTAGCATTGGTTCTGCCGCTGATAGTATCTCAAGCATGTATATGGCGATTTATGCCTTTACCTCTATTGGAGCCTTTGGTGTCGTAACCTTGATGTCGAGCCCTTATCGCTTGGCTGGTGAAGCCGATGAGCTGACCCATTACCAAGGATTGTTCTGGCGTCGTCCAGTATTGACCGCTGTCATGACAATTATGATGTTGTCATTGGCGGGTATTCCTCTGACTGCAGGCTTTATCACCAAGCTATTTGCAATTCTTGCCGCCGTACAAGGTACCAACTGGTTCTTGGCTGCAATGATTATCTTGGGTAGTGCCATTGGTTTGTTCTATTACTTGCGCGTCATGCTCACGCTCTTTAAACGTCCAAAACAATTTATTGAATTTGACGTCTCTGGGCAGTGGGGTCTACGTACCGGTGGTATCATGGTCATCGCCGTCACCGCAATTATTGTATTCTTCGGTGTGTTACCGAATACTATGATTGAGTGGGCAAGCTTGGCTCGTATCTGGTAAGCACAGAAAAGTATGATAAATAGCGGTACCTTGCTGCGGCTACTTATCGATTACAACGGTTAGAAAACCAAGATGCGCCAGCTCTATGATAAGCTTGGCGCATCTTTTCGTTTGTAGCCTTTAAAAGTTCATAAAAAATACCATCTACAATAGAGTATCGATAATTATTAATAAAAAAAGAGGGTGAGTCATTATTATGAGTGACAATATTCAGAAAGTAACGGTGCTCAGTAAAACCACTTGGACGCCCAATCTATTTAGCTTTACCGTCAGTCGTCCGGATAGTTTTAAATTTACCGCTGGGCAATTTGTGCGTTTAGGCGTTAATCCCAGTCAACTAAACTACTATAAGCAGCTGAGTGCAGTAGCTGACTACGATGAAGATGATGATGATGATGAAGAGCTGAACGAAGCACTAAACGAGGCGCTGAATGAAGATATTTTCCGCGCGTATTCGATTGTATCTTCACCTTTCGATGAGATATTAGAGTTTTTCTCTATTGTCATTCCTGATGGCGCATTTACTTCGCAGCTACAACACTTAGAAGTCGGTGATGAGCTGCTGCTTAATACCATGCCCTTTGGCTTTTTAACTTTGGCACGTTATCAAAAGCCTTTGCCAAAAGACTTATGGTTACTAGCTACTGGTACGGGCTTAGCCCCTTTTTTATCGATGCTGCAAGACTTAAAAACTTGGGAAGATTACGAGCATATCGTCTTGGCCTATAGCGCGCGCTCGACAGAAGAGCTTGCTTATATTGATAAGATTGAAAGCTTACAAGAAGACTTTGGTTCCTTGGTTGATAATCCAGCCAAATTAATTTTTATACCTATTGTTACTCGTGAAGCTGTCGAGGGGGCATTGACAGAACGCTTGCCGAAGCTATTATTAGATGGAACGCTACAAGAGCGCGCCGATATTGCCTTAGACATCGATAGCACCCACATCATGCTATGCGGCAACCCAGAGATGGTAGAAGATACTAAAGAGACGTTGAAGAGCTTAGGGCTGGTGATGAATCGCCGCGGCGAAGGCAATATCGCAGTAGAAAATTATTGGTAATCGTATGACTGCTTTAGATTGATGTAGACAGCCTTAATTAAAAAAGCACTGACCCTTAAAGACAATTATCTTTAAGGGTCAGTGCTTTTTTATGGTAAGCGTTAAAAGAGTATTTAGGCGGCTTTTAGTATGTCTATGAAGAGGGTTCCAAACTTGGCTCAGTAGCATCCGCAATCGGGTTGATAGGGCCTTGCATCAGCTGCGGCTCATCCTTATCACTGATGATATCTTCATTGGCACTACTGGCTAGTAGGTCACGATAATTGATTTGGGTTTTAAGCACCAGTTGCTCTTCTTCAAGCTCGCCGTAATTGACCTGTACTTTGTGTAAGGTACTGATGATTTTCTTATTATTTTTTAGCCAGCGATTGATATCAAGGTAGATGATTTCCTCTTTGGCGCGGGCAATATTGATATAAGATAAAATGAAACCCAAAGGATCTTTTTTGAGCACGCTATGATAAAACCAGATAAAGAGCTTGATACCTTGGCGCTTGATAAAGGATTCGCAGCGTAGGTTAAGGACGTCAGTATAAGTCTGCTGACCAAACACAAGGCGCTGAACATTGCGATCAAGCTGTACATGAACCAAGCTAAAGTTACTTGCTACCTCCGCGTAGATACCGCCAGCATCGACGGTACAATACAAGCGAAACCAGTTGTCATGTATCTCAACGCGCAGCTCTAAAATAGCTTTCACATTGTCCGTGACAAACTTTTGCAGTGCATCATTGACGTAGGTTTGGGCAACTGGCAAGGATATTTCATCCTCAAGCTTGTCGGTGGTTTTGTTATAAATGTTTTTAATCGCTTGGGTAAGACGCTCCCAGCCATCGCTAAATGACTCGTCAAAACGGTAACCAATATCCTCAAAGAATTCCTCAAAACTGTCTGAATCATTCATATTGTCCATATTATCAAAGTTACTCAAACTTATTATCCTTATAATGATAGGGTCGTCATGTAAGCGTTGGGGTAATCATTGTGCCGGCGTTTATATTTTATATGGTGCAGGAGAAAATTCATATTTTCTAATAGCTGACTTATAAAACAGTATATATCAAAATGGGCGCATGCTGAATGAACGTCTAGGTTTTGTCTGATTGAGCAGGTTTACTATATATAGATGAACAAGTGGCAAGTTAAGAGCCGCAGTATACGGTTGTGCTAGCGACACAATTCTATGTCATGTTATGATAGCGCCGGCATTGGTCGACAGACGCTTATATTATCATGCTTCTTGCCAATAGCCCTTATATTCATTAGCTGAGATTAACTGTGGCCTCTATTAAAGACTCGCAAAGCTACCATTTTTCAGCGCAAGCGCCCAAGCGTGATATCAGCTTGCCGATGGCTGTGGTGATTGCCGTCAGCGTTCATGCGCTCATTATTTTTGGGATTAGCTTCTCGATGGGGCAAGATCCCGCTGGTATGATCCAAGACGTTGCTAAAGCACTGACCGATAATATGCAGCCGAATGAAGATGCACAATTTATTGCCAATGCCTCACAAGAAGGCGGCGGTACCGTGCAGGAGCAATTGCGCCAAGAGACTGATCAGAGCAGTCCGTTGTCTGCCGAACAAATGAGCGAGACGCAAGACGTGATCAACTTGCAGCGCCAAGTCCGTCAGCAGCGTTATCAAGAAAGCTATCTGCGTACGACGCTAAGCTGGCGTGAAGCAAGCGTCGAGTCTGACAACGATAGCAAGCAAGAGCAAGATGATATGAAGGCGCAAGAAGAGCGTCTGCGTAAGCAAATTGCTACTTTAGAGGCGCAGTTGTCTCAGCGGCAACAGCTGTATGCGACCAAATCAAAAGTTGTGACTGTCGATAGTAATTCGACAACGCGCGGTGCAGCAGCAGATTATATCAATACCTTTCGTGAGCACGTCGAGCGCGTCGGTAATCTGCAATATCCTACCCAAGCGCGCGCCCAAGGTATTACAGGAGAGGTGCGTTTGATGGTCGTCATCGGCAATGATGGTAATATTAAAGCGATTCGTTTGCTTGAGAGCTCGAACTCGACAATATTGGATGAGGCTGCCAAACAGTCGGTTAGACAAGCGGCGCCCTTTGGTAAATTTACCGAAGACATGAATGATATTGTTGAGCTGCGTCTGATACGTACGTATCGCTACAGTGATAAAGTAGATGTGACTTATTAGGTATGCTTAAACTAAGTGCATGTCTTATTGGATGATAAGTAATGATAAACATCTAAAAGACAAAAAGTATTTATAAAAAACAGTTTTTAAATAAAGAGTCAGTATGGAATTTTTAGGTTTTACCCTTGATATTGCTAGCCTAACAGAAAGTGCTATCAGCATTGCGCTTAAACTTGCTTTTGCCTTATTGATATTTATCGTCGGGCGCTGGTTGGCAAAGAAAGTTGTGGTTATCAGTAATCGCATTATGTTACGTAGCCATTTAGAAGCGACGGCGGCCAATTTTTTAAGCCGCTTATTATACGGCATACTATTAGTTGTCGTTATTTTAGCGGCGCTCAGTAAAGTCGGCGTCCAGACCACTTCAGTCGTCGCTATCTTGGGCGGTGCAGCGGTGGCAATTGGTTTATCACTGAAAGACCAGCTATCGAATTTTGCCGCTGGTATTATGATTGTCACTTTTCGCCCGTTTGTGCGCGGCGACTATGTACAGGTTAGCAGTTACACTGGTACGGTGACCGAAATTACCTTGGTCAATACCCATTTGACGACCATCAACAATCATGACGTCATCATTCCTAATAGCGATATCACTACCTCAGCGGTCATTAACTATACGGCGTTGCCCAATCGCCGCGTCGATATCACAGTGGGTATTGGTTATGATGCCGATATCAAAACTGCCAAAGATATTATGCTAAATTTGGCAAAAAACAATCCGATGGCGTTTACTGATCCTGCCCCTGTGATACGTGTGACCAACTTGGGTGACAACTCAGTCGATTTGACTTTGAATGTCTGGACCACCAACGGTGATTGGTGGGCAATGCAATGCGATTTATTAGAACAATTCAAAAACGCGCTTGATGATAAAAATATCGATATTCCATTCCCGCAGCGCAGCGTGCATGTCAAAGGTTTAGATCAAATGATTAACCAGATGGATCAAGCGCAAAAAACCATGTTAAAAAAGGGTTGAAGACAAGCTAAAGATAAGGATTTGGTAGCGCTAATTCTGCCAGAATATCAATCTCAAAGCGTTCCATCTCATCTTGCTCGGCTTGTCCGAGCTCGTGGTCAAAACCAAGCAAGTGCAGCACGCCGTGTATCAATAAATGGCTAATGTGCTGATTGACAGTCTTATCTTGCTCAGCCGCTTCACGAACTACCACGGCGTGGCAAATCACCAGCTCACCTAGCGGTAGCGTTGGCATCAGTCCAATAATTGCCGCTGGCAAGTCGCTTGGGTAAGATAGAATGTTGGTGGCATAATCTTTGCCGCGCGCCTCTAAATTCAGCTCCTGACCTTCCACTTCATCGGTAATATAGATATCAAGCGCTTTTGCTTTTTCTTGCCATACTTCAGTATCGATATCGGCATAATAAGGCAGCGTCAAACCAGTTTTAATACACCCATCTATATAATCCAAAGTCGCCATCATGACTTTTAATAAGTTTTCGCGATTATAAAAGCTCTCAAGTATATCGTCATCAATACTATCAGCGGCGCTTATATCAAGTACGGCTAAGCTGTCATCATTGTTAAACGTGTTATTCAAACTGTCATTAAAACTACTATTAACATTATCATCAATATTGTTGTCAGCATTATTCTGTTCAGCTTGGCTCATGCCATTATCCTTTTTTATGTCAATTTAAAATATTCAACCATAAATATCTAACAGTAAAAAACCGGATATCAAATCCGGTTTTCTTTCAATGTTCTCTCAAGTCATCTCATATATATTCAGATGGCTTATAGCTTATAGCTTATAGCTTATAGCTTAGCAGCTGCATCTGCTATCGCTGCTTTGCGCTCTTGCTCAGCGACAAAACGCTCTTGTTTGCGTTTTTCTTGTAGCATTTCTTGCTCAATATCAAAGACATCATACGCTTCGACGATTTTTTGTACCAACTGATGGCGTACCACGTCTTTTGAGTCAAACTTGGTGATATGAATCTCTTCGATACCGCTTAAGATTTCCATCGCTTGTGCCAGACCAGATTTACTGCCGCGCGGTAAGTCGACCTGCGTAATATCACCGGTGATAACCGCACGTGAGCCAAACCCTAAACGGGTCAAAAACATTTTCATCTGTTCAGGCGTGGTGTTTTGCGCTTCATCCAAAATGACAAACGAATTATTCAAGGTACGGCCACGCATATAAGCAAGCGGGGCAACTTCAATGATTTGCTTTTCAAGCATTTTACCGACTTTATCAAATCCTAGCATCTCATAGAGCGCGTCATATAAAGGACGTAAATACGGATCGATTTTTTGGGTCAAATCACCTGGTAAAAAGCCCAATTTTTCGCCAGCTTCTACCGCAGGGCGCACCAGTAAAATACGCTCAATCTCATTGCGCTCAATCATATCAACAGCACAAGCAACCGCAAGGTAAGTCTTACCAGTACCGGCAGGCCCAATACCAAAGGATACATCAGACGATAAAATATCTCTGACGTAACGCTGCTGATTGCCGCCGCGTGGAATGATTTTACCATTACGAGTACGCAAACTAATCGGCGTAAAATCACTTGCAGCATCCAAGTTATCGGCATCTTCCTCGTCAGCCACTTGTTCATCGGCTGCTATATCTTCATCGCGTGAGATACTCGATTGGATAATCAGGTGTAGCTCTTCTGCGCTGATATCTTTGCTGTTTTGTGCTTCATCGACCATCTTATAAATAATACGTTCGCCGCGCTCAACACCTAATATATCGCCGCTCAGGCAAAAGTCACCTTGGCGTTGGCTAATTTTAATATCGAGGCGTTCTTGGATATATTTCATGTGGTTATTATATTCGCCAAGCACGGTTTTAAGCTGTGCTGGAGTCAAGAATTCAAACTTTATACGGCGGCTCATGGAATCAGTCAAGCGATTATCCTTATATTAAGTTGCCCGCTGCTATGGCTATTGCTTCTATGCATCACTGCTTCTATACATCATAGTCAGGCGGGCTTTAGAGATAAAATCATTAATTGTATTTCATTATATTTAGATAGTTTTTATGACGGCTGTTATAAGGGTTATTGAGATAATAGAAATAAATGTGACGGTAAATGGTTGATAAAAATTGTTGTTGGTAAAATGGCGGATAATAAGTAATAGTCCTGCCTTCATTATGGTAGATAGATTTGAAAATTCAAGCTATATAAGGGAAGTAGCGCTTTGTTTTTGTATGACGATTGCAACTACTGCAGCTGTTATCACTATTAAAGCCTGTTATTAAGGTTTATCAGTCAAATCCTTATTGAAAACTGTCATTATAAAATACACGCAAAATATCAATCCAACCTTAGATAATAGGTGACCATTAAAAATTTTGCACACTCGCGATACAGACTGTCAAGAGCACGGAATATTGAGGAATTTGTGGTAATCTAGTGCATAGATAAGACAGCTATAAAAGCCAAGCTTACAAAGATAAAAGAACGAGATATTTTCTACAAAAATAACATTTTGAGTGCATATTCATCACGTCTAATAGCGTGTTAAAAGGGTCATCTTAGGAATAATAACCATGCAAAATACTGAAGCAAATTTATCAAAAAATAATCATATTAAATCTAGCCATGTTAATAAAGCTGCTATGACTGAACAGCAAGTACTCATTGCGGGCGGCGGGCATGTCGGTTTGTCGTTTGCATTGTTACTCGCGCATCATGGTATCGCTAGCACCTTGCTAGAGAAAAACAGCTATCCAACCATTAGCCCCAGTGATGATGCTAAGCGTAGCCATTATCTAGACAGTCGCAATACCGCGCTGTCACGTCGTACGGTGCAGATTTATCAAGAAATTGGCTTGTGGGCTGAGCTACAAAGCCATGCTTGCCGAATTGATGCGGTACAGATTAGCGAGCAAGGTAGCTTTGGGCGCGCGCAATTAAATAAAGCTGAGGAGCAGGTCGAGTCATTCGGGCAAGTGATGGAAAATGCCTGGCTGGGGCGCAAGTTGTTACTAGCTGCCCAGCAAGAGCCGCTGATTACGCTGATTGATAATGCCAATGTGATAGCTGTTGATCAAAAAAGCGACAGCGTGACGCTAAGCTTTAGTTATTACGGTGAAGAGGAGCATGAGCAGCAACTGCAAGCTAGCGTGTTAGTCGCTTGTGATGGTCGCGATTCTACCGTGCGTCAGCTATTAGGTATCGGCACTACGACTTATGATTATAAGCAAACGGCTATCGTTGGGGTGGTAGAGACCGATCAGCCACATGAGCATATTGCTATTGAGCGTTTTAGTCCAGCAGGCCCTCTTGCGGTGTTGCCATTGACCGATCCAGAGGGTGACGGCAATGATGAGTATCAAAAAGGTTATAGACGTTCAGTAGTTTGGGTTTGTCCAACGGGTGAGGAAACGCAGTATCTAGAAGATGATGCCCATTTCTTGGCAACCTTGCAGCAAGCTTTTGGTGAGCGCGCTGGCACGTTTAAAAAAGCTGGTTGCCGCGGTGCTTATCCATTAACGCGGGTACTAGCAGACAAGCAAGTCGATGGACGCTGCGTCATCATGGGCAATGCTGCACATACGTTGCATCCAGTTGCTGGACAAGGCTTCAACCTCTGTATGCGCGATGCCCATGTGCTGGCACAAATGATGAGTCGGCAGGTGCTAAAAGGCGAAGACATTGGCAATCCAACTTTGCTAAAGCGTTATGAAAAAGCGCGTCAAACCGACCAAAAACGCGTCATTCGCTTTTGTGATGCCGTCGTACATGGCTTTACGCATCCAAACCCAGCGGTGAAGCTGGCACGTAACGTGGCTTTGGTTGCCTTTGATAAATTGCCAAATATTAAGCCGTTAATTGCCAATTATGCGATGGGCTTAAAATCTTAGTTCAAAATACTGGTAAGTTTTTAAGCAAATAAAATCTATAATCTCAGCTGCTGCTAAATCTCATAAACATGGCGGATAGCATGAGTGACGCGACAAAGGATGTTTTATGAAAAATAACAATACGCTGATTATCGGTGGCGGTATCGTCGGTGCGACGCTTGCGCTAAAACTGGCGCAAGCTGAAATGCCAGTGACGCTCATTGATGCACGCCCGCAACGTGATGAATCAGATTGGCAACAGGTGCTTGGCAAGCGGGATGCGCGCGTTTATGCATTAAGCCTTGCCAGTATTAACTTACTAAAAGACGTAGGCGCTTGGCAAAAGATAGCGGCATCAGAGCGTAAAGCCGATTATTCGCAAATGCAGGTTTGGCAACTAAACGGTAGGGGCGAGCTACTGTTTGGTAATAGTGGTGATGCTCGTAATAGTAATAGCAGTAATCAAAACTCTGAGCCGAAAATGCTCGGTAGTATGGTTGAGCCCGCCGTTATCGAACATGCATTATGGCAGCGTTTATCTGCCTCTAATGTCAGTCAATACCTAACCGTTATCGATGGGCATAAGGTTGTCAATATGGACTGGCTTGGTAGCGCACAAGGTTACCGTGTGACGCTAGATGACGGCAGTGTGATTGACGCGCGTTTATTGGTTGGTGCTGACGGTCGCGGCTCGTTTGTGCGCAAGCAGGCGGCAATTGAACTAGATGTGCTTGATTATAAGCAAACTGCGATTTGCTGCGCCATTCAAACCGACAAGCCGCACCGAGCGACCGCCCGTCAAGCCATGCTGCCGACAGGTACATTGGCATTATTGCCATTAGCCGATATCACGGATGAAGATAAAACCAATCCACAGCATTGGCAATCGATTGTATGGACACTACCACGCAATCAAGCATTGGCATTGCTAGAAGAAACGCCGCGCTATATCGCTGATAAACTGGCTGCTGCCAGCAATTATGAGCTGGGTGCTATCCATGAGATTGAATCCATCGCTAGCTTTCCGTTAGCCGCGCAGCAAGCAAAAAGCTATGTTGCTGATAATTTAGTCCTAATCGGTGATGCGGCACATGGCGTGCATCCGCTGGCAGGTCAGGGATTGAATTTGGGCATGCTTGATGTGAAGGCATTAAGTGAGCAACTCACCCATGACTATGCGCGCAGTGGCAATAAACTCTGGGGCACGAACCAAACCTTGCGTAGTTATGAGCGTTTGCGTCGTCCGCATAATAGTCTGATGATGCACAGCTTTTCGGCGCTTAACTGGCTGTTTGCAGGCTCGCTGGCTCAGATGCGTCCGATTCAACAACTTCGTAATGAAGGTATGTATCGCGTGAGCAAAATCAAACCCTTGATGCGGTTGTTTGCTAAGCAAGCGAGTGGAGTTTAGGGTTTTAGATGAACTCTTAGATGAACTGAGGATGGCGTATGAAAAATAAGTCATGGATGATGATAGGCGTGGTAATAGCTAGTTTTATGTTAGCTTCCTGTCAACCCGTACCCACAAAAATTTTAATCCACAAAGAGTCATATAACACACCTAAAGTCCTGATAGAGCCACTTGCAGATACAGACAATGATGGCGTCCCTGACATTATAGATAACTGTCCGAACACTCCTGAAGGAGTAGTGGCGGATGAGTATGGCTGTCCAGTAGCGGTGAATTTAATAGGTAATTTTATGATGGAGCTAAGAGTGTTCTTTGAGCGCAATAGTAATGAGTTGCAAACGAAGTACTTGATAGAAGTGGAGAAAGTAGCGGAAAAAATGCATAGCGATCCTGATCTGGTGGTAGTGTTATCTGGTCACATCTCGGAGCCTGAAGCTGCGCAAAAATCAGTAGATATAGATGGGAAGATGAATCAAGTAAAAGCTGATAAACACCCATTAGGACGTGAGCGGGCACAGATAATAAAAACTGCTTTGGTTAAGAGAAATATAGCTGCTGATAAAATCTATACGTTTGATTGCGTTGATAGTATGCCGATTGCACCTAATGATACTGAGGAAGGCGCTTCAATGAACCAGCGTATTTATGGTAAAGCGTTAAAGGCAGATGATTTTTATACGGGCAGTGGTAATGAGCACTCACTCACGTACTATAAAGAATTTTGCCAGCAATTTTAAAGGTATAAGACATGCTAATGCTGTTAAGAAGTACGCTTGTAATTTCAATCAGCGTCTTAATGCTATCCGGATGTTAAACGGCTGACTTGTCTAAGCAAACAAGCCAAACTATTAAGATGCCAAATATAATGGTCAATTTAGATAGCGATGGCGATGGTGTCCCTGATCATATAGATCAATGTCCAAATACGACAGAGAACGTGGTAGTAGGCGAAAGAGGCTGTCCTGAGGTTACAAGTCTTATTGGTATGCCTCCAATGATGGAGTATCGTGCTTTTTTTACCAAAGACAGCAGTGAATTATTGCCACAGTATCATGATGAACTTGATAGAGTAGCAGAACAGATGAATAACTATAATACGGCTACTATAAAAATTGAAGCTCATGTCTCGGAGGATGAGGTCAGTGAAGCTTCTATCTCAATGTTGCAATCAAACTCGCTAGCTAAGAATAGAGCGCTCATTGTTAAAAACTACCTAATTTTAAAGCATAAAATTGAGTCTAGTCGTTTGACTACTTTCGATTGCGGTATTGGAGGTCCTATTGCACGTTCTGATACCGAAGAAGGGAGATCTATGAATCGTAGAGTTTATAGCTTAGTAACCGATTCAAAAAGCCAGAAAGCTAATTATTATCAAAACGATTCAAGCTCAAACAGGTGTATCGAATTTTGAATAGGATTATTGTCGATTGATAACTGTCCGCTTAATATAAATTAAGAATAGCTTCTAAACTTAGTTAAAGAGAATAGTAATGAGAAACAAACCTTACAGTGTTTTATTATTAATAGTCTTTAGCAGTTTAGCTGGCTGCCAAACTACCCCAACGGCGCCTTCTAAAGATGCAGCTCAACATGAAATCATCAGGACGATGCAAGCAGAGATTGATTCAGATGGTGACGGTGTACTTAATGCTATAGACGAATGCCCTGAAACGCCACCTAACGTAGTGGTAGATATTAAAGGCTGTCCAATAGAGGTTGATGTGGGCGGACTGGAAATGGAATTCAATGGATTTTTTCCGCTAATGAGCAGTCAATTACCTGCTATTTATGATACAGAATTTGTGAAGTTAGTAGAAAGTCTTAATGATTATCCAAAAGCCAATATTTTTATTTTTGGTCATATAGCAACAAATGAAATCAATAAAGGCTCTTTAGCGCGTAGTCGTGCGCTTATTGTCAAGAATACTTTAGCATTGCAGCATAATATCGATGCTAAGCGTATCCATACTTATGATTGCTCAAATAAGGACTTTGTTTTAGATACAGATAACATAGACCGCAACTTTCAAGCGCTTACACTGAAGGATGTTAAGTCAAAACAGAGCCGAGTAACGTTGCTAGCAAGTAGTGAAGTGACTGATTTAATGAATCTTGAGTATGTCTCTTATACCAGAAAATATGGTGAATATGCCAAGCACTGTGAGCTGTTTGAATAATAACGACTGATTTTCATCAACCTTTAAAAATTATACTTACCCCAACGCCGAAAACAACACCATTAGCACTGGCGAGACAATATTAATAATAAAACCAAAACTAATCGCCAGTGGCACGACTTTTAGACCACCAGATTGTTGAATAATCGGTAAGGTAAAGTCTAAACTGGTCGCGCCACCAAGCCCAACCGCTGCTGACGGATATTTACGCATAAAGACGGGAATAAACAATAGCGCAAAGAACTCACGTACCAAGTCATTAAATAGCGCCACACTGCCCCAAACCGCGCCATAAGCATCGGTCATAATAATCGCTGATAGTGAATACCAACCAAACCCTGATGCCAGTGCCAAACCTTTTGTCCATGACACATCGCTGAACATCAGCGCAAAGATAAGCCCGCCAACCAATACCGATAGCGTAAAAATAACGCTCATTTCAACGCCGCGTTTATTGAGTAACACTTCTTTTAAGGTAATGCCCGAGCCTTTTAACCCAATACCGACCAGTAAGATTAATATCATGAGCATTGCGGTCATGGTGTTTTCGGGTGGTATATAATCGGCGGGCAAGAAATAGCCAATCACAAAGCCAATCGCCACGCAAAACACTTGTGCTAGGCTACCGCGAATACTGACACGGTGCTCTTTAGATTTGACGCTAGGTTTTTTGGCATGCCATGGACGCAGACGGTCAAACAGCATGAGTGCAAATAAGCCGGTGCCAATCGTTAGTATCGATAATATGGTGACATAAAGCGCGATTTCGCCTATTTGGCTGCCAAGCCCTTCGACTTGTGCCAGCTCAATACCAATCAAACCTAGGATGATAAAGACCAAATAAGACAAGCCTTTATCGGCAAGCTTAGTCATGGTTGGGTTTGATGGTATGGCAAAGCCAATAAACATCGGCATTAAGACCAAAACAAGGGTAATCAGGCTTTGCATGTCAGCAGGCTCGTCAGTTTGTAACAAGGCGTTTTTAGGAAGCTGGAGATTGTATCATATCAGGCTATCAATACGGAAAATCCCCAAGCAAAATTCGACATGAATGTACCAGTTTAGGGTGGATTAGCAGATGCCTGCTAGTGCATCATCTTTGTTAGATAAAGATAACTGGCTTTGAATTTGTTTGACAGGCTTAGCACGGGAAAGGCTCTGTTTTTTCGGTCTCTCTAGTAGAGGCTCAATCACACTTGTTTTGGGTACAGTCGCTAACTGTGGATAATCCTGACGGTAATGACCGCCGCGGCTCTCAAGACGTTGATAAGCGGACTCGATAACTAAGGTCGCTAATTGTAATTGTCTGGATAATTGAAAATCTGCCAGCTCATTTACGCTAGTAGGTGTATTCTCATTATTTGTATTAGGATGCTTAGGCTCAGCTAAACCAATGCTCTGTTGCCATTGTTGAATTTGTATTAGTGCTTGTGTTAGCTGCTCAGCACTACGGGTGATGCCCATGTTGTTGGTCATCAATATTTTTAGCTGCGCAGTTATTTCGTTAATGTCAGTAACTTTAGTATCAAGATGTAAGCCACGTTTCAGATTGTTATATTGATAAGCATTAAATAAAGGTATGGTAATGGCAGGTAGGGTAATAACCTGAGTGTTTTTAAGGGTTGGCGGTAACCAAATATCAGAAGCTAACTGTTTTAAATTAGCATTACTTACCGTTGTATCCATTTTATCTATTGCTGCTAAATAACGTGGCAAGTCAGCGGCGATATTGCGCCCAACTACTACGCACTCTAGTAATGAATTACTCGCTAAGCGATTTGCCCCATGCAGGCCTGTATAAGCGACTTCGCCAGCAGCATAAAGCCCTGACACATCGGTTACGCCATTAGCATCTGTCACTACACCGCCACAGCTGTAATGAGCAGTCGGCGCAACGGGAATAGGTTGTTTTGTGATATCAATGCCAAGCTCTAATAGGGTTTTATAAATCTGCGGAAAATGCTCGCGCAAAAATTCCGCTGGCAAGTGACTGACATCAAGATTGACGTAACCTAGACCGTTATCGTTGATTTGCTCAGCTATGGCACGTGCGACGATATCTCGCGGTGCCAGTTCTGCGCGCTTATCAACATCAAGCATGAAACGCTTACCAGTTTGTGGGCAATATAACCGTCCACCTTCACCGCGTAGCGCTTCTGATATCAAAAAACTACTATCGTCTAAGGCTAAGCCAGTCGGATGAAACTGGATAAACTCTAGATTTGCCAAGCGGCAGCCTGCTTGCCACGCCATCATCACGCCATCGCCGACACAGACATTCGGCGCGCTGGCACGCTTAAATAATTGCCCTAAACCACCACTAGCTAATACGACAGCGCGACTATGAAAAGTTAATTGGCGCTGGATGCTATGGTCAAAAACGAGCGCACCTTGGCATTGCTTATTTGGATTAGCGCTATCTTTTAACAGGCTCAATGCTTCATGGTAGGGCAGAATAGTAATATTGCGCGCAGCTTTTACCTTTGTTGCTAAAGCCTCCATCACGTGGCGACCGGTTGCATCATCGGCATGGGCGACCCTTCGACAGCCATGACCACCTTCTTTGGTGAGATGCAAATCGCTGGTCTGTAATGCCGCTAAAGGATTTGCATTATCACGCTGCTGTCTTTCCTGCTTGGGAATCAGTGTAAAGGGCACACCTTGTTCACACAACCATTGCACCGCTTGCTGTCCGGCGCTTAGGATACTAGTGGTATTGTCAGCTTCGCATAATCCCGCTCCAGCGATGAGCGTATCCGCAATATGGTCAGCGACACGGTCATTCTTATCTAGACTGGCTGCAATTCCGCCTTGGGCATAATGGCTTGAGCAAACCTCCAATGCCGCTTTACTTAATACGGTAATATTTAGCGATTTCGGCAAGGCTAGCGCAGTACTTAAACCGGCAAGGCCAGCACCAATAATAAGTACATCTGTCTGTATAATATCCGTAGAATTATGAGTATTTACCTTATCAGCTGACCGTACCTCGCTCATATTAGGCCGCTCCGACATTGGCAAATAACTCGCGATCTTTGACAATATCACCGCTCGCGGCTACGCGTTGCTTTTGCGCTTCGGCAAAATCAAGCATACGTTGTAGTGGCTTTTTGGCTGCTGCTGCTAGCTCATGCGTCATCAATACTTCACCGCTATTATTCATCAAGCATTGCTCGATACCTTTTAAACCATTCATTGCCATCCACGGACAAAAAGCGCAGCTCTTACAGCTGGCGCTTTCACCCGCTGTTGGTGCGGCTAAGAAACGTTTATGTGGCGAGCGTTTTTGCATCTCGTGTAAGATGCCCAAATCGGTAGCAACGATAAAGGTGTCGGCATCCATCTCATAAGTCGATTGTAATAGCTTACTGGTCGAGCCAACCACGTCGGCAAGTGCTACCACGCTATCAGGTGATTCAGGGTGCACCAATACTTTGGCATTTGGATGCTCTTTTTTTAATTGCATGAGCTCAGTCGCTTTAAACTCATTATGCACTAAGCATGAACCTTGCCAAAGCAGCATATCTGCGCCTGTCTCTTGCGTGATGTATTTACCCAAATGGCGGTCAGGCCCCCAGATGATTGGTTCACCTTTAGCATGCAAATGACGGACGATATCGATACCAACCGACGAAGTTACCACCCAATCAGCGCGGGCTTTCACAGCAGCGCTGGTATTGGCATAAACCACCACAGTTCGTTCAGGGTGGGCATCACAAAAGGCAGAGAACTCATCAGCAGGGCAGCCCAAATCAAGCGAACATTCCGCTTCCAAATCTGGCATGAGTACTGTTTTTTCCATACTCAGTATTTTTGCTGACTCACCCATAAAGCGGACGCCAGCGACGACCAATGTCTGCGCACTATGCGCTTGCCCAAAGCGCGCCATTTCGAGCGAATCACCAACACAACCGCCCGTTGCCAATGCCAAATCCTGAATAAAAGGATCGACATAGTAATGGGCAACCAATACTGCATTATGCTCTTTCAACAGTTGCTTAATATTATCTTCAACAGCGAGACGTTCAGCACGTGGCAAATCTGCTGGTATTTTAGCTTTGGCGTATTCGATATTCATCTGAGTCGCAATGCGATTGTCAGTGCTCATGATAGGGGCGTCATAGGGATAATTTTTCATAAGTGCAACCTTTAGTACATTAACGACAAATGAAGTGTTGTTAGAAATAAGACAGTTAAATACGGTGAATAAATAAAGTGTTTTAATTATGCTCATTTTGAGCATAAATACAAGTATTTTTTATAGTCTGCTTCTAAAACGATACATAATCCGTCAAAAATTACCTTGCTGGCTATCTTTTTTATTGCCTTTAATAATGTCTATTTACAACCCAAAGCTATGATAGCTTTCGATTCACGCTATACTAAGCGAGGTTATAAACACCTCATTTTTGAAACTTCCATTTCATGTTTACATATAAAGGAAACCCTTAGAGCCATGACGTTGTCTTATTCGCATTCGCATCAACAAGGTAGCGGCACGACAGAAGTGGTCGCCGTGCTGGTAGCGATTACTGAGCACACCGCGCGCGTTTTAACGGTTGACCAAGGCAAGCTCTTGCCCAATGGGCCATTGATGCCATTACATCGCTCCTTGCAAGCGGGCGTACGTCAATGGGTTGAGGAGCAAACGCAGCAGCCGCTTGGTTATTTAGAGCAGCTGTATACTTTCGTAGATACCAATCGCCGCAACGTCGATGGTCATGCACTAGTGTATGTGAGCTATCTAGGGTTGGTACAAGAAGCGCAAATGCAGGAGCTGCCAAGCCAAGCATTATGGCGCGATTGGTACGATTATTTTCCGTGGGAAAATCACTTGGATGGTATGCCAAGTATGATTATGAATCATATTGTGCCCGCGTTATTAAGCTGGGCAGATAGCGCAACAGAATTGGTCATGCAGCAGCGCCGCCTTCAGCGTATTGGTTTATGTTGGGGAATCAGTGAAGAGACTTTAACCGTTGATAATTTCAAAGATACGGACAAAGCACTAAATGCTGATAAGGCTTATGAAAATAGAGAATGGGTAGCCGAGCACGTCTTGCTGCGTTATGAGATGCTTTATGAAGCAGGACTAATCCCTGAAGCGCCAACTTATCCGCCCAGTTATCAGCTGCAACTACCGACAAATTGGTCGCAGTTAATTGGTGTGCCGATGTATTACGACCATCGCCGCGTGATAGCGACTGCGATCTCAAGGCTACGGGCAAAAATTGAATATCGTCCGCTTATCTTTGGTTTGATGCCGGATGTATTTACCTTATCGCAGCTGCAACAAAGCGTCGAAGCGTTATCAGGAGTACCTTTACATAAGCAAAACTTCCGTCGTCTGCTTGATGCGCAAAACCTTGTTATGGAGACGGGGCAGAGTAGTAGCGCTCAGCGTGGTCGCCCTGCCAAGCTCTATCGCTTTCGTCATGATATCGAGCTACAAAGCTTACTGATGGATAGTAAATTACCTAAACGAAAATAGCATCAACTGCATAAGCCTTTCTTATACTAAAGATAAATACTCATATCAAAGCTAAATCATATTGGTTAATTTTATAAATTTGCACCCTTTTCTTGCGAGGCTTCCCACTTTGAGCTATATTTATGCTCATTTTGAGTTTAATTAAAGATGTTTTATTGAGTGCATCGAACGCATATAAATGTCAGGCAAAAATAAGGGTTAGACATGACAGTTAAACAAGAGCCAGCATTGGCTGAAGTATTGCTTAAACCTTTGGTCGAAGCGGCATTAACGGAAGATTTAGGCAGGCGCGGTGATGTGACCTCACAAGCGACTATCCCAGCGGATATGCAAGCGCAACTACAGATTAAAGCGCGGCAAGCAGGCGTGATATGTGGGATGGATTTGGCGCGTTTGTCTTTTGCTTTGATTGACGAGCAAATCGAATTTATAGCGCAAGCCCATGACGGTGCAATTGTCGAGGCGGGTACGGTACTGGCGACAGTTCGAGGTAACGCGCGGAATTTGCTAACCGCAGAGCGTACCGCGCTTAATTTTATGACTCATTTAAGTGGGATTGCGACAGATACCAAAAAAATCGTCGATAGCGTCGCCGCATATCCGGCGCAAATTACCTGTACGCGTAAAACTATTCCTGGTTTGCGCATTGTACAAAAATACGCGGTACGCTGTGGCGGCGGGCGCAATCATCGTCTAGGATTAGACGATGCGATTTTAATCAAAGACAATCACATTGCTATCGCCGGTGATATCAAAACCGCTATTCAGCAAGCGCAAGATTTTGCAGGGCATCTCATTCCGATAGAAGTCGAAGTCGATACCTTAGCGCAATTAGAGCAAGCCTTAGAAGCTGGCGTGAGCTTGGTGCTTTTGGATAATATGGCGCCTGAAGTTTTATCGCAGGCGGTCGCGATGTGTGAAGGTCGCGCCAAAACCGAAGCCTCCGGTGGTATCACTCCTGAAACGGTACAAGCAGTAGCAGAGACCGGTGTTGATTTTATTGCTATGGGTTATTTAACCCATAGCACCACGGCATTAGATATTGGTCTTGATTTTAGCGCCTAAGATTAATGTTTAGTCTAAATCGCGACCTAGGCTTAAGGTTTATTTTTTGGCATAAATCTCGCCCAAAAAAGCTATTAAAAGAGCAGATTTGTACGGATATGCTATTGAATTGGTAAGGATGGGAAATTAAGCGAAGTTAATGATTTAATAGGCTTAACTGCCTATGCTACAATGCCGCTGCTACCGATTATAAGGTCGTCCTTGCCTGTGCACGATGACCTTATCTTTTGCCCGATTTGACCAATAGATAAGCGAGCGCTCAGTGGATACTGAAATTATCAAGATAATCTTAGCCTTTATGGTACTGATTAATCCCTTCGGCGCCTTGACGTTATTTTTGGATTCAACTCGCGGCTATTCGCTCAATAACCGCCGTAAAGTGGCACGTGTGGCTTGCCTGACGATTTTTATCACTATCAGCTTTTTTACCTTAGCAGGTGAGACGCTACTAAAAGCGTTGGGTATCTCGATTGGTTCATTCCAGTTAGCTGGCGGTATCTTAGTATTTTTAATCGCCTTAAATATGATGAATGGTGAAGGCAATCCGGTTAAGCCTGATCAAGAAAACTTTGATGTTGATCATCTGCACGGTGCGCCGCCAACGATGGCAGCAGCGGTGGTGCCGATTGCTATTCCGATGATGATTGGACCCGGCGGTATTTCGACGGTGATTATTTATTCATCACAGGTGACTGGCATTTTGCAAGTCTCTGCTATTTTGATTGCTGGGTTATTTATCAGCTTATTTTGTTATTTAGCGTTGATGGCAGCCGGTCGTATCAGTCGTTTACTGGGTGATACAGGGCTAAATATTATGAGCCGAATCATGGGTATGTTACTCGCGGCAGTGGCTATTGAAATTATCGTTAATGGACTACGTACCTTATTTCCTGATTTGATATAAGTATTATTTTTCTCTACACTTATTTAACCTTACTTTAGCGTTTTAATGTCACCTCTCGTACAAACTATATTTTCATATATTCAAAACTTCCGGTTTTTAGGCTATGTAGAAAAGCATAGCCTATAAGTTATTAAGCCACTTCATCTATAATCAAGAAAGCTCGCCTCTTCACCAAAAAAACCGAGATTCTAACTTAAAAGGTTGTTTTATAACTGCTTTTTTAATTTTTATCGCACTTGCAAAAAATTCAATCAATTACCAAAAGTCTGCTATCAAAACGTCATCCATACAAATATGTTATAATAGGGGTACGATAATATTATAGGAGTTGGTTTTGAGTAAGAAAAGAATTGCGATTTTAGGTGCAGGTCCAAGCGGTTTGGCACAGTTACGTGCCTTTGAAGCGGCTCGTTTAGCCGGGGTAAAGGATTTACCTGAAATAATATGTTATGAGAAACAAAATGCCATCGGTGGCATGTGGAATTACAGCTGGCGTACGGGTCTAGATAGAAACGGTGAACCCGTTCACGGCAGTATGTACCGCTATTTATGGTCAAATGGTCCCAAAGAATGCTTAGAGTTTGCCGATTATTCATTTGATGAGCATTTTGGTGAAGCCATCCCATCGTATCCACCACGTGAAGTCCTAAAAGACTACATCATGGGCCGTATTGATAAACAAGACATCCAAAAATACATTCGTTTTGAATGCCCCGTACGTTGGGTGTCATTTGATGACGAAACGCAAAAATTCACTGTGACAGTGATGAACCATAAAACCGACGAGCAAGAAGTTGAAGAGTTTGATTATGTCGTGGTTGCGACCGGTCATTTCTCAACGCCAAATATGCCATATTTTGAAGGTTTAGAAGCCTTTCCAGGTCGTATCCTGCACGCACATGATTTCCGTGATGCCTTAGAATTTAAAGACGAAGATATCTTACTGGTCGGCAGTAGCTATTCTGCCGAAGATATTGGTACACAATGTTATAAATATGGCACCAAATCTGTCACCATAAGCTATCGTAGTCAACCACTGGGTTATGACTGGCCTGAAGGCATAAAAGAAGTGCCGTTAGTGACGCATTTTGAAGACGATGTAGCGCACTTTGCCGATGGCACGAGCCAAAAGTTTGACGCCATCATTATGTGTACGGGTTATTTATTCCATTTCCCGTTTATGCCAGATGAGCTACGTTTGCAGACGCACAACTGCTTATATCCTGCCAACTTGTACAAAGGTATCTTTTGGCAGCCAAATCCAAAGCTGATTTACTTAGGTATGCAAGACCAGTATTTTACCTTTAATATGTTTGATGCCCAAGCATGGTATGCACGTGATGTGATGCTCGGTGATATTGAATTACCCAATTTGGCAGTGCGTGAAGAAGATGAGCAAAAATGGCTCGCAACGTATGCTAAATGCGTGACGGTTAGTGATTCAATTGACTTTCAAGCCGCTTATATTCGTGACTTGACCAATGGCACAGATTATCCAGAATTTGCGGTTGAAAAGCAGGGCGAGATTTTAAAAGAATGGCAAAAAGACAAAGCCGAGAATATCATGACCTTTAGAGAAAAGGCCTATCGCTCGACTTTGACGGGGACGATGTCACCTGAGTTGCCAGAACCATGGTTAGACATTCTCGACGATTCGCTTGAGCACTTTTTAAACTTAACCTTTGTTAAACCTAAAAAGCGCAAAAAAGTGTCCTAATTCATAAGCATGACAAATAAAAACCAAATACGTTCCATAGCGTATTTGGTTTTTTTGTTTTTAACGCCTAATTTTTTTAACTACTGCCTATAGTTTTGATAGTGGGTTTTAACTTTTATACAAATGCCAAGCCAGATACAGCATTAATACGCCTACCAAAGCGTCCAATATATTCCAAGCTTTTGGTTTGGCAAATAGAGGTCGAAGTAAGCGCGCTCCATAGCCCAGTGCAAAAAAGAAAAAGAACGAGGCACTGACCGCGCCGACTGCAAATGCCAATTTACTACTAGCACCGGTTGAAACCATGCCAACCAGTACCAATGTATCTAGATAGACGTGTGGATTGAGCCAAGTAAATCCAAAGCATAGTAATAGCGCCTTTTTTAAACTGGTCACGACTTGGCCTTCGACGGTAAGCACATGCGATAGGCGTACACTGGCATATAAGCTTTGCAGTCCATAAGCTATTAAGAAGATAACGCCAGCAATTTTAGCGATAGTGACAACTTGTGGATATTGCGCTGTGACCGCACCAAAGCCCGTCACACCAGCAGAGATTAAAATCGCGTCACTGACTGCGCAAAATAAGCAGACGAAAAATATGTGTTCGCGTTTCAGCCCTTGTTTTAGCACAAAGGCGTTTTGTGAACCAATGGCAATAATCAAAGATAAACCAAGCAAAAAACCGGTGCTATAATCGGTGAAATTCATGATGGTTGGCTTATCCTTTAAGAATAAAAACGGTGACGTTTGCTTACTGGCAGCGCCGAAAAAAGCTGTTAAGATAAGTGATAAAATGGTCGAATGCAATATGTGTGTTGCAACAGGTGCTAAGAAGCCATCAGCGGTCAATAAAGAATAAGCGAGGAGCAGGGTAGGTCATGGTTATAAGTTTGACAAGAATGCTACAGTCGTTTGGGCAAGCCCAAGATGACCTGCCAACCATCGCTGCCAAAAATGCTCAGCAAGCTGCTGCTAGTCGCATTGCTAATGACACTGCTAATAATAACATTGGGCGTAATAGCAAGGGTAAGAAGCAGGAAGAGGTCAATTCTCCAGCACCTAAAGCTTCAACTTCTAGTGCATCGTCACTGACCGAGCCGCAGCGTACCGAACGTATTTGTGATGCCTTAGCGCAAGTGAGTGATATCCGAACGCCGACGCCTTTGACCGATCGCTATCTATCTAATCGCGCCCAAATGCGCCCGACTAATAGACCTCCTTTTGATCCAGATACGTTATGGTATCTCAAACATGGACGCTGTCCGATTATGACTGAGCTTGTTGATGTGGTCGACGAGGCCACCCTAAATGCCATGCCTATTGAAGCCGTCGCCATATTGGACCGAATTAATAGTAAGCTAAAGCGCTATCGCGAGTGGAGTAGCGAGCTCAATGATCAACAACAGCAGCAACATAATGAACGTCAATTCGTTATTGATAAGTTGGTGTCTGAAAGTATTCCAGAGGCACTGCATCACTATGAGCAGCTGCAACGTTTTAGTCCGCATCGCACAAAGAATACTGTAGTGCAAGGCAAAATGACCGCTGGTGATATGTTGACGGATTTATTTTTAGAAATTGACTATGAGCTTGACGAGTTGTTAGAGGAATTACATCAAACGGTGATGAATAAACTTGCTTCAACGCACCGTTATGTTAAAAGCCGTACGCAAAGCTAATTTTTATTTAAAAACTTTATCTAAAGCCAGTTAGTATTTTTAAACACAATCGGCTCAATACATAACAATTTAGGGCTTTAATAAAGCTCTATTTTTTTGTTTAATAATAACCATTAAGTATTATCTAACGTAATAATAAATCTTCCAAAGCATTTTGCTAAGCCATTTTCTTTACAATTAGGACAATATAATGACCCAAGTGACTGCGATGTTTGTCATGTTTATTCTATATGGAGTGCTACCAGCAGCTGGGTTGTACCTAGGATATCGTGGTATTAAAAAAGTCACTGCGCCCAAAATGCTTGAGTACAAAGCGATGCCACAATTGGGTTATATTCCTGAAAAAAGCTTGCCTGCTGAGGTGAAAACAGCGCTTGATCAAATCAATGAAAAAGGTGAGAAGCTGCGTGTCATTTATGGTGATACCAATAATGATGGCAAAATCGATGATAAAGATACCGTCAACGAAACATACATTATGATTCAGAATCTAATGGATAGGCATGTACCGCTTGCAGTGGCTGACTATCGCCGTTTGCATGACTTAGATGTGGGGGATGGCGCACTTGCTGACACTACTAAGATTAAGCATTCCAATGTCACTGGTAAAGAAGCCTTGCTAGATGTACTGCGTACGATTAATACTCAGTTTGATGACTTGTTGAATGCCTCATACCATCAAGATGGGCAAAAGCTGCTTGCGACCAATCGATATTTACAAGAACGTTTTAATAGTTCTGTGGGTAATCAAGAGGTTCAAAAGCTTACCAACAGCGAGAATACTGTTAATAGTAATGTAGATATCAAAGCGATTGATAGTCCAACTGATGGCAGAAGCGAGAGCAACACTGAACATATTAAACTGTAAATGCTCAGTCTCATGATTAAATGATAAAGAGTAAGTGTCTATGAGTGTTTTAATCGGTATTGGGATTGTGACGACGGTCACTACCATTTATTTAGGTAGAAAGGGCTGGCACGCATTGCATAAAATGGTTGGTATTACCCCAGGCGTGCTGACATATCAGGATAATAATGCACCATTATCGTTAACTTCTATCAATTGTCAGCAGCTAAATTTAAATAAAAAGCACTTAAAAGTTTTGCCAGATAACCAACTACGTCAATTACATCGTATCGATGACAAGGTCGGTAGCTATCAATCTTATCAAAAAGCCTTACAGGCTCAAAATAAAACGCCTGCGGTCACAGAGCAGCAGTTTGTGTTAAATAAGATGCTGCATACTCGTTTACCTGAAATGCTAGCCAGTCATTATCAGCTAGTGAATATAAATAGAAGTAATAATGAGTCGAATCAGCAAAAAAAAGCTGAAGCCAGTGAATTATTGCAAGAGGCATTAAATAATATAGAGCATCGTCTAGATGACCTATTAAAGCAAGTAGAGGTTCAGCAGCTACAAGAGTTAAGAGTGATGAACAGCTATATTAATAGTCATGATAGCTAAGCTTTGGGTTAGTAGCGTTATTGAGAAACGCATAAAAAAGCGATCAATGAATGAATCATTGACCGCTTTTTTTTATTAACTACTTCAAATTTATAAAAGATTCAAAGTAACGTTAAATTAATCCGGTTAACGCTTATTATTGCGGTCACGGGTATTACGCGTACCGCGACTGGCAGGACTAGCATTGCTCTTAGGTTTTGCGCTGCTAGGACGGCTATCGCTACGAGTGTCCGTACGACGCGCTTTGAGCGGCTTGTTTTTGATACGCTCTTGTTTCTCTTTAGCGGCGCCGTGTAGACCCGTACCGTGACGTGGGCGTAAGCTCACTAAATCCGTCAAAGTATTAATTTCTTTTTTATCTAGCTCTAAGAAACGACCGGTACGTAGCTCTTTTGGTAAGACAATCGTACCGTAACGTGTACGCAGCAAACGGCTCACTTTAAGACCTTGTGATTCAAACAAACGACGTACTTCGCGGTTACGACCTTCTTTTAGCCTGACGTGATACCACTTATTGACGCCTTCGCCGCCGCCTTCTTTGATATCTTCAAACTGTGCCATGCCATCTTCTAACATGACACCAGACGTTAGCGTACGAGCGATGTCTGGTGTCACTTCACCTAATACACGTACTGCATATTCACGCGTCACTTCGCTAGAAGGGTGCATCAGGCGATGCGCCATTTCACCATCGTTGGTAAATAATAATAGACCAGTAGAATTAATATCCAAGCGGCCAACCATTACCCAGCGATCATGAGTCAGCTTTGGTAAGCGTTCAAATACCGTTGGACGACCTTCTGGATCATTAGCAGAACAGACTTCGCCCTCAGGCTTGTAATAGGCTAAAACGCGACGACGCTTTTCATTTTCGGCAGTGTATTTGATCTGACGACCATCAACACGAATCTCATCGCCTTGTTCGACACGGTCGCCGATAGTCGCTGGGCCATTATTAACGGTTACGCGACCTGCTTTAATTACTTCTTCCATCTGACGACGTGAGCCAAGTCCCATACGGGCGAGGGCTTTTTGGAGTTTTTCATCTTTCATAACGATTTCCTTGAATCGGTGGGTTCACATTTCTCAATGTGTAAATTTGGACTGACTATTATACGCTATTTATCAAAGCTATGTTTAAGAGAAGTTTCTTTAAGACTAACTATGGTGTAATAAACTTCCGTTTATATAGTTAAGCGCTATGCATCATGAATCCATTTAGTATTCATAAAAGTTAAATCTAACTAAATGTTACTCTTAAGTAGATTTCACCAAAAAATTTACCTTATCTGTTCAATCTTTAACCACCTATGTTATTATGGCTTTGTTTTTTTGTGCATAGTATGTGCGTTTTAGTATGGCTGTCTTTTTTCTCATTGCTAGACATTACTTATATCTATGATTTATAAAGGTCTTTTTATGTTTTTCAATTCATCAAAGCTATTAAGTGTAACGTGTCTGCTAATGATTAGTTTGGTTTCAGGCTGTACTAGCATTAATGCTGGGCTACAAGCGGGTGAATTACCCCCTAATGGGGCATTCATTGCTGAAAACGGTTTGCATTTTAATATTCAACCTTTGAATCTAGCAACGTTACCGCCAAAACAGGCAGTGATGCCAAATGCCAATTTAGCACAGTTAATAAGAAATTCTGCTCGGGCAGAATATCGCATTTCTGAAGGTGATATTCTTAGTATTATACTCACAGGCTATCCAAACATAACACCTCTAGCAGCTAGTGATAGCAGCAACCCTTATGTTTCAGGCTTCCCTGTTGATCAACAAGGTTTCGTTCAGTTTCCACTGGTTGGACGTATTAAAGCCAGCGGTATAAGCGTCCCGCAATTTACTGCCAATTTACAGAAACAGCTTCAACGCTATCTTAAGTATTCAGATCCTCAGGTTAAGGTGGTCAATTACCGTGGTAACAAATTTTTTATAGATGGTGAAGTTAAACAGCCGGGCGAATTTTCGATTGCTGATGCTCCAGTCTCTTTATACAGCGCTATCTCTATGGCAGGTGGTGCGACATCTAAGGGTGATTCAAATAATATTGTGTTTAATCGTAGAGGGATAAACTACGATATAGGGTTGCAATCGTTACGTCAGTTAGGAACATCAGCCAATCAAATCTATCTTCAAGATGGTGATTCTATTCATGTTAATAGTCAAGACCGTAATAAGGTATATGTCCTAGGAGAGTTTGGTCGTGTAGAGCCTGTGCCTATTTTAGAGCAAGGTATTAGTTTAGCGCAGGTGCTTGGTGAATCAAAAGGTCTAGATTCTAATACTGCTAACGCCGCTAAGATATACGTTGTGCGTGATAATCTTAATACTAGGACTACGGATATCTATTATGTGGATATGCAGACCATTACCAGTTTCGCGCTTGCTAATCGGTTCGAGATGCAGGCCAATGATATTGTCTACGTTGATCCAACTGGCTTGACGCGTTGGAATCGTGTTATCAGTGCAATACTTCCTTCTACTTCTGCGGTTAGTATTCTTTCAGGTTTATAGGCAATAATTATGGCATTTAATAATATTTTAGTCGTATGTGTTGGTAATATTTGTCGTAGCCCCATGGCAGAAGCATTGTTAAAGCAGCGTTACCCTAATAAAAATATTGACTCTGCAGGTGTTGGCGCGTTAGTCGGGCATCCTGCGGATCCTGCGGCGTTAGAAATAATGAATGAGCAACAGATCGATATTACTAAACATGTCGCAAAACAAATCGATGAAATTTTGGCAAAAAAGGCTGACATTATTTTTACCATGTCAGATGGTCAAACAAAATGGATCGAAGAGCGCTGGCCGTTTTGTCGCGGTAAAACCTTTAAGCTGGGTCATTGGAAAGATAAAGATATTGCAGACCCTTATAAGCATGAGAAGAGTGCATTTCAGACAGCATATCAAGACATTGTAGATAGTCTAGAACAGTGGTCAGAAAAAATTAGCTAAAAAGCTGCTATTAAACGACTAACCTTAAGTGATGAACATACCGTTATGAATACAGATTCAAAAAACTTATCAAACTCTGCCTCTAAAGAAGATAATGAAGAAATTGATCTTATGGCGCTGCTATTTGCTATCTTGCGCGGCTGGAAGATCATTGTTTTTTTTGCGATATTGGGCTTGATAGTTGGTGTCTTATATAGCAGGTATGTCAATCCTACTTTTAGATCAGATGCGATTATTCAAATTGAAGAAAACTCTAAAGGTGCGGCTGCTTTAGGTGCTGATATTTCAGAGTTAATTGGTTCGCAAGCGAGTAAAGCTGAGGCAGAAGCAGAGCTGATAAAATCTCGTATGATATTAGAGCCTGTGGTTAATTTATTGCATTTACGCATCCGACTTTCCGACCCTAATATTAGCGCTATTGATAGAATTAAAAGTAATAGCACTGATACTCAAATCAATAAACCTGAAGGTGTTTCTCTTAAAACTGAGGACGGTAAAGTTGAGATCAGTCAGTTTAATGTCTCACAAGAGTATTTAAATCAGCCTTTTACCTTAACACGTTCTGCGACAGGATTTGTGTTAAGTAATGACTTTGACGACTTCAAAGGGCAGATTGGCAAGGCTCATCAATTTAGAGGAACGGATGGTCAGATTCAAATCACGGTTAATGATCTGCCAGCTGATGGATATCCAGTTAATATTACTAAGCAATCTCTCCAAACAACTACAGAGCAGATAAATACTGATTTATCTGTGGTTGAAAAGGGTAAACAAACTGGTATTATTCAGCTTTCTATGACGGGTGCTAACCAGCAGCAGACTAGCTTGATATTAAAACAAATCGTCTTATCTTATATTGATCAAAATCAGTCGCGTGGCTCTGAAGAAACGACTAAAACCATTAGTTTCATGGAAACTCAGATTCCAACCCTAAAGAAAAAGCTGGAAGATTCTGAAGCAATATTTAATGAGTTTCGCAAAAAATACGGTACTATTGATGTAAGTAAAGAAGCCGAATTACTATTAACAGAAAGTTCGCAAATTGATGTCCAACTTAATGAGCTTAGACTGAAGAAAGCGGATCTTACGACCTACTATACGGAAGAGCACCCACTAGTCATTCAAATCAATGATCAGTTAGAAGTGCTGAACACTAGAAAGCAGGATATAGATGATACTATTGTAGGTTTGCCTGAGATTCAAAGAGAATTTTTACAATTATCAGCTGATAGTGCTATTAACAGAGAGATTTATTTAACCTTACTAAAAAACTATGAGCAGCTAAAAATCGTTAAAGCCGGCCAAATCGGTTTTGCCCGTATTATTGATCTACCTATCAACAACTTTAAAGCGATTGCGCCTAAAAAGTCGTTGATAGTAATATTGGCTACGCTTTTAGGGTCGATGCTTGGAACGATGCTCGTGCTGCTTAAGAATATGCTAAGAAATGTGGTCAAAGACCCTGAGCGTTTAGAGGCCAAGACTGGTGTACCTGTGCTAGCTACAATTCCACGTTCTCCATTATTGACAAGATTACGCCAGAATAAGAAAGCCTCTAATAGACTATTGGCTTACGTGGATAATAATAGCTTAAGTTATGAGGCTATTAAAAGCTTAAGAACGAATCTGATGTTTGGCATGCCAGTTCAAGGTCGAGCAGGTCAACGAGCTAAAGTTATCCTCATCACGGGTGAAAGCCCTGGTGTTGGTAAATCCTTTATATCGTCTAACTTAACTGAGGTATTTGCCCAGTTGGATAAAAAAGTCCTTATTATAGATGCCGATATGCGCTTGGGTGAGCTGCATAAGATGTTTAGTATGAGTCAGGATAATGGTTTGTCAGATTACTTATCACAAGATAAGACACATTTGTCAAAAGATAGTGCCCAAGCATCAAAAGTTGTTGCCGGTCAAGAAGTGAATGATTTAACAGGCTTTATTCATGCGACTGGTATAGATAATATTGACTTTATGCCACGAGGTAAGCACCCACGTAATCCGGCATCATTATTGGCTAATGGCAGTTTCGATCATTTAATGGCAGAACTAAACTTGCATTATGACTATATTATTATCGACTCACCGCCGATTTTAGCTGCTTCTGATGCCATGATTCTATCCCAGTATGCAGATAAAGTGTTGATGGTGGCTCGCTACGATAAGTCGATAGAAGGTCAGGTGGTATATGCGATCAATCAGATGAATAAAGCCAATATCAAAGTGGACGGTATTATCTTAAATGATGTACAGCAGGGATTACTAAGTAAGTACAGCTATCATTATAGTTATGCCTATGGCAATAATAACTAAGGGTAAGTTGGTAAATATATAATGTTTCAAATATTAATGCTTGAATAAAACAGTTGTTTGTTATGTCAATAGACCCATTAGCCTCATCCAAATCGCATAATGCTAACGCTATAATATCTACTGGACTTGCTGAGCGTAGCGCTAAGTTTTTGCTTAGTCTACCTAGAAGCATTAAGCGTAGTATCTTAATGTTGGCTGACTTTATTATGTCAGCCGTTTGTCTATTCTTCGCCATTGCAGCAAGATATGGGTATATAGACCATCATGTAAGCTCGTTGGTAATAAGTTTGAGCGCATTGATTCCAGTCTTATGCTTATATGCTATTGGGTTTTATAATGGCGTAGCTAGAGGTTTTTTTGATGCGATGATGGGTAGCGTATTGCAGTTATTCTTTGTTCTTATCATCATCGCCCAGACCATTCTTTATTTTAAACTCCTTCCTGATGTGCCACGTGCCGTACCCATTTTATATTTGTTTCTATTCTTTATTTGGTTATGGAATAGTAGGCTTACCATCCGTGAGTTTTTAACTCGTTTACAAGGTAAAAGCCAACAAAGCGCTAAAAATGAAGATGGCTATGAGAATATCGTTATTTATGGTGCGGGAGAGGCTGGTCGAGACTTATTAGAAGGCCTAAGAAACTCACATAAATATAATGTCGTGGCTTACATCGATGATGACCAGCAGCTTACTGGTGCTTATTTACTCGGCAAAAAGATCTATCCTGCTGATGAGTTAGTAAGCTTAGTAGAAGAGTTGGATATTGCACAAGTATTTCTGGCTATACCTTCTATTAGCCGAGCGCAAAAAAGAAAGATTATAGATAAACTGTCAGGTATTGCCATAAAAATAAAAGAATTGCCGAGCTTAGAAGAGATCGCTGATGAAAAAGTAACCGTTAGTAGCATGCGCAAAGTAGACATCTTAGATGTGCTAGACAGACAGACTGTTGAACCTGATGCAAAATTGCTGCAGATGAATATCAAGGGTAAGTGCGTCTTGGTCACTGGTGCTGGTGGCTCTATCGGTAGTGAACTGTGCCGTCAAGTAATCAAGAACCAGCCCAAATGCCTTGTACTTTATGAGCTGTCCGAGTTTGCGCTTTATAGTATCCATCAAGAGCTAACCATCAAACAAGCAAATACGCCAGCGTATCAAGATATTAAAATTTTTGCGGTCATCGGTAATGTCACGAATGAATCGAACCTGCTTAGAATACTGAATCTCCATAATATTCAAACGGTTTATCATGCAGCCGCCTATAAACATGTACCTATGGTAGAGAATAATCCGTTTGAAGGGGTGATTAATAATACTAAAGGTACTTATCACTGCGCCCGAGCGGCTATCCAAGCCAATGTCGAAACTTTCGTACTTATTTCGACCGATAAAGCAGTAAGACCGACCAATGTGATGGGCGCCTCTAAACGCTTGGCAGAACTGGTCTGCCAAGCATTAAGCCAGACAGATAGCCAAACCTGTATCAGTATGGTGCGTTTTGGCAATGTGCTAGGCTCATCGGGCTCTGTCGTGCCTTTATTCACTAAACAGATAGAACAAGGTAAGCCGATTACAGTGACCCATCCTGATGTGACTCGTTATTTTATGACGATTCCAGAGGCGGCAAACTTAGTTATCCAAGCGGGTGCAATGGCATCAGGCGGTGAAGTATTTGTTCTCGATATGGGAGAGCCGGTTAAGATTGTCGATTTGGCACAGCGAATGGTTAATCTAAGTGGCTTTGATATTAAAGATGCTGCCCATCCTGAAGGTGATATCGAAGTAATCTTTACCGGGCTTAGAGCCGGAGAAAAGCTTTATGAAGAGCTTATTATTGGTGAAGATAATGTCGAATCAACTGATCATCCTCTTATCATGCAAGCAATGGAGCATAGTTTTTCACTAGATGAGCTTGAGTCGGTATTATTTGAGCTGACTGAAAAGCAAAAACAATTTGATGTCCCTTGGCTAAAACGACAGTTTGTTTATTATGTAGAAGGCTATAAAGAATCTCATAGTTAAACACGATATTATAATTGCCAGATCATTTATTTAAAAAAATTTATGCATTCTAAACTCATAGTTGAAAATTTATGTTAAGCGTAATAAAAGAACTGTTTTCCTTACTTTCAAAGAATCAGCTTAAGCATTTTTACATATTACAGTTTTTAGTCATCCTTATGGCATTTACAGAGCTACTAGGTATAGCTTCTATTGCTCCTTTTATGGCTGTAGTTGGTGATCCAAGCATGCTACAGAAAGAAGGAGCTTACTCTAAGCTTTACCAGCTTTCAGGGCTTGATAATCCTGTGGATTTTATATTTATTGCAGGCTGTCTCGTGTTATTAATGCTTACAATATCCACTATAGTTTCAATGTTCACGACTTGGCGACTAGCTATTTATGGCGCAGGTGTAGGTACAGAGATAGCTGACCGTTTATATTCCTACTATATGAAACAGCCCTGGATGTTTCATGCTAGTGGCAGTAGTGCTCAGCTTACCAAACAAGTTTCTACTGAAGCTACTAGAATTAGTAATGGTATTATTGAGCCTTTGATGAACCTTAATGCTAAGTTAGTGTTAGCTGTATTTATTTCAGTAAGTATCTTTATCTATAATCCTTTTATAGCATTAGCAGGGATATCTGCATTTGTTTTATCCTATATGCTTATGTATAAGCTAGTGCGTAAATCTCTGATACTGAATGGGCGTACGCTATCAACTGTCTCTACTCAGAGATTTAGATTGATGAATGAAGGATTTGGTGGCATTAAGGATGTATTGCTATTAGACCGTAAATATGACTTTATAGATAGGTTTACAGAACAGGGTTCTTTACAAGCTCACGCGCAAGGAACTAATAATACTGTTAGCCTAGTACCTAGATTTTTTGTTGAGCTACTTGCTTTTGGAGCCATGATTAGCTTAGTGTTGGTTTTAATAAAAAGTTATAATGGAGACTTGGGACAGGTGCTTCCAGTATTAGCTATTTATGCTTTAGCTTGTTTTAAGCTACTACCAGCTTTACAGCAAATCTATGCCAGTATTACACAAATTAAAGGGAACTCTGCAGCTTTTCAAGCTGTCAAAGAGGATTTGCAGCAATCAAAAATAACTCAGAATGAGCTCAATGAAAGAACGGTATCTCAAAAGCTAAAATTTGAGCAGCAAATCAAGCTTGAGGATATTAATTTTGCTTATCCCAACAAAGAAAATTATGCTCTCAATAATATCAGTATTTCTATACCTGTTAATAAAGTAATAGGTGTTGTGGGATCTTCTGGCTCTGGTAAGTCTACTTTAATCGATATTATTCTGGGCCTACTTCCTCCTCAGTCTGGTAACATGTATATTGATGAAGTGCTTATCACCAAAGATAATGTAAGATATTGGCAAAACAATCTAGGATTTGTACCTCAAAGTATTTTCTTAAGTGAAGGTAGTATTGCTGAAAATATCGCTTTTGGGATACCGGCTGACGAGATTGATTATGATCAGGTAATGAAAGCTATTAGCTTAGCCCATTTAAAGGAGTTAGTAGAAGATTTGCCTGAAGGAATTAAAACTAAGGTCGGTGAACGTGGTGTACAGCTTTCTGGAGGTCAACGCCAGCGTATCGGTATTGCGAGAGCATTATACAATGAAGCAGATGTTTTAATCTTTGACGAAGCTACTAGCGCGCTTGATGGGATTACCGAGAAAATAGTTATGGATGCTATTCATGATTTTAGTGGACAAAAAACTATCATAATGATAGCACATCGATTAAAAACGGTAAAAAACTGCGATATTATTTATTTCATGGATGATGGTGTCGTTGTTGATCAGGGTTCGTATGATGAGTTAGTAGAAAAAAATCTTAAATTTAAGAGAATGGCTTTATTTTCTTAAATTACTGTATATAAGTTTTCATTTAATGAGAAATCAATATGTATTCTGAATATGGAAATAGAAAGCAAGAGTTAAATTCATTTGACGGAATAATATATATATCAAGATCTCTTGATATTGATTATATGGAAAGAGATATAGTTGATACTTCAAGTAAAATATTTGAGGATGGTCTAGTAAAAGCTATGTCTAAAAAGAGAAGCGTTTCCGTTCTTTATTTAGGCTGTAAAAATATAGAAAAATATAGAAAAAATAATATTGATTTTTATAGTATAAACTATAGGTCTATTTTTGGAGGTTTTAGATTATTACACTTTTTAAATAATTCTAAATATAATAATTCTAAAATAATTACTTCTGGATATAATCTTAATTTAAATTTAGTGCTGATTTTTTCAAGAATACTTGGTTATAGTATATTTAGTTACGTATATGATACGCATAAGATAGCGACTAGAAAGAAAAATATTTTTAAGAAATTGATTTTAAATTTATATTTTTCTCTTGGGTTCTTATGTTTAAGGTTTTTTAATGGAATTTTAGTTATTAATGATATATTTTTAAAGAAAAATAGATTCATTGGTTCATTTATTTTAACAAAAATAGGTTATTCTAATATTGATAGTTTGGATAACAGGAAGTTAACTAGCAATAAAAAAACAAAAATAATTTTTGCAGGTACTATAAATAATGAGAATGGTATTTCTATTATCCTTAATTATTTGAAGGGTAATAGAAATGATAAAGTGGAGTTTGTATTCTATGGCACAGGTAATGAGATACCAAAACTGATAGAGTATATGAAAAATGATAATAGGGTTAAGTATAAGGGTAGTGTTCCAATTAACGAGTTATCGCAGGCTTTATCTAAAGCAGATTATTTGATAAATCTTAGAGACCCTAATAGTATAGCCTGTAGCTACTCTTTTCCTTCTAAGCTTATCCAATTTATGGGTTCAGGTGTTCCTGTTATATCTAATTCGTTTCCTGGATTAAGTAATAGTTATAAAAAATATCTAATTAATGTAAGAGGTTTTTCAGGGGAAGAGTTAAACGAAGTACTTAGTAACCTTCCTAGTCGTGATGAAAGTATAAAATTAGGAAGTAGCTCAAAAGAATTTATTTTAAAAAATAATAACTGGGATAATATTGTTATTGACTTAATTGAATATATTGAATCCTCATAATTATATATAAAATGATCCATGATTTTTATAT
>NZ_CAJGZM010000009.1 GCF_904846175.1 Psychrobacter immobilis | reverse complement strand
CTTTGCTGACGACAATAGCATGATGGCACCACCTGATCCCTTCCCGAACTCAGAAGTGAAACATCATCGCGCCAATGGTAGTGTGGCTCCGGCCATGTGAGAGTAGGTCATCGTCAGCTCTCTATTCCTGAAAACCCCCTCTGCGAAAGCAGAGGGGGTTTTCTTTTGACTCGGGTTTGGGTCTTAAGGACGGTTTTATATATCCCTAATACATAACTTAACATCGATCCCTTGTTGAGAGCACTTATTAAAGCTATGATAATTATAGTCCATGTTGTCAATGCAGGATAGCTTTGAAAACATGAGCTTTTATAGATAAATTTGATATGATAAGAATTAATAATCACAAGGATGATAAAATTATGACTATTGCAAAAAATATTGAAGTAAGTAGTACCTCAGAAAAAAGTTTTGAAGACGCTATTCAAAAAGGCGTGGCGCGTATCGCCAAAACTATTAACAATGTTCAAGGTGCTTGGGTAAAAGAGCAGAAAGTAGGCATTACAGATGGTAAGATTGATAAGTATCATGTCATTATGATTGTGAGCTTTGTCATTAATGAAGATACTGATCTTAGTTAATTATTATTAATAATACTAAATTACTTACAAACCTAATTTCAAAAAATAAAAAGCCTGTGTATGCAGGCTTTTTTTATGTTCTCTAATCAGTAATAAGCTGGTGCTTTTCTCATAAAAATTTCTTAACATTATAGATTGCAGTAAATATAGTAAACTGGTTGCGGATATTTTGATATGACAGTTTTAATCAGATTCTTATAAATAGAGAAAGTTATGGCAGTAGATTTTACCAATACCTTAATCGTTGCAATATCAGCAACCGCTTTATTTGATTTATCAGAATCTGAAAATCATTTGATAGCGTTATTACAACAGCGACCTACCGAGGCGATTAAAGAATTCCGCAACTATATGGCCGAACGTGAGAATGATCTGCTCAGTATCGGCGCAGGCTATCCGCTTATTAAAGCATTATTAAATTTAAATAATTATTGTCATGACTGTGAAGGGCAGGATTCAGGTATTGATACGCCGTTAGTGGAAGTGGTGATTGTCTCAAAAAGTAGCCCTGATACGGGTATTCAAGTGCTCAATGCAATTCGTGAACATAGCTTAACCATTTCACGCTCGGCATTTATCTCTGGAAGTCCTGTAGCGCACTATATTAAAGATTTTAATGTGGATTTGTTTTTGACCACCAATCGTGATGATGCGCAACAAGTTGCAGATGCCAATATTTGTGCCTGTGCGATATTAGATGCTACCCCTATAAATACTTATGAGCTAGACACAAATCAGCTGCGTATCGCCTTTGATGGTGACGCGGTATTATTTGATGACTCAGGTGAGCTGCTCTATAAGCAAAAAGGTTTGCAGGCTTTTCATGAGCGTGAAGCCGAAATGCGTGACTTACCTATAGAAAAGGGACCTTATGCAGAGCTGTTGATTAAGCTGTCGAAGATGCAGGAGCGTTTGCCTGCAAGCTTGCATACTTCTCCTATGAAGATAGCCTTAGTCACTGCCCGTAATGCTCCTGCTGACCTGCGGGCTATCAAAACTTTAAGAGACTGGGGTGTTAATCTTGATATGGCGTTTTTTTTAGGCGGACTTGAAAAAACTTCGGTATTAAAAACCTTTGCACCACATATTTTCTTTGATGATTCGGTCAAACATATTGATGCAGCGCGTAATTTTATGCCGACGGCCCTAGTCCCTTATCATTCGACCTCATTGTTGCATGCCAAAAGTATATTAACGGCAGACAAAGACGCGTCATTATTATCATTTAAACCTGTAGAAAGCTCGATTTCTTCTGTGAGTCATTAATAGAGTTTTAATAAAATTAGAAGGCTTAAAAGGTAACACGTCAGATGAAATGGCAGCAATTATTCACCCTAGTCATGCAAAGAATTAAGCAAGTCATCGGCTTATATGCTTTTGTTCTTATACCGATGTGGGGTATGTTCTTTCTTAATGAAACGGTATTTTTTGGTCTGTGGAATATTTTTGGTATTGTTCCACGTGCCTTAGATACCGGTAGTATGATTGGGGTTTTTGCATCATGGACAATGCACGGCAATTTTTCCCACTTACTTGGCAATACGTTAACGCTATTACAAATTCTATTCTTATTTGGGCTATTTGAAAATAATGCTTATCGTACGGTGCTTAAATTAGCCGTGGCATCAGGATTGGTAACTTGGGTCATTGGTTCGCCGTTATCGATTCATATCGGCGCGTCGGGGCTTTGTTTTGCGATGCTTGGTTACATGATAGGCGGGGCAGTATTTGCAAGGCGATGGGGATATTTGCTTGCTTGCATTGTGATGGGCACAGGTTATTGGTTTACTATTAAACAAGGTCTAATGCCGCAGCAAGGCATCTCATTTGCGGCGCATTTTGGTGGGCTATGCGCCGGCTTACTGTTAGGAGCGAATTCAAAGCATGCTTATAGCAGTATGAATACGCGCTATTAACTTCTATGAGCACAACAGTGTTTTCAATATCAGATTTATTTTTAATATCAGATTTTCAATAAGATATCAGTCTTAACTTTTATTGATACAAATATTGATATACAGCGGGTCAGTCTTTTCTAAAGGTCGCCATTTGGTGGTTTGCTTCACATGCTCATCAATACTGAGCTTACTGTCTTTTTCTTGTAGTACATAGTCTGCACGAGCAGGGGCAGCACAATCGATAACTTGCGGTACTTGCTGCACACTTCTACGCCTTTCAAACAAATACAAATTAACCAAATAAATATTTGGCGCATCGGCGTTGGCGCGAGCGTGTCCGCTATCAGCGGCGATAAAGCGTAATGTCTGTGGTTTGACATATGACCAAGGACGAAACCACGTGCTTTCTTCAACCTTTTTAACAACATGAACGCCTTCAGGAAGTTGGGCGACCTGCTGGCCTAACCAGCTATACTCTTGGCTTATTTGAAAACCAAAAATACCGATGGCACCAAATAATGGAATAAGCCATCTTGGCGCTTTCTTACCAGCCATTTTACTCAAGTGAGTTATAACCAATGCTATCCCAGCCAAACCAAACCCAGCTGCTATGGTCGCGATAAACTCAAAAAGCATAATACTTTTCCTTAACGCCATCAGCGCATTTAATACCAATTATTAAAAACAAATTTACTTTTATGAGTATTTTAAGCGCATTTATTATGGCACTTATGGTAACTTTTCTCATCATTTTTGCTTTAAAGAGGGATGAATAAAATAATCAAGAGTTGGATAAAAAAATCACTCACAAGCAGCTACTGCCTGTGAGTGATCTATTATCGTAAAAGTTTGTCCATCATTTGCACTTTTAATGGCTTAGTGATCGATTGCCGCACCAGCACCACGTGGAGAACGAACACTTTCAACCAACTCTTGGATATGTGCTGGTGGAGGCGCAGTCGCATAAGAAACAGCGAATGCAACGATAAAGTTAAGCAATGCACCAACCGCACCAAATGATAATGGTGAGATACCAAACAACCAATACTCTTCAGTATCAGGGAAGTTTGCAGTACCCGTAATGAAGAACCAGCCTTTGAAGACAAAGATATAGACCAAAATACTAATAAGACCGGTTAGCATACCAGCAATGGCGCCAAGGTTATTAATACGTTTCGAGAAAATACCCATCATTAATACAGGGAACAGTGAAGCACCCGCAATACCAAAGGCTAGTGCAACTACCTGTGCGGCAAACCCTGGAGGGTTGATGCCGAGCCATGTCGCAACCACAATCGCGATAGCCATCGTGATACGGGCAACTTTTAGCTCCCCTGCATCACTAATATTAGGGTTAAGGTTACGCTTGATTAAGTCATGACTAATCGCTGATGAGATAGCAAGTAGTAGACCAGCTGCCGTTGATAGCGCTGCTGCCAAACCACCGGCGGCGATAAGACCGATAACCCAACCTGGTAGCTGTGCAATTTCTGGGTTAGCCAATACTAAGATATCAGCGTTGACGTCAAGCTCGTTACCTGCCCAGCCTCTATCAACAAAGACACCATCACGCTCTAAAGCATGTTCAGCTTTTGCTTTTTCAACCGCAGCTGTGGTAGCAGCGACATCACCGCCATCAGTGTTTGCGGCAGCCAATGCTAGCTCTGCTGCACCAAGTCCACTATCGGCATATAACTGGATACGACCATCGTTATTGAGATCGTTATACTTAATAAGACCCGTTTCTTCCCATGTTCTCATCCAGTCTGGACGTTGATCATATTCGATAGCAGGGGCGTCAACACCTTGTGGATAAATAGTATCGATTAGGTTTAAACGTGCCATCGCACCTACTGCCGGGGCAGTGAAGTATAGTAGCGAGATGAAAACTAACGTCCAACCAGCTGTCCAACGGGCGTCAGCCACCTTAGGAACCGTGAAAAAGCGAATGATAACGTGCGGTAGACCCGCTGTACCAATCATCAATGATAACGTAAATAGCACCATATTTAGCTTGTTCGGCACATCAGCGGTATAAGCGGTAAAGCCTAAGTCGACGACGATTTGATCAAGCTTGGTTAAGATAGGAATACCTGCTTCAACATGGTTTGAGAACAAACCAAGACCTGGAATCGGGTTGCCCGTCAACTCAAGTGAGATAAAGACTGCAGGAATCGTATACGCAATCATTAGAACCACATACTGCGCAACCTGCGTGTAAGTAATCCCTTTCATACCACCAAGTACGGCGTAGAAGAATACAACAACAGCCGCAATAATCAGACCAGTGGTGTTATCAACTTCTAAGAAGCGTGAGAATGCCACCCCAGCACCCGTCATCTGGCCGATAACGTAAGTGGTTGAAGCAATAATCAAACAAACCACCGCAATCATAGCCGCAGTTTTAGAATAAAAACGGTCGCCAATAAAATCAGGAACCGTGAACTTACCAAATTTACGTAGGTAAGGCGCTAGGAGCATGGCTAGTAGAACATAACCGCCGGTCCAACCCATCAAGTAGGTTGATGCCGCATAGCCGCCCGTTGCAATAATACCTGCCATCGAGATAAATGACGCCGCACTCATCCAGTCAGCAGCCGTTGCCATACCATTCATTACTGGATGCACACCGCCGCCAGCCACATAAAATTCACTGGTCGAACCTGCACGTGCCCACCATGCAATACCGAAGTATAGAGCGAAGGATAGGCCTACAAAAATAATATTAATCGTAAATTGACTCATAGGACTATTCCTCGTCTACACCATATTGTTTATCTAGTTTATTCATGCGCCATGCATAGAAAAAGATTAAAGCGATAAAGACGATAAGAGCCCCTTGTTGTGCAAACCAAAAGCTGATATCGGTACCGCCTATTCGAATACCTGACAATAATGGACGTAGCAAGATGCCAAAACCATAAGAGACTAACGCCCAAATGACGAGGCTGACTTTAATAAGACGGAGATTGGCGCGCCAATAACCTGATGAATCGTTGTGGTTCTCCATAGGACAACTCCTTTTGCCTAACATAAAAACAAGGTCACTGATTTGAGTCTGACAAGTCATTTTGCTTTAGTGTTTGTGCTACTACCAAAAGTAGTGTGACACTCAGTCCATCTTAAAACCATAAAAACGGTAGACGAACGGCTAAAGCAGAATGATCAATCAGATAAGTAACCCAAAATTATCAACATATGAGCAAATTCTTTCAATGCGAGCGATATATACACTGATTTTAAGTTGCTCGGTATGACACCATAAAATTTGCAGGATAAAATCAATATTAACCGGTTAAAAATTTATCTTTTCGTTATCTATTAACAGAGATATAGAGGTTTTTATCAAATTAAGCGGATATAAACAGTGAGATTTAAGTAGGAAGGTCGGTATTGGCTGACAATCCTCTGTCTCATCATTCATATCATCTTCCTGATAATATGGCTTCAATACTTCAAAACTTATTCATTCCAGTAAGTATTGCAAGCGGTTTTTATAAACTTATTAGGAATATATACAATATTGACTTAATTAACAATAAATAAATTTTATTTACTTTATGTAACTAAATATTCGTCCCATAGAAACTCTAGCTAACTTATGTTAGTAAAGGTTAATAAATCTGCCGTCTTTGACAGAATAGCCTACTAACACCTTATTAACGTTAAGGATTTGCTCTTCTAGCTATATTAATAGCTAAAAGTCAAAAGTGGCATTTATTTTAAAAATAACAATCAAGAACTCATAAACACATGTTATGTCGCTAAGTTTTTTTGTAATAAATAAGCGTTATATAAATATAGTCATACTGTCATCACTATTAATCAGTCTTAAAAGTTTTTCATTATTACTTATTTATAACAATAGATTTTTTATTTAAAGTTTTTTACTCATCAAAAGTTTATAGATATTAAAAGTTCTAAATAAAGGATTGAAATAGTTAAATAATTGCAAGTCAGTTAAAATATGCCAGCATGATATGGGTGATTTTATTGCCACTTTATTGCTTAGCTTTCCAGTACTGTTAGTGAGGTCAGGAGACAACAAAGCGTCATAAGAGGGTAGACAGTCACATTAATTAATAACATATGTTAAAAATATAGAAAGTCAGTCAGGGAAATATAGTATGAACGAAAGCATAGCAGGTTGGTTTAATAACATCGTTAATTACGGTGTTAGTATTATCTGGGGTAATAACGACTGGTTAATTGCCAGTAATCCATGGTATGGATTGCTGATGTTTGTATTAATTGGTGCTGGGCTTTACTTTACCATTGCTACACGCTTTATTCAGTTTCGTCACTTCGGGCATATGTGGCAGTTATTGCGAGTGTCAAATCAAGGGCGTAAAGATGGCGGTATCAGCTCATTTGAAGCGCTGATGACATCCTTAGCAGCGCGTGTCGGCACCGGTAATCTGGCAGGGGTCGCCATTGCTATCTATCTTGGTGGACCGGGGGCGGTGTTTTGGATGTGGATGACGGCGATCGTGGGTATGTCGACCAGTTTCATTGAGTCAACATTAGCGCAAGCCTATAAAGTGCCGCATAATGACAATGTTTACCGCGGTGGACCGGCTTACTATATCGAAAAAGGTTTGGGTAAGCGCTGGCTAGCGATATTTTTCTCGCTTTGTTTGTTGGTTGCTTTTGGTTTGGCGTTCAACGGCGTACAGTCAAATACCATTGCGCAAGCGACCAATCAAGCCTTTGGGATTCCGACTTGGATGACAGGTTTGGTATTGGTGGTGCTAGTCGCGCCAGTGGTATTTGGTGGTCTGCGTTCGGTTGCGCGTATCGCGGGTAAAATCGTGCCAGTTATGGCGATACTTTATATCTTGTTGGCGCTTTATATTATTGTCACCAACTTTAGCGAGTTCCCAGCAGCGATTGTCTTGATTGTAAAATCAGCCTTTGGCTTTGAGCAGGCAGCAGGCGGTGTGATTGGTTATGGTATTGCACAGGCAATGATTAACGGTATCAAGCGCGGTTTGTTTTCGAACGAAGCCGGTATGGGCTCAGCGCCTAATGCAGCGGCAACGGCAAAAAGCCATCCTGACCATCCTGCCGTGCAAGGTTTTATGCAAATGCTTGGTGTATTTATGGATACACTGGTTATCTGTTCAGCCACTGCTGCCATTATTATTCTCTCTGGCGTGGTCGACCCGAGTGTCGAACAAGAGGGTATTCAGTTAACCCAGTTAGCATTGTCGAAGTATGTGGGCGATATGGGCGTGATTTTCGTCGCGATTGCTATTTTCTTCTTCTCGTTTACTTCTATCATTGCCAACTATAGTTATGGTGAATCTAATCTTGAATTTATCTCTGGTGAAAAAAATGCCAAAGTCATGATTATGATTTTCCGCTTTATGGTCTTGGGCATGGTGTTTGTTGGCGCTATTGCTAGCTTACCTGCTATTTGGAACTTTGCTGACTTATCGATGGGTCTCATGGCGCTCGTTAACTTAATAGCGATTTTAATCTTGTCACCGGTTGCGCTCAGAATATTGCGTGATTATGAAAGACAAATCAAAGAAGGTAAAACGGGTGATCAAATCAAGTTCGATCCCGATGACTTTGTGAAATTAAAAGATGAAGCCAATCGTGATGCATGGACTGATTAGCCTTTATAAGCAAATCAAGAAATTGAGCTATTAAACCATCAAGCATATAAGCATAAAAAAACCGCCCTTATATCATAAGAGCGGTTTTTTATTAAGCTATATTTATCTCAAACAGGGTTTACATGTTTGGATAGTTAGGACCGCCGCCGCCTTCTGGTGTGACCCACGTGATGTTCTGTGACGGGTCTTTGATGTCGCAGGTTTTACAATGGACGCAGTTTTGCGCATTGATGACAAACTTGGCACCTTCGGCATCTTTCACCACTTCATAAACGCCAGCTGGGCAATATAGACGCGCAGGCTCAGCATATAGTGGTAAGTTGATAGAAACAGGAACTGTAGGATCGGTCAGTTTCAGATGCGTTGGTTGGTCTTCAGCATGGTTGGTATTGGAGATAAAGACTGATGACAGCTTATCAAATATCAGTTTACCATCCGGCTTAGGATAGGTTGGCTGATAAGCATGGGCTGCACGCTCTAGCTGATCATAATCTCTCTTATTATCATGGATAGTCAGTGGCATCTTACCTTTTAGTAAATTTTGCTCTAAAAAGGTAAAGGCGCCGCCCATCCATTGACCCAGACGGTGCATCGCTGGTGCAAAGTTCCGCGCTTCGTAGTTATCTTGATATAACCAAGATTCTTTATACATAGTGCTATAAGCGACCACATCATCATGCTCACGGCCCGCTTGGAGCGCTTCAAAAATCGCTTCAGCCGCTAACATGCCTGACTTCATTGAAGTGTGCGTACCTTTGATTTTGGCAGGGTTTAAGAATCCAGCATCATCACCGACCAATACGCCACCTGGGAAGGTGAATTTTGGTAATGAGTTTAAGCCGCCTTTGGTTAACGCACGCGCGCCGTAAGAGAGGCGCTTGCCGCCTTCTAAGACATTGCGAATGAGCGGATGCAGTTTTAGGCGCTGCATTTCATCAAACGGTGACATATAAGGGTTTGAGTAAGATAAATCGATAACCATACCAAAACTTACTTGGTTGTTTTCATCGAAATATAACCACCAACCACCAGAAGAACCAGTATCAGTTAATGGCCAACCTGAACCATGCATGACCACACCTTGCTCATGCTTTTCTGGGTTTACTTCCCATAGCTCTTTTAGACCAATACCGTAATGCTGAGGGTCTGAGTCTTTATCAAGAGCGAAACGACTGATGAGGCGCTTGCCCAAATGACCGCGGCAACCTTCGGCAAAGATAGTGTATTTACCCAGCAGCTGGTAGCCTGGCTCAAAGCTAGATTTGGCTTCGCCATTGGCGGCAACGCCCATATCGCCGGTTAATACGCCTCTTACCGAACCATCATCATTATACAAAATTTCATCGGCAGGGAAGCCTGGGAACATCATGACTTCAAGCTCTTCTGCTTGCTCAGCCAACCAACGAACGACGTTGCCTAATGAGACGATATAGTTGCCGTCATTGTGCATGCTGGCAGGTACGATAGCATCAGGAAGTTTGGTTGCTTTGGTAGCAGAACCGAGCATGTATACGCGGTCTTCAATAGCAGGAACGTTTAGAGGCGCGCCTTTTTCTTTCCAATCTGGTATCAGCTCGTCTAAAGCACGCGGCTCGATGACAGCGCCAGATAAGGTATGCGCACCAAACTCTGAGCCTTTTTCGACCACACAGACCATAAATTCGTCGTTACCGGCTGCAATAGCAAGCTGACGCAAGCGGATAGCTGCAGATAGACCTGCAGGTCCACCACCGACGATAATGACGTCAAATTCCATCGACTCACGTTCGATTTCAGGCTCCGCAGCGACAGGTTCTACGATTGGCTCCGGTGCTTTTTCTAGCACAGGCGCGTCAACCAAAGCCGCCTCTGTTGCTTCAGTTTTAGCAACTTCTTTAATTTCTGGTGTTGCTGCTACTTCTGTAGCTACCGTTTCTGCTACTGGCGTATCACTATTTGCGATGTCAGTGTTTGCAATATCACTATTTGCGATGTCGCTATTAACACCATCACTATCAACGACTGGCGTTTGATTGTCTTGCTCTTGCATACCTACTCCTAAACTTTTAGTGGCTTATCTCAGGGCATCATTAGCTTAACAATTGAATAATAAGGCTTGCGGCGCTAACGTTACTCAGACATATGGCTGCCCGATAAAAACTGTCTTTGCGGCATCAATTGACGGCGTTAAGGTTAATAATATTTGCTTAAAAAATACCAACCTGTAACGTAAAATGTGTCATTAATACAACACCCACTGAAGCATTTCAAATAAAAAATCGTTACCCATTATAAAAGAAAAGTCCTACAAACACGATACGCATTTCTGGGCATCAATGTTAAGGTAGGATTGAGTGAGTAGGGGTACAATGACGATAGGCTTTCATCATACCCGAAACTAAAATTTATAGTAATAATAGATTTGCCAAACTTTGATTACTAAATAAAGGATTATATGATGAGCGATAATAATAAAAGCGTCGATGCTGCGAGTAAAAATGATGCTCAAGCCCCAAATGATAAGGCGTCCGAGCTAAATAGCATCGATGCGCTTAGCCAGTATTTTAAGTCAGTAGCCAGCACACGCCAAGGACGCGCCATACCGCCACTGGAGAAATGGCACCCTGAGCAAGTAGACGATATGGATTTGATTATCAAAGCCAATGGTGAATGGTGGCACGAAGGTGGGCATATGACCCGGCAGTCATTGGTTAATTTATTTGCCACTATTTTGTGGAAAGAGGAAAATAATGGCGTGGTTGAGTACTTTTTAAAGACGCCGGTGCAAAAGCTGCGTATTCAAGTAGAAGATGCGCCCTTATTAATTGATGATGTCGGTGTCATTGATGAAGACAATACGCGCTGGCTAGAATTTACCACTACAACTGGCGATGTGGTGCGTTTAGATGATAAGCATCCGATTAGTTTGCGTGCTTATTCAGGCAAAAACCATGACCATAACGAGAGCGAAGAAAAGCAGAACATAGAAGCTGATGTTCAAATTCGTCCTTATATGATGGTGCGAAATGGTTTGCATGCGCTGATTGGTCGCAATACTTTTTATCATTTAACCGAAATTGGGGAATTGACAGAGCGTGATGGTGAGACGATACTAACGCTGCAAAGTGGCGGCAAGTCTTATCCGTTATCGATGCCATCCAGTTAAGCATAAAACATATTTAGCATCTGATAATATTTAACATCTATATAAAAACGGCGGTAAGATAGCAATGAAAATTGCCGTAAAAGCAGCTCCAAAGAATACAAGCTATGAGAGCCTTGATACAGCCTCACCGACAGGTACTAATCATAATGCTAATATTAAAAAGGTTATGTCGAATAATGGCGTGATAAATAATGCGGTTAAAAAGGATCGCAGCGCACCAATTGGATTGTTTGATTCGGGTGTTGGTGGGTTATCAGTTTATTTGCATTTGGCTCAGCAATTACCGTATGAGCGTTATGTTTATTATGCCGATACTTTGCATGTGCCGTATGGCAATCGTGATAGTGAAGATATTAAAGCCTTGACGCTAGCTGCAGTAGAATGGCTGTACCAACAAGGCTGCAAGCTTATTGTTATCGCCTGCAATAGCGCCTCGGCTTATGCACTAGACACCGCGCGCCGCTATTATCCGCAGCTGCCGATTGTTGGTTTGGTTCCTGCTTTAAAACCTGCGGTCTTTGCCAGTAAAACGGGTCATGTCGCAGTACTGGCCACAAAGGCGACTTTAAATGGAACGCTACTTAATGATGTCATTACTAATGTAGCCATTCCTAATGCGACCAGAATCACCAAGCATTTTGACGCAAAATTAGTCCCTTGGGTCGAGGCAGGTATGCCACAAGAGAGTGAAACCGCTCAGGGTTTGCGTCAGCAATTACAGGTATTTGCGCAAGATGGCGTCGACCAGCTGGTACTAGGCTGTACCCATTATCCATTCTTTAAAGCGTTTTTACGGCAAGAGATTGCTGAGCAACAATTAGCAATACAAATTGTCGATTCAGGGCAGGCAATCGCTGAGCGCGTCAAACAACTGTTGTTAGCAAACCACTTATTAGCGAATCAGTTGTCGGCATTACCAGTTGAGGTTTCAACTAATGAGCGGTTAGGTCATATGAGAGCAGGTTTAAATATACTGTCGCCGTTGACTTTTTATGCAACCAAATATGATGAGCAGTTAGACGCTGTGATACAGCGTTTATTAGGTAAACAGACTCGTATAAACTATTATCTTTTTCCTTGAGCTACTTTGTTTTACCCTAATATCAGTTTTTTACCTGTTCAATAGTGAGGTAGCTGTTATAATCCCGCAATATATTAGTGGAATTAGTAATAAACTGAACGCATATTAGCAATATTATGCTAGGCTAGTATTTGCCGAAAAGAATATATAAAGTTACCCAGATTTCATTAGCAATTCACATGACTAATATTCACACGACTAATATTTATATGGCTATTATTTATATGAATACCATTTATATAATTATCTGAGCTTAGGGGTGATTGTGCCAAACCGTCGCTATCATATTCACGTCATATGCGCTGACAACGACCAACTGTTGGTTTTAGACAGTGTGGCGATGTTTTTTCAAGCCCGCGCATTTTTAACCTATGACGTTTCTAGCAAATTACCAAAAGCGTCGCTATATGGTCGTCAGTGTATCGACGCCTGCGACTATGCGCTGATGATTATTGGCGATAACTATGGTACGGCGCACAATACAGGTGTCAGTCAAATGCATTTGAGCTATCTCAATGCTAAAGCCAAGCTTAAACCCTTATTGATATTGGTCAAGAGTCACCATAATGAGGTTAATATCAGTCGGCAGCTGCAAGAATTTACCAATATGGTGACGCAAAAAGCCGAGAAGATTTATTATTATGAAACCGAAAATGATATCGAGCAGCTGCTCATTCAGGCTTACTATAAAATGGTTGCCAATCACGAAGTCGGGGATGGCTGGGTAAGAGTCAGTGACGAGCTTATGAAAGCCAATAAATCTGCCATTACTGATGAAATAGCTAGCGCTTTTTCGACCAATAAAGAGCCTAAACAAGCCCAATCTCGCCCCGTGATTATTAATCATCTTGCCACTGATAATGTTAGTAAACCCATTATTCTGACCGATACCTTTGAGATTCAATATAAAGCGCAAGCCTATGAAGGCGGTAATTTAACTGATGTGACCAGGCCCATGATTTTGTCGTGGCAAGAAGTACTCGTCACGTTGATGAAAATTCCCGCCACCTTTTCAAGCTATGGTCTACAAAGCGCCATCAATCGCCTAATTGCCATCCGAGCTGAAACAGATATTAAAAAAGACATGCCAAACGTCCACGCTGTGTCGCGTTGTCAGATTTCTCAAGATGATTTAAATCAATTGCAGCGTCAATTGGTGGCGGCTAATTGGATACAGTTAACCACTTACGGCACACGGGTCACCCAAGAGCTTTGGAAGCTCACTTTTTATGCCAAAAGCTTATTGGCTGATAAAAAACCAAAAATAGACAGTCAGGCATTTTTACCGCTCAGTTAGCTTAAGCTATCCATTCTATTTTTGATAAATACCTTGTCTAATACCTCTCATTAATTCAATCGCTAGCTATAACTCAATTGATAGTTATCTAAATGGGTTTTTCGACGTTCATGGCTACGTTTTGTAATACAAAGTATACGTCGCAATGGTTGTGAAGCGAGGCAATTCCCGTGATAATGAAGATGATAAGCACATGACCATATTGAACAACTAGGGAGAATAAATAATGAGTAATTCTAAAAACGATAGCTTAAAAAGTGAATTAACCAGTTTGGAAGAGAAAATGCACGATGCAAACCAGTTTCATACCTTGGAAGAGCAAGTCGCCGATATGAAGCGCCGCGGTATTGATCCAACCCAAGCCTATAAAGATTTGGATAGAAAAGAAGAAGATGCCGATTGGGGCGATGCTACGTGGAAAGAAAATGGTAAATGGGAGCCAAAAACGCCTGCTGATCTAGATGATAAAGCACGCGAAAATTGGGACGGCGACAATGGTAAACCAAACCCGCCACCGATTGTTTAATAGCTATTATTGATAGAGATTTTTTAATAATCACCATTTATTTTTAACGCATTAAATGTATTTCATAAAAAAGCCACGCTAATTTGCGTGGCTTTTTCGTTAGATTTTTAACCATTATTGGCCTAAATTACTAATAGTTCAGGTCAAAATAAAACTACGAACCTTCATCTACACGTACAAGTTTCACCGTACCATCAGGATTGGTAACACGGCGATAGCGCGTATTGCTTGAAAATGTTGATGGTCTAACAGTTGGCTGCGCAGATGGCTGTACTGAATAAGTGTTAGAGTTTGAGCTGCCAGTTTGCTGTTGAATCAATTGTCCCATACGGTCTGCAGGGGCAGCATTTAAAGGACGACTGTTTGCTGGTTGCCCGTATTGATTGCCATATTGAGAACTGCTGGCAGCGCTATTGCCAACGATTGCGCGATAAAACTTCTGTCCGGCGCGTCCATCGGCTGGGGAAATACCACGGCTCGATTGGTATTGTTGAATAGCAGTGCGCGTATTATCACCGATAATGCCGTCGACTTCTCCAATATCGTAGCCGGCATTTAATAATGCTTGCTGAATTGCTCGAGATTCTTGGCGACCAATACCAGGGTCATCAGTTGGCCAAGCGGTGATAAAGTCGGTTTTGCTGCTATCTTCACGGGTAATCAGATCTGATAAATGCGCAATAGCCAGTGCATAGCTTTCTGAGGCATTATAAGAATAGAAAGTATCGAAGTTTTTACCGACTAAGAATGCGGGACCGTCAGGACCTGCAGGCAATAATAAACCGGCACTATCTAAATCAGAAGGCAGAGGGCTGCCGTTCGCCAATGTCAATCCTTGATTGCGCCAATGACTGATAGATTTTTTGTCTTTACGGTTCGATGCGCCCCAATATCCACTCGGAAGTTTGACTTCATAGCCCCATGGCTCACCTGAACGATAGCCACGTTTGTCTAAAAAGTTGGCAGTAGAGGCAAGCGCATCAGGGACGCTGTTGACCAAATCGCGACGACCATCACCATCGAAATCGACGGCTAATTCTAAAAATGTACTAGGCATAAATTGTGTCTGTCCAAACGCACCTGCCCATGAGCCAGTCATATCACTAGGTGCGATATCGCCATTTTGCACAATCTTTAAGGCATTGGCGTATTCGCCTTGGAAATAGCTTTGACGACGATCGAAGCAAGACAGCGTCGCTAAAGATTCAAACAAGGGTTTTTTACCCAACGTCTGACCAAAGTTAGACTCCACGCCCCAAACCCCTAATATGTGCTCGGCTTTGACACCATAGCGCGATTCAATTTTACGCAGGGTATCTGCCCACTGGCGTTTGGCACGGATACCATCTTCTACTCGTTCCGTATCGACAAGTGACGACAGATAATCCCAGACGTCCTTTTGAAACTCTGGCTGATAGTTCAATGACTGAATCACGCTAGGATCAGGCTGGCTTGGGCGATAGTTATTGAAGGTAAAGCTATCGACGCCGCGGAATTTACTAGAATTTTTTAGACCATCTAAGCACTGCTGAAACTGGTTATTAGATAATTCAGGCACTGCTGGTTTTGCAGCCTGTGCGGTGCTAGCAAGGCTGAGACCAACGGCGATGCTAAGTAGCGATAAAGTAGAAGATGAAGAAAAACGCATGGAAATATCCTATAAACATCGAAATAGTCATTGAAAGAGAACAAAGCTGGTTTAAGCAGTATGGACTTAGAGTAACCAATCTCAATAGTAAAGAAAAGGTATCGAAGCACTCAGTTACTATAAATTGACGGTGGCGTGAGGTTAGAAGAGGGTTTGGCTATAAGACTAAAATTAGATCTATGGCTTTTCTTATGTTTTTTATTATCAGTTAATACTGAGTTGATTGAGGCTTTAATAGCCAAACATGCTCAGTTACCAATATCTCAGAGTTAGCATTAAGGGTCGATGACTTGCTTGCAAGCTCAACGATTTTATAATCAGCACTATAATACTGATGTAATTGCTGCTGAGTAATCGAAAAAGGCGGGCCGTCTTTTTTACTTTGATCGTAGTTAAGGGTAATTAATAGCTGTGGCGCGTTATTGCTAAGTTTAACTATGTGCCTACTATAATCAGCACGCATATTTGCTGGCAAGGCTATCAACGCCGCTCGATCATAAATGGCATTAATAGCACCAATATCTATCGCGCTCAGGGCAAAAATATCCGCCACCCATAAAGTGATGGTTTGACCAGTCAGCTGACCTTGATAGCGTTTTAAAGTGGATTTATCAGCAGCGCTAGTCAATTCAGTAATAGTAGGCGTGATATTTTGCTCAGCAAAGAACGCTTGCACAGCTGATTCGACCAGCTCAATGCCAACGACGTCGTAGCCTGCGCAAGCTAGCCATACCATATCAACCGATTTACCGCACAAAGGCACTAATACTCGGCTACCGATGGGCAACGCCAGATTAGAAAAGTATTTGATTAGCTCAGGGTTAACGTCAGACTTATGAAAGCCAATACGACCTTCTTGCCAGCGCTGTTGCCAAAATTCAGAATTCATACCATTATTCCTAGCATATCAATGCTTTAAAGGTTTAACATTATCATAGCGCTAAACGCAATAAAAAAGCCAAGCGTATGAACCCTTGGCCTTTATAGCGTATAACAATCATAGCAATCTATTAGCTGATCATATACTGGCTAAACTCTTTGCGCAGTTTGGCAAGTTTTGGCGGTATCGCAAAGTTACAGTAAGCCTGACCGGGATTGCGATTAAAAAAGTCTTGATGAGCTTCTTCAGCGATATAAAATTCAACTGCCGGATGCACTTCAGTGACGATATTCAGACCCATATCGCGTAGCTTATTAATGGTGCGATCGATGGTTGGTTTTTGATTGTCATCGGTGTAATAGACGACGCTGCGATATTGGCTACCGACATCATTACCTTGACGGTCTTTAGTCGTAGGATCATGGGTGCCAAAGAATACATCAAGCAATACTTCTAAGGGTAGAACAGACTCATCAAAGGTAATGTTAATCACTTCAACGTGTCCGGTGTTACCGCCACAGACGGCTTGATAATTAGCGGTAGTAGCTTCGCCACCCATATAGCCTGATACGACAGACTGTACGCCTTTTAGCGATAAAAATACCGATTCGGTGCACCAAAAGCAGCCGCCGCCTAATATAATGGTTTGCATAATTGTTCCTATTATTAGAGGTGAGCTAAGTTGTTTATTTGGTTGCAATGTTTTCATCTTTCAATACTGCCTTTATAAAGTAAACATTGCGCTTAGCATTACCTATTTAGCTTAGCAGGGCAGTTGCTCGCGATAAGTAACAAACAGTAATGTTATAATGGGCTTTTGCTATCTAAAAATGACTTAAAAAACATTAGCGCCATACTCTTTCATTCGAGTTCTATTATCAAAAATCAAAGTTACACTATCAAAAAACGAGCAACCCCATGAGCCAAACCAAGCCTGCTAACCTTACTAATGACACCGTTACTAATGATAGTGTTAAAAACGACATCATTAAGCATGACACCCTATTCACCACGCCACTGGATAAAGCGGCACGCTTCTCTTTTGATGAGCAAGTGGTGGCTTGTTTCCCTGATATGATTCGTCGCAGTGTGCCTGGTTATGGTCAAGTGCTGGCGATGCTGCCGATATTTGCCCGGCGCCACTGTAAGTACCGCCAACAAGATAATAGTGGTCAGCGCGTTAGTCGTATTTATGATTTGGGCTGCTCGCTTGGGGCGGCAAGTATGGCATTGGCAGGCGAGTTTGAGCCGCAAGATTTGCAGATTAAGGCGATTGATATCTCGCCAGCGATGACCACTGAGGCCAGTGCTTTGTTAACTGAGAATTATCCAGCGCATAATATAGAAGTCATCACCGCTGATATTCGTGATGTTGAGTTTGAGGCATGCGATATGGTCATTCTTAATTTGACGCTGCAGTTTTTGCCGGCCGCTGATAGAGTAGCGGTGCTTGAGAAAATTTATGCCGCATTAAGTGAAGGTAGCATACTAGTATTAACCGAAAAAACCCATGCTTTTGATGAGCAGTATGATGCATGGTTGGTTGAGCGTTATTATGATTTTAAACGTGCTAACGGTTATACCGAGATGGAAATTAGTGGCAAACGTAATGCGCTAGAGAATGTCCTTATTACTGATACATTAGATGGGCATCATGCGCGTTTGGCGCAAGTTGGTTTTCAACGTCATTTAACGTGGTTTCAATTTTTAAACTTTGTTTCTATTGTGGCGTTTAAATAACCGCTAGTCGGCGCAAATTTTTTGCCAAATCGAAGTTTTTATCAGTGCTTTATTAATACGGTAACCGCCCTTTATGTTTAATGACACCATTACTCACGCTGAACGTGAATTATATTTAACCTTGTTGACGTTGGCGCAACAGCAGCCGAGCGCTTATGAGTGGCTAACGCGGTTACCAACGTGGCTCAATGATATCAAAGACAAAGCCAATTACGCTCATGCGCCCGCTTACCAAGCATCAGTAGCACGTTTGCCAGAAATAACAGTCAATAATGTTGATTTAGACAACGATGTCTTAACGATTGCTGCCAATCTAAGCGACTCTGAGCGTAAACAAACGATGGCACTGTTAAAGCAGCTGATGCCTTGGCGTAAAGGGCCTTTTCAGATTGGTGGTCAAATTGGTAGTGATGAAGACAGTTCGATATTTATAGATACCGAATGGCACAGTGATTGGAAATGGCAAAGGGTCGCACCGCATTTGGGTAATTTAAAAGGACGTCGCGTATTAGATGTAGGTGGTGGCTCAGGCTATCACGGTTGGCGTATGGCAGGCGCAGGGGCTGATACAGTCATTATTATTGACCCATCATGCTTGTTCTATCATCAGTTTATGGCGATTCGTCATTTTGTCGGTAATGCTGACGATCACCGTACCCATTATATTCCGGTGCCATTGGAAGCCTTGCCGGAGCACAGTCAGTTGTTCGATACGGTATTTAGTATGGGTGTGCTCTATCATCGTCAATCGCCCTTTGAGCACTTGCAACAGTTAAAAGGTCAGTTGGTTAAAGGCGGTGAGCTAGTGCTTGAGACTTTAGTGATTGATGGCGATGCCAATACCGTACTGGTGCCGCATGACCGTTATGCGCAGATGAATAACGTGTATTTTCTACCGTCTGTAGCGGCACTTATCGGCTGGTTAGAAAAGGCTGGATTTACCGACGTACGCTGCGTCGATGTCGCCGCTACTTCTACCAATGAGCAGCGCAAAACCGACTGGATGACTTATCATTCGTTGGCGGATTTTTTAAACCCTAATGATGCCAGTAAAACCATTGAAGGCTATCCTGCACCGATGCGTGCCACGATTATTGCCAAAAAATAGCGTTTATGACGGTAAGCAGTCATAAAAACAAGGAGAGTAGATTATGAGAATATCGACTATTGTGATTATGGTTGCTGTCAGTTTGTTTTCACTATCTACGATAGCGGATGATGCTTATGGCACGCCGTTTGAAGGCTGGGGTTTTGTCAAAGACGATTGGCAATTGGTTTGTGATAATACCTTGACTTGCCGAGCAGCCGGTTATGCCGCTGAAGGTTTAGTTTCTTCTGATAAGTTAGGTGACGCTAGTGTATTGATTACAGTAGAAGCGGGTAAAAAGCTATCTACAGTGCAAGTTAAGTTGAGTAATTGGGAAGAGCTTGAGCAAGAAAAATTAGTACCTGAACAGTTATCAAAAACCAACTATAAAGTTGAGTTATTATTAAATAATAAGTCTTATGGCTTCATCCAACTGTCATCTGAAAGAGAGGGTCAGTTGAGTACCGCACAGGCACAGCAACTGCTCAAACTCGCCAATCAAAATACTAAGATACAGTTCACGTCAGGTATTTATCAATGGCAAGTATCTGACAAAGGATTGGCGGCGGTATTGCTGAAACTTGACGAAGTACAAGGTCGTGTCGGTACACCGTTGGCACTGGTTAGTAAAAGTAGTATGAATCGACAAACACCGAAATCGCCTAAAGCGAAACCTGTGATTAAAAAAGTGTACTCATATGCTGATAAGGATAAAAAACAGCTAACCCCTGCAAAGTTGGTTTATTTTCAGAAAAATATAAATAAATGGATTGATATTGATGCTAAAGAGCTAGTAGGTTCTAATGATGGTATGGGAGATTGTGAGCTGGTTAATCCAAAAACCGAAGCATACCAACGAATGCAGGAATTTGGTGCTGATAGGTTAGGTTGGGATTTTATTCCGGTAGATAGTAAGCATACATTAGCTACTCATGAATGCTGGATAGGTGCTTATAATATGGGTGTAGGTCATTGGCTGATAAATCATGCTAAGCCAAGCAAGCCAACACTGATTACGACATCAGCGAGTGATTACTCTGATGGTGAGATTTACGCTATTCATAAGGATAGAGGAATAGGCGATTGCTGGAATCGCGCAGTATGGGTTTGGGATGGCAAAACCTTTGCACTGACAGAAGATTCTAGTACAGGAATGTGCCGAGGCTTTGCTGGTGGTGCATGGGATTTACCAACCTATACCAGTGAAGTCATAAGAAGTGATAACAAGGTTAATTGAGTTATAGTGGTACTTAAGCAGTAGTTAGATAAACCAGCGTTTAAATGCCATTTCTATCAATACTTTTAGGATAAAACCAATAAAACCTGCACCAAGGGCTAAAAACATCCAAAAAGTCCCAGCGCGACCAGCTTCAGACTGTTTTGATAAGTCCCAAATAATAAAGAATAAAAAAGCAATAAAGATGGGCAATAAAATATACATACCCCAAATAGTGACGGTACTAGAAGCAATAGCAAACATGGTTTTATCCTATAAATGAAAGTGTAAAGTAGCGCATACTCTAGCGTGTGTCTTTATATTTTTTATCCATCAAATGATGGTTTAGAGAGAAAGTAGGCGATAACTGTTTTTCATTATAACGTGTAATAGAGCCGCTATAAATATTTCACTAACATCAGGCAACAGTAACGCTACAATCAGCCTAAATAACCCTGTATCGGCAGCCTATAATAGCCATCACCTCCTAAGCTACGCGTATCTAGTATAATAGCGGTGGTTTTAACGCTATTTTTGCTTCAAATAGTGCAATAACCTCTAAAGGTTGTTATATTTATAGGTTACTTATTTTTTTCGTATTACCTTATAGTTCATCAATTTTTTTGTTCATTTATCTGAGTTTATAGTCCTATGTCACAAGCCCAAATTGATACGCTCGCCTCACTATTTGATAGTGCCATCCAAGCCCTAAAAAATGACGGCGAACTACCGGCTGATTGGCAAAACAACAGCCAAATTACACGGACAAAAGATACCAGCCATGGTGATTTTGCGAGCAATATCGCGCTAACGGCCGCTAAAGCTGCGAAAGCCAATCCGCGCCAACTTGCTGAAAAAATCGTCAACGCCTTGCCTGAAAACCAAAATATTCGTCAAGTAGAAATCGCGGGCCCCGGCTTTATCAACGTGTTTTTAAATACCGAAGCCAAATTTGCCGTGTTAGACGATATCTTTAAGCTGCAAGAACGCTTTGGTTTAAGCAAGCAGTTTAAAGGTCAAAAAATCCAAGTTGAATTTGTCTCGGCTAACCCAACGTCTAGTCTGCACGTCGGTCATGGACGCGGAGCCGCCTTTGGCATGAGCGTAGCAAACTTGCTTGAAGCCATTGGTTATGATGTTACGCGTGAGTATTATGTCAATGACGCCGGTCGCCAAATGGATATTTTAGCGACCAGTACCTACTTGCGTTATCTAGAAGCCAACGGCGAGTCAGTCATATTCCCAGTCAACGGTTATCAAGGCGACTATGTCAGTGATATTGCGCAAACTCTAAAGACCCAGCATGGGGATAGCTACGTCCACAGTTTTGCAGAAATTGCTAAAGACGTAGCAGCAGATGCGCAGTTTGAGATAAATGCTGATAGTGAAAAAGTACTGCTATCAGGCGATAAAGAGGCTCATGTCGACGGACTGATTGCCAATAGCAAAGCTTTGCTTGGTGAAGGTTATGAGCTGTTTTTAAATGCGGCATTGAGCAGTATTTTGGCTGATATCAAAGACGACTTAAATGATTTTGGTGTCCGTTATGAATGCTGGTTTAGCGAAAGATCCATCGATAGCGAAATTGAGCCTGTTTTACAAATCCTCGATGAAAAAGGCTATTTGTACGAAAAAGACGGCAATATTTGGTTCAAATCGACCGATTTTGGTGATGAAAAAGACCGTGTGGTACGCCGTGCCAATGGTCAAAGCACCTATTTTGCTTCTGATATCGCTTATCATAAAAACAAATTTGATCGCGGTTTTGATAAAGTCATTAACGTTTGGGGCGCTGACCATCATGGCTATGTCCCACGAGTAAAAGCGGCGTTAACGGCGCTCGGTATCGATGCCGACCGTCTTGATGTGGTGCTGGTACAGTTTGTCGCCTTATGGCGCGGTAATGAAAAAGTGCAAATGTCGTCACGTTCGGGCAAATTTGTCACTTTACGTGAGCTGCGTCAAGAGGTCGGTAACGATGCTGCGCGCTTCTATTACGTTGCCCGTAAGCCTGAAGTACATGTTGATTTTGACTTAGAGCTGGCTAAATCGCAAAGTAAAGACAACTTGGTTTTCTATATTCAGTATGCGCATGCACGGGTTTGCCGCGTGTTAGAAAAACTAGAAACCAGTGGTCTGCAAGTAAATGATATTATCGGTGCTGAGAAGCAAGAGCTATTAATCGCACCAAGCGAAGAAGAATTGATTAAATTGCTAGCCGCTTATCCTGCAACCTTGCTACGGTCAGCGACAGGCTATGAGCCGCATATCTTAACCAATTATCTAAAAGAGTTGGCGGCGTTATTTCATGGTTGGTATGATGGCAATCGCATTTTGCCCGTCAGTTTGACTTCGGGTGAGACGCCAAGCCAAGATGAGATGGATATGATGCAGGCTCGCCTACGCTTATCTAAAGCGGTCAGGCAAGTATTGGCTAATGGGCTGAGTTTATTAGGCTTGTCTGCACCGTCTAGCATGTAGTATAAAGAGAAACGGCTGCTAGCCATGATTCGCCGCCGACTATTCGACAATGACAGTTCAACATTGATAATTCGACAACGATAGATATATTCAGTAGGGAGAACGAGATCCATGTTAGCCAAAAAACCAAAAGGTGCCACTGAAAAACGCAAAACTAGTAGTGTGTCAGGCTTATTATGGATGTTTGTTGGGGCGGTGTTGACGCTCATGATTGGGGTGTTTTTATACCTCTCACCCTTGTTTAATTTTAGTCCTGCGGGCAGCGGTGATACTACCGATCCTGATAGACAAGTGCAGCAACGAGTCGATACCGATACCGATAATGGTGATTATGAGTTCTATGATATTTTGCCCAATCAAGAGATGGCAACCATCCCTGATGAAGACTTTGGTGAAGGCAGTGGTAGCCAATCAGGTCAAATCACTGACTTTGAGCCAGATGTGATCGTCAATCAGCCAGAAAGTACCACACCCGGTGTTAATGATGCGGGTAACTTTGGCATCTCTGAAAGCACCACTATTGAGCCGAATCGTGGCAACAATGCTAATAATGCAGCCAATAATAATGATGACGATATTGTCATCGTTGAAGAAGATGCTACCTATGACGGCACACCAGCTACGAGTAATACAGGTGCGGCTACAAACAAACCTAGTGCTGGCACTGCAAGTATCCAGCCAGCTAAACCTGCGGCGACTTATATTTTGCAAATCAACAGCTTTGGAGATGCCGACGAAGCAGACCGTCGCCGTGCGCAAGTGCTGATGGCGGGTGTGGACGCTCGTGTCGTTAAAAACACCACGGGTAACGGCTTGCCTATTTATCAGGTGATTTCACGCCCGATGAGTAACCGTCAAGCGGTTGCTACTGCCCAGCAGCGCCTACAAAATAATGGCATTGATTCTATTATCGTTGAGCAGCGCCGTTAAGGGCAAATTATTGATTAAAAAAAGCGTCACGAAGACGCTTTTTTTATCCCTTTTTTTTGATATATTTTTCGGCATCTTTTAGCAAACTTAATATAAGAGCATTATGATGACTGCGACTCCTTCAGAAACTGCACCCGTTGGTATGGTTAAAGCTTTTTTTCAAAAGTATTTTATTGATGCTTTTACAGGGATGGCGTTAGGGCTGTTTGTTACCCTTATCGCCGGTCTTATCATCTCGCAAATTGGTGGTTGGTTAAATATCGCGGCGTTAGTTGCTGTTGGTAAGCTGGCGTCAGTGCTGATGGGGGCGGGTATCGGTGTTGGCATCGCTTATTATCTTAAAGCGCCAACTTTGGTGATGCTTAGCTGTTTGGTCGCAGGGATGCTTGGTGCGCATTCTGAAGCCTTAATGGCAGGCAACTTATTTATAGCGCAAGAATCTGGTCCAGCAACCTTTGCTGCGCTGCCCGGTAATCCAATTGGTGCTTATTTGACCTCAGTGTTTGCTTATCGTGCCGGTACTTGGGTCGCTGGCAAGACCAAGCTCGATATTTTGCTTATCCCTTTAGTGGTTTGTGCCGTTGCACTAATGGTTTGTGCGCTACTTAATCCTCCGGTCGTTGCTGCGGTCAATGCTATTGGTCACGGTATTCAAGCAGCGACTGAGTTACAGCCATTATTGATGGGTATCGTAATTGCGGTTGTCGTTGGGATTTTATTGACGCTACCGACCTCAAGCGCAGCTATCTGTATCGCTATTGGACTTGGCGGCTTAGCAGGTGGGGCAGCGGTGGTTGGCTGCGCGGCGCATATGATTGGTTTTGCGGTGGCCAGTTTTAAAGATAACGGCATCAGTGGCGTCATATCTCAAGGACTTGGCACCAGTATGCTACAAATCCCTAATGTCCTAAAAAAACCGCTGGTGTTGCTTCCTGCTGTGATTGCGAGCGCCATTGTTGGTCCTATTGCAACTGTTGGCTTTGGGCTAGCTTGTACGGCGACCGGCGCAGGTATGGGTACGGCAGGGTTGGTTGGGGTGTTTGGTGTCATTGAAGCATCACAAGAAATCATGAGCAGTACTCAGTTATGGACAGCGATTATTTTATTGATGTTCGTTTTACCTGCGCTTATCGCTGGTGTGGTCGCTTATGTGATGCGTCGCCTTGGTTGGTTGGTCGATGGCGATATGAAACTGCCTTAAATTAAAGGTAAAGGACGCAAATTATCCTAACTGTTTATTCTAACTACCAATGATAAAAGAGCCCAGCTATTAAGTAGCTGGGCTTTTTTTATTGTGTAAATTATGAGCTTTATTAATTAACGACGGACATCTTTTGGTGCATCGCCGTTTGGCCAATCTTTGTCTTTATTGGCTTTTACAGGGCGCGGCAAGTGGGTAAAGTAGGCGGCAATATCGACCGCTTCTTGGTCACTTAGCGTATTACCTTGTCCAAATGGCATTTTACCTTTAATAAAGGCCGCAGCAGTATAAGTACGTGCCATGCCCGCGCCATCGTTAAAGGACTTATCACCAGCAACTGCTGGATAGATATAAGTGCCATCATCGTTATATTGCCCTTCGCCATTGTCACCGTGACAAACGCTACATTTTTCTGCAAATAGCTTTTCACCTGTTTCAGTATTTGGCTCGAGGTTTTTATCCACTTTGACGAAACCGCGACCTTCAGGTGACACCCCGAATGGCATGTCTTGTGACAACCAGCTCATATAAGATACCATGGCGTTCATATCATCTGAACCCAGCTCAAGTCCTTTACCATTCATTGAGCGCTCAAAACAGCCATTAATCCGCTCTTGTATCACGTTGACGCGACCTGCGCGCGAACGGTAAACAGGGTAAATACTGGTCATATTATTCCAAGGTGCGGCATAGGCTTCTGAGCCATTACCTAAATGACAGCTGGTGCAGTTAAGCTGGTTGCCAACGTTATTTGGCAGCTCTTTATAGGTATGATTAGCGAGTTGTAGGCCGCGGCGTACTGCTGCCCCATATTCATCATCTGGAATAGTCGATTCGTCTGGCATTTTAATCGCTGGTTTGCCACCTGCTGCGCCAGCCGTATCACCGCCGCCTGCACTAGCGCTCATATCATTGGCCGCTGGCATATTGCTTTGTAGCGTATCTGCACGGGCTTCGAGGGCTTTGACACGGGCTAACGCCTCTGCCTCTTCTAGACGGTCAACGGCTTTGGTTTCACCGCTATTGCTACAGCCGGTCATACTGACGGCGCTAATGGCAAAAATAGTGGCTACTAAAAGGGAGGAGGGCTTGGCGCGTGGGAAATTTGTCATTGGAATATCCTTATGATGAAAAATAATATGTAAAACTATATTTTTATGATAATTTAGTGGTCATGATGGTAGAAATTATTTCAATATTTTGGATAAAGTAGAAGCTAGGATTTCGACATTTAAATTCGATATTTATAAGGGCTAAAATAACGGGCGTCATATTATTAGCGTACCGCTAAGGCGCACTTTTACCCATTAATCCGTTTTATTTTGCCTGCCAGAATCTGAAAAGTAATCAATCTGTAAGTTGCTAGTAACATGATTGTATCAAATACAAATACGTAAAGTGTTTTTAAATTAAATTAAAATAAAACCTAACACGACAAACGATGTAAATAGATAGTCAATACTTTAGATAGTATCGGCGACTATATTTTTTCACTAAAAAAGCGCGTAAATATGAAAATATTTACGCGCTTTTTTGTTAAGGATATCTTTTTAGCGGTTTAACTTATTGCCGTTTATTTGCCACTAGATTAATTAGTAATTATCGCTTTGCGATCAGCCGTTTTTGTGCGTTTTTTGCCTTTTAACTTGCGTGACAGTTTATTGACGCGGTTTAGGACAGTGCTATAGTGCGCTGGAAAAGCTCGTTGGACAGCATCCATCATTTTGGCATCATTGCCAATCAAGCAGCGAGGATGATTGCTTGCGGCAGCCTGCAAAATAATCCAAGCAGCGGCGTTGGCATCAAATTTTAAGAATTTATTAAAACTACTGATGGCTTTACGGCCGCTACGCATGCCAAGGTCGCTGATACTGTCGTTACCACGAGCGCTATTAGCGATATTGGTCTTAATGCCACCGGGATGAATACAGGTCGCTGATACGCCGCAACGCTGAATATCTAGCTCTTGACGCAAGCTTTCGGTAAAACCACGTACAGCAAATTTGCTGGCGTTATAAGCAGATTGTGAAGGCTGCGCGGTCAAACCAAATAAGCTTGAGATATTAATGATGTGGCCGTGTTCGTTAAACTGGCGCGCTTTGTTATTCTTGTTACTATCTTTGTTGTTGTCATTAACTTCACTTTCTTTGACGCTGTTTTTAATCAAGGGTAAAAATGCCTTGGTACCATAAACCACGCCCCAAAAATTGATATCTATGACCCATTCAAGCTCGCTAATGCTGCTACCTTCTACAGTTGAATAAAGTGCCACGCCCGCATTATTAAAGATAAAGTTTACTTTACCATGCTCTGCCATCACGCTATCAGCCCACGCTTCAACTGCCTTATTGTCTGAGACATCAAGTACGGTGGTGGTGACTTTGACATCATAGCCGACCAGTAAATCTTTAGTTTGTGCCAGTTGCTCAGCATTGATATCTGATAGAGCCACATGGCAGCCCATTTTTGCCAAATGAATGGCAAGCTCGCGCCCCATACCAGAGCCAGCCCCAGTAATAGCAGCGACGTGGTTGCGGTAATAGGGAGTAATGTCATGGTCTTGATGAGAGGGAAAAGGCAGATGTTGGCGTAGTGAGTTTGCTACTGCAGAGATATTTCCAGAAACAGTGTTAAGCATGATAAACAGTCCTTTGTATCATTGATTTTAGAGGTTTGGTCGTAAATAAGGATAACGTATAAAAAGTCGCTTTACCTTAGCATGATTGATGATAAGCGCTGATAGGGATTGATAAACGCAGCTGTCATTTTTACCCATTACATTAGCTGCAAGAAATAAAATGAGAAGTAAGCGGACATAAAAAAAGTGTCTAGCATAATTTACACTAGACACTTTTACTTTAATTACTGCTTTAATAAAGCAGATAAAAACTTTTAAGCGTCGATCGCTATCTGTTCTGAGTCACCGTTAGAGAAGGTGATTTCAGGGATTTTACCGTCGTTAATTACTGCTTCATCAACGAGTACGGTCTTAGCATTTTCCATTGAAGGTAGCTCATACATCGTCTCAAGAAGCGCGTTTTCAACGATAGAGCGCAGTCCACGAGCCCCTGTTTTGCGTGCCATGGCTTTTTTGGCGATGGCATCAAGCGCTTCTTTGGTAAAGGTAATGTCAGCGCCTTCCATATCAAACAGATATTTATACTGCTTAACTAAGGCGTTTTTTGGCTCTGTCAATATCTGTACCAAAGCATCTTCATCAAGCTCTGTGAGAGCAGCGAGCACAGGAAGACGACCGATCAGCTCTGGGATAAGCCCAAACTTAATCAAATCTTCCGGCTCTACTTGCTGCAGCAGCTCTGAGCTACGTTTACTATCATCTTTTGAGCTGACATCGGCATTAAAACCAATACCGCCTTTTTCTGTACGCTGCTGAATGACTTTATCAAGGCCAGCAAACGCACCACCGACGATGATTAAGATATTGCTGGTATCAACTTGGATCAGCTCTTGCTGTGGATGCTTACGACCACCGTGTGGTGGAATAGCGGCAACCGTACCTTCGATAAGCTTAAGCAAGGCTTGCTGCACACCTTCGCCTGAGACGTCACGCGTGATAGATGGGTTATCGCCTTTTTTACTGATTTTATCAATCTCATCAATATAGATAATGCCTTGCTCAGCTTTACTGACATCATAATCTGACGCTTGTAGTAGCTTTTGGACAATGTTTTCGACATCTTCACCGACATAACCGGCTTCGGTTAAGGTTGTGGCATCCGCCATCGCAAAGGGAACGTCGAGTAAGCGCGCCAAGGTTTGCGCCAACAAGGTTTTACCAGAGCCGGTTGGACCAATTAACAAAATATTACTTTTTGCCAATTCAACCATCGCATCATCAGCGCCAATCTTAGCTTTTTTACTGTCATTGGCTAGAGTCTGGCTGACTTTTAGGCGTTTATAGTGGTTATAAACCGCAACGGCTAAGGCTTTCTTCGCTGCATCTTGCCCGATGACGTATTCATCAAGTTTGGCACGTAGCTCTTTTGGCGTTGGCAGCTTTTTGTTGACCCAAGAGGTGTCAATATCGCTATCGTCGTCACCATCTTTGGCGCTGTCCGCAATCAGGTCCGTACATAGCTCAATACATTCATTACAGATATTGGCGTTGTCAGCGGCAATCAGCTGCTTTACTTCACTTTTTTCTTTGCCGCAAAACGAACACTGCGGGGTGTTATCTTCTGCCATATAACGGCACTCCTAAAATTTAATACTGCTCAATATTCTGATTATGGACATCGATGTAAAAGCGCAGGGCACTTAATATATTTTCTCTTACCCTATCGCGCTTAGGCAGTGATGTTTAAGGTTTTTAAACGTCTACTATTAAGGCGCTTATAAAGAAGCAGGGCGACGCTCTAATACTTCGTCGACTAGACCGTATTCTTTGGCTTCTTTGGCATCTAACCAATAGTCACGCTCAACGTCTTTTTCGATTTTCTCAACCGGTTGACCCGTACGCTCAGCCAAAATCTCGTTCAAACGAGCGCGAGTTTTTAGAATTTCACGCGCATTAATTTCGATATCAGTTGCTTGACCTTGCGCACCGCCTGAAGGCTGATGAATCATCACGCGAGAGTTGGCTAGGGCATAACGTTTGCCTTTTTGACCCGCTGCGAGCAAGAATGAACCCATGCTATAAGCGCCGCCCATACAGATGGTCGATACTTCAGGTTTGATAAAGTTCATGGTATCAAAAATAGCCAAACCAGCACTTACTGAGCCGCCTGGCGAGTTGATATATAAATGGATGTCTTTATCAGGGTTTTCGGCTTCTAAAAATAGCAACTGCGCGACGATAAGATTGGCCATATGGTCTTCAACTTGACCGGTCAAAAAGATAACGCGCTCACGTAATAGGCGTGAGAAAATATCAAACGAGCGTTCACCGCGCGCTGACTGCTCAACCACCATTGGAACTAATGCTGCTTGTGGCGCGCTTTGGCTATATTGTGCGCTCTGGGCAGTATTGTGCGCACTCATCAACATATCAAAATGCGGGTTAGCAGTGATGCGATCATAATCTGTCATAAAGATGTCCTGTTTATAAGTACATAAAATAAAGAAATATAGAGTAGTTGTTGGCTAAATTTTTATGGTGGTTATCATTGTAAACATTGCTGTCTGTTAATAAAAGCCGTCTGTTAATAAAACCCATTAGCTTCAATTAAATGCTCTAAATATCGCTAGCAAGTCGCCAATCATATTCTTGATTGAAGACGGCGCTTAAAAGTTATTCTAGATAACAGCTAGAAATAAAAGCGTTTAAAAACAGTCACCGCTAAAAATAATTGAGCTAATGGTAACTTTTTTATCAGGCCAATAGTAACTTTTTAATGTGACAAATGATAAATGACTCCCTATTAATAAGGCGTCTATGCCTATTTATCAAGGGTAGTATGAATAAACACTGAATAAAAGCCGCTAATAAGCCGGCAATTTATAGACACGCGATTTATAAGCCAGCAATAAAAATGCCCTAACCAGAAGTTAGGGCATTCGTAATACATTTTAGAGCAGTAACGCTAAAGCGCTAAATTACATACCTTGCTGCTGTTGTTGCTGAGCAGCCAATAGGTCTTGGTAGCTAACTTCTTTGTCAGTTACTTTGCCTTGCTCGATTAGATAATCGACCACTTGGTCTTCTAGAACCACAGACTCAATGTTAGCGCGTTGTTGCTTGTCATTGGTGTAGTATTCGATGACCTCGCTTGGATCTTCGTAGTTTTCAGCGGCTTCTTTGATAAAGCTTTCAACACGCTCTTGATCGACTTCTAAGCCTTTGGTGTCGATAACGCGAGCAACGATGATGCCAAGACGGGCAGCACGTAGCGCTTGCTCTTCAAATAGCTCATTCGGTAGCATGTCTTTATCGAAGCTATCAGCATTGGCACCGAACTGCTGAGAAAAACGTTGCATCATCATGTTGCGTTGACGCTCGATTTCTTGCTCTAGCATGGCGTTTGGTACGTCAAACTCGTTCTTCTCTAACAACGCATCAAACGTCGCTTGTTTTACTTGGCTACGCGCAGCATTTTTGATTTCGCGTTCCATGTTTTTACGGACGTCTTCTTTTAATTTCTCAACGCCGCCTTCTTTAACACCGAACAGCTCTAGGAACGCATCATCGATTTCAGGTAATTTTGATTTTTCAACCAATTTTACGTTGATTTTAAACTGCGCTTCTTTACCAGCTAAGTTTTCAGCTTGGTAATCTTCTGGGAAAGTGACGTCGATGACTTTTTCTTCGCCAGCTTTCATGCCTTTGATGCCATCTTCAAAACCTGGAATCATTTGGTTGCTACCGATAACCAGTTTGAAGTCTTCAGCAGAACCGCCTTCGAATTTCTCGCCGTCGATTGAGCCTTCAAAGTCAAACGTTACTTGATTGTCTTTGGCCGCTTTACCTTTTTTCTCAACGAATTCTTCACGTTGTTTTTGTAGGTTTTCAATCATGGTGTCAACGTCTTCGTCGCTAACTGTCGCCGTGTGACGCTCAACTTCGATTTCATCAATACCTTGCACGTCGATTTCTGGGAAGATTTCAACAGTCGCTTGATATACCAAGAAATCATCTTCAAGTTTTACGTCGTCGATGTTAGGCATGCCAACCGCGCGGATGTCTTCAGATTTGATCGCTTCGAATACGGTATCACGGATCACATCGTTGATGACTTCTTGTTGAATGCCAGCACCGTACTGTGAACGGATATGTGACATAGGAACGTTACCTTTACGGAAACCGTCAATCTTGGCAGTTTTCGCCACTTGGCGAATACGGCCTTCAACTTTATTTTGAATTTTTTCGACAGGAACTTTAACCGTTAGCTGAGTTTCTTTGTTAGATAGCTTGTTGGTTGTGACTTGTAAATCTGTAGCCATGTTAATTACACCTTTATGATTAAATAATAATAGACAACCATGCTGCAAAATACGCGTGTGCTACTGGTTGCCGTTGGAATAAATAGGGGATATTGATAGCGCGCAATTTCGCCGTCCGTGCCCATAACAATCGCTGCTGACACAAAAATGAGAAATGCTTTATCTGAATAGACGCTATCTGATATCAATATTAACCGTAAATAAATCGCATAATAACGCTTTTTGCTTAATTATACAGACAAATAACGGCTTTCAACAAAATTTTAAAAGTAGAACAGTATAATCTATCTGTTTATCAAAGTAAAAATTATCTGTTTAATCGCCCCTTAGGGGGTTTATGAGTATAACTTTGCTTTAATCTTCCCGCTTATTATTACTAAATGCGCTTTATTATCAAATAAGCTTATGACGGCAACTGCGCCAATAACTGCTCAATCGCCTGACCGCGATGACTGATGCTGTTTTTATCAGCAGCGCTTAAGCTTGCGGCCGTCGCTTGTAGCTCTGGCAACCAAAACAGCGGATCGTAACCAAAACCGCCATCACCATGCGGCGCATTCAAAATTTCACCCTGCCATAAACCTTGCGCGATAATCGGTAGCGGATCATCGGCATGGCGTACCATTGCCAATACGCAGACGAACATACCAGAAATAGGTGTATTTGGCTGCGCATCGCGGATAGGTTGCAAGTCAGCGATAAGCTTGGCATTGTTTTTGGCATCATTGCCATGCTCGCCTGCATAGCGGGCAGAGTAAATACCGGGTGCATTACCTAATACTGGCACGCAAAGCCCTGAATCATCTGCAATTGCGGGTAATCCGCTTGCTCGGCTGGCATGACGCGCTTTGATAATGGCGTTTTCAATAAAACTCAAGCCGTCTTCGATGGCATCTTCAATATCAAGTTGACCTTGCGGGACAATCGTCACATCCAAATCTGCCGCTGCAAACAAGCGGGTAAACTCAGCAAGTTTGCCTTTATTATTACTGGCGAGCACCCATTGGTTTTGCGGCGTAGCCGATATTGAATCATTTAAGGTGGATGCTTGTTGATGAGTCTCTGTGGCGCTGGTTTGGTTCATATTCTTTGTCCGTCATTGAGTCGCTGATACGCGTATATTCTAGGCTAGCATTAGTTAAATTACCAATTAGCATAACGAATAAGCGATTCATAACATTTGGTAACTGATATTTGTCATCACTCTTGCTATAATAGGCAATAAGCTACAGTGAATTATATCTTATAGCTTGTGAATTTAAAGTTAACAATACTTTTGAATATTCATAAGAGCTTTTAGTTGTTATGCTATTTAAAAGTAAAATAACTAACAATTGATGCGCGCTTAAGATAGGCTTTAGCATGCAAGCCTTTTAGGTTTACCGCAATATGTTCAACATATTGAGTAATGAATTTCACTAACAATAAACTAAGCCAATTTAGTCCAATAATTTATAGCATTGATTTAGGCTATACCTAATACTAATGGCTAAACAGCAAGGATAAAATAATATGTCAAAGATTACCTTACCAGAACTACCTTATGCAAAAGACGCGCTAGAGCCACATATCAGTGCTGAGACGCTAGAATACCATCATGACAAGCATCACAATGCATACGTGACTAAGCTCAATGAATTGTTACCTGGTTCTGGTCTAGAAGACAAAACTTTGTCAGAAATCATCGTAGCAACCGCTAAAGATGACAGCAAGCAAGGTATGTTTAACCAAGCAGCCCAAGTATGGAACCACACGTTCTATTGGAACTGCATGACGCCAACTAACGGCGGCGGCGAACCTACTGGCGATCTAAAAGCTAAAATCGAAGAAGACTTCGGTAGCTATGATAAGTTCCGTGAAGAGTTCAAAAACGCAGCATTGACTCAGTTTGGTTCAGGTTGGGCATGGCTAGTTGCTGATAAAGTCGGTGGCAAACTGTCTATCGCCAAAACAGCTAACGCTGATACACCACTTGCACATGACCAAGTAGCCGTATTGACTTGTGACGTGTGGGAACATGCTTACTATATCGATTATCGTAACCGTCGTCCTGACTATGTCGACACGTTCCTAGACAAGCTAGTGAACTGGGACTACGCAAACGCAAAATATAAAGGTCAAGATGCTGGTGTTGAAGAGTAAGTTTTAAACACTAAGTAATTTGATTTGAAAAAAGGACGCTGAGAGGCGTCCTTTTTTTGGTTTAAAGTTTATGGTAAATTAGCGCTTAAGCCATAACCTTACTTATGTTTATTATGATTGTTATCAAAAAAGAGTAGTGTTTATTGCTAAGAAATTTATTTCAATTACCTTTTACAGGAAAGTATTATGCCGAACAATTATTCTTCACCGTTATCTTTAATAATACTCATCGAAACCAAAGCAGGCTGTGCTAATCAACAAATTCGAGCCTTTAAAGAACTACAGCCTTTAGTTTTAGCAGAGAAGGGTTGTTTGCAATATGAGCTGACTCAAGATGTTGAAAATGAAAACCAGTTTGTATTAATAGAGAAATGGGCAACTCAAGCAGACTTAGATGCTCATGATATTACTCCGCATATGATTTATGCGGATAAAAAGAGTCCTAGCTTTCGTGCCAAACCTGCGACCGTTTTTAAATTAAACTCTATTTAATTTATCTAATAGAGTTTGGTGCGTTTTTAGAATTTAACTAACTTTTAAATAGTAGGTTGTGCTTTGTTAAACACACCTTACAACACCTCAAAACCAAACTTACCCAACGCTTCCTTCAACATCGCAATATTATAATAAGCATGCGCATTGACGGTGTTTTGAAAGAAGATATATAGCGTATCAAAATGCTGACGCTGATTGGCAATCGCTTGCGCCCAGTCCTGCATTTCAGCCTCAGAGTAGCGATAATCATGGCGATCAGCCGCACTCATCGCATCCCACCAATTTAGATTATTGCCATGCATCCGCAGATAACCAGTACGCTGGGTAAATATCAGCCGTGACGGTGGCAGTCCACTGACTTTGGGATAATCGACGCTACACCAAATCAGACCTTGCTGGATAAAGCTATCAACCACTTGCGGGGTATGCCAGCCGTTATGTCGGAACTCGATGGCTAATGGATAATCCTTAAACCAACTAACGAGATTTGCCAGATATAGACGGTGCTCGCGGGTACGGTCAAAGCCATGTGGGAATTGCAGTAGTAATGGCGCGAGAGCATCCGCTTCGATAAGCGGGGTGAGAGCAGTAAGAAATGCTTGCGCGTGTTCGGCAGTGCCTTTACGTGCATGAGTAAAGTATTGATGGAGTTTGACGGCGAATTTCAACTCACTATTTGCCTCGACATAGGCTTTATTGACCATACCTGCAAAGGCTTTTTGCCCGATAGGCGCGTAAAAGGTACTGTTAATCTCTACCGCACCATATTGCTTAGCGTATTCACGTAAAAAGTCCGTTTTTTTAGTGCCAGTTGGATATAGGGTACCGAGTAAGTCGGTATCGCTATAACCGCCAGTACCGAGGTAAATACGCTGAGTAGGGGCATTATCCATGTTGACCACCCTTTGCTATTTTTAATAATTAAAATATTTAGCTCGTTTCTTATGACGTTATTTTTTCCGCGACCAAAGCCATTCAATGAGTGCCATCAACGCATCATTCTCTTTATTACCGTTAAGTTCGCGATTATTTAATTCAAGACCACTCAGTTCACGAGTAAGTGCTGCGCGTCCGTCATCAAATAGCGATTGCGCATAGCTAGTCGCCTGCTCAACGCCCATCAATTTTACATAGGTAGATTTATCTAGTTTTTCATCACTGCCGGCAGGCTTGCCAAGCGTGTCGGTAGAGGTCGTGACATCTAAAATATCGTCCTGAACCTGAAAGGCGAGACCGATATGTTGGGCACACTCTTGCAATGCCATACGCTGCGGAGCTGTCGCACCAGCGCAAATACCACCCATAAGCATCGCCGCTTCAATTAATGCACCGGTTTTATCACGGTGGATAGCTTCTAAGTCGCTCTGTGAAATGCCAGTAGTGGCTTCAGCATTGAGGTCGAGCATTTGACCGGATACCATACGCCGTGCACGTGGGGCAAATATAGCGATGAGCTGGCTTGCGATAGCTGAATCAAAGCGTGCAAAGGTTGGCAGATCGGCGGTCAATACCTCAAAGGCTAGCGTCTGTAATACGTCGCCAGCGAGTAGGGCGGTCGACTCTTCAAAGACGATATGAGCGGTTGGCTGACCACGGCGCAGCTCGTCATCATCCATACATGGCAAATCATCATGTACCAACGAATAAGTGTGCAGCAGCTCCACCGCCAATGCAGCACGGCGCGCCATATCATAATCTGAGTCGTTTTCTAATAGAGCTTCCAAACCATCAGCGTTAGCCATACTGTTTTTATTGTCAGTGCTTTTATCTGTATTTTCATTGGCATTAGCATTGCTTTGATTGACACTATCAAAGGCGCTGACGACCAATAACGGACGTACCAATTTACCAGTACCTGTCATCACATAACGGCAGGCATCAAGCAGTGGGCTTGGTAGCTCAGCGTAAGCAAATAATACGTCGATATCTTGCGACAGTTGCGCACGCACGGCGTTATGAAATTGCTCAGTATTGTTATCAAAGCTAGCAAAAGATACAAGTCTTGCAGGCATCAGGCTTGGCGTAGTAGTAGAAGTAAAAACAGTCATAACCCAACCATCTATCAGGTGAATAATAAAAATAGTGCTAGTGTAGCATGATAGATTATATTCCTTAGCGAGCGAGTATTATCAATGACGCATTTTTGCCGGTTTAATGTTAAGAAATTGGCTTAAAAAAGACGGAAATAATACAACAAGCCATCGTTACGTATTATTGATTTAACTTAGACGTTGGATATGTTTTGATATTGCAGAGGAGTTGTAAATAGAAAAATGCTGTTTATCAAGATTGAAAGCTCTAAAGATTGAATCAATAGCACTCATCATATAATCTCAGTATACAAGCGGTCACTTAAAGCACCTTGGCAGCAAGGTAAAGGGTTAGTGTCGACTTAAGAGTGACTTGCGAGTATGGTATTAGCTTGTGACAGTCGGGGGCATAATCCCCTACACTAATTGGCGTAAAAATGGTCTGGCGCTTAAAAAGTGGATTTTTGACCTTATTTAAGTGACCTATCATCTCAATGTTCAGCCAATATTGATAACATCAGTACCGGTAACAAACGTATATAAATGAAGCGCCGTATTCAATTGTGCTAACGCGGTAACATTCAGCATAGAAAATGAATATAAGCATGAGCGCTGGATAATAAAGACATCTGCACTGCTCACTCTATGCTGACTTTATAAGACAGTATGTTGGCAGTGTTATTACTCGTTTTACTAACAATAACTGGCTATGTACTTTAATTTTAAAACTTTTAATTCTAAAACGTAGCTTTCGTTATATAGCAAGGAGTTCCAAATGGTATACCAAGGAAATCGCATCACGGTGACAATGCTAGAGGATGGCATCGCCAACATGCAGTACAACGCCGAAAATGAGAGCGTGAATAAGTTTGATGCTGAAACCAATAAGCAATTTGCTGAAGTTGTTAATGCTTTAGAAAAAGCCGATGACGTTAAGGGCTTAATTGTCACCTCAAGCAAAGGCGTCTTTATTGCTGGTGCTGATATCACAGAGTTTGTGGCGTCTTTTAAGCAGCCAGAAGAAGAGATCAAAGATTGGGTTATTAATATTAATGACGCCTTCAATCGCTTTGAAGATTTACCGTTTCCGAAAGTAGCTGCTATCAATGGTGCGGCGCTTGGCGGTGGTTGTGAGATGACCTTGGTTTGTGAATACCGTGTCATGAGCGACAAAGCAATCATCGGTCTACCAGAAACCCAACTGGGTATCTTCCCAGGCTTTGGTGGTACCGTTCGTACTACGCGTGTGATTGGTATCGACAATGCGCTTGAATTGATTGCCACTGGTACACCAAAGAAAGCACTTGATGCGCTAAAGTTAGGCTTGGTTGATGCGACTGTTGCTGCTGATGACTTGCAAGATGCAGCCATTGATTTGGTCAAAAAATGTATCTCAGGTGAGCTTGATTGGAAAGCGAAGCGTGAAGAGAAGCTCGTTCCTGTTAAATTAAATCAGCTTGAGCAAGCGATGGCGTTTAATAGTGCAAAAGGTATGATCTTTGCAAAGGCCAATCCTAAGCAGTACCCTGCGCCAGCACTGGCTATCGCGGCGATGGAAAAACACGTTAATTTACCACGTGATAAAGCAATCGAAGTAGAAGCGGCTGGTTTTGCAAAAGCGGCGAAAACCCCACAAGCAGAAAGCTTGGTTGGTTTGTTCTTAAGCGATCAGTTGGTTAAAAAATTAGCGAAGCAGCATAGCAAAAACGCACATGAAATCAATGAAGCGGCCGTACTAGGCGCTGGTATCATGGGCGGTGGTATCGCCTATCAAGCAGCTAGCAAAGGCTTACCAATCATCATGAAAGACATCAAGTCTGAGCAATTAGACCTTGGTATGGGCGAAGCCAGCAAGTTACTTGGCAAAATGGTCGAACGCGGCAAAATGACCCCAGTAAAAATGGGTGAAACCTTAAGCCGTATCCGTCCGACTTTGAATTATGGTGATTTTGCTGAAACTGATATCGTTATCGAAGCAGTGGTAGAGAATCCAAATGTTAAGCGTGCGGTATTAAAAGAAGTGGAAGGCTTGGTAAAAGATGATTGTATCTTAGCCTCAAACACTTCAACTATCTCTATTACTTTCTTGGCTGAAGCACTTGAGCGTCCAGAAAACTTCGTCGGCATGCATTTCTTTAACCCGGTAAGCCGTATGCCATTGGTTGAAGTCATTCGTGGTAAAAAATCTTCTGAAGAAGCCATTTCTACTACGGTCGCCTTGGCTACTAAAATGGGTAAAGTGCCCGTTGTGGTTAATGATTGCCCAGGTTTCTTAGTCAACCGTGTGCTATTCCCATACTTTGGCGCCTTTGACTTGCTCCTTAAGCAAGGTGCTGATTTTGCTCATGTCGATAAAGTCATGGAAAAATTCGGCTGGCCGATGGGTCCTGCTTATCTAATCGACGTCGTTGGTTTAGATACTGGTGTCCATGGCGCAGAAGTCATGGCTGAAGGTTTCCCTGACCGCATGAAGCCTGATTATAAAGGCGCGATTGAGCTTTTATATGAAAACAAACGCTTAGGTCAGAAAAACGGCGTTGGTTTCTATAAGTATGAAATGGACAAACGTGGTAAGCCAAAGAAAGTTGCTGATGAAGCCACTTATGAGCTGCTAAAAACGACAACAGATAGCGACAAGCAAACCTTTGATGATCAAGCAATTATCGACCGTACCATGCTGGCTTTCTGTAATGAGACCGTCCGTTGCCTAGAAGACAATATCGTCAGCACGCCGTCAGAAGCGGATATGGCGATGATTATGGGTGTTGGCTTCCCGCCATTCCGCGGTGGACCTTGCCGTTATATCGACCAAATGGGTTTAGATAACTACTTGGCACTGTGTGAAAAATACGCATACCTTGGCAAAGCTTATGAAGCTCCGCAAAAGATTCGCGATATGTCAGCAGCAGGCGAGACCTTTTACGCTACTGCGTAATGGGTAGTCATTACTAGGATGAAGTGCAGTACACATGCTCGATAAGATTACTGGTAATTTATTTATTATCACTAACCTTCTAAATTAGATAAGCGAGCATTGCGGTACTGCCACTGACAATAAAAATTGAAAAGGAAGATAGTATGACAATTTTAAGTCCAAAAGACGTGGTCATCGTAGATGGCGTACGCTCAGCAATGGGTAAAACCAAAAACGGTATGTTCCGTCATGTCCGCGCTGATAGCATGTCTGCTGAATTGGTTCGTGCATTGGTTGAGCGTAATGACTTTGACCCACGTGACGTTGAAGACATCATCTGGGGCTGTGTTAACCAAACCCTAGAGCAAGGTTTAAACATCGGTCGTAACATCGGCTTGCTTGCTGATATCCCTAAGACAGCTGGTGGTCAAACCGTTAACCGTCTATGTGGTTCATCTATGCAGGCGCTACACACTGCTGCTGCTCAAATCATGACCGGTCAAGGTGATGTTTTCATCATCGGTGGTGTTGAGCATATGGGTCACGTCGGTATGATGCATGGCGTTGATCTGAATCCTGAAGCGTCAAAGCATTATGCTAAAGCTTCAAACATGATGGGCTTGACCGCTGAAATGCTGGGTCGCATGAATAACATCACTCGTGAAGAGCAAGATGCTTTTGGTCTTGAGTCGCATCGCCGTGCATGGGCTGCGACTGTTGAAGGTCGTTTCGACAATGAAATCATCGGTATCGAAGGTCATGACGAAGCGGGTCGCTTACAACTATGTACTGTCGATGAAGTGATTCGTCCTGATGCTACTATGGAGCAAATGCAAAAGCTACGTCCAGCCTTTGATCCAGTAGGCGGTACGGTAACTGCTGCTACCTCATCTGCATTATCTGATGGTGCATCAGCGATGCTAGTCATGAGCGCCCAAAAAGCCAAAGAGTTAGGTTTGAAACCTCGTGCTCGTATTCGCAGCATGGCTGTTGCTGGTTGTGATGCCGCTATCATGGGTTATGGTCCTGTGCCTGCCACACAAAAAGCATTGAAACGTGCTGGCATGAGCATCGATGATATGCAAACCATCGAGCTAAACGAAGCGTTTGCAGCACAAGGTCTATCAGTACTAAAAGCATTGAACTTGACGGATAAGCAAGACATCGTCAACATCAACGGTGGCGCGATTGCATTAGGGCATCCACTAGGTTGTTCAGGTGCTCGTATCACGGTTACCTTGCTAAACGCCATGGAGCAGTCTGATACTGAAATCGGTCTAGCGACCATGTGTATCGGTCTTGGCCAAGGTATTGCGACGATTATTGAGCGTGTTTAAGCCTGTAATATTATCAATTTTTTAAAATAATTTATCGTTCTAATAAAAACCCCTAGTCATGATGGCTAGGGGTTTTTGCATTTAAGGATTACCCTATTTTTTACAATTAAAACATCATAAGTTGTTATATAGCTTATCTCCATTGACGCATTCATTAAACTATGACTAAATGAGAGAAGAGTTAATCATTATAATTTTAAGCCTGATAGCAATTTTAAATAAGTTTAGAACCGTCAGCTTCAGCCGTACAAGGAGTGTACTATGTCCACCATGATTACTGATCGTACCTACCGTATTGACCGTGAAAATACCCAAGCGATGATTATCGATATCCAAGAACGCTTGACGCCGCATATTTATGACCATGAAAATATCATCAAAAAAACCGTCACTCTAATCAAAGGTCTGCAAGCGCTTGGTATCCCTATTATGCTCAATGAGCAATATAAAAAAGGCTTAGGCGAAACCTTACCCGAAATTCGTGAGCTATTAGAAGGCGATAATGCCAAAGGTTTCGAAAAAGTGACTTTTAGTGCTTGCGACAATGATGATTCATGGAATCATTTAGCACAGCAGAATCGAAGCATTGTTTTATTATTTGGGGTGGAGGCGCATGTTTGCGTGCTACAAACGGCATTGGACTTACTCGATAATGGCATGCAGCCAGTCATTATTGGAGATGCAGTTGGTTCGCGTTTTCCGTACGATAAAAAGCAAGCGATTCGCCGTATCCGCCGCGCTGGAGGTGTGATTACCACGGTTGAAACCATTCTGTTTGAGCTGTGCCGCAGTAGTAAAGACCCTGCGTTTAAAACCATTAGTAGTTTGATTAAGTAATTTGATTAAGTGGCTTAATTAAGCAGATTGATTGGTAATAAAACGTTTCTTTAATGGTTAATAAAGAAAGATAGCGCTTTGATAGTTAGGCGCTATCTTTTTTAAATACTAAGTTTTTCGCTTTGAAATAAAGCTCTTAAACAACGTTTGAAGTTGGCTTAACACTAGATTTATTTGCTGGCTTATCCTTTATTTTTAAGACTAAAAAGGTAGCTAAAGCGACGGCAATAATCAGTACCCAACCAGTCGGTGTCCAACTGCCAGTCAGTCCTTTCACGCCTTGCATCAGCAACACCATGATGACGCCTCCGAGATTGCCCATCATCATCAGCATGGCAACTGCTTTGGCCGCTTGTGAGGCATGTACGGTGTCTTCAGCGGCGGCAATCAGTAGCGGATAACCTGCTAGTAAGAAAAACCCCAGTACAAAACTCAGCAATAATGTTGAGGTTCCTGTCGTTAAGTACAGTAAAGGATACGTTGCACTCGCACCAACCAGCGTTGCCAATATTAAAAATATCCGCCGTTTTTGCAGATAATCAGATAATAGCGGAATCAGTAGCGCCCCTAAAATACCGCCGACGATCAGCATCGCGGTAATAATGCCCGCCGTCGCCTCATCAATACCGCGTGGCGCAAGAATAGGCGCAATCCAGTTACTCAGCCCATTAAAATAACCCATCGCAATAAACACTGCCAATGAGATAAACCAGAGCCGTTTATTTTTTAATAGCGATTCGATTTCGTGCAGTGATATAGCGCTATCTTGTTGTTTGGGTTTTTCAACGACCACTAATAAAAAGCCTACTACCGCCACCGCCGTAATAACGACATTGATAAGTAGCATGCCAGAGAAGCCAAACGCCTCGATTAATGGAGCAGGGGCAAAAGCGCCAAGGGCGGTCGCCAAAAACATCCCACCCATAATAACGCCTGTTACCGTGGCGATTTGCGATTTATCAAACCAATCCGAGGTCACTTGATTGATAGCATTGGTAATATACGGTTGAGCGATGGCAATCAGTAATTGCCCTGCAAACACTGTCCAATAATGATCAGCGCCCAACCAGCGTATTATTGAGCCTATCAGCATAAGCAGCGCCGCTAAGCTGACGATTTTTTTATATCCAATATTATCAAGTACCTTGCCAGAATGAATGGCGAGTAGCACAAAGATAATAGGGAACATCAACGTTAATAAATTGGCGAAAAACTCATTAACACCGAAATGTGCCTCAGTGCTAATTACGATGGTGGCAAAGGTCAGCCATAAAAACTGATTGACCCCAAGTAAAAGAGAGAAGCCTGCAATAATGAGCCATTTATTGGGTAGTTTTTGCTTGGAAATTACTGAGTTCGCAGTTAATGAATTGGCACGCGTTGCAGCGTCAGTGGTGGGTGGCATCGACATATCCTTGTCTGGTGCAGGTTGTTATCCATTATTTTATGCATAACCTTGTCCATAGTCTTATGCATTGCCTGTTGCCCTATTATGAGCATTAGTCGAATATTAAACAATAAAAAATTAGATATTTGCCTTTATTGATTGTTTTAGAAAAACCTATATGCTTACCAGCGTGAGAAAATGTCTATTATAATAAGTGATTTCGTATAAAGATTAGAGTTAGACAAAGCGCTAACCATTTACCAGTCAAATTAGAGAAAGCCATGCCATTAGAAACCATGTCATCAAAAGCGATTTCCTCGAAAGCCACGTTATCAACAACCATGCCATCGACTAAGCAAAAGCTATTAACCAATCCAAAGCTTACTGCAAATATCGATATTGATGACGTGACGCATTTTTTACTAGAGCTGGATGCGCTTAAACGTGTCAATCGACGTAGCTATGTGACGGGTACGAATCGTTTAGAAAACTCTGCTGAGCATTCTTGGCATTTGGCGATGGCATGTTGGTCAATCGCTGAGTTATTTGAGCTGGATGTCAATCATGAAAAATTACTTAAGATGGCACTGATACATGATTTGGGCGAGATTGATGCGGGCGATACTTTTTTATACGCCGATACACGTGGTGATGCGCACGTTGAAGAGCGTGAAGGAATTGCGCGATTGCAAAGCGAGCGCGGTAATGGGATTGCTGATTTAAGTGAGGTTTGGGAGGAGCAGGAAACAGGTAATAGTAAAGAGAGCCAACTGCTTAGAGTGGTTGATCGTTTATTACCGTTTTTGCTTAATCTGAACACCAACGGAAAAACGTGGATTGATGCTAACGTTACGCGCTCTCAAGTAGCTGGCGCACATGGCTTTATTAAAGACAGCTTTCCGAGTATCCATGAGTGGCTAGCAAAACAGATTGACTATGCAACTAAGCAAGGATGGTTGGTTGATAAGTAAATTGATACCGAATTTGGTTGCTAGACTTTTCATTTAATAGCGTTGTCGTTTGATCGCGTCACCTCGTTACTGATTCGCAATGGTTGACGCCGTCTAAAGCCTTTATATTGAACAGTGGGGTCAGTAATAACAGAGAGGCTACATGCACTTATTTAAAAACTATAAAACGTTGTGCAAATCGCTAGCCTTTGTCAGCATGCTGGGATTAGCGCAAATGGTGCAAGCGCTTGCTCCTGTCAGCGATGGTGATAAATTGGCACACGATGCCAAAAAGCAGATCGGTATCACAGTGAGCTATGACCCTACTTACCGTAAGCTGGAATTTCCGCGTGGCGATGTAGCAATAAAGACCGGCGTCTGTACCGATGTGATTATTCGCGCTTATCGTTTGCAAAATGTAGATTTGCAGCAGTTGGTCAATCATGACATGAAGTCAAATTGGTCTGCCTATCCGAAAATATGGGGCTTAAAGTCAACGGATAAAAATATCGATCATCGCCGTGTGCCCAATCTTGAGGTATTTTTTGTGCAGCATGGGCAGTCGTTATCAGTCACTGATAAAGACAGCTTTCAAGTCGGAGATATTGTAACGTGGCGCTTGCCCAATGGTAACTTGCCGCATATAGGTATCGTATCAGACAAAGCAGCTGCTGATGGTACGCCGTTGATTATTCATAATATCGGCCGCGGTACGCAAGAAGAAAATGTCCTTTATGCTTATCCTATACACAAGCACTTTCGTTATTAGCTACTTTCCTTATTAGCCGCTATCTTACGACGAAACCATAACTCTCATTAAAAAGCCCAATTAAGCATAATGATTTATACTTAATTGGGCTTTTGTTTGTAGCATTAAACAGCGGTTTTATTTAGCGTTAGCAACACCTAATAATTGTCCCATTTGTACCACGCTATTGGCTTGCATGTTATCTTGCCAATCGGCTTTTGCGCCTTTTGGTAGTACTACAATCGCGGTCGAGCCTAAATAAAAGCGTCCAAGCTCATCACCCTTTGCAAAGCTCATATTGTGCTCGGCTTCTTGAATTTCCTCAGTGCGACTGATTTTGCCAGTCGCTACCGTTTCGATACCAGCGACAATCATTGCCCCAACCATTACAACTGCTGCTTTGCCGTATTCTGTGTCAAACAAACAAACCAAACGCTCGTTACGGGCAAACAAATCAGGCACATTTGCCGCCGTGGTATTATTGACAGAAAATAGCGTGCCCGGTACATAACGGGTTTTGGTCAACGTACCAGCAAATGGCATGTGTACGCGGTGATAGTTACTAGGTGCTAGATATACAGTCGCAAAGCTACCATCCGCAAAATAGCTGCCCTCTTCGCTATTGGCCAGTAATTGTCCGATGTCATAGTCACGACCTTTGGCTTGCAGCAATTTATGGTCGCGGATTTGCCCTAACTGTGAAATAACGCCATCGGCAGGACTGACAATGCCGTTTGCGCTGCTATCGATGATACGCGCGTCGTCTTTTAGCTCACGGGTAAAAAAGTCATTAAAGCTTTCATAAGCGTTAAAGCTTTGGCGCTCGTATTCATCTAAGCTCACATTATAAGCTTTGGCAAAACTGCGGATAAAGGTGCGTTTGACATAAGGATGGCGGCTGGCGGCCAAACGTCCAGCGACTTTACTCAACTGCTGCTGCGGCACAAATTGTTGAAGGGTGGCAAATAAATTCATAATGAGGCTACCAAAATAGGGTTTGATGTAATAATTAATTAGGCAAGTTAATGGCGGTATTTTATCATGGTCAGGGTATTGTTGTATGGCCATAAACTGTAAGCTATTTATAAATAAGGAAGGCCGTAAATGAGAGCACTGATACAAAGGGTGCACCGTGTGAGTGTCACTGTCGATGCGCACTGCGTTGGTGAGATTGAGCATGGCCTATTGGCCTATATTGGCTTAGGTCATGATGATAATCTGCAAAGTGCGCAGCGTATGATTGATAAAATCCTCACTTATCGCATTTTTGATAATGATGATGACCCTGCTAAGTTTGGTAAATTGGATAAAAATGTCCAGCAAGTAGGTGGTGGCTTATTATTGGTCTCACAATTTACCTTAATGGCAAAAACCGATAAGGGTCGCCGTCCTGACTTTGGCGGAGCAATGGCACCCTATGCCGCGCAAGTTTTATTTGAGCAATTAGTGAATTACGCCAAAACCCAACATCCTAATGTAGCAACTGGTGAGTTTGGCGCTGATATGCAAGTGGCAAGTATCAACGATGGACCGTTAAATTTTTTATTGGAAGTTTAGAGGTTTAACGTTTTACAAGCTTGATTTTTACAAGCTTAATATTTTAGAGGCTAAAGTTTTAGACGTTAAAGTTTTAAAAACTAAAAATTAGCTTTCAGGCTTTTGTAGCAAAGGATAGGGGTTGACCGCGCTGCCATTGATATAAATCCCGTAATGGACGTGCGGCGGCGTACCTTTGGCATTACCACTGTCGCCGACGTAACCGATGATATCGCCGGTATTGATCCAGTCGTTCGGGCTAATATCGGCATAATCCTCTAGATGCGCATAATAATGTCCTGCGCCGCCCGGTCCAATGATGAACACCACGCGACCGCCTAACGTATTTTCACCGACTTTACTGACGATGCCTTGTGTCGTTGTCTGTATCGGCGTACCTCGCTTGGCAAATATATCGATGCCTTCGTGAGAGCGACCTTGGCTACGCGCAGCGCCCCATGTATCGGTTAGGTGCTGTGCTGGTAATGGCGAGGGCAGACTGTTTTCTGTGGGTAATTCTTGTTGTAATAAACTGAGCTGTTGCCATTTTGCCATCACAAACGACTGAGTTTGTTGACTGATACTCGGTAAGAGCTTGTCAAATATAAATAACAGCATCAATAATACAGCTGCCTTGATGAATACGCTGAATACACGCCGTAAAAAGGTTGGTTTTGAATTTGAATTTGGCTGCGGGTTATTGTCATCTGCTAGCATCGATATCTCTTTATTTTTTTAAATAAACGCTGATAGATAGTATAAGAGTTAAGGTCTCTATTCTTTGTATGCCATTGTTATCTCTAATTTTTATCCCCATAAATGTAACGTTGCTTTTAAAATCTACATATTTTTAAAGTTTGTTAAAAACATCAATATTGCTGTCTATCACGAAATACCTTTTTGTAAGTAATTGGCTTCAAATAACTGTGTTTAAATAATTATGGCTAAACCTCTATGACTGACACTGCGCTGATTATCGATACCGAAACCGACCAAGGCCGTGATCCGCGTCCGATTCAAGTGGCGACTATTAATGTAGCGACGGGATTTGAGTGGATGAAATATTTTAATAGTGGGCGCTCAATATCACCAGTTGTCATTAGAATTCATGGCATCACCGATGACGATGTCGCAGGTCTTGAGCGCTTTGAGCTGGATGCGTTTGAGCTGCCGCAGTATCTGATTGGGCATAATGTACGCTTTGATTGGCGGGTGATTGGCAGTCCGTCTGCTAAGCTGATATGTACGGTGCGGCTGGCGCGCGTGGCATTTCCAGAGTGGAGTGCTTACGGTCAATCTAAATGCATCGAGCAGTTATTGGGTAAAGGGGAAGCAAGCAGAATGACGATTGCTGCTCATGATGCGCTAGGTGATGCACGTATGTGTTATCTGCTTTATCAGGCGTGCTGCGAGCGCCTAGCAATTGCGCCGACAGATTTTTCGGCAGCTCACGCTATCGCTAATAAAGCCAATCCGGTGAGCAAAATGCCCTTTGGTAAACATAAGGGCATGCCGATTAAAGACGTGCCAATTAGCTACGTAAAATGGATGCTGGGTAACATCCATAATATGCAGCCGTCGCTTTATTCGGCCTTGACCAAGCGTGTCAAAGCAGAACAGGCAGCAAAAAATACGCAAGACTAAATAGATGTATTTACGCTTCAATAAATTAAAAAACTAGAGCTATTGCTGCTTAGCTAGCCAATCGACTGCCATTTGCCAAAGCTGCGGGGCTTTAGCGTTGGTTTTGCTATTAAAATAGCGCATATGACCGATACTATTTAAGCCAAATTCTTCTGGCTCAAAAAAGCGTTTTTCAACCGGCATTTTGCTAAAGACGCGAATCATATCATCGATATTTTTGCTATTGGCAATCTCATCATCGCTAAAGCCGAGCCACAATGCTGGCATGTCAATTTCATCATAAAAATGAGTATGAATACTTTTGCCAAAAGCGGTCTTGATATAGCCTGCGCCATTGCACCACTCACGCCATTGACGAGCAACGCCGCGTGGTAGTGGCTCGCCCATACCGATTTTATCCGCTGGGGTATAGCCGAACGTTAAATTGGTGAGTGGAATAAAGGCATCCATAAAACCCATCGCTTTAAGCTTATAAGGCATGTCCATATTTTTAATTTGCCCTGATGAGCATGCGACATTGAAGACCGAAGTAAGCGCCTTATAATTTGGCATCAAACCTATCAGCTGACCACCGGCGCTATGACCAATCAAATGGTAGTTCGCATCGGAAAATTCGTCTTGCAAGGCATCAAGAACGGCTGGCATATCATGGCGACCCCAGCTGATTAAAGAGGCGTCACATTTAGACAAATCAGAGTTAAGCGATTCACCGATACCTTCATTATCAAAGGTTAGGACACCAAAGCCACTGGCTGCTAAATAAGTGGCAAAATTGTGATAAAACTGACGTTTGATACCGGTGGCTGGCGCGATCATGACCGCTGTTTTCACCTCATCTTTAGGGTGGTAAACGGTCGCTGCCAATGCCCGATTGCGATCAGTCATGATGCTCAGGGCATAAATATCTATTTGATTGTGCGTATTTTCCATGGTTTTACCTTAATGTATTTTTGTCGTCTTTTATGAGTAAGTGCTTTTTTATAAGTCAGCGCTTTGGGTAAACAAAAACCCTTGATGTGCGCTGAGGGTTTAATAATCAGTGTCAAGCAATGTCATCATCAAGCTGCGATTAATTTAATCTATAGCATAACTCTGTGATAACCGCATGATGACCGAGTTACAACACCGCTTATGGTAAAATAAATCTTAGGTGAGGAATGTAGGTGAAAATGACTTCTAAGTTCTATAAGCAGGTTCTATAAGCAGGTTCTATAAGCAGGTTCTATGCAGTTTGTTTTGAGCACTATTTTCCAACAAAATATTAATCAGTATTTATTTTGACCAATGAACACACATCAACAAACCAACACGCATGAATAAACGTGTTTTAATAGCTAGGTATTCAATAGCACATTATTTAATAAAGATGTATTTAAGAAAAAATCGCTATAAAAATTAAGGAAGTTATATGCAAATGAAAATTAACAATGACACTTATGAAGTCATTACCAGTCAAGATATTACCAATATTGAAAAAGCCGTGGATAAATCAATGCTAACGATGCCGTTGGTAGCGGTTTATTGTGGTTCGCGTTTGGGCAATAATGAAGTTTACGAGCAGGCAGCGCGTGAGCTTGGTCGTGAGCTCGCCGATAATGGCATGGGTTTGGTCTACGGCGGCGCGAGCATCGGGTTGATGGGCGCAGTGGCAGATGAAGTCATCCAAGGCGGCGCGCAAGCGGTCGGTGTGATTCCAACCTTTATGCTGAAGCACGAGATTGCCCATGAGCAGCTGACCCGCCTGCATTTGACCGATACCATGCACACCCGTAAAACGGTGATGGCAGAATATGCCGATGCTTTTATTACCTTGCCGGGCGGGCTTGGCACGCTGGAAGAAATTATGGAAATTGCCACATGGCGTCAGTTATATCAGCACGAAAAACCGATGATTATTCTTAATATCAATGGTTTCTATGACCGTATGATTGAGCATTTAAAATATACGGCTGACCAAGGCTTTATGAAGCAAGAAGACCTTGAGCGTCTGGTCGTTTGTAATAGCATTAGTGAAGCGATTGATATGCTAAAAACAGTGGTAACCATAGAGGGCGCGGTCGATACCGAAAAAATGGCCGGTAATTAAGCGAACTAAGCGCTAATATATACTGTTTTTACATAAAAAAGGAGAGAAGGGCTTATCGTTAGCCCTTCTCTCCTTTTTTGTTTTAACTTTATTAACATTTAAATCATTTTAACTCGTCTCATGAATACCATGATTTACGCCTGCCATTGCTAATGGAAAGCCGCGTTCTTGTGCCAAATGACGCGCGACTTTATCAATCGCTACGCTATCGTTCTTTGCCAAATACGCCCACTCATGCGCATGACGCTGACTGTTTTCTGGCATATTATTATCAATTAAACCAAGTTCAGTCAATTCATCGACAATTTGATCAGCAGCAATCAGCGTCGATGAGGCTTTGACGTTTTCCGCCCGCGCATAGCGAATATTGGAATACAAGCTCACATCAGCCACCCGCAAAGTATCGTCTTGACCAGGAATTTGCTGACCACCATATAGCGCATTACCGACCGTACGCGCGCTATGAAAGGTCGGCACAAATTCAGCCACATAATCAATCGCTTGCTGGCTGCGCGCTTGTAGCGGTGCTTTATCCCAGCCATCTTCGATATAATGCAGGTATTGGGACGGCAATTCAGGTTGGGCGCTGTCTTTGTTAGAGGCGACCAAACCATCATCAAATAAGGTGATAAATTTACTCATGCCATGTATTTGAAAATAGCCACCTGGATAAGGCGTTAGCTGCGCCATGCCTTCAGGGGTTCCGCGCTCGCCATAAACGATAATCTCTGGTATCTGTCCGCCAGTGTCATTCCAGTGGGTAATATAAGAGGACTTAAACTCGACCATGCGTGTGACTTTGACGCCGACCATATCGTCGATAACGCCCGTGCGAAAGCCGCAAGCGTTGATTAAGTAATCGACTTCGATAGATTCAGTTTTGACTTCGGTTTCAAGTTCAATGTCAGAGCTGGCCGCTTGTTGATAATCAATACGCCATTTAGTGACATGGTGGTCAGCGTTTGAGCAGTTTTCACAATCGACAGGCATGACTTGCTTAACCTGCGTATCGGTAAAGACATGCGCATGCTCATAGCCTTCTAAAGCCAATTGCGCAGAAGCCGCTAAGCGGAAGATATTCCAGCCATATTCTTGCACGACAATCAGCGGAAATTTAACCTTATTTAAATCCAAATACTTAGCGACCGGTATCATCCATTCGTCAACCGTGCGCGGCACCGCAACTTGCTCGCGCTCAGATAGCGCAATCAGTTGTTCATGGCTGTAGAGTTGATAGTAATTTTCAGGCTCGCCGAGTACTTTATTGTTAGCATCTTCGGCGATAAGCTCACGATAAGCAGCGGTCAAGATATCAAGGCGTGGTAGCAAGTCTTCAGGCAAGCCTTCATCGCGGGTTGGCACGGCAAATACCGTTGGACGTACATCGATGGTATAAGGATAAAGACGTAAAATATCAATACATTGTTTGAGCAGGGCGACGCAATCTTCGTCAGGAATTTCGCGGTATAGATTGCCGCCTGCATGCAAGTGACACATCGGTGGACCATCGATAAGCGAGGTATTTTTTTCAAATACATAAGTCTCAAGCCCTAATGCTGCGAGGCGAATCGCAATCGTTGCCCCTGCTGTACCGCCACCGAGAATACCAACCCGTTTGGTGATAGGCGCTTGATTGTTCGTAACAGAATGAGTCATTGTCGTTGTTATATCCTTAATCGCATTCCTATTATCAGTCATCAGGAATGGCTCGGCGTCTTTGTTAAATAATTCGTTTCTTAATTTCTAAGTTTCTTAATTTCAATTTCTAAGTCCTTATACCTGCCGCGCTTATATTTTAAATAGCGTGTTTTTTCTAATGCAATACTACCGATATGTGTGCAACGGCTACTAAGTTCAATATTCATCTTAAGCCGCCATAGTCACGTTTACAGGCACATTTGTTATTGTGTAGTAATTCTTAATTTCAATTGACTATTGTACGAATAAACTATCAATAATGGCATGGCGAATACGTAAATACATGCATGAGTTTTGTCAATGAATAGCAAGAAGAGGGACGACTGAAGCACAAAATCAGAAAAGTATTTTTTATAAAATTAGAGAGTAAATTTTACTTAATTTGTAATATTTATGCGCTTTTGTAAATTTATATGATGATAGAAAAAAATGACTTTATGTCTATGCTATATTAAAAACGCTTGTAGTCAGCCTTAAGCTATTTTATACATTAAGGTTTATACCTACAGACAACAAAAAGAAATCTAAAGAATTTTTCAATATTAACAAGGAAGTTATTATGAAACACATACTTATGTTATCTGTCATTTCTGGTGCATTGGCGCTTAGCGGATGTTCCACTTTTAATAACATGTTTGGCAATGACGATTCAGGCATGCATGATGTGCAAGCGACCACTAAAAATACTGCCCCAGTCGTCAGTAAGAATGGCATGTTGGTTGATGCCAGCAACCATATGACCCTTTATACTTTTGATAAAGATGCTATGAATAAGTCAGAATGTGGCTCTGCCTGTCTGCTCGCTTGGCCAGCATTTTTGGCGCCAAGTAATGCTAAAGCGTCAGGGCAGTTTGCCGCCTTTAAACGCGAAGATGGCAAATATCAGTGGGCGATGAATGGTAAGCCGTTATATTTTTATGCCAATGATACCAAGGTTGGTGATAAAGATGGCGATAACAAACTTGGCGTATGGCATATCGTAAAAACCAAATAACTTTTGAATTTTCTAAAAATAATTTTTCCATAACAAAAATAAGTTTTCCATAACAAAAATAAGTTTTCCATAACAAAAATAAGTTTTCCATAAAAAGGCAGCCAGTGTGGCTGCTTTTTTTGGTGATTTGTACAGTTTTTTGACATCGTATAATGTCTTTAAGACGAGCTTAAGGCGCGGTCTTGTCATAGAAGCTACTTGCATCAAGCGGCAAAAACCGTTAAAATCGCGGTTTGATTTTCCCGCTGGGGAAAGGCTAAGTGAGCAGCGGTGTGGTGTTGGGTGCTGGAATAAGCCAGTGACGCAGTTGCCAGACCAGAAGATGTCCTTAGTGCCTCAGTTACGTATGTTAGTTAGTGTGATTAATAGTCAAAAACGCCATTAGTCGAAAGCGCTGTACATACATCGGACATAGAGAGTTTATTATGCGTAAAGATATCCATCCTAATTACCAAGAAGTTTTGTTCCATGACACTAACGCTGACGTGTTTTTCTTAACTCGTTCAACCGTTAAAACCAAAACCACTCGTGAATACGAGGGTACAGAATATCCATACTACCCACTTGATATCTCAAGTGCGTCGCATCCATTCTATACTGGCGAACAACGCAAAACGTCTACTGAAGGTCGTGTTGCAAGCTTCAACAAACGCTTTGGTGCGTTTGGTGGCCGTAAGAAAGCTGCTGATACTGACGCTGCAGAATAATTCACACGTATTGCGTGATATTATTTTGAGCATGTGTTTTCTCAAACATGCACAGCTATAGTATTAAGAACATAAAAAAACCGCTGACTATTCAGCGGTTTTTTTTGTTTAAATTTTAACGTTAAGTAATAGAAAACCAATTTTTGTAAAATCAGGTTTTACCATTTCACCATACTTAGAAACTTCATTTAGTAGAAGATAAATCTAATAATTTGACGATCAGCTCTACCAACTGCTGGGCCCAATAGCCATACATAAGGCTACTTGGGTGAAAGCCATCACTGGCAAACATCACTCTGATATCGATTGGTGTGCCATTAGAATGCTCGTCTATCATGCGGGCAAAGTCGGTCGCCATGTAGGTGACACCATCGTGAGCAGAACAGACTTGTTGCAAGGTGTTATCAAGGATAGAGGCTTTGGCACCAACAAAGTTATTCAACGGCGCAGGTATTGCTGGCATCTGCGCCATTGGTGGTAAGCTTAAGAAAATCAGCTCACGCACGCCAAATTTTCGTTGTACGATAGTAATGATATTTTCGATTTGCTGTTGCCATTTGTCTACAGAAACACTCGATGTCGTATCATTGACGCCAACACTTAGTATCATCACATCGATAGGCTGGCTTGGCGCAGCTAACACATAAAGCCTGCGTAAAATATCAAAGCTGGTATGACCAGTGGTCGCTTGCAAAGACCAGTTTAATGTATTAAATGTGGTCTGAATAATAGGCTGCTGGGTCAGCAGAGGTATCAAATTGCCGACAAGCGCCTCTTGTTGCGTCTGACTACCAACGCCAGCCGCTGCCGAATCACCAACGATCATTAAATTTAGTGTTTGCTGCCTATTTTCTTTTAAGGTATTGGGCAGGTTGCCAGCAGGGTTATCTAGCTGAACTTGACCATGCCTTTCGCCATTTGGCTCAGGTAGGCGCACCGTATCGCGCTTTATTTTATGCCCTTGATAAAGGTAGACAGGAGCAAGGAACACATCCTTTGCAACAGCGGCTATTTTATTCTGCATTTTTTTAGTAACTACCATCCTGCTCGCTCCCTAATAGTGGTGAGATTGTCTTCAATGAGTAATTTACCATCGATATATACATCGCGCAGTAGGTTATCTTCTGCTGTCGATAAATTATCAGCTTTAATAGTTTCTAACGTTCCGTTGCTGTTCTTTATCAATGCTAAACGGCCTTTTTTTGAGCGTTTTGAGCGGCTGGTCACAGGGTCTTTGTAAATGTCAGTCCACACGCCATCGATAGAGATGGCACTGGCTTTCATCGCCCAGCTCATGGTGTCGCGATTGACTTGCTGCAATAATCCGCCACCCATCCCAAAGGTAATATTGTCGGCGCTAAAACCTGCGTTCAAGACCACATCGATGATTTTCCCCAAGCTTTGCGGGCTGATACCATCACCTTGGATAACGCGTACATAATCAGGCAGCACTTTATAGCCTTTACTATTAATGGTCGTACCGAACTTCACCGCCAAACGCTCCAATGCTTCACGCACGACCTTTGCAGGATCGCCGCTGTCTGGTCGGATAACTAAAGTCCCGCCCATATTTTTGACATCGTCTTTTAGGCTACCGCCCCAAATATTATCAATGGCATTCCATAAATCATAGCTGTCAGAAACCACCGAAAAGCTCTTACCTGCGCCGCCAAACTGCTCAATCATATTGGCAAAGGCGGCGGTTTCTCCGTCACGCCCCCAAGCCGTCATGGTGCTATGCTCAGCGGCAGGGATAGAGAAGGCTGGCATGTCTTTATCCATGTGATACCAGCGGCTGGCGGCAACCAAAGCCGTCATCGAATCAGTACCAGCAAAGTTTACCAAATGAGCAAGGCTACCGAGCGCGACAGATTCTTGGCTAGAAGCACCGCGCGAACCAAAATCATGCAAACGGAAAATCAGCGATTCGCTATTGTCGGCAGATTTTTCTAGGGCTTCACGAATAATGCCTTTGCAATAGTGCGAGACACTAGCGACAGTTGACGGATACCAAATCGCCCGCAATAGTGCCGTTTCTATATAGCTTGGTAGCCAATAAAACTCAGGGTCAGTATTGATGATTTGACAGACCACATTGGATGCTGGCACCACGCTACCTTCAGGAATGGCTTCAATGCGTAGTGGCAGATAGCCGCCATGCTTATCGACCAACAGCTCCCAGCCAGCACGGTTAAAGGTCAAGCCATGTGCTTGAATGACCATTTCGGCTTCATCGATATCTTGATGGGTAATCGGCGTGCTTAGGTATTCTTTGATAAAAGCTTGTAAACCGAAAAACACCACATCGTAATCGCCTTTACGCGCCTCAATATAGCTTGAGAGATATTCACTACCTTTTGGATATTGCACCCAATGGGAGGTTTTATAGCTGTCACTATTTAGGATTAAATTGTTTAAATTACTGGTATACATCACAGAACTCCTCTGCTTTTAGATGCCGCAGCTGTTTTTTAAATAACCGTTGCGGCGGTGAGCCATTGCCGTCTATCGGCGCTGGCGTGAAAAATTGTCAATAAAAATTGAATAGTTAAATAGTAACAACCTATAAACCAACCATTTTGGTGATAATCGCATAATGGTCTTCGAACATCATGGTGGCATCAAGCTCAGCCAAGGGTAACCAAAACGCTGTGGCTGCATCATCGCCGCCTTTTACCTTGGGCAAACCTTTTGGGTCATTTTTCAACTGAAAGTAAAAGGCTTGGGTAATCGTACGCCCACGTGCCGAGCGATAGGGATCATCAAAGGTATGCTGACTATGACAAGAGCCGCGTAGTACCGGTTCAGGCACTTTAAGGCGAGTTTCTTCGCGTAGCTCGCGGATACAGGCATCAAAAAGGGTTTCTTTTGGATTCAAAAAGCCACCCGGTAATGCCCACAGCCCGCGTCCTGGCATACTACGGCGCTCAACCAATAAAATATGCCCTGATTGCACGACTAAGGCATCAGCGGTCATAAAGGTTGGTGGGTAAGGAGCGGACTCCCATTGTCTTTTATATTTATCAACGAAATCGGCTTCTTCATGCAGGTTTTGATAAATATCAGTCTTTTTAAAGTCATTGAGGACGTTGCGAGTTGATTCAGGGGTGCGCTCAGGCGTTGGCGTAGCACCCATTAGGTAACTGTCTCGAATAGGTGTCGCGGATAGATTGTGATAATTGGGTACAGAAACCGACGCCCAATTCGGGAATAGCGATAAATAATACGAAGAGCTGTCTTTCGAATGGCCAATTAGCCCAATGTCAGTCTGCAAGTCGCCAGTGACGGATTTGACGCCCGCTTGCACATATTGTAGCCAGCGCGTGTCATTGTAAAGTGCATCATCAAGCCCAACGCAGTGAATACGTGCTGCTTCTGCTGGCGAGTAGGCATTCTTTATCATCGTCGCGCGCTCATCGACGCTAAATGGATTACGTAGACTGCGAGGTAGATTAGCAGAACCGATCAGCATAATGACGTTATCTGCTCGTTTTAACGCTTCATCGACCACTGCTTTATGACCACAGTGAAACGGCTGGAAACGACCGATAAATACCAAATAACGATAGTGTTTATTTTTATCTGCATGCTGCTCTGATGAATCACTCATATACGCCACTTTCCTACTGCTCATATTTCATTGATTAAAAAAGTAATGCCGCCAATACTGACACAGCAGAGGAGTTGCTGACAAGTGCAAAGATGTTTAAGGGTTTATCATCATTGGCTATTATCTGTATTCAAGTTTGTTCAGACAAAAAAGTATACGACTCTTTTAAGTGGAATGCTTATCAATCCACGCCGCGACTGTTGGCCAAATCTCTTTGGCAGCCGTACGACTGTTTAAGATGCGGCTATGGGTATAATCGTCCAAGTCGCCATTACTCAGCGCATATTCACGAAAAACATTGGCAAAGTTATTGTTGAGAGAATTATCAAAGTCATTAAAAAGCGACTGACAACCTTTAGTGGGCGAGATAAGTTTGTCACCCTTGGCGCTGATTGCATAGATTGGTACGCTAATGGTCGGCATATACTGTCGATAATCAAAATAATCATGACTTTCGACGCCAGTCATTTTTTTCTGCTGATGATGCTTATCAAAAGCACTTTCTTTGACACCATTAGCATCTATATCACTTTGCTTAATAAAATGACTGTGAAAGTTTTTACGCAAGTTCCATTCGTACCATTGGCTCATGGTGTGATGGCTTTCGTTGATGGGGCCCATATTGAGTTTTTTGGCAGGTATATAGCCGAATATACGCGTAAATAGTTTAGCGGCTATAATTTTAAAATAGTTTTTCGGGGTTACTATCGCGCCGTAAACTTGGCAGGCAAACATACTGACGCTATTAATTTTATCGATATAATGTGGATTTTGAATGAGAAACATCGTTAAGCAAGCACCGCCGCCGCTGTGAGTGACACAGTGTAAATGAGTAAGCGTTAATTCGTTCAATAAATAATCAAAGGTAGCGGCAAAATCATAGGTTGCGACGGTTTCAAAGTTAAATTTGTCTTTTGGTGTTGAGCTTGCCCCATGCCCGCGCCATTCCATGATATAGCAATGATGACCAAGTCCCGCTAAGTATTCAGCGATTCTTAAGCAGGTTTTTTTATCCGAAAAAGTGCCATGAGTAAAGAAAATATTTTGCCCTATATTAGCAGGACCCTCAGAGAAGCGATGGGTTTTTTCACTATCGAATATCTCCCAAACAGCGATTTGTACGTTATCTTTGGTCGTCACTAACGTTAGATTCTCAGTCATCATAAAAATATTCTCTTAAACTCAGGTCATGCTTATTCATGTATAAATATAGCGATGGATAGGTTATAGCATAACGCAAGAATCTACGCTCATGAATCTATGATGTGTGCTTTATCATCATCGTATACACAAAAAAACTGCCCGCGATAGATTCAATCACGGGCAGTTTTTGATAGTGAAGCCAATTAAGACCAAGTAACAGTAGTATCTAAGCGTCTTTATTAAATTCATTAAAGGAGGCGACAGCTTCGGCGGCATACATCATTGACGGACCGCCGCCCATATAGACACACACGCCCAAGGTTTCAGCGACTTCTTACTCGGTAGCGCCAAGCTGTACTAAAGCCTTAGTATGAAAACCGATACAGGCATCGCAACGTGACCCAACCGCTAAGGCGAGGGCAATCAGCTCTTTGGTTTTTTTGTCCAATACGCCATCTGCGGTTGCCGCTGCACCGAGCTGCGAGAAGGCTTTGGTGGTTTCAGGGATATGCTTGTGTAATTTTGCCATATTGGTTGAAACGTGTTTGGTTATGTCTTTAAATGACTTACTCATGGGATGCTCCTCGTTAAGCAAAAATAAAACGCTGATAAATTTAAAATGTGATTTATTGAATGTGAGTTCGAAGCAAGCGCATTTTTGGGTAAAAACGGCTACAGTTGCTTAAACATCTAGTTCAATCATTCAATAGGATAGATAGAGATTTAAAAATTTTGTTATATTTAATTATAAAATATAAATTTATATATTAAATCAAGAGGCTTGTTAGATTTATCTGTATTAGAATTGAAAGGATGCGTTCATTACATTATGATTTTGACAATTCGGCTATTGTTTTTGCTTACCAAGCCTAAGCGAATTAATTGTGCCCATAAAGCGCAAAACGCTGATTATGATTAAATAAGCGCTGTAAACTTGATAAGTTAACTTATGGTCTTAATATAGAACGGACAGTAAAGTTAAATGAGTGAAATTGAGTTATAAGTAGGGCAGGCTGAAGTGAATAGTGGCTCCTAATAACTGATATCAATAGCAGTGTGAACCATTACTATTTACTAAGGATATTTAAAGCGCAGTAGCACGGTCGGAATTATGCCTTAAGTGCGCTATAATAGAGCCAATAACGGCCAATAGATAAAACCGTCATTAAGGTTAAAGCAATAAAACGATAAGCCAAAATGATGGATAATTTCATTTATTCCAACCTCACATGACATTGACGACACAGTAGACGTGGCCAATATAACGCTTGTGTCATAACACATAGGAAGCATTATGAGTGAACACAATCCAACTGATACGCAAGTAGAACCCGCTGCCGATTACGAATCAGCGCTCGATACTGAGCAAACGCAAGCCAAAAGTAATATCACTATCACTGAAGCCGCTCAAGGTTACTTGGCAGATTTACTATCGAAACAAGATACCGATGGTATCGGTGTACGTATTTTCGTTGAACATCCTGGTACGCCGCGTGCCGAGTGCTGCATGGCTTATAATCAGCCAGGCGAAGAAGACAGCGCTGATTTGAAATTTACTTATGATAATTTTTCGGCATTTATTGAAGCGGCGTCAGTGCCTTATCTAGAAGATGCGGTCATCGATTATAATAAAGACCGTTTTGGTGGTCAGCTGACGTTCCGTGCGCCAAACTCGAAAGTGCCAAAGGTCGGTGCCGATGCCAGTGTCGAAGAGCGTATCAACTATGTCTTACAGTCTGAAATTAACCCAAGCTTGGCCGCTCATGGCGGTGATGTACAACTGCTTGAGTTGATTGATGAAGAAGGCATTGGTCTGACTGCCGTATTGAAATTTGGTGGCGGTTGCCAAGGCTGTTCAGCAGTTGATATGACCTTACGTCAAGGCGTTGAAGTGCAGCTGAAACAGCAAATACCAGAGCTGACGCAAGTGATTGATGAGACCGATCATACTCGTACAGAAAACGCTTATTATAAATAAAGGCTAAATCATTGTTATAACTTTGATGAGTATACTGATGGTTTTGTCGCTTATGCATATTTGTCATTAAGAGATGAAAAATTTGCTATTCTTTTCATAAAGAAGTTGAGTTATGATTAACTCAGCTTTTTTTATGTCTATCGTTTAGCGATAGCTTTTTTAATCATCACATATTTTTTGATAGCGAATAAATATATAGGAGCGCAACATGAGTGACGGACAACCAGCTAAGCAAAATAATCAACGCCTTGAGACCCTGGCGATTCATGCTGGATATACTGTAGAGCCGACCACCAAAGCGGTCGCTGTACCCATTTATCATACCAGCTCGTATGCGTTTGATAATACCCAGCATGGCGCAGATTTGTTCGATCTAAAAGTCGCTGGCAACATTTATACCCGTATCATGAACCCGACCAACGCCGTATTAGAAGAACGTGTTGCTGCACTTGAGGGCGGTATCGGTGCGCTTGCGGTTGCTTCTGGTATGGCTGCTATCACTTATGCCATTCAAACTATTTGTGAAGCGGGTGATAATATCGTTGCGGTATCGACGCTATACGGCGGTACTTATAATTTATTCGCGCATGCCTTGCCGCGCCAAGGTATCGAAGTGCGCTTTTTCGATCATAAAAATCCTGAAGCGATTCGCGATTTAATCGATGATAAGACTAAGATGGTCTTTGCGGAAAGTATCGGTAATCCACTGGGCAACATCATTGATATCCAAGCACTCAGTGATATCGCGCATGAATATGGCGTGCCAGTGGTGATTGATAGTACGGTGGCGACTCCTGCGCTCTGCCGTCCATTTGAGTTTGGCGCTGATATCGTCATTCATTCATTGACCAAATATATGAGTGGTACCGGTACCTCGATTGGTGGCGCTATTGTCGATAGTGGTACTTTCCCTTGGGGCGATTACCCTGAGCGTTTCCCGTTATTAAATACCCCAGATGAAAGCTATCATGGCGTAAACTTCGTCAAGGACGTTGGCGCAGCGGCCTTTATCGCCCGTGCTCGCGTGGCACCACTGCGTAATACAGGTGCGGCACTTAGCCCGCTTAATGCCTTTAGTATCTTACAGGGCTTACAGACACTGGGTTTACGTATGGAGCGTCATGTTCAAAACGCCCAAGCGGTTGCCGAATATCTACGTGACCATGATAAAGTTGCTTGGGTAAAATATGCTGGTTTACCTGACCATCCTGAACATGATCTTGCTAAGAAATACATGAAAGGCACGCCATCCGCTATTTTAACCTTTGGGGTAAAAGGTGGACTTGAAGCAGGCGCACGCTTTATCGATGCACTGCAACTGATTACGCGTTTGGTCAATATTGGTGATGCTAAATCATTGGCGTGTCACCCAGCGACCACTACCCATCGTCAGCTTAATGAGCAAGAGCTAGAAAATGCCGGCGTCAGTACGGATATGGTGCGTTTATCGATTGGTATTGAGCACATCGAAGATATCAAAGCTGATTTAGAACAAGCGCTAGCGGCTGCTTAATAAAGTAATAGTTTCCTTATATTTCATTGGTGTTATTAATCCAAACGAAAAAGCCCATATCCTAGGATATGGGCTTTTTTATAAGCAATTTATAATGAAAGTTTTATCTAAGATATTTAGATGGTTAAACAGTTAAAACGCGGCGCGAGATATATTGATAATCTTTTGATGCGAGGCGTGGGCCGAATTGCTGAATCACTTGTGCGGCGATTTCGCTGGCAAGCCGTCCACATTCTGGCAAGCTGTATTGCTGCGATAAAGCGTATAAAAATGCGCCAGAATAGTTATCACCGGCACCATTGGTATCAATGACATTGGCAACAGCTGGCGTAGGAATCTCATGAATCTCAATCTCTGACTCGTCATTTGGCTTATGAGCGATGATGGCACCATTTGGTCCATCGGTGACGACCGCCGTTTGGCAATGCTCAAGTAAGGCACGCGCTGCTGCCTTATGCTGCTTTTTATCGGTAAATAATTTTGCTTCTTCACTATTACAAAATATCACCGCGACTTTATTGCCGAGCATATTTATCAGACCGTCTTTGGCAAATTTCACTACCGCAGGATCAGCAAAGCTGACGGCGATTTTGGCACCATGGATGCCGGCTTGTTGGCGTAATTGGGTCATCGCTGGCTGAATCCCTTCAGACATGGCCAAATAACCTTCTAAATACAGCCAACCTGCTTGGGTCAGTGCCTCAAAGTCAACGTTATCAGCGGTAATGTCGCTTGAAGTACCAAGGAAGGTTTGCATAGTACGCTCACCATCTTCGGTCACTGCTACTACGCATGAGCCAGTTACACCGCCTGCATGAATCGACTGAGGGGATGTGGCAACGCCTGCTTCGTGCAAGTCTTTTAGGTAAAACTCGCCTTGCTTGTCATCGCCGACGCGGCAGGCATAAAAAGGTTTGCCGCCCAAACTTGCAAAGGCATACATCGCATTAGCCGCTGAGCCGCCACCCGCTTGTTTTGATGGCGCAATTTCTGCTAGCTTAAAATAGGCCAATAACTGCTGCTGCTCTTCAATTCCTGCCAGCGTCATATTGCCTTTGGTGAGGTCAGTTTCTTCTAGTGCTGCATCCGACAGCAGATATTCGTGGTCAACTAAAGCATTACCTATCGCCATCACATCGTACATTATCTATCTCTCCTCAATGAGTTTATCAGTGCTTAATTTATTCGTGCTTAGCTTATTTTTTATAACTAAAAACTATTCTGCTTGCAGCTCAAGTAGGCGCTGATAAAGCGCATTCTTTTTAACGCCGGTAATATCAGCAGCTAAGGCAGCGGCTTTTTTAACCGATAAATCTTCTAACAAGCGCTGTAATAATTTATCGTGGATACTGATATCGTCATCATCTTGCGCCACATTTACCCCAGCGACGACCACGACGATTTCACCGCGTTGCTGATTGTCATCGGCTTTGACAAACTCAACCAAATTACCAAGCGTGCTTTTATGCACGGTTTCAAAGGTTTTGGTCAATTCACGGCAAAACGTCACTTCGCGATCTGCACCAAATATAGCCGCCATATCTTCTAAGCTGGCGATAATACGATGTGGTGCTTCGTAAAATATCAAGGTTTCGGTGCGTGAGTTGAGAGCCGTTAATTGTTTTTGGCGACCGTGGGTTTTGGCCGGTAAAAAACCAATAAAGCTAAAGCGATCTGAGGGCAATCCTGCGACAGACAGTGCGGCGATGGCAGCAGACGCACCAATAATTGGTGACACTCGAACGCCAGCGGCATGAGCAGCTTGCACCAATTGATAACCGGGGTCACTAATCAGCGGCGTGCCAGCATCACTAATCAGAGCAACGGAATGACCTTGCTCAATCATTTCAATGATTTTGGGGGTTTGAATGGCGCTATTATGTTCATGATAGGCCCAAAGTTTATTATGACCTTTTTGTTTAGCAGCGCTATCAGACTCGTTTTCGGCAGCATTTTTATTATCGTATGCCGTTACTTCTTCGGTATCTTCATCCTTATTACCTTTGGTGTTAATACCAAAATGTGATAAAAGTTTGCCTGAGGTGCGCGTGTCTTCACAGGCAATGATAGCAACTTGCTTTAAAATATCGATTGCGTGCGGTGTCATGTCGCTTAAATTACCAATCGGCGTGGCAACGATATAAAGACAAGCTGGCATCGCGGTAGGGCTAGACATGAAAACCTCTGAGTATTAAGTATTGAGCGTTAAGAAAGAGCATTAAAAACGAATATTAAAAGCGATTATTAAAACGCGAAAGTGGTTAGTTTAGCATGATGTGCTATGATAATTCTCAAATGTTCAGCTGAACCATAGATATGATAATAAAGAGAAATGATAGTAAAGGGACGTGATGGCAAATGACAAACCTTTAACCCTGACTTCACCGACACAGCGTCAAGGTAGCCGTTTTGAACAGCAAGCGTGTGATTTTTTACAAGCGCAAGGTTTACTATTGATTACTCAAAATTGGGAGCAGCCAAAAGTTGGTGAGCTTGACTTAATCATGATCGAAAAAGGGCAGGCGTGGTCGACACTGGTATTTATTGAAGTGCGTCAGCGGCAACGTTCAGGGTTTGGTGATGCAGCGCTTAGCGTGACAAAAAATAAGCAAAATAAAATTATCAAAGCGGCGCGTCATTTTTTGCAGCAGCATCCTGAATATAATGAGTATGAGTGTCGGTTTGATGTGATTGCCTATGATACCAATATGAATACTAATGCCAATAATAAAAATAAGACCAATGACATTAAAGAAACACCGCCAAAAAATATTCAGCCAGAATGGTTACAGGGCGCTTTTATTGCCTCAGCTTGGTAATCAGAGTAATAAGCTTTCTACGAGCTTAAGTGGTTTGAGAGTTAAGTGGGTTTGAACGTTAAGCCCTATAACTCAGTTAAAAAATAAATAAGCGTATCAAGCTATCGTTGCCAAAAGCCTAACTGCCTCGGATAAATATTCAGTAAAGTAGCGGCATTATAAATAGTTAATTTAATCATATTCTTATTATTACCATTATTAACTACCGGCATAATTAATCATTGTTATTATCAAGCGTGACACTTTTAATCATTAGTTAATCACTACATTATGTTCTAAGAGGTAAATCATGACACGAATGCATTTGCGCACTGCTATTTTTGGTTCATCATGCCGTAAGGCTATTGGTGTTATGCTATTGACCAGCATCGTCGCCACAGGTTGTACCACCAATTATTTGACCAATAGCACAGAAGGAACGTATGGCGTACCGATGACAGAGCGCACCATTCCGCAGCGCCTGCTCGATCGTAGTATTGAGCATACGGTCAAGATTAACGTCTATGGTCTGCAAGAAAATTTACAGCAAATCAGTCGCATGAGCATTGATAGTTTTAATAGTGAAGTGCTGCTCACAGGCGAGGTGCCAACGGAAGCTATTAAGGCAGAAATAGAAAAAGTAGTTGGCTCTATGCCAGACGTCCGTCATGTCTACAATGAGCTTAACGTTAGCGCCTCAAGGGGCTATAGCTCAACCGTCCACGATGGTTATATTAGCTCTAAATTACTGGCAAAAGTAGCCTCTAGTAATGGCGTCAAAGCCTCACAGATTAAAGCGGTCACCAATGATGGCGTGGTTTATATTATGGGGCGTATGACACCGACGCAGCAAAGTCACCTGATTGATATTGCCAATAATACTGTCGGCATCACAGAGTTGGTGCTGCTGACCACCGTCGTTGATGATAGAGGGGTAAAGCTGGGCGATGACGATATTATGTATGAAGATAATTTAGCCAATCCTACCAGAGGCCCAGCGGTCAATAGTAGGGCAATGCCTGAAGTCACAACTCCGGTCGCGGTAGATCCTGTTATCAATGCCACCCCGATTATCGTCGACGAAGATGGTACGCCCATCAATCAGCCGTCATCGAGTCCTTATATCGACCTTTATCAAAATCCTTAACTGGCTGTTTTTCTGAATGCCTTCTTTGCTGAAAAACACAAGAAACCTAAACAGTCATAACAGGAAAAGCACGATAAATTCCGAGCCAGCCAGTAAGATATAAAACGTAAAAAGTAGAGTTGATGGCCTAATTAAAATAATAATAAAAAATAAAGCCCTCACTCTACTATTCAGTTTTAACCAACTATCAAATATTACTCGACGACGAGCTAATAATAGGAATACTGGCGATGAAGGATTTAAATAAAGAAACTGTAAAACCTGTGCCAATAAAGAGTCGCACGCCTAAACGTATCAGCGTCGGTGTGACGACAGCATTGGCCGTTGGCGGTATTGCGCTCGCGACCCAACAGGCACAAGCATTATCGGCGCTCGCTATCGTGAACGGTATTACTTCAAATGGCGGCGTTGGCGTCAGTAAAAATATCTTGTATGGCGATGAGCCTTTGCAGGATTTAGATATTTATTATCCCAAGCCTTTAGCAAAAGCCATGCAGTCAAAAAACGTAACTGATAATGCTATTAATGATAGTGTCATTCATGACAGCTATCCGATGGTGGTGTTTGTCCATGGCGGTTCATGGGAAAGTGGCAGTAAAGATGAATACGCCTTTGTTGGTCAAAGTTTGGCGCAAGCAGGTTATGTCACGGCAGTCATTAATTATCGTAAAGCGCCTGAGCACGTTTATCCTGATTATGTAGAAGATGCTGCGCAGGCCATCGCTTGGAGCTATAAAAATGCTGAAAGCCTGCATGCTGATCCCAAACGTCTGGCCGTCATAGGTCATTCTGCGGGCGCGTTTAATGCGGTAGCTGCCGTTGCCAATGAAGATTTTTTGGCGCCGTATGGGGTGAAACCAAAAGATATTGCTACCGTGATTGGTATCGCAGGTCCTTATAGCTATGACTTTCGTAAATTCAGTAGTAGAACTGCCTTTGGGGCAAGTGCGACGCCAGAGACGGTGATGCCAGACCGCCAAATCAAAGGCGCGCAGCCACCCTATTTATTATTGACTGCCGAAAAAGACAAGGTCGTCCATGTGACCAATACCATCAAAATGACACAGGCCTTAAAAGCGGCAGGCGTTAAAGTGGAAACTGGCGAAATTGCAGGCGCCAGTCATGCCACCAGTATCGGTGCGATGGCACCGCCTTTACGCTGGGTTAATGATGTGCGTACGCAAGTGCTCAGCTATTTGGATAAAACGCTTAAGTAGTGAATGTCAAAAATACCAAGCACCGAACATAATGAGCATCAAACATAATAATTGTTCACTGATTATAGTAAGCCTAAAGCTATGATGAATAGTTAAGCGCAGTTGCGCAAGACAGTACTGTAAGATGGTCAAACTCTTGTTATAATGACGTCACTTTAACCCTATACCCTATTTAAACTTTAAGGCAGAATATTCTATGAGCATGAACGCTGACGATTTGATTGCATTTTTACAAACTCACTTCCCAGATGCTTTTATTCAAGCTGCCAATCAAGGAACCAAGTTTGATGTACGGGTGGTTGATGCCAGTTTTGAAGGCAAGCGCGCGGTGCAACGCCAGCAGTCAGTTTACGCATTAGTAAATGATAAGATTGCGAGCGGTGATATTCATGCGCTTAATATTCAAGCCTTAACCCCAGCCGAATGGGACGTTCAATCTCAAGGCTAAAACTTTTTACCTATGACTTTTATCTATGACCTGAATTTTTCATGCCGGCACTTTATATTGCGGGTTTTATCATTTCTGGTTTTTCACCATTTTTATACTTATCGCTAGGTTGTCACCTTATGGATCAATTTTTAATCACCGGTAGCAGTCGTATCGCAGGGGAAGTCACGATCTCAGGCGCCAAAAATGCCGCTTTGCCTTTACTTGCCGCTATGATTTTGGCCGAGACCCCAACGACGTTGCATAATGTGCCATCGTTAAAAGATGTGCGCACCTTGATTGAACTGATCGGTGGCATGGGCATTGATATTCAAAAGCAGGGCGATACCGTCACCTGCGATACCAAAAATATCGATAATTTCTACGCGCCGTATGATTTGGTCAAAACCATGCGCGCCTCGATTTTAGTACTAGGTCCATTGCTAGCACGTTTTGGTGAAGCCGAAGTATCATTACCGGGCGGCTGTGCTATCGGCTCACGTCCTGTTGACCAGCATCTAAAAGCCTTTGAAGCCATGGGTGCTGAGATTAGCGTTGAGAATGGTTATGTGAAAGCACAAGCACCAAAAGGCGGCAAGCTTATCGGCTGTAATTTCTCTTTTGACATGATAACCGTCGGCGGTACTGAAAACGTCATCATGGCGGCGGCATTGGCCAAAGGGACGACTGTACTAGGCAACTGCGCGCTTGAGCCAGAAGTGGTCGATTTGGCCAATATGTTGGTGGCGATGGGTGCTAAAATCAGTGGTATTGGTACCTCGATAATGACTATTGAAGGCGTTGAGCGTTTGCATGGTTGTGAGTATTCAGTGGTAGCAGATCGTATCGAGACTGGCTCCTACCTTGCTGGCGCCTTGATGACGCGCGGTGATGTATTGGCTAAAAACACTTCGGCACTATTATTAACGCCCGTGTTAGAAAAATTTGAAGACATGGGGGCGATTATTACCACCGGTGATGATTGGATTCGCGCACAAATGAAAGGTCGCCCATTACCGGTTAATATTCGTACCCAGCCGCATCCTGGTTTTCCAACCGATATGCAAGCACAGGTGATGGCGATTGCTTGCCTCGCCGATGGCACCAGTACTTTTATCGAAAATATCTTTGAAAATCGCTATATGCATGTGCCTGAGCTGAACCGATTGGGCGCATCTATCCAAGTAGATGGTCATACTGCTGTCGTCACAGGGGTTGAAAGCTATACCGCGGCGCCTGTCATGGCAACCGATTTACGGGCGTCGATGTCATTGGTGATGGCTGCTGCCGCTGCTGAAGGTGAGAGTTTGATTGACCGCATTTACCATATTGATCGTGGTTATGAGCATGTCGAAGAAAAGCTACGCGCGCTTGGGGTTAATATCGAGCGCATTAATACCAACGACTAGATTGGTTAATTAGCCGTTGTTATTGGTATCACCTTTTATTTAACGAAATTAATAATGCCTTTTAAGTAAGGCAACTAACTGTACACGGACACGAGTCATTATGACTGAAGCAAGCAATAGCCTTCCAACTGACGGCTTATTAAACGAAGTAAATGATGAGTTTTTAGGTTTGACACTGGCGCTATCAAAGGGTCGTATTTTAGAAGAGACGATGCCTTTGTTACGCGCTGCTGGAGTTGAATTATTAGAAGACCCTGAAGCGTCACGCAAGCTTATTTTCCCAACCTCAAACCCAAATGTCCGCGTCTTAATTTTACGCGCCAGTGATGTGCCAACCTATGTTGAACACGGCGCTGCTGATTTTGGTGTGGCGGGTAAGGATGTATTACTTGAGCATGGTGCCAATCACGTTTATGAATTGCTAGATTTGCAGATCGCTCAGTGTAAGCTGATGACCGCTGGCGTTAAAGGCGCGCCGCTGCCAAATCGTCGTCTGCGTATTGCCACTAAATATGTCAATGTTGCCCGCGCTTACTTTGCCAGTCAAGGTCAGCAGGTCGATGTGATTAAGCTTTATGGTTCGATGGAGCTTGCGCCGTTGGTCGGCTTAGGTGACTTGATTGTTGACGTCGTTGATACTGGCAATACGCTGCGTGCCAATGGACTTGAAGCGCGCGACCATATTTGTGATGTGTCGTCACGCCTTATTGTCAATCAAGTTAGCTACAAGCGTAAATTTGCGCTGCTTGAGCCGATTTTAGATAGCTTTAAAGACAGTATTGCCAGCGCTTCTTAAATGAGCATTTATTCAGTATTTAAAAAGCGCTCTTATTAAGCATTAGCAATCATTGATAATATCAAGCATGGCTATACAAAATTTTAAACCAGTTTGGCGCTCTAGGATAGATATAGCGTGCTAAACTGGTTTTATTGTATTTGCTTGCCAGAAAATAAAAGCTCAGTATAATCTGAGTGAAATAACCAGAAATAAGCAAACACACAGCCCTTTTCTTATTTGCTCTTTTATCTACTAGATTCTTTATAGCCGTATTTTATGCTCAACTATAGGATTAAGTTATGCGCCAACTAAGTACTCAAGATGCTGATTTTGACAGTCAACTGACCCAACTGCTTGCTTTTGAAACCGTGAACGATGTTGAATTATTAAAAACCGTTGACGATATCATTGCAAAAGTACGTCATGGCGGCGATAGCGTGGTACTGGCGTTGAGCCAAGAATTTGATCAGCATCCTGCGACAACAATGCAATCCTTAGAGCTGTCTAAGGAAGCGCTTGCTGAAGCGTTTGCTACTCTTGATGATACCGTTAGAACGGCTTTGATGACGGCGGCCACACGCGTACAGACATTCCATGAGCGCCAAGTGCAAGAGACTTGGCAATATGAAGATGAGCTTGGCAATCGCTTGGGTCAAAAGGTCACGCCGCTTGATCGCGTTGGCATTTATGTGCCCGGCGGTTTGGCATCTTATCCATCTTCTGTATTGATGAATGCGATTCCTGCCAAAGTAGCTGGCGTTAAAGAAGTAATCATGGTGGTTCCAGCGCCAAAGGGCGTGCTTAATCCATTGGTGTTGGCAGCGGCGCATTTGGCACAAGTTGACCGCGTCTTTACCATTGGCGGTGCACAAGCCATTGCTGCCTTGGCATACGGTACCGAAACCATACCAGCCGTGGATAAAATCACGGGTCCTGGTAACAAATATGTCGCCGCAGCGAAGCGCGCGGTATTTGGTCAAGTTGGTATTGATATGATTGCCGGTCCGTCTGAAGTACTGGTATATGCAGAAGGCGAGGCGCAAGATCGCGCCGATTGGTTGGCGATGGATTTATTGTCACAAGCGGAACATGACCGTATCGCCCAAGCTATCTTTGTCACTACAAGTGAACAGCAGCTTGCAGAAGTAGCAGAGGAAATTGAAAAAGCCTTGGCAGAATTGCCAAAAGCTGATATCGCACGCGATTCGCTAAAAAACCGTGGCGCACTTATTTTGGTCAAAGACCGTAAGGAGGGTATGGCGGTGATTAATCGCGTTGCCCCTGAGCATTTAGAATTGTCTGTTGATAACCCTGATGCGCTGCTTAATGATATTCGTCACGCTGGCGCTATCTTTATGGGTCGTCATACGCCTGAAGCGATTGGCGACTACTGTGCCGGTCCCAATCACGTGTTGCCAACTTCGGGCACCGCGCGCTTTTCTTCACCGCTCGGTGTTTATGACTTCCAAAAGAAATCATCCATTATTTATTGTACTGAAGCGGGTAGTAAGCCGCTGGCTAAGACGGCAGATATTTTAGCGCAGCGTGAGGACTTAGAAGCCCATGCGCGTTCAGCCCGCTATCGTTATCAGGAAGATAGTTAACAACACAGTTGGATAACTCAACTTTAATAATTCGATTTTAATAATTTACGTTTAATAATTTACGTTTAATAATTTATGTGGCTAATTAGTAGGATAACTTATGAGTGAGTTAAAGATAGACACCAGGCTTTGGTCATCTAAAGCGCGTAATCTGTCACCTTACGTCCCTGGTGAGCAGCCTCAGCATGAAAATTTGTGCAAATTAAATACCAATGAAAACCCATTTCCGCCGTCACCAAAAGTCGGCGAGGCAATCGCAAAAGTCTTAGAGCAGCAAGCGGATGAGCTGCGTTTATATCCTGCGCCTGAATCTGACGACTTGCGCGCCGCATTGGCACAGTTATATAACCTTGATATCAATCAAGTCTTTGTCGGTAACGGCTCAGATGAAGTATTGGCGTTGGTATTTGCCAGCTTCTTCCTAAAAGAGCGCCCTGTTTTAGCGCCTGATATTAGCTATAGCTTCTATCCTGTTTATGCGCAAACTTTTGGCATTGAACTGGTACAAATCGCCCTAGGCGCGGATTTTAGTATCAGCCCTGATGCTTATCGCCAGCCTTGTAGCGGTATCATCATTGCCAATCCTAACGCGCCAACTGGTTTGTTATTATCGCTCGCTGATATTCGTAAACTTGCCGGTGAGCATTCAAATTCAGTGATTGTGATTGATGAAGCTTATATCGATTTTGCCCAAAAAGAAGAGGGTAGCTTAGATACAGAAGTGTCAGCGGTTAGCTTGATTAATGAGTTTGATAATGTGCTCGTGACCCAAACCTTTTCAAAATCACGCTCATTGGCTGGTTTACGTGTCGGTATGGCGTTTGGTAATGCTTCATTAATCGAAGCACTGACGCGTATGAAAAATAGCTTTAATAGTTATCCACTCGATAAGTTGGCGCAAGTAGGAGCAACCGCCAGTGTGTTAGATGTTGAGTATTTTACCCAGACCTGCCAGCAAGTCATTGACTTACGGCAAGTACTCACCGCTGAGCTGACGGCGCTCGATTATGATGTATTGCCATCGCACGCTAATTTTGTATTTGCCCGCCCAAAAGATGGTGACGCAAGTGCAGTAGCAAGTACGTTACGCGAGCAGGGTATCATTGTGCGTCATTTTGATAAACCGCGTATCAATGAGTATTTACGTATTACCGTTGGTACGGCAGCACAGAATGCGCGTTTAATTGATGCCTTAAAAGCCTTGCAAACAGAAGCTGAAAGCGTTGCGGATTGATAGGATATTTGTGATTTATACTTTAATAATCTAAAGCTGAATCGCAAAGTTATATAAATAAAAGAGCCTGCTAACGTAATGTTGAGCAGGATTTTTTATTGGTTTTTTATTTGTCTTTTAAATAAAGCTTAAGTTCTTTTCTTAATATTGTCTTGAGTTAAAACGCTTAACAGGTTGCCGACTTTATCGAGGCATTCTTGATATTCAGCATCACAGTCAGAAGCAACCGTGATACCGCCGCCTGCCCATAAGCTGACATGTCTTTCTTTTTCTAACTCATCATTTGATAAGGTATTGGCTTGTAAAGTACGAATCAATACATTCCATTGACCGCTGCCATCGAAGTTCATATACCCTAATGTGCCACAATAAGCACCGCGCGCTTCACCTTCTAACTCCCAAATGATTTCGACAGCGCGCTTTTTCGGCGTCCCTGTGATGGAACCAGCGGGCAAACTGCCAAACAATACTTTGAGAGGATGGGTATCTGTCTTTAGCTCAGCGGTGATGGTGCTGACCATATGATGCACATTGCTAAAGCTTTCAATCGCAAATAATTGTGGTACTTTGACGCTACCAATCTTGGCATATTTACCTAAATCATTGCGCAATAAATCAACAATCATGACGTTTTCGGCACGGTCTTTTTCGCTATCAATAAGTTGCTGTTTATAAGCATTATCTTGTTCAGTATTTAGTCCACGCGGCATCGTACCTTTAATAGGCTTAGTACGTATATGGTGCTTGCCAGTGTTACCGTCTTTATTAAAGGTAAAAAACAGTTCAGGCGAGCAGCTTAACAATTCAAATTGATTGTCTTGCGTATCAACGCTCATTTCACTATCAAAATCATTAACCGCTAAATACCCTGCAAACGGCGCTTGGGTATTACGATGCAGGGCAGGTAAATAGTCGATAAGCATCGGTGTAACATTATCAGTAAGGCTTTGATTAAAAGCGCCTTGCCATTGTTGGGTGAGATTGATTTGATAGCAGTCACCCTGTTGCAGATACTTTTGCGTCTGGTCAAAGGCTTGTTGGTAATCTCTCTTGCTCCATTGCGCTTCTAATAATAAAGGCGTCGTTTGATATGATTCTTCGAGCGCTGGTTTTTTAAAAGTTTGATTAGATAACTTACTGTCCAATTTGTCTAAATATGAGATAAGCGCTTTAATTAGTGCGCTTTTTTGTTCGTTCTCGTTCTCAGCTTCAGTGAAACTGTCTTTTATAGTGAGCTGCCAACTGGTTTGCTCAGCGTTTAGTGTTAGATAAATATCATAATGTCCTAAGACGGCACAAGGCTGCGCTGCTAGCTCGATTTTGGCAGCTGGACTAAGGTCATGAGCGGCAATATCATAACTAATAAAGCCTATCAAGCCATGCTGATAACTTGGCTGTTGCTCGATTTCTGTAGTTGAGGAGGAGGAGTTATTATGAGTATAATCTATATCATAAGCCTGACTATAAGCAATCAAATCCTCTTGCCAGTCGCTATAACTCATATAGGCGCTAGTAATCGCTTGATTGGTTTTATCATGACTAGGTGAGCCATCACGATAGTTTTTCATGACTTTATAAATAGGTACTTGTTTATCAGAGTATGCTGCGTCATCAGTAAAATAATAAACGGACCAGCTCATTTTTGGTAATAAACCAATCACGGGGTGGCCATCGTTATTTAGCCAAACCAGTTGCCAGTTTGCTTTAGGATTCTGTGCGCATAGATAATGCTGTAGCTGTGGCATTAATTCGGCAGCCGTTAGCCCACCAAAACGCCAGCTAGGGTAAGTAGCTGGCGATGAGGCAGATGCTGTCTGCTTATTTCTAAAATGCGGTGCTACAGGCATAGTTAGGCGTCAAACTTTTTAATAATTAGAGTAGCGTTAGTGCCACCAAATCCAAAGCTATTGCTCATAAGCGTTTCAAGCTTAACGTCACGCTTTTTAGTAACAATATCAAAGCCTTCAGCAGCAGGGTCTAATTCTGTAATATTGATACTAGGCGCGATAAAGCCTTCTTGCAGCATAAGTAAGCAATAAATCAATTCTTGCGCGCCGACTGCACCCAAGCTATGACCGGTCATGGACTTGGTTGAGCTGATAGCAGGTACTTTACTAGCATCATCACCAAATACTTTGGCAATGGCTTTAAGCTCAGTTATATCGCCTAGCGGTGTACTGGTACCATGGCTATTGATATAATCAACGCTTTCTAAACCTGCTTCAGCAAGGGCAAGTTGCATACAGCGGACAGCACCTTCGCCACTTGGAGCAACCATTTCAGCGCCATCAGAGCTGGCACCATAACCAACGATTTCAGCCAAGATATTGGCACCGCGTGCTTGGGCATGCTCAAGACTTTCAACCACCACCATCGCGCCGCCTGCTGCAATCACAAAGCCATCACGATTTTTATCATAGGCTCTAGAAGCAAGCGTTGGCGTGTCGTTATACTGCGTACTGACCGCGCCCATGGCATCAAACATACAAGACTGCGTCCAATGCTCCGCTTCACTACCACCAGCAAGTATCACATCGGCTTTACCAAGCTGGATAAGCTCGGCGGCATGACCAATACAATGCGTTGACGTTGCGCAAGCAGAGCTCAATGAATAAGAAACACCTTGGATTTTCAAACCCGTTGCAAGCGCCGCGGATACCGAGCTGCCCATGGTTTTTGGCACCGCCATTGCACCGACACCGCGTAGACCTTTTTCACGCATCGCATCGACAGCATTGACGATATTTTCAGTTGACGCCCCGCCTGAGCTTGCGACCACACCCACGCGTGGGTTATGGTTAATGGTCTCAAGCGAGAGGCCCGACTGCTCAATGGCGTCCAAAGCGCTGACATAAGCATAAAGGCTGGCATCACTAAAAAAACGCTTCAATTTACGATCGATGCCCGACGTATCAAGTTCTGATTGATTAATACTACCGCTAACGTGTGATTTAAAGTCGTGCTCAGCATACGATTCATTGAACGTAATACCTGAGCGCCCTTGTTTAAGAGCATCGGTGACAGTCGCCAAATCATGTCCGATACAAGAGACAATCCCTGCTCCAGTGATAACAACGCGGCGCATATACTATTCCTTATGAGTAACGATTTTTTGATAATTACCTTTAACAATCGCTTTTAAGTATTTACTGCTATTATTCAACACCCCAACCTTTCACCTTTAATAAAAAGCTTTTAGGAGGGTTTAAGACGCTAAATGCTTATTTGACAGTGATTACAGTGTTTTTACAGTCATGCTAGTGGTTAGCATAAAACGTTATTCTTTATAAATCCTGCGTGCTAATTCAAAGTACAACTGTACTTTGAATTATGGCCTATGATAACGTATCAAGGGTTTAAAATCTTGGCGTAAGTGTAAAATAACGACAAAATCATGCTTATTATTAAAAATAACTGCTCGGTATTATTATAGATCTAGCACTATATCTACATGGTGATAAAGAGGCCATGAAATTATGAAATCTGGCTGAGAATAGCATAAACTCATTCACGCCACAGCGCATTTAGTTATATACTAAAGCCGAAAATAGCTATAAGTAAGTGATACTTTTAGATACAAAACTGGCAGTGATGATAACATTGTTGGCACTGACAGTAATCATTCGCGTTCGCTAGAATGACAGTCAATTTAAGATGTATCTATTTAAGAACTATCTATAAATAATATTAATAACAAACAATCATCATATTAAGGATATTAAGATGGCAAAGCGTAGCACTCTATATAAAGGCATCAGCAGCGTTGGTTCTTTTACTCGCAATAACTTAGAACGTATGGGCGCAATGATTGATAGCGTCAACGCCAAGAGCGGCAAACCGCGTCAATTTAAAGCGGTAAACCTAGGCGATGAAGACTATCAACAAGATTTATTCCGTGAGCAAACGTTAAAAGCAACGCAGCAACTATTGGGCACGCGCTTCGCCACTTATAGTAAATATGCCAAAAAAGTAGTGCCAAACAGCTTGTTTGAATCAACGGTCGATGGTGCTTTTGCCCAAGTCGCTAAGCTTGCTGCCAATTGGAGTCAGATTGATCTGCCAAATCAGCATCGTTTTGCTAATATTGCAAGCTTAGATAACGAAGAGCGCTATGCACTGGCCACTGATATTGCCAACCAAAACCGTGCTTTGGCGACGTTAGGTGGTTTGACAGGTCTAGCTGGCTTGCCAGGTTTACTCGCGGATACCTTGTGGTTGTTATTGGTATCATTGCGTACCGTTTATCAATTAGGTGCTGTTTATAATAAGCCGTTAACGGGCAAACAAGGCGTCAAGATGGCTTATGAGCTGCTTGCCAATGCCGATTTAAGTAAGATGCAAGAAAAACAAGCCTTGCTAGCGGGTCTTGGTATCGGTAAAGGCTTACTCGATAACGCGCAAAGTAGCGGTCTGCATAATGAGCTGAAAAACTTAGGCTTGCAGAATAAAAGCGTCAATTTTTATGCTGAGCAAGTAGATAGTATTGCCAGTCAAGTTGGTATTGATTTAGACCAAATTAATTTGTCATGGATACGTCGATTCTTACCGGCGACTGCCGTAATTATCGGTATGCGTTATAACAGTCAGCTGATTGATGAAGTGATTGGCGTGGCGCAAGCGACTTTTGCGCCAGAAGCCAAACTTGCTAACCGTGCGATTACCGACGATAGCAGTAGTGAAGCCGAAGTGAGCAAACCTGCTAGCGCTGATAATAAGCCTGATAGCACTAATAAGCAGCAAGATACTGAGAAAAATACTGACAAAGAATTAAGCAAAGATGCTGACAGCAAAAAAGAGTCCGCTAAAAAAAGTGTTAAAGAGGGCGCTCAAGAAACTGAAAAAAAGAGCGACAAAAAAGAGCCGAAAAAGGATGATGCTGATAAGACAGCTGATAAAACATCAAGCAAAACCGATAACGCCGCTAACAAGCAGAGTAAATAGAAACCTTCTAATACTTAACGCTATTAGCGTTAAGTATTAATTGCTCTTTAATCTGTTCTTTATTCATTTTATTTTAGATAACTTGTTTATATAAGAGTAGAGATGGCGATACTGTCTTTTTTTTCATTACGTTATTTTTCATTATGCTTATCTCTCGTTGAAAATTAGGTGTTATTTGAAAAATAAGCTTGAAAAATAACATAGTGTCGCCATTTAGCTTTTATAAGTTGCTATTTGTTTATTTCTAAATATCTTATCTGAACGATGTATGACGCTACTTTCGATACCATATTTAGCAAGCTGATTTTAGCGAGTTTTTAACTAAAAACAGATAAAGTGGTATAGTGGTGGGCGTAATGCATATCTACCAATTGTTGTAAAGTACAATCACTCATAAGTGGTTGAAATAGCAGCAACAACTCTTTATAATACACTGTCCTAAAAATGGGTGTGCCAAAATCTGTCGTTAAAGTCAGATGGATGGTGCGTTTCCCTATTTTTTTGTTTTTTACCAAACGGGAGAAGGATGCCTCATGGCAACAACTAACCAATTGATTCGTAAAGGTCGCAAAACCATCAAGGAAAAGTCAAAAGTTCCTGCGTTGGAAGCGTGCCCACAACGCCGTGGTGTATGTACTCGCGTATATACTACTACCCCTAAAAAACCTAACTCAGCCATGCGTAAAGTATGTCGTGTACGTTTGACTTCAGGCTATGAAGTATCAAGCTACATCGGCGGCGAAGGTCATAACCTACAAGAGCACAGTGTTGTTCTTATCCGTGGTGGTCGTGTAAAAGATCTACCAGGTGTACGTTATCACACCGTTCGTGGTGCACTAGATTGCGCAGGCGTTAAAGACCGTAAGCAAGGTCGTTCTAAATATGGTGCTAAGAAGCCTAAAGTTTAATAACCAAACGTTATTAACTGAGATTCTTTGTATCACCCATTAACTGTGCATGGGTCAGGTGTTAACGGTAGCTTTGTTAAATTAATGATTTGCTGTTATAACATACCGCCGTGCAGTAAGGCTGACTGACAACTCGATATAACGCCATCCAATATCAATTGGTGCGAGATTGTGAATGTCAGACACTCCTGAAGAAAAGGATTATTATTATGCCAAGACGTCGCGTCGTTGCTACCCGTGAGATCCTACCGGATCCTAAGTTTGGTAGCCAAACTGTTGCAAAATTTATCAACCATGTCATGAGTCATGGTAAAAAGTCTACTGCTGAGCGTATCGTATACGGTGCTCTTGAGACAGTTAGCGAAAAACGTAAGATCGAAGACCCAGTCGCTTTCTTTGAAGAAGTTCTAGAAAACGTCCGTCCAATGGTCGAAGTAAAAGCTCGCCGTGTTGGTGGTGCAACCTACCAAGTACCAATGGAAGTACGCCCCTCCCGTCGTACTGCCTTGGCTATGCGTTGGTTAGCTGAAGCTGCTGCTAAGCGTTCTGAAAAATCAATGGCTTTGCGTCTTGCAGGCGAATTGAATGATGCTGCTGACGGCAAAGGTAATGCTATGAAAAAGCGTGACGAAGTTCACCGCATGGCAGATGCTAACAAAGCATTCTCTCACTACCGTTTCTAAGCTAGCATTAATTTTTTAATTCTAGCCTAGGCGCTTAGGATTAACGGTTTCGGCCAGTTAATCCTTGTATTGTTGATTTATTCTATTGATTGCCGCCATCATCATTGGGTTGTTTAATGGTTACCATCGTAAGGTGAGTAAAGCGTTAAACCGCCTAGATGGCGGACATCTGTCAAGATGCTGTTCTGAAAGGGATACTACTTTAAGAAGCCTGCAAAGTTACAATGCTTGCAACGCTCACAAAGAAAGTTTCCTGAGTTTGATGCCGCACTATTCTTGTATTTACTCTTTTTTTGTCCGTATTTGGCCCAATAATCAGTAAGTAATATAACGGAGCCGATGGCTTTGTCATAGAGAGTATGAGGTAGAGACACAACACATTAATATATACACGAATTTCCTTAGGAAAACACTATGGCTCGTAAAACTCCCCTAAAGCGCTATCGCAATATTGGTATCTCAGCGCACATTGATGCTGGTAAGACGACCACTACTGAGCGTGTTTTGTTCTATACCGGTGTTAGCCACAAGCTTGGTGAAGTTCATGATGGCGCAGCTACCATGGACTTTATGGAGCAAGAACAAGAGCGCGGTATTACTATTGCTTCTGCGGCGACAACTTGTTTTTGGTCAGGTATGGCCAAGCAGTTTGATGAACACCGTATCAACATCATTGACACCCCAGGTCACGTTGACTTCACGATTGAAGTAGAACGTTCTATGCGTGTACTTGATGGCGCGTGCATGGTTTACTGTGCAGTAGGCGGCGTTCAGCCACAGTCTGAGACCGTATGGCGTCAGGCAAACAAATACAAAGTGCCACGCTTAGCATTCATTAATAAAATGGATCGTGTTGGTGCTGATTTCTACCGTGTGGTAGAACAGATCAAAACTCGTCTAGGCGGCAATGCAGTACCATTGGTTATCCCAATTGGTAAAGAAGACAACTTCGAAGGCGTTGTGGATCTAGTGACTATGAAAGCCATCTATTGGGACGAAGCGTCTCAAGGTATGGAATATGAAGAGCGCGAAATCCCAGCTGAATTACAAGAAAAAGCGGAAGAATTTCGCGAGTATCTAGTAGAAAACGCTGCTGAAGCGACCGAAGAGCTGATGGAGTTGTATCTAGAGAATGGTGAATTGTCAGTAGAGCAAATCAACACTGCGATTCGTCAGTTGACAATTGATAACAAAATCATTCCATTGCTTTGTGGTACTGCCTTTAAAAACAAGGGCGTTCAAAAAATGTTGGATGCGGTTATCCAGTATCTGCCAGCACCAATGGATGTACCGGCTATCAAAGGTATTCTTGATGACAAAGACGAGAGCGAAGGCACTCGTGAAGCATCTGATGAAGCACCTTTTGCAGCACTAGCGTTTAAAATCATGAACGACAAGTTCGTCGGTAACTTAACCTTTGTTCGTGTCTATTCTGGTGTTTTAACGCAAGGCAGCAGTGTTTATAACCCTGTTAAAATGAAGCGTGAGCGCGTTGGCCGTATCGTACAGATGATGGCAGATGCTCAGGTAGAACTACAAGAAATCCGCACGGGTGATATCGCAGCGCTAGTTGGCATGAAAGATGTGACTACTGGCGATACGCTATGTGATGAGCAAAATGTTATCACGCTTGAGCGTATGGAATTCCCAGATCCTGTTATTAGCCTAGCAGTTGAACCTAAGACCAAAGCTGACCAAGAAAGAATGTCTATCGCTTTGGGTCGTTTGGCAAAAGAAGATCCATCATTCCGTGTCCACACTGACGAAGAGTCTGGTCAGACGATCATCAGTGGTATGGGTGAGCTACATTTGGAAATTCTTGTTGACCGTATGAAGCGTGAGTTTGGCGTTGAAGCAAACATCGGTGCGCCGCAGGTTGCTTATCGTGAAACGATTCGTAACACCGTTGAACAAGAAGGTAAATTCGTACGTCAAACCGGTGGTCGTGGTAAATTCGGTCACGTTTGGTTACGTCTTGAGCCTATGGACCCAGCGGGCGACGTTCTATATGAATTCGCTGAAGAAGTTGTTGGTGGTACGGTACCAAAAGAATTCCACGGTGCGGTTGATAAAGGTATTCAAGAACGCATGAAAAACGGCGTACTTGCTGGTTACCCAATCGTTGGCGTAAAAGCAACCTTGTATGATGGTTCTTACCATGATGTTGACTCGGATGAGTTATCATTTAAAATGGCTGGTTCTATCGCTTTCCGTAAAGGCTTCATGGCGGCTAACCCAACCCTACTTGAGCCAGTAATGAAAGTAGAAGTTGAAACGCCTGAAGATTACATGGGCGATATCATGGGCGATCTTAACCGTCGTCGTGGTATGGTTCAAGGTATGGAAGACTTACCTGGCGGCACTAAGCAGATTCGTGCTGAAGTACCATTAGCGGAAATGTTTGGCTATGCCACACAAATGCGCTCAATGTCACAGGGCCGTGCAACGTATTCAATGGAATTCCAAAAGTACGCTGAAATTCCAAAATCAGTTTCAGAATCTATCATCTCTAAATTCAACAATAAAGATGAAGACGAGTAAATAAATCTTATTAAAATGACAATATAGGGCATATCTTTATATTGTCAGCAGAGAATGCGCCAATAATTGGTTAAAAGACTTGTTATTGGCTGCGATTTTCTTATAATATCTGCACATTAGTATGTGCACCCTTTTAACAACTATTTTAATGTGGCCAGTAATGCTTTAACCCTAGTACATAAACTATCGTACTTATATCAGTTAAGCACTGACCCCAAAAAAAAGAGGAAATACCCATGGCAAAGGCCAAGTTTGAACGCAGCAAGCCACACGTCAACGTCGGTACTATCGGACACGTTGACCACGGTAAAACAACCCTAACCGCCGCTATCGCAACCGTAGCA
>NZ_CAJGZM010000008.1 GCF_904846175.1 Psychrobacter immobilis | reverse complement strand
ACTAAGACGTATGCATATCAATCATATTCATTCAACAACATGCCTTTTGTATTGCTTAATTATAATTCATTAAATTATTTTTTTATTAATAGTTCTAGATATTGGTACTATTAATAAATAATTAATATAAAAAAATAGAATCCTTAAAAATAAAATTCCTCCGTTCTTTTAAAGGAAAATTAATATATCTTCAAGTTGATGGGGCAATCGTTATTACTCGACAGAGCAGCTCGACCTCATAAAAAAATTTTTTATCGTCGATAAATTGAACCATTTTTTTAATTAGTGGTCGAGCTCCGCTTGGGTGAAAAAAGCGGCAGCCTTCCTGATGATTTCATTGGCTTGTCTGAGCTCTCTGCATTCGCGTTCAAGCTCTTTAATACGTTGCTCTTGGCTTTGAGCTTTTACAACTGCAGGACTATGTGCTTTTTATGCCAGGGTTTCAGGCGTACAGCCAACCTTTGACGCTATGGCTTGAATAACTCACCATGTGGAGCGATAGTCACTTAAGACTTCAATTAAAATGCGAACGGCGCGTTCTTTAAGCACAGGAGTATAAATTTGTCTTTTCATTGTCGTATTCTCTTAAAGTGTTGGGTGTCTGACAATCCCGGGGTGGTTTACTTGGCAGTATTGTGACAATTATAGGTATAACCGTGGCATCACCAGTTATCAAAAAGTTACTTATTATAGAATAAAGCATTTTAAGCGTAAGCCACTGATGGAATAACAACACTTTCATTACAATGGGCGGCATTACGATAGATAAAATAGAACGCGCATTCAAAACTTAAATAATAACTTAAATAGTAAGGACGACTCATGACTAAGACTATTTTAATTACGGGCAGTACTGATGGTATTGGTAAACTTGCCGCTCTAAAATTGGCAGAAGCTGGGCATCAAGTGTATGTGCATGGCAGAAATGCCGACAAACTTACCATTGTCATTGCAGAAGTCAAAGCAGTAGCTACAGGCGCAGCAGTAGATAATATTAATGGGTTTGTGGCTGATTTTTCAGATTTAAATGCAGTACGTAAAATGGCTGCAGAAGTAAATGAAAAATTACCAAAGCTGGATGTACTTATTAATAACGCAGGGATTAATACTACCACATCGCCAACGACTAAGGATGGATTGGACGTACGCTTCGTGGTTAATTGCTTAGCGCCTCGCGAGTTAACCAACGCCCTTTTACCTTTACTCAAAAAGTCTAGCAAAGCTCGTATCGTAAATCTAAGCTCAGCAGCCCAAGATCCTGTATCCTATAAGGCATTCGTAGGACAAGAGCGTCTCGATGATAAAGACGCCTATGCTCAAAGTAAGCTAGCACTCACGATGTGGAGTATGGATTTAGCCGATAAAGTCGCGGCAGATGACATCAATGTAATCGCTGTCAATCCAGGCTCGCTACTGAATACAAAAATGGTCGATGAGGCTTATGGAGAATATTGGTCATCAGCGGATAAAGGGGCAAATATTCTAGCTGAACTTGCCATCTCGGATGAGTTCGCTAACGATAGCGGTAAATATTTCGATAATGATATTAAAGATGGCGTACATGGTGACGCGAGAGGGGAGTTCGGACAACCGCATGCAGATGCTCTAAACAAAGAAGCCATTATAGAGCTTGAACGCCAAACTCAGGCGATATTGCAGTCGCTTTCTGCATAATATTTATATTTAGTCGCAGCAATATTAGCTAATAATTATGTTTGAGTTATTTATAACTATAGGTTCTATCGGCAATATGAACATAAATGTATGAACTATTCACCACCTATAGAGGTGGAGGAATTCTGCCTGACTCAAGTAAAACACTCTCCGATATAGTCGGGGCGGTTCAGTATTGCTGATATCAATTTTTTGTAGCCTCCGTCTGCGCAGGTACAACAAGCAAGAAAAATTGATATCAGCAGCGCGTGATGTATCGATATTACTTTTCACTGACTATATCTATGATCGGTGCGCTATACAGGCATCAAGCTGTCTAATTAAAATCTTCCAAATTAGCATTTATAGATGTGAGAACGTAGATCAGCAGCAACATTTCTTAAATAAGAGAAATCTCAATCCTTAAGATTTCTCTTATTCGACTTTCTGCTATGCCAATAAAACTCAAGCTGCGCTAGGCGGGCTAAACAAAACCTTTAACTTATTCTTAATACCTTTAGCGCGGAAAAATCGTTGCCACATGCGATAGAAAACATCAAATATTAGCTTGAAAATATTGTCATGACTCGCTTCACCCACTGCGCCATACTTAACTGGATTATTAACGGTATCCTCTTCCACGTAAGTACCGAACCAACGATCAAAGATTATGATAACGCCACCATAGTTTTGGTCAATATACTCATCATTAGCGCCATGATGAGCACGATGGTTAGAAGGGGTATCAAAAATATACTCTACCCATTTAGGAAATTTACCGACCGTTTCAGTATGGATAAAGAATTGATAGATCAGATCGAGTGCATAGAAGAAAAACACCCAAACAGGATGAACACCGAGCATCATAAGCGGTACAAAGAACAACCACCAACCAGTGACTGAATACAATAAACTCTGTCTCATAGCAGTAGATAAATTCATCTTATCATCTGAATGATGCAATACATGCGCTGACCAGAACCAGTTGACCCTGTGTGAAGCACGATGGAACCAGTAATAGCTGAATTCAACAGCAATGAATATGGGGATAACCGTTAACCAGTTCACTTCAATCGTGAAAAGACGGTATTGATATAGCCATAGACAGATTGGTAATACGATTAACGCTTGTACAATCAACTCAAACGTTAAATAAGAACCGCCCAAGCTAAAATTAGTAATGGTTCTTTTTAAGCTAAATGAATCACCGTTCCCACGCTTAGACTGATAGAACCATTCAGCCAAAAATAGTAGAAAAAATGGCACGCCAACCAAAGGCAATAACCATTCCTGCCAATACGAAGGTAAAACATTGCCTAACAACGGTTGCAAAGATTCAGGAGCAATCTGCAAAATAGTCTGATTCAAAACGTCTTTGTAACCGTCTAAGGCTTGACCGTATTCACCTATATTTATCAATTTGTTATTGATATCTTCCATGAAAACCATCCCAAGATGTGATCTTATAATTTTTGATTATATAGATTTCTACACCTTGAATCATAAATTTATATACTCATTAAATAAAAAATACATAAATATAAGTTTTAATTAAGCATATGAGATACTCTTATTTTTTGATATAGGATATACCCTATTAGATAGTTAAACGAAAGTTCAAATGAGATTGGGTATGAATATGCTGAAACGAATATCCTTTGATTATCATCTTCCTTCGAGCTGGTCGAACAAAGTATTCTTCGTTCATGTTTACAATATTAAGAGAATAGGTAAAATTGTTAGAGTCTGTTGAATATTCACAAATGAGCACTGCTGATAGCTAAAATAGCTCTAGCTAAGTGAAAATTGCAGGTAACGCTCATTGCTTCGGTTAGATTTTTACAACGAATAGAGCGATTTTAGCATCAGCCCTCATTACAACAACAGGAACAGGACTACTTTTTGCTACTTCATTGCTAGAAATAGACGCTTAGAATGACTGAATTTACAATTTTTATCTGCGAATTGTCACTGTCAGTGCCATGATTTAATGTTCGACAGACCTTAGTATTAACGTATTAACCACTATAAAACTACTGCTATAGAAGCCATATTATGAAAATACTACAACCTATCACTATTGGTGGAGTGACTTTTAAAAACCGCCTAATGCTGCCACCGCTTACCACAGGCTATGAAGCAAAGGACGGTAGCATCAGCTCACAAAGCCTATCTTTTTATCGCCGTTTAGCGCAAGGGGGCGTAGGTTACATTGTGCTCGGTGATGTTGCTCCGATACCTAGCTTTGCGCAAACCCCTAAACTATTTGACGACAGCCAAATTGATGGTTTTCGACAGATTGCCGATAGCGTACATAGTTATGGTGCGAAAATTGGCATACAGGTATTTCATCCTGAATACGATGTTGAGGCCATTAACAAAATGTTCGCTAATGGCGAACAGAATAAGGTTCGGGAGCGATTAGATTATGATATGCAGCACTTCGTCAATGAAGTAAGCGAAGATAGCTTGATGGTGATCATTGATAAAATGTGTGCGTGTGCCAAACGTGCGCAACAAGCAGGGATTGATGTCATACAAGTCCATGGTGATAGGTTAGTAGGTGCTCTATGTAGCACTCAGCTCAATACCCGTACTGATAAATTTGGTGGCTCTCTTAAAAACCGTACACGTTTTGCCTTACTGTTAGTACAAGCATTGAAGAAAGCTGTGCCAACTATGGTTATCGATTATAAACTGTCAGTCGTCACGCCTACGCGTGGTAAAGGCGGTGTTGATGAGATTGATGCACCGCAATTTGCGCAGTGGCTTGAAGGTGCTGGTGTAGACATGATTCATGTCGGTCAAGCCAATCATACGGTCAACTTAGCCGACACTATCCCGCCAATGGGAGTACAGCACTATTGTTTTTTTGCAGACATCGCACAATCAGTTAAGCAAGTGGTCACTATTCCTGTAAGCACTTCGGGGCGTATTATTGATCCTGAGATGGCTGAAGCAATGCTGGAAACAGATAAGGTTGATATGATTGGCATAGGTCGTCCCCTATTGGCTGACCCTGACTGGCCAAATAAAGCAGCGGCTGGCAAGCATAAAGATATTCGTCGTTGTATCAGTTGTAATGTCTGCGTTGATGCAGTTATGAATCGATCTTTTATGATTTGTACGGTTAACCCGGAGAACGGCTATGAAGAGACTAGAATTATCACCCCTGCCAAGATTAAGAAAAAGGTAGTCGTTGTCGGTGGTGGCCCTGCTGGACTTGAAGCCGCTCGTGTCGCTGCAGTAAAAGGTCATCATGTGACGTTGTTTGAAAAAGAGAATAAGCTTGGTGGTCAGTTAAATATAGCTGATGTACCACCGCGTAAAATTGAGCTGCAACGCCTTACAGATGACTTAATACACGCGGTAAAATCTGAGGGTGTGAATTTACGTCTAAATGAAATAGCAACTGTAAAAAGCATATCAGCGTTAGAGCCTGATGCGGTGATTGTAGCGGTTGGTGCGAACAGCTTTATTCCAGCCATTTCAGGCATAGAGAATGTGAATGTCAAAGATGCATGGAAAGTGCTGGAAGGCTCACAAACAGTCTCTGGTCGTGTCGTTATCATCGGTGGCGGGGTCGTCGGTTGCGAGACTGCTGAATATCTCGCTGAGCTTGGCTGTAAAGTGTCGATAGTCGAGATGTCGGATAGTATTACTAACGATATAAGTGTGACGATTGTACCTACAATGCTGGAGAACTATGAGCAATTCGATGTTGAGACGTATATGGAACACAAGGTCACGGCCATTACTGAGAATGAAGTACATTGTGAAATTAAGAATAGAGATATCGTGCAAATCCCCTACGACTATGTAGTCATTGCTAGTGGTGCGCGTTCAGTGGGGTTTGATACCGCAGAATTCATTGCTAATGGTATTGAGGTTATCGAAGTTGGAGACTGTGACAAAGTGGCTGATATCTCGTATGCAACCAAAACCGCTTATGATGCTGCTAATGCGCTTTAAGTTTTTAAAGCACTATGAGTGGAAGTTATGTGAACATGCCAATGTTTTTTAAATAGTATTCTTACTTTCTCTTACTCGATAGTGTTAAAAAATATTTGGATAACAAAAAGTAAATACGGTAGCATATCTGAATTATCTAGATAAACCATTTAAAATCAGCTAAAGCTTATTTATAATAAAGCCTGATCAGTGCGCTATACAGGCATCAAACTATCAGCCGTGTGCTCGGTATAGTAAAGCCTTTATAAAAGTAGTACGGTAGTTTTAAAACAAGCGAAAATTAAAAAGATTACGACTTATTCTAAATAGAACGCACCACAACAAATGCTATATTCGAACTAATAGCATTTGTTGTGGTTTTTAGCTTTAATAAAGGCTTATTTTAACAGCTTCTGCAAAATAGAAAACCGTGAAATAATCAGAAAATCTAATAAAAATATGCTGATTATGGCGATGATTGCTGTTGGAAAAATGATGGCAACCACCAGTAATACCATCATAAACCAGACTGGTATAGACCTCTTAATGCCGCGCGCTGGTGGCTTGAGACCGGCGACTTCTTCAGCACTAGGTCGACGTTGCCACCACATCACATAACCACTCACACAAATAGCAATAACGGATAGGCAAAATAAGGCATTGGCTAATACGCTCCACAACCCAAGCGTACCCATATGTATGGCAGCACCCGCAGCCATAAATTTGCCAAATGCATTGTAATCATCGAAGCGTATATCAGCTAAAATCTTACCGGAATAGCGGTCAATATGCACGGTACGATCAGTCGTTGGGCTTTTCATATCGTAGCTCATCGAGTCTTGGCTAATCGTCCATACGCCTGTATTCCCTTGTGGTAGATCCAACTGATAACGGCCTACAAAACCAAGCTCACGGGCAAATCGATCTACAGTATCAATCATAATGGGTATATTAGGCGCGATACCATTTTCACCCATAGTCGTACCTGATACTGGCATCGGTGTTAATTCTAATACCCAAGGTACGTCTTTGGTCTTACCTGCATTTAAGACGCTACCATGTGTGGGCGCTATGGCTGCTGGTGCTCCATGAACGTGCGGCGCGGCATTGGCATTATCCATATTCATACCAGCATGATGCTGACTGTGATCAATCGACAGTGGCATGGGCGCAACACCCCACTTACCCGCAGGGAACTGACTCCACGACTGTACAATGCGTTCACCCCAAATGCCTGCCCAAGCCATTCCTGAAATGCAGAAAAACAACAACAAAACAGATATCCAACTGCCTAATGTCGCGTGAATGGTTCGAAAAAAAGAACGCTTTTTCTTTAGATGGGTATCATCATCAGGAATCAACATTGCTTTGACAGATTTACGCTTATGCCACCACAAATACCAACCGGTTAGTATCATTAGAATGGTTAAAGAGGCGGTCGTTTCTTGGATATAATCACCGACTTTACCCAACAGTAAATCACTATGAATACTGTCAAAGGTATAATACAGATTACTATTACTGGGTATGCTATTGACGATATCCGCAGTGTAAGGATTGACGGCGACCATATTGTCATGGTCTTCTGATGTCACTTGAAACAGAGCTACCTTATCCGTATCACGAGGTGCGATATATTTAACGAGTGTACTATTGGGTAGGGTATTGAGGGCGTTTTTAGCTTGCGTAGCAATGGGCGCTTGCATTACTGATTCTGGAACAGCAATACTTAAACGATCATTATCTCGCCCCACGGTGTTAGACATAACCAACATACCAAGCGCGGTAAAAGCTAAAATTACTAAAAAAGGGGCAACAAACGTCCCCGCATAAAAATGCCAACGCCATACGGTAAAATAGCGTTGATTGCCTGTTTCTTTATTCATGAGTAGATGTTCCAATAGTTTTATACTTTCTATCTTGGCGATCAAATTGGTAGTTAGTAGTTTGCTCGCTCGCGCTAACTTTGTGGTTTCTATTTGGAAACGCAAATATTAGGAAAATAATGGTTTTTTTGATAGTGCGATATAATAACAGATGCTTTTTTAACCAGTGATATTAATTTCGGTATGTTGCAGACCTTATGGTGCATAAGGAGTAGCAGTATGTTGACTCTAAATAGCGTAGTTAAAAATCATTCAAAGAAATCTAATCTGAATCTGATTTATCCTCTCAAATTAAGAATTTTAACTATATTATTGTTTTAAAACACCTCAAGGCTCGACAAAATTCCTTACCACTCTAAATGGTTCTAATCCTTAGACGACGCCTAATTTGCTAAAAATTATACAGCCTAAGTTGAATGTAATTCCTGTTACTTTTTAAATTTTTAGTTTTAAAGTAATCTGGTTTCACTTAGAAAACTCAATATTTAATTGCGAATGTTTCTCATTGCGATTATAATCCTCATTTCAAATTTCTAGCGAACGTAATAGGGTTGTTCAAAACTGCTCTAACCATTTGGATTATAAAATGCCCCAAGCAATGAGCGAAAGCATCATTCGTGAACAACGAAAAATCGAAAACAAGCGCCGTATGGTGTTGTTGGCATTTGCGGTAGCGTGCTTAGTGGGACTGATTTTGGATGTGATGATAGGCCCTTCGATGTTACCTATAAGGGATGTGATTGAGGCATTATTACGGCTAACGGGTGTGGAAGGTACCACCCATACCATTATTTATGATCTGCGACTGCCCATTGCCTTGATGGCGTTATTGGTCGGTGCCTCGCTTGGGGCAGGCGGTGCTGAAATGCAAACCTTATTAAATAATCCTATGGCAAGCCCTTATACCTTGGGGTTGGCAGCAGCAGCAGGGTTTGGGGCATCGTTAGTGATTGCGTTTGGTGGTTTTGGTTTGCCTATACAATATGCCGTACCGATTGGGGCATTTGTCATGACCATGCTGGCCTCAGCAGTGTTGTTTTTATTCGCTTCTTTAAAGCAATTCGCCGCCGCTACTTTGATACTAGTGGGCATTGCCCTGTTGTTTATTTTTCAATCGCTGTTATCGCTGGTGCAATTTATCGCCTCCCCTGAAGTATCCCAGCAAGTTCTATTTTGGTTATTTGGTAACCTTAACAAAGCCACGTGGACAAATCTTGCTGTGGTTGCGGTGGTCAGTACGGTTTGCATTACCTTGTTGATGCGAGATGGTTGGCAATTAACCGCTTTACGTCTAGGCGAAGACAGAGCCGCTGCCCTCGGCGTGAATTTAACAAGATTACGTATTAGAACGCTAATTTTGGTCGCTATGATGACGGCAACGGCGATTAGTTTTGTGGGGGTCATTGGCTTTATTGGCTTGGTTGCCCCGCATGTTGCTCGGCTATTGGTGGGAGAAGACCAACGCTATTTTTTACCCGCAACCATGCTCGCTGGAGCGGCTTTTTTATCATTTTCATCGGTGTTGTCAAAGGTCATTATTCCCGGGGCATTATTTCCTGTGGGGATTGTGACCTCATTTGTGGGCGTGCCCTTTCTATTTTGGATTATTTGGAGTAAACGATGAGATCGGTTATTCGTGCCACATTTGCGACAGCAGTATTAATGACCGCGATGAGTGCACAAGCTGAAATAAAGACGATTCATGATGTGTTAGGGCGTGACGTTAAAGTTGACGTGCCGGCCAAACGGGTAGTGTTGGGGTTTTATTATCCGGATTATATTGCGGCAACGGGCGCTGAAAATTTTGGACATGTGGTGGGTATTTCCCGAGAGTTCTGGGAAAGTTTTAACCCTGGTAGCTGGCAATTATATAGTCAAAAACTAGCCAATTTACAAGGCATTGGCGATATTGGAAATATCGATAGGGGCACATTCTCGCTTGAAAAAACCTTGGCAATGAAACCTGATGTGGTGATATTGGCAAAGTGGCAATACGATACGCTAAAAGCCGAAATGCCGCGTTTTGAGGCGTCAAATATCCCTGTGGTGGTGGTCGATTATAATGACCAAAGTATCACAAATCATACCAATAGTACCAAAATATTTGGGCAAATTGCAGGGACAGAGGAGCGCGCTGACCAAGCCGCGCAAGAGTACGCTGATGGGATTGCCGATATCCAAAAACGGGTTCAAGCCGCAGGGTCAGCCAAGCCAAAAATCTATATTGAATTTGGTGATAAAGGACCAAAAGAGCATAGTTTTACCTTTGGCAAAAATATGTGGGGTGCGATTGCCGATACTGTGGGTGGTAATAATATTAGTAAACTGTTTGTCGAAAATTGGGGGCCTATCAACCCCGAGCAACTATTGGTAAGTAAACCGGATGTTATTATCATCTCGGGCACAGAAGTGGGTACGAAACAGACCGATGCTATGGCAATGGGTATTGATATCAGTGCCGATGAAGCCCAACGTCGGCTCAAAGGCTTTACTACCCGTAACGGCTGGGCAAATCTACCGGCGGTAAAAAATAACCGTGTGTATGGCATTTATCACACTGCTTCTCGCTCGTTGTCTGATTTGGCGTCGGCTCAGTTTATGGCAAAGGCCTTATATCCTCAAGCCTTTACCGATATCGATCCTGAAAAAACCTACATGGATTTTCATGAAAAATACTTGCCAGTCAAACCCAACGGTACGTTTTTTATCCAGCTAGGCTGCGGCGCAAGTGTTTGTAAAGACGACGTATCAACGACAGCCATAGCGCCCGACTCAGTAAAAGCTACAGCTGACTCTACGCCACCCACGTCAGCACCTGAAACGATGTCATGGTGGGATAAGCTAGGTAATTGGCTGCGTAACCTGTTTGCTTAATTTTTGCTATTAACCTTATAAAGATATAATAATGCTTGAACTTGATCATTTAACCGTACAGCGTGGCTCGCTCACCGTTGTCAAAGCTATCAATGCCCAGTTCCACGCAGGCAAAATATATACGTTGCTTGGGGCAAATGGGGCAGGCAAATCGAGCTTATTAAAGGCGATTTTTGGTGAATTAGCGTTTTCGGGCAATATCCGTTATCAAGATACCGTGCAACGTAAAGCCCATCTGATGGCATGGCGTAAGCCCATTGCCTATATGCCGCAAGATAGTCATACCGATTCCGAGCTTAACACGCTTGAGGTCGTGTTACTGGGGCGTATGGACGCGTTGGGTCGGCATATTAGCGATGACTTGATGCGTGAAGCCATTGACCTGATGGCACAATTAAATATTGCCGAACTGGCCCATCGCCCTATCCGTGCGTTAAGTGGGGGACAGCGTCAGCTTGCCATGTTTGCCCAAGCCTTGCTACGTCGTCCCAAAATTTTACTCCTTGATGAGCCGGTGTCGGCACTAGACATAGCACATCAAATTAATTTATTACAAAAGGTGAGCCATTATACTCAAGAACATCAACTTATCTGCTTGATGGTATTGCATGATTTAAGTCTTGCCGCTCAGTTTTCTGATGAATTATTGCTGTTGGCAGATGGTAAAATCCAAGCACAAGGTACGCCTCAAGAAGTGTTACAGCCGCAAATCTTACAGCAAGTATATCAAGTAGACATCGAGATTTTAACCAGTAGCCGAGGGTTGCCGGTTGTGCATCCTTACCGAAAAACTGCTTAAATTATTGATAATGATTAAGATAATTTCAATTCTTTTTTCTTCTCAGGCACGCTACTGGCTATCCCTGCCAAAATCACTGCCACAATACCTAAAATCTCTAATGAGCCGATGGTTTCGCCCGCAAAAACTACCCCATAAATGGACGCAAATACCACGGTTAAATAAGACAATGCTGCCACCGTAAATTTCTGTCCCACATGATACGCGTGGGTCATGGCCAGCTGTGCCAACAACCCAGCGCCACCAATACCGACGATATAAGGTAAGCTTGCCATAGTCAGTGGATGCCATCCCACCCACGTTGCCAATGCTGCCGAAATGACCGCCGCCACTGCCGAAAAGTAAAACACAATCCGCCAAGCAGGCTCGCCCATCAGCGATAACGCTCGCACTTGTAATAGGGCAAAAGCGGTAAAAATTCCGCCACTCAGCGTAATCAATGTTGGAATTAACCGGTCTGACTCAAAGGCAGGTTGCAACATCAAACAAATACCGCCCAAGCCCATTAACAGCGCTACCCATGTTTTTAACGAGGGCGTTTCTTTTAACCAAACAATGGATAAAATGGCAATGAATACGACTGAGGTATAGTTAAGAGTTACAGACGTTGCCAAAGGCAGCTGACTTAACCCATAAAACGCCAGTAATAAAGCGGTTGTGCCTGCGACGCTACGCTGCATATGACCCCAAAAAAATGGGGTTTTGAGGGTTTTCTGACGCACGAGCGTCCCACAAAAAATCATCAATGCTGGCAAAACTGACCGCCAAAATGCTAACTCATAAGGGTTCATATCAAGCTGGGTGACGGCATTTTTTACCAAAATGCTCATTAAGGCGAATAAAAATGCTGCCACAATCATCCACGCTGAACCTAAAGCATACTTTATTTTTATCATCTTAATTTATTGAATAATGAAAAAGCGCTATTGTAGCATTCTGTCTCCCTATAATAGGTATAATCCCTGCCGTCAATCACGCAAAAAATACTTGGTAGATTATGGGCTATGTTGAATGTCTACGGAATTGACAGTATAGATCAACCGTTTATACTTGTGATTAAAGATAACCAAATCGATGCGATATTGTTCCAACAGCAATGTGATAACCTTTGATTGGAAACCATTTAATTAGGGTATATTTTCCTCTGTTACATCTGATGTGATAATCAATTAGAATAATCTACTACTCTAATGATTCGTTGTATGACAATAAACTAAAAATTTATTAGTTTATGAATGATCTCCTGCTCAGTACTCAAATAGCTATGAACCCGTATCGAAACTTATTTAAAACGCTGCAACTTATTAATAATAATTGAACTAAATAAGGAGAGTAGTCGTGTTTAATTTACTTAAAAAATCAGCCTTCGCCAGTGTGCTTTTAGTTTTAGCATCAACAAGTTTTGCTACCACATGGACGGCAGGTAGCAATCATAAAGGCAAAGTGACCGTACCCATTGAAAGTGGCCCTGTTATTAGCTGGCAATGTAATGGAAAAAGTTGCCAGTTAACAGGTCCTTGGGGTAATAATTTATCTATGGATTCTTGCCAGAGTTTAGTGACACGTATTGGTAAAATTAGTTATTACAAAAATACAGCGGGTGAAGCATGGACAGCTAAGTCGAGCGAACTGGCTGAATGCAATAAAGCAGCACGTTAAGGTCTTTGCTCAGCTTCTAAACCTGAATGAATACTGTAATTGATTTTATAATGTACAAGCTGTATCCACTCTGGATGTTTGGTTTTAACTGCTCCTTGACTCATGTAAATCAGCTTCCAATGTACTCGAGGCAGTTCACGTTGCCTATTGGTTACGGTCTTGCAAACCGTAACCTAATGCCGCGGTATTCAACGGTGATGACTTCTCTATTTGTAGAACTATTATTTTTACCATTGATGCTAGAGATATTTATCTTACCGCTAATGGTTCGCTAATCTACGCTGAAAGTCAGTATTTTTTATTTCTACCGACTATTTAGATCCATGTGCTCATTGCCGTATCTAATGAGATGCAAGAGAGTTGCGTCAAATCATAAGGGGATTCAACGTTACGATGCTCATTTAAAAACTGCTGGCTTGTACAAGTGACTATACGCATACTGCCTAAAAGTCACTCTTCAAGCAAGAACTAGCCCTGAGGTGTAATTAAGTACTTCTCACCAGTGGCTTGTTTACCATAAGCGGCGATTGACTGTCCACGCAAAACCAAAGTTACGATTTAGGGTGATAGGGCCACGGTTTAATGCACCATAAATATACGCTTGTTTGAACGTGCTTGAGCCGTAAACGTTGTATTCTTCTACATCAGCAGTGATGGCCGCTTCCATACAGTTCAGAATATCGCTGGATAATTGACCGCCGCCGATAGGGTCGAATGAAATCGTGGCACCTGTTTCGACAATCGCTGCCGTTAAATCCGCAATAAACGTATCACTGCTTGAGTTGACCACATATTTTGCGCCCATATCACGCAACAGTTTTTCTTGTTCTTCCTTACGCACGATATTGATCAAATCAATACCATCAGCCATACAAATGCGGTTAAGCATTTGACCAAGGCTAGACGCCGCTGCTGCATGAATGATGGCTTTGTGACCCTCAGCACGCATGGTTTCAACCATTGCTAGTGCGGTAAGTGGATTCACAAAAGAAGAAGCGCCTTCTTTAGCGGTGGTACCTTCTTTTAATTCTAAGCAGCTTTTTACATTGACACAGTGGTATTGACGATACGTACCGCCGCCAATCACAGCAACCATTTTGCCCATTAGTGCTTGTGCGGCTGCCGATGAGCCCGCTGCGACCACGGTGCCAGCGCCTTCGTTACCCACGGGCGTGTCTTTATTAACACGTGTTTTTAGTGCTGGCATGAACTTTGCGGGAACATCAGCGGTAACGATAGGGTCTTGCTCAGTACCTGATTGTACGGCAGTTGACATATCAGCTGCGCTAAACATCACCCCAAAGTCAGAGGGGTTCAATGGTGCTGCTTCAATGCGAACGACGACTTCATCGGCACCAGGCTGTGGCATCTCGATATCTTGTAAGGATAGCGTTAATTTATTGTCGTCACTGATGGTTGAAACTAGTTGGATATTTTTATCGGTCATAGTTTTTGCTCCTGCAAATGATGCGTGGCATCACTGCTTTTATTGATATGGGCTGTATTTTATTCTTAGCTACATTATTTAGATTGGGTAGCTTGTATTTGAGCTTTCACGTGTTGCATAAATTTGGGCATATTTGCTAAGCGATCTGCCTCTATTTTTTGGGCAATGTCAGATTGACTCATCGTATCATTCCATTCTTTCATGCCGGGTATCTCTGCCAGCACATCCCAGTCAAGTTGGGTTGAGGCAAAGGCATTGACGATTGTGTTTACATAATGAACATAAATGTCAGCCATCGTGAACTGTTCGCCTGCAATCCAAGGTGAAAATTGACATAAGCGATTTAAAGCAATAATGCCTCGATTTAATAATTGGCGTACTTCTTCTTTGACGGCGTCAGGTGCGTTGGTACCTGAAAACACATAAGGAATCAGGCGGCGGCTTGGCAGTTCAAAATAGAGCTCCGATATTTTCATGATTTGACGGACAGTTGCACGCTCTGCCGCAGATTCAGGATAGAGCGGTATAGCAGGGTAGGTCTCTTCAATAAAATCACAAATAACACTCGATTCTGAAAGAGTAATGCCCTCATCTGTTGTGATAGCGGGTACTTTGCCCACTGGGCTGACGCGTAGTAATTCATCGCTACCAGCGAAAATAAGGTTTTCTTGGAATGGCAGTTCTTTATACAAAAGAGCATGTTTGACTATATTGTAATAGTTGCTCGCAGCAAAACCGTGCAAAGTAATCATAAATTATTATTCCGTTGTTAACGTGAAGGTTGTTTTTAGTTGTAATGCTCAAGCTAAACATATTATTCCTGTTTTTAATAGGGTGATATATAGCGTAAAATGTGGATCACTATTGCTTTTAAGACAATAATAGAGTCAAAATATCCAAATATTTATGTTTATATAATAATAATTGAATATTTATTGAATGGAGACAAGGATTGGATCAACTGCGTGCGATACGGTATTTTAGTAAAGTCGTCGAAACAGGCAGCTTTACTAAAGCGGCGAAGGTGTTCGATGTACCGCCATCCTCATTATCAAGACGCGTGTCGGATTTAGAAAAGAGTTTGGGTGCGACACTATTAAAGCGTTCGACTCGACTCGTTAAATTGACCGAAGTGGGTCAAGTTTACTATAACGATGTGCAGCACATATTGAATCAACTAGAGCAAAGCAAAGAGACGGTTCGTAGCTATCAGACAACACCAATAGGGCGTTTACGCATCAGCGCAATGGTGGGTTTTGGCGAGAAGATATTGCTGCCTTTGTTGGATGATTTTAGTGCGTTATATCCTCAAATTGTGCTCGATGTCAGTTTAAGTGATGAGCTATCAACACTTGGACGCGATGATGTCGATATTGCGATTCGCGGTGGCTACGCACCAAATGAGCGGGTAATTGCAAAACGTCTTATGGACAACAGTTTTATTCCTGTCGCGTCACCACATTATTTGGAAGCACATGGCGTGCCGAGTCATGCATTAGAATTAAGAGAACATAAGGGTCTTTATTTTAAGACGCCATTAGGAGTGACACCGTGGTTATGTCTTATGGATGATCAGTGGCATGACGTCTCAGGACCAGCGGTAGCGATTTCAAACAATGGACCATGGCTGGCAAGAAAAGCCTGCGCTGGCGACGGTATTTTAATGTCCACGAGATGGGCGTTGGCTGAATATCTTGAATCGGGCGCATTACAAGAGCTCAAGTTTGAGCATCCATTAGCAATCACTCAGAATTCTGACATGGCTGTTTATCTGTTATACCAAAAACAGCGTTACTCAGTGCCCAAAGTAAAAGCAGCAGTAGACTTTTTGTTAGAGAGAATAAAAGTAACCAATGAGTGTTAAAGGATAAAGTTATAAGATAGACCTTATTTAACATAATATACATTATGCGAAAACAAACCAGCGGTCTTAAGAGTTGAGTACGCAATATTTTTAATCTGTGAATCTTTCCATTCGTTTCTAGTAGAACTTAAATATCTATATCATTTATACCAACATTGAACCTCAATACTTTAAATATCAATACCAACATCTCAGATTTCAACTAACGACAATTCTTTAGCAAATACTCGCGTAAAGATTTGCCGTCTTCATCTAGAATGACATCTGTCACTTGGCAAGCCACTTCATTATCAATGCTCTTACATGACAATTCATAATATACAGCATTGCCTTGCGTTAAGCTGACTTGCACCAATCCTTGCGTGGTTACTGAAAACTGCTTATCTTGCTCATAGTCAGGATCTTGCGAACTCCATAACACATCATAACCAATGTGACATGACATTTGCTCTCTAGCAAAATAATCCTGCTCAAGTTGCATTGCCGCCTGTAACTCTTGGCTGCCATATTGCTGCAAAACCACCGGATAGTCCTGACCTTGATTATCCACATCTTGCTGGTACATATCAGCGATTGTCTTGACTTTCATGGCAAACGTCGTCTGCAAAGTCTCTGTTAGATTGGCGGTCGCAGCCATAGCAGAAAACCCTATGATTAATATCATGATAGAAAATACTGTTTTCTGCATGGCACTCTCCATCGGCTACGATATATTATGTATTATATTCACAAAAAGTCATATAAACTACTATCTTACTGCATAATTATGTGGATTAAGCTTTTCAAACAAAAAATCCGTTTACACAGCACCATTGTTAACTTTGAACAGTTATTAGTACTATTCATAAATAATCGCTATTTATAAGCAAACACCGATGTAAACCAGTAATTACCTAGGTTTCAAGTTATTCTAATTTTAATAAGCTACGATAAGGATATTTTTATGATGTCATCATCTCGTTTTAATATTTTTCAGTCAGGTTTGTATAAATTAACGACTGTTGCGTGCTTTGCTTCCATACTTGTTGCGACTGGCTGCTCATCTTCTGCTGATTCTAATGTCAGAATACCCAATCAGCAAAATGGTAGTACCTCAGCGCCCGTCATCTCTGACACCAGCCAGCAAACGCTCAGACAGCAGGCGTTGCGTATTCAGCGTGCGCTGGCAACTAATGACTTTGCTCGCATAACCAATGATATCCACCCGACTCGCGGCGTTCGTTTTTCCATGTATGCGTATGTGCGACCTGAGACTGATAAGGTCTTTAGCCGTGAACAATTCGCCCAATACCTACAACAGTCCAAAATCCGCTTTACTTGGGGTGATTTGGATGGTACTGGCGAGTTATTGGTCACGCCGCTACCGACGTATTTGGCGACTTGGGTTGATGCTAAAAAGTTTAACGATGCTCGCATAAAAACTAATGATTTTGAGTCTAGAGGTAATATGATTAATAACGTAAAGGATATTTACCCAAAGTCAGACGTGGTTGATTTTTATTATAAGGGTACGGACGAGTATGACGGTATGGATTGGCGTGGCATGCGCTTGGTATTTGATGACTATCAAGGCAAACGTTATTTAGTGGCTATCATCAATGACCAATGGACGGTTTAAAGCCATAAACAACTAGCACAGGGCAGTGTGATTAAATCGATACACTGCCCTTTTTATAACTTTTTTGCTTATATATTCATTATCTGACATAAATTATTAATATTGAAGCGTTTGATTAAAGTGGCGTTTGGCGAAAAAACTTCACCATTATGTCGTAAATATCAGGATAAGCATCGACCAGCTTTTGCGGCGTCTCAAAAAATACTTCACTGAGTACCGCAAAAAATTCCGCTGGATTGGTGGCACCATAACGATCAAGACCTGATTTATGATGGCTTTGAAAATCCTCAAAATCTCGCGTCATAATCTCTGTCCAGCGCGCCGGATCCATATCCGGTTGCAGCGGCGGAAAGCCATTGGCCCGACCATTTAGCATATCAAGCTTATGTACAAACTCATGAATGACAACGTTGTGACCATCGCGCTCACCTGAGTGTTTGGCATCCTTCCACGACAGAATGACGGGACCACGCAACCACGCTTCGCCGCTACGGTGCTGACTGCCCTCATGAACGATACCCAACTCATCCACGGTGGTGGTTTCGCTTTTGTAAGAACCCGGATAAATAATAATGGCCGACCAGCCAGCGTACCACTCAAGGCTTAAGTTTAAAATAGGCAGGCAAGCTTGTAAGGCGATAGATTGCTTGACCGCATCGGTAATCTCGAAACCCTGCGCGCCAGTAATCGACTTGTTAGCCAAAAATAACGTCGCCAGTTCAAACAGGCGTGTTAGCTCATTCTCGTTTAGTCTATCAAGTATCACAATACGCTCAGCGGCTTGCAGCCAGTCAGCCTGGGTAAATTCGCTGTTGTCCAATATGCGCTGCTCGCGCCAGTCTTTTATCATGCTAAACATATTGAATTTCCTTTAATTTTTTGTCGTTATACTGTGCTTTTTATTATTAGCGTTATGAGTATTACGTGGCACGGATGATAAGCCTACTTATTAACTCTCTAAAGACAGCATATTCATAATCAACTTAATCAAAGTTTCTTTTTGGTTGGGGTCAGATTCAGCGACCAATAAGGTTAATGCGGCAAGCCCCGTGTTATTAATAACCATGTCACCTTTATCATTGAGTAGTCGATTATTACGATGCAGAAAATCTACAAACAAAAAAGCGCCGCTGCGTTTATTGCCATCGGTAAAAGGATGGTTTTTGACCATAAAGTACAGCAGATGCGCCGCTTTACTCTCGATGGTTGGGTATGCAGGCTCGCCAAACACCGTTTGCTCTAAATTACCCAGTACACTGTCCAACCCATCACCGCGAGGCTTAGCAAATAGCTCGGTCGCCTCACCCCTATCTATCAGCTGTGCTTTCAAATCCGTCAGCGCTGCCATCGCCTCAGTCGGACTGGGTAAGATACCTCCGTCTTCCCCTGCAGGGTTATCAAGTAAACCTTCATCATAGCGCTGTAACCATAAGAATGTCTGTGTGTAACGGCTGATAATTTCAACCAAGCCGCGTCCTTCATCAGTTTTAAGCTCGGGACTTTGCGCGGTTTTTCTAATTAAATTTAACGCTTGTTGTAGCTCGCTTGAGTTTTTATCAAAGCGCTCTTGATTGAGCGTATAGCCTTGAACTAAGTATTCTCGTAAGCGCTGAGTTGCCCAGCGTCTAAACTGCACACCTTGGGGAGATTTAATGCGATACCCCACTGAGATAACCACATCTAAGTCATAAAAAGTCACAGGGCGATCAGAATTTGCAATATGCATTTTTTGCATATTGCTTTTTTCAGCGATCTCTTCATCATTGATGGCATTGGCAATATGACGCGAAATAACTGACTGGTCACGACCGAAAAGCTCGGTCATTTGTGCTTGTGACAGCCAAACAGTCTCTTGCTCAAAACGTACGTCTACCTGCGCCTTTCCATCAGCGCTTTCATATATCTCTACTTTTGCTGCTTTATCATTCGTAGCATCAGTCATCTTGGTTTTTCCTTAACTTAATATATACGCTTATGCTCACTTCATAAATCATACAGCGCCTGCATGACAGAGTACATAACAATAGCTACCCTGTGCTTGGAGTATCTCGCGGCGAATAACCAAAATGCTGCTTATAAATGCGTGCAAAGTAACCTTGGTCGCCATAACCGACTCTATGCGCCACTTCATCGATGGTATAGAGGTAATATCAGTTATTTACTACTATGCGTGAGCAGCCTTTCTTCCCAGTCCTACCTTCACATTAGCCAATATCAGTCCAGATAAAATGAGTATCATCGCTAGCATCTTCCACCACGTCACCACTTCCCCTAGGAATAGCACTGAAGTTGCCATACCGAATAAGGGCACCAGTAGAGCAAAAGGCATAACCTTGGAGGCGATATTTTGACTAAGCAGATGCGCCCACAGTCCAAAACCAATCAAGGTTGAGACATACACAATAAACCCAAGTGATAGCCAAGACTTGAAAGACGCCTGTGTGAATGTTGCAAGCGCCCATGCATCATTTTCAAATAGTAGAGAAGATAGAGTCAAAATCACGCAAGCGATTAGACCACCCCATACCACCAGTGCTAGCGCAGACAGCGCCGATGTTTTATTTGAAGCTTTGTTGTTGCTATTAACGGGCGCGGCAGTAGAGATTTTACTGGTACTCTGCTGCGTTGAGGCTTGTTTTGAAGCAATATTGCCAAAGCTCCAACCTATCGCTGCAATCAATATGCAGATAAAGCCAACAAAGGGCATATCACCACCAAGGTTTAGCGCAATCACACCCAGACCTAGCACACCGACCAGCATACCGATAATCTGCATGCGACTCACCGCTTCACCTAATATGACATACGCTAGCAAGACGGTGATGAAAATCTGGACTTGCAACAACAGCGCTGTCAATCCTGCCGATGCACCTAGGTGCATAGCGGTAAATACAAAGGCATACTGCATAACAAAAGTACCGATAGCATAGATAAATAAGGTACGGTTGAATTTGGGCGGTTTAAGGAATAAAACCAACGGCACAGCAGTAAAGAAAAAACGTAGAGCGGTTAACATCAATGGTGGAAAGCTTTCAAGCGCCCATGCAATAAAGGTAAAGTTTACACCCCATATAAAGGTAACCAATACGGCTAAAGCAATGTGGATTGGAGTCATAGGATTATCCTAAATAATGATTATTTATTGACATTAAATTGTTGTATTTGGACGTGATGGAATTGACCAGTATAAATACAACCTATGCCGTTATGCTGCCGTCAAAGTTTGCGGTTAAATTCATTCTGTCTACCATTCGTATGATTCTAACTATTGTTGATACACTCAACTATAGTTTAAATAGCCATAACAGACCCGATACAGTTTCACTAATGGTGAACAAAGTGTATAGTCGCTTTTAACGTTACAATTAATCATTACATTGAAGAGATAAGCACATTCATTATGGTCGAAACCTATACGCTTAATCCCAATTTAACCAAGACTGCCGCCGTCGCTGAATGGCTGCAGCAGCGTATTGACTGGCAGATTTACCTACCCAACCAACGCGTGCCCTCGGTGAGAAAGTTAGCGAAATTATTACATGTATCAAGCTTTACGGTGGTACAAGCTTATGAGCAATTGGTGGCTACCAGTGTGCTAATCGCTAAGCCCAGCTCGGGCTATTATGTCAATACGCAGGCAAATTTAGTTCAGCCGAATGATGATAAAAGAACGGTATTTAAGTACCCAGTAATAGATACGCGCTGGCTGATACAGCAAGTTTTTAGTGATATCCCGCATAATCGTTCGCCAGGGGTGGGAACATTACCGAGAGACTGGGTACGTAATGAGAAGATGGAATGGGCCATACGGCAGGTAACTCAGCAAGCTGATAGCTTTATTTATGATTATGGTAGTGTTCACGGCTATCTGCCGCTACGTCAGCAGCTGGTTCAACACCTGCATACACTGGGTATGCAAACTCATACTGACCATGTGATTACTACAGCTGGGGTATCGCAAGCTGTGACCATGGTTGCGCGGCTGCTTACTCAAGCTGGGGATACGGTGGTCGTTGATGGGCCGGGCTGGTATTGGCTATCGAGCTGCTTGCAACAACAAGGATTAAACGTCGTCTCTGTAGAACGTGACCATCAAGGGCCTAATATTGAGCAGATGCAAAAGCTGTTTGCGATGCATCGTCCTAAGCTCTATTTAACCAATAGCGTGCTGCATAATCCGACCTCTTGTAACCTGCATCCTGCGCGTGCGCACCAAGTACTTAACCTTATTCATGAGTACGATGCTTATATTTTTGAGGACGATTTATACGCTGCATTCGTACCGGGTGGTCAAGTGCTGCGTTATGCCAGCCTTGATCAGTTTGAACGGGTGTTTTATGCGACTGGGTTTTCAAAGTCAATGGCGTCAGGCTGGCGCGTCGGCATGTTGGTCTGTCCTGATAACTATATCGACGATGTATTGCGTATTAAAACCTTAAGCAATTCAAACACGCCAGAATTTGGCGAACGGGTTTGTCATCATTTATGGACGCATGGTGAATATCGCCGGCAGATTAAAAAAGTACAGCAGCATTTATATAGCGCTCATGAACGAATGCGCCAATCATTACCAAAGATAGGACTTACCTATCCTGAGCATACACAAGCAGGTATCTTTGTTTGGGTAGATACGGGGCAGGATACCAGCCAGCTGGCATTAGATGCCTATAACGAAGGTTGGCTGGTCGCACCAGGACAATTATTTTATCCCGATGCCCGCGCCTCAACCCATGTGCGCCTAAATGTATCAACAACTGGCGATGAGTTTTTGAAGTGGTTGGGTGATTATCTGAATAAAAGCTGTCAATACTGATAAAAATGCTATCACCCCACTACTAGCCGCATCATCTGCGTACTGATATAACCGCCAAAGGTGCCTACCGCATAGCCTAAAATACCCAAAAACACGCCAACTGGCGCGAGTGACGGGTGAAATGCAGTCGCGACAATCGGTGCCGATGACGCGCCGCCGGTATTGGCGTTGGAGCCGACCGCCAAAAAGAAAAACGGTGCACGGATCATTCTAGCTACCGCAAAAATAATCACGACGTGGATACTCATCCATAATAGACCAATTAATAGCAATCGCCACTGTGAGACAATACCGGCGAGATTGATTTGCATACCGATAGCAGCAATCAATATAAAGATAAATACCGTACCGAATTTGGAGGCACCAACATGGTCAAGACGGCGAATTTTGGTGAAAGAGAATATGACACCTATGATAGTAATAATCACCACCATCCAAAAGAATGCGCTGGCAAAGCTGTATTGTACGGCCCAACTATAAGGTGCAAAGAAACCTGCAATTTGCCCACCCACAAAATGTGCCACCCCAACCATGGCAAAACACAAGCCAAACATCACCATCAAATCATTTAAGGTCGCTGGACGCGCATGGTCACGCTCATAGCTTTCGACCGCGGCAATCACTTTATCAATACTACTGCTATCCGCCCGTAAAAACTTATCTATCTTAGCGCTATGCTTGGCCATGACCAAGATAGCTAGCAGCCATAACGACGCATTAGTGGTATCGACCAAGATCATCATGCCAAATAAATCATCGCTGACGCCAAATAGTTCTTTCATCGCCGCTTGGTTGGCGGCGCCGCCAATCCAACTACCCGCGACCGCTGAAAATCCGCGCCACAGGGTATCGTCGGTAAACATCTCAGGCGATATCCACTTAGCGATACCTAAACTGATTGGACCACTAATGATGATAGCGATACTGGCAGCAAAAAACATCGCAATGGCTTTCCAACCTAAGCCTAAGATTTTAGGGACATCCATCGATAAGGTCATTAGTAGCAAACTGGCGGGCAACAGATAGGTAGCGGTAAAGCCATAAATCTGTGAGCCGATCCCATCAGCAAAGACACCTAAACTATTGAGGGTTGCCGGTATAAAGCAGCACAGCACAATACCCGGCAATACCGCATAAGAACGGCGCCAAAACTTACCTGGCAATGCTTGGGTATAAAAAACCAAGCCGATAATAGCCATAATGATGCCAAACGCTAATGGCAGACTGTCAATTGCTAAATGAGAGATGTCGGGCATCAGATGGCTCCGCAGCACACGATGAATAAAAGCCTGTCAGTATAGACAAGGCGAAAAAGACGTGCAAGCAACGATCTTGCATTGTTGATTTTTTATCGATGTTTTATTATTGAAATGAAATAGAGCCGCCTTACTATAAAACCATGACGCACAAAAAAGCCAGATAACAAGTATCTGGCTTTTTAATGCTAAGTTAATTGGTTAGATCAATGATTTTAATAAAACATCATTATTAACCAGTAACAATAACAATATTACGAGTTGTTACTACGGTTACCGCCGCTTGAACGACCTTGACCACGGCTGTCAGCACGACCAGCTGGGCGACCTTGGCTGCCACTTGGACGACCACGACCCGTTGCAGCACGCTCACCGCGTGGAACGCCAGTGCTATCACCACGGCTAGGAGCACCAGTGCGTTTGCCTTGGTATGGCTTGCCACCTGAACGCTCATTTGGTTTGCCAGATGAATCACGTGGCTTACCTTGATAACCGCTATCATTGCTAGCGCGTTGACCAGTCGGTGCGCTGTCGCTTGAACGACCACGAGCATTAGCAGGATTGCCTTGATAGCCACCGCTTGAACGACCACGGCCTTGACCATTACCACCGCCACTTGAGCGACCGCGACCGCGACCACGACCATTACCTTTGTTTTCGCTAGGTACATAAGTCTTCTTAGGCTCCATGCCTTCGATGACCGATACTTCCATTTTGCGATCTAAATAACGGTTGATAGCGTTTAGCTGTGGACGATCATCCATGCTACATAAGCTGATAGCAATACCAGTACGACCGGCACGGCCACAACGACCGATACGATGCACGTAGTCTTCTGTTTGACGTGGCAAGTCATAGTTAATTACGTGCGATAGTGCTGGCACGTCAAGACCACGAGCAGCAACGTCAGTCGCTACTAAGATTTTACATTTACCATTACGCAAGTCTTGAACGATACGGTTACGCTTGCTTTGTGGCAAGTCACCATGTAGGAAGCTGGCTTTATGGCCTTGCTCTTGTAGAGATTTGGCTAATTTTTCAGTACTACGTTTGGTTGCAGCAAAGATGATGACTTGTTCCATCTCTTTATCGCAAACAATTTTGTCAAGCAAACGGTTTTTATGATCAAAATCGTCACAGTAATACACTTTTTCTTCGATGTGTGCTGATTCAACTTTGATTGAAACACGCTCAGGGTTTTTGGTGAAGCTAGCAGCAATCTTGCCAACAGGACCATCCCAAGTTGCTGAACACATAATCGTCTGACGATCAGTCGGTGCAGCACGCAAGATGTCACTGATATCATCAGCAAAACCCATGTCTAGCATACGGTCAGCTTCATCAAGTACCAATATTTCAAGGCTTGATAAATCAACGCGACCGGCATTGATATGGTCAAGTAAACGACCAGGGGTCGCAACAATCACTTGAACGCCTTTTTTCAAAGCCGTAATCTGACCGTTGTAAGGTGCGCCGCCTACTAATGGCACACAGAACAAACCGCGCATGTCTTTAGAATACGTACGCACACTGTCATGTACTTGCTGAGCAAGTTCACGCGTTGGCGTTAGGATAAGAGCTTTGGTTAATTTGTCAAAGCTAGTGGCACGGCTTAAACGGTCAAGTACTGGGATAACAAATGCCGCCGTTTTACCACTACCGGTTTGCGCTGACAATAATAAGTCGCGACCCGCTAGAGCAAAAGGAATGGCTTGTTCTTGAATAGGTGTTGGGTGGGTATAACCACTGCGATCAAGCGCGGTCAAAATTGGCTTGGCAATATTAAGTTCAGCAAAAGTGATTTTGTTTTCTTCAGCAGCGTCAGTAGTAGCCGCTTGATTATTAGTATCGGTATTTGCAGTTGTGTTTGGGGTATCAGTGCTTTCGATGATGCCGTTTTCAGCGGCGATAGCAGATAAGATGTCAGTCATAGTAATCCTTGGTAAGTATAAGCTGCTGTAAATTCAGCAAGCTTGATGCATACCACTGATAACCGTTCACCACGCTGCATTTATAAAATAATTGTCTTACCCTAAAAAGGTTTAACAATCAAAATCCAAGCTTATAAAGCTTGTCAATGTTATAAAGGCGTTCGTGCTGTCTGACGTATTTTGGTGGTAGTGCCGAGTGTCTCATCCTTGTTTGCTAAAAGCGCATTATCTATGCTTTGTCCAAAGCAGATAAAGGCTGGTAACAACCAATCTAGCCCATATATGGGTCAGTAGATAAGATATGAGTCAAAAATAACGTGTTTTTCAATATGTATATGAAGGGTTATTTAAGTACACAAAATCATCGGCAACAATTACTTATGGTCATCCTAGACCCAAAATCGCAGGCGATGTTATCAATCTCATAATTCACGCTAGTCTATGCTAACGTGGCGACGCAGTATAGCACAACAAAACGCTAAGCTGTAGCTATTTTTCTATTTACTAGTAAAATATTCAGTATAAGCGCTAATATATGTTTAAAAGCTGATGTTAAACCTAGCGTTTAAGCAAGCTAAAGCTTTAAGAAAATTTAATGATTAACGTGACACTTTTACTTCCGTTACATAGGTTGGCAATTGCCAAGCACCGCCTGCCTCTATCAAGCGGCACATGCCTGTGGTGCTTTCATGGCTTTTTTCAAAGGCTCGGCCCGTCCATACCCAGTCAGTTTTAGATAAGCAGTCGCCAATCCCGCGGCCTTTTTGCACCGAGGTCAATTTGCCATTGCTATAGTCTGTCGCACTGGTCGTTACCAAGGTTGGCTGATAAGGCTTAGTGTCATTAAGCACCCAAACACCCGTGCCGGCATTATAAGCGCCGGTCCAGCAATCATGCTGAGCGAGCAGCTGCTTATTATTCAGACGACTGACCCGCCAAGATGAGCTATCCGTTAAGTTTGGGCAGTCGCTTTCTACATCTCTCATGGTGCTTTTCATCAGCTCTGATAACTGTGATGAACGCATGGCAAATTTTTTCTTACTGACAGAGATGGCTTTAGGGTTGGGCATTACCATTCTTAATGACAGTGCCGCTTGTGGTGACAAGACATTGCTACTAGATTTGCTAGAACTACCAGTACGGATAAAGGCGCTCGATGTCCCTTCTCGGCCCTGTGCTTCATCGGCTTTAAGCATGACGGCGCTGGCACCTTTGTCCGATAGCTGCCAGCGCGTGTTGCGAATCACTAGCTCAACCTTGCTTGATTTGGTTAACGCCTCAAGTAGCGCGCTTACCTGCGCTGAGGTTAGCTCTGCATGACCTCCTGATACTGAGTAAGGTTTGGTTTCTCCGTAATCTCTATCGTTAATAAACAAGGATATACGATGACGATTGCCAAGCTGCATCAGTGCCTTGGCAGAGCTTTCTTTAGCGCCGCCAAGTTTTACCTTGCCATCGACTGTCGCATTGGCTCCTGCACGGCGTACCAATAATACAGATACGGGTAAATCACTATTGTTCTCTGCTTGGTAACCTGCCAGCCGGCACGTACGGGTATTATCACAAGCTACTTGCCAGTCTTGGTTACTAAAATCAACAGCCGCGCCAGCCAGCGCCGTTGAACTAAATAAAGTCGTGCTAATGGCTGCAAATAAAGGTAATAAAATTTTCTTTGTCATCAATAAGGGTATCTTTTTTGTTTTTATAGGGTTTGTTGTGCGATGAGCGTTATATGTTAAGAGATTGGATTTTTTATGGCGCTGTTGATTGACATTGCTATTGGTACTACCACTATTGCGACTACCACTACCATAGTTAGCATAACCAAAATCAACCAACATCTCACTCGCTAAAGGTGATGATGCATGCGTCGTCTTATTATCATCCTTCATAATCATTACTCATTAATAGAATAAATATCAACACCTGCCCATTAAGGCGGTGGCTGCTATCTTAACGTACCAATGTTTCTATCTGTTATACTAATGTACCATTATGTAAAGATGCAAGTATAGTACCGATTCAATATATGGATATATATATTTGTAATAAAGAATATAACAAGCAAAAGGTTAATAAGCAAATTTCCTATTAAACTTTTTATTGAGCTATATGATGAGCGAGCTATCGTCAATAATCGTTGAGATAGACAGCTTAAAATACAGGCTTAAGTAATGAGATTCAGTAATGGGCTTAAACAATAGGCTCAAGCACTAAATCTACCGCGCGTTTAACCGCTGGACGCTCAGCAATTTTTTGTGCCCAACACTTTACATGCTTATAATCATCTACTTGTAAGAACTCGCCAGCATCATAAAGCTTGCCCAGTACCAGTTGACCATACCATGCCCAGATAATCATATCGGCAATATTATAGTCAGACTCGTCATTGCCACACATATACTCATGGTGTTCGAGATGAGTATCCAAGACATCAAGCTGGCGTTTGACCTCCATGGCATAGCGGTTGATAGGATATTCCATCGGCTCAGGGGCATAGGCGTAAAAATGCCCAAAGCCACCACCTAAGAAAGGCGCACTGCCCATCTGCCACATGAGCCAAGAGAGACACTCTGCCCGCGCTTTGTTTTGCGAGCCATCAGCAGGCGGCACAAACTTGCCAAACTTTTCGGCTAAATATAACAAGATAGCACCCGACTCAAAAAGCGCAATAGGCTCACCGTCTTCAGTGTCAGCATCATAGTCAACCAGCGCAGGGATTTTAGAGTTGGGGTTGATAGCCACAAATCCTGAACCAAACTGATCGCCCTCAGAGATATCGATTTCATAGGCATCGTACTCAGCGCCTTTAATATTAAGCTCGGCAAGCTCTTCTAACAAAATGTTTACTTTAACGCCATTGGGTGTATTCAATGAATACAGCTGTAAAGGCGCATCACCAACAGGCAGTTTCTGCTCATGGCGGGCACCAGCCGTTGGTCTATTGATAGTGGCGAACTTGCCGCCATTTTCTTTATCTTGGGTCCATACTTTAGGTGGGGTATATGCGCTGGTCTTGTTTGATTGATTATTGTCATTACTCATAAGATTACCTGCTTTTTTGTCGTTTTATTATTGGTTGTTTGAGTGCTCTTTAATAACTGAAGTCTTTGCTAGCTGTATTTCCACTTATGTTTCTGCAAAAAACTTCCTATTAAAACCGTTCTGCTTTATCGGTTTTTACTAGATAGCCACCTACTATAGCGAAGATTAAAGCTTTGATTAAAGCCCTGTCTTGTAACCTGTTTTTCAAGAGCGGCTAATTGGCTTAAAGGTAACTTTCTAAGAACTGGGTGCATATCGTTACTTTGCTACTCTTTAACTCAAAGACAGTTGTTTTTATACTACGCACAACTTAGCGTCTCTTTAGACGCTGTAATCGGCTTTTTTAAGCACTCTTAAAAAGACACTTTTAGAAAACCGCTCTTAGCAAAAATGGTCTTAAGATATGGTGATGTCAATATGGTAACCCTAACCCCAACCCAAGATAAATACCTACCCTATGTCCTAGCGGTGGCGTTATTTATGCAAATTTTAGATGCCACCATCTTAAATACCTCTCTGCCGCAAATGGCGCAAGCCTTAGGTGAGTCACCGTTAAAAATGCAATGGGCCGTCATCAGCTACGCGCTGACCTTGGCAATTTTTATTCCTATCAGTGGGTTTTTAGCGGACAAATATGGCACACGGCGCGTATTCTTATACGCCATTATCATATTTTGTATTGGCTCGCTACTGTGTGCCGCCTCACCAACATTAGATTTCTTGATTGGTTCGCGCGTTGTACAAGGCATTGGTGGCGCGATGATGACCCCTGTCGCGCGTTTGATATTGGTCAAGTCCTATCCACGCAATAAGCTTTTGACAGTCATGAACTTCGCGGTAATACCAGCGTTAATCGCGCCCCTAGTTGGACCGGTATTGGGTGGTTATATTGTGCAATATACCAGCTGGCATTGGATATTCTTAATCAATATACCGATGGGTGTTTTTGGTTTTATCATGGGCAAAAAACTGGTGCCGGCATTATTTGAAGATACTAAGCGTCTAGACTGGACAGGATTTGCATTGTTTGCGGCAGCCGCTTGTGGTTTTACCCTTGCTGTGGAATTTGGCTCACAGACAGGTCGTGGGCTTTACGGTCTACTGCTCGCATTAGGGGCTAGTATGCTGATAGGCGCTTATGTTTGGCATGCCAAACGCCGCCTGGCCCCGCTATTTCCGCTGAGCTTATTCAGTATTCGTACTTTTCGCATTGGTATTACTGGCAATTTATTCACGCGTTTAGGTATCAGCGCCGTACCCTTCTTATTGCCGCTGTTGCTACAAGTGGTGTTTGAATATTCACCGTCGCAAGCAGGTTGGCTGCTCGCGCCCATCGCTGTTGGTGCCATCGGTATCAAACCTTGGGTCAGTAAAATCATTCAGCGCTTTACCTACCGTAAGGTTTTGGTGGTCAATACCTTTTTGATAGGTGTGCTGATCATTGTCTTGGCGCAATTTAACGATGCCGCAAATTGGATTTGGTTCATTCCTATCTTGACCATCATGGGCGCTTGTAATTCGATGCAGTTTAGCGCGATGAATACCATTACCATCGGTGATTTAGAAGGCACGCAAACCAGTAGCGGTAATAGTTTGATGGCAGTTAATCAGCAATTGGCGATTAGTTTTGGTATTGCCTTTGGCGCGGCGGTATTAAATCTGCTGCGTGAGCGACTTGATCTTGATATCTTGGTAGCGTTTCAAACCACGTATTGGATACTAGGTATCTTGACCATTCTCTCAGGGCTATACTTTTTACGCCTTAAACCTGAAGATGGTCGCGGCTTGTATTGATGGATTGATTGTTTGCATTAAAAACAAGCGAAAAACGAGCAGCTTTTATCGAAAAAGACAGTTAAACATAAAAATGCCAGCACAGATTAAGATAAGTCTTAACTGACCTTCTTAATATGTGCTGGCAGGTTTGATCTACTTTTTCTGTCTTTAAGGCGCTTTGTCGTCGTCCATTTGCGATTGGATATAGTTTTCGACGCCTACGTCTTTAATCAAATCCTCTTGCGTCTCTAACCAGTCTTGATATTCTTCGTTACCGTCTTTGAGGGTAACGAGTAACTGGCGCGAGACATAGTCACGCTTGCTCTCACATAACGTAATGGCATCGGTGATGATGGCAAATTTCTGTTTCTCTAAACGCAGGTTGCAGTCGATAATCTCTGGCACATCTTCACCGACCAAAACTTTACCCAATTCTTGCAAATTTGGCAGACCGCCTAATAACAAAATCCGCGCAATCAGCTCATCTGACCACTTCATCTCAGCAATCGATTGCTTATATAGCGAGTCGTTCAACGCCTCTAAGCCCCAATGCCTTGCAATACGGGCATGCAAAAAATATTGATTAATGGCTATTAATGACTGACCCAGCACTTTATTGAGTGTGCGAATGATCTCTTTATCCCCTTTCATTTTTATCTCCCTGTATTGATATATTATTTTAATATCGATGACTTTTAATAACGGTTAAAGGCGCTTAGCGAATAAAACACTACACAATATCAGCAAACACTTCCGCCATCTGACTTTGCAAGTAATTGGGTAGACCAATCATGTCAATCAGGCGCAACTGCTGCTCTAGCCAATGAGCATGATCTTCTTCAGTGTCTTTGAGCTGCTCAACCAGCATCTCACGCGTCACATAGTCATGTTCGGCTTCACAAAGCGCAATGCCGTCTTTAAGGTGCTGCTGTACCTGATACTCTAAATTAAGATCAAGCTGCAACATTTCAGGGACCGTCGTCCCAATATTAATATCGTTGACGCTCATCTTAGGCGTACCGCTCAACATTAAAATACGGCGGATAATCGCTCGGGCGTGTAGCGTTTCATCTTGCATCTCATGGCTAATACGGTCATACAGTTTGCCGTAATGCCATTCTGCGTACATCTCAGAGTGAATAAAATATTGGTCGCGAGCCGCAAGCTCACCACCTAATAAAAAATTTAAATAATCAATGACCTTTGGGCTGCCTATCATCACCTATACTCCTGTATTTTATTTATTTACCGATACATTCACAATAATACATATATAGAAAGTACTATTCGTAAACTACTCAGTAAGGACTAAAACCAACGAAATGTCTTACAAAGTTAGGCAGATATAGTAGCATACAGACGTTATATCGCTTGTAACGATATTAACTAAGAATAAGATGCTAATTGAGAACTATAATTAGCTCGCCTTATGAGTCGTCACAGCCTATAGACAAAATCACTGATGGCGCTGCTAAATATGCTTGCAGTCGGTGGATGACTGAAGTTATATGGACGCTCACAACTTATCCTTTGGGTATAATGAAAGGATAAGTGCGCAATAGTGAATATAATTGGTGTTAGGGCGTATTAACGATCTGGTCGTTAATAATAGAGAATATGATTTGAGACGCTAGAGGTCTGAATCGAACCCAGTTAAACGGCGTAGGCTAAAACATTAAGTTTGGCATGATGTTCATCAAGATAATCATTGACCATAGGTTCGCAGCAGCCACAGCAAGTCGCTACATCAAGGGTATTTTTTAAACCGTCTAACGTATCAATGCCTGAGGCAATAGCGGTTTTAATTTGTTTTTCTTTGACGTCGTTACAGATACATACGTACATGTGCTGGCTCCTACTATGAATGTCTAACTTGTTATTCGTTATAATAACGATAATTATTACCATTTACAATAGTATTTAAAATATTCATCAGTCATAGCAGTTACCTCTAAATAGTTATATTGCGCTTACTTAATCCATGTAACTGCATATAGCGTTAGGTGTAACCACAAAGTATCAAAGGTAGTAAAATGGCGACGAACTGTAAATTTGCTCATTTTTTAATCGATTTTACCGATGACTGCTGTTATATTGACCCCCTATTAATTAAATCTATATTGGAATTGTTCTATGTCTAATAATAATTCTACGATACAGCCGCTTGAGTTATTTAAAGTACTGTCTGACCCAACGCGCTTAAAGATTTTTCAAATCTTATTTAACAAAGAGTCGCGCTGTGTTGGTGAGCTGGTAGAAATACTGGATCAACCGCAACCGACCATCTCGCGTCACTTGAATCATTTGAAAAAATTGGGTATCTTGAGCTGTGTTCGTGATGGGACATGGATGTGGTACGAGGTGTCTGATAATCTGCCAGAATGGTGCCAAGATATTTTGGAAATCACCTATAAACAGATATCGACCAAAGACATCAATATGCCAAAGCCTGCTTAATTTAATGCTAAAAGCATGGACTTAAGAGATATTTATAACAAATACTTCAGCGCATAAAAAAAGACCTATTATCTATAGGTCTTTTTTTTGTTTTCAAACTTTGTCTTAAAATACGCCTTTAATTCGGGATTATACCAAGTCTAAAAAATCACTCACAAAAGCATTGGCTGGCTGGTGTATCAGCTCCTCTGACGTCCCTACTTGCTCGACGCGACCATGATTCATCACCACAATCTCATCAGATACCGCCCGCGCCTCTTCTTGATCGTGGGTTACCATAATGCTAGTAATACCAAGCTCGTGGTGGATATTCTTTAGCCAAGTACGCAGCTCTTTACGTACCTTGGCATCTAGCGCCCCAAATGGTTCATCGAGTAATAGTAGTTTTGGCTTTACTGCCAAAGCACGTGCCAGTGCAATACGTTGACGCTGACCACCTGATAATTGGTGCGGATAAGCATTAGCAACTTGCGGCAACTGCACCAAATCTAACAGCTCAGCAACGCGCTTATTGATATCTGCTTTACTTGGGCGCTCATTTTTTGGCAGTAAAGTTAAGCCAAAGCCGACATTATCGGCGATGTTTTTGTGGCGAAATAAGGCATAATGCTGAAACATAAAGCCGATATGGCGCTTTTGCACCGGCGTATTAGTGACATCTAACTCATCAAACAATATTTGCCCAGAGTCCGCGTATTCTAGACCAGCAATGATACGCAGCAAGGTAGTTTTACCGCAGCCTGACGGACCAAGCAAAGTCGTCAACTTGCCTGTTGGCACGGTGATATTAATATCATCTAAGGCGGTAAAATTACCGAATTTTTTATTAACGTTGCGAATCTCAATGCTCATAGTGGGTTCTCTTATTATATTTTTGGCTTAACGTCTTAATACGGGCGGCAGATGGTTTTATGATGCCTGCTTTGTGAAGCGATTTCTTATAGACGACCTGTGCTTTCTGCCAAGGTTGCATCTTTAGCATTTGATGCATTGCTAGCATTGGCACTAACCGGCAATTCAGGCGCACTTGCTAAACGCTCAGACTTGGCAAATTTGCGATCTTGCAGCTTGGTCATTACTTGTTGTATCAGCAGCGTTACCAGCGCCAAGCCAGCAAGTAAACTGGATAAAGCAAAAGCGGCGGTAAAGTTATAATCGTTATAAGCAATCTCAACCAATAGCGGCATAGTATTGGTTTCACCGCGAATATGACCGGATACCACGCTGACCGCGCCAAACTCACCCATCGCCCGCGCATTGGTCAAAATAAGGCCATACAGCAGCGCCCATTTGATATTGGGTAGCGTCACATGCCAAAAGGTCTGCCAGCCTGTAGCGCCTAGGGTTAATGCCGCTTGCTCTTCACTATCACCTTGGGTTTGCATCAGTGGTATCAGCTCACGTGCCACAAACGGAAAGGTGACAAATAACGTGGCTAAAATAATACCGGGTACGGCGTAGATTACTTGAAAGCCCATGCTTTCAAGCCAGCCACCAATCGTAGAGTTCAGCCCGAACAATAGGACAAACATCAAACCGGCGACCACCGGCGATACCGAAAACGGTAAATCAAGCAAGGTCGTTACCAGCTGCTTACCTTTAAACTGATAGCGGGTCACTAGCCAAGCTATCGCAATACCCATCACCATGTTAATCGGCAATACAATCGCCGCAGTAATTAAAGTGAGTTTAATCGCTTGCAAGGCTTCAGGGTCAACCAGTGATGCAATATATAACTGCCAACCGTTTTTAAAGGCTTCATAGAATACCGCCAGCAGTGGCACGACCAACATGATGACCATAAATAACACCGCGATGGTAATAAAGGTACGGCGTATCCATGGCGTGTCTTTAGTCGCTGGGTTGCTTTGGTAGTCGTAGCTATTAGAGATTTGCATTAGCGGGCTCCTACGCGGCGCGACAGCTTCCACTGTACGATATTAATGGTCAGTAAAATCACAAATGAAATCAGTAGCATAAAGAGTGCAACGGCTGATGCGCCTTGAACATCAAACTGTTCAAGCTTACTGATAATGATTAATGGCAAAATCTCAGACTGCATTGGAATATTACCCGCGATAAAAATTACCGAGCCATACTCGCCAGTGGCACGGGCAAACATCATGCCAGCGCCCATTAATAATGCGGGCAATAGCTCAGGTAAAATGACTTTACGAAAGGTCGTAAAACGATTGGCACCCAGTACTGCCGCTGCCTCTTCAAATTCAACGGACAATTCTGCCAATACTGGCTGTACCGCACGGACGATAAATGGAAAACTCACGACTACTAAAGCGAGCCAAATACCTAATGGCGTAAAGGCGACTTGAATATCAAACTTGGCAAACCACTGACCAATCAAGCCATTAGGTGCATAAAGGGTCGCCAGTGAAATACCTGTCACGGCTGTCGGTAGCGCAAACGGCAAATCAACCAAGGCATTAATCAACGATTTACCCCAAAACTCGTAGCGCACGAGCACCCAAGCGACTAGCGTACCAAATACCATATTGGTGAGCATCGCTAAAAACGACATCCATAAACTGAGTTTGATAGCAGCGGTAACTTGCGGCTGAGTAATGGTTTCCCAAAAGCCCGTCCAGCCCATCTGTGTGGTGGTATAGGCCATCATGGCAAACGGTAGCACCACCAGTAATGATAAGCTAAAGACAGTGATGCCCATGCTTAGTCCAAACCCTGGTAGCACATTGCGCTGGCGCAAACGCGTCAGCCAACCTTTTTTATTAACAGGTTTGCTGGCAGGAGAAGTTGTTGCACTCATAGTGATGTCCTATTGCCTAACTGATGGCACTTAACTACTGATCATAAGTGCCACGTGATATCAAATGTATTTATTATTGGTCTGCTTAAGCGCTAAAGGACACAGCGTGGGTAGCCATGTCCTTTATGTGCTCGGACGTTACTCTAAAACTGACTGCTTAAACGCTATTTAATATCAAGCTCATAAAAACTTTATAAATGGGCTACGCAGTCAGCGTACTAGCGGCTTACTTTGGTGCATTAACGGCTAACTGATCGAACACACCGCCATCGCTGAAGTAAGTAGCCATGATTTCATCCCAAGTACCAAAAGCGTCATTGGGACGGAAAGTATCGATAGGTGGCAATTTATCACTGTTTTTATCAAGCACACTTTTCACGCTTGGGCGTAAGTATAGGTTAGCTGCCAATTGCTGCGCAGGCTCGCTCCATAAGTAATCAAGATATGCTTTTGCCGCATCGGTGGTGCCTTTTTTATCTGTGACTGTCTTCACGACAGCTACCGGACTTTCAGACTTGATAGAGTATTTAGGATAAACGATATCCACTTTACCCAAGCCAAAATCAGTTGCTGCAAGGTTGGCTTCGTTTTCAAAGGTCACTAGAACATCACCGATACCGCGCTGAACAAAGGTAGTCGTCGCTGCACGTCCGCCATTCTCATAGACTTTGACGTTTTTAAGCATGTCTTTCACATAGTTTTTGGCTTGCGTTTCATCTTTATTAAACGCATGCAAGCCATAACCATAAGCGCCTAAGAAAGCATAGCGACCATTACCCGTGACTTTTGGATTGGCCATGACAATCTCAACGCCTTCTTTGGTCAAATCCTGCCAGTCGTTAATGCCTTTTGGATTGTCTTTACGCACTAGGAATACAATGGTACTGGTAAAAGGTACGGCGTTATCAGGGAACTTGCTTTGCCAATCCGCCTCAACCAAGCCCTTTTTCTCAAGCAGCTCAATATCAGAGCCTTGGTTCATGGTCGCGACATCGGCTTGCAAACCATTAGCGACAGATAAGGCTTGCTTACTTGAGCCACCATGTGACTGTTTGATTAAGATCTTACTGTTTGGGTTTTCCGCTTTATAATGCTCAACGAATAATGGGTTGTAGTCTTTATAAAAATCGCGTGCCACATCGTAAGAGACGTTTAACAGTTCAATGTCTTGCCCCTCGGTAGCGGCTGGTGTGCCTTCGGCATTGGTCGCTGGCTCAGCTTTTTCGCTATTGCTACAACCTGCCATACCCAAAGTGAGCGCCACACCGGCGATACTGAGAGCGCTAAGCGTTTTATTTTTATATTTATAACCTGTGGTATATGATGTCATGGCTGCCTCAAAAGGGATTGGTTAGTTAATGCAAGTATGCTAACAGCGCAAGCTTATTATGTTTAATGATGAATATGCGTATGTTATTGCCAAAATGGAATATAGTATTTATAAAGATAAGGTTATCAATAGTTTAAATGCCATAACTTATGGGTCACCTTAAATATTTTATAAATTAAGCATTTAACCCAAAGACTTTGGCTTATAAATGGCTTCGGCGCTACCTGTTACTTAACCTGTGCCAGCTGGTCAAAACGCCCACCATCGACAAAGAAGGTCTCCATGATACTGTCCCAATCACCAAATACTGCAACTGGCTCAAAGGTTTGAATATCCTTTAAGGTTCCTGTATGTGCCGCGAGCACCTCTTTGTTGCTCGGTCGCAAATACATCTGCGCCATCAGCTCTTGAGCAGGTTTGTCCCACAGTGCTTTTAGATAAGCGGTTGCCGCGTCAGTCGAGCCTTTTTTCTCAGTGACCGAACTGACGATCGCCACTGGATTATGAATGGTGATGGAATAGCTAGGATAAACAATATCCACTTGATCTTTGGCATGCTGAGTGGCCACCAAATGCGCCTCATTTTCAGTGGTAATGAGTACATCCCCTAATCCGCGCTGGGTAAAGCTGGTGGTCGCGGCGCGCGCGCCATTGTCATAAGTCACAACGTTGGCGAGTATTTTCTTCATAAAAGCATCAGTTTTTTGTGGCTGAGCGACCGATTCTTTAAATTTATGCAATCCTGAGCCATAAGCACCCAAAAAGGCATAGCGCGCCGTACCACTGGTTTTCGGATTGGGCATCACCACGTCAACATCCGCACGCGCCAAATCTTCCCAATCTTTGATATTTTTTGGGTTGCCACTACGTACCAGCAATATCATGGTGGTGCTATAAGGAACGGCATTGTCAGGAAACGCCTCGCGCCAATCCGTTTTTACCAGCCCTTTTTTAACCAACATATTCATATCACTTTCTTGGTTTAAGGTCACCACGTCCGCTTGTAGACCATTGGCGACGGATAGCGCCTGCTTACTAGCGCCGCCGTGTGATTGCTGAATGCTGACCTTACTATCAGTATGTTGCCCCTGATAGATACTGGTAAATAGCGAGTTATAGTCTTTATAAAAATCACGCGATACATCATAAGAGACGTTAAGCAGGCTGATATTTTGCTTATCTTTTGTTTCACTATTCGTGCCATCATTCGTACTGTTTTGGGTAGCTTCGGTAGGACTACAGGCTGTCATCAGCATGGCAACGGCTAGCACACCGGCCAACTTAAAACTGAAATGAATATGGTTAGGAGCACCCTGTGATGGCCTGCTTTTATTCTCAATAAATGAGGTGGCATTGCTAAATTCAAGCTTATTAGATACTTTTTGAATGCTTTGATTCGTGGCTTGCATAACGGCTCTCGATAATGTTGATAGAAGCGTTTCTTAAAGCATTGGCAACCTTATTAGGGTCTACAATCCTTTAGATTCGGTTCTATGGATGATGAGAGTTATGCTAACAGCCTGAAAGGGAAACGCTTAGTGACAAATGTGCTTATCGAGTGATTAACTTGGCATAAGTAAGTTTGTTAGTTATTCTACACTGCTTGTTTTTTCCGAGTATTTTTGCGATATAGTGATAAGCAGACACTTTTGAGTAAGTTATGGCATTGCTTAGTATGTAGACGAGCCTTTAGGTAAACGATACTATCCCTTACACCCATGCCCGTCAGGTGATTCACTTAGATAGGCAACTACCATCCCTCTTAATCACTCCTTTATCAAAGGTAACTAAATGATCATGTCTCCACCTCGTTACGTTCATTACCCGCGTTTTTTTGCAGTACTTTTAATGACTTCTGCGGCTTTATTTACCTTAAGTGGCTGTAATGATATGACGCCCAGTATGAACAACCAAACCATTAAGCAACCGATCGCTGCCGTCACGCCAGCGGTACAAGCAGTCGTCGGAGATTACGCTTCTGAAGGGTATGCCAAACGCGCGCAAGGCTATGATTGGGTTGGGGTGAGCGTTCAAGCAGACGGGAATGAGCAGATTGCTATTAAGGTGCGTGCGCGTAGCGATGTAAAAAAACCAACATGCCAATTCGATGCTAAAGCCACTCTTATGGGTCAAGACGATGCGCATGGTGTTATTTTTCAAAGTAAGGTCAATGACAGTACGGCTTTTTTTCAATTTAAGGACAATGTCCTAACTATTGATAGCCAAGATAAATATGCATTAAACTATTTTTGTTCGGGTGGTGGCTCGATCGTTGGAGAGTATCAGAAGCTGGCAGGACATCTAGAGTTGAATTAAAGACTTAAATATTAGAAAAAAACTAGGCACATCTCAGAAGAATAAAAAAAGGGCGTCAGATTTATTGTCTGATCCCTTTTTTATGTAGCTGTTATTCAAGTTTTCTTATACCGCAGAGGCACCGACTAACTTGACCTCAGCACGCTCATCAAAAGCGATACCCGCATAATAATCACGCAAAATCTCTAGTACTTCAGGGCGGCTAAAGTTTTCTGGCACCTCTTCATCTTCTGATAGTGCCTTACGTAACTTAGTCCCTGATACTTTGACATGCTCAGAGGCATCATGCGGGCAAGTCTTATCCGAAGCCATGGCATTACAAGCATTACACCAAAACGTCCAGCCAATTTTTAATGGCTGAGTAATGAGATCGTCTTTACCGACATACTCAAAGATAGTTTGCGCATCAAAAGCGCCATAGTAATCACCGACACCGGCATGGTCACGACCGACAATCAGATGGCTACAGCCATAGTTTTGACGGAATACGGCATGTAATAGTGCCTCACGTGGTCCAGCATAACGCATATCTAGCGGATAACCCGCTTGGATAACCGTGTCTTGTCTAAAGTAATTGTCAATCAACGTTTTAATCGCTTCTTGGCGTACTTCGGCTGGGATATCACCTGGCTTTAAGGCACCTAACAATGAATGAATCAATACGCCATCACAAATCTCGATAGCAATCTTGGCTAGGTACTCATGTGAGCGATGCATTGGATTGCGAGTTTGGAAAGCGGCGACTGTTTGCCAACCTTTGGCATCCAAAATTTCACGCGTTTCAGCAGGCGTTTTATAAATCTCAGGATATAAGGTTGGGAACTCACCCTCACTTAATACTTCAACGTGACCTGCGATATTAACATCGCCTTGCTCCAAGACTTGCTGAACACCAGGATGCTCTGGATCTGTAGTCGTGAATACTTGTTGGCACTCATGAGCTTTATCAATGGTATAGGTTTCTTCTACTGTTAAGACACCCATAATCTCGCCATCTTTCGCAACTAACGCGACTTTATCACCTTGCTTTAGGCTGTCGGCAGTCGCTTTTGGCGCGGATAAAGTAATAGGAATCGGCCAAAACAAGCCAGCATTGTCACCACTTTGTAGGCGCATGTTATCAACCACACCCTGCCAATCTGCTTGGTTCATAAACCCATTTAACGGAGTGAAGCCGCCAATACCCAACATAATCAAATCGCCTCGCTCGCGTGAGCTTAACGTAATCGTCGGTAAGCTGCTAGCAAGCTTCAACGCTTGCTTGCGCGCATCGCCTTTTAAGAGTAACGGCTTAAGCTCGCTGCTACCGTGCGGCGGAACAAGTTTTGATAATTTTTGATTAGCTATAGGTGATGTCATATTGATTTAAAACCTTTATAGGTAGTGATGAAATAAGTAGCGATAAATTGTATAAGCATAGGCTACCTAACTTTCGTTATGAAAATTTATGCTGTGTTTGGATATACATATGTCTTAAAGGAATTTATGTTTATAGACGCAAGCTTATATGATGTGAATCTGAATTGTTTACCTTGCGACTGGCAATAAGATCAAGTACACACGCAAATCATTTTCGTCGCAGCTTTTACGTTTTAAAATAACATTGAGATTACGTCATGTATCAATATAATTACGCTGACCAAACCTTGGTAGAAGAACGAGTCGCCCAGTTCCGCGACCAAACCGAACGGTTTTTGGCAGGCGAGCTGCCAGAAGAGCAATTTTTGCCGCTGCGTTTGCAGAACGGTCTCTATATCCAACGTTATGCACCGATGTTGCGTATCGCCATTCCTTATGGGTTACTTGCCAGCTACCAATTGCGTAAATTAGCGGAGATTACCCGTAAATATGACAAAGGTTACGGGCACTTTACTACCCGTACCAATATGCAGCTGAACTGGCCGAAACTCGAAGAAGTACCAGATATTTTGGCAGAATTAGCCTCTGTACAAATGCACTCGATCCAAACGTCAGGTAACTGTATTCGCAATACCACCACTGATCCTTATGCTGGTATTCATAAAGAAGAGATTGCCGATCCACGTCCTTATTGCGAGATTATTCGCCAGTGGTCAACCTTTCACCCTGAGTTCGCTTTTTTACCGCGTAAATTTAAGATTGCGGTTATTGGTACGGCTAATGACCGTGCAGCGACGCAAGTTCATGATATTGGGCTGCATTTAAAAACCAATGACGCAGGTGAGCTTGGTTTTGAAGTCATCGTTGGTGGCGGTCTTGGCCGTACGCCAGTTATTGGCAAAACCATTAACAAGTTCTTACCACGCCAGCACTTGCTCAGCTATTTAGATGCGATTTTGCGTGTTTATAACTTACATGGTCGCCGTGACAATAAGTTCAAAGCCCGTATCAAGATATTGGTTGAGAGTATGGGCGGTCCTGCCTTTGCTAAGTTGGTCGATGCAGAATGGGAAGCACATACCAAAGACGGGCCACTGACATTGACCGATGCCAACTTTGCCACTGCCAGCAGTTTTTTCACTGAACCTGATTATCTTAGCTTCGATGCCTTACAAGTTCAGTCAGAGCTACAACAAACGCTTGATAGCGATAAAGACTTTGCCAATTGGTATCAGCAAAATACCGTCGCACATAAAATCGCCGGTTATCGTGCCGTGGTGATTTCTTTAAAAGCGGGCTTGGTTAATGGTAAATACGTACCTTCAGGTGATATCAGTGAAGCGCAAATGGACGCCCTCGCCGACCTAGCAGATAAACATAGCTTTGGTGAGTTGCGTGGTACTTATCAGCAGAATTTAGTCTTCGCTGATGTGCAAACCAACCAGCTGTACGAGTTATGGCAACAGCTGGTCGAGCTACATTTAGCCCGCCCAAATATCAATACCTTAACCGATATGATCGTCTGCCCAGGCTGGGACTTTTGCTCGCTTGCCAATGCGACGACCCACAATATCGCTGAGCAAATTGAAAAGCAGTTTGATGATCTCGACTACCTTTATGACTTAGGTGATATTCGTCTCAATATGTCTGGCTGTATGAATGCCTGTGCACATCACCATACCGGCGATATCGGTATCCTTGGTGTCGATAAAAAAGGCGAATACTGGTACCAAATCAGCCTGGGCGGTAACTCTAGTAATAACGCCAAACTCGGTAAGATACTAGGCAGAGCCGTACCATCTGATGACGTAGCGACGACGATACAAAAGATAATCGACGTTTATCTAGAGCAACGCGTCAGTAATGAGCATGACGTCGAAGGCTTTGGTGATTTAGTCGACCGTGTTGGCCTTGCACCCTTTAAGGAGAAGGTCTATGGGTAATCATCATCTTTTCAATAGTGATGCTATTGATATCAGTCAAAACGATCACTGGTTGGCGCTTAGCACCAATGAGCTACCAGATGGCATTGCCCTAACTCACATCTCATTGCTTGAGTTATTGCAAAAGCAAGAAAAGCTCGATGTGCTCTTGCCACTTAGCGACTTATTAGATGCTAAAGGCAATATCGCTGGCGGACTATTACAACAAGTACGTGAATTGCTATCCGAACATGCCAGCCGTTTTGGTGTTTGGGTGACATCGGACAGCGACACAGAAGTACTAACGCGTATACCAGAGTTTTTACTACAGCAAGATTTGATTGTGATTCATGTGCCCGCTTTCACTGATGGTCGCGGCTTTAGCTTTGCTCAAACGCTGCGCCAAATTGGTTACCAAGGTGAAATTCGTATGGCTGGCAAGTTTGGTCGTGATCAAATTGCCTACCTACTTCGTGCAGGAGCAGACAGCTTTGTGATAAGCGCACATGACCTGCAATCTATCTCTGATATCAGTCAAGCCTTTAACGCGCTTGCCAGCAGCTACGACGGCCGCAACGCTGCGGACTTACCGATGTTTGCAGGTGCCTAATTTATTATTAAATATTCAATTCACTATTAACGACCTAGCTATTTAAATTATTAACCACCATTAAGGAATATATTATGAGCCAATTACACCCAAATCTAGATATCAACCAAGCCAACCAAGACTTGCAAGGTAAATCCCCAGAGCAAATCGTTGAATGGGCATTAAACCAAGCCAAAAACCCAATCATTACCACTAACTTCCGCCCTTACGAATCAGCGATTTTGCACTTAGTTGCTAAACAGCGTCCTGATATCACCGTGTTGTGGGTAGACTCAGGCTATAACACCGATGCAACGTATCAATTTGCCAATAAAGTTATTCGCGATTTAAACTTAAACGTCATCACCTATATCCCTAAGCAAACGGCAGCGTATCGTGACGCGACCATGAACGGTATTCCAGGCATTGATAATCCTCAGCATGATGAATTCACTGACCAAGTAAAGCTAGAGCCATTTCGCCGTGCGCTAGATGAGCTGAAGCCAGATGTGTGGTTTAATGCCATTCGTAAGGATCAAACGGAGTTCCGCCAAGGACTTGATGTGCTTAGCCTATCAAAAGACGGCGTGTTAAAAGTGGCGCCATTGTTTGAAAAAACAGACGCTGATTTGGATGTTTATCTTGAAGAACATAATCTACCAAACGAGTTTGATTACTTCGATCCAACTAAAGTAGAAGAAAGCCGTGAGTGTGGTTTGCATACGCAGTTATAATATTTTTAATTTAATAAACACCTATTTTTGAACGTAAAAAGCTCTTTTAAAAATAAAAGGGCTTTTTCGATTTAGATAGCTTATAGCTTTTTTAGAGCGTTATTTACGACCAAGCACCCAACCACCATCCATAAAGACGTTCGAGCCATGCATATAGTTCGAATCATCAGACGCTAAAAATACCGCTAGCGCTGCAATCTCTTCTGGCTTGCCGGCGCGCTGGGCTGGGATACGATTTAAACGCTCATCATCAATACCATCGGTCATAGGGGTCTCGATAAAACCTGGCGATAGAATATTCACTTTGACCCCTTGACTGCCAAAATCAAATGCCAACTGCTTAGTGAAGCCTAACACCGCATGCTTGGAGGTCACATAAGCTGAACCACCCGGACCTGCCATTTGCGTCGCTTGTGAGCCAACATTGATAATCGCCCCACGCCCTTGCTTGATAAAATGTGGAATCACCATTTTTGAGGCGAGATATGGTGCTTTAACATTAATCGCCATCAGTTTGTCATATAAATCTTCTTCTAACTCGACGGCATTATCATAACCATCATGGATGCCAGCACCATTATATAAAATGTCAATTCGACCATAAGTTTCTAAGGATTTATCGACCACCGCTTGAATCTCTGCTTTCTTTGTCACATCAGCAAGCACAAAGATAGCCTCTTGACCCTTATCTGTCATGTCTTTGACGATGCGATTGCCGTCTTCTTGATCGCGACCCGTGACGACTACCTTTGCACCTTCGTCGGCATACGCTTTTGCAGTCGCTTCGCCGAGTCCTGAGGTACCGCCAAATATAATAGCTACTCTGTCTTGTAATTTCATAATATTCATCCTTGTTTTTTATATTATAAATTAAGATTTTTTCTATCTGATTGTATCTGGGTTAGATTAACATAGTCACCTAACACTCAATGTTAGCCTATGTTGGATATTTTTTATAAGCTAATAACTGACACATATCCACCCTTTTAGTTGCATAAATAACGTTTTATCGGATAACATTAAGGTATTCTATGGCTTCAAAGCTGGCGTAACATCACATTAAACATTAAGCCAACCTTTTAAAGCTAAACTATGGACGAAGTTGCCCGTCGTTGCGGCTACTTGTGCTCATTTTTATAATCAAGCTCGATCATGGCTTTGCCACACTCATCAATACGGACATTTGATATGCCTTTAATAAAAAAAATTGATTCATTCTATGAAAAGCTGCATGATAAGCTGCCAGTCGTAGGCAAAGCGGTTTCTTTTCTCACGGGCGTTAGCGTCCTTACTGCTAATAGTGCGTTAGTTGGCCTACCAGTCTGGACTATGGGCGCGGCGAAAGTATTGACTGGGTCAAAACTGACCGATGATGCCTTAATTGCGATTACTAAGTATTGGATTAATACTAATAATGCCGTTATCGACCACGCCCTACCTCATAAAGACTGGCGCATCAACCTGCCCGATGATCTAAGCGAAGATAAGCAGTATCTCTTGGTCAGTAACCATCAGTCGTGGGTTGATACGAGTATTGTGCAATATATCAGCCAAGACACCCTGCCTTTAACGCGGTTTTTCACTAAGTTTAATTTAATTTACATTCCCGTTATCGGTCAAGCATTTTACTTTTTAGACTTCCCTATGATGCGCCGCCACTCTAAAGAAGCGATTGCCAAAAATCCTGCCCTCAAAGGTAAGGATATCGAAGAAGCAAAGCGTGCTTGTGCGTTATTAAAAGAAAAGCCCTTTACCCTATTGAACTATTTAGAAGGCACGCGCTTCACCCAAGAAAAACATGATAAGCAAGGCTCACCTTATCAGCATTTATTAAAACCACGGGCTGGCGGTTTGTCATTAGCCATTAATGCGCTAGGGAATGAGTTAGATTCTATTTTAGATATTACAATCGTCTACCCAGACGGTGCGCCTGACTATGATGATTTATGGAAGGGTAATATTCGCCGTTTGGGCGTCGATGTGACTCGCCTACAGATACCAGACGAATTATTTGCTGCCATCATGGACGGCGGCTATGACCGTGATGAAGCCACTAAAAAAATGATGTTTGATTGGCTAGAGGATATTTGGCAACAAAAAGATGCGCGCATTACTAAGATGCTAAGTGAGTTTGAGTAGAATTTGGCAGTCCGTTAAATGACGTCATTGCCAATATCCAATGCAAGTCATCATGTAGCTATTAACCATCAAATATTATCTATCATCCACAAGCTTAAAAGTTAGCTTGTGGTTTTTTATGCCGCGATTCTGCATTTTTATTCCTCAGCTATTCCACATCCTAGCAAAAATCATCAGTAACATGACAAAAAAGAATATGTTAATGCCAATTCACTAGGTGAGCGTCCGCCTGTGATACCTCATAATGGTGATATATTTTATATTGATTGAATCATTGGTGATGCTATGAACACCTTTCCGCTATTTTTTAAATTAGAAGACCGCAAAGTGCTGATCGTTGGTGGCGGTGATGTCGCGCTACGTAAAGCTGACTTACTCATTCGCGCTGGCGCCGCTATTACTATTCTCGCGCCAAGCATTAGCCATGAGCTACAAACTTTGCTCAGCCACACTAAGTACAAAGCCAAGCACGAACTGATTTATGAAAATTATAATAAAGCTTATATGACGGGCGCGCGCGTTATCATCGCCGCCACCGATGATGAAACGCTGAATCATCAAATTCATGCTGACGCCAGCGAGCTGAATATTCCTGTTAACGTCGTTGATACTCCGCATTTATGCGATTTTATTTTCCCTGCCATCGTTGACCGTAATCCAATTGTGATTGGCATCTCATCCAATGGCAAAGCGCCGGTGCTGGCACGTCTATTACGGGCGCGCTTAGAGACTTTAATCCCGCAAGGTTATGGAAAATTGGCAAAGCTTGCTGGCGAGTTTCGTGGCGAGGTAAAGGCCAAAATCCCAACCTTGACAGGACGTCGCCAGTTTTGGGAACGCGCTTTTGAAGGTGAAGTCAGCCAGCTGATGTTTGCGGGTAATGAAAATGAAGCAGCGGCGCAATTGCAAGCGGATTTAGATCATACAGCCGCAGTGATCGCTAGCAGTGGAAAAAATACACTAGATAATGCATTTTCAGAATCTCAATCTGTAAAAAATGTAATGGGCGAAGTTTATATCGTTGGTGCCGGTCCTGGTGATCCAGAGCTGCTGACCTTTAAAGCGCTGCGTCTCATGCAGCAAGCAGATATCGTCTATTATGATGCGTTGGTATCACCGCAAGTATTAGACCTATGCCGCCGAGATGCCGATAAAGTGTTTGTCGGTAAAAAACGTAGCAACCATGCCGTAGCGCAGCTCGGTATTAATGAGCTGTTGGTAAATAGCGCAAAAGAAGGTCGGCGTGTAGTACGTTTAAAAGGCGGCGACCCCTTTATCTTTGGGCGCGGCGGTGAAGAAATTGAGAGCTTACGTGCGCACGGCGTGCCTTACCAAGTTGTGCCGGGTATCACTGCTGCCAATGCCGCTGCAAGCTATGCTGGTATTCCGCTCACTCACCGTGATCATTCGCAGTCAGTACGTTTTGTGACAGGGTTTTTAAAGGCTGGCGCGCCCAACAGTAACTTTAAGAGCTTCTTAAATACAGACGAAACTGTCGTGTTTTATATGGGTCTACATTCACTGCCGCGTTTGACTGAGGGCTTGACTGAGGCTGGTCGTAGTAGCGACACCCCAATTGCCATCGTCTCTAATGCTAGCATGCCCAATCAGCAAGTATTGACTGGTACGCTTGCCGATATCGTTGAATTGCAAGAAAAAAACCAGCTACCAACACCTGCTCTGCTTATCATGGGTGATGTCGTCAGTTTACATCATGATTTGGCTTGGTATAACCTACAAAATCAGCAAAATAATCAAGACACAGATGGCAACTGGCTACGTGAAGGATCAGCTACTATGAACAAAGATTCAAAACAACCTATAGACCAGCAAGCACATGCGCTATCGATGGTAGCCAATTTAGCGACCGCTGATGATGTGGAACAATTGGTGATTGGCTAAAACACAACCTCAAAAATCCTTTAAAAGTCCTTCTAATTTCTAGCCTTACCAACTTATTGGTAGGGCTTTTTTAAGACTTATGCTTTCGTTCTTTTCTTCTCAATTATCTTTATAAGCTTACTATGAATGGACGATGTATCAGCAGGTGGATTGGCGATTGTTGTATTCTTGATAAGCAAGGTGTACTCGTAATGCGGCTCATAATCAAAACCTTCTATACCACTATATCGATACTCCCAACCTGTTTGGCTATTCGTCTGTCCAGCAAGTTTCGTTAGCAAGCATGATTGCGGCCCAACGCCAATGCAATCTTCTTGATGATCAGCGACGATAATTTTACGTAACACATAAGGCATAGCACGGACCGTAATCTGGCTTTTATTATCTACCCCTGCTAGTAATGTCGATTGCTCTCCCATTACTTCTACAACGTCACCGATAGCCAATTTTTGTATTTGATAGGCATTTTCTTTACCGAAATTAGCTTTACTAATAAAGGCTTTATAAGTGCGCCCATCTTTAGCCATCAAAGTGATTGTTTGCTGCTCTCTATCTTTCGTTATTACCTCCGTCACTTCACCTATAATAGCCTCAGAAGCTTGCACAACATGCGCTTTATTATTAAGACTTACTTTTTCATAACTATTGCAAGCCCCTAAAGAAGCGCTGACAATCAAAGCCAATGTGCATAATCTAATAAATGACATAACATACCCTTATTAATGATGGCTTAGATATTACTAAATATTGGATCTTTTAATATCATCCATTACGTTACCGCTACCAATCTGCTTTGCAAGAAGTTTATAAGCACAGCAAACCACAGTAATTCTTGCTAGAATAATCGCTGTCTTTTATTTACCATTAAGCCTCACTATGTCCGTATCTGCTATTAAACCGCTTACTATTCTTCATACCTCCGATTGGCATTTAGGACGCAGGCTTTATGGGCGCATGCGCTACGAGGAATTTGAAGCGTTTTTGCGCTGGTTACAAGACACTATTAGCGCGCAGCAAGTGGATGTACTGATTGTCGCTGGTGACATCTTTGACACCATGACCCCCAGTAACAGAGCCCAAGCGCTGTATTATGAATTTTTAGGCAAGGTGTCGAAGTCATGCTGTCAACATATCGTCATCGTCGCGGGCAACCATGACTCCCCTACTTTTTTAGATGCACCAAGCAATGTATTAAAGTTTTTAAACGTCCATGTTATCGGTACCGCTTGTGAAGACTTGAATGATGAAGTAATGGTGTTAGACGATACAGACGGCAACCCGCATTGTATTATCGCCGCTGTACCCTACCTGCGTGACCGTGACGTGCGTGGTAGTCAGGCTGGCGAGTCTGCGGATAGCAAAGATGCCAATGTTATCAAAGGCATTCGCGCCCATTACGATGGTGTTGCAGAGATTGCCAGAGCCAAACAAGCTGAACTAGCGAAAACCCATCAACGGCAGATTCCTATCATCGCCACTGGTCATTTATTTGCCGCTGGCAGTAAGACCACGGAAGACGATGGTGTGCGAGATCTATATGTGGGCAATTTAGGTCAAATCTCTGCTGATATGTTCAATAATGGCTTTGACTATGTGGCACTTGGGCATCTGCATGTACCGCAGCGTGTTGGTGGTCGTGAAAATATTCGTTATTCAGGTTCACCTATCGCCATGGGCTTTGGCGAGGCTAAGCAACAAAAACAAGTATTGCTGGTAAAATTTGGTACAGTAGAAAACGGTTTTAAGGATAAAACATCAACCGATTTTACTGAGCATCCTTTACCACCAATCAAGCAAGTGACTAAAAAGGCAGCCACTCAAACGACTGGTTTTATAGATGATTTATTTGGTTTTCCTGATTCAGCAGAAATCATAGCAAAACCAAATGGTGTGGATAAAGAACTTTCTAACCAAACAGCTGCTATACATCACACTCACTCTACTTCCAATGTTACATCTAACTCAACCTCTCTGTTATTGCATCATGATGAGTCACGTCAGATGCAGGTTGTCTCGCTTCCTATTCCTTGTTTTCAAAAATTGGCACAAATAACAGGTGATTTGACCGCTATTGCTGCTGCGATAAAATCATTAAAGCCCTCAGAGTTCATTTGGCTAGAAGTGGTTTATGACGGTGACGAAATCGTCAATGAGCTGCGTGAAGAAGTGAACGTCATGATAGAGGGCTTAAATTGTGAAGTGTTACTAACAAAGAATCCGCGTAACTATAATAAAGTTCTCAATCAACAGCAAGCCTCTGAAAATCTACAAGACTTAAATGAGTTGGATGTGTTTGATAAGTGCCTAGAAATTAATGGTATTGCCGATACGCAAAAATCGTCATTGCGCACGGCTTATCAGCAGATACTCCATAATATTTATCATAATGATAGTCGGGCTGAGTAAAAAAGACTCAGTAAAAATGCTTATTTAGTATCTAATCAGCCTCTCTTTTCTTTTTCTTATTGAAACCATCCATTAAAAATACAAAGACCTATACATGCGCCTAATTGAACTACGACTCAAAAACTTAAATTCCTTAAAGGGCGAATGGCATATCGATTTTGCTGATTCCGCTTTTATCAATGAAGGAATATTTGCCATTACTGGTCAAACAGGCGCTGGCAAGACGACGATTTTGGATGCCATATGTCTTGCGCTATATGGTGAGACACCGCGGATTAATAGCATCAGCAAAAGCAGTAATGAGGTCATGACGCGGCAAACGGCGGAGTGTTTCGCTGAAGTGGTGATTGATTTAAATGGCACCCAATATCGCTGCCGCTGGGGTCAGCGCCGCGCTTATGGTAAAGCGGATGGTAACTTGCAAGATGCTACCCACGAGATAGCTTTGGTGAAGCCCGAAACTGGCAATCTAGACAACGCAGACGTGCCAGCGGGCGATGAAATATTAGAAAGCAAGCTGTCACGCACCAAAGATAAAATCATTGAGCTGACACGGATGGATTTCCAACAGTTCACCCGCTCAATCTTATTGGCTCAAGGGAGTTTTTCCGCGTTTTTAAAAGCCAAAGCCGATGAACGTGCTGACATCTTAGAAAAAATAACTGGCACTGATATCTACGCGACAATATCAACCCATGTCTTTGAAAAAAAACGTCATGAAGAAGAAATATTGAGCAAGTTGCAGTTTGGCTTAGATGGCTTAACGTTGTTAGAAGCAGATGAAGAAGCGCTGATTGGCGAAAAATTAACAGCGCATCAAACCGCACAAACCGAGCAGCAGCAATACTATCAGCATCTTAACGAGCAAATCAATTGGCTCGATGCCGTGACGGAGTTAGAACAAAACGTCGTCAGTTATCAAAAGGATGTTACGTCGGCAAAGCAAGCGCAGGCAGATTTTATTCCTCATGCTAAGCGCCTTATCGCCGCCAATAAAGCGCTGGAGATTGACAGTCAATACAGCCAACTTGTTCATAACCGTGACACTGTCAAGCGCTTACAAGATGAACAGCAGTCGCTAAATCATCAACTGCCGCAGCAAGAAAATCAACTCACGCAAGCCACGAGCGCTCTACAAGCGGCTAAGGCTCGTACGCAGACAGCAAGTAATGAGCTACAAACCACTTTGCCCAAAATTGCACAAGCCCGCAAGCTGGATGCGACTATCGCCCAACACAGGCATGTGTTAGACGACCATCGCCAAAGAAAGCAAGCCATAGCAGCCAATATACAGCGCTTATGTCAAGAGATAGATTATCACAAAGACCAATTGAATCATGATAGCGCCCAGCTGGCGAGTATAGAGGCGTACCTTAGTGAGGCTGACGCTCTGCACGATATCGATACTGATGCGGCAAACTTTGACAGTCATTGCAGCCGTCTAAAGGTGCTGCTACAAGACAATGCCGTTCTAGTAAATGAAAAATATAACCATCATCATAAAACCAGCGACTATCAAGCCAACCTTGGTAAATGTCAGCAGCAGCAAGACACCACTAAATCTTTGATTGCCAAGGCGCGTGAGGAATCAACGGCTTTACAAGAAAAGCAGGCTGGCTTAACCCAAGAGCAGTCATTGGCTGATATACGTGGCGAGCAAGAACAGATTGACCACACTAACAGCCAGATTGAGCAAGTGATCTTTAAAGCACAGCAAATGGCTGCGCTTACGACACAAATTAATAAGATAAACACCACCCTGCCCACTCTCAATGAGACATTGGTCAAACTGGCAACGGCTATTACTGATAACGAATCGGTTCAAAAAGTGTCAAAAGACCGTCGTCAAGATAAGCAAAAGCTGTTGGACTCATGGCAACACGTCGCAAGTTTAGAGCGTTATATTAGCCAATTAAAAGAGGGCGACCCTTGCCCGCTTTGCGGCGCGCTTGAGCATCCTTACGGCGAGCATCACCCTGTGTTAGATAAGGAGCCATCCGAAGTTGCCCAAACGCAGCAGCAGATAAAGGATCTGGATACGACGATAAATGCGATAGAACAAACCTTATCTAAGCAGCGTATTGAGTATGCCACTACTCAAAGTCAGATTGACCAGTGGCAAGAACAAAAAAGCCCACTATATGAGCAGATAAAAACATTGTGCGCAGACAGCGGTCGCTTAATACAGCCACTTTTGCATAAAACCTATTCTGATTCTCACGCCCTCACCACCATCATGAATCCAATTGGGCAGCTTGGCGCAGATATGGATTTGCTAAATAGGCAGATAACGACTGATTCAGCGGATTTTAACCTTATAAAAGATACGCTATTAGCGCTGGGTACGATTAAGGACCAGCTTACCGAGCACAGGTATTCTTTAAAAAACACCCTTGTCCAATATGAAGCACTGAGCGATGAGCTTGCTAAAATCAGCAAAACCATTGAGACGTTGGAACAACAGCAGTACGCGCTTGCTAGTGATATGCACGAGATTAAAACTAATATTAAAATAGGTTTGTTGGCTATAGAAGGTATCGATAAAAAAACTTGCGCGAATTTTATTGAATTAACCACGCTTAAAGGCGCTATATCAGCGATATTAAATAAGTATCTGGCTTATGCATTAGATGCCGTCGCAAAGCCTGCCACCTTACAGCCGCTGATAACGAGTATAGATGAGAAAATTGTATTAAACGAGGCGGACTATGACGCTCATATCCATACACTTCGTCAGCAGCGTAGTAACTTGGTGCAATTAAAACAGCAGTTCAATGCCTATAAGAGTGAGCAACAAACCCTGATGACTGCGCTTGGCAGCGTAACGGTGCAAATCAAAACCAAGCAAGCACAATTAGATAAAGACCAGGCTGAGCTTGATCACCTGACTCAAGCGGTTGCTGATAAAACTGAAATGCTTGAACAGTTAACGGCTGAACGGCGCGAGATTTTTACGGACAACGCACGTAATACCGGTGCTGATCATAGCAATAACATCACTATTAATCCTGATGAAGAAGACACACGATTACGCGCTTTAGTAGAACAGGCAAATACTGAACAGGTCTCGGCACAAAGACAGTTAGACAGTGCTGAGCATGTCCTTCAGCAATTACAGGAGAAACAGCAACAGCTTACCGACCAATTAACCACTGCTACTACTGCCCTCACCATGCAAGAAGATATCTTTAAAGCGGCGCTCGCCAGCTCTGATTTTATTGATGAAGCAGACTTCATGCGCTCGCGCCTACCTACCGCCGAGCGCCATAGCCTAACGGAGCAGCAGCAGCAGATAAGTGATACGCTCAAGCAAGCGCAATCGCTATTGGCTCAAACCATGCAAGCACTTACTAAGAAAAAGTCTGAATCCTTAACCACTGAAGAAAGAGAAACGTTGGTTCAGCAGCAGCATCTGGCGCAAAATGAGCTGCACGGCTTGATTGAGGCGATTGGCGCCATGAGTCAACAGCTCAAAGACAATGAAGAGAAAAAAGGCAATCAACAAGCCCAACGTCAAGCTATTGCTCAGCAAAAAGAGACCCTGCAAGTATGGCGACAACTCAATGAATTGATAGGGTCAAGTAGTGGTAAGAAGTATCGTACTTTTGCACAGGGTTTAACCTTTGATATTATGGTGACACATGCCAATGCCCAACTGCACAAAATGAGCGATCGCTATTTGCTGGCTCGTGATGACAATAATCCACTTGAGCTCAATGTCATTGACAACTATCAAGGTGGCGAGATACGCAGTACCAAAAATCTATCCGGTGGTGAAGGGTTTATTATCAGTTTGGCGCTTGCACTTGGATTATCGCAGATGGCCAGTCACAATATCCGCGTCGATTCATTATTTTTGGACGAAGGCTTTGGCACTCTAGATGAAGAGTCACTTGATATTGCTTTAGATACCTTGACCAGTTTGCAACAAGAAGGCAAGTTGATTGGTGTCATCTCACACGTACAAGCCCTAAAAGAGCGTATTTTAACCCAAATTCAAGTTGATAAGCTGTCAGGAGGCTTTAGTAAAATTACTGGTCCAGGCTGCTATCATATAGCCAGTTAATGCTAAAGAAATTTTGGAGTGGTCAATGTTATGCACATTATGATTCAGCTTACTCATATGAATGCGCGACCGATGATGGTAGGTATCTTCACAATCATCGCTGTTATTTTAAATTTTACCCCTGCTTATGCAACAATTAGCTGCGCCGGTTATTTACCCAGTAGTTATTTTGAGCGTATCGAAAATAATAAGCCTTTTGCTGGCAAGTTAATCGAATTAACAGATGGCACGCAGCAGCTACACGATCTAAATGGCAATATCATCACGGATAATTTGTCTGATGCTTATATAGTGATGGATAGATATGTATTAGCTCAGCAAAATGGTAAATACGGCGTCGTTAATGCGGCTGGCAAGATAATTGTGCCTTTTACATATGATGAGATTCAAACCGAAACGGATATTGCCACCAGCTTTATTGTCAGCGTTAAGTCATCAGATGGTAAGACCAAACAGGGTATTATCAATCGCCATGGCGGCTGGGTTTATCCGTTAGACAATGCTCATATCGAGCATGCGCATTACGATTCTGATTATGACCAAGATTATTTTATAGTGGCTAAAAATAGTGGTCTGACAGGATTGCTTGATGATAGAGGCTACTGGGCTGTAATGCCACAATACGATGCGATTCATCCGTTAAATGCCTGTACAGGCGAGCCATTATACCTACAAGTCAGCTTTAAAAATGAAACGGCGCTTATTGACCAAAACAATGATGTCATCATTCCACTCGCTGCCAACCAACATATCGAATCTTTTAATAACTCTGCCAAGCCGATACTATTTTTACGCAGCACGTTAGTTGCTGGTAGCACCGCTACTGGCATGAGTGAAGATATTCAAGACGATATTATTAGCGCTCAAATTATCGACGCTAATGGTAAGTTAATCCTCGCATCAGACGCACCGATTAGAAAACTGCTATATCATCAGCTCTATACTTATAAGCAAGCGGGTAAGTTTGGGATTATTAACGATAAAAGTGACGTGATACTAAAACCCCAATTTGACAGTTATCGTGATGATGCAGATAAAGTATGGCTTGAAAAGAATGGTAAAATGCGGCGTTTAAATACTTTCGTAAAGGTAGATTAGCGCTTTTATCATTTTTATTGCTTCTATTTATTATTTGAGCATTAGAGAATAAAAAACCACCGTTAACTCATAACGGTGGTTTTTTTAATCAAAAGATGTGCTTATTGTATATAAACACTTAGCCAGCCTTCTATTTGCTCGCTATTTAGTTACGAGACCACTAAGCTCACTCATTAACACTGATAACGTCGATAAGCTGGTAGTACTCTCATCATTGCTATCGATTTTTTGCATCTCTGCAGTGACGGCGTCAAGCTGGCTGGCATGACGTGATTTCCAGTCATTAAAGGCTTGCTTAGCATCAGATTGTGTCAACAAGGTATCCATAAGCATACGTAAGCTGCGCGAGACTTCGTTGACGAGGGCGTGACGCGCGCGGCGATCCCAGTGGTCTTGCTGCGGTAACGTGGCAATATTGTCCATCATCCAATCTAACTGCAGGACGTGATAGGCCTCAAAGTATAAGGTCGCAATCTCATCGACTGGGCGCTCATACTGCTCAGCCAATAGCGCGGCATCAAGCGCATCGACATGATAAGGCAGCATCGCAAACATCGCCGCATCATTAGCAGAGAGATTATTTGCCATTAAGCTTGTGGTGTCTTCTTGCAAGTATTCTGAGAATTGCTGCTCGATAAAACCACCGGATTTGGTCAATTTCTCGACACTGTCTTCAAAGCGATTGATCATATCAGCAACTTGCAAATCTTGACCAAAGGCATTGATAAACCAAACCACTCCATTTTCGAGGGCATCACGCAGACGCAGCTCAAGCTCGAGCAGCAAGGTCGCATCGACTTGATTGTCCAGCGACTCAAGTAGATCCCATGCTTTTGACACATGGAAGACGTCACGTGCAATCGCATAACCACGTGCAATAGTGGCGAGCGTTTGTCCCGTTTCTTCATGCAGTCGGAATATCGCTTCGATACCCAGACGATTGACGATGCTATTGGTTAAATAGGTACTGATAATTTCACGATGCAGACGATGTTCTTTCATCTCATCAAAGAAGCGCGATGCCAGCTCATCAGGGAAGTATTGACGCAGCTCATTGACGAAGTATAGTGCATCAGGTAAATCTGACGATAATAAATTATCATAAACCCACATTTTTCCGTAAGCCATCACGACTGCCAGCTCAGGATTGGTAAGACCTGTGCCCGCTTTTTGGCGTTTAGCAATTTCTTCATCGGATGGCAGATACTCAATGGCGCGGTCCAAACGACCTTCGGCTTCTAACATTTGAATAAAGCGTTGATGATCGCTTAAGTTTGCTGCGGCACGCAGATGGCTAAGCTCTAGCGCTTGCGGTTGTAGATAATTTTGGCGCAGTACCAATTCAGCGACCGTGTCGGTCATAGACTCTAACAACTCGTTACGCTGCTTTAAGGTCATATCGCCTTGCTCGACCACTTTGCCAAGTAAAATCTTGATATTCACTTCATGATCTGAGCAATTGACGCCGCCCGAGTTATCGATAGCATCAGTATAAATGCGCCCACCCGTTTGTGCGTATTCAATACGCCCCTGTTGAGTAAAGCCTAAGTTACCACCTTCGCCAACGACTGCTGTACGCAGCTCACCACCATTGACGCGCACGGCGTCATTGGCACGGTCACCAACATCAGCATGACTCTCATTCGCGCTTTTCACATAGGTACCGATACCACCATTCCAAATCAGATCAACAGGCGACTTTAATAAGGCACTGATTAACTCATTGGGCGCAAGGCTATCTTCACTGATATCAAATAATGCTTTCATTTCAGGACTGATCGCAATGGTCTTATCTTGACGGGAGAAGACGCCACCACCTTGACTGATGAGCGATTTTTCATAATCGTCCCACGTTGATCGCGGCATTTCAAACAAGCGTTCACGCTCGGCATAAGACACTATAGTATCTGGGTTTGGATCGATAAAGATATGCAGATGGTTAAAGGCAGCAACCAGCTTGGTATGAGTGGATCTGAGCATCCCATTACCAAAGACGTCACCGCTCATATCACCGATACCAACGACGGTAAAATCATCGCGGTTTTGGATGTCCATGCCGCGCATACGGAAGTGGCGTTTTACCGACTCCCAGCCACCGCGTGCGGTGATACCCATCGCTTTATGGTCATAACCAACCGAGCCTCCTGAAGCAAAAGCATCATCAAGCCAAAAGTTATACTCGCTTGATAAAGCATTGGCGATATCTGAGAAAGTAGCGGTGCCTTTATCAGCGGCAACGACTAAGTACGGATCATCCTCATCATGGCGCACAGTATTGGCTGGCGGAATGATTTCGCCATCAACAATATTGTCAGTGACGTCAAGCATACCGCGGAGGAATGCTTGATAACAGGCAATACCTTCTGCTTGGAAGGCGTCACGACCATCGGCCATGGTTTTGGTCTTAACGATAAAACCACCTTTGGAACCTACTGGGACAATCACCGCGTTTTTGACCATTTGTGCTTTGACCAGACCTAGTACTTCGGTACGGAAATCTTCCATACGGTCCGACCAGCGCAGACCGCCACGCGCTACTTTGCCGCCGCGCAAATGCACCGCTTCCACACGTGGCGAATAGACAAATATCTCAAACATCGGTTTAGGTTTGGGTAAGTTTGGAATGTCTGCTGCCAAGAACTTAAACGACAAACGGTCTTTACGTTTCCCATCCGCCTCTCTTTGGTAAAAGTTGGTGCGTACCATGGCGTTAATTAAATCCAAATACCAACGGAAGATACGATCTTCATCCAGGCTACTAACTCCTGCTAGAGCTTTGTTAATTTGCGCCTGAATCTGACTGGTTTTGGTTGCACGTTCACTTTCATCGTATTTAGGATTCATACGCGCATCAAACAGATCAGCCAACGCCACGCTGATATCACTGTTTTTTATCATGGTTTGTTGAATATAAACACTAGAGAATGGCGCTTTTGCTTGCATCATATAACGTGACAAGGCTCGCAAGACCACCACATCATAAGTGTCTAGCTTGGTAATCAATACCAATTCGTTAAAGGAGTCACTCTCAACACGCCCAGCCCAAATTTGCTTAAGACTGTCTTCGAACTGTGTGCGTACCACTTTCATATCGATAGTATCAACATGCTCTAATAACAGCTCATACTCCTGCATCCAGATAGGCTGCTCTGATAAATCAAACTCATAGGTTTGCGCAGAAATAACCGATACACCGAAATTTTCTAATACCGGTAATACTTTGGATAAAATGACTGGCTGCTGACGACCATATAGCTTGAGATGCAGCTGATTGCTCGCATCACCCGTTGACTGGTATAAATGCCAGATCATCGGTTGCTCGTCCGTCAAGTTAGCCAAACGCTTGGTGTCTTCAACCGCTGTACGCGCATCAAAGCGCTCTTGATAGGCCGCAGGAATGTAGTTTAGAAATCGGCGCATTAAGGCATTGGCCTGCTGCTCGCCCACATTATCCAAGAGCATTCTTTGGTAGTTATCGCTCCATGACTGCATAAGAGCCGACAGCTTATCTTGCAATGCCGCCGTATCTACCTCGTTCACTTGACCGGGCACAGTGCGTACATGCACATGGACGCGGGCGTGTTCAGACTCGTTAAATTCCGTCGTGAAGCCGGATGACGTACCGCCATAAGCGTTTTTTAGGACATTTTGTACTTTAATACGCAGTTCGGTATTGAACTTATCACGCGGGATGTAGACCAAGCAGGAGACAAAGCGCTGATAATGATCGACGCGGCTAAATAAACGTAAGCTCTTCTTGTCTTGAAGCTGGCTAATGCCAGATACGATAGGATATAACTCTTCGACGCTGGCTTGAAACAGATCATCACGTGGTAAAGAATTAATAACGTGCATCATTTTATGATAGGCATGTCCGTCACGTGGTAAATCCGCCATCGCCATGATTTTATTGGCTTTTTCACGCAGTAGCGGAATCTGTTGTACGCTTAGCTGATAGGCTTGCGCAGTAAATAGTCCAATAAAGCGATATTCACCGATCAGTTTGCCATTGTCATCAAACTTATGAATCCCCAAAAAATCCATGTATACCGGACGGTGGACTGGCGACACACGGCTTGATTTAGACAGCATCAACACCTGAGGCTCAGTTAATAGCTTTTTAAGGTTACTCGGCAGCTCATCAAAGCTCTTTGAAAGCGCATCCTCGCTACTGCCACGCAATAGACCAAGACCACTATTACCAATTGAAAATAAGTCTAAATCCCTGTTGGCTGCTTGATTAGTCGTGCTATTAACGTCAACGTCACTTCCATCTTCCAAGCGATATTCTCGGTAGCCTAAAAATATAAAATGCTCATCCAATATCCAATCCAAAAATGCTTGAATCTCTTGCTGAGAGTAAAATACTTCAGGTAGCGGCTTAGTAGCCAGCTCCGCTTTTACGTCCATCAATTTAGTACGTATTTGTTGCCAATCGCCAACAACGATATCGAGTGTATCAATTTTTGCGAGCAGCATTTTCTTTAAGGCCGCCAACTCATCATTGTTTTGATAAGCAATTTCACAATGAATCAAAGACATGTGTGAAGTGCCACTTTCCTCTGCGCCTTCGATATGAGTAATACCACCATTTTCATCACGTTCGATATTCATAATGATGTTGTAGGTGCGATGGACGTCAATACCTTCCGCTTCTAGGCTCATCAAAAGGGTGTCTACTAAAAATGGTCTATCGTAAGCGACTATTTGAATAACCGTATGCGAGCTATGAAAATGCTGCTCTTCGGCAATAGGATTTAAAATAGCAAGCTGCGGTTGACTACCATCATAGGCTTTGAGAAGGGTAAAGTGATGCAGCGCCATCCCCGCTAAGTCAGTATTACTGATATTTTTTGCGGCTTCTTGATGCAGCGGCTGATAATAGCTATGAATAAAATGGTCAAATAATGATTTGTCCTTTTGTACATAACTGGTGGCAATATCGCTTATTTGGCTAATCCGCTCTTTTGCGATATTTAGGGTGTTAGGCATATCCATTGTCCTTTGTTATAAGTTTGTTGTTCTAGTTTCTTCTGTGACTGACCTATTTTTGCTTGATGCCGATTGTTTGCAGCCATTCATCCATGCTATTTATTAGCAGTATTTTTGTACCTCGCTTCCATATAACCATGCTTCTCTACAAACGTAGTTCTGTATCATCGTGCTTATTTAGTATACGTATCGGGTCTGTAATTAATCTCCCTTTTTTAAATAATCGTTAAATTTTACTGGCATTCAATGGCTCAAATTGTGTATCTCATAAATAGCCATTCGCGGGTCTTTCCTGCTGCCAATCTATTAAAGTGTAACGCACCTAAGCGCATAGCTAAAGCGTACAACATCATTTCATGAATCATCAATATGTCGATAACCTTTAATAATGAGACAATAACATCCTAATGTAGTCTAATACTTGCTGGCAGGTGGATACTCATGACAATCACGGCGTTTTTTTGTTAGAATACCGCAGTATATTGAACCGTGTTCTACTGGCTCAGTACTCACTCACACATTATGAATTTTAATGCTAAGGGCAAGACGTATGATGAATATTTTGGTGATTGGCTCAGGTGGTCGCGAACATGCGCTAGCATGGCAGTGTGCAAAAGACGACAACGTACAAAACATCTATGTTGCGCCCGGTAATGCTGGCACTGCCCTTGAACCTAAATGCCAAAACGTCACGTTAGAGGATTCAGCCAATACTAACGAACACAGTGCAGTCATCGAATTTTGCCAAAATAATGCCATAGACATGGTTATTGTTGGTCCAGAAGCACCCTTGGTGACGGGTATTATCGATGCTTGCCGTGATGCTGGTATCAAAGCGTGGGGGCCAACTGCTTATTGTGCGCAGCTCGAAGGCTCAAAAACCTTTGCGAAAGAATTTATGGAACAAAACAGTATTCCTACGGCTGCTTATCAAGGATTCACAGACGCTGCTGCTGCTAAAGCTTATATTGATGAGCAAGGTGCACCGATTGTTATTAAAGCCGACGGTCTGGCTGCGGGTAAAGGCGTTATCGTTGCTGAAACCATCGAACAAGCACATGAAGCAATTGACGATATGCTTGCCGACAATAAATTTGGTGATGCTGGTAGCCGCGTGGTCGTTGAGCAGTTCTTGCAAGGTGAGGAAGCCAGCTTTATTTGTATGGTAGATGGTGAAAACATCTTACCGATGGCAACCAGTCAAGACCATAAGCGTGCTTTTGAAGGGGATACTGGTCCAAATACAGGCGGCATGGGTGCTTACTCTCCTGCGCCAGTCGTCACTCAAGACGTTCATGACAAGGTGATGACCCAAGTCATCCAACCTGTCGTTGAGGCGATGAAAGCCGCCGGTCATCCTTATACGGGATTTTTATACGCGGGGCTTATGATTGATGATGCGGGCGACCCATATGTGATTGAATTTAACTGCCGTTTTGGCGACCCAGAAACGCAGCCGATTTTGATGCGTTTGCAATCATCGATGGTTGATTTGGTCGCACAAGGATTGGAAGGTAAATTACCGACCGAAGCCAAATGGGATGATCGCCCTGCTCTTGGTATTGTCGTTGCTTCAAAAGGCTATCCTGAAACTTCATCAAAAGGTGATGTAATTGCAGGCTTACCAGAGTTAGATGCAGACAATCAAAATGCGGTAAAAGTCTTCCACGCAGGTACTGCATTTAGTCATGCTGAGTTGGATAATATCAATCCTGATGTAACAACTCACAGCAAAAAAGAAATTGTTACCAATGGTGGGCGCGTATTATGTGTGACTGCGCTAGCAGATACTATCTCAGGAGCGCAGCAAGCAGCATTGGCAGTCACTGCTGCCATTAGTTTTGATGGTGCACATTATCGCCGTGATATCGGACATCATGCGATTGCTCGCGAAAACCTTTAATACCGTTAAGCTGACGTAAAGGTTCTATCTTAGAAGCTCCGTTTTTTAAAAGTTCTGTTTTAAAACTTGTATCGTTTTTGTCATAATCCGACCTAGTGTAATGCTAGGTCGGATTTTTTGACTGCGCATTTTTTATCATCTTATTTCTAAAAATTTATCTTTGACGGCTTAGTGTTAGAATAAAGATCATTATTGTGGTGCTTAATTTTTAGCGCTTTAATGCTTAGTAGTAGCTTGTTACTTAGCAATTAATAGGCGTGCTTTTAATAAGCATATTTTAACTTACAAAGTAACTGTTCATGCTAAGCTCAGGCATCTCAAACTACCTCCCGTTATGTGATACAATTTTGTACCAGTACGTCGCATCTCCTTGTATTGTCGGTTTTAAGCCCGCAAATCAATAGCAACCGGATGAATGATTATATTTATGGCAAATGATACCTCTAGACCTCCTAGCAATAAACCGTCTAATAACAAGCAATCTATCGATAACTTAAAAACCTCGGGTTTTGAGCGCCGGATGTCCATTGCGAAAACTTCCTTAAATATCGGACGTCGTTGGGCAGGTAATAGTGTGTCTGGTATGTTCTTAAACAAAGAAGCACGTACGGCGCGTAACCAAATATTTATGGAAGAACAGGCACATTATTTGGCAGAAGAGCTGGGTAAATTAAAAGGGTCGGTGGTAAAAATTGGTCAAATGCTAGCGATTTATGGCGAGCATATATTACCGCCCGAAATCACACGTGCCCTACAAACACTTAATGATGATACTGCAACCTTAGCATGGCCAAAAATTGAACTGACATTACGACAGTTATTGGGCGCTAAGTTAAATGAGCTTGAGGTTGATCCAGTTCCTATCGGCACTGCTTCCCTCGCCCAAGTGCATCGAGCAACCGTATTGGCAACTGGCGAACAAGTGGTGTTAAAAATTCAATATCCCGGTGTAGCGGATGCCATCAATTCTGACTTGGCTTTATTTAAACGTTTATTAAAGGTCAGTAATATCGTTCCGCAAACACGCGCACTCGATGCATGGTTTGAAGAGATACGTGACCTACTCCATCACGAAGTCGACTATGAAGCGGAAGCGGCGACTACAGAGCGTTTTTATGAGCGCTTATTTGACGACCCGCGTTATATCGTTCCCAAAATCAATCGTACTTACTCAACCAAACGCTTGTTATGCATGTCTTATGAGCCGGGTATTACCGTTGTCTCTGAAGCGCTGCAATTATTACCGCATGAGCGCCGCAGCGCCATTGGTCAGGCGGCTATCGAAATCATGATGCAAGAGATTTTTGTTTGGGGAGAGATGCAGACGGATCCAAATTTTGGTAATTACCTCGTTCGCGTCGCTCCTGATGAACATGAAATCGATAAACTGGTCTTGCTAGATTTTGGTGCCATTCGCCAGTTTGACAATACCTTATTGACGATTGCGCACGGGTTATTACGAGCGGGATATCGTCATGATCATCAGGCAATGGAACGAGCTATGATCGGTTATGATTTTTTCGATAGCATGAGCGATAAAGTACGCTCCGATATCGCTTCTTTGTTTTTATTGGCCACAGAACCTTTTAGTGACCCTACCTTAAATCCTGACATACCTGATAACTGTTTAGATGAACAGCAGCGTTACATTTGGGCCAACAGTAAATTACATACTCGCCTCTCGAACAATGCTTCGCAAGCGATGCAATCTTTTGAGTTTAACCTACCACCTAAAGAGTTTATGTTTATCAGCAGGAAGTTTATTGGTGCTTATACATTCTTGACAGTGTTAGATGCATATACTGACTCTAATAAATTGGTAAAACCTTTTCTATAATTCGTAAATATTGATATTTTTTTGGACCGCTCTTTTGTAGCGGTCTTTTTTATTATTTACATTTTTTTGCTTAGGCTATTTTATATAAGTATATTAGAAATACATTCTAATTTTTTGAACTATTATTTTTGTTATTTTATTCGCTTAGGCTATTTACCCTGTGATTCAAGGTTTGCTTGCTATGTATCAAATCTGGTTTGATACCCTTCAGGCTTACGCATGTTTAGCTGCCAACATGTCTCACCACGCGCCAAGTATTTAACTTCAAAGTGTGTGCGTTGACTATCGCTTGCCACTTTATGGCGCGTGTTCGGTAAGCACCAAAGCTCATTGGCCTGCTGTTCTGCATTATCCATATAGGCTTCTATATTAGTCGCCAGTACCACTTCCCCACCTACCTGCAAACGAGAGAGTAAGAACTCAAAGAAAGGCATGTTCAACCATTGCTGATTAGGATTATGTTGCTCAGGATTGGGATATAATATAAAGATACGCTCGATACTGTTTGGCGCAATGGCATAAACAATCCATGCGATGGCATCCGCATGAATTGCGCTTAGATTGCTTGATTTTTGCTGTCCTGCCAATTTAGCAAAGGCCTCGAACTTATTGCGCGTGCGCTCGATGGCTATCAGGCGCCTATCAGGATTTTGTTGTGCAAAGCTAAGCGCATGTTTACCCTTCCCTGCCCCAATCTCTAACACTAAAGGCAGCTCAGCGTCGACCAATACCTGTGGCATGATAAAATCGCGTGGGGCTGAGAGTTTTTGTGGTTGAAAAGCACGCTGCTGCTGATGTGAAAGCTCAAGATAATGAGTCATCTACTATCCTTAAGGTATTTGTCATTTGTCATTATTCGACCACATGCTATTATATAGTCAATCCAGCACGATAGTAAGGCAACTACGTTGCTCATCGAACGACAATCGCGAATTGATCAGTGCAATTGACCATTAGTTTGTCGTTTTAATGCCATCGTGATTTTGAAACCTCTAAATAAATCAATCGTACCAATTTATCTGTTTAGAAAACACCCATTATTCATACTCGCTGTTGATTATAAGCGCTGTTTTGCATAACCGCATTTACTAATATGCCTCTAGGATATACCCACTTTTATTATGACTGAATCTACTTCTAGCACCAATCCCTTACCTAAAACCTATCCTTGTCCAGAGTGCGGCAATCAAACCGCCTGGCAAGACAATAAATATAAGCCGTTTTGTAGTCATCACTGCAAGCTTATCGACTTAGGCGCATGGGCAAACGAAGAATATACCTTACCTGCTGAATCGACGCCGTTTTCTGATGAGCTCTAACCAATCCCTTTAACCTTTCATTATCCCAAGGATGTTTTACATGTCTGCTACTTACCTGATGCCCACTTATAATCGTCAACCAATCAGCTTCACACGCGGTTCAGGCAGTTGGCTTTATACCAAAGATGACACGCCTTACTTAGATGCCTTGACGGGTATCGCAGTATGCGGCTTAGGGCACTGTCACCCAAAGGTTACGGAGGCTATTCAGCAGCAGGCAGCGACCTTGGTACATACCAGTAATTTATTTGGCATCGATTGGCAAGAGCGCGCTGGCGAAGCCTTATGTCATGCCGCGCAAATGGATAGCGTATTCTTTGCTAATAGTGGTGCTGAAGCCAATGAAGCGGCACTAAAATTGGCGCGACTGTATGCGTATCAGCAGGATTTTAAACGCCCAAAAGTTATCGTCATGGAACAATCATTTCATGGTCGTACCTTGCTCTCATTATCAGCAACTGCCAATCCTAAAGCACGTGAAGGTTTTTATACTTTGGATGAAGACTTTATCCGTGTGCCCTTTGGTGATATTGCTGCCATTGAACAAGCAGCTCAAGACCATGATGATATCTGTGCGGTATTTGTAGAGCCTATCCAAGGTGAAGGTGGTCTTAATACCGCAGAAAATGGTTTTACTTACCTTGAACAGATACAAGCCGTATGCGATAACCATAACTGGTTATTTATGTTGGATGAAGTACAAACCGGTAACGGCCGTACAGGCAAGTACTTTGCTTATCAGCATAGCAATGCGCGCCCTGATGTACTAACGACTGCTAAAGGCTTAGGTAATGGTTTCCCTGTAGGTGCTTGCATGGTACGGGGACGCGCCAATGGCTTGTTTGGTGCCGGTAGTCATGGTTCAACATATGGTGGCACACCATTGGCCAGTCGCGTAGTACACAGCGTTTATGAAGTACTTGCAAATGGCGATATCATGGACAATGCCGTCACCGAAGGACAATTCATTCGTGAGGGTGTAGTTAATGCACTTGGGCAATATGGCGTCAGCACTCGCGGCGCTGGAATGATGATTGGTATCGCGCTCCCTGAACAGATAGACTGTAGCAAATTGGTTGACCGTGCCCGTGATGAGCAAAAATTAATTATCAACGTTACAGGCGGTCATGTGATTCGTCTGCTGCCACCACTTAATATGACTCGTGATGAAAGCTCACAAGTGGTCGAGCGTTTGGTTGATTTACTAAAACCTTCGTTTTAAACGGTTGATTTAATCAAAGTCTAAAGCCTATAGATAACTTATCTATAGGCTTTTTACTTTTTAACACTTTAAAATTACTGCCAAGTAAAGGTTGTTAAACGCTCGACTTAATTAGCATGAAAATATTTTTTTAACACCTCTAAGCAGCGGGTGATTTTTGCAGGTTGCTGATCACGGTTTAAGGTGACGGCATATAACACAAAACTTGGCAGCTGATAGCCCGTTAACACTTCGACTAAATTGCCACTTTCAAGCTCTTTTTTGACGTCCATTTCCATGATACGAATCAAGCCATGACCTTCTTTTGCTAAAGTCATTGCCATAAAGACGTTATTAGTATGGATACGTGAGTTCATTTTAATACGTGTTTTCTTGCCTGTTTCAGTCTGGGTAAGCTCTACATGACTCGCATCTTTCATAATATCGATACAAATCAGCTGATGGTCTGCCAAATCTTTTGGTGTTTCGATCTTTTTATGCTGACGTAAATACTGCGGTGAGGCGACCAACAGTTGACGCACATCAGATAACGGATGATTGCTCAAGGTTGAGTCATTGATATTGGGGCTCATACGTACCGCAATATCGATACGCTCATCAATCATGTCAATATAATGATTGTCGGCAAAATACGTAATGCTAAGGTCATCATGCGCCGACATCCAAGTAGATAGAGCGGGCAAAATATGATGGACGCCAAGCTCAGGTGTCGTTGCAATACGCAAGCTACCGGCCAGCTCATCACGTAATTGATTGACTTTAATACGCCCTTGTTCAGCGGCGCTAACCACGTCTTTCGCTGCTTCATAAAAGCTTGCGCCCGCTTCTGTTAAGCTTAGCTTACGAGTTGAGCGATGCAATAGAACTACGCCCAGCTCATTCTCTAAAGAGCGGATTTGCTGGCTGACCGCACTGGTTGTGATACCCAGTTCGCGAGCTGAACCACTAAAAGAGCCGTGTCCGACCACACTGGCAAACACAGCCATACCACGTAAATTATCTAACATATTCCCACCTAAGCTGCTTTTTAGTTTTTAATATAACTTAACCATTATAGCGGATTATCATAAATCTTACAGTTTTTTAATATAACTCTGATGGTCAACTAAAAAATCTTCTCCATCGATAAAACCAAAAATATCAAGGCGATAAAGTTATTCCACCTTGATATCTTGGTAAATATAATAAGCTTATTAATAGTTTAGTTATTAAAAAATGCCAAACATAAAATTGCTGATTGTTTAATATAACTGAACCTTACCCATTTTCCCTTCGCCGCGTTCCGTCAAATATTGCATCACAGGTGTATTGAGCAATTTAGACTCCGCAACTGTACGGGCTTCTATAAGGCGTTTTTGTTGGCGGCGCTCAGGGGTCTTATCATCGGACTGCATGACACTGCCATCTATCTGCAAGCTGATGTCCGCTTGCGTAAACTGTTCTTGCAATTTTGCCGCGAGTTGTTGAAAGGTGGCTTGCAAATGCTTGCTGTCGACTGCCGTGACAAAGACGGCTTTATCATTACAGTGACCGGTCATCATCCCTTGACGCGCCAACGCCAATTCATCTGAAGCCAAACTACCAGCTTCGCGAGCGCATTGCAGCCAATAGTCCCATTTTTCTGGTGTCCATTCGCCCGTCAACTCTTGCGGGGCGCAACGTAACAGGGTACGCGGGTCATCAAGCTGGGATAATAATTGAGCATCATTTGCGTCAGGCTCAACAACAGGCTCAGGCTCAACAACAGGTTCAGGCTCAACAACAGGCTCAGAGTTAACGTTGCTGTCTAACAAACCTAATCTTTCATCATTGCCGTAACTATTATATTGTTCAAATTCAGCATCATCATAGTTTGTGTTGTATGACTCAATCTCATTTTGATTTGAGCTGTCATAATCAGCAATATAGTCTGGTAGCGGCGGTATTGATTTCGCTGCTGGTTTTAACTGTGGTTCTGGCTGCGATTCTGATATCGCTTCCACTACTGCTGAGGTTGGCACTGATAAAGAAGCCGATACTGAATGCGCATTAGTATTTAAAAGCGCATTGGTATTTGATACCTCAACGGTATTTGTATTTATTGATGCTGTATTAGATGCAGCCGTAGCATTAGTAGAAGCAACGGCTTCTACTAATGCTATAGAACCAGATAATACAGGGTCAGACGATATAGCAGTATCAGGTACGTTCTTTAAAATCTCATCGACGGGTAACGGACGAAAAGCCAATAGACGTAAAATACACATCTCTAGCGCTTGCATCGGTGTGCTAGCCAGTTTGACGCCTTCACGCGCTTGTACCACGATTTCGTAATATAGCTGTAAGACATCAGGGCTCATATGCTGGGCGAGCTGATTAATCTGCTGCGCTTGTGCCTCGTTTACGTTAAGGGCAACCTCAGGTAGCAGTTGCGTCAATGCCAATTGATGTAGCAGCTCAGCCAAACCATCAAACATGCTAGTAGCATCGACCATTTGCGCACGCATCTGCTCAATATGAGCGGCGACGGCAGATTTATCATGATTATAAATGTCTGTAATTAAACGCACTAAATCAGCCGCATCAATTAAGCCGAGCATGGCATTGACCGTCACATCATCGAGTGCACCTTGCCCAAAAGCAATGGCTTGATCGGTCAATGACAACGCATCACGTACAGAACCTTTGGCGGCACTGGCCAACTGCCAAAGTGCAGGCTGCGTATAGCCAACTTGCTCTTGGGTTAAGATATTGGCTAGGTGTTCACTGAGCAAGCTTTGCGATAAAGGACGCAGCACAAACTGCAAACAGCGCGAGATAATCGTGATCGGCAACTTTTGCGGATCGGTGGTGGCTAGTAAGAATTTTACATGCTCAGGTGGCTCTTCCAAGGTTTTGAGCAGCGCATTAAAGCTGTGCGTCGACAGCATATGCACTTCATCAATCAGGTATACCTTGTAGCGACCTTGGCTTGGCGCATAAGGTACATTATCAAGTAGCTCACGAGTATCTTCAACTTTGGTACGAGAGGCAGCATCAATCTCAATTAGATCAATAAAACGCCCTTGATCAATCGCCACGCAGTTATCACAGACGCCACATGGGGTGCTGGTAATACCGGTATCGCAGTTTAGGCATTTAGATAAAATACGTGCAATAGTGGTCTTACCAACACCGCGCGTACCCGTAAATAGATAAGCATGATGCAGACGATTATAATCAATCGCATTAATCAGTGCTTGTGAGACGTGTGACTGCCCAATCAACTCGTGAAAGTTTTTTGGGCGATATTTGCGCGCTAAAACTTGATATTGCTGCGTCATAATGAATGCCAATGTGAGTAGTAATATAAATAAAGCATCAAATCAGCGATTTACCTTAAAACCAGATACCGAAGCCAATTATTCAAACCAAATAGCAAAGCTAAATGTTAAAGCTAAGCATTAAAACCAAGCATTGAAACTAATTTCTAGGATAGCTTATGATTGAGCTCGCAACTCAGCCAACTGTTGGTACAAACGCTGGGTATTTGCATCGATAAGCGAGCCATGCTGATGAAATGCGTCAAGATGAACTTCGGTATTCACGCTATCTTCACAAGGTCTGACGTCGACACCAATTAAAAACAGATCTTGCATAACAGGCTGCTGCATTTGGGCATTGAGCTCGAATAATAAATCTTGATGACCCGCACGCACCTTGTCGGCACTTAACGAGCTGTTGTCATCTTGCGCATAAAACACCAGCAGATAATGACGCCCAAAGACATTATAAGAATACTCATGGCGCACGTAGCCCGTCCACCGAGAATCTTGGTCAATGCTTCTGTGAGCCAATATTTTTTCTACCAAACAAGCATAGGTGTACATGGACTCGTCGACCAAAATATCAACTTGCTCTTTTGGCAGTGGCGTACCCGCGTCATAACACTCTCTGACTAAGCTATTAAAAAGCCGATACCACATGCGTGTATTCTTTTGAATCTCTGCCATCAATGCTTTAGCAAATTCCGCCTGCTCAGGCTCTGCCGCTTTTAACAATCGTGGTTCAATCTGCGCTATCAAGTTATGGCTGACCAGTTGTTTTTGAACTTCAATCGCCCTTTGATGAAAATCTGGCGACTGTAAAAACTGTGCAAGCAAGGATGATTCGTCTTGAAACGCTTCAAACCCAGCAAGCTTACGCCGATGGAAATCTAAAAATGCCGTCAAATCACTGGGCGTTACCAGTTGCTTAAGTATCTCAGTGAAGTTCTGATAGCTAAATACTTGTAGCACACTTTCTTCATCGTCCAAATCTAGCACACAATCTTCTGCAAAAAACTGACTACCATATTCATAGCCAACCGCATAAGAGGCGGCTTCTACGGGCTTGCTCTGATGGTTATTACGATAACTATTCTGATAGCTATTTTGATAACCCTTCTGAGCGCTGTTCTTTTCAGCAATCTCTTGATGCTGAACCGACAACGAGGTCAAGCCAATAAAATAAATCGCCTTGTCTGTTGTTGTGTCAGATGCCGATTCATTTTTAGATTTGTTTTTATAAGCAAGCGCCTGATCATTTTTAAGATATAACTGAGCATGTTGCTTAATCAGTTGGTTGACAACTTCTTTTCTCCACGTACGAACTTGAGTACTATCGATATCCTGCCTATCAGCCTGTATCGTTACATCGTTGATGATAAGGTAAACCATGGCATTAGAAAACTCAAAAACAAAATCATAACCCTGAAGATACTCAGGGTCAGTAATTTTGTCTGCGGTTAAGTCGTACAAAGATAAAAAATTCTGCTGAATCATCTGCTGCCAAATCGACGCTGGTACTTGCTGAGTGTCCATAATATCCCTATACATAAGGTCTCATAAAGAACTTGAGACCATTCCTTTAAAAGTAGAAAAAGCCTTCTTATTTTCAGTTTAGTCCCAGCGTGGATTTATGGCAAGTAAAGCAGTCTAGCTTTCATGCTTGCGGCGCATGTGCGGGAATAAAATCACATCACGAATACTGGCCGAGTCTGTAAATAGCATCACCAAACGATCGATACCAATACCCTCGCCTGCTGTTGGTGGCAATCCATAAGACAAGGCTTCGATGTACTCTTCATCGAAATGCATCGCTTCATCATCGCCAGCGTCTTTTTCGGCGACTTGGCCATGGAAACGCTCGGCTTGATCGGCAGGATCATTAAGCTCGCTAAAACCATTGGCCAGTTCACGACCACCGATAAATAGCTCAAAGCGATCGGTAATTTCAGGATTGTCATCGTTGCGGCGTGCCAGTGGTGACGTTTCAGCAGGGTATTCTGTGATAAAAGTCGGCTGACGTAGCTGATGCTCAGCGGTTTCTTCAAAGATAATGGTCTGCAATTTGCCCACACCAAAGACGTCTTTTACTTGTTGTCTAAGGGTCGTTGAAGCATATTCTGCAAGATAGTCACGGTCATTAATGCGTGCCATATCGAAATTTTCTGCATACTTAGCAATCGCATTAGACATAGACAGGCGGATAAATGGTGCTTTTAGGCTAATCGCTTCGCCCTGATAAGTCAGCTCAGTCGTGCCCAAGATATCCATCGCTAGCTCATTGAACAAGCGCTCGGTCAAATCCATCAAGTCATGATAGTCAGCATACGCCTGATAAAACTCAATCATAGTAAATTCAGGATTATGGCGAGTTGATACACCTTCATTACGGAAGCTGCGGTTAATCTCAAATACTTTCTCAAAACCACCAACCACAAGGCGTTTCAGATATAGCTCAGGCGCGATACGCAAATATAACGGCATATCCAAAGCGTTATGATGGGTCACAAACGGACGCGCCACCGCACCACCTGGGATAGAATGCATCATCGGCGTTTCAACTTCCATAAAACGCTCATTTAACATAAACTTACGAATACCGCTAATCACTTGACTGCGTATCACAAAAGTATCGCGAGTAGTTTCATTAGTCATCAAATCAAGATGGCGATTACGATAGCGTGCTTCTACATCAGCTAAGCCATGAAACTTATTTGGCATCGGACGTAGCGCTTTCGTCAATAAATGAAACTCTTCAATATGGACATATAAGTCGCCTTTTCCAGAACGACCGATATAACCAGATACACCAACGATATCACCCAAATCTAGTGATTTAATAGTCGCCAATGTCTCTGGATCTAGCTCTTTACGTGCCACATATAACTGAATACGACCTGTCATATCTTGAATGACAATAAACGCCCCACGATTTAGCATCACGCGACCGGCAACGTTTACCTGAGTTTTTTCACCGTTGGCAATTTTATCTTCAATTTCTTGCTTTGAGATACCATCAAAAGCCGTTTGTAAATCCTGAGCGTAATCCGTACGCTTAAAGGTGTTCGGATAAGGTTGTTTACCCGATGCGACGATATCATCCAACTTAGCTTGCAATTGAGCAATCAGCTCGTTAGCATCTTCTGGAACTTGCTCTTGGTTATTTTGCTGATTTTGATTATTAGGCTTTGACATAACACTCTCAAAATTATTAGATAATTAAAGGAATAAACGAAAACTATAAATTTAGAATACAGAATTAAAAATTTCAAATAAGACAGTTGAATAATGATGATGCGTTTTTAAAATTAAAAAAAGTACCGAATCAATCGACACAGATGGCGGGCCGTGTGACGCCTTCTTCAATCGTTTGATAACAGCCAAACGGGCTACTGTCACTGGCGCACTGTCCTAACTGATTTTTAGTACTGGCATCAATAAACTCACCCGTATTTTTACACTTACCTTGGCAGTCGCTACTGTCTTGACAAGCTTTACCTGCATCTGTATAAGAAACCACACACTGATAGCAACCAAGCATTCCTTGCTGTGAAAACGCGCCACCCTTTGCCGTACAGGCTTGTACCATCTCGTTAGGCGGATAAACACAGGCTTGATAAGCAAACGGATCATTTTTATCGTTTGTTGCAGTATCATTTTCTGCACTACTATCGCTCTGCTCTGGCTGTAAGACTGGCGTTGATGAAGGTGTAACGCTACAAGCAGATAACCAAAACGCCATTAACATCGCAATGATGGTCATCGCGAATTTGTCGAATGGTAATAGTAGCGCTGAGCTGGTTATTATATGCATGACGCACGCCTCTCATGGACTTAGCAATTTTTTATTAAGCACCACCAATACTCGCCATCAAGTCTGCTTGGTGTTCACGCAGCAGCGCATCTAGTAACTCATCCATATCGCCTTCCATAATCGCATCAAGCTTATACAACGTCAGGTTGATTCGATGGTCAGTCATGCGACCTTGCGGGAAGTTATAAGTACGGATACGCTCTGAGCGATCACCGCTACCGACCAAGTCGCGACGTATCGAGTCCGCCACATCAACCTGTGCTTGTACTTTTGCTTGTTGGATTTTGGACACCAGCATTTTCATCGCATGCGCACGGTTTTTGTGCTGACTGCGTTCTTGTTGACACTCTACCACGGTACCAGTCGGAATGTGCGTCAAACGTACCGCAGAGTCTGTGGTGTTAACGTGCTGACCACCGGCGCCGCTTGAGCGGAAGGTATCCATTTTAATGTCGGCAGGATTGATATCGACGGTATCATCAATCTCAACCTCTGGCATGACCGCAACCGTACAAGCCGAGGTATGGACGCGGCCTTGGCTTTCGGTCTCAGGGACACGCTGGACGCGGTGAGCGCCCGACTCAAACTTTAAACGACCATAAACACTATTGCCCGACACGCGGGTAATAATTTCTTTATAGCCGCCGTGCTCACCCTCATTAGCCGACAAAATATCTACCGTCCAGCCTTGAGTTTGGGCGTACTTTTGATACATACGGAACAAATCACCAGAGAAAATCGCCGCTTCATCACCGCCTGTTCCTGCCCGAATCTCAAGAAACGCAGGTACTTTATCGTTAGGGTCTTTTGGCAACATCATGACGTTAAGCGCTTCTTCCATCTCTACGATGGTGTCACGCGCACTGTCAATCTCGTCCTGCATCATTTCTTTCATTTCAGGGTCTGAAGCTTCCGCTAGCATCACCTCTGCATCCGCTTGATCCGTTTCTGCACGCACATAGTTCTGCCATAATGTCGTGATATCCATCAAGTCGCTGTGTTCGACGGACAATTCACGGAATTTATTATTATCGCTGATGACACTCGGGTCTGATAATAAGGCGGTGACCTCTTCATAACGGTCTACCATCTGGTCTAAACGCAGGCGTAAGGATTCTTTCATAAAAGGACTTTTTTAAAATGAGTAAAATAAGAGAGTGATTATAGCAAATTTTTGCGCTTAATTTAAAACCTCTAAGCAATCTTGCCATTATATTCACAAACTACTCAATTTATACTCAATTACGCCCACATACCAACCTCTAGTTCTAGTTGCTATAGGCATACAAATGCATAAAGAAGCAAGAAATATAAACAATAAGAATAAAAAAAATAGCTAAGAATTCTCTTAGCTATTTTTATGGTTATAACAGAGCTTTGACTAACTATTAAACCTTACGAACCAGTACCGAACCAATTGAGTAACCTGCACCAAACGAGCAAATAACGCCCAAATCACCAGATTTTAGCGCATCTTTATAGCGATGGAAGACAATCATTGGACTGGCGGAGCTGGTGTTGGCAAATTCAGCTATAACACTTGGCACAATCGCCTTATCGGCATCACGTCCAACTACCGTACGCAAGATTAAATCAAGCATATTGGCATTGGCTTGGTGTAACCACATCATTTTTACGTCAGACGTTGCGATGTCGTTTTCTTGCAGATGCTCAGTGATAATCTCTGAGACTTTTGGACAAACTTCACGGAATACTTTACGACCATTTTGCAAAAACAGCTTGTCGGTAACTGGCTCTTTGATATCGGGATACATCTCAGTCTGCGCCGCTAAGAACTCAGAGCGGTCCATAAAGCCATATTCGTTTTTGATATTGGTTGAAAACTGGGTGAACAACTTGGTGCTTAAAATCTCATAACCTTTTGGCGTATCAAGCTCTTCAACGATAGAAGCCGTTGCCACATCACCAAAGATAAAGTGGCTGTCACGGTTGCGCCAGTTTAGATGCGCTGAGGTAATCTCGACGTTGACTACGGCAACGCGTTTGGCAAGACCCGAGACGATTGAGCCATGTGCTTGCGATAGACCAAAAGTCGCCGCGCTACAAGCCACGTTCATATCATAAGCAAAACCGCCAACCATACCGATTGCATCCTGAATCTCGATAGAAACCGCAGGATAAGTACGCTGAAAATTTGAGCATGCAAGAATGATACCGTCTAAATCATTGGCCTCTAGACCCGCATCTGCTAGCGCATCTTCTAGCGCTGCCGTGCCCATTTCTGCCATGATTGATAGCTCTTCACCCAAATTGCGGTAAGGAATCACAGGCGCCATAATTTCAGGATCTAAGATACCGTCTTTTTCCATCACATAACGGGATTTGATACCAGATACTTTTTCGATAAAGGCCGCTGATGAATGCTCTAGCGCCGTAACCGTTCCTGCTTCAATCGAGTCAGCATGTTTGGCGTTATAATTATCAACATACTGGTTAAATGAATCTACTAGCTCTTCATTACTAATACTATAAGGGGGAATATACAGGCCGGTGCCCGTGATACAAGTCGTCATGATGCGCATCCTTGTCTACTACGATGGTGCTTGAAATAAGCATAAAAGTGGAGAAAAACAACAGTCGTCTAATTTTCGGTGAATAACTGTAAACTTAAAATAAGTGCCTTTATTATGCCTGAATAATATAATTTTTCTAATACTTTGTTACAAATAATCAGCTTCTTAATGAGAATAAGTAAATATTGGCTTCATTTCTCGACAGCTGCGCTATAATCAGCGTTGATTATCAAGGCTTGGTTGCATTATTTTATCCAATATAGATATTTTTGGTTACGACTGTTTTGCTTGCGACTCACCGTCACTAATTGGAATTAATTGCCACTGACTCGTTAAAATTTTATAAACTCGACCGATATTATCTACCTCTTCTTTTTACTTTTTGACTTTGGAACAGTAATGGCAGAACTCCTAAACTGGTTATTCGGGCAATATGCCGACTACCCGACCCTATTTATCGCTTTAGAATTAATCGCGGTTCTATTTGGGGTCAGCAGCGTTTTACTTGCCAGCAAAACCAATATTTTAGTTTTTCCTGTTGGGCTAGTTAGCACCGCTATTTTTGTTTATCTGCTTTGGAAGTGGCAATTATTCGGCGATATGTTTATCAACGCCTATTACAGTATCATGAGTATTTATGGTTGGATAAATTGGACGCAGAATAAGCACAATACAGCAATCAAAAAGCATCAAAATCATATAAACCCAACCAGCCAGCAGCAAGAGGAGCGCGTGCAAAATACGGACGCCCAATATGCCATTGACGTTGAGCATGTAAACAAAAAAGATGTGCCCATACTGAGCGCCCTAGCAGCAGCTACCATCGCTTTTGTCGCCTTGGTATACTACTTTAGACCCGTCATCAATAATAATTTTAGCTTTGATGGCGCTGAGCTTGGTGTGCATTTATTTACATGGGTAGACTATACTGATATGTTGACTACGGCACTTTTTTTGATGGCAATGTGGCTAATGGCAAGGCGCAAGATTGAGCATTGGCTGCTATGGATTGTTGCTGATGCCATTTCAGTACCGCTCTATTTTTATAAAGGTCTTACCTTTACGTCGCTACAATATGTAGTCTTCACTCTTATCGCAATCTGGGCATATTATGAATGGCAACGACGCTACCGCGTTCAATCTCACGCAGCATACGCCTAAATCTGTCATCAAGGTCGCCATACTGGGGGCAGAAAGTACTGGCAAGACCACTTTGTGCCGCGATTTGGCTGCGCATTTTGGCTGTCCTTGGGTTCCAGAGTATATGCGCAGCTATCTGCAAGCGAAATGGGATAATGAGCAGCTGACCTGTACGTGGGATGACTTACTGCCCATCGCACAAGGTCAAATTGAATTGGAAAACGAACTTGCAAAACAAGCTGCGCAAACGTCTAACAACAACCATCATTTATTCTGTGACACCAGTTTATTTGAGCTTATGGTCTACTCCAACTGGTATTATGGCGATTGCCCTAAAGCACTTACCCAAGCAGCATTAGCGCACCATTATGATATGATTTTATTGACCGAAGTGGATATCCCTTGGGTCGCCGATGATTTACGTGATAGTCCGCATCAACGTGAAGACATCAGCGATTATTTTGCCAGCCAATTAACTTTGCATAATAAGTCTTTTCAACGTATCGGTGGTGACAGAGATGAACGGGTTCAACAAGTCGTAAAATTATTAGAGTGATTGTAATTAGATAAAAACGCTTAGGCTATTTAACACAGTTTAACGTCGTTAGATTGTTTAAACAAATATGGTAAAATCCTGCGTCATTCATTAACTATCTAACAATTTTACTATTTAAGGCTTTAGCCCAGTTTTTACAGTCATTCTCACAGCGCTTACATACTTGATTGGGGCTTGAAATAAAATCTACGTAGCCACAATACATACAAGCATAATACACCTCTGGCTCTATCTGCTTGACGGGCTGATACTGCTTAGGGAAAAGCGGCAAGCCATAGCAGGTGTCTTCAGGCGCATATAATAAGATACTAAATTCCCCATCTGTCTCAAGCAAACCAGTGCGCACCTGTCCCAAATGCTCAACCCCTTGCTGGCGCATTTCGGCAAAAAACTCATCATGCGACATTTCGCCCTTTTTTATCTTATCAAGAACCAACATGCTGTCCTCGACAATATAAAGCGCTTTGCCTTCTAATAGATACTCAAAAGATTCAAACTTCATCATCGCCCATGTACATAGACGATAAAGAATAATAACGGTACTCATGATGAGCACCGCTTGGATAATGGGCAAGTCCTCGGTGAACATCGGGTCACCGGCGATAGAGCCAAGTGACAAGATAATCGTCAGCTCAAAGATAGACAGCTGCCGCACGCCGCGCTTACCGGTAAAGCGTAAAAACAAAATAATAAGCGTAAACATTACCGTGACGCGTATGAGTATTTCAGCGGCAAATGCCCATGTGGTGTCATAAACAAAGATACTTGCCCAATCCATGTGTTTTTCCTTATTGTTATTTTTATGCTGGCATCAAAGCTTTGCTGTTTAGAAGTGTTTTATTTTATGCAAAAACTTTGTTAATGATTGTAGGAATTATTTTTGAAAGCCGCCTTATATACGATTATCGCTTTAATAGCCTTTGCCGCCAATTCGTTACTTTGCAGAATGGCACTGGCAGAAGGTGCGATTGATGCCTGGAATTTTACCGCTATCCGCTTGCTCAGCGGCGCTGCATGCCTTGGTCTTATCATGCTGCTGCAGGCGAATTTTTTAAAACGAACCTGTTTAAAACAAAGCAGCCTAAAACAGACGGCTTTACAACAGACGGGCAGTGTTGATAAGAATGTTCTAAAAGAAAAAGGTGATTGGTTGAGTGCTATCAGCTTGGTCATTTATGCCATTTGTTTTTCGGTGGCTTACCAAGCACTTGATACCGGTACGGGTGCGCTTATTTTGTTTTCCGCGGTGCAGCTTACGATGATTGGTTGGGGAATTTATAATAAAGAGCGATTGAATGGCGTGCAGTGGCTAGCGCTTTTGATATCATTGATAGGCTTTATATATTTAATGCTGCCATCTGCGGCCATGCCATCCCTATCTGGGGCGCTTATAATGGCGATAAGCGGTATCGCATGGGGTATCTATAGCATACGTGGCAAAACCTGCGTATCACCTCTCAGAACGACTGGCTTTAATTTTTTAAGGAGCCTAGCTGTGGTGCCTATATTAGCGCTAATCGGTATGAGTTACCTCTCAACCATAAGTATGACGGGTGTCATACTAGCGGTAGCGTCAGGTGCTATAGCCTCTGGCATCGGCTACAGTATTTGGTATGTGGCTATGCCACTATTAAAAACGACCCAATCTGCGGTGATACAGCTTTGTGTTCCCGTACTTGCAGCAATTATGGGCGTGGTGTTTTTGTCTGAGCAGCTTACCTTAGAATTTATTATCGCAAGCTCGGTTATCTTAGGCGCGGTGTTGATATTTATCTTAAATAAAAATCGACCAAAAAAAATGGTTTGATAGCAGATATCTAATAAGCCTCTAGCGATTAAAGCTTGACCAGCCATACTACTCAGTCATAAATCCGCTAGCCGATGTTACTTTCCTAAACTCGAACCACAACACGAAATTACATTTTCTGTTGTATCATACCGCTCAGCGTAAAAAATAAAATTCACACTAAAACTTGAGGGATATTATGAAAAAATTATTAGCAGTAGCACCTTTTGCCGTATTACTAGCTGCTTGTGCAACCAATGCACCAACTACTACTACGCCAACGACCAACACTCAACAAGTAGTTCAGTCATTCACTTGTGAAGACAATGGTCAGGTCACTGCTGCCTATACTGCAGACGGCCAAGCTGCCAACCTAAATGTTACCTTGCCTAAAGTTGGCTTAAACAACGCTAAAGTTAGCATGAAGCAAGCGGTATCAGGTTCTGGCGCTCGTTATGTCAACGACGTGAACCCTAAAACTACTTACGATTGGCACACCAAAGCAGATTATGGCATCATGACCATCAAATCAGATAACGGTCAAGAATACCAAGTTAACTGCCAACTATAATAACCATAAATAACAACTGGTAATTACTTAAGCAAAATCTGTATTTTTACTAAAATCTATTTAAAAAAAGAGCCAGTAGTCAAACTACTGGCTCTTTTTTGTACGCAACTCATTTTTTGTATTTAATAATTTGATTTTAATTATGAAAATTGCATCACTCATTAAAAAGCTGCTTGAATACTTCATGTACCCAAGCAGTTGAAAGTATTATTATTTTTATATTTTTTTATAGTTATTAGATAATTGCTATTCGGTAATAGCTATCAGTTAATACTTAGTCAGTATCAATTCTGCTTAAACAACCGTCACATGCAAACGTGCATCGACATTACCGCGAGTGGCATTGGAGTACGGGCAGACTTGATGAGCAGCTTCAATAAGCGTTTGCGCTTGTGCTTCATCGATACCAGAAACCTCAACGTACAAATCTATATCTAAGTTATAGCTGCCATCGGCCTTCATACCAATACCAACTTGGGTCGAGGTTTTTGAAGCAGTGATAGGCAGTTTCATTTGCTGCGCCGTCATATTTAAAGCGCTATCAAAACAAGCCGCGTAACCCATGGCAAAAAGCTGTTCTGGATTGACCCCTTCTTTATCTTGCTCTTGAAAAGAAACCAAATCAAAACCTAATGAACCATCGTCAAGACCGGTATGACCAGAACGACCGCCCGTTGCAGTGGCGCGAGTTTTATAAAATATTTTCATTATCTATTCCTTATGGTGTTTTATTTAAAAAAAATTTGATTAAATCAGTAATGAGGCTGCATTAGTCTCAATAAGGCTAGTATAAGAGTCAGCGATACAATCTGTTAGAACATAGCTACAAACGTCTTGCCCAATCCTACAAATATCTATAGTATCGAGCAATTGAATAAAATAAGAAAACCTAATGAACCAATCAACCATTGAGCAACTACTGTCGATATTGCCTAGAAACAAAACCATCGAATCTGCTATTCCAGGTTTGTTTTTTTACTGTGCTGATAAACCCAGTAAAGCCGTTAGCTATATTCAAGAACCTAGTATCTGCATCGTTTTACAAGGTGCGCGCGAGATTTATTTGGGTGCCGACTGCCAAAGGTTCGATAAGAGTAATCTAATGTTTTGCCCAGTTAATATCCCTTTAAGCATGCACATAAAGCATGCTTCGATAGAGCGTCCGGTCATCGTGCTATCTATGAAATTAAACCTTGCCATGATTAGTGAGGTTTTAGTAAAAACACCGCCTAAACAACCTAACGCTGAAGGTCATTTAGGAATAAAGTGGCAATTAGACAGTACTATAATGGCGGCGTTTGAGCGTCTTATACACTTGCTTGATTGTCCAAACAATATTGATTTTCTGGCTTCATTAATTCAGCAAGAAATTTACTATCGTCTGCTTATAGCAGAGCAAGGCAATAAATTGCGCCAATTGGTAGTCAATGGCAGCCATACGCACCGTATTAGCAAAGCTACCGATTGGATAAAGACGCATTTAAGTGAGGCAATTGTCATAGAAGAATTGGCCAGTCGCTGCGGCATGAGTGTCTCAGGGTTCCACCATCATTTTAAAGAAATTACTCAGTTAAGCCCGCTACAGTATCAAAAGAGTCTACGTTTAATGGAAGCAAGACGACTGATTCAAGCAAATGACACTCAAATTGCCCAAATCGCCATGCAAGTCGGTTATGAAAGCCCAAGTCAGTTTAGCCGAGAATATAAACGGTTATTTGGCATCAGTCCGAGCGGTGAATTGCATACCTAAAATTAATTACTTATGATTAAATACTTGGAATTAAACAATTGGAATGAATCACCAGCTCATCCTTTATACCCATGAATACAAGCATTAACTGTATTATCAAAACTGACAATCACGTTTATGAATTAATGCCTAAATTCATGTTTATAAGGAAGTATCGTGCAAGAACTACGACGTTTTAAGGATTATTTACATGACAGACCTAAGCCGACCGGTATCGACGTTGTTTGCGGCTTAAAGCATTTTTCTATTATTACCTATGCAGTGCCAACAGAAAGGTTTGAGGGAATATTTCCTGCTAGGTTTAAGCTTGACACAGTGATGGTAGATGGTGAAGAAAAAGGTTTAATTTCTGTCGTACCCTTTATCGATGTTGATTTCACTTCTGCGGTTTATCCTTTTCCAACCTTCACAATGGGACAGACCAACTACCGTATTTATATCATCGATACAGAAACGGGTGAGCGCTGTGTGTGGTTTCTGGGCACGACTTTAGATTCTTGGACATTGGCAGTGCCAAGATACTTATGGAGCCTACCTTGGCATAGTGCGAAGATAACTTTTGATTGTCAATTTGATGACGCAACTGGCAGGTATGTAAGGTATTCTGTTAACGCTGAATCAGAATGGGCAGCGGCGTCGGTATCTCTTGCACAAAATACAGTGGATAATTTCTCATTCCCGGGCTTCCCTGATACCGAATCGGCGCTTGTTTATTTGACCCATCCGCTAGCAGGCTTTTATCATCGCCGTGATGGCAAGCTTGGTACTTATCGAGTTTGGCATAAAAGACTTGAAGTTCAGCCAGCGTCTTTGATTGCTGCCAATTTTAAGCTGTTGTCAGACTCAGGCATTGTCACGCTATCAGAGCAAAATCACCCTTATAGCGTGCTCATTGAACCATTAAATACATTTACTATTTATCTGCCGCCAAAGATTGTTGAATGATTGAAAAATTAGATAGTTGAATAATTGATTAACTCAATAATTCACTATTTGTTTTTTTGGCGATAAACTGTACCACTGCACTCAAACCTTGATGGCGCTTACCTTCAGAAATCATGCGCTGCTTTTCCACACCCGTTATTTCTTCGAGGTCTGCCAACTCGCTACGCAAGACTGCTAACGAACCAAAGCGCTCTTTTTGCGTAGCCGGCGGACCACCGATTGCCTCCATGGTCAGTTGCTGCTCTGTATAAGCTTCAAGGATAAACACACCATTTGGCTTGAGCGCCGGTACAATCTGTGCATAAACGCGCTGGCGTACTTCTTTTGGCAAATGCGCCCAGATAGAAACAATACCATCCCACTGTGCTTCACCAAACTCATAGTCGGCTAAATCGGCAACTTGAGTGATGATATCAACGCCTCTATCTCTCGCTAGCTGTAGTGCTTTGTTTAAACCCACATCAGATAAGTCCATGGCAGTCACTTGGTATCCTTGCTCCGCCAAAAACACCGCATTCCTACCTTCACCTTCAGCCAAACATAAAACGCTGCCACCTATCGGTATTTTTGAAAATTCATTTTTTAAAAAATCATTAGGTTTTGTACCAAAGACATACTCTGCTTCGTCATAGCGCTCGTTCCACATATTTTAATCCTTCTTTATCTATTTTTGCTTAGGCTATTTTTAAATTATTTATAGGCTTAGTGATTAAACTTGCGGTTAACGCAGAAAATCATTGACTTCACTCATATATTCATAATATAACATATATAAATATATTCACTATATTGCATATATTTTGACGCTCTTCAACCTACTAGCGCGCCTTTAATAAAACGTCAAATCACAAGCAGTTTTTTTGGGGAGGAAGTCACATGATTCGTTTCAGCTATACTCTCAAATGTTGGGCTTTGGGTATTACCTATTACTTGGGGTTTTACTTCATAGTCCTCTCAAGCAATCCTGACTTCGCAAAATATCTCTATATTTTGGCTATCAGTACGCTACTCTTCCCGATTGCCAAACGTGCAGTTGATGTCGTCACCGATTTTATCGCGCCCCACACCATTATCTTTAATGGCTTATTATCATCATTGCTAATCAATATTGTGATTTGGGTTTTGACACCATTTATCGTCGCCTTGACGCTTATCGCCTTGTTGTTTTATGGCATGGGTGTGGTGACAGAAAATATAAGAGCCAAACCTTAAGCTCAATCATAAATATGAATATTTGGCGTAATTATTAAAGCAAAGACAGAATCAATTGTCTTTGCTTTTTAACTTATGAGATATAAGGTGCAACGCCTTGTCGCTTTACTCATCTAAACATAGTACAGTAGATGTCTGTTTATATTCTCAATTGTGCTGATATCATCACTACTTATCATTTTATCATTGCTAATCACTTATCCTATCTATATGTCTTACTTGATTGATTTTAGCAGACTTGAATTAAGGGTGAAACTTCGGTCAGCCTTGAATGGCAATCAGACGTATTAGCCAGCCAATTTGTATGATCGAAAACATTTATCACCAGCCATTTATCATATAAACTTTTTTGTTTTAATATGCATCGTGCAATAAATATTCATTATTAATCACCTTATAAAAGGCTTATGCTTGAATGTTGATTGTATTGATTTACCAATGTGATGCAACTACTGTCATTTTAATAAATGACGGTCTCACTGCGTCTTAATCAGGGCTTTTTATTGAAAGGAATTTTATTGAATGACTACTGCTACTCGCCAAGAACATGACCTACTCGGCTATCGTGACGTTCCCGCTGATGCTTACTACGGCATACAAACCTTACGTGCTTTTGAAAACTTCACCGTCAGTGGTGTGCGCTTAAATCAGTTTTCTACCTTCATTCGTGCTTTTTCCACCGTTAAAAAGGCGGCGGCTATTGCCAATAATAAAGTAGGCGTCCTCAATGATACGGTTAAGGATGCTATCACTGCAGCGTGTGACGACTTAATCGATAATAAATATCACGACCAATTTATCGTTGATATGTTCCAAGGCGGCGCAGGTACATCAACCAATATGAATGCCAATGAGGTGATAGCCAACCGAGCCCTAGAAATCCTCGGCTACGATAAAGGCGATTATCAACACGTGCATCCGAATAACGATGTCAACCTGTCACAATCGACCAACGACGCCTACCCTACGGCGATGAATGTCGCTTTGGATGATTACTGCGTACGCTTATTAGATAAGATGGCAATATTACATACCAGCCTTAAGAAAAAAAGCGTTGAGCTTGCTGATCAATTAAAAATGGGTCGCACGCATTTACAAGACGCGGTACCTATGACTGCAGGTCAAGAGTTTAATGCCTTTGCAACCATGATCAAAAAAGAGATGGATCGTATCGAATCTACTCGTGCGCTATTTCATGAAATCAATATGGGCGGTACGGCGATTGGTACGGGTTTGAATGCCCCAGCTGGCTATTCGGAAGAGGTTGCCAAGAGCTTATCAGAGCTGACTGGCAGACCTTATTATATCGCTGAAGACTTGATTGAAGCCACGCAAGACACCAGTGCTTATGTTGCACTGTCTGGCAACTTGCGTCTTTTTGCTGCCCGTTTATCTAAGATTGCCCATGATTTACGTTTGCAATCTTCTGGTCCGCGTGCCGGTTTGGCGCAATATCGCTTGCCTGAAATGCAGCCTGGTAGCTCAATTATGCCCGGTAAAGTAAACCCAGTTATTCCAGAAGTGGTGAACCAAGCTTGCTTCCATGTGATGGGTATCGATCATACCATCGCTATGGCGTCAGAAAATGGTCAGCTACAGCTAAACGTTTTTGAGCCAGTGATTGCTTTTAACTTGTTTACCGGCATGAGCATGCTGGCCAATATCTGTGAGATGTTTGCCACTCGCTGTATCGATGGTCTGATGATGAATAATGAGGCGTGTAGCGTCGAGGTATTCAATAATATCGGGCTGGTCACTGCGCTAAACCCACATCTTGGTTATGACGCGTCTTCTTTTGTTGCGAGAAGAGCACAAGAGACTGGTGGTAGTGTGTATGACATCGTATTAGAAGAAAAACTGATGGATAAAGAGACGCTAGATGACATCTTGTCTCCTGCCAATATGGTTTATCCAAAAGTTAGAGCCTTACTATAATTTGGCTTTAGCTGAATAAAAAGGCTGGGTTAGCGATTGCTAATCTGGCCTTTTTTTCTATTTAGGATTTAAGTTTGTGTAGGGTGCGCTTAGCGTATTAATGAGAGAGATATCATATAAAAATCGTACGTACAATACATGTTACTTGCACTTTTTATTTTTTAATCTTAGTATCATTTAACAAAACAAATGGAACTAATAAAAATGGATATAGATCTAATCAATTGGAATACAATCAAAAAAGTCTTTGCTAAGGCTCAAAAATCGAATATGCATGCAAATATTGCCAGTGTTTCTAAGAATGGAATGCCAAATATTACTCCGATAGGAACTGTCTTTCTAAATGAAGATGGGACAGGATTTCTATTCGATTCTTTTTCTGAACAATTAGCAGAAAACTTAAGACAAAACAATAATGTTTGTATTAGCGCAGTCAACTCAAGCAAGTGTTTTTGGTTATCATCTTTTATCAAAGGGCAATTCGACGATTACCCAGGTGTAAGACTATACGCTAAATTAGGAGAACTAAGACCTGCTAAGAATGAAGAGAAATTGCGAGTAAACACTCGAATTCAATCTTTAAAATGGACAAAAGGAAGTCAGTTAATTTGGTCTGACTTTACTAATGTAAGAGAGTTTAAAGTTGATGATTACCGCTGGATTAAATATCCTAGTATGATGGATAAATTGGTATAAACTCTGGTAACTACCTTTGATAATCATAAACACTGGATAAAACTTTTTAAATATGATAAATAAAAATATTTTTGCCTTAGGTTGACGCACTCAAACAATAGTTTACGTAGGGTGTGCCTAGCGCACCGATAAGAAATGCATCTCATGAAAATGGTGCGCTAGGCGTACCCTACACACTATAAGATAAAATCCCATCTTAACTCATCTTATCCCACATCTTGCTTAGACGCTTTGGTGATACCGCCATGCGGGTTTTCATCGGTTGCGCGAAGAGTTGAATGCGATATTCCTCCACCATCCAGCGGTAGTCACTGATGGCTTTATCATTGGCACGATTTGCCAGCCGCTCCATATGCTCATCAAGGGCATAGACACCGTCGAGGTCGGATTCAATATTATGCTCAAGGCGTTCGATACGAATCTCTAATGCCTCCAAATAGCGCGGATACTGCTGCCAATGGCTATAATCCATGCGATAAACAAAATCAGCCAACTGCAAATCCCCTAGCTGGTCTTCGATATCTTCGATAGACTCGCCAAATATCTCACGATCAAGCATCAATAAACTTTGGCGAATACGTTGCCAGCGCGTATAGACATTTTTAAGCGTTTTTATCACACTTTGACCGGTCAATAGGAAGTTTCCCGCCACCACTTCCAAGGTTTTTTCATACTCTTCTGGTGTAAAGGGCAATTCTTCTGCAAGCGCCACAGCACTATCATCAGCACTTTCAGGTAAATCAGCACTATGATCAAATAACACGTAATGCTCTTCAAGCGCTGCATCCAATGCTGCATCGATAACGATGGTTTTCAGCTTTTCCATATCCCCGAGTGGCGCAAACGCCAATTTGAATATCTTATCGATTTGGCTAGTGAGCTGTTTTTTCTTCGCGCCAAGTTTACCTTTAATCAGGGTCAAAACCCCGATACGGTGCGCCTGCAACGCTGCATTCACATCAGTATATTGATGAATCGATACCGCTTCGCCTGACGCGTCGGCAACCAAGGCAGCAAACTGCTTCATCACCACGCCTGCGCTATGATGGTTTTTGCTAAAGGCAAAATGCTCAGGGAATTCGGTGTGCGTTCCCTGCTGCTCATTCACCGCTTGTCTGGTTTCACTAGCATGGCGAATTTGCAGCGTTTGCAGGTCGCGACCTTTTTCGATAATGCGGTTTTTGTCATCGACCACGCAGATTTGCGGCTGCAAATAGCGATCAATACTAGCAGGATTAAAGCTATCTGGCGTCACTGACATAATGCCGCGACGATTTAATGCTTGGCATAGCTGCTTAAGCAAGCCTTGACCACCAGAGGGCTGCAATTCATCAAACAAGCTATCGGCCGTGTCGGGAATCGGTACGATTTGACGGCGAATATCCTTGGGCAATGACTTGAGCAATTGCAATACCAGCTCATAGCGCCAACCGGGTACGCCCCACAATAGCTCGATCGCATCAAGCTGCGGTAGCGCTACCAGTGGTACGCGAATGGTTACGCCATCATCATCGCTCGAGGGATCAAAGACATAGCGCAGCGGTAATTTTAAATCGCCCAATTTCCAAACTTCTGGGAAATCGCCTGTCGTTGGCGCTTGGCTATTAAGCACATCATCATCGGTAAAGAATAAATATTTAGCATCGGTTTTTTCCACTTCGGCACGCCAATCCTCAAACGCTTTGCGACTGGCAATATGCTCGGGAATTTTTTTATCATAAAACTGATACAGCGCTTCTTCATCGACCAATAAATCACGACGACGCAATTTATCTTCGATGCGTTCAATATCAGCGATTTTATCCATATTATGCTGTAAAAATGGCGCTTGCCGACCTAAATTACCGGTCACCAAACCATCACGGATGAAGATTTCTCGCGACTCAGCCAAGTTCACTTGCTCATAGTTGGTCAGCTGTTTACTAATAATAATCAGACCAAATAAGCTAATCTGTGCGTATGCTTTGACTCGACCCGTCTTTTTCGACCAATGCGGCTCAAAGTAGTGATATTTTAATAAGTCGCCTGCCGCTGAGATAATCCATTCTGGTTCAATCTTAGCAACGGTACGCATAAAGACTTGCGATGTTTCCACCACTTCAAAGGCCATGACCCAAGGCGGCACTTGTTTAAACACCGTACTCGCGGGGAAGATTTTGGCTTTCTGTTGGCGAGCCGCTAAGTATTCACCACGATTTTCGGTTTTATGAGCAATCGTAGATAACAAACCTGTCAATAGCGCGCGATGTAAATTGGCATATTTAACGGCTTTGAGTTCTTCATCTTCAATCCCGGTAGGGTCGCTAGTAGTATTCTCTAATGAAGTATTTTTATCATTACCTTTATCAGTAGTTTGTACATCTTTAACATCGGTCAGCTTCAGCTCAGTAACCATTTGTACTAGCTGGCGATGGGTTTGGCTCCATTCGCGGACACGCGGGAAGCTCAGATAGTTTTTCTTGGTAAAATTCTTACGCTGATTACCAGACAACTTGTTGCCGTCTTCATCTTTTTCGAACAGCGCTTTCCACAGGCTCAGATAGAATAAAAAGTCAGAGTCATCTTGACGAAACTCAGCATGCTTTTGATCCGCTTGCTGGCGCTTATTTACTGGACGCTCGCGTGGATCTTGGACGGCAAGCGCAGCGACAACGATGAGCATTTCACGGATACAATCAAAGTCAGAACCAGCAACCAACATACGTGCTAGCCTTGGATCAATGGGCATACGTGCCATCTTTTGACCAGTCGCTGTCAGAACCAGATGATCAAGACCTTTTTTGGGCTTGGTAGTTTGCTTAGTGGTAGTTACTTCATTTTTAGAGGTAATCGCGCCTAACTCATCAAGCAATTTATGCCCATCAGTGACCAAACGGCTATCGGGCGGCTCAATAAAGGCAAAGTCATCGACACTGCCTAAACGCAGATTGGCCATCTGTAAAATAACGGATGCAAGATTGGTACGTAAAATCTCAGGTTCTGTAAACTCAGGACGACCAGTAAAATCCTCTTCGCTATAAAGGCGAATACAAACGCCAGGTGCGACACGACCACAACGCCCTTTACGCTGATTGGCAGCGGCTTGTGAGATAGCTTCAATCGGTAAACGCTGTACGCGCGAGCGATAAGAATAGCGTGATATCCGCGCAAATCCTAAGTCAATCACATAACGAATGCCAGGTACGGTCAGTGCAGTTTCAGCAACGTTGGTCGCGATAACGATACGCCGACCACGACCTGAAGGCTGAAAGATGCGCTGCTGCTCTTCGTAAGTTTGCCGTGCAAATAGCGGCAATATTTCGGTGTGTTTCGGCCCATGACGCTCAAGTACCTCTTGCAGCTCACGAATCTCTGCTTCGGTCGCGGCAAATATTAAAATATCCGCTTGGTCAGCATGACCTTTATTCTGTGCATCGCTAAAGCACTCTTCGACTGCCGCAACCACAGCACGTGGCAGATTCTCTTCAAAATCGTCGTAGCTATCATCATCAGAGCTGTTTACTGGCTCATCGGTTAATGGACGATAACGGACTTCAACGGGGAAACTACGCCCTTCGACATTAAAAATCGGCGCAGGTACGTTGCGTTTTAGCTTATTATCATAACGGCTAAAGTATTCGCTAAAACGCTTGGTATCAAGCGTTGCAGAGGTAATTATGACTTTTAAATCAGGGCGCTTGGGCAGTAGTTTTTTTAGATAGCCCATAATAAAGTCAATATTTAAGCTACGCTCATGAGCTTCATCAATAATAATGGTGTCGTATTTACTTAAAAAACGATCATGCCCCAATTCAGCCAGAAGAATACCATCAGTCATGAGCTTCACGACGGATTGCGCGGTGCCTTGTTCATTAAAACGAATCTTGAAACTGACGGTATTACCGAGTTGCTCACCCAATTCTTCAGCGATACGGTTTGCCACACTTCTAGCAGCCAGTCGTCTTGGCTGTGTATGCCCTATTTGTCCTGTAATACCGCGACCTGCCAGCATTGCTAATTTCGGTAATTGGGTGGTTTTACCAGAGCCGGTCTCACCTGCGACGATAATCACTTGGTTGTCAATAATACCTTGAATTAAATCATCAGCACGTTGACTCACGGGCAAATCAAGATTTAGTTTTTCTGCCAGTTTGTCTGGGATACTATCCATACGTGCCTGCACCGCTTGCTGTGAGCGGGTTTTTATCTTGTCATACTGCGCACGTTTTTTAGCGAGCTCATCCTCTGCTTTACTATCAGAAACTTTCTTATCTCTCTTACTGTTAGCCACAACGGCACGCGCCAGCTCACGCTCTAAGCGGCTAAGAAAATAACTGTCTTTAGCTAAAACTGGTAAATCAGCGGCAACCTTAGCGTGCGAAGATGCGTTATCGCTGTTTATCATGATATTTGAGTCATCATTACTTGGGTTGGCAGCTTTACTTGATCTATTAGAGCTGATGTCATTGCAGCTAAGGGGATTGGAGCTTAATTCGTTGGTTATATTTTCAGTAGGAGTTTCTGCGACATTCTTAGAAGTATTGGGCATATTTGCTTAGGCTATTTATTATTTGGAAGTGGTTAGATTATGGGGGTAATTTGAGCATGATTCAAGATGGTTATAGTGCCTAGTTGACACATTGAAATCTTTTAGCGGTTTTGAGAGCCCTAGCTTTGATGGCATCCATAATGTAATAGTTTTTTTATGCCCATGGTTAAACCATCAATCCATCAAGCACGCCCTAAAACTAATGAAAACGGCCTAAAGAGTAAAATTAAGCGTTACTGGTATAAATGAGCTGTCGACTAGTAGCAGCTCCCGTAAAGAAGGTATGCAGCTTTTGCAGTGACAGCATAGGAAAAGGCAGGTGCAACGAAAGTATTAATCTCTCAAACGTGACCAACTCATCAGCTAATGACTTAGCGACATCAGGCTGAATCTGCGAATTTTCATAAAGGTTATCAATTAACCACGTCAATTGTGGAAAATTGGCATTATTGTAGACCTGATAAAGAGTGGTCAATAGCTCATCAGGTATCTGGCAACGCATTTTACGAATGATGCCATTTTTATAGTACATATCTAAAGCCATATTATGCTAATTTCCTTAAATTCTTGATACTGAGATAACCAACGTACTCTTTATCATCAGCATTCACAAGCTCATGACTCTCATTAGTAATCGGCTCAATTAACAGCTGAATATTTGAGATAAGGTCATTGATGTTGTATATATCATCGATATCCACCGCAAACTTATCATCAATATGCGAGGCGGCATTAAAAGGCGACTCTTTATCTTTATAAGTAAACGCTTTATAAAACTCGCTCTGCTTTGCTTGCTTAATGGCGTCCGCTTGAGTAGCAGCAACAGTAAGCAGTTTGTAATGAAATTCCTCAAAACTGCCGCGCTGATAACCACCTAAATTGATAAAGAATAACTTTAAATCGTTGGCACTCTCCGCTTGGCTACTTGATTCGACCAATTTAATCGCATAATTATCAACTTTACTAATCGCTCGATACGAGTCAATGTGCCATTTATTTTTGACTTCAGGCCAATGCTGATTGATATCGTCTACCAGCTCACTCACTTGATTGGCTATACCAAAGAAAATATCGTGCTGTTCGATCAAACGACCTTTAGGGCGACCACCGAGTTGAACCATAAATAGCGTTGGCATGTTATTTAGTCCTTATTAGATATATAGGAATTATAGTTACCACAATCAATATTATCAGCTTGATCTAAAGACACTTTGACTATTTTCCAGTTACAATACCCGCCCTGTCCTTAATGCAAATGCCCAATCTTCACGACCATTTGCTAACGCCAATTTAGCCGCTGCTTCATAATCGTAAGGCACTCTAATATGCTCAGTTTGCCACTGTTTACCTTGTTTATTTTCAACACATTTAATAAGAGCGTAATTGGCATAGGGCGAATAAGTCTGCATTTTATGCACGATGGGTAAATCATCTGTATAAGCGGGATAGCCAACGCTACCTGTATTAATAACAATTTGTCCTGTAGATAGCATTACCGTACGCGGAATATGAGTATGGCCACATACGATAACTGGACTGTCGATACCGTTGAGCAATGCTAAAATATCTGCGTTATTACGCAACGTCGGCTGCCCTGTTTCGATATTTTCTAATAGATATACCATGTCGTCGGCTGGTGACCCATGGCACAGATATATATCTTCATTCAAATTATAATCAAAAGGCAAGTTCTGCATCCATCTTATCGCCATTTCAGGCAAATCTTTTATAACGAAAGTCAGCGTAGAATTGTCTTTCATCTCTACTGTCGTAGCTTCATAAATCTGTCTATCTTGATTACCACGAATAGTAATAATATCGCCTTGATATTTAGTTAAAAGCTCATACGTGGCTTTAGGTGCAATCGGCCCATATAGAATATCGCCGAGATTAATAACTTGATCAATATCTCGATGTTTGATATCAGCAAGCACAGCTTCAAGTGCAAAGACATTACTATGAATGTCTGAGATAGCCGCAATAGTGTTGAATTGTTGATTATTAGAGTGCACCATCCTGTTTTTCTTCCTCACAAATTACTATGTTGTACAACGACTAAGAATAAAAAGAAATAAAAAACCCGATATTTAAGCTTAAGTATCGGGTTTCATCTAGACGAATAAATTACGGCTTAAACTATAGTAAGAAAAAATACGCCCATAAACCTACTACGAACGTAGCAATGATATTAAGTATGACACCAACTCGTATCATCTCTGTTTGCTTAATCAGACCCGTACCAAAGACAATCGCGTTTGGCGGAGTCGCAACCGGTAGCATAAAGGCACAAGAAGCACCGATACCGATGATCATCACTAGTACTGCAGGTGGCAGACCCATTTGCTCTGCAATGGCAGCAAAGACAGGTACTAACAAAGCTGCAGAAGCGGTATTAGAGGCAAACTCCGTTAGGAAGATAATAAATGCCGAAACTGCCAGTACAACTATGATAATTGGTGCTGATGCAAGTCCGTTAGCAACGGTTTGACCCAAAACCAAAGATGCCCCTGAAACCTTTAAAACGGTTGAGAGTGCAATACCGCCACCAAACAACATGAGTACACCCCAGTCGGTATTGTCAGACACTTGCTTCCATGAAACTAAACCTAAGCTAACCACTGCTGATGCTGCTAACAATGCGACAATAGAGTCAATATCTTCGACATTCAGTGCTGCACCGATTTGCTTAGAAAGTATCCAGCTTAGTGCGGTGACGATAAAGACAATAATCGTCAGCACACGTGGCTTATTCCATGCAATAGCCTCATCATCTTCATTAAGCGTGACCTGACGATTAAGATTAGGCTTAAGGAATAAATACATTGCACCCAATAATAATGGCAACAGCACCAGCATCATCGGAATACCAAACTTCATCCAATCGACAAAAGCGATATCAAGCGCTTTGGCGGCAATCGCATTGGGCGGCGAACCAACAATCGTACCCAAACCACCGAGACTCGCTGAATAAGCGATACCTAATAGCACAAATACAAAAGTGCCACGGTCTTTTTCACGATCAACCTGCGTTAGAATACCAAGCGCCAATGGCAGCATCATCGCTGCAGTAGCCGTATTCGATATCCACATCGATAAGAACGCTGTGACCCCAAATATTAAGAATACCGCGTTTCTAAGATTGCCGCCTGACATTGACAGAATCTTGAGCGCAATTTTTCTATCTAACTGCTGTACATGCAGTGCTGCCGCCAATGCAAAACCACCAAAGAACAAATAAATAATTGGGTTGGCAAAGCTCTGTAAGCCGATTGCAGCATCGAAGTCAGGCAAACCAATAAGTGCCCCTATGACCACAACCAATATCGCTGTAATGGTCACATGCACCGCTTCCGTCAACCATAACACGCCAATAAAGAACAACATCGCGAGGCCTTTATTGGCACTTATATCGTACGGTAACACATTATAAATAGTCATACTGATAATTGCCGCAATAGCGACCACTATCAACCCTTTACCGGTACCCTTTGGAAAGGTGTCGGTAAATAAATACTCATTGCCATCATCAGGAAGATGGCTATCTAACTTTTGCTCTGACATAAAATGTCCTTATTTTCCCCAAAGACAGTATAAAAAGACTCTAAAATAAAAGCATATTTTAGCGATTTACCATTAATTAACCGGTAACCGCAAAAAATACGCCGTCATCATAGCAGATATATACCAAAAAACTGATTTAACGATGCTGTTATTAAATTTGCAATAAACATGGTCATAGCAAAGTAAAAAACTGGCTTCAATATATTCTCATAAAACCATATTAAACAATCCTTTAGCGATATAAATTTTACTAACTTGCCATACGCTTTTGAATCATCTGTATCTAAACAATCATTTTTTATGAAATATCAATCCTTGTGATGTATCGTTACACATCGTCACTAAACAAGCGTACACCGTGTATGTACAAGCGTACAGTGCTATCTCATACTAAATGAGTGAATTAAAATTAAAAGCCAATAAACTTACCTACTATATTTTTAAAAATTTTTATTGGACATTGATAAAAACAAATAGGAGTATTTTATGACAGATGCAAATAGAACGGATTCGACCACTAAAATGGCACCAAAAGACATCAATCAAGATGGCTTGGATAAAAAAGATCAGCAGCGTACCGATGACTCCGCATTAGATATGATGCAAGGGCTACATGAGCATGAAGATCACGAAGAAGACGATAAATAGTTTATTCAGCCAAGCATGGATAATGAATTCATAACATTAAAATAAAAAGCGCTCATCAAACCGATGGGCGCTTTTTTGCTCTTGGCTGTCTCTTTTCTGGCAGATTGTCTGATGCATAGTTATAGACAAAGGCGGCAGTCAATACAATAGCAATGGGTAAGAACAAAGCACCATAGCCGACTCTGGCATATAAAAAAGCCCCTACAGCACTACCACCGCAAAAGCAGTACCAAATAATCGCTTGAAAACCTAAGGTCGGTTTACTAATGCTTCGACCTGCTAGCCAATTACCAATGGCAGCGCCCATATCAGAGGTCAGACCGGTCAAATGCGTAGTTCGAATAACCGCGCCGCTATAGGTGGCGACCATTGCATTCTGTAAACCGCACGCCATCGCCGCCGCCAATTGTCCTAGATAATCATGCTGCTGATATAACCAGTAACTTAGCAATAACAACGCCGCTTCAATATACAGCGCACTACCGTAACGCCGACCAAGCTTCAATGACCTTTGCCCAATCACAAAACCGCTTAATATTGCCCCAGCCAAAAATGATAGCAGCAAGGCACCGATATATAGAATACTGCGACCGTCTAAATGGGCAATTGCTGCTGAGAATAAGCTGACGTTACCTGTCACATGCGAAACAGATAAATTGGTAAAACCCATTAACGCTGCCGTATTGACGCAGCCTGCACTAAATGCCAGTACAGCGCCGCCCCACAATATCCATTTTGGTAATCTGGTTATCATATTCGTTGCCTAATGGCTTAACACCAAAAAGCTCATATTATAACCAAAAAAGACAGCCAATTGGCCGTCTTCCCTACTACTTAAATGATATAACTGCTCATTACTAATAACTATTTTGTCTCATCAAGCATCATTAACTGCTCACTAATGGCGACGGTATTAAAACCTGCATCCACAAACATAATCTCGCCGGTGATACCAGATGCCCAAGGTGATAATAAAAATAGCGCCGCATTACCGACTTCAACTTGGGTGATATTGCGCTGAAGCGGGGCGATTTTTTCACTGATATCGAGCATTTTACGGAATGACTTGATGCCGCTTGCCGCAAGCGTACGGATAGGACCTGCCGAAATCGCGTTGACACGAATACCTTCAGCGCCCATCGAAGTGGCAAGGTAGCGCACACTGGCCTCTAAACTGGCCTTAGCCATGCCCATAACGTTGTAATTTGGCAATACTGAAATACTACCTTCATAAGTCAAGGTCAGCATAGAACCATGACGCATGGCTAACAGCTCACGTGCTGCTTTTGCTAATGCCACAAAGCTATAGCTTGAGATATCATGGGCAATTTGGCTGCCTTCACGAGTCGTGGCATTGACAAAATCACCATCCAACTGATCCATCGGTGCAAAGCCAATCGCGTGGACAACACCATCAATACCATCGCCCCAATGCGCGGTCACTTGCTCAAAGCAGGCCGCAATCGACTCATCTGATGCCACGTCACACTCAAGTACCAAATCAGCTTCAAAAGCTTCTGCGGCCATATCGACACGTTTTTTAATTTTATCATTGGGATAAGTAAGAATTAACGACGCGCCTTCACGGTGCAGCGCTTCAGCGATTGCCCAAGCGATAGAAAGTTTGCTTGCGATGCCGGTGACGACAAAGCGTTGTCCTTGTAGTAGCATAATATTTCCCTGTAAATCGATTTAAATGGTAGATTATTTTTAATAGCTCGCTCACAAATAGCGAGTAAAAGCATAAATTAAAAGATGACCCATTATACACGAATTGGTTTAAGTAAACACTCGTATACTGTATTTACTTATACGGTATGGACACCTAATCTCTTGTAATAGTAACATCTAATACTGATTAAACAATTATCCACTGACCACAGCAGTATGAAGTTGAAGGGATTTCAAGTATAATCACAACCCTTCCCAGCTTGCACAATTTTCATAAAAATCCTTTACAACCGTTGTTTGTAACTGTTGTTAATTAGGGATTTAGCGTTAAGCTACACCCACATTTTGGATGGCTGCCAAACTTATGAGCAATACCCCAACAATAGCAACAGATTTTCAAGAAAGTGTTGAATCCTATCGTCAGCTAATCACTTCAACTGGCGAAGACTTAGAGCGTCCTGGCTTACAAGATACCCCAATACGCGCTGCAAAAGCGTTTGCGCATTTAACTAAGGGTTATCATCAAAGCTTGGATGAAGTAGTTAATGGCGCTGTATTTCCATCGACCAATCGTGAATTGGTCTTGGTACAAAACATTGAATTTTATTCATTATGTGAGCATCATATGTTGCCGTTTCATGGCGTCGCGCACATCGGCTATTTACCAAACGGTCAAGTATTAGGATTGTCAAAATTTGCTCGTATCGTTGATATGTTTGCTCGTCGCCTGCAAATTCAAGAGAATTTGAGCGAACAAGTAGCACAAACGATTATGGATGTCACAGGTTGCCGCGGTGTGGCAGTAATCATGGACGCCGCGCACATGTGCATGATGATGCGCGGTGTTAACAAACAGCATTCGACCACGCGCAGCACAGCGATGCTTGGTGAGTATGTACACGACAATCAGGCACGTAATGAATTTTTAGATGCAGTGCCGAAGCGTAAACCTGCGTTCTAAGTATCTATTAAGATAAAACCAGCGATAGATATAAAAAGTAAAGAAAAAGAGCACATTGCGATATCAGCAATGTGCTCTTTTTTATTTTTAGAGGGTGTTAATTAGAGACTATTAAATTAGAGCTATTAAGCAACTTTATCAGTTTTTGAATCTTGGCTAGCATGCTCATCACTGACCTGCTTAATCTTAGTTAAAATAGCCTTGATTTCAGAAGCGGATAGATAAGTCGGTACCGCATAAGTATCGCTGACTTCTTTTGCAGCAGCTTTGGCGATGTTACTAAAATCACTACTCTGCATATCCTTAACAGTTGGATCGATATTCAACGTTGCAATCAGTTCGCGCACTTGCGCGATGAGATGGTCGGCAATCTCAGCATCGCTCTTGCCAGCTTGACCCGATTTGACCATACCGGTCTTGCGAGCCAGCTCTGCCAATCTTTTCTTGCTGCCTTTACGATTGACGTCAAGCACATACGGCAACACGATGGCATTGGCGCGACCATGAGGGATACTATAATGCGCTCCCAACTGGTGAGCGATAGCATGGACGTAACCTAGACCGGCTTTATTAAAAGCGATACCGCCGTAATGAGCGGCAATACCCATCTCTTCACGGGCTTTAAGGTTGCCGCCATCTTTATAAACCAGTGGTAGGTTTTGCATCACAGATTTGACCGCAGAAGCGGCATAGTAATCTGTCTCGACGCTGGCATTGGCACTCATCCACGCTTCTAAAGCATGGGTTAAGACATCGATACCTGTATCTGCTGTGATGTGAGCCGGCATACCTTTCATAATAACTGGGTCAATAGCCGCTGCTAATGGCACCATTCTTGGGTCGATAGATAAGGCTTTTTGATGCGTTTTGTCGTCTGATACCACCGCACCCAAAGTCGCTTCTGAACCCGTACCAGCTGTGGTAGGAATACAATAAAGCGGCACCGAAGGCTTTCTAGCTTTCAAGATACCGATAAGCTGTTTTGGCTTGCAGTTATTGCCTTGTGACATGGCAATCATCTTAGCAGCATCAATGACCGAGCCGCCACCGATGGCAATAATTGAGTCGCATTTAGCGTCGACAGACTTACGTAGTCCTTCTTCGACAACCTTAAAAGTAGGGTCTGGAGTAATGCCATCGTAGACTTTATAGCTGATATTTTTGCTATCTAGATAATCCGTGACTTTGGCAGGGATACCAAGTTTGTTTAATACCGCGTCAGTAACGATAAAAACATTGGTATTGCCTTCATTGATGACCATGTCGCACAAATCTTCACACGAGGTCTCACCAACAAATAACATCGGTCTTCTAATAGGCACAACGTAAGCGAAAGCTTTTAATACTTTGGCACGCGTCTTGGCAACCGCCAAATAGCCAGCATGCTGTAAGCCCGTGCTACTGACCAATTTAGAAATAGTATTTTGTTTTTTCATGGGTACAAAAATCCTTTTTAATGATGCTAATACTAGCAATAACGACAACTTAAAGCAGTGATTCATCACCGCTGTCAAAATAAAAATGCTGTCAAAATAATGGTGCTTTTAATGAAAGTACTGTGTCAGCGTCTACCTACAGTAAACTACTGTCTAAACTTATTGTACCACCGCCATTTTTAGGATGTCGTGATTATTATGAACTGCTATGTTCTGATTATTTAGCGCCTCATTCTTGCTTATGTGCTGCTTATATTTTTACTTATTAAGCAGTCAATTGATAGTCACTATAGGCTTGGCTGTAACGCATTAATCCGCTTCTTAGACCAGCCACTGCTTATTATCTTGGTTAAAATACCAAATCATCACCACAGGTGCCAAGATACTGAGCCAAATACCGTAAGTAATCGGCAATCCTTGTACGACCGCCATATAACTCAGTCCAATGATAATCAAAGCAATGAGCATGGCGATGACATTATGACTCGATTTACGGCACATTAATTCGCGCAGTATGGTGAGCGTTAATAAAAACACACTCAGCATAGCCATCAACATGCCCATTGCATAAGGCTGGGAGATAATTTGATAGCCCGGAGCGCTGGTATCAGCGGCAGCAGATTCTGTGACCAAATTTAGCATACTGCCTAGACCGGCGATTGAAGCAAAGATAAAAAAATGACCATAGCCAAATAAAAACAAGTCATGCCGTCGGCGCTCTTTATTCAAAATGGTATCGAATGGAACGATAAAATATAACCACCATAAAGAAAAAACCAAAGCAACCAAACTTGAACCTAAGAAAATAATGGAGCTGGCGGCTGAAGCAGAATTGACCAGAAAATACTGAATACTGTTACTGACGCCGACCACACCCTCACCCAGTACAATGATGGTTAATAGCCCGTAACGCTCCGCAATATGCGCTGGATGCCAATTATTAAACTGCTCTGAGCGCGCCCACACAGGCATGAGGAGCTCTGCTGCGATAAACAAGAACAAAGCGGGCGTTTGTAGCGATGCGGGTAAAAACAGCCAGCTTATCCACAAGGCTTGCAAGGTTAACAAACCGACCATACTGCGTCCAGCAACTTTTTGGTGACCCGGTACTTGGCGATAGACGCGCCACCACTGACTACAACTCGCCAGCCGCATAATGGCATAACCAGTGACACCAATCCATGTCAGTCCTTGCTCATAAAACTGATGAATATTGGCCGCTATCATCAGTGAGCCAAACATCTGAAACATCACCGATAAGCGATAAAACCAATCGTCAGGGTCATATCCTGACGCAAACCACGTAAAGCTGGTCCAAGCATTCCATAGGATAAAGAATGCCACAATAAAGGTTAAAAATCCTGAAAGGTCATGCTCACTCAAGCGATTATAAAAACCATTGGCAGCGGCGGCGACAGCAATGACATAAACCAAGTCAAACAACAGCTCAAGCGTGGTTGAGGGACGATTTGGCTCGCTGGTATCTCGGGCTTGGATGGGTTCTATCTTAAGCCTACTTGTCATGTAGTGAGTTCCGATGTCTCTAAATTCATATAGTTATTTGGTCTTAGTTGCTTAGTCTATAGCAAACTTGCCTGCAACAACTGCTGCGCATACGGATGCTGCGGATTACTAAACACATCTTCACTACGACCAGACTCAATACACACGCCATCTTTTATCACCATCATATGCTGACATAAGGCGCGTACTACTTTTAAGTCGTGGCTGATAAACACATAGCTGATTTGCAGTTTCTCCTGAATCTCACGTAACAAGTTGACCACAGTAACCTGCGTGGTGCTATCAAGTGCAGAAGTTGGCTCATCCAATATTAATAAACTTGGCTGCATAATGAGTGCACGGGCAAGGGCTACGCGCTGGCGTTGACCACCTGATAGCTCATGCGGATAACGCTGCGCAAACTCAGCTGGCAGATACACAGTAGCCAAACTATCCATCACCGCCTGCTGGCGTTCTGCTTTGTTGACACCTTGAACCAGCAATCCTTCTTCGACGATTTGCATGACCGTCATGCGTGGATTAATACTGGCAAAAGGGTCTTGAAACACCATTTGAATCTGTGAGCGAAACTGACGTAGCTCACGTTTGGACAATGCCGTAATATCTTGTCCATTGACCATTATTTGTCCACTAACATGGGCTTGATTACTAAGTAATTGACTTAACGCCAGCGCAATGGTGGTTTTACCAGAGCCTGATTCACCAACGATACCTAACGCCTGCCCTTTTTGCAGGGTCATATCAACGTCTTTTACGGCATCAAGCCAACGCTTTGTACCGCCAAATAAGCTTTTTTCAATCGAAAACTGTACTTGCAAATTATTTACTTTCAGTACGTTTATTTGTTTGTCTTCACTATTCTCTCTTAAATTTAATGCTTGCCCGAAATCTTGCTGAATCAGCGAGCGGGTATATTCAGCTTTAGGCTGATTAAAGACCGCTACAGTCTGCCCTTGCTCAATCGTCTGCCCTTGGCGCATAACGATGACGTCATCGCTGTAGCGTCTGACTAGATTGAGATCATGGCTGATGAGTATCATTGCCATATTGTGCTGACGCTTAAGATCATCTAGCAGCTCAAGGATTTCATGTTGTAAAGTCACATCAAGCGCGGTGGTTGGTTCATCAGCGATTAAGATATTAGGCTGCTGCGCCAATGCCATCGCAATCATGACCCGTTGACGTTGACCGCCCGATAGCTCATGTGGATAGCGATTCAGTTTATCAGCAGGCTCAGTGATATTGACATCATCTAATAAAGCGATACTTTTTTCGCGCCATTGTTTTTTGGCTACGCCGCTGAGATGCAATGATTCAGCAATTTGTTTGCCGACCGTATGCAATGGGTTGAGCGCGGTCATCGGCTCTTGAAAAACCATGCCAATGCGCTGCCCACGCACAGAGCGCAGTGCTGCATTACGTGTCTTATTATTCGCTATCGGTAATGTCACCATTCCTGTTACATCTGCTAATTGCACCTCACCGGTCACGGTCAAATTATCGGGTAACAAACCCAATAGTGCAAGACTGGCAATCGACTTACCAGAGCCTGACTCACCTACTATAGCTAACGTCTGCCCTTGCCTCAGCTCATACGATAGCTTATCTACCAGAGCAACACCTGCATGAGTTATGATGCTAAGTTTATCTACGGTCAGTATTAACTTATTTTGGCTATTGCTATGATTATCATTTAAACGGGCATTTTTCTCAGTAGCACTTTGCTCAGTAGTCGTCGTCATATTAGCGTTTATAATCTTATCAGTTGTCATATCAGGAGCGCCTCGTATCAAAAGCATCACGTAGCGCTTCGCCAACGAAGATTAGCAATGATAATATAAAGGTTAAACTAAAAAATCCCGATAACGCCAACCAAGGGGCATCAAGATTATTTTTTCCTTGCACCATCAGCTCACCAAGTGACGGTGACCCAGGTGGCAGACCATATCCTAAAAAGTCCAGCGCGGTCAAAACAATAATATTGGCCGTTAAAATAAACGGCAGCTGTGACAAGCTTGATGCCAATGCATTGGGCAAGATATGCCTGAGCATGATTTGACTGTCAGAAACGCCAAGGTTGCGCGCGGCACGAACATAATCAAAATTACGGGCGCGTAAAAACTCGGCACGTACCAAACCGACTAGACCCATCCAACCAAATAACAGCATCATGGCAAACAGCATAAATATACTGGGGCTAAACAAGCTGACCAAGATAATGATCATAAACAGCTGCGGCATCCCGCCCCATACTTCCATAAAGCGCTGTCCTGCCAAATCTACCCAACCACCGTAATAACCTTGTATCGCACCGACGATGATGCCAATTAATGCACCCGCGAGTGTCAGTGCTAAACCGAACAACAACGATACCCGCATGCCGTAAAGTATCCGCGCCAGCACATCACGACCTAAATCATCAGTCCCAAGCCAATTTTGGCTGTTGGGCGCGGCTGGATATGGAATACCTAGCTCAACGTTAGGTGTCTGGTCGGCAAAGGGTATGAGCGGCATAATATAAAAACCCTGCTCATCAATCAGCGTTTGTACTGCAGGATCTTTATAATTGGTTTCAGTCTCAAACACTCCGCCAAAAGTCGTCTCAGGATAGGCTTTTAGGACAGGAAAATAATAGTCTCCTTGATACTGCACCAATAGCGGCTTGTCATTGGCAATCACATTGGCTGCCATACAGATGACAAATATCAGCGCAAAAATAAACAGCGATATGACACCAAGACGATTATGGCGAAAACGGTTTAGGCGTGCTTGCCAAATAGGGTTTAGGCGACGTTTTTTTTCTATAGGAATCGAAGAGGCGCTTGAGGGCACTGAAGATAATGGATGACTTGACATTAGCGCCCCTCAAAGTCGATACGGGGATCAATTAAATGATAACTTAAATCACTGATTAACTGTAATAATAGCCCCACTAAGGTAAAGATAAACAGCGTGCCGAATATCACTGGATAATCACGCTGCTGAATGGCTTCAAAACCCAACAATCCCAAACCATCAAGCTTAAAGATAATTTCAATGAGAAAATTACCGGCAAAGAAAATCCCAACGATGGCCGCTGGGATACCAGCGATAATAATCAACATCGCATTACGAAAGACATGACCGTATAACACTTGCCGTTCGCCCAAGCCTTTTGCTCGCGCGGTAAGCACGTATTGCTTACCGAGCTCTTCTAAAAAGCTAAACTTAGTCAAATAAGTCAAGCCAGCAAAGCCACCAACCGTACTTGCTAGAAGCGGTAGTGCCAGATGCCAAAAGTAATCTTTAATTTTACCAAGTGCGCTTAATTGATCAAAATTCTCGGAAGTTAATCCTTGCAGTGGAAAAATATTCCAATAGCTGCCACCGGCAAAGAACACCAAGAGTATGACGGCAAATACAAAGACGGGAATCGCATGACCGATAGCCAGTAGCATGGCAGTAACTTTATCTATACCTGAGCCATGATGCATGGCTTTATAGACGCCCAGTGGAATGGCTATCATATAAATCAGCAAGGTGCTCCAGAGCCCAAGCGAGATGGATACTGGCAGTTTTTCTATAATCAAATCGGTTACCGACTGCCCTTTAAAAAACGACTCGCCAAAATCAAGCTTGGCGTAATTTTTTAGCATGAGCAAGAAGCGCTCAGGGGCTGACTTATCAAAGCCATATTGCGCATTAATCGCCGCCACCATCTCCTCAGATAGACCACGCGTGCCTTGGTAAGTACTATTGTTGCCACCGGCACTACCCGCACCGATATTACCGCTGAGCGCACTGTCTTTTGCGCTTTGCTCGATAAGTGCCAGTTGCTGCTCAACAGGGCCGCCCGGCGCCGCTTGTACAATGACAAAGTTCGCCAGTAATATCAAAAATAGCGTCGGTAATATCAGTAGTAACCTTTTTAAGATATAACGACCCATAATGGCGGCTTCCTAAAACAAAGAAATATGGCAACAGAGAAAATGAGCAGCTAAACCTTATTTAAAAAGCACTTGTTGAAACTGCAGTTATCAAAAAGCAAGCATCTAAAAAAACAGCTATCAAAAATATATAAGACTTTAGAAGTTATTTTTAAGCTCACGTAACGCGGCAAACACTGTCAAAGACTTATCATCGTCTATAGTGACTTTAGACTTCACTCCTGCTATCACACTCGGCTCTTGCGTACGCAAAAACACATTGATTGCGCGCTCATGCTCTAATGTCACAGGCAATGTCGGGATACCTTGGGCGGTTTTTTCTTCTGCTTGCGCAATCGCTTGCTGCATCGCTTCACTCGCAGGTTCAATAGATAAACCAAAGTGTAGGTTGCTGGCAGTATATTCATGGGCAGGGTACAACAGCGTCTCCGCTGGCAAGCCATTTAAACGCTTAAAGCTCTCATGCAATTGCTCAATCGTGCCGGTAAAGACACGTCCGCAACCGGCACTAAATAAGGTATCACCGCAGAAACAATGCTTCTGTCCATCGATATCCAAGATATACGCTACATGACTGGCAGTATGTCCTGAGACATCCCATACTTGCGCGGCGCAGCCCCAAGCACTGACCGTACTACCGTCTTTGATAGTCTGGTCTTCATCGACATTATGCTCTGTATGCGCAACCAGATGCGTCATCGGATAAGATTCTTGTAGCTCGGCAACACCGCCGATATGATCATGGTGATGATGCGTGGTCCAGATAGACGTCAGCTCTAAGCCGTTTTCTTCTAAATAAGCGATAACTGGCTCAGCTTGACCCGGATCAATGACAATCGCCTGTTTATTGCTATCATTAATTAATGTCCAAATATAATTGTCATTAAATGCTTTAATGGGGTGAATACGAATACTCATATAAAGTCCTTAGCAGTGATTGTCTTTATTGCGAATGTCTTGTATGTAATTTTTAAACCAACTAAAAAATTATGCAGAGTCATTGCATTTATTGGCTTAAGCCATTTTTATAAATTATTGTTTCGAGCTGTTTTTTAAAACTATTGCCTCTAACGATCGTTTGGAGCCATTATCTTAAACTATTGCTTCAAATATTGATTAACACGGGCTTCCGCTTCTTTATCTGTCCACCAATAATCGATACCGATAGCATTGGTCGGCAGTTTTGCAGTATGCCGATATTGATTCCAGTAGGCAACATTGGTGCTAGATTTGCCGTATAAAGGTACTAAATAATGACCTGCCCGTAGCAGGCGATCAAGTACGTGAGTATATAAGACAATCTCATCGCGACTTTTAGCGTCGCCCAATTTTTTAATAACACTGTCAATCGCAGGGTTTTTAATACCGATGGTATTAGCGTTGCCCGCTTCATCAGCGGCGGTGCTACCCCAAAAACCCACTTGCTCAGCGCCAGGCGATAGACTTTGGGCGAAGACATCGACTACCATATCATAGTCAAAACGGCGCATGCGCTCGTAATATTGTGGCCCATCGACTTGACGTAAGGTCGCATCAAAGCCCAAACGCTTTAGATTACGAATATAAGGCAACAATACACGCCCCATGGTCTCACCTGTCATCAAAATCTCAATTTGAGCAAGCTTGCCGTTTGGCTGATACAACTTCATATCTTGATAATAAAAACCCGCATCTAGCAATAGCTGACGCGCCTTTAACAACCCGCCACGATTAAAGCCGCTACCGTCACTGGTTGGTAATTGCCATTCCGTCAATACTGCTTGGCGCTGAATCGGTTCAAGATTGGTTAACAATGGACTTAACACCTGCATCTCAGCCGCAGATGGTGTACCAGTAGCAGCAAGCTCGGAACCATGAAAGAAGCTTTGCAAACGCTCATACTGGCCATGGAATAAGGTTTTATTCATCCATTCAAAATCGTAAGCCGCCGTCAAGGCTTGGCGGACACGAATGTCTTGAAAAATTGGCCGGCGCATATTCATCACCAAACCTTGCATCGGTACTGGATTTTCGCTGTTTATGGTTTCTTTATTAATCAGACCTGCTTTGACGGCGGGAAAATTGTAACCTGTTGCCCAATTAGAGGCTTTATTCTCCGGGCGGAAACGATATTGCCCAGATTTAAAACCCTCAAAAGCAATCTCATCACTTTGATAATAGACAAACTTAATCATATCAAAATTATAACGCCCACGATTGACTATCAAATCACGACCCCAATAATTGGGATCACGCACATAGCTGACCGCACGCCCTGCATCAATGCGCCCAAGTTTATAAGGACCACTCCCCATCAGCGGTGTCAACGTTATTTTCTCAAAATCCTTATCGATAGAGGTCTTAGCAAAAATAGGAAACTGCCCAACCGTTAATAAAATCTCTTTATTGTCATCAGAGTTAAAAATGAATTTTACTTGTTGTTTATCAAGAACTTGAATGTCTTTAATATCACCCAAATAGCTGCGAATATACATCGGCCCTTTATTCAATATTGCGTCATAAGTGGCTTTAACGTCACTACTGGTAACCGCTGTCCCATCCCAAAAGCGCGCGGCAGGATTAATATGGTAAATAATCCAACTGGTATCATCGGGATCATACGTGACTTTATTTGCCAGCTGCGGATACATGGTAAAGGCTTCATTGAGGGAACCCGTCATCAAGGTATCATACAGATAATCAGTACCTATCATCGCCACACCTGTGGTCATCCATTTATTGGCCGCATTAAAGGTACCGCGTGCATCCAGTGAAAGCGTACCACCTTTGGGCGCCTTTGGATTGGCATAGGGCATGTATGGCACGTCAATATACTCAGTGGTACTATTATGCCCAAGCGCAGTCGTGGTGATTGGCGCCGCGATACTAGCAGGTATCCAGCTGATAGTAATGGCAAGCAAAACGGCTTTTAGCATGGTATTTTTTAGCATCATGACTGTATAACGACCCTCTACTCTAAATCAATATGGATAGAAAATGTGCGACTGACTGCAAAATAGACGATTAACGAAATTTTATCATAACAAACTTAGGTTTTTTAACCTAATGCTTTGCGGTGTTAAGGTTGCTACATAACGCATTATGCCCCTTAAAAAAACGCTAATAGACATAAAAAAGACGCAGCTCATAAAGTTGCGTCTTTTGTTTTAAAACTTGTACTGACTTAAGCGTGCTTTTTTTCAAAGGCGATCATAAAGTCAACCAACTGCTGTACCCAATCTAATGACACTGCATTATAAATGCTGGCGCGCATGCCGCCAACATCGCGGTGACCTTTTAGATTCATCAAGCCTGCCGCTTCCGACTCTTCTAAAAACACTTTATCAAGGCTGCTGTCGGCTAACGTAAACGGCACGTTCATGATAGAGCGATATTTAGGGTCAACTGGGTTGCTATAAAAACTGCTGTCATCAATCACCTTGTAAAGCAAATCGGCTTTTTGTTGGTTAATTTTGCCGATAGCAGCAACGCCGCCCTGCTCCTCTAACCAATCAAATACCAGCCCTGCTAAATACCAAGAATACGTCGCTGGCGTGTTTGACATTGATTCTTTTTCCGCCTGATGCTCATAATTCATCAGCAGCGGGCACCACTCACTCGCTTTGCCCAATAAGTCTTCACGGATAATCACGATAATCAGACCTGCTGGCCCGATATTTTTTTGCGCACCCGCGTAAATCATGCCAAATTTAGAGACATCAATGGGCTGTGACAAAATGCAAGAAGACATATCGGCGATAATCGGCGCATCGACTTGTGGCGGCTCAAATATTTGTACACCATGAATGGTTTCATTGGCGCAGTAGTGGAAGTACGCTGCATCTTTACTCAGGTTCCAATCGCTTTGGGCTGGCACATCGGTAAATTTACTGTCTTTACCCGTTGCGACCACATTAACCTCGCCCAGACCTAATTTGGCATAACGCTGTGCTTCTTTAACCGCTTTACCAGACCAAGTACCCGTCGTTAGATAGTATGCGCGGCCACCATTTAATAGATTTAATGGAATCGCTGAAAACTGTAAGCTGGCACCGCCTTGTAAAAACAGCACTTTATAGTTATCTGGAATGTCCATTAGCGAGCGCAATTTAGCTTCAGCTTTTTCGGTAATCGCGATGTATTCTTTACTACGGTGACTCACTTCCATGACCGACATACCGCGTCCCTGCCAATCAAGCAATTCTTCTTGAGCGCGTGATAAGACGGCGGTCGGTATGGTGGCAGGTCCCGCTGAAAAATTGGCTACACGGTTAGAAGCGGCTTTAGTGGTCATAATCAATATCCTAAATATGATGAAATCATCGTTGTTATATAGATTTTAAAAGCTACAAACTACAGCTTTAAAACCCCTTAAGGTGAGTCTTATCTCTATTTCTATTTTTAATCATTATGTTCAATAGCTATTGCAGCAAGCTCTAAGCTAAGCCTTTAGCTCTGGCTCGATAACCGCTCCCAAAGTTGACGCTTTAATTTGTTACTAGTAAGCATCTCTTCTAGTGTGGGCACAGTAGTCAAGTTAGGATGCTCAAGACCTTCAGGTAACGCAGTCAATGCGGCAACTTTTATCTCTTCACTGCGACCAAGCTTAAAGACATATCCAGCAAGGCTGGCATTGGCAAGCTCAGCCGTATCCATACCATCACAAATAGGAAATGAGGTCGTCTCACAGGTGATGGATAGCGCTTGCATGATATTTTGCCAGAGCTTTTGGCTCTCATTATTGAGTGCTTGGATATCCACCAAAACCACCCAATCGCCATAGCGACCACCTTGTAAATCAAATGGCACTATCTTTTTAAAGCTGTCCTCTTTAAAACTATCTGCTTCAAAGCTCTCAGTGTTATTTATATCAGCAATAGCAGTTTGCTCGACGATAGTGTCTACAAGGGATGTAACGGCTGGCTTAGATACATCAGGGGCAGTCGAATCAAAACTATAGGTAACTGGACTTTGAGGTTCAGGCTGAATCAAACCTGTCTCATTCGCATCATCGTAATAATGGTTAATAGACTCATCATCTACCATACCTGATATAGCATCAATATTTGAGGATTTAATATTCGAAGATTCAACGCTTGGCTGTTCAGTGGTGGTCGCAGAAGAAGTGCTAGCATTAGCTAAAGTTGGGTTAGCTGTAGTCTGCTCGAGCAGAGCAGGCGCAGAAATATCTGCGATATTCATGGTTTCAGAGCTCGGCTGCACCCACTGATTGATACCCATCATCGCTAAAATCTGGCGCTGCTGCATACGATGCTGCATGACAACTAGCGGGTCTTGGATATCACTCATGCTTATTTACTATCCTACTTATCTAAAATGGATTTACAGGCTGTTACTGTCAAAAAAAAACAACGAAGAAAAATAATATCAAAAAAACATTTAAAACATATTGCTTCTTGCCAGCAAAACACTTACTTAAATGTAGTCAATTACATTGATTAGAAAAGCTGTCGAACCCCTAACCAATGATTGGCTAGCATGGTCAAACAGTCATATTCATCTTGACTGACTATCGTATCGTGTAACATCACTGTATGCAACGTACTCAGCCATTGCCGGTAAGTATTATAATCATATGAATGATGACCAGTGGCATTACCCGCATTACCTTCCTGTATATAAGCATTATAATCTATTTGACCGCTGCCCTGTTGCCTCTCTTGAGAATTATCCTCACGTTTGGCTTCTGATGCAGCCGACTTACAGACAGGCGCTATAAAAATAGGCACCGCTTCTATCAACGCCAATAATTGGACACTATTTAGATTTTGCGCGGTCAATAATAACCATTGCAAGTTTGCATCACTAACGACTGCTAAATCAATATCAATCAAACGTGCATGACGTCGTAAATCCACAAGATAATGAGCACTGCTAGCACTATTAAAGAGCACTGCACTATGTACTGAGCTATCTAGTGCGGATATTATCTGCCCTTTGGCATCTTTTGATAAGCGATAAGCCAATAAAGCAACCATTGTTCTCGCGGCAACATCAAGACCATCAAGTACTTGTCCTGAAGGATCAAGCTGAGCATAAATATCATCCGTACTAGCGTGTAATACTTGCTGCCATAATGTCTGTGCAGGTATATGCGACTGCGATTGTTCATCATTTAATATGGCAGACAATATCGGTAATAATTGCTGCAGCTGTAGCGCTTGCCATAATGCTAAGATTGATGGCAACCGAGAATCGGTATTTCCTGAAAGAGTGAACACTGGTTTATATTCATCAATACAACCATCATCATTAGATAATTTATCAGCAAAGTTTTGGCTTAAATCTGCCGTTAGATAGGTTTTAAAGACTTCAATAATACCTTGCTGATAGCGTATCAGCATCGTACGACATTTTTTTTGCTGCATATAATGTTGATGATATTGATTACTATGATTAGCTTTATACTTTAAGCGTAATTCATTAGTAGCGCTTTCTGACAGATTATATTGTCTCAGTTGCTTTAGCGCCAATGCTAGCAACGCACTGTCTAAACGCCGATCAAGACTTGCCACCGTCTCTAATAATTTGTGATCTAACCTATGTGGTAAAAATGGCGTGTTGCTGATTTCAGTAGCAGACGTAACATCCTCATGCAGTCCAAGCCAAATATCGGTTAAATCATAAGTCGCCGTTGTTGACAGCACCTGACCTTGATGACACAGCAGCACTGCTTCAATCAATGCTTGCGCCCCTAACGGATGATAACTGTGATTGATCACATACTGTGGTAACGATACTTTTTCTATATCCTCGATACCAATTAATGTATCTGATGCTAAGTCACTGTCAGGTTTTGCTTGCCACGGCTTTAGCAACTGATGAGTGCCTATCTGCTCTGCTTGTACCTGCAAACGACCATCAATGACCACATCCTGTTCTACAACAAACTCAAGCCCCGCATCGGCTTCCGATTGGTTGTTCATTTCACCTGTAGAAAAGGCAGCGACTTCTTTATTGATAACGTCATTAGAGCCATCGATGATGCTGTTATTAATAGAGGTTGATTGATTGTTAAATATTGGCGAGTGTTGCGTATTTGTCTCTTGTTTAATATTGCTTAGGCTATTTGCTGTTATCACGCCCCAATCACCCAATCGCCGCTGTTCATATATCTCTTTAATCTTTTGTTGATTGATGCGTTTTTCTTTAGCAACCTGCACCGCGAAATCATGATAAGCATTGTCGTTAATAGCGCTCATACGCTCAGTCAAGCTTGGATGTGTGGCAAACCAAGAGAAGTCACCCAAATCCGCCCCGCTACTGGCAAAAAAGAAATGACTAAGCCCATTGATATCGGCGATACCGGTTAAGCGCGAACCAAGCGAATCTTGATAGATGGCTTTTAAGGTTTCCATGATCGCAGGCGAGCGTGTTAGCTGTACGCTCGTCGCATCAGCGAGTAACTCACGTTCACGATTAAAGCTGTGTTTAATGAGTTGAGCACTGGCCATGCTTGAGAAGCTCAATCCATGTATTAGTAATGTCCAGATACTTCGCGGCGCTTGCCGATCAGTGGCAGCTGTGCTTTGTAGCCACATCGACTGAGGCTTAGCAGATGACTGCTGATTTTTGGATTGATTTTGCCAGTAGGTGACCCACTCATTATGAGTCGTAAAGCTTGCTGTCTGCGCTTCAGTGCTACGGGCATGACTATCAATGGCTCTTTGGGGTAAAGGGTTATTTTGATTGACCGCATTGTCAAAATAATTTTGCTGCTTATTCTGACTGCTAGCGCCAAAGTTATTGACGGAATCACTCCAGTCATAAAGTAATTGCAAGCCTGCTAGCACGACCATTAGCTGTAAATTGAAGGTGGCATCGCCATGCAAGATATGACCATATTCGTGCCCTATCAAACCATACAACCCCTCATCGGACAGCTTATCAAGCGCGCCTTGAGTGACAACCAATACCATATCTTGACTATGACGGCCGGCAACGAAGCCGTTAATCCCTTGCTCATCAGGCAGCACATACAAAATAGGCATACTCAAACCCGAGGCAATGGCGAGCTGTTGGGCAATCTCATAATAACGTCGATAAACAGGCGGGAAATCACGCTCATCGCGTACCGCAATATGAAGGGCACTAAAACGAACTTTCTGTACAGGCTGATGTTGATGAGCAACACCTTGACTATGCTGCCAAGCATCTTGGCTATGGTCAATGAATAACCGAACGGCGCCCACACGCTGAGCAATCGCCCGACCGCCTGCTTTTAAGCGTCCATATTCTAAAAAACTACCGACGACAAAGCTACCGGTCGTCCATACAACTACCAGTATTAACACCCAGTAATAAATGCCACCGGTAAACATCTTCAGCAGCAGCGACATAATAGCGAGCGCCATCGTAATATGGACAAATATAATGAGAAAAAATAGCCCATAGAGCAATAAGCTGCGCCGAGTATGGCTACGCTGTGCACCAAAAAAATCCATCTACTTATCTGACCTAGCGATAGCTAAATGCATATAAAATCAACCCATATTAACGACAGGTGCTTGCGCAATTGCCTTTCTGTCTTCAAATACCAATGGGCTGAGTGGTCGAAAGCCAAAGGTGCTGCTGACAAGGTTATTAGGGAACACTTCACGGTCGTTATTATAAAACATCACGCTGTCATTATAATGCTGACGTGCAAAGCCAATCCGATTTTCAGTATTGGTCAACTCATCCATCAACTCTTTAATCATACTGTCCGCTTTTAGCTCAGGGTAAGCCTCCACAACCGCTGAGAATTGACCTAATGCTTTAGATAACATCCCTTCTGCCTTGGCAAACAGCGCCATGTGTTCAAGCGAATCTGGCTGATGCTTGCTAGAATCCTGCAGACTTTGAGCATGATTACGCGCACTAATCACGCGGGTCAGCGTTTCTTCTTCGTGCGCTAAATAACGCTTGGCTGTCTCAACCAAATTTGGAATCAAATCATGACGACGTTTTAGTTGTACATCGATTTGCGCAAAGCCATTTTTCGCTTGGTTGCGGGCACGCACCAGCTTATTAAAAACGGATACCCCAAAGACCACGACCAATACAACCACTGCAATGAACACCCAAACAAACATTTTCATAAACAGATCCCAAAACGTTTCGTATTAATAATTGATATTATTGTTAATAAAGGTTACTACATTGTATTTTAACCTATAAATCTGGTTCAGAGTTCAAAATCAGACGAAATGCAGGCGAAAAAAAAGCCCTTTACGATGAAGGACTTATTATCAGGTTTGACTCTTTGAAACGATATAGCAGGACTATCAGCAAATTTTGGGCAAAAAAAAGCGACTCCAAAAGCACATCCTCGGCACACATTATAACTATTACCGTTGCTACCTTCCGGTCCTGGCGGGGTTCATAGAACAATGTTGCGAGGCTACCAATGGAGCCACCAGTTGCAGATTATACAAGAATTTTTTATTATTACAACCCCCATCGTCAAACTGTTTGCTTTAGGCGATAAACCATCTCTCCACTTACTGCGCACAAGCAACGATGCAACCAAATCTAAGCAGCAACTTGAATGACAAAATTCTCACAGCAATTGGTTTGATTTTTGCTATTTTAGTCAGGGTATATTGAATAAAAACCAATACAAAAAACCCTCATATAAAAGTGAGTTTTATAACCATACACCTCGCACAAATATGATTACGATTATTACCACTTATTAGGAGATAGCTATGAGAAATACTTGGATGAACAAAGCCGCACTTGCTACAGGCACCGCTGCCTTATTGACAGCGATGATGGGTAGCGCCCATGCAGAACCCACAGGCTACGATCAGCTGACTTTTCAGACAGAAGTCAAAGAAGAAATTCAGAATGACGAAGTTCGCGCCAGTATGTATAAAAAAGCCCAGGCATCAGATGCTAAAACACTAGCGACCACGCTTAATACCTCTGTCAATAATGCCATGAAAATCGCCAAACGCTACCCAAGCGTGACAGTCAGTACCGGTCAGCAGCGCACCTACCCGCGCTACGATAAAAATGACAAAATCATTGGTTGGACTGGACAAGCCAGCATCGACTTAAAGAGCACCGACTTTGCGGCGACCAGCCAGTTGATTGCAGACTTACAACAAACCTTAGTCATGGAAAATCTAAACTTTGGGGTTTCAGATGCTAAAAAAGATGCGCTAGAGCAAAAACTGATGACCGATGCTTCACGCGCCTTTCAACAGCAGGCTAAAAACCTGACTCGTGCATGGGATGCACGCAGCTATCGTGTCGTCACTGTCAATCTAAATACCGGCAGCAACTATCCGCGCCCTATGTATAGCGCGATGAACATGAAAGCTGAATCTGTAAGTGATTCAGTACCAAGCCAAAGCTTTGAGTCTGGCAACAGCACCATTTCAGTGACTGCTAATGGCACGATTGAATTAACAAAATAAATGAATAATTAATGAGTTAAGCAATAGATATTATTGCTAAGTTCTATAGATAAGGGCAATCACTGCTTTCAGTGATTGCCCTTATTTTATGTCTATGAATTATTATTAATGTATTACCGCTAACTTTTTATTATTAACATTTAACACAGTGACCCAAAGTTATTTTTTTACCGGCTGTTCAAGTGTCATGGGTTTATCAACTATGGGTCTATCAACTACTGGCTTAGTAAATGACAACATATTCGGTTGCTTGCCGTCTTGACGCATTTTTAATAGTACTTTTTGATGCCAAGGCAGGCGCTGATACGCCAATAATTGCTCTGCTATTTTTTTCTTATTTTGCAAGGTTTGCGTATTTTGGATGACATAGACGGTACGCTCTACCTGTTTTGCTATCTGACCTTTTTTATTTTTTAGCACAGCTTTTACGCTATGCGTACCCGGCAAAATATCAACGGTTGCAATCGAAGCGCTTAAACCTTGCGCCACCTCGTTGCCATCTAAGTAAATACTGACACTATCGCCTGCTTGTAGTGCCGGCTTTACTTGCACCTTTATATCGACGCTTTGTACGGGACGACGATACGCCCGCTCTTCACTAGGCTCTGTCATCGTCAGCTGATAATTAATGGGCGCTTTATTAGCGGTTGAGTCACTGTTGGCAGTGGTGTTAGCGGCAGCAGGAGCTTGGGTAGTATTGACAGGCTGATTGCTTGTATTATTTGTTTGACCCGAACTATTTGCAGCAACACTATCGCTGCCAGTCATGACACTGGTTTGGCTAATTTGCTTGCCAGCTTGCTGCTCATAGTTTTGCGGTCGGTCGGTAAAGGTCACTTGACCGGTCTTTGCATCGACAACTTTATAAATAGCAGCGGCATTTGCCATCGGTGCGTAAAGACTGGCTGTGCAAATGACTAGCCCTGTCAGCAAACTTAGCGGCAACCTTTTATTGAAAATAGTTCTTTTTAATGATGCAATCATAGTCAGTTAGCCTAGTAGATATTTATTATTAATATATAGATGAAACCATTATGCGATATTTTTAACATTAAATCAGCAATGACTTCACACTAAGTTGACCAATTAAACTCGCACTTTGATTGAACAAAAAAAACCAGCTAAGAATTACTTAACTGGTTTTTTATCGAGAATTTGGCGTGTTAACTATAGATTAGCAGCTATAGTACAAGTCAAACTCAACAGGATGTACAGTAATGTTGACACGCTGCACTTCTTCTTGCTTCAGTGCAATATAGGCTTCTAACATCTCTTTAGTGAAGACGTCACCTTTTAATAAGAACTCATGGTCATCTTTTAACGCCTGTAGCGCCACTTCTAAGTTTTCGGCGACCGTTGGAATGAGTGCTTCTTCTTCTGGTGGCAAGTCATATAAGTTTTTATCAGCGGCTTCACCTGGATGCATTTTGTTTTGAATACCGTCAAGACCTGCCATGAGCAACGCCGCAAACGCTAGGTATGGGTTGGCTGCTGGATCAGGGAAACGTGCTTCAACACGTACCGCTTTTGGGCTACTAACGTGCGGAATACGGATAGAGGCTGAACGATTAGACGCTGAATACGCAAGCTTGATAGGCGCTTCATAATGTGGCACTAGGCGCTTATAGCTATTGGTCGATGGGTTGGTAATCGCATTCAAGGCACGCGCATGTTTGATAACACCGCCGATGAAGTATAGCGCGGTTTCTGAAAGGCCAGCATATTCATCGCCTGAGAAAGTATTGACGCCGTCTTTTGAGATAGAAATATGCACGTGCATACCAGAGCCATTATCACCAACGATAGGTTTTGGCATAAAGGTTGCGGTTTTACCAAACTGATGGGCAACGTTATGGACGGCATATTTTAGCTTTTGTACTTCATCCGCCTTGCGAACTAACGTATTAAAAGCAACGCCAATCTCTAGCTGGCAAGGAGTGACTTCATGATGATGCACCTCAATGCAACCTTCGCCAATCATATCTTCGATACGATCGCACATCACCGCACGCATATCTTGTGAGCTATCAACAGGTGGTACTGGTACATAGCCACCTTTAACGCGCGGGCGATGGCCCATGTTACCCCACTCATAGTCTTTATTGGTTGACCAAGCGGCTTCTTCAGCAACGATTTCATGGCTGACACCAGACATGTTGACGGACCATTTCACTTCATCAAATACAAAAAACTCAGGCTCAGGACCAAAAAAAGCCGTGTCGCCAATGCCAGTCGATTTTAAATACTCTTCAGCACGGCGAGCGATAGAGCGTGGGTCACGATCATAGCCTTGTAGCGTTGATGGCTCGATAATGTCACAGGTCACAACCACAGTAACTGCGTCAAAAAACGGGTCGATAAAGGCGGTTTCTGGGTCAGGGCGCAAAATCATATCGGAGGCTTCGATACCTTTCCAGCCAGCAATCGATGAGCCGTCAAACATTTTGCCATCTTCCATCACTTCTTCATCAACGCTGTGCGCCGGAAAAGTCATGTGATGCTCTTTACCGCGCGTATCAGTGAAACGAAAATCGACCCATTTGGCATTGGATGATTTGATCAGATCAAGTAGTTTATTCGACATGGATAGTTTCCTTTATGGTTATCATGGTACTGAAATTAAAACTCAGGATTAAAATATTAGATTCTAGAAAATCGGTGTTATCAGCGTTATTTACTCAGTATGTCTCTTTACTCTTAACGGTAATTTTCTTAACCGAATACAAGCAAAAGCTATTTTAGCAACATCTGACTCATAATGCTGAACTCTTCAAATGCATATTAATAAATAACGCTACATTACTTCGTAGTGCATTATCTCGTAACGTTAGTTACTTATACTGATTATGGGTGCAACTGCTATGCCAATGCTTAGTACAGCTATAAAACATCCAATATAATACAAAGCCATACATTATTATTTTTACAGTAAATACAGTCACTTATAAAATATATAATGTCATATTAAAAAATAATTTGCATGGCAACTACGGTGTTTAACCTTTAAACATAAAAGTATAATATAACGATGAACGCACTATAGAGGCGCAGATGCTAACTCTCTATTAATAATTATCGCACTTTTATGGTGCATATATTATCTATTAGAGGGCAAAGGCTCTACATTTGATAGATAGCAAAATAGTGTTAAGATAACGACGTTTAATATCACAAGCTTTTAAAATTATAAAAATGACCGCGCTTTATAAACGAACATAAAAGCTATCCTGACCAAGCGTAAAACCGTAAAGTAACCGCCTAGCAATGCGTTGAAGATACTAAGTTGAACATATAATGATTTTGATGATCGATAATTACGACAGCTTTACCTACAATATTGTACAGTACTTCGGTGAATTGCAGCAGGACATCAGGGTTTGGCGTAATGATGAGATCAGCATTGATGAGATTAAAGCACTTGCCCCTGCTATGATTGTTATCGGTCCAGGACCATGCGACCCTGACAGCGCTGGTATCTCATTAGAAGTGATTGATACTTTTAAAGGTATTATCCCGATATTAGGTATTTGCTTGGGCCATCAGGCAATCGGCCAAGCATTTGGCGGCAAAGTTGTGAAAGCAAGCGAGGTCATGCATGGGCGTTTATCGGCTATTTATCATAATGGACAAGGGGCGTTTGTCAATTTGCCCAATCCAGCCCAGTTTACCCGTTATCACTCGCTGGTGATTGATCAAGCAACCTTACCAGAATGCTTTGAAATCAGTGCTTGGACACAAAATGCGGATGGCAGCATCGAAGCCATCATGGGCATTCGTCACCGTGAGTTTGCGATTGAAGGCGTTCAGTTTCATCCTGAATCGATTTTAAGCGAAGCAGGTTATCAACTGCTTAATAACTTTTTGCAAGCGCATCACTTAGCGGTGATAGCCTCAGATGAGCTACCGCAAGTAGGATAGCTGTTTTAAACAACGCGCTTTATTTAACCTAATCAATTTATACGATAATTATAAAAGATAATAATAAGTGAGAATATTATGACCACTGCGACAATGCAGGCTGCAAAATCAACTATGAATCACGGTAATGAAGGCGATAAAAGTAGTGAAACCCAACAAACCGCTGAAGCCATCAATCAGCTGTCTGATGAGAGTATTCATAAGCTACTAACCACCGCTTTGGGCAGAATTTTTCAGCATATTGATCTGACCTTTGATGAGATGTATCAAGTAATGCTCATCATTATGCAAGGCAGATGTAGCGATGCCATGATGGGAGCGATTTTGACCGGTCTGCGTATGAAAGGTGAGTCGATTGACGAGATTACGGCCTCAGCGAGTGCCATGCGTGCTTTAGCTGCCAATATTAGCCCAAAAGACTGCGAATATATGGTGGATATCGTTGGTACTGGGGGTGATGGTGCCAATTTATTTAACGTATCGACAGCGGCAGCATTGGTAGCAGCCGCAGCAGGTGCCCAAGTTGCTAAGCATGGTAACCGCGGGGTCTCGACCAAATCTGGTAGCTCAGACTTACTTGAGCAAGCAGGTATTAGCCTATCCTTAACCCCTGAACAAGCGCAGCAGTGTATCGAAAGTCAAGGCATTGGTTTCTTATTTGCCCCCAATCATCATAGTGCGATGCGTTATGCCAATCCAGTACGCCGTGAGCTAAAAGCGCGGACGATTTTTAATATTTTAGGTCCACTCACCAACCCTGCTGGCACACCAAATCTTGTCATCGGCGTCTTTACCGCGCAGTTATGTGAGCCTTTAGCAAAAGTGATGAAAAACTTAGGCGCGCGCCATGTGATGGTGGTCGGTGCAAAAGATGGTTTGGATGAAATCAGTCTGGCCACCTCAACCACGGTAGCTGAGTTAAAAGATGGTGAAATCTCCGTCTATGAGATGATGCCAGAAGATGCAGGCGTCGAGTCACAAACTCTTATTGGGCTTGATGTCGATTCCCCATCACAGAGTCTTGAGCTGATTCGTGCCGCTTTATCGGGTGAAGATACTAATGATCGCGCTGTTCTAAAAGCCCGTGATATGATTGCGTTAAATGCCGGTGCGGCGATATATACCGCAGGGCTTGCCAGTAATTATCCCAATGGTGTAAGCCGCGCACAAAAAGTCATTCAAAATGGTGACGCTTTAATTAAGCTAGATGACTTGGCCAAATATACGCAGCAATTAGCCACTGAAGCTTGATAAAATTAGCTTTAAAAAATACGTGACGCATAATCCTGTTAATCGCAACTATTTATGCAGCTTTAATTTATTTGCTTAATTGTTTCCCTAATTTTTTTACCAAATAATGGAATATAGCCATGACCGCCAATCTAAAATCAGATACCTCTATTCCTTCAGTGTTGCAGCGTATTGTCGCTACTAAACATGAGGAAGTGGTCGCTGCTCGTGCGGCAGTATCGCTTGAGGCATTAAAAGCGCAAGTTGCCGCTGATACAAAGCCCCGTCGCGGTTTTGCTAATGCTTTGCGCAGCGTTGATATTGGTATCATTGCTGAGATTAAAAAAGCTTCACCTTCTAAAGGTGTTATCAATCATAACTTTGCGCCAGCGCTGTTTGCTAAGCAATATGAGCAAGCGGGTGCCAGTTGTCTGTCGGTGCTCACCGACCGTGATTATTTCCAAGGTGATGACAGCTACTTAATCCAAGCACGCGAGTCTTGCAGCTTACCGATATTACGCAAAGATTTTATGGTCGATGTATATCAGATTTACCAATCTTACTTGATGGGTGCCGATTGCATCTTGCTGATTATGGCCTGTCTTGACGATACCCAAGTACAAGAGCTACACGCTTTAAGCATTGAGCTTGGTATGGATGTATTGATAGAAGTGCATACGGCAGAAGAGCTTGAACGTGCCCTACAGCTGCCACATTCAGAACACAATATTTACGGTGTCAACAACCGTGATTTAAATACCTTTGATGTGGATTTACAGACGACACTTGAGTTAAAGAACACGCTATTACGTGAGCTTGCCATCGATGATGCGCTTTCTGCTAACCCCAATGACAGCTTAGCACGACCGCTCATCGTAACCGAAAGTGGTATTCACAGCAGCGATGATATCCAAATGATGTTAAGCCATAATATTCAGCACTTCTTAATCGGTGAGCAATTTATGAAAACTGAACATCCTGGACAAGCATTACAATCCTTACTTGCGAGCGTCGCAGCACAGGCGTAAAGTAATTAAAAAAGTAACTGAAAAATCTTAATTTAAGATTAGATAGTTTCAAGACATCTAATAAACACCTCATTCACTCACCAACGATACGTTAACTATTATGTCAAACTCTCTGTTTTCAAAAGAAATGCAAGACCAACTAAAAGAGCTTAAAGGGCAACTGAGTAAAGGTCGTGATACCAACTCAGTAGATGGCGACAATGAAAAGCCAACCGAACCTGTCTCACTGTTGACGCAAAAACAAGTTAAAAAAACGGTCAAGCAATTAGATAGCGAACATATCGACGACGATAAAGTGCTATTTATGCAAGCGATGCATGGCGTCAATCAACTAGAAGATAAAAACGTGCGCTCGCCTGCCAATGCTTCAAAAGCTGGCAAACTTGACGCCGCAACGTTATCAAAACGTGCCGCAGCTCAAGGTAGTGAAGCAAGTGACTTGGGCGCAGGCCTGTCAGATATGCAAGCATTACTCAATCCGGTCGCTGCTGAAGCCTATTTGTCTTATAAGCAGCCAACCTTGCAAAACAAAATCTTTGATCAACTCAAAAAAGGCAAGCTACGTTGGTATGACGCGGTAGATATTCATGGCTGCACCATCGAAGAAGCGCGCGTGGCGATGACCCAACTATTAAGCCAAGCGAAACAAAATAACGAAACCATGGTAAAAATCGTCCATGGTAAAGGTTCTGAGGCCATTTTAAAAACCTGCGTCAATGGTTGGCTACGTCAATTGCCAGAAGTATTGGCTTTTTGCTCTGCCCCACCAAAAGATGGCGGTAATGGTGCGGTATTGGTCTTACTTAAAAAGCCTAAAAATGATGGCGAGTAGTTGTTAGTTTTAGCTCAACATCAAAATAAAAAGGACTGCAAATTGCAGTCCTTTTTTATAAAGAAAATCGTACAATTTTTTAATCATAAGCTTCAATTATATATGCCATTATTTTTATATCTCTATTTTCCGTTTAAAAAACAGTGAAATCAGAACTATTATGACCATACAAACCATTGAAAACGTTAAAGAATTATCAGCGCATATCACTGCTTTGATTAGTATCGAACCAAGATTTTCGCCTGTTTATGAGCAAGTCTGCCTGCCTGACTTGCGACATAATGCTGGCGGATTCACACAGATAATGAGAGCGATAGTTGGGCAACAGTTGTCTGTAGCGGCGGCAGCCAGTATTTGGCAACGTTTGGTAGATAGAGGTTTGACGACGCCGGCAGCGATTCATGCAGCGACAGACGAGGACTTACGAACGCAAGGACTCTCTAAGCAAAAAATTCGTTATACGCGCTCTTTGGTCGAGCACGATATAGATTTTGCCGCGTTAGAAACCCTAACCGATGAGGAAGTTATCAAAACCTTGACTGCCGTTATCGGTATTGGGCGCTGGACGGTTGAGATGTATCTGCTGTTTTCATTAAAACGCGCCGATGTGCTGGCAGTCGATGATTTAGCGATTAAAGTAGCAGCGATGGATTTATTAGGGTTAGCGGAACGCCCAACGCCAAAACAATTAAAAAACCTAACCCAAGATTGGTCACCACATCGTAGCGCTGCCAGCTTATTGCTATGGCAATACTATGGTTTCTTACGTCAAAAAACCGCTATGCCTTTATAAGTAATGCTTTTATAAGCCGCATTTTTATAAACCATACTTTGATAACCATTTAATTAATAAAACGTTTAATATAGTCAGTTCACAATAAAAGAGATACAACCCATATCCTGAAACAGTTTAGGCAAATTATTCTCCATCCATCCTTGGCGTAGAAACTTAGCTTGTGCCCATTTTTTCTCAATGGGATTTAGATCTG
>NZ_CAJGZM010000007.1 GCF_904846175.1 Psychrobacter immobilis | reverse complement strand
CTCATGTCTTTGTTTTTGACACTTCTAATCACTTGTGCTCGAAAATCTGCTGAATAGGTCATTTGTTCTTCTGCCATTTCGCTTGTTTTAAAACGATTGTATCTTATTTAAAAAGAACTGACTATAGTACAATAAAATTAATGACCTTAGAGTGTTTTCTATTTTTTCTTAAAGATTAAATACTTAATTAGTATTCATAATCACGAAAACCTTAAACATAAAAAACCCCGATAAGCTCAGCCTATCGGGGTTTTATTTGGACTAGGTTTAATAAGTACGTTATGACAAAGTCATACTTCTAGCGAAAAGTGATTTATCGAGGAAGACGTGCGAAAACAGTACCTATTGTACATTGAGCGCGTCTGACAAAGAGAAATCGCTTTGTAGCAGAAGTAAAATTACATCATGCCGCCCATTCCACCCATACCGCCCATTCCACCGCCGCCCATGCCAGACATACCATCATCACCCTGCGGCAAATCAGTAATCATGACTTCGGTCGTGAGCATTAAGCCGGCAACAGAAGCCGCATTTTCTAGTGCTGAACGAGCTACTTTTGCTGGATCAAGGATACCCATCTCTAACATATCGCCATATTCACCAGAAGCTGCGTTGTAACCATAGTTACCAGTACCGCTCTTCACTTCGTTGACCACAACTGAGGCTTCTTCGCCTGAGTTGGTCACGATTTGACGTAATGGTGCTTCCATTGCGCGACGTAAGATATTGATACCCGCATTTTGGTCGTCGTTATCACCGCGTAGTTCAGACAATGCATTCATTGCACGAACCAAGGCTACACCACCACCAGGTACAACACCTTCTTCAACCGCAGCGCGAGTGGCATGTAGTGCATCATCAACGCGATCTTTTTTCTCTTTCATTTCAGTTTCAGTTGCAGCGCCAACTTTGATAACGGCAACGCCGCCAGCCAGTTTCGCCATACGCTCTTGAAGCTTTTCTTTATCGTAGTCAGACGTTGATTCTTCAACTTGACGTTTGATAGATTCAACGCGGTTTTCGATATCAGCAGAGTTACCAGCGCCATCAACGATAACGGTGTTTTCTTTACCGATAGTGACTTTTTTAGCCGTACCCAATTGCTCAAGGGTCGCAGTCTCTAGGCTCAGACCAATCTCTTCAGAAATCACGGTACCGCCAGTTAGCGTTGCGATATCTTCAAGCATTGCTTTACGACGATCGCCAAAACCTGGTGCTTTTACGGCACAAGTTTTTAAGCCACCACGCATGTTGTTTACAACCAACGTCGCTAATGCTTCGTTTTCTACGTCTTCAGCAATGATTAGCAATGGTTTGCTCTGCTGCATGACTTGTTCAAGTAATGGCACGATTTCACGGATATTGCTGATTTTTTTATCAACAAGCAAGATATACGGGTTTTCAAATTCAGCCGTTAAGCTGTCTTGTTTATTCGCAAAATATGGGCTGATATAACCACGGTCAAACTGCATACCTTCCACAACTTCTAAGGTATCTTCAAAGCTTGAACCTTCTTCAACAGTGATAACGCCTTGCTTACCGACTTTTTCCATCGCTTCAGCAATCAACTCACCAATTTTGGTGTCTGAGTTAGCAGAGATAGAACCAACTTGGGCAATCGCTTTTGAATCATCAGCTGGCGTTGATAGTAAATGAATTTGCTCAACCGCTGCACGTACCGCTTTATCGATACCGCGTTTTAGATCCATTGGGTTCATGCCAGCAGCAACTGATTTCATGCCTTCTTGCAAGATTGACTGAGCCAATACAGTTGCAGTCGTTGTACCATCACCAGCAACATCATTAGTACGGCTAGCCACTTCACGGACCAATTGAGCGCCCATGTTTTCAAATTTGTTTTCAAGCTCGATTTCTTTGGCAACTGAAACACCATCTTTAGTGATGGTAGGCGCGCCAAATGATTTATCGATAACCACGTTACGACCTTTAGGCCCTAAGGTTACGCGTACCGCGTTTGCTAGAACGTTTACGCCGTCCATCATTTGTTTACGGGCATCAATGCCGAATTTTACGTCTTTAGCCATGTTAAATTACTCCATTATTATAAGTATAGAAATACAATTGAATGAGTCGATATAGTATTGTTAAGAACAATTGTCTTAAATGCGCTGAGTATAAAAATACTCAAAAAGGACTAGCCTTCTAGCACACCCAATACATCAGATTCTTTCATAATAAGTAGTTCTTCGCCGTCAACTTTCACGGTTTGACCAGCATATTGACCGAACAAGACTTTGTCGCCAGTTTTTACATCTAACGCGCGAGTTTCGCCGTTGTCACGAATCTGACCGTTACCAGTTGCTAGCACTTCACCTTGTGAAGGCTTTTCTTGCGCAGAACCAGGAAGCAAGATACCACCAGCGGTTTTTGTTTCTTCTTCTATGCGGCGGACAACAATACGATCATGTAAAGGACGAATATTCATCAATATGTCTCCAATAAGTTGGTTATTTAAAGTAAGGGTTTATTTGAATTAATGATCTCAATACCAAGATCTATCAGAATGACTACTTAAAAGCAGCGTCTTTAAGATAAGCTTTGAGCTTGTATCAAAAAGTGGGGGCAAGGTGAGTTCGGTTCAAGTGTAAAGGCCAAAAATTTACAATAATTTTGCACATCGTCACTTATTCAGTGGTGAATATCATGGATTAAAAGTGATTTGTTTAGAAAACCCTGTCTTAAAGGCTTTAGGGTGATTTTAAAAGCATAGATTTGAATGGTACATTGCAATACTTATAATTTAAACTATATCGTTTATACCTAGTCGATAACTGACCAGTGCTTAATAAGCTTACAGCACGTTACTGCTCATGTACTGTTTAGCGAAACCAGCAACATTGACTACAATAGCCAAACGCTTGCCTCCAACGCTGCCCTTGAAAATGTAACAGAGTATGACAATATATAAGGCTGAGCACATAATAAGATTTATAAAAATACAACAGTTACTGATGACAGCTGATATCACAGCCTGAAAACAAATTAAGGAATATCCATGAGTTTTTTATCAAATAATACACAATCCCTAGCAACCGATGCTAACAACCCAAAACGCAGCCCCTCTAAACTTTTAAGCGCCCTAACTACGGGGGTGAGTATTGCTGCCATTGGAGCTTTAAGTATGACCGCACCTACCCTTGCCAGCGCCAAGAACATTGAACCGTCAAGCGCCAACTACAGCTTTACCATTGAAGATAAATATAAAGGTACTGCTACTCGTACTTTGAATAAGTCTGGCAATACGTGGAAATACAATGTCGATGCTCGGGTGGCTGGTGTCGCGACCGCCGCACAAAATAGCACCTTTACCATTAACGGTAATAATGTCATCCCAACCCAAGCCAGTACCACTTATAAACTATTGGGCGTTGGTCGCACACACAAATTGGACTTTAACCCAAGCACTAAAAAAGTAGTGAGTAACTATAAAGGCAAATCAACAACCCTGAACATGACGCAGCAAGCCTTTGATGATTTGAGCCTCGAGGTGCAAATTCGCCAAGACTTGTTAAACGGTAAATTCTCTGGCAACTATTACATGGCGAAAAAAGATAAGATTGAGAAAACGCCATTTAAAAAATCTGGTAACACTAAAATAACCGTGCCAGCGGGTACCTTTGATACCGTCCGTGTCGACCGTGTGCATGATGATAACAGTCGCTCGACCAGTTTTTGGTTGGCGCCAAGCTTAGATTACTTACCGGTAAAAGTCAGTCAGATTAATGATGGTAAGAAGATGGATTTAGAATTAACCAAGGTTAATTAAGCCATTATCTCTGCATAAAGGGTTAACATAAAAAAGCGGCGCTCTAATTAGAGCGCCGCTTTTTTGCTGTAAATACCGGATACAACAATATAGGATATCAAAACTCATCTAGCGAGAACGTGGATGCTTAACGACATTATTCATTGAAGGTAGGCGTTTTAGTAGAATAAACAGCCAAACGTTGATTGTAAATAACAGAATAAAATCGAGCAAATATACGGCTATTTCAGCCCAACTACTGCCATAAATGCGAGTGAATAGCACTACACCACTTGCCCCGAGATAAACCAGAGTAAACATGCTATCTATCAATAGCGCATAAGGCGAACGTCCGCGTAGTATCGATGGCGTTAAGACAAACGCCGGTACCAACCATAGCGCTTGCCAAGCAATACCGCCGATAACATCTGGATTACTAGGATTAAAAATACTGATTAAAATCGGCAGCGCCAATAATCTAAAAACCAGCCAAACCAACCATGTCACCATCAAACGCTGCCGAATAGGTGTTATCGGTTTTTGCGCCTTCACAGCATTAGTAGCCTGAGCTGTTTTTTCTGCCGGGGTTTGAATGTCATTGTCCTGATTGGAGCGGTTAGTAGCCATGAGAGATATTTATTTCCTAATTGATAGCGGCAAGCAGCAATAGATAGAGGTCAATTAACGCTGCCAATTGGCTTGAGCTAAGGCAGACGCCGTAATCGCCAAGCGGCGCCCTTGAGCAATCGCCAGCTCGCGCTCATCTGCCGATACAGGCTGATCATGTAAAGCGCCGCTCACATGGCTTGCGCCATAAGGTGAGCCACCACCACGGGTGCGATTTAGAGCAGGCTCAGCATAAGGAACGCCTACAATCATCATGCCATGATGCAATAGCGGCATCATCATGGTCAGCAATGTCGTTTCTTGTCCGCCGTGCATCGAACCGGTGGCGGTAAATACGGCTGCCGGTTTGTTTTGTAGATTGCCGGCTAGCCATAGCGTCACGGTATTGTCCCAAAAATACTTCATGGGCGCTGCCATATTACCAAAGTGCGTTGGACTACCAAGCGCAAGGCCACTACAGTCTTTTAAATCATCCATGGTGCAATAAAGGTCGCCTTCATCAGGAATGCCAGGCTTACTTGCGGTAGTTTCAGGCGCAACTGTCGGCACGGTGCGAATACGCGCCGTCATACCAGCGTCTTCAACACCTTGGGCGATGGCATATGCTAATGTCTTAGTCGTACCATAATTTGAATAATAAAGCACCAAAACATAAGGGGCGGTCTGACTCATTAGCAAAACTTCCTTCTAAAAACATTGAGGTTGTTATTTGATATATGTGTTATTTCAGCTATATATATAGCAGACAACAAGCATTATAAATTGATGTACACATTATGCCCGAGTCATTCACTGACATGCAAACAAAGCGCACTTAGCATTATAATTGTACAGATGGTATAGACAACCTTAAACTTACGATTACTTAATGCATTTTGACACAATTAAGTGGCAGATTGTGGACGGCCATTTTTGCTACACTATTTGCACTCTTATTCCTGCTAAATGGTTGTCATGGAAAATCTATTAAAAAAAATCCCTTTTTTACACCAACGTTGGTTTCAGTTTCTGCGTTTTCTGACTCGGCATTTTTTTGAAGACGACTGTCAACAAAAAGCTGCGTCACTCACCTACACGACTTTATTGTCAATTGTGCCTATCTTAACCGTGCTTTTGATGATTTTATCCTCAGTGCCAGCTTTGGCTTCCGTCAGAGCGCAGATTTATGAGGTGGTATATAGCAACTTGCTACCTCAATCAAGCTTACAGGTCAGCAAATATATCAATACCTTTGCTGAGCAATCATCAAACCTGACTATTATTGGCGCGATGGTTTTAGTCTTTACCACCATCATGACTTTGACCACCATTGAGCGTGCTTTTAACCAAATCTGGCGGGTAGAAAATCGCTCCGGCGGTATGAAAAGCATGTTGCGCTATTGGACCATTGTCACTTTGGGACCATTAGTGTTGGGTACAGCATTTCTTGCCTCAAGTGCAGTACAAAGCCTAAGTTTTTTAAACCGACAGATTGCAGGTTATGGCATCGACTGGTCGTTTTGGGTACAAGTCGTCTCCTTTGGTATTACAGTCGCTGGTTTTATCAGTATGTATTGGTTCATTCCAAAAGCCCGTGTCCCTGCAAAAAACGCCGCTATTGCGGGTGTATTTGTCGCGATTATCTTTGAGCTAATGAAGAATCTTTTTGGTACCGTGATGGCAAACTTTACCAGCTATGAAGTCATTTATGGTGCGTTTGCGGCGCTGCCAATTTTCTTATTATGGATATACCTGTCTTGGAATTTGATTTTGTTGGGCGTTGAGATTAGTTATACCTTGACTATTTTCGAGACCGAAGAAGTCTATCCACGCCATCCGCTCTTAAGTTTACTCGATATGTTAAATCTCGTTTATACCCATCATTTAAAAGGTGAGGCAGTCAGTGAACAGGCGCTACGCAATGTATTGGGGCGCAAAGAGCTGCCAAAATGGTATACCTATCTTAAATATCTGCAAGACAGCAATTTAATCACCATGACGGAAGAAGAAGATTATGTGCTGAAAAAAGATTTGAGCAAAATGACCTTGTGGGACTTTTATCGCACTTTGCCTTATCCATTGCCTATCAAAGATGAGCTTGATGAGATGAGTCCAAAGGATCAAAAACCTTGGCTAAGCTTATTGGTCAATCGCTTTGAAAATACAGAAGCCTATGCCAAACAGCAATTGAATGTGCCGCTAAATGCTATCTTTACTCACAGTGAACCACGTAAAAAATCAGCGGAAAATGAAGCCGATTTAGCTAAAAAAGATCGCTCTAAACTCTTTAGAAAATCGAGCGCTGCTACGCCTAGCCATTTATCTAAAGAAAATAAAGGCAGTGATAACGACACGCCGCGCTTTGATCCGGTCGCTTATGACAAAGAAAGCGATATAGAATGCGATGAGCGCAATAATGAAATCATCATTCCTAAAGACATTGGCGATGATAAAGTCAATGCTGATAGTAAACTCGCTACCAATAGAGGCGATATCATTACTGAAGCGGATAATCCAACAGCTACTTAGCTCATTATCATTTTTTATAGTTTTTTATATTAACAATAATTTATAAATAAGCTCCTATCATAGGGGCTTATTTTTTACTAAATTTTTATGGCTTATATGGTAAGGTAATTTACTTTTAAGAGATTTTATTAGCCAAATAGAATCCCTACCTTGTTAATAATAGTGGGATTATTCTTAGGTCGGTTTTTAGGTCATTTTTGGAGCACACAATATTGGACAAACACCCTAAAAATGGCTGGCTTAAATCGGCATGGCTCACAATCATGCACAGGCTAAAGCAATTGACCCAGCTCTGGTCGCTACAGACGCTGACCGATTTACCTGATCGCCTAAGAAATCTATGGCAACAGCTTATTGGCTCTTATTGGTTTATTCCAACCGCTTGCGTAGTAGTAGGTATTTTACTGGCACCTTTATTGGTCACCATTGATGAACATTTCGACCGCGAGACGGTCAGAGAACTTACCTTTGCTTTTACAGGTGATGATGATGCCGCTCGCGCTATTATGACCACCATTGCTGGCGCCGTACTCGGTGTTGCCGGTACCACCTTTTCGATTACGATTGCAGTGTTGTCGATGGCATCTTCACAATTTGGCCCCCGATTGCTGCGTAATTTTTTGACAGATACGCCCAATCAATTTGTCTTAGGTGCGTTTATTGGCACCTTTAGCTATAGTTTATTGGTGTTAAAAGCGATTCATAAATATGATGTTGGTTTTGGGGTGCCGCAATTGGCGGTGACCTTTGCCATTATCATGGCGATTATTTGCGCTTTATTATTGGTTTATTTTGTGCAGCATATGGTGCATGCGATTCAGGCATCGCATGTGATTCAAGGCGCAAGTAATGAGGCAATTAAAAACATTCACTACTGGTATAAAGACCGCTGCGATATCGAGCATCAACGTGACGTTGAGTATCACGACGTCGAACAATTCCATACTTGGCCTGCCACGCCGATTTATTCACCAAGCTCAGGTTATATTCAGCAAATCTACTTTGAGTCCCTTATCACCCTGACCCAAGATTATGCGGGTGTGGTGCAAATAAAGGCTAATCTTGGTAATTTTGTCACTGATAGAAATATTATTGGCTATTTTTATAAGCGTCCAGCCGCCCATTCAGACAATCGCCATCAAACCAACACACTAAAGCTTGCTATCGTCCCACGTGCGCCCGATGGGTTGTTCTGGCAGCGCTTTGCTGGCTGTATACGTATTGAGCAACGCTTAAGCCACTCCAACGATATCGCTTATAGCTTAGGACAAATGACTGAGATTGCGGTACGCGCCTTATCACCGGGTATCAATGATCCAAAAACAGCGGTCAACTGTGTGCAGTCTTTGACCGCTTGTCTAAGTATTATGATGCGTCGTCAGCCACCCAGTCCCTATCACTTCTATCTACCAAACCCAGATAAGTCGACGCTAAATCAATCAAGGTCACATCAACCGACGCCAGATAAAGCAAGCTCAAATAACAGCAATATTGAAAGCGTAAGCAATAAACCACGCGTCGCCATATTAGCCGTCGTGACTCATACCCCCAAAATATCAGACTTTATTGATACATCGCTTGGTGAGATACGGCGTTACGCAACCGCAGACTTAATGGTATTAAAGGCGCTTTGTCAGGCATTGGTGGATCTCAATTATGCCCAAGTTAATAATGTCCAGCAGCAAACGCTATTACATGAGCTGACATTGATTGAACGTGCTGCACAAGACAATCTCAGCTATCAAGAATTGGTCGATGACTTAATCGCCATGTGCCAACAAGCCAAACAATTTATCCTTGAAGAAGACGCCCAACATCAATACTTTGCTTATGCCTCTAAGTTGGATGCTCACATTCATCAAGCACTACAAACACAATCAAGGTAATATCTAAAACAGGCTTTATTGCTAATAATAATTTTGCCATTCATAACTGGCAAGCCAACGCAAAAGTAACTAACATAAAACCCATTCAAACTTTCTAAGTTCTAAATTTAGGGCAATTTTTTATCATTATTTGAGACCTTTTTTATGGCTCCTACCAGCAGCTTGACCATATTAGAAATCAGCGCTATTTTTTTATCGATTACCGCCTTACTGACTTATGTGAATCATCGCTTTATCGGCCTACCAACGACTATTGGCGTGATGGTTATCTCCATTTTATTATCTATCGGTGCGATATTTTTGGGCTTTTTAGGTTTTGATCAGCTGATTGATTACGAAGTAAGTCTATTGGAGCAGCTTGATTTTACCGAAGTCTTATTAGACGGCATGCTGTCTATGTTGCTCTTTGCTGGCGCGCTCCATGTCAATATTGGCGATTTAAAACGTTATAAATTACCTATTGGTATCCTTGCCTGTATTGGCACTATCGTATCGGCGCTATTAATTGCCGCTGCCCTGTACTTTATGCTGCCGCTCTTTGGTTTTGGGCTGCCGTTTTTGTGGTGCTTATTGTTTGGTGCTTTGATATCACCGACCGATCCAATTGCCGTCATGGGTATTTTGGCATCGGCAGGCGCACCAAAAAGTATTGAAACCGTCATCGCCGGTGAATCTTTATTTAATGATGGTATCGGGGTGGTTATTTTCGTACTGCTACTCGGTATTTTATCGAGCGGCGATATTCCAACGGCAAATTATGTCGCCCATACATTAGCCGTTGAAGCTGGTGGCGGTATTATCTTTGGTCTGGTACTCGGGGCAATTTTGTATTACATGCTTAAAAGCATCGACAGCTACCAAGAAGAAGTCTTATTAACGTTGGCAGGCGTGATAGGCGGTTATGCACTCGCCAGCCATTGGCATTTATCAGGTCCACTTGCGATGGTAATGATGGGCTTAATGGTGGGTAATCGCGGACGGGCATTGGCAATGAGCGATAAGACGCGTCATTATATTGATTTATTTTGGGAATTAATCGATGAAATCCTCAACGCTATTTTATTTGTATTAATTGGTCTTGAAGTAGTCATGATTGCCTATTCGGGCAACCTATTTATCGCCGCTGGTTTAACAATTATTATTGCCCTACTGGCACGCTTTATCGTTGTAGGTATGACGACCAAAACCTTTCATCGTCAGCTTGATTTACCGACAGGCGCATGGAAAGTGCTGACATGGGGCGGATTACGTGGTGGTATTTCGGTTGCTTTGGTATTGCAATTGCCTGCTGGCAGCGAGCGCGATATTTTATTGGCGCTGACTTATGCGGTGGTGATATTCTCTATCTTGGTACAAGGTTTGAGCGTTGGTAAAGTCGCCAAAAGCATTCGTACGGATGAGAAAGTCGCAGAGATATAGCCTTTAAATAGTTTTTATTTAGCCGTTTTATTAAAAGAAAAGCCAGTATAAGATAATATACTGGCTTTTTTATGTCTATTAAACCCGTTTATTCGTTTGTATAACAGCCTAGTTATATCAAACCCTTGCGCTTCATATTGCGATAAACCACGATGACTATAATAATATTTGATACCAAGATGGCAAGTTTAAACCAGTCAAATGGGCTAGCAAACAGATAGTAAATCTCAATAGGAATAAATATCCCGTAGCCTAATACCCCAAACCAATACGCCCAGGTTTTGTCTTGCCACAAACCATAGGCTTCAAGAAAGCGCAAACTGGCATAAGCAAAAATTATTAACAAGAATACTGGCCAATTTTTGCTTGCCTGCTGGGCTATACGCACTGCACTATCAACTTGCGGTGCCAGTAGCTGCCCAAAGGTTTGTTGCCAAGAAGCGGTCGCTGTCGTTAGCCAATGCTCAAGGTCGCTATGCCATGACCATAAAGCCCCCGCCCCTAATAACGCACCGACGCCTTTGACCACTTCATATATTGCGACTGCTTTAATAGATTCGCTAGAGGTACTAACGCCACTGAGCGGTGTATGCTGCTGGCTGGTTAAATCTTGGTCGTTATCCTTCGAGGATGGTTGCAGCTTATCATCCTGCCTAGGCAAATTAGCCAAAGAAAGTCTCCACCACACGCCCTTGCAACTGCTCATTGAAGAATGGCGTATTTTTACCATTTGACAGCATGGATTCTGTGGTCACTTGCCACTCAAGATTTGGATCGACCAACACGGCGCCGCCGATATTTTCATACTGCTCGCTAATACCTGCGATGTTTGCCGGATTAAGGCAGATTTTATCGACCAACTGCTCAAGCGTTAATACCTCATCACGTACTAGCTGACATGCCAGCGCCATAAACGTATCAAAGTTTGAGATACCGGGCGTACTTTCAGCAAACGGTGCCTTTTTAGCGGTACTATTTAGCGGCTCATGATGACTGCAAATGGCATCAATAGTGCCGTCTTTTAAACCACGGCGGATAGCTTGCTGATCGGTATTACTACGCAGCGGTGGTAGTACATAAGCTTGGGCATTAAAGCCTTTTAAATTATCATCGGTTAAGTACAGCTGATGCATCGCTACATCACAAGTCACTGGCAAACCTTTGTCTTTCGCCCAGCGCATCAGCTCAATCGAAGACTTACAAGATAACTGGCTAAAATGCGCCGCGATACCAGTTTCTTCCACCATTAATAACTGCGTTGACAAAGCAACCGTTTCTGCAATCCAAGGAATCCCTTGCAAACCATGATATGACGCGATATAGCCTTCATGTGCCACTCCGTCACCAGATAGACTTGGCTCGTCAGGATAAAAGAATACTTTCATATTAAAAGTAGCCGCATATTCCAGTGTGCGCAGTAACACTAAGTCATTGCGAAAAGGGCGACGCGCGTTAGAGACCGCAATACAGCCGCCTTTTTTAAGACCAGCAATATTGGATGGATTCTCTCCTCGAAGTCCTTCTGTCAACGCACCTAAAATATGCAAATAAATACCGCCATCATCAAGCGCACGCTCGCGTAAACCTTTTAACAGCGAGCCGTTTTCTAAAATAGGATTGGTATCAGGCGGAATCACCACATGCAAAAAACCATTGCCACGGGCAGCGCGCCCTTCTGACTCTAAAGTGCCGTGTTGTTGTTGCCCCGGCTCACGTAGGCGCGCGCATAAATCAACTAATGGCGGTAGCAGCCACATTTCACGGCCCGCTGCAACTGCAGCTAATTTATCTGTTGCAGCATTTGGTAATGAGTCTTTAAATGCTTGAGGAAGATGGTTAATTATCGGTGCATCCGTATTTAACATAGTGGTCATGAGCGTTATTACCGTATCAATAAAATGGGATAAATAAATATAAAGCAGCGTGGCAGAGGTTTACTTACTTGCGGCTTGATGAGCGCGCTGACCTTCCATTGCCAGTGACAACACAGCCATACGAATAGCGATACCGTTATTTACCTGCTTTAAAATCACAGATTGCACACCATCGGCGACGCTTGAGGCAATCTCAACCCCACGGTTCATCGGCCCTGGATGCATCACCAAGGCATCAGGCTTAGCCAATGCCATGCGCTCTGGTGTAATACCATAGTGTTTATAATATTCACTCGATGACGCCAGCAGCGGCGAGCCAATGCGCTCATTTTGTATTCTTAATCCCATAATGACATCACAGTCCGTGACACAGTCATTCATATCTTCATAGACTTGTACGCCGAAACGCTCAATACCTTTCGGTAACAAAGTACGCGGCGCGCAGACGCGGATGTCTTTTACACCCAAGGTTTGTAGGGCACTGATATCTGAGCGTGCAACCCGTGAATGCTTAATATCACCGACGATAGCCACTGACAACTCTTCAAATGGTCGCGGCGCTTCACGATGAATGGTCAGCATATCAAGCATCCCTTGCGTTGGATGCGCATGCCAGCCATCACCGCCATTAATAATGGCAATATCTGGTGTTACTTCTGTGGCCATGAAATGAGCAGCGCCCGACGCTGAATGCCGTACCACAAAGATATCTGCCGTCATCGCTTGTAGATTCCACAAGGTGTCGCGCAAGCTTTCACCTTTTTTGGTACTAGAGCGCTCGATATCGATGTTTAAGACATTGGCACCGAGACGCTTTTCCGCGACTTCAAAAGTGGTACGGGTACGCGTCGATGGTTCAAAAAACAAATTCATCACCGTATAGCCTTCAAGCTCAGGGCGGTTAATCAGTTGCCCATTATCATCAAAAAACGACTCAGCTTTGGCAATAATTGATTGTAATTGCGCTTTATTAAGACCTTCCACACCCAAAAAATGGCGAATGCTACCATCAGCATTCAGCTGCGGACGACTCAACGACGCATCCAGTTTCTCATGAATGGTATCAGGGTCGAATTTAGCATAATCCGTTGGCGAGACTGTCTGGGTTGAGCGGCTATCGGTAGAATTTGGCATAATGGCAGGTCTTTATTGTTGGTTTATATGATTTGCTAAGCATCATTTATGCGTTTTTTGGCGATTTATGGTCGATAAGCACGGAGACAAGGACATTTCGGCACTTATTTGCTACAATTTACACCTATGGCAATGACAGACATAACGCCGTAAAAACAGACGTCTTTGTCCTCTTTTTGGGCAATAGCCGTAGACTTGTTAAAATCACCATTAGAAATCCGCTTAGCCAAACGATAAATAAATAATAATAGCGCTAGTGTAGCTGATTTTGTGGTCAGGACAAAGATGCCTTGCGGGGTATTTAAAAATTTACCAGATTTCATGCCATTAAGTGTGACCTAAAAGACTTCTCAAACCTTTATATACTCTTTACCCTCACTTGCCTCAATTTTAAAAACATTCATTTTAATAGCTTTTATCAGGAACCATTATGAAAACCTTAGCAAACTACCTAGACGCTCATGCCAGCAACCCTGCCCTAAATGACGTGATTACTACCGTGACTGATGTCGGTAAGACCATTTCGCAATTACTGAGAAAAGGCGCGCTAGCAGATATTCTTGGCGAAGCGGGCAATCAAAATGTTCAAGGTGAAGAGCAGAAAAAACTCGACGTATTAGCTAACGATTTATTATTAGATGCGTTGGCAAAAAACAGCCATTGTGCGGGTGTCGCTTCAGAAGAGCTCGATGATGCCACCCCTGCCAATGCTGATGGTAGTTTACTGGTATTGTTCGACCCACTTGACGGCTCATCAAATATCGATATTAATATGGCTGTCGGTACGATCTTCTCTATTTTACCGTACCAACGCCAAGGTCAAATCAGTAAAAATAGCGACTTCTTACAAGCTGGTAATCAACAGTTAGCCGCCGGTTATTTATTATATGGTACCTCTACGGTATTGGCGCTGACCATCGCCGATAATGTCGTGATGTTTAGCTTAGACCCTGATACCAATGAGTATGTGCTGATAGAAGAAAATGTCACCATCGATGCTGATACCAGTGAATACGCTATCAATGCGTCAAACTATCGCTACTGGCGCGCGCCGATGCAGCAGTATATCGACGAACTCATCGCTGGCAAAACTGGTGTTCGTAGTCGCGATTTCAATACCCGCTGGGTGGCGGCGATGGTCGGCGATGTACATCGTATTCTTTGCCGTGGCGGGATTTTCACTTATCCATTTGATACAAAATATGCGAATAAAGCGGGCAAGTTACGCCTCATGTATGAGGCCAATCCGATGAGCTTACTCATTGAGCGTGCAGGCGGTGCTGCTACTGACGCAGTCAATCGTATCTTGGATATAGCACCAACTGATATTCACCAACGTGTGCCTGTGGTACTTGGTAGCAAAAATGAAGTCGAGTATGTTAAGAATCTGCATGTAAATTATACTGATAAATAATTCAGCTGACCCCAATCTGCTAACCGTCATTACAAAGCGATATAATCGATATACCTTATGTTGATAGTCCTTATAATAACGGTTCAAACTTTATATATTTTTTTCTAAGCGAACCATTATGGTAGCAAATCCCACCGAGCTTATTACCTCAGATAAAAACACGACCGTCAAGCTTGTCAAAGGCTTATTGACGCAAGCGCGCCAACGCAAAAAGCAAGGTCAAACCGTCATTGAGGGTGTGCATTTAATCGATGCGGCTTTGCGTAGCGATTATCCGTTCGTGCAAATACTGCTTGCAGACTCAGCGCATCAGCATCCTGAAGTTCAGCAGATTTTAACGCGACTACCGACCTACACGCCTATCTTGACTTTGTCTGATACCCTGTATAAGAGTATTCGTAGCTTAGGTACCGGTATCGACATTATGGCGCTGATTAATATACCAGTGCCCAGCTTAGCAGCAATTAGTGATGACTGCCTAATTCTCAATGATGTACAAGACAATGGGAATGTTGGCACGCTATTACGTACTGCTGCTGCAGTTGGCATACGCAACATCCTGTGTACCGGTGCTACTGCGCAAGCATGGTCACCAAAGACGCTTAGAGCAGGTATGGGCGCGCATTTTGCCCTAACCATTTATGAAGATCTAAGTGTGCAAGATATTTTGGATTATGTACAAACGCCGCTATTTGCGACCAGCTCGCATACCGATACAGTCATTTATCAGCATGATTTAAAGCAACCTATTGCTTGGATTATGGGACATGAAGGGCAAGGCGTTTGTGATGAGTTGATGCAGTGTGCCACCCCTATCGCTCTACCGCAGCCTAATGGGCAAGAAAGCTTGAATGTAGCGATTGCAGGCTCATTGTGCTTGTATGAGACTCTGCGTCAGAGAAACTACTCTTAAAACATAAAGTCATATATGTAGAATAGATAAAAAAATGACTAAATAAATAATTGTATTTATTTAGTCGTTTTTATTTAGAGCTTATTTGCTTAACTCTATAAACGCATCAACCTTGTGCGGCCATGAAGCTCGCAGAATAGTTATTCGGTGCGTTAAAGTTGGTGAAACTAATGCTAATAGATTTATCTAACCCTTCTACGCAATGCCACCATCCAATAGGAATGAATAACGCATCACCTGCATTAATAGTGACTTCAACTGGTGTCACATGCTGCATTAATGGGTGCTTTTTTAGATCGAAATTAGGAAAATCTACTTCACTATACACGTGCAAGTCATTATAGAGCCAAGGCACTTGCCAAGCTGGAATCAAAGTAACCTTCTTAGAGCCATATACTTGAACCAACATGTTGTTAGTTAAGTCATGATGCAATGGCGTAAAGGTACCTTTGGGCCCCATCCAAAAATACGTACTAAAAGCTGCATCATTATCTAGAAGATGGCGGTAGCCTTCACCAAAATCACCTATGTCATCAAGTGCTGGCTTAATGGCTTCAACGTTTTGTTGCGTGTTATTGGCAGTCATATAATAGTTATTACTTTCACCGTCATTTTCTATCATATTGACAAATTCAGACATCAGCATCGATTTGCGATACTTATCAGAATGGCGCTCAAAAAGCGCATCAGTCTCGCGATCAAACTGCACCTCAATTTCTGCATCTCCTAAAACTTCAGCAAAGTATTGTGGGCTCCACTTTTTGAGGGCAGGCCAATGATTAATACCATTTTTTAGTACCACAGGTTTGTGCTTGCTATAATAATCTCTAATAAAGGTTTCAAACGCTGGCGTATCGATGACATCAATTTTTTGATTGTATCCGGGATCCAATCTAGCTAGATCGTCGCAGGTCTGAAGAAGCCATTCTCGTTTATTTAAAATTTTAGTAGGTTTAAGTCCGGCTTTCAAATAAGGGCTTTTAGATGCGGTTTCTAGTTCTAGTAAAACCTCTGCATGAGTATAACCTTGTTGCAATAATACTTGGGCGATATTATCTTTACTCACTCCTTGTAGTAAATTTAAACCCACCCATTCTTTCAAATTGTTTGGCAGCTTTCTAATATCTTGTTTACTTTCATTTGTATCTCTATTTAAACCTTTCTTCAAAGCTATTTGAATTTGAGTATCTGAAAATTTATTGTCTTTTAGTGTCTGTATAATTACCTCTTTTGAAATACCCCGCATAATATTCGTCGTAATCCAATCATCCCATTCTTTAGGTAACTGTTCTGTAAAATCCATTGCTACATTCATCCTTTCCTCCTAACTATTTAAAAAATTAATCAGCATATTGACTAGCTTATAAAATAAATTTTTATCATTGAAAAACTTTATTTGACCTAGATTCTTGATTCCGTTTATTCAAAATAGATAATCACATAGCGCCATAATGATAATATCATTTATAAAAAACGTATTACTTAATAGCTAGATATTACTTTAGTCTACTATAGAAGATTATCCTATAAAATAGCAACCTCAGACAATATAAATAAATGTTTCAATAAGACTTCAGAATAGACATAAAAAAACCCGCTATTTTTATAGCGGGTCTTTTTTGTTTCATTACTTATGCAAGAGGTAACAATTAAATCTTGCTAGTCAGCTCAGGTAACGCTTCGAATAAATCAGCTTCTAAGAAGTAATCAGCAACGCTAGCGATAGGTGATTCTGGATCATTGTTGATAGCAACGATGACTTTAGAATCTTTCATACCAGCTAAATGCTGAATGGCACCAGAGATACCAGCTGCGATATATAGGTCTGGAGCAACGATTTTACCCGTTTGACCAACCTGCATATCGTTTGGTACATAACCTGCATCCACAGCGGCACGTGATGCGCCAACAGCAGCGCCTAGCTTGTCAGCTAATGGCTCAATGTATTTAGTGAAGTTTTCACCATTTGCCAATGCACGACCACCAGAAACCACGATGCTTGCTGATGTCAATTCAGGACGGTCAGATTTGGCCATCTCTTCATTAACGAAGCTTGCTTTACCAGTCTCTTGCACGTTGTCGATAGCTTCAACAGTCGCTGAACCACCTTCACTTGCTACTGGATCAAAGGCTGTCGTACGTACGGTCATTACGACTTTATCTTCGGTCGTCTTAACGGTTGCCGTGGCGTTACCTGCATAGATAGGACGCTCAAACGTTTGTGCATCTATCACAGCAGAGATTTCTGACAACATGCTTACGTCAAGTAAAGCCGCTACACGTGGCATAAAGTTCTTACCAGTAGTAGTAGCAGGTGCAATGATATGGCTATAATCACCAGCAATATCAGCAACCAATAACGCAACGTTACCAGCCAATTGATGCTCATAAGCGGCGTTATCTGCTAATAATACTTTAGTCACGCCTGCCGCTTTAGCCGCTTCATCAGCGACCGCTTGTGCGCCACTACCAGCTACTAATACATGGATATCACCGCCGATTTGCTGAGCGGCAGCGATTGTGTTCAAAGTTGCCTTTTTTAGACTGGCATTGTCATGTTCTGCATATACCAAAATTGCCATTGTTTTTGTCCTTTATTTATTCGTATCATCTATTCATGCGGTTGTTTGTGTACAGCGTTATTTGTCGATTTAGCTTAAATACTAAACTACTCAAACTTCATAACGTTGTACATGATATGCCGTAGCAAATTATTCAATCATTAAATAACTTTTGCTTCATTTCTTAGCTTATCGATCAACTCGTCAACTGAACCCACTTTGATACCAGCTTTACGCTCAGCAGGTGGCACGACTTTGATAATTTCTTGCTTAGATGTCATATCAACACTGAAATCAGCAGGTGTTTTCTCATCAAGCTGTTTCTTTTTAGCTTTCATAATGTTAGGCAATTTAGCGTAACGTGGCTCATTTAAACGTAAGTCAGTGGTGATAACCGCTGGTAGCTCAAGCGCTAGGGTCTGCAAACCACCGTCAATTTCACGTGTGACATTTACTTTACTACCGTCAACTTTTACTTCTGACGCGAACGTACCCTGACCAATGCCCATCAATGCCGCGAGCATCTGACCAGTTTGGTTATTGTCATCATCAATCGCTTGCTTACCTAAAAGGATAATATCAGTAGACTCAGATTCAGCAATACTCTTAAGTATTTTAGCAATTTGTAATGGATAAGGTTTTTGATCAGACACGACCAAAATACCACGATCAGCGCCCAATGCTAAAGCGGCGCGAATTTGCTCTTGTGATTCTTTTGGACCAATCGATGCCACAATGATTTCATCAATCACGCCCGCTTCTTTTAAACGAACCGCTTCTTCAACAGCAATTTCATCAAAAGGGTTAATTGACATTTTAGTGTTAGATAAATCTACGCCAGAGTTATCAGCTTTTACACGAACTTTTACGTTGTAATCAATGACACGCTTGACCGCTACTAATGCTTTCATACGTTCCTCGTTTATTAATGTTATGAATTAAAATTGCCAGTTAAGAACCAAGAGTTCATTTTTTTAAACTGTTGTTCAAATTGTCGTTCAAAATATTACTAAAGCTTTTTATTACATTAACAGAAATTTCAAATAAACACTCATAAGCCAATCACTAAAAGTATATCGCCATGATATTTGTTATTCATTACTTTGCATTTACTAAAAATAGAAATTTAAGAGTAAAGCATTAAAATTTGCTGTTAAAGCTAAGCCAACCGTTATTATCAGACCTATCTATCTTGCGTGAGCAGGCTCATAAGGTCAAGACAACGCCGTGAATAATGCGTCATAAATTTGTCACCATTATTGCAAAAAGCGTCTATAAGCGCATTAATTAACCATTTATCTTATTAAACGCCCTAAGCAGTACAATATTTATCACGCTTTCCGCCTTTTATAGACTGACTGCTAGTCGGCTATCTCTTACTTGAAGCTGTTATTACATTAAAAACCTACTATTCTATTTGCAACCTTAATGACGATAAGCTTAAATATTTAGTTTATTTTATTAGAAAAATTGCATAAAAAAAGCAACCTGATGAGAGGTTGCTTTTTTTTAAAGTCTAAACAGTATTTTTATTGTTTTAACAAACAAAGGTATCAATGCATATTGATTAATCTTACTATTATTAGGCTTGCTGAAATCAGCTTACTTAATAACAAATTAGATTAGATAGCTTCGATTTGCTCAGCTTGTGGGCCTTTCTTGCCATCACCTAAGATGAAAGACACTTTTTGGCCTTCGGCTAGAGTTTTGAAACCACCGCCTTGGATAGCGCTGTAGTGAGCGAATACGTCTTGTCCGCCGTTGTCTTGCGCGATAAAACCAAAACCTTTAGCTTCATTAAACCACTTTACAGTGCCTTCAACTTTATCTGACATAAATTTTCCTAACTCTTTAACTGTTGGCGAGACGTGTGTCATCACCGATTAATTGATATATACTCAAGTATTTTCTGCTGAATGCGTCGACTTAAACCCTTGATATATCTATAAGATATACTATCTGTTCTTGCCTCAAATCCTTTGAGTACAGGCTGATTATAACAGCTTTTCTCAACTGCAACAGGTTAAATTACTTTTTTTTGTAAATAATTCACTTCTTATGTAAAGGTAATGGTTGGTATATCGCTATTTTATCTAAAATATTGATTCATATAACTATTTTTATTTATTTAGGAAAATATAACGAACACTAATGATATTTTTCTAAGCGATAAAATCAATGAATTAACGGTTTAACTAGATATCTATTGCGGTAACGGTAGCCATGGTGACGATAATACCAGTAGGCATAGAGCAAAGAATATCAAGGAAAACGATTGGCTATAAGCGATGTACTTAGCTGGAACAACCAAGTCTTTCGGTGAGTCGGGTATGCCTTTACGTTTGATTAGCCGTGTTCCATATATCCAACCATAAATGGTATAAATGCTATAAGCGACTGGAACTGCGAGCGCTAATGGCGCTAGATCAATGACGTATAACGCCACTGTTGATACAAAAAACCAAGCAGTATCAATTAGGGAGCTAATTTGAAAAAATTTGGACTTTGGCAGTTTACCCTGATTGCTTTTGAGCATCTCCCCTTCTATCCATATTAGTACAGCCACGACAGCACTCAGAGTAATATATGCGAATTGCGGCGTTAGCCAGTTTGGATTTGGTATTTGCACAACAGACAACCTGTAATCAATAAAAAATAAGAATAAGAAAAACAATCAATTTAAGATTTAGTAGCCGATTGGTTCTACTAAGAATTGCTTAAATAGAATAAGAAACGAAATAACACTTTAAGTAAAAATGATGAAGGCTGTTTATATGAGGCAGCGATAATGCGTTTTCAACCAATCTCAAAGCAATTGACATGAAAACCTTACTTAGCTTATTGAAATGATAGCCATTAAAAAACCCGTGCTATCAAGTGACAGCACGGGTTTTGGATTCTAGATGATTAAAATGATAGAGAGTTAATTAATCGCTTAATCGCCTTCTAGCAAATTAGTTTTTGTCTTTATCGATGATTTTGTTGCCGCCAATCCAAGGCATCATACCACGCAATTTAGCACCAGTTACTTCGATTTGGTGCTCAGCGTTGTTACGACGACGAGCCGTCATTGATGGATAGTTGGTTGCGCCTTCACTGATGAACATTTTTGCATATTCACCAGATTGGATGCGTTTTAGCGCATTACGCATGGCTTCACGTGATTGCTCATTAATAACTTCAGGACCAGTCACATATTCGCCGTATTCAGCATTGTTACTGATTGAGTAGTTCATGTCAGCGATACCGCCTTCATACATGAGGTCTACGATAAGCTTAAGCTCATGTAAGCACTCAAAGTAAGCCATCTCTGGTGCATAGCCTGCTTCTGTTAGGGTTTCAAAGCCCATTTTTACTAGCTCAACAGCACCACCACAAAGAACCGCTTGCTCACCAAATAGGTCAGTTTCAGTTTCATCTTTAAATGTGGTTTCAATAATACCTGAACGACCACCACCAACACCAGCAGCATAAGACAAGGCTAATTGTTTGGCTTGACCTGATGCATCTTGGTAGATAGCGATCAAATCTGGAATACCGCCGCCTTTAGTAAATTCTGAGCGTACAGTATGACCTGGTGCTTTAGGCGCAACCATAATAACGTCAAGATCGCTACGTGGAACGACTTGATTATAATGAATCGCAAAACCATGAGCGAAAGCTAGCGTTGCACCTTGTTTGATATTTGGCTCAATCTCGTTTTGATATAGCTCTTTTTGGAATTCGTCAGGCGTCAAAATCATGATGACGTCAGCAGCTTTTACCGCTTCTTCTACTTCAGCAACTTTTAGACCAGCGTTTTCCGCTTTTTTCCATGAGCCAGAGTTGGCACGTAGACCAACGGTCACATCGACGTCTGAATCTTGCAGGTTAAGCGCGTGTGCATGGCCTTGTGAACCGTAACCAATAATCGCAACTTTTTTGCCTTGGATAATCGATAAATCACAGTCTTTGTCATAATAAACGTTCATAAGTAGAGTCCTTTTCCTCAATCATGGCGGGCCATGGATAAATAAACGCTTAGATTACAGTCACTATCATAAAGTGATTTGCCATATAAGCGCTATGTTAAGTGTTGAATAATTAAATTTAAAATACCACGCTTTAAACCATATATTTTGCGATAAACGCTACCTATAAGCTCAGCGTTTTTTCGCCGCGTGCAATACCAATCACACCCGAACGCACGACTTCCATAATACGTTCACGGCCAATCACATCGATAAAGCCGTCAAGCTTGGCTTCGTCACCGACGATTTGAATGGTATAAAGGTTTGAATTCACATCAACGATTTGTGCACGGAAAATATCGGCACTGCGTTTAATCTCTTCACGTACACCGCCTGTCGCTCGCACTTTGATTAGCATCAGTTCGCGTTCGACGTGTACGGTATCTGATAGATTAAGCACTTTAACCACTTCAATCAATTTATGCAATTGCTTGGTGATTTGCTCTATCTTTTCAGGTGAGGTAATCGTTGTTAACGTTAAGCGAGAAATACTCGGATCGTCTGTTGGTGCAACGTTTAGCGTTTCAATGTTGTAGCCACGTTGAGAGAACAAACCGACCACTCGCGACAACGAACCCGCTTCGTTTTCCATCAATACCGAAATCAGATGTTGTTGTTGCATTAGGTACGCTCCCCTTTGGTTAACCACATATCACGCATCGCTTGCCCAGCAATCTGCATCGGATACACATGCTCGTTACGATCGACATAAACGTCGATAAATACCAATTTATCTTTCATCGCCATAGCTTCCGCCAACTGTGCTTCCATAGTTGTAGGATCAGTAATCTTAATACCGACGTGACCATAGCTTTCAGCCAACTTGACAAAGTCTGGTAGTGAATTCATATAAGAATGGGCATGGCGGCCTTCATATAGCATGTCTTGCCACTGCTTCACCATGCCTAACTGAGCGTTATTTAGGTTTAGGATTTTGACCGGTAAATCATATTGCAAGCAGGTTGAGAGCTCTTGGATATTCATCTGAATAGAGCCTTCGCCGGTAATACAAACCACATCGCGCTCAGGATTAGCAAGTTTTGCTGCCATCGCGTATGGCAGGCCGACGCCCATGGTACCAAGACCACCTGAGTTTAGCCATTGACGTGGCTCATTATAAGTATAGTAAAGCGCGGCAAACATCTGATGCTGACCGACGTCACTGGTGATAATCGCGTTACTATTAGTCACTTTATCTAAGGCTTGCACGACCGCTTGTGGCTTAATACCATTATCGGTACTGGTGTCATAACGTAGGCCATGACGCTTACGCCACTCATTAATCTGTGACCACCAATCTAACAATGCATGTTGCTCTAGCTCTTTATCTTCACCGACAATTTCTATGATATCGGTAAGCACAGATTTAACATCGCCTACGATCGGAATATGCGCATTAATCGTTTTTGAGATGGACGTAGGATCAATATCGATATGAATAATCGTCGCATTCGGGCAGAATTTTTTGACATTATTGGTCACGCGGTCATCAAACCGTGCCCCAATTGCCAAGATTACGTCGGCGTGATGCATGGTCATATTGGCTTCATAGGTGCCATGCATACCAAGCATACCCAAGAACTGGCTATCAGAACCAGGAAAGGCACCCAAGCCCATTAAGGTATTGGTTACGGGTAAGTTTAAGCGATGTGCAAGAGCAGTGAGCTCTTTATGTGCATTGCCTAAAACAACACCACCACCAGAGTAAATAATCGGGCGCTTAGCAGCAAGTAGTGTTTCAACCGCTTTTTTGATTTGACCACTATGACCTTTTAATGACGGCTGATATGAGCGTATAAACACCTCTTTTGGGTATTCATAAGCAAATTTTTCGCTAGGCGCCGTCATATCTTTTGGCACATCGATTACAACAGGACCTGGACGTCCAGCCTGCGCAATATAAAATGCTTTTTTGACAATCATTGGAATTTCGCTAGCATGGCGTACTTGAAAACTATGCTTGACGATAGGACGCGACACACCAATCATATCGGTTTCTTGGAAGGCATCTTCGCCGATTAGGCTGCTAGGTACCTGTCCTGCGATGACGACCATCGGCACAGAATCCATAAATGCTGTGGCAATAGCTGTCACCGTGTTGGTGGCACCGGGGCCTGACGTCGCTAAGACCACACCAGTCTGACCCGTGACTCGCGAATAAGCATCGGCCATATGACCGGCTGCTTGCTCATGACGTACTAAAATATGCTCAATATTTTCTTGTTGAAACAAGGCGTCATAAATATGCAGAACGGCGCCGCCTGGGTAGCCAAAAATATATTTGACCCCTTCATCTGTGAGTGATTGCACCAGCATCTCAGCGCCAGATAGCATTACAGGCTCGGCGCTACCTTCAGCAAGGCGTTGTTGCTTCTCTTCAAAATTTTTGGCGGCATTACCCGTTTGGGTATGTCCAGTCATATTTGGACTTTGCGTGGTTTGCGTCACTGTCATCACCTTTTTTTGTGGTAGGAATTGGCGTTCATTCATAAGAGAAAACAACGGTATTTACACAGAGTTGTCTGGCTCTTAAAATAAATACGAATCCTTGTCCATATCAAGAATGTGTGCCCACTATATCTAAGTAACGCTGCTTTATAAGACAGCAAGCCACTCAAACACAGCAATATATGTCAGGTCAGCGTTGTGACAGGATTTTATCGATAGACAGTGACAAGATGCGAGTGCATCTATAAAAGAGGCTTATTATTTGTAATAGATACGTGCTTACGCCAGTAATAAATAAATCGATACCGCATGAAAAAACAAATCTCAAAACAGTTACCACATTATAGGATTTTTAAATCTTATAACCTGTTTCATAAGTAAATGTTATAACCACACATTACGCCCTATTTTTGTTACAGCCAAATCTTAGCAAACACAGTAATAATAAGTTTATCTTAGTCATTGTAGACGGATAAGTCCGGAGACAATAAATATAGAATCTGATAACCATTGCGATAATGACCACCTATTTTATATTTTTGTCACAAAGAAAATAAAGCTAAGCGAGCTACTGATAAGTAATCCGTAGTCCTTATTTTCAAGTGCCACGGCAATATCATAAAAGCCGCTCACTGACCAATCAACTGCTATTATATTCGATGGTTTGGCCACCATTGTCAAGAAAAACTTCTAAACCCTATCCCTAACTATTAGTTATTAAATAATGTACATTTATAAGTAATATTTGCTAAAATCAAACGCTAATGTATTTATATTGTTATCAAGACGTTTAAATATTATCCTTAACTGACAAATACATACGTTTTTTCCCTATTAAGAGGATTGTTACTATGGCATATGCGTCTACCATAAATACCGCTGCCAAACTGCTTATGAGTATCAGCACAGCGTGTATGATCATGCTACCAATCAATGCCAGTCACGCTATTCAGGTATACAAATCTATCGGTGCGCATGGTGAGGTGAAATACAGTCAACATGCCCCGCAAAATGGTAGAAATATTGAAGTGATTGAATTTCGTAGTGACGGCAGACAAAGTAACGCTGGACAATTGGCTGGTAAGACCGAAGCCAACCAAGCGGCACCGCAAAGCGCAGAAGAACAACGGGTTGCACAGTTAGAGGCGCGTATCAAAGAGCAAGAGGCGCAGGCAAATGCCCAGCGTTGCCAGTCATTACGTAATAATTTGACCAATCTAAATGTTGGTGGGCGTATTTATGAGATGGATGCCAATGGTAAACGTCAATACTTAGATGGCCGTGAGATTGAGCTCAAGCGCGAGCGCGTACAGCAAGCCATCAATCAATATTGTAATGGTACCTAAACCCAGCTTTAATTATTTCTTTCAATAATATTAGTGCCGCTCTATTTAAATTCTTAGCAGTTATTAATTACTCAGTGATTAACTGCATAATATGACGAATAGCAGCGGACATATCTTGCGCTTGTAAGCCTCGTTGCCCGACCAATAATGACCTATCATTATTGGTCATACTGCCAAGTTTTTCTGTCTTATTGACCAAACAGTCTCCCGCCAATCCATGAAGGAGAACCGCTTGGTGCAAACTACCCGCTTCTTCGCTTAAATCTTCTTGAGCTAGCAGACCTGCTATCACACCTGATAATACATCGCCCATGCCAGCGCTTGCCATGCCAGCGTTACCCACACCGCAAACATAAACGCGATGTTCTTCTTTATCTTGCTCCAAAACTAAAGACCCTGCCCCTTTTAACACCCAGTTACCACCATATTTTTTGGCACATTGTTTTATCGCTGCCAACCTATCAGCCTCTACTTCACTAACTTTTTCATTTAATAACTCAGCGGCTTCACCACTATGTGGAGTGAAACAAACCTGATGTTTAGCGCTATGCTCTTTTAGCTGTGTGATTAATTGATGCTCATCTATATGCAATGCTGCCAAATGATAAAGACCGTCAGCATCAATGATTATCGGCTTACTTTCTGCTATAGCTGCTTCAACATAAGTGATAAATATCACTTTTGCTTTTTCATCACGACCTAGTCCCATGCCGATAGCCACCACACTGGCTTCCTTGATAAGGGTTTTTACTCCATATGTATCATGTAAATTTATCGTCATCGCATCTGGGAGTGAGGTTAAAAGTGCACCATGAAATGCCTCATGACAGGCGACGGTTATTTTACCTGCCCCTGTTGCCATCGCACTCGAGGCAGAAAGGATAGCAGCGCCGCCCATCCCTTGAGAACCATCAATACGGTTACCACCAATGACCAATACGTGTCCATAACTGCCCTTATAGCTATTCTGTCGACGGGGACTTAAATGATACGCAGTCGTCGTTAATGTGGCAGCTGGCTCAAATACTTTATTACCGACTTGATAAGGTATCAGCGGTATATCAATAATCTCGCCGCTATAATCCATACCATCCTTAGTATGCAAGCCCAATTTACGTGCAATTAAACATAACGTCGCATCAGCCTGCACCGCTATTTGGTCGAATACTTGACCCGTAGAGGCCACCAATCCGCTAGGAATATCAACTGCAATTGTTAAAGCATTATCATCCTGAGCAGCAGCATTAAAGGCGCAGATTGCCTGCTTATAGATGCCTGTAGGCGCACGATCTAGACCGATACCGAATAATGCATCGATATAAACACCCGCTTGCCGCTGCTTACCTACTTTCTCATTATCATTATAATTACTGTCTTCAAAGCGCTGATAAGGACAATTAGCAGATAATGCCATCTGTAGAGCCCTTGCTGCATCAGATAGCACACTTGCCTTGTTATAATTTTGCGTTGTATCCGCTACCTCAAAATCGCGACTATCAAAACCAACGGTTACTACCTCTACTGGCCAGCCCATTTGCTGCAAATAGTAAGCAATCATCCAACCGTCGCCGCCATTATTCCCTCGCCCGACCCAAATACTCGCTCGACGCTTATAAGTAGGACGACGGTAAAATTTAACGTTAGCTAATGCATGAGTATTGAGCATTTTTTGCTCATAAAGCGCCGCAATATACTGTGCCATTTGCCATGCTGCTTGTTTCATTAATCCAAAACTGTCATGACCTTCGGCAAACCATGCCTGCTCAATGGCATAAAATTGTTTACTATTATAAAGCGCGATAGGCATGGTGGTATTTGCTAATAAATTGGCTGGTACTGGCATGGCTGATTCTCGCTTATTTTTATTTGGTGGTTTTATTATTCTAATAATAGGATGACGTGTAATCCATATGAGCTTAATCAAAGGTTTTGTTCAATTAGGTATCAGTGTAAATACAGATTTACTTACTTTTCTACTTGCGCTCTTAGCTCACTGGCTTATCATACTGCTATTCACATTATCATTTATAGCTCATTATGAATAGCAAATCCCAATCTACTCAGTCTCAGTTCACACAGCCAGACACACAGACGTTAGCAGCGCAGACGCCTGCGTCCAATCATGCACGACAAACCAAAATTGATATTAATAATACACTGAGATTTACAACCACGGCCGATGTTAAGCAATGGATTAAAGCCCAAGCCCAAGCTCTAGGCTTCGCTGACTGTGGGTTTTTATCGGTGCATCACCCTTTATTTATTCAGCAAACGGAGCGACTGAAGCAATGGTTAGCTAAGGGTTATGAGGGGCAATTGCAGTTTATGCATAATAACCATCATTTGCGTGCTCATCCCGAACAGCTAGTAGAAGGCGCGAGAACTATCATCAGCGTGCGCATGGATTACTTAACCCAAACTCCTACGCCACGAGCGGTCACTGATAACGCTTACCCCAATCAAGGTATCATTGCCCGTTATGCTCGAGGACGCGATTATCATAAAACGATGCGTAGTCGTCTCAAGCAATTGGCATTAAAAATTGAAGCCATGCTTCCTGAATGGCAGCATCTTAATATCGGCTCAGAGCAAGATTTTATTTTTAGACCCTTTAGTGATTCTGCACCTATCTTTGAGCGCCCTATTGCCGACGCAGCAGGTCTTGGCTGGACGGGCAAACATACCTTACTTTTAAACAAGCAAGCTGGCTCATTTTTTGTACTGGGCGAGCTGTTTATGAGCCTCGAGCTGCCTGATGATGAGCCGGTTAAAGAGCATTGTGGTAGCTGCAGCGCCTGTATCGACATCTGCCCTACCCAAGCGATTATCGCGCCCTATGAGCTTAATGCTTCCGCCTGCATCTCCTATCTCACCATTGAGCACGATGGTATTATTGATAGTAAATACCGCCGCGCTATTGGTAATCGTATCTTTGGCTGTGATGACTGTCAGCTTATTTGCCCATGGAACCGCTATGCCAACCTGACATCGGTAGAAGACTTTGCGCCAAGGCACAATCTTGATAGCAGCAGTTTACTTGAGTTATGGCAATGGCAGGAACCGGAGTTTATGAAGAAGACCGAAGGCAGCCCACTTAGACGCACGGGTTATGTGAATTTTTTACGTAATATTGCAATTGCTCTCGGCAATGCAGATGGAAGTAAAGAGATAATAACTTATCTTCGTACAAGATTAGCCATACATAATGCTATGCTGGATGAACATATCATTTGGGCTATGAAAGAGCAGCAGGAAAAGTTAGAAAGCTTTGAGCCATAACTTCTATATCAAATATACCAAACAAAAAAAATGCCTCTTATTTTAGTAAGAGGCATTTTTATTAGCATGTAACTTTAAATATTTATGTTCAAAAGTCTATCTTTTATATTCAAAATCATCTTATGGCTTAGGGATACGTAGTACTTGACCAGGATAAATTTTGTCTGGTTCAGAAAGCATTGGCTTATTGGCTTCGAAGATTTTCATATAATCATTCGCTGAACCATAAACTTCTTTTGCAATTTTAGACAAGCTATCACCAGATTTTACGGTATACATAGTAGATTCAGGTGCATCTTCTTCAATATCGATGTTGTCGATGACTTTAGCAACGTTTTGCACGTTACCAATAGCAATAATGGCTTTTTCACGGTCTGCTTGCGTTTTCGCTTTACCACTGATTTCAGCAGTATCGGTTGAACCATTGTATTTGATTTTTAAGTCGCTGATATTCAGATTTTGTTGCTGAATACGACGCAGTAAAATATTGGCTACTGACTGAGCTGAAGGCTCACTGCTTTGGACTGGAGTGTTCGCATCTGCTTTGGTTTCTGCTTTAGCGTCATGCTTGGCATCGTCACGGTTAAAGATTTTATCACCGATATCTTTTGCAAAACTGAACATACCCATATAACTGCTCCTTAAGATATTATTAATTATTATTACAATGATAACTCATATCGGTCATCATTCTTTTTGCTTACCATTATGAGTATAAGCAAATGTATGAGCGATGAATAGTAATAGTATGTTGAGTAATGTTGATTTGGCGTAGCTTATGTTAACGTAATCGTTGATGGTAACGAGTAATCTATAAAAGCTATTACGCTAAATTAAGAAAGACAATAATTAATAGCTAGCCGATATCTATAAAAAATCAGCAAAAAAAACCGCCTATCTATACAGATAAGCGGTCATATCAAACACGTTAAGCTAATCGCTAATTATAGCTGCGCTTGCACGTAATCAATGGCTTTTTGAACAGTCGTTAGTTCTGCTGAAGCTTCATCAGGAATAGTGATGCCAAAATCGCTTTCAAATGACATAACCAATTCAACTAGGTCTAACGAATCAGCGCCTAGATCTTCCATAAATGATGCATCGTTGTTGATGTCTTCAACATTCATACCCAATTGTTCCGCTACTGCAGCTTTAACTCTTAGCTCGGTATCATTACTCATGTAGATTTCTCCTTTTTGATCTATTATTTTGACAAATTACTATAGTGCCGTGATTGGAGGCTATAGCATTGTATATAAAATGGGCTAGTCAGATTAGCATGGCTGTCTGATGTGTACTATAACCAATTATACGTTTTGACTAATGTCTGGTAAAGCCTTGCTATCATACAGGGCTTTGACGAAAAAGTATTCGTCATTATAGCACCCTTTATTATAGTTTACACTCGTTCACAGAGTTTTTTATTATAACTATGTAACGTTCCATTAGAATAATAAATTCTAACGCTACATATACATGCCACCATTAACTGGAATAACCGCACCGGTGATATAGCTGGCTTCATCACTTGCTAAAAACGAGACGGCCGCAGCGATATCTTCTGGCTGACCAAGACGGCTAATCGGCACCGCATCGAGCATGGAGTTCAATAAGCGCTCATCGAGCTCATCAGTCATATCCGTTTCGATCAAACCTGGCGCGACACAGTTAATCGTCACTTGCCGTGAGCCTATTTCACGCGCTAGGGTACGGCTAAAACCTTCGACACCGGCTTTGGTCGCCGCATAGTTAGATTGGCCTGCATTACCCATTTGGGCGACGACAGAGGTGATATTGATGATACGACCACGGCGCGCTTTCATCATACCGCGTATCGCGCGTTTACTCATACGATAAACTGAGGTCAAATTGGTATCAATCACATTATCCCAATCTTCATCTTTCATACGCATCAATAAGCCATCTTGGGTAATGCCGGCATTATTGACCAATACTTGTACCGCGCCATAGACGCTTTCAATCTCTTCAAACAGTTTATCAATCTGCGCCGTATCACGCACATCTAATACTCGACCAATACCGCCGCTATCGTGTAGATATTCGTCAATAAGCGCCGCGCCTTTTTCCGTGGTCGCGGTGCCAATGACAAAATGGCCTTCTTTGGCAAAACGTTTGGCAACGGCTTTGCCAATACCGCGGCTAGCACCCGTCACTAATGTAATCGTACGACTCATGATAATACCTCCATTAACTTATCTAGACGGGCGAGCTTGTCGGTAGGATAACTGGCAATAGGATGCGCTTGACGCTTCGCTAAATTACTCAGGACATTACCACTGCCACACTCGATTAAAATATTAATTTGTTTATCGGCCAGCTCTTGCATGGTTTTTGACCATAATACAGGTTCACTTAACTGCTCGGTCAATGCTTGCTTGATGCCTGTAGCGCTGGTTTCAACCCGTGCATGACGGTTTTGAATGACTGGAATAGTCGCTTGATCAAATCGAATCGCCGCCAGCTCTTCGGCCAAGGCACTGGTTGCAGGTTCCATAAGAGCACAATGTGACGGCACACTGACCTTTAATGGAATGGCTTTTTTGCCAGTATTTTGAACTTTATCAATGACGGCGTTGACGCCTGCCGCATTACCTGAAACCACCACTTGTCCTGGGCTATTAAAGTTTGCTGCCCCGACAATGGCATCATCGACGTGCTCGGTGGCCTGCTCACACAAGTTCTCTACCCGATGGTCTTCTAGACCTAGCACAGCAGCCATCGCGGTGTCGATACCAACCACCGCCGCTTGCATCAATTGGCCACGCTTATGTACCAGCTTGACCGCATCCGCAAGCGTTATCACACCAGCGGCACAGAGGGCGCTGTATTCTCCTAGAGAATGGCCCGCTAGGTAACAAGGCTTGTCTTCTATTTTTTGTTGTAAAATGCGCCAAATAGCAATACTAGCGGTCAATAAGGCCGGCTGAGTGTACTGGGTTTGATTAAGCTTGTCTTCGTCCTGACAAATTTCCCATAAATCTTCACCAAGCGCCGTACTCGCCTCAGTAAAGGTATCACGAATCTCAGGATAGGTTTCAGCAAGCTCACTCAGCATACCGACGACTTGCGAGCCTTGTCCTGGGAAGATGACCGCAATGCGAGTAGATTGTTTCTTTATCATATCGGGTACAGAGGCCATAACCAATATTCCTTATTTAATTGGCAATACCCCTAAATTAATGGGGTGCATTATAGAGTTAGAAAGTAATTAGAAGATTTATGATATAAAGTGATGGCTATCATTATTCCTTTAAGACAGCTAACGGTGGTTAAACTATACACTGACGCAGGCCATTAGCATAGCTGCCAACAAGCCACTGGCGTGAAACGGTTTATTTATAATAATTACTGCTTAAAAAAAGAATAGCAAAAAGCCAAGTTATCCAGCCACATAATATATGATAGCGAAATAACTTGGCTTTCGTTTGCTCAAACTGGTTGCCCAATAACAACTGTGTAAAATCATAGATAGTTATCGGAACTATCATCATTTTGCATCAACCATCAATTAGCTTAAGCGTCTTGACTTACTTTAAACAACTGACGACCACGATAAAAACCATCTTTAGTCATGTGATGACGACGATGTTTTTCACCAGTAGTAGCATCGATGCTTATTTCAGCAATTTCCATACGGTGATGTGAACGGCGCATGTCACGACGTGAACGACTTTTACGACTTTTTTGAACGGCCATGATATAGCTCCTATACTTAAAAGGGGATAAGCTTGAAATTCAGCTTTAATCGACACTGACAGAGGCTATATAATCACAACAACCTAAGTCTTACGCATCATTAGTTAAATAGATTGCCACGTATTAAAGTGCTGATAACGTCTAAAATCTATAGTTAGTTTGCAAGGTCAGCGCCTATCTGCCAGTAGCAGATTGCTAGAATGCAATAAACGGGACATTATACGCATGTTTCGCGGATTAATAAAGCCCTGCTTTTCAATCTTCTGCATAAAGCTGATAAAAAGATGGTCTAAAACTTCCATACTATTTATCACTAATACAGTTTATAAGGTTATAAGGTTATAAGGTTATAAGGTTATAAGGTTATAACTTACCTTTTAAAGACGCTAAAGCGGCAAAAGGATTCTCCGTTTCTTCTTCTTCAGGTATTTCACCAAACTGCTCAACACTCATATCACAATCATCATGCTTTGGTGCCATCGGTGTTTTGAGTAAAATCTCATCTTCGACCAGTTTTTTAAGCGGTAATAAGCGCTCAGGAGCCGGCTCAGTGATAATTTCATCGAGCAATAAATAGTCCTGCTCTTCACCAACCAAGCGCACTTGGCTTTCGTTATCGAGCAATGCAATATCATAATCATCGGTCAAATCAATCACAATTGGTTGCAAACAACGCTGGCAGGTTAACCATATCTCACCGGTCAAGCTAAAAGAGAGATGCAAGACATTATTACGGCGATAGAGATTGGCATTAATCTGAAGATCTGACTGCAAATGCTCAGTCGTCAGTAAGGCATTAAGACGCTCAAAAGAGCCCGGTGCGACTTGCCCTACCCATTCAAAACCACTGTCTTCCCATTTACTTAAGGAGATATGTTCTGGCAGATTGGCAGACGTAGGGGCTGATGTTTTATCAGCCTGAAGCGCTGACGGCTTGTTTGTTGGGGTACTTGACATGCGCGGCCTCATTGATCAAAAACGGTGTATAATATTGCCTGCTATACTAACGGAAAGCGCTGATTAGCGCTAGGGCTAGTATGTTAAGATTTTTGGTACTAGTTTTCGCAATAGATTTGCATCTAATTTAGATTGCTCACGTCTGTAAATAACGCGCTCTGACTTTTTTACTTGGTTGCTTTTACTTGGTTGCTTTTACTTGGTTGCTATTCAATATGATATCGCCTGCTGTTAACCCCGATTTTTCCTACTTACTTTCTACGCCTGATGCTAAACGCTTACTAAAACGTCTCAATGAATTGGACAATAAAAAAAACAATGCTAATTTCGATAATAAAATAAAGCTCCAGTTAAAAACACTGTCAGAACAATGGCAGAAAATTATCCATGCTGAAGATATAAACCCTTTTAATGAAAATGAAAAAGCAGCGACCGATTGGCTCATAGCATTATTCAATACCTTGTTTGCGGATCAAGAAGTTATTTTAGTACGTGGCGCCGGCGAACCAGAGTACTTCCCTGCTAAAGACAATCAGCCAGCACGTATTGAATTCGCCAATGGTTTTTTTCAAAGTGCATTGCATGAATTGAGCCATTTTTTTATTGCAGGTAAACAGCGTAGACAGCTCTCTGACTTTGGTTACTGGTATGCACCTGATGGACGCACAGCAGCTCAGCAGCAAGCATTTGAGCGTGTAGAGATTAAACCACAGGCACTAGAGTGTTTGTTTAGCTTGGCTTGCGGTCGTGATTTTCAAGTATCACAGGACAACCTCTTTGCAGACTTTGATACCAGTACTAGCACCTTTGCGCATGATGTGTATCAACAAGCCAAAGCGTACATTACCAAGCCTCATACACTACCGCGTGATGCCAAAACGTTATTGCAGGCATTGTTGACTATCTGTACTGCTGTTTAGCGGCATAATATTGCTCACATCATACTTGCTACTTATCACGAGTAATCCATTTTATAACGTTAACGTTTCCCTACTCATAGTAACGCCTTGCCAATAAACTTATATCTGCTTTGCGTTATACTTGGTAGGTAATTGGGCTTTTTTTGCCATAACTAATAAATCGCTAGGATAACCAGTAAGAATAGAGTCTGATATTAAAACTATTCGATTCAATCATGATTCATTAAATCTTTTATATTAAAAACACCATATCAAATAATTTATAATTATAAAATAAGGAATGATTATGCAAGTATTTTACATTCATCCAGAGAATCCACAGCCACGACTTATTGAGCAAGCAGCTGACCTATTACGTAAAGATCAACTGATTATCTACCCTACTGACACAAGTTACGCCTTTGGTTGTCGATTAGGTGCAAAAGATGCATTGGAAAAACTCAAACAAATTCGCGCGCTTGATGACAAGCACCAGTTTACCTTGCTATGCCGTGACTTAAGCGAAATTGCCAATTATGCCGCCGTAGATAACATCCAGTTTAAACAGCTCAAAGCGCATACACCTGCGCCTATTACTTTTATCCTCAATGCCACCAAAGATGTGCCAAAGAAACTGGCTCATGCCAAGAAAAAAACCATTGGCATACGGGTGCCGAGTAATCCTATCGCTCAGGCGTTGTTAGAAGCTATGGACGAACCTATCCTAACCAGTTCATTAATATTACCAAATCGCGATGATATCTTGGATGATCCATTTGAGATTGAAGAGTTATTAGGCAATCAAATCGATGGGCTCATTAATGCGGGTATTAAAACCACGAAACTGACGACCATTGTAGATATGACCAGTGGTCAGCCTGAGATTATCAGACAAGGTGCGGCTGACGTTAGTTCGCTATTATAAACAAAAAAACATAGATAAAAAATGCATAAAAAAAAGCTCCAATTTATTGGAGCTTTCTTTATCTTACAATTAGCATGTAAAATTAGTCACGATCAACCAGTTCTACATAAGCCATTGGCGCATTGTCACCATCACGGTGACCACATTTTACGATACGCAAATAGCCACCTGGACGAGCTTGGTAACGAGGACCAAGAGTACCAAATAGTTTGCCTACCATAGCTTTGCTACGCATACGGCTGAACGCCAAACGACGGTTAGCAACGCTGTCTTCTTTAGCCATAGTGATTAATGGCTCAGCAACACGGCGTAACTCTTTTGCTTTTGGTAAAGTTGTTTTGATCAGTTCATGCTCAAATAATGAGTTGGTCATGTTCTGAAACATTGCCTTACGATGACTGCCGGTACGACCCAGCTTGACTCCACTCTTACGATGGCGCATAGTCAAAAATCCTTAAAGTTTAACGGCTACGATAAGAAAAGCGATCATCAACACGAAGGTCAGCTGGCGGCCAGTTATCTAGGCGCATACCGAGCTCTAAATCTTTAGACGCTAATACGTCTTTGATTTCCGTCAATGATTTCTTACCAAGATTTGGGGTTTTTAGTAGTTCAGTCTCTGAACGCTGTACCAAATCACCGATATAGTAAATGTTTTCAGCTTTTAAGCAGTTGGCTGAGCGAACCGTTAGTTCAAGATCGTCCACAGGGCGTAATAGCACCGGATCAACCTCTTCTTTTTCTTTCACAGGCTCAGGCGCTTCTTCAGCTTCTAGGTCAACAAAGATAGAAATCTGTTGTTGTAATATAGTGGCTGCTTTACGAATTGCTTCTTCTGGATCTATAGTGCCATTAGTTTCAAGCTCAATGATAAGACGATCAAGATCGGTACGTTGTTCTACACGTGCGTTCTCAACCTGATAAGCAACACGCAGTACTGGACTAAAACTTGCATCAAGCTTTAAGCGTCCAATCGCTTTAGTGTCACCGTCTTCACGGCGTTGGTTTGCTGGCTCATATCCACGACCCATTACTACACGCAAACGCATCTTAAGATGACCACGATCGCTTAATGTACCTAATACCAATTCTGGATTGATAATATCAACATTATGCGGCAAGGTGATGTCTGCAGCAGTAATAGTGCCTGGACCTTGTTTATCCAAGGTCAAAAATACTTCATTTTGGTCATGAAGGGTGATTGCCAAGCCTTTTAAGTTCAAAAGCAAATCAAGCACGTCTTCTTGTAGCCCTTCAAGCGTTGAGTATTCATGGTCAACACCATCAATCTCAGCTTCAATGACTGCAGCACCAGGTAATGAAGATAACAAGATGCGACGTAAGGCATTACCTAAGGTATGCCCAAAGCCGCGTTCTAACGGTTCGAGCGTGACTTTCGCAATCGTTTCATTAACCGTATCCACGTTAATGGCGTTCGGCGTTAGAAACTCAGTTGCACTTAGCATCATGATGTCACCTCGATTTATTAAACTGGTTTAATTAACGTCAATTGCTCAATGCTATTTTCATAACATCGAGCATCACGTTACTTACTTAGAGTATAGCTCAACGATCAAGCTTTCGTTGATTTCAGCAGGTAGATCAATACGATCAGGCGCTTTTTTAAACGTGCCCTGTAGTTTGCTGTGGTCAACGTCTAGCCATTCTGGAATACCACGTTGTGTCGCTAATTCGATAGCGTTTTTAATACGTAGTTGTTCGCGAGACTTCTCTTGGATAGCGATGACATCACCATCTTGCAACTGAATTGATGGAATGTTCACACGAACAAACTCATCACGGCCAGCTTTTTTTACCATCACAGTGCGATGGCTAACTAGCTGACGTGCTTCAGCGCGAGTTGAGCCGAAGCCCATGCGGTATACTACGTTATCAAGACGACTCTCAAGCATTGCTAACAAGTTTTCACCAGTAGCGCCACGCTTACGAGCAGCTTCTTTGTAGTAGTTTGCAAACTGACGCTCTAATACACCATAGATACGCTTAACTTTTTGTTTTTCACGTAACTGTAGAGAGTATTCTGAACTTTTATTACGGCTAACACCATGTTGACCAGGTGGACGAGCCGATTTTTTCGTTTTTACGTCGTATGGTTTAACACCAGACTTAAGGCCTAAGTCTGTACCTTCACGACGTGATAATTTGAGTTTTGGTCCAATATAACGGGCCATTGTTATGTCTCCTATAAGCTCTTATGATAAAAAGCTTCGTCTTTAATATTAGACGCGGCGCTTTTTCGGCGCACGGCAACCATTGTGTGGGATTGGGGTTACATCAGAGATGCTGTTGACTTTATAACCCAATGCACCTAGTGCTCTTACCGCAGACTCACGACCCGGTCCTGGTCCTTTGACCAAAACGTCGATATTCTTAACACCGTATTCTTGAGCCGCTTTACCAGCGACTTCAGCTGCAACCTGAGCTGCAAATGGTGTAGATTTACGTGAACCACGGAAGCCTTGTCCACCTGAAGTGGCCCAAGCCAATGCATTACCCTGACGATCGGTAATCGTAACAATGGTGTTATTAAAAGACGCATGGATATGGGCAATGCCCTCCGATACTGAACGACGAGCCACCTTTTTGCGACTGCGAGTGTCTTTTGCCATCTTTTAGCTTCCTAAGTTAATTATCTTTTGAGAGGGCGTGTCGGACCCTTACGAGTACGAGCGTTGTTCTTGGTATTCTGACCGCGAACTGGTAAGTTACGACGATGGCGGATGCCACGGTAACAACCAAGATCAACCAAGCGCTTGATGTTCATTGACACTTCACGACGAAGATCACCTTCAGTCATGTATTCTGCAACTTGTGCACGGATAGCATCTAACTGTGTATCATCTAACTGACTGACTTTAGTAGTAGGGGCAATGCCAACTGCTTCTAAGATTTTCTGAGCAGTGGTACGACCTACACCAAAGATGTAAGTTAGTGAAATAACAGCATGCTTATTATCCGGAATGTTTACGCCGGCAATACGAGCCATTGATTTCTCTCCATTAAAGAAAAACAAGCTTTATCTATCGATAAGGCATTACTTTTCAGATTTGTTGCTGTCAATACTAAAGCTTTTATAATTATAATCACTGCTTCGAGTTGGTAAACCAACCTATTCATTGAACATGTTATAAAAGGTTTTGCATAAACTACGGCAAGTGGCGGATGATATCCCATCCGCCGTCATTTTTCAAGTATTAATTTAGTAAATAGTACAAGCTTAGCGCATTGTTCTATTAAAAATATTAACCTTGACGTTGCTTGTGGCGAGGTTCTGCGGTACAAATAATATGTACACGGCCTTTACGGCGCACAACTTTACAGCTACCACAAATCTTCTTAACTGATGCTTGAACTTTCATAGCATACTCCTTTGAAATATCGTACCGCTCATTTAAGGTTGAGTGGGCGATTGAATTAACGTCTGATCATGATATTGATGGGTCATCAAATGCGCTTGGATTTGCGAGATGAAGTCCATTACCACAACCACCATAATCAGTAGCGACGTACCACCAAGTTGAAACGGTACACCAAACGATGACTGGACGACCATTGGCATTAAACAAATAACCGTCATATACATCGCGCCAATAAAGGTCAGTCGGTTTAATACATGATCGAGGTAACGCTGAGTTTGTTGTCCGGGGCGAATACCTGGGATATACGCACCACTACGTTTAAGGTTTTCTGCAACTTCACGCGGACTAAATACCAGTGCCGTATAGAAATAACAGAAGAAAATAATCATTGCGCCAAACAGAACCAAATATAGAGGCTGCCCTGGGGACAACACCAATGCCATATTTTGCAATATCTTTTGCGTAAAGGTAGGATCAGCCGATTGACCAACCCACTGCCCTAAACTTGCTGGAAACAACAATAACGAGCTGGCAAAAATGGCTGGGATAACCCCTGCCATGTTCAGCTTCAACGGCAAATGTGACTGCTGCTGAGCATATATCTTGCGACCTTGCTGTTGTTTCTGTGCATAGTTCACTGGCACACGGCGCTGAGCACGTTCAATATAAACGATACCTGCAGTCACTGCAATGCCTAGCAATACAAAGATAAAGAGTACAATCAAGTTCATCTGCCCTTGATTGACCTGTTCGATAGACTGCGAAATCATACCTGGCGTACCAGCCACAATACTCGCAAAAATGAGCATTGAGATACCATTACCTACGCCGCGCTCTGTAATCTGCTCACCAAGCCACATTAAGAACATAGCGCCAGCTACCAATGAAGTAACCGCTGGAATATAAAAGGTCAGACCAGAAGATAAGGTAAGGTTTTGACTGATTAAACCAGCACACATCCCTAATGACTGTACTAGGGCTAACGCAAGCGTACCTTGACGGGTATACTTGTTTAGCTTACGTCGTCCCGCCTCACCCTCTTTTTTGAGGGCTTCTAGCGATGGCAATACCGCAGACATCATCTGTACAATAATCGATGCTGAGATATATGGCATGATACCAAGTGCCATAATGGACATACGTTCTAGTGCACCACCTGAAAACATGTTAAACATGCTCAAAATGGTATTTTCGTTGCGCGAAAACAGATCAGCCAAGTTAACCGGGTTGATACCCGGTACTGGAATATGCGACCCAAAACGATAAACAATCAATGCGCCGATTAAGAATAATAAACGCGACCAAAGCTCATCATACTTACGTATAAAGGCAAATGGATTGAGCGGTATACCAGACGATGACATTGATTGCTTTGACACGTTACTACTCCTCGATGCTACCACCAGCAGCTTCGATTGCTAGCTTGGCGCCTTTAGTCACTTTGATACCTTTGAAAGTATAAGCTTTAGTGACTTCGCCTGACAACATAATACGAGCGCGCTTCATGTCGTGACGGATAAGGTTAGCAGCTTTTAATGTTTCAATGCTAACCACATCGCCTTCGATTTGGTTCAGTTCAGACAGACGAACTTCAGCAGTAGTCATCGCCATTTTACTGGTAAAACCAAATTTTGGTAGACGGCGATATAAAGGCATTTGACCACCTTCAAATCCTGAGCGAATGCTAGAACCTGAACGAGATTTCTGACCTTTTACACCACGACCACCGGTTTTGCCAAGGCCTGAACCGATACCGCGACCACGACGTTGGGCAGTTTTCTTTGCGCCAACACCTGGTGATAATTCATTTAATCTAAGTCCCATTACGCTTCCTCCACTTTTACCATGTAGTTAACGCGATTGACCATACCACGGTTTGAAGGAGTATCTTCTACTTCAACAGTATGATTAATACGGCGTAAACCCAATCCTTTCAAGCTCGCTTTGTGGCTCTTGAGGCGATGGGCACCCGATTTAAATTGAGTGACTTTCATTTTTTTCATCGTAACTCACCTAGTCTAAGTTAACCCAAGATTTCGTCTACAGATTTACCACGTTTCGCTGCCATCTTTTCTGGAGTTGACATATCACGTAAACCGTTGAACGTTGCACGTACAACGTTCGCAGTGTTGGTAGAACCATGAGATTTTGTTAAAACATCTTTAACACCCGCAACTTCTAATACTGCACGCATTGCGCCACCAGCGATTACGCCAGTACCTTCAGATGCAGGCTGCATATAGACTTTACTAGCACCATGACGTGCTTTGATCGGATGGAATAAAGTTGCACCATTAAGTTCAACAGTAATCATATTGCGTTTAGCAGCTTCTAGCGCTTTTTGGATAGCAGCTGGCACTTCACGTGCTTTACCACGACCAAAACCAACACGGCCATTGCCATCGCCCACTACTGTTAAAGCAGTGAAAGAAAAAATACGACCACCTTTAACAACTTTTGCAACGCGATCAACGGTAACTAAGCGTTCTACTAGACCGTCAGTCTGTTCATTTTTATCATTTTTATCATTTCTAGCCATGATTAAAACTCCAATCCGTTTTCGCGAGCCGCTTCAGCTAAAGCTTTTACTCGACCATGATATTTAAAACCACTACGGTCAAAGGCAACTTTAGTAATACCAGCTGCTTTTGCGCGTTCTGCGATTAATTGGCCTACAGACGTCGCTGCATCAGCGTTACCAGTCGCGCCTGAACGCAAGCTGCTGTCTAAGGTAGATGCCTGAGCAATCACTTCACCACCGTTCGGAGAGATAATCTGGGCATAAATATGTCTTGGCGTACGGTTAACCGTTAGACGATGAACGCCTAAGAAACGGATATGTGCGCGGGTTTTCTTTGCTCGACGTAGACGAGCTGCTTTTTTATCAAACATTTCAACTCACCTTATTTTTTCTTGGCTTCTTTGCGAATCACATGCTCGTCACTATAACGAATACCTTTACCTTTATAAGGCTCTGGTGGACGGAAAGCGCGGATATTAGCCGCTGCTTGACCAAGCTGCTGTTTATTGTTTGATTTCAAAACAATTTCAGTTTGCGTTGGGGTTTCAGCCGACACACCTTCAGGTAGCGTATATTCTACTGGATGTGAGTAACCAACGTTTAGCGTTACTTTATTACCAGTAGCTTGAGCACGATAACCAACACCAATTAGTTGAAGACGTCTTTCAAAGCCTTCATTCACGCCTGTAACATAGTTGTTAAGCAGAGCGCGCATGGTGCCAGTGTGCATCATGGCTTCTTTTGAATCGACTGTAGGTGAGAAAATGATTGCATCATCTTCCTGTTTCAGCTCGACCAATTCATGCAGGCGTAAAGACAAATTGCCGTTCTTGCCTTTAACTTCGACCTGCCGATCGTTCAAAGTAACACTTACGCCGCTAGGCAGTGCTACTGGGGCTTTAGCCACACGAGACATAGGAATATTCCTTAAAAAATTAACTTACTTCTATTAGCGAAAAAACTAACAGGCTAAAAAGCGTGTTAGTTTAGCATAATTGATGGCGTTAGACACCTATCAATTTGAAATAATTTATCATTACTCAATTGATAGCAGTCTAACAAGCATCAAATAGACTTTATCGTCGTGTAGCTTACGCTACAAATGCAACGATTTCACCACCAATACCAGCAGCGCGTGCAGCACGATCGCTCATGATACCTTGGCTGGTTGATACGATAGCAACACCCATACCTTGTTTAACAGTAGGGATAGCGTCTTTACCGCGATGCTGGCGTAAACCAGGACGGCTGAAACGTTGAATCGTTTCAATAACAGCTTTACCTTCGAAGTATTTTAATTCGATAGATAAAGTTGCTTTGTTGTTGTCTTCTTCAGTAACAACAGCATTAGCTACATAACCTTCGTTAACCAATAAGTCAGCGATAGATTTACGTAGTTTAGAGCTCGGCATTGCTACCGATACTTTGTTAGCCATTTGTGCGTTACGGATACGGGTTAGCATATCCCCAACGGTATCTTGCATACTCATATAGTTACTCCTTACCAGCTTGCTTTACGAACACCAGGCACATCGCCTTGCATGACACGCTCACGCAACATATTGCGTGATAAGCCAAACTTGCGGAAGTAACCGTGAGGACGACCTGTGATAGCACAACGATTGCGCAGACGTACTGGTGATGCGTTACGTGGTAAAGCTTGTAGCTCTAACATCGCTTCCATACGAGTTTCGTCACTTGCAGTCATATCACTGATAGTTTCTTTTAGCTTGATACGCTTGTCAGCATATTTAGCTACCATTTTCTCGCGCTTTAATTCGCGGTTAATCATGCTCTTCTTTGCCATAACGTCTTTACCTTATTTAAATGGGAAGCCGAATGCTTTAAGCAACGCACGACCTTCATCATCAGTAGCAGCTGACGTAGTGATGGTCACATCCATACCTCGGATACGATCAATCTTGTCGAAGTCTACTTCTGGGAATACGATTTGTTCTTTGATACCCAATGAGTAGTTACCACGACCGTCAAAGGCTTTAGATGAAAAACCACGGAAGTCACGAACACGAGGAATTGCAACGGCAATGAGACGATCTAAAAATTCGTACATTTGCTCACCGCGTAGCGTTACTTTGCAACCAATTGGCCATTCTTCACGAATCTTAAAGCCAGCAATTGATTTACGCGCTTTGGTGACTACAGGTTTTTGACCAGCGATAGCGGTCATGTCAGCTACTGCACCTTCAAGCAATTTCTTGTCTTGAGACGCGCCGCCTACACCCATATTAAGTGTGATTTTAGTGATTTTAGGCACTTGCATCACGTTATCTAAACCAAGCTCTTCTTTAATCTTTTGCTTGAGTTCTTCGTTATATAAAGCTTTTAATCTTGCCATTACCATTACACCCTTAGTGTCTTACGCAGTCGCCACTACTTCACCGTTCGAACGATAGACGCGTTGTTTATTGCCGTCTTCGCCGAACTGATAAGTAATACGGTCTGCTTTTTGGGTTTGCGCATTTAAAATTGCGACATTTGAGATGTGTAGAAAAGCTTCTTGCTTAAGAATGCCGCCTTCAACGCCAGTTGCCTGATTTGGCTTCTGATGTTTAGTGACAATGTTAATGCCTTCAACTTTAATACGATCATTTTTTACAGCTTGTACAGTACCTTGTTTGCCTTTATCTTTACCGGCAATCACGATAACTGTATCGCCTTTACGTAATTTTGACATGGATTACCTCACAATACTTCTGGTGCTAGTGATACAATTTTCATAAACTGATCACCACGTAGTTCACGAGTTACCGGTCCAAAAATACGAGTTGCAATCGGTGCTTTGTTTTGGTTCAACAATACCGCAGCATTGTCATCAAAACGTAATACCGAACCATCAGGGCGACGAACGCCTTTTTTGGTACGTACAACTACCGCATTCATCACGTCGCCTTTTTTAACACGACCGCGAGGAATGGCTTCTTTAACCGTTACTTTAATGATATCGCCGACCGATGCATAACGACGATGAGAGCCACCCAGTACTTTAATGCACTGAACTCGTCTTGCACCGCTATTGTCTGCAACTTCCAGCATTGACTCAACCTGAATCATAGCGTTAACTCCGCACGTATGAGCAATAAAAACCAGTTGCTGCCGCTAGCACAGTATGAGTAGACGGCATTTAATGTAAATAACCGCAGCTTACTCTTAATGTGAGTGATATACGCTCGGCGCAATCAGCATCCTTAAAAAGGCGGACATTTTAACAGCTTCTGGCTTTTAATGCAATTTACTTAGATTTTTTCTACTTTTTCAACCACTTCAACCAAAGTCCAAGACTTGGTTTTTGAGATTGGACGCGTTTCTTTGATACGGACAAGGTCGCCTTGTTGGCAAACGTTGTCTTCATCATGTGCTTTAATTTTGGTAGAACGACGAAGCTGTTTGCCATATAAAGGATGACGAACCAGACGCTCAATCAAAACCGTGATGGACTTGTCCATCTTGTCACTGACAACTCGTCCTGTCAGAACACTAGCATTGGTCGTTGCTTGATTGTTATCGCTCATGAGTCGCCTCGTTGTTTCTCGTTAATCAAAGTCTGAAGCTGAGCAATCGCACGACGATTGACACGTACTTCATGGGTATTCCCCAACTGACCGGTTGCTTTAGCCATACGAATACGGAAAGCATCAAGTTGCTTTTCATCAAGTAACTGAGTCAGTTCTTCTAATGATTTATCACGTAATTCACTGATCTTCATTACATTATCGTCCGCTTAACAATGGTAGTTTTAAAGGGCAGTTTTGCTGCTGCAAGCGTTAAGGCTTCGCGAGCAAGCTCTTCTGATACCCCTTCAAGTTCATATAGTATTTTACCAGGTTTGACTTCGCATACCCAATATTCTACAGGACCTTTACCTTTACCCATACGTACTTCTAATGGCTTGTTGGTAATTGGTTTGTCTGGGAATACACGAATCCAGATTTTACCGCCACGCTTAATTTTACGAGTGATGGTACGACGTGCTGCTTCAATTTGACGGGCAGTCATACGACCACGAGTCAAAGATTTTAGACCAATTTGTCCGAATGCAACGGTGCTTCCACGATGAGCTAGCCCAGTGTTACGACCTTTATGCATTTTACGAAACTTGGTACGTTTTGGCTGTAACATAGTTTAACCTCTGTCTGTGTTTCGACGGTTTCCGTTTCCACGACCACGGCGTTTTGGCGCACGAGTCTGCTCTTCTTTAACGGGGTTATAAACGCTGTTCATACCGTCAAGGATTTCGCCACGGAAGATCCAAACTTTTACACCGATAGTGCCATAAGTGGTTTCCGCACGTACTGACGAATAGTCAATATCGGCGCGTAGTGTATGCAGTGGCACACGACCTTCACGGTACCATTCAGTACGAGCAATCTCAGCACCGCCAAGACGGCCAGACAACTCAACTTTAATACCTTTAGCACCAGAGCGCATGCTGTTCTGTACCGCGCGCTTCATTGCACGGCGGAACATAACACGACGCTCAAGCTGACTTGCGATACCTTGTGCTACTAAATGAGCATCAAGATCAGGCGAGGTGATTTCTTCAATGTTGACCTGAGCAGGTACGCCCATAATTTTGGTCAATTCTTTTTGAAGTCTTTCAATATCTTCGCCTTTCTTACCGATAACAATACCAGGACGCGCAGTGGCGATGGTAATCTTAGCAGCACCAGTAGGACGCTCAATCATGATATTGCTAATCATAGCATTATCTAGTTTTTTGCGTAGATACTCGCGTACTTGGATGTCGTTGATCAGGTATTCTGAGTATTGTTTAGGGTTAGCATACCAGTTTGCGTTATGCTTTTTGACAACACCAAGACGAATTCCGATTGGATGTACTTTTTGTCCCATAACTTATTCTCCTACCTTTATAGTGATGTGACAAGTACGCTTACTGATACGATCAGCGCGACCTTTAGCACGTGGTAGGATACGTTTTAGCGTAATGCCTTCATCAACGTAGATAGTTGATACTTTAAGCGTATCAATATCTAAACCGTTGTTATGTTCGGCATTGGCGATGGCTGAGTCAAGACATTTCTTAACGAACACAGCGCCTTTTTTATTACTATACGTTAGGATATCCAAAGCACGCTCGATAGATTTGCCGCGAACTTCATCAGCAACGAGTCTAACTTTTTGTGCCGAAATGGCGGCACCGCGTAATTTTGCAGTTACTTCCATGGTAAGCACCTTATTTCTTAGCTTTTCTGTCAATGCCATGACCACGATACGTACGAGTCGGGGCAAATTCACCTAGTTTATGACCAACCATCTGTTCGCTCACAATAACCGGTACATGAGTACGGCCGTTGTGAACAGATAAAGTTAGGCCAACCATTTGTGGCAAAATCATCGAGCGGCGCGACCAAGTCTTAATTGGTTTGCGTGAGTTGGTGTCTAATGCATTCTCAACTTTAGCAAACAAGTGCGCGTCTATGAATGGACCTTTTTTCAATGAACGAGGCATGAAATTCTTCCTTTATTTCTTCTTGGCGCGGCGGCGGATGATCATACTGTCAGTACGCTTATTATGACGCGTTTTAAGTCCTTTAGACTTCTGACCCCAAGGGCTGGTTGGATGGCGACCTTTGTTACGACCTTCACCACCACCATGTGGGTGATCAACCGGGTTCATAGCAACACCGCGAACAGAAGGACGAACACCACGCCAACGTGAAGCACCGGCTTTACCAAGTGATTTCAAGTTGTTTTCAGTGTTAGAAACTTCGCCAATAACAGCACGGCAATTCACGTGTACACGGCGAGTTTCGCCAGAACGTAGACGTAGAATAGCATAAATACCGTCACGACCTAGTAATTGAACGCTGGCACCCGCAGAACGAGCAATCTGTGCACCTTTACCGATTTTAAGTTCGATATTGTGAATCACAGTACCCAATGGGATGTTTTTCAGCGGTAAACAGTTACCTGGACGGATTGGAGAGTTTTCGCCTGACATAACGGTATCGCCCACTGCTTGCTTTTTAGCAGCAATGATATAGCGACGTTCGCCGTCAGCGTACTTAAGTAAAGCAATGTGCGCAGTACGGTTAGGATCGTATTCAATACGCTCTACCGTTGCTGGGATATTGTCTTTAGTACGTTTAAAATCGATAATACGATAATGCTGCTTATGACCACCACCGATGTGACGAGTCGTGATGCGACCATTATTGTTACGACCACCAGTTTTACTTTTTGATTCGAGAAGCGCTGCAAAAGGACGACCTTTGTAAAGGTGTGGATGCACCACTTTTTCAACAAAACGACGGCCTGGTGATGTTGGCTTTGCTTTTACGATAGGCATGAGTGTAATCCTTATTCGTTGTTCGCTGTTTCACTAGTAGAAGCAGTCGTTTTTGCGACGTCTTCACCAGCATCAGCCATTTGTACATCTTGACCAGCTTTTAAGGTAACGTAGGCTTTTTTATAGTCATTACGACGGCCGATGTTCTTACCAAAACGCTTTGTCTTACCTTTAACATTCAATGTGTTTACTTTTAAAACTTCAACACCTTCGAACATCATCTCAACTGCTTTTTTGACTTCAAGCTTAGTAGCGTTAGAGTCAATTTTAAATACCTGCACACCAAGTGAATCGCCAAGCATTTGAGATTTCTCTGAGAATACAGGTCCTCTTAGGATCTGATAAAGTCTTGCGTTATTCATGCTAGTGCTTCCTCAAATTGTTTCGCAGCTTCAACTGACATGATTACTTTATCAAAAGCAATCAAGCTCACTGGGTCCACTTCGTTTGTACCAAGTACATTGACGTGTGGAATGTTGCGAGCCGCTAAGTATAAGTTTTCGTCAACTTCTTTGGTGACGATTAGTGCACGAGGTGCGCCTAAGTCATTTAACTTTGCAATCAGCTCTTTAGTCTTAGGGCCAGAAACACTTAGCTCTTCAACCAAAATTAGACGATCTTGACGAATCAATTCGGCTAGGATGCACTGCATCGCACCGCGATACATTTTACGGTTAACTTTCTGTGACCAATCTTGTGGCTTAGCCGCGAATGCACGACCGCCCCCACGCCAGATTGGGCTACGAATAGAACCTGCACGAGCGCGACCAGTACCTTTTTGGCGCCATGGCTTAATGCCACCACCAGAAACTTCGGCACGGGTCTTTTGAGCGCGTGTACCTTGGCGAGCACCAGCAAGATATGCGGTGACGACTTGATGCACTAATGCTTCGTTGAATTCACGACCGAAAGCCGTATCAGAAAGCTCAACTGCCGCCCCTGTAACTGTTTTTAAATCCACGTTAATCCCCTTGCTTAGGCTTTGACTGACGGACGTACGATGACATCGCCACCGGTGGCACCTGGGATAGCACCCTTGATGACAAGTAACCCATTTTCAACATCAACCGATATCACTTCTAGGCCTTGAACGGTAACGCGTTTGTTACCCATCTGACCTGGCATTTTTTTGCCTTTGAAGACTTTACCTGGTGACTGGTTTTGACCAGTTGAACCAAGCGCACGGTGAGAGACTGAGTTACCATGAGTGGCATCTTGCATGCTGAAGTTGTGACGCTTCACGCCGCCTTGAAAGCCTTTACCTTTACTGTTACCTGTGACATCAACCATCTGACCTTGTTCGAACAAGTCAGCTAGGATCTCACCACCAATCTCACGACCTTCAAGATCGCTGTCATTGGCACGAAATTCCCAAACACCACGACCAGCGGCAACGCCAGCTTTAGCGAAGTGACCTTTTTGAGCTGCTGTTACGCGGCTGTCACGACGGGTACCTGTGGTAACTTGGATGGCTTGATAGCCATCTACATCAGTATTTTTTACTTGAGTAATGCGGTTAGCACTGATCTCAACCACTGTTACAGGGATAGATGCACCTGCTTCAGTGAAGACACGGGTCATGCCGCATTTTTTACCGACTAAACCGATCGCCATTTTAGACCTCTTTATATCTTATATTAATGGGTTGGGTGTTTATGTGCATTAACCCAAAGCAATTTGAACGTCAACACCCGCCGCTAAATCAAGCTTCATTAGCGCATCCACAGTTTTGTCGGTAGGTTGAACGATGTCAACCATACGCTTATGAGTACGGATTTCGTACTGATCACGAGCGTCTTTGTTTACGTGTGGTGAAGTTAGAACGTTGAAGCGCTCAATGCGAGTCGGCAACGGTACAGGACCACAAACTTGCGCACCGGTGCGCTTTGCAGTATCAACAATCTCTTGTGCAGATTGATCAATCAGACGATGATCAAAAGACTTAAGACGGATACGGATTCTCTGGTTAGCCATGCCAGCAAGCTCCTAATATGTGCCTTTGTCATTCTTGCTTTGCAAGGATATGAGCAAAAGCCGTTTGGTTAAATATTCACTTAAAGCGGCCTTCTGTTCTAAACCAGAATGAGTTCGTTAACGGAACTTATAGCGTACTAAAAGTAAAATAGTTTAAAGCCCCGCCGACCCTTCCATTATAGGATGTCAGCAAAGGCATAATGAAATAGTGCTAGAAACGATGCTCTAGCTGTCATAGCGCCAGCTGTTTGATTGGCTGCGCATATATAATTCAGTGGTGTGTATTATACATAATTTTTAACCCATTGCAAGGAGGTTATTTGCAATGATGGCAGATAGTAGTTGATATAAAACATTATTTGTACACTACGTCCCTACTTTTTATAGAATTATTGGTCATTAAAGATTAACTTATACAGTCGCTAGTTTCTACACTACTTGCTTTGGGTATTTAATAATAAACACTTAATCTAGAACAATATCATACTGCTCTTGGGTATAAAGATTCTCGACATCAAAGGTAATCACCCTACCCAATAGATACTCTAAATCTGCCACTGTGTCCGATTCTGAAGTCAGTAATAAATCAATGACTGCGGCATGAGCAACGACGGTAAATTTCTTTGGTGAGTTATACGTGCGAGCACAGCGCATGATTTCACGGAATATCTCAAAGCAGACCGTTTCAGCGGTTTTGACGAAACCGCGTCCTTGGCAGGTCGAGCATGGCTCACATAGCTGCTGACCTAACGACTCTCGAGTGCGCTTGCGGGTCATCTCAACCAAACCAAGCTCACTTACTTGGGTAATTTTGGTTTTCGCGTAGTCTTGTACTAACTGTGACTGCAAACTCTCAAGGATATCGTCTTTATGCTGCTGCTCAAGCATATCGATAAAATCTAGAATGATAATGCCGCCTAGATTACGTAGACGCAGCTGCCGCGCTATGGCATGAGTGGCTTCTAAATTGGTTTTATAAACGGTATCTTCTAATGAGCGTGCCCCAACAAAAGAGCCGGTATTGACATCAATCGTCGTCATCGCTTCGGTTTGATCGATAATCAGATAGCCGCCTGACTTTAAGTCAACCCGCCGTTTTAGGGCATCACGCAGATCGTCCTCGACGCGGTGCACGTCAAACAATGATTGCTCAGCGGTATAATGCACAATACGGTCATAAACAAAAGGGACAAACTCTTTAGCAAAGTATCTCACCTGCTCATAGATTTGCGCATTATCAATCACCACTTTTTCGGTATCAGCATGGACCAAATCGCGAATGGAGCGCAGTGGCAGCGATAACTCTTGATAGATAAGCTCGGAGCTTTGATTGGGCTTCATTTCTTGGCGGCGGGCACAAATGGTGCGCCATAACTGCAATAAGTAGTAAATATCTTCTTCAAGTTTATCGACAGGGACACGCTCAGCTGCTGTACGCGCAATGAGTCCACCTTTTAGGTTGACTGTCTGCATCAGGCTAGTAAGTTCAGTCTTGAGACGCGTACGCTCCTCATCGCCATCAATACGTTGCGATATACCAATATGCTCACTTGATGGCAGGTACACCAAGTAACGTGACGGCAGTGATATATTAGTGGTTAAGCGTGCACCCTTGCTACCGAGCTGGTCTTTGGTCACTTGTACTAAAATACGTTGGCTTTCGTGCAGACGATGCTGGATAAGGGTTTTTGCAACGGGTACGACTTCAGTTTGTGGAATGACAACCGGCGGCGTAACAGCTAGGTCATCAGTAGTGGCTTCTATGACAGTAGGTTCATTATCGGTAGTGTGATGGGCTTTACTTTTATTTTCAGCGACTGGACGCGGCTCACGCTGCATATCGTTGACATGTAAAAACGCCGTGCGCGATTGTCCAATATCAACAAAAGCCGCTTGCATACCAGGAAGCACCCTTACTACCGTGCCCAGATAGATATTGCCGACCAAACCCAGTTTATGATGACGCTCAATATAAACCTCGCCTAAGATACCATTATCTAACACGGCGACGCGCGATTCCATGGGACTAATATTAATCAGCAGCTCTTCGGACATAATATTTTCTCTTATCACTCAGCTTTCTTGTGAAGCGTTCATAGTTTGGTAGCCTCACAGTGTAGCAAATGCGCCTTGCGTTTGCCCATCACCCTACCGTGTCATTATGTGCATAAGCATTAGGAATCTACTTTTAGCGAATTGAAAATCTTGGCTTTATCCTCTTTTATCTCATTGATAAGCGCCAATGTCTGTGCAAGCGGCAAACCAACCACATTAGTATAACTGCCATTGATACGGCTCACCCATGCTGCACCAAAACCTTGAATGCCGTAACCACCCGCTTTATCAGCAGGTTCGCCGCTTTCCCAGTAATCACTCATCATCTCTGTGCTGAGCGCTATAAAAGTCACTTCGGTGCGCTCAGTGATTTGTTGCTGATTAACGACTTGCAATACTGGTTCGTGATTTAGGTCGTTAGCCGCTTTAAAGGATAATGACACCTGAGTTCCTTGCACCGCTGTCCAGACTTCATGGACATTATCGGACATCTGCTGCCACATGCGATAAGCATCTTTACGATTATCTGGTTTAACCAATACTGTCTTGCCATCTGCTAAGACACCGATGGTATCAGCGGTTAAAATAATGATTGATTCAAGTAAATCAGTTTGATTTTTTTTTAAGTTTTTATTTAATTCTTTGTTTAATTGTTGGAGTGCCGCCTCTGCCTTGGTAGCGACCATGCGTTCAATGTAATCTTTAGGGGATTCATTAGCATGCGGCGTTTCATCAATATCGACGCTCATCACCGTAAAGTCGAGTTGCGCCCTAGTTAGCAGCTCATGACGGCGCGGTGAGCCAGACGCTAAAATGAGTTTCATCACTATTCTCTTGTTTTATAAATTTTTGATTTTTGATTTTTGATTTTTGCAGACAGATAAGAGTATAAGCTAGCGCGCAAATTTGCGTAGTATAAATAGCACCAGCGGCCAGCTTATGATACTCATTAATAAGGATAAGACAGATTGGGCGACAAAGGTATTTTGGATAAACATCTGTAATATCCATAAAGTCACTTGGAATATGACCAATCCTAAGCTTGCAATGAGCCAAGCGCTGATGGTATTTAATTGTCTGATATAAATGCTGGTGACTTTTATTACCATTGCGACCATCACGGCGGCGAAAGCTTGCTGACCTAAATGTGTGTCCATTAACAAATCGGCGATAATACCAATAGTAAAGGCACCAAAAATTCCGATATAACGGGGCTGAAACAGGAGCCAAAAAATCAGCACCATCATCATAACCATCGGGCGCAATGTTGCCATGCTCGGGCTTAAGGGATAAACACTGAGCGATGAGGCGACAATAAAGCTCAGGACAATCACGGCAAGCAACAGCCCCGTTGCATGTTCAGAATCAGGATATGCCATGAATACTTACCTTTAGCGAATATTTAGCGGCTGCTATGTAACGATTTATCTAGCATTGGTGGGAATAAAAGCGGTGGTTAAGAGGTTGCTGTGACTATTATATTTATATTGAGTTAAAACAGCAGGCAACCTATCAATCTTCCTTAATGTCTGTGTTATTTTTATTAACTATTTTGTCTTGTAGTACCAGCACGTAAGCATTGTCGATAAAGTTTGCCGCTGGCGTGACTTCAATGCTTCTAAAGTTATCCTCTTGTGTGTCTTCAACATGGGCAATGCGACCAACTCGATAGCCTGCTGGTATACGTCCGCCCAATCCTGATGACACCAACTCATCGCCGACGCGCACATCTGAGGTTTTAAAAACATAATTAAGGCGTAAAGACGTCGGTATACCCTCACCCGTGACAATAGCCCGCTGTCCAGTGCGTTTGACCGTCACGGCGACAGATTGCTGCTCATCGGTAATCAGTAATAAGCGGCTGGTATTGGGATAGACATTAATAATCTGCCCTAAGATACCGTCCTCATCAATAACCGTTTGACCCACTTGCACGCCATCTTGCTCGCCTTTATTAAGGACGACAATTTGCCTGAGTAGATTGGTATCGGTACCAATTACTTGAGCCAAATTCAAATCAAATTGTTCGGGACGCGTCGTCGAGAGGATACCTTGCAAGCGGGCATTTTGTGCCAAGATATAATCTTGCTGCTGGAGCTTGGCTTGAGCATGGATGAGTTGCGATTTGAGCTGCATATTTTCGCGGCGCAGCGCTTCTTTAGATTGCAGACTACCGCTTGACCAGTGTTTTGCATAGCTTGGCAATAACGATAGCTCATAAATAGGCTGCATGGCGGCATGGGTGGTGGTGCGTATCGGATTAAACCATTCAGGATTTTTGCTATCAAACCACATCAGTACCAATGCCACTATCAATACAATAGCAGTCTTACGCAGTGCGAGTGGCTGGCGAGCAAAAATACTTGGAATCATAGTTGGTCTAATCTAGAGGTTTTAATGTGAGCAATAACTGCTACTTGACATAACAGTAACAAATATCAAGCTATAAAATATGACCTTATCGAATTCTTACTTAGCATCTTACAAATAGCAGTGATAAATGTTAGAAACCGATTACCAGTTAATATAAGTCAGTTAATCTAAATAGTAGTGCTAGTTAATTTTGGCATAGGTTTTGGTATGGGTTAATGTTATTAAAGGCAACCTGATTGGCTACCTTTAATAGAATAAAACGAATAAGAAAAAACGGTTTTTATGATAAATGGCTCACGCAATGTCATTTTAGCGTTTATCAAGCACAGCAAATGTAGCTATGCTCAATTACCACCTATATAAACAGTACCCACTATTATATGAACAATAGCAATTTAGACAAAAATCATATTTAGACTTTTGTTATTGATAAAATCAAGAGCAATACCACCGCCGCGACTGACGCAAGTTAATGGGTCTTCAGCAACGGTCACAGGTAAACCCGTCTCTTTTGAAATCAGCTTATCCAAACCTCTTAATAACGCGCCGCCGCCCGTCAATACAATACCGCGTTCTGCGATATCTGATGACAGCTCAGGTGGTGTTTGCTCAAGTGCAGTTTTTACCGCGCTGACGATACCGCTTAATGGATCGCTGAGGGCTTTTTGCACTTCTTCAGAATTGACCGTAAAGGTCTTTGGTACACCTTCTGCCATGCTACGACCGCGAACTTCAACTTCTAGCTGGCTATCTTCATTTAATGCCGAGCCAACTTCTTGTTTGATACGCTCAGCGGTGGTTTCACCAATCACGCAACCATGAGTACGGCGCACATGCGTGATAATCGCTTCATCAAACATATCGCCACCGATACGAATCGACTCGGCATAAACGCAACCTGACAGTGCGATAACGGCAATCTCAGTGGTACCACCACCGATATCAACCACCATCGAGCCACTGGCTTCATGGACTGGCAAGCCAGCGCCGATTGCCGCCGCCATTGGCTCTTCTAGCAACAATACTTTGCTTGCGCCGGCCGATGAGACCGCTTCGCGAATCGCTTTACGCTCAACGAGGGTCGACTTACATGGCACGCAAACCACGACGTTAGGCTGGGCCATAAAACGCTTGGCTCTAACCTTAGTGATAAAATGCTTGAGCATTTTTTGCGTCACTTCAAAGTCTGCAATCACACCGTCTTTTAACGGGCGAATCGCCGTAATATTGGCAGGGGTACGACCCAGCATTTGCTTGGCATCAATACCAACAGCAGCAACGGTAGGGTTTTGGGTGCGATTACTGCGTAGCGCGACCACCGTAGGCTCGTCGAGCACCACGCCTTTACCAGGAATAAAAATAAGAGTGTTCGCAGTACCGAGGTCGATTGCGATATTATTTGATAAGAATCCAAACAGGTTCATGACTAATATATCCAGCGTATTACAAATGAGGCGAATGAGGCGAACGAAATTGACTGAGGGCTTACTCGTCAGTATTAAGCAGGTCGTCGTTGGACATGACCCGTCGCGAGAGTTTATCATCGCAACCAGTCAAACCGAAGCAATAATGATGAAATGAAAAAACTGAGCTAAATTATACCGATTTAGCTCAAAAAAAACACAGATATTTGCATCAGCACGCTAGAATTTTGGGCTTAAGCCATAAAAATTGTTACAAAGTTTGAAATGGCGAATAATACCACTCCCTTATCTGAAACATCATTTAATTCAATAACTAACAAGGTGCTACAGCCATGTGACATTGCTGCTAATGGCTTTACTTAATGGTTTGCTCAGCAGTTTGTTTAATAGCTTACTTAACGTTGAGCTTAGTAGTGCGTGCATACTGTAACGTATTTCATAACCAAATAGTGAGCAATTGATAATCAATCCATAACTATCTGGTCAATTTTGCAAATCTCTTTATTTTAGTAAAGTTAGTAAAGTTAGTAAAGTTAGTAAAGTTAGTAAAGATAGTGCAGCAATCAAAGCCCATGTTCTGTAATCTTGGCTAAGATGCTTTATAATAAAGGCACTCTCTATAAAACATACAGATAATGCGCTTTTTTAATATATTTTGGTGCTTTAGCCATTATTTGTCTGAACACTGACCTATTTGATTTATTCTCTACTCTAATAAAAACTGTCCTTCACTGGAGAAATTATGTCACAGCCAATCACAGCAGCTGAAAGCAATGTCAGCCGTCAAGAAATTCTAGAAGTTGCCCGCCTTGCACGCTTAGGTGTCGATGAATATACCGCCAGCAGTTACGCCGATGATATCAGCAAAGTGTTAAAGCTGATGCAAACCCTTGGCAATGTAGACACCACTGACATCAAACCTTTATCAAATATTCATGAAGTTTGCCAAGATTTGCGCGCCGATGTCGCCAAACACGATATCAATCGCGAGCGCAATCAATCGATGGCGCCTGCTGTCGAAGCGGGTCTATACCTTGTGCCACAAGTGATTGAATAATTATTATAACAATTCTTACCTTTATTTTATCCTATTTACTGCTATTCACATTTTGACGGACGACACCTTATGTCTGAACTTCACCTCTTAAGTACCCAGCAGCTTATTACGGGCTTGCAAGACAAACAATTTAGCAGCCTTGAGCTGACTGAACACTATATCAAACGCATCGATGCGCTTGATAGTAAGGTTAACAGCTTTATCACTCATACCTCTGAAACTGCGCGCGCGCAAGCACAAGCGGCAGACGAGATGCGTGCCCAAGGCGACAAGCGTCCACTGCTTGGCGTACCGATGGCGCATAAAGATATTTTTTGTACCCAAGGCGTATTGACAACTTGCGGCTCAAAAATGCTGCATAACTTCATCTCACCTTATGATGCGACTATCGTTTCAAACATCGATAAAGCGGGCATGATCAGTCTTGGTAAGCTCAATATGGATGAGTTTGCGATGGGCTCGGATAATGAGAGCTCGCATTATGGCGCGGTACACAATCCTTGGAATCTAGCGCATGTACCCGGTGGCTCATCAGGTGGTAGTGCCGCTGCGGTCGCTGCAGGCTTTGTCCCCGTTGCTACTGCTAGTGATACGGGTGGCTCTATTCGCCAGCCTGCATCATTTTGTGGTTTAACGGGTATCAAACCAACTTATGGCCGTATCTCGCGTTTTGGTATGATTGCTTATGCCTCCAGTCTTGATCAAGCAGGTAGCATGGGTCGCAGCGCGATGGACTGTGCGTATCTGCTACAACCAATGATTGGTCATGATCCACGCGATGCCACTTCTATCAAATACGATATGCCAGATTATGTCCAAGACTTGAATGCTGCAGTAACGGCTGCTGGTGATGATGCGAAGCCATTAGAAGGCTTACGTATTGGCGTAGCAAAAGAATACTTTACGAGCGGACTAGATACGGAAGTCGAGCAAGCGGTACGTGCAGCGCTAAAACAATACGAAGAGCTTGGCGCAAACATTGTAGAGGTCAATATTACTGACCCTGAGATCACCCTTGCGACTTATTATATGCTTGCCCCAGCTGAAGCGTCATCTAACCTGTCACGTTTTGACGGCGTACGATTCGGTTATCGCTGTGAAAACCCAACTGACCTTCTCGACTTGTACACGCGCTCACGCTCAGAAGGCTTTGGCCCTGAAGTACAACGTCGTATTTTGACTGGTACTTATGCGCTATCGGCGGGTTACTTCGATGCTTATTATACCAAGGCACAAAAAGTACGTCGTATCATTGTCAAAGACTTCGAAGACGCCTTTGCTAACTGTGATGTCATTGCCAGTCCAACTGCTCCTACAGCTGCTTATAAGCTTGGTGAAGATCTAGATTCTGCCACAATGTATTTGGGTGACGTTTACACCATTGGGGTGAACTTAGCGGGTTTACCTGCGCTTAGTCAGCCGGTTGGTTTAACCTCAAACGGTCTACCAATTGGATTGCAATTGATTGGTCAATATTGGCAAGAGAGCAAGCTGCTCTCTACCGCGCACCTATTCCAGCAGCATACAGACCACCATTTACAACACTCTACCATCGCGAAGGAGACGGTATAATGAACACAGCAACTACTACTGATCATGCCGCTCACCAAGAGATCGTCCGCAAAGAGCTGTTCGTCGATGGCTATGAAGTGGTCATCGGGATTGAGATTCACTGCCAGCTAAATACAGAAAGTAAAATATTCTCAAGCGCGCCAACCGACTTTGGTCACGAGCCAAATACCCAAGCCAGTATCGTTGACTTAGGTCTACCAGGCGTATTGCCAGTGTTAAACAGTGGCGTCGTCGATCGTGCCTTAAAATTCGGTATCGGCGTCAATGCTGAGCTAGGGCTATTTAACACCTTTGACCGCAAAAACTACTTCTATCCTGATTTGCCAAAAGGCTATCAAATCACCCAAATGGCCAACCCTATCGTTGGCAAGGGTTATATCGATGTCGTGGTCAATGAAGGCGAGAAAAACGAATACCCTAAACGCATGGGCATCACCCGCGCGCATTTAGAAGAAGATGCCGGTAAATCAGTGCATGATGCTGTCGATGGTATGACGGGCGTTGACCTTAACCGCGCTGGTACACCATTAATCGAAATCGTCTCTGAGCCTGATATGCGCTCAGCTTATGAAGCTCTTGCTTATATTAAAGCCATTCATCAACTGGTCACTTGGCTTGGTATCTCAGATGCCATCATGGCAGAAGGCTCATTCCGCTGCGACTGTAACGTCTCTGTGCGCAAGCCTGGAAGCGAGCTTGGTACGCGTACTGAGCTCAAAAACCTCAACTCGTTCCGCTTTATCGAGCGTGCCATCAATCGTGAAATTGAACGTCAAGTCGATATCATCGAAGATAGCGGTAAAGTTATCCAAGCAACGATGCTTTATGATCCAGAGCGCGATGAAACTCGCACCATGCGTACCAAAGAAGACGCCAACGACTATCGCTACTTCCCTGACCCTGACTTGCTACCTGTCCGTATCGAGCAGCATACCGTTGATAGCATTCGGGCGGCGATGCCTGAATTGCCTGTTGCCCGCCGTGCGCGTTTTGAAGAAGCGCTTGGTCTTTCTGAGTATGATGCTCGCATCCTAACGGGTAGCCGTCAAATTGCGGATTACTTTGAAGCCGTGGTCGCAGAAGTTGGGCAAGCAGATGCCAAAATGGCGGCTAACTGGGTCATGGGCGACCTGCTAGGCGCGCTAAACAAAGATGATAAAGAAATTACTGACTCCCCTATCAGTGCCAAGCAACTGGCTGGCATGCTAGCCCGCATTAAAGACGATACCTTGTCTGGCAAATTGGCTAAGAAGGTCTTTAGTGCTCTCTATGAGCGCGAAGGTGGCGATGCTGATGATGCGGCTGACAAAATCATCGAAGAAAAAGGTCTTAAGCAAGAAACTGATACGGGCGCGATTAAAGCCATCGTTGAAGACGTCATTGCGAAAAACCAAGCGATGGTTGAAGAGTATCGCGGCGGTAAAGAAAAAGCGTTTAACGGTCTGGTTGGTCAAGTGATGAAAGCCAGTCGCGGTAGTGCCAACCCACAGCAAGTAAACCAAATCCTAAAAGAGTTACTAGGTTAAGGTTAACTGCTCATTGGTTATGCTGACTATTATAGGTAAAATGCGATTGTAGATTTTGGCTAAAATAAATAGCCCTTGCAATATGCATAATTTTGCGTAAAATAGTCAGTCATTCGGGGCGTAGCGCAGTCTGGTAGCGCACTACACTGGGGGTGTAGTGGTCGCAGGTTCAAATCCTGCCGTTCCGACCAAACATAGTAGTAATAGAGAAAAGCCAATCATTGTTTTCAATGGTTGGCTTTTTTTTGAGTTCTATAAACTAGGAGTATTGGTGTAATATAGAAAACCACTCTATTGAATAGATTAAATATAGTATGAACAATCAAAACTGTCATGAGTTCTGGATGTTGGCCGAATCGTTGAAAGTTAATGACATTGTGGCATTATGGTGCGACCAAGAACCTACTGAATTCAATAATTTTATTCAACAGTCAGGCTTTAGTCCTTCTTGTGCAGATGCTAAACGCGCTTCCTTAGAAGACGCTTTATTGAAAGGTGACCTTGATTATATAGACGAAGGAATACCATATAATAGAAACAAGTTATGGACTGGAGGTGAGGTCAGTGAGTTAATACAGAAAAATAGGTTGAGAATCGAAAAGGCGGAGCTTAGAAGATGGTTTGATTTAAAGTATACAAGCGGTCAGCTTAAAGAAATTCCAACATTTTTGGATGAAGAAAAGCAACGTTCACAACTATTGCAGCAGCAGCGGGAATCTGAAACTTCAGCAGACGAAGAATTAAACCTCAAAGATAGCGCCTATCACTTGATATCAGTCTTAAAAGATTTACTGCTTAATCCTGATACTAATGCTTATCACTTTAAAACAGACAATAGTAAAAGTACAAACCAACCAACACAAGCAGGGCTTGCAGAATATATTGATGCAATGAATATTAAAGGTTTAAAATCGAGAAATATAAACGGTATATTTTCAGATGCTAATCGCTTGTTAAATGATGCTCGAAAGAACTAATGCTCTCATATTATCCAGATTGCAAATGCAAGCTACAAATTGCAAATGCAATGACCTAAACGACTCTACCTCATAAATTAGCAACCATAAGCCGCATCAATCAAGTTACGGCTAATATGGAGCTACCACATGAAATACTTAAAAAAAGCTAGAGTCTCAACTAGTACAAAATCATCATTCCAAAAGCTATTTAACAAACCACCCAAATGGTCGCTTTGTTTATTAAAATTTCTAATCATTATCCTAGTACCTTTATTGTCAAATGCACCAGATATTCAGCTTAATTTTTATACCATTAATATCCTATTTTAAATTTAAACATATAAGAAAAAGCCAATCATTGTTTTCAATGGTTGGCTTTTTTATATTTAATTATTCTTCATTCAGTATTTTACAAAGACGCTTTGGTAATCGCACTTAGTGCTTCATTAATGATAAATACTTTAGATTTAATGTCTTTGAAACCAAATGAAGTCAGTCTTTTGGTATGCTTCTCTAAATATCTATTAGCATCCTCTAAATTGTCAAACACATAAATACCGCCCGCTTCTTGCGTCTCTTCGTTTTCTGTCCATAGTTTATAGACCAGACCATTTTCGGTTGCGATATCTTCGGCCAGCTCTTTCATGGCGTCAAAAAATGCACTGCCAAAAGGTCCACTATAAGGAAAGTCGATTTGCAAAAGGTATTTCATAAGTTAGTCCTCATTATTATTGAATGATTGGCAAAGTATATGCTGCCAGACGATTACAATCTTAACATATTGCGATTACCTATAGACTTTTAGCAAGCGAGCCGTTAGGGTAAATTCTCCATTACTCAATTTGCTTCAAACTATGATCGAGCCTACCACCCAGCCTTCTCCTACTCTCATGAATAACGCACCTTGGGAAGCATACCAGCGACCTTATGTACGTGATTTGGCGTATGTACTTGCCTGCCCTAACGTCTTAACCGAATGGCTGGACTTTGTACCGCATCAGAATACACATACCGTATCAGTACATAGCGCAAGCTTTTGGCGACAGCAGTTTGAAGCCTATCAGCAGCGTTTAAAAGAGCTGGATAGCACCATTGCTTATCAGGCGCTGACCCGCTATTTATTAAAACGTCCGAGCCCCAATCGCTTGGGTTTTCACTTTGAAGGCCTGTTATCGTTTTGGTTACAAGATGGCTTTGCGCGTAAGTTGCATCCGTATGAGACGCTTGCTAGTAACGTGCAGTTATACAATGGCAAACGGACGATTGGTGAGCTGGATTTGATTTTATATAATCACCAAGAAAATCTGGTCGAACATTGGGAGCTTGCGATTAAGTTTTTTATGGGCTCAGCACCTTTTGAGCCTGAAAACTGGGTCGGTATCAACTCTAACGACAATTTACAACGCAAAATGAGCCATATGCAGACCAAGCAGTTTCGCACGGTTTGGGTAGATACTGCAAGTCATGGACAAGTCAAAATTGATAAGCGCTATGGCGTGATAAAAGGGCGATTTTTTTTACCTATGGCAACTACCAGTTTTAGCTATCCGTCTTGGCTATCACCAAGCTTTCCAATGCACGAATGGTGCGATAAAACTGATAGCGAAACTCTTGCGGCGATTGACATCAGCACATTGCGCGCTGCTCATTATATCGAATGGTTTAGTAAGCGCGACTTCTACGATAATCGTCGGCTACCACTTATCAATTCTAAAAATGCTATCTTAAAAACAGGGCTATATTTTGAAGGTGATAGACCAATCGTTATTTATCCTAGAAAGCCCAACTAAGCAAAAGATAAAGGTTAAGTTTTTACTATAATCCTAATAACTCTCAATCACCTGCATCAGCTCATATCTGAGCATATCGGCACTTGGCATACGCTCGGCATGAAAGCGCACGATAGCAATACCGGCACTGGCAAGCGCTTTATCCTTTTTATCGTCCGCCTTTTGCCGCGCTTTACTATTATGCGTCCAATCATCAAGCTCGATGGCGAGCAAAGTAGTCTGAGCATCGATATCAACGATGACATAGTCGACGCTTTGACGACAAATACGATTGAACCAAAAGCTACGTTCGGAGGTTTCACTGCTATTGGCTTCGATGATGCGTGACAGCTGAACTTGGACAAAAATATGATATTCGGGCAAGGAATTTTTTAACTTGTTAAAAAATATCACTTCCGTGTTCGTCATGATAGGCATTGGCGCAAAGGGCCAAATAGCCAGCTCATCACCGCGCACAGGTGGCGGCTCAGGCTCAGCGGCCTGTTTGTTAGAAAACAGTTTTGGCAGGATAATTAGCCCTACAAACCCAACCGCCAGTATTAAAAATATAACGCCAAATGACATGGTTTTACCTTATAGATAATGAAAGCTGTCAGGTACGTGTCATGATGATGTCATTAAAATGACGACACATAGCCAACCGTAACAGGGCAGCCTTTGTAGGCTGACAGGTTATACAGTACAGAGAGAAACAGAAAGAAACAGGAAAGAGCGGCGCTCATCGTAACCAAGCTTGCCCAAATCGGCAAACGATAAAACAAAAAACACGACAATAGATGTCGTGTTTGAATAAAATTAGTAAGAACGATAAAAATATCAATGAGACTAATTAAAATTGTGCTGTTTATTTAGCGATAATGGTCATCATATTTCAGCAACTTAAATTCATTTTAGCGCCAATATAAAACCCAAGCACTGGTGGTATTAACTTTTGGGTCACTATTAATCTTATCTTTTAATGCCAATGCGGCCACTTTACCACGCTCAGGACCAACGACAACGCGTACGCCGCGACTGGTAGTACTGGTCTTAACTTGATAACCCGCAGCTTGGAATTTCTTTGCCAACTCATCAGCTTTGGCTTGGTCATTTGCCAGCGCCACTTGCACCCCAAAGCTACCTTTAGCATCGGTTTCTTTCACTTCTTTACGCGCTTCACTAAGTTTTTGCTGTGCTTCACGTTTGGCATCGGTCGACTTCTTGGCTAATGCTTCTTCTTTTTGACGCTTGTCTTCACGCGCTTTTTCAGCTGCTGCCGCCTCACGTGCTAAGCGATCAACCTGCTGACGAGATGGAATGGTAATATTTTGACCCAGTTGTAGCGAGGTCGATGGCGAAAGATTATTTGCTTGAGCCAACACTTCTACTGGTATATTGTGTTGCAGTGCCAGTTTAATCAGCCCGTCACCTTTTTTTACTTGGTAATCAGATGGCGATTTTGGGGCTTCATTTTTAGCTACTTGCGCTGCCTCACGCTTTTTCTCAGCGGCAGCTTGAGTATCCGCTTGTTTTTTGGCGTCTGCCTGTTTTTTAGCTTCAGCTTCCTTTTTACTGTCTGATAATTTCTTAGCAGCCGCTTGTTCTTTAAGCGCGGCTTGGCGCTGTGCTTCTTGTTGCAATTGGACAGCTTTTTTCTGCTGACGAGCGTTTGCATCATTTTCAGCTGAAGCAGTCATAGTAATGGTATTGGGCTTTACCGTTGGCGTTATAGCATTATTTTTTTCTGCTTCTAGCGTTTCATTATCTTTAGCCGCTGGTGCGCTACTGGCCATATATTGCTGACTTTCGGCACGGGCTTTTGCCAATGCTTGCGCTTCAGCCGCTTCTTGTTCACTTAAAAACTGCTGAGCACGCTTTTCTTGTTCAGCAACGCGAGCGGCGCGCTCTTTTTGTTTTTGTGCCAAGATGCGCTTTTCAGTCTCGATATCAGTCGTCAATGGCTGCGGAGACTCTTGCACGGGGCTTGGTTTATCTATCATCGCTGATGCTGGCTGGGGTTTATTGCTATCACCAATTTGTTGCACCATGGCGTATAGCATCACGCTACCGCCTATAATCATCCCAATGCCCAATAAGGCTTGTCTCGAAAAGTTCATCCGTTTACGTCTCTTAGTTGGTAATAAGGTTGATTGAGCGGCGCAACTGTCGTTTAAAAACTGTTATTTCAAAAATGTCGCTTCAAAACTATGCTTAAATAGCTTTAATAAACAGTCTTTATAGTTAAATAGTTGCCATTGCCGCCGGTTACGTCCATTCATTTTTAAATATCATGCGGAGCTTCTATCTCATAGCATTGTATAGCAGGATGCTAAATCAATTTGATTATAAAGCATATTTTTCATACTGTCTGCCATCATGCTACTGCTAAGACTAACATTAAATAAGCACGATTTTAATTTAAATGATCAACCGCAAGTGCCGCTAGCGCTTCGCCAATTGTATGGAACGAACCACATACGACGATTAAGTCTTGCGCATGACTACCATCTATAACGGCATAAGTCGCTTCTGATAGACGTTTAAACTCATGTATTTGCGAACTATCAACGTAGCTTGCCAATATACCTTGCAGCTGCTCAGTGCTCGCCGCCCGTGGATAATCAATCTCAGCGATAAACCAATCGCTAATGGGCAAGCCCGCTTCGGTCAAACGCTGCACGACCCTATTAATATCCTTATCGCCCAACATAGAAAATAGCATTTTAATGCTGGCGGGTTTGTGTTCAGCTTTATTGTTTTGACTGCCGCCTTGATTGAGAGCATCAACGCTATTTTGCGTTGCCAAATGCTGCTGCCAAAGCGGTAATAATTGCGCCAACAAAAATTCAACACCTTGCTCGTTATGCGCCACATCAAATAACCAATGGCGATTATGCGTCTCACGATAATCAAAACGACCAGCCAGCTTGACCGTCTGCAATGCCTGTACGATAGCACTTTTATCAATATTTAATGGACTTGCCAGCACTACTGATAAGGCATTGGCCGTGTTAATCAATGACAGCGCGGGACGTGGCAATTGCATGGTGATAGAGGCATTGCTATATTGCCAAACGTCTGTCTCCACTTCACGATAATCAAAGTCTTGCCCAGCTTGATAACAGCTTGCCTGATGCGTATCAATCGCTTGCTGCACGCTAGCTGGCATCGCAGTAGCGCCATAAACTAAGGTAATGCCATCGCGTAAAATACCCGCTTTTTCACGGCCAATATCTTCGACATTATCCCCTAGCCAATCGACATGATCGATAGCAATGTTAGTAATCACTGCCATATCAGGATCGATGATATTGACCACATCTAAGCGACCGCCAAGCCCAACTTCTAACACCCAGACATCGCAGTCTGCTTCGGCAAAGATTAATAATCCTGCAAGTGTCGTCATCTCAAAAAAAGATAAGGTTAAACCACACTGTAATCGCGCTGCTTCTACTTTGTTAAACGCATTGATTAAAGTCTCATCGCTGACCATCTCGCCATTGATGTGCACCCGCTCGTTAAATACACTCAGATGCGGTGATTGATACAAAGCGGTCTTATAACCTGCCGCTTGACACATCTGCGCAATGACCGCAGTCGTTGAGCCTTTACCATTGGTACCCGCCACAGTAAATACATAAGCATCGTCTTTGGCTGACTGTACCACACCTAACGCCTCGGCAACCGGTAATACTCGCGACAACCCCATATCTATCGCCGAAACATGAATCTGCTGCATATAATCAAGCCATTCTGTCAAACTCGACTGCTCAGTAGGTGTATTAGGGGTAGAAAGTGAAAAGTCAGACATGGACGGAACCTATATAGAATTTTTCGAAAAAATAGAGAATTAAACAGTAGTTAATTAGGAAACAGAGACAGTATATAACTACCTAACCAAAAAGCAAAAAGCAAAAAGCAAAAATAGCATTTACCGCTATTGACGATAAATGCTATTCGTTAAGTATTGTCTATTTTTCAGAGTCTAGCACGCTAATAAAAGCTTATAAACTCAGTTTACCTATCTATTCACTGATTAAGAATAAGTGGCGGTTAAGCATCAACATTAGGCACGCGACATAATTTAGCCAACAAGCGATAAATGGTATCAATCAATTGATGACGATGTACCACTTCATCGACCACGCCATGCTCTAATAAGAACTCGGCACGCTGGAACGGCTCTTCTAACGTCTCACGCACGGTCTGCTCAATCACGCGCTTACCAGCAAAACCAATCATGGCTTTTGGTTCTGCTAAATGGATATCACCAAGCATAGCAAGTGATGCTGTCACCCCGCCATAGACAGGATTGGTCAATATCACAATATATGGCACGCCAGCAATTCTCAAACGTTCAATCGCTGCTGCAGTTCTTGCCATTTGCATCAATGATAGCAGCCCTTCTTGCATACGCGCACCGCCAGAAGCAGCAAAACATACCAAAGGGACTTTATCTTTAAGAGCTTTTTCAGCGGCCTCTACAAAACGGTCGCCGACCACCGAGCCCATAGAGCCACCCATAAAGCGGAAATCAAAGGCACACGTAACGATATCAAGATTGCGCAATTTACCGTACATCACAATCAGCGCTTCAGACTCGCCTGTCTTATCTTGTGCTTCGGTCATGCGCTGCGGATACGGCTTACTATCCACAAAGCTCAATGGATCTTTAGCAGTAAATTGTTGTCCAAGCTCACCTTCTACTTGATCGAGCAGCCAGTTTAAGCGCTCACGAGCACTCATCGGTAAATGATGGTCACAATGCGGGCAGACGTAACAATTAAAAATCAGCGCAGTATTGGTAATCATGGAGTGACAGCTACTACACTTGGTTGACGGTTCGGTCTCTACCGCTGTCAAAGGCGCAGTCAGTTGGTGCTTAATGCCCGGTATCGGACGGTTAAACCATGATTGCCCAGCAGTATTAGCATTGTTAGAAGTAGTCATATCAGGTTTTATTATCGTGTCAGTCATAGTATTCGCCATTATCAAAGGCTTATCGACAAGTTGGCTCGTTTACTTGTCCCTAAGAGTCGTTTTATAAGAATCAGTCTAAAAGTTACATACCTTCATAACATGAGCAGCTATAAAGCACGCTTACGCGCAACTGTAACAATTTATATGTGATGTTAGTTTACACACGTAAACTAACTTTAGCAAAGTCATTTGACGGTGTCTTTATAAACATTGTTATAAAAGTTGTGATAAACCTTACTATAAAACCGCTATCGCCCCTCTTACGAATAATAAGACAATGACGTTGCTAAGCCATTCACACTTTGATGCCAATACCTTCGATATAATATTAGACCGTCAAACTATCGAGTGCGCCGCGTAGCTCGTCCATTTTCGCCATGATTTTTTGCTGAGCACCAGCCACCGCAGAGGCGTCGCTTGCATCTATATCAGCGAAGTTCTGCACCAGCGCACTACCAACAATAATACCATCGGCATGCTTACCAATCGCTTTGGCGGACGCTGCATCACGAATACCAAAACCCACACATACTGGCAAATCTGTCTCCGCTTTAATTGCCTGCACTTGGGTGGCAACATCATCAGTATCTAGCGTTGCTGAGCCAGTGACACCTTTTAAAGACACATAATAAATATAGCCACCACAATGAGTCAGCACTTGCTCACGGCGCTCAGGCAAAGTAGTTGGCGATAATAAGAAAATCTCATTCATCGCATGCTCAGTTAAATGCTGAGTGAAGCTACCCGCTTCTGCTGGCGGCAAATCAACCATCAAAATGCCATCAACGCCTGATTGCTCACATAAGGCGACAAAGCTATCATAACCAATGATTTCAACGGGATTAAGATAACCCATGAGGATAATCGGTGTCTGCGTGTCTTGCTGACGGAACTCTGCGACCATTTTTAATGCATCACGCGTACTAGTACCTGCTGCTAATGCTCGCTCTCCAGCCAATGCGACCGTTGGACCATCTGCCATTGGGTCAGAAAACGGCAAGCCAACTTCAATCATATCCGCGCCATGTTTGACTAAGTCGTGTAACAAACCAACAAAGCTATTAGGTGTTGGATCGCCTGCCATCACATAAGGAATCAGGGCTTTTTTATTTTGGGCTTTTAAAGTCTCAAAAGTGCTTTCAATTCGGGTCATAGTGGTCTCTTAATTATTATTAGCTGAACTTTCGACTCTTTATTTGATAAATAATATTCATTAGAAAATTCTTACAAAATAAAGAGTACTAAGTCATTTTTCTGATAAGGAGTCATTCAATTACTACTAAAACAATAGCAGCTACAACTCAATCCCTTCCGCCTTCATCACTGAATGCAAATCCTTATCACCGCGACCTGACATATTAACGATAATAGTTTGCTCAGGAGTCATCGTTTTAGCCAGTTTAAGCGCATAGGCGACCGCATGAGCAGATTCAAGCGCAGGGATAATCCCTTCTTTACGTGTCACTTCATGAAAGCCTTCTAGCGACTCTTTATCGGTACAACCCACATATTCAACGCGCTTCATATCTTTTAAGAAGCTATGCTCAGGACCAACGCCCGGATAATCAAGACCTGCCGAGATAGAATGCGTCTCTTGAATTTGACCTTCATCATCCGCCATCAGATAGGTACGGTTACCATGTAAGACACCGATACGACCAGCGGCCAATGGTGCTGAATGGCGACCAGTTTCTATGCCATCACCTGTCGCTTCAACCCCATACATTTTTACTTCAGTATCGTTTAAGAAATCAAAGAACAGACCAATAGCGTTTGAGCCACCGCCAACACAAGCAACCAACGCATCAGGCAATTTACCCGTCATTTGCAAATGCTGGATACGCGCTTCTTTACCAATAATCGCTTGGAAATCACGTACCAATAGCGGATAAGGATGCGGGCCTGCAACAGTCCCAATAATGTAATAAGTGCTATCCACATTGGTGACCCAGTCGCGCATGGCTTCATTCATCGCGTCTTTTAAGGTACGTGAACCAGACGTTACCGGTACGACTGTCGCACCCAGCAAACGCATACGATAAACATTCATCTTTTGGCGCTCGACGTCATCCGCACCCATATAAACGATACACTCTAGTCCTAGGCGCGCGGCGATTGTCGCCGTAGCAACACCATGTTGACCTGCACCCGTTTCAGCGATAATACGTTTTTTACCACTCATCTTGGCAAGTAGCGCTTGCCCGATGGTGTTATTCACCTTATGAGCGCCCGTATGGTTGAGGTCTTCACGTTTAAAATAAATCTGCGCGCCACCAATCTCATCACTTAAACGCTTGGCATGATAAAGCGGCGTTGGACGACCAACATAGTTGACCAAATCGTTATGATACTCTTCCCAAAACGCCGGATCGGCTTTTACTTTGGTATATAGCGCCTCTAACTCTTCTAATGCTGCCATCAGCGTTTCAGAAACAAAACGACCGCCATGAACGCCGAAATGTCCACGCGCATCAGGATATTGGTTAAAGTCTTGTACGTTTTCTGGATTGGTAAAGGTATTGATGGCTTTAGCAGTGGCAGATACATCTTTGCTCGCGACATGACTCATGATAATTCCTACTATAATAAGTGGTATTTTTTAGAATAAATAAGGGGGAAATATTTTACGTAATTAGCTATTTAACGGCTAGAAGTTCACGGCTACAAAGCTAATTACTGATATTCGAAGGTTCGCTAAGCGTCTCGTTTTGCCATCGGTCGCGTTTGACCGCTTTCATAAAGGCACGCATTTTGGCAGTGTCTTTTTTGCCTTTGTCCGACTCAATCCCACCGCTGACATCAACAGCATAAATAGGCAGCTCTAGAGTAGCAGCGACATTATCGGCGTCAAGCCCACCCGCTAAGATAATAGGCAGCGAGCTGTCTTGCGGTAGCAAACTCCAGTCAAAACGTGCACCTGTACCGCCATACTTATGCGGATGATAAGCATCTAACAAGATACTGTTCGCGCCAGCGGCAGCAAACTCATTAATCTCGGCGCTTACGCTAGTAGCGGTGTGCTGTTCCGTATTGATACGCAGCGCTTTTATCCAGCGCTTATTGACCGCACTTGCCAGCTGCTGACACTGCTCGGGCGTTTCATCACCGTGGAATTGAATGATATCAAAAGAGACACGGTTTGCCAGTTCAATCAGTTCTGCTCGCGGCATATTTACCACCAATGCCACGACACTTATAAAAGCTGGCAAAGAAGCACTTAGCAGTTGCGCCTGCTCGATAGTAACAGCGCGCGGACTCGGTGGATAAAACACCAAGCCAACGGCATCGACACCCAACTGAGCAGCAATTTTAATATCACTAGGCTGGGTAAAACCACAAAACTTAACCTGCATAATGTGACCTTATATATAACACTGAGTAGATATAACACTAAATATGACGTTGATAAATTGGCTTGACTAACATAGCGGACAATAAATACTCATTACCAACGCTAAAAAGCAAATATGATGATTTGTTAATTGAATGGCAAATCCATTGCATCCAAAAACTTATCCTAGCATACTTTTATTCACAGTTTTGTTTATGATTGCGATTGATTAATATAGGAATAGTAGAATGTCTAAAACGGTCGCGGAAACGCCTCATCACACTGCTAGCAATAATACGACGAGCGTAAACCCAGCTCATTATTTAATGTGGTTCCGTCGTGACCTGCGAGTTCATGATAATACGGCATTGGCAGCGCTTTGCGAGCGTGCAAATGAGGATAACGCGCGAGTCAGTGCTATTTTCTTTATGACGCCTGAGCAATGGCACGCGCATGATATGTCACTTCCTCAGCTCGACCACATCGCCCGCACCTTGCCAATCTTAGCAACATCTTTGCAAAAACACTTGAATATCAACTTAACCGTACAAGTCTGTGCAAGCTTTTCTGACTGTATTGGGTCGCTAACCACGTTGTGTGAGGTAAATAATATCAGCTGCGTAATGGCCAATCACGAATATGAAGGTAATGAGATTGACCGCGATAGAGAACTAACCAAGCAACTAGAAAACAATGATATTGAATTCATCCGCTGGCACGACCAATGTATCTTGCCACCAAAGACCATCACCACCAATGACGATAGCATGTATCAAGTTTTTACCCCATTTTATAACAAATGGCGACATACTTTAGATGTTAGCAGCTTACAAGTACACCAAGCCATGGCGGTAAATAACCAGTCAAAAACCACCTTAAAAACTGCAAAAGACAGTGCTCATACTGTCAAAGACATAGAACAACTAAGTAATAAAGCCGTCAAAGATTATCAAAAACTGTTAGAGAATAGCGCGGATTATCAGCACCTTAATACTGACACTCAGCTTGACCAAGCTAGGATGGCGTATCCTGCGGGTGAAGTGGCTGCATGCCAACGTTTAGAGGATTTCATCGCTGATGATATTAATAACTATGACATAAGCCGTGACGTGCCAAGTTTACAGGCGACCAGCCAGCTATCAGCCTACCTCACTATTGGGGCAATCAGTCCAAGACTTTGCTATCTACAAGCCACAAAAGCCCTAGAGAAATTACAGGGTAATGATAGCGACAATTTTGATAGCTTTGATAAGTCCGATAACAACGATATTAACCGTTGGATAAGTGAGCTGGCTTGGCGTGACTTTTATCGTCATGTTTTAGACTATAAGCCCGAGCTTATTCGCCATAAAGCGTATAAAGAAGAGACAGATAACAAGATTAACTGGTCATATAATCAGGATGATTTTAAGGCATGGTACACAGGTAAGACAGGCGTGCCATTGGTCGATGCGGCGATGCGCTGTCTCAATGCGACAGGTTTTATGCACAATCGCTTGCGCATGGTGACGGCAATGTTTTTGACCAAGGACTTACTGATTGATTGGCGCTTGGGCGAGCGTTACTTTATGCAGCAGCTAATAGACGGCGACTTTGCATCAAATAACGGCGGTTGGCAATGGAGCGCGTCGACAGGCACAGATTCAGCGCCCTACTTCCGTATTATGAACCCTTTTAGCCAAGCTAAGACCCATGATAGCGATGGCGAATTTATCAAGGCATGGCTGCCTGAGCTGAAGGACGTACCTGCCAGCATCTTGCACAGCGAGGATAAGATGCGACAGGCATTAACAAAAGGTGGTAAGTTTGCTGACATTGATTACCCAGTACCGATGGTCGAACATAAAGCAGCACGCCAGTTAGTGATTGCTGAATTTAAAAGATAGCGTTGAATTTAAAAACTGTAGTAAATTTAAAAAACAGTGCCGCTGATAGTTTCGATAAAAATACTAGCTGTCTATTTTCAACAAACTGATTTCCAACCCATTTTGGATCAAATTACCAGTCTGTATTAAGCTACTTTGTGGCGCCCTAGCCGTATCTGAATTTACTATTCGCGTTTTAATCGTATAGATGGCATAGATTAATAAGCTAAAGCTGATGATCAACAATACCCAAGTCGCAAAAGATAGCGACTCTTTTTCTTTGCGGTGTTTGGTTAATTTGTGCTTCTCATGAGCAGAGGGCTGATTATTAGGAGTTGTCATATACGCCACCTCTTATATTATATGAGCTTATTTTATCGACAGTATTCATAAGACTATCGATAATAATAAATAAGTCCTGCTATATAATATAATAACCCTATTACCAATAATTTCAAGCAACATCTCTTAATCAGCGTAGCGGTTCATTAAAGTATTTTGAGTTAACTACTTATAATAAAATATTCTAGCCCTAAAACCTTGCGCTTCTTATTTGAATCTAAGATTAATAAAACCTAAGCATTAAGCCGTTGGCAATTGGCACGCCCCTGCGCCCTGCGTGGTTACCGTTACTACGGCGCCAGTCAATGAAAATAACTGCTGCAATTGAGTTTGCGCATTTTCTAACGCCATATTCATCACATCACCGCGGCAAGCACGCTCAAGCACTTCTTTTTTTGCCATACTTTGCGCTTGTTGCAAAATCTTTGGATCAACCTGCATCATACCAAAAGCGCCGGTTTGCCAATCATAAATTTCGATATCGTCTAGATAAACCGAAAATATCTCTGATGGCGGCAAGGTAATAGTGATTTTCGGCATCATTGAGACGGGCGTATTAGCATCAGCTTCCTGCACCTTATCAACATCAATCTCAGGTTGCACCACCTGTACCATCTCAGGCGTCAACTCACTCAAATCAATCCCCGCTTCTACGCGCCCGCGCGCAATGAACAAGCCCTTTTGCTCATCTTGCCACAGCTTCATCCAACTGCCTGGTTTTTGGCTAGTGATAACCGTATCGACACTAAACGCCACCGTCTCTAAGCGATTTAATTTCTGGATTTGCATCACTACCCCTTCGCGGGTAATGGTTTCTATCGGTTCTTCTTTGTTATTATTTTGCAAGCTATATATCGCAAAAACGAGCGCGGCAAGACCGATAAGCAATACCAGCCACGACAGCATCGAGATGGTTTTTTTCGCTTGCGGACGATTGGTGCTATTACTACCCACAGGAGAGTGGTTATCAGGGTTGACCATGTAAACTACCTCAAGGTTTTATTATTAATTTTAATCAGCATTTAATTGCTAAACATTAAACTTTTAATGCTATTTGTTTATAACGATTTCAAGCAGTTACTACCAATCCTCAACACAATCATATTTATCATCTACTCTCTACAAACTGCTTTTAAATAACAGTTGATATCTCTCTATCTACACAAGAAAAGTTACTAGCCATTCTTTCACATTAAATAAGCCTAACTTTGACTAGGGAGTTGCCAAAAAATAACTAATTTTCGACCTAATAAGCGGCTTATTTTTAACAAATCAGGCCGGTTTATATAATGTTTGGGATGAAACAACAAAAAGTCATTGCGTCTTAGGCGAACTTTACCTAACATAGTCAGATTGTATAAGCAAAATGTTGGCATGCACCCATTTTTCTGGCTTTTATGCTGAAAATATGATGCTGTCGATATTGATGTATTGATACAAAAATAAAAGTTCCACCCTTTTTGCAAGGCGTTTTATAAACGCACTTTCTACTAAACTACTGCTTGTTGCAGTACTTTTTAGCTAGGCAGGTCCTAGACTATTACCAAGTGATAAAAGGTAAGCTTGCGTCGGCCATCAAAGCACACGCTCAATATCCTCCTATTTCTTATTTATTTTATCGTTGATAAGGTTATGCTTTATTTATGAAAGCCAGTCAATTTTTATTTGCCACGCTAAAAGAAACTCCCAGCGACGCTGATATCGCCTCAAGCCAACTAATGGTAAGAGCAGGTCTTATTCGTAAAATCGCCTCTGGACTATATATCTGGTTGCCGATGGGTTTGCGCGTGTTGCAAAAAGTCGAACGCATCGTTCGCGAAGAGATGCAAAACGTCGGTGCTCAAGAAGTGCTGATGCCAATGACCCAGCCTGCCGAGCTTTGGCAGATGACCGGTCGTTTTAATGATTATGGTCCTGAGTTATTACGCTTCAAAGACCGTCATGACCGCGATTTTGTCTTGGGTCCGACGCACGAAGAAGTCATCACTAACCTTGCTCAAGGTGAGCTGCGCAGTTATAAGCAGTTGCCGATTACCTTTTTCCAAATCCAAAATAAGTTCCGTGATGAGATTCGTCCACGTTTTGGTGTGATGCGTGCGCGTGAATTCACTATGAAAGACGCCTACTCATTCCATGTTGATCAAGCCTCATTGGCTAAGACTTATCATGACATGTATGACGCTTATACGCGCATCTTTACCCGTCTGGGTTTAGATTTCCGTGCCGTGCAAGCGGATACGGGTTCTATCGGTGGTTTTGCTTCGCATGAGTTCCATGTGTTGGCAGACAGCGGCGAAGATGATATCGCATTTTCTGATTCTTCTGATTATGCGGCCAACGTTGAGCTTGCTGAATCAGTAAGCATCGCTGAGCGTCAGCCGCCGAAGATGGAGCGCGAAGACGTCTTAACGGAAGACATGACTACCTGTAAAATCGTTGCTGAGCATTTAGGCGTACCACTAGACACCACGGTGAAAACCTTAATCGTTCATGGTCATACTGAAGACGATGAGCCGCAGTTAATCGCTATCGTCTTACGTGGTGATCATCAGCTTAATACTATCAAAGCTGAAAAAATCGAAGAAGCCAATGTGCCGCTCACGATGGCCTCTGATGAAGAGCTTAAAGCCGCTGGTCTTCATAAAGGCTATATTGGCGTTAATTTGGATATGCCAGTATTCGTTGATCGTTCAGCCGCAACCTTGTCAGATTTTGTCACGGGCGCCAATGAAGTCAATAAACATACTGTTGGTATGAACTGGGCGCGTGATGCGAGCATTACTCGCGTCGTTGATGTGCGCAATGTACAGGAAGGTGACCCATCTCCTGATGGTAAAGGCAGCCTAAAAATCAAACGCGGTATCGAAGTGGGTCATATCTTCCAGTTGGGTGATAAGTACTCACAAGCGATGAATGCGACTGTATCTGGTGAAGATGGCAAGCCTGTCACCCTAATGATGGGTTGCTACGGTATTGGTGTTAGCCGCATTATTGCTGCTGCTATAGAGCAAAATAATGATGAAAACGGCATCATGTGGCCAAAAACGCCAACCGTTGATGATTCAATTGCGCCGTTTGAAGTGGCTATCATTCCGATGAAGTCAAAAGAAGAAACCGTCATGCAGACGGCGACCGCGCTGTATGAAGAGCTAAAAGCCCAAGGCATCAATGTACTACTTGATGACCGTAACGAGCGTCCAGGCGTTAAGTTTGCCGATCTTGAATTGATTGGTATTCCTCATCGTATCGTGGTTTCAGACCGTAACTTGGCTGAAGATAAATACGAATACGTCAATCGCCGCGAAACGGAAAAGCAAATGCTTAGCCGCAAAGAAGTCATGGCAAAAGTAAGCGGCAAATAGTTTTTCAAAAAAAACTATGCCATAAAAAGCGCCTATCTTAGTGAATAAGATAGGCGCTTTTTTATCGCTAAAATAAACTACTTAATATTATATTTCTTAGCAACGGCTTTACTGCGTTTCTGTGTCTCATTAGCGGTACAAACATTAGCGCTAATCTGAGCGTATACCACAGAATTATTCATTGGACCGTCATACTCAAAGTCGCACTTCTGATTGCGGGTCTTTAACCATACGCGCTGTTCTTTATCCAAGCGCTGTTGCTGTGTCGTATTCAAAGTACGATAAGCACTCTGATAAATTTTATTAAGACGGTTTTTTTCGACTATAATTGCATTGTTACCACAATCATAAGCCTTTTCCATATACGCATTTTCACAGTTATATTGATTTTCAACAAATGCAGCCTGTACTAACTGCAAGGTAGGAAGAGACAAAATAGCAGTCCCTAGAGCGGTTAAAAAGCCAGTTTTTAACTTCATAGCTGCATCTCAATATTAATGAAATAAGGTTTATTGAGTATAGAAAAGAACGCTCATCTATTAAAGCTAAAAATCTTAATTATTCAACATAATAGTGAACATTCATTTACTGCCGAATCAAGCGACTTGGTTTAGGTAGCAAGGTTATATCACTGACACGGCAAGGATTGATATCGATACCACCGCGGCGCGTATACCAAGCTCTAACCATCAGCTCACTTGGCTGATAATATTGACTTAAATCAGCAAATATCTGCTCAACGCATTGCTCATGAAAGCCATTATGCTGACGGAAACTTAAGATATAACGTAGCATGCTCGCTTCATCGACTTCCTTGTTACTGGTAATAGAAACCGCCAACGTGCCCCAATCTGGCTGATTGGTCACCGGACAATTACTGCGTAGCAGGTTAGAATAAAAGCTAAAAATTTTGCCAACTTCTTTTTCAGAACCTACAGAATCACTTACTAATAATGACGCATCAGGGTGTTCCGTTAGCGCTACTCTCTCGCTACTATTTGCAAGTGCCTCATCAATACAGACACCATTAGGCTGTGCAATGAGCAGCATTGGCGTGTCAGTCTCTAAGCTGAATAACTGAACCTCTACTGCTGCTTGTACGCACGCCGATAAGTCTTTAGTAATCAGCGTTTGCACATCAGACCAGTCGGCAAATTCAGTAAAGTTGATGCTATTTAAATAAAGCTTAAGCGATTTTGACTCGACGATAAATGGCGAGCTTGCCGGAATACCAAAGCGCGCAATAGCCACTTGCGAAATACCTTGCGTATTTAACCAAGACATCTCGAATGCCTGCCACCAATCAACACCAACTTCTAGCTTGTCGTCTTGCCAGCCAATGGCATCGCGCCCCATACTACGGGCAATTGGATATAACGTTTCTGGACTATACTCAGTTGGATAATCGGTGGTTTGTTCGCCCAAAATACCGTGAATACTCATTGGCACTTCCTAATATTAAACATTAAAACATTTTAAGTAACCGCTCAATTACTATAATAATTGAAGCTATCAGCACTACAAGCGAATACGTGAACCATCACTTAATAGGCGATAAGAGATAACATAAAACACCACGCAAAATACAAAAATCGCTACCATCGCATACCACACATTGACATCCGAATAGCCCAAAATACCGTAACGGAAGGCGTTGACCATATAGACGATAGGATTGAGCAAGGAGACGTTATACCAAAATGAAGATAAGTTCTCCATCGAATAAAATACCCCACCAAGAAAGGTTAGCGGTGTCAGTACGAAACTTGGAATAATAGTGATGTCATCGAATGAGCGTGCATAAGCGGCGTTAATAAAACCGCCAAGTGAGAACAGAATAGACGTTCCCAATACCGTAAATATCGTGACAAATAAATGCTCGATACCCAGCTTAGTAAAGAATAGGGCAACGATAGAAACAATAAGGGCAATAATCAGACCGCGGAAAATACCACCGCCGATGTAACCCATTAATATGGCGTGTTTAGAGACTGGAGACACTAATAGCTCTTCAATACTGGCGGTAAATTTAGCACTAAAAAAGCTCGATACCACGTTAGAGTAGCTATTGGTAATCACCGCCATCATGATGAGACCCGGCACGATAAACTGCATGTACGGCACACCGCCCATGTCCCCCACTCGCGAGCCAATCATCTTACCAAAGATGATAAAATATAAAGCCATGGTAATGACCGGTGGCAATAAGGTTTGTGGCCAGATACGCAGAATGCGACGAATCTCTTTTACCAAGATAGTTTGAAAAGCAATCCACTTTTTGGCGCTAGACATCGTCTTATTAGGATCGATAGTAATTTCATGAGTGACGTCCTGTTTCATAATCCTGCCTCCTTCATACTGTCCTCATTCTGAATATTTTTATCCACTAGGCGCATAAATAACTCTTCTAGGCGGTTAGACTTATTGCGCATGCTCGCAACCTTAATATCAAGTTTGGTCAGTTGCTCAAAAACACAATTGAGCGTCTCTCCTTCACTCAACGTCACTTCGACCGTCAGCTCATCGGGCTGGGTAATCTTTGTTACCTTATCAATGAGTAAAGGCTGGGTAAGCGGTTTAGTCAAATCCAACACAAAAGTCTCAACCGACAGCTGCGCCAGTAAATCTTTCATCTCAGTATTAATCCGAATCTCACCATGATCTAAAATAGCAATGCGCTTACAGAGCTGCTCCGCTTCTTCTAGATAATGCGTAGTCAGAATAATCGTGGTTTTTTCTTCGATATTAATTTGCTGCATGAATTCCCACATCGAGCGCCGCAGTTCAATATCTACGCCAGCAGTAGGCTCATCAAGAATTAATAATTTGGGCTTATGAATCAGCGCACGCGCAATCATCAGGCGGCGCTTCATACCACCTGATAGCTCACGCGATTTACTATCACGCTTATCCCAAAGACCCAATGCTTTTAGTAAGCGCTCAGCACGTGGCTTTGACTCTTTGGCAGGTATACCAAAGTAACCCGCCTGCGTTATCAGAATATCTTCTACTTTTTCAAACTGATTAAAATTGAACTCTTGCGGCACCACACCTAAGTATTGCTTGGCAACTGAAGGATTGGCTAATAGGTCAACACCAAAAATGTTTACACTACCGCTGGTTGGCCTAAATAACGAACTAATAATCCCAATCATCGTCGATTTACCAGCACCGTTTGGCCCTAGTAACGCAAAAAATCCACCTTGTGGCACCGTTAAACTGACATCTTTTAATGCCGAAAACCCGTTATCATAAGTTTTGGATAAGTTCTGGATAGATAGCGCTGGTACTTCAGACATGAATACCTCTTTATTAGTAATTTATCTATAAAAGAATATAAAAATTGAGTTGAGCAAATTAATTTTTCTCATCATTGCTCTCGTGTCTTGATGTGAGGCTAGTGCCGGCAAATTTCAACGCTAGTATGGCATAACGACTACATAACCATAATATTAACGATATTAATAATATCAATCATCAGCCATAAAAAAACGCCTACCTCATTAAATGAAATAGGCGCTTTATAAGCTGACTATATATAAACGCTATTTAAAACATTTATATTTGAAAACAAGCTAAAGAATATTACGTTGAGTTTAAACTGCTGAAAAGAATAATGATATGAAAACAGAACAAGAGACGATAACTATTTTATCGTCTCTTGTTCTGCTATATATTAATTGGCTAATTAGCTCGCTTCACCAACCATATAATCAACTGCGCTTTGTACTTCTTCGTCAGGGATATCCGCGCCGCCCTTAGCAGGCATGGCATTGAAGCCGTTAATAGCATGGGTATACAAAGTCTCTTTACCTTTTGCGATACGAGGTCCCCAAGCACCAGCATCACCTAACATAGGCGATCCAAGTAAGCCTGACGCGTGACAAGTTTGACATACAGCACTATAAACGGCTTTACCATCACGAGGACCATCGCCCGCTGCTGGACCAGCAGAACGTGCGGTCACGTCACAGACTTCATCGTCTTCAAAGCATACTTTAGCGACAGGCTGGATACGGGCAATCAAGTTAGGATACAAAGCAATCAGCTTTTGTACTTGCGGCGTATCCTCTGGAATTGGCTCTTCAGCAGCAGGTGCTGCAGCGGCCATTGCTTCAGCTGGCGCATCTGTAGCGGTTGCGTCTGCTTGCGCAGTTTCATCAGTAGCTGTAGCGCTATCTGTGGTATCTGCAGCCGCTTGGGTATCGTCACCCAGCTTTTGCGGTGCATTTTCGACAACGTCTTGCCCTTCTGCGACGTCAGATACGGTTACAGGCGTGTCTACAACACTTTCGGCTTGGCTCACAGCGATACTAGCGATTCCTAGAATGGCAGCTGCCGATAACATAACTACTTTTCTCATTCGTCACGTTCTCTTATTGCGTATACAAGGGCCAACACGGCTTAGACATTCTGTCTGTCCTCCTTTGATAACCAAACAGTTATCAATAGCAAACAGCCATCCTGCATGCAGGCGCGCTTGTAATCGGTGATTATAAATATGCATTCTCCCTGACATTATAAGGGAAAAGACAGGTAGATTGCCATGCCTGTTTACCGACTATGGTGTTTTTTCTTAAAAAACCTCAATAGCGGCCTTCATTCATTGGCTTTATGGCTTTTATTTGTTAGACTAAGCGGTCTTAATTTTACACGCCTTGTAGTTCTAACTGCGACTGATTATATTCAGTGTTAATTGGTTTGGCGGTAGTCGATAAATTATGCGCTCGTAGCTCAGTTGGATAGAGTATCGGTCTCCGAAGCCGAGGGTCGTGGGTTCGATTCCCGCCGAGCGCACCAATCACCATAATCAGTACTCTTTTACGTTTTTCTAGTCCTACTCATCATCTCTATAACACTTTAACAGCAACGCTTGGCGTTCTTAATTGCTGCCTATAACCGTGCGCTAACATCTATGGAATGTTGTACATAGAGTTGTTAAATTTACTCAATTTATCTAACCCTATTCTGCATCTTGTAAATTTGCCGTTAATTGGGCGCGGCTAGGTACACGGTGGTAATTAATCACGGGTACGTCACCCAAACGGCGCTGACCGGCGGCAATCTTTTTATCAATCGTAATCATAGCAATTTTTTTATCTTGCTTACTGATAAGCAAATGATTGGTTTTACGGTTGACACGATAGTCAGGAAAATACTGCTGCACCAGAGCTGAGGTTTTTTGCAGCGCATCATTTATCGGTGTTTTCGTGCGTTGTGACTTTAGACTGTGCTTATCAGTAGCTTTAGGTGCGCGCGCTTTTGCTAAAAACCATAGTCCAACAACCACCGCGAGCAATATGACAAGCCACCACATTCCATCTATCATAGAAGTCTATATCCATTGTTAATAAGGGTTAGGTCATGTTAGCAGAATTATCAGCAGCGTTAATAGCAGAAGTCGAACGTGCTGCCAAACTACTTGGCACAAAACAGCGTATTTGTATTTTAACAGGCGCAGGGATTTCGGCAGAAAGCGGTATTCCCACTTTTAGAGATAAACAAACCGGCCTATGGGAAAATTATGGTGCTGAAGACTTGGCAACGCCTGAAGCTTTTGCACGTGGCCCAAAGCTGGTTTGGGGATGGTATCAATGGCGCAGACAAGTGGTTGCTGATAAAAAACCAAACCCTGCTCATGAAGCCTTAGCGCAGTGGCAGTACCATAGTCAATCAACTGGCCAGCATGTAACGCTTATTACCCAAAATGTCGATGATTTGCATGAACAAGCTGGCAGTACGGCAACCCATCTGCATGGACATCTATGGCGTAATCGTTGTAGCCAATGCGATGCGCCCTATCAAAATCAATCTAGAGGCTCATATAGCAGCGCTGACACTATGGATTATAGTGACGCACTGATTAGCTGCTCGCATTGTGATGGTTATATCAGACCGGATATCGTGTGGTTTGGCGAAGCGTTACCTGTGCAAGCATGGCAGACGGCAGAACAAGCAGCGGCTCATTGTGATGTCTTTATCAGTATTGGCACATCAAGTCTCGTCTATCCTGCTGCTGGGCTGGCGCAATTAGCAAAGGATAATGGTGCCAAAATTATCGAGATAAACCCAAATCCGACACCCAATACTATCGTTGATATTACCTTAGCGGAAAAAGCAGGAATAATCATGCCGCTACTAATCCAAAAAATCACTGCGCTATAATCGTTTCCTCCTAAAAATAATAGTAGCTAGCAAAAAAAAGGCTTAACGATTTATAACCGTTAAGCCTTTATAATTAAAAATGTATGTAATCAGCGCTTTATTCAGTCAGTGCTTATTGCAGCGCCAGATCAACTCTTGCTAAGTACGCTTCTTTTAATTCATCATCTATAAATGAAGATCTAAAAGAGTTTTTTACCAAAGTAATGATATCGTTTTCCGTTAGCGGCAGATTCTCAACTAAATTGATAAAGTTTTGATTGATATAGCCTTTGAAATAAGCAGGATCGTCGGAGTTGACACTGACATTAAGACCATAATCTAGCAGCGCTTTGATATTATGCGCTTGATAGCTGTCAAAAACTTTGAGTTCGATATTAGAGTTCGGGCAAACCGTCAGCGGCATTTGCTCCTTTCTTAGACGTTGCATCAATGCGGCACTTTTTATCGATTGCACGCCGTGATCGATTCGATTGATATCCAACAAATCTAACGCTTCATAAATATACGAAAAATCTGCTTCTTCGCCAGCATGAGCGACCAGCTTAAAGCCTGCTTCTTTAGCCTTTTTAAAGACCTCTTTAAACTTGGCAGGAGGGTTACCCAACTCCGAAGAATCCAGACCAACCCCGATAATGTCGTCTTTAAACGCTAGCGCTTGCTCTAAAGTCGCAAACGCCTCTTCTTGCGATAAATGGCGCAAAAAACACATGATAATACAAGAAGTAATGCCATATTGTGCTTTAGCATCAGCGAGCGCTTCTTTGATACCCGTAATAACCGTTTCAAAAGGCACGCCTCTTGCGGTATGCGTTTGCGGATCAAAAAATATTTCTGTATGAATGACATTGTCTTGCACACACTTCAGAATGTATTCCCACGTCAAATCGTAGAAATCGTCTTTGGTCATCAGGACATTGGCGCCCGCATAGTAGATATCTAAAAAAGTTTGCAGATTGGTAAAATTATAGGCGCGGCGTACGTCTTCGATATCATTATAAGGGATGGCGATATTATTCTTTTTTGCCAATCTAAACATCAGTTCTGGCTCTAATGAGCCTTCAATATGCAAATGTAGCTCTGCTTTTGGCAGTTTCTTTATTAATTCAATCATAGTGTTCCAGTGAGGGCATTTATTAAGCGCTTCATTTGTCGGCACGCTCTATTTTTAGAGGCAGTATTATATTTCAATAAATCATGAAACCCTATAGACAAACACCAAACTCTTTCCTTTATGCTAGTTACAAATACACTTTCATAAAGATTATTAGGGCGTGTCCTCAATTCAATCGATGGACATCTAAATGGGCTAAAAATGAGGACACGCCCTGGATAAAAACCATTCAAAATATAAATATCAGAACACTATTTTAAAATCACAACTTTAAAGCCGCTATTTTAAAAATACCACGGTATCAGACAGCTCATTACCGGCGGGATCATGTTCAAGATGATAGTACTGACGCAATAACTGACCTACCTCGTCCAGTAGCTCTAATAAACTCTCTTCCGTTTTTTGATTGGCGATACCTGAGACTGCTTTTTCACACATAGCGCTCCACACGGTTGGACTCACGTGCGTGCTGATACCACGATCAGCGACTATTTCTAGCTTATGCTCGCAGATATTGACGTAAATCAAAACGCCAGTATTTTCTTCAGTATCCCAAACGCGATATTCACTAAACAAATCAATTGCCCGATCGCGACAGTCATAATGATAGGCATCTTGGATAGGTAAGTGATTTTCTATAATTAAAAACACCTCGCCGCGATGCCCGCGCTCAGCGAGCGTCACCTGCTCTGTCAACCGAGCTTTAGCCGCGGGCGTTAGCCATTTGCTATGTAGCATAGGGACAAACAGTACTTGACGCCACCAACGAGCAAAACTTGCCTGCGACGAATTGCTTTTTACCATTATATTATTTCCTCAAGTACGCCATTGCTGGCAGTCATCTAATGTCTGAACCTGACTTTCCCTTATCAAAACCGCCTTTACCAAGAACCGCCCGCGCCGCCGCCGCCAAAGCCGCCGCCACCTCCACCGAAGCCGCCGCCACCAAAACCACCGCCGCCGAAGCCGCCACTACCACCGCCCATACCTGGTAAGAACACCATACCACCACCGCCGCCGCGTCCTCCACGCCCGCCACCTGAGCCGCGCGAAATTAAAAACAGCCATAAAAATATCGCCATAATTAAAGTCATAAAGAAACCGCCGCCCAAGGCCAGCGAGCCTACAAAGAAGCCGCCAGCGGTCAAAATAGAGCCAAATATACGCCCAAAGATACTGGTAATAAAGCTGCCAAATATCATCGCCATCACGAATAAAAACACTGGTGATGGACTGTCACCAATGTCATTTTGGCTTTGACTACGTTCGGCTGCTTGCGCATCGGCACGCGCTAAAACTTCAGGATCAGCGGTCAAACGTGTTTGCAGAGCGCCAACGCCCGCCAATATCCCAGCGCCGTAATTATTTTGCTTAAATAGCGGCGTAATATCTTCACGAATAATGCGGTTAACCGCAGAATCGGGCAACACCCCTTCTAACCCATAACCCGTTAAAATATACATATCGCGATCATTAACGGCGACCACCATTAGCAAACCATCGTCGATATCTTTATTACCTAGCTGCCATTTTTCTGCAACCTTTAGCGCATAATCAAAGATTGGTACGCCATTGGTCGTCGGTACAATAACAACTGCGGCTTGCGCCAAGCCTTGCTGATAGATACTTCTTAGCTGCGCTTCTAAACGTTGTTTTTCTTGCGGGTTTAAGATATTGGCTTGGTCAATAACGGGTGAATTTAATATGAGTTTATCGGCATCGACACTTTGGGCGCTTGATTGTACCGGTGGTCGATTAGAGTTTGGCGAGGTAGTCGTATTATTATTAGAATTAGTAGCATTGGGATTAATAGCATCATTGCCAAGGATAGCTTCATTAATCGCTTCGTTACCTAAGACGGCATCGTTAATGGCTTCGTTAGACTCGGCAGCTTTTGCAATAGCCACCAAATCCTCGACACTACGACTTTGCATATCTGAGGCGCTATCGCTAGCAACCGCAATATTATTATTAACATCGGCATTGGGAGCAGCATGCAACACAGAGCTACTACTAATGCCTAATGTGAATAATAATGCGGATAAGAGTGCTTTTGAATGATTCATCTAATCTATACCACCTCAAATAACATCTGGACTAAATTAATGGCTGCAAAACCAAGCTAACGGCAAAGCGACGGATATGAAAGCGTTCAATAGAAAAACTCACTATAAACACTCATTTTTATCCGCCACGATTTTACTTTACTGAGCTGTCTTCGTATTGTCATCACCAAAGTTTACGCTTGGTGCAGTCGAGATTTCTTTCTCATTGGCAACGCTAAAGTTTGGCTTTGGCGACATACCAAATACTTTGGCGGTAATATTGGTTGGGAACTGGCGCACTGTGGTGTTATAGCCTTGAACTTCTTGGATATAACGGTTACGCGCGACGGCGATACGGTTTTCCGTACCTTCAAGCTGAGCTTGTAAGTCTTGGAACAACGCATCTGACTTTAGGTCAGGATAACGCTCAGACACTGCCATAAGGCGTGATAACGCGCCAGTCATCTGGTCTTGGGCGGCAGCGTAACGCTCCATCGCTTCTGGGTCATTGAGCAGCTCTGGGGTGATGGTGATGCCGCCAGCTTGTGAGCGCGCGGCAGCAACTTGGGTAAAGACCTCTTGTTCTTGCTTAGCATATTGCTGTACGACTTTGACTAAGTTTGGTACTAAGTCCGAGCGGCGCTGATATTGGTTGACAACTTCTGACCACGAAGCGGTGACCTGCTCATCTTGCGCCTGTAGATTATTATAACCACAGCCGCTCAAACCAACGGTAGAAGTAGCTAATACGGCTGATAGCAACATAGGTTTTACAAAAGATTTACGCGTCATCGTTGACTCTCCTAAAATGATAAATAACAAATAAGACGTTTTTTTAATGGCTTTTTTAATCCGACACATTTATATAAACTTATATTTTGTACGCTACAAATGTGTCGCTTACTATACATTGTGCTAATAATGGCGCTATCAGGTTACTTTTACAATTCATCGTTACCAAAACACAACCGCAAAGCGCGGATTTTAGGAAAGTCATTAGCGCATTTTTAAAGATTTATTGATGGATAAATCTTGACGAAGTCTGAACAATCCATCAAAAAACCGGTAAAACATTGGGTTAGATACGAGAGTCTATCGGTCTTTATCATAATTTAAAAGCGACCGAGCACTGAGTTATGAACGTCCTGATAAAGAAAATTCTAGTAATTAGCTAAAAAATATGGCAAATTGCAGTTACGTAGCTGTACGGTTTGAATACATTTGGTAGTGGACTTATAACCTTTTTGATACTAGCAAGTCTTCAATGCCTTATTAAAAAGGCCTGATAGACGCATGCAGGTTGCTTTATTACCCTACTACTATGCAAGTGTAGTCAGCTGATATGACTCATAAAAAGTTAAGTACCATCCTCTCAATGACTGAGGTGATGGCTATTTATATGAACTATAACCGCCTGTTTTATCCGCTGGTCTATTTATAACTGCTCTGCCTTATAATCAATATGTCGCTTATGACATTTATTATGATGTATAGATAAGCGGTTGCCTACGATTAATAAGGCTAATAATACAAGCGGATAAAAACAGACAACCACAGTCCATTCTTGGTGGCTAAGCACGTATGAAACTTAAACAAGACGAAAGATTAACGACTATGTTTAAGTGCATGCAGATTATTTGAGGGGTTTGCTTTAATAAGGATATTAAATAGCAAACTTACTTTTAGCATCATCATATATAGCCACTTTGAGACAGTACTAGGAATATACATATGGAAGGTTTAGTCAATTTAGTAAACGGAATTATCTGGAGCCCAGCACTGATTTATTTATGCTTGGGTGCAGGTTTATTTTATTCCATCATGACGCGCTTTGTACAAGTACGTTTATTTGGTGAGATGATCAGCTTATTGTTTAAAGGTAAGTCGAGTGCACAGGGTATTTCATCATTTCAGGCACTTGCCGTATCCTTAGCAGGTCGTGTGGGCATGGGGAATATCGCAGGGGTAGCCGCAGCTATCGGCTTCGGTGGTCCTGGTGCCGTATTTTGGATGTGGATTGTGGCGTTTTTAGGCGCATCTACTGCTTATGTCGAATCAACCCTGGCGCAGATTTATAAAGAGAAAGACGTCATCACTGGCGAATATCGCGGTGGTCCTGCCTATTACTTTGAACGTGCGCTTGGTCAAAAATGGTACGGTATACTTTTCGCAATCGCTTCTATTTTATCATGTGGTATGTTCTTACCTGGTGTACAGGCGAATGGCGTTATTAGTGCTTTTGCCCAAGTCATGGGTGAAGGAACTATCATGAATGTGGCAGGATTAGAAGTCGGCTCTATGCGTTTGGTCGGTCTCGCTATCATTTTGGTCATCTTAGGTATCATCATCTTCGGTGGTATCAAACGTATTGCAACCTTTACTGAGTACGCCGTTCCATTTATGGCAATCGGTTATATTTTGTTAGCTTTAATTATCATGTTCAGTAACTTCAGTTTGATCCCAGATGTATTTGGTTTGATCATCGGTGATGCCTTTACTGCGCAAGCTGGTTTTGGTGCCGCCATTGGTTGGGGTGTAAAACGTGGTATTTACTCTAACGAAGCTGGTCAAGGTACAGGTCCTCACGCTGCTGCTGCTGCTGAAGTTGAGCATCCATCACAGCAAGGTTTGGTACAAGCATTCTCAGTTTACGTTGATACGTTACTGGTTTGTTCTGCTACCGCATTTATGATTTTGTCTACTGGCATGTATAACATTCAAGGTACTTTACCAGATGGTCAGTTCATTCTACAAAATGTAGCTGCTGCTACTGAAATTAACTCACCAGCCTTTACCCAAATGGCAATGCAATCGGTATACGGTACTTTTGGTAATATCTTTATCGCAATCGCTGTGTTCTTCTTTGCTTTTACCACCATCTTGGCTTACTACTATATAGCTGAAGTTAACGTTACTTATCTAACACGCTTTATCGGTCGCGGTGCTCATAAAACAGGTCTTTTCTTAGCTAAAGTCTTAATCATGGTGATGGTTGCCTACGGTGGTCTTAACTCAGCAGGCTATGTTTGGGCTATTGGTGATATCGGTGTTGGTCTTATGGCTTGGCTCAATATCGTTGGTATTTTGGTCATCTTCTTCGTGGCGCGTCCAACGCTTACCATGCTTAGAGATTACGAAGCACAACGTAAAGCTGGCGTGAAACACTATACTTTTGATCCAGCAAAATTTGGTATCAAAAACGCCACGTATTGGGAAGAGCGTCATCTAAAACAACAACAAAGAATGGCAGCACAAGATCCACTACATAAAGAGCGTCTATAACCTACTCGACTGTAGTGTTATCTAAGCAGCATTAATAACATTGATATTATTGCATTGATAACATCGATAAAAACAAAAAGCCCGAGGCTAGAGTCTCGGGCTTTTTTATGGGCGTAAATGACTCATAAAGATAGCGATATATTTTGCGATAAGTTAGTAGTCACAAAAAAGCCTAGCTCAGTGGCTAGGCTTTTTATATTGTTAACTGTCAATATTTTTGATGATTAAGCCTTATTTAGGCAATAAGACCGTATCGATTACATGGACCACACCATTGGTTGCCATCATATCAGTTCCAGTGATGTTTGCTGTATTACCGCTTGCGTCAGTAATAACATTGGCATCGCTAATCATGATGGTTTGACCATTGACCGTTTCAATAGCGGTGTTATAAGGAATGTCAGCGGCTTTCACTACCATAGGAACAACATGGTATGGGAGGACGCTTTTTAGCAAATCAGTATTAGCCAATAATTCTTCTTTGGTAACGTTCAATTTAGTCAATACAGCAGCAAACGCTTCGTCGGTAGGTGCAAAGACAGTATATGTGCCTGCGTCCATCATCATACCGTCAAGACCAGCCGCTTTCAACGCAGCAGTTAGTATTGATAAATCCGGGTTTGCAGCAGCCATTTCAGCAATACTTTGGGTCGCTGCAGCTTCAGGCATAGGTGCTGCATCAGCTTCTGCGACTGCTTCAGGAGCAACTTCTGGCTCTACGACCACATCAGTGGTTGCTGCTGGCTCAACTGGCTCAGTAACAGCTTCTTTATCGTTACAGGCTGCTAACGACATAGCAGCGGTAACAACGGCGATAGATAACAAATTCTTTTTTAACATAGGGCATTCCTTTGAGGTAACTGGTTTATGGATGGAGCTGTTTAGGTTTAAAGCTTTATGAAAGGACAGTCTTGGTAAACGAGTAACACATTAATTACTATGGTTCAACGCCTATCATCTTAGCTGATTATTTTTTACTTAGTGCTTACTTAGGTAGCAACACTGTATCGATCACGTATAGCACACCGGCGCTAGCTTAAAAAATCATTAGTTTACAGACCAGTCTTGGCTTATAGGCTATTAATGGCTTATATACTATATGACCTTGAATACTACCTAAGTGAGTAAGGTATAAAATGCTTTATAACAGTTATGCTATTTATTCTTGTGCTGTTTATTTATTCAACAGCTTTAAGTAAAAGCACCTTATTTAGGCAATAGTCCTTTATTTAGGCAACAGCACTCTATCAATCACATGTACCACGCCATTACTCGCTGCAATATCTGTTTTTAGAATCTTGGTTGTACGACCATTTTCATCCAGTAATCTGCCTTGTGGCGTGATCACTAGCGTGTCATTACTAAGCATGGTGTAATTACCAGGTCTGACGTGTTTTTGATAAACAGGCGTATTACCTTTTAGCACATGATAAGTCAGGATTTTGGTCAATAATGGCTTATTAGCAAACAGCTCAGCTTTGCTCATGCCCGTTTCTTGCAATACCTGTACAAAGGCTGCGTTGGTTGGCGCAAGTACGGTATAGCTGGCACTGGTATCAGATAACGCGCCTGCCAAATCAGCGGCGACCACTGCTTCAACCAATAGAGAAAAATCAGGGTTGCTCTGGGCAATTTGTACTACGTTCATACTGGCCATAGGTTGGCTTTGCATTGGCGCTTTTGTGACCGGAATTTTGGTTGGCATCATATTATTACAAGCGCTAAGACCTACAATTGAAAGTGCTAAGGTACCAAGAGTGGCGATTTTGATCAGTTTCATAACATTGTCCTTAATGATTAAATGACTACAATTTATTGATTTTTTATCACGGCCTTACGGTCAGATTGTCTTTCCTTAGAACCCTTGCTTATACCGTTCTCCATTTCTAATTGTTAATCACTCACAAATAAAAATCATTAACAGTTACTAATAAGCATTGCTTATGAAACGTCAATCCTTCTGAATTTAAATTAACATATAGCAAGACATTATAAATTTACGTTTACGCTACTTTTTGTAGCGTACGTGTAAACTAAAGTGGTTTAATAAACCATTAGCGCCAGTAGTGGCTTTTAACAATGCAAATCAAAGCTTTAGGTAATAATCAGTTGAAATGATATTCATTTGTACCAAGTCGCGTTATGCAATAGAATTTGAGGTGATAACGAGGCTTTTAATGCAACACTAACTTAGTGCAACGATGATCGGTCATGGCAATAAATTGCTAAAATTTTTCAATGCTATGCCGTCAGTTATATTGCCAAAGCAGAATAAGCACAATCCCGCGGGTAATAGCTGTTTCGTGCTAGAATAATCCAGATTTGATGATGAATTTTTAAGCCAACTTTTTATGAATCGTCTTGTTTTACATGCCCTATTCTATGAGTAAGCTAACTTACCAAGCTAACCCTAAAAATCTTGAACGACTTTACCTCTTTCCTTTTATTATCTTCACTCTATAAGCAGCGCTCCTATGACTCAAAACACCACCACATCACAGACCTGTTCTCATGCTCATAGTCATACCAATGTAGCTAGTGCCAATATAACCAATGCAGCAAACACGGCTAGTGACTTTATTTTGACGCCGCCTGAGGTGTTTCCTTATAAAGCGCAGCAACTCACCGCGCGCGCTCGTATTACCGAGCAAATGGCGTCACGGATTATGATGTTAGATGGCGCGATGGGCACGCACATTCAGAATTATAAGTTGGAAGAGGCGGATTATCGCGGCGAGCGTTTTGCTGACATTGAACAAGATGTACGCGGTAATAATGATTTGCTGGTACTCACGCAGCCGCATATGATCAAAGAGATTCATATTGCCCATCTTGAAGCGGGTGCGGATATCATTGAGACCAATAGTTTTAACGGTACGCGGCTGTCGATGGCAGACTATGATATGCAGTACCTCGTGCCTGAGCTAAATAAAACGGCTGCTAAAATCGCACGTGAAGCTGCTGATGAATTTACCGCCAAGACCCCAGAAAAGCCCCGCTTTGTCGCAGGCGTCATAGGACCGACATCGCGTACTTGCTCATTATCTCCTGACGTCAATAACCCCGCTTTTCGTAATATTACCTTTGATGAGCTGGTGCTTAATTATCGTGAAGCGACGCTGGCATTAATAGAAGGCGGCGTTGATATCCTGTTAATCGAGACCATCTTTGATACGCTAAATGCCAAGGCAGCAATCTTTGCGGTAACGGGCGTTTTTGACGATATTGGTTTTGAATTACCGATTATGATTTCGGGTACGATTACCGATGCGTCAGGTCGAACCTTATCAGGTCAAACAGCTGAAGCCTTTTATAACTCGATTCGCCATGCCAAACCCCTATCCGTTGGCTTTAACTGTGCATTAGGTGCTGATGCGCTACGTCCGCATATCCAAACATTATCTAATATTGCCAATACTTATGTTTCCGCGCATCCAAATGCTGGTCTACCCAATGAGTTTGGCGAGTACGATGAATCTGCCAGAGAAACTACCGCACTGTTAGAAGGCTTTGCCAAAGCAGGTATCTTAAATATCGTTGGTGGTTGCTGTGGTACAACGCCTGAGCACATTCGCCAAATCGCTAATATGGTGGCCAATTATCCACCACGCGTGATTCCTGAGATCCCACCTGCCTGCCGCTTATCAGGACTTGAACCTTTTACCATTAATAAAGACAGTTTATTCGTGAACGTCGGTGAACGTACCAACGTGACGGGTTCAAAGAAATTCTTACGTTTAATCAAAACAGAAGCCTATACCGAAGCACTCGATGTCGCCCGTGACCAAGTCGAAGGGGGCGCGCAAATCGTCGATATCAACATGGATGAGGGCATGCTTGACTCCAAGCAAGCGATGATTCACTTCGTTAATTTGGTCTCGGGCGAGCCAGATATCAGCCGTGTGCCATTGATGCTAGACTCGTCAAAATGGGACATTATCGAAGAAGGACTTAAACGTACGCAAGGTAAATGTGTCGTCAACTCAATCTCATTAAAAGAAGGTCATGCCGAGTTCGTTGAGCGTGCCAAACTCTGTATGCGCTATGGTGCGGCTGTTATTGTCATGGCATTTGATGAAGATGGACAGGCGGATACCTTTGAGCGTAAAACTCAGATTTGCAAACGTAGCTATGATGTCTTGGTTAATGAAGTCGGCTTCCCTTCTGAAGATATCATTTTTGATCCAAACATCTTTGCGGTTGCGACCGGTATCACTGAGCATAATAACTACGGTGCGGACTTTATCAATGCCACCAAATGGATTACCGATAACTTGCCCAATGCCATGGTATCGGGCGGCGTTTCTAACGTGTCCTTTAGTTTCCGTGGTAACCCAATTCGTGAAGCCATCAACTCTGTATTCCTTTATCATGCGATTCAAAATGGCTTAACCATGGGTATTGTTAACCCTGCCATGCTTGAACTGTATGACGATATTCCAAAAGAAGCACGCGACGCCATCGAGGATGTGATGCTCAACCGCAACCAAGGCGAGAGTGGTCAAGATGCCACCGAACGCCTGATGACCATCGCTGAAAGCTATCAAGATGGTGGGAAGAAAAAAGACAGTACTGTCGATATGTCATGGCGCGAAGGCACGGTAGAAGAGCGGATTGCCCATGCTTTAGTGAAAGGTATTACCACCTTTATCGAAGCCGATACCAAAGAAGCGTGGGAGAAATATCCGCGTCCGTTAGAGGTTATCGAAGGACCGTTGATGGATGGTATGAATATTGTCGGCGACTTATTTGGTGCCGGTAAAATGTTCTTACCGCAAGTGGTGAAATCTGCGCGCGTCATGAAGCAATCGGTTGCTTGGTTAAACCCGTATATCGAAGCGGAAAAAGTCGAGGGCGAAAAGAAAGGTAAAATCCTCATGGCGACGGTCAAAGGTGACGTTCATGATATCGGTAAAAATATCGTCGGCGTGGTACTTGGCTGTAACGGCTACGACATCGTCGATCTGGGTGTCATGGTACCGTGTGAAAAAATCCTTGATACCGCAATCAAAGAGGAAGTCGATATCATCGGGCTATCAGGTCTGATTACCCCAAGCCTCGATGAGATGGTCTATGTCGCCAAGCAAATGCAAGAGCGCGGCATGACTTTGCCACTGATGATTGGCGGGGCAACGACCTCTAAAGCGCATACCGCGGTCAAAGTCGAGCCGCAGTATCAAAACAATGCTGTCATTTATGTAGCGGACGCTTCACGCTCAGTCGGTGTAGTCACTAAGCTGCTGTCTAAAGAGCACCGTCAAGGTCTTATCGATGAGACGCGCGAAGAATACATCAAGGTACGTGAACGCCTTGCTAAGCGTCAACCGAAAGCGGCAAAAATATCTTATGCTGAGTCGATAGAGCTTGGTTTTAAAGATGATTGGGACAACTATGTACCGCCAGTACCAAATAAACTTGGGCAGGTAATACTAGATGATTATCCCATCACTAACCTACTACCTTATATAGACTGGACACCGTTCTTTATCTCTTGGGGTCTGGCAGGTAAATATCCAAAAATCTTGCAAGATGACGTGGTTGGTGAAGCGGCACGTGATTTATTTGATAATGCGAATGAATTGATGCAAAAGATGATTTATGAGAAATTAATCGTTGCTAAAGGTGTCTTCAAACTCATGCCAGCTCGTCGTACTGGTGCCGATACCGTCACTGTCTATAACAAAGCTCCGACTGAGGACGGCACAGCAGAATATCAATTTGAGCATCTGCGCCAACAAAGCGATAAAGCCAGCGGCAAGCCAAACTTTAGCTTAGCGGACTTTATCTCGCCATCAGAGACACATACCGATTATTTGGGCGGTTTTACGGTTTCGATCGTTGGGACAGAAGCGCTCGCTGAACAATATAAAGCCGCTGGTGATGACTACAATGCCATTATGGTACAGGCATTATCTGACCGTCTAGCTGAAGCATTTGCTGAGCATTTGCATGAGCTGATTCGTAAAGAATATTGGGGCTATCAGGCTGAAGAGAGCTTAACCAATGATGAAATGATTAAAGAAAAATATGTCGGTATCCGTCCAGCGCCTGGCTACCCTGCTTGCCCTGAGCATACGGAAAAAGGCAAACTGTTCGAATGGATTGGTACAGGCGATGCTATCGGTACGATATTGACCGAAAGCTATGCGATGTGGCCTGCGTCTTCGGTCAGCGGCTTCTACTACTCGCATCCTAAAAGTGAGTACTTCAACGTCGGTAAAATAAGCACCGATCAGTTAGAAAGCTATGCGGAGCGTAAAGGCTGGGATATGAAAACGGCTGAGAAGTGGTTGAATCCGAATTTGTAGGTCAATACTAACTTCTTACGCTTTTTATAAGTAAAAGAAGTACGCAGATAAGTCAATTATTTTTTTAAAAGGTGCGAGCATTTTGCTTTGCACCTTTTCTCTTGTGAAATATATTACTTAATGACACTATTGCAGTCTACTCCATGACATAAAGGTATCTATCATAATGTATAACAATGCATTGGAAAACCCAAGAACCATTAGACAACTTTTCCAAAACTTAGAAGAAATCAGAATACCAGCATATCAACGCGCATATAGTTGGGAGCAGAAACATTGTGAACAATTTTTTGAAGACCTTATGGAGCAGAATGGCAAAAGCTATTATTTAGGTCAACTGTTATTTGAAAAAGATGAGAGTAAATTTTTTATTATTGATGGACAACAGCGTCTTACTACTACCCTACTATTTCTTTCTGCCCTAAGCAAAGTGAAATCTTTAAGAGATGAAGATGTTACCACTATTAAAGACACCTACTTAACTGATGTTTTTAGAACGATTGAAGATGATCAGGTTATATTCAAGAAAGTAACCCAAAAACATCTAGTATCAAAAATTGATAACACTGAAACCCTTTCTCAAAAGCGAATTATTGACGCATTTGTATTATTTGAAACTAAATTAAATATTTTAAATACTGATAGGTTATCCCAATTACAGTACTCTCTTGAAACTGCCGTTATAAATACGTTTTATATCTCAAGTAAAGTTGAAGCAACGCAACTTTTTGAATACCAAAATAATCGAGGTAAATCTTTATCTACATTTGAAATAATCAAAGCTTATTTAATGCATCAGCTTTATATCTATAGCCCGGATGATAATGAAGCAAATAACGCAGTAAAAGACATCCAAAATAATATTTCTAAAATCTATAGATATATTGAATCTGTAGAAGGTTATTTTAGCGAAAGTGAACTTCTTAATAATTATTGCCTTTTGTTTTATGGAATCCAAGGTACAACCGAAGACATCAAGAAACAACTATCTAAACAAGCTGAAAGAGTAGCTTGGATTCAGTTATTCTTCGAAAATTTTGTAGAATTCACTCATAGTGCTAAGAGTATAGTTACAAATAAAGATGACAATACGTTAGCTAATCTTTTCTTACTTGGTAATGCTGCCAACTGGAAGATTATTACTCTAGCCTTATATTATAAAGGTGACAACTCGGGTGATAAATATCGAGATATATTAAAACTACTCGAAGTTCTATGTTTTAAGTTAAAGCTAGGTGACTATCGTACTGATAGACTTCCTACTTTTGCCAGACATTACTTTAAAGACATAAATGACTATAAACTTAACTCTCTTTACGACGAAATAAAGCAGGCTGCTGAAGTAGGCTTTAAGTGGTATTGGAACGATAATGATAGATTCAAGAATATAATTGATAACTATTTTGATAATAATAAAATGCATTATAGTGGAAATAGAATTAAGTTTGTATTATGGCAATATGAAAATCATCTACGCTTACTGAATCGTTCAGGGTCATTAATAGATAAAGCGCTATTTGATGATTATACAATTGAACATATTAACCCTCAAAACCCTAGACAAAAAGAACATTCAGAGTTATTCAAAGAAAACTATCTACATCTATCGGGAAATTTGGCTTTATTGACAAAAAGTCAAAACAGCCAGTTTACTAATAAGTCTTTCGAAGATAAAAGAGATTTATTCCAAAATACTGCCTTGACTAGCTATACCGAGATCAGAAATAACTCTCAATGGGAAGAAAGTGAAATTCTAAATCGTCATGAAAATATCTCTAACTTTGCTAAAGCCTATTTTGATACATCAAAACTATAACTGACTTAAGAGTAACAGCACCGCCGCCACCGTCTTCCTCCTCTAGCAATATTAGATTAGAAAGCGTGACGGTTTTCTATTGTTCTAATTTCATCTTAATCCTTTTTAGTCCGCCGACACTTCTCAGAACAATAAATTACCTGCTCCCAATCCTTTTCCCACTTTTTACGCCAGCTAAACAGACGCTGACAGACGGGGCAGATTTTTTGCGGTAGGTTTACTTTTTTATGTGCCATCGTCTGCTCCCTTCTATATCTCTACTTCACTATTAACGTTTATCTATCTTCTTTTTTATGATCCAACCCTTCATACTTTTTCACGCGGCGACATTGGTCTGAGCAATAAACCATACTCTCCCAGTTTTTATCTAGCTTTTTAGTCCAACTAAACTCACGCTCACAGACTGGACAGAGTTTTTTTCGAACATTCTTTTTCTTGTGCGCCATATTTTTCTCAGTGGTTTATTTTATACATCGATAGTTTACCTCTATTACCAACGCCCTAGTCATAATCATCAAATATTTTATTCAGCCGATTGAGGCTATTTACGATCAGCTTACCTGATTGATCGGTGCTGCTATCGATTGCTAGCTTTTCATCCATGCGCATATTGAGTGGTGCAAGCGCCTCTTTGAGCGCATTTACCATGAGTGCCATCTGTGTTGTAATGTCAGGCACATCGATAGCTGGCGTTTGCTTCGCTATGTTCTCCTCATGCTTAAGCAGGCTTTCCGTTAAGCTATTAGACAAGCTATCAGCCATTTTATGTGCCAGTTGCTCGACGGCATCCACCAACTGCACCATCAGCTGTTTTTGCATCTCTTGGTTTTGCTTGAGCTGCTCGCCTTCCGCCTTTTCAGCATTGTGATCATGCTTATAGATTTGCATCAGCTGATTCATGCTCTTCTCAAAGCCATTATCAATGCTGTCGCTGACGGCTTTAGCATTACTGACAAAGCTATCGGCGAGGATTTTTTGTAATTCTAGTTGCGCGTCTAGCTGAGTCTTTAACTGCGCTTGCTGTCCTGCTTGTCGTAAGCGAGCGATTTGCTCTGGATTGTTTTGGGTTAAATATTTCTCAAACTGGCTGCTGATGGCATTGAAACCACTGGCTAGATCAACCAACTGAGCGACAATGCGCGCGCCTGTATCACCGTCTTCGCCGCCCATGGCTTTGTTACGTAAGAAGTCAGCCTTGATTTGCACCCAACGTTCTTTTTCTGCTGCCGTTAAGACACCACGCATCTCGGCAAGCTTGAGTAAGTTACTCTCAGCGCCTTGGGTTAATAACTGCGATTCACCTAGATAATGATCGTCGATTAGTTGATTCAGCTCTTCTTGATTCATGACCGCCGACAATTTCTCAGTCATCTTATTCATATTACGATAACTACCTTGCAGCTTAAATATCGGCTCAACGCGGTATTTATCATCTTGCGAGGCGGACGCAATATAGGCTTGATTGACGTCGAGAATAACTTTTTGCACGGTAAACATATGGCGCAAAATAGCGATAATCTCGTTAATCTCCGAGGTGCTATACGGATAAGTCAGCTCGCTGCTTTGCGCTTGGGCAAGGTTGGCATTGTCAGTTTTCGCCATTTTAATGAGGCGGTGCACATCGCTCAAATCGCGGTTGGCAAGTGGTGCTAATACTGCGTTTGAGGTGAGCGAGTTTTCGATATAACTGAGGGCAAATATCTCTTCCATGCCGCTCATGATATCGCCTAAATTATAGATATCGGCACGGTTGGCGAGCATATCAGGGACTTTGAACGCCTCACCACTTTCGGTATAGGGGTTACCCGCCATGACGACGCAGAACTTTTTGCCGCGCATATCATAGGTTTTAGTTTTGCCTTGCCAAACGCCATCGATACGGCGCGTACCATCACCGAGCGATATAAATTTCTGCAAGAATTCTGCATGGGTATGCTGGATATCGTCGAGATAGAGCATGACGTTATTGCCCATCTCAAAAGCTAAGTTAATTTTATTCAACTCTTCTCGTGCGGTGGCATTGGGTGCTTTTTCGGGATCTAATGAAGTCACGTCATGACCGAGGGAGGGACAATTAATTTTCATAAAGATGAGGCCAAGACGATTGGCGACGTATTCCATTAAGGTGGTTTTACCGTAACCTGGTGGCGATATCATCATGAGGATACCCATCAAGTCGGTACGTTTATCATCGCCAACCGTGCCCATCTGTTTGGCAAGGTTATCGCCAATCAAAGGTAAATAACTTTCATTAATCAAACGGTTACGCACAAATGAGGATAAGGGACGAGGCATAAACTCATCAAGTCGCAATGTTTCTTTTGAGTCATGCAAAATCTCTGAGCGCACGGCTAAGTAACGCTTATAAGCACGAATGACTTGGGTATCATGATGATGCAAACGGCTTAAGAAATCATCGACGGCAAAGGTCAAGGTTTGCTGCTGGATACGGGTATGATCGCCCAGTAAATGCTTGACCTGACTCTCAAGCGACACCTTACCTGTGCGACGCTCGAAACTTTGCACTTGATTGAGTGGGTTATTGAGGCTAGTTAACGAGGGCGCTGAAAACGAAGTGCTTGTTGCGCCTGACTCTATGAGGCGTTGCACTAACTCCTCACGCTGGGTGTCATTAAATTGAGTGAGTAAGATCGCAATCGCTTCGGGCAAGTAATGGCGACCACTCTCCAACTGCTGTTGGCGTAAGGTTTCTTTTTCTTCAATACTCGTCAGCTGTTCTTCACTAAGTGCATTATCGCCACTTGACTCACTCTGACTGTCAGCCGTTTTGGTATTGCCATACATTTGATCGAGCAGCGCGTGGAACCATGTAGCGAGCAATTCATAAGCCGATTTTGGCTGCAAACCAAGCTTGCCAACTGAGGACTGTAATTGCTCAAAGCTTGCATTATTTGACACGTTTCCTGATGAGCTATTGAGTGTTTTACTCAACTGCGCGCATAATTGCTGGGCTTGTTGGCTGGTTTGCCACTCGATGTTGCTATTGGGCACAGTGACTTGCCCCATGACGCTGACCAAGTATTCACTGGCAAGCTGGACATGGCTTTGCTGAAAAATGTTAGTGTTATGAACATCACTAGTATTTAAATCTAGTTCTGAGTCTGATGGCTTATCAGCATTGCTATTACTGTTATTACTACTAATCCTGTCATCATGATAAGCACTCACAAAGTGACGCATCACATGGGTCATATCTTCGACCAATAGCGCTTTTGCACTGTCACTACCTAACGTGCGGCGTAGTTGCTCGGCAGTGATGGCTCTATCCGTCCAGTTATTGACTCGCGTCAGCACCGAATCATTAAGCCAAGTGTCATAACCAAATTGCTGTAGGCCGTCTAAACCGAGCGCTTGTACTAGGCTCAATTGCCAATAGAATAACTGCGCCAATGCGCGGACTTGCGGGGTATAAATCAGGAGCCCAGCTTCACGAAGCGTGGGTAGTATTTGCATTAACAACCGCGTGGCATCATGGTCATGAATGCCCTTCTCATAACCGAGCTGATAGCGCGGTGTGGCATAAGCTTTGACCAATTTGGGTAGCGGGCTGTCATCGTCAATCTCGCCATTGCTGTCTAAGGTCAGCAAAGTCTCATCATAAGCTTGATATAACCGCGCTTCCGTCAATCCATCTTGGCTGTTTTTAGCACTCTCAATGATGCTATACGCTAAATACTCGGCACGATACACGGTGTCAGACTCGGAGGCGATATTCACATCCCAATACGGGCGCAAGGCGTTTAGCTCAGTATTATTGAGTACTTCATAATAATCGGTGCCCGTTAGATGTAAATTGAGAATGCGCTTGCCATCTGACTGCTGACGACTGAGCAACGTTAAATCTAAAGGCTGGGTATTGACTGAAAAGCGGTGCTTGCCCAATTTAATAATCTGACCGCCATCTTCGAATAAGTCAGACTTATCTTTTAGACTCTTATAACTCTCTATTTGTATGGCTTTTAGGCGGGCATCAATATCATCTGCTTTGACACTAAAGCCCATCGCTTGCAAGTCTTTGGCGATAGCACGTACTTTTTGTACCAGACCGTCTGCCGCAAAATAGGTGTTTAATGCCTCCTCATCGACAAAACCTGTCACGCCTGTACTTTGGGTACGTTTTTTAATGCTCTCAAGCATTCGTAATGCGCCATCACCTAAGTTCTGGGCTTTACGATTACGAGTATCAAGCAGTTGCTGCTTATGATTTTCAAAGGTTTCGTAAATCTCTTCACGCTTGGCTACGATATCCACTAAAAATTGATCACCACTACCGCTCTCTGGATCAGCGAACTGACTTTCCAATTCTTCTAACTGTACCAATAGCTTTGCCATTTGCTCGTCTGATTTCTCAGGCGTATTAGCAATCGATAAAGCGTTAGCAATCGACTGACCAAACAGCTTAAACTGCGCACCAAACTGCGCAACTGCTTCGGCAGAGCCTAAGTTTTTGCGCTTATGATTGAGCTTGGCTTTGCTTTGATTGAGACTCGAATAAATGGTCGATATGTCATCGATAATTTGGGTGCGTACCGTGGCATCAGCAACATCTAACGTGCCTAATAGCTCAGTCAACAGATCTAAGCCTTGCGCCGTATCATCAATTTTTTTGAGTACTGGCTTTAGCTCAGCATTGGTCTCGGCCGTGTTTAAGCGCTCACTGACATCTACTAATATAGCTTCGTAGCTTGATAGCGCTTTTTCCCCGCTTAAAAATAGGACGGTTTTTTCGGCAAGCTCGCTTTCTGCCTCTTCTAACTGTCTCCGCAATGCCTTTAGCTTATCGCTATCTAAATAACGCAAGTCCTCCAAGCTGACCAAGCGGCCTTTTTGTCGTCTTAACGCCGACAGCTGCTCCACATAATCACCGGCAGACTCAAAAGTAGTCACACGTATTTGCCGTAATATCTCATTTTGCTGAGTGTCGGCATCACTTAAAGCGGTTTGGGTTTGCTTTTGGATGCTTTGTACTTTTGCAAACTCATCAATGACTAATTCAGCTGTCGCCGTTACTTCCTTGATACTACTGGCGACGTCGTTAAGCTCAGGATCGGACAACCAGTAATAACTATCAAATAGGCGGCTGGTATTATCCGCTAGCTCTTCATAGAGCTTTTGTGACACGCTTTGATTATCAATCAGGCGGGTGATACTATAAAGGTCGGAAATACCACGTACCAATTCTTTATTGCCGATTTTGCCATAAAAACTGGTGCTTTCAGGCAACTCACTGACATATTCAGGTGAAGCATAAGGCGTATGCCATATCTGCATCGGGTGAATACGTGACGGCTCACTTTGGTCATTAAACAGTACCAAACACCCATTGTCAGCCAATGCCATACCATTGCAGTAAATGGGATTTGCCAGTTGTTTTTTAATGAGGTTATAAGGAAATAATCCTGTGATGCCTAAAGCGACATCGTAAAATAAAAACAACACGTCTTCACCATTAGGCGATACGATTTTACGTTTAAACTTTAAGTCTTTAGCACCGGCGCTATTGGCATCGAACAGCTTATACTCACCGGTTTGCAGATAATAACCACCGGGAAATATAATACCGTGATCTTCTGGCAGCTGCACACACGACTGCCCAATCGCATCCAAACGCAATACGGCTTCGGTCAAAGTGTTATAAACAAAATAACGATAGCTGTCTTCGCGATACGGCCGTATTTTCAGCAGTATTAAACTGCCAACTTTGGCATAAGCAATCTCGGCATCGGTCAGCGATTGGGTGCGATCATTTACAGGCTCACTATAAATACCCTGCCCTGATTGGGTGTTATCCTCAATCTTAATGGTCAAATCGCCACCAATGGTTTCCACAAATATGGTATCTAAGATATTCATATGCGGATATTTACCATTGATCATCTGATCACGCGTGGTATCTACCCAATCAAAATCGTAGGCAGGAGGCAACTCGATATCACGCTCGCCTCGATTATCTACATAGGCAATTTGAGCTGACTCTGGTATGCCTTGGCTAAAATCTAGGGCAAAACGAAAGACGCGAATATCGGTGATACGCTCGCCAATTTGAAACGCCAATAGCAATTTGCTGTCTTTGACGGTCAGCTGAATCAGGCGCGTTTGCCTGTAATATCGATATAACTCGTTAAAATCTTGGACAAATGCTTCTTGATCTAAAAAGGTATTTTTTAAATCTACTTCTTCCAGCTGATATTCTTGCTCAGTATGTTCGCTGCTATTACTGTTATCGGCAGTACTTTCAGTGTTTGCTGTAGTTGCACTGTTCTCAGTATCAACAACGTTTTCGCTATTATTATCACCATTTTTATTAGCAGGATCTATCAATCGATATAGCGACAACACATCTTTAATATTACTCGCCCGCTTTAGCCCCATAAAGACATTGTAGCCAAACAACAGATAATCGCCAACTTGTACCATATCTTGCGCCACACAGTTGTATTCGGTGCGAATACGGGTGCGGGCGATGACTTGCATTTGAGTACTGCCAAATTCCGCTAGTCGCGCCTGATTCAGCTTAGCGGTCTGTTGCTCTAGCCGACTACCTTGCTCACTAAGACGTTTTTTAATAAGCTCATAAGCATTACCTGAAGCGACCGCTTGATCCGTTTGCTCGGATTGGTGCTGGCTATTGGTATTATTTGAATTGGTTGCGTTTTGCGTGTCCGCCATCGTTGCTCGTCCATTTTATTTTCAGGCAATAAGATAAATCTAAGTTTTTTTAATCAAAGAAGCGCTTGGCTAATCTAAGAAAACGAGTGGTCATCGCTGGTTTTCTTAGATTAGCCAACTCATTGTCTTAAGTTGGCAAAACTACTTCATAGAAATGCTATTTAAAGAGTTTCCCTTGCAAAGCTATGAGCTAGGAAATAATAAAGATCTGGAAGAGCTTTATCCTAATACAAAAGAAAATTTATCATTTTCCAGTAAGGTAATCTTAGCTTCTCAGGCTAAAAAATCTGCCGCCTAAGCATAAGCAACAGATTTGTTATTAACCTTAAAATGACTAGTCGTTATATTGAGCTGTTTTATTAGACTCATCATTAGCTTTGTTGGCGTTATTGGTATTGTTGGTATTGTTGGCTTTGGTCATTATTTGATTGGCCATCATCGTATTGATAATGCCGCTCAACGTATCTGACTTACCAGCGAGACCATCAATGGCTTTACCGATAGATAGCGACTTGGCAAAGTTATCGAAGAAGTGCGCTTCACCGCCAACGATATCGATTTTGGCTTTTTGTAGCGCAACTGCCAAGACTTCAGCATTTTCTTTGGCAATCTCTTTACCAGCTTCAATAGATGCCATGGCTTCTTGTAGCGCAGTTTCAAGCCCCATACGGAACTCTTCGTGCTCGCGCGCTTCTTTGGTCATGCTGCCCATGGCATTGAATTTCTCGACCAGACCATCGGCTTCGGCTTGGAAATGCGCACGGGTAACTTCTGCTTTTGCCAGTCCAACTTCACGTTCTGCCTTGGCATCTGATTCACCACGAGCGGCAATCACTTGCGCATTTGCCATCCCGATATCACGTTCGGCTTTGGCATTGGACTCACCGCGAGCGGCGATAATCTCAGCAGCAGCCATACCTTTTTCACGTTCTGACTGTGCTTCCGCTTGTCCAGTGGCTTTAATGACATTAGCTTTGGCAATGCCTTCTTTTTCTAAAGATACTGACTTAGCTTCTTGAATGGCCGCTTCAGCAAAGCCATGTGCCGACTCTTCTGCTTTGATACCTTCCGCCATTTTAATTTTGGCTTCTGAATCTTTCGCCGAGGCGTCAAGATTGGCCGTCGCAAGCGTGGTAATCTCAACCGCTTTATGCTTAGCAGACAACTCTTCTGCTTCGGCTTTTTTGACTTGACGCACTTTGATTTCTTCGGCATCGGCTTCGGCGGCTAGGACGCGCGTTTGCTTAGAACGTTCGGCTGCACTGATTTCACGGACTTCTTTGATACGTTCTTCTTCTTGTGCAACCGTTTTATCTACCGCAATACGCTCACGTATGACGTTCGCAATTTCTTTTTTCTCAAGCTCAATCGCGCGTTCAGCTTCGATACGTTGCAAATCAACTTCCCGCTCACGCGAGACGATTTCTAAATCACGAGCGCGCGTGACTTTTTCTTCTTCAATGACGACAGCACGTAGACGATTCTGTCCGGCCACTTCAATTTCACGCTGTTGATTTTCACGCTGAATCGCTAAATCTTGCTCAACCATGATAACGGCTGTCTCTGACTTTTTACGCTCTTCTTCTTCAATTTTGCGCGTTTCAGCCGTTTCACGGGCAATCACTGACGCGATTTCACGGCGCTGTTTGGCTTCAGCATCGGCTTGTTGACGCTCAAGCTCAAGCATCGCCTCTTTAGTCTCGACGTTTTTCTTCTTAACAGCCAGCTCTTCGTCACGCTCAAGCTCATTGGTAATGATGTTTTGGAAGGCCGTTAGCTGCGTAATCTTTTTGATACCTTCAGCATCTAAAATATTGTTTGAATCAAGTGACGCTTTTGGCGTTTGTTCTAAGTAATCAATCGCCACATCTTCTAAGACATAACCATTAAGATCATTACCTATTTCTTGCACGATACTGTCACGGAACTCGCTGCGATTTTCAAAGAGTTTGACAAAATCAATCTGCTTGCCCACTGTTTTTAATGCTTCTGAGAACTTAGCATTAAACAGCTCATTGACGGCAACTTTGTCTGAAGCTCTTTCAACCCCAACCGATTTGGCAACTTTAAGGACGTCTTCTTCGGTTTCATTAACACGCAAGTAAAACGCCACCGTGATATCAGCACGCATATTGTCGGCGCAAATCAACCCTTCTTTACCGCGTCTATCGACTTCTAAAGTGATAAGGGAGATTCTCATCAATTCTTTTTTATTGATGATTGGCCAAACAAAACCGCCATCAAAACGTACGGCGATTTTACTCACGCCGTTGATAATCAGTGCTTTGCCCTGCTCAACCTTAAAATAAAAGGCTTTGAGCATCAAAAGCGCTGCCATAATAAAAACAAACGCCAGCACCACGACCACGCCGACGATAATGAGTATATCCATATTCATTCCTTTAATTAAAACATTGCAACCAAATTTAAACAGGTAATACGACACTTAAAAACAAACTATTAGCTATCTCTACATCGCCAATCAGCCAACTTATAAATCTAATGTATAAAGATTATTTATTTCAATTTTAAAATTATTTATAGCAGCGGTTTATGGCGATTTTTCTTTTACAGGAGCGACTCGGTAGGTATTGGCTTCTTCTAAATACTCTACCAACATCACTCTATTGCCCTGTCTTAGCAAATCATCCTTGATGTCTGAACGAATTTTGAGTATCAAGCCTGCGCCGCCATCATTTAATTCTGCTTCACCATGTTTGTCAGTCACACTCAGGGTACGTACTACGGCGATTTTACCGATATTACTAGACGCGTTATGTTTGGGGGTTTTGGCGATATTTTTGCGCATGGGTGCAATAATCATACCTGTCAGCCACATGGATACGACCAATACAAAAATGAGCGCCCCTGTACCGAATAGGTAATACAAAAGACCAGAGTCAAAATATTGATGTAAAAAGCTCGTATATAAGTAGCTTAATAGCCAGCCGATTAAGCTGATTAAGCTTAGTATGATGATGAGGGGCACACCATAAAGACCAAATTTGAGCATGAGACCGGTAAAAAAACCCGTCGATGATAAGGTAGAAACATCACCATCTGGCTCACCAAGGTCTACGCTATCCATATCTACCATGCCGAGTAAAGACACCAGCCAATATAGAGTCACGAACATGACAAGCCCCGTAAAAATAATCGTGGGGTACAAACTGATTTTAGTGATAAAAACTAAAAAAGACTCTTGCATGAACCGCTCTCTCCTTTTGCTTGCCTAATCCAACATTTTGATGACTCGGTTATACAATTTGTTATTATATGACTGAAATTTACTCGACGTTTCTTTACTGAGATTTACTTTATTTAGATTTATTCTTTCAGCTTTGGTCTATCGCCTTTGCTCCAAAAACTTTGTTCCAAAAACTTTGCTTGTTGTACTTTAAATACTAAGAAGGTATTGCCATACAATCATTGGCTCTAAGGAATTTAACCTACGACTATGCCACCTCTAAATTGCAGGCTATTTAATCAACTTATGTTTCTTTGATAGTGATTATATATACATTCCATTACATAATACATAGGTCTTGCTCTTACCGACCCCAAATGGGTGAGCGCACGACTCCGCCTGTTTTACTGCTAATCGCGTAGCTTGAATTGCCTGTTAAAGAATGAATCACTAAGCTGCCACCATTTTGACCGTTCACTTGAGAAAGCTTTGTGGGATAAACGGCATACTGTGCAGAAGGCGACAGACGCGCGGGCTCATCGAGTCCTGTCTCTGCCAGATTAATTACCTGTTTTGTAGCAAGTGTCATCACCGCTGCCTTGCGACCATTAAGATACGCCAAATACTGACCATCCAAGCTCAGTTGTGGACTGGCCGCATAGCCTGCGGTCGGTATCAGCGCAGCATTGCCAGTGGCAAAGTTATAGCGATAAATACTTGGCCGACCAGCGCGGACTTTATCGCTGGTATAAACAAAGCTTTGCCCGTCGCTGGCGTAGCTTGGCTGCACTTCCGTGCTCGGTAGCGTGGTAAGCTGCTTGGTATGACCGTCACTTAGGCGCATCTCATAGATATCAGCATTACCGCCGACGGTTGAGCTATAAAGCAGTTTTTGCCCATCAGGCGAAAATGACGCTGATAAATTACTGCCCTCGGCATTGACGATTAGATTTTGGGTATTGCTTTTGCGATCATAAATATAAATTTTGGGATGCTGGCGCGCTTCTTGTTTACTATAGGCGAGCATTTGACCATCGGCAGACCACGCCGGCGCGTAGATATAACCATTGAGCTGATCAATCAATTGGCGGTCGCTACCATCAGGACGAATGCTATAAAGCGTCGATATCTTTGCAGCGCCAAACCCTTGTTCCTCGACATAAGCAATGTGCCCTTGCCGATCTATCACTGGCATGCGTGCCGTCAGCGGATTACTCGCACTCATATCAGCAGGCGTTTTAGTGAGCGTGCTCGGCAACGTCTGACAGCCCGTTAACAGACTAAAAGCCGTTATCGCCGTGACACTACTTATCATGCGTATATTGACAGATGGCTTTGATACAAAGGTTTTTAACATAAGATAACGTCCAATAAAGCGTTGATTATTGCGGGCTGAGAATTTCGATAAAAAAGGTTAAAATTAATAGTATAAAAAACATCATAGCAATCTGAATATTTTGCCTCAGTAGACAATGACAGTGTAGCGTAAACCATGGCAAATTTTAGATAAAAAAATGCCCCACTGATTAGTGAGGCATTATTTATATTAGAATTTAAACACTTCTATTTAATAGTTATCTATTAAATAAATCCGTTATTTAAAGACTACTTTATTTAGAAACAGCTTTAAAATGAGCAACTTGATTGCTATTAGTAATGGTCAGAATAGGCGTGTTATTGGCATTATTATTGATGCTGTATTTACCTTGTACCGTTGCCATTGTAGCCGTATCAAAGCTGGCTTGTGGTTCAGGGCATGCCATCATCGTTGACATCACATTACCTAATACAACATTACCATTCACCACGCTATAACTAGCGCCCATGTTATTACAAGTATTAGCAAAGGTTACACGGTTGTTCGTACCGTCTTTAAAGAATTTTAGCGTTAATGGTTTACTTGGATCAAAGAATAATTGGCTGACTTTGTCGCCATTGGTACGCTTAGCATCGACAAGCTGCCAGTTATACGCTTGTAGCGCATCAACTGTAATTGGTTGCGTCACAGGTGCAGTGACACTAGGGGTAGTGGTTTGGCAACCTGCTGCAGCAAGTGTACCAACAGCAAGGGTCGCAGCCATCATCATTTTAGTCATGTTTTTCATATAAACTCCTAGAGGTTTCAAGTATAAAAGTGCAAAGGTAAAAAATATTGTTTTTTATCATATTAAGTAGCATTTGTTCAGGTTAATGTCCTGATTAATACGCTCTGATTAATATGTTTTTATCATTAGTCTAAACAATGCGGTTATTATGCCCATTTTTCATAAGCCTGTCATGATAGATTGAGTACCAATTACCGCTATATTTGTTCTACTTTATAGCTTTTTTGCTAACACACCTTGTTACAATCATTATTCCCTGCTAGCACTTTAGCTAAAAACACTATTTAGATCATTGATACTTTAGACCTTTGATACTTCGATTTCACCCTTAATTGCTCTCTTTTATCTACCTAAAAGGTCGTAAATTTCTATAGAATTTAATTGGGGCTTGCCGTCTTTTTTTGTTGCAAAGCCGCATAGCCTGCTAAGCGTTTGCGTTCCGTCTCATTAAATAATTGCTGCTCCATTTGAGTGATTTGGGTTTTCGCTTGGGCCTTATCGGCATTTTGACTTAACAGCTGCTGTTTTTGGGCTTGATACTGCTTAAAACGCTGATCAAAATTAGCATCTTGCTGATCGACTTGGGCAAGCCTTGCTGCTGCTGGCGCGCCAACCAATTCACGTCGCATACTGTATAATTCTTCAGCCGTCGCGCCCTTAGCTTGCATCTGTTCGGTACGACTGATTAACTCATCTAAATTTGCCTGCTGAGCGATATTGGCTTTGGTCGCATTATCAGGCATACGGCTAATATAATCCTGTCTAGCCGCTTCTCTTTGCGCATCAGACATCTGCTTATCTTGATTGATTTTCACCATCGCAAGACTATAGTCATCATACTCATCCTCTGCACCAAAAAAGGCTTTAATGGTTTCTTTAGAAAAGTGCTGTTGGCGTAATTTGGCGACATCTTGCTGCTGCTGTGTCACTACATTTAAATCTAGCTCGCCATTCTTTGTTGCTTGTAATTGCAGGTTGCCATAACGGCTTTCTATAGCAGGAATCGCTTTAAGATAGGCCACATATTGGTCAAATATCGTCACCGCTTGGCTGGCGGCAGGCTCTGGCGTATGACCGCGGATATAACTCTCCACCCGCGCATAAATAACCGCTTCATCCTCTTCACCTAGCGCCGATAAGAAATAATCAAATAAGCGTCGTAGCCCTTCGGTGACGACCAACTGTTTATTTTCATCGATGATAATCTCGCCATCGACATCCGTCCCTTGCAAGGAGCGCGGTAGATTTTCAAGGCCTGTCGTAAATTGAGAAGCGTCTTGCTTAGATAATGCGCCAATGTCATTATTAACATTTTCATCATTTATCGAGCTGGCATTAGCTTGGCTATTCAGCGCCGTAGAATCTGTTTGAGAAGAAGGTTTACGAGCATTATCAGGTTTAAACCACCAAATAATCGCCACGACTAAAACGATTATCACGGCGATAATAATGAGCAAAAATGGCGAACGGCGATTATTTGACATAACAACAATATCTTATTTAATGAATCGATGTAATAGGAAGTGACTATCTATAAAATGGGACAAAATAAAAGGGCCAGTTAAGTAGTGACCCTTTTAGGTAAATGCGGTTAATTTGCTAATTTATATTCAAATCCCAACCACTAGATTTAGAAGCTAGCTTTTTAAATTGGCTTTATAAATTAGCATTTTTTAAACGGTTCACCTGATCACGATAGACAGTTTTAGGATTAGGTTGTCCCCATGCAACTAAGCCTAATAGTTGATTGACCGAATCCATATGGTTCATTTTGTAATCGTCTCTAATCACATAACCTAGGCGGCTCGAACAAGCAGAAACCAACCCATCATTTGGGTCGTTTTTAAACACTTGTGATGTCGCTAATAGCACATAATCTATGGGGTCTAAGACGTTGGTCACTTGACCAACACCACTGAATGAATAGTAGTTGATGCCGTTTACTTTAGTGTCTTTTGGTTGTCCACAATAGCTTGATGGCATGGCAGCAGGGAACTCACGGTTAAAATCGACCATATAGTCAGTCGTTAGCGCCGTAACTGCACCAAATCCGTCTTGTTCTTGCAGCTTATCGATAGGGATACCAGCGTTCAAATCCATGAAGTTACCTAAGAAGCCAAACAAGCTAAGCGCGGCTTTGGTGGCGGTATTATACTCGCCATTGACTCTGTCATTATCAATCTGCTCAACCACCCAATCTGCTAATGCCGCCCCTTGCTCTGGACTGGAAACCGCCGTCACTGACGCCACGTATTTTGGCTCAACGGCAGCGACATAACGAATATCATGGCCGCCATGACTATGACCAATTAAATTCACCTTGGGGCTACCAGAAATCGCACTAATGGTTTTTACTTGTTGTAGTAGCTGCTCACCGCGCACCCGACTGTCATTAAAAGAAGAGGTTTTGGTAGCATAGACTTTTGAGCCGCCGCTCATGAGTGTTTGCGGGATACCATAAAAGTAGTCGACACCGAGTAGCTTGGTAAAGCCGACCAGACCATGAGTCATGACAATAGGATATTTGGTATCGGTATGGTTTGAGGTGAAATATTTGCTATCGACCATCTTACAGCCCGTGGCATTGGCACAGTTATAATACTGTCCAGCTGCTTGAGCAGAAGTGGTTTGCAATGTCATCATCAGGACACCGGCAGTGATAGCACCCAGTGAGGGGACAAATACGCTGGGCGTTAAGGCGGCGCGAAAACGGTTTTTGAGAGTCATAACAACGTCCTTGTTATTTCGAGAGTTATTGTGAAGAAAGGGAGTGTAAATGGCTTGCTTGATGCTGATGGCACCAGTGTCATGTCACTATTTTCATATCACCAGTTCCATATCATTATTTTCATGGCATGGATTTTATAGCGCTTAACTATTGCATTCTGCATTAAGCGCCAAATCCCTACCAATTTATTTAGCAAACAAAATTACAATACTTATATATCCTGCAACATTCAACTGCTTTTTTGCTTATAAACGCTATTATAATGACTCTATAGTCACGTATATGCATATAAATAAGCTGAGACGATTGGTATCAGTATATTACAAGGATTTTAAAAAATGCCTACAAAGTTGCTAAGTGTTAGCAAAACAGTGCCTACTACATTTATGGTATAATTGACAACCTAAATTCTATAACTATAAGTACGACCATGATGACAAAAAAATCCCTTATCCAATCTCCTGAAGCCATAGAAAAAATGCGCGTGGCCGGTAAGCTTGCCAGTGACGTGCTTGTGATGCTCGACGAACACGTCAGAGTTGGCATTAGCACTGAAGCATTAAACCAAATCGCTCATGACTATATCGTTAACGTGCAAGAAGCCATTCCTGCGCCCCTTAACTATAACGGCTTCCCAAAATCTATCTGTACCTCTATCAACCACGTGGTTTGTCACGGTATTCCAACCGAAAACAAGCTGCTTAAAGATGGTGATATCATCAATATCGATGTCACGGTTATTAAAGACGGCTATTACGGCGATACTTCAAAAATGTGGATTGTCGGCAACGGTTCTATCATGGCGCAGCGTATTTGCAAAGTGGCACAAGAAGCCCTTTATGCTGGTATGAGCGTGGTCAAAAACGGCGCGCGCTTGGGCGATGTCGGCGCAGCTATCCAAGCAGTAGTCGAACCCGAACGCTTTAGTATCGTGCGCGAGTTCTGTGGTCACGGTATCAGTAATGAGTTCCACCACGAACCACAAGTAATGCACTATGGTAAGAAAGGTACGGGTTTTGAGCTAAAAACAGGCATGACCTTTACCATTGAACCTATGATTAACGAAGGTAAATGGCAGACCAAGATTTTACCGGATGAATGGACGGCAATCACTAAAGACCGCAAGCTGTCAGCGCAGTGGGAACATACTATGGTAGTGACGGACAATGGCTGTGAGGTGTTTACCACGCGCCCAGAAGAAGACTTAAGCTTTTTGACCCAGTAATATCATAAAAGATCGCCTAGGCGGTCTTTTTTTTGCCTGATAATTCAGGCATATTAACGATGCCCTTTATTGAGTTGCTACTTTGAGAATTCCAATAATAATATTCTTTATATTTTCCATGAAATATTCGTTTTAATACCACTATCTACAAACTTCTAACTGGATAATCCTCATGTTTAATTGTGATGTCGCTGCTATTGATTTGACCCCCATGCCGCTAGTGTCAGACCATCGCTCGACCACCAATACGATGGATATAGCACTATCTGATATCCCTGATTGGCTGCTCCAAATCAATGACGATATCAGCCGCGCGCTCGAACGCGGTGTCAATATTCGCCAACTGGTCGCAGCGCGAGCCTGCGTCATCGATGACTTACTGATTGCTTTGTTTAACTGGTTTGAGCTTGATAAAACAGATTTAGCATTGTTTGCCACTGGCGGCTATGGTCGTGGCGAGCTATCGTTACACTCAGATGTGGATATTTTACTGCTGACACCCAACGATATTGACGCGCATAGCAGGGAAAAAATTGATAACTTAGTGGCGCTACTGTGGGACATTGGACTTGAGCCTGCCCTATCAGTACGCAGCGTCAGTGAATGCTTGGAAGCGGCGCTCGACCACACCGTTGCTAGCACTTTGTTAGAAGCGCGGCTGTTAATTGGTAATGAAGAACTAGAAGAAGTACCGCATAAAATCGTCAATACGCAATGGTCGCCACGTGATTTTTATGAAGTAAAAATCGCGGAAGCAAAAGCGCGCTATTTGCAGCACAATGCCACCGAGTACAACCTTGAGCCTAATATCAAAACTGCCCCCGGTGGTCTGCGTGATATTCATATTATTGGCTGGGTGACCAAACGTTATTTTCGGGTCAGTAAACTGTATGACTTGGTACAACAAAACTTTTTGACCGAAAAAGAGTTTGATGAACTGAACTTTGCCGAAGGTTATTTATGGCAAATACGTCATTACTTGCATGAGCTGACCGGTCGCAATGAAAACAAGCTGTTGTTTGATTATCAGCGTGAAATTGCTCAGCTGATGGGCTATGAGACACAGCCAGATGACCAGCCGAATGCTGCCGTTGAGCGCTTTATGCGCGACTACTATCGCTGTGCCATGCAGATATCGACATTGTCTGAGATGCTGACCAATCATTATTACGAGACGATTATAGAGCCGCAATTGCCGGATGAAGAACGGCCGAAAAAACATCCAATTAACGCCCGCTTCAATCAGGTCGGCGAACAAATCGCAATGTCACATCATCGCGTATTTGCTCAGCACCCTGAGGCGATTTTGGAGATGTTTTTACTCATGGGTCAATATGGCATCAAAAATGTCCGTACCCATACCCTGCGCGCGCTAAAAATAGCGGCTCGCGGTATCGATCAGGTTTATAGAGACAATCCGACCCATCAAGCGCTGTTTTTAGCCAATTTAAAAGAACAAAACTATTTATTTCATCGTCTGCGTACCATGAATCGTTATGGCATTTTGGGCAGCTATATTCCAGCTTTTGCTCAAGTCACTGGGCTGATGCAGTACGATTTATTTCATCGATATACCGTCGATGCGCATACATTATTTTTAATTCGCATTTTACATCGCTTTACCGATCCGCGCTTTTCTGAAGACTTTCCACTGGTCAGCGCTATCTTCCAGCGTATCGAGCGCAAAGAGATTTTGGTGTTGGCTGCGATGTTTCATGATATCGCCAAAGGTCGTGGCGGCAATCATAGCCAACTTGGCGAAACGGAATCGATTGAATTTTGTCTTGCTCATGGCATGAGTCAGGCGGACGCCCATTTGGTTGGTTGGCTAACTCGCTATCATCTACTGATGTCGATGACAGCGCAGAAAAAGGACATCTCAGACCCAGAAGTGGTGACGCTATTTGCCGATTTAGTCGGTAACGTGACCCACCTCAATCATCTGTATGTACTGACGGTTGCCGATATGAATGCCACCAATCCACAGCTTTGGAACAGTTGGCGCGCGACCTTGATGAAACAGCTCTATTCACAAACGCGGCGTATCCTTCGCGCTGATATCGATGCCCCAACCAACCGCCAAGATATGATTAAAGCCACGCGTAAACAGGCGCTAGCGATGCTTGATAATGTCAATAATCATCATATGAATCGCGAAGAGGTTTTAAGATTGTGGGATGACTTGGGCGATGAATATTTCTTGCGGGAAATTGCAGAAGATATCTTGTGGCATACCGAAGCTATCTTAAACCATCCTCCTATAGGTCGCGCCTCTGATGCTGATAGCGCACCACTTGTGGTGTTACGTGAGCACCGTGAGCTGGCGCTTGATGCGGTGCAAGTGTTTGTTTATACCCAAGATCAGGTCAATTTATTTGCCGTTACCATGGCAGTGTTTGACCAGATGAATCTCGATGTTTTAGATGCGCGTATTATTACTGCAACCCGTGATTTTGCTTTGGATTCCTACGTATTGCTCGACCGCAGCGGCACGCTATTGGTCGATATAGACAGCCAACAAGAGCTTAAGCAGCGCTTAATCGATGCCTTTAAAAATCCAACCGTTCCCAAGCTTACGCATCGAAAAATCCCGCGTCAGCTGCGTCATTTTGATGTGGCAACGACGATTAACTTTGAGTTTAATGAAGCCTCAAATCAGCATATCATGAGTTTAGAAACCCTTGATCAACCAGGCTTACTTGCCCGCGTTGGTCAGGTATTTTTACAACAAAAGATTGAGGTACATGCCGCCCGCATTACTACGTTAGGCGAGCGAGCAGAAGATATGTTCTATATTAGCGATCAAAACGATCAGGCGTTGTCTGCGGATAAACTTGAGACATTAAAGGCAGCATTGATAGCAAGTCTTAGCATTCGTAAAGAAAACACTTAGCCTGTATTTAGACATTTATGCTTTCATAGCTTACTGTCAAAACCCTACCGTTTAAGCTTTACGAATTAAACATTAAACATTAAAAAAACGCTTGCTAGTTAAATCTCTAACTATCAAGCGTTTTTTAAGACAAAACATAGATTATGATTTTTGGCAGAGTATGTTACAAGCTACTTATATAAAACCTATATTTTATAAGACGCTTTTATAAACCATCTCACTTGCATGGTCTTTCAGCTCCTCATCGGCGAGCTCCAACGGCAAAACCTCTGCTCCTATCTGCTGCTGCCCGAGCATCAAGCGCCCAGCTTCCACTTCTCTTTGTAGCAGGCGATGCAAACTGGCTAAATGAAATTCGGCATCGTGGTACTCATATATTTGCTGTAAGGAAATCGGTGTTTTGGCATGAACATCAGGATAAAGACTATCGGCGGCTAAGATGGTCATTTCATTAAGTGCTTCTTCACGCAATACATCGGCTTGGTTAATCTTATTTTGTAGATGATTGGCAATACGACTTTTAAAACTCAGCATCCCAATAAAAATCAGCGTTTGGATGGCAAATAAACTCATATACTGCCATAGAGGCAGTGACATATTTAACAGTTTACTCAGTAGCATCAGTATCATCGCTACCACGACATAGCTGACCAACTGCCAAAGTAGCCACATCATAAAGCTGTTGTCCCCGAACCAAAACATCTGCCGCTCTTTTAACAACGTCAGCTGTTGCCGCGCTTGCCACCAATTTTGCTCGCGCTGTTTTAGTTGCTCGTATAGCTCAACACGCTGACTACCATCAAAATGTTGCACATTGATATCTTTAGCGCCACGCTCATTGGTTTTTAAAACACTAGACATATCAAGATTTCCTTAAATAATCTGTCGTTGCTGCTGACAGTTATTTTTACTTGGTAAATAAATGACACTATTTTAATTTTATCCATGCTTAATATCATGATAAAAATTGGCTAGACTCAAAACTCGTTACCATTTAAAAATTAGCTATATACCTAGCTTAAAGCGATATAAATTGCTTTAAGCGCTTATTTTAAATTGACAATAAACAGCTTGAGAAGAAAAAAGACAAAAAATAAGAGAAGTGCTACACTGCTTAAATGTAATTTTTCTTTATCACTTTATTATTAATTGTCTATTATAGTTAGCCTACTTATGAATCACAACTTAACGACTTTGCACCCTTATCCGTTCGCTAAGATGGCAACCTTGCTTGCGGACAGTACGCCAGCCCATAACTACAGTGAAATTAAGCTGGGTATTGGCGAGCCAAAACATGAGCCGCCGGCATTTGTGTTGGACGTATTACGCGAAAACTTGGACAAAATAAGCCTATATCCAACCACTAACGGTATTTTTGAGCTGCGCCAAACCATTGCTCATTGGCTGGAGAAGCGTTTCTTTTTAAATCATCTCAGCCCTCATAGCCAAGTATTACCGGTTATGGGTACGCGCGAGGCGATTTTTAGCTTGGTGCAGGCGGTTATTGACCATTCACAAACCGAATTGTCCGAAGCTGAATCCAATCAACTGGCGCTTAATAATCAGCCAGCCGCTCAACAATTGCAGAAAGCAGCTCAAGCACCCACGATTGTGATGCCCAATCCGTTTTATCAGATATACGAGGGCGCCGCCATACTGGCACAAGCAACGCCGTATTTTATGCCTTGTACCATTGATAATAATTTCAAAGGTGACTATCGCTCGGTACCAAAAGATATCTGGACAAGCACACAGTTATTGTTTGTCTGCAGCCCGAACAATCCAACCGGTTCCGTCATGACCCTAGACGACTGGGAGCACCTATTGCGCTTATCAGACCAATATGGCTTTATCATTGCCAGCGACGAGTGTTATAGCGAGCTGTATTTTGATAGCGCACCGATTGGTTTATTACAAGCTTGTGCGGCGCTTGGTCGCCATGATTTCAAAAATTGTGTGGTATTTCACTCTTTATCCAAGCGTTCAAACTTGCCCGGTTTACGTTCAGGCTTTGTAGCCGGTGATGCCAATATTTTGCAGCCTTATTTGCAATATCGCACCTATCAAGGCTGCGCGATGCCGATACCGCATCAGCTGGCCTCCATCGCCGCTTGGGAAGATGAAAAGCACGTGGCGCACAATCGGGCGCTCTATCAAGAAAAATTTGCCTTATGGATGTCAGAGCTCGGTGAATTACTTGATTTACGCATGCCAGAAGCGGGTTTTTACTTTTGGATAAAAGTCCCTGAGCAGTTCGATGGCGACGACGAAATTTTTGTCAAAGCCTTGTACGAGCAAGCAAATATTCACGCGCTGGCTGGGCGTTACTTGTCACGTGAGGTCAATGGCAAAAATCCAGGACAAGGTTATGTGCGTATTGCCTTGGTTGCTAGCGTTGAGGAAAGCCGCGAGGCCATCAGTCGCATTCGTAAACTGCTTGGCGCTTAAAAGCTAGTTTTAAAACATAGCTTAAAAACCTGTCTCAAAAATTGGCCAAAAAATCTAATTATTAAACGATAAACAGTACCTCACACTCAATATAATGTCAGAGAACCGCATATAACCTTAATAACATCATGGTTATATGCGGTTTCTCGCTATGCTGATTGTCAAAGAGTGCTATAGTAGAAATAACGCTACGCTATTCTTATATTTCTTTATCATTAATAAATCCCTTTCTCCCAGAATTTTTGCTAAATGTGCCATCAAGGATGATGCCATGCCCCATCTCGATTTTACCCAACCGCCCTTTGATGTATTGAGCGCAGCTGAACGTCAAAGTATCAGAAAAAATACCCAAATCCGTTATCTTGCTAAAGATGAGCGTTTGCCTGCCGACGATTTAAAATACTTTTATGTCGTCATTAAAGGACAAATCGAGCAACTGCTTGCTGACGAGTTTGTCGCGACTTATTTAGGCAGCAATCATACCGACCATCTAAATAGCAATGACTGGTTTGACAGTCGGCGACTACCAAAATCGCTTATAGAAAATGATTGGCAAGAAAGCAGCCATTTAACCAACCCACTCCACACTAATACCACCCCTTCAAACGAAAACACTCTATCGCCCTACGAGTTTCGCGCGATTGAAGACACGCTGCTGCTGCAAATAAATGGCGCAACGGTTGATAAAATCAGTGCGCAAAACCATCTGGTGCGCCAATTACTCTCAGAAGATTTACCTGAACGACTAAAAGCGTTGCAGCAGCGACGTAGCGGGCAAAGCTTAGATGCTAGCTATCATGGCTATAATGAGCAGCAAGAAGTCCAGCAAATCATGATGCAGCCGGTAATTGACGTCAGCTTATTACCAGTGCATATCATTGACGCCACTAGCAGCCTATATGAAGCGGCGCATATCATGACCAAAGCAGGGCTCAAGCACGTGTTGGTGCGACCGCTCGACCAATTAAATCCTGCTGAAAAGCAAACATTAGATAGTGATTTAGACAGTGACTTACATACCAACTTAGATAACAATTTAAATAGTAAATTAGCTGCTCATAGCGCCAATGCGCAAACTCCTAACCGCTACTCTGGTCGCACATTAGGTATTTTAACCGATACCGATATCTGCCGCGCGGTGAGCGAGCAGCAAAATCCTGCGACGACGCTTTGCCAGCGTTATGCAAGCTTCAACCTGCGTACTATTGATGCTGACGATGAGATTGGCGATGCGCTATTGACGATGACACGCTACCGTATCCATAGGCTGCCAGTGATTGATGCCAATGGCGAGGTTGCAGGCGTACTTGGGCAAAGCGATATGCTTGCTCATATTGGGCATCATTCGCAGCTGATTAGTCTGCAGATTGAACAGGCAAAAGACTTGCCTAGCTTAGATACTGCGGTTGAGCTCATTGGGCGCTATATTCGCGCGCAGCATCAAAACGGTATCAAAATCGGTAACGTCAGCCGCATGGTACAGACGCTTAACGCCCAAGTATTTACCAAACTGTGGCAACTTATCGTGCCTGATGAAGTAATGGCAAATACATGCGTCATCGTTATGGGCTCAGAGGGTCGCGGTGAGCAAATTATGCGTACCGACCAAGATAATGCACTGATTATTCGTGATGGTTATAGCCATCCTAATTTAGCCCAGTTCGCTGAAACCTTTAACAATCACCTAGCAGCCTTGGGTTATCCGCTCTGCGATGGCAATATCATGATGACCAATCCGATGTGGCGACAGCCGCTCAAACAGTTTGAAGCGCAAATTAGCTTATGGTTTAGAAATACCGACCCGATACACAGTATTTATTTGTCTGCCATATTTGATGGCGAGTACGTCTGCGGCGATGAATCGCTACTGACTAGTGTGCGTGAGCATTTAAAAACTGCCCATCGTCAGTCAGATCTGATGTTTGTACGCCAGTTCGCCCGTGCCGCTCTACAATTTGGTGATGTCGGACAATGGTGGCAAAAGTTTGTGCCACTACTCGGTGGTAAACCAAGCTCTTACGATATCGACCTTAAAAAAGCCGGTATTTTTCCGCTGGTGCATGGTATTCGTACTTTGGCATTAGAAAACGATATCTTTGATGCGCCCAGTAGTAAAGGACGCCTCAAAGCCTTGGTGCAAGCGCGCGCCTTGAACCAACAGCGCGCTGATACCTTGCTTGAAGCATTAGAGTTTTTTATGGCGCAGCGTTTGTCAGTGGCGCTATCGACAGATGATAAGCATGCGCGGCAAGTTGATCCGACCACTTTATCGGCACTCGAACGAGATTTATTAAATGAATGTTTAGCAGTGGTCAAAAGCTTTAAGGGTCAACTGAGTCGCCATTATCAGCTAGAATTTAATTAGAGCACGTTTATCAAAGCACGTTTATTAAAGCACCTTGATTAAAGCAACTTGGTCAACGTTCAGCAAAAAGGCCGTAAAAGAAAGGAGTCGAAATAAGATGCGTTGGCTAAAGAAGTTATCTTCTAATTGGCAAAAAAACCATTTGCAGCGCCCTGAGCTGGCATCGATGTTTAATGATCCTTTGGCTGATAAATGGGTCGCGATTGATTGCGAGATGACGGGACTCAATCCAAAAAAGCATCACCTGCTATCTATCGCTGCCATTCATATCAACGGCGATAACATTGATACGGGCAACGGTCTACATCTGGTTTGTCGGCCGCCTGTGATGCCTGACCGTGACACCATTGTCATTCATGGGCTGCGTACTGCCGATGTTGAGCATGGCATGAGCTACGATGAAATGCTAGCGTTACTGCTACCATTTATCGACAATCGACCCATAGTTGGGTTTTGCCCGCAGATAGATACAGGATTTTTGAATCCTTTAGTCAAGCGCTATATGGGAACGCTACTACCGAACAAGGTCATTGATATACGTCAATTATACAGTCGGCGTATGGGCGATCGTACGCAGGGCATTCCCAATCAATCGCAGCATTTGACCAATATTTTAGCGCATTATGATATTCCTGAGCTCGGCACGCATGACGCTTATAACGATGCTATCATGACAGCAATGGCGTTTTTGCATCTACGCGAACGCTGACGCTACGCGAAAATAGCAACTCATGTTACCATAGGCTGTTTTTGCCACCTGATGATAGACTGCTCATGCTACCCACTTCTAAGACTGATAATCGCCCTACCACTATTACCAAATTAACGCCTTTTACTAAGCAACTATATACGCTAAATAAGCCAGCCAAATGCTTACCCACATTATCCTCGCTTGCCTTATTTGTTGGTGCTATGCTGACGCCGCTCTGTGCTCAAGCTGCATTGCCAGAAGCCATACAGACGGCGCTTACGCATGCACACTTAAGCACCGCCGATATTAGTATTGTCATCACCCCCGTAGGTGATAAAAACGCTAGCCGCTTGCCTGCGCCTATTCAGGTAATTGATAGCACTAAATCCGCTAATCAGCCAGAAACGTTAACTACTGACGATGGCACTGCTGAACCTAGTAGCATCCAAAAACAAGCGCTTAAAAACAATAATGCTAAAGAAGTAAGCATTCATCAAAGCCCATTGATGACTATCGAAAAACAGACGATTAAACAACATGCAAGACAGCTGCATGCTTATACCGATGATCCTTATACCTATCAAAGTATAGAAAGCATTCCATCGCTACTGCCAGACAAGGCTTTAGTAAGTGCTAAAAATCATAATGGCAGCATTAAAGACAGCGCTAAAGACAATGAAAGCAGCAAAAACAATAACGACAAATTGACTGCTCACAGCCCCGTTATTAAAATCTCTTTTTCACCATTATTAAGCCATCAAGCCGATATTGCGCGCACGCCTGCCAGTACCATGAAGCTGGTACCAAGCTTTATTGCCTTAGATACTTTGGGCGCTGACTTTGTCTGGCATACTCGTGTCTATCATACGGGTATTATCATTGGCGATAAGCTCTATGGCGACTTGATTATTCAAGGCAGTGGCGACCCAAAAATGACCCATGAGCGCTTACAGCAATTGCTTTATAAAGTACAAACCGCTGGTATTCGCCATATCAACGGCGATATTATTATCGATAGCGCCGTCTTTAAAAACGTCACAAAAGACCCTGCCGCCTTTGACAACTCACCGCTACGTCCTTATAACGCCAGCCCCGATGGTTTTTTGGTCAATTTTAGCAGTATCGGTATTCAAAGCTATCCGCTAGACAATACGCGCGCGCAGCTGACTTACACGCCGCAGTTAGCAAATTATCAATTGCCTAGCATAATAAATATACGCTCGGCTGCTTGCGGTCAAGCACGTTATAGTATTGCCCCGCAGTGGCAACCGACACAATTAACGCTTAATACCAATTTACCAGACAGCTGCGGCGAGCATGCCTTTTATGTCGCCTACCCTGACGCCAAAGACTTTGCTGCCCGTGTCATTGCTTCTAAATGGCAAACACTTGGCAACACCTTAAGCGGTAAAGTCATCAGCCAAGAAACGCCTTATAGTGCCAATAACACTAGCGATAAACAGACAAAATTGCCCCGTGGTTTGGCAGCTATTGCGATGTCACCCTTGCCCATTGTCAGCTATCCTTCTTTAAACCTTACTCAGCAGATTTATGATATCAATCACTTCTCTAATAATGTAATGACAGAGCAAGTGGCGCTATCTATAGGCTCTTATAACAGTACTAATAATCCTATTAATAATGCTGGCGTCAATAAAATAAACACTGATAAAGAAAGCGTTAATAATAAAGGCAGTGATACGAATAAAATCATTAACAATCAAGTAACGAGCTTATATCAATTTGGTCAGCCAAAAGCAACCGACTATCCGCAAGCGCTGCAAACGATTAATCAATGGTGGCAAACCAAGTTGACTACCCCGCCGCCGCATCTAAGCAACGGCTCAGGACTGTGCCGCGACTGTAGCATCAGTGCCGCCAATTTAAACGAGCTATTGACCTACGCTTATGAGCAACCGAGCTTTGATGCTTATGTGAGCTCGCTAGGCATTGCTGGGGTTAGTGGCACCATTAGCGCCCATAGTGACCGCTTACCCAAATCGCAAGCCATCGGTCGCGCTTGGATAAAAACAGGCACATTAAATAACGTCACCTCGATGGCAGGCTATGTTAAAGGGTTATCTGGGCAAGACTATGTGGTGGTCGGAATGATTAATACGGATCAAGCGCTCAACGCTTATAACGCCCGAACCGTATTAGATACCATGCTAGATTGGACAGCGCAGCATTAAGGGTGATTCATTAACTGCTCTTTTTCTATCGCTATTTGCTTTAAAAATCTTATGCTCACCCCTTTATAAAGGTCATTTTTATGTCACGCAAACCAATGCAGCTTAGCAAGTCTCCTAGTCCGTCAAAAGAGGGCAAGGCAGCAGGTAATACTCAGCCTAACAGTCCAAAAACAATGCCACCTAAAATGGCGCAATATGTCGGCTTTTTTGCGGTTGGTTATATTCTAGCTAGCGCCATATTTATGATGATTCAAACCAAATTTACCTTAAACTCGCAACTGGTCACTGTCATCTCTATCGTCATCGGCGCTTATATCGCGGTACATAAATTTATTAAGCATCAACAGCGCGCGCTAGATAGAAGCGAGATTAACCGTTTAATGTTTGGCGGTGTCGCGGTGGTTTGGCTGCTTACCATTATCTATTTCTTAGGTATCTGGTTTTTCTTATTTGATGCGGTGAGCCGTGAAGTATTGATAGAGATGACCATACAGCAGCCGCTACCGCTACTTTCGGCATTGGTGATGATATTGGTGCTGAGCTTAGTCAGTGCGCGCGTTAGCATTTGGATGATTAATCGCTTACTTGACCCCAAGCGTAAAACTGTTTAATTATTATTTAAATGTTTAACGCTTTTAAACAGACAGTAACCTGAACTATTTAACGGGTTAACAGTGCATACAAAATTTTGTTCTATACCTGAGTAAATTACGTTACGCTATCTTAACGCTAATGAATTTTGCTAGATAGGAGCGCAAGCAATGGAGATGCTTTTTTTCGACAATATAGACAAACTCGGACGTATCATTGTGACCGCGGTCATGGTTTACGTTTTGATTGTGATTACCACCAAAGTCTCTGGAAAACGTTCGACCTCGCAGCTTAATAACTTTGATTGGATTGTCACCGTAATGATTGGCTCACTCGGTGCCAGCACTATTTTGCTTAAAGACATCCCTTTTATAGAAGGCGCTTCTTCTATTGTGGCGCTGTATGTCATGCAGTTTTTGGTCACCAAATATGCGTCTATTTCACCAGAATTTAGCAGTTTTATTTTATCCGAGCCGCGCATTGTCTTTTATCAAGGACAGTTTTTGCCCGATGCGATGCGTGCTGAGCGCTTAACCCGTCAGGAGATTGAATGTGCGATGCGTTCTGAAGGCGTGAATAGTTTCGATGATATCGAGGCGATCGTTTTCGAATCAGATGCTAAGCTGACCATTATCCCAAGACCTGCTTCTTCTGATAGTAAAGATAATAATCAAAGCGTAGAGAACACGATATCGGAAACCATTGCACCGCTTATGCAAGATGACTCATAAAGGTTAAATCATAAAAAAGGATAGCCGATATAAACCGACTATCCTTTTACTTTTATCTTCAATTAATACTAACCGCTATAATCGTTATTTATCAATAACAATCCTAGTGCAAAACTTATTTAATACGCTGCCACGTTTGCGAACGCCCAAAGACTGGTGTACCGACAAAGCCGCGTAGTTTTAGGCTTTGACCATTATCACTTAGGGTCAACTTGCCAGAATAGGTTTTTCCTGACTCAGGATCGACCAGCTTGCCGTCACTCCATTGGTTATTACCATCCGCTTTGAAGCCTGATAGTATCTGCAAACCTTCAACCGGTTTGTTTTTTAAGCTGCCAGGACACTTGGTACAAAGCGCATCTGACTTTTCTTTATCGAGCACCTTGAGGATTTTTCCTGTGACTTTACCACCGCTTTCAGTTAACTGCATGACGGCCTTTTTCTCACCGGTTTTATCATCGATGGTTTGCCATTGCGTGCCATTTAACGAAACAGCAAACACAGAAGTAGAGAGCAGCGCACCTGCGCTAAGAGCAGCTAGACTTAATATAGTACGTTTCATGAACGACTCCTTTCGTTTAAAAAAATGCTTCAAATTGTCTTTTGGTTTATCATAAAGACCTCACAGTGTTAGGCGTTATTATATTATCGATAGATTTATCATTAAGAAAAATCAGCATAATAAAGAACAACTGTTTGTCGAATGCTAGTAAAGTATAAAAAAATGCTTTGTAAAAGGTCTGTTTGTTACAGCAACTTAAGCGTAGAATTCTTTTGTTACATTTAATCAATGATCAAAGTGGTAGGTATTATGAAAGTAAGAATATTGACCGTCGGTAATAAAATGCCCAAGTGGGTGCAAACCGGTTTTGATGAATATTTCAAACGTATTCAACCAATGCTTAGCACCGAAATCGTAGAAATTGCGGCGGCTAAACGCGCCAAAAATCCGTCAGACGCCAATTTGGCGCAGTACCGTGAACAAGAGGGTCAGGCAATATTAGCTGCTCATGCGGCAGGTGGGCGTGAGCAATTGTGGGTGCTAGATGTAAAAGGTAAGATGCTTTCTACCGAACAGTTGGCCGATAAATTGGCGGGTGGCATGCAGCAAGGCGACGATATTGCCTTGGTCATCGGCGGCGCTGACGGCGTATCACCAGAGGTATTGGCAAAAGCCGATGTGAAATGGTCATTATCCGCCCTGACCCTACCGCATCCGCTGGTGCGAGTGGTGCTGATGGAGCAGCTATACCGTGCTATGAGTATCAATCACAATCACCCTTACCATCGTGGTAATTAAAACTTTTATAAAGCAGCCCTTACCTGATAAAAAACCAGCTTGTTATTAGTAATGACAAAACAGATTGAAAAACAGCCGCGCGCCCTAATAAATGCTACATGAAACATTCTAAACCTGCAGTACCTAAAGCCTCAGGCACGCATCCGCAACCTGATGACAAACGCCAACCTCTCACGACCTCAAGGCCGACGCCTATCACGGCAGCGGCTGCTTGGGCAGATGCGCCTGCGATATCACCTAGAGCAGCGAAAGTATCGAAGCGACCCAAATTGCCCGCGCTATTTATTTCGCATGGAGCGCCGACGCTTGCAATCGAACAGTCAGCGACAACTAGCGCGTTGGCACGTATGGGTCAAAACTTACCTATGCCGCGCGCTATCGTCATTATGTCGGCGCATTGGCAGTCGGCTAAACTTGAAATCAGCAGTAATCCACAACCAAAAACTTGGCATGATTTTTCTGGCTTTGCGCCAGAGCTGTATGAGTTGCAATATCCTGCAGCGGGTCAGCCAGCACTTGCCGAAACCCTGGCGCACCAGCTAACGGCGCGTGGTATCACCTGCCGCGTAAATCCTTTGCGTGTCAGCGACCACGGCGTTTGGGCGCCGCTTTTGCATCTGTATCCAGAAGCCGATATTCCTATCGTTCAAATATCGCTACCACGGCATTATGACAGTGTCGCTTGTTATCAATTGGGTGCGCAACTGGCGCAATTGCGTGATGAGCAAATCCTTTTGATTGGCTCAGGGAATATTACCCATAATTTACAAGCATTACGTTGGCAAGCAGAGAGTATTGATAAAACCGCTAAAGACTTTAAGGTTTGGCTATTACAACAGCTCAAAACGGACATTCCAAGCGCCTTAGACTGGCAGCAATATCCTAATTATCAAAATGTACATCCAAGCGATGAGCACCTATTGCCGTTATTCTTTGCCTTAGGTGCCGGTCAACGCGTCTCTGTGGTGCATCAAAGCATGGCGCACCATAGTTTGGGTATGGATATTTATCGCTTTGATTAACCTTTTTTAAAACGTTAATAAAAGCACTTTTTCTTAGCTCTACCTTCTAATGCAGCATTTATCAAAAATCATTTCGAGCATATAAAATTACTTCTCAAAGGCAGGCTTAGTAAACATTCCAGCGCGTTCCATCTCGCCAGCAATGCTAAATAACGTCGCTTCATCATTCATACGCCCAATCAGCTGCATCCCAATCGGCAGACCTTTTTTGCTCATCCCGACTGGCAACGACATTGCCGGCAGTCCAGTGATATTACCCAATAAAGTAAAGCCCATTTTACCAAGTACGGGTGCGCTGAGCTTTTCAATCACGCCCGAGCTAAAGGCAAATCTGCCCATATCAATGCCTTTATTAAGCACCCCTGCGCTACGCATCAACATCTCATCCATACAGCTTGGCGGCAATACACCATGCTTAACCGCAGGTGTCGGTACCGTTGGGCACAAAATCATATCGTAGGTCTCAAGCAATAAACCTGTTTGATATTGGCTATCATGCCAGCCATGCTTAGCATGCGCCAAATCAACGGCGGATAACGAGCGTCCAAGCATCGCCATATTATAGGTTTGCGGCTCAAGGTTTTGGATATGCTGCGCGCCGTGACAGCGCTCGATATTATCAATAGTAAATGCCGTATGGGTGCAGACTACCACCAAAAAATTATGCCAAAACTGCTCAATATTAATATTAGGCTCAGCCGGCACCACACGATGACCCATTGCTTCTAGTTGCTTAGCGGTCTGCTCTAATACAGCAAGTACCTCTTTATCAACGAGCGTATTGGCAACCAATGGCTGTTGATGCAGCGCGATGGTTAATTGCCTCGGTGCTCGCATCGCTGCTTGCAAAAATGTCCCATCGGACGGCGCAATGACATAAGGCGCACCGACTTCTGCACCGCTGGTAGCATCAAGCATCGCCGCACTATCGCGCACACTACGCGTAATCACATGGTCAGCGACCGCTCCTTCCCAACCTTCGCCAAATTTAGGGCCCATAGGGTTACGACCACGGCTAGGTTTAAATCCAAACACACCGCTCCATGCCGCAGGAAAGCGTATCGAACCACCGCCATCACCAGCACCTGCCATCGGCACGATACCACTTGATACCGCCGCTGCACTACCGCCCGATGAACCACCAGAGCTATAGCCTTTTTTAAATGGATTATGGGTGGCGCCATGAGCTTTCGGTTCGGTAGTGATAATTAAACCAAATTCTGGCGTATTGGTTTTACCAAAAGTATTCACGCCGGTAGCTTTCATACGCTTAACGATTTCGCTATCGTCATCAGGCACAATATTGACGCTACGGCTACCCATGGTAATGGGCTCATCCGCAAAATAAAATGACAAGTCTTTAAGCAAATAAGGCACACCGTTAAAGATACCCGTTGATAAGCCTTTTTGTGCTGCTGCATAAGCGCGCTCATCAAAACGATGGATAATAGCGTTTAATTTGGGATTAAGCTGATTGGCTTGCTCAACTGCCGCATCGAGCAATTCTTTGGCGCTGACTTCCCCTGCGTTAACCAATGCCGCCAGCGCTATCGCATCGTATTGGGTGTATTCTTTAAACATAACCGACCGTCCTTGGAGAGTAATTTAATTGACAAGTATTTTTAGAATTTATGGATATTTATCTGATAAACAATCACCAGTTTAGTCTAAAAAACTACTGTTTATAATTGATTAACAAACTCATTGGTCATTTGAAAACATAAGCGTCTATTATCAATAATAAAGATAATCGTGAATAACTATCTATATTCTAATAACAAAAAAGCGAGCTACTTTATTGAGTAACTCGCTTTTTTAGTATTCAAGTATGCGTTATATGTTTACATCAACAGTTCACGCTTGCCACTTTTCCCCATTGAGCTGACCAAGCCAGCTTCTTCCATCGAGTCGACAATACGTGCGGCACGATTATAGCCAATACTGAATTTACGCTGAATACTAGAAGCAGAAACTTTGCGCGTTTCCATAATAAAACCAACGGCTTCATTATAAAGGTCATCATCTTCGCCAGAGGCGCTAGCTGTACTACCGCCACTGGGACTAGACAACTCAAAATTGCCAGCCATATTATCGATATAATCAGGTGCACCGCGCTCACGCCATGCATCACAGACGCTATTAACCTCTTCGTCGCTGACATAAGCACCATGCACACGATCCGGTTCAATCTGCCCAGGCCCTAAGAACAACATATCACCATTACCAAGCATATCTTCTGCGCCACCACTATCCAAAATAGTGCGCGAATCGACTTTCGAGTTCACGCGTAGCGCCGCTCGTACGGGAATATTGGCTTTAATCAAACCAGTAATGACATCGACTGAAGGACGCTGAGTGGCAAGGATTAAGTGAATGCCTGCTGCCCGCGACTTCTGAGCTAAACGTGTAATTAACTCTTCTGCCTGCTTACCGACCTGCATAATCATATCGGCAAACTCATCGGCGACGATGACAATCATGGGCAAGGTTTTTAACTTTGGCGCTTGGCTAATACTTACGCTATCATTAGGTCGCCATAATGGATCCAGCATTGGATTACCTGATTTTTCAGCAGCGATCACTTTTTTGTTAAACTCATTTAGCTTACGAACCTTTAATAGGCTCATCAGCTGATAACGACGTTCCATTTCTGCCACACACCAAGACAAAGCACTGGCCGCTTCAGTCATATCGGTAACGACTGGCGTTAGCAAATGCGGAATATCATTATAGTTAGCAAGCTCAAGTTGCTTAGGATCAATCAAAATCATCCGTAGTTCGTTCGGGGTATATTTAAGCAGCATTGACAGTAACATCGCGTTAACCAAGACTGATTTACCGGAGCCCGTCGTACCAGCAACCAACATATGCGGCGCTCGTGCAAGGTCAGTAATAATCGGCTTACCACCAATATCTTTACCCATCGCCATGCTGATTTGCGCTTTAGGATCTTTAAATTTCTCGGTATCTAATAGCTCAATCAAACGCACCATTTCGCGCTGTTTGTTGGGTACTTCGATGCCAATATAGGGTTTACCAGGAATAACTTCCACGACACGTAAAGATGCCATTGATAATGAGCGTGCCAAGTCACGTGAAATTCCTGTAACTTTACTGGCTTTTATCCCAGGAGCGAGATCTACTTCAAAACGCGTTACGACAGGACCTGGAATAGCATTGACGACATTTGCTTTAACATTGAATTCTTGTAACTTAATCTCTAGCAGCTCTGATAACTGTTCAAGTTCAGCCAATGTATAGCTTGGCTTACGGTCAGGGTCAGGCTTATCTAAAATAGAAAGTTCTGGAATTGGTGTCAGACTGCTACGATAGGCAGCCGTTTGCATCGAGCGTGATTTTTGACTGAATGCAATATCATCACTAATATGCGGCATAACAGGCGCAGCAATATCGTCAGCGATGTGGTAATCATTGTCGTCTTCCGGCATCATATCGGTAATATGATTGCTACTATCGCCTTCTGGCACCGCAAAACTCATGGTTGGTTTGGTTGCTATAGCTGATTCAATACTCGATATGATAGCCATATTTTCTGCTATTGGTGGCTCTTTTGGATTTGCAGGAGGCGTATTGGTCGGTGTCATATCAGTAACTTTAGCAACGTCACTAAATGTATCGACTGGCGCAGCAAACTCTACTGCCGATATACTGATTGTTTCAGTTTCAACTAAAGGCTCAGCATTATAGGAAAAGTCTGGTTGTTCGATAGACCAACTTTCAGACAAATCATCTATTGAGTCAGCAACCATATTATTTGATGAATTATCGTTTAATAAATTATCAGTCTTCTGTTCCTGTGCCACGGTGTCAAACGAGGTTTCTAATACTGGCGCTTCAATCAAAGTTTTATATTCTTCTAACTCAGGCTCTACTTGAACCGCCGCATGTTCTGCTAGCCAAGCATCAACTAAAGTATCAACTGCTAAGCTATCAACGCTTTCTGTCATTTCATCTTTATCAGCAGTATCGTTAACAACGCGATCAAAATTATTAGGCACAGCAGTAGATTTCTCGAAGTCTTGGAAGTTAGTGTTTGAAGCAGAAGTTGCCTCATACACAAGCGTATCTTGTCCAGCAATTGCCTCACTTGCCAATAAATCATCGACCGTATCGGCATCATTCCAAGCAAAACTTGGTTCAACTTTGCGTGCAGGTGCCATAACCGGAGTTGTGGCAGGCGCTGATGCTTGCGGTTGGTTAACATGACTAAAACTGCTTGCATTAGCTGAAGCGGTTTGTAGTTGCTCATCCTGCGCTGTGCTGTTGGTAGCCGTTTGTGCCACTGCTGACATAGAGGCTTTAACGCTAGCTCCAAGACCTGACGTTGTTAAAAAATCTTTCAATACGGTATTAAAACGACCACTTTTATCTGCTGTTTGAGAAACATTAGCATGATTAGCAACTGACAAATCTAGTGGTAACTGCTCAAAGCCTTGCGCCGCTTTTTCATCCGTTACACTGTCATTATCATTTTGCTGTTGCTCGAACGCTGTCTGCGCGGCTTGTCTATTATCGCGTTTACTATCATTATCTTGAACCGCAGCATCGCGCCATGACCATGTCTTAATTTTTTGATAAATCGCCAGCCAATGAATATTAAAGGCAAAAGTGGCGGTAATCACCACAAACACCGTCAAAAACGTCACACTGCCCCACTGCGATAATAGCTGTGCCAGACGTGCTTGCAATTCAAGACCAATAATCCCACCAGCCACGCCTTTAAGGCCTGACACCATAGGATCGGCCACTTGCTGTACTAAGGCTACCAATTGCGCAAATAAAGCACTGCTGCTCAATATTAAAAATACATAGGCAACTAAGCGTAATAACCAAAACGTTGGTTTATTATCCCACCAAATCAGCACTGACTCATAGACCAAAAACGCCAGCAACCACCAAGCACCAAAACCAAAGAAGCTATAGAGTAAATCTGATAGCCAAGCGCCCATCTCGCCGCCCATATTATTCACGGCAGTCATATCACTACTGATGTGCGACCAGCTCGGATCATTACCGGTATAAGTCATCAAAATGACGAATAAATAAACTGCCAGTATTAACCCAAGCAGGGTAAATATGCCCTTTTTTAAATACTCAATAAGTGGTGCTGATATCACGTAAGATCTGCCTTGTTGTTAATACTCGTTATTAATAATAAATGGTCGCCAGTTTATGAATAAAATTAATTTTCTTACCATGCTGAAATGGCTTTATATTGCTAAGTACACATATAAATAAAATGCTTAATCTAGCCACTACTACCCTTGCATAACTTCTTATAATAACAAATACATAGGCGTAGTGGCGACAGTGTTATCAAGAAAGAGGGTAAGAAAATAAATCCATCAGTGATTTAGCAAAAAATACGGTCATTAACCGAACATTCGCCACACTTTCGAGTAATAAATGACTGCCTTATAAAAGAAAGACAGTTATTTTTGGGCATCATGTTTTCAAGCTTATGGTGCTTTAATTCTAATGATACCCATATTCATTTTAGCAAACTTGCACTTTTTGCCATCTAGCCTTATGTTATTATCACATAGCAATAAGAAAAACCATATTCATCGCTACTTTTAGCGACTATCTTTTATAACATTTATAATTTGTAAGACGTATTTTAATTCTTATATTTCTCATTTAGATAGCGAGCAAGGAAATTTTATGGCAACTGATAATACGGCTCCACGCCACGAAAAATTGATTATTTTAGGTTCAGGTCCTGCCGGTTACGCCGCAGCCGTTTATGCTGCACGTGCCAATTTAAAGCCTGTGATGGTGACTGGTATGGAAGTGGGCGGTCAGCTGACCACCACTACTGAGGTCGATAACTGGCCTGGTGATGCTCATGATTTAACCGGTCCTGCGCTTATGGATCGCATGAAAGCCCATGCCGAGCGCTTTGGTACTGAATTGGTTTATGACCATATCAATGAGGTCAATCTTAATGAGCGCCCTTTTACCCTAATCGGTAATAACGGCAGCTATACTTGTGATGCCCTAATTATCTCAACGGGTGCCTCTGCGCAGTATTTAGGCTTAGAGTCAGAAACCAAATTCCGCGGCCTCGGTGTATCAGCTTGTGCCACCTGTGATGGCTTCTTTTATAAAAACCAGAAAGTCGCCGTCATTGGTGGTGGTAATACCGCCGTTGAAGAAGCTTTATATTTATCAAATATCGCCTCTGAAGTCACTTTGGTCCATCGCCGTGATAGCTTACGCTCAGAGAAAATTCTGCAAGATAAGCTGTTTGAAAAAGCCAAAAACGGTAACGTCAAAATCGAGTGGAACCATAAAGTCAAAGAAGTGTTCGGCGATGATATGGGTGTCAATGGGTTGATTATCGAATCGATGATTGATGGTAGCACCAAGCAATTAGACGTGTTCGGCATGTTTGTCGCTATTGGTCATAAGCCAAATACAGATTTGTTCAAAGGTCAGTTAGAAATGAAAGACGGCTACCTTATCGTTAATAGCGGTCTAAATGGCAATGCCACCCAAACCAGTATCGAAGGCGTCTTTGCCGCAGGCGACGTTGCCGATCACGTTTATCGTCAAGCCATTACTTCTGCAGGCACGGGCTGTATGGCAGCGCTTGATGCTGAAAAATACTTGGATGCTATTGGTGAAGCTGTTGCTCAAGACCATACGTATGCCTCAACGTTGACTGCTGATAAAGAAGCATAAATGAGCGATTTTGGTAAAGACGACGGCCGCATTGATATCGATGCGGCTAATATAACGCCTGAGACTTTCAGTAAAAAAATCAGAAGTCTTGGGCGTTATAAATTTCCCGACCCTATGATGGTTGATCCTGATGGTATCGGTATCGTTGCTGTCGGAGGGGATTTAGCGCCTACAACGCTGATTTCTGCTTACGCGCAAGGGTTGTTCCCGTGGTTTAATGAAGATGAACCTATCGCATGGTGGTGCCCTGAGCCACGCTGTATCATCGTACCAACTGACTATAAACCAAGTAAATCACTGCGTAAACAAGCAAACCGCGCTCGCTGGCAATTGACCCTAAATCAAGCGTTTGATGATGTTATCCATGCTTGTAGTTTACCGCGTAGCGATGCTCTCAATGATGACCTGCCCGAGGGCGAACATACTTGGATTCATAGTGAGATGATTGAAGCCTATACCGAGCTGCATACCCAAGGCTTTGCGCATAGCATTGAAGTTTGGGATGACAAGCAGCAGTTGATTGGCGGTTTATATGGCTTAAAGATAGGCGGTATTTATTTTGGGGAATCGATGTTTCATGTCGCATCGAATGCGTCAAAGCTCGCCTTTTGGGGCTTAATGCGTTTGTGTGCCCAAACCAATGTCGAATTGGTAGACTGTCAGCTGCCAAATGAGCATCTGATGAGTTTGGGGGCTGAAACCTTGCCGCGTGCTGATTTTTTAGCACAGTTAGATATCCTTATTGGCAGCCGTTCAGTCAAATGGCAAAAAGACTCTCATCAACCTTTAGCCGTCTCATTACTCGATAAACCACAGCCGTGGCAATTAAAAATATAAAGCAAATTGATAACGCAAAACTTATCGGTTTAGACAGTGAGCGTACTTAGTGCTTTCCAATATAACTTTAAACAAACTCTCTTTAAGCAAACATAGCTTTAAAATAACAGCGCTCTAAACAGCATTTTCAATCATCATAAAGTCAGTAAGTTAGATATTTTACTTACGAGGTTAGCATGGCACCTGATACCGCATTTTTATTGATTGGTACACTGGCAACAAAAGCCAATACTACCAAAGACACTATTCGTCATTACGACCAATTGGGGCTACTAAAATCTCGCAAACGCCAAGCGGGCTCACGACTTTATACCGAGTTTCATCCACAATGCGTTGAGCGTATCGAGCTGATTAAAAGTGCCCAAGCGATTGGCTTTACTCTGACTGAAATCAAAGATAGCCTTAATGATTATTATGATGGCCAGCTCGATATTGATTTGCAGCTAAATCTTACCCAGCAGAAACTTGCCCAAGTAAAAAAGCAGCAAGCGACCATTAGCTTAATGATAGAGATGTTGGCTGAACGCATTGAGATTCTTGAGCGCATGAAAATGGATGAAAAGTATCTATCCAATACCACTATCTGCAAAAAGAAAATACCGCCACCAGTATAATTCAACTATCTTCTAAACAACCAATCCCTAATGATAAATTTTCTGCATAATCAACGCATCAATCACTGGCTGGTGTGGCACTTGATAATAGCCCTTTCGCTTATGAATTACAGCAAACGCTTGCTGCTCGTATAAGGCAATCGCAGGCGCATTATCTGCCCGCACCTCTAACAATAAGCTTTCTACCTGATTGCTGATTAACTCTTCATTTAATTGTGCAAAAATTTGCGAGGCGATACCTTGACGCTGATAATCAGGATGGGTGCCAATACGTAATATCTCTGCTTGCTCGAAAATAACTTGATATAAACAATAACCGACGAATTTATTATTATCGGCTTTATCTTCTTGTTTATAAACTATCAGCATATGCATACTTTCTTGCACAAGCATCTCAACTAGCGTCTGCTCAGTCCATGCGTCGTGCGGCTGTACTAGTAATTCAATATTTGCAACTGCTTGAATTATTTTTTGCAGACCTGATACATTTGTTGCTAGCTTCTCGATAATAAACACAGCGTTTCCTTTTATTGTTCTTATTCACGTCTACTAGATTCAATCGCATCTATTTTATCTTAAATATTTATTATCATTATTATTTAACTACCTGCTTTTAAGATAAAGCGCAAAAAAAAGCCACCCTTTATCAGGATGGCTTTTTTCTTAGAGCTTAACACTGTCAGATTGCTCTGATAGTATTAATGCATCAATAGTTACTGGGTTACTTAGCTAAGTACGTTAGCAA
>NZ_CAJGZM010000006.1 GCF_904846175.1 Psychrobacter immobilis | reverse complement strand
TGCTACGGTTGCGATAGCGGCGGTTAGGGTTGTTTTACCGTGGTCAACGTGTCCGATAGTACCGACGTTGACGTGTGGCTTGCTGCGTTCAAACTTGGCCTTTGCCATGGGTATTTCCTCTTTTTTTGATGAATCTTTAACAATCAAAGATCGGTAAATAGCTGTTTGACGGCTCATGATGCATAAAAACCATCAAACCGTTGACGCTATGGTTTTACTACTAAAGCTTATTCATTAACAAGGATTGATAGCGGTAATGTTGATAGCGGTAATAATGCCTACAACTTTATATAGAGACATTATACTTGCTTTTCAATCTCTTGCACATTGCCGCGTATTATAACGCACATTGCCAATGCTACTATGTCTTGCTATATCTTATTAGTAAACAGACAGCACTAAAAGGCAACACCTCAGTGTTACCCTTAAATCATTATCTGCCACACTCTATTTATAATTTTCAATATTCTATGATTTCGATAAAACACTTGAATAATAAATGGAGCTCATATTGAGAATTGAACTCAAGACCTCTCCCTTACCAAGGGAGTGCTCTACCGCTGAGCTATATGAGCGTATTCTAGCCAACTACTGGGTTGCACTAAAAAAAATATCACGATACAGCAATAATAACTGACTGTCGTGATGATTGATAGTTGCTGCGATGGTGCATATATGGAGCGGGTGGCGGGAATCGAACCCGCGTCATTAGCTTGGAAGGCTAAGGTGTTACCATTATACCACACCCGCATTTACTCTTATGCTGTTTGACTCTGATAGTGAGTCGTTTAAGATATAGAGTATGCTTGGCGCTAGGACAAACTTTGAAAAAAATATGGTGGTGGGAGAAGGATTCGAACCTTCGAAGCTTTCGCGACAGATTTACAGTCTGTTGGGTTTGACCGCTCCCCAATCCCACCTAGATTGCTTGATATAAAATTACTTTAATTTAAAGCAAATTCATAAAAAGCGACTTTGAAAGAGATGGTGCCGACTGCCGGGATCGAACTGGCGACCTACTGATTACAAGTCAGTTGCTCTACCAACTGAGCTAAGTCGGCTTGTTCTCTTAAAGTGGTGGCTATTCTATCAAATATTTTGACAGACGCAAGCTATTTTTCAGTTTTTTTAGCATTATTTTCATGAGAACCGTCAAACACTTGATTACGTTAGTGTTTTTTCTAACATTAAATCGCACTTTTTATCGTAATTAATATTATCAGCCAAGCAGCAAGCTAAATAGCTTGCTGCTATCTTCTCTACTACCGATTATTTTTACTACCTAAATCAATAATAAAACCTTTTAATTAACTTTATATTTTAATGACTTCTAACAAATGATTCATAAAGTTAATCTATAAACGGACAATTTATACAGTAAATTGGCAAACTGCCAGTGATAATTTAATAACCTTTAAAAGTTACAAGTTATATAAATAGTATTGAGCTGGCAGATGCCTTTTTTAAGGAATTTTATAAACGATTGTTGGCGCTAAAGCAATTATACGACGCCCATATTAAATAACCATAATGCTAGGCCAATAATTAAAACTGCCACAAATACCCATATAAACCAACTGCCGCTGGGCTTTTTCTCAATCTGTCCCGCATTAGCAGGGTTATCAATGGCTTGATCCATGGCATTATTACCCGTTGTGCCAAGGTCGCGAGGTTGTCCCAAATTGGCAGTACCTGAAAACTGCCCAGTAGCAGCTTGCTTGGCACGTAACACATCAGGATCTGCTTCTTCCTGCAAAGCTGTTTTGGTGGTTTTATCATGCATATCAGCGTCTGCTTCTTTCTCTGTTTGAAGAGCTGCCGTCTGTGTTGATTCTCCTACAACAGGGGCGCTCGTTGGAGCTGGTGCTTCTTTAGGCGTCACTACTGTGTGCTCAGTTGACTCAGTGATAACGGGATTCGCTTCAGTCAATGTCGCTGACAAGACTTCATTAATTCCTGTTTCTTTAACGACTGGCTTGTCTAATGTATGTGCAGTTTGCACAACTGCTGCGCTAGGAGTAGCTTGTAGATTATCCTCAGTAGGCAATATCTCTTCGATAACATTTTTTTTAACGACTGGCTCCGCTTCAACAATAGGCGCTATTTCAGTATCAGGACTCAACATCAAAGTTGGTTTATCTGCAACTACTTCCTCATTATCCATAGCAGCCACTGGCGCGCTTACCTGAAAGCTAAAGCTTGCAAAACCTAGCGTATCATTAGCAGCAAGGTTTGTAGATTTATTGGCCTCAATACGCTGGTCGTTGATAAAGGTACCGTTTGATGATTCTAAGTCCTTAACGTACAACTTACCGTTTAATACGCTCAGCACCGCATGATTGCGCGATACCTGCTTGCTGCCGAGCACCACATCATTATCGCTACCGCGTCCCACAGACAAGCTATCACTGACTGTCAATGTCAGAGCACCCAGGGCTTCGGTTAAGGCATCAAGCTGCCATGCTGCGCCATCTGTGGCTACTGGTGTATTGGCATTTTCTGTATGGTTCGTCATGCTATCACTCCTTATTTTTATTAAATGTTTAATGGCTGTCTTTACTTAATCAGTTTCTTTAAACGACTATTTTTTAAATGATAAGTTCAATATTAGCTAAAATTTATTGTTTGCATTATTTAGGCATAAAACGGGGTTTTATAATCCCGCCAAGTTTCTCGTAAGGAATGCTCAGCACGGGCATACCATATGCGTAGGGACTAATAGAGTAATGCTGATAACGAATATCAACCCCTTTATCGGTCAACGTCACATTATCACTTAAAGTAAACGGCCAGTTCTTCTCATAATTTTTGACATCGTTATCGACCGTTTTCACCCATTTTTTATAAGCATCATAAGCCAAGGCTTTAAAGCGAGGTTTTTTGTTGGGCTGCAGCATATCTGCTAATTGGATTTGTTTTTTGCTCTGCTGGTCAAATATCAGATATTCACTATATGGCATGCCGTGAGCGCCACCCGTAAAGACATAGGAGTTTATCTCAAACATCTCGAAATCATTCACATGACCCAAATATTCGGGCGTCACCATTAAGTTATAAACGAAAACGCTGTCTTGCGGCAAATCAGAAAATTGCGAGTTAACAAAACCGTCGATAGCAGCTTTAACTTCTGCTGGGCTACTTTTCTTAGTGATGGACACGGATTCAGTTGGTTTACTATTAACGACCAAATGATTGATACGCTCATTGGTCAGCGTATTTATCCAAGCATGATTGGTATTAAGGTACTTAACCTCAATCTCTGGACAATTATCACGCGCCGCGCATTTTTCTTCTATTTTTTTGGGCAGCTCATACTCTAAATATTCAGTGTGACTAATTAAGCTCCCTGCGTGCGCTGATAGGCTTAATGCGCCAAGTAGCAATCCACTGCTTAACACAGTTATTAAACGCCCCAAGCTGCTCTGAAATGGGAATCGTTGATAGAGTTGTGAATGATTACTATAAACTTGAGTTGCAGATTTCATATAGCCTCTTTAACGTACAAATAAGGTTTATTGATATTCTACCGTAACCATTCTGTAGTATTGTAGCTACACTGTTTGTGTTTTTAAGTACTTAACGCCGATGCTAAAGCTGATATTTAGTTGCAACTGAAAGCTCTTATAATAAAAAAAGACACGATAGCGTGTCTTTTAAAAGTAAGCAGGAAGATTAAAAATCTGATTTTAATGCTCGCGTGTATTACTAAAGCTCACTTCTGGATAGCGGTCTTGCATCAGCTGCAAATTCACCCGTGATGGTGCTAAATAGGTTAAATAGCCGCCGCCATCTATCGATAATTGGTCATGTGCTTTTTTCTTAAACTTCGCCAATGCCACTTCGTCATCGCAATGAATCCAGCGTACAGTCGCAATCGATACTGGCTCAAAAATACATTGCACTTTGTACTCTTCTTTTAGACGGTGCGCGACCACTTCAAACTGTAGGACACCGACCGCGCCCAAGATCAAATCGTTATTAATCTGCGGCATGAACACCTGTGTTGCGCCCTCTTCACTTAACTGCTGCAAACCTTTTTGTAGCGCTTTCGATTTTAGTGGATCTTTTAGAATGACACGGCGGAACAGTTCAGGGGCAAAATGCGGAATACCTGTAAAGTTCAACTCCTCGCCTTCGGTAAAGCTGTCACCGATAGAAATCGTTCCGTGGTTGTGCAAACCAATAATATCACCCGGATAGGCTTCTTCTAACGTTTCACGGTCACCGGCAAGGAAAGTCAAAGCATCCGCAATACGTACGTCTTTACCCAAGCGCACATGCTTCATCTTCATGCCTTTTTCGTACTTGCCTGAGCACACCCGTAAGAAAGCAATACGGTCACGGTGACGCGGATCCATATTGGCCTGAATCTTAAACACAAAGCCGCTAAATTCGGTTTCGGTTGCTGCCACTTCGCGCTCATTGGTCGGGTGCGATTTTGGCGGCGGCGCATATTTAATGAGGGTATCAAGTACCATATTGACGCCAAAGTTACCCAGTGCCGTACCGAACAATACTGGTGTCATCTCGCCCGCCAAGAACGCTTCAACACTAAACTCTTCAAGCGCCATTTGCACCAGCTCAAGCGACTCCTCAAAAGAATCAAACATCAGCTTGCCCAAACGCTCACGAATATCAGGATAATCATAGCCTTCGCGCGTCTCAGCGACCGTCATGTCACCGCCGTGACCTTTTTCATATAGATAAGTTTTGTTTTCGTTTAAATGATAGACGCCAACAAAATCTTGCCCCATACCGATAGGCCAAGTGACCGGAATACATTTAATCTTTAATACGGCTTCGATTTCACTGAGTAGCTCAAGCGGCTCACGAATTTGGCGGTCAAGTTTATTGACAAATGAGATGATGGGCGTATCGCGCATCCGGCAGACTTCCATCAGTTTGATGGTACGTTCTTCGACACCTTTTGCGCCATCGACCATCATCAGCGCACTGTCTACAGCGGTCAGAGTACGATAGGTATCTTCACTAAAGTCGGCGTGACCGGGTGTATCTAGCAGGTTAACCATATGTTCTTTATAAGGGAACTGCATGACCGAGGTGGTGATAGAAATACCACGCTCTTGTTCCATACTCATCCAATCAGACGTCGCATGGCGGTCGGTTTTGCGCCCTTTAACTTCACCAACTACTTGAATCGCTTGCCCCCATAACAGAAGCTTTTCGGTCATGGTAGTCTTACCCGCATCGGGATGCGAGATAATGGCGAAGGTGCGGCGCTTGGCGACTTCTTTGCTTAATTTCTTTGGATCTACGCTCATAATTTCGGCTTCAACGGTTGTGTGATTTAGAAATCAATCTAAATAAATAGGATAAATAATGGGCTTATTGTAGCGGATTTAGCGTCTGGTTGCAGAATTAGCGCATAAAAAAACACTCTCTGAAAGCTAAATAGAGAGTGCTGATATTTTTTATCTTTAGATATTTTTAACTTTAATAATAGCGCTTGATTTCTCTTTCTAAAAAGTCAGCCGCGACATCATTGACTATCGTGCAATCGACCACACCGCGAAAGCTGTTGGTATTTGGATTACTGCTACCTTTGGCCACATAAACGGCTTCATAAATATCTTTACTATATTCCACACCATTATACTGATAAGCCGGTTGGTTTTTATATTCAAAAAACATCACTTGCGCCGCTTTTTGCTTGTTATTTATGCCGACGCCAAAGTTTGAGGTACTATAATCTCTATCATCATTAAAACGCGCTTCGGCTGCTTCAACCCACTTATCAAGCGCGGTATATCCGGTTTTGTCTTTTTCATTAAACGCTAAAAAAGCGCGCTCGCTGGTGACGACTGGAATATAACAAACTGAGCCTGATGGAAACTCTAGGGTGGCTGGGATGTTAGGATAATTATTTAAGCCAGTAATGATGCCGCGACTACTATTTACCGTATTACCTGCGCTATAACTGTCCGCTTTTAAACCTGATAAATCCAAGGTTTTATAAGTGGTTTCATAGTTAAACTTATTATTGGTATTTTTTTCATAGATTGGGCGTTTCACGGTGCGACCATTAACTTCGATATTTTTATGTTCCAGCCGTCCTTCAAATTTATCCGCCAATACTGTTTTATCCAAGGTATTCAAACTCTGATTACTATAGCTATTGACAAGGTTTCTGCTCTGAATCTCATACTTGCCAGTACGGTAGGTTTCATCGATACGTGCAATCGCCGTCGCGCTGGCTTGGCTGTCATAGCTATTAGCAAAGCTCGTCAGCGTTATATTATTACTGCCGCCTGAGCCAAAGAATACGTCTTCTTCTTCGCAGCCGACGAGCGCAAGAGCCATTAAAGAGACCATACTCGGTATCACAATTAGTTTATTCAGCCAGCCATTCATTAAACAGTATCCTTATGATTAGGTGCCCTCATGATAAAGTGCCCTTATGGTTAGGCTTCTTTATCACCCATCCTGAAGATTTTAGTCTAAGACTATTTATTATTAGTTTACATTAATACAGTCGTTATTTATATACTAAAGTCCTGTTGCTGTCGCTACCATAGCCACTTATCAAGCAGGTTTAGCAAGTTACCATATGCAAACTTGCGGTATACGTTTAGCGCTGTCCATTATGCTAATCTAATGGTTTGCTATGTGATAGTGGTTTTCTATGTCAGGTTGCATAGTAAGAAACTGCATAGTGAATAATGTAAATTGATTATAAAAACCAACAACAAAGGATATGTTATGAAAACATTGTATTCTACTCAAGCAACCGTCACTGGCGGTCGTACTGGTAAAGCAAGCCTACAAGATAGTGATTTGACGATTAATATGGTTGCACCGGGTTCTGGTAAAGACGGTAATAATCCAGAGCAATTATTTGCCATGGGTTATGCTGCTTGCTTTGATGGCGCGCTTGCGGCAGTGAAAGGCGAAGAAAAAGCAAAGTTTGACTCGACTACTGAAGTATCAGTAGATTTGATGAAAGGCGAAGGTCTAGACTTTAAATTGGCAGTGAAGATTCATGTTACTGGTGAAAATACAGAACTATCAGCCGATGAATTTCAAAAGCTGGTCGAAAAAGCCAATAAAGTTTGCCCATACTCGAAAGCCACACACGGTAATATCGATAGTAAAGTAACCTCAGAAGTAAAATAAGTCATAAAAATATTAGTTAGTAAGAAGAAAATTAATCAAAGAACTCAGCTGGTCTGGGTTCTTTTTTATTGCCTATGCATTGGCTGTGATTTACGTTAGTACGCATAGTAACTGTTTACTATTTTCACCATCCATTTATTAGTTCGCCATCCATTCGGCAAGAAGGCATTTTATCGTTATAATGAAGTTATCTTTTTATCCAATTTTTTACTCAATATCTGTTTTTACCCAATACTTGCTGCCCAATATTTGATAAGTGACTTTCTATGACCGACAACGATCACAACTCGCACTCGCCTATTAATCCAAATACGCTACCAAACTTTGCGACCATGCCAAATGTAGCGACCATGGATACCAGCCATGTCAAAAAAGAGCAGCCACCATTTATCTTGGTCGATGGCTCTTACTATCTGTTTCGCACTTATCATGCCTTGCCAAAAACCATGCAGAACTCCCAAGGTCTGATAACCAACGCCATACGCGGCACGCTTAATGCGCTACTAAAGCTCATGCGTCGTTACCACCCAACCCATATGGCGGTTTGTTTTGATACCAAATCACCAACCTTTCGCCATGCGATGTCGGAAGACTATAAAGCCAATCGTCCAAAAATGGATGTCGAGCTTGCCGAACAAATTCCTTATATCCATAGTTTGGTCGCCGCCTTAGGAATCCCGTTATTACGTATCGAAGGCGCGGAAGCCGATGATATTATTGGCACCCTCGCCCATCGTGCCGTTGCCGAAGGTCATCACGTGGTTATCTCGACCGGTGATAAAGACATGATGCAACTGATTAATGATTGCGTCATATTAGAGGACAGCTTCACGGGGAAAATCACCGATAGCGCAGGCGTGGTGGAAAAATTCGGCATCAATCCTGAGCAAATGATTGATTTTCTAACATTAATGGGCGACTCCTCTGATGGCATCAAAGGCGTACCCGGTATTGGTAAAAAAACCGCCAAAGATTTACTTAATGAATATGGCAACATCGACAATATGCTTAAAAACGTCGCCGACATCAAAGGACGCGCTGGCAAAAATCTGGTCGAATATGCCGACGACATTCCTTTTAATGCCCAGCTAGCGACTATCGTTACCGACTTAGAAATCGGTCAAGACTGGCAAGATTTAAAAATCAATACCGACCCGTGTGCCCATATCGATGAGCTACGCGCGCTCTATACTGAGCTTGAATTTAGAAACGAGCTGGCATCACTTGACCATCCAAATCATCCAGCTAATGGGAACGGCGCGCAAAGTGTTGCTGACAGTCAGGCGGATGCCGAATCACAAGCACAAATCGCTAAATCCTTACAGTCAAACACCATCGATAATGTCACCGACAGTAAAAGTCATAATAAAGCCTGGCATACGATTTTAGATGAGCCTGCTTTTGATAGCTTGGTAAAACTATTAGAAGACGCACCACATTTTGTCATCGATACCGAAACCACTAGCGTTTATTGGCGTCAGGCTAAATTGGTTGGCTTGTCTTTTGCTGTAAAAGCCCATGAGGCTTATTACGTGCCGCTGACTCATAGTTTAGAAGGCGATGAGCTGATTACTAAGCAGCTTGACCGCGATACCGTTTTGACACGCTTAAAACCTATCTTAGAAAATCCAAAAATCGGTAAAATCGGTCAACATTTAAAATATGATGCCCATATTCTTAGCCTTTACGATATCGATTTATTAGGCAATATTCATAAAAATCCTAATAACTGGGCGATGGATACTATGCTTGCCAGCTATGTGATTAACGCGGCAGCTACTCGCCACGGTATGGATGATTTAGCACGGCATTACCTACAAACACAAACCATTAGCTTTGAAGATGTCGCTGGTAAAGGCGCGAAGCAAGTGAGTTTTGATCAGGTGGCTATTGATATAGCCAGTGACTATGCTTGTGAAGATGCCGATATTACGTATCAGCTGTTTGATGTCTTTAGCGAAAAACTGGCTAATGACGAAAACAATTCTAAGCTGCTACACGAGTTAGAGATTCCAACGGCTGAGATACTCTGTCAAATGGAAGCAAATGGCATTTTAATCAAGCGCCCGTTTTTAAACGAGCTATCCAAACGTTTTGATGAAGAGATTATCGCGCTTGAAAAACGTGCGTATGAAGTCGCTGGTGAAGAATTTAATCTTGGCTCACCAAAGCAGCTCGGTGAAATGCTGTTTGAGAAACTAGGCGTTCCGGGCGGTAAAAAAACCAAGTCAGGTCAATACTCGACTGGCGAAGCAGTATTGTCAAAAATTGATCATCCGTTGGTTGAAATTGTGCTTGAATATCGCGGCTTATCGAAGCTTAAAAGCACTTATACCGATGCGCTTGATAATGTAGCAGATGCGGAGACCGACCGTGTGCATACCAGCTACCATCAAGCATTGACCAGCACCGGACGCTTATCTTCAACCGATCCTAACTTGCAGAATATTCCGATTCGTACTGCGACCGGTCGACTGATTCGCCAAGCGTTTATTGCCCCAGAAGGTCGCGTTATTTTAGCCGCGGATTATTCACAAATAGAGCTACGTCTGATGGCGCATTTCTCAGGCGATGAAAACTTAACTCGCGCCTTTAACGAAGGCTTAGATATTCACACGGCAACGGCTGCTGAAGTATTAGGCAAAGCCGTTGAAGAGGTCAGCGCCACTGAGCGCCGCAACGCTAAAGCCATTAACTTCGGTCTGCTCTATGGTATGAGTGCCTTTGGTCTGGCGAAGCAGCTACAGATGAGCCGCGGCGAGGCGCAAGATTATATCGATATGTACTTTGAGCGTTATCCAAGCGTCAAAGACTACATGATTAATACTCGTGCCAGTGCTTATGAAAAAGGTTATGTCGAGACGATATTGGGTCGTAAGCTTTATACGCCTGATATCAATCATAGTAATCGTATGGTCAAGCAAGGCGCTGAACGCGCAGCGATTAACGCCCCACTTCAAGGCTCAGCCGCTGATTTAATCAAGCTTGCGATGATAGCAGTCGATAAAGTATTGCCAAAAGCGCAAGCAAAAATGCTGCTACAAGTCCATGATGAATTGGTGTTTGAAGTTGATGCTGATAAAGTTGCTGATATTCGCCAACTGATTACCGACGCCATGCAAGATGTCCTGACCACAACGGCTGTTGCAAAAGGTTGGAATGTTGACTTTGCTGTACCGTTATTGGTTGAAACCGATATTGGTAGCAATTGGGACGAAGCACATTAATGATTAAAACATAGGCTTTACTCTACGAATTTTTTGACAGAAAAGGCTGGGCATTTTGCCAAGCCTTTTTGTTGTTTGAAATTTACTGAATAATGACCGTATCTCAACAGCACGCTAGATTGAATAGGCGTATTTCATATTCAGCTAACTCTATCAATAATAATCTCAGCATCGCATAATCCATCCATCATCTTCACTTGGCGAAAAAATTGAAACGCTCTATGACCAATCCATTTAAGCTCAATAACATTGCCTGTTATCTTATCCTTAGTCTAAGCCTATACACGCCAGCAATGGCTGATAATTCTCACACTACACCATCAGAGTCAGAGTCAGAGTCAGAGTCAGAGTCAGAGTCAGAGTCAGAGTCAGAGTCAGAGTCAGAGTCAGAGTCAGAGTCAGAGTCATTAAAAAATATAAAAGCTTTAGAAAACACAGAGAATAAGAAAAATATAGCAGCTGCCGCGCCGCTTGATAGTAATAAATCAGATATTAATGACAAAAGCCTTAACCAATTTGGTTATCAAGCTACCGTTAAAACCAATGAGCAAACTGCTAACCAAAATGATGGTCAATCTATCCATCAAGATAATGAACAATACGCTCAAGCATCCAATACAGAATGGGGCTGGGCAGACGAAAAGCACCAAGAGGCTCAAGAGCAATTGAATGAATGGGCTAATGAAATGGATGGTTGGTTTGGTGAACCTGATGCAAAAAAGCCTGCTACCACCAGTCTACGAGTAGTGCTAGATACGCGCTGGGCTAATGATCCGCAATCAGGTAGTGATGTCAGTATTGAGCCTAGAATTCGTGGGCGCTTACGCCTACCTATGTTAGAGAAACGTTTAAGCTTGATTATCGGTGATGAAGATTTGGATGAAGATGCTTTCTTGAAGCAAAGCGCTACAGGAAGCACTTATAAGACCAACCCAGACAAGCTCGTTAACACCAGAAAAACAAGAGAAGAAAATGCCTCCATTGCCCTGCGTTGGTCACGCTTTAGTGATGAGATCGAAAATAAACTCGGAGTAAAAACTGATGTCGATGTTGGTATTCGTTCTCTCGATGATGTTTATGTCAAACTCAGTATGGATAAAAACTGGTATGAGAGCGATAAATTGACGGTAAGCAACGACAATTTTTATCGCTATGGTCTCGATAGTGAACACTATGCCAGAGGCGGCATTACTTTGAAATACGGCAGTGATGCCAACCGCTTTATCAATAATCGCACCACCATCAGCTATCGCAATCAAGATGATGACGAAAGTACCGATTGGGCCAATGACCTCAGACAAGTACAATATTTAGGTAATGAAAAGCAGCTGGCATACGGTATCTCTAGCAGTGGTTATTTTGATGAGGATAAGTCGTCTTTAAACAGTTATGGACCTGCTATCACCTACCGTCAACCTATTTGGCGAGAGTGGTTATATGTGCAAACAGAGCTAAATTATTATAATGATAAAACTGAGAATAAAGACCATTACCTCGCTGCTCTACTGCGTATGGAAGCTTTTTTTTAATGCTTTTTTTAATGCTTAACAGTGCTTATGAATAGCTCATAAATAACTCCTAAATAAATGGTTATTAGTGATGATCAACACGTTAGATAGTATCCCATATAAGCATTTAACTGATTAAACTTACGTTATTTATACTTGCGGCTGACCAGTTAGTATGAATTCATAACGATATTAGGCGAAAGCGAGCGTTATAATAGCGACTAATCAACGTTAATGATTAAACGATTTTCGGTTTAAAGTGAGCCTTCGCGCTCACTTTTTCATTTGTAAAAACCAGGAGCCTTTATTTTGACTTCAGATGGCGTAATCGAACTACCAGGTATCATTATATTATTCGCCTGCATATTTCGCTGTGCTCAATATATGATACAAAGCCAGCTCAAACTAGGTCAATATTTCTGGTTGGCATCCGTATCAGTATTTTTTGCTGTGATACGCCGTGAGTTAAATTACCTGCCTGAGCTCTTCATTCCCAGTGGTTTTTCATTTTTGAACCATTCTTATGCTTGGTGGGAAGACGCTGTACTATTAACGGTCTATCTGCTGATTGTGGGCTTGCTGGCCTATAGCTGGCGTTATCTATGGACAGTATTAAAAAAGGTACCAGTGTCCCTATATATCGCTGTGGTTGCACTGGCATTATTAGAGTATATGGGTGAAAACGCCATTTTTATCCCTGAAAATATGGGTGAAATAGTAGAAGAAATTGCAGAAACCAGTGTTTATCCCATTGCTTTAATTTACTTGTGGCGTTTTAAGCTTATTGATTTTGAAAGTCATGTTTCATATCAGCTACAGCCTCATGAACCATGTAAAGCCAGCTAGAAAGATTCTTAATTAACTTTAATCAGTTAGAAAACGCTTAGCTGAAGCTAAAAGCCTATACACGGCTGCCCAATACTGGCGGCCGTTTTTTTTGACTTTATATACTTACCTTCTTACATTTTTTGCACATCCTGTGACACCTTACTACTACTAGTTGCGATTATAACGCGGCAAACTTGCATGTATCATTTTGATAATTAGTAACGATCACGTTAATAGCATTTATAACTATAATGAGGACATATCCATGGACAATGCAAAAACCCCACTACCAGAAGAGATGGATCATATCGAAGGCGATAGCAACATTGATGATAACGAAGACGGTAGCCAAGAGATTGATTTAAATAATCCTATGCTGCATCTCTTTGATAATGACGATGTGATCGATAATAGCGCAGGATTTCATAATTCTGAAGTTGGTACGGATGCAACTCAAGGACTAACGCCGATGCATCGCCAAAATATCGATGAATCTCGAATTGATGAAGTGTTGGTCGAAGACAATTTAGACGATAAAGATTATCCTAGTATCGTTGATATTGCCGATAGAGATGCGGCAAAGATTTCTAATGATGATAATTTTTAGAGATTACCTATTCGTAAAACAGAAAGTAATTCAGAAAAAAAATACCGAACATAATGTCCGGTATTTTTTTGACTTAAGAAAAGAGTTAAGCCCAACCATCCAACGTCCCTGCCCAACCTTTTACCAATGGCGCACTCATAGCTTCTAACAAATCTATGTGCGCCTCATCAGCATTCAGCGCTGGAATGTAGTGGTATTCTTGACCGCCAGCTGCGATGAAGTTCTCACGGTTCTCAATCGCCAATTCTTCTAACGTTTCTAAGCAATCCGCTGAGAACGCTGGACTGAGAATTTGTACTGATTTTACACCTGATTTAGCCCACTCATCGAGTATGACATCGGTATAAGGCTTAACCCATTCCTGCTTACCAAAGCGTGACTGGAAGCTGATAATCCATTCATCAGGTCCTAATCCCAGTTCCTGTGCCACTTGCGCGGCGGTACATTTACAACGTCTAGGATAAGGGTCGCCTTTATCCATATACGGCTGCGGAATACCGTGGAAGCTAAACATCAGTTTTTCAGGTTTGCCATGTACTGCTTGAAAGCGACGAATACTATCTGCTAATGCTTTGATATATAAAGGATGCGCGAAGTAGTCTTTAACTATCGTAATATTAGGCAAGTTACGCTGCTTAAGCGACCACTTGGTAATAGCATCGTACACTGCGCCAGTTGAAGTCGCTGAATACTGCGGAAATACGGGTAACATCACAAAATGGTCAACACCTTCGCTACGCAGTTTGTCCATCACATCAGGCAAACCTGGATTACCATAGCTCATCGCAGAATGGACAGAAACGCGAAATGGCGCAGCCTTTTGAGCCAAACGCGTATCTAACATCGCTACTTGTTGGTTCAGGATATTGCGCATTGGCGAGTCGCCATCCCAAATACTGGCATAGGCTGCGGCTACCCGCTTCGGGCGACTTGGCAATACAAACAAATTAAGGATAATCGCCCATAATAATTTAGGAATCTCAATCACTCGCGTGTCTGATAAAAACTGACGCAAATAGCGACGTACTGCAGGCGCAGTAGGTTCGTCAGGCGTACCTAGATTGATTAATAAGACGGCAATACGTGGCGGCAATTCAGGTTTCATAATGGCATTATCTATTATCAGGTTACTATTATTGGGATACGTTATGGTTGGATTCTAAGTCTTAACAAGCAAAAAATGCGTCAATTAATGTAAAAGAGAGTATTGCGCTAAAATAGTAAAGACTAAAATTATTAAGCAGCTAATTTAGCAATAGTACTATTAAGCCTTAATTAACCACGCTTGGCAATTATCAAAATATACTAAGCAGATGATAGTCAATCAAATACCAAATCATGGGTAAATAAAAAGGCCTATATTTGTCATCAGTGTAGCATTTTATCTATCAAAAACGCAGGGCAAAACGCTTGAGCTTTGGTATTGCTACACCGTTAATGCGCTAGCTATTTTCACTTTACTTGAAAGACTGCGTATCAAGGTTGTACTCCTACGTGCATCGCCCTACAATAGACCAGCTTATAACAACAAACTAGTTAGACTAATGACTACCGCCATCCTATGTTCGTTTTATTTATAACCATTTTTTTATCCATAACTGTTGTTTTGTGAGGTAGCTTTGAGCGCATGTTCTGATAGTACCAGTGAGCAGTCCACCAACCATTCTGCTAATACGACCGATATCGTCGGCTCGGTAGGTTCAGTTGGTATCGTCACGCCGCAGACTTTTCATTTCGCTGAGCCGTTGACCTTGGAGTGCAATCGCACCCTGCCCTCATTCGATTTAATCTTTGAAACTTATGGCACGCTCAATAGCGACAAATCAAACGCCATCCTGATTTGCCACGCCTTATCAGGTAGCCATCATGCGGCAGGCTTTCATAGTGACGACGATAAAAAAGCTGGCTGGTGGGACAATATGATTGGCCCTAATAAAGCCATCGATACCAACCAATTTTTTGTCGTTTGTGTGAATAACATCGGCAGCTGTTTTGGCTCTACTGGTCCAACGATCATTAATCCAGATAGTATAAGCAATGAGGGTGAACCGCAGGTTTATGGCCCTGACTTTCCACTTGTTACTATCAAAGACTGGGTAAAAACCCAAGCCATGCTCTCAGACCGTTTGGGTATAGAGGTTTGGCATGCCATTGTCGGTGGCTCTATGGGCGGTATGCAAGCCATGCAATGGTCGGTCGATTATCCAGAACGCTTAAAACGCTGCGTGGTCATTGCCAGTACGCCAAAGCTTTCTGCGCAAAACATCGCCTTTAACGAAGTCGCGCGTCAATCTATTCTCTCTGATCCTGACTTTAAAGAAGGACGTTACTTGCAGGAGGGTACTTATCCTCGGCGCGGGCTTATCCTTGCACGCATGGTTGGGCATATTACCTATTTGACTGATGATGCGATGAAAGCCAAATTTGGCCGTGATTTAAAATCTGGCAAATTTATGTATGGCTATGATGTCGAGTTTCAAGTCGAGAGCTATTTACGCTATCAAGGTGAACGCTTTAGTGAAAACTTCGATGCCAATACTTATTTGCTCATGACCAAAGCTTTAGATTATTTTGACCCGACGCGTGATTATCCGTCAGCGGCAGAATTATCAACAAAATCAGCAGAAGCGTTAGAAACCTCTCTCGCAGAATCAGTAAAAGCCGATTCTACCGAGAATGAGCTTGAGAAAACTTTAAACAATAGCACGGATATTGAGCATATTAATATAGCCAATGCAAAAGAGCTGAGCGCGCTGAAAGCCGCCTTTGCTCATACGCAGTGTCAGTATTTAGTGGTGTCATTTACTACTGATTGGCGCTTTGCTCCCGAGCGCTCACAAGAAATTGTCGATGCGCTGATGGCGACCGGCAAACCGGTCAGCTACATCAATGTCGATGCCCCGCACGGTCATGATTCGTTTTTGTTTGATATTCCACGTTATATGGGGGCTGTTAAAGGCTTTTTGACCGCACCATTTATTGCTAATCGCTTAAAAGCCAAGGGAGCACGCTCATGAGAATGGACCATCAATTGGCTGAGCGTTGGATTGCGCCGCACTCACATGTGCTGGATTTAGGCTGCGGTAATGGCGAGCTGCTGGCACATTTACAGCAGAATCGAGGCGTGACTGGCTATGGACTTGAGATTGACGAAGATAAAATTAATGAAGCCATTACTAAAGGCTTATCTATCGTCGAGCAAGACCTCAATGATGGCTTAAGTCGTTTTGCAGATAATAGCTTCGATACCGTCGTTATGGCGCGAGCACTGCAAGCGGTAAAAGCACCTGATGTATTGCTGCTTGATATGCTACGCGTTGCCCGCGAAGCCGTCATCACCTTTCCCAACTTTGCGCACTGGCAAAACCGCCTACATTTGGGCTTAAAAGGTCTGATGCCGGTGTCAGAAGCGCTGCCTTATGAGTGGTATAACACCCCAAACATCCATTTGTGTACCTTTAAGGATTTCGAAAAACTTTGCGCGCAGCATGATATTCATATCATCAACCGCTTTGCGGTCAGTGATTCTGAAAAAGGTCATAGCCCACTGATGACAGCATTAATCAGACAAGCGCCCAACCTGCTAGCAGACGTCGCTATTTATCGGGTCAGTAAACAAAAACCTGATTAACAGCAGGGTTTATGCCCTTGTTATTAACGACAATTTAACTCAATAGGTAATAATTTTAACCTTAATAAAACGTTAATTTATCCTTACGCTCAAGTAACTGTATGATTTTGTTGAGGACAATGAGGTATAAGTAAGCATTAAATCGTGTAATTAGTATTTGAGTTTCGTAAGCTTGGGTGTTAAGCTAGCAAAATAGTGTCAGTCGCACCCCGATTATGACCGTTTATCGGCTCGGTTAGCGCAACTGTCACACGACCATTATTAATTATATTGCTAATGATTAGGTAAGTTGGTTCTGCAAGAATTCACCTAATTGTTATCGCCGTCTAACTGTCTTTAGCGAGACAATTTCTAGCGGTGCAACTTTTCCTTTGCTTATTAACTGCCTAATTTTGGAGCTGCTATGAAATTATTAAAAGCTGCGTTGTTTACTGCCCTGTTCTCTTGTGCGGGCCTTGCCAACGCTGAGTTAATATCAAACGTGCCACTTGACACTTCACGTTTTGAGCTAATGCCTATCAGTGAGCTGTCTGCCAGCGCTGCCCAAGGTAACAATCACGCTCAGTTTTACTTAGCCAAGCGTTTGCAAAAAGGCGAAGGTATAGCTAAAAACACCCAACAAGCTGTCCAGTGGTATACCAAAGCAGCTCAGCAAGGCGTTGCCCCTGCTCAGTTAAATCTTGCCATCATGTACTTACGCGGTGAAGGTGTGCAACCTAACCTACAGCAAGCACGCGGTTGGTTAGAAAAAGCGGCAATGCGCGGTGATAACCGTGCCAGCTATACGCTTGCTCTGCTAGACGAAAAGCAAAAAAATCTAGTCGATGCTTATAAATGGTACGACTTGGCTGCCCGTGACGGCATGCTTGATGAGAAAGTACGTAACAAAGCACGCGGCAAAATCGGTCAATTGGCATTGAACTTATCAAACTCAGACATCGCTAGTGCTCGCAGCAAAGCCGATACTTGGTTTCAGAGTAAGTAACTTTAAACAATAAACTAAACTTCGATTTTACGCATTGAATATAAAAAAAGCTCAGTATTGTACTGGGCTTTTTTTGTTTGCCGTTTTTATTATCTCTCATATCTCTGTGATACTTTATAACGATAAACCCTCCAAAACTTTCTTAAAGTTTGCTACACTACGCGCGCATTAGCCAATTCCATAGTCGCGCTAGTGTTATAGCATTACCAATTAATTTCAAAAAACACCTTAAACCCAATGCACTAGGTTTGCGACCTAGCCAGCAGGAGAAAACATGAGTACCTCACAAATTACTGACGTCAAAGCACCAAACCATGCCACCGAATACGATAGTGTCACCAATAATATCGTCGTTGCCGCACTCTACAAGTTCACGCGCTTTGCCGCTTTTGAGCAATATCGTGAACCAATTTTAAATACCATGCTTGAAAATGACGTCAAAGGCACTTTATTAATCGCGAGCGAAGGCATTAATGGCACGATTTCTGGCACGCGCCAAGGAATTGATAACGTACTTGAATATCTGCGTAGTATCGAAGCGATTGGCAGCTTTACCTTTAAAGAATCTTATACTGATGCGCAACCTTTTTACCGCACTAAGGTTAAGCTAAAAAAAGAAATCGTCACGATGGGCGTAGAGAATATCGACCCATTACAGTCGGTTGGTCGCTACGTCAAGCCAAGCGAATGGAATGCGCTTATCTCAGACCCTGAGGTTATTCTGATTGATACTCGTAATGATTATGAAGTTCAAATCGGTACTTTTCAAAATGCGGTTAATCCAAATACCGAAACCTTCCGCGAGTTTCCAGAATACGTGGCAAAAGAGCTAGATCCTGCTAAGCATAAAAAAGTCGCTATGTTCTGTACCGGCGGAATTCGCTGTGAGAAATCTACAGCATTTATGCGCGAGCAAGGCTTTGAAGAGGTCTATCATTTAGAAGGTGGCATTTTAAAATATTTAGAGGAAATTCCAGCCAGCGAGTCTATGTGGCAAGGCGATTGCTTCGTTTTTGACAACCGCGTCTCGGTCAATCATGACCTAGAGAAAGGCAACTATGAGCAATGCTTTGCTTGCCGTATGCCGATTACTCATGAAGAAATGCAAAGCGCCGCCTATATCAAAGGCGAGTCATGCCCGCACTGTATCGATAAAGCGACCGAGGAACAAAAAGCCCGTTTCCGTGAGCGCGAGCATCAAATGCAGCTGGCAAAAAAACGCGGCGAAGTGCATATCGGTAGCGATGTGATTGATGTCATTGAAAAGCGTAAAGCCGCTAAGATTGAAGCACGTCGTCAAGCGGAAGCTGCGAATAAAGCCAAAGCGTAATAATTAATTTTCAATTTTGACTTTAGACATTAGACGTTTAAAGTATTAGCCATAAAAAAGAGATGCTCTATTAATAGAGCATCTCTTTTTTTATACCAGTCGTAAAATTAAATCATAATGCTTAATTTTAGAACAGGATACGCACACGAATCGTTTCTTCAACGTCTTTTAGCTGATCTAGCGCAGCGGTTGAATCGTTATAATCCACATCCATCACCAGATAACCAACATCACCTTCAGTCATTAAGCTTTGCGCTAAAATATTGATATGCGCTTCGGCAAACAGACGGTTAATCTGTGATAGTACGCCTGGGACGTTTCTATGGATATGTAGCAGACGATGCGAGCCTTCTTTAAACGGTACAGAAACCTCTGGGAAGTTTACGGCAGTTGCAGTATCACCTTGGTCAGAGTATCGAACAAATTTATCGGCAACTTCAAGACCGATATTCGCTTGCGCTTCTTGCGTTGAACCACCGATATGCGGCGTCAAGATAACGTTATCAAATTTACGTAGTGAGGATTCAAACTCTTCATCAGCAGATTTTGGCTCTTTCGGGAATACGTCAATCGCTGCGCCCAATACTTTACCTGACTCAAGCACTGCCGCCAAATCATCAATCTCAACACAAGTACCGCGTGCCGCATTAATAAAGTAGCTGCCGTCTTTCATGTGCGCAAACTGCTCAGCTTTCATCATATAGCGCGTGCTTGGTACATCAGGTACATGCAAGGTGACGATATCAGCGGTTGATAATAGCTCTTCTAAGCTACTTACTTGCACGGCGTTACCAAGTGGTAATTTGGTCACGACATCATGATAAATGACTTTCATACCAAAGCTTTCAGCCAATACCGACAACTGCGAGCCGATAGAGCCGTAACCGACGATACCGATTGTCTTGCCACGTACTTCATGTGAGTTAGTCGCAGACTTGCCCCAACCGCCGCGGTGTACAGTGGCATTCTTTTCAGGGATACCGCGATATAGCATAATGGCTTCAGCCAATACCAGCTCAGCGACCGAACGGGTGTTCGAATATGGCGCGTTAAAGACAGGAATACCCAAATCACGAGCGGCATCCAAGTCTACTTGGTTGGTACCGATACAAAAGCAGCCAATACCGATAAGCTTGTGGGCGTGCTCAAGCACTTCACGCGTCAGCTGCGTGCGCGAGCGGATACCGATGAAGTGAGCGTCTTTAATCTTTTCGATAAGCTCATCTTGATCTAAGGCGTGACTGATATTCTCGATGTTATGATAACCAGCCCCTTCCAATACTTTTAGCGCATTGTCATGTAGACCTTCAAGCAATAAAAACCGGATTTTATCTTTTTGTAGTGATAACGCCATGTGAGAACTGTCCTATAATTGTCTTATAAAAATCATCAGTGGGATAAGTCTGATGGATGAAACGAAAACAGTCTGGATATCTTACACAAAATTTGGCAGCGATGTTAGCAGATTAAATGAATTATTGCTTATCAAGCCTGAAAACTTTTTATGCTATAGTGAATAATGATATATAAACCTTATAGCCAAACCTTATTAAACTGTTTTTTAATGATTTAGGCGAGATAGCTACATACATAGGCGTATGAATTCATATCTATCTATCATTGCTCTACTCGCTCGCTTATACTTATATCAATTATATAAACCCATAAACTTAATTATTTATCTAAACCCAATTACTTATATAAACACAGTTAACACCGCTGAGTTATATCCATTTAGCGATATAATAATCCCTTTTATGCATAGCGCTTACGTTTCTACCGAGATTTGACCATGACTTCTTTAGCTAGCCAAAGCAACACTACCGCCAAAAACGATTCTACAACCCATACCACTGCTGTCCAAAGCATCTTGAGCAGCTTGCTTGATGTGCATCAATTTGACGCCAGCCAAATCAAAACCGATAGCGAAAGCCTAGAACATTGGGGCAAAGACTGGACCAAGCATTTCGCTCCTGCCGCTGCTGCTATCGTCTTTCCAAAGACCACTGAGCAAGTACAAGCCATCGTGCTCCTTGCTAATGAGTATAATGTGGTCTTAACGCCAAGTGGTGGTCGTACTGGTTTATCAGCTGGTGCAGTTGCCGCCAATGGCGAGATTGTCGTTAGCATGGATAAAATGAATCATATCGGACAGTTTTACCCTGCTGACCGACTGGTTGAGATTGAAGCCGGTGTGGTGACTCAACAGCTACAACAATTTGCTGAATCAAAAGACCTATACTACCCTGTCGATTTTGCTTCTGCTGGCTCGAGTCAAATCGGTGGTAATATCGGCACTAATGCTGGCGGTATCAAAGTCATTCGCTATGGTATGACGCGTCAATGGATTATGGGGCTCACAGTTGTCACTGGTAAAGGTGATATCTTGCAGCTCAATCGCGGTATGGTCAAAAATGCGACAGGTTATGACTTGCGCCAATTGTTTATTGGTAGCGAAGGCACTCTTGGTTTTGTCACCCATGCACAAATAAAACTTGAGCGTCAGCCGCAAGACTTAAACGTTATGGTACTGGGTATGGACAGCTTTAATGATGTCATGAATGTACTATCGGCCTTTCAAGCGCAGATTGATTTGACCGCTTTTGAATTCTTTGATGATGTGGCGGTTGATAAGCTGATGGCACATGGCCAAGTACAAGAGCCATTTGAGTCACGTACCAAGTTTTATACCCTGCTAGAGTTTGAAGCGCCGTATGAGCCTATCATGGATAAAGCCATGGCAATATTTGAGGATTGCATGGAGCAAGGTTGGGTCGTTGATGGGGTGATGAGTCAGAGTCTCGCGCAAGCGGAAGAGCTGTGGAAGCTGCGCGAATATATCTCTGAGACCATCTCAGTATTTACCCCTTATAAAAACGATGTCTCGGTATTAATCAGCTATGTGCCTGAGTTTATCACTGAGATTGACCATATTGTCAGTAGCAAGTATCCTGACTTTGAAGTCTGCTGGTTTGGTCATATCGGCGATGGCAATTTGCATCTGAATATCTTAAAGCCTGAGAACATGAGCAAAGATGATTTCTTTGCCGAGTGTCAAATCGTCAATAAATATGTGTTTGAGACGGTACAAAAATACGGCGGTTCGGTCTCTGCTGAACATGGTGTTGGTATGACTAAAAAGCCGTATCTAAACTATAGCCGCAGCGAAACTGAGATTGATTATTTACGCGAAGTTAAAAAAGTCTTTGACCCGAATAATATTATGAATCGTGGTAAGATTTTTGATATGTAATTGGTTCAATTTATTATTATCGTAATAATTTTAATTGCATAAAAAAAGACGCTAAACGTTAAGTCTAGCGTCTTTTTTATAAGAACTTTTATCATCAGTCATAAAATGAAGCAGTATGCTTTACCATCGTAACCGTATGGCTTATAAATATAGCAGCACCAAACCAACAACTAACAACACACTTAAAAAACCTTGCACCACTAAAAAGGCTTGATGCGGCGCAGCGACATGGCGCACCATATTGCCAAGCGCATTATAGGTGATACCTGCCGCTTTGATATGTGGCGCGGTGTCAAAGGTTTTGATAATTTGCAAAAATTGCTCGGTACGCTCAGCTGACCAACCGTGCGGCGCAAATGGCAAATAGGGCGACAGTTGCGCTGCTTGTTTTTTGGTGGCAGGCGACCATAACCAACGCTCCAAAAACAGCAAACGCATCCGCCAGTCCGAGAAGCTACGCTGCTTAACCACTTGTAATACTAGCACTTGCAAGTCTTTATGGCGGCTATCAACAAAGATACGCTGCGTCAGCGCCGCAACTTTGGCTTTTTCGCCTTCTATACATTGTAAAAAATGACCATTGCCATAACATAGCGTACCTGTGATGCCGTGCTGCTCATTGTAATCACGCGCATGAGCCTCTACTTCATCAAATATCGCCGCATTTAAGCGTGAAGCAAGCGTGAGGGTGCTGACATAAACCAACTGTACCAATGCAGTGTCTGCTATTTCATCTAATTTGCTGAATGCATTAGTATGAGTTAGGGGCATAATTAAAATCCTAAAAGGTTACTGTTAAAGGCAACCAAAAAATTCACCACATAAAATGATGCTTAAGCGAATAAAAACTTCGTTCACAAGTGATAGTGAGTCACAAAAACCTAGCAAATAGTTACGCCGTTTGACTGTGATTGCCTACGAGACTTGCTATCATAACCACCTTGCATAGCTACCTTGATAAAGGGCGTGATAAAAAGCATTATTAAATCGGTAGATTGCTTAAAATTGATTTGTCATAATAAGCAATAGGAAATCGAGGCAAAATACAGTGCCAACATAAGCACTTGTGAACAGGCTAAATCGCCTCATTACAATAAATAATGACAGAAACAATGTTTATAACTCATTGTAAATGCAAAGATAATTGATTGTAACGATTATATCAGACTATAGATATGCTTTTATCGACGTTATTAACTGAAAAGTTACCTAAAAATTGGGCGCAGGCGTTTACTTTTCGCAATTGCATCTATGCAAAAACATCTATGAAGAACCTTTTTTACGACTTTTAATAATTGCCTTTTTATAACTATTATTTTTTATCACTACCCTTTTTATCACTATTTTTTTATGAACACCCTTATCAAAATAACATTAACATCGATTGCATATTACTGATTTATTATCACTGATTTACAGAAACGACAGACAGGAACATTATGAGCAAGATAGAAAAATTAGACGACTTTCACCTCACCATTGCTGAGATTAAGAAAAAAGATTATCCGCAACTTAAAGCCTTGATGGATCGTGTCTATGTCAACTTGGGCGGCGCCTGGTCAAAAAACACCATTAACACCTTGATTGATGCCTTTCCTGAAGGACAGATTGCCTTATTTGACCATGACGAGCTGATTGGCATCGTGCTATCTATGCGCGTCGATTACAACAAGTTCTCTAATCCGCATACTTATGATGACTTAATTGGTCATAAAGAAATTATCAGAGACAACCCCGATGGTGATGCTATTTATGGCTTAGATGCGTTAATCGATCCTGAATATCGTGGTTATCGTTTAGGTCGTAGGCTTTATGATGCGCGTAAAGAGCTGTGCCGTCAGTTAAACTTCCGCGCTATCTTAGCCGGTGGTCGTATTCCCAATTATCATAACCATCAAGATTTGACCCCTGGTGAATATATCGAAGCCGTTGAAGCTCGTGAAATTCATGACTCCGCGCTGTCTTTCCAGTTATCAAATGGCTTTATCGTTAAACGTATTTTGACGGCTTATTTGCCAGATGACAAACAGTCTAAAGGCTTTGCGACCTTACTCGAGTGGGCAAATATTTATTATGAGCCGCAAGATTATAAGCCCAATACGCGTAAATCTGAGGTCAGAATCGGCGGTATTCAGTGGCAGATGCGTGAAGTTGAGTCGCCTGAAGAGCTCCTGCAACAAGTTGAGTTCTTTGTCGATATTATGGCTGATTACAACTCCGACTTTGCTTGTTTACCAGAATTTTTTAACGCGCCGTTAATGGGTTTGTGTGAATCGACCGACCAAAACGTAGCGATTCGCTTTTTAGCCGGTTATACCGAATGGTTTAAAAACGAGATTTCGCATTTGGCGGTTAGCTATAATGTTAACGTCATCAGCGGCTCTATGCCGTTCTTGGACGACGACGATACCTTGTATAACGTCAGCTATCTATGCCGCCGTGATGGTACAGTTGAAGAGCAGCGCAAAATTCATATTACCCCGCATGAGCGTAGCGCTTGGGTGATTGAAGGTGGCGATGAAGTCAAAGTATTCGACACCGATGCTGGTCGTATTGGCATCTTAGTTTGCTATGACGTTGAGTTCCCAGAGCTTGCGCGTTTGATGGCACTTGATGATATGGATATCTTGTTCGTACCATTTTGGACAGATACTCAAAACGGCTATCTGCGCGTACGTCACTGTGCCCAAGCGCGTGCGATTGAAAATGAATGCTATGTGATGATTTGCGGTTCTGTCGGTAATTTACCGCAAGTTGAAAGCTTAGATATCCAGTATGCGCAGTCGTCAATTTTTTCACCATCAGATTTTGCTTTCCCGCATGATGCGATTATGGCGGAAACGACACCTAATACAGAGATGGTATTCTTCTCAGATTTGAACTTAGATAAACTGATTCATGTTCGTAATGAAGGCTCGGTGCATAACCTACTTGACCGCCGTGATGATTTGTTTAGCTTAAAATGGAAGAGAAAAGCCAAAATTCCAGCCAGCAAATTGACTGATGAAGAGCGTAGTGAAAATTCAGGCAGCGTGCTTATTGGCGATCCATTGCAAGACCGCGCACAAAAGCCTTAAGCGTTTATTTTAAGAAACAGGCATTAAAAATAAGAACGTAGAAAATATAATAATACGGCTGATGATTCAGCCGTTTATTTTTATCTATCAAAAACTTTAAGAGCAAAAAAAGCAGCCACTATGACGACTGATTCTAATCTTAATATTGAAAAGACTATTGAGACGCCAATAAAAACGCCCAAGCAAAAGATATTCTCTTTTGCTAAAAACCTGCTTATATATAGTTTGGTATTTGCGGTCATTTATATTGCTATTAACTGGTGGCGCCAACCCGTCATGCCGGCCAATCCGCAATTGCAACTGACTGACTATCAGGGGCAGAGCGTTGACTTAGCAGCGCTGAGTCACGATAAGCCGACGCTGGTATATTTTTGGGGAACTTGGTGTCCGGTTTGTCGGGTAACCTCACCCACCATAGATAAGCTTGCGGCGGCAAATAACTATCCTGTGGTGACCATTGCGATTAAATCAGGCTCTGACCAAGATCTACACGGCTACCTTACTGAACACAATTATCGCTTTACCACCGTCAATGACCAAGAAGGTGAGATATTCGCCGATTGGCAAGGTCAAGTAACGCCGTCTTATGTCGTCCTAAAAGACGGTGAGATGACCCAAGGCTTGACTGGTATGCAGCCGCTTTGGTCGCTGAAATTGCGCTTGTGGTTGTCAGAAGTTTTTTAGCGCTTAGCCAATTAGGTATAATCTAATAAATAGACAGTCAAATTTGTGAGACCTATGATTTAATAGACAAGGTATTTATATTGATACAAGTGACTGGTTTTGGTTAAAAATAGGACGATACTGGTCAGCTCTTTTTACCCTATCCGTTTTGTCATATAATAGCTGCCGTTATCATATTCACTTTTCTAATTATTCTGCTATCTTTTAAAGACATTTTTTGTTGCAATCGTCTCATTAGTATTTATGATGGACGTGACTATTTACAATCAAGTTATAAGCAATTCATAAGAAACAAGTTGTAAGCAACGCTCTCTAAGCAACTTTTTCTAAGTGAAATACCAGCATCGATTATCAAATATTTGACCCCATATTATATTTAACCTTAGGCCTGAATTTCAAACGCAACCTCTAACCACCATTTTATAAGACACCTTCTATGACTGATAAAAGTACTGATACACCAAACCAGGATTATAAAGATACCCTAAACCTTGCCGATACGCCTTTTGCGATGCGTGCAAACCTTGCCAAACGTGAGCCAGATTGGCTTGCTGCGTGGGAAGCGGATGACGTGTACGGTAAAATTCGTCAGGCGCGTACGGGTGCGACCAAATATATTTTGCATGACGGCCCTCCATACGCCAACGGTCAGATTCACTTAGGTCACGCGGTCAATAAAGTACTCAAAGACATTATCGTCAAGTCAAAAACCTTGTCAGGCTTTGATGCACCTTATGTGCCGGGTTGGGATTGTCACGGTCTGCCTATCGAGCAAAAGGTCGAAGCCAAAGTTGGTAAAGTTGGTCAAAAAGTCTCTGCGACTGAATTCCGTGGTCTATGCCGCGAATATGCGAGCACACAAGTTGCATTGCAAAAGGCGGACTTTAAACGTTTAGGCGTATTTGGTGATTGGGATAACCCTTATCTAACGATGAACTTCCATCAAGAAGCCAATATCGTGCGCGCCCTTGCCAAAATTTATGATAATGGTCATGTGACTCGCGGTATGAAGCCGGTTAACTGGTGCTTGGATTGTAGCTCTGCTTTGGCTGAAGCCGAAGTGGAATACCAAGATAAAGTATCTGACGCTATCTACGTGAGCTTTGATGTGCTTGATACTGACAAGGTTGCAGCACTAAGCGACATCGAAGGTAACATCGCCGCGATTATCTGGACCACGACGCCTTGGACTTTACCTGCTAACCAAGCCATTTCGGTACACCCTGAGCATGACTATAGCGTGGTCGCGACTGAAAAAGGTAACTTGTTATTAGCGACTGACTTGGTTGAAAGTGCATTAAACGATTTTAAACTGAGTAGCGATGGCATCCTAGCTACCGTATCAGGACGCGAGCTTGAAGGCCTGCGCGCCCAACATCCATTGATTACAGAGCGTCAAGTGCCACTTATCTTAGGCGATCATGTGACCACTGATAGCGGTACTGGCCTCGTCCATACCGCACCCGGTCACGGTCTTGACGATTATATCGTTGGTCTTAAATATAACTTGCCGGTTGAAAACCCAGTCAGTGGTACGGGCGTTTATCTAGAAAGCGCGGCGGTATTTGCCGGTGAGCACATTTATAAAGCCAATCCGCAAATCATTGCCGCCCTGCATGATAACGGCCATTTAATCAGCCATACTAAAATTGAGCACAGTTATCCACATTGCTGGCGTCATAAGTCGCCGATTATCTTCCGCGCAACCCCGCAGTGGTTTATCAATATGGAAACCAAAGGCTTACGTGAGCGTGCACTTGCTGACATTCCTTCGGTCAATTGGACGCCTGCTTGGGGACAAAACCGCATTGAAGCGATGATGACTGGTCGCCCAGATTGGTGTATCTCACGTCAGCGTACGTGGGGCGTGCCAATTACTTTCTTTATTCATAAAGAAACAGGTGAGCTGCATCCAAATACGCTTGAGCTGATGGAAGTGGCTGCACAAAAAATCGATGCGGGTGGCGTAGAAGCTTGGTTTGATGCCAGCTGTGAAGATTTCTTAGGCAGCGAGGCCGCTGATTATGATAAAGCGACTGATACGTTAGACGTTTGGTTTGACTCAGGCACGACGCATTTTGCCGTCCTTGAGCAGCGCGATGAATTAACCAATCCTGCTGATATGTATTTAGAAGGCTCTGACCAACATCGCGGTTGGTTCCAGACGTCACTATTAACATCTGAGGCGATGTATGAGCGTCCACCGTTTAAGCAAGTATTGACCCATGGTTTTGTCGTCGATGAAAACGGTCGTAAGATGAGTAAGTCACTTGGCAATATCATCACGCCGCAAGATGAGATTAATAAAACCGGCGCGGATATGCTGCGTTTGTGGATTGCGTCGAGCGATTATCGTTATGAGATGAGCGCGGGTAAAACGGTCTTTAAAGGCGCAATCGACATGTATCGCCGTATCCGTAATACCTTACGCTTCTTACTGGCAAATACAGATGACTTTGACCCAGCGACCAACAGCATTGATATTAATGAGCTGGTCAGCCTTGATAAATTCATCATTGAGCGTGCCCAAGCGGTACAAGCGCAAATCATCAGTGCTTATGATGCGATGGACTTTCACCAAGTCACCCAGCATGTCACTGCGTTTTGCTCGCAGGATTTGGGTAGCTTCTATTTAGATATTATCAAAGACCGTCAGTACACCACTCAGACTGATGGACAGCCGCGTCGCTCTGCGCAAACGGCGATTTACCATATCACCCATGCGTTGATTCGCTGGATTACGCCGATTTTATCATTCACGGCACAAGAAGCATGGGAAGTATTAGAAGGTAAAAATGGCAACGAAGCAGGATATGTATTTACGGAAGAATGGTATACCTTCCCAGAGTTTGAGTTAAGTGCCATCAGTACCGACGACTGGCAACGTATCATGCAAGCAAAAGATATGGTGAATAAGCATATCGAAACCGCACGCGGTGAAAAAATTATCAATGCCAACTTATCTGCTGGTGTTGATTTATATGCCGACGGCGCGATGCATGAAAGCTTGGCCAAGCTTGGTGAAGAGCTGCGTTTTGTCCTAATCACCAGTAGCGCAACGTTAAAGCCAATGAGCGACGCACCTGCTAATAAAGCCAACGAAAAAGCCGATAGCAATGAAGATGAATCAGTCGACTTAGTGGTCAAAGTCAGCGCTGCAACAGGTACCAAGTGCGTACGCTGTTGGCATATCCGCGATGACATTGGTACAGATAGCACACACCCAGAATTATGTGCCCGCTGTGCAACCAACGTCAGCGGTAACGGTGAGGTGCGCCACTATGCCTAATTCTACGCCTAATTCTACGCCTAATCCGACAGACTCATCGGAACATAAGCAACCGCAGGTTGAGGTTGACGATTCGCCTACTCCTGCGCATGCGACCACGGGCAGCTCAACCACACCCAAGAGTCGTCTAAATAAGACCCCAAAAACGGTCGCTAATGGCAGTCGCGCCTTTATGTGGTACTTGCTATCACTAGTCGTCATTATTATTGATCAGTGGACGAAATGGTTAGCTGAAACCAATCTGAACTTCCTCGAGCCAGTACCCGTGATTGAGCCTTTTTTAAACTGGACGCTTGCTTATAACTATGGCGCTGCGTTTAGCTTTTTGGCAGACCAAGCTGGTTGGCAAAAGTGGTTTTTTGCGGGACTTGCGCTTATCATGTCGCTGTTTTTAATCGGTTATCTGGTAAAAGCACCGCGTAAAGCTAAGCTGTTATCATTGGGTCTAGCATTGGTGCTTGGTGGTGCTATTGGCAACTTGATTGATCGCTTATTACACGGTCACGTCATTGATTTTATCCATGTGCATTATGCCGATGTTTGGCATTATCCAATTTTTAACATTGCCGATGTTGGTATTTGTATTGGTGTGGCGCTGATTGTCATTGATATGCTGTTTTTAGAAAAGAAGCGTGAGGTCTAGCGTTATAACATCTTAGACTGTCGTCGAAAATACAAGATTCATACCTTGAAAAGTAACTCCTAATAAAATAGCCACTATCAATAGTGGCTATTTTTATGCGCTAACTTTCTCATTTATCAAAAAATACAAAAGATTTTAGTAATCAATCATCCGCATGTGTTTGTTCGAACTCAGCATGCTCAACTTGATATAAGGCCCCTAGACGTTGCTGCAGATCGGCATCCAAAATCTTTTTGGCTTGTTTGAAAAACTCGTTTTCTTCTTCTTTTAGATGATGATGTACTTTATGAATCAGGTCCGCACAAGTTGTATCCCACTTCTCTCGTCCAATACGTCCGTCATCCAAAGTTTCCATCATCTCATCCATTTCATGATGCTCAGTAATGGCGTGACGAGACAAATCGAGACCTTCGTCATGCTGCATAACCGGTATATATAGATGACGCTCTTCAGCGGCTGCATGCGCTTGTAGCTCTAGCTTAAGCGCTTCGTAAACGGCTTTACGCTGTGCCTCACCCTTTGTTTTTTCGAGCTTGTCGCATAATGCCCGTTGAACCTCATGCTTTTCGAGCAGAGCCTCAAAAATATCTTTTTTTAAATCAACTTCATCGGCATTCTTATTGTCATTACTCATTATCTTCCTCTTTAAAATTGTTTATGGGTTAGGTAGTCAAATGGTTTTATTCACTCTCCAAGCATCATAACAATAATAAAAACGCCTATTGTCATTTATCAGTGACTAGTAGACTATTATTTAGTCAATCTTATCTATTTTAACTTGAGGAGGCAATTCAAATCCTATTATGCTAACTATCCACAATCTTATTAAGCCATCTCCGAAAATCGATCTAAAGAAATTCTTTCAAGACTTCTAAGCCACCACCCGCTAATATAAACAATAACCCTGCCAAATTAATAATAACGGTTAAATAATAAGCGATACGGAATTCAGGCTTTTGTGACTTATGCCGCAAGTAGGTTTGCGCCACCATCGCACCGACCCAGCCGCCAAGTGCACTTAACAGATGTAGCGTTGATTCAGGCGTTCGCCAATCGCCACTTTGGGCAGCGGCCTTGTCTTTAGCATACATGCCATAGGTAATGATGCCTAATACTGCATACCAAGCAAGTACCAGCCAGCTTAACTTATTCATGACCACCAATAAAATTAGAACCCCATAAAAGCCAACACCAAGAAACAAGCGTTTCTTTTGTCCTGCTTCAAACTCTGCTTGGGCGCTGCGTTTGTGATTTCGCTGACGAATTTGGCTATTTTTTTGCGCCATTTTCTGCTGCACAAAGCTGAGCTCTTGTACATCCTTTGCCTGCAGGCGACCCTGATTGTCTTGCCCCACTGTAAAAACTACTTGCTCGCCAATTTCGGGACGACGCTGGGCTTTAAAAGCGCTGACATGAAAAAATACTGACTCGCCTGCTTCCGTTTCAATAAAACCAAAACCTTTATCGTCTTGCCATTTTTTAATATGACCTTGTTGTTTAATGCTTAGGTTTTTCGTTTTCATATTCATAGTTTTTATCTATCGATTGTTTTTATAACTATTATATAACTTTCCTGCACTCATAAAAAAAGCTAAGAGCTTTACTCTTAGCTTTTTAGTGACCATAAAAATACCTTAACAAGACATTAAGGTATTAACGGCATTTTTTCTGCTCATACAAGTTGGTCAAATTATTGTGACGATCTTTTGCCGCATTGATAGCTTCTTCAGTATTAGAATAGGTACCAATCAAAGCTGGCCAAAATAAAATTGCGGCAGCCACATTCTTACCAGTCGCTTTACGTTCAGCACGTGCTTTTTGCTCAAAGTCATCCGCTTCAGCTATTTCACTAAGAATTTGCTGACAAGATAGATTAACATCACTTACCTTTTTAGTCTGTACAACATGTGGCGTAGCACACCCTTGAGCCAATAATGCAAACATTCCAATTACCAAAACCGCTTTTTTCATAATCATCTCAGAAGTTGTTTAACTTACAATTATTAATAGATAAGTTACTTATCTTAAATTAAGTTTACATTTATATACATTAAGAAAGATAATGTCAACTTAATTTCATTCTTAGACAACTTTAATTATTTATTATTTTTAGTTGAGCTATTAACGCATTGTATTTATTAATTTTTTAAAAAGACATATGAAGTAGATTGATAAAAACATCAGTAACAGCTTATAAAAGTGCTCTAACAGATATCTGTCACATCAAGACGTTTAGTCTATAGGCTATGCTAAACTCTCTATTATAATTAACCCTCTTAATCTTATTCTATAAAAGACACATTACTATGACCGACTCTCAATTTATCACTCCTAATGAAGATATTCGTATCACCCACGGCAGCCTTGTTAAGCTGCATTTTGAAGTATCGCTAGAAAACGGTACGATGATTGATTCAACCTTTAACCGTGATGAGCCTGTAACGCTGACGATCGGCGATGAGAGCTTTTTACCGGGTTTTGAGCAGGTACTGATGAACCTACGAGCTGGCGATACACGCACGGCTCACCTTGAGCCTGAGCAAGCGTTTGGCGAGTGGAACCCTGATAACATCCAGCATTTTAGTAGCACCCAATTTGCCTTGGTCGCTGACAATCCTGAAATCGGTATGTTGGTCGAGTTTGAAGACAAAGGCAAAAACACCCTGCCTGGCACCATTAGCGCCATTGATGACGACGAAGTAGAAGTTGATTTTAACCACCCACTCGCTGGACAGTCGGTACTTTTTAAAGTGAAGATATTCCAAGTCACCCCGCCGGGCGTCACCGGTATCAAGCTGATGTAGTATCAAAATAAATCTATATTAAAATAAAAAGGATAAACAGATGCAATATCAAACACTGCCACAACTGAATGAAAAAGTCTCAAAAATTTGCTTAGGAACAATGACCTGGGGACAGCAAAATAGCGAAAGCGATGCTCATGCACAGATGGACATGGCGCTTAGCGCAGGCGTGAACTTTTGGGATACCGCTGAGATGTATCCGTCGCCGCCTGATAAAGACAAGCAAGGCGACACCGAACGCTTTATGGGTACGTGGTTTCACAAAACCAAACAGCGCAACAAGGTCATTCTTGCCAGCAAAATATCACCGATGGATTTTTTGCGAGATGGTCAGACGCGTTATACCGCTGAGCAAATCAGCAGCGCTATCGATGGCAATCTTGAACGTTTGCAAACCGATTATATTGATATTTACCAGCTACACTGGCCTGAGCGTCAAACCAACTATTTTAGCCAGCTCGGTTATACTGAAGAGATGGCAGCACAACCGCTAGATGATTTGACGCCTTTTTTAGAGACAATTGAAGCGTTAAATAACGAAATTAAAAAAGGTCGGATTCGTGCTTATGGCTTATCAAATGATACCGCTTGGGGACTGATGCGCTATCTATGGGAAGCAGATAAAAATGGTTTAATCGCGCCTATTACGGTGCAAAATCCTTATAGTTTGCTCAACCGTTTATATGAAGTGGGCATGGCAGAGATTGCCCATCGTGAAAATGTCGGTCTACTTGCCTACTCGCCGCTTGGCTTTGGGGTATTGTCTGGTAAATACCTTGATGGCAAACGTCCTACTGGCGCGCGCCTGACGATGTATGACCGCTTTGCTCGCTATACCAATGAAGAAGCAAAAGCAGCCACCACTCAATATGCCAAAATTGCCGCAGATGCTGGTTTGGACATGGCACAAATGGCATTGGCCTTTGTCAATTCACGCTCGTTTGTCACCAGTAATATCATTGGAGCGACTACCACTGAACAGCTACAATCCAATATTGATAGCATCAACTTAACCTTAAGCGCAGACGTCCTAAAAGCTATTGAGGCGGTACATACCCAGCATCCTAATCCATCGCCATAACGTTACGTCGCAAAATTCTAATTTTTTTCAGGTTTTAATAGACTGAACTGCCAGTATTTGCATAGCAAAGAAAAAGGCGCAAACCTTAGTATGATTACTAAGATTTGCGCCTTTTTTATTCCTACTTTTTCTATTGAGCTTTTTCTATCTCAAACAGTTTCATACTAACTTATACTTTAGCTGCTTTCGTTAAGACGCGCGAATGTAATTCAGCCAAGCCTTCTTGCATATGTGCTTGTAATAAATCGGTCAGCTGGCTTTTATTCAAACCTTTAGGATCTATTGGCTCAAGCGGTAAGACAAAAGCCGTCACGTCTTTACTATCAAGCACTTTTTTTAGGCTATCTTTCATCGTCAGCTTACCGTAGTAAGGCAACTCTTCACTTAAAGTGCCGTCTTTATTTACATAGGCAATCACCAGCGGGCGCACCGGTACATCAGCATCTATCGCCGCTTGTAGCAAAGTGCCATGGATACGCTTAATTTTTTTACCATCAGTTGTCGTTGCTTCTGGAAAGAAGATAACCGAAAAACCCTTGGTTAAAAAATTGGCAATTTGGGCGGCGACCGTGCCAGCATCACCGGAACCACGCTCGATAAATACCGTACCTGCGGCATGCGCCAACTTACCAAATATTGGCCAATCGCCAATTTCGGCTTTTGATAAGAAAAAAGCCGGGCTCACCGTACCAACCACGGGTATATCCATCCATGACACATGATTGGAAACCCATAAACCGTGGTGTTGCTCTACACGCTCGACTGCCACAACTTTTACGCCAAAAGAGCCTGCCATTTTTCGGCAAAAGGCTTGAATATAACGTGGCAGTGTTTCGCGCGGTGGCTGCTTAAAGGCGCCGATACGTTGGGCGGCGCGTAGGCCGCCAGCGATAGTGGTGGTCATGCCAGCGATTTGTTTGCCGCGACCTAATTGCTGTTTGAGTGAAAAGCCTGACTTAGATTGGCTCATCTGTATCCCTCGTGGTTAAAAATTTATGAGTTAAAAAATTCTTTATTAAAGAGCTTAGTGCTTAAAAAACGTATGATTATATCTCTTAAACGAGCGTCATGAGTATAACAAAATTTATTTACTCAGTGACTAATTGTTCACTGAGTTATGAGTGGCTTTTGTTAATATTTTGCAGTAATTAAATAATAGCTCGTTTTTACACAGTTCATTTTTACTGCTGTCACTACTCAATAGATTAGTACGTTTAAAAAAGTCAACCTCGCCGTTAATTACTTTTTTACGAGAAGCCTGATACTTCCCTCATTAGAATATTTAATAATAAACCCTGTAACATAAAAGCATGGCTAATTGCGTTAATACGCTTTAATATCAAGTGATAAGACCACATATAGAGGGTCATACGAAGGCTATATCGACAGTTAATAAATCGATAACCGCCATCTATTTACTTAATTACATAGGTGATACTCTTTGGAATATTTTGAAAGACATGAAGGTGGCGAGCGCGCCATTATAGTACATTTAGACATTCGCCAAATTCAAGATCCTGATGATCTAAACGAATTTGAGCTACTTGCAGATTCGGCAGGTGCCGACCGCTTAGCACTGGTCACAGGCTCACGCGCACGTCCTGATGCCAAATACTTTGTTGGTAGCGGTAAAGCACAAGAAATAGCAGAATTGGTGCGCGAACATGACGCTGATATCGTCCTTTTTAATCACAATTTATCGCCATCACAAGAGCGTAATATTGAAGCACTGGTACAATGCCGTGTCCTTGACCGCACAGGCTTAATTTTAGATATTTTCGCACAGCGCGCCCGTACTTACGAAGGTAAGCTACAGGTTGAGCTTGCGCAGTTGAACCACTTATCGACGCGTTTGGTGCGTGGTTGGACGCATTTGGAGCGCCAAAAAGGCGGTATTGGTTTACGTGGACCCGGCGAAACCCAGCTTGAGACCGATCGTCGCTTACTACAAGTGCGAGTCACCCAGCTTAAAAGTAGAATCGAGAAAGTCAGACAGACACGCGCACAAGGACGAGCACGCCGACAAAAATCAGACGTACCGACTATTTCACTCGTTGGTTATACCAATGCTGGTAAATCTACCCTATTTAACCGCTTGGTTGACGAAAACATTTATGCGGCTGATAAACTGTTTGCCACGCTCGACCCTACCCTGCGCCGTTTAGATTGGCAAGGTGTTGGCCGCGTGGTTTTAGTCGATACCGTCGGTTTCGTTCGACATCTACCGCATGAGCTGGTTGAGTCGTTTCATGCGACATTAGAGGAAACCTTAGAAGCCGACTTATTGCTACATGTCATCGACTCTTCTAGTGAAGATATGCACGAGCAAATCGAGGCGGTTAAAGCTGTCTTAGCTGAAATTGATAACGATGTGCCAGTGCTCAATGTTTATAATAAGATTGATTTGACCGATGAGCCTGCGCACATTGGCTATGCTAAAGAAGGCCAGCCTAACCGTGTATATGTTTCTTCTAGTAAAAACCTAGGCATGGAAGAGCTGTCATTAGCCGTCCAGCAGTTACTGACTGGCACACTGACGACGTTTGAATTGACGCTACCTTATAATGCCGGTCAGTTAAAAAACTCCTTATATGAGTTGGGCGTTATTCAGGAAGAGAGCTATGATGACAACGGTCATGAATGCTTAACCATTCGTCTGCCAAGTGATAGGCTCAAGCAGCTATTGGGGCAGGCCAATTTAAAACCATTAGATGTCTTGCCGTTGGCACAAGCAACATTGCTGATGCCGATACTTGAAGAGTTTGAGCAGATTGATGAAGATGACAGTCATCATGAAGAAGCGTCTTTAACGGCAGAAGAAGAAAACGCCTTTGCTGAATTTGAAGCGTTAAATTCTGCGACACAAGAATCTGACTCGAAAAGTTAAATAAACACTTCTTATATTATGTAATCCACATGGTATTTAATAAAAGGACGCTATCAAACGATGGCGTCCTTTTTTATATTTATAGGGCTTAACATTCATTATACGAGATATTTAGAAACAGCTTAATAGCTGCAATCCGCGCTTAGGCTTTATTAGTCTGCCTACTCTCTATATAATCAGCCTCTATGCGTGCGTTTGAATACAGTTGACCAGTGATTGTCGTTAGTTAACTACTGAACGCCACATTTATTAATAAGCTTAATCACTAAAGCCTTATGGATTTTTCATATAAACAGCACATTTCTGTACCCATTTTATCAAAGACTAACTATATCTGACTTAGCTAGGATTACTTATGAACTCCACTTCTACTTCCAACATACCATTATGGATGGCGTTAATATTGACGCTGATAATGGTCGTGGTGGTTCGTGAGTCCGCCGTCATTGTTTGCCAATGGGCAGGTATTGAAAAAGCCGCAAATATCATTGGTTTGCTAACAATGTTTGTTATTTTGATTATTTGGCGACTGATAAAAGGGCTACCGCACTGGCTAACCCAAGCAAGCAATAAGTTACTGGTTGATAGTGGTTTTGCCTTTTTGCCGGTTTCTGCCGGAGCCGGCTTATTGCTATTTGCGTTAGGTGATGAGTTTTGGGGTGTGATGCTGACGATGATTATCAGTACGCTTATTCCGCTTTGGGGACTGGCTATCCTTGCCAATCGCTCTCTGAATAATAGCGGCGCTACAGATAACAGTGACATTGACAGTACGAATGCGAATACGACCAACAAGCACAAGGGACAGCATTAAGCTGTAGGAACAAGGCAACGTTATGAGTTTTAATAGTGTGTTTACCGCAACCCTTGCTGCAATATTATTAACCTTGGCAGCCCATGTCATCGCCCGCGTCCTTGCGCGCAAGCTATCGTGGTTACCGATGGTCATCACCGCATTGGCATTAGTACTGCTGTTTTTGTTTATCTTGCAATGGGATTACAACAATTATTACAGCGTAGCAAAACCCGTATTTGACCATTTATTAGGTTATGTGACGGTATTATTGGCTGTACCATTGGCAGCGATGAATTTTAAAGGCTTGCCAGTCAAAAAGCTCACGATGATTGTAGCGCTAGCCAGCGTAGTTGGCGCCTTGCTACCCATGTCATTAGCCTATCTATTTTCACTCAGTAATGAGACTATTTTGGCATTTGCTACCCGTTCAGTGACCACACCGATTGGTCTAAGCGTCGCTGATTTGATTAAAGCCCCGCTGGCGATGGCAAATTTGATTATCATTGTTTCAGGACTAATCGGTGGTACGTTAGCGCGTTTCTTATTTCGCGGTATTGATGATGACCGCGCCAAAGGTTTAGCCCTTGGTTTAGCAGCGCATGCATTTGGCACCGTAGAAGCGTGGCAAATTAGTCATACGGCTGGACGCTATGCCGCCTTTGGCTTAGCAGTCAACGGGTTGGTTACCGCTGTTTGGGTGCCTATTTTTATCAGTGCGTTATCCTAATAAAATGCTTTAAGTTAAATCTAAATACCTTAGCCCATCCTCCTTGATGGGCTTTTTTCACCTGAATCAATTTCATTTGATAGAATTTCTAGCGGTATCTCTTACTTATTTTTAATGCAAAGATAAAGGCGAAAATATTGCTCTTATAAGTCCATTAACCACCCTTATTCTATTACCATCTTGATTTCATTGAGCTTTCTTACAAATTAAAAGGCCTTTTGACTGCGCGTGCACGCATTCAGATATGGCAAAAACTTATTTTGTGTTATAGTAAGCAACTATTATTTTTTGTATCTATTGCAAGTGGTTTTGTTAGACGCGAATTCTTAGGTAGTCGCCATACTGATATTGGCTCACTATAAAATCCTACAAACGCGATAACCGCTTTGACGCGCGACATCACGCGCTTATAGGCAAAGCAATTTGCTATTACTCGATAAAAAGTGATAACCCTATGATAAATCTTGCACCCCTAATGACACGTTGCTTGTCTCCCGTTTTACTTACTGCCATTGCCTTCTCTAGCCTACCTATCGCCGCTCAAGCAGGCAATATGTATATCTACAAAGACAAAGGTGGACAAGTTCTCCTCACTAACGTCAATCCTAGTGGCAATTTTGATAAATTTAGTAAAAAAGTAAAAACGACTTATTATAAAGATTCTGGTGCTTACAATGCTGGTAGCAATACTAATGCAGATTATGGTAGCAGCGCGGCGAGCAGTAGCGGCAGTCGTAACTCTTACGATAGCTATATCCGTGCCTCTGCTGATCGCCATGGTATAGATCCTGCGCTGATGAAAGCCATGATGCATACGGAGTCTGCCTTTAATCCTAATGCACGCTCACCTGTCGGTGCGCAAGGTTTGATGCAGCTGATGCCAGCGACTGCTCGCCGCTTTAAAGTGAGTAATCCTTGGAATCCTGCCGATAATATCGAAGGATCTGCGAAATATATCGCTTGGCTGATGAAACGTTTTAATAATAATGTTGAATTTGCCGTGGCTGGTTATAATGCTGGCGAAGGGAATGTCGATAAATATAATGGCATTCCTCCGTTTAAAGAAACCCGTAACTATGTCAAAAGCGTGATGAGCCGCTATCATAGTTTATATAAAAATGATTCAGCACTATCGGGTAATACAATGAATGCGAATAACAGTAATACTGCCAATACCAGTAATAGTGGCGGCCTCCAAAACGTCAGTTACGGCACCAGTAGCAATAATGCAAGCTATGCTAACTCTGCTTATTTAGCATTGCGCTAATTCAAAAGACAACAGCCACAAAAAAGCCCATTAAATTAATAATGGGCTTTTTTTGCTTAATAATGGGCTTTTTTTGCGTTCAAACAAAGCTATTTTAAAATCTTTGAGCACTTTATTAAGTTATTAATATTAAATAATCAATAAAGCACTCACTGCATTTTAAAACTTACTTATTCGCTAGTGCTTGGGTTGCAGCAACTTCAGCAGCAAAGTCTTCTTGCTTCTTCTCGATGCCTTCGCCGACTTCTAGACGTTTGAAACCAACTACTTTTACGCCTTCAGATTTTAATACGTCACCAACTTTTTTCTCGTTGTCCATGACGTATGGTTGACGAAGTAACGTGACTTCGTCTAGGTACTTACGTAAGCCACCTTCAATCATTTTTTCAACGATATTGTCAGGCTTACCAGACTCTTTCGCTTTTGCTTCGATAATGTCTTTTTCGCGTGCTAGTACGTCAGCCGCTACGTCTTCATCATCTACTGCCACAGGGTTGAATGCTGCAATGTGCATGGCAAGGTTTTTGCCGGTGTCTGCACTGCCGCCTTCATAAGAAACCACCACACCGATACGTAGACCATGGCGGTATGCAGCAATGTTAGCGCCTTCAAGTACTTCAACACGGCGGATTTGGATATTCTCACCGATTTTTTGTACTAGAGATACACGAGCTTCTTCAATCGTTTGACCATTGCCATATGGCAATTCAGCGATAGCAGCTACGTCAGTCTCATTATTTTCTAGGGCGATGTTTGCTACTTTTTCTGCAAATGCAGCGAAGTTTTCATCTTTTGCAACGAAGTCAGTTTGGCAGTTAACTTCTAACAAGAATGCTTTGTTGTCGCCTTGAGCGATAATGATAGCGCCGTCAGCTGCGATGTTACCCGCTTTTTTAGCCGCTTTCGCTTGACCTGATTTACGTAGGTTATCAATGGCAACTTCAACATCACCATTTGACTCTTCTAACGCTTTTTTACATTCCATCATGCCAAGACCAGTACGGTCGCGCAATTCTTTTACCATTTTGGCAGATACTTTTACTTCTGACATAAGAGTTACCTTTTATTATGTACATGAATATTGTTATTTAGAGGTATGCTTAAAATCTATTCGATAACTTGATTAATATTAAGTCAACATTGCTCTTAATATTAGACTTAAGCCTTCATATAACCACTCATCGTTAACGATTATTTATATCATCAAAAAAGCAATATGGCTCGTATAGACGATAATACTCGCCCAATCATGACACGCTTATTAACTTTGACCATAAACCATTAACAGTAAGGCATGACGAGTAAAACTACATCATGCCTTTTATGAGCTTATAAGCTGTTAATAACCTTATATGAGTGCTGATAAGACAACTATCAAGACACCTTTACAAAGTTAAACCTTTGCGGTCAGCGATTTATTCTGCTGGAGTAGCAGCTTCTTCAGCTTTAGCTTCAACTGGCGCTTCTTCAGCAGCAGCAGGTGCTTCTTGGTCAGCTTTACCGCCCGCTTGAGTTTGTGCGTATTCTTTACCAGCGATGATTGCATCAGCCATAGAAGTTACATACAAAGTTACCGCACGGATAGCATCATCGTTAGCTGGAATGATGTAATCAACGTTATCTGGGTTAGAGTTAGTATCAACAATACCGATAACTGGGATACCTAGATTTTTAGCTTCTTTGATAGCAATCGCTTCATGATCTACGTCTACAACGAAGATTGCGTCAGGTAGGCCGCCCATGTCTTTGATACCGCCTAGTGAACGCTCAAGTTTTTCCATATCGCGAGTACGCTCTAACGCTTCACGCTTAGTAAGCTTAGCGAAAGTACCGTCTTCAGCTTGTTTTTCTAGCTCTTTTAGACGATTGATTGACTGGCGTAACGTTTTCCAGTTAGTCAACATACCACCTAACCAGCGATGGTCAACGTATGGCATACCAGCACGTGCTGCTTGCTCAGCGATAACGCCGCTAGCTGCACGTTTAGTACCAACAAATAATACTTTGTTTTTCTTAGCAGCTAGGCCGTTTACGTAAGTCAATGCTTCGTTAAACGCTTTTACTGTGTGCTCAAGGTTGATGATATGAATCTTGTTACGGGCACCAAAGATGTATGGTCCCATTTTTGGATTCCAAAAACGTGTTTGGTGACCAAAGTGAGCGCCAGCTTGTAGTAAGTCGCGCATTTCGATTTTGGTTGGATTGTTTGTAGCCATGTGAAATTCCTATTGGTTGGGTTATGCCTCCACATCACAAAAACTGCCTATCTAGCGACACGCATTTGCTGATAGTTGATGCTTATAATGCAGCACCGTGACTATCTATTAGACGCAAATTAATCAAGTCGCCAAACACCCAGCAATTTTTTGCCATGATGTGTGTGTCATTGGTTGATGGGTTGGTTTGAAAAATAAGCTATGATTTGAACGTATAGAATACTATTTTATAAAAAAGAGTACTCTATGATAAAAAATAGCTGGGCTGTATTTTATCATATAAGGCTAAGTAATCGCTAGCGCTATTATAAGACTTAAGTGGATGATAACGCATAAAAAAACGACGTATTAACGTCGTTTTCACTTCTCATCGTTATTTACAGCATTACTCACTATCTATACAGCGGTTTAATCTATAAGGCAGGTTAAATTAAGCGATAGAAATACCGATAACTGCCTTGTAGCCGCGCCATGTAAAAGGCGTAACATAGCTTTGGCGATCTTTTGGTAAATAAGGAATGCTGGGTATGCCTTCGATAATTTTAGGCGGCGATATAATAAAATCAGCGCCAAACTCGGTACGGGCGTTACCTGAAATGGTATTTGCCATCTCACCCAATAAGTCTTTCATCATCGTAATAGAGGAATCAGGCTCGCCCATTACTTTGATGATTTCACGCAAAAGAGTGCTCGGAGCGCTAACATAAACGCAGCCTTCAAGCGGTCCAGAGATTTTAATCATACCGCTATAGTCATAACCCACGGCATTTTTATTACTATTCAAATACGGCGTATCAATCACTACTGACTCATCATCAATCTGTGCAAAAAACGCACTGATCGAGCTTAAAAAGACGCCTAATTTATCTACATTAACCATAATCGTTTATCATCCATATTGATCTTCATGAGGGATTGTATTCAATCTTGCAAACAAACCACAATCTCGCCAATTTGACCGCGCCAACTGACTGGAATGATAAAAGAACGTCCGTTTTTAGGTAGGATAATGCTTTGCGGTGAGCCTTTAAATACCAGCGGTACAGAGATATGAAACTCCGCGCCAAACTCGTTGCGAGCATTACCGGATATGGTATTCGCAACCTCACCTGCAAGATCGACCAAATTATCTTCGCTTTTATCCGTTTCGCCCATGCTATCTAGAATACTATCTAATAACGCGCTGGTGGCAGAAAAATAAACCACACCTTTTTGCACCCCCGAGATACCAATGACGCCGGTATAGTCATGGACTTTTGGCTGTTGATTTTCTAGTAAATAAGGGGTATCAACGACCAGCTCTTCATTGCCAAACTGATTAAAATAATTGGTAATGATACTCACAAAAATTTGTAACTTTTGCTCTTTCATAATATGTGTTCTTTCATAATATATTTACTAAATTGATTAGGGTATGTCTTCATTTTAAAAATAGTCATAAAAACGAGCTAAGCTCATGAGTTAAATGGCGGACATACCCTAGAGGTTAGTCTTGTACAAGCTCATACAAAGACTCTACCAGCTCTTCTTCTGAAAAAGGCTTGCACAAGAATCCGCTCGCGCCCAGTGACAAAGCTTCAATACCAGTCGATTTATCAGACAACGCCGATACCACTAAAATCCGTACTTCAGGATCTATCGCAATGATTTTTGCAATGCATTCAAGACCATCCATTTGCGGCATGGTTAAATCCATGGTAATCACATCCGGACGATGAATATTAAATTTCTCAATCGCTTGCACACCACTGGTCGCCGTCGCAACTAACATAAACTGACCTGAATCGTAAGCACGCTGAATACGGTTTCGAATGATATTTGAATCATCAACAATCATTAATTTGTGCATAATGTCTCTTTATCCTTAATTACGCGGTCGGTAAGGTAATGACAAAACGGGTCATTTTGCCAAGCTCACTGTTTACATTAAGCTTACCGTCATATTCTTTTACTAAAGCCTTGATGACATCTAAGCCCACGCCGCGTCCACCATCTTCATCCGCATGCTCTTTAGTCGAGAACCCAGAAGAAAATAATGTTTTAAGCAAATCACCTTCAGTAAGCGCGCTTGCGTCTTCATGACTGAAGCGACCATCGGCGATTAATTTATTACGGATGCCTTCGTAGTTGATACCCTGACCGTCATCTTGTAACACGATGACTAGGTTTTGAGCGTCACGCTGCATCTCTAAATCAATACTACCTACGGCAGGCTTACCAGCAGTCTGACGCGCTTTAGGAGACTCAACCCCATGTACCACTGCATTACGTAATAATTGAATGCTGATTTCCCGAACTGGTTTTTTAAGACCTTCAGGGATAGTAACGTGCGCTAAATTATGACCATTTAGCTGTACTTGTTTGCCTTGTCTAACCGCGATATCTTGCGCAAAATCTTGATAGTACGCTAACTGCTCATCCGCTAAATCATCACTCAAATCAATGTTATTGCCGCCGGCAAAAGACGCAGTCTCAATTGATTTATTTGATGCTGGCGCATGGGTAGCGATTGATGAACTCGCCGATACAGGTGCTTTTGTCATCGGCTGAGTGCTAGCATTATTCTTTGGCGCAGCTTGGTTGATGCGCTCACCTAATGTCTCAATAGTATTCGAGAGGCTAAGTAAGTCGTCTAAATGGACAGCCAGTGGTAAGAAATTATTACCTGATAGTTTGCCCTGATTTTGCAAGGCATCCAGTTTGTCTTCAGCGTCTGAGGCGATTTTAGTAAAGCTGTGCAGCTTAAGTGCCGACGCTTCACCTTTTAAGCTGTGCATTTCGCGATAAATCGCATTCAGCTTACCTTCAAGCTCAAATTGCGAGCTACCAGGATTTTTCAAAATGTTGTTCATCTTATCGATATGAACTTTGGTGTTATTAATAAATTCATTAATAATTTTTGGATTGACGTTTAAGATGGTGGTCGACATTTCAATTTGCATGTCATTTTGCGAACGCTCTTTTTCTAAGCGCTGCTCTAGATAAACAGCATCTGAGACGTCATTGACGTTGACCAAAATGCGGGCAATATCTTTGTCTTCATAAACGCGTGAAAACTTAAAGTCTAGGAAGCGGCTTGTGGTGCTCTCTTCGCCAGAAGCGTTGTGCAGCATGACTTTATGCAATGGGTTTAAAGAATCAACCAGTTTTTCTTTGACGCGTGGGTTATATAACTGCTCGATAAACTGACGCGTGGTTTTCAAATCTTTGTCTGAAATACGGCCACGTAGTACATCGGCAAAGTTTTCACCTGACAATCTTTCTTCACCAATAATGCCGTTTAGAGCACGTGAATGCTGCTGACCAATATTCAAATCTTTATCTAACAAGAATAGACCCGTATTGACGGTTTCCATGATTTCTTGCGTTTCGCGACGAGCAGCCAATGCTTCAGCATCGGTATCACGCAAACGACGTACAAAGAAGAATACGAAGATTAGGAAGTAAGCAAAAATAGCTGCAACACCCAATATCTGAATCAGACGAATCGTATCTGCTTGGCGTTCGGCGTTAATAAACACTTCATCGGTGAGCTGGTCCAACGAGTCATTAATGAGCAAACTTGAGGTCTTTGCTTGCTCTACTGCTTGAGTCAATTCATCAGACGAATCGACCATGATATTATCAGCGTCTTTTAGATAAGCTTGGATCTTAGGTGCTAAAAGCTGCCATTGCTCATTAGCCGCCGTAATCTGGGTCTGAGACTGACTATTAATCTTTGGTAAATTATAACTTTTACTATCAACGTCGGTGATTTCGCCACCTTGCTCGATGGCATTAATAGAGCTGGTAATCAGAGTTGCATTTTGCTCCAAACGCTCTAAAACTCGCTGGATATGCGGAGAGTTAGTGTCTTCGCCATAACTACTATCTAAGTCGAATAGATCTTTAATTACCGCTTGGGCGCTGTTGGCGACTTGGTTGGTTTGATCAATTAAGACCGTATTTCTTTCAAGCAAGCTTGATGTATAGAAAGTAAATGCCAGCAATGCGCCAATCAAGGATAAAAACAGTGCAATTGAAACAATTAGACTGCGATAGCGTTTATTGTCAATATTATGTGGGGTTGCCATCTTCTCTAAGCTCCTTTATTCGTTTGCTGAGTGGTTGTATTACTAGTAGTAGCAGGAGCCGTTCCGCCCAACCATTTTTGCTCAATCTCTTTAAATGTGCCTTTATCTTTCAGCTTAGCAATACCTTCATTAACGTTCTTGATAAGCTTAGCATTACCCTTTGCCATCAATATCACTTGCTGGGCTGAAGGGTTGTCTTCACCTTCATAAGGCACGATAGTCACTTTATATTCAGAGTGGTTTTTTGCCGTATATTGTAAAATAGGTAAATCATGCAAAATGACGTCAACCTTTCCTTGCATGAGGTCTTCAAATAGCAGAAAGGCTGTGCTTTCAGTAGTCATTTGACTATATTTGCCCATGGCTTTGAGCTGATCATCTTGCTTTGAGCCTTCCATAGCAGCGACATGCATACCTTGTAAGTCTTCAATGCCATTAATTGTCACATTGCTTTTTGCATACATGATTGAAGAGGGATTAAAGAAATAAGTATCAGATAAACCGTACTTTTCAGCACGGTCATCTTTGTAGGAAATGCCTGATATCGCTAAATCACGACCACCTGATGCCACGCTATCAAACATGTTTTGCCAAGTCTCTTTATAAAACTCGACCTTAAAACCTTGCTCCTCGCCGATAGCACGAATCGAATCAATGTCAATACCTTGCATATTGCCGTAGTCATCTTGGAAAGAAAACGGAGGCATTGTGCCTGTAGTCGCAACTTTTATCACTGGCGCTGTATCAGGTAGCTGACTGACGAAGTTGTCTTTACTATCGGTCGCACCGTTGGCAGTGGCATTGACACTTTCTTGATTAGAAGAATTACCACATCCAAATAAACCCACACTCAACATAATCGGTAACACTCGATATAACTGCTTCATATCCTATCCTTATGCCTCGGCGTTATCTTACAAATCAAAGAAAATCCTATTAAAAAACATTGTAATACTTATACAACAATCTATTACAAGAAGTTACGCTGGATAATAATTGAGCAATTCTACTATTGCAATAATTTTGTTTGGCTATAGCGTACATATTTTCATATATGGCAATAAACTTATATAGAATGGTAGGTGCGAACGAAGTCATTACTTAAAAATATAACAAACAAATATTCATTAAAAATGTATTTATTGAGCCAAAAATCTAATAAGCAGGAAGAACTAGAGGAAATAACAGACATAAAAAAAGTATTCAGACGTTTGCGACGCACTGAATACTTTTTTACAAAAACTAAAATTGAATGAAATTTATCGATTAATCAATCCGCATTATCCAAATTCAAATTACGGTCTATTTGCCAAATTAAATAAGTGCCAAGACTCATCAGCGCAAACATCGCGATACCTATCTTTAGCACCGGATTGACGGGGAATAAGTTTAATAATAGACCGCCAAAAATACCGACTGAAAACATCAAAGAGCCCTGCATCGCACTTGCCATGCCAGCACGGCGCTTTTGAAAAGCGAGTGCAATCGCCGAGGCGTTTGGCTGCGTCAGACCTAAGCCGGCAATACAGAAGAAAATACAGGCTAAAACCAGCGGCAACCATGCATCCGTACCAAAGACTATACCTATTACAAATAACGCCCCGGCAGAAATGACCTGCATCATCGCCCCAAACCGCAGGATACTTAAAATACGAAAACGATTGGTTAACCATTGATTCAGCTGGGTTAGTCCTACAAACCCTGCCGCATTCATCCCAAATAACCATCCAAAATGTGTGGCTGAGACACCATAGGTATCCATGATTAATTCAGAAGCCGAGCTAATATAGACAAACATAGCCCCCATTAATAAGCCGCCGCCAATCGCTGGATAGTTAAAAGTCGGGTCTTTTAATAAATCCCAATATTGACTGAGTACTTCTTTGGCAGGACGAACATTTCGGTTTTCTTCAGTCAGCGTTTCAAAGAAAAAGAACTTGGTGAGTAATAAGTTTAGCGTGCCAAAAGCCGCCAAAAACCAAAAGATAGAATGCCAACTAAAGAACTGTAAAAATACAGCACCAAGGGATGGCGCTAATATCGGTGCTAAGCCCATCACCAATATCATAATAGAAAAGGCTTTGGCGGTTTGTTTGGCTGTCAGTCGATCCCTGATTGCCGCGCGAGTCACAACCGCACCAACGCAAGCACCGAGCGCTTGAAAGGTACGACCGACAAACAATACGTATTCATTATCGGTAGTTGCACAAACAATCGAGGCAATCACATATAAGGTCATACCGATATATAAAGGTTTGACGCGACCGACGCGATCACTAAAGGGACCATAAAACAGCTGCCCAAATACCAAACCAACAAAATAAGCCGGAACAGAGTTGGCCATAAATGCGGTCGATACACCAAAATCATCTGCCATCGATGGTAATGCTGGCAGATACATATCAATCGATAATGGTCCGACTGCTACGATAAGCCCAAGCATCATAATCCATGCAACGGGTAAATCAGCAGAGCGCACTCGGTCAGCAGCATTTGGTTTATTGGGCAGGGAGGATTTTGGAGCAGACATAGTTAGACCATATGATAGAGTGATGATTATTTTATTATTGATGCGCGGTTTGTTGTGTAATTTTAATAGGCTTTTATTTTAAACCAAGCTTTGTTAAAAATAACTTCTACAAACAATGATGCATACTGACAGGCAGCAACGCAAGCCGTCTACAAAAACAGATAATGCTATATTGCACTATCTGCTTGTAATTCAATAGATGCTTGATGTGAATAAAATAAACCTGTATCACTCAAATACAGTGGCTAAATATGGCTAATTTGTCTAACGGAATTGACGTTTGCCAAAAGCGGTACTGGCTTGCTTGGCTTTTCTAAGCGCCAGCTTACGGTTGCGACCGAACATCATTTTTAACTGCCAGAATTTTTCTTTATACAACGTCGTAGCTGGCTGTTGGAACATGGCATTAATAACGCGTTTACTTGCCAGCACCGCATCGGGTGAACGCTCAGCAAACTCGGCAGCAAGCTTTTGCGCCTCCTCAAGTGGCGTCTCACTACAATGGCTGACTAACCCAAGCGCTTTACCTTCCTCGGCATTCACGGTACAAGCCGTCATTGCCAGCTCTTTTAAGATATCAGCGCGTACGACGCCAAACCCTGATTGCGTTAAGCCCATGTCAGGAACCAGCCCCCACTTGGCTTCCATAATAGACAATTTGCAATCAGGATGGCTGATACGCACATCACATGCCAGCGCCAGCTGTAAGCCTGCGCCAATACAATAGCCTTCAAGCACGGCAATAACAGGCACAGGGACATCACGCCAAACCAAGCAGACGCGTTGAAATAGACTTTGCCAAGGTTTAACCAGCTCCCATAGCGCAAAGGCTTGATTTTTAGGATGGTTTAAATCGCCCAAATCGATACCAGCACAAAATGTTCCTTCCGCGCCATTAAGAATCACCGCGCGTACGCTTTTATCTTTACTGATACGACCGGCGACTGCTATCAACTCTTGCACCACTTTAAAACTCATGGCGTTCTTTTTTTCCGGTCGATTGATGGTCACCGTTATTATGTTGTCGGTCGCGCTGACTTGTAATGTCTCATACTGGTAAGTGGCAATAGCGTGCATAATCATCCTTAATAATAAATAAAACAACTGTAATGGTTGGTGCTCAGATTAATATTAACAGCCTTGCACGAACCCTTCCTTATCAATAACTGACTGCTAGGGTATCGTTTACCGTTCGCACCCTTTAATCTCTGTCTAAGTACTGTATCGGTTTTAAAGTAAATTAACTATAAAACCAACTGTCCTAAATCATTTTCCACGTCATATCATTTTCACTCAAACGATGATAATTAAGCTGCGGATAAGCCGATAAATCCAGTGTTTGTAAGTTATTTAACGCGGTCAATAGCGCGTTAAAATAAGGTTCAAGCATCGTAAATTGGGCGGGCGTGGTATGTTGGATATTTAATAAGCATTTATCCTCTAAATCTTGGCTGGCCTGACGCAATTGCGGCACGCCTGTATAACGACTGCCACCCAATATACGATGGGCAATTTGCGCAAGCGTACTGCGGTTGCGACTCTCCCATGCCTGTATCAACGCTTGCTTTTCATCATTGATAGTATCAAGCATCATAATAATCAGCTTGGCAGCCAAATCGGGTTTATTGGCTGAACGCGTTAAGGCATCTTGCCAATTTAAAATCTCCAAAGTATTAAGAAAGTTTGCGCCCAAGCCCGTATTATTTTGACCTTGCGTTGTTTCTACAATCTGCTTATCTTTAGTACTATCTGTCATTTGATAGGGCGGATAAAACAATGGTGCTTGACCCTGCTCTTGATAGCGCAAATTCTCATAGCGTGGTTGGGTCTCGCGCGGTGTCTCACGTCTATAATCTTCACGTGGCTGACTGTCACGCAAGTAATCATCGCGAATTTTCTTCAGCGATAAAGGGCGGGTAATTTTTGCTGGACTCATCGCTTCAGCACCTCGATTACCCTTATCACCTTTCACTATAGGATAAGTCGGCGCTGTCAGATCTGTATACGCCGTTAAAGAGTCTTGCATTAATGCATTATTGAAATTAGAACTTGGCAAATCCGAGCTAGGCGAATTTACAGGGTGTAAATCATCATTAGCAAGGGCATTCAATGGCAGTACTGAAGTGGTACGACCAAGCCATTTTTGTAGCACTTGCAATAATTGTGGCTGGCTAATAGGTTTACCCACATAATCATTGATGCCGCTCGCAATCAACTTATCGCGCTCATCAGCTAAGCCATGAGCGGTCAAGGCAATAATTGGAATATGATTATCAGGGGTTTCGATATTACGGATTTGGCGCGCTGCTTCATGCCCTGACATACGAGGCATTTGAATATCCATAAATATCAAATCGATGCTATTTTTGTCCGCCGCATTGCTCTTATCATCTGTCGTAGCATCGTCAAGATGTAATGAGCCAACCGCCGATTTACTGACATCGTCGCGGGCCTCAGCTTTAGATATTTGGGTCTTTTTCGACAGACTTTGTTTTTCAGTTTTAGCAGTTTTGATATGTTTGGTTTGCTGTTTACTGATGATTTCTATCGCATCAAAACCACTACTGGCAGTAATCACATGGATACCAAGCTCACTTAATAGCGCATCAAGTACCAGTAAGTTTGGCAGATGATCGTCGACGGCTAAGACAGTAACGCCCTTCCAACGTGGCTCTTGAATCCCACTTGGAGCGCTGCGCTTTTGCGTATCAAGCATCGCATAGAGCTGTCTTTTATCCAATGGCTCATACAAAATATTGGCATGATAACGATTGAGCAGCGCTTGGTCAGCGGCAACTTGATAGCCAAATACCGCCAGCTTACCCTGATAATGCAGGCGAATCTGTTTGAGCAGCGCCATCATATCGTCTTGCGTATCGTCATCAACGATGACCCAATCCCAGTAATTGCCGCGCTCTTTGAGCGACTCAAGAACGCCCGGTAAAGAATTGGCTTGGGTTAGGGTAATCGGTAAATGTTGCAAGCTGGCTTTAAGCACCTGTATCGATGCCAGATGATTAATCCAAACGAGCACATTAAATTCATCCGTATCGCTGGCAAGCGGTGCGAGTACTGGCAGCTCAATCGTTTGTCCAGTCGCCGCTTCTAAAACATCGACATGCGCTGGCATCCGAAACCAAAACGTTGCTCCCTGATTAGAGATATTTTCTTGCACATTGTCATAAAAGCCAATATCGCCGCCCATCAGCCGCGTTAATTGCTTGGAGATGACCAGACCCAAACCTGTACCGCCGTATTGACGCGTAATCGATGGATCACCTTGACTAAAGCTTTGAAAGAGCATTTTTTGGTCAGACAGCGAGATACCTTTACCGCTATCTTGCACGCTAATCATCAAGTAATTGTCGCGATGATCGTCTAAGCTGACGCGAACGACCACGTCTCCACTATCGGTGAATTTAATGGCATTACCGACGATATTGGTCAGTACTTGTTTAAGACGCAGGGCATCGCCGTTGATGCGCATCGGCACGTCGTTATAAAACAACACCGCCATACGTAGACCTTTTTCTGCAGAAACCGGCGATAGCATATCGACCACGTCATAGATGGTGTCATAAAGGTCGAACTCATGACGATCAAGTACTAGCTTGCCTGCTTCAATCTTGGAAAAATCTAATACGTCGTTGACTAACGCTAATAGATGCGCCGACGATTTACGAATAGTTTGTACGTACAAGTCTTGTTCAGGATTAAGCTCACCGTGACGTGCCAGCAAATTAATAAAGCCATCGATACTGTTTAATGGTGTACGCAATTCATGACTGATATTGGCCAAAAATGCCGATTTTGCTTGGCTGGTTGAGATTGCGGCATCACGGGCATTACGGATAGAGATATTTTGCATTTCCATCTCATCAAATGCCAAGCGCAAATCATCTTCGGTTTGCTCAGCATGGTCTTTCAAATCTTGGAAGCTTACATGTAGACGACGTAAGGTCTTGACCAAATCTTGCTGTAATAAATTCAGCTCACCATTTGATTCCACTGGAATAGGCTGATAAAGATTGTCGACATGGGTACGTTGTAATTGCAGGCGCAGCTCGTAAATTGGCGCAATCCAACGTTTTGAATAGATATTTAAGCTTAATAACAAAATTAAAATCGTAAATAAACCGGTAATCGCCAGTGCCATGGCAATACGATAACGAGCGATATAAAGCGGCTCGTTATCCATATCGATCATTAACCACAATTGCTGCCCATCAAACTCACCCAAGCTACTACCGTAAGCTGTGCCAATGGGCGTTGGTTTTTGCGATAAGAAGCGCTCTGAAGATTCTATCAGTGGCCAAGTTTCATCGATACCATAACCGACGCTTGCTAGCACTTCATTATCCTGATTAATAATGGCAATACGCTGGACATGCTGCTCAGACTGCATGCGCCCTAACCTATCTTGAATACTTTCCAGGGTTTCTATCGCCGCTTGCGACTTCGTATTTGTCTTGCTTTTACCATCGCCTTTTTCTGCTTGCTGCTTCTCTTTCTCTACTAATAGCTCAGGAACCAGCTCCGCAATCGTTGGCGTATAACGAATCAGCACCGCCTCTGCTAACGCTTCTTGCTCTGAATTGCTAGCACGCATGGTTTCATAAAACACCAACATGCCACCGACCGCTGCCAATAAACAAATCGGCAAAAACACCAATATAATCAGCTGACCATAAGCACTACTAGTATCAAAACGTTTTTTATAAGCCATGCTGGGTTTACTCTCCACTAATATTGGCGATAAATACTATTGGTGATAAGTATTATTGTTGCGGTTAGATGCTCATTACTTACTAATCACTAAAGGCAATCTATTAACGATAGCTTGAGATTATCTTAGCAGGATTCTAATGAAGGCGGTTAACCATTCATTAGCAAACTTTTACTGCTTCCCTTACTAATGCACGTTCATTGTTCCAAGGCTATTGCTAAGCAGTCATCTCTTAATATTTTTTTATAAGTATAAACAAACTGCCTATCCTCAATAAAAATTTATGCATTAAGCGCAGCCGAAAACAAAATGATATAATGACGCAAATTTTTATTGACCACGATAAACATTCAACAGTTATAAAGTACTGACCTATTATTGATAATGTCTTAGTACCTATCATTTAAACAGCGTCAATTAATAAACAGTACCAATTTATAAATAGTGCCAATTAAAAACTTAATCATTAATAAGGATACCTTATGTCCGCTACGGCCCAGTCAAACGCCAATTTTATTACGCAAATCACTGACCTTGCCGATTGCGTGGGTAAGACGCCCTTGGTCAAGTTAAACCGCCTGCCTGAGCAAGAGCAGATTGCCAATAGCGCGGTATTACTCGCCAAGCTTGAAGGTAATAATCCTGCCGGTTCGGTAAAAGACCGTCCTGCCTTTAATATGATTTATCAGGCTGAGCTGCGCGGTGATATTAAACCGGGCGATATGTTGATTGAAGCGACCAGCGGCAATACGGGCATTGCTTTGGCCATGGTGGCGGCGATGCGCGGTTATCCAATCACTTTATTTATGCCAACCAATTCGACCCAAGAGCGTAAAGATGCGATGGCAGCTTATGGCGCCACGCTTATCGAAGTGGACGAAGGTATAGAAGCCGCGCGTGATATGGCACTGCAAATGCAAACGGACGGTAAAGGTATTGTGCTCGATCAGTTTAATAACCCTGATAATAAACAAGCGCATTATTTGACTACTGGTCCTGAGCTTTGGGCGCAAACAGAAGGTAAACTTACCCACTTTATCAGCTCGATGGGCACCACAGGTACTATTACAGGCGTCGCGCAATACCTTAAAGAGCAAAACCCTGAGGTCAAAATCATCGGTTTGCAACCTGACGAAGAAGCGTCTATTGCTGGTATTCGCCGTTGGCCGGCTGCTTATATGCCGGGTATTTTTGAAGCAGACTTAGTTGATGAAATCATGGATGTTGATCAACGTGTTGCTGAGGTTTATATGCGAAAACTGGCGAAAACTGAAGGTATTTTTGCTGGTGTGTCATCAGGCGCAGCAGCATGGGCAGCCACCGAAGTCGCAAAAGAGAATCCAGGTGCAGTCATTGCCTTTATCGTTTGTGATCGCGGTGATCGTTATTTATCGACAGGCTTATATAATGTTGATGACAGTCTAGACAGTGCGCAATAAAAAGTAAGCAGTAGAAAGTAAGAAATACGCTCAACGCAGTAGCATAAGCTCATAAATCTTAAGTTAATCAATTATAAGTTTACCAATCATCATTCAAAGCCAATAGCTAGGTAAGATTATTTATGTCAAACGCCCTTTCGTCCAAACCTCTATTGGTCTTTGATATTGAGACGGTTGCCGATACCGATGCTGCCCGCCGCATTTATCCACAATTGGCTGAGCTAAACGATGCCGATGCCTTAAACGCATTGACAGCGCTGCGACTCCAAGAAGCGGGACATGACTTTATGCGTTTGCCATTGCAGCGTATTGTCTGTATTTCTGCGCTCTATATTAAAGATGGCAAATTTTCTTTATTTTCTCTGACTGCCGATAAGTTTAGCGAAAAAGAAATACTGAGCAAATTTTTTCGCGCCTTTAGTGATATTGAAAAGCTGCCACAGCTGATTAGCTGGAACGGCTCAGGCTTTGATATTCCCGTGCTTATTTATCGCGCGATGCAGTATGACTTATCCGCGCCGTGGTTATTTGAAGAAGGCGAGCGTATCAAAAACATGCGCTTTGATAATTACGTCAATCGTTTCCACAGTCGCCATCTTGATTTGATGGACAGGTTTAGCCAATACGGTGCCAGTCGCCGCGAAGCCATGGATGTCGTCGCTAGTCTTTACGGCTTGCCCGGTAAAACCAATGTCGATGGCAGTATGGTTGGCGAGCTGGTCAGCAATGGGAATTGGCAAACGCTGTCAATATATTGCGAATCTGATGTGATGAATACCTGGCTGATATATTTGCGCTGGTTGCGATTAACAGGGCAATTGTCCTCGCCAGATTTTGATGCGTGGCAGCAGCAAAGCCGTGATTATTTGGCACAATATACCCAAGCAGATGGCAGTCCACGCCATCATGAATTTATTGCCGATTGGTCATCTGCGCCTGCACCATAGCAGACATTTTCATCTAACGGCTGTCTTTATAAAAGCTTATTCATAAAAGCGTCTTTATGAAAATTTTTTATAAAGATAACGTTTTAACAACTAACGTCTCACCCTCATTTATCGTTATTTATCATTTATTACTTACTATTTATTATTAAGGCAGGTTTATGCAGCCCACCGACTCAAAAGATTCTACCAATTTAAACGCCAACCAACAGCCTAACGAGACTCAAACTATTACTATCCCGCCAAGCAAAAAAAAATCTAAGCCATCATCAAAAACCCGTCGCCGTTTAAAGGATGCCGAGCCTTTACCTTTTAACATCGATGGCCTGTCACATGATGGTCGCGGCGTTGCAGTATATGGCAATGGTTTTGGTGAAGTAGATGGTCACATCGAAGATAAGCATGGCAAAAAGATTTTTGTCAGCTTTGCGCTACCGGGCGAAAGCGCCTTAGTCAAAATTACCAATAGCCGTACCAGCTTTGAAGAAGGTGATGCCGTAAGTATTACCGCCAATCCAAACCCTGAGCGTGCGGTACCGCCCTGCCCGCATTTTGGCGTCTGTGGTGGCTGTAATCTGCAACATTGGCAGCCAGAAGGTCAAATCAACTTTAAGCAATCTGTGCTTGCTGAAATGCTTATCCATCAAGCCAATGTCGAACCAGATCATTGGCTCGCGCCAGTAGTCGGCGATCGCTTAGGTTACCGAACTAAAGCACGACTCGGCGTCCGTTATGTCGCCAAAAAAGAAACCGCCTTGGTTGGTTTCCGTGAGCGCTCAAGTAACTTTTTAGCGGAGTTAAATGAGTGTCACATCCTAGACCCACGTATTGGCTTTGAGATTGAAAATTTAAAAGCACTTATCAGCACGCTAGAGAGTCGTGACAAGATTGCTCAGCTTGAACTAGCTATAGGTGAAGCGATGCCAGAGCTGCCTGATGGCAATCAGCCCGTTGCCCTTATTGTGCGTAATTTAGCGCCATTATCAGATGCGGATATTGAGAAATTAAAAACGTTCTTTGCGGCACGCAATTGGCAGTTATATTTACAGTCAAAAGGCGCCGATAGCATTCAGCGTATTGCCTTGACTGAGCATGATGACATGAGTGAGCAGTTTGGGCGCTTATATTATCAATTGCCAGAGTATGATTTGACGTTTGAATTTATCCCAACTGACTTTACTCAGGTCAATTTATCGGTCAATCGTCAAATGACCAAACTTGCTTGCGACTTACTAGACTTAAAAGCAGGCGAGCGCGTGCTAGATTTATTCAGTGGTTTGGGCAACTTCAGCTTACCACTAGCACGTTTAGTCGGTGAAACTGGCTCGGTGGTTGGCGTTGAAGGCAGTGAAGCCATGACTGCCCGTGCTGCCGATAACGCACGCCGCAATGGCATTAATAATACTGAGTTTTATAGCCAAGATTTAACCCAAGATTGCACCGATAAACCTTGGGCGAATCAAGGCTTTGATGCGTTATTGATTGACCCACCGCGTTCAGGCGCATGGGAAATTATGCAGTATCTGCCGAAGTTCAATGCCGAACGCATTGTTTATGTATCCTGTAACCCTGCTACCCTTGCGCGTGATACCAAAGCCTTGTTAGAGCAAGGTTATCGCTTAACCCATGCGGGCGTGATGGATATGTTCTGTCATACAGGTCACGTCGAGTCAATCGCGCGTTTTGAGAAAATCCCAGCTTAATATTAGTTTTAATAATACCAATATTAACGCATGGTTTTTTTGAATATGACATTTTTTAGCATAACGTTTGCAAGAATCATAACGCTCATTTTTAACCGCATTGCTTTATGCAAAAACGGATTAAGCGATAAGGTTAATAAGGCGTTATGTTATCTAAACCTACACGGTCATTACAGAGCCTTGCTTGATTTGTCATTTTAAAATGAGATAATAATAACCAGTATACTGAAGCTTTCTTAATCAAGATATGATGAGTACCCTTACTCATCGCTTTATATATTATTTATCTCTATCATTTTATAGCTGCTAAAAAAGGATTTTTTAGCGGCTGAATTGATTTATAGCTAACTGCTTACTTATCGAAAACTTATATTTTTCTAAGTATATATCTTTCTAAGTAACTATGCTTTTAATCAATTCTGAATAGCTAAGAGGAGTGGGCTATGGTAAAAATTCGTGAAGGATTACCGCTGGTAGATGGACAAACCACGCAAGCCGATAGCGCAACATTGGCAGCACAACTGGTCGCAAGTCAGCGTTCTCATCAGTCTGCCAATAGCTATGCCCAAATTCCACACGATATCAAATACCAGCTGTCTACCCATAAGCTACACACTACCTTTGATCGCTCTGCTCAGTATGCTTATCACAGTCATGACCCCAACCTCAAAGATGAGTATTTAGACAATCAACTGCTTGATGATACGCATGCGCTTTCAGCAAAAGAGCTAGAAGAGATTGATTTAGACCAAATAAATATCGACGTGCCTACTTGGCTTGATAATGTCGCCAAGCGTATCGGTCAAGAATCTGTACCCAATCTTGCCGCCGCTTGCGAGTTTATCCGCAGTCACATGAATACCAGTGAATCTGAACGCTCAGGCGCTTATGTCACCGGTATTGCGATGACCGATATCCTAACCTATCTGTATCAAGATGAAGATGCGCTCGTCGCAGCGATGCTTTATCGTAGCGCCCGTAAATCGATTATTAGCTTAGCGGAAATTGAAAAAAAATTCGGTGCGGATATCTCAACCTTAGTCAAAGATACATTGGCGATGGGTAAGCTGTCGGAGATTATCGAAAGCAATAAGCGCTTAGAAGACCACTTTGTCAATAATCAACGTGACCAGCTATCCAACATTTATAGCATGCTCATCTCCGTTACCAATGATGTCCGCGTCGTGCTGATTAAATTGGCTGAGCGTACCTTTGCCATGCGTGAACTGACCTTTTCTAGTGAAGAGCGGCAACATCGAGTCGCGCGCGAGGTCATGACTATTTATGCACCATTGGCTCATAGGCTGGGTATTGCCCAATTAAAATGGGAGCTTGAAGACTTAGCGTTTCGCTATCTTGCGCCTGAGCGTTATAAAGAAATTGCCAAATTGCTATCAGAAAAGCGTAGCGAACGTGAGTCCTATATTCAGCGCGTACAAGATAAGCTTAATGCAGCCTTAGCCGAAGCTGGTATTGAGGGCGAGGTTTCAGGACGCGTGAAGCACATCTATTCTATTTACCGGAAAATGAAGCTCAAAGGTTTATCCTTTGATCAGCTTTATGATATTCGCGCGCTGCGCGTATTGGTCAATAGTCCTTCAGACTGCTATCACGTTTTAGGCTTGGTACACGGTTTATGGCGCTACATTCCTGAGCAATTCGACGACTATATTACCAATCCTAAATCTAACGGTTATCGCTCGCTACATACCGCCGTTATTGCTGAGAATAAATCGCTTGAAGTTCAGATACGTACCCAAGAAATGCACTTTGAAGCCGAGCTTGGCATGTGCGCGCACGTCAATTATAAAGAAGGTTTGAAGAATAAAAAGGATAATTACCTTAACCAAAGAATCAGCTCACTACGGCAACTGCTTTCTATCAATAATGAGACGCGCAATCAACCGCGCTCAACATTATTAACAGGCGAAGAGTTAGAAGAAATCGAATTTGACGAAGAAGAGCAACTGGTTGATTTTGATGAGCTTGAGCGTATTTATATTTTTAGTCGTGACGGCGATATTACTGAACTGCCTAAAGGCGCGACGGTACTGGATTTTGCCTATTATGTGCATACGCAAGTCGGTAATCGTGCGCAAGCGGCGTGTGTCAACCAGCGTTATGTGCCGCTAACTTATCAGTTAAAGACAGGTGAACAAGTTGAAATTATCACCAAAGCATCGCGCGAACCTAACCGCGATTGGTTGGTCGCCTCGCTCGGTTATATTCATACCAACCGCGCGCGCTCAAAACTGCGCCAATGGTTTAACAAGCAGGACCGCGATAAAAATATTGAGATAGGTCGCCAAATGCTCAGTAAAGAGCTTGAGCGTTTATCGGTGCATCCAAACAGTATCGATTTAAACGACTATACGCAGCATTTTAACGTTAATAATACCGATGATATCGTGGTCGGTTTGGTGACCGGCGACATTGGTCTCAATCAGCTTACCAGTCATATTTCTCGTCAATTGCATCTAGAGCCTGAAAAACCTGAAGAAGATTTTACCCCTACTATTAATGCAAAAGACGCAGGAAAACTTGATGCTTATAAAATCCATATCGATGGCTTGGATAATATCGAGATTAACCTAGCAGGCTGCTGCCATCCTGTCCACGGCGAACCCATCGCCGGCTACATTACTTTGTCGCGTGGTGTCAGCGTACACAATCGTGGTTGCCCCGAATACTTGCGCTTGATTGAAAATGACCCAGCACGTGAAATTGACGCTGCTTGGACAGTTAAAGCTGGGCGTTATCAACCGGTAGATATTCATATAGAAGCGTATGATAGACGTGGGTTACTGCGTGATTTGACCCAGATTATCGATAAAGAAAACGTCAATATTCGCCAAGTTGAAACGCTGAGTAATGATGATAACATCGCTTTTTTAAAGTTTCATATTGAAGTTTCAGGGCTTGCACATTTATCTAAGCTCCTTGCTAAGCTTGAACAGCAGCACGGCATCTTACACGCTCGCCGCGCCGTTGTTTGATCCGTTTTTTACACTGCAATCATTAAAACTATTCTCTCATACCGTTAATCCATAATCATAATAGAGTGTTGATAAAAAATACTATGCCTGAGTTGCCTGAAGTAGAAACCACTAAAACCAGTCTTAACCCCTTATTAGGTCAACAAGTGGTCGATGTCAAAGTTTTCCAACCCAAACTACGCTGGTCAATGCCTGATGATTTAAACCAACTGATTAATTATACTTTGGATAGCGTCGAGCGCCGAGCAAAGTACTTGATACTGAATTTTATACCGCTCATTTCTGTCAATACCATCACTCCTATTCAGCCTAATACTTTGGCACCGCGCCAACTATTGATTCATCTAGGTATGTCAGGTAGCCTACAGCAGCATAGCTATGGCACTGATAAGCGTAAACATGACCATCTGGTGGTCACATTCAGCGGCGCTGATGATACCCAAACACAGTTGCATTATTACGACCCAAGGCGCTTTGGCTCGGTGTTATGGTTTGATGATTATGGTCATAAGCTATTAGATCATTTAGGTCCCGAACCATTATCAGCAGAATTTACCGCTGATTATTTATATCATTCAATTCAGCGCTCAGATAGCCCAAATCAAATTTCTGATAATGCTTTAAGCAATAATGTCAGCATCACAACAACCGATACGCGTAAATCAAATACTACCAAACAGCCTATCAAGCGCGCCATAAAATCAGTCATTATGGAACAGCAAATCGTCGTCGGCGTTGGTAATATTTACGCCACTGAAAGCCTCTATTTATCAGGCATCCATCCGGCAACGCCCGCTCATAAAGTTTCATACGAGCAAATAATGACCTTGGTTGACCATATCAAAGCGATTCTAAAAAAAGCGATAACGTTAGGTGGCTCCACATTACGCGATTTTACCGTCGCCAGCGGTCAAACCGGTTACTTTCAACAAACCTTAAATGTCTATGGCAGACAAGGCGAAACTTGTCCACATTGCGACACAGCATTAGAAAATATTAAGCTTAATGGACGGGCTAGTGTGTTTTGCCCTGATTGTCAGCCAATTAATATTAATAAGCTATAAAAGATTAAGACGATAACCTTAATATGGTTATTTTAATCACGTATCTGATATCTAAGATTTTTCATAAATTTCTTTATAATTAAGAGCTGTTCTAGATAAACAAAATAATCTAGGGTAACTCCTACAATTATCTATATTGAGAAATATCCTGCTGATACCAATATAGTGCGCATTTTTGTTGCTTATTAGCTGACATCTTGCTTTAATAGCGCTAATATTTACATAAATAGTGCAAAGCGTTTATTTATCTGTAATAATAAAAAATACCTATCGTTGTCGCCTTGTTTCTATAGAGAAATCGTCTCTGTATGCAAATAGCAGCAGCTATTAATCATACTACTTATAAGTTTTAGGATACTATTATGAGTGCTCCAACTAAACTAAAACGTACCGCTAAATATAAGCTACTGACCACGATAGTAAGCGTAAGCTTAATTTGTGCTAGTATGCAGCCCGCTTTAGCAGCGATAGAAATCGATGAGACTGATTTTGGTCCCTCTTATGAGACTATGGCAGTCGATACGATTGTCGGTAAGCCATTACAATTAGTAGCCGCTGTAGCAGGCACAGCAGCGTATCTTGTAAGTCTGCCCTTCTCACTCATCGGTGGTAATGCCGATCAAGCACAGCAGAAGTTATTCGTTGAGCCATGGGATGCGATGGGACGCTGCTTAGGGTGCACCGTTGCTGAAGATAATTTTTATAAATCACAAGTCATTGATAATAATGTCGTGCGTATCGTAGTCGATGGGCCTTCAGAAATTCTTATTAATACCAATGACTATGTGGTAGTTACGCCATAGCGTTATACGCTTTAAGCTTATCAATCGACAATAAAAAAGGCTAAATTATCGTTAGCCTTTTTTGATTCTGGTAAGCAAATTATATGACTTTATTTCGTAATGTGAGTATTGCTCAGCTTTGCGCTAATCTCACGCAGTAATTGCACCTCTTCTGACGGCTCTGCTACAGCTTCTTCCACCTCATCTTCACGGCGTAATCTATTAACCATTTTGACCATCATAAAGATGATAAACGCCAAAATCAGGAAGTTAATCAACACCGTGATAAAACTACCATAAGCCAACACCGGCACACCTGCTGCCTTGAGTGCATCATAAGTCATTGCAACGCCTTCGGGTGCATCTCCTAGTATGAAAAACATATTTTTAAAGTTAATTTCGCCGCCAGCAATAAAAGCGACGATTGGCATTATAATGTCTTCAACTAAAGAAGTCGTGATAGTTGCAAAAGCGCCACCAATGATGACACCGACTGCTAAGTCCATCACGTTACCTTTTAAAGCAAATTCCTTAAACTCAGATACCATACTCATAATGTCACTCCTTGAAGTTTTTACCTATGGTCAGGTAAATAATTGAATGGTTATTCTTACTTAGAAATAATAAAATTAATTCTAAACAATATAGTTAGGTTAATTAGTTTTACTATTATATAAAAAGACAGGCACAAAAAAAAGCAATATAAAGTGAACCATATTCAGCTCACTTCATACTGCCAATTATATCTCTCAATGCTACTAAACAATAACTAGCATTGCGTGCTTCTTGAATAATAATATAAATTACGAAGTAATTTACATATCGATATTATGCACCTTTCTTACGACCAAAACGCTTACGCTCACTTTCAGTCAAGTAACGCTTACGCAGACGGATAGATTTTGGTGTTACTTCAACCAACTCGTCATCTTGAATGAATTCAAGCGCCTGCTCAAGTGTAAACTTAATCGCAGGCGTTAGAGTTAACGCTTCGTCGGTACCACTAGCACGAACGTTGGTTAACTGTTTGGCGGTTGTTGGGTTAACGGCCATATCATCGTTACGTGAGTTTAAACCAACAATCATACCTTCATAAACTTCAAGCTGTGGCTCAGCAAACATCTTACCGCGCTTTTGTAGGTTAAATAGTGCGAAGCCTAAGCAAACGCCTTTGGTCATAGAAACAAGTACACCATTAGAGCGAGCACCGACATCACCAATTTTTTGTGGACCGTAATGCGAGAAGCTTGACGTTAGGATACCTGTTCCTGAAGTCAAGGTTAAGAACTCAGAACGGAAACCAATCAAACCACGAGCTGGCATAGTTGCTTCAATACGCATACGACCTTTACTATCAAGCTCCATGTTAGTCATCTCGCCTTTACGCAAGCCAACCTGCTCCATGATTGAACCTTGATGCTGCTCTTCAATATCAAAGACTACATTTTCATACGGCTCTTGTAGCTTACCATCAACTTCTTTAACGATAACTTCTGGACGCGACACACCAAGCTCATACCCTTCACGGCGCATGTTTTCAATCAATACAGACAGATGTAGCTCACCACGACCTGATACTTTAAATTTATCAGGAGACTCAGTATCTTCTACACGTAGCGCAACGTTATGAATCAGTTCACGCTCAAGACGCTCACGAATGTTGCGTGACGTCACAAACTTACCTTCACGACCAGCAAACGGAGAGTTGTTCACTTGGAAAGTCATTGATACCGTTGGTTCATCAACCGTTAGCGGTGGCAAAGCTTCAACATGATTAGGATCACAGATAGTATCTGAGATATTAAGCGCGTCAACACCGGTAATACAGACAATATCACCTGCTTGTGCATCATCTACTTCAATACGATCAAGACCATGATAACCCATAATCTTCAATATACGACCGTTACGTGTTTCGCCGTCTTTATCGATGACAGTTACTTGCGTATTCGTAGATATGCGACCACGTTGAATACGGCCAATACCGATAACACCTACAAAGCTATTATAATCGATACTTGATATTTGCATACGGAACGGAGCATCAGCATCAACCTGTGGTGGCTGTACGACATCAACAATAGTTTTGAACAGTGGTGTCATGTCATCAGCTAAGTTATCAGCTTCTAAACCGGCAATACCATTCAATGCTGAGGCGTAAACAACTGGGAAATCTAACTGCTCATCAGTCGCGCCTAAGTTGTCAAACAAATCAAAAATTTGATCCATTACCCAATCAGGACGTGAACCAGGACGGTCGATTTTATTAATAACAACAATTGGCTTCAGGCCTTGTTCAAATGCTTTTTGAGTCACGAAACGGGTTTGTGGCATTGGGCCATCAACACCGTCAACGACTAATAGTACACAGTCAACCATTGACATAACACGCTCAACTTCACCACCAAAATCGGCGTGACCAGGAGTGTCGACAATATTAATACGATACTCAGTGCCATCAGTATCATCTGTCCAGCGGATAGCAGTATTCTTCGCTAAGATGGTAATACCACGCTCTTGCTCAATATCACCTGAATCCATTGCACGCTCAGCAATGTTTGCACGATCGCCAAAAGTACCAGATTGATGTAATAGCTTGTCAACCAAAGTGGTTTTACCGTGGTCAACGTGGGCAATAATTGCAATGTTACGCAGGTGTTTGATATCGTTCGCCATATAAAATGCTCGTTTTGTCTTAAAAAAATGCAGTAGCAGTAAGCGCCGCTGGATAAACTGTTAACATCAACCAGATAGACATGATTGGCTTAGGATTAAATAATTGCACAATACGTACAGCGATTTAATATTAACGAAATCAAATACCTATGCTGATAAATCCATCGTACAGATAGCTATGCTAATGTACACCTTGTCAATTTACAAAGTGTTTGGGTCGCTAGTATAACATTATTGCATCATGAATTTATGCAATAACTTACTTTTCTCACTGCCTAAATAAAAAAAAGCCACCCAGAGGATGACTTTTTTTGTAACTAATTACTTTATAAGATAATTAGCAGCTATTACTTATTGAACAACCATATCTTTAGTTTGTTCAACAGTCATGGTTTTGTCACCAGTGATGATGGCATATACACGACGGTTCATAGCGCGACCTTCTTCAGTGTTGTTATCAGCGATTGGTTGGTCATAACCATAACCAACTGTTGATAGACGGTTTGGAGCAATACCAAATTCGTTAGTCAACATAGATTTCACTGCAACAGCACGGGCTTCAGATAGACGTTGGTTATAACGTGCTGAAGGACCAGTTTTAGAAGCATGACCTTCTACACGTGCTGTAGAGTTAGGATACTCACGCATCTTCTCTGCTACTTTAGCGATTTCTGGTTTGTATTGGTTTTTGATAGCTGATTTATCGTTATCAAAGAATACACGTAGTTCCATTTTTAGCTCATCAGTAATGTCTACTGGTACTGGGCAACCACGCTCATCAACCACTACGTTCATTGGAGTGCCTGGGCATGCATCGATGCTATCAGGTACGCCATCACCGTCAGAATCAAGATCAGATTCAACAACAACGATTGGAGCATTATCAACTAATGGCTCTTGCATTGGTGGAACAGCAACAGTAGGAGCTAAGTGACCGCCTAATACGACTTCTAAACCAGCTAGAGCCATACCTTCCCACCAGTTTTGGTCAAAGTTATGAATCGCACGACCTTCACCACGTAGGCTTAATGCATCGTTGATACGATACATAGCGCCTAAACCTAAGTTACCGATTGTATCTTTAGTACCTGATACCATATTGCCGCTAGCATCTTCGATTTCAAGTTTAGATCGACCAGCACCAATCAATGCATAAGGTTTAAATGCATTATCTGTATAGCCACTGAACTCTTCAAAACCGATTAAAAAGTTACCAGAGATCATTTCTTGTTCGGCGTCATAAGAGCCTGCACCTGGCTTATTACTTATAGCATCAGTATTAGATACACCGTATTCTACTTGGAACTGAGTAGAAGGAGTTAGCTCGATACCTAGTGCTGCACCAGTATACAAACCATTCTCTACGTAAAAGTTTTCTGCACCATCGTTATAGTTTGCTAACAGGTCGCGTTGGTCTTCACCGTCTTCTGTCCAGTGATAACCAAGTAATAGTGGACTAATAGTAACACCAGCGTTTGCTGCTAGTGGGGCCGCTGTAATGGCAAACAATGCCAAAGCAATTTTATTTAATTTCATGAACTTCCTCCAAAGGATAATTTTAGTAATGCGTTAAGCAAAACTGCATCTCAAAATGTCTAAAAATAGACATCTTTTACAAATTTTAAGTGACAAAGCAAAACCAATTAAGGAGTAGCTTAGCGATTATCAACTCAGTTTACAACTTTTTTCGTTAACCAGCTACACATTATTACACGATAATGTCATAACCAAAACACATTAGTCAGCTCAACTTACCGATAACTAACACACTTTACACTTTTTATCTTTTGTATGTTAGGTCGCAATAGATGATGAAACGAATCATACCTATTGTTTGAGCCTATTTTAATACAAATCTTTAGTTTTCTCTATTGATAAAACTGCTCATTCACGAATTGAAACATTATTTGACACTAGATATATATTTAGTCTATATTTAACTAGTAAACATTATTTCATTTTTTTATTTAAGTACTTGGATTTCTACTAAATTCTCTATTCTTTATATAGCTATGTAAAGCTACGAGGTTCATTACTTTATCGATCCTCATATTCAACGTTGGTAGTAAAAAACATTGGCAGTGAAGTCAGATCCATTTATAAGTTGTTTTTCTATATCGCCATACCTCTTATATAGGTAACAGTCCATCATGATTGAATTATATAAAGTATCTTCGAATAAACAAAGACACCTTCGACCACATAATGAACATGGCTTTAATTTAGTAGAGTTAATCGTTACCGTCGCCGTTTTAGCTATCATTGCAATAATTGCAACGCCTTATATCCTAGAGCAATTAGCCCGTATGGAAGCAAAACGTATTGAAAACCAAATTGAAAATACACTCACATTAGCTAAAGCTGAAAGTTATATCAGGAGACAGGACTTGCTGCTTTGTCTGTCTAACGGCGGTGGCCTTTGTCACAGAGACAGTTATAAGAAGCTGTTATTATTCTTAGACAAGAACAATAATAAGAACTTCGATTTAGGAGTTGACGACCTACTAGAAGAACAGGCATTAGAGCCCAAATACAGCACCTTGTATTTACGGGTAGGAGATAAGCGCCATTACACTAAATTTTGGGGTGATAGCGGTAAACCGCGCGGTCATTTCGGACATTTTAAATACTGTCCAACTTCAACCTACAATCACACCATGTATCAAATCTCATTTAGCCAAATCGGTCGTATCACTTATAAACCTAACGAAAGCCACCCTACTGACTGCGGGCAATAGAGAACCATGATAAGGTTAAAATAGTTAAACAATTTGATGCATAGCAGATTTCATCATAACAACCGCTTGCTCTAATCCAACAAAGATGGCATCGGCAATAAGGGCATGTCCAATATTTAGCTCATATATGCCGTCAATTTGGGCAATCTCCTTAACATTGTCGCGCGTGAGACCATGACCAGCATTAATCAGCATACTACTATTAGCGTCTTGGGCCGTCCGCACCGCTTGCCTAATCCTTGTAAGCTCATCATTCATCTTATCGACGTCACTGGCTAAGCTTGCTTCAGCATAAGCACCTGTATGTAATTCAATCGCGTCGGCTCCGCAGCTTACCGCTGCAGCAATCTGCTTATCTTCTGGATCAATGAACAAAGAGACTTTAATACCGACTGCTTGTAACTTGGCGATATAATCCGTCAACCAAGGTATCTGACTAGAAACGTCAAGACCGCCTTCGGTAGTTAATTCGGCGCGCTTTTCAGGCACTAAGCATACCCAGAAAGGCTTAACCTTACCAGCAATCTCAAGCATCTCAGTCGTTGCTGCCATCTCTAGGTTCATTCTTGTGGTCAGCTGCTCGGCAATATCATATACATCGGCATCTTGAATATGGCGACGGTCTTCACGCAAATGAATCGTGATACCATCTGCTCCCGCTTTTTCACATAAAAGAGCCGCTGCCAATGGGCTTGGATAACTGACACCTCGTGCTTGGCGTAAAGTGGCTACATGGTCAATATTGACCCCTAATAGAGGTTTTTTTAAGCTGTTTTCTGAAGTTTCTGCTGAGTTAGCTGTCTGTACTAACGTTGTATTAGTCATAAAAAATCCTTTCAATAATATCCAGATTATTTACTGCGTATTACTTTATAAAGCCTTTATAAATACTAGGATTGATAGCGCTGCTGTTGTTGCCAAAGTAGGCGACTTTGTAATGGCTGATAATCAAGCAGATGATCAATCAGTTGGCGATGCAAACGCGACCAAGTATTGAGAGTGACAATAGATATGCCCCGCTCTACCATTACTAGAACTTCACTACCTTTGAAAATAGTTTGCGCTATTGCATTTTTATTATCGTCATTATGAATAATCGGTACCAAGCCCACATCAGGTAAGAAGCGATAAGAGCAGTCGGACTCAATAGGCTGATCAAGGCTGTCATGTTTTAGCGTTAAAGCAAAGCCCAGTTCATTAAATAGATCCGTCTCAAACTGGCGCAAACACAAACGCAACTCATCAGCAGTTAAAGGCTGCTTAAGCTGCTGTAGACTGTTTTGATAGTGTTGCCATAATACTGGCATAGGATCTTCAGTAGGTAGTAGCCGCCATAATATCTCATTCAAGTAAAGGCCAGCGTACTGATGTTGCCCACTAATACTCTCGTGGTGCAACGCTTCTGCTAGGTTCGCGTTACTGTCCTCTGGCGCTAAAAAATCTTGTGTTACAGAACCTTGAATTGAGCTTAATGGCGCAATATTAATCTGACTGAATGTTTTTAAATCGCGTTTGCCAGTTGCAAAAAGTTGCAGTGGCATAAAGAGCGGCGCGCCTTTTTTACCAATCCCATGGATGACACCATGGTGCTGAGAAAATAAATAGTATAAGGCGCGCTTTTCTTGGTAAGGACGCTGATGTAATAAATAACCGATTAACGCTTCGTTACGCATGGATTATTACCTCAGCAATAATTATATAAATGCATGGCGACAAACATAGATGACGCCATGCAATTTCTGATAAAGCGCTCTTAGTATCCTAAACTGGTCAAAGCACGCTCATCATCAGACCAACCACGCTTCACTTTTACCCATAACGTTAACATGATTTTCTTATCAAACAGCTGTTCCATATCTTTACGTGCATCCATGCCCACTTGTTTGATACGCTGGCCTTTATCACCAATCACGATTGCTTTTTGTCCACTGCGCTCGACATAAATGGTCGCATCGATAAAGGTGCAAGCTTTACGGGGACGACCAGTTTTTGGATCTATATGCGCGGCTTCGTCTTTAAAACCATCAATCTGTACGGTTAAATCGTATGGTACTTCATCACCTGCACTACGCATGATTTTTTCGCGGATAATTTCACTGGCTAAAAAGCGCTCTGAGCGATCGGTAATCTGTTCGGTATCGTAGATAGGATCGGCGATTGGCAAATGTGAGGCAATCACTTCTTGCAAACGATCTAAGTTTTGATTCTTTAAAGCAGAAACAGGGACAATATCAGCAAAATCAAAACTGTCGTTAAAGGTTTCGATCAATGGCAATACGCTACCTTTATCTTTTAAAGTATCGGCTTTATTAATAACCAGTACCACAGTTAAATTGGTATCGCCAAGCTTTTGTAAAACAAGCAAATCATCGTCGCGCCATTGGTCAGAATCAACGACAAACAAGACCAAATCAACATCAACCAACGCAGATACTGCGGCTTTATTCATGCGCTCATTGATAGCACGTACTTCATTGCGATGAATACCTGGGGTATCGACGAACACCGCTTGCATCTCATCGTTAGACAAAATACCGTGAATACGATGGCGGGTCGTTTGTGGTTTACGCGAGGTGATAGATAGCTTTTGACCCAACAAGTGGTTCATCAAGGTTGATTTACCCACATTTGGGCGACCAACAATGGCCACATAACCCGTTTTAAAACCATCAGCTATATGTGCATTATTATTGGGTGAAAAGAACTCTTCGATCGCCGTGTCATTTTCTATTGCGTTATTCTGTAACGCAGTATCTTCTGTGTTATCAACATTTAACTTAGCATCATTTAATCTAGTATTACTTAATTCAGCATGGTTTTGTTCAACGTCATTTGCTTCAACATTATTTTGGGTTGAGCTGGTATTGGTGTTTTCGGTCATATTTTTGGCATTATCTTCATTATTTAATGGCAAGTCGTTGTGATTGCTCATGGGTTAATCCTATGGAGGTTGTCATCAGTCATGCCACTTATTAGTCGTTTGAAGGAAAGTGGCATAAATCTGATCATATTAAGAATATTTGGTATTTCGAATAATCGTTTATTGAAACAATCGAAAAATTAGCACTTAGAAAAATTAGTACTTAGAAAACTGAACATTTCAATAAACGAACTTTAAAAAAGCGCTATAAAACACGTTTGAAAAATGAGCTATGAGCGTTTTTTAGGCTGACCTGGCAATTTATGCAACTGATTAATCATCAGCTCTGCCGCTTTTTGCTCAGCAATCCGGCGGCTTTCACCCGATTCGGTAATGTCAGGACAGTTATTAATATTTACCTGACAGCGCACTACAAAAATTTGATGCGGGGCGTTGCCGCGGGTTTCCATCAGCTCATAATGCGGCAAATCAAACTGCTTAGATTGCAACCATTCTTGTAAGCGGCTTTTGGCGTCTTTTAGCGCTTTTTGATCATTCACATTATCAATAAGGTCACCGTACCAAGAAAGCACACAGTCACGGGTGATATCCATGTCTTGGCTGTCTAGATAAATCGCCCCAATCAATGACTCTACGGCATCCGCTAAGATAGAAGCACGATTGCGCCCGCCACCTTTACGCTCGCCAACGCCCAATATCAATTGGTTAGATAGCTCTAGGTTTTGCGCAATAATGACCAGTGATTCTTGGCGGACTAAAGTTGCGCGCATCCGGGTCAGACGACCTTCATTTTGCGTCGGATAACGATGATATAAAGCTTCACCGACTATCATACCTAGTAGCGCATCGCCCAAAAACTCTAAACGTTCATAGTTTTTCTTACTATCAAACGAGCGATGGGTGAGCGCCAGCTTAGGCAAACTCAAATCATTAAACACATAACCCAACTTGCGCGTCAATATCGCTAAGCGTTGAATAAATTCTGAGCTAATAATAAGCGTGTCATCAGACATGCTACTTTTTTGGTGATTAGGAACCGCCTGAGGATACTGCGAAGTTGGTTTCATGCGTGGTTTGTGATTATCCCTTTTGTTGCATTTTTTTGCATTAATGAATATGGCTAACTTTTGGTGCGTTAGAATCTTTTAAATTTCTTAGAAAAGTAAATATCAATCATGAATATTCACTTTTCTATAATGTAGAGTAAAGATTATTCGGCTGTGGTTGCATCAATATCGCCTTCGAAGCGATTAACAATATCGATATTACCAAAAAGATTATTGGTTACTGCATATTCCTTATGAATAGCAAGCTGACCTGTTTTCTTATCAGTAAAGGTAAAAACCTCTTCTGCTTTAGTATCATAATCAGCATTAATAGAAAGCTGCTTATTGACACGTTCAACAAACTGTTTAGCCGTTTCTTTATTAGCATTGGATTCTTTAAGCTGCGCACTTAACGTTTTAGTTAGCTGATAATCACCAATCTGCGCCGGTACGATAGCGACAATCAATTTAGCAGCCACACCCAAAACGATAATGATAAAAACGATACTAGTCACACTAGCACCGCGCTGCGAAGACAAACCTGATAATTGTTGCACTATAATACCTCTCAAAGGGTAACTTGCTTAAGTTGCTATAGGTAAACCGCCATACTATTAAAGCCATATTATTAATATCATTGCTTAATAGTTGATATTTTTAAGTCATTCAGCAGTTTATTAGATAGCTATAATATTAGCACAAACTATTATCGGTAAATCAATCTTTAGCGCAGCGATGATATCAGTCAATACTGCCATTACGTTTAAAGGTTGGTAAATTAAGACCAGGCGGCTTATGCATCCAAATATAGACCGCTTTACCGGCTAAATTGTCATCAGGAACGAAGCCCCAAAAACGCCCGTCAGCACTGCGATCACGGTTATCACCCATCACAAAGTAGTGACCTTCTGGGACACTGATACGCCATTCTGTTCCTTCAGAGTTGACCACTTCTGGTGACTCTTGCTGTAAAAATGGCGCATATTGCGAACTATTCATATTAGGTAAGTAGCGCACCAAGTGTTTGTTGTCGCCTTGAGTCTCTTCAAAATACTGCGCAGCGTTTTCTTCCTGTTGACCCATTTGTATAGCATTGTCTTCAGTCAAGACTTGCCCTGGCGCAACTTGTCCTGCAGGATATAACTGTGAGGTCAGTTCAGCATCGGCGTCAAAATTTACCGCCTTGGTAGGAACTGGTTTGTCATTAATCGCGAGCGTACCCTTGTTATAACTCACGGTATCACCCGGTAGACCAATGACGCGCTTGATATAATAAATACTTGGATTTTCAGGGTAACGAAAAACCACCACATCGCCATGCTCAGGCGCGCCTGTATCAAGTACTTTATTATAAGTGAGCGGCAGACGCACACCATAAGCGTATTTATTGACCGCGATAAAGTCGCCAGTATATAGAGTCGGTACCATAGACGATGAGGGGATATTAAACGGCTCAATCAAGAACGAGCGCACAATCAACACCACGGCTAGTACAGGAAAAAAGTCATAGGCCCAGCGCACCAACAAGCTTTCTTTACCGCGACCTCGTGTTTTACGTTGTTTCAGCGTCAGCTTATCTAATAGCCAAATAATACCTAAACCAATGGTTAAGGGTACTAGAATCAAATTAAAATCAAAATCCATACTTATTTGCCTATTAGCGAGCTACTTATCTGCCAGTCTTTATTATTCATAAATGAGCTATTAAAAAAGATATTAAGACAGATGACGTTTGGTCATTTATCGGTGATTTATTCAACTTGCAAAACAGCTAGGAAGGCTTCTTGTGGAATTTCCACATTACCGACTTGCTTCATACGTTTTTTACCGGCTTTCTGTTTTGAGAGCAGCTTTTTCTTACGCGAAACGTCGCCACCATAACATTTGGCTAGTACGTCTTTACGCATGGCTTTCACGGTACTGCGGCCGATAATCTGGCTACCAATCGCGGCCTGAATCGCTACATCAAACATCTGACGCGGAATCAGCTCTTTCATTTTACCAACCAATGCATTACCACGATAGCGCGCTTGGTCTTGATGCACAATCATGGCTAACGCATCGACTTTCTCGCCATTAATCAGCACGTCAACTTTTACCAATTTATCTACTTGATAACGCTCAAAGTTGTAATCCAGCGACGCAAATCCGCGCGAGACGGATTTTAGACGGTCAAAGAAGTCCATGACCACCTCGCCCATCGGAATATCAAAAATCAGCTGCACTTGACGACCCATAAAGCGCATATCGACCTGTACACCGCGGCGCTCAATGCAAAGCGTCATCACGTTACCCAAGTAATCTTGCGGTACTAAAATCTGACAGCGCGCAATCGGCTCACGGAATTCTTCGATATTATTTGGCTCAGGCAATCTTGATGGATTATCAACATAAATCACTTCACCGTTCTTCTTTTCAATCTCATAGATAACCGATGGCGCCGTGGTGATTAAATCCAAGTCATATTCGCGCTCTAAGCGCTCTTGGATAATCTCCATATGCAGCATACCTAAGAAGCCGCAGCGGAAACCAAAACCAAGCGCATCAGAGGTGTCAGGCTCAAAAAATAATGAGGCATCGTTAATCTGTAGTTTTTGCAGCGCTTCACGAAATTTTTCAAAATCGGTAGAGTCAACTGGGAACATGCCAGAATACACCTGCGGGGTAATCTGTTTAAAACCCGGAATACGATCAACGTCAGGGGTCTTGGAATGGGTAATTGTATCACCCACGGGAGCGCCTGCGATGTCTTTGATACCAGCAATGATAAAGCCAACTTCACCGGCTTCTAAAATCCCCGTATCTAAAGGCTTTGGAGTAAAGACACCAATCGAGCTGACCAAATGCGCTTCCTTGGTCGATAAGATATAAATTTTATCGCCTTTTTTGACCGTTCCTTCACGCACACGTACGAGCGAAACCACGCCTAAATAACTGTCAAACCATGAGTCGATAATCAATGCTTGTAGCGGCGCCTCACGATCGCCAGTTGGCGCAGGAATAAACTCGACCAAGGCTTCTAGCAGCTTATCGACGCCAAGACCAGACTTGGCTGATACACGTGGTGCATCAACGGCATCAATGCCAATGATGTCTTCAATCTCTTGAATCACACGCTCAGGCTCAACTTGTGGCAAGTCAATCTTATTTAAGACTGCCATCACCTCTAAGCCTTGGTCAACCGCGGTATAGCAGTTTGCAACCGATTGCGCCTCTACGCCTTGCGCAGCATCAACGACCAATAGCGCGCCTTCACAAGCGGCTAATGAACGTGATACTTCGTAGGAGAAGTCGACGTGACCAGGGGTATCAATAAAATTCAGCTGATAACGCTCACCGTTAGGATGGTCGTAAAACAAGGTCACGGACTGGGCTTTAATAGTGATGCCGCGCTCACGCTCAATGTCCATAGAATCGAGGACCTGCGCCTGCATTTCACGATCTTGCAGCGCACCGCACATCTGAATAAAACGATCGGCAAGAGTCGACTTGCCGTGATCAATGTGGGCAATAATAGAAAAGTTACGAATATTGGCTAATGCAGTCACAAAGCGCCTACTAAATAATGGAGGATTGAATAACGAAAATAAATGCTGTTAGATAGAATCAATAAAATGCTTACTCATATTACGGTATCAGCCAATACGCCAATACTGTCGTAATGAGTAAGTAAACTATCATATCTAAGGTAAAAGCTCATGGCGCTTATTACTACTGACTAACTCAATTGGTTAGTGATTAATACGCGCAGGCATGTGAGGGTATTCTAGCAGTTTTCCACTGTAAAGTAAGGCGATTTTATTAGCAAGATGTTGCGTGATACATGATGGCAATCAGCTACTCTGAAAATACAAAAATCTTTGCTCACTGAGAAGCTAGATAAAGCCGCTGAGCTAGACGCTACTTGGCAAAAATCAGGCAAAAAAAAACCAATCACAGAATGATTGGCATTTTTTAATACTGCTAGTCTTGCAATAAATGGTGGCGATGAAGAGACTTGAACTCTTGACCTCACGATTATGAGTCATGCGCTCTAACCAGCTGAGCTACATCGCCATTTAAGGCTCGGTATAATACCGATAGAGATGACTATCGTCAACCCCTAATTATCGTTTATTTGCAAAAAATAGGAATTTTATTCAAATTAATAGCAAATATGCATAATACTAACGATAAAAACGAACAATAAAAAAGTTGGTAGACCGATAAGCCGGGTTCTGTCGTGGACGATCATTCCTCTAGGCGTATCATCGCTGATACGCTCAAGCAACCTACCCGCATCGAACGCGGGCCGCGCCATGCCGATGCCTATTTGGTCTTGCTACGCGTGGAGTTTACCATGCCGTGAACTGTTGCCAGCCACGCGGTGCGCTCTTACCGCACCCTTTCACCCTTACCGATAATGTCTTGCGACACCAAAGGCGGTCTCCTCTCTGCTGCACTTGTCGTCAAGTTACCCTGCCCAGCCGTTAGCTGGCACGCTGCCCTATGTAGCCCGGACTTTCCTCCCCTGCATGTCTGTTGTCAGTGTGCAGCGGCGATCGCCTAGTCTACCAAGCGCGCTAGTATAGCAAATCTAAAGGCTGCGTGGGAATGTCTTTTGTGCTTATTTTGATTTTACACTAAATAATTCAAATAATAATTTAAATAAAGTTCAGCGGCAATATTAAATCATTGTTATTTTTCTGGTCTTTATCTTGGTATGGCAGCTGTAACCAATTGGCATTTGGATAGTTTTGCGCCAGATAGTTTTTTAAATAATCAATGCTGCTATTAGTAATATCAGTATCGGTATTACCAGCAGTATCATGAATATGATTGTAAATCACGCTATGCATCGTTAAACCGCGCGCTCGGATTGCTTCCAAGCTAAGCAAGGTATGATTAATGCTACCAAGCCGACCTGATGTGACTAAAATGACCGGATAACCTTGAGTCACAATATAATCTAAGGTCAATAGCTGCTCGGTTATGGGCACCAGCAATCCACCTGCGCCTTCTAATAGCACAACATCGTAGTTTGCTTGCAATTGCTGCGTAGATTTGGTGATTGTTTCAGGGTCTAAAACGGTGTTGGCAAGTCTCACTGCCAAATGCGGCGACGCAGGCTTTTTATAACGATACGGGCAAGTAGTGCTATCAATATCGCAAGGCTGTAGTGCAATTCCCATCAGCTGACGATGAGTGATAATATCATCGGCAATATTCATTTCACCGTTATCTGGATTTATTGCGACACCAGTCTGCACCAATTTTTGGGTAATGACATTAACACCTTGTTGCATCAGAGCTTTTGCTATCATGCCGGTGGCGTACGTTTTGCCAATATCGGTATCAATGCCTGAAATAAAGAGTACGCTCATCATTAACCCTTTTGCGTTAAATAAATACTGACCACTTTTAATAACGCTTGGCATAACGTCACCAACTCATCATCAGTAATGACATAAGGTGGCATGATATAGACCAATTTACCAAACGGTCGCACCCAAATGCCATTGTCAATTAATAATGATTGGAAAACCGGCATATCAACGGCTGCCTCTAATTCAATGACGGCCACTGCGCCCAAACAACGTATCTCTTTAACGCCAGCTAACGTCGCTGCAGGCGCAAGCTGTTGTTCCATCACAGCTTGCATATTTGCTGTGCGGACTTCGATATCGTAGGACAGAATTAAATCAATCGAGGCAGAAGCAACGGCACATGCCAGCGGATTGCCCATAAAGGTTGGACCGTGCATCAATGCCGGATAATTACTTTGGCTAATGGTATCAGCAATCGTACGCGTACATAAAGTCGCGGAAAAAGTCATATAGCCACCGGTCAGCGCTTTACCAATAGTCATAATATCTGGACTAATATTGGCATGCTCACAAGCAAATAACTTGCCACTACGCCCAAAACCAGTAGCGATTTCATCCGCAATCAGCAGCACGTCATGCTCATCACACAATTGGCGCAACAGTCGTAGATATTCCGGACTATAAAAGCGCATCCCACCTGCACCTTGAATAATCGGCTCAATGATAAATCCGGCAAGCTGATGGCTATGTTTGGCAAAAAATGCGGTTAATTCATCACGTGTAGTTTGATTTAGCTGACGCCCAAACCCTAACGGCGGTGCAGGCACAAAATGCTGCAAAGGTAATTGCTTACCATAAAGGCTATGCATGCCAGCAAGCGGATCGCAGACACTCATCGCGTGCCAGGTATCACCATAATAACCAGAGTGCGTTGAGGCAAACTGACATTTTTGCGGACGCTTAGCGGCAATTTGATATTGCAGTGCCATTTTTAGTGCCACTTCTACCGCGATACTGCCACTGTCAGCATAAAATATAGCATCGAGTCCAGCAGGTACAATAGCTAGCAGTTTTTTGCCTAAATCTATCGCTGGCTGATGGGTCAAACCACCAAACATCACATGCGCCATCTTACCTAACTGTTCAATCATCGCCGCATTTATCTTGGGATGATTATAACCATGCACACTCGCCCACCATGACGACATCCCATCAATCAGGCGCGTGCCATCTTCGGTAACGATATAGATGTCTTCAGCATGGTCAATAACAATATTTGGATAGGTGGGTGGCAAGCTGGCATAAGGATGCCAAAGGTGTTGCTGGTCGAAGTCGTTTGTTGAGAAATTACTCGTTGAGAGGTTGGATATTGTCATATTTTATTGACCAGTGATACGCTTATATTTTGACATCAAGTCGCTTTGGGTTTCGACGTGGTTTGGGTCATGCGGAATACAGTCGACGGGGCAGATGACCACGCATTGTGGCTCATCGAAATGACCGACGCATTCGGTACATAAATCAGGGTCGATGACATAAATATCGTCGCCTTCTGAGATGGCTTCATTGGGGCAAGCGGGCTCGCACACATCACAATTGATACATTCATCGGTAATTAATAACGCCATAAACTGCTCCTTATTTGCTAGCAGTTGATAATAAATGAGTACGTCTGTTGTTTATTATTACACTTAATATTGAACAATCAGCCCATATTTAAAGCTTAACTTACTAAGCGTTTAACTAAATTTAGCGACTGAGTTTTTTTATAAAAGCTTCTGAGACGCAAGGTGGCACAAATTTCGTCACATCACCGCCAAGTTTGGCAATTTCACGAATCATCGTTGACGAAATAAACGAGTAATTTTGCGACGGGGTTAAAAATACCGCTTCAAAGTTTTCATCAAGCTCGCGGTTCATATTCGCCAATTGAAACTCATACTCAAAGTCTGACATCGCACGCAAACCACGCAAGACTGCGGTGGCGTTTTTTTCACGCATAAAGTCGACCAACAAACCTTCAAAGCCAATCACCGACACTTGCGGTAAATCAGCAAATACCGTTTCGACCAAGGCAACACGCTCTTCAAAATCGAATAAAGGCTTTTTATGATGACCTGAGGCGACAGCAATGACCACCTCATCGAACAGTTTCGTTGCGCGTTTAACCAAGTCTACATGACCATTGGTAATGGGATCAAAGGTACCCGGGTATAAAATCTTGGTATGCAATTTTGAAGAAGTAGCAGAAGGGCTCATAACAGGGCTAATATAGTTAATTATAGTGACTCATATGCTAGCAAATTTTACTCAAACTTCATACTTATCTGCTACATTTGTCCTAACAGCCGATTTACCTTTTCGCTGTGCGCTTTGCTACAATAGTCGGTTCGACTCATCCCTTTTGCCATGCTTGATTTGCCGTGCTTAATATGACAAACCAGCATGACAAAAAAACTCTCTATATTTGAGGGTTAGGATGAGGAACAGTTAGACTGGGACAATTTATACAAACAATGTATATTGAAGTCCTTATGGAGAAATTATGTCAAAAAAATCAAAAAAACCGGAAAATCAAATCTGTGCCAATAAAAAAGCTCGTCACGAGTATTTTATTGAAGAGACGTTTGAGGCAGGTCTATCGTTACAAGGTTGGGAAGTTAAGGCTATTCGTGCCGGAAAAATGACCATTACCGAAGCGTATATTATCTTCCGTAATAATGAGGCGTTTATTTTTGGCGCGCATATTCAGCCGCTGCTCTCAAGCTCAACCCATGTCAGTCCTGACAGCATCCGTACGCGTAAGCTGCTGCTCAATCGCCGAGAAATCGAAAAACTTATGGGCGCGGTCAATCAAAAAGGCTATGCTTGCGTGCCGTTATCTTGCTATTGGAAAAACTCTTTGGTGAAATGCCAAATTGCTTTAGCGCTAGGTAAAAAACAGCACGATAAACGTAAAACACTGAAAGACCGTGATTGGGAACGTGATAAGCAGCGCGGCTTTAAAAATGCCGACTAAATTTATTGGTTTAATACTACTGTCTTAAATTAATTATTTTTAGCGCGATAAAAAAGGACGATGCAGCATAATTTGCATCGTCCTTTTTTTATTTGCATCAATTGTTGTCTGTATAAAGCACTAAGCTGCATGAGAAATTTTTGTCATTTTCGAGTGTTTATGAGCGTGGCGCAACTGACGGATACCATGCGCAATTAAGCAAGCAATTCCTAGCCAAATCAAGCCATAGCTATAAATCATTGCTGACTCAAAAGGATTGCCCAAAACGGTAATTGCTAAGATAAACAATAACGCTGGCTCTATATAGCTCATCATACCGTAAACATTTACTGGCAGCATCTGACTGGCATCAACATTGGTTTTCATTGCCAGCACACTAAGCACGCCTAGTCCTGCAAGCATCATAATAAAAAAGCCAGAACTGCCAACCAACCCTAAACTGCTTGGTGCAAATAACAATAAATAGGCTACAGCAAAAGGTACAAAGATGGTTAAATCGACCAACAAACCTGTAATCGCGTCAATACCTTGTAGGCGGCGTAAAATGTAGTAAATAGGATAAGTCCCACAAACCCAAAGCGTCGCCCAAGAAACACTTTGCGTGCGCACAATCTCACTGCCTACGCCGACAGCGGCAAAAGCAACGGCCAACCATTGTAGACGGCTTAACTTTTCACCAAAAAGAACACAGCCAAATATCACCATCATCAGTGGAAATAGAAAATAACCCATCGCGGTTTGTACGCCCTGACCATTGACTGGCGCCCACATAAACAGCCAAAATTGACTGAGAAATATCGGCGTTGGCAATAATAGCCACGCCCACTGCTTCACGGTTTGGAGAGCCTTTAACTTATCAAGATGCAAACTCAAGCGCCCACTAATGAGCAAATATCCTATGAGTGCTGCCCACATTGCTAGCATCCGCCAGATAAAGACTTGCGTGCCAGATAGCGGTGCTAAAAAACTGCTATAGGTGTAAAGCACGCCAAACAATAGATTTGATAATATCGCTAACGCCACGCCCATTATCACTGTCCGTTGCTGAGCACTACCTGCTGTCCATATCGCAGGCAACGGCAGACGCGAAACCGTATTTTCTAACGTACTAGCAAAAACTTGAGATAGGGTTGAGTTGGACATGATAAGCACCGTAAATATAAATAGAGGTTAGAAGCGTTAGCGATTATTTTTATTTTTGCTAACAGAATTATTAACAGCGTCTATTTTACTAAGGTCTTATGAGATATTATTTCTATATAAGAGTTTCTTTGAATAAATTTATCTAAATTTCTAACAAGAAATAATTTTTTTCTTATATTTATAGTTATAACGGTAATACTTATAATCGAATCTTAGAGTAAAATCTTAAGTGACTACGTTTTTTTAGGAATGAGATATTGTGAGCCACCTTTTAGATGATACCGATAAAGCCATTTTAAATTTGTTACAGGACGATGCGAGCTTACCATTAAAGACCGTAGCAGAACGCGTGCACGTCTCTATCGCTACTGCCCAACGGCGCATTCAGGCATTAATAGATAACGGAATAATCACCAAACAAGTCGCTATCGTTGACCCAAATAAGGTCGGTTACGGGCTTACGGCGGTGGTAATGATACAAATTTCGCGCTCAAATACCTCGATGCAGCATCGATTTGAGCGCTTAATGCATGACCAACCACGAGTAATGAGCTGCTATGAAGTGTCAGGAGATGCCGATTTTATGCTCATGGTCAATGCGAAAAACATGAATGACTATCATGAATTTACCCGTAATTTACTGACTTACGAAAACAATGTGCGCAGCTTTAAAAGCCAGTTTGTGATGAACTTTACCAAGAGTGGCACCAAGATTTTGCTTGATTAACGATAGCTACAAAGCCCATTCAATTTTTATCATCAATATGAGTGGATAAGTGCTCTGTAAAAAAGGTACGATAGCAACGAAAGCTTGGCACATTAAATGCTAGATAAACCATCAACCGTATAGCAGACAAGGAAGCCTGATTATGAGTAAAAAGATACAGCCTATCGACACAAACAAGAATACTCAGACCCTATCAAAGTTATTAAACCCAAAAATTTTATTAACAGGTGCATCACTTGCGGCATTGCTTGCCAGCTCAGGCTGCGCAACCAGCTCTTTATTAGAAGGTGATAATCACGTCAGCACCACGACTAGCAAGCAAATCTTATCTGAAGACCAAATTGTCGCCTTTGGTCGTCCTGCCCAAGCATTGCCAAAAACGCCGAACGCTACCATGGTTATCGTCGGTGAAAAGAACAGCTATGTGCTGACCCAAGGCGGGACGGAAATGATTGCCTTACTAAGCAATCTGACGCCAAAAAATATCCACGTTGATAATGATATGAGTTTTTCTGTGCCCAATAACGATGGCTATTTTCAGGGTGAAATGAAGCTTTCTTATGCCAAATTAAAAGATGAATTCCAACGCTCTGACTATCAATTCTTTTTGCAAAATAATGGCCGCGACTGTACTTCAGCTAGCGACCTGCGTATCAACGCTCAGCGCTTTTGCTTTAGCGTTCCTGTCAAAGGTGCTATCTATCCACAAGTCAGTAATTTAAGCTTAATTCAATCTAATTACCGCGCTTTGAGCAAACCTTATATGGTCAGCTTTTACACCCAAAACCAGCAACAACAAGTGTCTCGTAGCGGTGCCAATACTGCTCAAAAGCTGGTATTACTGCCTTTTGCCTTAGCCTTTGATGTTATTACCTTTCCCTTCCAACTATTAGAACAATAATTTCTGCAATTAATAACAGCATCAATAAAGAAGGATTTTTTAACTTTTAATAATCCTTCTTTTATATAGATTACCTTACGCTATCAATAACTTATCGTTAATCCTTTATCAGCGTTTATCACATCCTGAGCGTAATTCATGTTAAAATGAGCGCTTTTAAATGAGCCGTTGTTAATTAATAACAATAACGGCTATTTTTTAGTGCCATTTTCTAATTAACAGGTCCCCTCATGTCTGCCGATACCATCGCCCGCACCGCCTTCAAACAAGGCACCAAACCACTTTACGACTACGACAAACATTGGGCGAGCTGCTACGAGCCTGCGCCTTATTTGCCAATGAGCCGCAAAGAGATGGACGATTTGGGCTGGGATGCCTGTGATGTCATCATCATCTCAGGCGATGCTTATGTCGACCACCCAAGCTTTGGCATGGCGATTATCGGACGCTTATTAGAAGCGCAAGGCTTTCGCGTGGGCATCATTGCCCAGCCAGATTGGAAGAGCAAAGACGCCTTTATGGAGCTTGGTAAACCGGTTTACGCTTACGGCGTGACCGCCGGTAACATGGACAGCATGATTAACCGCTATACCGCCGACCGCAAAATCCGTAGCGATGATGCATATTCGCCGGGTAACGTGGCTGACAAACGTCCTGACCGCGCGGCTATCGTTTATAGCCAGCGCTGCCGCGAAGCTTATCCCGATGTGCCGATTATTTTAGGTGGTATCGAAGGCAGCTTACGCCGTATCGCCCATTATGATTATTGGTCAGATAAAGTCCGCCGCAGTATCTTGATGGATGCCCGTGCCGATGTCTTATTATATGGTAATGCTGAGCGAGCTATCGTCGATGTGGTCCATGGTCTATCAAAAGGTTACAGCTTTGAGCAAATGAGTAGCTTACGTGGTACGTCATATCTATTGACCCCAACCCGTCGCCATTGGCAAGCGGGCATGGTGGAAGTTGCCAGTAACGATGTCGATACCGTTGGCCGCGTTGATCCGATTATTAACCCATATGTGATGACTGAAGACGTTGACAGCTGCAAAATCGAACAAGAAAAGCCATCTGACTCACCCGTTGGGCAAGCACTGTCAGGAATGGCTTCACAATATCCGGGCTTCGTATCTGAGCCAGTGACCAATAAAATATTGAATGCTGACCAAGTCGATGAAGACACGCAAGTAGTGCAAATGCGCGGTTTTGACAAACCGATGACGGCGCGCAAGCATAAAATTAAAATGCCAGCGCGTGAGCAAACGGTGATTCGCCTGCCTGATTATGAGCATGTCAAAGCTGACCCAGTTTTATACGCTCATGCCAACCGTATCTTGCATCTTGAAACCAATCCGGGTAACGCGCGTGCTTTGGTACAGCGTCATAGTAGCGGCGCTGGTAACTCGCATACCTCGATTGACGTTTGGCTCAATCCGCCACCGATTCCACTTTCAACCGAAGAGATGGATTACGTCTTTGACTTGCCGTACGCCCGTCTGCCGCATCCAAGCTATGGCGATGCGCGCATTCCTGCTTATGACATGATTAAATTTTCGGTCAATATTATGCGTGGTTGTTTTGGCGGTTGTACTTTTTGTTCAATCACTGAGCATGAAGGCCGTATTATCCAAAATCGTTCAGAAGAGTCTATATTGCGCGAAGTCGAAGCGATTCGTGATACGGCGCCGAACTTTACCGGTGTCATCTCTGACCTTGGTGGTCCGACCGCCAATATGTATCGTCTCAACTGTAAAGATGAAACCATTGAAAAGAACTGCCGCAAACCATCGTGTGTCTATCCTGATGTCTGCGAAAACCTGATTACCGATCACAGTAATTTGACCCAGCTGTATCGTAAAGCCCGTGACATCAAAGGCGTGAAAAAAATCCTCATTGCCTCAGGTTTGCGTTATGACTTAGCGATTAAAGACCCTGAATATGTCAAAGAATTGGTGACCCATCACGTCGGTGGTTATCTAAAAATTGCCCCTGAGCATTCTGAAGAAGCGGTATTGTCAAAAATGATGAAGCCTGGCATGGGCAACTATGACAAATTCAAAGCCATGTTTGAGCAATACAGCCAAGAAGCTGGTAAAGAACAGTATCTGATTCCGTACTTTATCGCCGCTCACCCCGGTACTAGAGACGAGGATATGATGAATCTGGCACTGTGGTTAAAAGGTCACGGGTACCGCGCTGACCAAGTACAGGCGTTTTATCCTAGCCCGATGGCGACCGCGACCACCATGTACCATACTCATAAAGACCCGCTGCATAAAATCAGCCGTGACGAAGGTGACATGGATATCGTCAAATCTGGTAAGCAGCGCAAATTGCATAAAGCTTTCTTACGCTATCACGATCCAAAAAACTGGGTCATGCTACGTAAAGCGCTGCAAGATATGGGACGCAGTGATTTGATTGGTAAAGGTCGTGGCTGTTTAATACCGCCATTTAACGCTAGCTTGGAAGGTCGCGACGCCGCGCAAGACAGTTATCAATCGGCGCGTAAAAAGAACAGCCGCTTGGGTAATGACTCGGTGAAACGCAGCAACAATAGTCCTAGCGCTGCAAAAAACACCTCGAGTAACGATACTTTAGGTAAAAACAGCAAAAGAGTCAGCAAAGGCAACTTCCAAACTCAGCATACTGGTCTGCCACCGCGTAAGACTAGATAAGTTAAATAGCTGTAGGTGAAATAGCTGTAAGTAATTGCTGCTAAATAAGTTGGAAGTTTTTAATTAAGCTTAAATCAAAGCGCCTATCGGCTCAGCAGTCGATAGGCGCTTTTTTATATTTTTTATATTGAGCTTGTTGGCTTAATTCTTTTTTGCATAGCTGCCTAGCTACTTGCCATTTGGCTCATTTAAGCTTAGCTATTTTACAAAAGCTTTTAAGGGCAGCGTTACATTAGTCAGTGTTTAAGTAACTTAACGAACATGTAACAAACAATTTCTAACATTATCTGAAAAGGCTTTTCGTTAACATATGCGCTATATGCTTAACGCATCGTTAAAAAGCACATTATTAGAAAAATCCCAGCCAAAAAAGCACATAAATTTTTTACACCTTTGGAGAAAACCATGAATACCCTAACCAAATTCGCTATTGCCCTACCTACTCTTGCTCTACTAAGCGCCTGTGCCACTACCGCACCTACTACCCCAAACAAAACCCCTGCTTCAGAAAGCGTAACCGATGTCGCTTATGATCGCATGGCACCAGCACCTTATACTTGTACTGATGGCAGCAAAATCTTGGCAAAACAGTCAATTAATAAAAAACAAGTCATGCTAGACGCGACCTTACCTAAAGTGAACTGGGCAAATCAGCCTATCATCTTAAATGGCGGCGTCCAAGGTGATACTGCAAGCTATGTCAACGAATCAAACTCTGAAGTGGTCTATGCATGGCACATGAAAGAAGACAAAGGTATTTTCGCCATGAAATGGGCAAACGGTAAAGAATATCAAGTAAACTGTCAGGTAGGTAGATAATAATTTTGGTTTAATCGTTAATTGATAATGATAAACCTATAATTATTAGACTTAGCATTATTATAAACAGTCATCATTTGGTGACTGTTTTTTTATGGCTAAAAATCAAACTGTATCATCGCCAATGCCTTGTTTAATAACTTACTTAATGCATTTTTTCTTTTATATCAGTCTACTGTCATTCGTTATTAATAAGAAATTACCTTTTGCAGCATTTAGCTAGAGAAGCACGTTAAAAGCTGTCAAAATAGTTCATCTATAAAAACAGCTCATGACCCACTAATAAAGAGAGTAACTCAATGATAAAGCGCTTATTAAGTATGATGATAATAGCTAGTGCAGGCATGATGACACTAACGGGCTGCGATAATAGCGCTGACAACTCTAATGGCACTGATAGCGTTGATAGCATTGATAGCTCTGATAAAGACTCAGTCACAGCAGCGCCTGATGCGGCAAAAGCTAACACCATTGATTGGTCACTGGTCGCAAGCGGCGAAAAAGCTGCTGACCGTACGAATTATAAATATCCGTTTGCGCTTGATAGCCAAAATGTACGCGATTATGCGGAATATTTTAAATTAGATAACGCCACCGCTCAGCACAACCTGACGATAAGCATGGCAAGCAACGAAGCGCTGTCAAAGGTGCTCGATCAGCTTAGCGAGAGCTATACTTCACATGAAATCATTGATAGTAAAGACATGAAACTTGTCATCCATACCACGCCTGATGTCGCTGCCAGTAGCTATGATTATGTACTGTCAGATGACTTTGCTAAAGGACTGGTATTGCCTATCGTGATTCAGCCAGATGGTAAGAAAGGTGAGGTAAAGGCGCATGGTGAGGTGGCGGAGTAGAAGAGTTGGTAGCGTGTGTTTTGATTTATGTGACACACGCCAAGATATTAAGTCTGACGATAAGGGTTATTTGAGGTTTCTACTGTTACTTCCTTTTTATCGCAAAGTAGGTTAGCTATATAAGGCTGAAATTTCTTAGCAGCAGGAGCAATATAGACCTTATCTAAATTCGATTTTACATCAGGTTCATATTCAACATATAAGAATTTCCCGAAAGTCATTTTCACTTCAGGGTTATCTAGTGCAGTAATGTAGATCACTCTACACTCTTGCTCTTCTTGAAAAGCCGAGTGTTTAATAAGATACTTTAACGGCACAAGAATTTCATCTAACAATGTTTCAATATTGTTCAATATATCCTTTTCAACATTTTTTAGTTTCACTTTATCGAAAATTATTTTTTGATAAAGCACTTTAAGCTTTATAAATAAGATTTTAAATTGTTCAGTCTTGTTGAACATATATTTTTCGTAAATATCCCATTCTATTTCTGCTTTACTTTTTTTTGAAATAGTAAGTATTCGCTGTTTTTCTACTATAGATATATCTTGATGCTCAACTTTTATATAGCCATACTCTCTGAAAAAAGTTAATCGATTTCTTTGGGCTAGATGTATGTATTCTGATGTTGGATCAATATATACACAGCGAATAACAGGTAACTTCTTAACCTTTTTCGTTTCTTCATTAACTTTAAGAATTTCTTCCTGAAAACTATATTCTGTCTCAAAATTACTCGTGTCATGAATGGAACTTTGAGAATTAGATATATTAGATAAAAATGGAATAGCATCTACTTTACTTATAGATTGGAAAAATTCTTTTTTAAAAACAAGACTTACACCTGATGCTTCTTGATTATCCGTTTTACCGTATAACCTAAACTGATTTAAACTATCGTGATTGAATGTAAAACAACTAATGAATGCATGTAGGTTCTCATCAAAATCTGGAGCATAATATTCTTTCTCTTCATTTTCCTCATAACTCAGATAGTTGCTTAGCAAATGCCCTTCACTTGGGTCATTAAAATTACTTACTGTGTTCAAGCGAAAAGAGCTTGGTAAATTATTTTCACTATCAAAATTTAATAACTTATTTGTAGTATCTGTACTCGTATAATGCGCTAGTTTCCTCTCAGGTGATTTAGAAACAACAACATTTTTATTATTATTTTCTGATTTCAAATGATCTTCATTAAAATCTAATGTCAAAACATTAACAATTTTTTTTATTAGTTCCATTAAATCTAAAGACTTATCACCAATATTAAAAGTGTTCTCATTAACTAATAACTCGCAAACTTTGCTGTAGCAATATGATTCATAAGGATAGAAATCTTTCGCATTTTCAAAAGCTACTTTAGCACTGATAATATCTCCAAAATCACTACTCAGAATTAGCTTCTTTCCTATTCTATATTGAGCCTGAGCATATGCTTTAGGTTCTTCCGAACGCTTAATATTACTTAATTTTTCTAATAACTCATTATTAAATTGAGTATTATCTACTATATTCTTAATACTATTTTGTGCACTTTTATAAACTTCCGGTTCATCAGAATATTTTATATTTTTCAATGCTAATAAGGCACCTTCAAAGTTATCTAACTCCATCAAAGTGACACCTGTATTAAACTGTGCCTTTGCATACGCTGCCGAGTTATCTAAGCGCTTAACCTTACTCCAAGCTATTAATGCTTCATCAATCTTGTTATTAATCTTTAATTCATACCCTATACCAAATTGTGCATCTGCAAATATTTTAGGATCATCCGTTTTTTTAATATTACTCCATGCTACTATTGCTGATTTTCTATCAATGTCTTTCTCTATGAGAATAGCGCCGATACTAAACTGAGCTTTAGCATAGGCAAGTGGGTCGTCAGCGCGGCTTATATTGCTCCAAAAATTTATAGCTCCTTTAGAATCACCTTCTACAAGTGAAATCTCTGCAATACGAAACTGTGCTTCAATAAAAAGCTCTAAGCTATCTTCACGCTTAATGTTCTTGTAAGCTTTTATCGATTCTAAACTACGATTTAATTTGTATAATACTCGACCAGTATAAAATTGTGCATAAGCATATGCGACTGGACTATCAGAACGGGTTACTTTACTCCATTCTATCAAAGCACGTTCATCATCGTCTCCTTGCTTAAACATGACTCCAATATCTACTCGAAGTTGAGCATAAAGTTCAGGATTATCTTCATTTTCAATTTTATTCCATGCTTCCAAAGCACTCTTTAAGTTATTGCTTTTAAAGTATGCATTTCCTATATTGAATTGAGCTGCCGCAAAAAATTCGTCGCCATCTTTCTCACGAGTTATTTTCTGCAACTCTTCAATTTCTTTTTTAGTTTCTTCATCCAAACCTTTCAAATCATCAACATTCATACCCTACTCCGCAACCAAAGCCAAAAACTCTTCCTCACCCACCACTTTCACGCCTAGTTTCTCTGCCTTTGCCATTTTCGAACCAGCCTTATCACCTGCCAGCAGCGCAGTCGTTTTTGCCGAGATACTACCTGAGACTTTGGCACCGAGCGCTTGTAGTTTGGCTTTGGCTTCATCGCGCGCCATACTATCGAGCGCGCCCGTGATGACCCATGTTTGCCCATCGAGCGGCAATCCCTCTGACACCACTTGCTCAACCTTATCCCAGTGCACGCCCGCTTCACGTAATGCGGTGATGACTTCGATATTATGCGGCGCGCGGAAGAATTTATAAGCAAGCTCAGCGGTGATTGCGCCAACGTCAGGCGTTTGTAGGAGCTTGTCGATATCTGCTGCCATCAGGCTATCAAGGTCGCCAAATTGCTGCGCCAAATTCTGTGCTGTTGTTTCACCGACACCGCGAATACCAAGCGCATAGATAAAGCGTGCGAGCGTCGTCTGCTTACTGGTTTCAATGGCACTCAGGATGTTTTGAACAGATTTTTCGCCCAGTTTCTCAAGCGTAATCAGCTCGTCTTGATGTTTATGCAACTGATAAATATCGGCGACAGTCTTGACCAAACCGTGCTCAAAAAAGCTAATCAACCAACTTGCACCTAAACCATCAATATCCATTGCTCGACGTGAGACAAAGTGTATGAGCGCCTCGACCTGCTGGGCGGGACAAAATAGCCCACCGGTACAGCGTGCCAAGGCTTCGTCTTTGGGCAATACCACTGGCGAATCGCAAACGGGGCAGGTCGACGGTAGCTGTACAGGTTCAGAGTTTTCTGGACGTTGCTCATGCCAAACGCGAGTAACTTTCGGAATAACGTCGCCTGCGCGGTGTACGCTGACCATATCGCCTGCACGCACATCCAAGCGCTGAATCTCACCAAAGTTATGCAAGGTGACATTACTGACAGTAACGCCGCCGACTTTAACGGGCTCAAGCTTACCTACAGGAGTAATTGCGCCAGTGCGCCCAACTTGCCAATCGATGCTATGCAGACGCGTCATGACAGTTTCTGCCGGAAACTTATAAGCGGTTGCCCAACGCGGCTCACGCGATAAAAAACCAAGCTGCTGCTGCAATGCCAAATTATTGACCTTGATGACCATGCCATCAATCTCAAACGGCAGCTTACTACGTGTTTCAATCATCGACTCATAATAAGCTTGTGCTTCGCGCGGGTTTTGTACCACTCTCACAGCGCTGACGCTAAACCCAATGTCACCGAGCCAAGCCAAGGCGGCTGATTGGGTATCGATAGTCTCAGGTAGACCTTGATTGACTGAATAACAATAAAAAGCTAACGGACGGCTGGCAGCAATCGCCGGGTCTAGCTGACGTAAACTACCAGCGGCGGCATTGCGCGGATTGGCAAAAGTTTTATCGCCTTTTTCTTCCGCTAAGCGATTCAGACGCTCAAAACCTGCTTTGGGCATCAGCACTTCGCCGCGTACTTCTAACAGCTCAATATCAGCGGCAGCGGCTAGCCAAAGCGGTAAATTGCGAATGGTTTTGGCATTTTGGGTAATATCTTCGCCCGTTTGACCATCACCGCGTGTTACCGCTTGGATAAATTGCCCATAAGCGTATTTGAGTGACACTGCCAAACCATCAAGCTTTAGCTCCATCTCATATTCAGGATTTTTCTGTGCGTCATTGAGTCGATCATTGACACGGCGCATAAAGCCATGTAACTCGTCATAATCAAAGACGTTGCCCAATGACAACATCGGAATATCATGAGTGACTTGGGTAAAAGCAGATAGTGGCATATCGCCAACTTGATTGATTGGGCTATCCGGCTGCACCAATTCTGGGTATTGTTCTTCGAGCTCCAATAAAGAGCGACGCAACTGATCGTATTCGCTGTCTTCTAAAATCGGATTATCGAGCACATAATAGGCATAATTATGCGTCTTTAAAGTATCAATCAACGTGCGCATTTGGGTGACGATAGCATCATCATTGCCAGCAGATTTTGCAGTATTGATGTCTTTATTAATGTCTTTAGAGGTAAGCGGTGCGATAGGATCAGTCATAGTCGGCGTCTTTTCTTTGCGATTCAAGATGCCGATATAATAACAAGTTTGCAGGATATGCGGATATCATTTTGTAGAAAACTAATTCTGTTGAAAACTCATTCTGTTGAAAACCAAGTTTATAGAAAATTATGCGAATGAAACGCTCATCAACCAAAAACTAAAAAAGGCAAATAACGTCAAACGCTATTTGCCTTTTTCACTGCTACTAATATTATCAGCTTATGTTAATCAGTTAAAACTAACCTTCATAATCACGCACTTGGTTGCGTAGTTGTTGCTTGTATTCAGGGGTGATTGGATCATTCTCTTCATCTAGCATAACGGCGTCCAAATCGCTTGCCATCATATAAGCAATACTCATCATACTATCAAAACTGCGCAAGGCTTGTGGATGTGGCAACGATAAAAATACCACTACACCATTATAATTATTGGTCGCGACGCTATGCGGATCAAAAGGTGCGATACCACTATCAGTGATGCCCATCATGCTAAACCACAGCATGCCTGTACCGTCTTTTTGCTCATAGCGATGGAACATATTCATCGCGCCATAACGCAGACCGTATTTATCAATTAACGCCAACAAGTCACGACCACGAATCACTGCTGCTGGGCGGTCACGGTATTGGTGCGGCAAGATGGTGATATTAATGTTGTCTTTGGCGTTAATTAACGGACCGTTTTGCGCTTCATCAACCGGCTCTGAGAGATGCTGATCGAGTATCGGACTATTATTATCAAAGCTTGGCTCGTCTACGGTATCAATCACTGGCATCAAACTGTCAGTAGCTGACATGAGGCTTGAAAATGCATCCGGCTCTTGCTCGATATGCATGTGTTCAGCTACTTCTATAAACTCGCTGTTGTCAGTGCGCTGCTGCTCGTCCTGCCAGCGCGCATAGTCGGCGTCATCTATCATGCCACTACTATCATTATTAATATCATGGCGGGCAGCCGTTAGCTGGGCATCGATATTGGTATGAGATTGGCTCAAAGGCTCTTCTTCAACGACGGCATTAAGATAACTGCGATCAGGGGCGATACTGGTTTCGCCTGCGACCGTATCATCTAAGTCTGGCTGCTCGACGATATTGCGCTCATGACGCGGAATAATGGGAATACCATTTTTATCATAATTGACCGCGGCAGCCTCAGCAGTTTTGCGACGCTTAAAGCTACGAATGACCATAAATAGCCCTGCAAGCACGATAAATGCGGCAATAGCGATCAAGATAAACTGGATAGCGGTCATGAGAAATACATCCTAATATATGACAAAAGGGAATAAATAAGAGTGAATAAATGGCAATAGTCTAGCATGGCTAATGAATATCGTCACCATATAGTCATCGTTTATCATTAGCCCCAAATACTTGACTGACTACTTACGTGACTTTAAATTATAGACCTAACTATACCACTGACAATCGCTTGCAGTTATTAATTATTTTGCTACTGTGCGCTGCTCTTAATCAGAAAGGTAACGCGCAGCTTCATCGAGCGAAACGCTGACCAAAGTAGAAATGCCCGCGCTTGGCATGGTGACGCCTTTTAATTCATCAGCAATCTGCATCGTCAGCTTATTATGACTGATAAAGATAAACTGCAAATCGTCTGCTAACTCGTGAATAAGACTGGTAAAACGGGCGACGTTGGCATCATCAAGCGGTGCATCGACTTCATCAAGCACACAAAATGGGGCAGGATGCTGCTTAAATATGGCAAAAATCAAGCTCAGCGCGGTCAAGGTCTTTTCACCGCCTGAAAGCACAGCTAATCGACTGTTACGCTTGCCTTTCGGCTGTGCCATTAAAGTTAGTCCTACCCGCCAATGCTCTGACTTTGGCGCGTTAGCAGGCATATCGTCAGTATTAAGGGTTAAGCTTGCTTGCCCCCCACCAAAGACTTTGGCAAACAAATTGGCAAGCTCGTTATTGACCGCATCCAGCGTCTGCATAAATAGCGTCTTAGTAGTCTCATCAATCGAGGCAATCGCTTCCGTTAACGTCTGCATACTGGCAGCAATATCGGCTGTCTGCTGCGCGAGTGGCTCTAAACGCTCATTAACTTCAGCAAGCTCTGCTACAGCAGCGAGATTGACCGCACCAATTTTACTTAATTGCTGCTCAAGCTTATTAGTCTCAGATTCTAATTCTGCGATTTTATCTGGACGTACACGGCGATCATGAGCAATAAAGTCTGCCAATAAATTTGAGACGCTCATCACTTGTTGTTGTTGCTGTGGCTGCTGCGATATCTCCGATTGCGCTTTATATTTATGACTCAAATTATCATAGGCATCTAGTGCTTCTTGGGTATGGCTACTGGCATCATCCAAACGCGCGGCGCTGAGTGCCAACTCGGTAGCAAGGCGAGCAAGCTCGCTTTGCTGCACTTGCAAGGTATTTTGCAAACTGTCTAGTTCGACCTGTTGCTGACTATATTCCTCTTTAAGCGCCGTTAATGCTGTCTCGCGCGTCGTTAATATTACCTGTTGCTCATCACGCGCTGTTTGTGCCGTCTGCAATGCTGCTTGCAGTGCTGGCAACTTATTTTGCTGCTGCTCATGCTGCGCCTTTAGACTTTTCTCGCTTTGTAGCGACTTTTCATGCTGCTCGGTTGCCCGCGCAAGACTACTCACGCTGTGTTCTAAGCGCATCTCGCTCTGCTGAATACGAAGCTGTAGTGCTTGCCAAGCATCATCATCCGTCTGCCGCGCGCGATTTAGCTCACTACGCTCAGACTGCAATTGCTGACTTAATGCACGCGCATCGGAGATTTGTGGCGTCAGTGCCGCTATATCGCTTTCAATATGTTGCTGCTCATCGTTAAGCGCTTGCTGTTCTTGCTCAAGCTCTTGTTGTTCTTGCTCAAGAGTGGCTTTATCAGCATTGAGGCGTTGGCTATCCGCTTGGATGCGCTCAACATTGGCACGCTCGGTGATCAGCTTTTGCTGATATTGATGTTTATCACGAGTCAATTGGTCAGCCTGAGCGCGCGTTTCTTCTAAGCTGACCGTCAAGGCATCATAGTTGCGCTGGTTATTAGCAATCGCCTTTTGCTGGTCTTGTATTTTGACCTCAAACTCATCAAGCAGATTTTCTAACGCTTGCAGACGGCTACGCTGCTGTAAGCGCTGGCTTAAGAATTGGTTATTGCTATCGTTTTGACCATTTTGCGCGCCAGCAAACTTGCTGAGATTTATCGTACCTTGACGACTGATAAGCCAACCGTCAGTCGTTAGTAAAATAGCTGATGATGGTAAAGATTTTAGGATAATGGCAAGCACTTCTAACGTTTGCTTATTATCTGTCTCAGATTGTGCAATATATAAATAACAGTGCTGCCAAAGCGCTAAATTAGGTGCGGTAATCAGCTCTGATAAAGGCATTATTTTATCAGCCAAAGTATCTGACAATTCGCTAATAAATAAATGTTCTTTACTCTCACTTTGCTTAGCAGATAGCCATAAACTATGACCAGTTTCTATCTGTGATTTATTTTCTTTAGTAGTAAGCTCATTTTTTGCAGTCTGATAAATAAATAAATCTGTTAAGTCATGTTCAAGTGCTTGCCATAAGCTATCGGTTTTTTGAGAGTTATCATTAATCTTTTCACTGCTCGTTTGGTCAGAAATCAGCACATGACTATCGAGCCATAACGCCAATACGCTATCGAGTAGCTGCGCGTGCTGCTGCCCTTTTGCGCTTAAATCAATATGTTCACGTAAGGTGGTAATGGCTAATTCGTTATACTCGCTAGCTACTTCATTTTCTAATGCAGTTTTAACATCAGCAGTTTTTGCGTTAGTAGATTGTTGCGATTTCGGCATAGGCTTAGGATGCAATATCTGGTGCAGAGTATCGTACTCACCTGCTAATACTGCGTGACGTTTTTCATCTTCGCTTAACTCGCGCTGTTGAATGTACAAACGTTGCTGTAACTCATGCGCTTGCAGTTGTAGCTCAGACAAACGCTCATCGATACTATCTTGTTGGCGCTCAATTTGCTGCAGCTGTTTATTTAGCTCAGCAACCTGTGCCTCTAAAGTCTGCTGTAAATTTTTCGTATCAGTTTTTTCTCGCCCATCAGCACTTTCAACTGATGATAGTGACTGTTGTAATTGCTGCCATAAATCCTGCCAATTTTGCTGGCGACGTTGCCATTTATCATGACTTTGCTGCTGGCGTTTTTGTGCTTGGTTATTGATGGCTTGTTGTTGCTCAAGCATGCGCGCAGTATCTTGCAGCCTTGATAGCTGATTTTGCGAGTCATGGTAGGCACGCTGCAATGGTTGCTCGTTGCGTTTATGTGTGTCACGTTTATTGGTTAGCTCGCTAAGCTGTGGGCGCAATTCTTCTAGTACATTTTGTTGCTCAGCTTGCTCAGTTTTTAAGCGCTCAATTTCAGTCACGGCTTGCTGACGCTGCTGCTCTAAGCTCGTAAGCTGCTGTGCGATAGCGTTTAATTGTGATTTAGCATCACCTAATTGATGTTCTGCTTGTTGATAGCTTAATTGTTGCTGATAATGGTTACTTTGGGCATCGTCTTTTAGCCATTGCTCTTGATTGATATGCGCTGCAAGCTTATCTTGTTTGGCTTTTAGCGTTTCATAGCTCGTTTGCAGTTTGGCGACTTCATTAGCGCTACGTTCATAAGCTATTTTTTGCTGCTGCTGATTATGCTTAGCTTGATACAATTGCTGAATAGCAAGTTGTTGCTTGATATCAGCAAGCGTTATTGCCAACTCTTCATAACGCTCAGCACTGGCCGCTTGCTTAGATAAGCGTTTTTGTTGGCTGACTAGCTCACTTTGCATATCATGCAGGCGTGCCAAATTATCTTTAGTTTTCTCAAGCTTCTTTTGCGTTTCTTCGCGGCGCGCTTGATAGCGTGAGACCCCTGCCGCCTCTTCGATAAATTCACGCAACTGCAGCGGGCTAGATTCAACAATCCGCCCAATCATACCTTGCTCGATGACCGCATAACTGCGCGCGCCAAGCCCAGTCCCCAAAAATACATCGACCACATCACGGCGACGACAGCGCGTACCATTGATAAAATAATCAGAGCGTCCCTCTAAATTTACCTGACGACGAACGGATAGCTCTTGATAGAGATTAAACTCATGGCGAATGCCATTCTGCTCATCTTGCGTATGTTCAAAAGTCAGCTCGACACTGGCAACACTTTTGGCCGCTTTATCTTGCGTACCGGCAAAAATGACATCACTCATCGCCCCGCCACGCAGCTGCTTAGCAGAGGTTTCGCCCAGCACCCAACGTATGGCATCAATCACATTAGATTTGCCACAGCCGTTTGGCCCGACAATGGCGGTAATGCCATGGCGAAAGGTAAAAGTCGTAGGATTGGCAAAGGATTTAAAGCCTGCCAGCTTGAGAGATTTTAGACGCATGAAATATCGATAAACTTAGCAAAAACAGGCGGCTATTCTACCTGAAATTGGGCTAGGTTTTTAGGGTTTGTAAGGAATGCTATAATAGGGCTGAAAATTCGCACCATTCATCTAAATAATAAAAATTAAGGGCATTCAAATGACTGATTATAATCCTCAAGAACTACAACAAAAATATGAAGAATGGTGTGAGCTGCATCGTCAACAGCTTGAGGCGCAGCAGCAATTTTTGCGCGCTGAAGCATTGCAAAATGAGTTGAAAGATTACTATCTGAATCCGCAATGGATGACAGACCGTGAAGCGGATCTGCCCATTGAGCATTCGGGTAAAGCGTACTCTATCTTTAGTGAAGATGCGCTGTGGAGTATGCTCAGCGACCATGATGAGGTAGCAAAAAAGTGGATGCGTTTGGGGCTAGATGCGATTGATAAGAAATAATCATTTTAAGCTTTCATCTGCTTTGATTAAAAATACAATGGTAGAGGCTGTCATGTGTAGTACATACTGAATAAGATGTTCAGGAACTTCTATGTCATCATTACCTTTACCATGACCACTCAATTTGTTTCGAGGTGTCCCTATACTCGAAGTAAGCATATTACTTAGTGAATTAAAATGATCAGACCAAAACTTTGGTATCAATTCATTAGCTATGCAACAATCAATAAGCTTCTTTGAGGTGTCCTTTTTACCATATTCCCAGTCACGTTTATCTAATATAATTTTCATGGTGCTTTCAAAGGCTTTGAGACAATCTGTTAGAGCTGAATCGTAACGACCATGACGATAATGTTCGTGAGCCTTTAAGAATTCCTCTTGTGCACCTTTATATATTGGATTACTCAGTAATTGTAAAGCAGGCTTAACTGCTTCAGCATGAATAAATTCAGAATCAATTCTAATAATTTGACCGTTCTCGTATTGATAACCTACGCCATGTTCACGAAAACGTTGATTCAGTTCAGCTATTGTATCGACAATGTCAATTCCTATTTCTCTATGATGATTAAGAGCAAAGGTTTCAGTTTTTTGGGCCATTAGCTCAATTACACTTAAGGATTTTTCAGTATCAGACTCATTTATAAAATAATTAGCAATTTTATCAAAGTAATTATCTGAAGGTAAATGCTTGTTCTCATTATCCCACTTATTTAATTCAAAGACGCCCAACTCTTTACATAAAGTCCTATAACATTTTTCAAGATAAGCTCTATTCAATGAAGCAGGTTGAAACTGATTTTTACGTTTATCTCTATCTATAGTTTCATTCCAAAGATGAACTATTTGAACTTTAAGCTCGCGTGGTAATTCATCGTATTGGTAAACGTCAGGATATTCACCTCGAAGCCTTTTCTGCCTTTTATGGAATAAATCAAAAACAGCCATTTTCAATCCTTAATTATCAATAGTACTTTTCATAAAAGGTGATTTTTACAACACCCCAATCCCACTTAATAACAGCTGTCCACCTGCAAATAATAGCAACACCCCAAAGGCGCGTTTAAGCATTAACGCTGGCAATTTATACGCAAGCTTTGCGCCGAATTTTGCCATCATAAAGCTCACTACTGAAATACATAAAAATGCAGAAATATGTACGAAACCTATCGTACCTTCAGGCAAGTTTTCAACATTTTGACCAAACCATGCAAACCCTAGTGCTCCTGCAACGGCTATAGGTAAACCGCAAGCAGCAGCCGTACCGACTGACTGCTTCATCGTCAGCCCTGCCCAGTTCAAAAACGGCACTGTTAAACTACCGCCACCAATACCAAAAATAGACGACGCCAAACCAATCCCAGTACCAGCACCAAACTGCACACCAGTAGAAGGCAGAGGTTTGCCAAGTTGTTCTTTATTAGAGAAAAACAGCATCTTGATAGCGACTAATAATGCACCACCACCTATAATGGCTTTTAACGCTTGTCCATCAATCGATTCTGCAACGCCTGCACCGATTAGACTACCAATGACCAAACCCAAACCCATTTTACGCCAGATATCCCAGCGCACGCCGCCACGCTTATTGTGCGCAGTCATTGAGCTGATTGAGGTTATAACAATGGTCGCCAAGGAAGTGCCAATTGCTAAATGGGTGACCACTTCAGGAGGGAAATGATAGGCGGTAAAAATCCATACCAATGCTGGTACGATAATCATGCCACCACCGACACCGAACAAGCCTGCGCAAACACCCGCAAATGCTCCTGCAATAACAAACCATACATATAACATCATCCAATCAGCCTTTTATCGCATTTATTTTTATAAAAATTATTTAGTTTTATAATCACTTGTATATCGCATTTGCTAAATTATAATCCGACCTTTATGCTGTTTATTTGATACTGTCTAATCATGACAATCGCGTTAGTATATCAAAAGCTATCTTAAAGACTAGATTAAACCTTATATGAACCAAAGCGACTAAATTTATGCCGTTACCTATATCTATGCCGTCACCAACCAATCCATCTGTCCATTTATCTGAGCTTACCCATCGTCACGTCACTAGCAGCGCTTCTACCAATAGCGAGCTGATTGCAGCGGTACAAAATGGCTCGCTAAATGCCGCAGCCATGTATCTGCTAACCGCTGAAACCCAAAGTGCAGGGCGTGGACAACATGGGCGCTCATGGCAATCACCGCGCGGTAATGTCTATCTGTCTTTATATCATCCGATACATATGCCAATTAGTGGTTTATTGTCGTTAATAATTGGCGTTGAACTGGCAAAAATGCCCATTATCCAAACGCTGAATGAGCAGTTACATGCGCAAGGATTGACACCCATCGGCGTAAAGTGGGCAAATGATTTAGGCTTTTATTCATATCAACATCAAACTGATTTTGAACAAGCTACATCAGAACAGGAAGCGCTGCCATCTCCCTTTCATAAACTGGCTGGCATTTTGATAGAACCTGTATTGCAAGCAGGAAAGTTGGTCGGCGTAGTGATGGGGGTTGGACTCAATGTACAAGCCACTCCAAAGCTGACGGCAGAAACTTGCGAAGGCATGAGTTATCAAGCGATCAGCTTACAAGATATTTACGGTATGCTGGAATCAGATAATACTAATAGCCTACCGACCTTACAAACGCTTTATCAGCAAATTAGTGAGGCATTACTGGCAGCGATGACGCGCTTTGAGCACTTTGATATAGAGAAGCCGACCGGACATAGCTATTATTTGGACAGCTTTTTGCAAGAGTTTGCAACGATGGACGCACTAGCAGGTCTGCGATTACAGGTCACTCAAGACCATGATGATAAAGCGCATGTGGTCACCGGAGACGCCTGCAGTATTGATACAAACGGATGTTTGCAATTACGTCAAGATAACGGTAAGATTTCTGCGCTTTTTACCGGACGCATTGACGTTATTAATAAGGCTTAAATTAAAGACCCAACGGGCACTATATAAAGGGATTTTTTATGCTCTGGTTAGATCTGGGAAACACCCGTCTCAAATACTGGCTGACCGACGATATCGGACAGATAGTCGCACATGATGCCAAGCAACATTTGCAAGCGCCGGCTGAATTACTTATGGGTTTGACCGATCGCTTTGAGCGTTATGCGCCTGACTTTATTGGTATCTCATCAGTGCTAGGCGATGATCTCAATGCTAAAGTATCAGAAACTTTAAGTCGCCTTAATATCCCATTTGAATTTGTCCATGTCGATGCCAATTATCCGCTGATGAAAAGCGCTTATAATGATGAGCAGCTCGGCTGTGATCGTTGGCTGCAAATGCTGGGCGCGGTGGATAAAACCAAACGTCAATGTGTGATTGGCTGCGGTACAGCGGTGACTATTGACTTGATTGACCATGCTGAGCATTTAGGTGGTTACATTTTCCCTAGCATCTACCTGCAGCGTGAGTCGCTATTCTCTGGCACCAAGCAAATCACCATCTCTAACGGTACTTTTGATAGTGTCAGTCAGGGAATTACCACGCAAGATGCGGTACATCGCGGCATATTACTATCTATCGTTGGCGCGATAAACGAGATTAGCCATCGCTATCCCAACTTTGAAGTCATTATGACCGGTGGCGATGCAGCCATTATCGCCCAACATGTTAATCGCCCAGTGCGTATTCGTGATGATTTATTATTAAATGGTCTGGCACGCTATTTTGACCATAGTAAACAGGCATAATTACTGAAAGTCTTTATAAAGCAGAACTAAAAAAAGCAGTACGCTTAAAACGTACTGCTTTTTTGTTATAACTAATACCTAAATGCTTTTACCTAAACATTTTCTATTTCGTCTCGTTAAACAACTCACGACCGACCAGCATACGGCGAATTTCACTGGTACCTGCGCCGATTTCATACAGCTTGGCATCACGCCAGTAGCGACCAAGCGGATACTCATTGGTATAGCCATTACCACCAAAGATTTGAATGCCCTCGCCTGCCATCCAAGTGGCTTTTTCAGCACACCATAAAATCACACTGGCACAATCTTTACGCACTTCTCTACTATGACCTGCGCCACGTTTATCTAACATATCGAGATTTTTACCAACGGTATATAAGAAGCTGCGCCCTGCTTGCAAGATGGTATACATATCGGCAACTTTACCTTGGATAAGCTGGAATTCACCAATCGCTTGACCAAACTGCTTACGGTCGTGGATATAAGGCACGACATTATCCATCACTGCTTGCATGATACCGATAGGACCAGCTGCTAATACCGCACGCTCATAGTCGAGACCACTCATCAGTACCTTAACGCCTTCATTTAGGCTGCCCAAGATATTTTCTTTGGGTACTTCAACATTGTTAAAGGTCATCTCACCAGTATGACTACCGCGCATGCCAAGTTTGTCGAGCTTTTGCGCCGTGCCAAAGCCTGCCATGCCTTTTTCAACGATAAAAGCGGTCATGCCTTTGCCGCCTAGCTCTGGATTGGTCTTAGCATATACAACCATTATGTCAGCATCAGGACCATTGGTAATCCACATTTTGCTACCATTTAGCACATAATGACCGTCTTTCTCTTCGGCTTTCAGCTTCATACTGACCACATCAGAGCCAGCGCCAGTTTCACTCATGGCGAGTGCACCGATAAACTCACCGCTGATAAGTTTTGGCAGATATTTTTGTTTTTGAGCTTCACTGCCGTTACGTTTAATTTGGTTGATACACAGATTTGAATGCGCTCCATAGCTCAGCGCTACAGAGGCAGAGGCGCGGCTAATCTCTTCCATCGCGACCATATGGGCGACGTAACCCATATCAGATCCGCCGTATTCTTCAGGAACGGTGATGCCATGTAGACCAATGTCGCCCATCTTTTGCCACAAATCCATTGGGAACTCATCGCTACTGTCAATCTCGGCCGCACGCGGAGCGATTTCTTTGGCAGCAAACTGCTGCACCATATCACGTAAGGCGTCGATATCTTCGCCAAGCTGAAAATTCAATCCAGGTAAACTCATAACCATTCCTTGTATTTTGATGTTTTAAATCTTGAATTTTAATTTGTTTTTTAAAGCCACTGTGTTTTTAATGCAATTCGTTAAGCCTGACGCTTATTAATTAACGCACGAGCCACGCTTGAACCATTGCGACGACCTAGAAACTCACTAATACGCTCGCCAGCTATGACCAGCTTATCTAAATCAATGCCTGTGCTGATGCCCATACCATGCAGCATATAGACGACGTCTTCGGTGGCGACATTACCCGTTGCACCTTTGGCGTATGGACAACCACCAAGCCCCGCCACTGAGGTATCAAATTCACTGACACCCATTTGTAAGGCGGCTAAAGTATTACTGACTGCTTGACCGTAAGTATCATGAAAATGTCCTGATAACATGCTGATATCGGCGTACTCCAGTGCGGCTTGCAACGCGCGCTGTACCTTGAGCGGCGTACCTACGCCAATGGTATCGGCAATACCAATCTGCTCTGAGCCTATCTCAACCAAACGCTTGGTGACATAAGCCACTTGGCTTGGGTTAATCTCGCCTTCATAGGGGCAACCGACCGTGCAAGAGATAACGCCTCGCACTTTGATACCTTGTGCTTTTGCAGCAGCAGCAACGGGCGCAAAGCGCTCAATGCTTTCATCAATACTGCAGTTGATATTTTTTTGGCTAAAAGTTTCACTGGCTGAGCCAAAAATAACGATTTCATCAGGACGATGCATGATGGCATTTTCAAAACCGCGCATATTGGGCACTAATACCGAATAGCAAACGTCCGCATGGCGTGTGGGCGCCAATGCTTCTAGCAGCGCGCGATTATCACCCATTTGTGGCACCCATTTGGGTGAAACAAAGCTAGTCGCCTCAAGCTTTTTGACACCTGCTGCGATTAAATCATCGATAAGCCTTTGCTTAACCGCCGTTGGTACCGTCATGGCTTCATTTTGCAAGCCATCACGTGGACTGACATCGACGATGGTGACGTGTTCTGGGTACGAGTGCTTCATGCTTATCATCCTTTTTACTTATTATCTGCACTGTCAATACGCAATAGCTCATCGCCATCGGCAACCAAGTCACCAGCGCCAAATAACAATTCTGCCACCACACCATCGGTCGGGGCGGTAATGGTATGTTCAATTTTCATTGCTTCGATAACCGCAAGTGGCTCGCCTTTTTTCACGCTATCGCCAACAGCGACTTTAAAGGCAACGACCTGACCTGGCATTGGTGATTTTAAACTACCAACCGCCGCACTCTCTTCGCCGACGTGCGCCATGATATCAATCAGCGTAATTTCGTCACGACCGCTATCGGTAAACACATAGACGGTCTCATTATGTACCCAGCTTTGGGCGCTAATACGTGCCTCATCTAACCATAACGTATGATTGTGTGCGTCACTACTGACATAACTAACTTGCCCTTCATAAACTCTTTCTGTTTGGGCGGCTACATTAGCATTGCTATTCTCTTGAGTGTGAGCGATTTCTTTTTCAATGACCAGCGTAAAGCTACTCAGATTTTCAGCACCTTTTTTGCCGTCAGAACAATTTGCATTGTGCCAATGACTAATACGAGCAGTGTAAGATTGCTCAGCATAAACCAAGCCAAACGATCTTGTGTAGTCGCTATAAGCACGGAAACCGGTTGGTTTGCTAAACGGATCTGACCCTTGCGTCGTCGCTTCACTGGCAAGCTGCTGAGTAATAGCAGTAACGACAAGCGCTGATAATTCAAGCGGATGCTGATTAAAGAGCTCGTCATGCTCACGTTCAATCAATGCCGTATCAAGATTTGCTTGGCTAAATGATTCTGTATTTATGATATAACGCAAAAACGCGACGTTATTTGGCAGACCGACGATGCGTGTTTGCGCGAGTGCACGGTCAAGTTTGGCCAATGCTTGCTCGCGTGTGGGCGCATGAACGATGAGCTTTGCAATCATAGAATCATAGAACGGACTAATCACATCACCTTCGCGTACGCCATCGTCGATACGCACATCTGCAACATTGAAGGTGCTGTGTTCAGGTTTTTGATAAGTGAATAAAGTACCCGTCGCTGGCAGAAATTCATTGTCAGGGTTTTCAGCACAGATACGTGCTTCAATCGCATGACCGTTAATCGCTAGCTCCTCTTGTTTTTTCGGCAAAGGCAAACCTGCCGCTACTAGTAGCTGCCATTCAACCAAATCTACCCCAGAGATGGCTTCACTAACCGGATGCTCAACTTGCAGGCGGGTATTCATCTCCATAAAATAAAAGTGCATCAAGCCCGCGCGTTGCTCAACGATAAACTCGACCGTGCCTGCACCAAAATAATTGACCGCACGCGCGGCTTCAATGGCAGCGGTGCCCATTGCTTCACGCATCGCCGCGTCAACACCCGGTGCTGGCGCTTCTTCTAATACTTTTTGATGGCGACGCTGTACCGAGCAATCTCGCTCAAACAGATGCACATAATTACCATGGGTATCACCAAATACTTGGATTTCAATATGACGTGGTTTTAGGGCATACTTTTCAATCAGTACTTGATCATTACCAAAACTGGTAATCGCTTCGCGGCGACATGAGTCTAGTAGGTCAATAAAATCGCTGCTCTGTTCAACGATACGCATGCCTTTACCACCACCGCCAGCACTGGCTTTAATCAATACCGGATAGCCGATACTGTCTGCTTGCTGCTGTAAGAATTCTGCTTCTTGATTTTCACCGTGATAGCCGGGTATCAGTGGCACGCCAGCCGCTTCCATCAGGCGCTTAGACTCGGATTTTCCGCCCATGGCGCGAATAGCGTCAGCCGATGGACCGATAAATACCAAACCAGCATCTTGGCAAGCTTGCGCAAAATCCGCATTTTCACTTAAAAAACCATAACCTGGGTGAATCGCTTGTGCGCCAGTTGCTTTGGCAATCGCAATGATGGCATCGCCCTTGAGGTAGCTATCTTTAGGAGCCGAACCACCCAAATAAACAGCCTCATCACAGACAGCAACATGCTTAGCCTCACGGTCAGCATCAGAATAAACAGCAACGGTACTTACGCCCAAACGCTTGGCAGTCGCGGCAACTCGGCAGGCAATTTCACCACGGTTGGCGATTAGAATTTTAGAAAACATAACTATCCCTATGTCTTGTCATTTTTATCGTTTTTTACATTGATAAATAATAAAAATATATGCTGATATTCACATACGACTGGTTTAAATTAAATAGTATTTATTTTTAATTTATCGTCAATTTGCCGAAAGTCTCTTCTACTATTAATCTGCTGTCAGCCAATCAGGCTTGCGCTTCTGTAAAAATGCTTGCACACCTTCTTTGCCTTGCTGTGATGAACGAATATCAGCGATACCTTTGACGGTGTCAGCAATTAGCTCATCGGTAATCGGTGCGACCGCGACTTCATGCAATAAACGTTTGCAGGTCTTGACCGCATCTGGGCTGTTTTTGACCACTGTAGCGCAGAATAGAGCAACTGCCTCATCAAGTGATTCCTCACTGACACGCTCATGAATAAAACCTAATTGACGCGCCTTTTTAGCATCGAATACTTCCGCGCTTAAGAAATAACGCTGCGAGGCTCTAGCACCTAATGCGCGTATGACATAAGGGCTGATGGTCGCTGGCGCCAATCCTAAACGCACTTCACTGAGGCAGAAGTTGGCGATTTTAACCGCAATGGCCACATCACAAACGGCTACCAAGCCCATGCCGCCTGCATAGACGTCACCTTGGATAGCGGCAACCGTTGGCTTAGGGCACTCATAAACGGTCTTGAGCATTTGCGCGAGTTTATCAGCATCGGCTAAATTTTCTTCATAGCTATAATCTGCCATTGCACGCATCCAATTAAGATCCGCACCAGCACAAAATGCCTTACCCGCAGCCGCTAAGACGATAACACGTACATCATCATCTGCACCAAGCGTGGTGAAAGTCTCGGTCAGCTCGGCAATCATTTCATCGTTAAAGGCGTTACGTATCTCAGGACGGTTTAAAGTTACCGTCGCGCTATGCTGCTCAACGTTAACCAATAGGCTTTTATAATTATTCAGATTTTTTTGCATAACCTTCTCTATTTTTATGTATTTATGAGCGCTAAATGACTGACGATATTCCATTTAATGCTACATTCTAAAGACACCAAAAGTTGTCTCTTCAATCGGTGCGTTATAGGCAGCGCTCAGCCCTAATGCCAATACATTACGGGTATCAGCAGGATCAATTACGCCGTCATCCCACAGTCTGGCAGTGGCATAATATGGATGACCTTGCTTTTCATACATATCGAGAATCGGGGCTTTAAATGCCGCTTCGTCCTCGCTACTCCATTCCTCACCTTTGCGGTCGAAGTTGTCACGCTTGACCGTTGCTAATACCGAGGCTGCTTGCTCACCGCCCATCACAGAGATACGCGCATTGGGCCACATCCATAAGAAGCGTGGGCTATAAGCACGTCCACACATGCCGTAGTTGCCAGCACCGAATGAGCCGCCGACAATGACAGTGAATTTTGGTACTTTGGCGTTGGCTACCGCCATGACCATCTTGGCACCGTGACGAGCGATACCTTCATTTTCGTATTTACGCCCGACCATAAAACCGGTGATATTCTGCAAGAACACCAACGGGATTTTACGCTTACAGCACAGTTCAATAAAATGCGTGCCTTTTTGCGCTGATTCACTAAATAAGATGCCATTGTTGGCGATAATACCGACTGGCATACCTTCGATATGAGCGAAACCACAAACCAGCGTCGTGCCAAAGCGTGCTTTAAATTCATCAAACGCACTGTCATCGACGATACGGGCGATGATTTCTTTGATATCAAAGGGCTTGCGCTTATCTGTTGGAATGACGCCATATAGCTCTTTGGCATCATAGCGTGGTGGACGTGGTTTGATTTGATTCGGCACTTGCTTCGCAGGACGGTTTAGATGACTGACGATATTACGGGCAATCGATAACGCATGGGTATCGTTTTGCGCTAAGTGATCAACCACGCCTGACAGACGCGTATGCACATCGCCGCCACCCAAGTCCTCAGCCGTAACTTCTTCGCCGGTTGCCGCCTTTACCAATGGCGGACCACCTAAAAAAATGGTTCCTTGGTCTTTAACGATGATAGATTCGTCGCTCATCGCCGGCACATAAGCACCGCCAGCCGTACAGCTGCCCATGACCACGGCAATCTGTGGAATACCAGCGGCACTCATATTGGCCTGATTAAAAAAGATACGCCCAAAGTGCTCTTTATCAGGAAATACGTCATCTTGGTTGGGTAAGTTAGCGCCGCCCGAGTCCACCAAGTACACACAAGGTAGGTTATTTTCTTGCGCAATTTCTTGTGCACGTAGATGTTTTTTGACCGTCATTGGGTAATAAGTACCGCCTTTTACGGTGGCATCATTACAAACAATCATACACTCAGTGCCGTTAATGCGACCAATACCAGCAATCACGCCAGCCGCTGGAATATCTTCGCCATACATATCATGCGCCGCCATCGGCGCCACTTCTAAGAATGGTGTGCCGACATCAAGCAAACGCTCAACACGCTCGCGAGGCAAGAGTTTGCCACGGGCTAAATGCTTGGCGCGCGCACGTTCTGAACCACCTTGGACAATTTTACGCAAGTGCACATATAAGTCGTCGACCACCTCTTGCATAGCGGCACTGTTTTGCTGAAATTCAGCGGCGTTTGGACTCAATTTACTGGTTATGATAGCGCTCATGATATCCCTTTTCTTTAATGCGTCAATGCGAGTAATTTTTTATAAGAGTTATTCTAACTGCTTGTTGTTTTAGTCTTTACTAATATAAGTCATTAGTAAAATAAGAAATAAAACAGCTCAAGTTTTTATAAGCCTAATTCTTCTTTCATCTGTTCAATGATTTTATATTTCTGAATTTTGCCAGTGATGGTCATCGGGTACTCAGTCACAAAGCGATAATAGGTCGGCACTTTATAATGGGCGATATGCTCACTACAGAATTGGCGTACTTCTTCTTCCGTTAAGCAGCCCTCTTCTTTAGGAATAATCCAAGCAGCCAATACTTCGCCATAACGCTTATCGGGGATGCCAACGATTTGTACATCACGGATTTTGGGATGGCGATAGAGATAATTTTCGACTTCTACTGGATAGATATTTTCACCGCCACGGATGACCATATCTTTACTACGACCAACAACTTTGACATAGCCGTCTTCGTCCATGGTTGCCAAATCACCGGTATGCATCCAGCCGTCTTGAATGGCTTCGCGGGTTTTAAAACGACTGCCCCAATAACCTTTCATCACCGAATAACCGCGAGTCAGCAGCTCGCCAGTCTCCCCTAAAGGTACAATCTCACCTGTTTCGGTATCGATGACTTTCACTTCAAGCGCAGGTTGCACGAGTCCTACAGTCGATACCTGCATCTCAAGTGGCGTATGCTCATTGGTCTGGCAAGACACCGGACTGGTCTCAGTCATTCCATAAGCAATGGTCACTTCCTTCATGTGCATCTCATCGATGACGCGGCGCATGACCTCAATCGGACAGCTAGAGCCAGCCATAATGCCAGTACGTAATGTCGATAAATCAAAGTTTTTAAATTCAGGATGGTCAAGCTCAGCGATAAACATCGTTGGAACGCCATGTAGACCGGTACATTTTTCTTCTTCGACTGCTTTTAATACTGATAATGGCTCAAAACCATCGTTTGGATAGACGATACAACCGCCATGCGTCAGAATCGCCAAATTACCAAGAACCATACCGAAGCAATGATATAACGGTACCGGAATACACAATCTATCTTCTTCGGTGAGATTCATAGCCTCACCAATAAAATAGCCGTTATTAAGAATATTGCGATGGCTTAAAGTGGCACCTTTTGGCGTACCAGTTGTGCCACTAGTGAACTGTACATTGATAGCATCGGTATTTTTAAGCTGGGCTTGGCGCTCTGCAACACGCGGATCGTTGGCATCACCTTCAGCCATCCAAGCCGAAAACTTCTGCATATAATTAAACTCTTCATCAGAGTTTGGCTCATCAATCCAAATAATGCGCTCAATCGTCGGAATCTCGACCAAATCAAGCTGAGTATAATCTTTATGATAAATCTCAGGGCACAGCTCGCGAATCAGACTCGCATAGTCGCTGCTTTTGAAATGGCGCATCAATACCAATGCTGAACAACCCAATTTATTCAACGCATATTGTAGCTCAAAGGTACGATAGGCAGGATTGATATTGACCAAGATAACGCCGGCTTTCGCGGTGGCTAATTGCATCAGCAACCATTCGGCATTGTTGTGCGACCAGATACCGATGCGATCGCCAATCTCAAGTCCCATCTCAATCATACTGCTTGCCAGCTGATTGACTTGCTGCTGTAGCTCACGATAAGTCCAACGGATATTTTGGTGACGCACGACCAGTGCTTCACGCTCAGGATATTTAGAAACGATGGCATCAAAAAAATCGCCGATGGTCGCTTCTATTAGCGGCACATCAGGGCCTTTATCATAGCTTTGGGTGAGTGGCGCATTTGCCGAGCGTGCACCCATATTGATGCTAGGAATGTTAGCTAGGATAGTATCGAAATCAATATTTTGCGTCATAACGAGTCCTTTCGTTTTACTTTTTATGGTGCTTATTGGTCGCCTATGACCTCTTCATTCTTCCTTGAACAAATCTTGACTGGCGTGAGCTACTATACCGCCTTAAATCGAAAGCTGTCAATAATAGTAATACAATATGTATCATTTAAGAAGAAGATATAAAATCAATTTATCATTGATTGCTAGATGACGAGTCTTTTATGTGACTTAAATGACAAAAGCCAGCCTTATACCATAATAGTAAAAAGCTGGCTTTTCCAGTGATTAATAGTTTCAAGTTATCCTAGACCCAATTCCTCCACCATTTGCTCAACGATTTTATATTTCTGAATTTTGCCAGTGATGGTCATCGGGTACTCAGTCACAAAGCGATAATAGGTCGGCACTTTATAATGGGCGATATGCTCACTACAGAATTGGCGTACTTCTTCTTCCGTTAAGCAGCCCTCTTCTTTAGGAATAATCCAAGCAGCCAATACTTCGCCATAACGCTTATCGGGGATGCCAACGATTTGTACATCACGGATTTTGGGATGGCGATAGAGATAATTTTCGACTTCTACTGGATAGATATTTTCACCGCCACGAATGATCATATCTTTACTACGCCCAACCACAGTGATATAGCCATCTTCATCCATCGTTGCCAAATCACCGGTATGCATCCAGCCATCAGTAATTGCCGCACGGGTTTTAAAGCGGCTGCCCCAATAGCCTTTCATCACCGCATAGCCATACGTATGTAATTCGCCTGTCTCTCCAATCGGTACGACTTGACCCGTTTCAGTGTCAACGATTTTAACTTCAAGCCCTGGCAGTACCATCCCTACGGTAGAGACTCTCTTCTCAAGTGGCGTTTGCGAGCTGGACTGACAGGAAGCTGGACTGGTCTCAGTCATGCCATAAGCAATGGTCACTTCCTTCATGTGCATCTCATCGATGACGCGGCGCATGACCTCAATCGGACAGCTAGAGCCGCCCATGATACCGGTGCGCAAGCTGGACAAATCAAAGCTATCGAAGTCTGGATGATCGAGCTCCGCGATAAACATCGTCGGTACACCAAGCAAAGCGGTACATTTCTCCTCTTCGACCGTCTGCAATACCGTTAATTGATCAAAACCATCATTAGGATAAACTACACAGCCACCATGAGTTAAAATGGCGAGATTACCGCCCACCATGCCAAAGCAGTGATACAGCGGTAATGGAATACACAGCCTATCATCACAGGTCAACTTCATGCCTTCGCCAAGAAAATAGCCATTATTCAAGATATTACGATGGCTTAAGGTGGCGCCTTTCGGTGTCCCTGTTGTGCCACTAGTAAACTGCACACTAATAGCATCAGTATTCTTAAGCTGGGCTTGGCGCTCTGCGACGCGTGGATCATTGGCATCACCTTCTGCCATCCAAGCCGAAAATTTTTGCATAAAGTGAAAATCTTCATCACTGTCTGGCTCATCAATCCAAATGATGCGCTCAATCGTCGGAATCTCGACCAAATCAAGTTGCTGATAATTCTTATGATAAATCTCAGGACACAGCTCACGAATCATCTGCGTATAGTCGCTGCTTTTAAAATGACGCATCAATACCAATACCGAACAGCCCAATTTATTCAGCGCATATTGCAGCTCAAAAGTACGATAAGCAGGATTGATATTAACTAGAATTACACCGATTTTTGCTGTTGCTAATTGCATCAGCAGCCATTCAGCATTGTTATGCGACCAAATGGCGATACGATCGCCTATCTCAAGTCCCATCTCAATCATGCTACTGGCCAACTGATTAACTTTTTCCTGTAACTCACGATAAGTCCAACGGATACCTTGATGGCGGGAAACCAAGGCTTCACGCTCAGGATATTTATCGACAATCGCATCAAAAAAATCCCCAATGGTCGCTTCTATCAGCGGCACATCAAGTCCTTTATCATGGCTTTGACTGAGTGGCGCATTTACTGAGCGCGCACCTACATCAACTTTTGGAACATTATTAAGAATACTGTCAAAATCAGTAAGCTGAGTCATAACGAATCCTTTCGTTTTACGGTTGAGGGTTTTTAGCAGTGCTATAAAAATAGGCTACCAAATTAAATGCGATATTTTTCCTTGAATACTTTTTAATGAATACTCTTTATCGCTATGGATTTATCACCGCAGATTCTGATTAAACTAAACTAAGTTTTAACCAATAATACGGTGCTTTAAATTAAAGAATATCAATAATAATACGATATGTATCGATAATATTAGACTGAAGGGTTCTTAAGTCTAATATCGATAAAAGAGATGCGCTAGATATAAACAAAAAAAAGCCAGCACTGCATTAGAATGGCAGCACTGGCTATGGGGCTTAGCGTTTTTTTAATAATTAAACGTTGGGCATGACAGGTGCTTTGATGGTTACCGTTGCGCTGATTGCATTATCATCATCGAGCAAGTCCATGATGAGCTCTTCATCAGTTTCAGTCTTTACCTGCCAATTACCAGACGCTTGCGGTACGCCTGTCACCATCACCGAAATTGCTTTATTTTTTAGGCGAATCATCGGTGGCTTATGCTCATAGCCACTATGCTCTAATCCCAAAATATCATCAGCAATCGTCGCTGCTTGTGCGCGCAGTGGCGCGACATAACGACAAGCGACGCCATTGATCGACATACAATCGCCAATGGCATAAATATTATCGGTAGTAGTACGTAACGTTGGTGCATCTACCTCGATGCCAGTACGGCGATTAAAATCAACCCCAGCGGCGGTTGGCAATGTACCATCAACGGTCAGACCTGTACTCGCAATCACATGGTCGACGATTAATATATCAGATGAATGAGCCGCAGTTTCTTCTGAATGAGAAGCAAGCGACTCATAACTAACTTGTAGCTTTTCACCCTCACTATTACGAGTGACACCAGATACTTGATAACCACCTAAAAAGTTAATGCCCTGCGACAGCACTGCTTTGGCAATACGAGCAGTAGCTTGTGGCGGTAGCATCTGTGATAACGGCGCGTCATTCAAATCAATTAGTGTCACCTGATGACCGGCTTTTAATAAGTCTTCGGCGATTTCTGTCCCAACCATACCAGCACCAACGATGGCAACGTGCTGACTGCCAGTTGCCAGCTTCTCTTGTAATTGTCCAAAACGCTCGATATGATTGACATGCCAAACCAAATCCTCTGGTAAGCTCTTAGGAAAGATAGGATGAGCGCCCATTGCCAACACCAGCTTGTCATAGCTGATGGTTGCATAATTAGTATAGACAGGATCTGAGCGCAGCGCTGAGATAAGCTGTACGGTTTTAGCAGTAGCGTCGATATCCGTCACTTGCGTATTAGCAATCAAGTTAATATTTGCAGCTTCTGCTGCATCAGCACCTGTCGCCCGTACCAAATCCGCTGCATTTTTCTGTTGGCTAATGGCCATCGTTAGCATGGGTTTATGATAACGGTCGCCATTATCAGAAGTGACTAAGGTAATCGGAATGTCTTTATCCTTTACGCGGATAGCATCAATCACGTGCCAGCCGGCTAAGCCTGCACCGATGATAACGATACCTTTAGATGCTGCTTTTGTCGATGAAAGCATATTTTCTGAGCTCATACTGACTCCATGATAGATGATAGATTATTTTATTTTTTATAATAGTAGCTATCATTGTATCAGTAAACAGGTATTCACTCACGTATTCAGTAATGTAGTTATTTACATAGCTATCGACATAGTTGCTAGCAATAAAAAAGCGTCTATTAATATAATAGACGCTCTTAATGAATTAAATCTAAATAACGCTGTGAAAATTTAAGAGTTAATGATTGAGAATTTTTGATAAGAACATTTGCGCGCGGTCACTTTTTGCGCCTTCAAAGAATTCATCTTTACTACAGTTCTCGACGATATGACCTTCATCCATAAAGATAATCCGGTTGGCAACTTGATTAGCAAAACCCATCTCATGGGTGACACACATCATGGTCATGCCATCACGGGTCAGTTCAATCATGACATCAAGCACTTCTTGAATCATCTCAGGATCAAGCGCTGAGGTTGGCTCATCAAAGAGCATCGCCACTGGATCCATCGCTAAGGCACGGGCAATCGCCACGCGCTGCTGCTGACCACCGGATAGCTCAGCGGGATATTTTGCCGCCTGAACCGTTAGCCCAACGCGATCTAAATAAGCCATGGCTTTTTTCTTAGCTTCGTCTTCTTTACGACCCAATACTTTGATTTGGGCAACGGTTAAATTATCAATAATCGTCAGATGCGGGAACAGCTCAAAATGCTGAAACACCATACCTACTTGACTGCGTAACTTGGGCAAATTAGTTTTCGGCGCACCCACTGAGATACCGCTTACCATTATCTCGCCCTTTTGAAAAGGCTCTAATCCATTGACAGTCTTAATGAGCGTTGACTTACCACTACCCGATGGACCGCAGACCACCACGACATCGCCTTTATGCACATGCGCAGTACAGCCAGTCATCACCTGAAAATCGCCATACCATTTACTGACATCGGTCATCTTGATGACAATCTCATCGCTTGCATGACCATTGTCGGTGACCAGTCCACCAAATTCATTTATATACGTGTCAGCATTATTAATCACCGGCTCATTCATCACTGGCTCCTAACCACATTATTTTTACAATTATTAAATAGAGCTATTCTTACGCAGGTTTCAATACTTAGGTTTCAATACTTAAGTTTCAATACAGAGGCAGCAAGACCTTAAAACCTTAAACGTTTTTGCAGTTGTTGCACACCAACAGAAGCGCTCAAACTGATGATAAAATAAACTGCCCCTGCCCCAAGTATATACGGCGTCAATAAGCCCATCAGCTCTCCGCGTACATAAGCGGCACGGAAAAAATCCGTCAAACCAATGGCAAAAACTAAGGTCGTATCTTGGAATAAAATAATACATTGCTGCAAAATCAGCGGTAACATCTTGCGAAACGCTTGCGGCAAAATAATCAAACGCATCGTTTGCCCATAGGTCATACCAAGCGCTTTTGCAGCATTGACCTGCCCACTACCAATAGATTGAATACCCGCCCGCACCACTTCTGAAAAGTATGCCGCTTCAAACATCATGAAAGCGACAACACAAGAGGTAAAGGCCGTATCTAGTTGTAAGTATTTACCGGCAATCCAAAAATAAATCATTGGCACCGCAAAATAAAACCATAGCAATACTAATAATAACGGTACAGAACGAAAGTAATTGACGTATAGCTTAGCGGGTATCTCAAGCGCTTTGATACCGGACAAGCGCATCAACGCCAATACTGTTCCTAAGCTGATGCCGCCTAATATTGCTAAAAACAATACCTTTAAAGTCGTCAGCATGCCACCCATCAAACCAGGGTAAGCCGTTGCAAGTTCGGTCATCATATTCATTTTTGACTCCCTGCAATCAGCCCAGGCACACGCAATTTACGTTCAATCAACCCCATAATGGCAATTAATGACAGATTAAATACCAAATAAATAATGGTCGCATAGGTATAAATCTCAAGACTGTTTTGGGTATATTCACTAATGGTTTTAGTCTGACTAATTAACTCCATGACCCCTACTAAAGACGCAACCGAGGCGTTTTTAAAGCAGTTGGTCAGCTCCGAGCTCAGCGGTGGCAAAATAACCCGAAAGGCTTGTGGCAGCAGCACTTCTTTATAAGCTTGCGGAATACTAAAGCCAAGCGCGTAGGCGGCGTTGATTTGTCCTTTTGGCAGCGACTCGATACCAGTACGTACTTGTTCAACAATACGAGCAGCGGTAAATAAACCTAGACCGATACTGGCTGACAGCATGGCTGAGGTATTTGGAGACAAGTCTTTATACCACCACTCTTGTATAGAAGGTGTTAGCCAACCGGGGGCGATATAAAACCAGAAAAACAATTGTACCAATAAAGGAATATTACGAAAAAAAGTCACATAAGCGGTGCCAATAGCACGCGCGCCTTTATTCGGTAAGGTGCGCATAATACCAAAGATGGTACCAACCACCATGGCGATTGCCCAAGCGATACTACCAATCAATAACAACCAGCCGAGACCCGTAATCATCCAATGGATATACAGCTCGCTACCGATACCGGTTTGCTCAAAGAGCACACCCCAGTTCCAGCTATAGTTCATAATTGTCTCTCCGAGCAACGGTTAAAAAGCCCACGCCTCAGACTGCTATCAAGAAACTTGACAAACAATCTGAAGGCGTAAGCATGCTATGTTGAGGGACAAGGAACATTATTGTGCAGTGGCAACTTTTGGCTGATCACTATCATGTGGATTGGCAATCAAAGCTTTTAAGTTATCTGACATCTCAAACTTTAGGTTGACATTTTTTGGTGGAATAGGATTCATAAACCATTTGTCATAAATAGTATTTATCTCGCCTGATTTAAAGACATTGGCTAATGCTTCATCAACCACCGCTTTAAATTCCGGATCGTCTTTACGCATCATACAACCATAAATCTCAAACGATTGTGGCTCACCAACGATAACCCATTCATCCGGATTTTTTGCCTTGGCTTTTTCGCCCGCTAGCAATACATCATCCATCATGAAAGCATCAGCACGGCCGTTTTCTAACATTAAGAATGCTTCGCCATGGTCTTTTGCTGAGATGATATTGATATTCATCTTTTTGTCATCGTTGTATTCACGAATATAACGCTCTGATGTCGTACCGGCAGTCGTGACCAAGGTTTTGCCTTTTAAATCATCAAAGCCTGTGATACCTGAATCTTTTTTGGTTAATAGACGCGTACCGATTTCAAAGAAGCCGTTAGAGAATGCAACTTGCTTTTGACGTTCTTCATTGTTGGTCGTTGAACCACACTCGAAATCTACCGTGCCGTTCTGTACCAATGGAATACGAGTTTGTGAGGTAATTAAGTTATAGCGGATTTTTAAATCCGGCATATTGAGTTTTTCTTTGACCGCCTCCACCACTTTCATCTCTAAATCATGCGCATAACCGATTGGCTGATTTGGATCATCAGCGATATAGGAGAACGGAATAGAAGAGTCACGGTGACCGACTACAATAGTACCTGACTCTTTAATTTTTTGTAGGGTACCGTTGGTATTTGCGGCCGCTTCTGTTGTAGCTGCACCATCTGCTGGCGTCGCTTCAGTATTGGTTTGATTGCTATTATTACAGCCCGCCAAGCCAAGCGCCATAAAGGCAACCAGAGTCAGAGGTTTTGAGATTAAGTAGCTCATGAGATACATCCTTTTATCACATTATCACAAAATTAAGAGGGGACTTTGGCGTTGTTTAAGCCATTACTCGACTTTATATTGGTCATTAAACGACTTTTCCGCCGTGCATCCGTGCTTGTTGCTGTTAGTTATCACTATGCAACTTAATGTTACTGTACAACAATTTGAGCGGTGGGGGTAAACTTTTTTTAATGAGACTGGTATTTTAAGACTTTCGGTTTTGTAGCATCAATAAACACTCAATAAATTAGGCAGTAGTGACCATCAACTTAGCGTTATTTAAAAAATTAATACCAGCATATATCCTTTATGAATCACTTAAATTAAACCAATAACCCAACCGCTATGATTGATAAATAACGATTAATCCCCATAAAGCTAACAACTTCTTAATACTAGCTATGACCTATGACACAACATACTCAAGCCCCAAATACAGATAACCAAACGGTTGCCAATAGCCATGATAACGATGTGCGCCAACGCTTTTTTATCGAAGATTCACCAGTACGCGGCGATGTGGTACGCCTATCGCGCAGCTATGCGACGACGATTGCGCAAAAACCTTACCCAGAAGCGATTAAGCGCTTATTGGGTGAGATGCTGACGGCAGCAAGCTTGCTCATTAGTACGGTTAAAATTAATGGTCGTTTATCGATTCAATTGCAATCATCGGACAGCGATAGCTTGCTCAATTGGGCGATGGCAGAATGCGACCAAGACGGTATCATCCGTGCGCTTGCCAGCTGGAAAAGCGACACTGACGAGCAAGTGCAAGCATGGGAAAATATGACCCATGCTAAAGAAGCGTTTGCTGAATTGGGCGCTGCTGGTCAAGGCGTATTGTTTATCAATATCCAGCCTGATGGCGGCGAGCCGTATCAAGGTATCGTTGAGCGTAGCCATGATAATTTGGCTGATTGCTTAGCGCATTATCAAAAACAATCGGCGCAGATTCCGACGCTGATTAATTTGGCGTCCGATGGTTTGCAAGCCGGTGGTATCTTGGTGCAAATGCTGCCTCGTACGGCTGAAGAAACTTATGAAGTCGAGCAAAACCAAGACGCCGGTATCGATGATGATTTGTGGACGCGCTTAAGTGTATTGACGCGGACGCTAAAAGAAGAAGAGCTAACCACGCTTGATACCAACGAGATTCTTTATCGCTTATATAATGAAGAAAAAGTTGTTGCCCCCGACCCTGTCTCTTTATCCTTTGGTTGTACTTGTTCACGCGAGAAGTGTGAAATGGCCATCGAGCAAATCGGTGAAACTGAAGCCTTGGATATCGTTGATGAGCAAGGTGGCACTTTTGAGATGGATTGCGGATTTTGCGGTGAAGTCTATAAATTTAACAAAGACGATGTGGCGACAATTTTCGCTGAGTAGTATTCAATTATATTTCTTTGTGATTATTTGATTTTTCTTAATTAAAATAACCCTCAAGTGTGAAGCTTGAGGGTTTTTCTTTTTTATCATGCTAGGCTTATTGCTCTAAACTTATTAACCATTATATCAATGAGTTTAAGAATGCTTAATCTGCAACTTCGTCTATTTCTGGATAAGAGTAGATACGGTCTTCAAGTGCATATTTCGCTTCATGCACGTCCCCCTGCCTATTAGCTAATAACCAAGTAACGATTTGCTGATGTACCCTATCGTTAGAAATTAAGTTCATATGATTGACGCCATAAAAAATCGCCTTATGACCCTCTGGCACATTCAACGTATGCTCTTCGGTATATTCGCCAAGCGCTGACTCTACCGAAACCAGTCCATCGCCAAGTAAGCTTGTGGTTTTAGATTTATAATGAACCTCGACCAGAGCCGCCGCCACCAAATAGGTATTCACATGCAAAGGCAAGCGTGTTGGATGGCGAAATTCTGCCGGCAGCACACTGCGACCTTCGGCAGATTTCCAGTCCGCATCGCGAATACTGCCATAACGCAAATCAATAATTCCTGCGCTACGCAAATCACCCAGTTTTGCCAGCGAACCTGCAAAAGGCAGCTTAGCGATTTTATCTTGGACAAAATGACCAATCTGCTCCAAGCTTGCGCCATGATGCGGCGAGCCTAAAGTGATAAGATTACTGACGCGTTTGACCCAGCTAAACCCTTGCTCTTTACCATAAAACAGCGCGCTACGACTCAGCAAACCGCCCATGCTATGACCGATTAAATCAAGCTGGGTAATATCAGGATTATTTTCGACCAAATCTTGCAAGACTTTTGCAAAGCTACGCCCATTACTGGAGATACGTCGACCGGTATTATAGTTCAAATACAATACCGTGGTATTTGGCAGACTGCTACTCAGTGTTTCAGCCAAATCACCTTCGTCTGATATCTGCCAACTCAAATGACTCATACAAAGCCCATGGCATAAAATAACCACCCGCCCTGATAATGTATCGGTTTGCACACCATTGTATTTGTCATATAGCACCATCGATACTGCCAATGGATTATGATGAGTGACAAGGTGATCGCCCATGACACCATTTAAGATATTAACCATACGGCGGAGGTTTTTTGGTAACGGCTGTATTTTTTTAGGCTTTAAAACGGTGTTATAAAGCCGCAGTCCGGTGGCAAGATTATTACCGACCAATTGCATTGCTTGGCGTACCGTACCATAAATGCGACCAGTGATACCGCGCTGCCAATGCTCAATATTGCCTTTATTAAAGCGACCTAAAGGACGTAGCAAAATCTCACGATGGATGGCTTCTACGATATCAGTGACTTCCACCACGCCCATCGTAGCTAGCTGAGCCAAACCCTCAAAGAAATCAACCAAAGAGATAGGATGATGCGGTTTGCTATAGCTGTTATCGACCATTTCTGCGCTTAGCTCATCGACATAAATATATTCGAGTTTCGCCAGCTCTTCATAGACATCGCCTTGAAAATCTTCATCAGCACCCGCTTCGCTATCAGGGGGACGCCGAGTGGTGGCAAATAAATCGTGAATGCTTTCTAAAGGTCTTGGATTGAGCATAGTTTTGATACATCAAACAATGAAGGAGATTTTCCATACTAGCCTGTAAATGCTCTAAACAGAAGAAAATGATTTAATTATCCCGTATATTTATTGTCAGGATGGTTAAAAGTGTATGAGCAAATATATTATTTACAGTTTTTTCTCAATGTTTTTATCAGTAAAATATAAAATTATCATGCTAAATTTTTAGCATAAAAAAACCCCAAATATTATTTGAGGTTTTGATAATGATTAGCAGGCTTGTTATTTAGAGCATTATCGTTGAAAGCATTATCGTTGAAAGTATTGCCATTAAAGGCATTGTGATTAATACAATTTATCATTCACAGTTAACTAATAGCTTATTTAACTTCTGCTTGCCATTCATGAGCGCCCAGTTTTAAGCTTAATTGGTCACCCACTTGCAATGCGCCCACACCGCTTGGCGTACCAGTCATAATCACATCGCCTGCTTGCAGGCTAAAGGCATGACTGATATTTGCCAATAACTCATAAACAGGAAATAGCATTAAGGCACTATCGCCGTCTTGCTTGAGCGCATCATTAATAGTCAGCTGATAATGCACATTTTTAAAATCATCAAATACTTGCGGGTCAAGCCAATCGCCAAGCACGCAGGCGCCATCGAAGCATTTAGCGCGCTCCCATGGATGACCTTTTTCCTTTAGCTCAGTTTGCAGCTCGCGCAAGGTCAAATCTAAGCCCAAGGTTACGCCACCAATGGCTTGCTTAGCTTCTTCAATCGTTGCTGCTGATAAGTCTGCGGCTAATTGCACACACAGCTCTGCTTCATAATGCGTTTCACCATACAGCGCTGGATTTGGACAGACCACGCCCTGACGGATAGAAACCACCGAAGAGGCAGGCTTCATAAATAATATCGGCGCTGTTGGTACTTCATTGCCTAATTCTTGAGCATGCGCCGCATAGTTACGACCGACGCAGACCACTTTACCAATAGCTGCACGTAAACGCTCATTGGTATGATGAATGCTGTCGGCAGTATTATCATTACTAACGCCCGCAGCAATCGCATCGACTAAAGACATATGTGGTGATTGGCTCATATTAGACTCTCATGGAAATTTATAAAATTATAGTTATTTCTTTATTCTATAAGTGCTGCCACTTTTATATTTATTATCAATATAATTAAGGAATCGTATTGGTCATGACATCAGGTGGCACATAGCTGGCATGGCGGTTCATGCGTTTTTCGAACAATCTAAAGCTAAACAAGATAACCCATGACAGCAATAGGTAAACGATACCAGCAGCAAAGAACAATTCCATCAAGGTATAAGTACGCGCACTAATCGTACGAGCGACGCCCGTGATATCCATCAAAGCGATGGTTGATGCCAGCGCACTGCCCTTTAGCATAAAGATAACTTCATTACTATAAGCAGGAATCACAATACCAAAAGCGCGCGGTAAAGTAATACGGGTCAGCTTTTGCCATTTTGACATACCAATCGCATCGGCGGCTTCAAGCTCGCCCACAGGAATATTTTGGATAGCACCGCGAATAATCTCGGCTAAATAGGCACTGGTATTGAGGGTAAAGGCAATAATTGCACACCAGTAAGCTTGGCTAAGCACGGGCTCCCATAAGAATGAGTTGCGCACCGCTTCAAACTGCCCAAGACCATAATAAATCAGGAATATCTGTACCAGTAGCGGCGTGCCACGGAAAAAGAAGATATATAAAAACGGTAAAACTTGCACTAGCCAATTTTTGGACAACCGCAATAACGCCAAAATCAAACCAAAAAACAGCCCAATAATGCCTGAAAATACCACCAGCTGTACGGTTAATACCGCGCCATTTAATAAATCAGGGATATGGTCAAAAATGACCTGCCAATTCCAATCCATAGTATCTCTCCTCTACCCTATGGTCGATTGACTGTGAGTGGTTTGATGGGGGCTAGTTTGACGGCTGAGCTTTTTGGCATAACGCGCCGCCGGATTGGCGCGCCATTCAAGCCACATCATAAAGCCAGTAATCAACATCGTCAGACCCAAATAAATAATCGCCGCTGCCATATAAAAGGTAAACGGCTGCTGTGTCGACTGCGCTGCACGCGAGGACTGATACATGATATCTTTGAGACCGACAACCGAGACCAAGGCCGTATCTTTAAGCAACACCAAAAATAAATTCCCCAGGCCTGGCAGCGCAATTTGCCATACTTGCGGCAAGGTAATACGATAAAAGGTCTGAAAAGGACGCATACCAATCGCTTGCGCCGCTTCACGCTGCCCTATCGGAATCTCTTGAATCGACATGCGAAAAATTTCAGTCGCATAAGCACCAAACGCAATAGACAATGCCATCACCCCGCCCCAAAAAGCACTAATCTCGACATAGTCGTTATAGCCGAACTTTTTGAGGATGCTCATCAGCACGATAGAGCCACCATAGTAGATAAACAGTACCAATAGCAGCTCAGGAATCCCGCGCATCGTGGCGGTATAAACCGTCGCAAGTTTACGCAGCAGCCAAATATTAGACAGCTTTGCTGTGGCACCGAGCAAACCTAACGCCATACCGATGATCAGACTGGTCATAGCAAGTTTTATGGTGACGGTTGCGCCGCTTAGTAATAGCGCGCCAAATCCTTGTAAATCAAACACAATTATCCACTCAGTCTCTTTATATTAGCAATTTGCAAAATATGAGTTAAAAGAATCAGCATCAATAGCTGAGCGCTGCCAATAATCGTCTGCTAGACCAAATAGAGCTTGGCCTTTTACGTCATAGAATGACGTCAGATAAATACGATTATTGCGGCGGTAATTGACACAGTAGAAATGAGCGCTGATTTTATCATATTCGCCACCAGCTATGTTAATACTGACATATAAAAGCGCTGTCTAAATAGGTGCTTATCAGCATAAATATCAAATAAATTCGTGAGATTTGATAAAAGTTGACCGTCAATCACACTTAAAACGCAATGATTTACTATAAAAAGCAAAAAAGACATCACTATTATAGTGATGTCTTTCAATTAAATATATTTATGCTTCAATAGCTTTGCGCTTAAATATCTTGATACTTATTAAGACAGTATTCATCCATGATGCTGATGTATCAAACCATCTAGTATCAAATCATTATTGTGCGGCGCTATCTACCGTTGTTGCTGTTGTTGGCGTCGCACTTACTGGTATAGCAAAATACTTTTGATTGATTTTATCATAAGTGCCATTGGATTTTAAATTGGCCAATGATTGATTAATTTTTGCTTGTAGTTCTTCATCATTAGGACGCACGGCAATGGCAAAGTTATCATTAATGTCAATCTCATCGCCTTTTAGCACATAATCACTACCTGACGCTGAGCCAAGCCACTCTAGTGCCGGCAGTTTGTCAGATATCATGGCATCGACGCGACCTGCACCTAAATCCAAAAACGCATTACTCAAGGTATCATAGAGCTTCATATTGGCTTTTGGATAAGTATTTTCTAACCACTGCGAAGAGATAGTTGAGCGCTGCGCGGCTATAGAATGTGCATTTATATCGCTGCTATTGGTTGGATCAAAGCTGCTGTCTTTTTTGGCTAAAAATACCAACGCATTGCTAAAGTACGGATCAGTAAAGGCAACTTGCTTTGCGCGCTCAGGCGTCACCGACATTGCCGCGACAATAGCATCATACTTACCAGCTTTAAGCCCAGGAATGATACCGTCCCAATCTTGCGCCATGATTTCGCAGGTCATCTTCATATCAGCGCAAATAGCATTGGCAATTTCAACATCAAAGCCGCCAAGCGTCCCATCAGCATTGGTATAATTAAAGGGTGCATAAGCGCCTTCGGTACCGATACGCAGCACATTATCATCTGCCGCAGCAGTATTATTTTCTGTTGCTTCTGATGTTTTAGTTGTCTCTGAGCTAGCGGTTTCGTTAGACTCGTTTTGACCATTGCTGCAACCGGCTAAGGCTAACATTGCAGCTAAGGCTAGCATCGGTTTTGGCTTTAAGAAATGCTTGCTAGCAAATAAGTTAGTAGTGGACGTACTAAATATACTGGCTGAGAGAAGATGGTTGCTCATAATCATCCTTGATGTTGTTGCTTGGTATTATTAATTAGTAATATATTATAAATGGCATAAAGCACGTTTTAGGTAAAACGTGCTTTATTAAAACCAGCGCTTATCTAATAGAACTTTGTTAAAAGCTATCTTAATTAGTCGCCGCTTCAGCTTGTTCTTCTTTGGCAATTACCGCATTGGCATCGACATTACCATCATCAACGACCACCACTTCTTTGACACCGTCAGTCGCTACGGCTTTTTGCGCCGCCGCTGTTGAGGTGGTACCAAAATAGCTACCAGTGATTTGATCATAAGTGCCGTTGTCTTTTATTTCAGCCAATGCTTTATTAAACTTAGCAACTAATGGATCGCCTTTGCGGAAAGCAATACCCATCGCATCATCACTGGTGCTGATTTCTTGACCTTTGACTTCGTAGTCTTTGCCCGCTTCGGTTTTCAACCAATCGATGCCCGTTACTTTATCAGACATCATGGCACGCACACGACCTGAGGTTAGATCTAAATAAGCATTGTCTTGAGTATCATAAAGTTTGATATCAGAGTCAGCGTGTTTTTCTTGCAGATACTGTGACGCAACCGTTGAGCGCTGTGAAGCAATCGGCTGACCTTTTAAACCTTCTACGCTAATATCATCGCCTTTTTTACCGATTAGGATGATACCAGTATGAAAGTACGGGTCGCTGAATTCTACCACTTCTTTACGCTCAGGAGTGATTGACATACCAGCGATGGCAGCATCAAATTTCTGCGCATTCAGCCCTGGAATCAAACCATCCCAGTCTTGCGAGATAACTTCACACTCGGCTTTCATTTGCGCACATAAGGCATCGACCAGCTCAATCTCATAGCCGATCAATTTACCATCAGCGTCAGTATAGCTAAAAGGCTTATAGCTTGATTCTGTGGCAATCTTTATATGCAAAGGCGCCTCTTCGCTAGCCGCATCAGTGGCTGCACTGTCTACCGGTGCTGAGCTGTTATTACAAGCAGTAAGCATAAGCATCGCTGCACTAAGGGGTGCAAGCCACAAGGCTTTTTTGCTTATTGATGATGTCATTGAAGTAATCATAGGGGTTATTCCTTAATATATTGACCAGCCGTTTATTAATCCGCAATGGGTCAGTCATTCGTTAGCCAACGCTCTCAAACAGTATCTTAGTTAAAGACTACTTCAAAAGCGTCGCAAGCAAATTATTGACCGAAGTTTTCCTGTTCAAGACGAGCAAGCTCACCGTTACTACGGATTTGGCTCAGTGCTTTGTTAAAGCTGTCTTTGATTGGATCACCTTTACGGACAGCAATAGCAATATTGTCGTCGTTATCAATCTCATCACCCACGATACCGAAACCTTCTGGATTGTCCGCTAACCATGATTTGGCAGAGACTTTTTCAGCAAGTACCGCATCACTACGACCAGATTTTAGGTCTAAATAAGCATTGTCATAATTATCATAGAGCTTAACGTTGTTACCGTTTTTGCCTTCATAATTGTCTTGTAAATACGCACCTGGTGTCGTTGAACGTTGACCGCCAAGGGTTAGACCTTTGATGGCTTTAGGGTCAAAGCCGCCTTTGGTATCGGTTAGCCAAACCATCGTATTGGCAAAATACGGCTCGCTGAAATCGACCTTTTCTTGACGTTCAGCCGTGATAGACATACCAGCGATGACCGCATCATATTTTTGCGCCAATAGACCTGGAATGATACCGTCCCAATCTTGGGCAACGATTTCACATTTGGCTTGCATTTGCGCACACAACGCATTGGCAACATCGATATCGAAACCTGCCAAGCTGCCATCGGCATTGGTATAGTTAAAAGGAGGGTATGCGCCCTCAGTGGCGATACGAATGGTCTTGCCAGCCGTTTCTGCGGCAGGGGCATCAGCGTTGGTATCAGCAGCATCATTTGCTGGCTGACTACAAGCACCAAGCATAATCGCGGCGGTAACGGTCATCGATGACCACAATAGGCGAGAATTCGACATCATACATTCCTTAAATTCTGATGGGTTTTTAATATAGGCTTCTGATATTTTGTTCTCTGACGTCCCTGCCAGATAAGCAATTTAATTAACAGAAGACACAAGCAGCCGTTACTAGCAACTGCCTGTAAACCTTTTGATAATACCTGACTCAAATATCAAAAACAAACGTTTTGCATACCGACTGTGATTATTGAGTAATAAACGCTCTAAGAAAATTACGAACAAGCAATTTTGGCGTTTTAATTGTTTAAAAACCATTAAAATTAAAGCAATTGAACACTGTATTTTAGTTTTGGCGATGCGCTGCCATAAAGTCTTTGACGCGCTCGGACTTTGGATTATCAAAGACCTGCTCAGGCGTACCAATCTCTTCAATAACGCCTTGATGTAAAAACACCACTTTACTCGATACTTCACGCGCAAAACGCATCTCATGGGTGACAATCAGCATGGTACGCCCTTCTTCTGCCAGCTCGCGCATAACGGCTAGCACCTCATTGACCAGCTCAGGGTCCAAAGCAGAAGTCGGCTCATCAAACAATAGTACTTGTGGCTTCATCGCAAGCGCGCGTGCTATCGCCACACGCTGACGCTGACCGCCCGACAAGTTCGCTGGATAAGCGTCTTTTTTATCAAGCAAACCAACTTTATCGAGCAGTTTTTCAGCATCGTTAATCGCTTGGTCTTTTTTAATTTTTAGAACCTGCGTTGGTCCTTCAATAATATTTTGCAAAATGGTCTTGTGCGGCCACAAGTTAAAGTTCTGGAAAACAAAACCAACGCGTGCCCGTAAGCTCTCTAACTGCTTGATGTCTGCTGCTTGCAACTCGCCTGACTTAGTAGGTTTGAGAATCAGCTCATCGTTACCGATGATAATACGACCCTGATTGGGCTTTTCAAGCAGATTAATACAGCGCAATAAGGTTGACTTACCGGAGCCAGACGAGCCTAAAATAGAGATGACGTCGCCATCATAGGCAGTGAGCGACACTCCTTTTAGCACAGCCAATGAGCCATAGCTTTTATGGAGGTCTTGTAAATCTAAGGCGATAGGGCGAGTCGGATTCTTTGCAATATCAAGCATGGTTTAGCAGACTTCCAATAAATATGAGTAAAAAAGTGCGCTATCAAAAAGCTCTCTAAAGAGCCACTGTATCAATAATAACAGTATCGATAGTAGCCAGATCAATATGAGTCATTCGAAGCTAAAGGCACTATCGAGGATTACTTTAATAGCGCTATTTTAATAGCATCGTTTTGATAACATTATGAGGGGTTCAATAAAGGCGCGATATTGTCGCCTATAATGCAATAAAAAGCCAAACCTTGTCACTTTTGCCTGTTAGCTTTTGACCAAGCAATATCCTTTATAAAATGAGGCCCATAACGCACCGTCAGTTATGGGCCTCATTTTATCATCTTAACACTGTTAGCGCTGTTTTATCTGCGGTCTTAGTAAGTCGAAATGTGCTCTTCGCTTTCAGTACCATCGATTCCTTCTGCATCATCGGCCGTTGCTACTGCCACATCGTCATTTGGTCCGACTGCGATCGCTTCGTTATTATTGGCAGCAGCACTGCCATTCGCGCTGGCAACAGCGACATCATCATTGCTGCCTGCTGTAGCAACGCCAGTGGCTTCATCTTCTACTGCTGTCTGCGCATCGGCTGTTGGTTGAACATCCATCGGCGCTTCATCTTTTTTGCCGCAAGCACTGATACTTAATGCCGCTGCCACCAAACCAACCGTCAACCAGTTTTTATAAGTCTTATTTTCAATCGTCATTTTGTTCTCCATCATAGGTAATAGATGTTTGTCATATTAGCGCTCACTATACTCACGATTTATGAGTACTACCTTAGCAGTTACAGCGCAGTTCTGTTAAAAATACGTAACAGCTCCCTAACTTTTAACTACTTATCTTTTTATTTATAGATGCTATTTATTGCGGATAAAATTTAAGTACGGGTAAAAACACCAATCCAAATATTTAATAAAAACAATCAAAAATGATTTCCAAGAAAACTCTACAGTGCTTGATAAACGGTCTCTGTTCACAAAATCAACTTTACTATCGGCCTCATCTACTCTATGTTAAATAGCAGAGCGCGATTAGTTTTCAAAAAACTGTCAGGTGCTAAAAAATATATTTTTGTGGATTACTGATGATAATTGGCGGCTTTAGCTGCTTTTATTTATGCCTGAATCTATATATGAGCATTTTATAAAATCTAGGATTCATAATTTAGAATTTAACATTACTAATCCAGAAATCCTCTATTGATAACTATAAGGAAGTTAATTTATGAGTCAATCGAATACCACAGATGTTGCCGCATATATGCAAAACGTTGGTCAGCAAGCACGTGCGGCATCACGAGCACTGGCGGCAGCCAATACAGGCGATAAAAATTCAGCCTTAATGGCAATCTATGATGAGTTAAAAAACGCCAAAGCCGATATTTTAGCAGCTAATAAAGTCGATATGGATAAGGGTGCACAAAACAACTTAGATGCCGCCTTGCTAGATCGCCTAGAACTAAACGACGCGCGCTTCGATAGTATGCTGCAAGGCTTAAAAGACGTCTCCGCGCTGCCCGACCCAATTGGCGCAGTGACAGATATGACCTATCAGCCATCAGGTATTCATTTGGGTAAAATGCGCGTGCCACTCGGTGTGGTCGGGATGATTTATGAGTCGCGTCCTAACGTGACCTTAGAAGCCGCTTCCTTGGCGCTAAAGTCTGGTAACGCCATTATCTTACGTGGTGGCTCTGAAGCATTTGAATCCAATCAAGCGATTGCTAAATGTATTTTAAAAGGTTTAAACAAGGTCGGTCTCTCTGAGCATAGTGTGCAAGTATTAGAGACCACTGACCGCGCTGCCGTCGGCGAGCTGATTACCATGACAGAGTATGTCGATGTTATCGTGCCACGCGGCGGTAAAGGTCTGATTGAACGTATCAGCCGTGATGCGCGCGTCCCTGTGATTAAGCATTTAGATGGTAATTGTCATACCTTTATCGATAGCGATGCCGATGCCGACATTGCTATTAAAGTTAGCGTCAATGCCAAAACCCATCGCTATGGTACCTGTAATACCATGGAAACGTTATTGGTCGATGAAGCCATCGCCGATGAGTTATTACCAAAGATTGCTGAAGCTATCGTAAAAGCTGATGACGCCATGCAACTGCGCCTTGATGACAAATCACAGGCTATTTTAAATGACAATGCTACCCTTCAAGGTCATCTGTCAGCGGCGACTAGCGAGGACTGGGATACCGAATATCTTGCGCCTATTTTAGCGGTTAAAGTGGTATCCGGTATCGATGAAGCGATTGAGCATATTAACACCCATGGCAGCCAGCATACCGACGTTATCATTACCGATAATTATACCAAATCGCAACGCTTTATCCGTGAAGTCGATTCGGCGAGCGTGATGATTAACGCTTCTAGCCGTTTCGCCGATGGGTTTGAGTATGGTCTTGGCGCTGAAATCGGTATCTCAACCGATAAAATCCATGCACGTGGACCGGTTGGGCTGGAAGGCTTAACTTCACAAAAATGGATTGTCTACGGTCATGGTGAAACACGCGCCTAGCTCAATACCTGCCTAGCGTATTATTTCCTCCCTATAATTTATGACCCAATTCAAGTATAATCAATAAAAAACGTCAGCTTCATTGCTGGCGTTTTTTTATTATTGATAAATATGCTATATATGACATATAAAAATTATTTTGCCGAATAAGAACCCCGCTATAGGAAGCCGCGCCCATGCAAAGTGGCAAGATTAAACACTGGAATGCCGATAAAGGCTATGACTTTATTGAGGTAGACAATCAAAGTGAAGATGTCTTCTTTCATATCAGCACCGTGCGCTTATCGCAACCTATAAGCGAGGGTCAACGCGTCTATTTTAACAGTCAGCGTAATGACAAAAATCAGTTGCGTGCGACTGAAGTTACCTCTAATGAATTGAGTATCTTAGAAACTGTCGATTCAAAAAATTCAGTGACTAATTCAGCGCAACACAACGTAGATAATGCACAACGCAAAAACAATCGAAATGCTCATCAGAAAAGCAATCGCCATAAAAATACTCATGGCAGCCAACATAAGAAAAGTGGCTTTTCTACTCTATTAAGTTTCATCGCCCTTATTGCTGTGGCGGTTTTTTTCTTTGGGGATTTGAAATCCAGTTTATTTGCAGATGGCACGCCAGCAACTTCTATATCGCAGACTGACTCTAACTCTAGTACAGCAGCTATCACAGGTGATGCGCAAATAGATAAGACGCTGGCGCTGATTCAACAAGGTGGTCCGTTTCCTTACCCTGATAAAGATGGCACAACTTTTTATAATCGCGAAGGTCAACTACCTGCCCAGTCGCAAGGCTATTATCGCGAATATACCGTGCCTACGCCGGGAGTTTCTGGTCGCGGCGCACGGCGTATTGTGACGGGCGGTCATCCACCGACTATTTATTATTTGACCGTCGACCATTACGATAGCTTTCGACAATTGCAGGTGAACTGATATGAGCCAAGCGATTTACTATGTTAGTCAAAACAGCATTAATCAAAACCTAATTAACCAAAATAGCATTATCAAAAACAATCAAAACAGCATTGCCCAAAAAGATGAAGCGCTTATTAACAGCATTCCTGAGCACGCGATTAACATTCCAATTAGCGATGTTTTAGATAAAGAAAGTTTGCTGAAAAGCTTAGCGAAAGCCGCCAATTTCCCAAGCTATTTTGCCCATAATTGGGACAGCGCTTGGGATTGTATGACCGACAGTGATATTACAGATTTCACGCTTTACTTAAATGAGGTAGAAAAAATCAACACTGAGGACTTTAATGTCTTTAAGAGCATCATTGAAGACGCCTACAAAGATTTTGGCAAACCGCGACTTTGGATTATTATGGCATCCGACGATTCTTTGAGTCGCCCATAAGATAAGAATCTGAATTCGAGATAAAAACAGATTTATCCCGAATTCAGGTTAATTTATATTTATATAAAGGATTAACATATGGAAATCACCCTAAACGGCTATTACACCTTGATATTAGCCACGCTGGTACTTTTGCTTGGACGCTTCTTGGTAAAGAAGATCAAGTTCTTAGAAGACTTTAATATTCCAGAGCCTGTCGCAGGCGGTCTGGTTGCTGCTGCGATTGTATATGCTCTTAATTTAATATGGGGTCATACCTTTAGCTTCAATCAAGCGTTACAAACTGCGACCATGCTGATGTTTTTTGCATCCATTGGTCTGAGTGCCGATTTTGGACGCCTTAAAGCTGGTGGTTCACCGTTACTCATTTTTACCATTGTCGTCTCCGTTTTTATTATCTTGCAGGATGTAGTTGGCGTAGCAATGGCAAGCGCGCTTGGGCTTGATCCTCTGCTCGGCTTGGTCACAGGTTCAATCGCTCTAACAGGCGGGCACGGAACGGCTGGTGCATGGGGTGTTGTGTTAGAAGAACAGTATGGTGTGGTTGGTGCCACCACATTAGGTATTGCCGTTGCTACTTATGGTTTGGTTGCAGGTGGCTTGGTTGGTGGTCCTGTTGCACGTCGATTGATCAATAAAATGGGACTTAAACCAACACCTGTCAATCCAAATCCAAGCGAGGTGGAAAAATTAGCTGGTAAGCAGTCGTTATACAGTACCAAACATACTGAAGATGACGATCATAGACATGAAGAGATGTTTGAGAAGCCTGATAACATTCGTCTGATTACCGCCTCTTCTACTATCGAAAGTTTGGCATTGTTTGCAGGCGCTTTAGCGTTTGCCGACTTGATGACCATCGTTGCACAGGGCACCGCATTTGAGCTGCCCACCTTCGTTTGGGCATTGGCAGGCGGCGTTATTATCCGTAATGCGTTAACCATGGTGTTCAATTTTGATATGTTCGACCGTGCTATCGATGTGATTGGTAATGCTTCGTTAAGCCTATTTTTAGCCATGGCGCTGTTATCCCTAAAACTGTGGGAGTTAACAGATTTGGCAGGACCGGTCTTGATAATCTTACTCGTACAAACTGCCGTCATGATTGGTTATGCTTATTTTGTCACCTTTAGAATCATGGGCAAAGATTATGATGCGGCGGTACTGGCAGCGGGACATTCGGGTTTTGGTATGGGCGCAACGCCAACGGCTATTGCTAATATGCAGGCAGTGACCGATCGCTATTTACCATCACCTAAAGCATTTTTGATTGTGCCGATGGTTGGTGCTTTCTTTGTCGATATCGTTAACGCGACTATCTTGCAGATATTTACGAAGATACCGTTTTAAACTATTGATGCAATGTCGTTAGATTAAAAATAATTTATGAAATAAAAAACCGCCTAGCAAAAGCTAAGCGGTTTTTTTATTTCTAACTTTTAAAATATCTTAATTAAAGCTCACTGATTTTTAGCATAAACAGGTAGCTCTTTACAGATAGCTTCAACTTTACCACGTACTTCAGCAGTCACTTTTTCATCACCGCGGCTATCTAGTACATCACAAATCCAACCTGCCAATTCGCCCGCTTGCGCTTCATTAAAACCGCGTGTAGTAATCGCTGGTGTACCGATACGAATACCAGAGGTCACGAATGGAGATTTTGGATCATTTGGAACGGCGTTTTTATTGACCGTAATGTGCGCATCACCTAACCATTTATCGGCTTCTTTACCCGTCATTTCTTGCTTAACCAAGCTGATAAGCATCAAGTGGTTTTCAGTACCACCAGAGATGATTTCATAGCCACGGTCGATGATAACTTTTGCCATCGCTTGTGCATTTTTGACCACTTGCTGCTGATAGGTTTTAAAGTCATCTTCTAATGCTTCTTTGAATGATACCGCTTTGGCAGCGATAACGTGCATCAGTGGACCACCTTGGTTGCCTGGGAATACCGCTGAATTTAATTTTTTGGCAAGCTTCTCATCACGAGCAAGAATCATACCTGAACGTGGGCCACGTAAGGTTTTATGCGTTGTGGTAGTCACCACATCCGCAAATGGTACTGGGCTTGGATAAACGCCAGCAGCGACCAGACCAGCTACATGAGCCATATCGACTAGTAAATAAGCACCCACTTCGTCAGCGATTTCGCGGAAACGTGCCCAATCTACTACTTGTGAATAGGCTGAGAAACCCGCGATAATCATTTTAGGCTTGTGCTCTTTTGCCAAACGCTCAACTTCGTCATAATCGATAAGACCCGTTTCTTCAACCAAGCCATACTGTACCGCGTTGTAGTTCAGACCTGAGAAGTTGATATGTGCGCCATGGGTCAAATGACCACCCGCATCTAAGCTCATGCCAAGGACGGTATCATTGGCTTCTAATAATGCTAAGAAAACAGCAGAGTTTGCTTGGCTACCAGAATGCGGTTGTACGTTCACATATTCTGCACCAAACAATTCTTTTGCACGGTCGATGGCCAATTGCTCAACGACGTCAACATGCTCACAGCCACCATAATAACGCTTGCCAGGATAACCTTCAGCGTATTTATTGGTCAGGTCAGTGCCTTGTGCTTCCATCACTGCTTGTGAGCAGTAGTTTTCTGAAGCGATAAGCTCAATGTGGTTTTCTTGACGAACGCTTTCAGCGGCCATGGCTTCAGCAAGTACTGGATCAAATTCTTTGATAGAAATATCTTTAAACATAGTGATGTCCTAGGTAGTGGCTATCGTTAATGGTAGTGCTCATTGAAAAGAGGCGAGTAATAAAAGGAGGTGAAAATGGGCAAGCAAAGGCAATTGACCTATTAATGACTTGTCCAAATTGGCAATAAATTCGATGCTAGTAGGCATCGATATCATCGCTACAGATTAAGTGTAGCATGAAACTTTGTGCTATGAGCGCAAAAAAACCTCACTGTAAGCTGAAGGAATTAAATGGCGTTATTAGAGAAATAAATGCGTAATGAAATCATTGTTTTATCTTTCTTACTTCTAAGTCTTAGCCGATTTGTTAGTCAAATAATTATTTATCGCCCATAAAAAAAACAGCCACTTTAAGGTGACTGTTTTATTTATTGATACATTAGTTAATGCATGCATCAACATTAAGTAGCACTAGACAAAAACGCCGCTAAAAAAGTCTCACTGATAAGTATGTTACGACCATACCAGTCATAAAGTGTCTGCCGTTGCCAACCATCTGCCGTATGTTCGATAGAACGCTGATTGGGCAAGGTACGACTGCGCTTAAATAACACATAGCCAATCGGCGTACTTTTTAGCTGCTGTAGACGGCGTGCCTGCCCCTTCAAACTCGCTAAAGGAAAAATACTTTGCGCTTGCACCCATGGCTTTACATCATTGCCATATAACTGTGCTTCGCGTACCCAGGCCAAGAGCGGGCGACTCAGCGCCGCGCCTTGAACCCCTAATTGTTTTTTTTGCGCTAGGGACAATAATCGATAACCCTCAAAGCTACGCTCGACGCGTAACGGTTGCCCTGCTTTTACCTCAAGCATGGCAGTGAGCGAACCTTCAGTATTGAGAAAATCTAATAGCTCAATGGGAGCAGATAGCGGGTTAGAACAAGAAAAATTACAGGTCATAGTTTACGGCTGATAGGAAAAGGTTAAGGAGAAAGCTATTACATAGGCAATTGCTAAAAAAACGATATATCTAACATTAATCAGTACTATCAAACGTCGGCATATTATCAATGTTAAAGGGCAAGGCTTCAAACGCCTGCTCTCGATACTGCGCCATATGCATGCGATCTTTGGCACAAAAATCGCTAATCGCTGAGACAAAACGCGCATCATAAATGCGATGCAATGAGTGAGTCTTGGTCGGAATAAAACCTCGAATCAGCTTATGCTCGCCTTGAGTGCCTGGGTCAAAATACGTCAAACCTTGCTCAATAGCGAACTCGATACCTTGATAATAACACAGCTCAAAGTGCAGGCTATCATACTCACCAAGCGCGCCCCAATAACGACCGTAAAGCGTTGCGTTTTTACTCTCTGGCTTATCGTATAAAAACAAACTACTTGCGATAATATTAGCATTGGTATCAAACGCTTGCGCCAGCATCAAATGCTCAGGCATGCTAGCAGCTAATTTCTTGAAAAGATCTAACGTCAAATAAGGCTGCTGCCCTCTTACGGCGTATGTCATCACATAACAATGATAAAACGTTTTCCAATCTTCTTCAGTGATAGCAGCGCCGCATTTGCGCTGGCATATAATACCTTGCTCGGCAACTTTACGCCGCTCAGCACGAATGGTCTTGCGTTTTTTGGCTCTGAGTGTTGCCAAAAATGCCTCAAAGTCTGCAAATTGTTCATTATTTTGACCGATATTTTTATTCTGCCATAGAAACTGACAGCCTTGGCGCTCCAATATCGGTAACTCAATCGGTTTTGCCTCATCGCCATTTGCTTGACGTTTAAGCGCCATTTCTATATCGATATCAGTCGGCAGCGCTGTATTGGCGATAGCAGCCATCTCAGACGTAACAAACAAACCATGCCAACCAGAGGCCCCTACTTGCTGAGCGATATCATCAACCCCTGCGATAGCTGCCTTTAAAATATCAGCATTTAGCGCCTCACCCTCCGCTAGCCATAAACGCTCGCCGGTCACTGGCGTATAAGGCGCGCTAGTAACTAGGCGAGGATAATAATCGAGTCCATACTGCGCATAAGCTTGTGCCCACGCATGGTCAAATACGAACTCGCCTTGATGATGACCTTTAATAAAAACAGGCATGACCGCAATAGGCTGGCCTATTTGTTCTGCAGATAGCTTTGATGAAGATAGCTTTGCCGAAGATAATGCTTCCTCAGTTACATCATTAGCTATATCGTTTGAGCGATGGATTAAGATATAAATCGGCAACCAACCTGCTTTTTCGCCGATTGCGCCCGTATCACTCAATGCTTGCCAAAACCCAAACGACATAAAAGGCGTATCTGGCGTTTGCCAATTGGTCAAATGCTGCCAACTGCTATCGCTGAGTAACGCATATTGTAAATTCATAATTCCCACACTATTACCATACTGGTTTTTAGATTGTTTTTCTTTAACGTTTAGCCTATCAAATAATCACAGCTTTACTGTCATAATTTGCAAAAACTTATGAATTTCTCATATCAGTAAAATAAAATATTTTTAGCTAAACAGTTTAAAAAGGGAGCATGAAAAAACCATCGACAACGATATCGACAGAGGTGTAGAGAACTTAACGGACTCGTTTCTGAAGCGTTATTTTATTTTTGTAGTTTAGATTCAGATTAAGGCCTAGGTTAGGCTATGGAATACGGTGAACGCTAGAGAAATAGCTATGTTAAAGAGCGACTTTTAAAGGAAGGTATTACTTTTGAGAGAATTAATATTTTAACAACCTCTGTATTTGAGAAATACGCCTATGAATGCAGAAAATAGTATTAAAAGCGTGCAAATTGTCTGCAAAGGATGATATCGAGGCTGATGACTGGTAGAATAAGGTTATTACTAGCTTAATATAATTCAGATACATAGGATATGAGCGAAAATAGTATACTTAGTTCAATGTACAAGATTGACATCATATAGAATTTATAGTGGATCGACTATAATATGGCGTCAGTCATACATTCTCAGACCATTTTAGTCTGAGAGCTTTGAAGTAAATGGTCAAGATGACCTTTAAATAATGACCTTTAATAAAATACATGCTTGCTACAGCGACTTTTTAAGAAAGGCCAACCTAAGAAAGGTCAGTCACTGCTTATGAAAGATTTTTCTAGCAATCTTGACACTCTAGAATGGCAATAAACGACGACACTTGATGTATTTGAACTAGACCCGTAGCCCATTATTGTATGAAGGCTGTATAGAGCTGTTAAATGATATTTCAGCTTTATTGACCTCATTAATGACAACAAGGAATACTCTACTAACATGTCAAAAATTATTTATACAAAAACTGACGAAGCCCCAGCGCTTGCAACCTTATCATTCCTGCCGATTGTAAAAGCCTTTACCCAAACAGCAGGCATCGAAGTTGAAACCAGTGATATCTCGGTTGCCGCGCGTGTGTTGGCTGAATTTCCAGAATACTTAACGGAAGAGCAGCGCGTTCCTAATAACTTAGCTGCGCTTGGTGAGTTGACCCAAGATCCAAACGCCAATATCATCAAATTGCCAAATATCAGTGCCTCTGTGGGGCAATTAAAAGCGGCAATTAAAGAGATACAAAGCAAAGGCTACGCGATTCCTGACTTTCCAGATGAGCCTCAAACGGAAGAAGAAGAAGAAATCCGTCGCCGCTATGGTAAAAGCCTAGGCAGCTCGGTAAACCCTGTCATACGTGAAGGTAACTCAGACCGCCGTGCGCCAAAAGCAGTGAAAAACTACGCCCGTAAGCACCCGCATTCTATGGGTGAATGGAAGCAATGGTCACAGACGCACGTCTCACACATGCACAGTGGCGACTTCTATGACGGCGAACAATCGATTACCTTAGATAAAGCCCGCACCGTACGTATGGAGCGCGTGGCTGAAGACGGCACGGTTAATGTCTTCAAATCAGGTATTGCTTTGCTCGATAAAGAAGTCATCGACTTAATGTTTATGAGCAAAAAAGCGCTGCTTGACTTTTATGAGCGTGAAATGGAAGATTGCCGTGAAGCCGGTATCTTATTTTCACTACACGTAAAAGCCACTATGATGAAGGTCTCGCACCCTATCGTCTTTGGACACGCGGTTAAAACCTATTATAAAGATGCCTTTAATAAACATGGTGCATTATTTGACGAGTTAGGTATCAACGTCAATAATGGCATGGCAAGTTTGTACGAAAAAATTGCTGAATTGCCAGCCAGCTTACGTGAAGAGATTGAGCGTGATTTACATGCTTGCCAAGTGCATCGTCCTCGTCTAGCGATGGTAGATTCATCAAAAGGTATCACCAACTTTCATTCACCAAGTGATGTGATTGTCGATGCTTCTATGCCTGCTATGATTCGTAACGGCGGTAAAATGTGGGGTGCTGATGGCAAACTATATGACTGTAAAGCAGTCATGCCTGAGTCTACTTTTGCGCGTATTTACCAAGAAATGATTAATTTCTGTAAATGGCATGGCAACTTTGACCCAACTACTATGGGTACCGTACCTAACGTTGGCTTGATGGCGCAAAAAGCAGAAGAATATGGCTCACATGATAAAACCTTCGAAGCAAGCGATTCAGGTATAGCTCGTATCGTTGATGAAGAAACCAATGAAGTATTGCTTGAGCAACGTGTTGAGAAAGGTGATATCTGGCGTATGTGTCAGGTCAAAGACGAGCCAATCCAAGATTGGGTCAAGCTTGCGGTACGCCGTGCTCGCGAATCAGATACGCCGGTTATCTTCTGGCTCGACCCTTACCGTCCACATGAAAACGAGCTGATCAAAAAAGTACAAATGTACTTAAAAGATTATGACACCGACGGTCTACATATTGAAATCATGTCACAGGTTCGTGCGATGCGTTATACCTTGGAGCGCGTTGCTCGTGGTCTAGATACCATTTCTGCCACCGGTAATATTTTGCGCGATTATCTGACTGACTTGTTCCCAATTTTAGAATTAGGCACCAGTGCTAAAATGTTGTCAGTTGTGCCACTAATGAAAGGCGGCGGTTTGTTTGAAACAGGCGCAGGTGGTTCAGCACCGAAACACGTGCAACAGCTGCTTGAAGAAAATCATCTACGTTGGGATTCTCTCGGTGAGTTCTTAGCCTTGACCGAATCTTTAGAGCATTTAGCCAAAAATGACAACAATGCCAAAGCAAAAATATTGGCAGATACGCTTGATAGAGCTACTGAAACGCTGCTATTAAATGACAAATCACCTTCACGTAAAACGGGTGAGCTTGATAACCGTGGTAGCCATTTTTATCTAGCAAAATATTGGGCCGAAGAGTTGGCCGCTCAAGACAAAGATAGCGAGCTAAAAGCACAGTTTGCACCACTGGCGCAAAAGCTTGAAAGCAATGAAGCCGCTATCGTTGAGCAGCTCAATGCAGTTCAAGGCAAAGCCATGGATCTAAAAGGTTATTACTTAGCAGATGAAGAGCTAGCTGAGAAAGCCATGCGTCCAAGTCCTTTATTTAACGAAGCCATTGCTTCTTTATAATAGGTGCTTCATTGTAATTAATGCTTCGTTGTAATTAGCTTTACATTAGAACTAGCAAGCTTTGCTAAAATCGTAATCAATAAAACGCCCCAAAGGTCTCAGACTTTTGGGGTATTTTTTATGGCTAAATAACTGAACAACCATAAAAAAGCCATATACATTAAGTAGATGGCTTTTAAAAATATAACTTGGTAAAACTTAGCTAACCAGTCGCGTAACTTCCTGACTTATTAAGCATCCATATGTTTAATAATGGCTTTACCAAACTCAGAGCTGCTGAGCAAAATAGCATCTGGCATCAAGCGTTCAAAGTCATAAGTCACGGTCTTATTTTTAATCGCTCCTTTAATACCATCGATCACAAGTCTGCAGCTTCTGTCCAACCCATATCGCGGAGCATAATTTCAGCAGATAGAATCAATGAGCCTAGATTGACTTTGTCTTGACCGGCATAATTAGGCGCTGTACCGTGAGTTGCCTCATAAACGGCGATTGAACCGCCTTTATTGGCACCCGGTGCGATAGCGCTATCTGAGCGGGACATATTGAACAGAACATAGCTAAGCCGACATGCTTGGCGAGGTGATGTATAATACTATTAAAAGTAATATTTAAAGATATTGTTACTTGTAGGATTAATAATTTCTTAAGAATCATTTAAAAGAGTCAAAGCTACCGCAAAAAATTGCCAAGCTACTTAGCTGTAAAATACAAAGTTATTAGAATAATTAGAAATACATTTTATAAACTAGATAATGGTAAAAAACTATAAGCTATCCTATTCATTGCAATAAGATAACGGCCGCGCTGATAATTTTTGTTTAGTATGAGCCATTTTTATTTATCAACATTATAAATACCACAATCTTATTATGGTTATTGACAATCATAAAAATCGACTTATAACACGTTTAGTTTTTTAGCAAACACTCACTGTTTTAATATTGCTTATATTTATCCTATATTCAGTTTTTTATCTTTTGGAAACGCTATTTTATGTCGACCTCCAGCCTGATTTTATTCAACAAGCCTTACGGAGTACAAAGTCAATTTCGTGATGACAGCAATAATGACCACAGTACCTTATCAGAGTATTTCACCGATAAATCTCTTCGTATTGCTGGTCGACTGGATGCCACCTCAGAAGGCTTGCTGATATTGACCAGTGACGGACGGGTTAACAAAGCCATTACCCAGCCGCCATCAATCAAGAATTTTGCACAGAATAAGCAAAAACAAGGTAAAACCTATTTGGTACAAGTCGAAGGTTTAATAAGCGCTGCTCAATTAAAGCAATTGGCTGTTGGGGTCCATTTAAAAGATGGCAAAACTTTACCAGCGACTGCGCTACAGGTCGACGAAGCAGACTTGCCAATTGACTTATGGCAACGTGATCCGCCTATCCGTGAGCGCAAAAGTGTGCCAACCTCATGGCTTATGCTGACCATCTATGAAGGTAAAAATCGTCAAGTTCGACGTATGACCGCGCATGTAGGACTGCCTTGTTTGCGCCTAGTACGCTGGTCAGTGGCAGGATTTGAGCTTGGAGAACTGGGCGTTGGTGAATTTGTGCGTATTCATTTAAGTAGTGAACGTTGTCAGCAACTAGGTGTTATTGATTAGCTCGCTAGTATCGTAAATTGTATGTTTCTATTAAATTTAAGCACTCATAAATTGGCTTTGCTGTTACGCTCGTTAAAGATATTACGACTTGTTAAACATAGCGTCTCGAACGAGTAAGATTTATCTGTTAAGCTGAAAAACCATGTTATCTTTGGGCTATATCTGTATTTAATATAGCGGATATCGCGTGCAGCTTGCTTATTTTTTGTCCGATTTGTTACTTTTATTGATAGTAAGGATATATTGTGATCGCTTCTCGTCGTTTTACCTTGTTTGTCACTAGTATCTTTGCGGCCTTGCTGCTGAGTGCTTGCCAGCCAAAAACAGAGGATACTGAGGTAACACCGTCAGAAGAATCCATAGCAACCACGACTGAGCCGTCTGAAGCAGCTGACGATATGGACGCACATGCTGGCCATGATATGACTGAGACTGGCGATGCAGTAGACGAAGCACAAATGACGGACATGCTACAAGACTATACGAAGTCGATGACCAGTATGCACAATGAGATGATGGTTGGTATGGGCTATAACGATCCCGATACCGCCTTTGCTAAAGGGATGCTCGGTCATCATCGTGGCGCGGTCGATATGGCAAAGATTGAGCTAAAATATGGCACTGATGAGACCATGCGCAAGCTTGCCCAAGACATCATCGACTCTCAGCAAGTTGAAATCGATATTATGAATAAATGGCTGGCCAGCCACCCTGATGCGCCCGAACCTAAACCCAATACTGAGGCCATGCAAGAGGCCTATGCTAAAGGGATGAACACCATGCATAGCGACATGATGTTAGGCATTGCAGAGCCTGAGGCTGATATGGCATTTGCGCGCGGTATGCTGCCGCATCATATTGGCGCGATCGATATGGCAAAAGTACAGCTCAAATATGGTACTGATGAAGAAATGCGTAAATTGGCACAAGATATTATCAATGCCCAAGAGCCTGAAATCGAAATAATGCAAGATTGGATTGGCAGAACATCATTTGATGGCAAAGAGACTAATAATCTAACTGATAGCGCTCAGTAGATGCTAGATAGACAACTTTCAAGAATAAGCTAACTTATTATAGATTTTTGATTTACAGATATTACCGCTTAACTGAATACTTAAACGAGGAAGTGGTATTATCTCTCACACGATATAATCTATAGAGGTCTGTATGTTAGTTAATCTTATAAGAGAAGGTTTAGGACGGATCATTGCTGCTGTGAGTATATTAACTCAAGGTAAGCCAATGGCACGTAGTCAGGAACAGCAAGCGGAAGTGACTGCTGCCTGTAAAAATTTATCGCTATATCAATTTTATGCCTGTCCTTTTTGTATAAAAGTACGACGTAAAATGCATCAATTAAATTTACCTATCGAATTTCGAGATATTAAAAAAAATCTAGAATTTCGCAGTGAGCTCGCTGAGAATGGTGGGCGCGTCAAAGTACCTTGTTTACGTATTGAGGAAAATGGCGAGGTTCAGTGGATGTATGAATCGAATGATATTATCGCTTATTTACAGAAACGCTTTGGCTAATATTCCTGATCAGTGAAAGACACTATCGGCTCGGGTTAGTAGGAACGTAACCCGAGCATTTATTTATCAGATTATTTATCATATCAAGTCAGGTGCATTCTTTACTAACCCTACCTACTATTACTATGCATTGATTTAAAAAGTTTTATCTCTTTAAGACTTAACAAAGTCAGGTGTTAACCATTTATCAAACCCTAACTTTTCCAGCTTTAGATTCACCTTATGCGGACTGGCTGTGCCTACTTTATCTTGTTGGGTATCTCTTATTTCACTTGCCACATTCGCTGCTACGCTGACACACATCAACTCGTCACGACGGAATAAATGACATTCAGTCTCAGATTGCGCCATTGATACAGCAGCCAGTTGCTTACTGTCAGCTCTGATACCATCAAGAGCAATGATGACATCATGCGCAGATATGCCTGCTTTAGCAGCAGCGCTTGCACGCCTTACCTGATTCACCATAAGTCCAGCAGGCGTTTCCGTACATCGCATGCCCCACGGTAGAGATTTATCAGCCGTTTCTTTAGTGTTGCTATGCACTGTAATACCGTTTGCCGCAAGTAGCTCTTGCATCGGTAACTCTTCAACGCCATTGACATAACGTCGCTCAAAATCTTGCCAATCCGCTAACGGTATAAACTGCGCGATTACCGTTCCCATATCGGCACTATTGATACCAATACGCTGATTGTCATTTTGCTTCGCTTGCTCATAAAAGGCTTTGACCACATCAAACAAACGATAACGACCGTCACTTTTTTCAAGTAACGTTAAATCCAAACATAACGCCACCAAAGCGCCTTTATTGTAATAACTGATACCAGCATTACCCGTATTTTCATCATTGCGATATAGCTTAATCCAAGCGTCAAAGCTCGACTCGGCAACGCTTTGATGCGCGCGCCCAGGAGTTTGATAATAGCGATTAATTTGCTCGGTTAGTAATTTAAGATAACTTGCCTTATCAATGACGCCTGAAGCTTGCAACATAAAATCATCGATATAAGAGGTGAAACCTTCAAAAACCCATAACAATGGCGTAAAGGCTTCGCGTCGTAAATCCACATCCAACATCACATCTGGACGCACTGTTTTCACCCACCACGCATGAAAGTATTCATGGCTGCATAAGCCCAAAAAGCGTTGATAATCGGCGCTTGGTACTTTTGGCTCATCAACGCTGGGTAAATCGCGACGCGGGGTGATCAAACTGGTCGAATTGATATGCTCAAGACCACCGTAATCCTGACCACTGGCAAAGGTCATAAAAGTGTAATCATCAAATGGCGCATCACCGAGCCAATCTAAATAAGTTTGACAGATTTGAGTGACGTCTTGCTGCAAACGTCCCATATTGGCACTATGCTTACCTGCTAGATAGAAATGGTGGCTAATCGTCTGGTGCTTATCATCTTGAATAATGAAATCAAAGGTATCTTGTTCCCCAATCTCAAACGGATAGTCGATAAGCTCTTGATAACTGTCTGCTCGTAGAGTATATATTCGCAGCTTAGCACTCTGTGATGGTATTGCCTCAAGTCCGCATGCCAAGCGCACACGGCTATCGTCTTTGTCGGCCAAAAATGCCGCTGGCACGATTAAATTAACTTCTATTACTTTTTGCTCTTGTCCCTCAATCGCTAAGGCAAGCGAGGTAAAATTGCCATAAAGACGCTGCTGGTCAACATAAGCGGTACGCACAGATAAATCATAACAATACACTTCATAGCTGACGTCTACTACCTGCTCCGCTTTAGCATGTGGCAGTTGCCAAGTATTTTTATCGGTCTTTATTGCGCGGTACACCTCCGACCATTCATCATCCATTATTCGATAATGTACCGCGGTGATATTACGGGCAAATTCACGCATTAAATAACTACCCGGTATCCATGCTGGCAACCACAAACTTGGCGTGTCAGTACCGGCGGTAAAGGTAAGCGATACGTCGACCAAATGCTCTAAAAAGCGCGCAAAGTCGAATTGGTAAGAGATATTGGTAGTTTGCTGGTTCCAAGTATTAACCGTTAAAGCTTGAGAAGATGCAGTCATTATCATTATTTATCCTTATGTTTGTCACTATTCTTATTGTTATGGTCGTCTCTATGGTAGGAGTCATTATGCAAAAACGCAACTGGCAAACCTTAAACCACTGACGTTAAAGCGGGCAAAAATTAGAAAAATCATATTTATTTACATTAATTAGGCGATTAAATGGCATTTTTTATGTTTTTAACCTTGAAACCGATAGCAGGCATCGCAATTAAAGATGCTAACTGCTAAAGTTACCCTAATAAACTGATGATAATTGACTAATGACGTGGCTATTTGGCTGGCTGATTGGCTTTTTTAGGTTTATTCCAACCGTATTTAAATTTTAATATCGACATATTTAGGATAATTTATGACTACTATCGCAAAAGACACTGCCGTCAAGTTCAACTACACCCTAAAAGACGACGAAGGCAATATCCTTGACCAGTCTCCAGAAGGTCAACCGCTTGCTTATTTACATGGCCATAGCAACATCATCCCAGGTCTTGAGCAACAACTAGAAGGCAAATCTGCTGGCGAAAGAGTCAATGCCGTTGTAGAGCCTGCTGATGGTTACGGCGAATACCAAGAACAAGCGGTACAACATGTACCACGTGAAAACTTCCAAGGCGTTGAAGATATCCAGCCTGGTATGCAGTTTCAGTCAGAAGCGGGCGGTCAAGTTATGCTGGTTACCGTTACTGACGTAAACGACAAAGAAGTGACTGTTGATGCAAACCATCCATTGGCTGGTAAGCGTTTGACGTTTGATGTTGAAATTCAAGAAGTACGCGCAGCAACTGAAGACGAATTGAACCATGGCCATATCCATGGCGCTGGTGGCGTTGAGCACTAATCTCTTTTCGAGTTTAGCGTATTATTTTTAGTATGGTTAGACGAATACTTTGTTATTAATAATAGTGTTGTCTAACTCAAAAAGGTCAGTAGAACAATCTACTGACCTTTTTTTGCACCAATTTTAATAAAAATCTTGTCGCATAAGTCAATTTCTAAAAAATGACTCTTATAAGCATTGTAGAGATTACAGACGTAACAAAGCCGCATAACGACAAGCATTATGCGGCTTTTATCACTAACCATCCATGTTAATGTTATTAGATACTTAATCCCGGAGCATCTTATAACGTTCAGGCTTCCAACCTTATCATCCCTAATCAGCAAACCATCTATCCCTGATGCGACCTTTAAGATACCAATCCCTAGTACCTATGAACCTTTTCGTTCAATCGTGCCGTACAGTTATAATCGCAGATTGACGTGAGGTTAGTAAGAGGTCAAAACGTCAATACATGTAAGCATATGCTTACATGCACTTTTATAGCTAATAGGCAGCGCTAAAAAGGTGCGATTCTTTATAGCTTTTCTTCTGGACTAACCTGCACCTTTGCATCAGCGCTAAGCATGATATAAGCCGCTTCTTTAATGAACGCCTCATCCTCAGGTAACTCAGGACGCTCACTTTCTTTCATCTGACTGCGCTCTTCAAATTTTGCATCCATTGCCGCTTGATAAGTATTCCAGTTGGCATAAGGACGCTCACCTGTTGCGATAAGGCGTTTATTTTCAGCTTCCAATGAGCGTTTTTCTATTAGCTGCATTTTGGCGCGGCGACTATTGATATCGAGAGGAATCGGTTTTTTCTCATCTTCCATATTACGAATATCATTTAGCGTTGATAGATAAGCAAAATGCGGATTTTGCTGCTGACGGATTTTTGATTGCTGATTTAGCGTTGCTAACGTATTGGCAGAGAATTTACCTTCAGGTTTATAAGGCGCGGTTTTAATGGTATCCCAAGGTAGGGCTTTTTTCTGGGCGCGCTCGCCAAAGGTCGCATCATCGTAAATATTGACCAATTCAATATCAGGAACCACGCCTTTGTTTTGCGTACTGCCGCCTGTGATGCGGTAGAACTTACGCTGCGTTAGCGTTGCTGTACCTAAAGCCAAGCTATCAAGCTGAATCTGCGCCGAGCCTTTACCCGTCGTTGTACTACCGACAACCAGACCACGGCCATAATCCTGAATCGCTGCAGCGAAAATCTCACTAGCAGAGGCAGACGCTAGATTGGTAATAACAACGACTTTGCCATCATAAAGCTGCTCGCCGCCATCGTCATCGCGGTAGACTTGAATGTTGCCGCGATTGTCACGAATCTGCACCAGTGGTCCGCTCTTGATAAAGAAGCCGAGCATCTTAGCAACCTCATCGAGCGAGCCGCCTGGGTTATTACGCAAATCAACCACCAGACCGTCGATATTTTCTTTATTCAGCGCTTTGAGTGCTTTTTCGGTATCATCACTGACGCTACGGTACTCTTCGCCATTGCGGCGGGCGCGATAGTTGAGATAAAAGCTTGGTATCTCAAGTACACCGATACGTTTTGGGGTTTTGTCGATATTAGGACGTTGTACTTCAACGACGCGTTTCTTCACGCCCGACTCTTCCTGCTGAATAATATCGCGAACCACGGTTACATTACGGGCGCTCGCATCAGGGGTATTCGGTTGACGTACTTTGATAGTCACCGACGTGCCACGTTTACCACGAATTAGGCCAACAATTTCACGCGTTGACCAACCAACCACATCGATCATGGTTTCGCCGTCTTTGGCAATACCGACAATCAAATCATTGGGTTTAATCTGACCAGATTTAGCCGCTGGACCACCGTCTACCAAGGTGACAATGCGAGTATAATCAGGGTTTTTACGGTCAGGGCGAATGGAAACCCCAATCCCTTCTAACTGCAGACTCGATTGAATTTGCAACTCGTTGGCTTGAATCGGCGCATAATAATTACTGTGCGGATCATAAGTCAGCATCGCCGTATTTAAGATGGTTTCCATGATTTCATCATCTTTCAGACGCGAAAGCTGCTCTTGCTGGCGTGATAAACGATTCACCAAAATCTCACTCGGCGTGCGCTCATCATTACGCACTAAGTCTTGCCCGCGCGTGATATCAGGATTGGTTAAAAATACTTTTTCTTTAGCCTTCTCATCTTCTTGACCCAAAGTAATACTCATCAGCTGAAACTTCAGCTGACGCTTCCAATAATCGCGCTGCTCTTTTTTGGTTTTAAAGTGGCTGAGCTTTTCGCGGTCAAGCACGATGCTATCTTTACTGGTTAAATCAAGATCTGTTTTTAGCAGCTTTTTTGTTAAGGCAAAGTATTCATTAGAGCGTGTACGATAGCGCTCAAACACTTCTACGCCCGCAGATAAGTCACCGCGTTTTAGCCGCGCACCAAACTCATCAGCATATTTTTTCTTAAATTCATCGACATCAGATTGCAAAAACAACGTATGGTTTGGATCGAGGCTATCGATATACATGGATAGAATCTCGCTACCCGTTGCGGTATCAAGTGGCTGATTGAGATAATGGCTACGATCTAGCAATGCCGCTACCTGACGGGTAGTGACCTGCTGCTCAGGCGTGGCCTTAAAGCCTGCAGTATTGCTATCAGCCATTGCGGTGCCATAGCTTTGGGTAAGAATAAGACCAGCGATACCCACTGACGCTGCACTGAGTAACCACTGTGCTGGTTGTTTTTTCATCATATATACCTAATTTTTTTAAGTGAAAAGTATGCAAAATATGCTTCATAGTCCATTCTATATACCTCAGATACAGGAACAGGCGCGCGGCTTATCCTACTATTTGTAGGAGTTTCACTCGCCTTTTTTTATCCAAACTACCCAAAAATGACTATAATTTTTATTCCTATTAAAAGTTATCTACTAAACGGCTATCCATAAAATCCGGCTGTTTTTTACTCTGTTATATTTACCATTAAACCATGCGATACGCCAGCATTAAAAGCGCGTAAACACATCATAGTTATTTTAGTTTTATCGTTAAAAAATCAGTCAATACTAGCATGGCTATAAATATGTCACTGTCTCAAACTGTATAAACAATCTTACCCGCAGCGTCGTTATCTCCTACTTACCAACGTCCACAGCTTCTATCAATCACATTCGTTGCTCTAACTTAATAAATAATTAATTCATCAAAATATATCTTTTAAATCAATTCAGCCGCGACATTATGCTCATCTTATAATAACTGTCATAATATAACCAATATGACACTAAACAGCGATAGCAAATAATGACTATAAATAATGTGCGTCATTGCTTAATGCTTTTTAAGCTTAAACGATAATATAACCCTAAACGATAATATAACCATATCTAGCCTAATAAGGATCACGCAATGTACGGCGTCTTAATGATTGATATCGATAGTACCGCACTGACTGCTGAAGATGTCAGTTTAATCAAACAAGCACAAATCGGTGGGGTGATATTATTTGCTCGCAATGTAGCAGACGCGGCGCAAGTGCGCTCCTTATGTGACGATATACGCTACCACAATGCTGATATCTTGATTGGTGTTGACCAAGAAGGTGGGCGCGTTGCTAGATTACGTCACGGTTTTACGCCATTGCCGGCGATGGGCAGGCTTGGTGAGTTATTTAATCAAGACCCTGACCGCGCCCTGAGCTTTGCTTACGATTGTGGTTATTTGATGGCGGCAGAGGTATTGGCAGTTGGTATCGATTTAAGCTTTGCGCCGGTGCTCGATAGAGATGGTATCAGCCAAGTTATCGGTGACCGTAGCTTTCATCAGGAGCCTCAAGCGATTATCGCCTTGGCAAGCCAGTTTATGCGCGGTATGAAAGACGCCGGTATGGCAACCACCGGTAAGCACTTTCCCGGTCATGGTGCCATCGCGCCTGACTCGCATGTGGCAGAAGCCATCGATACGCGTAGCTTAGATGAGATTATGAATAGTGATATGCAGCCTTTTGCACAGACGTTGCCTTGGCTTGATGCCTTAATGCCGGCGCATGTGATTTTCTCACAAGTCGATAATAAACCCGCAGGATTTTCAAAAATTTGGCTCAAAGACATCATTCGTCAGCAGCTTAATTTTGATGGGGTTTTATTTTCCGATGACTTATCGATGGCCGGCGCACAAGCTGCAGGCAATATTAGCGCCCGCGTCAAAGCAGCGATTGAAGCAGGCTGCGATATTGCCTTAGTCTGTAATGATCGCGTTGCTGCTCACGAAGCGGCCAAAGCGGCACAAGAGCTGCCCTATCCTAACCAAAAACGCATCAAAACCATGTGTGGGCAGTTACCTGTTTGGCAAGGCGATCTTGAATCGACATGCCAGCAGTTTGATTATTGGCAACAAGCAAAAGACAATATCTTGCAGACCTTCTTCCCTAGTCAAACAGAAGCGCGAGCTGATTTAAAAGACCCTACTAATTATAAATAATCTTTGTTAAACGCTAAAGGCGCCATCAATAAAGAATTTAGGCAAAATAAAAACCGCACCTTATTAAGATGCGGTTTTTTGATATTAATAGGTCATTTAAGCTTATAAATAATTGATAAGTGGTTATTAATTATTTGCCTTTGGGTCTAGAGCAGTACCACGGCTTGGATCATCTGAATCTGGTAATAGATCATCATTATTGCGATCTAGCGGATTCAAGTCTGGATTTGGCATAGTGGTATTAACACCGCGATCATCAGCATCAGGCATGAGATCATCATTGTCGCTATCTAAAGGATTTAAATCTGGGTCAAGCGCACTTTTGCTAATGACCATACCATCGTTTGCATTGGCTGTTTCATCATAGACGACAAATTCAATACGGCGGTTGCGGAAACGACCTTGATCAGTGGCGTTATCAGCAATTGGATCGGTCTCACCCATGCCTTTTGTCATCAGCTTACTTGGATCAGCACCCTGCGCGACTAAGTAATCTTTCATCGCTTGCGCACGCTCTTGTGATAATTTCATGTTATAAGCGGCATCAGCAGTTTTATCGGTATGACCAATAATCATCAGCTTCATATTTGGTACTTGCTGCATAATTTTAACGGTATTGTTCAGCAATGGCTTGTTAACTTCTGGAATTACCGCTTTATCTACTTCAAAATTGACTACTTGTAGACTTAGAGCACGAGCTACATCGCGAGGATCAGGATCTTGACCAAGATTATCCATCGCAGCTTGAGACGCTGTTAAGCTATTATCAATCTCGCTCTGCTCATCTAGCGGACCTTCTGCTTTTACCGTCATAGCTGGTGCAGCCGCTTGTAAATCGGCAACCATTTTATCTAATGCCGCAGCATCAGGCGCATTCACGGTAATAGTATCGCCTTTAATCAACATACTGGCGTTTGGCACGTTTTTAACGATAGCGAGAATAGAAGCGAGCTGAGCGGCTGCAGGCATATCAATCGAGAAGTTATCATCGACATCTGCACGGCAATTATTGGCTTCATCACCAAATGTGGCGGTCAAAGCGTCCATAACATTGCTCTGTAACGTCTCATTACCAACGTTCATACGGCAAGCGTATAGTTCACTGTTTTCACCAGTGGCGATACGCAATGATGCAGGTTCAATATCAGCGGCAACTACTGCTTGCCCGTCATTGTCTGCTTGCTGCTCAGTAGCAACTGGCGTACCGACTGGCTCAGGGTTGTCTTGACAACCTCTTAGCAGCGCCCAAGCCAATGCACCCAAGATAATAAGACCAATAATCGGTAGCAGCGCTTTCATAAAGCTGCCTTTTTCTTCCTCTTCGCGGCGGATAGGGTCAGTGCTAACCGTATCAGACAGACGAGCACCAGCAGGTGCCACAGCAATCATACCGGCAGGCAGAACCGTACTTGCCCATACAGGAATATGATGTTGATAACTGGCAAGATTGTCATTTAAAAACTGTGGTGCCGGCGTTGTGCCTGCCAAGCTTTTTATTTCGTGATAGGCCAACGGCGCCGCCATGGCAATGAGACCGCGAGCAGCTGTGGCATCGACGTTATGTTTGCCAGCAAGCTCACGAGCGATTTGATCGCGGTGCGCACCGTCAGTCCATACGCGGTCATAAAACCCTTGATCATCACGGGCGATATTTTCATTAGCAAAACGACTATAAGTGTCGTTATCCGCTAGGCGCGCGGCAAAAATAGCATAAAACTGTTCAAGTAAATTTTTCTTCGCAGGATTGCGGTCATCTCCTAATACTGCAGGGCTCACTGTCCGCGTTAAGTGACTGATAATATCCATAGTGTCATTCCTCAATTAATCGTTATTTTTAGTAGCTTGCTATATATAAAAGTAGCTTGTTATATAAAGTAAATTCTCAAAATTTGGCGTGTTGATATCGAATTGTCAGTATTTAATTGATAGATACTGAAATAATAAGCGCTTAATGACTGACAGCTGATTATTCATAATTGATAAGAAATGATAATAATCAATGTCTAACAATACTTAAGCCACTTGTATTCAACTTTTGTTATTATAAAAGTATTAAGGATGCATTCACAATCAATAGGCTGTTGTGCAATTGCTACGTTAAGTAATGTTTCAGTTGTTACACGTAACTGCGATGCCTTTAAAGTACAAATTACTAACATATAAATAGATAAAATCTCGCTACTCCATAAGCTAAACAGTCATTTTCAACAAGCATTTAGCATGGCTGGTCTTTACCTCTACTATATTTACTTAGCTATAAGCAGAAAAAGGGAGGACAGTTAATTATTGCTACTGCCCTCCTTTTAGCTATTTACTTTGAATTCATTACTTCCTATACATCTCTTATTGTAGTCTTATTCTAACTTTAGTTATTTTCTGACTTGGGCAGGTTCCGCCACTATGACACTGCTTGCCATATCATCAACTTCAGATTCTGAGAAAGGTCCAGGCGGCCTGGTTGATGCTGGACGTTCGTTATTGACAGGCGCATTATTCATAGGAACGCTATTCATGGCAGCGTTATTGCTAGGTTGGTCATACGTAGGCGGATTATTAAAATCATTATTGCGCGCCGGTGCTGGCATCACGCTATCACCTGTATCATCGTCCGTAGCTTGATAATCATTATTGCCGTTAACATTGTTATTAGCATTGTAGTTGTTAACATCGTACTGATTGTTTGCGCCATTCATATCAGCAGCTCCCATACCGTCATTATTAGGTAATGGCAGCGGCGCGGTACTATCAACCATCATCGTAGGTACTAAAGTACGAATATCTGTAGCCAGTTGCTGCAGCTGCATGCTATCTGGCGCTTCCAACATCATGCGATCATTTTGCAGCTGCAAACGAGCAAATGGGGTCGCTCTTAACAGTGTCAAAATATTAGGTAGTACCTCTATAGGCATATTGGCAATATTATTCGCAATGCCTTCTTGCACTGTAAATTGACACATACCCGCCTGCTCACCAAAGCTACTATTAAGCGCTTGTTGCAGCGTATCTTGGAGTGCAACATCACCGACAGAGGCAGTGCAGGTATAAAGACTGCCACTATTATCTACGCCAACGATAAGCTCAACCGGCGTTAAGGTTTGCGCTGGCGGCTCAGCGATAGGCGATATGACAGCAGGCGCAGTCACAACTGGCTCTACAGGCGTTACGTTATTAGGCTTAATTAACAATGCCCATACCAACCCAATCGCTGTAATTGCCGCCAGTAATAAAAACACTCTTATCAATAAATCATTGCGTTGGTTACGGGTCCGTACTTTCTGGCGCTTAAGACTGCCGTTTTCTGCTAAGTGGTGCTCAGCAGGATTGGCATGAATAGCGCTCGTATCTAGACTGTTATCAAAACTTTCATTAGCAAGTTCTGCTGCCTCGTTTGGTTCTGTTATCAAGTTCTCAGAAGGAATTACCACACTGGCATCATACTTATTTAATGAAACAGGAGCGGCTGCTATATCTGCTACCGCGCTTTGAGCATTAAACAGCTCATCCTCATCATGTTGCGCCGCGGTAATCAATGGAGCCAACCATATCGGCAGATAATGACGAAATGACGGTTGTTGGCTTTGCAAAAATGCCGGCAAAAACTGTCCGTTTGCCATTACTTTAAGCTCGCGATAAGCCAAAGGTGCTGCATTCATAATAAGCTTTATGGTTGTCACCTCATCAATATGATGGGTCGCTGCAAGCTCTTGGATAATGGTTTGGCGCGCGCTTGGTGCTTGCCATAATTGTTCAAATAATGGTGTCTCTATTATATTTTCATTAGCAATCGGCTCATCATCACGCAGTAATTGCGAGTAAATTTGGGGTAACGCCAAACGCGCCGCCAACATGGCATAAAACTGTTCTAATAAGCTGACATGAGATACGCTGCTGTTATCAACTTGACCAGTATTGTCGTCATTAACGTAGACGCCGCTAATATTGCCGTCATTACTATAGCCACCCAACACCGCTGAGGTCACTGTTTGTTCTAATTGGTCGATGATATTCATAAGTTATTGCCTTTGTCGGCGTTGATTTAGGATATGTAGCAGCGATTTCTTTTTTTGACTTCAGTTTTATACGCTGTAGACTATAGCACGGTTATGAAACTGCGCGTTTAACTGGTCATCTGTTAACAAGTAATAAGGACATATAAATTGCCTACTATTCATGACGCTTTATTGTTATTTAAATAGTTATAAATCCAAATAAATATCGCCTAATATTTGCTTGTTTTTTGGTGAATTTTTATTCTGTCGTTAAACTTTACGGTCAGTATACGAAGCATTACTTAGTTGCCTGTTGCGCTGTTATATTATTCAATATAAACGATTATTAAAGCATAATTTTGTCGTCTATTGGTTTTTTGCCTTAGCATCACTGTTGGTTTCAGCTTTTGCTATTTATCAGCAACCATATTTAGCTATTACTTATCCAACTTATTTGGTCTTTAAGCACTACGCTCTATAACAATGCCCTCTATCAGGCTCGGCCTAAGGACTCTCCTTTGTTTAACCATACGACGCTTATTATCATCATTACTGTTATTGTCAGTCTACTTGCATGGCAAAACAAAACCTTGTTTAATCGGCTGATTTTTTATCCACCAGCGGTGAATAATGGTCAATGGGATCGATTTGTGACTCATGGTTTTATTCATGCTGATGGAATGCATCTGCTGTTTAACATGTTCACCCTATACTTTTTTGGTCGTGCGATCGAAGGTCTGTATCAGCCATTTTTATTCGGTTATGGTTTCGTAGTTTTTTATGTATTGGCTATCGTTGTCGCAATGATTCCAAGCTATATTAAAAACAAAAATAGTGCCAGCTATCTAAGCCTTGGAGCGTCAGGCGGCGTATCGGCGGTACTGTTTGCTTTTATTCTACTAGCACCGTGGGAAAAGATTTATCTATTTGCCGTTATTCCTATTCCAGCGATATTGTTTGCAGTTGCTTATATTGCTTATAGTATTTACGCCGATAAACGTGGTGGCTCAAATATCAATCATATGGCACACATGTGGGGCGGCGCGTTTGGGATAATTGCAACTATTATTTTAGAGCCTCAAGTTCTACCGCACTTTTTAAATGCGCTATTATCTCCTGGGTTTTAGAGTTTTCTATTAAAAATAATTAATAAGAATAAGTAATAAAAATTAACCGTAAAAATTGAAATAAAAGCTTGGTTTATGAGAGTAGCTTAATGAATTAAGCAATGATTAATTAATGTAGTTTGATGTTTTACATAGATTTATATTTAACAAAATATTTAAGAATTTGATAATTATTATGATTATAGATGTGATTGGTGATATTCACGGTTATGCAGATAAGTTGGTCGGTCTACTAAAGCAGTTGGGCTATATTCATAATGGCACCCATTTTGTACCGCCATGCGGTCATCGGGCGCTATTTATCGGCGACCTAATGGACCGTGGACCGCAGCAAGTAGCGTCGCTAGAGATAGTATTTGCTATGTTAGATGCAGATGTTGCCGATGCGGTGATGGGCAATCATGAATATAATGCATTAACTTTTGCCATGCCTGACCCAGAGCAACCTGAGCACTATTTACGCTCGCATAGCGCTGTTCATGTGCGCCAGCATGAAGCGTTTTTAGCAGAAGTACCGTTTGGCTCAGAAGTGCATCAATACTGGCTGCAGCGCTTTTATGAGATTCCCTTGTGGCTCGAGACTGACTACGCTTGCTTTGTACACGCTTGCTGGGATGTCGATAGCATGGCGGTATTGAAGCCGCTTTTGACTGCCGATAATTGCCTGACGCCTGCAGCCGTCATTGCCACGGCGCAAAAGAATAGCCCTGCTTATGAAGCGCTTGAGCGCGTGCTAAAAGGCGTAGAAACCGCGTTACCCGATGGTTTAGTCATGGTCGATAAAGATGGTGCAGCGCGCTCGCAAGTACGTGTGCGCTGGTGGCTTGATGAGCTTAACAAACGCACCATTCACGAGATTGCCCGTGCACCCAGCTCAGGATTGGCGCAAATACCAAGTGATGCCCTAGCGGAAAATATCGAATTTGCCCTTAAAACCCATAAGCCGGTATTCGTCGGTCATTATTGGCTGACCGGTACACCGAAACCCCTTAGCCCGCAGGTCGCTTGTACCGATTATTCAGCAGCGATTGATAGCGGTTATCTGACCTGCTATCAGCTCGATACCGAGCAGCCATTACCGCTTAAAGCTTATAATTTCGTACAGTATCGCCATGATGCCCATGATGTATAACAAAAGAGAGATTCATAAAAAAGAGAGATGCATAAAAAAGATAAATGCATAAAATCAGCGTTATTTAGCCCGCTTTGCTATTAAACAGCAAACTTGGCTTTACGAAGGCAGCAAAACTTTTGTATGATGGTCTTTTTGAGGATATCAAAGCATGAGCACTACGTCGGCTACCGTTACCCCTGTTGAGCAAAACAGCCTAATTACTTCTCCTGCTGGTCAGCCAAAAGTAGGTATTATAATGGGCTCACAGTCTGATTGGGCAACCATGAGTGCAGCGGCGCAACTACTTGCCGACTTTGATATCGCCTTTGAATGTGAAGTGGTGTCAGCGCATCGTACCCCTGATAGATTGTTTGATTATGCCAAAAGCGCCAAAGGTAACGGTTTACAAGTGATTATCGCTGGCGCTGGCGGAGCAGCGCATCTGCCTGGCATGTGTGCCAGTCAAACGCCGCTACCTGTCTTTGGTGTCCCTGTTAAGTCATCAATGCTCAGTGGTTGGGATAGTCTGCTTTCTATTGTACAAATGCCAAAAGGTGTTGCCGTTGGGACCTTAGCGATTGGTGCAGCTGGCGCCTATAACGCTGCTCTCCTTGCTATTCAAGTACTTGCCTTGCATGATGAAACAATTGCGACTAAGCTGGATAACATGCGTCAAGCGCAAACTGATACTATCCTTGCCAGTCCAACACCCGGTATTATTAACGCGTAAAGCCTGCCAAATAGCGTTAGTTTTTAGCAAAAAATACGATTAGCCAACAGCAATATGAACAAAGAAACATTAAGCACAATCATCTGATTCTTTACGCTAAATATCAAACCTGAATACCAAATCTAACGAGCAATGCTCTAAACTTGATATTTTTGACCAGATGCGTTCTACTAAATACAAGGTGCATACAGTGCACCTTTTCCTATTTTAATAGCATAAGTTTTATCCCGTAATTTTTAGATGTTAATACTCAAAACCCCTTATTCATTTTTAATGTAAAGAGCCTGCCATGACTACAGCGAACGCTTATCCTGTTACCCAAACCATTCGTACCATCGGTATTTTAGGCGGTGGTCAGCTTGGTATGATGCTCGCCGAAGCCGCCATCCCGCTCGGTTATCAGTGTGTATTTTTAGAAGATAATGCTGACTGTCCTGCCAGCCTATATGGCAAAGTCTTTCATAGTGAGCAGTTAGAAGCATTTATTGCGGCAGCTGACGTCTTTACCTTAGAGTTTGAAAACACGCCTACTGCCACAGTTGAGCAATTGGCTAGCCTATCAAAATCTAGCGATAAACAAGGCATGTTTCCGCCACCGATTGCCCTTGATATCGCCCAAGATCGCTTGAAAGAAAAAGGCATGTTTAATGAGCTTGATATCGCTACCGTGCCATTTATGGCGGTCAATTCTGAGGCAGAATTAAAGCACGCTTGCGACGAGCTAGGCTTGCCTATCGTCCTAAAAACCAGCCGCGGCGGTTATGATGGTAAAGGTCAGTTCGTTATTAGAGAAGAAAGCGATATTAACGCAGCTTGGCATGAGCTTAAAGATGCGGTTAGCGGCAAAGGCGCACTGACGCCAACGCCTGCGCCACTTATTGCAGAAGGCTTTATTAACTTTAGCCGTGAAGTATCTATCATTGCTGCACGCGCGCAAAATGGTCAAGTACGCTGCTATGATTTGGTCGAAAATCATCATCATAATGGCATATTGGCCAAAACCCGCGCGCCAGCCGTTGGTACCAGCCATTTGTTTCAACAAGCAACCGATGCCATTATCACTGTGATGAATCATCTAGGTTATGTTGGTGTGATGGCGCTTGAGCTGTTTGTGAGCAAAGATACTCGTGGTAACGACTATCTGCTTGCCAACGAGATTGCCCCGCGCGTCCATAACTCTGGACATTGGAGTATCGAAGGCGCGATTACCAGCCAATTTGAGAATCATATCCGCGCTGTGGTCAATCTGCCTCTGGGCGATACCGACAACGTCCACCCAGCGATTATGCTTAATGTATTGGGGCAGTATCCTGATATCAGCGCGGTGTTAAACATAGATGGGGCGCATTATCATAGCTACCATAAGGCGGAGCGTGAAGATCGTAAGATTGCGCATATTACCCTGATGCCAAACGATGTTGCTGACTTAGATATTGCCCTTGCTAAACTGGTTACTGTATTGCCTAATAAAGTGGGTCTTGATAAAAAGTTAGCGCCTACGATTACTGAGAACCAAGCAAAAACATTAGAGCAAGCAACTAACGCGGAAACAGACCACGCTGTAGAAGAAACTGCTATCCATGTTAAAGACAGCCAAACAAAGGCTTTAGGAGATATAGACGCATTATTAAACGTAGATAAGGCCAAGAAATAATGCAGATTTGGGTAGATGCAGATTCAGTGCCACTGATTGCCAAAGACTTGATTATCAAAACGGCTGAACGTACGCAAACCATGGCGATATTCGTCGCCAATCAGCCAATCAAACTGCGTAAGTCGCCGCTGCTCGTTATGACAGTGGTGCCATCAGGGTTTGATAAAGCCGATGATTATATCGTTGAGCAAATCCAGCCTGGCGATTTGGCCATCACTAGCGATATCCCTTTGGCAAATGATATTTTAGATAAAGGCGGTATGGTTTTGACCACACGCGGGATGGTCTATGACAAAAATAACATCAAGCAAAAGCTCAATATGCGCGATTTTATGGATACCATGCGCGGCACTGGCGTGCTTGAGCTGCAAGAAATGAGTGGGCAAAAGCCTTATGGTGATCGCGATAAAAAAGCCTTTGCCGATGGTCTTAATCGCTTAGTGCGTTAACTTTCTGACTCATTATTTAGCAATTACCCTTTCTAAAGCTTCTTACCTTCTTTTTATCATTATAAATAACAGCCTTTATAAAGAAAAACTTTTATAAAGAGCAACCTTGCAATCCCTATACACTCCATAACCAAACACTATGCAAACGGCACGCTTCATAACGAAGTGTGCTAATCATTGTTGTTACGCTATATGCAGCTTTTAAACTAATCGGTTTTTGAATAATTTGTTTTTAAACAATAAGTTTTAAAATAACGATAACGTATATAAAACGCATATAAAGATAGGAATGATGATGAAAATTTTAGTGATTGGTGCCAGTGGTCGAGTGGGTACAGATTTGGTCAAGCAGTTATTAGCCAATAACCATCAAGTTATAGGGACAACCCGTCAAGATGAAAAACTCTTTAACGATGACAATTATAGTCAGTTAGATTTAGATATCACTGCTGAAAAAGAGGCTATTCAAAAGCAAATCGAGCAAGATATTGATGCCGTCTATTTCGTTGCGGGCTCTGGTGGTAAAGATGTCTTAGAAGTCGATTTACACGGCGCGGTTAAGACCATGCAAGCCGTGGAAGATAAAGGTATCAAACGCTATATTATGCTAAGCACAGTATTTTCATTAGACACCAGCAAATGGGATAGCCCTGGTATTGCTGATTTAAAAGAATACTATATCTGCAAGCATTACGCTGATCAGTGGTTAGTTAATAACAGCAGCCTTGATTACACTATCGTGCAAGCAGGTGCGCTAAAAGAGCGTGCAGCGACTGGTAAAATCACCATCAACGATGACAATGCGGGTGAAAACTCAATTGAGGATGTGGCTACGACGTTGGCTGCTGTACTTAATGCTAATAATACGATTAAGAAAGTATTTAGTATGCAGAACGGTGACATAGCAATTGATAAAGCGATTGCTAAATTATAATAGAGTGCAGCTCTGCAGCAATTAAAGAAAGTAAAAAGCGAGTAAGCCTTCCGGTTTACTCGCTTTTTTCTTTTGGGCTATTCAAATAATTCTTAGCTGTGTCAAAATCTATTAGCAAGCAAGCAAGTAATCTAAGCCAAACCACTGGGAAAAGGAATCACGTCCTCTAAGCTGCTAGCGCCTGTGATAACCATAAGTAACCTATCAATACCAACAGCGATACCGCTGCAAGGTATCAAGTCATCAGACGCTGCTAATAAATGCTCATCAATTGGCATTTGTGGCAAGTTATGACGCCGGCGTAATTGATTGTCGCGCTCAAAACGTTCCCCTAAGGCCTGCCCATCTGCCAGTTCATCATAAGCATTGGCAATCTCAATACCATTAATATAAAGCTCAAAACGTTTAGCGACTGTATTACCGTCTTTATCCACCGCCGTTTTTGCCAATGCCGCAGTTGCAGGTGGATATTCTATAATCAACGTCGGCAAATCGTGACCCAGATTTGGCTCGACGGCATGACTAAATAATAAATCTAACCAACTTTGGCGAATATCCTCTTCGCTGTTGGCTGCGCCGCTTTCTGTACTATTAAAATCAAAGCCTGTTAAACCTTTATCTTCTGCCACGGATTGTAGTGCCGCAATACCGGCAGTCAGCGGATGAATACCAACAAAATCCATAAAGGCATCGACGTAACGGTAATGACTTAGCACAATCGGATAGCCATATAGCGCTTCTAATAGCTCGCCCAATTCAGCAGCCATATCATCTAGGCTATAGTTCGGTTGATACCATTCGAGCATGGTAAATTCAATATTGTGACGGATACCTATCTCATTATCTCGAAATACCGGACAAATCTGATAAATGGGTACCTGCCAGCTGGCAAGTAAGCGCTTCATCGCAAACTCAGGCGAAGTATGCAAATAATAGGTAAAAGGTTTATCTTGATAAGTAACTTGCGCCGCAACCGACTGCAAAAAGGTATCGGTATTGCCCGCTTGTGATAACAACGGCGTCTGCACTTCAAGCACATGACGTGTGGCAAAAAACTGCCGAATAGCACTCATAAATTGCGCACGCTTTTGTGCCATCGATACAGTCATCGTTGGCTCATAGCTAGGTTTCAAAGGAGCATTACTTGCTTGGTTCATTATTATTTACTGTCATTTAAGAATAAAAAATAGATTTTGAAATGGTGTTTTAGGTTTTAAGCTTGCCTGACCTTTAAAACTAGCTAACTTTTAAAAGTGCCTAACTTTCACGATTGCCATTCACGGCGTAAATGATAATCTCGGCGCAATTGATCAAAGTCTATACCCTTTACTTGCCCATCAGCTAACTTGCTTCGTAGTGAAGCATCATCTTGCATAATGTCATAAAACTTAATCAGCCTTTCTGGATGCGCCTTAAGCTCAGACCATAAAAACATATTGAGTGGTAATAGTGTGTGCATAGACTGCACAGGTGTGACGGCCAGTTTTTCACAGAGCGCATCATAGATAATTTGCGTACCACGTAGCTTACCTTCGACCGTATAACCGGCGATATGCGGAGTCGCAATCGCAAGTTTGGATAGTAACTGCTCAGAAATTTCTGGCTCATGTTCAAAAACATCAAGCACCACTCGACGACCCGTACACTTAATATCTGCTTCTAATTCAGCTGCATTAATCACAGGCCCGCGCGCGCTATTGATTAATAAAGTCTCTGACGGCATCACATCTAATGCATTTTTATCGATTAAATGCCGAGTTGGATAGTCGCTGCCATTAGGATTAGTATTATCTTTTTTATCGGTTAACGGCACATGCAAGCTAATCACATTACTTTGGCTCAATACTTGCGCAAGGCTAGCATTATTAATATTTGATGCAGGCAGTAGCGGATCGTAACCCAATACCTGCCAACCTAAATCATAGGCATATTGAGCAAGAGTACTACCAATATTGCCCAGTCCGATAATACCCAATGTCACTGGCGCTATCGATGGCTGCCAATACTGCGGGCACAAGGTTAAGATAGCGGTTAATACATATTGCGCAACCGAGTGCTTACTACAGCCTGCGGCATTGGCAAAGGTTATATTACGCGCTGCCAAGTAGTCTTGATCGACATGATCAATACCGATTGTTGCCGAACCAACAAATTTAACACTGTTATTCTCTGCCAATAGCGCCTCGCTAACTAGCGTCACCGAGCGTATCAATAGCACGTCAGGCTGACACTCTGCAATCAGTTGCGCATTGATATCACGTCCAGCGACGGCAATAATGTTCACCGTGGGCTTAGTCTCTTGCCCAAGCGTCGATGCATTAAAAAATTCATCGAGACTGGCAATATTGCTATCGGCAACGATGGTCAGAGGACGAATATTTTCATTAGTCATAACGCTGGCATTAGGCATCTTTAAACATCCCTATTTATAAAGGTTTATTATCAATAATCGAATTATTAGAACCGTATATTTTTATGACGAACTTTATGCGTTTCTCTTTTGAATTTATAAGTTGTCAGTAGAAGTGATTGTTTCATCTTCACTTTGCACATTAACTTTAGGTAATTTTCGACCGTCAGCCAACATCACTTCATGCTCAGCAAATAATTCATTCTTATGCTGCGATATCCACTCACGCCATACCGCAAGGCCAATTGCCAATACCACAGGACCGATAAACAACCCAACGAAACCAAACGCCGTCAGACCGCCCAATACTCCGATAAAAATAATGATAAAAGGAATTTTGGTCGCGCCACTGATGACGATAGGACGGATAAGATTATCAACCCAACTGATGACCAATATGCCCCAAAGCCCTAAACCGATACCTTCTACGGTATGGCCTTGGCTTAATAACCAAATAGATACTCCGCCCCAAACAAACGGCGTACCAAAGGGGATTAAAGCAATGATAAAAGTGACGATGGTCAATAAAATAGGACTTGGCGCACTAGCGAAATAATAACCAATACCAGCGAGGAGTGCTTGTGCCAACGCGGTCAGACCAATGCCATAAACCACTGCGCGCGTGGTCGTACCGACCGAATCAATATAACCATCGATGCGATTGCCAATAACATTGCGTAACGCTTGACGGATTTGACGCACCAAACTGGTGCCATCACGATAGAAGAAAAACAGTGTCATCAGCGCCATGCCAAGCTTAGCCAAACCACTGAATACCACATCAAATGCCACTTTGCCATAATATAGATGCGACTGCACCCACAGACGAAATGCTTCTAACGTCCCTTCAGGATTCTTATTGATTCTCCATAGCACATCTTTGACTTGCTGACCGATGATTGGCAAGTCCTTTATCGAGTCAGGCACGTCTAAATAGCCAACTTTGATACGATAGACTAAATTAGTAATCAAGCTTAGCGCTTCTTGCTGCAAGATAAAAACACCGACGACGAGCGGCACACCGATCATAAGTATGATGCTCACCGTCATAATGGCGGCGCTAAGATTTGAGCTAAAGCGAACTCGTTGATGAAAAAAATTATAAATAGGAAAGGTGACGTACGCTAAAATTGCTGCCCACAGTGCCGGTACAATAAAAAACTGTACGACTTGGAAACACAATACAATCAGCACCACTAGCAAAGTAATGGCCAATAAGCGCTGAATAATAAATTCTTTTGTCCAGTTTTCGATCATAGTGTATAAACCAAGAGCGGGCAGCACACAGCCAATTCGGCTCTGCTGTAAAGTTTATAAATAGGTGTATAGAAATCACAGATTATGTCCATCATCTATATCCATTAGCGAGTATTTTGCAGTGTAAATTTTGAGCAATAGATTTGGTTGATAAGTTAAGTATAAAATAGTTGCGACAAATCACGCCCACAATAGCGATACCGTACCATAGAGCGCTTTCATAAACACCTTAATCAGCTATAAAAACAGTATTAATCTACAAAAATTGCTTTAGGTGATGAAAACAGTATTTATTCGATATCCGCCTACATTATCCATCTATATTTACAGCGTAAAACCAAACCATAACAACGACTTATTATGCCTCAAAGCACGCTAGATAAATAAGGCTATGTTGTAATCTTTACTTACAATTATCTGTATGCAGTTGGCAAGAATATTGATATTTACTGTTGGAAATCATCAATTAAAACCATTCGTTTAAAACAATAGCTATTTATCGGCTTTTTGCTTTTTCTACTGACTTCTACTGTAATGACTGGCACGCTAAATCACTGCTCAGTTCTATTCGTACGGACAATTGATGTTATACTAAAGGGATTAATTTGAACGCTTAAATGCTGCCAAGTTGGTGTGACCTTATTTATTTTTGTCATTATCAGCCGTAGCGTTTTGAAAATTACCTCTTACAATCCTTATTTGCCCCCTACTCTAAACGGTCTTAATAACTTGCCTTTTAGAGCAGCGTTGCATATTTTGGTATTGTCGATGCGCATTGCATTAATGCCTATCCAAGCGTTGCGCTTAGCATAGATTCACTATTCAAGAATCGTGTTTTAAGAGCATGAGTACATACTTATATTTTGCATTAATTTCAAAAACTATTTTGATTTGGTTTTATTTGAAACCAAGACGGATTCAACACATTTAAACAACCTATTGATAGGAACAATAACAATGTCAAAAGACACTACAAAAGATACTGATAACCCCAACTCTACTGCCTCAAATTACGCCAATACGGCATCTAAACCGCAAGATAGCGTTACTTTTGCATTAGCCCAATCCCATTTTTTAGTGGGGGATATCACTGCCAATGCTGAAAAAATGCGCACGCTTGCACTACAAGCCCGTGAGCAAGGCGCGGATGTCATCATCTTCCCAGAGCTAGGATTATTGGGCTACCCACCGCAAGATTTGTTGCTACGTCCAAGCTTATCGGGTCGTATCAAAAGCGCGCTATCAAGCTTAAGTGATATTGATGATATCGTGATGATTGTAGGCTACCCGCATGTCGACCATCATGGCACCTTTAACTCAGCAGCCATTTTGCACAACGGCCATCAAAAAGGCTTTTATCATAAGCAAATCTTGCCAAACTATGGCGTATTTGATGAGCGTCGTTATTTCGATAAAGGTCGCAATCAAGTTTTATTTGACTATAAAGGCATCACCATTGGTCTGCTTATCTGCGAAGATTTGTGGGAAAAAGGTCCGATTGCCGAGCTTAAGAAACAAGGCGCTGATCTAATTGTGAGCTTAAACGCCTCACCATTTGAGATTGAAAAACAAGACAATCGTAAAACCATGCTCGCCAAACGTAGCCGCGAAAACAATTTACCGATCATTTATCTAAATGCCGTTGGCGGTCAGGATGATTTGGTATTTGACGGTGGCTCTATGGCGATTCAAGCCGATGGTAGCGTTGCTCATGAAGCGGCACGCTTTATGAATCAGCTCATGCTAGCGACATTTGACGTAAAGACAGCAAAATTTGATACGCAAGCAAAAGCACCTTTATCATTAAGCCGTGAGTCGGAGATGTACCAAGCGCTAGTCGTTGGTTTACGTGATTATGTCAATCTTTCAGGCTTTACTGGCATCATTGTTGGTTTATCAGGCGGTATTGATTCAGCCTTAACCCTGTGTATCGCTGTCGACGCCTTAGGCGCAGATAAAGTATATGCGGTGATGATGCCGTACGAATATACCTCACAAATCAGCTTAGAAGATGCGCAAGCACAGGCCCGTCGCTTAAACGTTTCTTATACGGTCTGCCCAATTTTTGATGCGGTCGAAGGCATCCGTCATACCTTAGCGCCATTATTTAATAAATCACCTGCTGATACTACCGAAGAGAATATCCAAGCGCGCGCACGCGGTGTGGTGCTAATGGCACTGTCTAATAAATTCGGTCATTTGGTCATCACCACGGGTAATAAGTCAGAGTTAGCTGTTGGTTATTCAACATTATACGGTGATATGGCTGGCGGTTTTGATGTGCTAAAAGACGTGTATAAATCGCAAGTATATAAACTTGCTAGCTACCGTAACCGCTTAGAAGATACGCCGGTTATTCCTGAGCGCGTGATTACGCGTCCACCATCGGCTGAGCTGCGTCCTGATCAAAAAGACCAAGACAGCCTGCCTGACTATGATGTCCTAGATGGTATCTTAATGTCGTATATCGATGAAGATATGGGCTATCAAGATATCGTCGATAAAGGCTTTGATGCTGATTTGGTTGCCAAAGTCATTAAAATGGTTGATAACAGCGAGTACAAACGCTCGCAAGCACCGATTGGCACTAAGATTAGCCATAAAGCCTTTGGTCGTGAGCGTCGTTATCCACTGGTGAATAAATGGTCAATAAAAGGCTAAGACTTAACTACTGATTTATCATTACAACCTTTTAGATAAGCCGTTATTTTTTAGATTAATGTCTATTTAAATGACAAGCTAAAAGGTTGGATAACTTTCAGTTTTTATACAATGTTATTCAAGTGTTTTATCATTAGCTGGGCGCTTACCCAGCTTTTTTAGTTTTTATCGATAAATATTTTCGTTATCTACTAACGTTTCTAAATATTCATACATAGTTTCTTAATTCTCATTATTCCAACTATTATTTTTTATTTAACTACCCTACCTATTTTTATCCGAGTCCTTCATGAGTTTGCTAACCGCTACTATCTTCCTTCTTTTATTACTTACCTTGAGTGCTTTTGTCTCTGCCGCCGAGATTGCCATCGCTGCTGGTCGCAAGATTAAACTCCAAATCATGGCAAAAGAAGGTGAAGTCCGCGCCCTTGATGTCCTGCATATGCAAGAAAATCCTGGTGGATTTATTACTGTGGTGCAAGTTGTTCTTAACGCCGTCGCCATTTCAGCCGGTGCGGTTGGTGAGTCAGCCATTAGCCCTTATTTGCAGCTGTTGATCAAGCATGAAGCGGCGGCATCCATTATCTCATTTGTCCTTATTACCAGTTTATTTTCCCTACTTGCTGATTTGATGCCTAGGCGCTTGGCGATGTCTAATGCAGAAATCTTTGCTGTGCGACTGGTACGCCCTATGATGGCTTTGACATTTATTTTTAAGCCGGTTATTTGGGTCTTTGATGGCGCCGCAAATCTCATCTTTGAGCTTTTTAATATATCAACTATTCGTCAAGATGACATGACTCCAGAAGATATCTATGCCGTCATGGACGCTGGCGCTGAAGCGGGTGTGCTCAAAAAACAAGAGCACCATTTGATTGAAAACATCTTTGAGATGCAAGAGCGTACCGTCACCTCAGTGATGAATCCGCGTGAGCATATCGTTTATTTCGATAGCAAAACCAGTACCGAAGAAGTGGTCGAGGTGATGATCGCGCAGCCGCATAATAAGTTTTTGGTCTGTGAGGAAGACGATTTAGAACAAATTATCGGTTATGTAGAGTCGCGCAGCTTTTTAGCCTTGGTACTTAACCAGCAAGAAGTTAGCCTCATTGACAAAGCGCTATTAAAACCGGCGTTATTTGTACCCGATACTTTGTCTTTGTTTGAAGTGTTAGAGATGTTTAAATCGACGGGTGCTGACTTTGCCGTTATCGTCAATGAATATGGCTTGGTGGTTGGTGTCATTACCCTACGCGATGTGATGAGTATTGTCATGGGTGAGCTGGTGACGGTTGAGGAGCAGCCTATCGTGCAGCGTACGGATAATTCTTGGCTTATCGATGGTATGACGCCCATTGAAGACGTCATTCGGGCGCTAGATATTGTTAATTTACCACGCAGTCAGAACTACGAAACCATCAGCGGCTTTATGATGTATATGCTGCGCAAAATTCCTAAAAAAACCGATACCATCGAATACGCCAATTATCGTTTTGAAATTATCGCTACTGACAATCTTAAAATTACGCAGTTACTCGTCACCAAACTTGATGAAGCAGTTAAATAACTACCATACTTTAAGCTCAATGCCAATGTAAGCTTCAAAGGCTTAATTGGTTTAATAACAATAACAAAAGTCAGGCACGTGCACCAAATATTGCCGTGCCGACGCGTACCATGGTAGAGCCGTTGGCAATGGCATCACTCATATCGCCACTCATACCCATGCTCAGCGTATCCCACTGCTGTAATTCTGGATGTTCGCACTTGATGTCTTCAAATAACTGCTTGGTTCGAGCAAAAGCATCAGTGTTAGCTTTCGCCGGTATAATCATTAAACCACGCAATTGCAAACGCTCGTAATGTTTAATGACGCTTATCAATTCGGGCAGATCGGCTGGCAAACATCCTGATTTACTGTCTTCAGTGTCGATATTGACTTGTATCAGCACATTAAGGGGTGACAGCTCAGTGGGGCGTTGTTCATTTAAACGCTTAGCAATAATCTCACGCTCCAGCGTTTGCACCCAATCAAAATGCTCAGCAATATCTCGCGTCTTATTTCGTTGAATACTACCAATATAATGCCAAATAATAGATTCACATTCTGGCTGTTCTCGTAAAACTTGTATTTTCTTAAGCGCTTCTTGCAGATAGTTTTCACCAAAATCACGCTGCCCTTGCCGCACTAATGTCGCAACCATCTCAGCAGACTTGGTTTTAGATACTGCCAATAAAGTGACTTCATTATTCTCCCTTGTCGCTTGTGCACACGCCTGCGCTACTTTTTTATTAACTTGCTGCCAACTTTTAATTAAACTTATATTATCGATGTTACTTTCATCATTTTGCATGGCAAACAAAGTCACATCAGCGGATGTGTTATTTTCATTGGTACGCTTAGATGTATCATTCATAAAAAGCTCACGGAGATAAATAATAGAATAATTTTTATTATAAGTAACTTTTAGTTTAAAAAATTATACCTTAATGAAGAAGATAATAACCTTGCATAAAAGGCTGAAAAATGAAGCTACATTATTTTTGCATTTTATTTATATAGTAGATGGTTAAATAGCCATAGTCTTGTTATTATATTGTTACATGGTCTAACATATGCTACTGAAAAATATAGAAATCGTAACAGAATAGACCATGTTCTTTTAAGATAATTGATTTGAATTGTGTTATAGAATCATTAAACGTTCTAGGCACTTTTTGGCTCACCATTATTTATTGATACTTATTGATAGGAATACCCCATTATGGCTGAAAAGAATAATTTAAGCATCGAAGACTTATTACGCTTTACGGTCAAGCATAAAGCCTCAGATTTACATATCTCAGCCGGTATGCCAGCGATGATTCGTGTTGACGGTGAGATGACGCGTATTAATATGCCTGAGATGAGCCATCAGGTCGTACATCAACTCATCTATGACATCATGAATGATAAGCAACGTGCCGATTTTGAAGAGTTTTTTGAGACCGATTTCTCTTTTGAAATTCCGAATTTAGCGCGTTTCCGTGTTAATGCTTTTAACCAAAACCGCGGTGCAGGCGCTGTTTTTCGTACCATTCCATCTAAAGTTCTAACGATGGAAGACTTAGGTATGGGCGAGGTTTTCAAACGTGTGTCTGACTTTAAACGCGGCGTGGTATTAGTTACAGGTCCGACGGGCTCAGGAAAATCGACTACGCTCGCAGCAATGATTGATTATATCAATGAAACCCGTAAAGAGCATATTTTAACCATTGAAGACCCGATTGAATTTGTCCACGAGTCTAAAAAGAGCTTGATTAACCAACGTGAAGTTCACCGCGATACCTTGGGTTTCGAGCCAGCATTGCGCTCTGCCCTACGTGAAGATCCAGACGTTATCCTCGTTGGTGAGCTACGTGACCTTGAAACCATTCGCTTGGCATTGACCGCCGCTGAAACGGGGCACTTAGTCTTTGGTACTTTGCACACCAGCTCAGCGGCAAAAACCATTGACCGTGTGATTGACGTTTTCCCCGCTGCTGAAAAAGATATGATTCGAGCGATGTTATCAGAATCGCTACAAGCGGTGATCTCGCAAACCCTTTTACGTCGTCAAACCGGTGGACGAATTGCCGCGCATGAAATTATGCTGGGTACACCCGCTATTCGTAACTTGATACGTGAAAACAAAATCGCCCAAATGTACTCCTCTATTCAGACGGGTGCTGGTGATGGCATGATTACCCTAGATCAAACGCTGAAAAACTTAGTGTCCAAAGGTACCATTAGCAAAGATGTCGCACGTCCTTATGCCAAGCAGCCTGAGGCATTTATTTAGTATTGGTTTTCATCATACTAAACGTGCTAGCACTCAGTATTTTATACCATCACAAATTAACAACCATAGATTCTTGCTTAGCTTTATTTATTTTTAATGGTCGTTATTGGCAGTCTTTAAAAGTTTATTGAAGCACCTTTTAATCTATATATTACGAACGTAGGTACGTTATGGACATTGATAAACTTTTACAGCTCATGATTAACAAAAATGGCTCTGACCTCTTTATTACTGCTGACGTCGCGCCGTCCATGAAAATCAATGGGAAAATCTTGCCCGTGGGTAAAACGCCGTTAACGGCTGAGCAAACTATGAGACTGGTTAAAGGTGTGATGACGTCAAGCCAGCAAAAAGAGTTTGACGAAACCAACGAGTGTCAGTTTGCGATTACAGACCAAGCTCAGCAGGCACGTTTTCGGGTTAGCGCTTTTATACAGCGCGATATGGCGGGGATGATTTTACGGAAAATTGAAAATAAAATCCCAACGGTTGAAGAGCTGCGCTTGCCACCGGCATTAAAAGAGCTGGCCATGAAAAAGCGCGGTATTATTTTACTGGTTGGCGCTACGGGTACAGGTAAATCTACCACCCTTGCGGCGATGATTGGACACCGTAACCAAAACTCGCATGGTCATATTATTACCATCGAAGATCCTATTGAGTTTGTGCATAAGCATCGCGGTTGTATTATTACCCAGCGCGAAGTCGGTATCGACACCCACTCTTTTGAAGCGGGTCTAAAGAATACCTTACGCCAAGCGCCAGATGTTATTTTGATTGGCGAGATTCGTAACCGCGAAGTCATGAGTTACGCGATTCAATACGCTGAAACGGGACATTTGGTTTTTGCAACCTTACACGCCAATAACGCCAACCAAGCCATTGACCGTATTATTCATTTCTTTGAAACCAGTCGCCATAATCAGTTGTTCATGGACTTATCTTTAAACTTACAAGCTATTATTGCCCAGCAACTGATTCCAACGCCTGACGGTAAAGGACGACGCGCTGCTATTGAGATTTTATTAAACTCACAGCTGATTAGCGACTATATCCGTAAAGGTGAGGTTCATGAAATCAAAGATGTCATGACGCGCTCACGCGATAGCGGTATGCAAACCTTTGACCAAGCGCTGTTTGATTTATATGAACACGGTGAGATTACTTATAAAGAAGCCATTCTGCACGCCGACTCCCCTAACGATTTACGCTTAAAGATTAAATTGAGTAGTAAAAACGGCACCGCCAATTTAGATGAAGGCGCTGACAGTCGGAGTTTTTCAAGGTAGTTGTCACCATCAAGCTAAATTAAGCGGCTTGTAATCTTTGCTGTTGTTGCTCTTTTACAGGATTTAGCGTTGTTGGCCCTACAGGCTCGCAGTTCCTCACCTCCTGAGT
>NZ_CAJGZM010000005.1 GCF_904846175.1 Psychrobacter immobilis | reverse complement strand
TTTTTGGTTTGTCAAGCTTTTTTATAAATTGTTTCAGTAAGTTATCCAGGTTTGTTATATGTAAATTCACATATAAGTTATTCCGTTTGTCTTAATGAGGTGCGTATTATAGACGTTTAATTCAGTAAGTCAAGAAGTTATTTTATTTTAAATGAATCTAAAATTAGAAATAACTTACTTAAAGCTGGTTAGAATTATTTGAATGACAAGTCATTCTCAATCCGCCTTCCCTTCGACTGGGTGGCATTATACGCGGTTTGATGTGGGGGTCAAGGGGGTTTGAAGGTTTATTTCAGCAGTTATCTGCCATTATCATTAATACCACCTATTTATCAGTCAGTTAAGATTAAAAGTATTTTTACCTTTCATCATAAATAACCTTTTTGGTTGAAATCGCTTACCTCTTATGTATAACAGCCATCTATATAAACCTCTATATATGAGGCTTTCTATAGCTTACCTATTTTTTTAAAGAACTCTTTATAGGCAGCGACTTTCTTATCTAACGCTAAAGGGTATGCGCGTGACGTTGAAGGCAACCTATATAAGATAAGATTATTAACATCTGCTTTTTTGTTATTTTCACTTTGCCACTCATAAGGGTAATCCATACTTTGATTGGTCTTCGGATACTTAGACTTGGCAGGCGGCTGTGCTAATAAGTTCAGTAACACCTCGGTGGCTTTACCGCCCGTGGTAAATAACGTTTCAACCTTTGGTACCTGTGGCAAGATATTATCTAAGTCAACGGGTGTGACGACGGTTAGATTCTTATCTGAGGCATTGCCAGTTTCGCGAATAGCCTGATTAACCGTTGGACAAGAAGCAATGCCGCGCTCGAACATAAAGGCGCGAATACGCTCAGGATCAAAGCGCTTCTCATCCCCTACTCTAAAATAATCCACGTCATCAAAAAAAACACTACCATAGATACGCCACATATCATTATAAAAGTTAGGATAATGAAAGCGCATTGCCCATTTATCAGCGGTCGGTGGAAATGTGCCCATCATCATTACGGTGGCATCGGGTGGTAACACTGGACCGAACGGATGGGTTTCTACTTCTGCTGCGCGGACTTCGGACAATATCGAATTATTATCCATTTCATAAGTATTATCAGGCAGGTTGGATGGTTGTGTAGTCATAAGATTCTTCATCAGAAAAGCGGTTTTTTTGCTATCATAGCAAGCCTAAACACTACTTCATTTATTAGGGCGAGATTATAGTCAAACATAGTCGGCTTAAATAAAACCAATCTTTTTATAAATGCATTTGGCTTACTTTATTATTAAAGCATTTAGCTTACTATTTATGTGCTAGATATAGAGTTGAAGTGCAGTAAGTGTTTGTATCTTTTATACTAATGGCAACCGCATTAACTGCGCAAGCATCAGACCAAAAACCAAGAGAGAACTTATGAGCGACTTAAAAATCACTGTCATCGATCATCCGTTAGTTCGTCATAAACTCAGCCTTATGCGTGAAAAAGACTGTAGTACTTATAAGTTTCGTACATTGACCAAAGAGCTTGCACGCTTGATGGCATATGAAGCAAGCCGCGATTTTGAAATCGAAACCTTTCCAATGGAAGGCTGGTGCGGTGAAATTACTGGTGAGCAAATTATCGGTAAGACGGCAACAATTGTACCTATTTTACGTGCGGGTATTGGCATGTTGGACGGGGTGCTCGATTTAATTCCTACGGCAAAAATATCTGTCGTCGGCTTGCAACGCGATGAAGAAACTTTGCAACCTGTGCCGTTCTTTGAAAAATTTGTCAGCCATATGGACAAACGCCCAGCCCTTATCATTGACCCAATGCTAGCCACCGGTGGCTCAATGGTTGCAACTATTGAAATGCTGAAGAAAAACGGCTGTACCAATATTAAAGCATTGGTATTGGTTGCCGCACCTGAAGGCGTGCGTGTGGTCAATGAAGCACATCCTGACGTAACCATTTATACCGCCGCACTAGACAGCCATTTGGATGAGCACGGCTATATCATCCCAGGTTTGGGCGATGCAGGCGATAAAATCTTTGGTAAGCAACTATTTAACAAGTAAGAAAAAGCAAATAAATCAAGATAAGTCGTCATCATAAAAACTATGACCTAAGCACAAAACATCAATGATAAGGATATAAGATGAACGTATTGATTACAGGAGCAAGCGCAGGTTTCGGTAAAGCGTTGGCCGAACGTTTGGTTGCCAATGGTCATCGCGTGATTGGCTGTGCCAGACGCCTTGATAAGCTCAATGCTCTGGCAGACACTTTGGGCGAGGCATTTTTACCTATGGTTATGGATGTGAGTGACACGGCTGCTATCCCGCAAATCATTGCTGACTTACCTGCTGACTTTAGTCAAATTGATGTCTTGGTGAATAATGCGGGGCTAGCACTTGGCACAGAGCCTGCGCAAAATGCCAATCTTGATGACTGGATGCGTATGACCGATACCAATATTAAAGGTCTGATGGCGGTGACCCATGCGGTCTTGCCAGCGATGGTCGCACGCGATAGCGGTTATATCATCAATGTCGGCTCGATTGCCGGCAGTTGGCCTTACTTCGGTGGTAACGTCTATGGTGCGACCAAAGCCTTTGTCAAACAGTTTAGCCTCAATCTGCGGGCGGACTTAATCGGTACGCAAGTGCGCGTGACCAACCTTGAACCGGGTAATGTGGCTGGTACTGAGTTTTCAAACGTGCGCTATCATGGCGATGATGATAAAGCCGCCAAGGTTTATGATGGCTTTAAAACCATGACGGGCGATGATATTGGCGATATCTTATTATGGCTGATTGAATCGCCTGCCCATATTAACGTCAATCGTTTAGAAGTGATGCCAGTTGCACAAACTTATAACGGGCTGACGATTGCCAAGCAAGATTCTTAAAATTTTAGCCGACCGTTTGGCTCATTAACGTAATTCATAAGACCGAAGCAATATAGTCTCATCTATATTGCTTCTTTTTTTGGCTATGACATTCATCTCATTGACCAAGCGCAAATCCTGAAAGTCTAAAATTAGCACCTCATTACGCAAGCGCTCGCTGGTGCGTTTATTGTGACGTATCGGAAATCCTAAGACGTGCTTACTCTTAATCACTATCTGATTGATAATCATGGTCGAATTATTGATAGTAGATTTTGCACTTAACTGCTGAGCATTAATGATGACGGTGGCAGGGTTGAGCGTTGTGATTAACACCTTTGTCTGGCGTACGCTTTTTGGCATATCACCCGCAAAAAACAATACCTGCTCTAATGGTAAATACTGCGCGTGTCGCATTAATTCCTGACGAAATAGCAAAGGCATATCTGCATTAAAGCTATCTTCTGTTTGCTGAGAGAACGCCGTAAAATTACGATGCAAGTAACGTCCAAATACGCTGGCATTAATCCAGTCTTGATAAATGTCATTTGCTAGTAATTGCTTTGTGAAAGCGTCGGCATCTGCTGTGGTATCTGCCGTGAGCATGGCTAGCAATAGAGCTTCCGCATTGTTAAATATTTGCTGCTGCCAGATTTGTGGATATAGGCTGCTATCAAGCAATGCTAACATCGACTTGTTCATACCTTAATATCCTTATATTTCATTTACTGATACTTAATTCGATTGGTTACAGCGCATAATAAGTCGCTGCTTTTAAATCTAAGCTGCTTTCACCACTAAACGGATTTTATGCTATGGTCAGTTACCTACTCTAATATAACAGTCTTTCATTAGTGGAATAAGTACTTTTAAGATAACGCATTTCAGCTCGATCGGCTTTATAAAACCGTTTAATGAAAACAAGGGTTATCACCTGATGAAAACCAAATTAATTAACTTGCCTGCTAACTACCAGTTGAAAACGATTCATATCGCTTTGTCTGATGGTACTTTGCTACCAGTGTCAGTCATCGGCAGCGGCAAACCTGTAATATTACTGCATGCTTATGGTATGGATGCGCGTGAGTTTTTGCCGTTTATTTTACCCTTGGTTGGCAAATATGCATTTTATCTGCCGCATTTGAGAGGGTTTGGGGCGGCAAAAGATATCAAGCTGACCCAATTTGATTTTGTAAGGCAATATGCCGATGATATCAGTGTCGTGATTGAGCAAGTTTGCTTGGCACGCAATATAGAATCTGTGCCAGTTGCCGCTATCTCGATGGGCGCACAAGTGATGTGGGCTTATTTTGAGCGTTATGGTAGCGAAAGAGTCAGCCGCTATTTAAATATTGACCAAAGTCCTGCTATCCATAATCAGCCTGATTGGCAAGGTGGATTGTTTGGCACGCGGCAGCAAGAAGTATTCGATATCTTTCATGAGGTGATTGATAGGACGTTGCCTTATGCTGACGTCGAAAGCTTCACCCATTTGCCTTTTGCCCTTAAACGCCGTGCAACGGACGTCGAACGGCTATTTTCTCTGTTGTCCGTCAATCGCACGCGCTCAAAAGCTTTTATACAAGTGATGACTTATAAAAACGATCCCAAACTTGCGCTTTATGATCACAGTATTTGGCATCATAAGATGCGTTGCTTGCAAGCCTATTTGACATTGCCCTATGACTTTCGCGGCGCGCTAGAGCGGGTCACCATTCCAGTGGTCAATCTAATTGGCGGACGCTCTAAGCTGTATGATGCTAAGTGGCAGCAAAAAATCACCCAGATGCTACCTAATGCAACTGAGATAGTATTGCCGCGCTCAGGTCATGCGATACCGATGGATGAGCCAATTGGGTTTTATAAAGTATTAAAGAAGTTTTTGGGAACTTAACAAATAACTTTTACTATAACTCAATGAATAAAACCGCGAACAATTCGCGGTCTTATCAATATAAATGGTATTTTTAGTAGTATGGCTTTTCTGAATAGCTTTCATTATTACAGTTTTTAATCTTGATGTCTTTAATAACCTTTACAGAAGTATTACGAGGATAAATTTTTGAAAAAAAACTCATTACAGGATAGTTATATTTTTTTTCGAATTCAAACTCATCCTTCCTATTAATTAATATCGTCCTTTTGTCCATATCAATTTTCCTTCTAAGAATAGCGGAATTTTTTGATAGATTTTAAATGTAGCTCTAACTCAACTCTATCACTAATTTCCACAAAAAATTCTTCACAAACTCTAGTTTCTTCTTCACTGTGAGGAGCACATATTAATTCGCCATAAAGGCAAATTGTAAAAACATATTTAAACTCTCTATTGCCTACCTTCACTACTACAGGCTTGCAAAAAATTGAGCCATAATCTTTTTGAGATCTAGAGCGATCAGAAGAGAAAAACACTTCATTTTTTATGCCTTTTCTCATATCAGCAATAAACAAACTCTGACCATTGTCTAAACAGTAACGTGCTGTTGAGTTATTTTCCATTAATTTCTTTGCAGGTGTAAGCCTTGTTTGGTTGTTGCTTCGTAAAGCATACCACCACTTTCCATGCTCATCACCTTCTATAATAGTTATTGTAAGATTGAGTCGATTTACATCAAATATCGTTGCTACCGCTTCAATCGTTGCATCAAATATTGATTTTAGCTGTTCATCTGGTTTAGTGATTCTTTTAAAACAGTCCGCATTTGGAAGGATGCCAGCTGCTTCTTCATAGAATCGACGTTTCTTGCTGGCGACCAAACTATTAAAAATCTTTATTAAGTTTTTTAGTGCCTCTTCCTTTTTTCTATCTATATTCCTTGAAAATATTTCATACAATGCTTTGAACGCCACTACAAACATAGTAGTAATAAAAAGTAAACCAAATATATATTCATGTAACTGTCTGTAATTAGCAATCCAGCTCCAGTCATCGCCCCAGACATCTAGCGCTAAATAATAAAATGATATTAGTGCTGGTAATACTAGAGTTAAGACTGGATTTCTCAGTAGTTTCGCAAACCACGATTTTGCAAAAAACAGGTATGTAAATCTTTTAATTTTCTCAATCATATTAAGGTGTTATTCCATAGTTCTTTCGGAAAGATCATCTCCCATATGATATAAGAAAAATTAGATATCAATTCTATGGAATTTTTTCACGCTTTTAAAAAGCACGATTATAGTTCTTTAATCAACTTGAATCTAGCTACTTCTTTACCACCTATCATGACTATCTCAGAAAATATCGTGAGCGGCCGAACCCAAACGCCATATTCGCCATAAAGGCAGCGATAAACGACTAATGCTTCTTCGGTTTCAGAATGCTGTGCGGTATGCAAAACTTGGTAAAGATTACCTTTATAATGGCGGTAGATGCCTTGGGGGATGGTTTGAAGTTGTTTAGTCATAATTTTCTTACTTGTATTAATTATTATAAAAGCTTAGTGAGCATCATTAATTTTTTTCGTCAGCTCTAACTTTACTCGTAGCCACTCAGATTTTATTAAGCTATACATCACTGTATCTGAAATAACGCCATCGCGGCAGACTCGGTTGCCTCGAATCACCCCATCCTTTTTAGCACCTAAACGCTCAATGGCTCGTTGTGAGCGATGATTGCCAATATCCGTGCGCCAACCTACTGTCTGATACTCTAAAGCTTCAAATATATAAGTGAGTAGCATAAGCTTACAAGTCGTATTGACATGCGTTCGCCAATACGATTTAGCATACCAAGTATATCCAATCTCTAAGCGTTTGCTAGTTGGTAAAATATCATGAAAACTCGTTGTACCAATCGCTTTACCATTTGATTCATCAATAACGACAAATGCTTGTCTGTCAGGCATTGAATCTGCGGTATTGATATAGTCAATGACCTTATCTGGCTCTGGTACCGAAGTCTCGTTTATTTTCCATAGCTCACCGTCTTGGCAAGCTTGGGCTAAATCATTGGCATGAGTTAACATCAATGGCTTAAGAATAATGCCGTTACTTGATAACGTAGGAAGGTCTAACATCTATCTCTCCTTAAGCCATAATGAACTTACAACTCTCGTTACATAGCTCAATCTCTTAACTAAGCAACCGTGACTTTCGCATACGCCTTTTTACCTGCTTGGATAACCACCGTCTGACCAGAGGTTAAGCTAAAGCCTGCATCGACCACTTCGCCATCTACTTTCACCGCGCCGCGTTTAATCATATCTTTAGCAGATGAACTGTTTTTGGCAAGCTCTGCTTGATTTAATATCTGCGTGATAAATAATGCGTCCTGCCCTTCTAACTCTAACGTCACTTCTGGTAAATCGACTGGTAATTCGCCATCAGCAAGTACGTTACCCGCTGATTTGTGCGCATTAGCAGCCGCATCGGCATCATGGAAACGCTCGATTAACTCTTCAGCAAGAATGCGTTTGATTTCTTGTGGGTTGCGACCGTTTTCCATTTCTGCCATTAACGCTTCGACTTCTTCCATCGGCTTAAAGCTTAAAAATTCAAAGTAGCGACGGATTAAAGTATCTGGCATCGACAGCAGCTTTTGATACATGGTGCCCGGCGCATCGTAAATGCCCACATAGTTGCCAAGTGACTTAGACATTTTATTGACGCCGTCTAGCCCTTCTAAGATTGGCACGGTGATACAAACTTGTGGCTCTTGACCATAACGACCTTGCAAGGTACGTCCCATCAAAATGTTAAAAGTTTGGTCAGTACCGCCAAGCTCGACGTCAGCTTTAAGCGCGATAGAATCATAACCTTGTACCAATGGGTATAAAAACTCATGGATGGCAATTGGCGTTTGCGCCGCATAGCGTTTAGAGAAATCATCACGCTCAAGCATACGCGAAACAGTCAACTGGCTAGAAAGCTGGATCATATCGCCCGCTGACATGTCTTTAAACCATTCAGAGTTGAAGACAATCTTAGTTTTTTCTTTATCCAAAATTTTAAAAACTTGTTCCGCATACGTTTGCGCATTAACTTTGATTTGCTCGTCGGTCAATGGTGGACGGGTAGAGTTTTTACCAGAAGGATCGCCAATCTTGGCAGTATAATCACCGATTAAAAAATAAATCTCATGACCCAAATCTTGAAAATGCTTAAGCTTATTAATCAATACCGTATGACCTAAATGCAAGTCTGGTGCGGTAGGATCAAAACCTGCCTTGATACGTAGCGGGCGATTCAGTTTCAACTTCTTAACTAAATCCTCTTCAGATAGGATTTCTTGCGTGCCGCGCTGAATCAAGGCAAGTTGTTCTTCTAGGGTGTAGGTTTGAGTGGTCATGATGCTCTCTTTATTGTCTTTATTAAAAGGATAACGCATTTGGGCTATTTAGAATCTCGTAGCCAGTAAAAGATGTTAGAATTTGACAGATATACTAGCGTTTTTTAAGGTAAATTGCCATGACCAACCCTGCATCGATTGCTGATACTAATGATAATACTGATTCGACTATAAATTATGATAATGGTTTAGACAACATTTTAGACAATACTTTAGATGATGGTCTAGAAAATAGCTTAGCGCATATTGACGACTTAAATTATGCCACCTTGACCGATGCGCTTGAGCAAACGGTTTTCGAAAACTTCGATGATGGTTTATATATCGGCATGATGTCTGGTACCAGCCTAGATGGTATGGATGCCGTGCTTTGTCAATTTGGTAATAATAGTAGTGCTGAAACAGATACTCAGCAACCGCTGCGACTGTTAGCAACGCTTAGTCAGGACTTCCCGCCGCGACTGCGTGAAGTGTTATTGGCTTTATGTCAGCCAAATGGTGTCCAAGAATTAATACCCACAGTGGGTGAACCAAACAGCGAATTAGACTGGTTCGGTTGGGCTAGTAAAGCATACGCTGAGTTCGCCAGTGAGGTGGTCAATAATTTATTGCAGCAATCCAATACTGATGTAGAGTCGGTACTGGCGATTGGCTGTCACGGTCAAACGGTGCGTCATCGTCCGCAAATGGGTTTTAGCTTACAATTGGTCGATGCCAATATCATCGCCGAGCGTACTGGCATTAGTGTTGTCAGTGATTTTCGCCGCCGCGATATGGCAGTTGGTGGTCAAGGGGCGCCCTTAGTTCCTGCTTTTCACCAAGCATTATTTGCAACGCCTGATAGCACACGAGTGTTATTAAACTTGGGCGGTATTGCCAATATCACCGTCTTGCCAGCCAATGACAGTTCTGTTAATAATAGCTCAGTTATTGGTTATGATACCGGCCCTGCCAATTTATTACTCGATGCGTGGACAGCATTGCATACTGATAAAGACTATGATGCGGGTGGCGCGTGGGCGCAGTCAGGACAAGTCGTTGAACCGCTTCTTAACCAGCTGATAGAGCATCCGTTTTTTGCTCGAACGTATCCTAAAAGCACGGGGCGTGAAGACTTTAACTTAGAATGGCTACAGAATGAACTACAAAAATTCGATCAAGCCTCTGCTCATATTCGCTATTCGTCATCCGATGTACAGGCCACGCTTACTGAATTGACGGCGATGAGTGCCAGTATGCAAATTAATATGTTTATTAATGCGAAAAAAAATAGTTCGGTTTACGTCTGTGGTGGCGGGGCCCTGAATGATTATTTGATGACTCGCTTACAAGCGCATCTGCCCCATTGCACAGTAGAAACCACTGCCAGCTTAGGACTGAATCCCGCTTGGGTCGAAGCCGTCGCCTTTGCGTGGCTGGCACGGCAAACACTGATGGGTGAAACTGGTAACTTGCCAGCGGTGACTGGCGCAAGTAAAGGTGTGGTACTGGGACAAGTCTGTTTTGCTTAATTCCTGATTAATTGGTTAAATTTTAGTTTACATACGTACACTTATGTGTTTTATAATGGCTTCTGAAATAACATCCTCTTAGGACCGTAAGTACAGGATATAGCGCATGAGCCAGCACAGCAGTTTACCGACCGACTCAGTTACCGAGCAAGCGATAAATAATTCCGACACACAGGCGCATAAGCCAAGACGCGAAAAAAGACAGAAGCCACCGCACTACGAGCGCTCTGATGAGTTGCGCGTGGTGGTGACCGGTATGGGCGCGGTGACGCCCTTGGGATTGGATGTTGAAAGCTCGTGGGCAAGCCTGCTTAATGGTGAAAGTGGTATCGCACCGATTACCCATTTTGATGCCACTGACTACCGTGCGCGAATTGCCGGCGTGGTCAAGGATTTTGACGCCAAGCATTATATGAATGCCAAAGACGCGCGCCGCTATGATGATTTTATGCATTATGCCGTTGCGGCGTCTGCCATGGCATTAAAAAATGCTGGCTTTATCGATGAAGTCAGCGCTGCTGATGCGCCTGTGCACAATGTCGACCAAGAGCGCTTTGGCGTGATTTTGGGTTCAGGGATTGGCGGCATTCAAACCATTGAAAACAGTCGCGATACCCTGCGTGAAAAAGGCGCGATGAAAGTGTCGCCCTTTATCATCCCTGGCTCTATCGTCAATATGGCAGCAGGCTTGGTTGCCATTAAACACACTTTAAAAGGTCCAAACCTTGCGACATCGACTGCTTGTACTACCGCGACCCATGCTATCGGTCTTGCAGCGCGTTTGATTGCTTACGGCGATGCCGATGTAATGCTAGCAGGTGGCAGTGAAAAAGGCTCAAGTCCACTTGGTATATCGGGTTTTGGGGCGATGCACGCCCTCTCAACTCGTAATAACGAGCCGACCAAAGCCTCGCGTCCTTTTGATAAAGAGCGTGATGGTTTTGTGCTCGGTGATGGCGCAGGTGTAGTGGTGCTTGAAAGCCTTGCGCATGCTAAAGCACGCGGCGCGACAATATTGGCTGAGCTGGTTGGCTTTGGTATGAGTGATGATGCAAGCCACATTACCGCGCCACCAGAAGATGGTAGCGGTGCAGCACGAGCGATGCGTAATGCTCTAAACGATGCGGGTATTGAGCCATCGAGTGTTGGATACGTCAACGCCCATGGCACCAGTACCCCTGCTGGCGATGTTGCTGAATCCATTGCCATTGAAACCGTTTTTGCGCCCGTTAAAGACAGTATTCTGGTCAGCTCAACCAAATCGATGACTGGTCACTTGCTGGGTGCTGCTGGTGGTATCGAAGCGATATTCACCATCCTTGCCCTACAGCATCAGCATGTACCGCCGACCATTAATTTAGACAACGTCGAAGACAACTGTAATCTTGATTATGTGGCTAACCAATCGCGCAAAGTTGAGAATCTACAGTATGCGGTATCCAATAGCTTCGGCTTTGGTGGCACCAACGGCTCGTTGATATTTGCCCGTTGGCCTGTCAATCAGTAACACTCGAAAGCCTGGATTCTAGCTGTTGTAACCTTGGTGTCAGATTTACTACGTTTGACCACTTGCAGCCCCTTATCGTACTTGCGTATGATAAGGGGTAATTTTTGCAACATTTATGGACGATACCATGTCAAGCTACTCATTTTCTCCTCAATTTTATCAGCGCTGGACGTGTGCGCCGGACCTTATACGCGCCTCTATCATCCAAGAGCTCACCGATATCACCACCCTACTGCAGCATGACACGCCATTTGAAACTTTTGTTTTTAGCACTCATGACTTAGACGCCCATCTTGATAATCTTTATGAAAACCATGAAGCCGAACAAGCGATTGTTAAAGCCATTGCCGACAAAAAAGCCCAAGAGCAAGCGGCTGCCGAAAAACAACGTTTGGAAGCAGAACAGCGTTTAGAAAAAGAAAAACAGGCAAAAGCAGCAGCAGACACTAAGCTTAAAGAAGAAGCCAAATTAAAAGAAGTAAAAGCGGCGCAAAAAGAGCAACTCGCTAATCATAAATCTGCCAGTATTGATGACAAGGATATTAGCAAGAATGTTACTAGCAAAAATGATACTAGCGAATTAGAAAAGTCAGTTACTGATAGTAGAGTTGATAAAAATCAAAGCATTGAAACATCAGATGCAAAATCGGACGCGACGAAAACTGCAGCTGATACCAATGCTGATAAAAGGTCAATTCACGATACCACCAATGCTGTAAATATTGTGAACGATAATAATATGAAAACCGTTATCGATAAAGCGGTTGCAGACGCTGGCATTCATCTGTCTTTAAAAGACGCAAAGCTTGGCGCGACTCCGCCAGAATTAATCCGTGAGCTTGAAATACAAATTGATGATTATCTCAGTGAGCAGATGATGCTGATGTCAGAAAATCTAAAATCTTGGCTGCGTGCCGAAGTGACCCAACATCTCAGCGAAGATAAAGTAGGAACTAACAAAGATTCGAAAAAAAGCTAAATACTGCTTTCCGTTCAGAAACCGATAGCAACAAATTTCTAGCAACAAATCTTTAGAATAGAAAAAGCCTCGTAAATATTACGAGGCTTTTTTTTAATTACAAATCGCTATTTTAAATAGCTTTAGTACGCTCGGTTAGCCAGTCAAGTGCCGCACCTTCAACGCGGTCTTTTAGCTCTGCATAGACTTGGCTATGATAATTATTCAACCAATCAATCTCGACTTGAGTTAATAATGACGATTCAATCAAGCGTGTATCAATTGGGCAATAAGTGATAGTTTCAAAGTTTAAGAATTGACCAAATTCAGTCTCAGTAGGGTTGCCCACGGGCATATTAACCATCAAGTTTTCGATACGGATACCCCATTTGCCTTCGCGGTATAGACCCGGCTCATTACTGGATATCATGCCTTCCTTCATCGCGCGCTCTTTTGGCGTGCTAGCGCTATAAGCAATCACTTGCGGGCCTTCGTGGACGTTCAAGAAATAACCAACACCATGACCCGTGCCATGACCATAATCCATCTGCGCTTGCCATAATGGCGCACGGCAAATAGCGTCAATCAGTGGTGAGGCAATGCCATCAGGGAAATGTGCTTTTGCTAAAGCGATGTGGGCTTTGAGCACGGCGGTGAAATCGCGTTTATGCTCGCTGCTTACTTGACCAATACCGACCACACGCGTGATATCTGTGGTGCCGTTTTGATACTGGGCACCTGAGTCAATCAATAATAATCCGCCCTCGCCCTCAGCGACATCAAGGTAGCTGAATTTTTCTGGCGTCGCACGGTAATGCGGCAATGCGCCATTCTCATTGAAACCTGCAATCGTTGGAAAACTTGGCGAGACATAATGCGGCTGCTGACTCCGTACTTCGATAAGCATACTATCGACATCAAGCTCACTTAAGCGCTCGCCGGCTGCTAGACGCTGCTCAAATGTAGCAAAGAATTGACTTAATGCCGCGCCGTCTTGACGCATGGCTTCACGCACATGATCGATATCCGCAGCAGATTTAACCGATTTGAGCAAAGTACTTGGTGCCATTTGCTCGATAAAGCCAACATCATCCGCCATCTTCGATAGCGTGCCCACTGCCACTTTACTTGGGTCTAGTAATAATAAATCTTCTGGCGTTAATGTTCCTAATGCTTCTTGCACCGCTTCATAATCAGCGAGCGTGATACCACTGTCTTTTAGCGCTTTTTCAATGTCAGCACTAACTTTATTATTATCAATAAACAAGGTCGCTTTATCTCTATCGATCAGCATATGCGCCAAAAAGACAGGATTATAATCGACATCAGCGCCGCGTAAGTTGGTCAACCAAGCAATGTCATCTAAACTTGAAAGCAAATGATGGGTCGCGCCTGCATCCGCCATACCTGCACGCACAGCGGCAAGCTTTGAAGTGGCGGATTGCGCGACAAACTGCGCATCGTGTTGGTATAGTTGTGCTGATGGCAGTGCTGGACGGTCGCTCCATATGTCTGTCAATACATCACGCTCAGTGATTAAAGTAATTTCGTTGGCATCAAAAGCATCAAGCAATCTATCTTGCTCAGCGATAGACAGCACATTACCATCTACTGCCACGCTATCGCCCTCCGCCAAGTGCGCAGCGAGCCAATCAATGTGATTTGGCTGACCGGGAGCAAGTTTCTCTAAAGTAATACCCGTGCCTTCTAGCTGATGCGCGGCGTGTATCCAATAGCGGCTGTCCGTCCACAGTCCAGCAAAATCAGCGGTAACGACCAGCGTACCGACTGAACCTGTAAACCCTGATAACCATAAACGTGCTTGCCAATATTCAGGCAAGTACTCAGATAAATGCGGATCTGCTGACAGCACGATAATCGCCGTTAGGTCTTGCGCCGCAATAGCATCACGCAAGCTGGTAATACGCTGTTGAATTTCAATTTTCGAAGTTACTTCTTGAGTAGACATAACGTCCCTTATTTTATATAAAAATTTAGTATAAAAGCACGAGCACAATGCTGCATAAAACGCTACATAAGTAGGAAAGACTCATCTCACTACAGTGCCGCATAATCGATACGTTCTCGATATATTGTTATTATAAACTGACATCATCAGCTGATTATTAGCGGTTGATTAAGCGGGCGTTGATTAAGTCTGCTACAGATACAACCTAGCGCATATAACGATATGGGGATGATAACTGACTTATAAATACCTTTAACAGCAATACCTATTTAATCGTCAAAGAATTGTGAAAGAATCATAAAAATGACGGATGACTCAAAATAAAAGAAGCTACTGTTTAGTAGCTTCTTTTATTTTATCACTTATCAAGCGACTGCTATAAATAGTGCTAATACTCTTTTGCTTATATTAGCCTTTACTTACATTCTTTGCTTACATCCTGATATTACTACTGTTTTTAATCATATTGCTCATCGGTTTTGACAATGCTAATAAAATCAGCGCGGTCACTACCAAGAACATAGTCATAATAGAGAACAAATCGGGCAATCCTTCGATTTTATCAGCGGTGACATGGCTACCAAAGAAGGCGGCTACCAAATTACCCATCGCAATAGATGCAAAGAACAACCCCATGATTTGACCCTGCATACCCTCAGGTGCCAAGCGTGTCATTGACGACATACCAACAGGGCTTAATGCCAGCTCACCTAGCGTTAGTAAAAACAAACTGCCAACCAACCACAGTGGTGATGCCAAAGCACCAGGAGCAACCAAGATACTTTTTGAAGCCATAATCATTAGCCCAAAACCTGCAGCAGCTAACAACATACCGATAGCAAATTTCACCATACTGTTAGGCTCAAGACCTTTAGCACCGAGCTTCACCCATAAGATACTGATAATGGGCGCTAATAATAAAATAAATAAAGGATTTAATGACTGAAACCAGATACTTGGGATATTAAAACCCATGACTTCTAAATCAGTATAGCGATCAGCAAATAAGTTAAACGAGGTTGGCTGCTGATCAAAACTTGACCAAAACAAGGTCGAACCAATAATCAATAATAAACAAACCAATAGGCGTTTTTTATCAGAAGAGCTCAACCGTGATGACATAAACATCACCGCAAAATATAGCAGCACCACAGCTGCGATGGTATAGGTCATATACTCTGCGACCAATATCGGATTAAATGGCATCAAACCGGTGCTAATGAGCATAATCAATACCACCAAAACAGCAGCAAGGCCTAGTACCCAGCGCCCTATATTTTGGAAGCGGTCATTTGCATGCTCCCAATCAGCGTTGATGTTTTTGGCACGCGCATAACGATTTAATGTCTTTCTGGCTGAAAAACGGTAAATCAGTAAGGAAGCCAGCATACCAAGACCACCGACGCCAAAGCCTGCATGCCACATGCCTTTTTCTCTAAATACCCCAACAATCAGCGCTGCCAATAGCGCGCCGATATTGATGCCCATATAAAACAAAGTAAATCCTGCGTCACGGCGATTGTCTGATTCGGGATATAAAGCTCCAACCATGACTGTAATACAGGTCTTAAACAATCCTGACCCGATAACGATAAACATCAAACCGACAAAGAATAGCACCATGCCAAACATAGCTGACAACGCAATGCATAAATGTCCAAGCGCAATAATGATACTGCCCCACCACAGCGCGCGCTCTTGACCAAGCCAGTTGTCAGCGAGCCAGCCGCCCGGCACTGCCGCCAAATATAATGAACCGGCAAAAATACCGTAGATGGCAGAAGCCGTTGCTTCATCGAAACCAAAACCACCACTGCCAACTGTCGCCACCATAAAGAGTACTAATAATGGACGAATACTATAATAAGAAAAACGCTCCCACATCTCTGTGAAAAACAACGAGCTTAAGGGTTTAGGATGCCCCATAAAGCCATTATCTAATGCTTCTAATTCAGCAGCACTAGCGTTCGATTGTGAGTCTGTGCTCATAACTTTATTCCTTTAAAGACCACTGTAATGACGACCAAACTCCCAATTATTTAGATAAGCGGTCACATAGGCGCATTATTGTTTCACTTGGTTATAATCAAGTAAAGAAAAAGTTATTCAATAATTACACATATACCTACAAAAAAACCTGCGCTCAGTTAACCAAGCGCAGGTTTTTATTTTTAGCTTCTAGAGTGTTTTAACTCTTAGAATAAAGTATCGTCATAACAGTTGTACTTAATTATGGGTATCTAACTATGTTTATAGTTTATATTTCATCTTAATAACAAAATACTTAAGTAAAAAGCTTACTCTTCAGCCTTCAAAGTATGCGTTATTTCTCCAGTCTTACCGGCGTCCAAATCAGCATCGGCTGGCGTAGCGGTTAAGTCAGCATCATCAGCGACTGCTGCTTGATTAACTGTACCTTCAGCAGTTGCCGTACCAGATTCAGCGGCAACCACCGTACCGTCAGTATCTGCAGCTGGCGTTACCGTAGCATCTGCTGGCGTAGCGGTCGCTGCGGCATCCGTCTCTGCGACTGGCGCGGCAGCTGTTTCGGCTGTTGCTGCTTCAGCAGTCGCGTCGGTTTCAGCGGCGGCCGCTGCTTCAGTCGTCTCAGCAGTGATATGCTCACCAGCTGGACGTAAGAAGCCAGAAATACCAATCAATAAGACGATACCTAAAAATAACCCTACACCGCCTAAAGCAAACAAGAACTCTCTTTTAGGGTTGTTTTCGACAATATGTTCTGACATACCTTATCCACCTTGCACAAAATATTTAAAATATTGACCTATTATATCGCAATTTATGTCGATTTGTGAAAACCCTTAACTATTTAAAGGATTTATTAGCGAAAAAATTTAAATCAACTCTTTAACTGACTCTATACTGCCTGCTTTGATAAGCTGCTAATCGCGCTCTAAGCGTTTACGCGGGCTCGCACGCTTGCCAAGATAGCTTAATAATAGCAGAAGCGCAATAATGATTAAAACAGGATAATTACCAACGCGCATAAACGGCGTATTACCGACCCGCGCCTGTACATTACCGCGTAATACCGTGCGCTCAAACTGCGGCGCGCGCTTCACGATACGACCTTTGTGGTCAATGATGGCGGTGACACCGGTGTTGGTGGCGCGCATAAACCAGCGACCATTCTCAAGCGCGCGCATTTGTACCATTTGCAGATGCTGTAGCGGACCTGCCGAGCTACCAAACCATGCATCGTTTGAGATGGTCAATAAAAAGTCGGTATTAATGGCGTTTTTGCGGGTGGTATCAGGATACGCAACCTCATAGCACACTGCCGCGCCCAAGTTATGACCGCGTACCCGTAGCGGCGATTGATTGTCACTGCCCCGGCTATAGCTCATTATATCTTGGCTACCGGCAAGGTTTGGCAAAATATCTAGCATTCCTTCAAAAGGAATATACTCACCAAAGGGTACTAAACGCTGCTTTTTATACATGCCCTCTGCATCGGCACCTAAAGCAATGACACTATTATAAAACGGTGGGTATTTATCGATCTTAGCATCAAAAGCTGCTTCATCCTTATAAGGGATGCCAGTTACCCAAGTGGTATCGGTTTCTTTGGCCATTTTTACCATCTCATTGATAAAGCCTACCGCTTCATCTTGAAACATGGGAATGGAAGATTCTGGCCACAAGATAACATCGCTGCCCCATTCCGTACTGCTCAAAGTCGCATAAATTTTTAGCGTTTCTACCTGATATTCGGTTAACCATTTTAAATCCTGCGGAATATTGCCTTGGATTAATGATACCGATAAATCAGGTGTGCCTTTTGGTTTCGTCCATTGTGGATTTATCAACCATAATGCGCAGCTGACAACCAACAACGCGATGGTAGGAATCATATAACCACCGCGGCGACGCAGCAGCTCAACCAAACTTGCCGCCAGTAATATCGCAACAAAAGAGACCGCAAACACGCCAGCAACGGGCGCTAATGACGATAGCCAATACTGCTCAGTAAACGCATAACCGACAAATAACCACGGAAAACCCGTAAACAGCCAAGTTTTCATCCATTCTTGTAGTACCCAAAGCGCGGCAAATGATAACGGCTGCTTACCAACGACCCGATTGAAAATTAACGCCAAAAAGCCATGGAATAACCCCATACCTAAGCCCATCAGCGCAATCATAATCAGCGCCAGCCATACTGGGGTATCGCCATAAACATGGATAGAGGTATACAGCCAAAACGCTCCGACACACCAAAGCCCAGTGCCATAAGCTTGACCGATAAGAAAAGCACGCTTACCAGTCATATCAGGCATCAATAGCGCATACAAAATAGCAGGCGACACCAAGGCGACTGGCCAAAATCCATACGGCGCGAGCGCAAAGATAAATACTGCGCCTGCCAGCAACGCAATTAATATAGTCAGCACCATAGGTAAGCCCTTTGGCTTATCGGGGTTTAGACGTTTTTGCAAATCAACAGTAGACAGACGCATAGCAGTTATCCAAAACCTTATTATTCAGTCATTTAAAGCTTATAAAACTTAGATATTAACTTTGATTTATTCAGTTAGCGCTTAATTGACAGCCAGCCATGAATTGCTCAATACAGCGCTCAAAAATTAAACCTGCTCATGATACCAGTCTAAATCACTTAATAGGTAAATTTGCGTTGTACAAAAGCATTTTTAAAAGCAAAAAAAAACACGATTCGATCGTGTTTTTTTATGTTTAAGTCCAAAGCTTAAGTGGTAATCAATAATAAATTAATGACTGCCTATTAATATTTGCTGGTCAGGATTGACTTTGGTCAACTCTAAATTTTGAATAAAGCGTCCTTCGACATCGGTAATCGTGATTTGCCAATCATCGATAACCACGCTTTCACCTTCTAAATCACCCACGTAGCCAAGTGCGTGCATAACCAAACCACCCATGGTATCGACATCGGTATCATCAAAGTGACTACCGAGCTCATCGTTACAGTCTTCAATCACCGTCGACGCTTGCACGCGCCAGGTATTTGGCTTTTCGGGGTCGGCGACGATATTATTGATATCACTGTCTTCATCGAAGTCATCATGCTCATCGACGATATCACCAACGATTTCCTCGAGCAAGTCTTCCATGGTCACCACGCCGCCAAAGTTACCAAACTCATCAACGACAATCGCCATATGCACTTGGGTGCGCTGCAAGGAACGTAGCAAGGTATCAGAGCGCGCCGTCTCACTGATATAGAGTGGCTGACGCACAAGATCTCTGAGGCGTTTGCTGTCGATTTTGTCTTCTTGGTTGCGCACCATATGCACAAGGATAGGAATCAAATCTTTTGCCAATAAGATACCGATAACCGCGTCATCATCTTGGCTATCAAATACCGGATAGCGCGAGTGCGTGGTCTCAAGAATGATGTCCATTACTTCAGCAAGACTGGTGCTTTCATGCAGCCCAACCACTTGCGGGCGCGGGGTCATGATTTCGCGAACTTGGGTCGCAGGCAGATCAAGGACGCCTTCTAGCATATCGACGGTATCAGGCTCTAAGAATTGACGCGAGTCCTGTACCAAACGAATCAGTTCATCACGGGTTTCGGGGGCGGTCGATAGCCAGCGTTTTAAGCCGCGCATCGACCAACTACTCGGGCTGGGAGTGTCGTCAGACATGGTGATGTGATTTAACCTCTTTAGTTAATAGTAATTAGTTAATAGCAATAGTGAATATGATGTAAAATCATAAAAAATGTAGATGGGGATTAAAGTAATAAATAAAACAGGTCGTTTATCATTGGATGATTAAATAATAAATATAAATAGACCAGCTTAATAAGTTTCACTTTATCGCAAGGCTTACTGAGATTCAACGACAAATTCACTCAAATTGTATTGTCAGTGTGTTATAAACTTTGCTATGGTCAAAGCCTTTATACCTCAAAGTTAAATCTATGTCGCTACGTGCCTTTTTTTCTCGCCTGCTCACGCCGCTCTCAAATAGCAATCGCGCAGCTCATGGTCGCCAGCAAAAGCGGACTTGGCGCTACTACCTTGTGCAGTTTTTAATCGTTACTACGTTGCTATTATCTGCTATTTGGCTGTTAATGGCGCTTTGGTATCAGTTTGGGATGCGCTCGATCATCACATGGCTGGCAACTATCGTTATTTTTGGCATTTTAGCCACACTGGTTAAAACAGCTTATGGAACAAAAAATTATCGGTCAAAAAACCCAAAAAAACAGGCCGATAATCATTTAAATAACTTAACAACGTACGATAGAAAAACTGCTGCTAAATGGCTCTTAGGTTTATATGGAGCGATTTGGTTCGTCGGTCTTGGCTGGTTTATGTCTATCGAGCCCGAGCAAGATCGCGACTGGATGCCTGAGGTCAGTCAACGGGTTACTTATAGTCGTGATGCCACTAATTCTGATTTGGTTACTTTCAGCAATGTACGTAATTTCGATTGGCATACGGATAAGGAAGCAACCGCACATTGGGACACGCGCACCATTGATATGTCAAAGCTGTCTGGCGTCGATGTCACCAACTCTTATTGGATGGGGCCATTGATTGCGCATACTTTGGTCAGTTTCCGCTTTGAAGATGATAGACCGCTTGCCTTCTCGTTTGAGATTCGTAAAGAAAATGGCGAATCGTTTTCAGCACTGGCAGGATTTTTTAGACGTTTTGAGTTAAGCCTAATTGCCGCAGAAGAGCGCGATATTATCTACACGCGTACTAATGCGCGCGGTGAGCAAGTTTATCTGTTTCCGGTCAGCAACCTACAGCAGCATGAGGTCAAATCGTTATTCGAGTCTTATTTAACGGCTGCCGATGAATTGAATGCCAAGCCAGCTTGGTACAATACGTTAATGAGCAACTGTACCAATATTATTTTTTATATGGCACGTATTGTCAGTGGCGATCGTTTGCCGTGGGATTATCGAATTTGGGTATCTGGTTGGCTGCCAAACTACCTATACGATGTTGGCATGCTAGACGCCAATCCCCAATTAAATGAAGCACAGCAAAACAGACGGCCTTGGTCAATGGACACGTGGTACGAGCGTACTCATATCAACTCAAAGGTTCGCGGCTTTGATAATCAAGCAGGAAATAGCGTTACAAATAGCCGTAAATTCTCTGAGCAGATTCGGCAAGATATTCCTATACCGCCACTGGCTGATTCGCAAGCGGGTGCTGAAGCAAGTGCTAAATTGGCGGCTGATGCTAAGGATTAACCCAGTTGACCACGCGCGTTTCCATTTCTTCATCAGACATGCCAATCTCAGAAACACAGCGCCCTGCTACGCCAATATTGACGGCGCGCATTTGCTGCTGGGTTGCCACCGCATCCCTAGTCAATAACAAATGCCAACTTGGCAAATTTTGACCTTTATGCAAGCGCTTATAGGCACAGTGCGATGGTAGCCACATCATCTGCGGCAAATTCTCCATGGTCAACTGAATACAATCAGGCACGTGCTCTTGGCGCGTGTCGTAATGCTTGCAATAACCCGTCGCACAATCCATCAGCTGACAAGTCACATCGGTATATTCAACCATTTCTGCTTCATGATTATTGTCATCGCTGACGTTCTCATCATCGATATATTTAATGAGACAACAACTGCCACAGCCATCACACAATGCTTCCCATTCGCTATGGTTTAATTCTGACAGCGCAAAACGTGACCAAAACTGTGGACGCAATGTTTCAGTCGATTCGTTATCGCTGTTATTGTCGCTGCTAGTATTGCTAGCAGGAAATAGGCTCACGATTGGTTTTGACCCTGAATCTAGAACAGCCTCTGCAGAAGATTTCAGCGGCTGAACAGAATCAGCATTTAAATTGGCAGCAGATTGATTTAACAAGTTGATAGTCATAGCGTTATAGTCGATTTTTTATAAAGAGACATTTTGATAAAGAGCGTTACAGTATTATAGCTGTTTTTGACTAGATTGGGCGTTAAGGTAGTACGAGTAAGCAAAAGGATTGAGCAAACATACGCATTATTGATATTTATAAAACAACACTCATAACATAAAAAAGGATAACAACATGTCAATTAAGACCTTTGAATTAATCAGTACCACTGAAAATAACGTTCAACTTATCAGCTATGTGGCGCTACCAGAATCTGCCTCAGATGATCATCCGGTAGCAGGTATTTTGGTCGCGCCAGAATGGTGGGGCGTGGTCGATCATCCAAAATCAGTGGTTGAGCGCTTGGCAGAAGCCGGTTATGCCGCCGTGGCGATGGACGTCTACGGTGAAGGCAAACTGACCACCGATGCGGCCATGGCAAATATGTGGATGGAGCAAGTACTTGCCGATCAAGACATGCTGATGGCACGCTGCCGGTTGATTCTTAATGACTTTAGCGACCAGATGGCGGTTGATGGCGATAATCTAGGCGCTATTGGCTTTTGCTTCGGTGGCAAAGTTGTCCTTGATATGGCACGCGAAGGCATGCCATTAAAAGCAGTCGCTACTTTCCATGGTAATCCATCACCCAAGCAACCAGCCGATAAAAACTTCAAAGCCAAAGTATTGGTTGCTCATGGTCGTGATGATTCAATGGTCTCAATGGAGGCGATAGAGGGCTTAAAATCAGAACTAGATGCCGCCGATGTTGATTACACCATCGATGTCTATGACAACGCCAAGCATGGTTTCACCAATCCACATGCCGATGAACGCGCAGCCAAAAATGGGGTGGATTTGGGCTATAACGAAGCCGCTGCCAAGCAAAGCTGGGAAAATATGCTTGAGTTTATGAAAACCAACTTAGCATAAACCTCTGCAAAACACGCCTTATAAAAGATAATTAAAAAAGGGCCGCTTAATAGATAAGTGGCCCTTTTTATTTGTCTTATCGATTCCTATCTGAATGACTTATCTTGTACTTCTGAGTAAATCGCGTCATTATCACTTTACTATTGAGTGAATTGAGTGACGAGGATGCTATATCTATTAATAAACCCGTTGGGTTGGCTGGCTTTTACCATTTTATTAATTATCGTTGTCGTGCTCTACGTGAAAATAACTAGGCAAATTGAGCAGCTGCGCCATGACATGACAGAGCTGCAAGCTGAGCTTGAGCAGCATAAAGATAGCGTGAATATAGCATCACTTTCTCATTCTGCTCATATAAATGCTACTCAAGAGAGTCGTTCTGAATCAGCAGCGCCATCAACGGTAGAATTGGCTCCATCCGCTGTTATTATTTCTGAACCTACAGAGAAGCTGCAATCACAACCAACATCTCCTCCAGAACTGCCAAAACTAGCAGAATCAGTATTATCAAAACCACAAATCTCTACCTCAGCGATAGAGCCTGACGAACACTCCACCCCTATCGTTACCTCATTAATTCACTCTGTTAAAAACTGGTTTTTTGGCGGTAACTTGGTGGTCCGTGTTGGGGTATTGGTATTGCTCGTCGGTGTGGTGTTATTACTACGCTTATTAAGCGACTATATTGAAATTCCGGTTGCCCTGAAGCTTATGAGCATCGGCATCATTGGCTTAGGGCTTGCGGCGCTAGGATTAAAACTAGCCAAAAACCGTTTTGCTTATGGCATTACTCTGCAAGGCGCAGGCTTAGCGATTGCTTATTTAACGACCTTTTTCGCTTATAGCGTCTATCAGGTGCTGGCGAGTGTGCCCAGCTTTATTGGACTTGGCATATTATCAGCCATCACTATTGGCTTAGCTGTACGCCAAAACGCTTTACCGTTGGCACTGTTGGCACTTTCTGGTGGTTTCTTTGCGCCTATTTTAACCAGTAGTGATATCGGTAATTTAGTGACATTATTTAGCTACTATCTATTATTAAACGTAACGATTGCCGTCATTGCTCATTACCGTACTTGGAAAATGCTCAATCTGCTCGGTGTGGTGGTCACTTTTGGATTGGCATACTATTGGGGTGCAACGGAAAACTTAAGTGCTGTTATTGAGGCGCAGCGCTGGTCATTGGTGTCGCTAGTCGCGCTGCATGTACTGCTGTATTTATTTGTCGTCATTCGCTATGCGCAACAACTCATCGCCTATAACGCCCTTAATGAAGAAGGTTTTACTTGCGCAGACAGTGTACATAACATAAATACCGTAGATAAGGTTCACAGAGCAAACAACCTTTATATATTTCCTATTGATACCGGTTTATTGTTTTCAGTACCGATATTGGCCTTTGGTTTATTTGCTGCGCTATTAGAGGGTATTTCTAACGCTTTGACCATTACCAGTGCTGTTTTAGCGGTGATTTATTTGAGCATTGGCTGGGTATTTGTGCAGCGTAGTCAGCGTTATGCCTTAATTACTGAGGGCATGTTGGCGTTAGGGTTTGGTTTTTTGGCCTTGGTGATTCCGCTAGCATTCGATGCTGAATGGATTGCCTTCGGCTGGTCAGTGCAAGGGCTGGCTTTGGTATGGTTTGGACGGCGCTCGCTACGTGCATGGTCAGTACTATTTGGGTTGTTATTACAGCTACTTAGTATCGCCATGCTAATGATAAATATACTCTTTACTATCAAAGACTATCCAACGCTAGCCTTGACGATTTCGGCGCTCAGCTATCTAGCAACGATGTTTATTTTACGCGCCAGCAACTCGCCTGCCGTTTTAGACGATACTGAAAATCTTCCTGCACAGCAAAATACAACTGCAGCTTCAATGTCTGACTCAACAACAACCGTCGCTCAATCGATAGGTATTAGTAGCCAAGCCGCTCAGCAATGGCTGACCAGTATTGATAGCCAAAGCGTGGTGTTTAAGGTAATGTGGCGCAGTCCAATTTTGAGTCGTTTTTTGACCTTTACCGCGATGGGTTGGCTGCTGTATGTATTGATCATCGATTTTGACCAATGGTTTGTAAGCTGGCAATTGGCAACAACGGCGCTACTAGGATTAGCCACGTTAACCAGCCTAATTATTTATCAGGCAATTAATCACTATCATTCGTGGCGCGAGATTAGGCAGTTTAGTCATGGGTTATTGCTGATATTTTATGCGATGCTAATATTTCAACTGCCGCAAAATTATGAGTTTAGCTATCAATGGACAGCCTTTCATTGGCCGATATTTATCACGCTACTCATAGGGTGGTTGGTGGTTGGGCAATTGTGGTTAAGAACATGGCATAAAGAAGCGGAATTGAAAGCCTACGATAGCGCGAGCTGGCTTGGGGCGGGAATCATCCTATTGGCAGAAGCTATGCATTATGGCTTGCCTGATTCAAAAGGCGTCATGACTATTTTGGTTCCGGTTGCCTTTATGCTAATAGGACTGTATGTAACTTATCGACATATCCAATCTCAAAAATTTAAAGACGATAATATAGAACCAAAAACTCCTTCGTCAGCATTTGCACCTTATTGGTTTGATTGGCATCAAGCACTGTTAGACAGTGCCAAAATCTTTGTACCTATGACTTTAGGCTGGGCTATTTTTACCAACTTCACTTACGATGGCGTGATTTGGAGACTACCCTATTTTCCCTTATTTAACTTGTATGATGTGACGTTATGGTTGGTGGTGTTTTACGGCTTGAGCATTTATTTGCTCCGTCAGCCACATGGAATGCAATCGAGAAACCTATTAGGCGCCATTCCTAAAAACGATATGCTATTAATTATCTTAGCGCTGATTGGCCTTTGGATAGGCTCTAGTATGCTAGTCAGGACGCTGCATGCATTTATCGGTACGCCGTTATGGATTGGCGGTTTATACAACGTTACAGGAGGCGCTTGGAATAGCGAGAAAGTACAGACGGGACTAACCATTTTATGGACGCTTATTGCTTTGGTCGCCACTATTATTGCTAGCCGCTATGGGCAGCGTACGCTATGGTTTATGGGTATTGGCTTATTGGGTATTGTGGTCTTAAAATTGGTCTTGGTAGATTTGTCACAGACTGAGGCAATTTGGCGAGTAATTTCCTTCCTTGGCGCGGGTAGCTTAACCTTGGTCATTGGTTATTTAGCACCGCTGCCGCCAGCACGCGAGGATTTAGCAGACGAGCCTGAATGATAGTATGCTCTGAGCATTAAATGAAATGTTAACGTGAGCAATTTTAGCATCATTACTTTGCTTATGTAGTAAACTGGACGCCATTAAAAAGTAAATGACGATCGTCTTACTTTTAGCATTTTTTATAAAAGGTTATAAAAGCAGATGGATAAGAGAGCAAGTATTCAGTGGTTCCCTGGGCATATGAACAAAGCCCGTAACGAAATCAAAGAAATCATGCCGCAAATGGACGTCGTCATTGAAGTGATTGACGCGCGTATTCCTTATAGTAGCGAAAACCCCATGGTTGCGGCATTACGCGGCGAAAAACCGGTCATCAAAATCTTAAATAAAGCCGACCTTGCTGATCCGGAATTGACCAAAGCGTGGATGGAATACCTTGAGCAACAAGATGGTGTTAAAGCCATTGCTTGTGACGATAATAAAGCAGACGACGTCAAGCGTATCATCGCAATCTGTAAACACCTGGTGCCTAATAAAGTTGGCACCGGTCGTCAAATCAAAGCTATGATTATGGGTATTCCAAACGTTGGTAAATCGACCCTGATTAATACCTTAGCAGGCCGCGCGGTGGCAAGAACCGGTGACGAGCCCGCTGTGACCAAGTCGCAGCAGCTGATTAAACTTGACGATGACATCATGCTCTATGACACCCCCGGTATGCTGTGGCCAAAGGTTGAAAACGAAAACTCTGGCTATCGCTTGGCTGCAACCGGCGGCATTCGTGATACCGCTTTTGACTTCGCCGATGTGGCCAGTTATACCGCTGAGTACCTAATGCAAGCCTATCCTGAGCTTCTAAAAACCCGCTATAAAATTGAAGAATTACCTAAGACAGATTGGGAGTTTTTTGAAATCGCTGGGCGTAATCGCGGCTGCGTACGCTCAGGCAATAAAGTCGATACTTACCGGATGTCTGAGATTCTCGTGAATGAATTACGTAGCGCTAAAATTGGACGCATTACGTTAGAAACACCAGCAATGACTGAAGCTGAAGAGCTTGTAGTCGCTGAACAACGCATCGCTGCAGAAGAGAAAAGACTCGCTAAAGAAGAAGAAAAACGTTTGCGTCGTTTAAAGACACGTAAAAATCGTAAGTAAACTTTATAAAAAATACTGGCTACTATGAATCCGTTAATACCTTCAGCTAAAACCATTCAAATCTATCTGCCAAAAGGCAATCCTCGCGGGTTGCGCTTGGCAGAGATGACCACGCGGACAGTGCGCCTGATTGAGATTCCGCGGATTCATATTGATGACTTTTTTACGATGCCAGATGCCAATCAAGTTGGCTTATATTTTTTGATTGGCGACACCGACAGTATAGATAAGCCATTACTTTATATCGGGCAAACTGGCGATTTGAAAGCTCGCCTCAATCAACATCATAAAAAAGACTTTTGGACGCGGGCTTTTGTCATGCTTTCAACCAATAATTCTATGACCCAAACCCATTCGCTGTATATGGAACATAAAGCTATCGCTACTGCGCTTGAAGTTGGCCGCTATGAGCTAAAAAACGGTAATAGTGGTAATAAGCCACATACGCCTGACCCGTTAAAAGCTGACTGCGAAGAGTTATTTCATACTCTTGATGTTTTGCTATCAACCTTGGGGCAACCTATCTTCGAATCCTTAGCTATCCATGATAGCTTTTATAGCGACAAGTCTGATTTAAGTAAACTGACAACACCTAGTGGTTTTAAAGTTGAAAAAGCAGCTGAAGTGTCTCCAATTAAACCTACCCCAGTATTGTTCTATTACAAGGTAAAAGATGGCGATGCACAAGGCTATTATGATGACGATGGCTTTGTAATATTGGCAGGGTCTCTCATAAGGCAAGAACAAGCACCATCAGCTCCGCCATTTGTGGCCACATTAAAAGAGAGTTTGCTTAGTAGCGGCAAACTCATAGCGGTAAATAATACAAGCTACAAGCTCACTGAAAATCATTTATTTAAGACACCCAGTGGAGCTAGCGCATTGGTAGCAGGTCGTTCTACAAATGGTTGGATTGAATGGAAAAATGCTGAGGGACAAACTTTAGACAGTATCTATCGCTAACGCCTTTAATATCAACGCGCTACCCTCATATAACCTTCATACTTTTGAATTGCTCGCCCATTGCCTATGACAGCCCCTACTTTTATCCATACAGATACCAACCTCAACTCCTTCGCACCCCGCCTTCTCGATTGGTTCGCTAAAAACGGTCGCCACGATTTACCTTGGCAACAGCACCAAACTGACACGCCCAATCCCTATATTGTTTGGCTATCCGAAGTCATGCTCCAGCAAACGCAAGTAACGACAGTGCTGCCCTATTTTGCCCGTTTTATGGCATCCTTTCCGACGGTGCAAGATTTAGCAGCTGCAGAATGGGATATGGTGGCGGAGCATTGGGCGGGGCTGGGCTACTATGCGCGGGCGCGTAATTTGCATAAAGGCGCGAAGCAGTTAGTTGAGGTTATCAATGAAACGGGCGACTTTCCGCAGACACTAGCAGGTTGGGAAGCGATTTCTGGCGTTGGGCCTTCTACCGCTGGGGCGATTATGGCAATGGGCTTGCATCGTTATGGTGTGATCTGTGATGGCAATGTCAAACGCGGCCTCACACGCTGGGCAGCTATCGATGGTGATATTACTAAATCTGCTACTACCAAAGAGCTGTGGGCATTGGCGGAGCGTTTAACGCCTAGGGAAAATTCAGGATTATTTGCGCAAGCCATGATGGATATGGGCGCAACCTTATGTACCCGTAGCAAGCCTGCCTGCCTATTATGTCCGCTGCAAGAGGATTGTCTTGCCCATGCGCAAGGTCGCGAAACCGATTATCCAGTCAAAGCAAAAAAGCAGCCCAAACCTAGTAAGTTTAGCAATGCCTTATTGATTAAAGATGTAGATGGCAATATCTTATGGCTACAACGTCCTGATAATGGTATTTGGGGCGGACTATGGAGTTTGCCGCTAGAGTTTGTAGAAAAGATTAGCAGCAAAGTGAATGCTAAAACTGCCGCAGAAAAAACTACTGAAATTGACGATATATCATCAAAAGTTGCTAGTAATGAAAAAGTATACGAAACAGAATTTACGACTGCCGAGCAGATTATCAATGAGTGGCTAGACAAAAATGAATTAATAGGAAAATCGGTTAACAAAACCTTATTGGACGATGCACCGATTAAGCATTCACTCACCCATTTTCATTGGTATTTAACGCCGCAATCACTGACTTTAGATAATGAGCAAGTGACTGATTTAACCAAAGCATTACAGGCAGCAGAAATTAATATTAATTGGTTAAATGCGGATGATGCGCAGACAACACTTGGATTGCCACGAGCGATGGTTAAAATTTTAGAATAATAGGTTATTGCAACCAAATAAAACTCCTAAAAAAAGCGACTCAAAATATATTCTGAGTCGCTTTTTTTTATTATCGAAGCTTTTTTATTATAGAACTGAAAAGCTTAAGACTTCGGTACCCGCAACCGCATCAAACCTTCTTGTTGTACCGTCGCTACCAATCGACCATCTTGCCAAAACTGCCCATGGTTTAAGCCTTTGGCATTAGAAGTGGTATCACTCCACATGTCATATAGCAGCCAATTATTCAAATCAAACTCACGATGGAAATGCATCGAATGGTCGATACTGGCCGCTTGCAAGCCACTGGTCATAAAGCTAACACCGTGCGACATCAGCCCGGTACCTACCAAGTAGAAATCAGACGAAAACGCCAACAGTGCCTGCTGAATGGCCACTGGCTGCTTGCCCAGTTCGCGAATACGCAGCCAGTTTGCTTGTTTCGGTTTCATCGGTTCTGGATGGATAGGATCACGCGGCTTAATCGGCTTAATCTCGACATGACGGTGACGCATAAAGCGCGCTTTGAGAGCATCTGGGACTTTGCCGACATATTCTTCTTTTAAATCTTGCTCGGCAAGCAAATCTTCTGGCGGCGGATAAACGGGCATATCTTCTTGATATTCCAAGCCCTCTTCCATCGGTGAAAATGAGGCAATCATCGAAAATATCACTTGCTCGACAGGCGCTTTACCGCGTACTTCTTTATACTGAATTGCCGTTACTTCACGCGCAGACAGACTGCGACCATCACGCAGGCGGCGTACTTGATAAATCACCGGCTGATTGATATCACCACCGCGCAAAAAGTAACCGTGCAGCGAATGACAAGGTTTGTCTTTATCGAGCGTATGCGAAGCGGCCATAATTGCTTGCGCCAGCACTTGCCCACCAAAAATACGACTGCCCACATAGTCGTGGCTTTTACCTTCAAAAACATCAGGGCTGACTTCGATAAGCGCGACGGTAGCCAGCAGCTCATCGATCAGTTGCGGATAATCAGACATGACGATAGGTTTCCTTATTTTGATCAATAACGCCAAGCATTTGGATATAAGCACTCAACGATATCAATACGATATGGCTTAAGCCAATTCGGCATTTTAATTTAAAATAATATGTAATGGCTTGCAGTAATCTACAAGATAACGCTTAGAGCGCACAATAGATGACCAGTAAAATGATTACTGGTAACTCATTATAAAGCGAAAAGACAATCATCTTAACGAATATTAAGGATTTTGACTAGGCAGTCGCCGCTTAGTGGTTCGGTCTAGTAGTTTAATAGTTTATTTTAGTAGCTTAATCATAATGAAAAAACCACTATCTAGCACAGCAAACATAAGCTAAGACAGTAAACATAAATAAAAAACGAGATGATGAGACACCTCGTTTTTTATTGGCCTTAAAACTATGGTTTTACAGCGACCAGCACACGAATAGAGTCTGGCACGAGCGATAAATTACCTAATGCTTGTTCACCTTGAGCTTTTAATTGCTCTAAGCGCTCAATCTCTTCTGGGCGGACGTTAGGATTAATCGTTTGCAGATGCTTTAGGCGTTTGATTTCACGCGACCACTGCTGGCTAAAACGGGCACTGGCTTGTTCGCCAATATCAGCCAACTGCTGACGGGCAATGTCCTCTGCTTCATAATAGCGCTGCTCAATCACATCGCCGCGTACTTTAATCACTTGGCGGGCGCGGTTTTTATCCAAACGCTCAATATGCGGCATAATCATATCGGCGCTGATACGGGCGGATAAATCACTGCCCTGCTCACTGATAAAGACACGGATATTTTGTGTGGTCAACGTCGCTGGCAAATTAAGCAATCTTGGCGCAATGGCTTCGACGCGGAAGTTCACCTCAAGCAATACCATACCTTGTGGTACGGCAGCGCTTTTTAGCATCGCAACCGTAGTATTACCAAAGGTACTGGTACTTGCCAACTCATAAATGGCGCGCATCAATGGATGCTCATGGGTGATAAATTCGATATCTTCACGCTGCAGCGCTTGCTCACGCTCAAAGGTCAAGGTCATGCCGTCTTCATCACCAAGTGGCAGACCGTCGATATAATCGCTAATCTCAGTGCTATCAATCGGCGCAATCACCCACGAACCATCACGCTGGATATTATGGTCAATATTGGCGGAAGCAAAGAAGCGCTCGATAAATTGCGGCAATAGATTATGCCCATCGAATTCACGCATGGCATCAGCGATACGCCCTGCAACACGCGGACGGCACGAGTTGTACTCTAAAAGACGATCGCGACCCGCTTGCAACTGCCCCTCAAGATCCAAACGCGTCTGTAACGCCGCATCAATGATATCTTGCAATGTCGTACGGTTAGTGTCGTTATCAGCGCCTTCGAGCATCGGCTTTAGGTCTTGGATATATTGCTCTTGCACGCTTTGAGCGGTCGGTGAAATCTGATTAAACATATTTAGCGCATCGTTATACCACCGATAGAGACGCTCTTGCGCGGTGCCTTGGACATAAGGCACGTGCAGCATGATTTGTTGCGTTTGCCCGATACGGTCTAGACGACCGATACGCTGCTCTAAGGTATCTGGATTGGCGGGTAAATCCCATAATATCAATTGGCTTGCAAACTGGAAGTTACGACCTTCTGAACCAATCTCCGAGCATAATAATATCTGCGCGCCCTCACTATCAGCAAAGAACGCCGCCGCTTGGTCACGCTCAAGTAAGGTCATTTGCTCAGTAAAGATAGCGGTCTTAATACCGGCATGCAGACGTAATACCGCCTCTAAGCTTTCAACCGTTGCACCACTACGGGCAATCAGTAGCACTTTTTTATGCTTAAGCTCGCCCTTTAAGATATCAATCAACCATGGCACACGCGGGTCATCTTCTAACCAGCTACCATCAGGTTGATTTTCTTCGCCCCAAAGCTGCTCACGCAATTTACCATTGGTTTGATAGCTATCGACCCATGCTTCAGGTAGCGGTAATGGATACGGCTGGCTGCTACGACCATAAAAGCCTTTGACGCTTTCACGGGTATTACGGAATAAAATACGCCCAGTACCATGACGGTCAAGGAGTTCATTGAGCGCATAAGTACGTAGTTTTTCGTCTTCGTTAATGTTTGCTAATTCATCGATACTAATAGTGAGTAAGCTGCTTAATGCCGCAATTTGACCGTCGCTTAAGGGTTTATCTTCGATTAAGACACTAGCAACCGCTGCCGTTTCTGCAAAGGCTTGTTGACCATCGATAAATTCATCCAAGTCATCAAAGCGATCGGGGTCTAATAAACGCAGACGGGCAAAGTGACTTTGCGCGCCAAGCTGTTCAGGCGTAGCGGTTAGTAGCATCACACCCGGTGTTTCTTCGGCAAAATCAGCGATTAAGTCATATTTATCATTGCCACCTTGCATCTCATCCCAATGCAGGTGATGCGCTTCATCGACCACCAATAAATCAAACCCTGCTTCCATCGCTTGGTCATACAAATCAGGATGGTCGAGCAATAAATCCATACCAGCGATGATACATTGCTCAGTCGTAAAGACGTTTTGCTCAGGGTCGTGTTCTTTAATCGCTGCCGTACGTACCAAATCAAACAAGGCAAAGTTTAGGTTAAAACGACGGCGCAGCTCAATCATCCACTGATATTGCAAACTGTCTGGTACAAGGATTAATACGCGCTCAGCTTTGCCGGTCAATAGCTGCTGATGAATAATCAAACCTGCTTCAATGGTTTTACCCAGACCTACTTCGTCAGCAAGCAACACACGTGGCGCGATACGTTTGCCAACTTCATGAGCGATATAAAGCTGATGCTCAATAATATCGACGCGCGCACCCATCAAGCCTTTGAGCGGATGACCAGCTAGCGCCGATTGCATGCGTAGAATATCTTGGCGCAGCTCGTACCAATCACCGCGCTCAATACGACCAGCGAGTAGGCGCTCAAGCGGCTTAGCAAGCGTGATATTAGCCGCCAGACGGGTTTCCATAATGCCGCGCTCGTGCTCATCGACACTATATTTGAGCACACCCATCACTTCTTCGACCGCTGTTACGGTATAGGTTTTACCGGCTTGGTCAGAAATGCTATCGCCTTCTTTGAACACCACCCGCGATAACGGTGCAGAATTTTTGGCATAGACGCGGGTCTCTTCACTTTGCGGAAATAGGATATGCACACAGCGGTCATCGACATCGATGACCACACCCAAGCCAAGCTCAGACTCCGTATCAGATAAATAACGTTGACCAACGGCGAATTCGGTGCTGTGCAATGAAGCGATAGAGATAGTCATAAGGCGATGTCTTTTGTACTCAGATGATAAGAAAATAGATAGTTAATGAGGCAAGCTATGTTTACTGGTCAAGCTAGCATTACTGGCTTAATTAATAGCTCGATAGCTCAATGTCATTAATAAGCTGCTGGTCATTAGCGATATCAGGAGCACCCAACTTAAAAGCTAGGTCGAATGATAAAACAGACCATTATATAACGTTAGCATGTAGATGAGTGCTTTAAGTTGACTTTTCAAGAGCAGTTTTTGGCAAGATTATTGCAACACTCAGCTTAAGTAACTTTTTAGAGATCAACATATAACGACTCGCAAGTACGTAAAAACCTCGCAACTAAGCACAAAATATTGCTATCATAAAATTGTTTCTATATTGTTAAGATATGCAATATAACATTTCTTATTGTTATTAAAATTTATTAGCCAATCTCATTCTCTATTTATTCCATTTATTTTATCAGCTTATTGATAGCCGTTTTAGTAGTAGCGCTTAATCTCTATAGCTTTTAAACCCTTAAAAACGATTATGAACGTCTCTTAAATCACCAAATGGGCCTAATATTGTTCGATATATTCTATTAAGTTATGATTTAATAATTTTTAAATTCCTATTAGTTATAAAAATTTTACCCGATTACAATGCTGTATTGATGCTCAAATCCCATTTTTATAGAGCTGATGTATAACCACATCATCGATTGCTAGCAGCAAATATTATCCGCAGTCTGCTTTGTGGTCACGATCATCCAAGGACAATCCCCTCATGAGTGCCTCCAAAAAAGTTGGCTTTTTTAACCAAGTCAGTACCCAAGTGACGACCATTCTATTTATTGCTTTTGCGGTCGTACTAGCGGTTGTTGTGTATGTTGTTGATAAAGAAGGCTATGAAAAAATTCGCCTTGAATCAGCAAAACTGGTCGCTGAGCGTGGTAATACAGCGGTAAATAGTATTTCAGCTGATATCAATCGCGTGATGCGTAGTGCCTTGCTATTGCAGCAAAGCGCGCAAACGCTGCCACCACAAGAAGCGATTTTGCAAGCCAGTACCGCCAACGCCTTTGATAAGCGCGATTATAACTTATTAGGTAGTGGCGGCATTTGGCCTGAAAAAGGCGCACTGGGCGCAAATACTACCACCCATCCGTTTTTGATGGTGCGTCAAAATGGCGATTATCAAGCGGTACTCAGCGATCCAAATCCTGCCAATCCTTATTATCAAGAAGATTGGTTTAGCGCGCTAAAACTGCTCAAACCTGAAAGCTGTATCTGGAACCATGTACGCGCGAGCCAAACCAAAGGCGAGCTTGCGATGAGTTGTGGTGTCGCCATCGAGCGTGACAACCAGTTCTGGGGTGCCAGTACGGTCAACTTTACCCTAAACCAGCTACAAGAAAACATCGTTAAGTTAAGTGAAAGCTCTGGTTCAGGTTATATTTTACTCTTGGATAACAGTGATAAAGTTATCGCCTCATCTAACCCTGAGCGCTTAAGCTATATCGACGAAAAGACTGGTACACCGCTTGATATCAAGCAAGTTATTAACTCTGACCCTGCTTGGAATCCGGTACTAAACTTCTTAGATACTCAGCGTAACGAAACTATCGAGCGCGTTGCCGCTAGCGTATCACCGCAAGTACAGCAAGTATTGAATACGGTTGATAAAGCAGAAACAGGTGATTCCAAAGGTTATTATCTCGTCAACTACGCCGCTTACTTAAATAACGGTAAAAATAAGCAAAATGCGATGGACAGCCGTTTATTGCAGAGCTTTGAGTTAGAAAAAGACAGCTACTATAATGGTAGCCAAGCCTATGTGTTTGAAATTCCTGAGACTTACTGGAAACTTATCGTCGTCCAGCCTGACGCTGAAATTAACGCTATCGCTGACAATCTAAGTAAAAATCTGATTAACTGGATTGCACTGGCGCTACTCATCACCGCTGGTTTGATTTATTTTATGCTCACTTATTTAGCGTTTAAACCGTTAAAAGAAACCACCGATAAAATCTCGCAAGCGGAAAATCTGATTAACGATAAGCAATATAATAAGCTAAGCGACGTTAAATTCGCGGAAGGTCGCAACGAGATTGGACTGGTGAACGGCTCTATTAATGACCTACTAGACCGAATCCAATCTAACGAAGGTAAGCTTGCCAATATCAATCAGCAGCTAGAGATTAAAGTTGAAGAACGTACGGCTGAGCTACAAGACACGCTAAAAGAGCTGAAAAACTCACAGCTGCAATTGATTCGTTCAGAAAAAATGGCTACGTTAGGTCAAATGGTGGCTGGTGTTGCTCATGAAGTGAATACGCCATTGTCTTATGTACAGAACAACCTTGAAATTATCGGTCAGTTGACTGAGCAATATGAAGAGCTGATTGAACTGGTACAGGGGTTAAAAGCCGTTAAAACTGACGCCACTGCTGATGGCAAAATTGATAAGCTATTGGCTGATATCGTCCGTGCGTCGGATGAAATACAAGAAGATGATTTATCTACTGAGCTTAAAGAGCTGATTAAAGATTCGTTATTTGGTGTCGAGCAAATCACCGAAATGGTCCTAAATCTACGCAACTTTGCCCGTCTTGATGAGTCAAAAGTGAAAACCATCGATGTGCGCGAATGTATCGAAGCGTCACTTAAAATCGCCGGTAACTCTATTAGACATCAAGAAATTGTTACTGATTTTGCTCCGACGCCTGAGATTAAGTGCTCACCGTCGCAAATTAACCAAGTCTTGGTAAACTTGCTCAATAACGCCGCGCAAGCCATGGGCGAAAAACCGGATGGCAAAATCGAAGTACGCACGCGCGCCGATGACAGCAATGTCTATATCGATGTCAGCGATAACGGTAAAGGCATGAGTACAGAGGTTCTGAACCAAATATTTGAGCCGTTCTTTACCACCAAAGGCGCAGGCGAAGGTACTGGACTTGGAATGGCAATCAGTCAGCAGATTATGGAGCAGCATAATGGCGACATTAAAGCCATCTCGACCGAAGGCGTTGGCACCACCTTTACCTTAACGCTACCAATTGATAATGATTTAACGGAACAAAGCCTAGCGGCGTAAGCGCTGGGTTAAGCTTGGTCGCGTAAGCCCCAAATTAAATAAGTTAAACATGGCTACGCGCCATGCAGTATAAATAATCATTGGCATTTGTAGCACTATTCTTCATCATAAGGATAACATCATGAATGAATTTGAAAATGAAATGGAAACCTCTAGCGCTGAGCTAGGATCTGAAACGAAGCCGAAGTTGGCGTTTATTGACGATGAACAACGTATTTTACGTTCGATGAAACTGTTGTTTCGTAAAACGCATGACGTTTTTATCACTACTGACCCGACTGAGTATATCGACTATATCAAAAACAATCACGTACACGTCGCGGTCAGTGACCAACGTATGCCTGAGCGTGTCGGCGTTGATATCTTGCGTGAAGTCAAAGAAGCATCGCCGTCTACCATGCGCATTTTATTAACCGGCTACGCTGATTTGAATGCCATTATCGGCTCTATTAACGATGGTGAGATTTATCGTTATTTGACTAAACCTTGTAAATCTGAGGAGCTACTTGCGGTCATCGGTCGCGCCACCGAAATTGCTTTGACCTATAACCCAGATGAAGACGCTGAGCAATTCGACAGCTCAGGCAACAAGCAAACGCTATTGGTCATCGATGAGACCAACGATCTGATTGAGCAAATACGTAAGCAATTTTCTAACAGTTATAGAGTATTGCATGCTAAAGGCTTGGAAGAAGCTTACGATTATTTGGCGAATGAAGATATCGGCGTGTGTATTACCGACATCAATGTCAGCGGCGAAAATATCGCGCCGATTATCTTTACCTTAAAACAAGATGCGCCGCACTTGGTGGTCTTGGTACAGACTGAGTTCCAAGATGCGGGTTTGCTCATTGATTTGATTAATAAAGGTCAGGTCTATCGCTGCTTACCAAAACCAATGCGCGCCAGCCTACTTGAGATTAGCGTCAATCGTGCATTCCAACATCATGCAAAACTCAAAGCCAGCCCTGAATTGGTCAAACGTTATGAAGTCGAACATGATCCTGAAAACGACGTGCGTATTGATTTAAGCAGTCGCGTACGTAGTCTGATTGGTAAATTGCGTAAGCGTTTTTCTTTATAAATGTAAAAAAAGTCAAGTAAGCTCAAGAAATTACTATCTCAATAAATAAAACCTCTATTTCAACTTGAAGTAGAGGTTTTTTACTGTGCGCTTTTTGACGTGATTTTTGACTAAATGCTGCAACGTGCTACATTAAGCGGATAACTATGTCAGCCTATTTAAAATACAAAACCATTTAAAACGTAATCTATTTAAAATAACAATGAGATAAGGAATCATCATGCAAGCGGTTTTTTTAGACAAAGGTACTTTCTCTGACAATGTCGACTTGCCAGCACCCGCCGGCGTTACTGACTACATTACCTACGATGATACGCCTCGGGAGCTGATTATTGAGCGCTGTCAAGATGCCGACATTATTTTTACCAACAAAGTCCAAATCAGCGCTGACATCATCGCCAATTTGCCCAAGCTTAAGCTTATCCAACTGACCGCAACTGGTATGAATAACGTCGATCAAGACGCTTGTACTAAGCATAATATCGCGCTATATAACGTCGCCGGTTACGCGGTCAAAAGCGTGCCCGAGCATACCTTTATGCTGATGCTAACTGCCATGCGCGCCGGTATTCACTATCATGAAAAAGTCGCTGATGGTACGTGGGCAAACAATGGTAATTTTTGCTTGCTCGATATACCGCTGATAGATTTGGAAGATAAGACGCTTAGTATTATTGGTGTTGGTCACATTGGAAAACGCGTCACCGAAATCGCCCGCGCCTTTGGTATGACGGTATTGTGGGCGGAGCACCAAGGGCGTACGCCGCGTAATGATGACTACATGGCGTTTGATGAAGTACTGGCGCAGTCTGATGTATTAAGCTTACATTGCCCATTAAACGAGCAAACCAAGCATTTGATTAATAAAGACACCTTGGCGAAGATGGTTAAGCAGCCGTTGATTGTTAACGTCGCCCGTGGCGGTATCGTCGATAGCCAAGCGCTGACCGATGCGATTAACAACCAGCAAATTATCGGTTATGCCACCGATGTATTTGAGCAAGAGCCGATTGTCAAAGACGACCCTTTATTAACCCTTGCTAATCATCCGCGGGTGATATTTAGTCCGCACAACGCGTGGGGCAGCAAGAGTGCGCAAGAAATCCTATGGCAAATATTAAGCAAGCAAGTCTCAGAATTTATCGATAAGCATTAAAAGATAACCACTAATAAAGATTAACGACTAAAGCGTAACCAATCGTCTTTTATTTTACGATATTTTAGCATCACGCGGTCACTCAGATAATTATTGGTGACCCGCCAAGGATAGATGTCGCCTTGTTTCGGTAGCTCATGTTGCGCGCGCTGCACATAACCTGCCGCTAGCGCACCCATGACCGTATCTGGCTGCGTATGCGCCTCGCTATGTGCAGTTTTTGCTTGCGGTAATGCCACCTGATAACGGTGCTTATGCATATGGTTGAGCAAGCGCAGCACATACTGACAAGCCAAGTCAATTTTTAGCGTCCACGAAGCATTGGTATAACCAAATAGCGCCACCATATTTGGCACGCCTTCAATCATCACCGCCTTATAGGTCATGCGCGAGCCGATATCGATTGCTTGCCCATCAATATATACTTTAGCGCCGCCAAGCATTTGCAGCTTTAGCCCCGTTGCGGTCACAATAATATCAGCATCGAGGTGTTTACCAGAATCAAGCATGATGCCAGTTTTGGTAAAGTGGCTGATTTGGTCGGTCACCATGGCGGCTCTGTTGCCATGTAATGCCATAAATAAATCACTGTCTGGCACCGCACAAAGCCGCTCATCCCACGGATTATAAGCAGGCATAAAGTGCGCAATATCAACATCGCTGCCCTTTAATTCGGTTTTAACGCCACGTTTTAATAATGCTTTCATCACCTTTGGCGCAAACACAGCCGCTCGATAAGTCCCCTGTTGCATCAACACATTACGCGCACGCAGTAGCTTATAAGCTTGCGTTTTTGATAATGGCGAAAACTTACCTGCCAACCAATCAAGCGCATAATCATCGCCCGGTACACTTGCTACATAGGTTGGCGACCGTTGTAGCATGGTGACGTGCTGCGCGCATTGCTCGCCCGCCTCGTCCACTAGCGCTGGTAATAACGTCATCGCTGTCGCACCACTACCAATAATGACGACTTTTTTATCGTCATAATCAACATTTTGCCAATGCTGCGGATGGACGATTTCACCTTGAAAATCTGCTTCATTTTCAAAAATAGGGCGATAACCTTGCTCATAATCATAGTAGCCTGTGGCACCCACGACAAACTTTGCCGTTAAGGTAAATACCTCACCACTTACATGATTTTTTACCGTCGCTGTCCACTGCTGGTTATGGCTTGACCAAGACAGCTGCTGAACCTCATGCTGATAGCGGATATGCTCAGTGACACCAAACTCGCGCGCCGTATCGGCAATATATTTTTTAATATCATCGCCTTTTGCCAATACCCGATGGTCCAACCAAGGTCTAAAACTATAACCAAAGGTCAAGGCATCAGAGTCGGAACGAATACCAGGATAAGTAAACAAATCCCAAGTACCACCCAAGTCTGCGCGTTTTTCTAATACCACAAAGCGCTGTGTGCCTTTTTTCTGCTTCTTTTTTACTAGCTGTTTTAAGTGACTTGGACTTTTATGGCCAAACAGCGCTTTGTACTTTTGCTGCTGTAATCGACACGCCATACCGATACCGGCAATACCAGCGCCGATAATAAGCACCTCACAATCGACTGGCATATTTGAGGTTGCTGGCGATGATTTGGACTTAAAGCGCTCTTTAAGCGCATTTTTGGCGGTATTCATATCAAGCATAATACGTTCCTTGTTTTTGCATGATGGGTTTTAATTTGTATGATGGCTTTTATATAATCAGTGTAATAGCAAGCCACTTAAAAAGGACTTGGGCTTTCCCAATCCATCCACGCGCCAAGTGTAGGATGTTTAAGTCGCAATTGTTGGGCATGTAAATTGAGCCGTGGCGCAATGGTTAATGCCGCACCTTCGGCGTAAATTGGGTCGCCAATCATCACATGACCGATGTGCACCATATGCACGCGCAGCTGATGACTGCGACCGGTCACAGGCTTTAGCAGCACGCGCGTGACGGTTTGACCGTTGCATTCTTCATGCGCCAGTACTTCATATAGTGTTAATGCATGCTTAGACCAATTAGGATCGACGATATGACGCGGTTTGGTTGTAGGCTCATAACGTACTGGCACCGATATCTTCCCTTTAGTACCGACGCTTTGCCATTGACCAAATACTCGTGCCTGATAGCTTTTTTGCGGTAATCGATTAATAAACTGCTTACTGATATTGGTTTGTGCCGCCGCATTTTTAGCAAAAATCAGTAGCCCTGAGGTATCCATATCTAGACGATGAATCAACTTAACCGCCGGATTGGCGCGCTCAAGCCGCGCCAATAAACTCACCTTGAGCGTTTTACCATCGACACTCAATAAGCCTGCAGGCTTATCGACGACCCAAACATCATCATCCTCATAAACGGTCACAGCTTGCGCAAATTCTTGAAAAAACTCCAGTGGATACGCATTTTCTTCAGCGTTGAGGGCGTCTATTTTTTTATCAGTAAAAGGCATAAAATTTAGCTACTTATAGTAATGGGTTATATATTGATAAGGTTTTGATATTCATTAACTTCAATACCAAAGCCATTGTTAATAAAACTACTCTTAATTTTGGATAAAATTCACTTTGAACAAAATCGACTTTGAATGACCTATTAAATATAATAATAAATCAGTATTTGACCAGTATTAAAAGCGACGACTGGATTTGCGTTAAAAATGACGACAGCGATGACAAGTGACAGATAAAACATAACCTGTATCGTTATGTTTCGATTTATTGTGCTAATAGTAATTGTTAAACAATTTAACCGGCCTGCGTCTGTCAACTTTGAGCAAACATGTTAATATAATGGCAGAATTTCACCCCTGGTTAACCATTCTTTAGCCACTCATCTGTTTAATATGACCCTCATATTTATATCGATGGTTGGTACTAGAAATAATAAAACAAGAGAGATAAATTATGTCAGACCTTATTGTTAACACCACCGATGCAAACTTTGACCAAGATGTACTACAATCAGACGTGCCAGTTCTAGTAGACTTTTGGGCAACTTGGTGTGGTCCTTGTAAAGCCATTGCGCCTATTTTAGAAGATTTAGCGACTGAGTACCAAGGTAAAGTTAAAATCGTTAAAGTCGACGTTGATAATAACCCACAAGCGGCTAGCCGTTTTGGTATTCGCAACATTCCTACCTTATTTGTCTTTAAAGACGGCGAAAAAGTCGATTCAGTGATGGGTCTGCAGCCAAAAGCAGCATTGGCAGCCGTACTAGATAAACATCTATAATCGTTTTCTAGTAGTTGTTTACTAAAAGGTTTTTATATAAAAACCGACATCAAAAAAGCCATTGTCTGCAGCAGATGATGGCTTTTTTGCTGCTTTTCTGAGCAAAAAACGAGATTATGCGAATTTTTTGGCAAAAATTATTGACAATGCCAGCCTGAAGGCCGTATAGTCTGCTGACAAGAGAAAACTAACTATTTTCCTAAGTGTCTTGTCGCTATTCTCCTCGTGTTTATCAACAAAAACACAATCGTCATTATAAAACACCACTACTGAACGCAATGATTAAACACAATTAATGATATTGAGTTTTTGACGCAGACTCTTATGTAGACTTCTTTATTTTTACCTCTTATGAGCGTGCCTATATTTCTTGCAACGCTTCCATAAGCTGGCACATAAAATCTATCCTACATAAACCCCAATGCTGTGTATATACCTGTATCGCCCTATACCCCCTTGTTTAATCAATGTCTTGATTTGTGCTGATAATGGCATCTCTCATCTGACCAACTGCTAATGACCTATCTATGAATCTTACTGAATTAAAGAAAAAATCAATCGCTGAGCTTTTGGCCATCGCCAAAGACATGGGTCTTGATAATATGGCGCGTAGCCGTAAACAAGACATTATATTTGCTATTTTAAAAACCCATGCCCGTAACGGTGAAGCCATTTATGGTGACGGTGTGCTTGAGGTTCTTCCTGATGGTTTTGGCTTTTTGCGCTCATCTGAAGGCTCTTATTTAGCAGGTCCTGACGATATCTATGTCAGCCCAAGTCAAATCCGTCGCTTTACCTTAAAGACTGGCGACAGTATCGCTGGCACCATTCGTCCACCAAAAGATTCTGAGCGTTATTTTGCGCTATTAAAAGTCGGTGAGATTAACTTTGATACGCCTGATCGCTCGCGTCATAAGCTGATTTTTGAGAACTTAACGCCGCTATTCCCTACTGAGCAGTTAAAACTTGAGCTGGGTAATGGTACAACTGAAGATTTGACTGGTCGTATTATTGACCTAATTGCACCGATTGGTAAAGGTCAGCGCTCGATTATCGTCGCCCCGCCAAAAGCTGGTAAAACGATGCTATTGCAGACCATCGCGCAATCGATTACCCGTAATAACCCTGAATGTTACTTAATCGTACTCTTGATTGATGAGCGTCCAGAAGAAGTCACTGAAATGGTACGTACCGTACGCGGTGAAGTCGTGGCCTCTACCTTTGATGAGCCGCCACAACGTCACGTCCAAGTGGCTGAAATGGTCATCGAAAAAGCAAAGCGTTTGGTTGAGCATAAACAAGATGTGGTCATTTTACTGGATTCCATTACTCGTCTTGCCCGCGCCTATAACACTGTGATTCCATCATCAGGTAAAGTATTGACCGGTGGTTTGGATGCCAATGCCCTTGAGCGTCCAAAACGCTTCTTTGGTGCGGCGCGTAACATCGAAGAAGGCGGCAGCTTGACCATTATTGCCAGTGCACTGATTGATACGGGTAGTAAAATGGACAGCGTTATCTTTGAAGAATTCAAAGGAACCGGTAACCAAGAGATTACCCTTGAGCGTGACTTGGCTGAAAAACGCGTCTTCCCAGCGATTAATATCAAAAAATCGGGTACGCGCCGCGAAGAGCGCCTGCTTGATGAAGACAAGCTACGTAAAGTTTGGATTTTACGTAAACTGCTTCAACCAATGGATGGCGTCCAAGCGACTGAGTTCTTGCTAGACCGTCTAAAAGAAGCAAAGACTAACGACGAGTTCTTTGAGCAAATGAAACGTAAATCACAAAACTAATTGATAGTCGTATTTTATTAACTTGATTAGATAATGAATATGCAAAAATAAAGACTGCCTTAGGGCGGTCTTTTTTATTTTTCAAATGCTCGTTTAAAGACTTTCTTCTTATAGTTTTAAAAACCATCAACTATTTTAGAAATAGCTATGATAGTCCTTAAAAAGAGTTAGCGGACTTTCATTATTAATACAATGACTGTGAGCAAAAGCCCTACCGACGATATAGTAAAGCAACATACTTTACAGATTATTTGCAAAGATTAGCCTTTTTACTACGACTAGAAAGAGATAAACAGGCTATTATGCAAAGTAGTACAGACATATTTAGATACATCCTGTATATTGGATTTCAAACTTGACGACTTAATAGGTGACACCATGAAATTTGCTAAAACTTTTGCACTAACAGCTATTGCTAGCTCTGCTCTTATGATGGGCGGTTGTGCTAATAACGGTTATGGTTATAACTCTGGCTTAAACAACACTGCTAAAGGCGCAGCCGCTGGTGCAGCTGCTGGTGCCCTTCTTAAAAGTGGCAGCAATAGTAAAGGTATTGCGCGCGGTGCCTTAGGTGGTGCTGCAATTGGTGGCGCTGGTGCGTACATTCTTGACCAAACTCGCCGCTAATTTATTTTAAGATTTTAATAGCTATCTTATAAGATTTTATATTACGAAATTTTCAGCTATTAAAGCAAAAAGCCTGCAATTAAATTGCAGGCTTTTTTATGCTTATCAATTACGCAAGACTTTTACAATACTCTAGTGCTTATAGGGCTCCACTAAAAGTATCGCAAGATTGAATATTGCCACTTTCTAATCCACGAGTAAACCACTGAACGCGCTGCTGGCTGGTGCCATGAGTAAAGTTATCAGGAACTACCTCACCACCACTGGCACGCGCTAAGCGATCATCACCGATTTGACCAGCAGCGTTAATAGCTTCATCGATGTCGCCCGCCTCTAAGAACTGCACTCGCTCTTGATTACGCTGTGCCCAAACGCCGGCAAAACAATCCGCTTGTAGTTCTTGCAATACCGACAGCTTATTGGCTTGGGCGCGCGTCACTTGACGGCTCGCTTCATTTACTTGCTGGGTAATACCTAACAAGGTTTGTACATGATGACCAACTTCATGAGATATGACATACGCTTGAGCGAAATCTCCCGCTTTTCCTTGATTTTCACTATCACCAGAGCCTTGCTCATCGCCAGTAATGCCTAAGTTTTGGCGCATTTCTACAAAGAAAGACGTATCCAAATACACCGTTTGATCGCCTGGGCAATAAAAAGGTCCGGTTGCCGCACTAGCGCTACCACAAGCGGAACTGACTTGCCCATTAAATAAAATCAGTGATGGCTCTTTATAAGTACTGCCCGCTTCATTAAATATTTGATGCCAAACTTCTTCCGTATCCGCCAATACTACTTTTACAAAGCGTGTATCACGATCATCGCTGGTTGCAGGCTCAGTAGAGGTATTACTGCCACCGCCCGCGACCACTTGCCCTGTTTGTAGTGCGGTCATCGGATTGACCCCAAATACCAACCATAAAATACCAGCGATAATAATACCGCCGATACCGCCACCTATCATCTTACCACCGCCAGTGCTTGTGCGTACATTGGAGCTACCGCGTCTGTCTTGCCATTTCATACTGTTTCTCCTAAAAAATACGATAGATATTGCTATACATATCGTCGTTAGTGCTGTTATATAGTTATGGATATTAGATAATATTGCGCCCAATCCCTTGATTGCATATTTTATTTTACCGCTTTTAATTTTTTATTGACCATTAGCAGTAAAAAAAGAGATCAAACCGTGCTTCTGAAGTCCATGCTAATGGATTCCTAAAGATTAATTTCTTATCACTTTTATTAATAGCTTTTACAAATACCATTACTATTTATACCTTGCTAATATTCATCATTCAATAGCTATATTTGACAGTATTTGTACTAACAATAGTCAAAAAATGGGTATAAAATAGCATCCTAGTCATTAGAGAAAACCTTTTATAGGAAAGCTCTTAAATCACACTGATGTCATTGATTATACGTCGATTAATTTGGCTAGTTGTATTAAAAATTATAGTAAATAGGCAAAGTAAAACCTTATTTACAATTTTATTGTTACTTAATTGTACAGGCCCTTTCTATCTAGAAAGAAATCATATAGAATGCGTGGAAGCTGAGTAGCTGTGATTAATACTAGTTGAATTCTGAGACATCTTGGATATTCAACCTTTTTTGCTGCTACTGATCATTTCATTTTCCCGGAGAAAACCTTATGAACTTAAAATTACTTGCTCTAGCTGGTATCATGACTGCAACTATGGGCCTTACTGCCTGTGATAGCAACAAAGAAAACGCTGCTGAAGATTTATCTGACGCGAAAGAAGAAGTAACTGACGCGCAAGAAAATCTAGACCAAGCTGCTGTTGAAGGCGAAGCTGTTCCTGCTGATGCTGTTGAAGCTGTAGACGCTGCTTCAGCTGACATCGCTGATGCACAAGCTAATACTGCTACTAACGAAATCGATGCTGAAGTACCTGTAGACGGTACTACTACTAGCGTTGACGTAGCTAGCGAAACTCCTGCAGTTGACGCAGCTGACGAAGTTGTAGTTGAAGAACCAGCTCAGTAATTTTTATTTTTCATAATAAAAATACTGCAGTGAAAAAAGAGAGCTTAGGCTCTCTTTTTTTATGTCTGTTATTTAGGATTCTATCAGCTTTTAAAAGTTTAAGCGAAAAAGGGAATAGGTAAAAAATACGTTAAGCTATGGCGCTAAAATAACCGGATAGTATTCATTACCCTATCTGTTAATTCCTTGGCTTTATAAATCTAAAAAGCCAATAAGATGACTTTAATCATCGCTATTGGCTCAACAGAAATAACCTATTAACAAAACTTACTCATCAAATAAGCGCTCATCCACCTGCTGACGAAATTTTTGACCAGTTTTAAAGGTGACGACGCGGCGTGCCGATACTGCAACAGGCTCACCTGTCTTTGGGTTACGACCGGGACGGCTATTTTTATCTTTAAGCTCGAAGTTGCCAAAGCCTGAAAGCTTGACCTCTTTGCCATCAATCAAACTCTCTGACAACTCATCAAAAAAGTTCTCCACCAAACAGCGGCCTTCTTGACGTGTCAGATTCAGATGACTCATCAAATGCTCAATCATGTCAGATTTGGTTAAGGTGCTCACAGTACGACTCCTATGCTATGTCGTGATGTCGAATATCATGGTTTAGCGGTATGAAGATTAATGTTAGCTATTATAAAGGTTTTTTGCCGTCATTTTAATAAAATCCTTTATTAATAACCACTTAACGTAATTTATGTATAAAAATATCTATTAGTTATGTGTTTCTACCAATAGCAAAGCGCCATAGCCTCACTTATCAGGAGGCTATAGGGAACTTTATATTTTTATGAGTAGATATTAGCTGTCACGCAACTGGGCAGCATGCTGTTCGGTTAGGGCTTGCACTACCTTATCGGTTGCTGCTTTTACCGCTTCATCAGATAGTGTCTGCGTTCTGTCCTGCCATATCAAAGCAAAAGCCAATGAACGCTGACCGGTTGGCACTTTATCACCTTGATAAACATCAAATAGCCATAAATCTGTCAATAGTTCACCAGCTACCGCGCGTATCGTCGACTGCAAAGTCTGTAAGCTAATATCGCTATCGACTAAGATGGCAATATCACGACGTACTTGCGGGAATTTGCTTGGGGTGGTGATGGCATGCTGCTCACGTACAAGAGTCAGTAGCGGCGCAAGTGCTAATTGAGCCACCCAAGTAGCTGGCAAATCTAACTGCTTGGCCGTATTAGGATGCAGTTGACCCAACCAACCAACATATTGGTCATCGATATAGAGTTTGGCGCTTTGACCAGGATGCAAGAAGGCAAGCTCACTACGCTCATAACGGATACGCGCACTATCCACTTGCGCAGGTAATAACTGCTCAATATCATGCTTAAGATCATAAAAGTCTAAGTCGCGGTTTTGATACGCTTGCTCGTCCCAAATATCACCGACTGCGACCAAAGCAATACTTGGTGTTTGTACCAATTCGCTAATACTTTGACCAACGAAGCTAAGACCCGTTTCGAAGAAACGTACCCGTGGCTGCTGGCGATTTAAGTTGTATTGCACACAAGGTAATAAGCTTGACAGCAAAGTACGGCGCATTACTGCTAAATCACTAGAGATAGGATTGGCCAGTGCCAACACTTCTCCTAGTGCTTTGTCATCGAGCAAAGCTTCTATTTTTGCATCACTAAAGCTAAAGCTTATCGCTTCCATATAACCGTTATCGACCAGCGCCAGCTTCATTTGGTGAGTCAGGTCCGCCGTATCGTCATAATCCATACTGACTTGCAAATGCGGCAATACGCTTGGAATATTATCATAACCATAAATACGGGCAATCTCTTCAATCAAATCTTCTTTGATACTCATATCAAAACGATATGATGGCGGCGTGCAAAGCAGGCTATCTGCTTGCTGCTCGACCTCAAAGCCTAATTGAGTCAAAATACGCACCATGACTGCTGGCTCAATCTCGATACCGATGACATCACGAACTTTAGTGATTGGCAAGGTAATGGGCGCACGTGCTGGCAGGTTTTCATTACTTTCTGCTTTTACTATTTGCCCCGCTTGACCACCAGTAACGCTAGTAATCAAATCACAAGCGCGTGCCAGTGCTAGCTCTGGTAATTCAAAGTCTACCCCGCGCTCAAAACGTTGTGAGGCATCCGTATGCAGACCAAAACGGCGTGCGCGTGCAGCAATAGCTAACTGATTAAAGAAGGCACTCTCTAACACAATATTGGTGGTACTATCGGTGACACTGCTACGTTGACCGCCCATGATACCAGCAAGTGCAAGCGCGCCTTTATCATCAGCAATGACCAATTCATCACCGGTTAGAGTAATGGTTTGCTCATTTAATAAGGTAATGGTCTCGCTAGGCTCTGCCAAACGAACCACGATATCACCAACAATGGTATCAGCATCAAACGCATGTAGCGGTTGACCCAACTCCATCAACACATAGTTGGTCACATCGACCAAGAAGTTGTGCGAACGTAACCCTGACTGCACTAGTGCATCTTGCATCCACTTTGGTGTATCGATGCTACGATCAATATTGCTAATCGACTGTAATAAATAACGTGGGCACGCCTCAACCGCACTAACGGTGACAGCAAGAGTTGCGCCGTTATCCGTCACCGCTACATTAGTTGGAATCTCAGGCGGCTGCATCGGCAAATCGTTAATGACTGAAATTTCGCGCGCAATTCCGCGTACGCTAAAGCAATCACCACGGTTTGGGGTAATAGAGATATCTAAGATTTGATTGTCTAAACCCAAATACTCACGAATATCCATGCCAATCGGCGCATCAGCTGGCAACTCAAGCAGACCATCGATGCTATCGGTTAAGTCAATTTCAGACGCACCGCAGAGCATACCATTAGAGTCGACACCGCGTAGGTTACCATTTTTAATTTTAAAACCTTTTGCATCATCGCTTGGCAACACTGCACCGACGGTCGCAACAGGTGCTTTCATACCGATAGTCACATTGGGTGCACCGCAAACAATTTGTAATGGCTCAGCTGCACCAATATTAACCTGAGTCACGCGTAATTTGTCGGCATCTGGATGCTGCTCGACGCTGATAACTTCACCAACCACCACACCGCTAAAGGCGCGGGCGACTGCAAAGCGATCATCAATCTCTAGCCCTGCCATCGTAAGTTGTTCAGCCAATTGCTCACTGCTATTGTTGGGATTTACCCATTGACGTAGCCACTGTTCGCTAATTTTCATAAATATCTCGGATCAGAATTTTATAATAAAGATTTTGAATTAAAGGTTTGACGATTAATAATGAAAATCTAGCCAAACTGCTTTAAAAAACGTACGTCGTTTTGGAAAAATAAGCGCAAATCATCAATACCGTAATACAGCATCGCAAAGCGCTCAATACCCATCCCAAAAGCAAAGCCAGTGTATTTATCGCTATCAATACCGCAGTTGGTCAGCACTTGTGGATGCACCATACCGCAGCCCATGACCTCAAGCCATTTGCCATTATCATCGAGGATATCGACTTCAGCAGAAGGCTCAGTGAATGGAAAAAATGACGGACGGAAACGCACGGTCAGTTCTTTGGCAAAGAACGCCTCTAAAAATTCACTAATTAAACCTTTTAACTCAGCAAAGGTACTCGACTCGGTAACCATCAAACCTTCTAGCTGATGGAACATCGGTGAGTGGGTTTGATCGGAATCATTACGATAGACGCGACCGGGGCAAATAATGCGAATCGGTGGTTCGTTCTTTTCCATGGTACGAATCTGTACTGGGCTGGTGTGCGTACGTAGTAGATAGTGCGCATCAAAATAGAAGGTGTCATGCATCGCACGTGCTGGGTGATGCGACGGAATATTAAGCGCTTCAAAATTATAATAGTCGCTCTCAACTTCAGGGCCAGTAGCGACATTAAAACCTGCTTGTATAAAATACTGCTGCATACGCTGGGTAATCATCGTCACTGGATGCAAATGACCTTTTTGACCACCACGAGCTGGTAAAGTGATATCAATACTCTCGCTCGCAAGCTTGGCATTTAATGCTGCGACTTCTAGCTGCTGCTGCTGCGCTGTTAACGCATCTTGAATACGGCTACGCACTTCATGTAACCAGCCGCCGTAAGTTTTTTTATCATCGCTACTCAGTTTCCCCATCTGCTTCGACCAGACAGTTAAGGGGCTCTTTTTACCCGTCAGCTGCACACGCAAATCTTGCAGTGCACGCACATCCGTCAGTTGTAGAACCAATGCTTCAGCGGCACTGGCAAACTCACTCAGCTGAGCTTCAGTTAGCTCGCTTAGCTCGGTGGACAAGGTCGGTAGCGCCGACAAATCGGTGGTAGCAGCAGGGTTAGTCATAAGACGCATTCTTCCTGATTTAAACGGACTATTAATTATAGTGATAGGTAATTGTAGGGATTTGACCAAATATTGCAAACCATTTACCCATTCATTTTAATATAAGGGCGAGTTATATGAATGGCTTGAATATTTAGACAATGAGAAGCGCAACTTGAGAAAAAAATACTGCATCTTAACAATAATAAAACTGGCAATAAAATAATTTAATATAAAAAAAGCCACCGACCAGCGGTAGCTTTTATTAATATCGCACTATTAATCAATATTATCCCTATCCATATAGATAACCACTTAGAAAAAATTACTTATAAATAAGCACTTGGCAAGCAGACTATCCTAAAGGACGGTTAATATTTATGCTAGTTCCGCTTTTGCTTTTTCAACCAATGCTGTGAAAGTCGCTGCATCATGCATAGCGATGTCAGCAAGTACGCGACGATCGATTGCAATGTTAGCTTTTTTCATGCCATTGATAAAGCGGCTATAGCTTAAGCCGTTTAAGCGTGCACCAGCATTGATACGTGCAATCCAAAGACGACGGAAAGTACGTTTTTTGTTGCGACGGTCACGATAAGCATACTGACCAGCTTTGGTCACTGCTTGTACCGCTACGCGGTAAACACGTGAACGGGCACCGTAGTAGCCTTTTGCGCGTTTTAGGATTTTTTTGTGACGACGATTCGCCTGTACACCACGTTTTACACGGGCCATAAATTACTCCAAGATTTCTTTAATTACTGTTAAGCGAGTCACGATGTCATTAAATAGTTGAATAACAGACATCGTTATCAGATTGCAAAGTCAGGTACTTTTAATTCAGTAGCTATTAATTAAACAGCGCTTAATTAAAGATAAATGACGATAGCCTATTAGATGTATGGGCACATACGACGAACTGCTGCTTCGTCAGACTTGTCCACCATCTTCAGACCGCGCAACTGGCGAATACGCTTAGCTGATTTCTTGGTCAAGATATGGCTTTTGAATGCTTGCTTACGCTTAAAGCCGTTCGCTGTTTTTTTGAAGCGTTTAGCTGCACCGCTTCTGGTTTTCATCTTAACTTTCATGATGATTTGCCTCTTTGTCTTTGATAGAACCTGGTCGTCAAATAGTAAAAACGAATAGTGGCTGTGAAAACAAGCACTAAACCTCTATTTGCCTCGAGGTGGGAGGCGCTATTTTAACAGATCATGCGCAGTTTTGCCAAGGAAAGTTTTGGCCGCCTTTATCGTATGTTGTTCTTTCTAATAACAAATACCCTACCACTTATTTTTATCTTCCAAACCTTGATTGTTAGCCGCTTAAAGTACAAGCTTAAAAGTAAAAACTGAGCTACAAAAAAACTATCAATAGACAGTTAATAGAAACTAAGGTTAGCTAAGTAAATAGTTGGGTATTATTTACAATTATTGGTTTATCAAAACTCCGCTCAGGTATAATTGTGCTTTAATGACTGATTTAACATATTGAATGTCAGCTTAAGCTGTGTTTAAGTAGAGATTGCGCGTTGATAAAGCGCTCACATAAATGATAGATAGGCTGAATGACCTTTATTTAGCGAATACTTAGCGGCTTTTTATTACTGACTACTTTCTACTTATAAGACGATAGATGATGACTTTACCTGCTTGGCTGGCTGCCGTGAATTTTAATGCTGATGGTTTGATTCCTGCAATTGCGCAAGATCATGTGTCAGGACGTATTTTGATGATGGCGTGGATGAACGCCGAATCCCTACAATTGACCGCGCAAACGCAGACGGCGGTGTACTTTTCGCGTTCACGTGCCAAGTTATGGCATAAGGGTGAATCCTCTGGGCATACCCAACGTGTGCATGATATTCGTCTAGATTGCGACGCCGATGTGATTGTGCTGAGTGTGACTCAGGCAGGTGGTATCGCTTGTCATACTGGTCGTGAGTCTTGTTTTTATCAGCGTTTGGATGTATCAGGGCAAACCCCTGAGTGGCAAACGGTCGACAAAGTATTGAAAGATCCAACAGAGATTTATCATTCAAATGCTACAGCACAAGCTACTCCTGAAATTAATGAAGTACCATCTCAAAATAGAGTTCATTCGAACACCAATCAGAATGACAGTAGCCTCACCACGCGCTCTATTTTGCAACAGCTCGATGGTGTATTGGCAGAACGTAAGCAAGCAGATGCTGATAGCTCGTATGTAGCAAGCTTATACGCCAAAGGTCTCAATAAAATATTAGAAAAAGTGGGCGAAGAGAGTACAGAAAGTATCATCGCTGCCAAAGACTTTGCTAATTGCAATGAAAATACGGATAAAATCCAGTATGACGAAGCACGCAATGAGCTCATTTATGAAGTGGCAGATGTTTGGTTCCATACCTTAGTGGGACTGGCATGGTTTGATATAGAGTCAGATGCCGTATTACATGAGTTGGGTCGACGCTTTGGTTTATCCGGTATTGATGAAAAAGCCGCTCGCTAGCTTTTGTAAGGTTAACAATATTTATAACATGAATATGTTTTGCCATTTGAAGAGTGTTAACAGTAATAACAAGCGAAACCACTGCCCTGTTTGATTATTGTTGCTTTCACCTTTTTGTCACAAGTGCAGGTTATAATATAGTGACGTTTCACTTCGCATAAGATGTCGATATCTTTTGTTTACGATAGCAATATTCTATACACTCAACGTATTCATATAAAGACTGAAAACCAAGACATAAGGATAGCATTATGGGCAGTTTTTCCATTACGCATTGGCTGATTTTATTGGTCGTGGTTGTTGTTGTATTTGGCACCTCCAAACTAAGAAATGCCGGTAAAGATTTGGGCGGCGCGGTCAAAGGTTTTAAAGAAGCCGTCAAAGACGAGAATATCGAACATGCTAAAAAGCAGGTGGTGCTCGATCATGATGGTAATGCACACCCTGAAGAGCGCCCAACAACCACCAAGGTTGATGACACACATAATGTATAGCATTTAGACAGTGGCATTGGAACATTATGTTTGATATCGGGTTTTCTGAATTATTACTTTTTGGCGTCATTGCCTTAATCGTCTTGGGACCAGAAAAGCTGCCCCAAGCGGCACGCACCGCTGGGCAATGGTATGCCAAAATTCGCCGTACGGTGTCTACCTTGCAGTCTGAAATCGAAGCAGAACTTGATTTGGCTGAAACTCGCCAACTAATGCAAAAAGAGCTTGCCAAAATTCGCCAAACTGAAGCAGAAATGCGACGTGAAATGGCAGAAATGCGCGGCAGTATGCAACAGTTTGAATCCTCGCAAAACCAGCATCTAAAAGCAGCGCATCAGCCTACAACCGATAAAGTGGATAATACGAATCATAAAAATGATGGTGAAAAAGGCGATAATTCGTCCGCGTTGCCAAAAGAGTTTGACTATACCTATGACAGTTATGGGTCAGATAGAAAGTCAGAAGAGTCTGAGCAAGCAGAATCAGCGGCTCAAGATAATGACGATAGTCTAAAAACTAACTGTAGTGACAATGCCAAGCAAGTGATTCAAACCGTCACAACTAGACCATGGGAAAATATGTGGTTCCGTCTTGGCGCTTATGATAAAGCAAGGCGTCTGCCGCAACCGCCCTATTTACCCAATTATAAAGCCGACATTTTATTAAACAGCGCTATCAACCGTTTAGAGAATCCTTTACATAAACAGGCTTCTGTTAATAAGCAGGAGATTGAGTAGTGGGTTTATTTAAACGTAAAAAAAGCCGTCAAGAAAAGCTGACAGACTCAGTCATTGAAACCGAGACAGAGTCAGCAAACAGTAATGATTCGGACGATATATTAAGCTCATTGGCTGATATGCCTATTACCGAACATTTGATTGAATTACGTCGACATCTGATTAAGATATGCGTCGCCGTGTTGATAATATTTTTGGCGTTGGTCGGATTTTCGCGCGAGCTCTATAACTTTTTATCTGACCCTTTGGTTGCACAGCTACCCGCCAATTCGACAATGATTGCGACAGACATCACCTCCAATTTTATGGCACCCATACGCCTTACCGTCTTTGTCGCCGCATTTTTTGCCATGCCGTATATCTTGTATCAAATTTGGTCGTTTGTGGCACCTGGGTTATATAAAAAAGAGAAGAAAGTCGCTATTCCCGTACTGATGTCTTCCATATTTTTATTTTATGCCGGCGTGGCTTTCTCTTATTTTATTGTACTTAAAGGCGTTTTAAAGTTTTTTATCATGTTTGCGCCGCAGAACGTCTTGCCAATGACAGATATCGACAGTTATTTAAGTTTTGCCCTCAAACTCTTTATGGTATTTGGGCTGACATTTGAGATTCCTGTGGTCACTTTACTATTGATATTGGCGGGTGTCGTCTCCATTCAGAGCTTAGAAGACAAACGCCGTTATATTATCGTTGGCTGTTTTGCCGTCGCTGCAATCGTTACACCACCTGATGGCGTGTCGATGTTGATGCTCGCCATCCCGATGTGGTTGTTGTTTGAGCTGGGATTATTTTTAGCGAAAATCTTGATTAAAGAAGAGCGTAGCCTTGATTTGACAAACGATGCAGGATTAAAGAAAGAATAGCTCTACTTATCAGGCACTTATTCCAAAAACAGCCTACACGCTAATCTGTTAATATAATCCGCTTACTTCCACCGTTATTTTCTATTAACTTTTTTATTATTGTCATGTGCGATTGCAAATATTTTGCAATCAACCTCATCTGACCAGTCAGCCATTGTCTATGCAGTGGCTTTTTTTACCCCCGTTATTTTTGCCCCCACTCTAGTTTTTTAGGTAGCTTTATTATGTCCGCATCTATGCCAGCTTATATGAGCGATCCCACTGATGAGCAGCTGAACGCGCTAAATATGGCGATGGATCATAAGTCATTTAAAGTGGTCGCTTATGCGGGCGCAGGGAAAACAACAACGCTCAAATTAATCGGTGAGCGTCTGCGTGGCCGCGGCTTATATTTAGCCTTTAATAAAGCCATTGCCAATGATGCGCGGCAGAAATTCCCCGGTCACGTCGATTGTCGTACTTTTCACTCACTAGCCTATCGTCATGTACCACGTGATATTACCGCCAAATTGTCGTTGCCGCGTTTTTCACCCAAGCGTCTTGGTGATGATTTGGGCTTACAACCGGTACAAGTTCGTCGGCAAATGGATGGGATTAATAAATATATTACTCTCACGCCAGCACGGCTAGCACGATTCGTGAGTGATGCGGTGAGCAATTTTTGTAGTACACACGCCAGTTATCCTGCCCCAAGGCATATTGAATTTCCAAGCTGGCTCGATGACTCTGATGCCGAGCAGCTGCGTGAAATGCTCTACCCTGCTGTTGAGCAGCGCTGGTTACAGTCGATTGATGCACGCCATCCTGCTGGCATCGGGCATGATATTTATCTCAAACTTTGGGCACTATCGAAGCCTAGTATTCCAGCAGATTTTATTTTATTTGATGAAGCGCAAGATGCTGATCCCTTGATGATGGGTATTTTGACCCAGCAGCCGCGGCAAGTCATTTACGTTGGCGACGCTCACCAGCAGATTTATGAGTGGCGCGGGGCGGTTAATGCGATGAAAAAACTGCCATTGCCGCAGACTTTATTAACGCAGTCATTTCGTTTTGGCGAACCGATTGCTGAGATTGCCAATACTTTGCTCAAAGCACTGCAAGAAGATATTCCCTTAAAAGGCAATCCTAATAAGCAATCTTCTACCGAAAAAGGTATGGTTCATAGTAAAAAAGACGCCATTCTCTGCCGTACCAATGCTGCTGCAATGTCGCAACTATTAACGGGTTTAAAGCTCGGTCATAGAGTTGCTCTGCAAGCAGATACTGATCGTATGCTTAAATTCTGTCAGGCAGCTGAAAACTTAAAAAATGGCAAATCGGCATATGGTGTGCCCGAATTAGCCTATTTTTATAATTGGAGTGATGTACAAGAATATTCTGAAACCAATGAAGGCAGCGATCTAAAAACCTTAGTAAAATTGGTCGATGATCATGGTACTAATGTACTCAGCCAAGCGGTGAATAGTTTATCCAGTATTGAAAATGCCGATTATGTCATCTCAACCGCACATAAAGCCAAAGGGCTTGAATGGGGCAAAGTACAGCTCGATGATGATTTTTATTATGATGTGACGACCAATGCGGTCAAAATCAGTCCAGAAGAGCTGCGTCTCCTCTATGTGGCTTGTACGCGTGCGCAAAGTAATTTGGACATTCACAATATCAAAGATTTGATATCAGGATTGCAGACCGGTAAAAAGGTCGTTTTTGGTAATACTTAATAACCTTTCATCATCTTCTCAATACCCGACTATTCCACTTTATGTAATGAATAATTAGCCATGAATAACATCCAGCCGTCTAACACTTCATCTTTATCTCAAGCACTGCAAGAACGCCAAAACACCGTACAGCAATTATTTGCCAAGCCTGTTCGTCTTCTTGCGCCAATGGAAGGCTTAACCGATCCATTAATGCGCCAAATCCTAACCCAAATTGCGGCAGACTTGGGGCGTCCTTATGATTGGTCAGTGAGTGAATTTATTCGCGTGACTCAGCATGTGTTGCCAGCGCATGTGTTTTATAAATATGTGCCAGAACTGCATCACGATGCTAAGACGGCCTCTGGTACGCCGATTCACATTCAACTACTCGGTAGTGAAGCGCAATTAATGGCAGAAAATGCCGCCTATGCTTGTGAGCTTGGTGCACCTGCGATTGATATTAACTTTGGTTGCCCTGCCAAAACGGTCAATAGCCATCGCGGTGGTTCCGTATTGCTTGATGAGCCTGAAGTGATGTACGACATTATCAGTGCCGTACGCCAAGCCATGCCTGCTCATATACCTGTATCAGCGAAGATTCGCTTGGGCTATACCGATAGCAGTCGCATGGATGATATCAAAGCTGCGATTGCGGCGAGTGGCGCAGATTGGCTGACCATTCATGCACGCACCAAGACCCAAGGCTATAAACCGCCCGCTTATTGGGACAAAATTCAGAATTTTAATACGTTGCACATTCCAGTCATTGCCAATGGTGAGATTTGGAATAGTGAGCAGGCGCAAAACTGTATGGCGCAATCAGGTACGACGCATCTGATGCTAGGACGTGGTGCAGTCACTCGTCCCGATTTGATTGCTCAGGTTGACGCCAATAATAACGATACAGAAATGCTGAAAGCCTTAGCGTGGCAAGATTTAATTACCCATCAGATTAAATTTTTAGAAGGTGCGGCGAAAAGCGATGTGGTTTTAGTGGGTCGTTATAAGCAGTGGCTAGCGATGCTGACCAAAGGCTATAGCGAGGCGAAAATAGTATGGGACGATATCAAACGAGAAAAAAACAAAGCAGTGATTATCAAGGCGCTACAAGCAAGCGTTTATTAATGAATCACTACTTTATTGATGACACGCTCTATTGCAAAAACAGCTCGTTTTAAAATAGCCCTCTTAGGCTAATTGGCTTACATACTGACCCGAATCGCTAAATAAAATAACATCAATGAGCAAGCCATCGATAGCACCCAAAGAATAGAGCGAAAGGTTGCTAAATTAGTAATATAAGCCACGCAAAACCCAATACGAATCAGCACATAAAGCCAAGCGATGGTATTAATAATTAATTGCGGTACAAAAAACAGCATCGCAACCAACACTGCCGCCAAAAATATGGGCAAGGTCTCATAGCTGTTTTGCTGGGCTGCATTAGCACGTGCTGCTGCTCCCGTTGTCCCTTGTAAAAAATCACGCGGATGGGCATTGTCAGCTAAATTAAAGCCGCCAATTGCTTTTGCCGTTAGCGCCATCGCCAGTGGCAGCAAACTTGCCACCACCATTGCCCAAATACCTGACGCTGCGCTATCGGGAATCAACCCAAAGAATAGACTCATTAGTATAATCTTCCCTATCCTGCTATGACTTCAAAATCGTGAGTCACATTGACGCCGCCCTGTACTAGCATGCGACTTGCTGAGCAGTATTTTTCTGCAGACAGTTTGATTGCCTTTTCCACTTGGCTTTCTTTGACATCTTGTCCTGTCACCACAAAATGCATATGAATGTCAGTATAAACGGCTGGCACGGTTTCGGCGCGCTGAGCGGTCAGCTCACAGCGTACGTCTGTCACTTCTTGGCGCGACTTTTGTAAAATTGCTACCACGTCATAGCTTGCACACCCTCCAAGCCCCAATAGAATCAGCTCCATTGGGCTTGCGCCTCTTTCTTTATCGGCATCGATTTGGACATTATGTCCTGATGGTGACACACCCATAAAGGCTTTGTTTTCTTGCCACGTGACGCTTGCTTTTGACTCTGACATCTTAAATATTCCTTGTTTTAATTGGTACGATTTTGAATTCGCACGCTTCTTAATTCACATGATTTTTGATTTGTATACTGACGGTTTTTTATTTTTTGAAAAATAATATCTTTTAGAAAAATAACTTCTTTTGCTAGTGTAGCATAAGCCAAAACTAGATTTATAACGCCTTGCTGTTATTGAACTTTCATCAAACGCTTTAGCGTCTGTTTTTTATAAAACACTATTTCGCACCGAATCTGATTGTTAAGTATTTATCTTGATAGCATTATTCAAACTTATAATTTTTATAAAATCTAGCAAAAATGACTTACAAAAGTCTGCCTATAAACCACTGATTTTAAAGCATTAATCTTGTGAAACATTTTATAGCAAAATACTGTTACACATTTGGGTTGTTTCTTGGTTTAATAACGGTAATGAATCTTATTTTGTCATGGCACCGATAACAATCACCCTATAATAACTATGATTGCTGTCATTGTACCTTGTCGAAATAAGCTATTTTTAAACATTTTAAAAGGGTTTAGTCATGATAGATGCAGACGGCTTTCGCGCCAATGTCGGCATCATCTTGGCAAATACACAAGGGCAGGTTCTGTGGGCAAAACGTATTGGTCACAACGCTTGGCAGTTCCCTCAAGGCGGCATCGACCGCGGGGAGACGCCGATGGATGCGATGTATCGCGAGCTCTGGGAAGAGGTCGGTTTACATCCGCGTCATGTGGATCTACTGGCGGTCACGCAAGATTGGTTGCGCTACCGCCTGCCGAAACGCTATGTGCGTCATGGGCAGTATCCTTTGTGTATTGGGCAAAAACAAAAATGGTTTTTGCTGCGCTTAGATGAGCCGAATACTCAACATATCCGCTTTGATGAAGGTAAACCAGAATTTGACCATTGGCAATGGGTCAGCTATTGGTATCCACTCGGACAAGTGATTCACTTTAAGCGCGGGGTATACCGTCGCGCCTTGCAAGAATTAGTGCGCGAATTACCGCTTAAACAAGAACTGATTATTCCAGAACAAAACAACCACTTGTTGGTGGAATAAATAGTTAGAGTTATTTTCTAATAGCAAATATAAAAGAGCCTGTATCTAGTGATACAGGCTCTTTTATATTTATAAGCACTCAACTTATGGCTTGATAGCGATTTTTAAGACGCCATCACGCTGATGCATAAATAAATCATATGCTTCTACAATATCGTCTAGCGCATAAGTATGTGTCACCATCTCTGATAGATCCACACGACCTGACTCAATGACATTCATTAAACGGCGCATACGCTCTTTACCGCCCGGACATAGAGCCGTTCGAATAGTATGGTCACCAAGACCTGAGGCAAAGTGAGCCATCGGAATGGTTAAATCTTCAGAATAAACACCGAGGCTCGATAGTGTGCCGCCTGGTTTTAATACTTTCAGCGCCTGCTCAAAGGTAGTTTTTAAACCAAGTGCTTCGATACTGCTATCGACACCACGCCCACCAGTGATTTTCATGATTTCATCAACCACATCAACTTCTGTGAAATTAAGCGTAATGTCCGCTCCTAATTTCTTCGCCATCGCTAGACGCTGATTGTTACCATCAACAGCGATAATCAGTGATGCACCTTTGAGTCTTGCCCCAGCAGTAGCACATAAGCCAATAGGACCTTGTGCAAAGATAGCGACAACATCACCGATCTGAATATTAGCATTTTCTGCACCCTTGAAGCCTGTCGACATAATGTCAGGACACATCAGCACTTGCTCATCAGTCAGTCCATCTGGCACTGGACATAGATTGGCCTGTGCATCAGGCACTAGCACATATTCTGCTTGCGTACCATCAATGTGATTACCAAAGCGCCAGCCGCCGGTCGCTTTATAACCATGACAAGAGCATTTGCCATCAGCATCAAGATAGCCGCCATCTTGTGAGGGAAAGCCATCTTGGCTAGCAATAAGAGGTAAATGTTGGACAAATCGCGCCAGCGATGACTCGTTGTCCTTCTTTATAACCCATCACTGCACTACCTAGCTTCTCAATAATACCTACCGGTTCATGCCCAATCGTCAACCCTTTTGCAACAGCATACTCACCTTTAAAAATATGAATATCGGTACCACAAATCGTCGTGGTGGTAATTTTTAGTAAAGCATCGTTCGGGCCGACATCAGGAATTTTCTTATCAACAATTTCAATTTTACCTGGCTCAACGAATATTAATGATTTCATCATAGTCATATCGTACTCCTTGTTAAACTGACCTCTGATTAGAGGATAGTAGGCATTCTTAATGGCGCTTAAATGACCTATATATCCAGTGTATGTCATCAGAGTCACTATTAACAGTTAAATCCCTAACTATATTAGGGATTTAACTGTTAATAGTGACTCTGTAATGAGACTTAAATAATAACTAGAAAAGCCTAGCCATAAGTCAGAGTAAAACGACAATAGATAAATTACTGATATTCTCGACTCTGTAGTTGAGCACAGAAGATAGGGTCGTCATCGATAGGACTTGCAGATTGATTTAAAGTCAAAATGCTTTGGGTTCGAGTACCGTATGTCGGGACGGTAGCATCCATGCTAAACAAAGCAATAGGCTCAATATAAATAGAAGATAGTGCTCGCTCAATCTGCTTAGCGACACCCGTTTCGGGCAGTTTATTTTCTGGCGCTGGCGTTTTATCGGACAGCACGGCAAAGGCAGCTTCTTGCCAATATTCAGGAGCGCTATTTTCAGCAATCAACGGTATGACTTCTTGTCTTAAACGGCCACGTAACTTCTCAGTCTTAAACCACTCTTCCTCAGGCTGACCGTTCGAGAATACATGCAGCCCCAAGTGTAAAGCGGTTGGCGCATGACCACGGTTATTAACGATGACGGCCTGCGTTGCATCACCAATAATAAGATTAAAGCCTGCATAATCTTGTAAGCTGATTTGTCGCGCAAAGTCCATCGGGCTTAAACTACTGATCAAGAAATCCGTGACCAATTCACCACGCGAGCGTTCATCGTTACCTGCCTGCACGCCATCACGAAAGTTCAATACCGCCGCCCAACGTCCGTTCTGCTCGTAAAAATCGCCATGTTGCTCTTGATGTATGCCAAGCCACGTACCGCCACTTTGTTTATCGCGTCCTGCATAAATAGACTTATCCGCCCATTGATTTAGCGGCTCTGTCGGACGCTGCAAGAACTCATCTCTATTGGACAATAAAACCAAAGGCAGCTCATCAAATAACTGCCAAGCAATGGCGACGATACACATAGTTTTCCTTTTATATGATTATTATATAAGCACTTCAATATAAAATAGAGTCGTTCAAAATAGCGTTCTGCCAGGATATATTTTCCTCGCTTGCTGTGCGCTTCGCACTCGAGAGGCTTCACAAAATCTATCCTAGCAGCACTGTATTATTTTTAAGTTAAATGTATTCCATAGTTCTAATTTAGCATTAATTGGTGCTTAATTTTTTATCCGCAGGGTAGCTGATTTGATACGTCGATTGCACGACTTGCGCTTGTTTACTCGGCAAATCAAACTCCCAAGCGACCATACCTTTGTTATCATTCCAGTCTTTTTGGCTAATAGCTGGGGTGTGCGCCGCAGTGACTTTAATACTGTCATCACTGCTAACTGGCTCAGCGCTTAACACTTGCAAGCGCACGTTACGATTGTGCTGATTGGTAAATTGATAAGCTTGGGTGATGGTTTTGGTTTGTTGACGGTTAAATACGCCTTTATCACCTTTTTTATCTTCATCAGTCAGCTGTTTCACAAGTAGGCTCGGATCAACACCAAAACCCATGCCCTGCTCTTTTAGGCTCTGGTAATCATAGCGCGACTGCCCGACATAGTTATCATCACGATATAGCTGTAATGAGCCATCAGCCCAAGCAGGCGTCAAAAACGGCGCGGATGCATACCAATAAGCGGCGATCTCGGCACTTGGGGTGCTGCGTAGCCAAAGCTTACTGGTGCCAGACTGCTCATCGATAATAGTGCGTACGCGCCTGCCATCACTAGGAATACTGACACGCTGCGGCAGGCGGTACTCAGTAATACCATTTTTATTTTGACTGCTCACCGTAAAGCTCGGTAGCGGTGGCATACTTTCTCCCGATGCACCGCCGCCATAACTGTCTCTCGCAGAAACGACTATTGGAGCTGCCTCCATCATAGGCGATGCATAACGGCTTAACTTAGCTTGCTCCTCTTCATACAATGACAAACGCTCGACTCTGGGCAGCTGACTGGTGGTAGTTTGATTGGGATTAACGGTGCTTAAAATAACGGGTACATTGTTCCAATTCTCTCCCGTTTGTTGGGCGATGATGGCAGAGGCGGTGATATTAAGCTGCTTGCTGTCTGTATTTAAGCGCGCTTGATAAGTCGGCTCCCAACTGGCACCGCGCACCTGATAATGCAGTTTAACGGTGCTTGGTGTGCGACTGGCGGTGCGTACACTGACTTGGGTCACACTATTCTGTTTTGAGGTAGTACTGCCCGCTAGCAACTGATTCAGCGCATCTTTCGCTTGCGCCTCTCGCTGCTGTAGCTCGACAATCCTTTTATTAATACTGGCCGCTTGCGTTTCTAAATCACGGGCATTATTGGCAAGGGTGGCAGTCGTATTGATTTGCGTGACCTTGGTCAAATTTTGCAAATAAGCTTTGGTTAAACGTGCGGCTTCTAACTCAGCGCTTATGTCAGCTAAGTTACTCTGCTGGCTTTTTACTGTAGCGTCGCCTTGATATTGGCATTGTGCCGCTTGCTCAGCGCTTAACGTTTCGATACTGACTTCGCCAACATTCACGTTACCAACAGCTTGAACGCTGATACTATCTGGTTCGATGGTTGGCGATAAGCAAGAAAAAACCAGTGTCTGCTCACCGCTACCGCTGATTGGTAAGGTACGCGTTACGCTAGCTAAGCCTTGGTAAATGGTGATATTTTCAATATTACTCATCGCCGCTTGTGCGCCTATAGGAACCCACAGCGTTACGCCTGATGCCACTATGCCTAGCAAAGATAATGTCGATAAATATGGCTGCATGAGGCTTCCTTAGAGATTGAGTCGTTTTTTTCATCTTATCGGTTTTTTTAGCGCTTTGCTATCCATTCAATTAAGCATTCACTGATCATAGTATTCCCAAGGGATGAATTTTGCTATTATGAGCTACATTCCATTATCAATAATATGATGCTCTTATGATGATTCACCCTCAGTATAATCCTGTAGCGCTATCTTTGGGACCAGTAGAAGTGCACTGGTATGGCTTAATGTACCTACTGGCCTTTGCCGCCGCTTATGGTCTGGCTTGGTATCGCAGCACCAAACGTGACAATTGGACCACCGATATGGTCTCTGACTTGGTCTTTTATGGCGCACTTGGTGTCATTTTAGGCGGTCGTATCGGCTATGTGCTGTTTTATCAGTTCGGCGAACTAATGCAAAACCCCGCGTATTTGTTACGAGTTTGGGAAGGCGGCATGTCTTTCCACGGTGGTTTTATCGGCGTCATGTTAGGCATGTGGTTCTTTGCGCGTAAATATAAGAAGACCACTTTTCAAGTGTTCGATTTTATCGTGCCCTGCGTGCCAACTGGCTTATTATTCGGTCGTATCGGTAACTATATCAATGGTGAATTGTGGGGGCGCGTCTCAGATGGTGGCTATAACTGGTTGACCTATTTCCCGCAAGCCGCTGCCTTTGATACGCAACAACTGCAAACCAATCCTGAGCTACAAGAGTTAATACTTGAGGTAAATGGGCAGTATTTACTACCGCGCCACCCATCACAGCTATACGAAGCCTTTGCCGAAGGTCTGCTGCTATTTATCTTTTTATGGTGGTATTCATCAAAACCGCGCCCACGTATGGCAGCATCTGCGGTGTTCTTATTAGGCTACGGTATCAGCCGCTTTATCATCGAGTTCTTCCGTCAGCCAGATGCCGACCAAGGATTTATCTTATTAGGCTGGATGACTAAAGGGCAGCTCTTAAGCGCACCGATGATTATCGCTGGCTTAATCATGCTGATTTATGCTTATAAGCGCGGTATTTATGATTGGGGTAAGCAATCAGCTTATTAGCCCTTACTTAGCATCAATGTCTTTATTAACAGCGATATAAAGAATTATATTAAAGATACGTTTTAACAGCGTAAAAGAGCAATTTTATGAGCAGTAATTATTATACCAGTAAAAATGAGCAAGCCTATTTAGACTTGCTACAACACGTCCTTAGTCATGGCAGCGAAAAAGGCGATCGTACCGGAACCGGTACACTGAGCCACTTTGGCGCGCAGCTACGTTTTGACTTAGCAGATGGATTTCCATTATTAACCACCAAAAAAGTCCATTTTAAATCTATCGTCTATGAGCTATTTTGGTTTTTAAGTGGCAGCACTCACGTTGATTATCTGCAAGAAAATGGTGTGCGCATCTGGAACGAGTGGTCGACTGCTGAACAAACGGCGCGCTTTAATCGTCCTGCTGGTGATTTAGGGCCAGTTTATGGTCATCAATGGCGCAATTATGGCGCTACTAAAGATGAAAACGGTATCTACAATAACGATGGTATCGATCAAATTACCCAAGTTATTGAGCAAATTAAGACCAATCCTAATTCGCGTCGTTTAATCGTTTCTGGTTGGAATCCCGCTGAAGCGGAGCAAGTTGCTTTGCCACCTTGTCATACCTTATTTCAGTTTTTTGTGGCCGACAATAAACTGTCATGCCAGCTCTATCAGCGCTCAGCGGATTTATTCCTATTATCCCCCTATAATAGGAATTCACAGTATGGAGCAATGAAACATATATAATAGTATCCATACTTCAGCTTTTAGATCGATGTGGCAGATATTATGGATATTAAAGTTTGTACCGATATAGAACTAGATTTATCAGAGTCTTGTTTAATCAGTAAGACTCTAAACTTATCTTTGGATCAAATAGTTAAGGTTAATGGAGTCGGTGTATTTGATGACAATGGTAAGATCCTTCCTATTATCTCTGAGTACTTATCGTATCATTCTAATCATGAAAAAATATCCTATAAATCAGCCGCTACATACGGTAAAAACCTAACTTATTTCTTGAACTACATTCGTACTCGCCCAGAATACGATAATAATGAGTCTGATGAGGTGTTCATTACAGTTCCAGGATATGTGATTCAAGAGTACCTAACGTTCTTAATTAGTGAGGATAATAAAAGCTCATCTACTGTTAGGAACCGCGATGCTACGATACGTGCTTTCATTGAATACCTTTGTAGCCCTACAGAAGATCGTGAACCGCTTAGAGAAGACAACCCATATAGTAATGGGTATCTGTCAAAAGTACCGAAGAGAACACAAATTAACTCGTGTAGTCTTGATGACCTTTTCATTTTGATCGAATCTACTAATTCAGAACGAGAAAGAGTTTTACTGCAATTTCTATATGACTCTGGCTTACGTCGTTCAGAGCTACCTCGAGTTACTCTCCAGGACTTTCAAGATACTAGTAGATTTAATTCTGAAAGCTTTATTTCCTCCAATACCGATCAGCCTATTCATGCCAACTATGTACCTTTAAAAGTAAAAGGAAGTAAAGGTCGTGGTAATCAGATTAAACCACGCTGGACTCTAATTAGCTCAGCAACTATCAAACGTGTGCAAAAATATCACGCATCTCCCTTGTATAAAAAATATGCTCGTAAATATTTAAAACCATCTGAAACACCAGCGTTCTTTAATGCCAAAGGCACTCCCTATACTCCAAGCTCGATCAATAAGCTACTTGAACGTGTCAGTAAACGCGCAATCAAGCACGGTCGACTCAATCTAATGATCTCACCACATAAGCTACGGCATGGCTACGCTTATGCGATATTACAGTCAAATGATTTAGGAGCCGATTATTTAGATCGACTCGTTATTGTCCAAAAAAATCTAGGACACAACCAAATTAATACTACTCATATGTATACAGACATTCCTCATGACATCTATAACAGTATGTGTGACGAGAATGGTGACTTACTAACTAGAGCTGAGAAGATGAGGCGCTTATCTGAACAGACACAATTAAAAATTGGCATTAAGGACATCAAATGAAAAGGGATGGAAGAGCCACTGATCAATTGGTAAGTACATGGGTAGAAGGCTTATTAAAGAGTCCAAACCAACTCTTAGCCATACCACTTAACAGCCATTTAAACGCCCCTTGGGGCGTCAATATCACGTCTAAATTTTTAGCTGAAAAGACATCTATCACGATCAATGAAGCTACTGCACGAAAGCATCTCACTCTTCCATTGATAGAGAAAATGGCTGAGATGAAAGTTGTCATAAAAGGAGCCTCTAGTATAGAAAATATAACTCGACCGAAAATATTATATTGGTATAGCAACTTAAGTTTTGATGACAAGAAAAACCTTCCTCGTTTGACTAAATCTATAAACAATATCTGCTTCAAATCAATAGGACGCGAGCAGGGCTACTGGTATTATTTAGCAACTCAATATGAATTGATAGCAAAAACAATCGATGAGATTCATGAGAATCTCCTTAAACTGGGAATTATAAGTGCTGATTTTAATACAGGCGAGTCAAGAAAGCGTTCCATTAGAGACGACGAATCTGCTATCTTAGAGTGGGTATCGAAAATAGTTGGAGATACAGAAGCGCTGTGGGAAGTACCAATCAGTAAGTCTGATAGTACTTTAGGTTTCGGTGTATATGTTCAGTATATTCAAAAGGCTGTAGGTATCCCATACTCTATTGCACAGAAACACAGGGCTCTTACAAATCGTTTAATTGAGAAGATGATTGAAGAAGGGATTCTAGTGCTGCCAGATGAAAGCTATGAAGCTGCTGGCATCGAAAACAGGAGGAAACTATTAAACTGGTACAGACAGCTATCTGAAGAAGAAAAGCATACATTACCTATTTTTGGCAATAAGATTTCAATTGGGAAAATACCTTCAGGACAGTTCCCTATAAAAACCAGCTCCTTAAAATTTAATGTTGTTAAAGATGCTTTTGATTTAATCCATCAGGATCTAAAGGAACTTGGAGTAATAGATCCTAACTATAAGAGTGTTGCTGAACGAATATATATAAAAGACAATTGTAGAGAAGAAATTAATGAGAATCAGCAAGAACGTTTTAATAGACTAGCACTAGGAGAATTGAATACTAAAAGCGACTTTATTGACCCTTCAGAAGTAGAACCTTTTATTCAAGTTGAGCAACTATTTGCTTCGAGCAGTAAAACTGTACCTTCAGAATCAGGAAAGGAGAATTATAGAGTTGCGAGTAATTTATTTATAAAATTCTTATCTAAATTATACGGAAATGGACCTCTCAGTATCATAGAATATTTTGATGAGCATCTCCTATCTAGATATCGGAAATATTTAGAGCACAAGATAATAAATAAAGAAATATCAAGCCATCATGCAAATACAGTTTTGAGTTCAGTACGTAGAGCATTGGTTCGGCTAACTCAAATACGTGATATAGAATATAGTTTTTTCGATATAAATGGATTTTTTACAAGTAGAGAAACTGATGCTAACAAACCATTTACAATGAACGAACGCATCCAAATATTAGATGCTATTGAAAAAGAACTGAGTGAATCTAGAAAAACCCTTATACCCTATAATAAAATGGGTGTAGGCGAAAATCCTTTAAATAAAAAAGGTTTTATAATAAAAGGTCTCTCAACGCTCGAGAATGCACGATGGCTATTTGAAAACCCTTTGATGTGTAAGCCAGTCCATCATAATACAGCGAAATCACCTATCGAGAAAGCTTTCTTAAGAATTATAGCCAATTCAGACAATGGTCTGATTGAGATATATGACGAATGGGGTGTTACCCCAATGATAAACATAAATACACTAACGCCTTACGTTTTAAGGCTTGCTCAAATTACTGGTTTAAATGCAAATCCTTTACTTTCTCTTGATATAAACGATTACGTAGACTCCCACCCAGCAACATCACGGCCATGTCTTAGATATTGGAAAGAACGGTCTAATGGTCATAAAGAATACCACCTTGATCTTTTTAATGCAGAACTGACATGGCTTACATCATCTCAAGCTAAGTCAATAAAAGTTATTTTTGAAGAGTTAGTCCAATTGACGAGTGGTTTTCGACAAGACATTGAAGATGACGCTTTTAAAGATAGGTTGTTCATCTATCAGTCAGATAGTACAAAGAAGCACGGCAGAGTGTCTCCAATATTAGGAAATGAAGAAAGAAAGGCAAAAGCATTGGGAAATAGTTTGTCTAGGTTTGTTGAGAAATATAATTTAAAAAATGATGCAGGAGAGCCGCTAACTCTTAATATAAGTCGGTTTAGACCAACCTTTGTTAGTGAGATGTTAGACGGTGGAGTGACTTTACGCGAAATTCAGCTCATGTTAGGGCACTCCTCAATCCAAACGACTATTGGTTACCTCGACTCTTTTGACTTCAATACGGTAAGTAGAGTAAAGATAAACGATAAACTAAAAGAAATACATCAATCTACTTTGAATAAAAAAATCCAAGAAGTACCACAAGAAGTACAAATTAGAGATAATAACGAATTAGCAATAACCTTCCATACCCCTTTAGCAGAATGTAGAAATATTTTCGACCCTCCAGATTTTGTAAAAAACCTTTCGTCCTATATTCCTGGTACTCCATGCTCACAATACAATAAGTGTTTGGGTTGTGACAATGTCATTATTACAGCCAAAAACCTCCCTGAAATCTTTGCAATGAAGCGTGACTATACGCTTTTGACAGAGCACACTCGCGTTATGGACACCCCTTATGGGCATGTCATTTCAGAGAATATGGAAATAATAAAAGGCATTACAGACCCAGAACTTTCTGATTTTTCTTTAAAGGAGTTAGAAGATGGAAGACGTCTAGCAGAGTATATTGAAACAACAACACTAGTTGATGGGGTGATTTAATGGACTATGAAACAAAGTTAAATGTACTAACAGGTTTTGTAGAACATCGTTCCTATATTTTAGATGCTTTAGACCTTACGAAAGATCAAAATAAAGAGTATTTCCAGCATAAGCACGCAGATGATATAGAGTATATGACGTCTCTTATAGACAAACCTGTATCAAAATTATCAAAATTTTCTGACGGCATTTGGGATTTTAATAAAGATTATCCTAATGCTGCAAGAAATGTTCAGGGTCCAAAGCTCCGCATTATTTTTTCAAAATATACAGATATTCCGGTATTCGTTTTGATAGAAATGAAAATTATATTTGAGTTGGCTTTGCTCAACAATTCAATTTTTAAGCTTCAGAAAAAAGATGGTAAAAGTCGATCAAAAAAAACATTAAAAGCTAACTCCTTGATTCCGATTTTTGAAAGCGGTTTAACATTTATCAATGAAATATTCAGACAAGCGTCTTATGATCTAGGCTCCGCGTTCGTTCAGGAAAGGATCAGAACATTATCCGATATAACACCCGACCTATATTACAAAGCCGCTAAAAACTACGATCGCGTAAAAGGTGTAGAGCTAGATAGATTTTTCAAATATCTACGCAGTCCAGCTTCTGTTAAGTATGTATTTGAAAAGCCTATCGCTTATGTAGAGTTAAATAGCCTGAAATGGAAGAGACTTGCTAATATTAATACTTCGAAAAAAGAACAAGTACTGCCAGATCTAGTATTTGAAACTCTGTCAAAGATAGCTTCTTTTATTATAGTTGACTTTTTAAGTGCTATAGGGGCTGAAGAAAAAATATCTGATGTCAGCTCTTTAGAGCGTTTCAATACAAGCGACTATTTGTCATGGGCTGATCAAGAACAAGTCACTCATGAAATTCTAAATGGGTATATTGCTATTAGACTAGGAACTAAAGGTTATTCTGCGAGTTTCGTTACAAATATAGTGGAACCCTATAATTGGATGCTCAACAAACATTCTCATGTCATGGGTGGACGGACTTTGCGTGAGAAGTTATGGGAACGTGGTTATAAGCTAGATAATCTTAGAGAATACTTTAACCTCGTGGCGTATGCATGCATGTATTTAGTAGGTCAGTATACAGGTATGAGACCATCTGAACTATCAGAAGTAAAAGTTCAGGATTGTTCATGCTTAGTTCAAAGTGATGGCGTTTGGCTGATTGAAAGTACGGTCAAAAAACATAAGGATGAGAGTAGTACGGGTTTGTTTGACGACAGATGGGTAGCTATACCGATTGTTCAAGATGCAATATTAGCAGCTTCATATATTTCAAAAATTAAAGTTTCACCTTATTTAGTTTCTAATGTAGATACTGTTAAGCCAAATTGCCTTCCTCAGGCAATGGGTAGTACTGGCATTATTTATCAGATGAATAATTTTATTAGTAAGCTATTGGGTGAAAGCACTGCTGATGAAATAAAGTTCAACCCCTACATGCTAAGACACACGTTAACATATCAATTGTTTAAGGCTGAAGTGGGTCTACCTCTAATATCATTTCAACTGAAGCATTTTGTAGAGAGTATATCCAAATATACATCTACTGGCTCTACTTCAACAGTAACGCTGGGTTATGGTGATATAGGTGAATTGCTGTCAAAAGATGGGAATCGAAAAGGTGATAAAAAATCACTACGTCGAGCAGCTGAATTAGAGGCTATTAAAACTGCCCATAATCCAAATGGCATATATTATGGTGGTAAAGCGAATGAGCATAAAAAAGGTCTGATCAAGACGTTTAGTGGATATATAGCTGAAGGCTATACGGAAGAGGAAGTGTATGAGGCTATGGTAGATCAAGGGGTTGCCATGGTCTATATGGGACAAGGACTCTGCTATGGTGGTAGAGCGGAAGAATATGACTCAAGCCTACCATGTATTGGTTCACTACGTTGCAACCCAGCTCGATGCAAACAAGCCGTTGTAACTATTAAACATGCTCCTAAATGGCGTGAAGTTTATACGTTAAATAAGGTCAATCTCAACAAGCCAGAATATTCACACAATCGGGAGCAAATTCTAGCAGCAATGAACGAAGCCAGAATGGTATTGGAAAATCTTGGTGAGGAAGTTGAACTATGAATGCTTATGACCAAAAGAATAGCGATGATTATGAAGCAAACACATTGTCATTGAAAAAGGCGTTATCAGACATTGAAGGCAACAAGAAGTTGAAAGCCACTATAGCACAACTTTCAGAAATGACTGGTATTCATCGGAACACCATCTCAAACAGAGTTTGGCCTGTCCAAAAGCTAAAACAGATCAGAGAGGCCCGAAAGACTAAAGAGAAATCACATGAAAAACAAGTACATTTAAGCACTACCGATGTAAAAAATGCACTTGAAGCAAAGCTAAGTCGAGCACAAAATGAGACTGTTTACTGGTTTAATGAACATCAAAATATGAAACGTGTCGCTCAACATTCAGATAAACGGTTACAAAAAATGAGAGAGTCACGAGATTACTATAAGACACTATCTGACACAGATAAGAGGTCACTATCAGAAGCTAAACAAGAGATTAAAAAATTGAGAAAAATGTTAGCTTTAGAAGATGTAACATCGAACCAGCTGATGCACTAGTCTATCGAAAACTACCTGTGCTATAAAAAGTATAAATTTAATTGCCTTTTAATTAAAAGCCAGCGAGAGCTTAGCTAATAAACATATACCCTATAGCATAAATCACATATATTAATACTTTATGCTTAACAGAAATTTATAACCTTTCTCAACTTTTACCTTATATTTATATCAAACTGAGAATGGATACGCAATAGACTGATGATACTGGTATCCTTCAACCTCAAAGTCGTCCAATGTTACCCATGTTTCAATATCTTCGAGAGACTTAATTTCAGGGTTAATGTGAAGTTTAGGGGCTGGATACGGTTCGCGTTTTAATTGCACATCACGCATTAACTCTAATTGGTCTTCATATATATGTGCATTTACAATCTTGTGATAAGCTTTTCCAGCCTCATGCCCCGTAATTTGAGCCATTAAAGCCAATAAAGTAAAAACCTGGACTTGATTGAAATTTTGACCTAATGGCACATCACAGGAGCGCTGGGATGAAGTTAAATAAAGCTTTCCTCCTAACAATGAAAACGTATGGGTATGCATACAAGGACGCAAACATCCCATATGGAACTCACCTGGATTATAGAAAGTTAGGATTTCACCTCGATCATCAATACCGTTCCGCAAGTTATCATAAATCTTACGAAGCTGGTCAAACTCCTCTCCTACTGAGTTACGCCACCTCCGTCCCTGTACACCATATACTCGGCCCATATCATCCTCACCTTTACGATAAGGATTAGCTAACCAAGCTTCATTTTCATTGGCATTGGCACTCCATGTATTGCATCCAATAGCTCGAAACTGAGCTGCGCTATCATAACCACGTAGATACCCCAATAACTCTGCGATAGCCGTTTTCCAATAGCTCTTTCGAGTAGTCACTAAAGGAAACTCATTAGCGCCTACGTTGTATTCTAAATCAGCATTAATAACGGTTAAGCAGCGCTTTCCAGTCCGTTCATTTTCGACCCATACGCCTTCATCAACTATACGTTGACATAAATCTAGATATTGTCTCATTCAATAACCTTAATTGGACTGTATACTTTTCTCATGAGGTAATTTCTTATTGGCCCGTGATCACAACACATTTTACCTCATGATTTTATTGAGCATTATAAAGTTTAAAGGCATGAATGTACAAACCTGTTCGTAAAGACTCATTGGCTTAAAAGTCTATCAATAGACTATACCTAAAAAATAAAACCTCTAAACGATACTCTATCTATCATTAGACTTATTTCTATTATTAAATGATATTAATATCATGATATTATCAATGGACATTAATTTATAAGTCTAAATAATATAGGTGGCGTTATGACCGTTCGTATTTATGTGAGAGCCAGCACTAAGGATCAAGACGCTAAGAGAGCCTTGTCTGACTTGATTAGCTTTAGCCAAAGCTATAACGATAACCTTGTTGAGTACGTTGAGCATTTCAGTGGTACAAAGCTCGATAGGCCAGTATTAGCTAAGCTATTAAAGGACGCTGATCAAGGCGATATTCTGCTGGTTGAAAGCGTGGACAGATTAAGCAGGCTATCTCAAGATGATTTTGCAATTCTAAAGCAGCGCATCAAAGACAAGGGTTTGCGATTGGTGGTGGCTGATCTACCAACTACGCATACGGTAAGTAAAGGCATGACAGGTGAGATCCTAACAGTGATTAACCATATGCTGATCGACTTATTAGCAACGATGGCAAAGCTTGATAACGATAAGCGTAGAGAGCGTATTAAGCAGGGGTTGGCGAACAGTGGTTATAAGCCCACTGGTAAGAAGCCTAATACAACGAAACACAATCGTATTAAAGAATTAGCCAGTCAAAACAATATGACGAAAGAGGAGATTGCTAAGGCGGTTGGTGTTGGGGTGGCTACGGTCTATCGGGTGTTAAAGCAGGGCTAACAGCTGAATAGTTGAGGTATTTTAAATAACAGTTTGTCTTTTTTATAGACACGATACTATTAGATACATAAGAACCAACTTGGAAGTTTTTAATCATGCAACCGACTTATTATAGTGTCTAACAAGTAATCTACAGTTTCGTCAAGCATGAACCGATGTAAACGTTAAATAACATTTTAGTCTGATTCATAACTTTTATTATTTCTTATTATTTATGGCACATCAGCTTGATTAGGTTTTAAAAGCTATTATCCTACCCAGTTTTTTGTCTAAGCCTCATAGATTCGAGAGTAGCTAGCCATATCAAAGGTAGGATAATCAGCGCAGAACCTATTAACAAAGTCATATTTGGTACTTCGTTAAACCATATGATTCCAACCACCACCGCCCCTAGTAAACCTGAGTATTCCGCACTAGAGACTTTGTATGCTTCAATGTGTCGGTACACCTGTACGCATATACCCGCATAAATCAAAATAAATACATTTGAACTGGCGGCCGTAATCAATGAGCGCCAATCAAATGGCTGTCCTTCCCAAATAGCCAAACCAAGCGCAAATGGGATTCCTAATAAATTGGTCAAAAGTAGAGTTTGATAGACAGTATGATGTTGTGGAAGTTTACGAACTAACAGATTGTTTAGCGCCATGGTTACCGCCACTATAAGGGCAAACACCGCCCCTAAATTGATCTGTTTCGGTTGTACGATAACGAGGATACCAGCAAAACCTAATATAGAGGCTGCGATAGTCGGAAAGTTTAATCTGTCTTTATAAAATAAAAAACCCAGTGGTAATACAAATAAAGGGGCGGCATAAAAAATAGCATTCGCAGTCGCAAGAGGCAGTGCTTGAAGAGACAGTACCATGAATATCACACCCAATAACCACACGTGACTACGAACAAAGTGCCATTTTATATTACTGAATAACTTGTTCTTTTTATTAATTAAGCAAAACGGCAACAGCATTAAAACCGCTGTGCATTGACGAAACAGGATAAATTGATATACCGCCGTCTCAGAGGGCAAGGCCTTTATCAAGGCGTCTGAGAAGACCGCAATGATATTTCCTAGTACCAATAGCGTCATGGCAAATGCAACACTCATCTTTGGCATTCTTAGCCTCCTCGCCCTACTCTAAATTCAGAAACTGTTAAAACCCCAATGGGTTCATGCTGATTTAACGATCTGTCAGGCAGTATATGCAAGTAACGCTATGATGTATAATGATATAAACCATACTTAGTATTAGCTGAGGTAATAATGGATTTGCCCCCATTGCGTGCCATACAATGCTTCGAATCCGTTGCACGACTTAACAGCTTTTCAAAAGCAGCAGAAAGCCTCAATGTGACACAAAGTGCCGTGAGTCACCAAATACGCATCCTTGAAGAGTATCTTGGGGAAGCAATGTTTTACAGGCAAGGCCGGACCTTTTCGTTGACAGAGGTTGGTGAGCGTTATTTCACAGATGTGAGTGGCGCATTGGGTCTACTTTCAGATAGTAGTCAGATTATTAAACATGGAAAACCTGGGCATATACGCTTAGCTCTGTACAGTTCAGTCGCAGTGAATTGGTTGATTCCTCGACTAGAAGACTTCTATAGACAGTATCCAGAAATAGAACTTACTTTAGATATGGTTAATCATCCCTCTGATTATAATGAGCAAAGGGCCGATTGTTATATCACCGTCGATCCTCCTCCACATGCTTTCATCAGTAAGTTTTTATTTACTGAAACTTTATATCCTGTTTGTGGTCAAAAGCTTTGGGAGAAAATAAGAGATAAACCCCTTCCTGACGCATTGTGGCGGCATCCAATATTGTCTGTGAGATATGCAGATACAAGCGTGAATACAGCAGAGGATTGGCTGCGGTGGTGTAAGGCAGGCGGATTTGAATTGCCAAGCGATATAAAGATAAATCATTTTAGTCATGTGCTACTAGCGATAGAAGCCGCAAGGTACAATCTGGGCATTACTCTTACCAATAATTATATGATGCAGGATGACGCCTATAAACAAAATATCGTTAAAATCCCAATGCATGAACTACTAACAGGGGATAAATTTTACTTCGTTTACAAGGAATTAAAGAAAAATAAGGATGATATTATTAAACTATGTAAATGGTTAGAATCTCAGTGTGAGTAAAGAAATCCTCTATCTTATTTGTTGTTACAAGAAAAATAATGATTTGTTAAGGGGTTTAAAATGATGATTTAGAAAATCCCGATTCAATAACTCATAAACACTCGTATCCTCAAAAAATAGTCATTCATTTTATCTGATATTCAAATAATATAAGTTAATAGGTTGAAGTTTAAAAGAAATAAAGCTCATTACATTTAGTTAAAGTCGAATTAACTTTAGAATAAAAACGGAAATTTATACGTTTTTTTATTGTTTATCTGTTAGTGATAATGGCTGTTATCATATCTATTCTTAATATAGATTAGGGTCTCTATATATATTTGCTTAAACTTGCCCGAATAACATTACGCCATGTATTAATGAAGGACCTAAGAATACCATAAACAATCCCGCTAAAATCATTGTTAAACTTGCTATAACGCCCTCATCCTCATTGCGCTGACTTGCCCGGGCTGTACCAAAACCGTGTGATGCATTACCAAATGCGATTCCATTTGCAAGATGGGAGCGAATACGAAAAAAAGTCAAGATCATATCCCCTAAAATCATTCCCACCATCCCTGTAATCAAAGTAAACAATGAGACTAAAGAGGAAGATCCGTGAATTTTTTCAGATAAGTCTAACGCAAATGGTGTCGATATTGAACGGGCCATCAAGCTATAGGTCAAGGTCTTATCAAAATGAAACAAACCAGCGAATATATATATGCTTAAGACCCCCACCACCATCCCGACAGTTATGGAAGCGGTCAAAGCCAAAGCATGTTGACGTATTAAACGACGATACTCATAAATAGGTATAGCAAACGCAACCGTTGCGGGGGCAAGTAGCTGCACAATCCAAGCTGTATCCTTCCAATAAGTATCATAAGAGATATTAAAAATAATCATTAATGAAAGCGTTACTACTGGAACCGTGATAGCAGGGTTTAGCCAAGATTTTCGATAGCGCACATAGACTACTCTAGCCATATAATAGGCAGCTAATGTCCAAATGAGACAAAGGATTGACCAAGTATTCATCGCAAATCCTCACGCATTATTATCATTTTTTAGGTTTAATTGGGCTTTATGAATCTGATGACGATACAATCTACGTTGCAAACGGCGCCCCATGATAAAGGTTAATGCTGAGCTTAACATCACCATCGCGGTACTCAAGATAATTGTCAGCATTAATTGCCATCCTTTACTGACAAACAGCGCCTTATATTGAAGTATTGACATCATAAGCGGGATAAACATTAATACTAATTCACCCAAAACAAATTTTGCACCCAGTCTGACCCAGTTAACCTTAATAGCACCACTCATTAATAATATCAGCATTAAAAACATTCCTAAGACGCCTGAGGATACGGGTAAATGCAATAATTCAACCAATATCTCAGCACAATACCAGACAGCTGCGATAATAGCGCATTGCATAAGGACATGAAGCCATGATTGGCGATAGAACTTTTGAAGTGTAAGTTTTTTTTTATCTACAAAAGATAGGGATAAGCGAATATTAGGATTACGCATAATAATTGTTGTTTGTTGATTAGAGACTACTTATTATAAAAATACCATAGTCATAAATTATGAATTATATTTTTATTTTTATTCCCAATTTCTATAATAAATTTCATTATCCTTCCTAACCATGGTTTATTATTCATGATAACTTTGAAACAATTACGCTGCTTTGTGACAGTTGTAAAAACAGGTGGGTTTCTTCAAGCCAGTATTCAACTCAATTTAACCCAACCCACCGTTACCAAATCTATCAGTAATCTTGAAGAATATTTAGGCGTAGCTCTGTTTGATAAGCCTTTGACTCATAGAAAAAAGCGGCTAGTTAATTTAACGGAAATTGGCGAACACCTCTATATTCAAGCAGTTGATATCTTACAAAAGGCAGATAATCTTGAACAAACAGTAGTAGATTATCAGCAATTAATAGGTGGTAAATTGCGTTTGGGTATTTCACCGTTAGGCAGTGAAATACTAAGCAAAGCTATTTTTAACTTTTACCAAATGCATCCTAGTATAGAAACTTCACTTATCGAAGATGGTGCTGAGTCACTTAAGCAGGCCCTTCTAGAGGGGCAACTTGATGTGGCAACATTGATGAAGCCGATTGACGATGATTTTGACTACTTGTCGATATGTTGCTATCCAGTGGTGGTCGTAGCAAATAAAAACCGTATGGGTAAGCAAAAAACCAAGGTAACACTTAAGTCACTATCAAATGCCCCCCTAATTTTATTTACCTCCAATTCATCATTTACTCCGATGATTATAGAAAACTGTCAATCACTAGGTTTTGAACCTAATATTATTTGCCAAACCAATCAGTGGCACTTGCTTCTTGACATGGTAAAACAGGATATGGGCGTGACTCTTTTGCCTCAATATTATACTCAAAAGTTGGATTTAACAGGATTAGTCTGCTTGCCACTAACCCAACCTCAGTTAAAATGGGAGCTTGTCATGGCTTGGCGCCGTCATCGCTTGCTTACACCAAGTATGCAAGCTTGGCTTGATAACATAAGAAAAAATATATAACTAGGCCTTGATAATGCTTTGGCTGTAACAGGGCATAGGTTATACAAAACAGAGGTGATTGAATATTTGAAAGCAGATTTGCAAGGTTTAGCGAATGTACAACTTGCGACATTGAATTGGGTAGATCGGTTCAATAAAAAGCGTATACACAGTGCATTGGGCTATGTATCGCCTTTTGAGTTTGAGAGCCTTTCCTAAAAAGTGTGTAACTGCTTATAATCCACTAACAGGAGAATAAGCAATGACTACTCAATCTGACATTAAAAAACTGGCCGAGCAAATGGCTGGTAGCATGAACAGCTTCGATGACATCAAAGACTTTCAGAAGCAGCTCATGCAGTCGTTTATCGATACTGCCTTAGAGGCTGAGATGGAAGACCATCTCGGCTACCCCAAGCATGAGAAAGCAGACAAGCCTAACAAGCGCAATGGGCACACTAAAAAGACCGTCCGCAGTGACACAGGCGAGCTTGAGATATCCACCCCAAGAGACCGTGATGGTGACTTTGAACCTGCGTTAGTGCGTAAGCATCAAACCCGTATTAGTGGCCTTGATGATAAAATCATATTTCACTACAGGCATAGCCTTACGTCTTGCGCTTCGGGCAAGTGTCTCCCAGACACTTGCTGATCCTCGCTCATACGCCAAGGGTCAAACCACTACCGAGATTGTAGAGAGCATCAAAGAGCTCTATGACGTCGACATCTCAAGCTCTCTTGTCTCAAGAGTCACCGATAACATATTAGAGGACATCACCGTTTGGCAGAACCGGCCGCTGAGCAGTGTTTATCCTATCGTCTATTTGGACTGCATCGTCGTTAAGGTACGCCAAGACAAGCAGATCATCAACAAGGCGATCTATCTGGCGCTAGGCGTGGGACTTGATGGTAAAAAAGAGCTGCTTGGCATGTGGCTATCAGAGAATGAAGGCGCTAAGTTCTGGCTAGGTGTTCTCACTGAATTACAAAACCGCGGGGTACAAGATATCCTCATTGCTTGTGTTGACGGTCTAAAGGGCTTCCCTGATGCCATCAATACCGTTTATCCCAAAGCCAAGGTTCAGCTGTGTATCGTACACATGGTACGCTATTCAATGAAGTTTGTGCCGTGGACGGATAAAAAGGCAATAGCGGCTGATTTAAAAGCCATCTACGGCGCTGATACGCTTGAGATAGCAGAGGCCAATCTCGAGCACTTTGATGAGACTTGGGGCACAGAGTACCCGCACGTGGTCAAGTCTTGGCGTAATAACTGGGAGGGCTTAACGGTGTTCTTTGAGTATCCGAAAGACATCAGAAAAGTGATTTATACTACTAATGCGATAGAATCGCTAAACAGCGTCATTCGGACAGCGGTGAATAAACGTAAGGTGTTCCCGTCTGATCAGGCAGCATTCAAGGTAGTCTACCTAGCAACTCAGCAGGCGTCGTCAAGGTGGTCGATGCCAATCCGTAACTGGACGTCTGCTCTGAATCGTTTTATGATTATGTTTGATGACCGTATCAGTAAGCATTTAATCTAAAGGGCAGTTACACAGAATCTGGGATGGTCTCGATATATTTTAGAAAATACTACCCTTCGTGACCACTAATCCTTATTTAAAATGGACCCTTAGATATTTAGGCTAGTAGCACCAATGGTTTGAGTGGATAAGGTAGTTTTAATGTACTTAGCGAACATTCAACTTTCTAGTTAGGACTCGAATATTTGGCTGTAAGCTAAAGATGTTAATTGTTTAATTTTATGAAATATTACGCAATGTGCTTTGTAATGTACTTACTATGCATTTTCTATTCGTGTTTAGTACGCCACATAGGCATCGATACTCGTACTCAGCATTGTTCTCTTGATTAATTTTGATAACCGCATTAGATTAGGAATTGCTATCCTCAATAATTTTTATTACCTAGGATAGCTTCATCTATTTTCTCGTTATTCTTTAAACTGCCAATAGTAAATATCAACAGTATTTATTGCTACATCATCAATATGCATCTTTAAAAATTAATACGATATCTTCTTTTGTTCCCTTGCGTGGATTACTAAAGGCATTACCATCTTTTAATGCATTATCTGCCATGAGTTCAAAGTCTTGCTCTTTGACTCCTAATTCGCTGAGATGGCCAGGGATGGCGACATCGGCAGAAAGTCTAAACAAGGCATTAATGGCTTTTTCAGCCGCTTCTATCGCTGAACAATCTACTGTATTTTCTCCGAGAAATTCTGCGATATCAGCAAATTTTTGTACATTGGCGATCAAATTATAACGGCATACATGCGGTAATAATATTGCTGACCTATGCTGTCAATCCCGCAGACATTAACTTAAGAAGTTTTATTTACTCAGCCTGATGATAATGATCAAACTACATTTGTCTTGGCATTTTATAGACCAAACCTTTTTGAATCTTAATCTAGCTGTGTTCAAGCTCAATATATTTAGTAATATTGATAATGGCATGAAATTCTTTTATAGCCTTGCTATACGCTAAATCATTCTTCAACGTACCTAAAAGCTCTCTATAGGGATATTATCGAAACAGTTGTACCGCTTGAACATCGAACCTTTAAATTAATGCTTGGCAAACCAAATCTACTGCCGTGCGCTTACTACTACATATAATAATTACACAATAAAACAAAAAGATAATATAACTTAACATTTGATAATTGAACAGTTGGTTAATATAAGGATTAAGAAGCTTAACATAAATAAGGGAAGCCTGTGAAACGTGCAGAGCAAGAGCGCTCATTACAAACTAAAAATAAGATATTATTAGCAGCCCTTACCGAGTTTGCTTCAACAGGTTTTGATGGTGTTTCAACGCGCGCCATTGCTAAAAAAGCAGAGGTGAACCATACCTTGATTAGCCATCATTTTGGTTCCAAAGAAGCGTTGTGGAAAGCCACGGCAAAATTATGTTTTGAGATTTACAGTGAACACAATTTTGAGAAGCGCAGAAACATGCAAGATGCTGAAGCTCGTACTTTAGTGAAAGTGCTGTTAAAAGATTTTATAAAGTTTTGTGCCAACTACCCCGATATTCATCATTTTTTGATACAGGCTAATCAAGGAGATTCGGAAAGACTTGACTGGTTTGTCGAAAACTATTTACGCACTATTTATGATGAAGAGCTGGATATTATTCGAAGAGCACAAAAACTAGGATTGGCTCCTCAAGGAGACAGTATGCATATTCGCTACTTATTGCTGGGGGCAGCCACATCTATTTATACCTTTGCCCCTCAATTTGCAAGATTATCTGGGAAAGACCCTTTTTCCGATGAGTTTATTGAACAGCATGTAGACTATGTTTTAACGCTCTTCACGACCTGCGCCAAAAAGCTATGAGATAGATCACAACGATCTACCTCATAGCTTTTTTGCATTAAAGATACCCAATGTTATATCAAGCCGTTATTTTGCAACATACATAGATATCGAGATAAAAATGAGTTCAATCACTAGAAATATCTTCGGCACCATCAATAAAACCATTAATCATTGGTATATTTTACTTGTTGTGGGCATTATTTTTATTGCCACCGGGATATATACCTTTGTTTCACCGCTTGAGTCTTATGCTGCACTCGCTATTTTGTTCAGCATATCTTTCATTATTTCAGGCGTCTCTGAAATTGCATTTTCTTTATTAAATAAAAAGGTACTTAATAACTGGGGTTGGTTTTTAGTCCTTGGGATTTTAACGTTCATTGTTGGTGTTCTTTTGGTGGTTAACCCGGCAATATCGCAAGCCACTCTGCTTTTTTATGTGGGTTTTTTAGTATTGTTTCGTTCCATTAGTGCTGTCAGCCATTCATTCGAGTTAAAAGAATATGGCTTTTCTGACTGGGGGTATTTAGCAGCAATAGGGGTTATCGGTATTGTTTTCTCCTTTATCTTATTAGCTAACCCTGTACTTGGTGGCATGACAGTTGTTATATGGACTGGTTTAGCCCTGATCACCAGTGGTTGTTATAGTGCATACCTTGCTTTTAAATTAAAAAAACTAAAAGACTTACCAAATAAGATTTCTAATGAACTAAGAAGTAGATTCAATTTAGTCTCTCAAGAAGTTAATAACGTCTTAAACAGTAAACAATAACTATATTCTTATTTGGTCACTAACCTATAAATATTTAAATTAATAGCAGCTTCATTTTAAAACAACACTGAGTCCTAAGACTCTTTAACCCACTAAGGGGATAATAATGAAAAAGACTAATGAAAAACAAAAAACCATCAACAGCTTTCCACATCAACCAGATGCTAATAAAGCCTATCCACACCATTACCCACAAAACACCTTGCCGTTCGCTGACAAAATAGGCAACTATCAACGCAATATCGGTAGACCAACCGACGCTTATAAGGACAGTAAAGTCTATATCATCGGTAGTGGTATCGCGGGCTTATCCAGTGCTTACTACTTCATTCGTGATGGTAAAGTACCGGCAGAAAATATCACCTTTTTAGAGCAACTAGAGGTGTCAGGCGGCTCCATGGATGGCTCAGGTAATGCTAAGAATGGCTACATCATACGTGGTGGCCGTGAGATGGAATTTACCTACGAGAACTTTTGGGATGTCTTCCAAGATATTCCTGCAGTAGAGATGCCAGAGCCATACAGCGTACTAGATGAATATAGACTGATTAACGATGATGATCCTAACTATTCAATCGCTCGTTTGGTACATCAGCAAGGTAAAATCAAAGAAACGAATGGTGTTACTCTAAAAAAATCTGACCAATTAGCATTGATACGTCTACTACTAAAACGCAAAGAAGAATTAGATGATGTGCGAGTCAATGATTACTTTAGCGACAGCTTCTTTGAAAGTAACTTCTGGATACTTTGGAGCACCATGTTTGCCTTTGAAAAATGGCACAGCTTGCTTGAGTTAAAACTATATATGCACCGCTTTTTGCATGACTTAGATGGTCTGCATAATATGTCGATGCTAGTATTTCCAAAATACAATCAATATGATGGGTTTATCGTACCGCTACGTAACTATCTCATCGAAAAAGGGGTTAAATTCCAATACGATACTTCGGTGACGGATTTAGATATTGAGTTTAATCAAGCTGATGACCATGAATCTGTTAAGGGTTCAGCTAATGAGCCAACCAAAACGGTCAAAGCCATCATTGCAGAAGTAGGTGGTAAGCCTACCCGCATTACTGTTGCAGAGAATGATTATGTAGTAGCAACCACAGGCACAATGACTGACGACACACGATATGGTGATAACGATTCTGCGCCAAACCTAGATGCTATGTTAGACAATCAAGGGCAATCAAAAGGTTGGACGCTTTGGAACAATCTTGCTCATAAGTCCAGCGTCTTTGGTCATCCTGGAAAATTCAATGGTAATGTGAATGAGTCTGCATGGATGTCAGCCACACTGACTTGTAAGCCTTCTGCATTGGTAGATAAGGTTAAAGAGCTGTCTGTTAATGATCCATACTCAGGTAAAACAGCGACAGGTGGTATCGTCACCTTTACCGATTCTAACTGGGTAATGAGCTTTACTTGTAACCGTCAGCCGCATTTCCCTGATCAACCAAAGGACACCTTAGTACTTTGGGTGTATAGTTTGCTGATGGATAAAGATGGCAATTATATTAAGAAACCAATGCCAGAATGTACAGGTAATGAGATTTTAGCAGAGCTCTGCCACCACCTTGGTATTATCAATGAGTTAGACGGCGTGGTTGACAATACCATTGTTAGATCTACTTATATGCCATATATCACCTCACAGTTTATGGTACGTGCGCAGGGCGACCGCCCTGAAATTGTACCGCAAGGTTGTACTAATCTAGGCTTAGTAGGACAATTTGTCGAAACTAAAAATGATGTGGTATTCACCGTCGAAAGCTCTGTTCGTACGGCTAGAGTCGCGGTATATAGCCTACTGAATATCAAAAAACAGGTGCCTGATATAGATCCATCGCAATATGACATTCGTCACCTATTACGAGCGGCAAATACGCTAAATGATGGCAAAGGATTTATTGGAGAAGGCTTATTACGTAAGCTATTAAAAGATACCTATTATGAGCATATCTTGCCACCTACCCATCTAGATAGTCAGGAAGAAACGAAGCGTAATGACTCTATTTTCTCAGAGTATTGGGAGTCTATTAAAGGTATTTGGCATAAATAAGCTCCTTTAGACTGCAACGCTTGTGGTGGCTTAAACGCTCAGTCACCATAAGATAGTGAAGGTGGTAGATGAAACTCTAGTAGTGATCTGTAGCTTGTAGCTGGCTATTTTAAAAGCTAAGGCAGTTACAGTTACTATGATGATTTCTCTATCACCTTTTTTTGTGCTTTTGTAATACATGGATCATGTGAGCTACACAAGACAGTCCTGTAGAAACCAAAATGGGAGATCTTAATAAGAAAAATTAATGATAATAACCCCTGCTATTGATTTAGTCGCCATTAAATTCACACCTAATGCTAGGAGTTCGATGTCTGTATAACGCACTGAACATGTTCCAATAATGGTGTTAAATCACTACCTTTTCACCATCTAAAATGGGCAGTATAGAACTCTCCAAACCGACCATTGTTCCTAGAAGAATAATTATGGCAAATACTAGCAGCTCGATGTCTACTATATAGCGCACCGATCACAGATAGAATATATAGGGCAAGTACACAACGAAGTACACTCAGACTATTTTAGCGAGTTGAAACGTTGCTACCATTAGCCCACAACCAAAGCTTCGAATCCTCACTAGGGAACCGAACCAGTGAAAGCACTTGACTGGTTCGTTAGGGTATACTGCGTTTATTATAGATGTGTTTGTCCGTAGTATTGTTGGCTGGAAGGTGTCTAATCGTATGAACATCGATATGGTGATGGCAGCGTTAAATCAAGCCATTGCAGACAGAAACAACCCAAAAGACGTTATTCATCGTAGTGATAGAGGCGTTCAGTATTTATCTATTCGTTATACTGATCAGATGGCTGATTCTGGCGTTATTACCTTTGTTGGAACGCGGGTAATTCATGTGATAATGCATAGTACGATTGGTTATGTATCACCTTTTGAGTTTGAAAAGCAATATTATGATCGTCTTAATGAGTCAGGCAAAGTTGCCTGACTCAAATAAAACGCTCTCCGATATAGTCGGGGCGGTTCAGATAGCCAACTGGTTTAATATTATTCCGGTATATATGGGGTTAAAAAACGCACTAAGGCAGTGATTATTAAGAGTATTAGAAGAAGGTGTTGATATTTTATAAATCGTTCTGGGATAAATAAACACAGCACGGATACTATAAAAATTCCTATAATTTCAATCAAATTAGATAGACTTTGAGAGCCAAATCCTAGCCCAGTTAATACGACCCACAAAAATGATGGTAAGAATACTAGGCTAAATTTTTTCAATGGTTTATTCATAGGTTAGGCTTATCTTCTATGTGGGCGCAATTTCTATTGCACCGGCAACGGCACAACCCTGATATACTTCGCCTGCGTAAGTTAATATTGCAGTAAGTTCATTTTGATAGCCATTGTCATCGATACAAAGGTTATTTTTTATATTCACAACAATAGGCTGTCCATTGATAGTACTCGCGTATTCGACACCTTCAGTATTGACAGAACCAGAACCCACCACGATAACTGTTGCTGTCGTTGGCTTTAAGAAATTCGCCTCTATACTTAGCTCATTTCCTTCAATCACTATTCGCCAAATTTTTTCTTTAGCGGTGTTTCCAAAAGCAGTAAATGCCGCTGACGCTACCGGCACTTCTATTGTAGGCTGCTTACTCAGATCCGTGGTGTCGGCACGATGGTTATTACAAGCCACTAGAGCTAAGCTGCCCGTTAAGCATATTGTCGTTAGAAGCAAAGAACGCATAATTTTTCCTTTAAATATAATAAGAGAACACCACTATTTAGCAGTGTTCTCTTTGTTTACGTGATGAAATTCAGGTTTTTACTACCATAAGTAGGTTTACGGTAGAACTAGAAGTTAGGGTCGTTACAGGTGGCCTTATTCAGTAACTTACCAACGTACTCTCTATATTAGTAATACTAATATAACATATCTATAAAGGTTGACAGTGTGGAGTAAGATAAAATCGTTTTTTTACTGTTTGAGTGTTTAAAATATGAAAAACTTAACTGCTGCTATTCTAATTGCGCTTCCTGTTCTAATGGTAAGTCCTACAGTAATGGCCGCATCTTCAGATGCAGTGGCTAAAACTGTTGATGTTCAATTTAAAAAAGGCGCTAGTTCAGCTAACTATTATGGGAAATTAAAGGGTAGTAAGTACGATTCCTATACATTTTATGCCAAAAAGAACCAAAAGCTTTCTGTTAAAACAACGGGAGGGAATGTAGATTCTTATTTATTTAATAAGAATCTATTAGATTCTGTCAATGTAGGAGAATATTCCTCTGAACTAGATAACCAAGGTTATTACAAGCTTCCATATTCAGGTAAATATGAATTGCGTATTCTTCAGCCACGTTCTCAAGCTTCTAAAGGAAAAACACCTGCGTATTGGCTAGAAGTATCTATTTTATAGTTATATAAGCTTAATAATGGAGAGCATCCTATATTCTGTGTAACAGCTATGTGGCTTTCATCAATAATTACACAAAATGTAGGATGCTCTCAGCATCTATCATCTCACCCATCTTATATTTTTGACCTAAGAGTTTTAACTCTTTATTTTTAATATCAAAGTTTACATGATCTTCAGGAAAAACCGGTGTCATCCAATACGTTCCATCAAACGCTAGTAGACAACCGTTATCAAATTTAAATTCTACTACAATAGCCGTTGGAGTAATGATAAGAGGTTCTGCTAGAGTGCTTTTAGGCAAGGAATACGTGAAGAAAGGCTTACTATTTTTTTTCGCAAGAGCCTGTTCATTAATATTAGCATCTACCGTCTGACAACCATTTAATAGCAAAATTGCAGACAAAGTTATTACCGATCTTTTGATAGTTAATGCACCATGAAAAGCATCCATATTACGTAACCTTTGTTATTATTCTGGAGAAACTAGAGATTTTTCACAACCAGTATTGCCCGTAGTACACGAGCTAACAATGCATCAAGTATCTGACCATGTATCAGGAATTATCTAGAGTATTAAGGCTAGCGGTCTATTATAAGTGGTTCCATTATAGCAGTCTGTTTTAAGTAGTCTGTTAATAGGTTTTTGGGGTGAAATAGCTAGTTCCCTTGGGGTATACCCTACGATAACAGGAAATCCATCGCGGATGACAAAACCTATTTAGTTTTTAAACGATATGGATTGGTCGATAGCGTGTAAGATAAGTTGGAAAAACGAGTAGAGTATTGAATCATCCATACTGGGCTTAAAATGAATTTTTTTTGTGAGTAATTTCTGCTCGATGTTATTCATTTGTCGCCATCTGAGTCATGGCGACTTCTGATTCAATCAGAGAAAGCAATTTTGAGCAATAAGGCATGCTTGCAGCAGGGTTTGTTCTAGGCTTCTTTACTTACGCTTTTTTGTAGATTCTTTTTTAGTAAATGATCAAATATGAACGGGCCAAATGGTAAGAGTGATCCGAGTACGCCCGCAGGTATTGCCCAACGAGGAATTTTTACTTTGATAGCTGTGCCTACAAGTACTACGATATAGACAATGAATAGTACACCGTGCGCCATACCGATATATTTTACACCTTCTGGAATGTCCATCATATATTTTAGTGGCATGGCGATGAAGAGCAATAATAAGAAAGAGGTGCCTTCTAGGTAGCCTATAAGGGTAAGACTTTTTAACGCGGTCTCTTGTTTTTTTCTAAGGCTGTGAATTTTTTCAATAGTTGGCTGAGCCTGTGACACTATATTTTCCTTTTGTTATTATCAATAAAGAATTTATGGATTATTCAATGTCTCTATAATAATGGCTCTACGCAGAGCTTTTAAGTATTGGGTTTTAAGACCTAAAATGAGTGAGTACCTATACCAGTCATACATTACCTTCCAGTTCACATTTTATAAACATACTCAAGTATAAAAAGTATTTTTCCGTATAGAGTGACTACGACGCTAGTTCATTTTGTTTGTGATAATCGGCATCAATGTGCTTATTTATTACGCTTACTTTCTAAAAATATCATGTCAATTATAATCAATGCGACACCGACACAGACACCTATATCTGCAACATTGAAAATAGGATAATTCCAGACATCAGCATAATGCACATGGATAAAGTCAACCACTTTGCCAATTCTTAAACGATCGATTAAGTTGCCAATCGCACCGCCAAGCACTAAGGCCAACCCCATAGACAATAGCTTGGCTGTACGTGGCGCTTTGATTAAATAAATCGTTAAAAAGATAGCCATTACAAAAGCTAAGCCTGAGAAAAACCATTTCTGCCAACCGCCAGCGTCGGCTAAAAAGCTAAATGCTGCCCCATAGTTATAAGCGAGTGTCCAGTTGAGAAATGGTTCAATGACCGGTACGGGGTCATTGAACGCTAATTTGGTTTGGGCCAACCACTTAGTCCATTGATCAAGTATTAATACCATTATCGCCAACAAATACCAGATAAAAGCGCGACTGCCATTGGCAACCATTTTTGGCATTTTATCCAACTTACCTTTAGGTGTTATCGAGTTGCCTGAAGTCACGTACATAGCTTTAGGCGTATGATTCATGGTTTTAGAGTCAATCGATTGATGAGTACTACTCACAGCTATAGGTACTTTATTGTCAGCAATATTAGTACTAGCCGATTCAACGCTATTCAATTTAGTACTATCTAATCTGTCGGTAGATTCAGTCATAGTTGTTTTCTTTATCTGTGTTTATACAATGAACAATGTTAAACGTATATGTTTTTGGTATACGACTATTAATCGCGCCACTTTTATAAACGGCGCCACTTACCGCTCTGGTGTTATGAAACTTACGGTAATAATTTTTTATTAGGGAATCTGTTGATTGATTTCAACATTAACCTGAGTCTGTTCAGCGCTAATCACTATAGGATTACCCGATAAGTCGCCTGACTCTGCTATGGCATTACCGCTATGACTAATACGAGCAACGACTGCTAACTGAGTTTTGTCACTACGAGCTGAATTTAACGTGCGATCTGGCATCATCGCATCAAGATTGCTTAAGCGGATACTGGCCTCACCTTGCTTGATAATACTAATGGGTAAACGTTTGGCGGCAAACGGTGGACCTCCTTTAACTTCACGTATCGCAACAAACAACACATCATCAGCTTTCACTAACGGTAATAAATTAGCGTTAATTTTCACTGTCACGTCAATACCTTCTAGCGCTTGCTTTTCTTGCGTGCTAACGTAGTTGCTTAACTCATCTAAGCTTGCTAAAGCTTTAGTATGATCACCTGGTTTGGCCACAATGCTGCCTTGTAAGCGTTTAATCCAACCTTGCGCTTGGGCAAAGTTACTACTACGAGTCTCACCCATTGCCATGAGCATTTGAGCCCGTTCATGTTGCGGATTTTTAGCTAATATAGCTTGTAATACACGGCGAATATTAGCGTCTAACTGACCTTCATTAACAAAAAAACTAGTCTGAGCATAAGTAGTAGCAATCTCCTCGTTATCAGGTGCTAAACGATAGGCACGCGATAAGGCTTCTAACGCAGAGTCAGTCGCCTCCATAGATAAGAAAAGCTCGGATAGGCGCATCCAGCGATTAGGATCATCAGCATTACGATGAACATTGGTTTGCATGGCGCTAATCAGTTGACGACCATCTTCAAACGCCCATGATGGCGGCTTGTCAATTTTAGCTGTCAATAGGTCGTCAGCCACTTGTCCTACTTTGTCCTCGCTTGTCCACAAATCAAACACGGGCGTACGATTGCCTATTAGTAAATACGCCATTGCAGCCAATATTGGGATCCAAGCTGCGACAATTAAACGGCTTTTGACATCAGGGGTGACCATAGGTGTTATCTGACGCTGCGCATCTAATAGCTGACGCTCAAGCTCCAGCTTTTGATTTTGATAATGGCTATTATTAATAGTACCGCTGTCTTTATCTGTTTGTAGCTCAGCTAAACGTTCGCGAAATACTGCAACATTAATATCTAGCAGTTGATTGTCTATTGGTTTGGACTGCAAACGCGGTGCTCGTAGCCATGGCATAATAGCAATCAGCGCAAATATAAGAGCAATCAGCAAGCTTAGAGTTACAAATAAGCCAAAAGTAGAAAATAGGGTCATTTTTTGTCCTCTAGGCTAGTAATATCGTGGTCGACATTCTCAGCTTGCGATAATAGACGATCAAGCTCAGCCTTTTCCGCAGAGGTCAAGGCAGCAGTACTGTTCACTGTAACGCCGTTTTGGCCACGGGCGACAACTTGGCGACGCTTACTTTGCCAAAACCAGCCGATGATTAAGACGAGCAATAATAGTGGTGGAAAAAACCATAGGATCCATGTCGATGGTCGCATAGGCGGCTTGTAGCTAATAAAGTCACCGTAGCGCTCTTGCATATAGGCGCGTATTTCAGCATCACTACGTCTATCTTTAATTAAATCATAGACTTTTTGCTTTAGATCCTGTGCAATCGGTGCATCAGAGGCTGCAAGGTTTTGATTTTGGCATTTTGGGCAGCGAAACTCTTCTATTAATCCACGATACTGAGCTTCTTGCTGTGGTGAGTCAAAATCGTATACGTCAATAGCTGCGTTTGCCGTCATGTTAAGCAGACACGCTAGTATTAAGCTTGCTAGTTTTAAAACTATATTGGGTTTTAGTTGAGGAGCTCTTATTCGAGTAACGTTCATTTGCACATCTCCTCAACCTGAATGAGATCAGGACTATCGTTGTTCTTATTAGCCTCATTAAGTACGGTCAGGCACGGCTTAACACGCTGTTGCCAATTGGCTTCATTAATCTCACCAACAATATGCTGACGAATGATGCCATCTCCATCCACAACAAAGGTTTCGGGCGCACCAGTTATGCCTAAGTCTAGAGCAAACTGACCCAATGAATCCTGAATAGACATAGAAAATGGATCACCGCCTCGGTTTAAGTAACTGAGCGCATTACCAATCTCATCCTTATAATTCACACCAACGATATCAACGCCGCGCTCTTCTAGTTGCATTAAAAACGGATGCTCAATAACGCAAGTTGGGCACCATGAGCCCCAAACATTAAGTAAAAACGGCTTATCTGGCAAATTATCATTGGTGATAGTACGGGTAGTATCTGCTAATAACGGCAGCTCAAAGGCAGGAACCGGACGCTCAAGAGCGGTATTGGTCACAATATTTGTTGGTTTACCTAAGCGCATATACAATATCACTACTAATCCAAAAAAGAGGATAAGCGGAATTAAGAACCATAGCTTCGTCTGCTTTTTTTTCATTGTCTTTGGGTTACGCTGCTTACTGTTTTGGCTATCTTTTTGCTCAGGAGTATTATTCGACATAGTCATTTATTTCTCCTTTAGTGTCGACATCGTCGATGCTGAGATTGACTGCTCAATAGCTATCTCATTGACTCTATCAGTAGCCAGATTACCAGTAACTAGCAACGGAGCTTTAACTTTTTTGATGCGGTATCGTTTATCAAGCATGCTAATTAATCCACCTAGAGCCATGATAATTGCCCCTAACCAAATCCAGCGAATTAATGGTTTTACATAAATCCTTAATGCCCATTGGTTACTACCATCGGCAATAGGTTCGCCCAGTGCGACATAAACATCGCGCATTAGGCTAGCATCAATGGCCGCCTCAGTGGTCGGCATAGTGCTAATGATATAAGTACGCTTTTCTGGAGTCAGTTTCGCCACTTCACGACCGTTTTTGGATACCACGACTTGCGCCTGCGTTGCATCAAAGTTACTACCCTTTATTTCAAAAAATTCAGTTACTTCAAAATCGTAACCTTGAACATTGACTGTATCGCCAATACCCATTGCTACGTCTCGCTCAATACTCAAACTACTAGTAAAGGCTATGCCAATGACAGCAACCAGTACGCCAATATGAGCAGTCTGTTGACCCCAATAGCTCAGACGCAACTGCCGCAAACCGTTAAAAAGATTAGGCGCATTCTTAGTTTTATCTTTAAAATCAACTGCCATCCATAGCAGTACCCAAAAGCTAACGGCTAAAGTCACACCAATATTAAGCATAGACGATGGATTAACAAAGTAAGTAATAACGGCGGCTAATACTAAGCTACTAACGGCGATGACCATGCCTATACCCAGTAGTGGACGGGTGTCTTTTTTCCAGCGAATATTTGAGCCCATACCCATAGCTATTAATAACAGCCACGTTAAAGGTACAAATAATGCATTAAAATAAGGAGGGCCAACGGACACTTGTCCTAAACCAAAGGCATCAGCGATAATAGGATAGAGGGTGCCGAGCAGCACCACTAAGGTTGCAATCAAAATGATGGCGTTGTTGATCACTAAAAAGGACTCACGTGAAATCAGCTGATATTGGCTTTCAACGGTTAAACGCCAACCGCGAACGGCAAACATTAATAGACCACTACCGATGATAATGCCAAGAATAGCTAAGATGACCAAACCACGCGTCGGATCAGCGGCAAACGAATGCACTGAGGTAAGGACTCCAGAGCGTACCAGGAACGTGCCAAGCAAGCTTAAGGCAAAGGCGAAAATAGCCAGCATGATGGTCCATGCTTTAAACACCCCGCGCTTTTCAGTGACTGCTAATGAATGCAGCAATGCTAAGCCGACAAGCCAAGGCATAAACGAGGCGTTCTCTACCGGATCCCAAAACCACCAACCGCCCCAGCCAAGCTCGTAGTAGGCCCACCACGAGCCCAGTGCAATACCAATGGTCAAAAATCCCCAAGCCGCGAGCGCCCATGGACGTGACCAGCGTGTCCAAGCAGCATCTAAACGCCCTTCCCACAATGCCGCCATACAAAATGCAAAAGGCACTACCATACCCACATAGCCCATATATAACATGGGCGGATGAATAATCAGACCGAAATCTTGTAGGACAGGATTTAAATCAGCGCCATCGACCGCTAGATTGGGTAAGGTACGTTCAAATGGTGACGAGGTAAATATCAGCATTGTTAGCATCATTAACTGTACACCGGCCAAAATAACTAATACCCGCGCACGCATTGATAACGGCAAGCCGCGACTAAAGTATGATACCAGTGCACACCATGTGGCCATGATGGTCATCCATAGCAGCAAAGAGCCCTCGTGTCCGCCCCATGTCGCCGATAATTTATAGTACCAAGGCAACAGCGTATTGGAATGCTGCGCGACGTAACTGAGGCTAAAATCATTATAATAAAAACCTGCTATCAAAGCGCCAAATGACGTTATCATGGCGGCAAACTGTGCCCAAGCTAAGCTAGGGGCTAGTCGTTGCCAAGCAACTTGGTTACGAATAACACCAATAGTTGGCAGAATTACCTGCAATAACGCCAATACAAAAGCGGTAAGCAAGGCAAAATAGCCCAATTCTGTAATCAACATACGGTCTAACCTTATTTACTCTAATGCGGTTGCAGTTTACTGTGGCGGTGGAATTTTTATTATTAGAACCCACCCCCGAAATCTGCTGCTATCTCTAGTTTTTAATTGATTTCGAAGGGTTTTATTTAACTACTTTAGGCGCAGTTACCAATGGAGGCGCGCCTTTAAAGCGCAGTAAACGTAACGCATTGAGAGTAACGAGCACTGTTGCTCCAGCATCAGCTAGAACCGCAATCCATAGTCCAGTAATGCCGAATACGGTCGTGATCAAAAAGACGCCTTTGAGACCCAAGGCGAAAATGACGTTCTGATGAATATTGGTCATAGTGGCGCGCGACAGTGCGATGAGATGAGCCATGTCCGTAACACGACTTTTCAATAATGCAATGTCGGCCGTCTCAATGGCCACATCAGTACCGCCACCCATTGCGATGCCAACATCAGCGGTTGCTAGCGCTGGCGCATCGTTAATACCATCACCCACCATCGCTATTTTGCTGTTATTCTTCATCTCGTTAAGCAAGCGCAGTTTGTCCTCAGGCAACAGCTCAGCTTCCCATTCCACATCTAAATTACTGGCAAGTGCTTGAGCGGTTAAGCGGTTGTCGCCTGTGAGCATAACAGAGCGCACACCCATCGCTTTAAGCTGAGCCACACCTTCATGAGCGTCGTCTCGTAACTCATCTCTTAGTGCGACCAATCCAAGCACTTCTCGACTTTGCTCATCAAACAGCACTGAGACGGTCTTACCCTCATTTTGCAGCGCCTCGATTTGTGCCTGTTGCTCGGCTGAAATTGATGCCTCATCTGCGGCATAAACAGGCGAACCGATAGCTAGCGCGCGCCCAGCGATAGTTGCGTGTACCGCTTTACCCGCAGTAGCAGAAGCTTTAGAAGCCACAGGTATGACAATTTTGGCGGCTTCAGCATGACTGACAATGGCTTCAGCAAGCGGGTGACTAGAACCTGTCTCCACACTGGCAAAGAGCGCCAATACCTCATCTTGACCTTGAGAACCCTGATCCTGAGAATCCTGACTTTGAAGACCCTGATCCTGAGAACTTAGGTACTCTTGAGTGAAAGCAACAATGTCAGTAACGCGTGGCTTACCCTCAGTTAAAGTGCCTGTCTTGTCAAAAGCGACTGTCTTTACTTTGCCGATGGTTTCTAAAGCACTACCCCCTTTAATCAGCAAGCCGCGGCGCGCACCGACCGCCAGACCAGAAGCAATGGCAGCTGGTGTGGATAGCACAAGGGCACAGGGACAGGCAATTAGCAATAGTGCCAAACCGCGATACAACCAAGTTCCCCAATCTCCGCCCATCGCTAACGGCGGAACGATGATAATTAGGGCGGCAATAGCCATCACAGCCGGTGTATAGTAACGACTGAATTTCTCAATAAAACGGGCAGTGGGTGCTTTGGAGGCTTGGGCTTGCTCTACCAGCTCAATAATTTTTGCAATGGTGTTATCGGCGGCTGTTTTTTCTACGCGCACTTGTAGCACACCATCAATGTTAATTGACCCTGCGAATACATTGTCACCCATCGTCTTGGCAACGGGAACCGATTCCCCCGTCACGGGCGAATCATCAAGGCTAGACGCACCTTGAACAATGGATCCATCAGCAGATACTCTATCGCCAGGGCGCACCAGTACAAGGTCATTCACTTGTAGCGAGGCCGCTGGAACGTCGCGCTGCCCACCTTGAGTATCAAGTAAAATGGCGGTTTTTGGCACCAGCGACGCTAAAGCTCTAATGCCAGCACGAGCGCGATCAGCAGCGATACTCTCAAACAGCTCCCCGATTGAGAACAAGAAGACAACCGCTGCGGCCTCTTCAGCTTCACCAATGATAAGAGCGCCAAGCACGGCGACGGACATCAGCGTTTCAATTGAAAAGAATGAACCTGTTTTAGCCAGTGCTAAGGCTTTGCGCGCAAATGGAAAAACGCCTACAATCACGGCGATGGCAAACACCCATATCCCATAAGCGGGGAACAGTAGTGACAGTGCATAAGCGCTGCCCATCAAAATACCGAGACCAACAACCTGTTTGCCTTTTTGAGTTTGCCACCACCGCTTATCCTGCGGAGCCATCTGATTGTCGCTGTCAATATCAATAGCCGATACAGTTTGTTGACCAGTATTGGCAGAGATGCCGAACCCTAGGCTTTTGATTGTTTTTTCGATATCACTAGCCTGAGTCGGCGCACCAGGGGTCAAGCTTAGCTCTAGCGTTTCTGTAGCAAAATTTAGCTCAACATCAGAAACCCCAGGCATACGTTTCAAAGCTGTTTCAATCTTGCCGATGCAACTGGCGCAGTCCATACCTTCAATATGATATTTCATAATAATTTACCCTTTGAATAATGATATTATGAACCCTCTAGTGGCTTTAGAGTCAAGGTTATTTATCTACAGTTTCGTAATTTTAATTTCTCTAGCGCCAGTCTTTACAGCCACTTTAATCATTTAAATCATAGAGGTTGTTATGACAATCAAAATTGGTGAGCTCGCTAAACGCACAGGTGCCACAGTGGAAACCATTCGCTATTACGAAAAGGAGCACTTATTACCTGAGCCTTCTCGCAGCGCAGGGAATTATCGTTTATATAATGAAGAGCACATTGAGCGTCTACAATTTATCCTACACTGCCGTACGCTTGACATGGCTTTAGACGAAGTAAGAATCTTACTTGAATACTGGGAGGAACCTGATAAAGACTGTGGTGATGTGAACTTATTACTAGATAAGCAAATTTATGCTGTAGAAATACGAATGGAAAAACTGATGCACTTAAAGCAGCACTTGACTGTTTTGCGCCAGAAATGTGCAAGTAGTGCACCAGCCGTATCATGTGGGATATTAAAAGCTCTTGCCGATAATTCTTGTCATGAGTAATGATATCAGTAGTGTCTATTTCTGAATGATCAAATCATGAAAGGTTAAATACGCCCTGATGTTAAGCACAAAAAAACCCAGCAATGATAGTAATACCACTACTGGGTTGGAGGAAACAATAACTATGTTGTGCTGACTTATCAGGTCTTATTTATCATTCATAGCAAGGTAGATATTTCGATCTGATGCGGATGCGTCATCCACGTATTTTGAATCGCGCCATGTGGTATAAGCATAGACACCACTGTATGGACTGATACTGTTCTGACGGAAATCAGAAATCCAATCTTTGCCATCAAAGATTTGAATATGGCCATGTGGACGCTTTGATGAGCGATCATAGACAATAACATCACCTACTTGGGTTGGCATATCATTGCTAATTTTGCTAAAACCTGCTTTATCAAGCGTGCCACGAGTGGCGTACTGATAGGCTGAAGGATTCGGGGTAAACTCATAACCTGCTGATTGTAGTGCTTTACGTACGTAACGGGCACAATATCCAGAGCTACCAGATAGAGCCACTCGTGAAGCACGAGCAGCAGCGATAGCGGGGGCTGAATTGCTATCAGGAACTGTATTGACTTGCTGCTGTTGTTTTTCAGCGTATAAGCGGCTGTTCAGCGATGAAAGCTGATTCTCTTTTTGCTTGGCCTGCGCACTTAGGTTGCTAATTGCTTGACTGATTTCATCATTATTAGAAACATAAGCACCACTGCTAGTGCTATAGATGTTTTTTGATGAACCGTAGTTTGATGCCACAGAAGTATTGGTGATGGTATTATTTGTTTGAGAGATTGTGATAGCAGCACCACTCGTTTGTGCTATGCCCATACCCAGTACTGACAAAATCAATAAAGCCTGTTTCATAAATCTAATACCTACGGTTAATTCAAAATGGTCTGTTATCAACAACAGCGCAGTCAATTAAATTTCAACAACTCAAGTATATATACGTCATAGTGACTGATACTTCTGCTGCATATTATTCATATAAAAAATGATTATTGGCGATCACAGCATCATTGAAGTCTTACGAAGCCGTTGCAAATCAAGCTGCTGACCAAAACACAAAGCCGACTTTAGCATAGGCTGTTTAGCCTGTCATCACCCTTAAAAACCCCAAAAATACTTTTTTGATGTTGAAAAAATTACTAATAATGTACATTTTACAATGTAAGTTTGTGTAACATGCACAGGATATAGCTGACTACATTGACAATAATTTTTACTGTTTTATGAGAAAAAAAACGTCTAAGCGTTAAATCCATAATTGTAGATTTAACATTTAGACGTTTTTAAATTGGACCGAGGCAATTATGCTACATAGGGTTTAACTCATTATTAAGATAATATAATAATCTATAGTGTCAATATAGACTTTAATTCCCTACTGGATTATGTAATCTTACGTAATTGTTTCGATACACTCTGTATATTCTTGTATTAGTCCTTAGTTATCTATCCATTTTAAGGGTAAATAATCGATAAATTAGCTTACATTGTCATCAAAAGTTACAAATTCAAAGTTATTTTAGCTATTAAAGTCTCAATAGCTAATGAGATTTTTGATGAAGAATCAATTTATAAGTAATAGAACAGTCTTATACCTTTCTCATTTACTTTTAACGCTAACACTATAATCAAAGTATTCTTAACTGCTAACACATTATAATTGCTGCTCTACCGATTCGATATCAGCATAAACTTGGGTCGTCCCGTCTTTATTGAGCTGCATAACCTGATAGGGCATGAATTTATTTTGATACTCCATACCTGGGCTACCAACAGGCATACCCGGTACAGCAAGTCCGAGCGCTTGTACTGGCGGATTCTCTAAAAATTGCGCCATATACTTAGCAGGTACATGGCCTTCAAAGACGTAATCATCAGTAGTGACTACAGTATGGCAAGAACGCATCTCAGTTGGAACGCTGTAGCGCTCTTTAAATACGGCTAAGTCCGCAACATCTTGCGCGGTTGCACTTAGACCATTATCTTCTGCATGACTTATCCATTCTTTACAGCAGCCGCAATTAGCATCTTTATATACCGTGGCTGAGACGTTTTTTAGTAGGTCTGGTTTACTTACTGATGTCATCATAGGGGCACTTATAACGTTTGGTTCAGCTGTCTTTGGAACAGTCACTACATCTTCAGTTGATGCCGATGTTGTGCTTGCATCAGATACGCCACTACTCGGTTGGCTACAAGCAAATAGTGATGAGGCGGCAAGTAATACTAACGTACTACGCAACCCCTTAGACAGATGACGATTGAATATAAGACTGGATTTTATTTTTAAGGTGGTCATAGTACTCTCTCATGTACTGTAAATATTGTGAGCTATAGAAGGCCACGTAACACTTCATATCGTTTGGTAATGTAGCATAATAACCCATCAAACGGGGTACGTAAATTTATCCATTGAGCAGTGCGGACTGGTATCATAAGCAGTTTTTATTTTGAAATGCTGCCTGTAGTATTAACGGGTCTATCTGAGTTTTGGATTTTGATCAAAAATTCAAGGCACATAATTTTGGATAATTTGCGATGAGCCTGTCTACTATTAATCTACAAAAGCGTTTGAGTACTCACTCAAATCAATTACCGCTATGGTTTACGCTAGTAGCAGCATGGCTTGCAGGAGCTATTTTTTTATTTGCGCTAGCGCCTTATGGGTTCTGGCCGCTAGCAATAGTGTCACCAGCGATTTTATATGCGCTGTTGGTACCAAATATGAGTGGTCGTCGCGCTTTTATTATTGGTGAAGCTTACGGTATGGGGTTATGGTGCGTCGGCGGCTTTTGGCTCTATACTGCCATCCATGATTATAGCGATACTCCAACGTGGCTCGCATTGATTATGATTGCATTGATGGGTCTCGGTATGGGACTGTTTCATGGATTTTTAGCACTAGTCTTTAACCGTATGGTAGGCAAACAACCCTTTTCATTTGCTGCTCTTTGGGTGCTACAAGAATGGTTAAAAACTTGGTTATTCACAGGCTTTCCATGGCTGTTTGTTGGTTATGCGTTTACTGAAGAGTATTGGCTATCGTCCTTAGCACCCGTTGCTGGTGTTTTTGCCGTCTCTTTTGTTGCCATACTATTGGCTGCAAGTTTAGTAGAGCTACTGCTTCGGCGCAGTAGTTATGCCGCCGTTTCTTTACTGTTATTAGCCATTAGCACATCATTATGGCTGGTCAATCCGCAATGGACAAAACCTAAGGGCACACCTGATCTGTCAGTGTCATTGATTCAAGGTAATATTTCACAAGATATAAAGTGGCTGACTCAATATCAAGTAGAAACGCTAAAGATTTATGCGAAGTTAACGCGCACTGAGTGGGGACGTGATGTTGTGGTGTGGCCTGAATCATCTATTCCGATGTTTCAGGATGAGGCTGCGGGCTTTATTAGTGAAATGATAGAAATGGCCAATGCGACCAATACTACATGGATAACTGGTATCCCTTATAAGGATAAAGCGGCATTCAATGCCAGTACGGATAAGTATCCCCCATTTTACAATAGCGTGATTGCTCGAGGTGTAGAAGCGGAAGGCCTATACAAGAAGCAGCGTCTGGTGCCTTTTGGAGAGTATATTCCATTTGAAGGCGTACTCGATATTTTCCCAAATTTGGCCGGTAGTCAGGATATTAAGAGCTATAGTCGTGGTAGTGATCAGCAGTCACCGCTACAAGTGCGTGGACACAATATAGGGACGGCTATCTGTTATGAGGTAGCTTATCCAGATACTACGCGTAAAAATGCCATCGATACTGACTTTTTGTTGACCGTCTCTAACGATGCCTGGTTTGGCACTTCAGCAGGACCATTGCAACATTTGCAAATGGTACAAATGCGCGCTCTTGAGAACGGGCGCTGGTTTATTCGAGCGACCAATACTGGTGTTACCGCTATCATTAACCATAAAGGTCGTATTGTAAAACGCGCACCGCAGTTTGAGCGTACTGTACTACGTGGTGAGATACAGGCACGGGTTGGTAACACTCCCTTTATGCTTATGGGAAATTATCCTATCTTGATAATAATAGCGCTGCTATTACTACTGAGCTATTTTGGCAAAGGTCTAACCACACTTAGAAGACGAGGGTAATAGTAAACTTAATCATAATAATTTAATCAGCATAAATTTTATTGTAGGATTCATGTTTCAGCTGCTTTAGACTCTAAGTCTTGATCAAGCGATTCTACGAAACTTTCAGATATTATCATGCTGTAGATACCTCTAACCAAATGACCATATTCGTGACATGCATCGAATCTACTTTTCTCCATAGTTTTTTTGTTATTCAAAAAGATAAAAGGCATTCACGCCTCAGTTGGTTGATTAGATTTAGGGAGAATATCACATTGCTGGGATAATTTTTTTCCGCTTGCTGCGCGCAAGCCAAACAGATGCTTCGAAATATTTATTCCAGCACCACGTTATGATCGTTGACACTCTTTTGTTTTGAACAGACGGTCGTGTTCGCAAGGGTCAAATTTTGCTATTATGACCAACATTTTATTATCAATAATTATGATACCTTTATGATGATTCATCCTCAGTATGATCCCGTTGCGCTGTCTTTGGGTCCAGTAGAAGTGAACTGGTATGGTTTAATGTACCTGCTGGCATTTGCCGCCGCTTATGGTCTGGCTTGGTATCGTAGTACCAAACGCGACAATTGGACCACCGATATGGTGTCTGATTTGGTCTTTTATGGGGCGCTTGGCGTTATTTTAGGCGGTCGGATTGGCTATGTGCTGTTTTATCAATTCGGCGAGCTACTACAAAACCCCGCATACCTATTAAAGGTTTGGGAAGGCGGTATGTCTTTCCACGGCGGCTTTATTGGCGTCATGATAGGTATGTGGTTCTTTGCGCGTAAATACAAAAAAACCACCTTTCAAGTATTCGATTTTATCGTTCCTTGCGTGCCAACTGGCTTACTGTTTGGTCGTATCGGTAATTATATCAATGGTGAACTATGGGGGCGCGTATCAGACGGTGGCTATAATTGGCTGACCTACTTTCCGCAAGCCGCTGCCTTTGATATGGAGCAATTACAGAGCAATCCACAATTGCAAGAATTAATGATTGAGGTTAATGGTCAGTACATACTGCCTCGTCATCCATCGCAACTATATGAAGCCTTCGCCGAAGGTCTGCTGCTATTTATCTTTTTATGGTGGTACTCATCAAAGCCGCGTCCACGTATGGCCGCTTCTGCCGTGTTCTTACTGGGCTACGGTATCAGCCGCTTTATCATTGAATTCTTCCGTCAGCCAGATGCTGATCAAGGATTTATCCTTTTAGGTTGGATGACCAAAGGACAAATATTAAGCGCACCGATGATTATCGCTGGCTTAATTATGCTGATTTACGCTTATAAACGTGGTATCTATGATTGGGGTAAGCAGTCTGCTTATTAGGTATGAGAGACAATCATGTATGAACTAATAAAAATGAACGCTGTGCTAACAAGATACATTCCTTTGTGAAACTGATATCTATGTTAGAGTAAGATTTTTTTATTCCTAAAGCCAATCTGTTTAGTGACAACTGGGAGGTAAGCCTTCATTAAAGGCGATCTTATATTTAATAGGTACAGCGACTAATTAAAAAGATGGATATGCCGCCATTTCATCTTGAAAGGTACACTGCTATGTACACTGAGCTGCTATGAGTATTTTGACTACTGACATCAATAGCTTGCAGCTTGATATTCAAGTCCTCACTAGGGAACCGTATCCATAGGTATATTGGTTTAATAAAACCCGCTAATTGTTAGCGGGTTTTTTATTGTGTAAGACTAATGAAGTTGTACTATCAGTATATGTAATAATCAAAGCATATTATTAGGGGGCTTTCATGCAAGAATTACTACAATTGCCAATTCAAATACAGGCCACATTGGTTGCGGGTTACTTGGGCTATGCTTTATTAAAACGAGACTACCGTAAGACCGAAAAAATAACGGATATGTGGCTACTTATATTACTATTAGGTTTACCAACAGCGGTTACTTTGCAACTGTGTGACTCAAGTTGGGCTTACCTATCAGTATTTTTTGGCTTACCACTTGCATACGGCTGGTTAAAGTTTGCTGAAGCAAAATGGACAAATTTATTATATCGTAAAAAAATTAGCCATACTCTAAATTCAGGAGACACTTGGAAAACCTTATCTGCTCATAAAGATGTAGCAGCAACCCAAATAAAATTAGTCCATAAGAATGGTAATCAATATTTATGTAATAGTACGATGGAGTTTTTTGGAGAAGCATTTGCCCCATTTATTATGGACGAAGATGGTATTGCCTTTTATGTTACGGATACTAAAGGTAAAGACGGTGTGGAATGGATAGAGGTAGCACAGGTTAAGTTAGAGCCAGAGTTTGGTAGTATGATTACTTATTTCCCTCGTGCCGATATAGAGTTTTTGGAAATGAGATATACAACACAAGTAGAGCAAGGTTAGTAAAAAAACTATTTATGCGGGTTATGTGGTGGTTTAGGCGGGGGTCTACTGGATACTGGCCGCTGCCCGTTATCACTTAATGGCCAACTACCTCGGTCTGATTTTTTTTCACCGTTGGAACTTGAATTCCCGTTGTTTGGATTACCCATAGTTACATCCTAATATTTTAAAGAAGTTTATTTATGTGGGTTGTGTGGTGGTTTCGGTGGTTTGCTAGTTGATTCTGGGTTTTGTCCAATTGCAGTGTCACCCATAGGTCTACGAATTGAGGCACCTTGGTCTGATTCGTTAATAGGTTTCCCTCTATCTTTTGAATTTGTACCACCATTTTTTGGATCGCTCATTCTTACTTCCTTATAATATAGTCTGATGAGTAAAATGCACATAAATGAAGTTTACAAGCTATTTTTAATTTATGTTATAAAGAAGTGAATGTAAAGAGTTAACTTATACCTATCGTCCAAACACAAAAAACCTGCTGTTAGAGCTACTGATAGCAGGTTTTTTGTGTTTGGAATCAATGTTTAAATGCATTGATATTCTGTGGTGGTCATCAACTACGCGGCGTCATCACGGCACTGAGCTATATTGAAAAAACTATAGAAGCTAACATGGAATATTTTAATCAGACAGCTCGATCATAATGACCCATGCTATCGATTTTATAGTCAGTTCATATCTAACACTAGCAGTTTTATGCCTGTATAGCGCATCGAACGTGTTCCCATAAGAGTCATGATGGCAAATAAAATAATCGGCTGAATATACTGCTGGAGATAGTACACAGCTAAAGGTGAATATATCAAATAGTTAGGTTTTCTGCATAATACTAAACGCAGCTGGATTCAATTCGCTCTATTTATCTTATTGACGTTTAGCTATTTACTTGCATTCTATTTCCTATTATCATACATCAACTTGATGTCAATATATCGGAAATATTATGTTTTCACTACAACCGTCGTTTGATGCTACTTCAGATAAATTTATTGATGAAACTTCTGAGGTCGTTAGTGCTCTTGCTGCCATTCACCCCAGTCTTACAACTCAACTAGTTTACGAGGTGATTCTGGCTGCTAATGAAAAAACCCAGCATGTTGGAACATCCTTTCCAACAAATGCTTTATTAGCGATGTGGCAGTTTCATATTTCAGGCTTTCTTAGAGAGAAATTATGTTCTTTTGGTTGGACCAAAGTTGATGGCAAGGGAGGAGTCGCATATGTAATATCGCCGTGTAAGGAGCATGCAATCCGTGTCTTTGCAGGTAATAAGTATGTAGGCTTAAGAGATGGAAGCGTAAGCAATAAATCGATTAAAGGTAGTACTCTTAAAGATGATATTTATCCTTTATTAAATTCTGATAAGGGAACTACCATTTGGACTTTACTTCATTACCGATTTGGTGAGTTAATGAGATTAGAGCTTTCACAGCCAAAATCATTTGCAAAAGGTAGGATTGATGACTGGAGTACGCGTATTAAACTTCCTGATATCAAATTCAACATTCCTACAACACCACGTATGAAAGATAAAGTAGAAGTAGGTGTAGTTCCTATCAAGCGTAAGAAAAAAGCTTAATTACCTTAAGGCTAATATATGTTTAATCCAAATCGATTACAGTTTGCAATCGATAGGCGGGCTGTGAGCAAAGCCGAATTAGCAGAAAAGCTAAATATTACTCCTAGAACATTAACAAATTACCTAAATGGAAATACTGAGCCTAATTTGGTTGATCTTTCAAGGGTGCTAAGCTTGCCTATCGATTTTTTTAAAGGCAGTGATTTACCAATCATTGATGAACATAGCGTTAGTTTCAGATCTCGTTCTAGAATGACCAAAAAAGTTAAAGCTGAAGCTTTAACTTATGGCATAACCGGTTTTATGCTTAATGATTGGTTTGAAGAAGAGTTTGAGCTCGTTCAGTCAGAACTTCCTGATTTATCCCATTTATCTCCTGAAGAAGCGGCTAATACGCTCCGTTATGACTGGGGTTTAGGCGATAAACCTATTGGAAGCTTAATTGCTCTGTTAGAGTCAAAAGGTATACGTATTTTTTCGATTTTTGTAAAATCGGAATATATTGATGCTTTTAGCGTTTGGTATGATGACCAGCCTTTTATCTTTCTTAATAACCAAAAAACTATGGAGAGAAGTAGATTTGATGCATGTCACGAATTAGGTCATTTGGTTAGAGATATTTACAGCATGAAAATGTCTGAAAGTTTCGGCAAATCGCTTGAGCAAGACTTAGATTCTAAAGCAGTTGAAAGAGGTGCAGATAAGTTTGCGTCTGCGTTCTTAATGCCCGAAGTTGCATTAATGGAATATAGACATGTAAACCCTACTTTAAACAACCTTATTGAGCTGAAAAAAGTGTTCGGTGTATCTTTAGTAGCACTGGCATATAGAATGCATAAATTAGGGTTAATAAGCGAATGGATTTATACAAGAGTGCTTTGTCCAGCAATTGCAAAGTATAACTATCGAAAGTCAGAGCCTCATCCTATGGATAGAGAGACCTCTCAAGTACTCAATACGATAACCAGTGAACTAAATTCAGAAGGAATGAGTCTAGATGATATTGCTAAAAAAATTAATCTTAGAAAAGCTGATATAACTCCATTACTGTTTCAACTTGCTGATAGCACAAAGCCTTTTCATTTGTTCCAAGTTTTAAAATGAAGTGAGATTGTCAGTCAAGATTGATAGCTGCTTTCACTTTGGTTACTCTTAATTCAACGACTCATGCATACATATGGGCGATCACTAAATCAAAAAATGAATGCCCATGAGTATCAATAGCTTCATTATCTATGATAAGCACCCACCTATTTGATGCTGCACCTAAGCTTTTAAAGCATCATCATTAGAAAATTGGATTACCACACAACAGTCTTGAGTTTTTTGTTATATTAGATATTATTTTTGTATAGAATTACTCATTTACTCATATGAGTAAATGAGTAATATATTTTATGAAAATAATCTCAATACTGAACACAAAGAGTGACAGCAATTTATCAGATATGAATTTCATAGCTGCAAGACATATATGTTGCTCGTCAACAATGACCATTACCACGGCATCATAGCCACCACACGCTGGCCATTTATGTAATAGCACATAAGTAGCAATATAATTTCAGGTGGAAGAGTTAGCTCTTTGGTTGTCCCATTAAGATGTTCCGTTCGCGTAATACCGTCAGCATAAGCCTTACTTTTTTTGTCGTAAAATCCAAAATAATCACCAACTAAGCGAATATCGTTTAATAGTTTTCCATGCTTTTTATCCACTGCTTTACTTATGGCAAGTGTACCCTGTGGCTCATCAATCAAGATCATCATTGCAACAAATTGCATCACACGATCATGCAGCTTGACGGACTCCATCATCTCATTATAAAAAGCATATGCCTCAGCGCCGGTACAAAGTTTTTCAAACATAGTAAGCGCATGAGCTACCATTTCTGCAATCACAGAGTCGTTTTCTGCAAACTTTATAGCAATAGTATTTCTAGCAATCGGTAGCATTACAGATAGATAACCATCACTGTCTACCACCACCCCACTATTCATGTAGGGCCCTACATCGTCTTGAATATTCAATAATGCAGATTTATGATTCTCAATAAACATTTAGTGTTACTCAGTAATCGTCCCAGTAATACTAAAAACCTCGTGTTTTTAGCTAATAAGTACAGCCTGATTGTTACTTCGGTTTTCTAAGAGTGGCAAGGTTTTTCACTTATTCAGAGTTTTATAATCAGGTACTAACTATCTAGAATAAACTGTCGTAGTAAACTATCAACTCTTATGTTCACTTTAAACGCGGGTATAGTCGCGTTTTCGATAGATTCAAAGTACGCTTTTGCTTTGGTCTTATTGACGGTCTCTTTTAGTTCGTCATAAAGACCAAATTCATTGATTGTGGCGTCTGTAACCTGTCTACTCATAAGCTCACGCAGTTTTGCCTCATTAAGTCCTAAATCATCTGAGAGCTGTTGTATTTCATCACTCTCAGCTTGAGCTTGATACTTGGTGATATAGTCTTTAAAAGTGGTGTTGGCATCGACTTTAACTTTGCCACGCTGTACATCATTTAAAAATATATTGGCATGCTTTTGCTCTGCTTGACTAAGCGATGGAAAGGCCTGATGCAGCTCATTTAGGGCCTGCTCAGCACCTTCTAGGTCAATCAGCTCAAGGTATTTATCAAAACGCGCATTCAGATAGTCGGTATCAATTCTATCGGTATTAATTTCCGTTAAGTAACCTGAAATATCAAATGGGACGTCACCACCATCACCACCTGACCCTCCGCCTGAAAACAGCTCTTTATAGCGCATTGCGAGCACCAAGTAAGTCTGTTCATCAAAGTCTAAGCTGACACTGCTATCATCAAATTCGTAAGTTAGTTTATCCCACACAAAGCCCTGTATTTCTGCAGCTTCTAGATATTCATTAAATAGCTTAAACAGCTTGGCAAACTTAGCCTGACTCGCCTCTTCAGTGGGCAGCGCTTCAAAGTTTTGTATACTAGCAATGGCAAATACTTCTACTGTCTCCGCAAACACTCTATTCATCTCATTTAGATTTTTCTCAAGCTTATCTACAAAAAGTCCAAGAGGCTTATCGCCAGAGTACAGTTTTATGGCTGCCGCAATATTACGCTCCATACTATGGGGCTTACGGTAATAGCGTATCGTACCGAAGGGTTTATCAGGGCCAAATAATCGATTGGTACGAGAGAACGCCTGAATAATACTTTCATAGCGAATGAGTTTATCTAGATATAAGGTATTTACCCACTTAGAATCAAATCCTGTTAGCAGCTGCTCAACCACAATGAGAATGTTCAATTGATCCGCTGGAGTACGCTCAATTAACTTGTATTCAACTTTATGAGATAAGCGATTGGCAATGTCTTTTTTAAATTTGCTATGACTAGAAATCGTAAATTTTTGCTCAAACTGCGCGTTATAGTCCTCTATGATTTCAGCCAGACCCTGCTCTTTAAAAATCGAGGTGGTCTCATTGCCCTCATTAGGGTCGAATAAAGCACTTATTTTTAAATCCAGATTATCCTCGGCTATTTTTTGTTTAAGCAACCTATAGTAGGTAATGGCCTCAGTAATGCTGCTGGTAGCGAATAGTGCATGAAATTTATTACCACGGCTCAATGTCGGATAATTATCCAAGATATCTGCCACCACTTGCTCTTGGTGTTCTGGCGTCAGATATTGCACGTTCGGTAAATAGTCCTCAATACCCTTATTATATGTACCGTCAGCAGAGTTATCACCCGCCATAGGCACATCATTCATAAATTTATAATACTTTTTTTTCTTAACATCATCCTCTAAAGCGTCAGATTCGCTATCTGCTTTTGCTTGATGTAGAGCGACGACCTGACGTACTTCTTTATCTTTAAAGGTCGCCACACGGTACAAGTCAAAGCCTAAGACATTACGGTCACGAATGCCGTCAGCAATGCTATAACGGTGCAATTCATTACCAAAGATGGTCGCGGTGGTACTCATCTTACGCTGGTTCTCATCGTGTATCGGCGTACCTGTAAAGCCAAAGAGCATAGCATTAGGAAAGGTCTGCTTGATGGTTTGCAGCATCTCACCAAAGGTAGAGCGGTGTGCCTCATCAACGATAAATACCAAGCGCTTATCTTGCATAACAGCCAAATCATGTGCGTTCATCGCATTATTATCGGCCTTAATATTGCTCATCTTTTGAATAGAGGTGACAATCAAGACGTCAGCAGGATCATCACTCTTAAGCTTGCTTATTAGCGCATTAGTATCTTCAGTAGCTTGTACACTTTGGCTTTCTTCAGCGAAGCTCTTATAAGCATCAAGTGACTGCGTACCTAGCTCAATTCTATCCATTAAAAAAACGACTTTATCAGCGTCTTTTGAGCTGGCAATCAGCTGTGCTGACTTAAAGCTAGTCATGGTCTTACCGGAGCCTGTGGTATGCCAAACATAGCCGCCTAATTGGCTATTCTTGCTTTGCCACTGCGTGGTAGATACCTTGTCTGATATGGCGTTGGCAGCATAATACTGATAACTACGCATGACCTTTAGCACCCCATCGGCATTATCTGCCACGGTATAAAAGCCAATGAGCTGATGGGCCATAGGAATCGACAGTAATGAGGCTGCGATGTCCTTGTAACTCGTGTATGGCTCGTTATAGACGTTGGCCCACTGAAAGTAATACTCAGGCTTAAAATTACCATCTGGATTGGCAAAATAAACCGTTTCATCCGGTGTCATCGCGACGAATATCTGTACTAAGGCAAACAGTCCGCTAAAGATACCGGCTTCGGCATATTTTTCAATTTGAATGCATGCTTGACTGACGGCGATACCGCTTTTTTTAAGCTCAAGGTGAAATACAGGCATACCGTTGATGAGTAGCATCAAGTCGCCACGGCGATTTTTTAGAATGGGCGATTTGGTAGGAAATAGCGGCTGCTTTACGATTTGATAACGACTCTGTCCGGCCGCAATTTCATGACGGTTATAAATACTAAGGCTGATCTCTTTGCCGTAGTGCAAGGCGTCATCTGGGTTGTCACGAGTGATGGCGACACTGTTGCCATTGATAAAACCGTTTAGCTGGAGCGGTGTTTTTAAGGTATTGATTTGCTCAATAAGCTGCTGCATCTCGCTATCAGTCAGCGGGATATTATTAAGTCGGTCCGGATTGCGATTGTTCTGAAATAAAATATTGGCCCAGTTGTCTATTAAATCCTGTTCTGTCGGACGGTTGATAACGGTGTCTTCCCATCCCTTTTGAATTAGGATTTTGATAAGGGCGTTTTCAAACTCGTCTTCTGATTTAAAGGTCATGGGCTTGCCTTAGGGCGTTAGATTACTTTACGTTAAATGTGAAATCGATGCGTTGTTATACAAACATCTTTGCTAACAGAGCTTTTTTAAGATTTTCAAGGGCTTTGAGCTGCTTAGCTTGCAAGGCAAGAGTGTCATCCAGTTGCTTAAAGAACTGACCGATAGCAATTTGTTCTTTCATTGTCGGTAAAGGAACTTCAATTTCCATCATCGCTTTTTTAGAAATATTAAATCTAGAGATACCTTGTGCCAATAATATAATTTTTGATCGGACCTTATCAGAACGCAACATAAAGGCTATATAGTTTAAGTCTACTTCTTGTGTCAAACGAAAACCGAAACAAAAGCTATTTAAATATATAGGGTAATAATTGTGTTGCCAAACAGACGACATACCAACCTCTTCAGGAGTTTCTGAAGAAGTAGTAAATAAAACATCTCCTTTTTCCACTAAGTTTTGTCTGCTGTCTACTTCCACATTATCCAACATGGTGACTGATGAGAGCGTATTAGAATAAACATTCATATATGTGACATATTTTGCTGAGCCATGTCCAAAGTCATGCTTGGTTTTACCACTCAATCCTGTATAGGTATAACCTATATCTCCTAGTTTCTTATCAGTCCATTCTTCATTGAAGTTTTTTAAACGAATTTTAGGCTGATCCTCTTCTGCTTGAGGAAACATTCTACTAAGGAAATTATTTTTCAAAATCTTTGTTTTTTCATGCTTAGAGCGATAAATGGTAATAGTTTTATCAATATGTTGAAAGTATTCACCAATAGCAATCTGCTCAGGTTTTTTTGGAAAACTGATAGGTATCGAGTGTATCGTTGAGCTAGTTAGGCTTGGCACTCCTGTTGAAGTATTTAATTTTCGCCATTGAATTTTTTGAAATAACGTGAATATAAAAAGGCCTGAAGCCTCTTTAGAAAGCTCGCTATAAAATAAAGTATCTACAGTCCAAAACGGAGAATTCATGTAATAAGGCTTGTCAATTGTTCCCTTTCTACCAATTAACACGCTTTCTTTATCATACAAAGGAATGTTAGTTCTTCCTATCTCACCACCTGTTGCTAAAATTGGATAAATACCACCAGTCACTTCAATGTTTTTTTGTGACATACCACTCTTTATTTTCAAAACATCTCTTACTTTACCTTCAATCCAGTCATCAATGAACCCATTAAAACGAATATCAGGCGTGTTGTTATTTATATTCATATTACGCTCTATTTATTAAAAGTTGCAGTAGCGAGATATTGATATAGTAGGAGCTGCGTCCGATTTTCTCTTTTTGTAGCAGTCCAATATCGGTCAGCTCATCTAAGTATTTAGTAGCCGTGATACGCGACACATCTAAATCATCCATTACAAACTCTATCTTGGTGTAGGGATGGTTAAATAAGTTATTTAACAGCTCTTGGCGATAGATTTTGGGCTTCTCCTCGCGTATTTTGAGCTTGTACGTTTGTATCAATGCCTTGATATCTTTGATTAATATGATGGTAGATTTAGACGTTTCTTCTACACTATCAAGCATAAATAACAGCCAGCCTTCCCAGTCACCAGTATCTCGAACGTGCTGTAGATAGTGATAGTAATCAGCCTTATGGCGAATCAGGTAGTGACTCAGGTATAAAACGGGCAAATCTAGTAAGCCTTGCGCCACCAAATAGAGAATATTTAAAATCCGTCCTGTACGTCCATTACCATCATAGAACGGATGGATACTCTCAAACTGATGATGAATGACCGCCATTTTTACCAGTGGGTCCAGATCGCAGATCGCATCATCATTTATGAAGGTGGCGAGATTATCCATCAATACTTTGATATCGTCGCCGTGTTGGGGCGGCGTATAGACTATGTCGCCTTGGCTGTTTTTGAGAGTAGTACCTGGCAGCTTACGAAAGCCTGCGACGTTTTTCTCTAACTCTTCTTGAATGGCCAAAATATCACTTAAACGAATAATGCCACTTTTTCGTACTGTGTCGAAACTTGATTTTAGCGCTTGCGTATAGTTCTGTACCTCTTTGGTTGCAAGACTTTGGTTGACGATATCAAGCTCAGCTTTAAACAGCTCATCATTGGTAGTGACAATATTCTCTATCTCAGAGCTGTGCTTCGCTTCTTGTAGAGCCAAGGTATTGATCAAGATCGCTTCATTAGGGATGGATGAGACCACACCTTTGAGTTCAGCTAAATAGCGATTGGCTGAAGACAGTTTTTTTAGGACGGCTCTGGTTTCTAGCGCCTCCATATCAGGGAGCGGTAAAGGGATAATCTGATACTCGTCCATGGACACCTCTTGGGATATGTATAATATTTCAGCTTTTTTATACATGTTATGCAAATATGCATAAAAAAGCCGCTTTTCTATACATGTTTATTTGATATCAGCATTTAACATAGCTAGCTTTTTAAAATAGCCTGTAGCGCTTGCAGTCCTGCACTATCGAACTCATCAGCAACTAAGTCATCTATCATATCGGCAAGCTGGCACTCTGCTGCTGTAAGCTCATTAGTCGTTGCGGTATAAGTGTCTGCATACTTGTCCGCTAGCGCCCTTACTTGTCGTGTAAGGTCACTAATGACATCATCGGCCAACTGCGCCATAACCTGTACCAACGGCTGTATCCATTTAAGATGAAGTAGCTCATTAACGGTGTCATCATCCAACCATTCGATAACGAGCTTGGTGAGTTGATGGAGGGCTTCACTATCGTCTCTAATTTCAATCTTTAGCATTTTTTCTTGTATTAATAGCCCATCTGCCTGCACGAGCCTTGCTTCTTCAGTGTCAGCAGCAAATTGATGCATCGCTTGTAGAGTTTTTAGATAGCTATTGATAGCAGACTTGCCGTAAGTACCATCTTTGTTTGCCTCTATGGCATCCCAGTTGACTGCTGATTCTTGAGCAATAAAATCAAGTTTTTCAGGTTTTTTAGGTTTACGGTCTAAAAATACTAGATATCGGTTTAAGCCTAAGATTTCAGGAGTTTCGATATCTTTATAAGCAGCTTTCAGGGCCTTGTTGATTTCACTAGAGGCAAAGCTAGTGTTACTATCGTTTAGTAACTTCTCTTTTTCCTCTTCACTTAGCTCATCAATTAAGCTTTCTAATTCGCCAGTGACAGCCGTTAGCTGATGCTCTTTATCCTGTAGACTTTGCAGTCTGTCTGCTAATAGATGCTGCTGTACCAAGTTAAAGGGCAGTATGTGACCGGCCCAACCTTCTTGAACTTCCTCGTCTTTGCCGTTTACTTTTTTAAGTACCATATTGGGATTAACGATAGTGGTGGCAGCAAAACCTTCTGTTTTGATAATTTCTAAATCTACTGTTATGAGCTGCCACTGATCATCGAGCGCTTGATAAGCGGTGTATTTATTAATCAATAAAAAATCTTGCAGACGAGTAAAAATATCATTTGCTAAGATATCTTCTTGCCTTGATATCTTAAGGTTATCCAAGTTAGTAATCAGCTGTTGATCAAGGTAGTCGGCAAAATCGGCAAAACCACTACGGTAACGCTCAAAAAATGCTTTTACGTCATTGTTCTGGTAGATATGTGGCTCAATATCGGTTGTCGCAAGCTCGTAATAAGGCTTATCTTCTTCCTGATTAAACAAGCTGCTTTTGAGACTTGGGAACGCTGCCCAATAACGATCAAGCGCATCAATCTCATTTCGCGGAATACCGCCAAACATAGTGGCATAAATATCCCAAGCAGTAGCTGCTTCAGCAGAGTCTACATATCGTGGAATGTTTAGATTGTAGCCTTGATCACGTATATCTTGTTGGCTGACCACACGGGCGTATTTGTCGATATTTTGACGGTCAATAACCGCATCCGTGATTTTTTTGATATGCGACGCTTGCAGTTGATTGTCTTTGCCAACTTTTATAAAATCTTTTGAAGCATCTATGATCAGCACATCTGTGTTGACACGTTTTTGTTTGAGAATGATGATAACCGTAGGAATACCTGTGCCAAAGAAGATGTTAGCAGGTAACCCAATAATGGTATCGATATGATTGTAGTCGATAAGATTTGTGCGAATTTTTTCTTCTTCACCGCCACGAAATAATACGCCGTGAGGCAGCACAATCGCCATGATACCGTCTGGTTTGAGATGATATAGGTCGTGAAGTAAAAAGGCATAGTCTGCCTTAGTTTTTGGTGCAAGGCCAAAACGAGCATAGCGCGGATCAGACTCTTTGTTGGCAGAGTCCCATTCTTGTGAATAAGGAGGATTAGATACCACAGCATCTACGTGCAAGATGTTATAGCTATTGACTGGGTCAGCTTCATCAAAGTATGGCCAATCATCCTCTAACGTATCCGCATTACGAGTAAAGATATTAGAAGGCAAAACCCCGCGCATGATTAAGTTCATACGAGTCAAGTTATAGGTATTTTGTTTGAGCTCTTGAGCGTAGTATTTAACGTTGTTTTTACTATCAATATGTCTGGCAATAGATTGACCGATATTAATAAGTAGCGAACCCGAACCACTGGTTGGGTCATAGATAGCAATGTTGTCACGATCTTTTAGATGGTCTGCGATAATCTCAGACATCAACAAAGATACCTCGTGTGGGGTGTAAAACTCACCAGCTTTTTTACCTGCATTGGCTGCAAACATACCCAAAAGGTACTCATAGATGAAGCCAAGAACATCATAATCTTGCTTACCATCCATAGGAATGCTTTTAATCAAATGAATCAAACTGCTGGCTGCCTTGGTTTGAGATGCGGCATCTTTACCAAGATTGCTTAAGCCATTGTGTAAGGTTGAAAAGATACCTTCAAACACCTTCTTGTTTTCTATATTCCGTGAAAATGAGTTTAGTGCATCGCGTATATTAGCAATCTCAAAATCGCTACCTTTACTTATCCACGTCGAAAACAAATGCGGATAAGGAATAAAGTAGCCAAGGTTTTCTTTAATAAACTCGACAGCTTCAACGTCTTCTTCCGTCAAGCTGCTAATATTCTCATCAGTAAAATCGTTGGCTTTTAAGAACTGCAATTCTTTATCTGATAAGAATTTGTAGAACATAAACCCGATAATATAGTCTTTATATTCATTCGCTTCGATCTTAGAGCGCATTTGATTGGCGGATTGCCAGATTTTGTTAGCTAGTTGTTGTTTATTCATAAGGCAGTTTGGTCTTTATAAGTGATCAAGGAGATGGCGGCATGGTGTCAGATTGTAGCGGTTAACAGGTCTGAAGGCAAAACGCTATTTCATCAACTAACAACATTTTAGTAAACTCATCATTACGTCATTAGTTTGCAAATTTTGGTTACATAATTTTTTAATCGTATATCAATTCAAATTCTGCTTACTAATTCATTAAATAATGATCCTTTAGCTCAACTGGCAGTTTTAGACTGAAGGTCTTTCATGGGTGTTATTTCAATTGACATAAACTAGAACGTGTTATCAGTTAGCAGAGCTATTTTAAAATAAGGTATAATAAGAATCAAAAGTACTCTTCTACGTAGACTGAGTGACTTTAGTATTATTACTAAGTATAACGGCTCGGGCGAAGTTTTCGTATTGTGCAATAATAAAAATGCACAGTCATAATATAACGTTATAAGTTACGTAATTAAACATATTATGCAGAAATTAGGGGTTGTAAATTTCATAGGTGTGCCATTTAATATCGCTAGCTACGCCTTACTTACCCATATGGTGGCGCAAGTTTGTGGATTAGAGGTTGGTGAATTTGTTTGGACGGGCGGCGATTGTCATATTTACCAAAACCATCGTGAGCAAGTTGAATTACAGCTGACACGCGAGCTTTATACCTTGCCAACATTGACGCTTAACCCTGAGGTCGATGATATTTTTGCTTTCAAATACGAAGATATTAGCGTCAATGGTTATGAGTCACATCCTGCTATTAAAGCAAAAGTTGCAGTCTAATTTTTTATCGCTTTAATATTAAAAGACAATGAAAAGGATATGTTATGAGTTATGCCAATACCGAAGTTGCCCAAATCGCGGCTATTAGTAGCAATCGCTGTATCGGCAGAGGAAACGAGCTACCGTGGCATATCTCAGCAGATTTGCAGCATTTTAAAAGTATGACGACCAAACAAAGTGACGGTGCGATACAAGGTATCGTCATCATGGGTCGTAAGACTTTTGAGTCAATGGGCAGCAGACCACTGCCGAAACGTATCAGCTTTATCATCACCAGCCAATTAGACTATGCTCAGCAAAGTGGCTTAGTTGATAGTGAAAAAGCTTATGTGATGCATAATTTAGACGATGCGCTGACGCAAGCGGCTAGCCTTGCCCATGGTGCTCATCTTGACACCATTTGGGTCATTGGTGGCGAGCGCGTGTTTAAAGAAGCGATGATGTATACCGACCGTGTCGAGCTAACGCATGTCGATACTAACATTACGGATGGCGATGCCTTTTATCCAGAGCTGCCAAATGAGTTTGTAGTCGCAGCAGAATCTGAGCAAGTTCACGATGAGAAAAGTGGGCTAGATTTTAAGTTTGTGACTTATAAAAGAGAAGCTCCTGAAGGTTAGCAGAGGATCATTCAGATAAAACATAAAAAGAGGCTGTCCTAGATAATTCTAAGACAGCCTCTTTTTATTGTTGGATTTTATTAGCAGAAATTTAAACTTAGACTATATTGCCTAAACTATAACTATTCATGCAGCACTTTATAAACGGTTTTCGCTAATATAGGACCTATACCTTGCACTCCAGCCAGCTCTTGCTGGGACGCTCCAAGCAATTGCTGCATGCCACCAAAGTGATTCAATAAATCACGACGGCGCTTTTCACCCAATCCTGGAATTACCTCTAATACTGACGATGAACGGCGCTTATCACGCTTTTTACGATGCGCAGTGATAGCAAAACGATGCGCTTCATCACGAATATGCATTAATAAATGCAGCGCTTTACTGTCCATCGGCAAATCAAGTGGCTCATGATCGATAAAATGCAACACTTCCAAGCCAGCCTTACGTCCTTCTCCTTTTGCCACGCTAATCAGCAAAGTGTCGCCAAGAATACCTAACTCGGTCAGCACTTCTTTAGCGATGCCAAGTTGACCTTTACCACCATCAATCAGCAATAAATCAGGCAATGGCTGCTTCTGATAACGGCGTGTCAGCACTTGTTTCATCGCTGCATAGTCATCACCACCGACAATATCATGAATCGCATACTGACGGTAATCACGGCGACGCGAGCCACCTTGGTCAAATACCACGCAGCTGCCAATGGTCGCCTCGCCCATGGTATGCGAGATATCAAAACACTCGATGCGATCAATGGTTCGATCAGTAACGTCCGCTAAGACGTCTTTCAGCGCACCAAAGCGCGCATGCAATTCTAAATAATCGCCAAGTTTGGTTTTTAGCGCATTATTGGTATTTAATTTAGCCAAGTCTAACCATTCAGCGCGGTGCTCACGAACGTTGGTTTTAATAACAACCTTACTACCAAAATGGCTCGCCAGTGCTTCACTAACCGCAACCTGATCTGGTAATTCATGACTCAACATGATTTCGGGTGGCAAGTCATCGGTTACCTGAAAATAGAAGGAAGTAATAAAAGCTGATAAATTATCAGCGAGTGGTTCACTGCTATCGACATCAGGAAAATAGTTCTTGCCACCTAGTACGCGCCCGCCACGGACGGTCAAGACGTTGACACAGGTCATACCTGCTTGACTGGCAATGGCAATCACATCGGCCTCGCCTTGCACGGTATAAACGGCTTGCTTCGCTTGCACTTCGCGTAGCATGGAGAGCTGATCACGATAAAATACTGCCTTTTCAAAATCTAGTTCCTCAGCAGAAGCTTCCATTTTCTCAATCAAAGCGCTATGGATATCGCTAGAATCGCCTTTTAGGAAACGAATGGTATTATTGACGTCCTCGCTATACTCTTCTGGCGATACAAAGCCCACACAGGGCGCACGGCAACGCTTAATCTGATATTCAAGGCATGGACGCTTACGTTGCTTAAAAAAGGTATTAGTACATTGGCGCATCTGAAACATTTTTTGCATGAGCACCAGCGTTTCTTTTGCCGCATGCGCAGAAGGAAAAGGACCGAAAAAGCGACCTTTTTGATGGTTACCCTTACCGCGCCCATAAGCCAATCTTGGATAAGGTTTATCGGCTGAAATAAACACATAAAGGTAGGATTTATCATCACGCAGTAGCACGTTATAAGGCGGGCGATATTCTTTAATCAGATTTTGCTCAAGCAGCAGCGCTTCGGTCTCACTACGGGTAATAATGGTTTCGATATTATGAATCCGTGCCACCAGTGCCCGCGTCTTTGGATGGTCAATGGTCTTAGCAAAGTAACTGTTGACGCGACTCTTTAGCGACTTGGCTTTACCAACATACAGAATATCGCCATTTTTACCCAGCATTTTATAGACCCCTGGTAGATTCGGCAGGCGCTGGATTAAATGCTTAAGGCGGGCTTTTTTATCGTCGACGGGACTCGATGCGGAGACATTGACCATAGAATTTCTGACTCTTAAATTAGGGCTTTAAAATTATCTCACATTAAAAATGTGAGTAATATCATCATGTATGGGGCAACAACCAGCATTTTGCAAGCTAATAATTAGCTTAGCAATGGACATAAAAAAGGCCAGCATCGAGGCTGGCTTTTTTAGCAAACTTTATAAATCTAGTGACGGAAATTTGGCAATAACGCTGGAATACCTGGCAACATACCGACGATTGCCATAACCCCCGTTAATATCACAAAAGTGACCACAGGAATAATCCAGCGGCTCATTTTGGTCAGATTAGCACTGCGCTCTTTAGAACCAATCAAACCTAAGTTATCCAGTACTAAGGTAATCGACCAACCAAAGGCTGGATTGACCAAGGCTGATGCAAAAACGACAATGGCCGCAGACTGGGTCGTTTTACCTTCGCGTGTCATCTCCATTCCTGCTTCAAGCAAGGGGATAAACACACCAACAATCAGCGCCACACACATTACTGGTTCCCAAATGGCCAAATCCATGGGGTAACCCCAAATACCTGCAATAATACAAAACAGCGCCGTTAAAATTGCACCGGCTGGAATAGGGCGTTTGGCAATCGCTGCCGGCACAATATACGTGCCCCATGACGATGCAAAGTTCGCGCCGCCCAATAAAGAGCCTGCTACCTGACGAATAGATGCACTGGTCATGGTATCATCGATATCCATCAGCACGCGCTCAGTACGTTTCGGATAGCTAATTTTTTGAAAGACCTGATGACCTAAAAAGTCTGGTGACCACATGGCAACTGCCAATACCGCAAATGGCAGCACTACAATAAAGCTTTCAATCGTTGGCAAGCCTAACATCCAACCCGTATTTTCGCCCCACCAATACATCGGGTTCATATGCGGTAGACCGGGTGCTGTTTTAAAGGCAAAAGGCGCGCCCATCGCAAAGGCAACCCCGCCGCCTAACAGACAGCTCAGTGGCACAGCCAGCCAACGCTTTTGGTAATTCTCTAAGACCGCATATAAGATAATCGTCAGTAGAATCACCACAAAAGCAATATGCGACATGCCAATGCCTTCTGCCCACGTAAATAAATTTTTAACTTGCGAGATGGTGCCGATAAAGCCTAAATACAGCAGTAAGCCGCCGCACACGCCTTTACTGGTCAAGTTTGCTAGCAAACTACCTCCTTTACTGATGGCAAGTAATAAGCCAAAAGCACCGATTAGCAGACCAAACGCCATCGGGTGACCGCCAGCGGCAACCACGATAGGAATGAGCGGAATCAGTGGACCGTGCGTACCCGCAAGGTTAGCAGTTGGTAGCAGGAAACCCGAGAATAAGATAATAAAAAATGAAACGATTAGCAGCTCATAGCGGACGTTTTCTAAGACAAAGGCATCGCCTAAACCAAGCGGGCCGGCGAAGGTTGCCGCAATAGCGCCTACCATCACCACCTTACCAATGGTCGCCGCCATCGCTGGAATCGTATCTTCATACTCAAAACGATAATCACGGAACGGCAGGTTTGGACGCCAGCGTTTCGGCTGCATGATTTGCAGTTCATGATTGAGATAGGCGTTACGATTTTTAAAACTAGAATTGGGCTTATGTAAATCTACATAGCTGCCTTGCAAATCTTTATCAGAAGGGATTAGTTGCTGCGGGTTGGACCCTGAGGCGGGAAGCTGTGTACCACTCATCACATTTCCTTATGTCGACTGAGATTTGAGCAGTTTTATTTACCCTAATACGGCGTAAAATAATACAGTGTAAATAAAGTCACTCAAAACAAAATGCCGCTATTGTAAGGTATCAGTAGGGATAATGCGAGGCTTTAACGATTAAAAGATACTATTCGTATCGTTATTAAAAGTATTTTTTATGACTTAGTGGTCGATAGTTAGAAAATAGTAATGAATACCCTTAAGAGATAAGCGTTATGATACTAATGCCTCTATCGTTACGCTTTAAAGCTGGTGAGCTTAGGTGTTTTTCACTATGATAAATGTCTTTTTATGGCTTATTGCTTGATAGTCATACCTTACAAACAACCATGCTTGCTGTTATATTCAACTGAATACAATAAAAACACGTTATACGATAAAAATAATCCATACGATAAGATGAGCAAAACCGAAAAATCAATAGGAAACATCAATGAGTTTACTGCCAAAAAAACTTGAAACACTAAGACGTAATGTCAAAAAGAACATCATGCCATTACTTACCCCTTATTTGCTTAAAATGCGTATTAATACTTATGCGCCCTACATCGGTGCCGGTATCAAGATTGAGCATATCAATCTCGATCAAGGCTTGTGCGTCGTCAGCATGGGGCTAAATAGCTTAAATAAGAATATCGTCGGTACTCAGTTTGGTGGCAGTCTATATTCGATGGTTGATCCGTTTTATATGCTGATGCTCATGCACCAATTGGGTAGCAGCTATGTGGTTTGGGATAAAAGCTCACACATTGAGTTTGTGGCACCGGGCAACAGCAAAGTCACCGCCCGTATGAAAATCCCTAGTAATGAAATCAAAACCATTCAGGATTTAGCGAAAGACGGTGAGCCAGTATTTCGTGAATATATGGTTGATATCGTCGACGAGCAACAAAAAATCATCGCTACCGTGACCAAAACTATTTACATTCGCCTGCGTAAATACAGTAAATCTAAAGACCAAATCAACCGTATAGACAATTTAGAAAGCTAACGTTAAGCTTAAAGCGTTCAATTAAAATAAAGCCCCACATACAAAAACCCCAATCTGGCAGTCGCACAGATTGGGGTTTTGTCTTTTTTGGTACTACCCGCTTATTTATATGATAAACCTATGAATAAGGGCTTGTATCTGATTGCTCTTTATTGCCAAATCGCATAATAGACGGTTCAGCAATAAAGTAAGTTTAAGCACAATGCTTAAAACCAGATACTGGATATAATCTAAGCGTCAGCTTTTGGCTTAACAACTTTAGGTGCACGCGGAGCAAGCTTCTCGCGGATACGTGCTGATTTACCAGAGCGCTCACGTAAGTAGTATAGTTTCGCACGGCGAACTGCGCCACGGCGTTTCACTTCAATGCTATCAATGATTGGTGAATGCAATTGGAATGCACGCTCAACACCAACACCACTTGAGATTTTACGTACGGTAAACGCTGAGTTTAAACCGCGGTTACGCTTAGCAATTACAACGCCTTCAAAAGCCTGTAAACGCTCACGCTCACCTTCACGTACTTTTACTTGAACCACAACGGTATCGCCGGGTGCAAAGCTTGGGCGCTCAATCAATTGAGCATTTTCGATGACCTGAACCAATGGATGCTTGTTGCTCATGAGAGTTATCTCCTCACATTAGATAATAGAGGCTTGACGCATATCACCTGTTTGTAATAATTAATCATAGCTATTATTAATATCTTTGATTAATAATAACTACAACGTAAATGGGTTATGACAAACGGCCATTATGCTATGACTCGTTTTATTACTGCTCAAAATTTTATTTCTTAACTGTTTATTTTTTCAACCGTTATTAACGCTGCTTTTTATCTGCTTTAGCCAATGCTCTGAGCCACTTTGCTTGCTCTACCGTTGGCGTAAACGCTTGCCATAAATCTGGACGCCGCGTTTGCGTACGTTCAACTTGTTGGCTAAAGCGCCACTTAGCGATATTGGCATGATGACCTGAAAGTAATACTTCAGGAACCGCCATACCCGCAAACTCATGCGGCTTAGTATAATGTGGACAATCAAGCAAGCCATCGACGAACGAGTCTTGTTCAGCTGACTTATCATCACCCATAATATCAGGCAAACGACGTATCACACTATCCATCAGCACCATGGCAGGTAGCTCACCACCCGTTAACACATAATCACCGAGTGATATCTCCATGTCGACATACTGCGACAGTAAGCGCTCATCAATACCTTCGTAACGACCACATAATAAAATCATGCCGTCATACTCAGTCATACTGACCACACTACTCTCGCTGAGCGTTTTGCCTTGTGGTGACATATATATCACCGGACAATGCTCACTATCGACACGGCAACCGTGCTGACTGGCTCGCAGGCGGGCATCCTCAATCGCTTGGGATAATGGCTCAGCCATCATCACCATGCCAGGACCGCCACCATACGGGCGCTCATCAATACGGCGATAATTATCAGTGGTATAATCGCGCGGATTAATGCATTCGATCGTGACTTGCTCCTGAGTGACTGCCCGTCCCGTGATTCCAAACTCACGAATCGTGGCAAACATTTCAGGGAAAATACTAATCACGGCAAAATACATCGGATTTCTACTTGCACAATGGATAACAGTGGCTAAATAAATCGGTGTGACTATCAACAACCTTTAACGATAAAGCCGAAGCTTATCTCACCAAAACTTGTCTTAATAATTAATTATTAACCATTACTGATTAATAATCGCTTATTAATAATCACTTGGCCATGCCACAAGCACGGTTTTCTCAGCCATATTGACTTTAATCACTGTCTGCTTATGCCAAGGTATCAGGCGCTCTTCTTTATCCAAACTGTCTGAATTTGCCGTTACACGCATGATGTCATGGGCACCGGTTTCAAACATTTCAGTGATAGTGCCTAAATACTCACCTTGCTCGTTCATCACGCGCAAGCTGACCAAATCCGACCAATAATATTCGTCTTCCGCTGTTTCTGGCAAAACGTTTTGTTCGACCCAAAGGGTTACCCCATTCATGGTCTCAGCAAGGTTACGGTCAGGAATTTGCTCAAATTGAGCGACAATACCTGTCCCTTGCTCACGCCAAGCCTTTACGGTCAAAGGCTTCATGCCAGTAGCAGTTTTCATCCACCAAGGCTGCATGTCAAATATTGCCGTACGATCGTCCGTATCACTAAATACCCACAGCCAGCCTTTAATGCCATAAGGCTTTTTTAGCTGACCGATTTTCATAAGTGCACTAGCGTTTGGAACGGATGACATAACGGCTAACCTAACAATGACTAAAACAGCAATGATTAAAAACGCGGCACTGAATACAGTTCAATCAAAAGCGATAAATGCAATCAAAAGTAATAAACAGTTAATGGCGCACCCTGGTCAGACCAGTTACGCTATGTTTTCTAAAGTCGACTAATAAACGCAAACATCACGCTATTAGTACTTAGTAGCCAAAACTTAAGCAGTTGCTTCAATTTGAGCTACAGACTTGTTATAAGCTTTTGCTAATGAAGCAACGCGATCTGAAGGTTGTGCACCTTTAGCGATCCACGCATTGTACGCTTCCATGTTCAGGCGTACTGCTTCTTCAGACTCTTTAGCGAGTGGGTTAAAAAAGCCGATGTTTTCAATGTAGCGACCGTCACGCGCGCGGCGTTGATCAGCAACAACTACTTGATAAAATGGGCGTTTCTTGGCACCGCCCCGTGCTAAACGAATAACAACCATGTGAATTCTCTCTTTCGCAGGTATACCAAAAAGGGCATAATTATATCACAGTCTTGTTTTATTGAAAACATAAACTGTGCTTATTTAATTATTTATTAACAATAGCTTAAATAGCAACGCATGTAAAACATAATTCATAATTCTTGGTTAATTTGTCGAGCTTCACCCTATTAAATCGGCTACCAATTCTATCGGTAAAGCCAACAACCACACTATTTGATTATGCTATCCTACAAGCAAACGCTAAGACCAAACCCTATTATCGAACCGCACAGCCAAAAAAGCTGCGTTATAAGGCTTTAAATTGTAGGCTTGTCATAATGAATAACGTTATACTTTTTATATGTCAAACTCAATAAAAAACGCTATGTTTATAGGTGGCTTTTATAAAAATTTGCCTTATAAATATCTTGCTCAACCTTTTGGACTCCTATGACCACACCAAAATCGCAACCACGACGCAAAGGTCGCCTTGCCCGTTCCTACTCCAACACTTGGCTGACCACTTTAATGGTGGCGTTTATTGTCATTATCAGTGTCGGGGTATCGATTTTGTTTTTTTGGCGTAGCCTGTATTTACCCGAGCTTAAAAATCATGCGCGCTATCTGACCAGCGAATTACGTTTGATGCACAGCGTCAATCAAGACTGGAAACATGACCCTGCCGTGCGGCAATGGATTTATCAGCACTCACATGTGGTGGTAGTCAATAATCCCAGCGATTTTCCAACCATAGAAGATAAAGCCTTTGTTGGCGTGTTCACTGATGTATTGCAACGTGAAATTGGCGCGCAGTTGGGTCGTCCGGTTGAGGTGTATTTTAAGTTTAAACCGACCCCGCAGCTGTGGGTGCAAGACAGCCGTGACACCAGCTTTTGGGTTCGCGAACCGGTGGTGTACTACTCACAGTATAGCCCAGCGCTATTATGGTTATTTTTAGTAGGTCTACCTATTTTGACCTTGCTAACCATCATTTTGTTAGCACGCCAATTAAATCGTCCTTTAAGGTATTTGCAGCGGGCGGCGACCAACTATATCCGCTTGGGTAATGCCACTACGCTACCCACCCATAATGGACCGACTGAAATACGCCAAGTTAATATGGCATTTAACCGCTTATTTACCACCCTCAATCAAGCACAAAAAGAGCGGACGATTATGCTAGCAGGTATCTCGCATGATTTACGCACGCCGTTAACCCGTATGCGTTTGACCGCTGAGATGCTGCCTGATGATTTTTTTCGTGAAGGTTTGATTTATGATATCGAAGATATGGATGCCATTTTAGAGCAGTTTATCTCATTTATGAAAGACGGCTCCGATGAGCCGGTACGCCTGACCAATTTAGATACCATCTTTAATGAAATAATGGTGCAATTTGCGCCGCTGGAATTTATTTACCAGTCCGAATGTCACAAGATGGTTCCTATCCGGCCGATGTCTATTAAGCGTCTGGTTATCAATTTGGTTAATAATGCCAAGCGTTATGGCAAAGCACCGATTTATTTATCAGCGACCGTCATACCGACATTTATAGAAAAAACAGTAGTAGAAGACAACGATGTGGTGAGTGAAAACGAGGTCAATAAAGAAGCAAAAGAGCAATTGGTGATATGTGTAAGAGACTGTGGTGATGGGGTAGCAGAAGACCAGTTAGAGCGTGTTATGCAACCGTTTGAGCGTGGCGAATCAGCCCGTACCACGCAAGGTAGTGGTTTAGGTCTGGCGATTGTCGACCGTATCGCGCGCTTGCATCATGGAACAGTTGAAGCGATTAATCATCCAGATGGCGGGCTACAAGTTTGTGTCCGTATCCCACTCATCTCTAAAGTTGCAGGTGAGCCGTCATTGGATATCAGCAGCGATAACTCATCTATCGCTGCTGATAGTATTAATAATCCGTAAATAATAACGAATAGCAGACAAGACCAGATTCGGACAATTAGCACTTAGCACTTAGCACTTAGCACTTAGCACTTATAAAGCTTAAAAAACCTACTTTCTAGTACCAATGACAGGCGGAATATACTCAGCACTATTGGTAAAGCTTAAAGGTTGAGTTATTTCATCCTGCGCGGCCTTTAGCGTCTCAGTGCTGGTCGGCTGTTGTAAAAATAAATAATAACCGAGCGCTGCTGCGTTCAATACTACCAAACCACCAAATAAATACGGCATCCTTTGCTATCCTCTATTATTAAGCTGATTTCAATAAATTCAACAAACCATCAATACTCATTTAACCATCATTATAAAAAAAGATTAAACATCAAAATCGCGGGCGCTTTTCTCTTGGGTGATCTCATCGGCGGCAAGGACTTGGGTCAAAGGTTTAATAGGCCAAGTCATGACAAATCTTGCGCCGCCAAGCTCACGGCTCTCATCCACTTTCATATTACCATTAAACCAAAAGGCAATACGCGACACAATAGACAAGCCTAAACCATAGCCACCTGAGGCTCGGGTGCGACTATCGTCTAAGCGTGAAAATGGAATAAAGACTTTTTCACGATCGGCTTCAGGTATACCATGACCGTCATCTTCAACACTGACAAAGGCATTGCCTTTTTTAATCCCAGCACTAATAATAATGGTACTCTCAGCATAGCGTAAGGCATTACCGGCTAAATTCTGAATCACCCGATGCAGATAACGTCTATCGGCAACCGCTGTTACTTTAGCGTTGGGCAAGTTGGTCACTATCTTGATAGGTTTGCCTAAGGCATTGGTCTCACGCTCGATTTGCTCAAGCAATTCACGCAGATTTACTGGCTCCAAATCTAGCTTTGGCGAGCCCTCTTCTAGCTTGGCGTAAGTTAACATCTCATCAATCAAACCATTCAGCGCTTCGATATCTTCATCAATATAATCGCGCTGCATAAAGCGTGAGTCTTCATCATCAGTATCGGCGAGCATGTCGACCGCAAAACGAATACGTGCCACTGGCGTACGCAGTTCGTGCGATACCGCCCGTGTCAGTTCACGCTGCGACTCAATCAAACGCTTAATATGCGCCGTCATCGCATTAAAGGTCGCGGATAAACGCGCAATTTCATCTTGTCCGATAACTTGCACTTTAATATCAAGATTGCCTTTACTAACCTCGTTAACACCGACTTGAATCAGTTGCAATTTGCGTTCGAGCGGGAAAATAAGCGCATAAACACCCAAGCTGATTAAAAACATACTGATCAAAATCATACTAATAATCAGATTCAGCGGGAACCAATTAAACAGCGGCACCGGACCAATTAAAATCGCCATATCATTGATTTCAGAGGGCACAACGACCGTAATCGACGAGTTGCTCTTACTGGTATTGGTATCTTGTAATAAGATGACCACCTCATCGCGGCGCAAACGTGCCATCTGATCAGGATCTAAATTGAGCGTATTGACTGCTCTAAACTCTAAAGGAAAAGCAAATTTCTCTTCTAACTGCGCCAAACGCGACCGTTTATCGGATAAGGTTGCATGATAAGATAAATCATCGAGTAAAAATACAGCTATCGCCCGTACTTGCTGCTCAGTCACTTGGGTGATACGCGCTGTTAAAACATTTTGATTGTCTGGTAAGCGATAATAGACATCGGCATAAACCGGTTGGTCAATATAGCGAACGACGGTATTACCTTTCTCAAAACGACGCAGCTCACTGGCATTAAAATCTATTTTATCAATCGGTAAAATGCTAAATTCTGCACCAAACAAACTACTAGCGTCAGACAACCAATACTCACGCTGCGATTCACTCTCTTGGTGAGCAATGCCTTCACTGACGATATGAAATGCACCCGTTGCCATGTTTTCACGGTAAGACTGGACGCGTTCTTTATTAATGGTATCCATCAATAGCTGGGCAAATAATGCCACGCACAAACATACGATTAAGAGTCCGGCATAAATACGAACAAATATACTGTGTTTAAGAGAAGAAACTAATGACATACGTGCCGTGACCAACCTAATAAAGAAAAAAGATTAATAAATGCTAAATATTTGCTGCACTATTTATATGAGACTCATTTAATTTACAGCGATAATTATCGCTCAATTAAACCACATAACGCAGCATTTAAGTTCAAAAATTAAAATTTAAACCATAAAAAACCAGCATTCAGCTGGTTTTTTATAAGAAACTTATGCAGACTAAATATTTGCATCTACTAAGAAATATTAATTACCTTCTTTAACGAACAAATAACCTTTACTACGGACCGTTTTGATACGTTTAGGGTTCTCTGGATCATCACCAATTTTTGGACGAATACGTGAGATACGTACGTCAATCGAGCGATCTTGACCATCATATTCGATACCGCGTAGACGCTCAAAGATATCTTCACGTGACAAGATACGACCAGCGTTAGAGGCTAGTAACCATAACAAATCGTATTCCGCACTGGTAAAATCAACCAGCTCATCGCCAAGGTTGACTGAACGCCCACCGTTATCGATAACCAACTCACCGAACTCTAAACGCTGTGGCACGTCTTCAGATGGCGCGTTTTCTGAGCGACGTAATAACGCACGAATACGCGCGAGCAATACGCGTGGCTGCGCAGGTTTGGCAACATAATCATCAGCGCCCATCTCAAGACCCAATACTTGATCCATATCTTCTGTGCGCGCAGTCAACATCAAAATCGGGTTATGGAAATGTGGACGAACTTCACGGCAAACCGTCAGCCCATCACTACCAGGAAGCATGACATCAAGTACGACCAAATCTGGTTGTTCGCTGACAATACGGCGAATGGCACGATTACCATCCGTTTCAATAGCTACCTCTAAACCATTCTTGACCAAATAATCTTGGGTCAACATAGCCAGACGCTCATCATCCTCAACAATCAAGATTCGGGGGGTGTTGTCTTCGTCATTCGTTGTCATTGTTATATCCTCTAATACATCTAATTTAAAAACAGTAAAAGTAAGAGCGGTAAATTAATAGCACCGTAACTTAATCGATCCGTAAGCTAATGCAATCGATGTTTGTATAGCTGTTACAAACTTGGTAGCACAGTATACTATTAAACACACAGCTTCCTATACTATAGCTTATAGTTGGTAACAAAACCTATAAACTACCTCCATTAAAACGTTAGTTTGCGTCCAAAAATTATACCCTTTATCATCATAAAAGGGCATAAGATAAATTTTATATAATAATAGTGGTTCTCTTATAGCCTAACAATGAGGTCAAAAATCAGCAAAGTAAAAATACAAGAAAATCTGATTTGGTTTGACCCCTAAAAATGTACTTTCTAATCCCTAATATAACCATATATCACGGTTGTCGCTAGTGACTTTTCTAGCATTTAATAAAAATTGGTTTAGTTATGGATAAATGCTTAATGACCTAATAGCTTTTCAGATAGTTAATGTTTGGTTTGTAATAAATATAAAGCGTTAATTGCTAAAACGCTAGCTATAGTCAGTGAAAAGTAATATCGATACATCACGCACTACTGATATCAATTTTTCTTGCTTGCTGTGCCTGCGCAGACAGAGGCTACAAAAAATTGATATCAGCAATACCGTAGCGTTTTTAGGATGTTTTGACTATATTAAAAAACTAGCTATTGGAAGAACAGGCATAAAAGAACAGGCATAAAAAAACAGCCCATGATGGACTGTTTTTTTATTATTGTCGCAAGAATTAAAGAAAGACATTAACCTTTGCTACAAAGCATAAGACTAAGCACGGTTTTTGTACTTACGGATAGTCTGGAGCTGGGCGACTGATTCCGCCAATGATGCCAAGGCAGCATTGGTTTGTACAGTATCAGATTGGTTGACCAGCATCTGCTCAGCCTTTTTACGTGCTTCAACGATTTTACTTTCGTCAAGATTGTGCGCACGCATGGCGGTATCAGCAAGTACGGTGACCATTTTTGGCTGTACTTCTAACACGCCACCTGAAACGTAAATCACTTCTTCTTCACCGTTAGGCGTTTGTACGCGCATTGCACCAGGCTTTAGCAAAGTAATAAGCGGGGTGTGACCTGGCAATATACCAATCTCGCCTTCGGTACCACTAGCTATTAACATGCTAATTTCGCCTGAATACAACTCTTCACGAGCACTTACGACGCGACATTGTAATGTTGCCATACTTAATTCCTTACTATCAAAGCGCGATCAAAACTGCGATGCATTACTGAGGAGTAGATATAAGGTTTATATTATACCTACTCTTTAGTTAATACGAATACAACTTACGCTGCAGAAGACTTCATTTTTTCAGCTTTAGCGACTACTTCGTCAATGCCACCAGCCATGTAGAATGCTTGCTCTGGTAAGCTGTCATATTCACCAGCGATGATTGCTTTAAAGCTAGCAATAGTATCGCGTAGTGGTACATATTTACCAGGTGCACCAGTAAAGACTTCGGCAACGTGGAATGGCTGAGACAAGAAGCGCTGGATTTTACGAGCGCGATAAACGACTAGTTTATCTTCTTCTGATAACTCATCCATACCCAAAATCGCGATGATGTCTTTTAGCTCTTTATAACGCTGTAGAACTTCCTGAACACCACGAGCAACGTTGTAATGCTCTTCACCGATAACCAATGGATCTAACTGACGTGAGGTAGAATCTAGTGGATCAACCGCAGGATAAATACCCTGTGAAGCGATATCACGGCTTAGTACAACTGTTGCATCTAAGTGAGCAAAAGTAGTAGCAGGTGATGGATCCGTTAAGTCATCCGCAGGTACATATACTGCTTGTACAGAAGTAATAGAACCTGATTGCGTAGACGTAATACGCTCTTGCAACATACCCATTTCTTCAGCAAGTGTTGGCTGATAACCAACCGCTGATGGCATACGACCTAGTAGTGCTGATACTTCAGTACCGGCTAGTGTATAACGGTAGATGTTATCAACGAACAACAATACGTCACGACCTTTGCCAGTGGCAGGATCTTTGGTATCACGGAAGTACTCAGCCATGGTCAAACCAGACAGTGCAACACGTAGACGGTTACCCGGTGGCTCATTCATCTGACCGTATACCATCGCAACTTTAGATTTGCTAAAGTCTTCAGTGTTTACAACGCCAGCTTCTTGCATTTCGTGATAGAAGTCATTCCCTTCACGCGTACGCTCACCAACACCAGCAAATACTGATAGACCTTCGTGCTTAAGCGCGATGTTGTTGATCAATTCCATCATGTTAACGGTTTTACCAACACCAGCACCACCAAACAAACCAACTTTACCACCTTTAGCAAACGGGCAAAGTAAATCGATTACTTTAATACCAGTCTCTAAAAGCTCGGTACTGTTTGATTGTTCTGCGTAGCTTGGCGCTTCGCGGTGAATTGACCAGCGCTCAGAGGCTTCTACTGGACCTTCTTCATCGATAGGACGACCAAGAACATCCATGATACGACCTAGCGTACCGATACCGACTGGCACAGAAATTGGGCCACCAGTATTAGTAACCGGTAGGTTACGCTTGAGTCCTTCAGTAGAACCCATAGCAATCGTACGTACGATGCCATCACCCAGCTGTTGCTGTACTTCTAAAGTAGTTTCGGTGCCATCAACTAGCAAAGCATCAAAAATCTTAGGTACTTCGTTACGGTTAAACTCAACGTCAAGAACCGCGCCAATAATCTGTACAATACGACCGCTACTCATTGCGTTCTCCTGGAAATTCTGTATATAGTGGGTTTTATAAAGGGTTTCAATTATGAAACAGCAGCAGCACCGCCAACGATTTCCGAGATTTCTCGGGTAATCGCCGCTTGACGCAGCTTGTTATAAACCAACTGTAAATCGTTAATTAGGTCGCCAGCATTATCTGTCGCCGCTTTCATCGCAACCATACGTGAGGACTGCTCAGAGGCAATGTTTTCCATTACCGCTTGATAGACGATAGACTCAATATAACGCCCTAGCAACTCATCAATCAATGTTTTGATATCAGGCTCGTAGATATAATCCCAGCTCAGTTCTGTTTGAATGCCGCTTTCTTCTTCACCAAACGCACTTTCTGGTAAAGGTACCAACTGATTGACCGTTGGCTGTTGCGTCATTGCATTGACGAACTTATTATAAACCACATAGATACGGTCTATTTTACCGTTCGTATAATCATCAAGCATCGCTTGAACCGGTGAGTTTATCTGCTCAAAAGTAGGTTTATCACCATAATCAGTAACCGCTGCAGTGACCTTGCCACCAAAGTTTTTAAAGAAACTGACACCTTTAGAACCAATCACGGCAAATTCAGCTTGTACAGACTGGTTTTGGTATTGCTGGATATTCTTTGTTAATGCTTTAAATAAATTAATATTTAAACCACCCGCTAGACCACGGTCAGATGTGATGACAATATAGCCAACTCTATTGACTGGACGGCTTACCATATACGGATGTTTATAATCGGATGAGGCATGCACCAAATGCGAAATAACCCGGCGCATACTATCAGCATACGGGCGACCCACTTCCATGCGCTCTTGGGCACGGCGCATTTTACTTGCCGCTACCATTTGCATAGCGCGAGTAATTTTCTGGGTGCTTTGAATACTGGTGACTTTGGCACGTATTTCTTTTAAGTTTGCCATAATGATTCCAATATAAGAGGGTTAAAAAGCATTGGCGCATGCAACAATATTTTAATATCAAAAAGTGTTTTTATTAACAATATTTCGATATATCAATATCTTATGGCATAACGCAACCATAGACCATGAGTTGTGACTAAAGTGGCGCTGCTGTCTTAATAAAAGCTTATCAGACAACGCGCCACTCCATAAGCTCTAACACTAAAGCCACAACAAAACTGGCTTAACCCGTTAAATTAATAACTGTGATTTTGTTTAAAGGTCTCTAAAGAGGACTTTAAACGACCTGCGATATCATCGTTATAATTCGCAGTGTCATCAATCTCTTTCATTAAGTCAGCTTGCTCATCATGCATATAACGTAAGTAAGCTTCTTCAAAAGAACCAATTTTTTCAACAGGAACGTCTGCTAAGAAGCCTTCGTTTGACGCATAAATAACTGCGGCTTGCTCAGAGATAGACATTGGCTGATATTGTTTCTGTTTCATCAGTTCAGTCACACGCTCACCATGATCAAGCTGTTCGCGAGTTGCATCATCAAGGTCTGATGCAAACTGAGCAAATGCAGCAAGTTCACGATACTGAGCTAGAGCGGTACGGATACCGCCAGAGAGCTTTTTGATAATCTTAGTCTGAGCAGCACCACCGACACGCGATACCGAAATACCAGCGTTCACAGCCGGACGGATACCTGAGTTAAATAGGCTTGATTCTAAGAAAATCTGACCATCAGTAATTGAAATCACGTTGGTTGGTACGAATGCAGACACGTCACCGGCTTGGGTTTCAATGATAGGTAACGCGGTTAAAGAACCCGTTTTACCAACCACTTCACCATTGGTGAATTTTTCTACGTACGCTGCGTTTACGCGTGATGCACGCTCAAGTAAACGTGAGTGTAAATAGAATACATCACCAGGATAGGCTTCACGACCTGGCGGACGACGTAGCAATAGTGAAATCTGACGATAAGCAACCGCTTGTTTTGATAAATCATCAAAAACAATCAGTGCATCTTCGCCGCGGTCACGGAAGTATTCGCCCATCGTACAACCTGAGTACGGTGCGATATACTGTAGTGCTGCTGGCTCTGACGCTGAAGCTACGACTACAGTCGTATATTCTAATGCACCAGTTTGCTCAAGCTTACGTACCACGTTAGCAATGGTAGAACGTTTCTGACCGATAGCCACGTAAACACACTTAATACCAGAAGCTTTCTGTGCAATGATCGCATCGATAGCCATCGCGGTTTTACCCGTCTGACGGTCACCAATGATAAGCTCACGCTGACCACGACCGATTGGAATCATGGTATCAACAGATTTATAACCAGTCATGACTGGCTGATCAACTGACTGACGGTCGATAACGCCTGGGGCGATTTTCTCGACTTTGTCAGTCATTTTTGCATTAATAGGACCTTTGCCATCAATAGGGTTACCTAAAGCATCAACAACGCGACCTAGCAACTCAGGACCTACCGGAACTTCAAGGATACGACCAGTACAATAGGCTTTTTGACCTTCTTGTAGTTTTAGGAAGTCACCCAGTACTACTGCGCCAACCGAATCACGCTCTAAGTTAAGCGCCATTCCGTAGACTTCACCTTCAAACTCAATCATTTCGCCGTACATGGCATCTTCAAGACCATGAATCTGCACGATACCGTCAGATACTTTGACAATCGTGCCTTCATTCTTTGCAGTTGCACCCGCATCAAGGTCTTGAATGCGCTGCTTAATCAGGTTACTGATTTCCGCTGGATTCAATTGTTGCATTGCCTTGTTTCCTTTAATTTATGATAACCCGCCACTGACGTAAATGCTCTTATATCACGCAAGCTTGATAAGCTACGTTGACGATTGGCATTAGGCCGTTAGCTGTGTTTTTAACTGTTGTAACTTGCCGCGCATCGAATCATCAATGACTTTGTCACCGACTTTGATCGTAACGCCTGCCAAGAGACTTGGATCCACCGATTCATGAATCACTACGCTCGCATTGAGCGAAGCAGCAAGACGTGCTTGCAGCGTATCACGCTGGGCATCGGTTAATGGATAAGCAGAGGTCACATAAGCGTCAAGCTGCTTTAAGCTTACTGCCTTATGACGGCGATAATGCTCATAAACTTCAGGAAGCAGCGCCAGACGCTCTTGCTCTGATAACTGTTTAACGAAGTTACTAAATGCTACTGATACTTTTGGATAGCTGGCGTTGCTGTCTTGACGAGCCCCTTGGGTCTCACCTAATAACTGCTTAAAAGCAGAATCATTCGCGCTAGCTACTTGTGTATCATAAAGATCGACCAAAGCAGCTGACTTATGCTCAGCAGAAACAGCTGGATTGTCTAGCCAAGTACTGAACGACTTGTCATTGACAACGGTAGCGGCAATGAATAGGAAGTTTTCCCAGTCATTTACTACCCCGTTTTCATTGGCATAGTCAAACGCGGCTTTAGCGTATGGTCGTGCTAAGGTTGATAAGTCAGCCATGTTATCCTCACAATTACAGCTTCGCCGCCAGCTGATTTAACATACTGGCATGTTTTTGCACATCGACTGTGTCTTGCAAAATCTTTTCAGCACCAAGGACAGCCAGTTCGGCGACTTGGGCACGCAATGACTCGCGCGCTTGATTGATTTCTTGGTCGATTGCCGCTTGTGCTTGTTGACGAATGCGCTCGCCTTCCGCTTGGGCTTGCGTTTTAGCATCTTCAACAAGTTGATTGGCGCTTTTGTTCGCTTGCTCAATTAGAGCAGCAGCTTTGGTCTTAGCCAGATTAAGCTCCTGCTGTACATCTTGCTCCGCGGTGGCCAAATCTGCTTTTGCTTTTTCAGCAGCGTTTAAGCCTTCAGCAATTTTACGCTGACGGTCATTAATTGCGCCGATAAGTGGTGGCCACACGAATTTCATGCAGAACATCACAAAGATTGCAAAAGCAATGGCTTGACCGATGAGGGTAGAATTGATATTCACGTGATCACCTCTTTGTTAATGAAAAATCAGTTTCATTGATCATATTTGATAGCCAAACTTTGGCTATGGTTAACATACAAACTTTGACTACCAAACATTTACAACTGAGCTTTCTGATTAACCTGCTAGAGGGTTAGCGAACAACAATAGCATAGCAATACCAACACCGATCATCGGAATAGCATCAAGAAGACCTGCTACGATGAACATACGAGTTTGCAACTGTGAACCAAGTTCTGGCTGACGTGCAACACCTTCTAGGAATTTACCACCTAGAATAGCAAAACCAATACCTGTACCTAGTGCACCTAAACCGATAAGTAGTGCTACTGCGATAACTGTGTAACCACCTAATACTGGATCCATGGATGTATCCTCATTTACCTATTGAATGTCTAATTAATGTTCAGTTGATGATGCAAGTGACATATAAACTATAGTCAGCATCATAAATACGAACGCTTGAAGTGTAATAATTAAGATGTGGAAAATAGCCCACGGTACTGATAACGCCCATTGAATCCAAAACGGCATTAGGGCAATCAGTATGAAAATCAACTCACCAGCATACATGTTACCGAATAGTCGTAAACCTAAAGAGATTGGCTTGGCTATCAAAGTAACAAACTCTAAGATAAAGTTGATGGGTATTAAAATAATTTGTACGATAGGATTTTTGGCACTAAACGGATGCAGTGTCAGCTCGCCAACAAAGCCGCCTAGACCTTTTTCTTTGATACTATAAAACAGAATCAATATAAAGACAGAAAAAGACATGCCAAGCGTGATATTAGGATCCGTGGTTGGAACGATCTTAAAGAACACATGATGTGGATCATGTCCCATCATTGCGCCGATTTGGCCAGCAAGCATAGGAATAAAGTCGACGGGTAGTAAATCCATCAAGTTCATTAAGAATATCCAAACAAAGATAGTCAACGCCAAAGGCGCAATCAGCTTTGAGGTACCACTATACGAATCACGAACGTTGTTATCCACGAACTCAACGATCATCTCAACCGCGGCTTGGAGTTTACCCGGCACGCCTGAAGTGACTTTTCTAGCGACCATCCAAAAGATGGCGCAGAAAACAATGCCTAGACCAATTGACCAAAGCATAGAATCAAGGTGGATTGCTTTAAAGCCCATTGCACTAGCTTCTTCAGCAGTATAGGCAACTTTCCAACCTTCGCCCGGCAGATAGCCGTACGTCCAGTTCGTTAAGTGGTGAGAGATATAGTCTGTTGTTGTTTGCTCGCCTGCCATAATGTCAGCTTCTTATTAATCAACGATTTAATCAACTACCAAAAATATGGTTGTCATCTGATGAGGTTTTAGTATGTCTATCTGCCTTGTAACAAAGCAGGCAAATGAATCACGCTAACACGCTCATGTAACCAATAACATCCAACCCATAACTATCTAATTAAGCTGTTATTACTCATTAACCAAACTGAATAACCAAAATGTGTTACCAATGCTTTATCACTGCTACTCAATACGATAGCGTGGATAAATTTTAGCTATCAAAAAAGGGCTTATGATGATTCAGTAATAGCCCTTGCATGTGTACGCAAAAATGTCATATAGGTGTTTGCTTATATCGTTTTATCACGATAAACGCTTAATACAGCGCTTGTCAGCAAGATATTTAGCTGCCTATATTAATGCAGCGTGGTATTCGTGTAAAGTCAATTATGACTTTTTTATTTAGTGTATAAATACGTTAAACGCTGTTAACGTGAGCTTACATAGCTTTGCGTCTATAATACTATCTAGATAATCTGCTTATATTTAATAACCCTGTTTAGATAAGGGGTTAGTAATCACAATTATTTGACGCTTTACGCTGATATAAACGCTGTATTCATAGTTTTTATTATAAAAACGATTTTTAGTCGTTTTATGATGTATAACAATAATCGTAGAGAAGCTGGACCGCAGGATGACAAACTAACGTTATTTATAATACTGATGATTAAAATGATAATCGTCTATAAATACTAGCGTATATGCCACAACATCCAACTATGACTAATCTGCATTACTATAAAACCGATGAATAGCGCGGGCGCTGATAGAGGTTGTATGGTAATAAAAATTAGGGCAAAACCAAATACAGTCAATAGCCATTTGGCCATCTGACCACGATATAGCTGGCTAACAACATGTAAGCGCGCGCGATATCCGCTGTACCAAAAGATAAAAAATGCAAATACAGCTTGAGTAGCAAAACTTAGTAGCGCGCCGATAGCAGTGCTTTTAGCTACAGTAAGCTCATTATGCAGCCAGATAGCATCTATAACCCAAGCAATAATAATAAGGATAAACAATATCCATGCTTGGCGTTTTATATAGATGCCAATTTTATCTTTTTGCGTGCGTTTGGCAGGCTTGGTCATTGATATTCCTATAGCCCTATAACGTGGGGATAATGTAGCATACTTGCGACACTGTTATCCGCGAGCGGCTCACCATATAGGCATTATCTTTTAACCAAAATAAAACGCCCTTATTATAAGGAGCTAGCCGCTTTTAAGCAAGTAGAATATGCCTTTTATCAAGCATTTACTTGTTTTGCGGCGAAAACTCTTCTACAGAGTGAATAAAGTGTTGCTAATACCTGATAAAATCGTATTTTACCTACCAGTTTACCGATAATTCTTAAGCAATTTCGCTGCATGCTTTGTTTAATAGCGTTTTTTTAACAACTTTTTCAAACTTCATTATGTAAGTAACTACAAGTTATTCGTTGAAAAGTTTATGCGATACATTGGCGAATTTGCTGTGCCATTGACTGCCAACCGCTGACAAAGTCTTTACTGTTGCTCATATCTTCCGCTTGCACCGTACTTTTAACGGGTTGTAATTTCGCCAATAAACCTTTTGCAGGCTCACTTGGACTAACCAAACACATTTGCTTGGCTGGGCGCTGTTCATTAAGCCAAAGTAACTGGCTCGCTTTTGGTGCCAAATGATGGTCAGTACTTAAGCTGCCAATCAGCTGAAGCTTGGCGCTGTCTTCCATATACTGATAAGCATCGTGGTAAGCCCAGTACGGCAAAGGTTTCTGATTTTGGCCTTTCGTCTGATTTGTATTGGCTTCTGCTACTGCCCTATTCATGCGCTGAGCAAATTTTTGTGCGTTGGTATGATAGAGCTTTTTATATTGTGGATTGGCATGACTGTGAATAACAGCAAGGGCACGGGTAATGGCTTTAGCATTTTCAGGATCGAGCCAAATATGCGGATCCAGGGTGCCAGCAATGGCTTTACCTTTGATATCACGAAGCGGATGACGTTTAAACGCATCAAACTTAAATAAAGCAATTGCATTGGGCGCGCTATTAAGCGTAGCGGCTAAGTTATTCTCTAGTGGCTCACCGAACCAAACCACAAACATACTGTCCTGAATCGCTTTAATATCGCCGGGGCTGATACTACCATGATGCCCCACCTCCCCTGCTTGCAATAACTGCTTGGCGGAAGGCGTACCTTCTGTCACCGCTTGGCTCAATAAAAACAGTGGATAATTACTCACACTAACCGTAGCCGCTTGCGCGCTCATCATTGACGAGCCTAATATAAGCGCGCCAGTTATAAATAATCGCTGTAAGGTCAGAGGTAAATGTATAAAAGTTTTAGAGAATGAAATCATAATGGCTGCTTTCGAAATTCAATGATGAATGGCAATAGTGCGTATAAGCTTTTTTAGATGTTTAGGAAAAGATGTATCTATTAATAAGTGAAAACGACTTATCTATTTCTTAGTTATAGTATGTTATACTATAACAATATAAAAAACCATCACAAAAACTGCTTCATATAAAAGTGTGTTAGATAAAGGCACCTTACATATATGAAGATGATAAATATAAAATTGCTGGTTGTTTTAGTGTTGAGTTACTTTTAGGAGCTTGCTGCATGTCTAATCATTCATCCGTTTGCGCTCATGTCCATGATGTGCAAGATTTTACACCGTCCGATGTGAATGAGCGCCTCATGGCCGCAAAAGAGCAATGCCGTGCAAGCGGTGCGCGCTTTACGCCATTGCGACAACAAATTTATCAGCTGGTTTTACAAGCCAATAAGCCTGTGGGTGCTTATGATTTGATTACGCAGTTGCAGCAAATCCGCCTTAATGAGCCTGAAGTAGAAAACATCTCGTCGAGCAATCAGACAACTAATCAAACAAATAGTCAGACGCCAAAAAACGTCGCACCGCCGACTGTCTATCGCAGCTTGGAGTTTCTATTAAGTGAAGGTTTGATTCATCAGCTAACCTCTATCAATGCTTATGTGCCCTGCTGTCATCCGCGCGCCCAGCATACGGCAGCATTTCTGATATGTGCGCAGTGCCAGCGTGTACAAGAATGCAGCAGTTTACCGGTACAAGAAATGATGAGCTTTGCGCAACAAGACGTCGGTTTTGTGGTAGAACGCAGTGTCATTGAGCTCAGTGGTCGTTGCCAAGCCTGCCAGTAAAATAGTTGCGTTCCAATATTTTATGTTTACGCTCTTATGCTTAACCATTATTCTGTTATTTCTTAATTACTACTAATATATCAGTACTGCCCTATGAGCCTAGCGATTTCACCGACCCAATCCTCTTCTGCTACGAATGTAAGTAATAAGACGATGCCTAATGCCGCCAAGCTGCTGAGCTTAAGCGATATCAGCTACCATATCGGGCAGCAACGCATCCTCTCGCATATCGATATTGATATCGCTGTCAATGAAACAGTCAGCCTTATCGGTCCTAATGGTGCAGGTAAATCAACTTTGGTTAAGCTAATTTTGGGCTTAATAGAAGCAACGAGTGGACAGATAACGCCGCATCAAAAGTTGCAGCTCGGTTATGTGCCGCAGCGCTTTGCGGTAGCACCGATTTTACCGTTACGCGTTTGCGATTTATTGGCACAAGCAGATAAAAAGCGTTTAACGGCTGAGCAGCGTCAATTTATATTTGAAAACTTATCTTTAACGCACCTGCTATCGCGGCAAATGCTGCATTTATCAGGTGGTGAAACCCAGCGGGTATTACTGGCGCGTGCTTTGTTAGATAAGCCCAATTTATTGATTTTAGATGAGCCGATGCAAGGGCTTGACCCTGATACCGAGGTTTGGCTGTATCAGTTTATTGATGAGCTACCAGAATTTTTACGCTGCGCTATGTTGGTCGTTTCGCATGATTTGCATTGGGTTATGAAAGGCAGCAGGCGGGTCATTTGTCTTAATAAGCATATTTGCTGTGAGGGACAACCAAGCGAGCTTGCTATTAGTTCGGAATTTCAAAAGCTCTTTGGACATCATTACGAGCAGCCGTATGTGCATCAGCCACACGCTTGCGAGCATCATGCGCCAAGCGAGATATAATCAACAACCAAGCTTATTCAGGCAAAAACCGCCTTGTATTTTTTCTAAAAACGTTACGGATATCTATTATGACCGCTTGGTTAGCAATCATTGCCCCTGCTTGGATTGCAGGTAGTATTTTAGCCTTACTTTCTGCGCCTTTAGGTTGCTTGGTATTATGGCGGCGCATGGCATTTTTTGCCGATGCATTGGCACATGGCACCTTGCTAGGGGTAGCGTTGGCAGTATGGTGGCAATTACCCATGGGCATTGGCATCGCCATTGTCAGTGTGATGGTGGTGCTAGGACTGGTGCTAATTGATGATGAGCGTTTGCCAGTCGATGCGGTATTGGCGGTGGTAGCGGTATCGCTATTATGCTTAGGTTTATTGACGTTAACCCAGCTGACCGATCAGCAAGCCAATGTTTTAGGTTTCTTATTTGGCAACTTGCTTGAGCTTGATTGGGCAGATTTACCCTTGATTGCAACCAGTATTTTGGTTGGCTTAGGGTTACTTATTTATATATGGCCGGCACAAATCAAACTGGCTACTCATGAGGCATTGGCACGTATTCAAGGTATCAATCCCACCCGTCAGCGGCTGTTTTTTATGGGCGTATTGGCAGGGTTCTGTGCCATTGCCTTACAGGCGGTTGGTAGCTTATTAATCAGTGGTTTATTGGTACTGCCCGCACTGACTGCCCGCCTCTGGTCGGCATCGCCAAAACAAATGGTCATTATCGCCTTGATAATCGCTCAGCTTGGCGTCACGCTTGGGGTTTGGGGCAGTATCTGGTTCGATATTCAGACCGGACTTGCTATCGTTTTAGTACTCGCTATTTTATTCTTTATGGCGTTAATTATATCTAAGCTAATAAGTAAAAAATCAGGCACAAAATCCCTAATGGCAAAATTCTGGTCCCCACGCCACTAAACGTCCAAATATCTGGCAGCGCTTATGGCAGTCGTAGCCATTATTATCACCCTCGTAAAACAGCCACTGTCTTCGACTTAATCGAACTTTATTTCATCAATATTGCTAGAGCTTTACTCGTTATAATGTTATAAACTTTCTCTAATATTATCAATAATATAGTTAGCGACTTTTATAATCAAACCAACGCTTAAATAACTGATAAATTATTGATATATAACCACGAATTATTTTGATTCAATTTTGACCTCATAAGGGACTGAATCCAATGCTTAGCTATCCTGCTAGTGCAGTCAGCACGCCAGACGGACAGGTAAATATTCTGCAAATTACCGATTTGCATTTATCATCCCACGTGCCTGCGGTGGCTGACCAAACCAGTAGCGAAGTAGCAGCTTGCCAATTCAGTTTTGAGGCGATTATCAAGCAAGCGTTAAGCGAAGATCGGCGCTGTGATTTAATCCTTGTCACAGGCGACTTAGTAAATAAAGTGCAAGCAGAGATTTACGATCATATTTTTGCAGTACTGCAAGCAACCGGTATTCCTTTCGCCTGTATTGCCGGCAACCATGATGTCACTGATGAAGATGACAGCGAATTGCCATTTTTCCAGCGTCAACTGATTGCTAGAGCTGCGGATGAGCGCCTGCTAAGCCGACATATCATTGAAACCGAGCATTGGCAGCTACTGTTATTAGACTCTTCTATTACCGGTAAAGTAGCAGGAAAATTAACGACAACCGACATTAATTGGCTATATCAACAGTTGCAGACTTGCGCTAAGCCTGCGCTTATCGCCTTACACCATCATCTAATACCGGTTGATTCTGACTGGATTGATCAGCATATGGTAGAAAATGCGAATACTTTTTGGCAACGAATGGCAGCATTTGAGCACCTTAAAGTGATTATTAGCGGCCATACTCACCAAGATCAAGTCCGTTACCGTCAAGGGGTGACCGTTTATAGCACGCCGTCTACGTGTTATCAGTTCGAGCCTTTTGCAGATGATTTTGCTTATGATAAAAACGCCCTACCCGGATACCGCTGGTTGCAATTAGCCAACAATGGAGAGGTTGCAAGCTGGGTTAAAAGACTAGATACTTGACGACCAGTTTTATTGGCAAAAATTTGGCTAGAATAATATCGTTAGAGCCTGTATCTTATACTGTTATCCAATGTAAGAACAAATTAGAACGGTCTAAGTTTTATTTAGACGAAATTATAATAGCTAGGATGGCTAAATTGACCACAAGCTAAGTTTTCACAGTCAGTGATTTGTCTATTTATTTAACAGTAAGCATTTAAATAAAGAAATTCATAACCATATACCTGACCATTGATAATTGATAGGTCGCTTGCGCCCTATCGAGATAACCGTATTATTAGATCAGCTGTGTTACTTGTGTTACTAAGTGGTAAAACGTTTTATAAAGGGACAATTTATAGCGTTTGATAAATTTATAACGTCTTGTCTTTTGATATGTCGTTTTATTGAATTAATTTGAAAAAGTAGGATACCCATATGAGCACCCTGACCACGAATCCGAGCGATGTAAAGTTCACTCCTTATGAACCTGCCAAAGACGAAGAGTATATGTCTGATGAGCAATTGGCACATTTTAAGGCAATGTTATTAGATTGGAAGCACCAACTGATTGGCGAAGCGGATCGTACTAAGACTTATATTCAAGATGAGTCCAGCGCCATGCCAGATATTAATGATCGCGCCACTCAAGAAGAAGAGTTTGCCCTGACCTTGCGTACGCGTGACCGTGAACGCAAGCTGATTCGCAAAATCGACAAATCTATCGCCGAAATTGAAAACGATGATTACGGTTTTTGTGAAACTTGTGGCGTAGAGATTGGTCTACGTCGCCTTGAAGCCCGTCCAACAGCGACCCAGTGCATTGACTGCAAAACTTTATCTGAGATTAAAGAGCGTCAAAACCAAGGTGCTTAAATCCAGCAAGTTTAAAAGTCATTCATAATTGAAATATAAACACGAGCGACCATTTATTGGTCGCTCGTTGCGTTTTATAGTATTGTTATTCAACGAATAACCCTTACTTATTGACACGTCACCAACAAAATAAGCATATTTGCTAAATATCTTTTTAGCGTTATATTTATTATCCTAATGATATTCCCTACTTTGAAAACCATTCCTATTCCTATGCCAATTCCAACTCCAGCCGCATCGTCATCACAACCTATCGGACGTTTTGCCCCTTCACCCACTGGTGAGCTGCATCTTGGTTCATTAACGACGGCGCTTGCCAGCTTTTGTCATATCAAATCTATCGGTGGCAAATGGTTACTGCGTATCGAAGACACCGATACTGAACGCTGTGATGGACAGTTTACTGAGCAGATTTTGATAGATTTGGAGGTACTTGGGCTACACTGGGATGGTGATGTCATCTACCAATCTGAGCGCATTGATATTTATAATGATTACTTATCTTCAAATCTCTATCCGTTGACTTACGGCTGTCAGTGCTCACGTAAAAGTCTTGAGCGTTACTGGGAGCGAAAGGCAATAGGAGAAAGTACTGACCCGCAGCAGGCTAACCAAAAACTTCTGAACAGACAACGCTATCCACGCTGTTGTCTAAATGCAGGTTTTGATAAAGAGCAAAATAAGCTACGTATACAGCTGCCAAACTATCGCACGGGTTTTAAAGATGGTATTCAAGGCGTGCAATGGGATAATCCGCAGCAAACCCTTGGAGATATGGTGGTGCGTCGCCAAGATGGCATGATTAATTATATTTTAGCTGCCAGTCTCGATGATGGCTTGCAAGGGGTGACGCATATTATGCGCGGCTTGGACATTTTACCGATGACCACGGCGCAAATCAGCATCATGCATGCCGCGCGCTTACCTGCTATCAACTATTGGTATCATTTGCCGCTGATATGCAGTCCTGACGGTCAAAAACTCTCCAAACAAAATCTTGCTCAGCCGATTGATACTAGCAATCCAAGCAAGCTCATTACTCATGCCTTACAGCTATTGCAACAGCCCGCCGTTGATAGAGATACTCCTGTTAACATGCTTAAGCAAGCGATTGCACAATGGGATAACTTGCCGCTACAAAATATGCAGTCTTTAAGTATGCCTAATATCTAATAAAATAGTTCTAAATACCAATAGAAAAAGCGCCGCTACTAGCGACGCTTTTTTATAGTGAATAATTGGAGTGACTTAAACAATATAATCATTAAATGACTTAGTAATAACGACACTGACTCTTTTCGATCTCAGGGCTTTCTTTATAAATCTTTAGTAGAACCGCCACCATCACCAAGCTAATCAACATCGATGAACCACCATAACTAAAGAATGGCATGGTCAAACCTTTGGTCGGAATCGCCCCCATATTCATCGCCGCATTAATAATCGTCTGCGCAATAAACACCACCGCAATACCAAAGGCGGTATAACTCATCCGCATCTGCCGACGTTTAAGCGCGTTATAACTGATGCGCATGGCACTACCGATAATGAGCGCCTCAAGTATCAAGATCATCGTGACCCCAACAAAGCCTAACTCTTCACCGGTAATCGCTAATAGAAAATCCGTATGTGCCTCTGGTAAATGCGACAGTTTTTGCACGCTTTCGCCATAACCAACACCGGTAAATTGCCCGCGACCAAAGGCGATTAAGCTACGTGCCAACTGATAATCGGTGTCTTGCACATCGTCAAAGGGATCCAAAAACGACATCACGCGTACGAGGCGATATTGGACGGTCGCCACCATTAATACGGCTCCACCAACGGCGACGGCGCCGAGCGCGATAAACTGCTTGTAGGGCGCACCAGCAATATAAAATATCGCAAAGACCGTGCCGATGATAACCACAAACGAACCAAAATCTGGCTGTGCTAATAATAGAACGGTAATTAACCCGACTACTATCGCAATGCGTAAAAATCCATCCCAGCCATTACGCACCTCAAATGAGCGCCGTACCACAAAGTCTGAGACAAATATAATCATCACTAATTTAGCAAGCTCTGCGACCTGAAAGTTAAAGCCGCCGAGCGTTAGCCAACGCTTCGAGCCGTTAATAGGCGTACTAAACAAAGTAGCAAATAACAAGAGCCCAGTAATCGCTAACAGCATAAACTGAGTTTCAGTCCTATAAAGTCTTTTTAGAGATACTGCTTTGTAAGATATACCGGCGATAAACAGACCGATAGCCATATACAAAAGCTGATTATAAAAGAAATGCAGTTCGCTCATGCCGCGACTAAGGGCAAAAGGAATAGAAGCGGAAGCCACCATCAATAAGCTAAGCACCAGCATACAGCCGACACTCGATAATAAAGTTGCGCGCGCTGATGGCATGGACAGAACGCCATCTGAGCCCGTGGCTCGTGGCGATTGAGGGATCGAACGAAAAAGAGAAGAGAGCGCCATAATTTTATATACACTAGCAAACGAAAAACACGGCGTCTATAAAACGCCACCGTTTAAAAAATATGAAATAGATTTTATCTAACAAGATAATAGCAAACAGCTAGCGGGTGACAAACCACGACTTATTAGCGGTTTATAACGTCAATATTAAGGACTGACATGGCAGCATATTTCGGGTTGCTGCTTAATTCGTCACTTGATCCGTCATTTGGTTTTCGCAAGCCTCACTGCTTATATTTGACAGTAGCAGCAATTTATAAGCAAAACAATCATTTATCAAAAAACGCCTGCCATTTTTACCACACTACACGAAACAGTATAAAACTGATGGTCATACTATCTAGCGACAAGCTCTTTTATAACCAGTTATCTCACGACCAACTATCTGATGACACACTATCTTGTGGAGCATTATTTAAAAAACACTGCATTGTGAAACAGTGCTTTAAGAATTACGTCTTCAAAAAACACTGCTTCAAGAAACACTGCTTTAAGAAACATAGTCTAATTGCTTAACCAGTTGACTAAAATGCTCGCCACGGGCAGCAAAACCACTAAACTGATCGAAGCTGGCGCAAGCGGGCGATAAGAGCACCGCTTGTACTTGCGATAGGCTGCTTTCTGTGACTTGCTTAATCATCGAAAAAGCGCCTTCTAATGTCTGACATTGATGTAATGAAACGTCATCATCACGGATACCTGCTGCTCGTAAATGCTGCTCAATCTGTTGACTGTCTTCGCCAATAAATAGCACTTGGCTGACATATTGATTGATGAATGGCGCTAATTCGCCAAATTGCTGACCTTTACCCTGCCCGCCTAATATTAATAATAGCTTGCCATCTTTGGGTGCATATACCGCCCCCAAACCTTCGACAGCGGCCATGGTTGAGCCAATATTGGTGCCTTTAGAATCATTAAAATAATCAATTCCATCGACTGTAGCAACATATTCGCAGCGATGCTCAAGCCCTGTAAATGCCTGCAAAGTGTTAAGCATACTATCAAGCGGCAAACCGGCGAGCTCGCCAAGTGCCAAAGCTGCTTGCGCATTGAGTAAATTATGACGACCTTTAATGCGCAGTTTATCCGCCGATAGCAAACGTTCTGTCCCGCGTGCCAAATACGTCTGCCCTTCTGAGTCGGTAATAAGCCCATACTGACCTTTATCAGGGGCATGAATACCTGTGCTCAATCTTGGCAAATTATCCGCCACCAGCGGGCGCGTCAACGCATCTTCGCGGTTGATAACTACTGATTTGGCACCTTGGAAAATGCGATGTTTGGCTTGATGATAGCCGAGCATATCGCCATGACGGTCTAAGTGGTCAGGCGACATATTGAGTACCGTTGCCACTTGCGCGCCTAAATTGGTGACAGTTTCTAACTGGAAACTAGATAGCTCGATAACGGCCAACTCCATCTCGCTATTAGACAGTAAAGTCAGTGCTGGCACGCCAATATTGCCGCCCACGCCAACATTGACCCCCGCATCCGCCGCCATTTGGCCAACCAATGTGGTGACGGTGCTTTTAGCATTAGAGCCAGTAATGGCAATAATAGGTACGCGGCACGCTTCACAAAATAGCTGAATGTCGCTAACGACCGGAATATCCGCCTCTTTAGCCGCGGCAACTGCTGATGTCTTCAATGAGATGCCTGGACTGATGATAATTCGAGCCGCTTGTTGCAATAACTCCGCATCTATCGCCCCGAATTGACGAATCTCAACAGCAGCAGGTAACTGGTCTGCTAAAGACGGGCTCACTTGATTATCAGTTACGGCAACTTGGTAGCCTTGCTCGGTCAAATAATGCGCCACCGACAGTCCTGACTGTCCCAAACCGACCACGACTTGTAAACCACTGCCTTTATGAAGTAAGGCTTCTTTTGCGGTGCTGGCGGTCATATCTATTCCTTCTATCTATTGGACAAACAAAATTGTGTCAAGCATCTCGACTTTAATGAATAGCTTTTATAAGCAATTTTTATAAAAAACTTGCCTATAAGTTTAGCTCTATGAATACGTGCTATATAGTCTGAATAAGACGTTTTAGATGAACAGCATCATAAAGCCATTACTCGGATTTCGGTACTGGTTTTTTGAGGCTTTGTGTTATTATGCGCCTGTTTTTATATTGAGTCGCTAATGCTATAATAGCTGCCTTAATAGTAACTGCTATCGCAAATAGCTATTTTGACCAAGTATGCAATCTAGCATTTTAGTTTAGCATGTTGTCACACGTATCGGGATATTGTCATCTTCCTTCAGCAACGATTCGTCTGTTGATAATGGTATGACAGACAATTACTGCCCTAGATTATGGCGTTTTGTCTGACAGATTTGTTATCTTCTTCTACCGCAATAGGCCATCGCGGACACTTATTCATCATTTTAAAGACTGTCATCATAGTGATTATGGGTGATGGCATTTGCGATACCGTTATAAAGGTCAATAAATAGTTGGTCTCTATACAATCATTTTATCGCTAAGCTTTATTGCTGAGTTAGAAATGATTGTTTTTTTTGCCTCTAACCCTATGCAGTTTACTTATGACATCTTTTTTTGGCAGTTTGCGTGAAGAGTGGTTTTCTAATATCCGCGGTGATACGTTATCAGGTTTGGTCGTCGCACTGGCCTTGATTCCAGAAGCGATTGCCTTTTCTATTATCGCTGGTGTCGACCCAAAAGTCGGTTTGTATGCATCGTTTTGTATCGCTGTGGTGATCAGTTTTGTCGGTGGGCGTCCGGGTATGATTTCAGCGGCAACTGGTGCAATGGCACTGGTTATGGTTGATTTGGTCGCCGAGCACGGTTTGCAATATTTACTGGCCGCAACCTTATTATGCGGCGTCATCCAAATTATCATGGGCATTCTAAAGCTTGGTAACTTGATGCGCTTTGTGTCGCGCTCGGTGGTCATTGGTTTTGTCAATGCACTGGCGATTTTAATATTTGCTGCTCAGTTGCCTGAGCTTAATCCGATGACTGAGCGTGTCGGTATGACAGTTTATATTATGACCGCAGCTGGGTTGGCGATCATCTACTTGTTTCCACTGATTCCTAAAATCGGTCGCGTGATTCCATCACCGCTGATTTGTATTGTTGGCTTGACCGCGGTCGCCATGTATATGAATCTCGATATTCGTAACGTCGGTAGCATGGGCGCTTTACCAGATTCTTTACCAGTATTTTTGTTGCCTGATATTCCGCTGAATTTGAATACCTTATTGATTATCGCCCCTTATTCCATCGCGCTTGCGATTGTAGGTTTATTAGAATCGATGATGACTGCGACGATTGTCGATGAATTAACCGACACACCAAGTGATAAAAACAAAGAATGCCGTGGTCAAGGTGTCGCTAACGTGGTATCAGGATTCTTTGGTGGTATGGCAGGTTGTGCGATGATTGGGCAGTCGATGATTAACGTCAAATCCGGCGGTCGTACGCGTTTATCAACGCTCATCGCTGGCGTGGTGCTGCTCATCATGGTGGTATTCTTAAGTGATTGGGTGAGCTTGATACCGATGGCCGCACTGGTAGCAGTGATGATTATGGTTTCTATCGGTACCTTTAACTGGCAGTCTATTCGTGAATTTAAAACCCATCCGCTGTCCTTTAATATCGTTATGCTAGCAACGGTTCTGACCACCGTCTTTACGCATAACCTAGCGTACGGCGTCGGCGTTGGGGTGCTGTTATCTGCCTTAGCATTTGCCAATAAAATCGGGCAATTTTTAACTGTTTTTAGCGAATATGATGATAGCAGCAATACGCGCTATTATTATGTACAAGGACAGGTGTTCTTTGCTTCAACGACGCAGTTTTTGCAGAGTTTTGATACCAAAGAAGCTTTGGATAGCGTACAAATCGACGTCAGCCAAGCCCATTTTTGGGATGTGAGCGCCGTTGATACTTTGGACAAACTGGTCATGCGCTTGCAACGCGAAGGTATTGACGTCAAAGTGGTCGGACTGAACAGCGCCAGCCGTACCCTTATCGATCGTTTTTCGATTCATGATCGCCGAGATATTGGGCTCTTAGATTAAGTAAAACTGCATTAGTGTTATCAAGCTGAGATAAGCGCTTAGTTTATTCATCAGTAATTATATTGGTATATAAAATCAGGCTCGCTGGTTAAAGGAATGACTTTAATCAGCGGGCCTGCGTTTTTATTATTGAGATATGTGGTGCCTTTATGAGTAATTTGAAGCCAGACAGTGTGATTGCTTGCTTGGATTGTCCCAATCATGTGCAAGCGGTATTGGATGCCAGTATGTGGGCATCTGCTCGTCTGCAAGCACCTATTGGTCTGCTCCATTCCGTACCGAGTTTACAACAAAAAGCCGCCGTCGATTATTCTGGCTGCCTAAATATTGATGATGAAAATATCTTGCTAGATCAATTTACGGCAAAAGAACACTCGAGTAATAGCGAGCTAAAGGCCCAAGGTAAGCTGCTGCTACACCAAGCGACCACTTACTGCGAGCAGCAACCTCATAAGTTTAAAACCTATACCTTGCATCGGCATGAAACTCTGAGTGACAGCATTGATTACGTCGATGACAAGGCTCAATTGATTGTCATCGGTCATCATGTCACCTGTAAATCAACCTTAAGCCAGCTTATCCGCTTAAGCCACTGCCCCATTTTGGTGACTCATGCACCATTTTTGCCCACAACCACGGCATTATTTGCTTTTGATAATAGCCCAACCTCGCATAAACTGCTAAATTGGCTCTGCAAAACACCGCTCGTTCGTGCTTTGACAATACACATTGTCATGGTTGCCAAAGAAAATCCAGAAAACTGCGATGCGTTACGTGAAGCTTATGCGCGCCTCAAACAAGCGGGCATCAAATGTAAAAAAGCCTTGCTTGACTGCCGTGATGTGACTGCTGCCCTAAATTACTACCAAAGCAAAAACGATATTGGTCTGCTGATGACTGGTGCTTTTGGGCAGCCGCGTTTGCTTGAATTACTAAAAGGTAGCGAGACAAAAAAACTACTGGGCAGCACCAAAACCCCGTATTTACTCTTCCCCAAGGCATAATCAAACATAACACTCCTCCTTTATTTTACTGTAAAGACTTAATGTTAAGCGTGATTTATCGCGCTTTTAATATTCCATTTCGCGCAAGCCTCTACGACTTCCTGCCCTTTTCTCTGCCATCATCTTTTAGCAAATCATCACATGAAATAAAGTGATAGCCTACCTAAGTGCTTAAAAAGTTGGTTATAATAAAGTGTTCGTTCACTCAACGTTAAAGGTTGATTTCCCTAACTTGTATCAATAAATGTACTATTTATCGTTATGATATAAGCGCTATTCGTTGTCATTTTTATGAGTGTTTTTGAGCGCCTGTGTGCAAACCTACCTACCCCCTTGAGTAGATTTGGCACAGTTCTTGAAGCACTGTCCGTAAGCATGACAATAGCACGCGGCGGCAAACTGCCTCTATTAACCTGCGACATCACCTATATAAGGATTTTTTTATGAAGCTAATCACTGCGATCTTAAAACCGTTTAAGCTCGATGATGTGCGTGAAGCGCTTTCTGACATCGGTGTGAAAGGTGTCACCGTCACCGAGGTCAAAGGTTTCGGTCGTCAAAAAGGTCATACCGAGCTCTATCGCGGCGCCGAGTACGTGGTGGACTTTTTACCTAAAGTAAAAGTCGAAGTGGCAGTGATGGATGAGATGGTCGAACCTGCTATCGAAGCCATTACGCGTATCGCAAGTACTGGAAAAATCGGTGACGGCAAGATATTTGTGACCAATCTTGAGCAAGTCATTCGTATTCGTACGGGTGAGACAGGTCCTGATGCCATTTAATTTTGAAGCGCCAGACCGCCTATGAATACTGATTGATAGGTCATCTCGATAGCTATATTGCATATATTCAAGGGGGAATTAACATGCAAAACCAAATATTTGAGCTCCAGTACGCGCTAGATACATTCTATTTCTTAATGTGTGGGGCGCTAGTCATGTGGATGGCAGCTGGCTTTACCATGTTAGAAGCAGGATTGGTACGCTCAAAAAATACCGTCGAAATCCTTACCAAAAATATCGCCCTCTTTGCAACCGCCTGTACCATGTATATGATATGCGGTTATGCCATTATGTATGATGGCACTCTGTTTTTGAGCGGTATTGCAGGCACTGAAACCTTAGTAGCAGATGCATTAGTGACCTCAGCTGAAAATGGCTTTGCTGGCGACGCCGTATATTCGGCCGCCTCTGATTTCTTCTTCCAAGTAGTTTTTGTCGCCACCTGTATGTCAATCGTTTCAGGTGCGGTGGCTGAACGCATGAAGTTATGGTCTTTTTTACTCTTTGCCGTTGTCATGACCGGGTTTATTTACCCGTTAGAAGGCAGTTGGACGTGGGGCGGTAAAGAAGTCTTTGGTTTATATAGTTTGGGCGATTTGGGTTTTTCTGATTTTGCTGGTTCAGGTATCGTCCATATGGCAGGAGCCGCTGCCGCGCTATCGGGTGTTTTGCTGTTAGGGGCGCGTAAAGGTAAATACGGTCCAAATGGTGAGATACGTGCTATTCCGGGGGCCAACTTACCCTTGGCCGCGCTTGGTACTCTTATCTTATGGATGGGCTGGTTTGGGTTTAACGGTGGTTCCGTACTCAAGCTTAGCGATATCGTTAGTGCCAATGCGGTTGCGGTGGTGTTTTTAAATACCAATGCCGCTGCTGCAGGTGGTGCAATCGGCGCACTTATCATCGCGCGCATTATATTTGGTAAGGCAGATTTGACCATGCTCTTAAATGGTGCACTAGCAGGTCTTGTCGCTATCACTGCAGAACCCTCTACACCGTCGGCGCTTCAGGCAACACTATTTGGAATAATGGCAGGTGTCATCGTCGTACTATCTATCTTAGTATTAGATAAAATAAAAATTGATGATCCAGTAGGGGCTATTTCGGTGCATGGCGTGGCAGGCTTATTCGGTATACTGCTAGTTCCTCTAACAAATCCAGCTGCTACTTTGCTCGGGCAAATGGCCGGTGCTGCAACCATCTTTACTTGGGTGTTTATCAGTAGCCTGATTGTATGGAGCATTATTAAACTGGTGATTGGTCTGCGTATCTCTGAAGAAGAAGAATACCAAGGGGCAGATATAGCCGAATGCGGTATGGAAGCCTATCCAGAGTTTATAAGGTAAGCTTACTATCTACGATGGTTTTATTGAGGACCATTTTATCCACAATAAAACCATCATTAATAAAATTAGCATTTATAAAAACGTATTGATAAAAGCAGTATTGATAAAGCACTCACCAATAAAATCGTTATTAATAAAAGCGCTAGCATTAAAAATCCCGCATAACCTTTTGGTGATGCGGGATTCTTTATTTCTTATTCTTTATAAAGCTTAATCTACATTAACAACCAAGCTTAATAGAGCAGAATTATATCAGCTTATTTCTTTTTCCACGTTTGGCTACGTGAGAATGGACCGATATAACCTTTTAGTTTTAAGGTGCTGCCACTTAGGTTAGCAGTCATGCGATAGTCTTTATTCTTTTCAGGGTCAGTAATGGTACCACCACTGTATTTACCACCACCGTCAGCTTTCAGACCAGAAATGATCGTCATGCCAACATGCTTTTTACCTTTTTCTGAAGTCGTACTGATAAGCTTACCAGTTAGGACGCCATTAGACTCAGTGATTTTAACCACGCCTTTTGGCTGGCCTTCATCAAAAGTCTGCCAAGTAGTGTTGTGTAATGGGTCAGCGGCGAATGCCATGCTTGCTAAACTGATACCGGCAACTGCTAAAGTGGTTTTTGCGAATAATTTCATAAATTGACTCCCTTCATTCAATGATTACTAGAAACGTTGTGTTTCTGATGTCCTACGCTTATCCTTTTATCAACAATCTTTTATTGCAAGCTTGCGGTTCTAACCTAAAGTTTAAGTTAGTAACCTGCATTAGTGTTTAATTAATGCTCAGTCTTATATAAAAAATCTGATCGACATAAGCGATGTCTTAACTCATTATAAGCAATTTTTAGAATTTGCCTAGTAATTTTTTTATAGTTTATTATTTCTCTAAAACTAAAAGCATATCAAACAGTTACAGGAACGGATTGTCTATAATTTTATCTGATTGGTCATCTTTTTCTTTTGACTTATCCTCAGTATTACTATATTGACTGCGGTTTTCAAATGCCAGCATAATTTTACTTGTGAGCTCGTGTAGCTGTTGTGCTTGCTCATATCCAATATCGTTAAAGACCAGATTAATGTCGCCATAAATAATAATTTTGTCTTCTTGGTTTTCGATTACCAAATCGCCAATCTGCATACTTTGGTGATTATTTGCAAATGGATCAATCATTTAGTCCTCCTTTACCTTAACAGCGCATTACACGATCTTTCAATGCTGTGTGGATTTAGTTGCATTTATGCCTGCAATTGTGCCATGAGCCAGTCAATGATTGCTAGGATAAATAGCATCCAAACTGGTTCTTCTGGGGAAGTTTCGGGCAAATCGGAGCTGTCACCTGCCTTTAAAGGCAAATCAAACGCTTGCGCTTTGGTTTGGGCGTCTAATACGGGCAAAACATCGATGCCAATCTTGGCGGTTAATTCATCAACACTAATCACTTCTATACGCTCTGATTCATCATTGGGCGCATAATACACCCCTGCTTGATTGGTCGCTGGGATATAAACGGCTTTGAAAAAATGACTGGGTACCAGCACACGATCCGCCAGCTGCTTGGTCTTCTTATCGGTAAACGCTACACCGGTGACAGTATAAACCTCGCCATATTGCTGCGTTAAATAGCGCGTAGCAGATTCAATATTACGCCAAATATAGCGATTATTACGCGGTGATTGTGGCGCGATGTTGGCAAGGCTAAAGCTATCGTACTGCTGGCTGCGATTGGCCATATTGCCATTGGGTGCTAAATGCCCACGATCATAACCAGAGCCTGAATAATCAGACAGTTTGGCACGCATAGATTTTGGCAGGCGGCTTTCTTCATGAAAGCTGTCTTCACGGTCAATCTCTTTGGCTTGCTGCAAGCGCTTGCGGTCAAGATATTCTGCCGACCATAATGGGGTACGTGATACGCCTGAGTACATAACCGCAAAACCGTCCATACATAGCGCTTGGGTATTATTACTGAGCTTAGGATTGGTAAATTCAGGATAGACGCCACCATAAAAAGACTGGCTACACTGGCTAAGGTCATCTGCGTGTGCAGACGATATCCCTATTAAGACAGTGAATACTGTCAATACGATGTTACTTTTAACCCGTGATTTATCTTTAAAAAAACTTATCATGCCACTTTCAACCATCTATGCCTGCTATTACGTATACGCTATCCTAGCAGGCAGTTAGCAATAAAGAAAGATGCCGCGCAAGTGGTGACATTTTAAATGCTATCCGCTATACTTAGGCAGCCAAAAATCTTGGTCTTGCAAAAAACGGTGAAGTGGGTGAGTGGCTGAAACCGCACGCCTGGAAAGTGTGTATACGTTCATAGCGTATCGAGGGTTCGAATCCCTCCTTCACCGCCAATCTTATAATATCCTAGTTTGCCTATCTTGTCCCAAACACTCCTAAACACTCCTAAACACCTCTGAAACCCTTTATAAATAACGCGTCTAGCGTTTTTTTTATGTCTAACGTTTTCCTAATCTATCCGAATATAACCCACCTATCCCATGGCTTGTGTTGGTCTATCTGTTGGTCTATGATTTCATTAGACCTCAAAAAGACCAACATTTATGCTTCATGATTCAGCTTTAGACCAACATTTTGGTGATATCGCCTGGTTCATATAGCTTGTAGCCATAGGGAATAGACCATCATGTTAAGCGATAGTAAAATCCGCAACCTCAAACCAAGTGATAAATGCACCCCTGCTTGTCCAGATAAATATAGTGATCAATATGGCTTACAGCTTTTAGTACGTAGTACTGGTACAAAGTCATGGATAAGTGCTTATCGCTTTGAGGGTAAACAGACGCGCATGAGCCTTGGCACTTACCCCATCATGTCGCTGTCCGAAGCCAGACAAGCCAATAATGAGATTAAAGCGTTACTTGCAGAGGGTGTCGACCCAAAGAACAAAAAGCGTCAAGATAAGCTTGCTAATATCCACGCGCAAAAATTTAATGACTATGCATTAGAATGGCTTGCTGAACGCAAGCTTAACGTAAAGCCGCGTACTTACCAGCAAGACTATAATCGCATGCACAAAGACGTCATACCGAACTTTAAAGGTATTGCGTTAAAAGATGTGACCTTTGAGGATTGTCGTTTGATGGCTGATGAGATTGAGAAGCGTGTCAATTATAATGGAGATCGACCACGTGAGGTTACCAGACGAACCATTGATCTGGTTGCCAATATTCTAAAACGTGCCAAACGTGAACGTATCATTGACCAGAACCCTATTGATGATTTAAAAGCGCTCTATCCCAAAGCTAAAAGCCAGCACATGAAGCATGTAGACATTGACGAATTACCTGCCCTCCTCCAAGCTATCGAGGACTATCACGGTCACGATCAGACCCGATTAGGTATGAAGTTTCTTGCTTACTCATTCTGTCGTACTATCGAGCTACGTATGATGAAATGGACACATATCGATTTTCCCAATCGTCTTTGGCGTGTCGATATTGATAACCTTAAGGTCGCGCGTAAGCACGTTGTACCTTTATCAGATCAAATGCTGGCAGTCTTAGAAGAAATGAAACCAATCACAGGTCACTATGAGTATGTTTTCTATAATACAGGTACTCAGCAACCATATAGCGAGGAGTTTATCAATAATGCGCTCGATATATTAGGTTATGCTGGCAAACAGACAGGTCACGGCTTTCGTCACATCGCATCCACTAACTTAAACGAGCTTGGCTATATGGGCGATGCGATCGAGAAGCAAATGGCCCATGATAAAAAAAGCAGTATCCGAGCAGTTTATAATCATGCGCAGCATTTAGAAGAGCGTCGTAAAATCATGCAAGTTTGGGCTGACTTCTTGGACTTACTTAGAGACAAGGGCGAAGTCGTAGACTTCCAGACAGCTCGTCAGCAGATTGAAAGCTCTTTGGCGAAATCTGACAAAAGGCTAACTAAACATAATAAACATATAATGATAAATGCTTTATTAAATCAGGGGTTAACTAGAGAGGACTTAAAGCGCTTTATGATCGAGAGCGAGAGTATCCCGAATTCTGTGTAACTGCTACTTAGATTAAATCTCTGCTTAAATATTCGAGCTATTATGAGACATGCGACTATCTATTCAGCGTCGAATAAAAGCATAATCTAATATTTATCTTGACCATTTACATCCAAGTATTTTGAGCCATACTCTTCGTTGATTAACCTTTCAAGAATATCAGATTCTGACACGTCTTCGACCATAGACATCTTTCTTAACCTATCCCTAGTATTTTTAGCTAACGGTAGGTGATATTTTTTCTTTGCCCTTCCTGAGTCGCGATGTACTTTCTGACTCCAAGACCTTTTCATTCTATCTATAAATTTCTTCTTTGAGTCTGGCTCCTTATATTTCTTATTTTCCAGAATAAAAGGTTTTATATCTATAAAATCAAGAGCTGATAATAATACGATATGAAAATATTCAGTTGAACTTATGCCTTGGATGTCACTAATATACATCCCCTTGTCTTCAAGATATTTCTTTAACCATCTAACTTGCTTGTCATCAGCATTTTTAATCCAATCTGTATAGGTACATTGATTATATAAATCTGACCACAATAATCTAGCTCTCTCCATTATTTTTATTTTTTTATTTTTTTCTTGAAATACATCATCTATTACATAAGAATCTAATAGCTCATAAATAAATTCAACTATAGACCCTCTCTCATTAATTACTATTTCACTATATTCGAGAGGATATAGATAGCCGAGAACATCTTTACGGCCAAACTTATTTTTATCATCTATTTCCAATTGAAGAAAAGATCTTATATATAGCAGCACAAAAATCTGAGCTCTTAAGTCTTCATACAACCATTCAAAATAATGTTCTTCAATGAAAAACCTGGATTCCATCAACTTTAAAGATTTTTCTACCTCGTAGTATTTTCCATCTACTTTAGCACAATCGATAAAAAAAATACTGCTTGTTTTTTTATAGAAGTATTTATGATTTTTAATAGAATAACGATTATGAAAAAATGCAAGGCTATGTATCTTCCTAGAGCTTAATTTTTCTAAATATAAGAAAAAATCATCCTTTCGTGGGCTAGAACCACCACCTTCCTCATTGCCGTATATCATAAACAAAATCCTTTTGTTGAAAAAAAATAGTATCACGCGTGATAATTCAAAAGAAAATCTGAATATTATATCCATAATGGCCAAGTTGAGCAATACTTCTGAATATACTTACCGCATAATCCGGATCGATAAATTTCTGTGCAAGTTTGTGTTATTGCTCTATATTAATTTATAAAAACTAATAAGCCGTTGCTTTTGTAAGAAGTCTAGCAATGGCTAGCACTTTTCCTCAAACTAAAAATACGTAACTCGCCACTCAGCGAACTCACGCATGGGTAGGCTTTTTCAAAAACTAAAGTTACGCTGTAGCGTGATATTCACAAGCGTCAAAATCCGGTTATTAATATTATTACATATATCAATCCTAATACTATGTGACTAGCTATGCCTAACAAGAGAAATAATAATTTACTCATCTGCCTAAGATTATGAACGTATAACTTTAGGCCAATAACATGATCATTCCAAACTTAAGCCATGAGATGGTTGTCGCTAAAGTCGACAAACTCGTGAGCGATATACTTAAACCTAATACTCGAATTAGCATTCAACAAATTAATGAGCAACTCAATCTTTACTATCAACCAATGACACTGCTCTACAATAACGATTTGGAATACGTCAATTCGATAAAATGGTTTATAGGCAGTTGTTATATTGTTTGTGATAACTATTATCCTAATGAAGTTATTTGGGATGAGGCTACGACACAGAGGTTTTTACAGGCGCTAATTTTTTATCAGTATGAATATGCCACTGCTATGACGGACTTTGCTTTTCAAGAACAGCGCAATAGAAAATCGCTTTTAGATTATATAAATTATTTTTTAGAAAAGTATACCCGTGTGCTTATAGTGAGAGTGGATGTCAAAATAAAATCAGAGTTTTCGCACCTTGTCAGCGTTGAAACTTTCCAAGGTTTTATGAATCAGCTTATGAAAGCTATCCAAAGAGATAAGGAAACAGAGAAAAAGAGAAAAACTAATAGCAATATGAATATTGACAAAGGCTGCTTTGAAGATCTAAGAGGTTATGCTTGGGCTATAGAGCAAGGTGTTGATAATGGTGGATTACACTGTCACTTAGTATTGATCTATAACGCTGACAAGCGTCAGCAAGACTGGTATTTAGGCGAAGCTGTCGGTAAGAGATGGGTTGAGATCACAGAAGGTTTAGGCTGGTACAACAATGGTAATACCACTGAGTGTAAACGAGAGTATAAGCGCCGAGGTACGCTTGGCGTTGGTATGATACATAGAGATAACCTTTTAGAAGTAAAAAATGCTATCTATGCAGCACTGTACTTAACTCGCCCTGACAAGTACGGACAACGTCTTAAAGCATGGACGCCAAACATGCGCACCTTTGGTCATGGCACCTACCGTACAAAGAAGCGTCGTGGATTACCACCCATAGCAAACTAATTTCAAATACATACTACTGTCATGAGATCGAGCATTAGCGTCTTAATGCTCATCCTTCTTAACTGATCAAAGGCCTGCCACGTGCAGGTCTTTTTTATGCGCGCAATAAGGAGCCCTTATGAAACCAGTATGTCCACGTTGTCAGTCGTCCGCTGTTTATGTGATGACTGATGGTACTAACCAGCAGCTCGTTGATAACCTGTTATCACCCGCTGCACTGATCGATCTTAGTGTCAGTCTATGCAAATCATTCAAAGTCCATCCTGTGATCGGCGTGATTGCAGGTACTGCGATTGCAGCCGTTATCGAGCTTGCAGAGCCTCATAGCGCTTTACCGATGCTCATCAATAAGCAGCATCGCTGTGATGACTGTACGCACATTTTCTCAACCATCAATTAATGAATCATCGCATTACTTAATGCTTATAAACAATCAAACCTAAAAGGAAATGAATCATGGCACATTTAATCGAAAATATGGCTTATGTCGGTGATACCCCGTGGCACGGTCTCGGCAGTCAGCTACCAAAGAATCAGCCTATCGAAGTCTGGGCACGTGAGGCCGGTATGGATTGGCGTATCGAATCCTCTGATGTCAGCTACATGGCAAGCAATGAAAAAGGTCAAAGCCTGATCATGTCCTTTGATAGCAATAAGGTCCTGTACCGCAGCGATAACCTAGAACCATTATCAGTAGTCAGTCAACGCTACCAAGAAGTACAGCCGCGTGAGATTCTCGAGTTTTATCGTGATCTCACTGAGCAATCGCACTTTGAGCTTGAAACCGCAGGGGTGCTAAAGGGTGGTCGTAAGATGTGGGCACTCGCTCGTACCGGTCAGTCTATGACCCTAAAGGGCGGTGATGTCAGTAATGGCTATCTACTCCTTGCAACCGCTTGTGATGGGACGCTTGCGACCACCGCACAATTTACCAATATCCGTGTGGTGTGTAATAACACCTTAGCGATTAGCTTAGCTGACGGCTCAGGAGGCGTGGTGAAAGTACCGCATAGCACATCCTTTGATGCTGACAAGGTCAAGCAGCAATTAGGCGTTTCTGTTAAGCAGTGGAATGAGCACATGTATGAGATGAAGCAGTTAACCCAGCGCCGTGTCACTCAAGCAGAAGCGGCTAATTATCTGAACCGTGTTTTCAATGATCAGGACAATGACATCATTCTGTTTAATAGCGCTAAGAAAGAAAAAGATGCGGTGCCCAATGCCCGTGCCATGAATCAGGTGATGAGCATGTTTAACGGCCAAGGTCGCGGTGCTGATTTAGACTCAGCGCGTGATACCGCTTATGGTCTGCTGTCAGCAATGACAGAGTATGTGGACCATGAGCGCCGTGCCATGTCGACAGATCATAGGCTCGATTCAGCATGGTTTGGTGCAGGCGCTAAGCTGAAAGATAAAAGCTTAGAGGAAGCCTTTGCATTGATTGCCTAAAGACGCTTAGTACACGCAACGATTAAACCACGCTTTCGAGCGTGGTTTTTTTATGCCGTTTTTTCTCATTAATCAGTAATCAACTAAAAACCAATTTAACGAAGGAATTTATCATGAACATGATCGCATTAAATACCAACACTCAGCCAAGACAGGCTAAGCGTGCCACCGTGAAGCGTAAACCAGCAGTGGTGAAAACCAAGCAGCTTGATAGCACTGATAAACCTGCTCAAGTGAGCACGTCAACGACTGCTAAGCGTTTGGTTAATACCAAAGACTTAAGCCGCGAGGACTGGCTACAAGTACGCAGACAAGGCATTGGCAGCTCTGATGCCGCTGCCGCTTGTGGCATCCATCCGTACCTATCCATGCTTGAGCTATGGATGATAAAGACCGGACGTATGAGCTCAGACATCGATGCCAGTAATAATAACGGTATTGAAGGGTACTCACCACTGTACTGGGGCAATACCTTGGAGCCGATGGTGGCTAAGTACTATCAAGAACATACTGGCAATAAAGTCAGGCGCGTAAACGCCATCTTGCAGCACCCTGATCCTGACAAGCACTTTATGCTCGCCAATCTCGACTATGCCATTACTGGTAGCTACGAAGTACAGGTACTCGAGTGTAAAACCGCAGGTGAGCATGGGGCTAAGCTCTGGAAGCATGGCGTGCCGTTATACGTCACTTGCCAAGTACAACATCAATTAGCGGTCACAGGTAAAATTGCAGCTCATATCTGCGTGCTGCTTTGTGGACATGAAGCTAAGATTTATAAGGTTGAGCGTGATGAGCACTTGATTGCATCCATCATGGAACATGAGCGTCTGTTCTGGCAGTATGTGGAAACCGACACACCGCCAACGCCTGATCATAGTGAATCCGCAGCGAGAGCCTTAAAACAGCTGTATCCAACGCCTAAGCCATCAAGCAAGGTTGATCTGCGAGATGATGATGGTGCTAATAAGTTGTTTGAGCAACTGCTTAGCTACCGTGACTATATGCAAGAGCTAGAGCAGCGCCATGATCAGGTGAAGCATCAACTGCAAAGCTTAATTCAAGATAATGAGGTGGCCGTGTTTGAAAAAGGGGCTATTTCATGGAAGCGCTCGAAAGACAGTGTGGGTCTTGATAGCAAAGCCGTTATCAAAGCCCATCCTGAACTGTTAGCTAAATTCAGTAAAACCCGTCAAGGCAGCAGACGCTTTGTTGTCTTAAACGATTAAGCCGCTATCTATTCTCAACAAACCAACAAACCAACAAACCAGATCTAGCGCATAACCGCCCACCTATCATAGGTGGGCTTTTTTATGGCTAAACACATTCTATTAAACCTATAAGGAATACCACCATGATTAAAGGTCTAACGATAACCCCACCAGTTTTAGGTCGTATCAGCATTGGACGTGTCATTGTAAAAGATGGCAAACGTCTTCCTGCCAAAGATGATCAATTTACCATTACCAGCCAAATCCAAAACAAGGAGGGCTGGATCAACCATCCACTTGATGAAAAGCTACGTGCAAAGAGTGACGGCAAGCTGCGGCAAATACCTGTACGTATGCTATTTAATGATCCGACACTTAATTTGCGAGCAGAATACACCTTGTTCGATAGACAAACTGGCAGACCGCTATGCGTGGGCGACGGTGAGCAATGTCAGCGCCGCACAAGCAATGGTGTTGAGCAACTGCCATGCCCATCACCCGATCGTTGCCCACTGGCGCAAGGCGGTGCTTGTAAGCCATACGGTCGTCTGTACGTGAATTTGTCTGAGGACGATGAGCTGGGTACTTTTATCTTTCGCACGACTGGCTTTAATAGTATCAGGACGCTTGCCGCACGCTTAAGCTACTTTGCCGCGGTGTCAGGCAATAAGCTGTCATGTTTACCGTTGCAACTAACTTTGCGAGGAAAAAGTACGACGCAAAGCTATCGTACGCCGATTTACTTTGTCGATTTAACGCTGCGTGATGGGGTGACGCTCAAAGATGCGGTATCTAATGCCAAAGCAATTGATGCGGAGCTTAGCGACCACGGCTTTGATCAGGAAGCATTAGAGGCAGCGGCGAAGCTTGGCTATGTGAACTCGTGCTTTGAAATTGATAGCGACGAGGCATTTGCAGTGGTGGAAGAATTTTATCCAGCCGAGACAGGCGATTCTGGTAAACATCAAGATGCGCATAGGCACTTGAACCATGGCTTAGCCGATCATGACGTGACCAGTATTGAGCAGGGGTTACGGCAAAGTGTGACAGCAGTTAGTTAGTAAAGCTAACACACGCACACGGCATAAAAAGGAGCTGTTTCATGCAGCTCCTTTTTTTTATTAGCTGCGTCAAAAGCTAATCGTCGGACGGCATGGGATGCAGTAAAAAATTATAGGACTCGGTAAGTATATGAGGGGAAACGCTCTCATACACTTATAAGGAGCAAATCATGGAAAATCTAAACATTAACAATCAAACTGAAATTAACAATCTAAGGGCTGTACGCTTACCAAGAATGTTACCACTTAAAGAGGTTATCTACTTTACTGGACTAAGTAGTACAACTATTTACGATATATTAGACAAGAAGTCTAATCGCTATGACCCTACCTTCCCTGTTCAGGTTAAGCTATCCAAGGGGCGTGTAGCATGGGTCGAGAGCGAGATTGCAGAGTGGTTAGATGATAAGATAGCTGCGAGAGTTCACTAAGCAGTTATATAAATAAATAAGCCAATCTAAATGGCTTATTTTTTTGTTTAGAGTCTTTATTCATCAGTTTTTATTAACAATTAAACATTATTAACTGGTGTCGCCAAAATATACTTTCATCTCGTCGTAGTCAACATAAGGAATACATTATAGATCTTATGGTAATTTCTGTAATTTAGATAACGACCCTCTATTATTATAATTTGGTACTTAAGCAAATCATAGGGTTACGTATGTCCGCTAACAATGGAAAACACATGTAATTACGACAAAAGTCATAATTATCCCAATTTATGTTTTCTTTCCAAGAATCATTATTGATCTTTTTCGGTAATGCAGATGTAATTGGTTTCCCTTATATGTAATTCTTTGGTTGCTTAATATGAACAGTCACGACCAATAGCAGATAGAGCGTAACCGTTAGTGCTAGCGCGGTCAACACCGTAACAGTAAACGGTGATGACGTCGTTCTTTGAAATACCATTTGGGTTAATGCCGACAAACGTACTACCCAATGTGACACCGTCTTCAAACACCATTTGTACTTGACCGTTGATGATGAGTCGACGGTTTCCGTATTTGGCTAAGGTTTGATTGGGGTTAGTTGACATCGAATTGGAAAGGTCTCTACCCCACACGCGTAATGGCGCTAATGTAAGTGGGTCCACCTCATATACCTCTTCGACTAACTCGTAAGCGTCTTCTTCTACCACCTCATGAGCTTCTTCTATATGGTCTTCAGGATAGTAACGATTGCCTTCTTGATCATACTCAAGTCCATCGCCAAAGTCAGGACTATCTAGAACTTCATAGTCTTCATCAGGCTCCACTTCTTCTGATAGCACAGAATCGCCTATAGTCTCGTTGGCCGTAGACGAAGTACCGCCTGTGTGTTCTTTTGGATAGTCTTGGACTTTAGATTCGCACCCTATAAGAAGAAGTACTAGAGTAGCCATACCTCCTAATAAAAAACCTTTCATGCCTACATTCCTTTTTTATCTATCTTATAGTTGCGATAAGTATCAAGTCAGATATTCATTCTTTGTAATCATTTTCATCAATAAAGGCTCCAGGCAGCACTCCGTCTCCAAGATCTGATTCAGTTAATCCCTGATTTGCTAGCGCTATTCTTAGGTCTAGCTGACGCTGCCTTTGCATCACAGTTAACTCTTCATCGTCTTCAAGATACTCATCTTCATCGCCATATGGATTGCCCACTTTACTCATCCTTTAAATAATAGTTGGAAAGATGAATAGTAGCAGAAAATCAAACATATGTTTAAATTTTTTCAATAATTTAAACAAGCATTACTTATTAAGCACTACTTATATAGCCTTATTATATTTGCTTTATCACAAGCCAACTCCTTATACTAACCGCTATCAAATCTCGTTCAATAATTAGAGCCATTCCATGAGTCAACAAGCCCACAAGCAATTACAAACCGTTCATAACAAACTTATTTCTTTTATCTGGTCAATTGCTGATGACTACTTAAGAGACGTATACGTCCGAGGTAAGTACCGTGATGTCATATTACCAATGGTAGTGCTACGCCGCTTGGATAGCTTGCTTGAGCCAACCAAAGGCGAAGTATTGAAAGAGATCAGCCACCAAAAAGAAGAAGGTTTTGATGAAGAAGACGAATTTGGTTTAAGAGAAGCCTCAGGCTACGTATTTTATAACACTAGTAAATGGACATTAAAGTTACTTAAAGAAACGGCCAGCAATAATGAGCAAATTCTATTAGCTAACCTTGAAGAGTACTTACACGGTTATAGCGATAACGTCAAAGAAATTATCAAATGCTTTGACCTTTACGCTCAGTTTAAACACATGGCTAATAAGCAAGTGCTAATAGGCGTTCTTGAGCAGTTCGTCTCTCCTTACATGAACTTCTCGCCCAATGAAAAAATTGATCCTGATGGCAATAAAATTCAAGGCTTAAGCAACTTAGGTATGGGCTATGTATTTGAAGAGCTGATTCGCAAGTTTAATGAAGAAAACAACGAAGAGGCAGGTGAGCATTTTACCCCGCGTGAAGTTATTGAGCTCATGACCCATCTTATCTTTGACCCATTACAAGGCAACCTACCGCCAAGTATTACTGTCTATGATCCTGCCTGTGGTAGTGGCGGTATGCTCACCGAGTCTCAAAACTTCATTATCGAGAAATATCAAAGCGAAGACTATGAGCGCAGTATTTATCTGTATGGTAAAGAGATCAACGATGAGACTTACGCGATATGTAAGTCGGACATGATGATTAAGGGCAACAACCCTGAAAACATCAAGGTCGGTTCTACCCTATCGTCTGATAGTTTTGCCGGTAAGCATTTTGACTACATGCTATCCAACCCTCCCTATGGTAAAAGCTGGGCAAATGAAAAGCAGTACATTATGGACGGTAAAGAGGTTAGAGATAGCCGATTTACCGTTGATCTAGCTGACTACTGGAGCACGGTCAGTACTGAGTCTGCTACCCCGCGATCAAGCGATGGTCAGCTATTATTCTTGATGGAAATGGTCGATAAGATGAAAGCGACTGATAGCGGGAGCCAAGGCTCTCGCATTGCATCAGTGCATAATGGCTCAAGTCTGTTCACTGGTGATGCAGGTTCAGGCGAAAGTAACATCCGCCGTCATGTTATCGAGAACGACTATCTAGAAGCCATTATCCAAATGCCAAACAACCTATTTTATAACACAGGCATTACCACCTATATATGGCTACTATCAAATAACAAACCTACGCACCGCCAAGGCAAGGTACAGTTGATTGACGCCAGCCAAATGTATCGCAAGCTACGCAAAAACTTAGGCGATAAAAACTGCGAGTTTAGCCCGACAGATATTCAAGCCATTACCCAGACTTACTTAGATATGGCAAGCATTGAACGTCAACCCGATGACTTCAACGAAAAAGGTGATCCTATTGGTATCGCCTGTCAAATATTCGACAATCAAGACTTTGGCTATTATAAAGTGAATATTGAGCGCCCTGATCGCCGTCACGTGCAAATGCGTGATGATCTTATCGGACGGTTGCGCTTTGACAATCAAATATATGATGCGATGTGTGAGGTGTTTGATAGATTTGGTAATGATCTATACGACTATGAATTTTTTATTGAACAAATCGATGAAATCAAGGAGTGGTCAGAAAAAGAAGAGCTTGGACTGTCTGCCAAACAGCGCAAAAAGCTAATAGAGTTTGATACTTGGGAAAACCAGCTCACGATACTCAATCATGCTATTAGTATTCGCGACGCTATCACTGATGACATCGCGAATGATTACAATGGCGATACGCTATATACCGACTTTAATATATTTACCGATTTGGTCAAGGGTCTAGTTAAATCTAATGATATTAAGCTTAAGGCAAACGAGCTTAAGCAGATACTCGATGCAGTGAGCTGGTATGAAGAAACCGGCGCAAAAGTCATTAAGTCTATCAGTACCTTTAAGCCTGAAAAACTTGAGGCTTTGACAGCGCACTTAGACTGTAGCACTGATGAGTTAGCAGACTACGGTTATTATCCTGCGGCAAGCGTTGGTATGGATAAAACCAAGCCCAACCAGTATGTGGTCTATGAATCAAACTCAGACCTGCGTGATTCTGAGTCAATACCGCTTGGTGACAGCATCCATGAGTACTACCTTAATGAGGTTAAGCCTCACGTCGATGAGGCTTGGATTGACCTTGATAGCGTGAAAATAGGCTATGAGATTAGCTTTAACAAATACTTCTATCAGCATAAGCCTCTGCGTTCATTAACTGAAGTAGCTAGAGAGTTGGTTGAGCTTGAGCAACAAGCGGATGGCTTGATCGCGCAAATCTTAAGCGCACAACGCCTAGCAAATCCGGAGGGTTAATCATGGATAAGACAGTCATTGATAGCTACCCTCGTTATGACAGTTATAAAGATAGCGGTGTCGATTGGTTGGGAAATATTCCTGAAGAGTGGAGTTTAACGCCTGCATTTAAATTCGTTAATGAAAATAAATTGAAAAATAAGGGTTTAACAGTCGATACTGTTTTATCGTTAAGTTATGGCAATATCCTTATCAAGCCTAAAGAAAAACTAACTGGTCTCGTTCCCGAAAGTTTTGAAACTTATCAAATTGTAGAACCCAATGATATTATTATTAGGTGTATGGATTTACAAAATGATAAAACTAGTTTACGAATAGGACTGGTTAAAGATAAGGGCATTATCACAAGTGCTTATTTAGGGCTTAAAGTTGGAAGCAGCTATTTGCCTGAATATCTATATTATTATTTGCATAGCCTTGATACGTCTAAAGCTATTTATAAGATGGGAACGGGGTTAAGACAGAACTTGAGTTTTAGTGATTTTAAAAGATTTCAAGTGCCTAATATTTCTCTAGAAGTTCAACGAAGTATTGTTAGTTTTGTCAAAACAAAAACAGCCCAAATCGATCAAGCCGTCACCCTAAAGCAGCAGCAAATCACCAAGCTTGAAGAGTATAAGCAAATCGTGATTCAAAATGCAGTGACCAAAGGTCTAAACCCTGATGCGCCGATGAAAGATAGCGGTGTTGATTGGATTGGCGATATTCCAGAACATTGGAAAACGGATGTAGGATTAAATATCTTTTCTGAAAAGAAGCAAGCTAATAAAGGAATGGTAGAAAGTACCGTTTTGTCACTAAGTTATGGTCGAATAATTATTAAGCCTGCTGAAAAGATGTATGGTTTAATGCCTGAAAGCTTTGAGACTTATCAGGTTGTAATGCCTAACGATATTATCATTAGAGGTACTGACTTACAGAACGATAAGAACAGCTTGAGAACTAGTATTTCTAAGGTGAAAGGGATTATAACCAGTGCATACTTAAACCTTGCTGTAATCAATAACAACTACGCTGATTTTTATCATCTGTACCTGCATACACTTGATACGACTAAGGCTATTTATAAGTATGGAAGTGGTTTGAGACAAAACTTGAGCTATAGGGATTTTAGAAGAATGGCAATAGTAGTCGCGCCTTTAAAAGAGCAAATCGAGATAGTAGAATATACCAACGATTTGTCTAAGCAAATAACTGCAACTATTAATACCTATGAAAAACAAATCGATCGTCTAAAAGAATACAAAACCATCCTGATTAACCAAGCAGTGACAGGTAAGATCAAGGTCAGCTAACATTTATATCACTACACCAAACAGCCAAGTGACCCTCATGCCCAATGCCATTAACCAATTATCCGATCTGCTAGGCTATAACGAAAATGAAGTCGTTGAGTTTAAAGAAGCCAAGACGCAGTATGACTTTAAGAAGTTATGCAAATACTTCTCAGCGTTAAGCAACGAAGCCAACCTAAAAGCAAAGGATTGCGCATGCCTGGTATTGGGCGTTGATGACGATAAAAATATCGTCGGTACGCAGGCTTATCCCAATGATGCTGCCTTAGATAAGCTAAAAAAAGACGTGGCGGATCGCATGACAGGGCGCGTGACGTTTACTGATATTCATGACATCGCCCACCCTAATGGCAGAGTGCTGATGTTACAGATACCAGCTGCACCGCAAGGCATGCCGATTGCGTTTGATGGACATTACTACGGGCGCGATGGCTCATCGCTTGGGGCATTAAACATCAATGAGCTTGAGACTATGCGCGCACCATCGCAAGTTGATTGGAGTCGGCACACCATTGCTGATGCCAGCATTGACGATCTCGACCCTGACGCTATTGCCTTTGCACGTCTCAGATTTGCTGACAAAAACCCCAAGCTCAAAGAAGATATGACGGATTGGGATGATCGTAAGTTCTTGGATAAAGCCAAGCTTACCTTTAAAGGTCAAATCACTCGTACCTCTATTTTACTGCTAGGTAAAAGTGAATCAGAGTATTTTATAAACCCTGCTTCTGCAAAAATCACTTGGATACTTAAAGATAAAGACGGTATCGAAAAAGATTATGAGCATTTTACGTGCCCTCTACTACTGGCAGTGGATGAGGTATTTGGTAAGGTTCGTAATTTGAAATATCGCTATATGCAAGGCTATACCTTATTTCCTGAAGAGGTAGATCAGTACCACCCGTACCTGATTAGGGAATCATTAAACAACGCCATTGCCCATCAAGACTATACGCGGGGCGGTCGCGTTAGCCTAGTTGAATTTGAGGACGGCAGACTAGTCATAAAAAACGAAGGACGGTTTATTCCTACTAGTGTTGAAGCTGTGGTCAAAGAAGACGCCCCTGAACATCGCTATCGTAACAAGTTTTTGGTTGATGCCATGGTCAACCTAAATATGATCGACACCATTGGTAGTGGTATTAGAAAGATGTTTATCATTCAGCGGGAAAGGTTTTTCCCGTTGCCTGAATACGACTTAACCAATAATAAAGTTGAAGTGACCATTTACGGTAAGATTATCGATCCAGCATATGCGCAAAAGCTGGCGCAATCCCCTGACCTATCGCTTGAGGACATTATCCTACTCGATAAGGTACAAAAGGGTAAACTTCTCAATGACAATGAGTTTAAGTATCTTAAGAGTCGTCAATTGATTGAAGGTAGAAAAACAAACTGTCATATCGCCAAGCACATTGCTAAACAGACTGATGAGATGGCAAACTACATTAAAAATAAAGGGCTGAACAATCAGTATTATAAAGAAATCATCCTACAGTGCCTTGAAAATTTTGGTGAAGTAAAGCGCTCTGTGATTGATGAACTGCTTTTTGATAAGCTACCAGACGTGCTGTCAGAACAGCAGAAAAAAGACAAAGTACGAAACTTACTACAAGGCTTACGAAAACAAAATAAGATCACAACTGAAGCTAAAAAATGGAAACTAAAAGACGAATAGATAGTCTAATATTAAACATTGAGGTGTAGTTTTAGACGTTGAGGTGTAGTTTTAGACGTTGAGGTGTAGTTTTAGACGTTGAGGTGTAGTTTTAGACGTTGAGGTGTAGTTTTAGACGTTGAGGTGTAGTTTTAGACGTTGAGGT
>NZ_CAJGZM010000004.1 GCF_904846175.1 Psychrobacter immobilis | reverse complement strand
ACTCATGTCTTTGTTTTTGACACTTCTAATCACTTGTGCTCGAAAATCTGCTGAATAGGTCATTTGTTCTTCTGCCATTTCGCTTGTTTTAAAACGATTGTATCTTATTTAAAAAGAACTGACTATATCAGCAATACTTGAAGCATCTGTCGTATAATAAAAACCACCGCCGCCATATGCTTCGCTGCCTAATTTACATAAGTTCTTTGCATCAGTAGAAGGTGTAATAGATGAGTTAGGGTCTTTTTCATCACAATGATAGACCGTTTTGCCGCTACCATCTACTGAGGTCTTGATACCATCAAATGTCTTACCAAAACCAACTGCAGCGGTTAAAATTGAGCGCTTAGAAGGGTTGGTCACATCTCGTAACTTTTGAGAGTAATCACCCATACATGACCATGCGCCCTCCGAACCTCCTTTTCCATTTTCCAAACCTCCAGAACAGCTACTGCTTATACTTAAAGAGCTACTATTACCTGTCAGGCTTAAATTCATTAAATTAGAAGCAATAGTGCTAGAAGAACCATTTGGCTCACCATCTGTTAAAAAATAAACCCCATAGCCACTACACTGTGATTCAGAGACAGGTGCTTGATAGTTTAGATAATCATTATTAGAATCTTTAGTATCTTGATTTGATACGGTATAGCCACTATGATCCGTATCTTTGATCACCTTAACTTTCTCTATTTTTTTGAGATAATAACGAGTATTTGAAGTATCCTCATACTTATTAATTTCTCTCGATACGTAAGTTTTTGCCGTATCATCATAGTAAGATAACGAATTTGAATAATAACCACTACTTGTTTCCCGTCTAACGGTGCGATATTGGCTTTCTGCACAGTCATAAATATTGAGACTTCCTAATTTAGTTAGTTCAGAAGAGTTATTATCGCATTTGTCTATAGTATATCTGTAGTCATATCTTGAGCCGCTAGAAACAATCTTACCCAATACTTTATAAGCCGTTATCTCTTCTGTTGTTGTGGTACTCGTACCCATCATATATGCTCCTGCTTCCGCATAAGCATTAGCAGCAGGTGTACCATTATAAACGGTTAGGCTCTTTACAGCATTTATTAGTTTAATACGTTGGTCGTCGTCTAGCTTTTTAGCAGGCACAATAATACGACCTGCTTTACTATCAGCCTGCCCATCTCCATCTTTATCAACAGAGTAATTGCCTAAACCAATCATATTCTTTTCTGATAAGGTATAATTCCCGTTACTGTCTTTTTGTGAAAACAATTGGATCAGAGCATCTTGTAACATGGTGATACGGTCATAATAATTTTGACTACTACTATTTTCGTTCCAAGTACTGCCACTCCAGCTGCCTTTTTTACAACTTTTTAAGCTATAATCAATCTTTGTACTACCAATTACAACGCTTTTATTATCTGCTAATCCATGAACTTTAAAAGCGTTAGCATTTTTATAAGACCAAGAAAGACTACCATTCCAATTTTTAGTTATATTCCAGACACAGCTAAAGCCGTAATCCTCAAACATACTATCTACACCATAATCTGATCTAGTACTGGTACCCATAGACCCTGATGTATCAAGCATTAGAGTTAGTACCGCACCACCTGACTCAGCTGCTTTGTATATCTCAAGGTCTCCCAAGTTATTTCTACCGGCATTGACAGATATGGGTATCATAGAAAGCGCGATAGCACAAGAAAGCGGCAACATCAGAGGCTTAACAATCTGATTAACTTTAGAGCACTTTGAGTGTTGGCTGATATTATTTTTTAAAATCATAGTAAATACTCTTTTTAATAACAGATGTTAAACAATCTAAATAAGTGATGTATGACTCAGTTGCTATCGATATCGATTACTTGGGTTTTGGGTTGCCGTTGACATCAATCCCTACTAATTCTTGGCAACCTTCTGCTATTTTACCGTCCCCTACACCAAAGCCGTAACAGACCGTATTCTCAACGACATTTTTGACATAGGCTTGTTGTACTAATGTCTTGCTAGGGATACCCTCATCTTTCATGCACTCGTCTAGAGACTTAGTGGTTCCATCATTAGGAGCAATAGGCTTTTTTAAACAATCATTTATTGCTTGTTTATTAGCGTTCGATAGACTGGGCAGGATCGAGGTAGAATGAATATTAAAAACAGCAGACTCGTTGCTAGGCTCATTTGCTTGTATGCCAGAACCTTGTGTTACTGATTTAAAATTTCCTTGTCCTACTACCGCTTTTGATGGACGAGTAATATTAATCTGTGTGACAACATTACTGCGGGCGCTAGCATAGCTATCTGCCTTAGATATATCGCAGTAGCCATTGCCTGTCGTCAATACAGTACTTCCATTTGGCTTTACAATACTGGCTTGGTTCAATTTGGCAAAATCACTCTGTCGTGGGTTATAGCAAAAAATATACTGATCGTTGCGATTTGCGCTCCCTGCTTCAGAAAGATAGTAGCCAAACATCCCACTTCCTTTAATAACCGCATCTTTATAATCTTGATCTTTGTCATTATCAAAAATTTTCTCTATACGCTTGTTACCACTATCTGATGAGTTTAATAGAAACGTGTCTATTTGATCCGCAGTAGCGACTTTTAGGTCTGTTGTACTTCTTTTAACTGCGATAACACCTACCAAAGTAATCAGCATTAAGAAAAGTAGCACGACTATAAGAGTAACGCCTTCCTGTGATTTTTTACGCATCTCATTTATCCTCTTGCAGTCAGCATATACGCTTAACTTATTAGATAGCTTATATAGAGCTCTCTTTGATTGCTCTCGAGTTTCTTAACATTATATTTGACTCATATACCCTACGAATAAAGGCTTTAGACGTATCTGTTGATAATGCCTTTGGCTCTCCAAATATGATGAATTTAGAAGCTCCTGTCTCTCCCGTTAATGGACGATCGGCGCGTACTAGAGCAGATAGCTTTATGGATATAATATCCGTGGTTATAGTAGAATCAGTCGCTAAACCCTTTAAATAGCTCATGTACTGCTCAGGAGTAAAATACCTCAGATTCACGGAAGAAGTTAGCGGGTCTACAACTTCTACCCCTAACAGCACACCAAAATAATCTACTCTCGGAATAACTACTTCTCCTACATCGCCAAAATCTCTTATATTTCGACTCTCTTGCAATATAGTACTATCATTAATTTTTTGTAAAGTAAGCTCTGCTGGATTTAAAATCTCTTTGACATATCGCCCAGCATCACAACGTAGCTCATAGCTTTTTATATTAGATTCATAATTAGATTTGTCATTCTGAGCGACTTCTCTTAAAAAATATCTTTGAACGATAACCTGTCCCGGTATAAGCTCTAAACGACCATCACGTTCTATTTCTATAGGACCTCGAACTAAAGTACCTTCGCAATCATACATATCCTGCGGTGCTTCATATTGAATAGTCAATTGTGAGCTTTTTAGACCAGTAATATTACTTGCTTCTATTCCGCTTCTTGTTAGAAATTTAACATCAATGTCATCTGTACCAACGCTTGTTGCGGTTCCACCCATTTTAATGCCATTCATATTGTTTTTAGATTTATCTGTTTGCGAGGCACTAACTAGACTGGTATCACTGGTCATAACCACACCAGCTAAAGGAGTGAAAGGGTTATTGGAGTCCGCCATACCTAAATTACTAAGCCTGATACTTTTCTCAATATTTTGAATACCAAAAATACTCGCTTCTAATATATCTGTACCACCAGACTGTACGCTACTGGTTTTGATACTTGTGAGATAAACCTGCATAACTGCTGCCGAGATCAGAAGACCTAATGTAAGGGATATCATAAGCTCAATTAAAGAAAAACCTTTTTGAGTACAATTAGGTGGCATTAGTAGGACTCCATAATCACACAGTCAGAACCTGCATGGTATATACCAGAAGTGTCAGCACAAGCTTTATTACTTTGCGAATTAGCAGCAAAAATTGGTTTTGTGCCATTCCATGAAGCAATAATACATTGGCGTAGTTGCTTATTTGTAGTGCCTGGACAAGTAACCATGTTAACTAAAATGCCATTATTACAAGCTTGTTGCATAGCGCTCCAGCTATTATATTTTACTAATTGTTGTGCAGTGCATGAGTCGCTATCACAGTTCTTCGTCACACTACTAGTTTTATAGTCTGTGACAGCAGTGCAATAATCTTTTGTATCAGATACATTTCCTAAAGCACTCTGTATACCCTGCTGATAAGCTAATATATTATTAGGATTTAGCCGTAAGTCTTCAGATAGGCCGCGCATCACTGTATTAGCATTAGCAATTAATACGCTATCGTCTGTTGCTTTTACAGATACCATATTTAATGCACTAAAGCCTAAAACTGCCACCGCTAGTAATAGTAAAGCGACCATTACCTCAACCAGCCCAAGACCAATTTGCTTATTAAGCATATTCATGTACATGTTCCTTCCGACTTAACGCTAATAGTTGCTATAGCGCTAACCGTTACTTTTAAAGGAGTGGCAGCAGTATTGCTATCGCAGATAGTATATATAGTGGCATTCGCAATCTTATTCGGACTGAACTTAGTACTAGTAGCATTTGGTTTGATTGTACTTTTAGTATCATACTTATAACTTGCTATATTTTTTTTTACCGCGCCTGAAACCATATAATCGATTTTGATCGTTTTTTTAGTATTATCGAAACTCAACGTCAATGGTTGTCGGCGAATAATGCTCTCAGCCTTAGCTTCTTTTAATGCATTCTCTAACGTAGCAGTTGTCGACTTTACGCGCTGATTGGCTAATTGATTACTAATATTAGGTGCCGCAATACTAACAATAATTGCAAGCACGGCAATCGTTACCATCAGCTCAATCAGCGTAAACCCTGAACTGGTCATTCGTAATTTTTGTACTACCGTATTTGCAGATGCGTTCACATCAAATCCCTATATCTAGCTGCCACTTTCTTAATTAATACTTGGTTCAGAATAATAATTATTGTACCTAGCTCTTCTAAAGCCTATTATCAGTCTCTTACATTTTAACTATATTCACTAATATACATGCAATTTTCGTTCCAATAGATCTCATTTTAATATAGCGGAAATACTTTTACTGGTTAGATCTCTGACTTTACTTATTATGGTGTTAATTAGAATTTATGGTAATCACATTGGATGCTAAAGCTCTAAAATATATGGGGGAAATGTGTCAATAATATAACGTTAAGACAACAAATTAGCAACATAATAGTTATTATAAATTGATATGAAAAGCTTTTCTAATAAAAACGGATTTTATGACTGACTACCATGCGCTAAGGCATAAGCTGAGAGATAATACTGATGAGAGTTTTGAGAGTTAGGTATTGCTAAGCTTGTATGTTGCATAATTAGAGCACGACCTAACGCTTGTAGGCTAGCGCCTGTGGTTGCAACATCATCAAATAATATTAAGCGTTTAACCGGAAGTTTTTCGATTAAAGCAAAGGCATTGTCTAAATTACTTAAACGTTCCGCACGCGTCAGTCCTTGCTGGCTAACAGTATTGTCGATACGTTCTACGCCTTGCCAAAACGGAATGTGCCAATGCTTAGACAGTTGCGTGGCTAAAATACTGACGGGGTCAAAGCCACGTTTAATAAGGCGTTGATTGGTTGTCGGCATGGCAATAATGACGCTATTATCGCGATGGCAGCCATGAGGACGTGGTAATTGACGTAATACATGCAGCAATAACGGCAGCTTCGTCATATCTTCGTGATGCTTAAAAGCACGGATCGCTTGCCGTATTGGATAATCGTAATAAGTCGCTGCTTGAATAGACAGACTAGTGCCCGCAGCAATATCAACTTCGAAAGATTTGGGTAGCCACGCGATACTGTTATGACAATCGGAGCAAAGCAAGCCGCTATTAAAACGGTTATTAACTTGTTGGCGCAGTTTGGTAAAGAATGAATAATTATTTAGCGGACTTGTTGAGGGATGATTTTTTAAGAATTGTGATTGCGGCGTACTGCGATAAATACGGCATAACTGGCAGCGTATGTCTCCATACTCTGCCAGCCATAGTCCGCTTTGATAAGGCGCTAAATGGCGCATCCGACGATGCCTATTGGCGCACTTATATTAGAAACCTTTCCAATCATTAAGAATGATACCAAAACCGATAGAGGTATTTTCATGGTTATAATCAACAATAGATTCACCATAACCCTGAAATAGCTGTATATAGCCATTAATATTTTTAGCTAATGGATACGTGTAGTCAATTTGCGCCGCACCTTTATTGGTGGCGGGATTATAACGCAAAGTGCCACTCAGACTCTGTTGCGCTGGTAGGTCATATAAGAATTTAATATCACCATAACCCATGTAGTCTTCGATATCTGGATTATCTTCACTATCAGAGCTTTCGTTATTAATGCGAGCCCATAGGCGTGGTATGACAGAAAGCTTACCCCACTCAGCCCCTGCCATCAGATAAGCACGGTTCCATGAGCGCGATAAAGGATCATCTTGTCCGTTAGAGTGGTGAATAGCACCCGCTCCTAACATGCGCAGACGACCACCAAAAGGTAAGTCAGCCGCCACTGGCTGGGTCAAAAATATTTCTGGCTGATAGTCGGTCGCTCGAAATGGACGCGAGTTATCTTCGTTATAGACTTGCCAATGCGACTCTTGAGTATAACCAAACCACAAATCAGCACTGGTATCGAACAGATCTTCCATTACTTTAGTCTTTAAAGACAACTGGAACTTTAGCTCGGTATTGCGCGTATCGTTAGAGGTGCGAGGATACACTTCTTGTGACGGCGTGCTTGGACCTAAATTGGGATCAAAGGTATAAAAGAGTGGCAATACATAAGTCGGACGGTACGGTCTAACCGTCCACGTACCACGCTCGCTATTTTTATCCAAATCATAAGCCAAGCTTAGCGGGCTAAACTTTTCTATATCGGCTTGTGTAACGCCGATATTTTCTAATACTTCCGCTTCCCTCTGCGTCAATCCAACCGTATCCAAAGTGTCTGTATCTGTTGGTTCACTATTCGTGGTGCCATTCATCGCTTCATTAGCATTAGCATTGGTAGCGATAGTGTTATTTTCGTCTACAAGCACCAATTGCGGATTACCTGAAAAGGTACTTTGCAGGGTTTTTGCCAAATCAACCGGTTGCTTAGTGGCAGTGTAGCTCGGCGTCTGACCTTGCTCAGCCACTTTATCGAAACAGGCTAACCGCGCACCACTGGTTTGCACTTGAGTACATTCATAAAACAGTCTTGCTTGTTCGGCGACAAATTCCTTACTAATAACTTTGTCGCTTTGAGCCGCTGCATTTGGGTTGACGACGCGCTTATTCACCTTTTCTGAGGATTTATCGGTCTCATATTCAAATGCAATGTCTTCTACTGGCAGCTCCTCATAAACTTCATTACCATTGGCCGCATGTCCTTGTAGCGTAAAACAAGTAAGCGCCGTACCAACGGCTATCGTTAAATAGCGCTTAGGTAGCTGAATATGGCTAGGTTTGCATACTTTAATAAGCGCTAAAGAGCGACGCTGTGAGGTAATATGAGAAAACATAAGTGTCCTTTATCTAACTGACATCATCGTCAGCAGAGTATATGAGATAAGTAATATAACCATTAGCGTGATTGCTAAAATAGAATAAGAACTGAGACAATAGCCATAAATTTGGTCGTAAAAGGTAGCGATTACACGTAGTAATGCTCCTTTAGCAATGTTGCTTTATTGTAATGAAAATATAGGCACTATACTAGCGTTATCGCTGTCTAATGCCAATGTAAATAACAATATAAATCGCAAAGTAAATAGAAATAAATAACGCTAAACCAAGGATTTAGCGCCTACATTAAAGAATATATTTAATAAAATTGAAAAAGCCAACGCCCTATTATCAAAGGACGTTGGCTTTTTAGTGTGTAGGAATGACGTGAAATTTATCTAAATTTAATGATTAATTCAATGCAGCTAAGGTTTGCTCAAACTCTGCGCGACCAATTTCACCCACTTGTTGATTGACCAATTGACCGTCTTGATAATACAGCAATGCTGGTGGGCCAAATAATTTATAGCGCGCTAAGATTGCTTTTGAATCGGCTGTCGTTTCAGTGATATCAAGTCTGACCAGTTGCCAATCTTGCATCTGCGCTGGACGATTATAAAATAAGTTTTTATCCATAATCCTGCACTCAATACACCATTCGGCAGTGACGTCGACCAGCACTTTAGGGTTGGCGGCGATAATGGCATCTAACTCAGTCAGCGTAGTAACAGTCTTATCTGTGCTATTGCTTATCGCTGGTTGACCAGTAGTAGTCTGCATCATCGGAGTAACGCTTAATGACGCTAGCGGATGTAAGCTATCATCATTGCCTAATGCAGCGCCGACGATTAAACACGTCGCCCAAATACCAGTAATCAATCCTAGCGCTTGGGTCAGCATACGACCTTTACCCAACCAGCTCCACGCCCACATCGCCACAACCATAAACCATAATGCCCACACCATCAGCATCACAGGCGAAATAAAGACGCGCTCAATTAATAACAACGCAACGGCAAAAAGCAGCAAAGCAAAACCTTGCTTAACCCAGTTCATCCACTCGCCAGCTTTAGGCATGATTTTACCTTGGGTAGCACCAATTAAGATAAGCGGCGCTGATAAACCAAAACCTAGCATAAATAAGGCGGCAAACCCAAGTAGCGGGCTACCAATCGTCGATACTGCAAGCAGCGCGCCAAATAATGGTGCAGAAACACAAGGTGATACTACGAGCGCGGATAAAAACCCAGCGATTAAACTGCCGCCCGTACTACCAAGCTTACTATCCCCTGCTTGGCTTAAGCCTTGCATTTTACTACTAATAAATCTTGGCAGACGAATGCTAAACAAACCTAGCATGTATAAAGCCAATAGGACAAAGACAATAGCAAAACTAATCAAGATAATCGGATTTTGCAGCCAACCGATAATGCCTAACGATTCACCAAACACCGCTATAACTGCACCTAAAATACCATAAGCCGTCGCGACACCGATGGCATAACTGCTGGTGAGAATAATGCCGCGTTTCACGGTTGGGTTTTCCTCACGTGCAACGATGTTGGCGACAATTGGTAGCATCGGTAATACACATGGCGTCAATGCCAAGCCTAACCCTGCCAAAAACAATAATACCAATGCCAACCACGGATGCGAAGCCAAGCCAAAAGGATCGCTATTAATCGCATTATTGCCAATCACTGTATTACTGTCTGTTGCAGCAGCATTATTTATGACAGCGTCATTGTTTGCTGCTCCACTTGTGACATTACCACCTATAACTTCTTCGTCTGCGCCAGAGATGGTATTGCTAGCACCAAGTTCTGCATCTAAAGTCGCATCATCTAACAAGGCATAATCAATCACCTCATCGTCTGGCAAGGCTTGCGCTGCGGCAACATTATTAGAATCATCCGCATTTGCAGATAGAGGTTTATCATTCGCAGGATTATTTTGCGCAGCGGAAATACTGGCACTATTCGCTGCCGATTGTTGCGGCATGGCCGCGATATTGACCGTGGTTTTTATTTTCTCCGGTGGATAGCACAGACCCGCTTTGGCGCAACCTTGCCAACCAATCGTCACAGCAGCATTATCTATAGCTTTGCCGTTACTACTGCTCAAAACGGTGCTAGCAATCATGTTAGCTTGGTCAAAAACCAATACTTGCCCAAAGGTTGGATCGTCGATTGAGACTGGCTTTTGGCTAAAGGTAAAAGGCGCGGCTGTCACGCCAGCAGGCAACGTCAGCTTAATTTGGTCTTTGTAAACATAGTGCTCAGGGGTTATGTCAAAGTTAATCGCTAAACGGGTGCCATTATTGGTAGGTTTGCTACTACTGCTGACCTGAAAAGCTTGGTCAACTGGCAAAAATTTCGGCTGGGCAGTACTTTTATTACCAAATAAATCACCCAATCCTGCCGCTTGCGATGCCACTGGCGCAACCACTAATCCAGTAGCGGTTAATACCGTCAACAGTGAACTAGCGCTTAAAGCAAATGCCAATAGACAAGATTTTTTTGAAGATTTATTTTCCGTTAATGACGGAGATTTTTCTGCGGTCTTAATGGACATAAAACGCTACCTATTATTACCAAAATTCAAATTAACCCATTCGCTGTCTGTCTACGTGATTATTTATTTACGTAGCGTAGCAATATTTACCGTGGTTTTTATTTTCTCTGGTGGATAACACAGACCCGCTTTGGCACAGCCTTGCCAGCCAATGACAACCGGTACATTTTTGGCGCCTTTGCCATTATTGCTGGTCAACGTGGTAGTGGCGATTATATTTTTTTGGGTAAAGACCGGAACTTTCCCAAAGGTCGGGTCATTAATAGCAACTGGCGACTGACTAAAGCTAAATGGCGTGGCACTGATGCCCTTAGGAAAGCTTAACGTAAGTTTATCTTTATAAACGTAATGGCCGGGCGTGATATCAAACGTAATCGATAGCTGCGTGCGTTTAGAGGTCGCTTTGGAAATACTATCCACTTGAAAGGCTTTATCGACTGGCAAAAACTTTGATTGCGCTACATTATTGTTACTAAACAACTCACCTAGTCCTGCTGCTTGCGCGCTCATTGACATCATTGACATCATTGACAACCCTGTCATCAATAAGGTGCTCATAAGCGCAATTGACAATATATGAGGCTTTTTAGCAAGGCGTTTATTGATAATTGACGTGGCTGTTTTTATGAACATAAATACCTACCTTTGATGACTGGTTTTAAAGACTGTTTTTAAAGTACGGGTAAAGACTGCTTTCAATGATTAATTACTAAAAACTTGAACTTATATGGTGAGCGTTTATATATGACACTACTTATTTTATGTTTTAATAAAAAATATCAACCAATAAAGCCTTATTGGTTGATATTTAGAAATTATAAACGGCGCTTTAGTCAATAAAGTGTCATTATTAGAAAATAACAGACTACTCATCTCTAACCACTTTAAGGCCAAACTTATAGCTGGGCATAAAGGTCAGCGTCTTGTCCTTCACCGCCCTGCTGTCCATCTGCACCCAAAGAAAACAAGTCATAAGGTCGACCTTCGCTACCTGGCGCGACATATTGCAATTCGTTTTCCCAACCATCGGTCGGATAACCACCTTTGATATAACCGCCATCAGGATAGTTTTTGGCCTCTGCTGGCGGTGTGGTTAGCGCTTCTAAACCTTGCGCCGTAGTTGGATAACGCGAATTATCAACTTTATACATATCAAGAGCATTAGATACGGTCGCAATCGCCGTTTCAGTGGTTTTGACGCGAGCTTTATCACTTTGTCCAACCACTTTCGGCACCACCAAACCTGCAAGAATGGCCAAAATCACAATCACTACCATAATTTCAATAAGAGTAAATCCAGACTGGCTTTTACGCAATGGCTGACTGGCTCTCGTAGAAGCTGGCTTATTGTCGCTAATACTTTCTGCCTGAGATTTATTGCCAGTCTTAGCGTTTTTTGGCATGGTATTTACTTGAATGGTATCAATTATAGTCATCGCTTTTGTCATCGCTTTTTATCAGGTGATATAAATAATGAATGTGGTGTTCAGAGCGCTTTCATCGGTTGGCTATAGATTAATGAACACTAAACCGTTTATCACTATAAACCATGCTTTTATTTTTATCCAGCGCTACGGTAGCTTGTTATTGATGGAGATTTTTATTTATTGAAAGAGGCAGCGGATAATTTGATGACAGCTAATATTGCTAAGCACGAAGTATATTTATAAATATAGACTATCTAGACGTGGCTTTTGACTAATGCTTACTATAGCGTGCCAATTGGTTTAGCTCTAGTAAAAACACGCCGCTGTCAACAATCTACAACAGTAAGCAAAGCTTAAGAAAGTTAATGGAATTTTTAGCAAGATAGAGGTAATGAGGTTTAATTTAGATAAAGTAAATTTAAGAAAGTTTAGACATTTACTATCCTGCCAAATCATTCATATTAACAATCGGTAGCATCACCGCCATCACAATAATCATCACTACCACGCCCATGAGTACTAGCATTAACGGCTCAAGTAACGACAGCAAAGTACTGATAAAGTTGGTCGCTTCCGCTTCTTGCATATTAGCCGCGCGGCTGAGCATATTTTCAAGCTCGCCTGAGTTTTCACCACTTTTAATCATTTGTACCATCATTGGCGGAAAGTAGGCGGATTTTTCTAATTGACTGGATAAACTTGAACCTTCCGTCACCCTATCGGCTGCGGTGATAATGCTTTTTTGAATATGTAAATTGGTCGTCACCGCCGCACCTATATGTAACGCTTCAATCAGCGGCACACCTGAGCGCACCAATATCGCAAGCGTACTGGCAAAACGTGCCGCATTAAGCCCTTTTGATAAGCGCGCCAATATTGGTAATCTGAGAACGATACTGTCTATGGATAATTTACCCGCTTGGGTTTGCGCAAAGCGATAAAATAAGAAAGCCACCCCTGCCAATACCAATACCATCAGCCACCACCATTGGGTAATGATGTTTGATAAACTCAGGACAATTTGGGTAATCAGCGGCAATGCCTGTTCAGACTGCTCAAAGACTTTGACAATTTTGGGCACCACAAAGCTCATCAGCCCCATGATGACGCCAATTGCCATGACCATCAGCACAATCGGATAGACCATCGCTCCTTGGATTTTCTTTTGTAGGGCAAAACGGTTTTCGGTGTAATCAGCCAACTGATTGAGGATTAAATCTAAGTGACCTGACTTCTCGCCTGCCGCAATGGTGGCAATATATAGCGGTGGAAAACTGGCCGCTTGTTGCAGAGCGCGCGCCAAGCTCAAACCTTCTAGCACATGCGAGCGTACGGCAAGCATAAGTGATTTAATGTGAGTTTTTGGCGATTGTTTGGCGACGGCGGCAAGCGTTTCCTCTAAAGGAATACCGGCGGCAAGCAATACTGATAATTGACGGGTCAGCAATGCCAATTCATAAGCAGAGGGTTTTTTATAGCGGTTTTTATTTTGGCTTTTTCGGTCATTGACGGCGGTGACTTCAACGGGCGTCCATTGTTTATCACGCAGCTGCTGGCGCACTTGCCGCGCAGAATCGCCTTCAAGTAAGCCTTTTTGGACACTGCCATGGTCGTCTAACGCTTTATAATGATAAGCGGGCATAGCAGTGAATATCCTAAGGTGGTCAATTAAAAATGATTATAAATCAGGTTTTATAGAGAAAGTGTATTTAGAGTTAACATCTTAGAAAAGCGGAGTAGAATCACTACTATCAGGCATCAAACCCTGTAATAGTAAAACGTCTAAATGCTGTTGTTGTAGCTTTTTATCGAAATCATTGACCTCAGCAATCAGCATTCTCTCGATACGCTTGTCACTGGCAAATACGCTCAACCTTGCACAAATAACCGCCAATTGATAAATACGTTTTTTGCAATAACCATCCAAGCCTTGCAGCAATCTCACCATATGTGGCGTCTCAAGACTGGCGTATTCATAATCGCTCACGACCTGCTGACCCAACGCGGTAACACCATAACTGATAGACAGATGGGCGCAAAAATAGCAGCTAAATAAATAGCCAACGACATGGCCAATATAATAAGCACGGTCATAAGTAAAGCTACTGACCCCAAAATGGCCGAGGACATAACTGTTCAAACTGCCTTGATCTAAAATAGGCTTGTCATGCTTGAGTTTACCAACGGTAGCAAAGCGCAGTGGATTGTGTCCATCTTGCGTCGTTAGCAGCCAACCGGCCGGCTGCTGCGCGGGCATATGACGCACAATATCTTCGATAATATCATCGACCACATGCAACTGCTGCCATAAACGCTCTAGCCCATCGGTATCCATGAGACCACGTTTATCAAGCTGCTGCGCTAGTAAATATTGCTGATATTCTGCAAACTGTGTTTTCAGTGTTTGCACAAGATAAGTAGGACGAGTCGCAGTAGACGCCATATAGAGTTGGCGCGTGCGCTCATGCTGAGCGCGATAAAGTGCCACACGTTGGACAGCGACATTGGTATCGCTAGTAGCAGTATTCTGGGTTTGGTTGACGGGTATTTGATTAGCAGATATTTGATTCGTAATATTTAGATGTGATTGCTCGGCATTTAATTCAGAATTTGACTCAACATTTGGTAAGGTAAATAATGCCAACAATGCTGCTTTATCAAAGGCAGCCGTTATCTGACCTTTTTGCTTATTTTTTACCGCCCGTTGGTTATTCTGAGCCTTAACTTTAACGTCTTTTTGATTAACGCCTTTTTCATTAACGCTGTCTTTATGGATAACAGACGCAGTAGCGCCTTTAGTATTATTCAAGGTTACGGTTGGTTTAGCGGTCGGTTCAGTCATAAAATACCATCAGCTGCAAAAAATCAATATCGCCCAAGACATATCAGCTATCACTATCGCATTGCTCTCATACCATGAGATTGAGATATAACACTCTAAAGGTTATCGCATCAACATATTTATCTTGGGCAATTCATTATTCTATAGTACCTGAACCTTAGTACGTTGTCAGCTGTCCATCATCGAAATACTAGACATCAAAATTAGTGACAAAGGGTGTGTTAAACAGCATAAATATTTAATAAATAGCCTGAGCGCTTTTTAAAGATGTACAGGAATTAATAGCTAATTAAGCGAGCGTTTGTTGCTGATACTGTTGGCGATAGGCTTTTGGCGACACACCATAAACACGCTTAAAAGCTTGGCTAAAGGTCGAATCTGAGGCGTAACCTACCAATTCACTGATACGACTAATGCTATTTTGCTGCAAACGAAGATAACGGGCGGCCAAGCGTAAGCGATAATCCAGTAAATAGGTCAATGGCGGTATACCAACCACCTCTTTAAAACGCTGCGCAAAGCTTGAGCGTGACATTCCTGCGACCTCAGCAAGCTTATGAATCGTCCAGCTTTGGTCTGGCGATTCGTGCATCGCTACCAACGCTTTGGTTAAAAACGGATCCTTCATGGCTTTTAGCCAATTATCGGTCGCTTCAGGCAGACTTTCAATATACACCCGCAGACATTCAATCATCATGATACTTGCCCAATGATTGATGACCGCAGCCTTACCCATACGCTCGCGCTCGGCCTCCAGTGTTAGTAGCCTAATCTCAACATCAATGACTTCAAACCGACCATCAGAGTCATCGTTAATTTCAGGCAATATTGCTGGCAGCATCGATAATAGAGGCCGAATCATGGCCTTGTCGTACTTACACTCGATCAGTATCAATGACGCTTCAGAATCACCGTCACCCTTTACATCCAGTGTATGCTCTTTACAGTTTATCAGTAACTCATCCAACGCCTGAGCCTCATCACCATGATGATTTAGCGCATAACTCACATGCTGATGCGAGCTTGGAATCATAATCATGTCACCAGCTCGCGTTTCTCGTGGGCCGTTGCCGACATCGATACAAAAACCACCAGACATGACCAAATAAAATAAAATCGTATCTTGTCTGGTGATTGAGTAAGACCAATTACCCACGCCATTTAAACGATAATATTTCGTTTCGAATAAATGCACATTTTCTAGCAACACGCTCAGTGCGTCCATCCATTACTTCCTCAATAATCGGTAATCAATATAGTAAATTTTAAAAAATAGAAATAAAGCGCTTATCACTGCAAAATCTTTTAAAGTAATTCGGTAACAATTTTAATTTTATTTGATAGGCTTTGAATTTTTGATAAAGTCGAAGCAAAGAAATAACTAAAAATATTGAATAAATAATTTAATGTGACAGCTGAATTTAACAATGGTTAACAAATAATAAAAAATTGGCGAGCACATCTATCATAGGAAAAAAAGCGAAAAAAGGCTAGCAGATGCTTATGTCATTAAATGTCTCATAAGTTGATAACTTATAACAAGTAAAGCAGCATGATAATTTCATAATTTTGATTTGTATTAAACAGACAGGCACAAAAAAATGCCAATAAAGGCAAACAGAGTTATTTTAATATTTTTGAATTTAGTGAGGAAGGTAATGCAGTATAAAATATGGGGCGACTGATGGGACTCGAACCCACGACAACCGAGATCACAACCCGGGGCTCTACCAACTGAGCTACAACCGCCATAACTATTGCCAAGAAAGGCAAGATTGACAGGCTAAATGGTGCGCCTGGCAGGATTCGAACCTGCGGCCACCTCCTTAGAAGGGAGATGCTCTATCCAACTGAGCTACAGGCGCTCTTAGAGGACTTTTATATATCTTGGCAAGTTTAACATAGTAGAAACTAAACCATTATACATAAAAAAAAGCCTGTAAGGCTCTTTAAATAGATGGTCGGAGTGATAGGATTCGAACCTACGACCCTCTGGTCCCAAACCAGATGCGCTACCAAACTGCGCCACACTCCGAAATTCTCTATTATCACGATAGTTTGTTACTTAACTCGTTATCGGTAATACCGCTAACTTGTTAATGTTCCTTGCTATCGAGGTGCACATATTAAGGGGTAAAGCCGGTTGTGTCAACACCTATTTTTGATTATTTTCAAAGAATCGTTAAATTCTTTTAAAAACCTTAAATCTTACTACAAATAGTGCTGGTACAACATTGATTTTTACTAACCATAATACATACTGTCGTTTTCGACAGCGCTCATTATACTACATTCAAATCTGGAAGCAAGCCGCCGTTTATATTTCCGCTAATAACATTAAAGGGAATGAGCCATAATCGAGCGGGATTTGACTGTATGTTAGAGGTTTTAAGACAGTCTGTACTATCACCTTTATCATAAGCTTGTTGTCTAAGCTCGACGGGTTGCCTGCTATTATCCTGCACCGGATAGACCAGCCACACTTGCTCTGCATGATAAGCCTGCGCATAACTGGTCAACTGATAGGCATCATTGGCGCTAATCGCCCCAGCGTGCGCTAGGTGCTTCCATTTCATATCAATCACGTGGCTATAATGACCTGAGTTATAATTACTTGCGCTATCACTCTCACTAACTGCTACATCTTCCGGATTTTGAACTTGACTTGGAATTAGCTGAGTATCATTGTCAGCAGCTACTTTATATATCAATAAATCAGGACGAATAGATAGACACGCCTGCCCTTCTGCATCGTTTAGCCACACACTTTGCGTTTGAAACATGGGCTTATAAGCCGAATTGGTCTGCTGAAACATTTTCGCTATGCGTTGGCTTGCCCATTGCTCAAACGCTTGATTCATATCAATCAATAAACATAAACGTGGTTGAAAGACGTTTTGATTGGCTAATGCATGCGGATTAATTCCATTTCCAGTATCAGCAGCAGATTGCTGCAATAGCCAATAAGCCAAATCTACTAACTGCTGAGCCGCTTGTAATTGCTGCCGAGATAAAGGCTGCAGCGCTAACTGCCGTTTTGCTTGCTGATATAGCGGCTCGAGCCGCTGCAGCTCATAACGACTTAGCACTGCTACTTGTTGCCATAACTGTAATGATGGCAGTAATGTCGATGCCGAAAATAGCGGAGTAAGTAAACTAAGCGCGCTTTTAATCAAGCGATTACTGAGCATCTCTTGGCTCATCACACTGCTTTCACAAACGAATTTATGCGGCTGCATACTGTTGTGGCGCAGCTGTTCTTTGATCAGCAAGCGGCCTTGTAGCGCTGCTTGGTTATGGATTTGCATCTGATAGTGCTTGGTCGGTTGATAATGCGCCAAACGCTGCAAAAACTGTGCTATCAACCAATCTGATAATGGCAGTACTTTAATTGGTAGCGCTGCTAATTGCGTACTAAATTGACCTAGGTTTTTTGTATTGGGAAGCTTATTTTTAGAATGATTGCTACTGGTTAAATCTGCCAGCATACCCTGCACCCATTGGCGCGTCTGATTGATAACGCTGGATTTGGCTGAATCATGAGGCTGCAGCTGATTATGCTTGATAGACGTTTTTGCCATCAATTTGGGCAATATCTCAAGCGTCATCCTGCTAGGCAGCAAAATAATACCGACATAATGGCTAACCTTTAGCTGCCACTGTCCGTGCTGGCGTTTAATGCTAAAAACGGCATACTCTTGCGCCATTAACCAATGAAAATCCGTTACGTGCGCAAAATCACGCGCCGTCAAACGCTGGTGTTCAAACACCGTAATAATATTAGCATCAAGTGCAGTCGCATTGACGTTATTAGTGATATTAGCACTATTAATAGTGCTGCCTATCGCTTTGCCCTCAGACTGTAATCCTCTACTTATCACAAGCTAATACCTTGTTAATATAAACGCTGATAAACTAACGGCTTGGCAAATTCAGCGCTGTTATTCATTAAATCTGCATTAATTTTATAACTGCCCGTACTCATAGACTGACTGAGAAATGACTGCTGGTCTGCAAATATTGGATTTGAACTATTGGGGCTAGCCGAGTTATTTGCATCACTATTGATGAGCGCTTGGCTATCTTGGATAAACTGTGCGCTCATCGGCTGCTGCTCATCTTGAAAAATATATTGCAAAATAGTGAGTTGTCCACTAGCCGCCTGTGCCAATTGCGGAATGATTTGTTCAATAAGTGCGGTTTGCAATTGCTCAAAACTGTGCACTGACCATAAAAACGCATGACCTAATTGCGCCTCTGCCCCTAGCGTTTGGGTAATGCGGTTATTTAAACCGGTTAAGAGTTTTGCTAAATCTATCGCTTCTGTCGGACTAGCTGTTTTTGAATGAAGCACTTCTGGATTACTCGCTTCTGAATTATCAGCTTCTAAGTCTTGATTGAGATAAATAATAGGTAATAATTCCGGCTGCGGCGGACAGTCAACAAAGCGAAAACGTCGACGCAATGCCATATCAAGCGGCACTAATGAGTGGTCTTGGGTGTTCATCGTGGCATAAATATCAACATTGGCAGGGACGCTAAAAGTCCGCCCTGAATACGCAAAATTAACCGTCATCGCGTTTGCCATACCGGCACGCTTGTCTGACTCAATCAAACTTAGTAGCTCGCCAAAGACGCGTGAGACGTTAGCCCGATTGATCTCATCAATTAACATCGCATAACGCTGCTCAGGATCGCGGGCAGCGCGCTGGCATAATTTTAAGAATGCACCATCTTGAATGGCATAACTCATTTGAGATGAACTATTTGTTGTATGGCTGGACGCCGCCATCACAGGGCGAATACCTTCAACAAACTCCTCATAACCATACGCTTGATGGAAGCTGACCATACTAAAGCGCTGCTGGCTGAAATTTTGGTCTTGGTTGTTATTCTCGTGCTGCGCCTGCTGAAACTCCGCTAATTGCTGCGCTAACTCGCTTAATAAATCCATGCCTTCGGGGAGCAGATACCATGCGCCGCTATTATCTTTATCGAAATAGGCTTGGCTGGCTCTATTTTTATAACTCACCGTTTGTGAGCTAGCAGGCGTATGCATTTGTAGCACAGACCAAGCGGTATTGCTTAAGTTTTTATCACGCGAATTTTGCGCCGCTTTGCTAACAAAAAACTCATGATTGACAATTTCTGGCACTTTAACCAAATCCTGTTTTTTAGATTTAAAATCTAAAAATATCAAACAAACGACATCACGCCAGCTTAGTTCATGCAGCAGTTGTCCCAATAAATCCTTGTCATTTACCCTTGGTAAATAGTCGGTATATTGCTGCGCGATTTGTAGCAAGCGATAGGTTTTACCCGTGCCAGCGACGCCGGTATAAATGATATTGGTCGGTTTTTGAGGAGACATATCCGGCACAGCCTTATCGAGTATTAAAAAATCACGGCAACCATACTTCAGCACTTTAGCCACGTAAGAGTTTAGCTATTTTTACATTAAGCGCCATAGAATAGTGCAACGTTATTGCTCATATTTATTGCGAGCATTTAAGGTATCGTTACGTTAGTCATATTTTATAAGCGCAGCAGTTCATGTTAATAATAGTAGCGATACGGCGCTTAATGTACCATAGTTAGAAATTTACTAAGTTAGAAATGCGCCAGCGTTAAAATAGCTGCTAGGATAAAGCTTATTATCTTACTCATTCAACGCTCATTTCTAACCATCGGTTAATTAATCTAGTTGGCTAGCCTAATGGAGCAGCTTCGTTAATTAATATGATTAAACCACTCCAAATTGAGGAATGTTGTATGTCAGGATTATTAAAAAAACTCCCTACCAAGCTGACCAATAAACGAGCAGTCAAAGTAGCTGACAACACAAGATTGCCAGTCGAAAAACCAAATACTACCTTAAAACCCATCAGTAACCAATTTACCAAGCTGCTATCAGTCACTAAGTATTTACCGGCGGGAGCGCGCGCCAGCATTTTATCGAAAGCTTTTGGTAAAGTGGTGCCGTACGTGGCCACAACCGGTATCTATTATGAGAACGTCGACGCTAATCAAGTGGTGGTCAGCTTAAATAACACTAAAGCGGTGCAAAACCATATTGGCTCTGTCCATGCCGTTGCCATCACCTTACTTGCCGAAACGGCAACAGGATTTATTTTGGGTTTAAACCTACCGTCTGACCGCGTATTATTGATTAAATCTTATTCGGTAAATTTTTATCGTCCAATTAAAAAAGGTCAGATTGCTGCCGTGGCGTCATTGTCGGATGAGCAGCGCTTGGATATTTTGAACACGCCAAAAGGTGAGATGGTCATTCCTTGCGTGATTCATGACCGTGAGTCTGATAGCGACCGTGACCCAATCGTCGTTGAGATGACGTGGGCTTGGATACCTAAGTCTGAATTAGAAGCACGCCGTCAAGGTAAAGCGACTAAAGCAGAGCTAGAGAATGAACAACTTGAAAATGCGATGTCTGAGAGTGAAGAAAGCAGTAAGCAGTCTTCAAAAGAGCTTGAGAGCAATTCGTTTTAATTCTTTAAAACAAAAACAAGCATACGTCAAAAAATGGATTTTTATAAAACCATGATAATAATAGGGAGACAAGCGTGTCTACATATATCAATCAATTGACTACTAACTTATCTAAAGCATTGCTGATTAGCGCCTGCTCATTAGGCTTGGGCTTTGCCGCTACGGCTAATGCGGCGCCAGCGAAGAATAATGCAACCATCACCAAATCTAGTCCAGTATTTCTCGGTGATGGCGGCAATTATCCATTTTCAGAAGCGGTACGTGTCGGCGACACTTTATATATGTCTGGTCAGATTGGTTTTAAAGATGGCAAACTGGTCAAAGGCGGAGTAAAAGCGGAAGCCAAACAAGCCCTCGATAATATCAATGAAACCTTATTAAAGTACGGCTACCAAAAGTCAGACATCGTAAAATGTATGGCAATGCTGACCGACATGGATGACTTTGATGACTTTAATAAAGTCTATAAAGCAGAGTTGGCTAAGCCTTACCCTGTACGCTCAGCTTTTGGCGTCTCAGAACTGGCAGCGGGTGCAAGCGTTGAAGTTGAGTGTATCGCTGCAAAATGATAGCAACTCGAAAATTTAAGATACTAGAGTCAAATAACTGGCTTTTACAGCCAGTTATTTTTCTAAATGTTTTACAAATACTTTCTCTAAGCATTTTATACCAATATCGTGTCATCGGTGATGGCGCTTTCTTTGGTTACCCGCAGTACCTCTTCTAACGTCGTCCGACCCTCTATGACTTTGCGTAAGCCATCAGCACGTATTGATGGTGTCTGCTGGCGGGCGTATTCTTCTAACTCGTACTCAGCCGTATTGCTATGAATCATACGGCGCAACGTATCGTCAACTGGCACCACTTCATAGATCGCCGTCCGCCCTTTAAAGCCTGAATTATTACATTTATCACAGCCAACGGGTTTGGGTAAATTAATCGTCTGTGCTGTTAAATTTTCAGCATTTAACCCTATACCAATTTCCGCAAACAATTTGGCCTCTTCGTTATCAGCAGCCTGCCAACCATGACAATGTGTACATAAAGTACGCACCAAGCGCTGGGCGACAACACCTATTAGCGACGACGATAATAAAAATGGCTCAACGCCCATATCTTGCAAACGCGTGACCGCCCCAATGGCGGTATTGGTATGCAGCGTTGATAATACCAAGTGTCCTGTCAAAGACGCTTGGACGGCAATTTCGGCGGTTTCTAAATCACGAATTTCACCAACCATGACCACGTCTGGATCTTGCCGCAACATGGCGCGTAAACTTTTGGCAAAGGTCATATCGACCTTGTTATTCACTTGCGTTTGCCCAATACCATCGAGTTGAAACTCAATTGGATCTTCGGCAGTTAAAATATTTCGGGTTTGGTCATTGAGGTCAGTCAATGCTGAATATAGGGTGGTAGTTTTACCCGAACCCGTCGGTCCGGTCACCAAAATAATGCCATGCGGACGATGGATCAAGCGCTTAAGCTCGGTATAGTCATTATCAGAAAGTCCAAGATAAGTCATATTCAGACGACCCGCTTGTTTATCGAGCAATCGCATCACTACTCGCTCACCGAAACTTGACGGCAGTGTCGATACCCGCACATCAACCTCACGTCCTGCGAGTCTTAGACTAATACGACCGTCTTGTGGCACGCGCTTTTCAGCGATATCAAGCTTCGCCATGACCTTGATACGTGAGACGAGTAATGGCGCTAATTGGCGTTTTGGTGTGATGATTTCTTTGAGCTCACCATCAACCCGAAAGCGTACCACTAAGCGTTTCTCAAAAGTCTCAATATGAATATCCGAGGCATTTAGACGTATGGCTTCGGACAGCAGCGCATTGATCAGACGAATAATGGGCGCGTCATCTTGTTGGTCCATCAAATCTTCAGTTTCAGGAACGCTATCTGCCAAACTATCAAGGTCAGGATGGTCTTCAAGACCTGCGGCAATATGCTGCGACTCACCCGTATTACCCGCATAGGCAGCATTCATGCGTTTTTCGAAATCATCGGTGCTGATACTTTCGTAATTGGGTACACCGCGCACGCCTTGTTGCTGTAAAAAACGTACCGCTTCATTAATCGCCGATAGTGGCGTGGCTTTGGTCAATACCAGTGTCGGCGGCAACTCGGGATCAATAGCAAGAATGGCCAAAATTTGATGACGTTTTGCAAAACTGTACGGCAGCTGCAGCATAAAGACGACCTAGTGAGTGACAGATTTAAAAAAGAACTTATAAAATAACTTTGACAGTGGCTTTGAAAACAGCCTTGAAAACACAATCTAATACATGCTAAAAAGTACTGCTGACTTTACTCTTTCAAGCTACCTGCTCAAATCGTTAAACTGGGTAAAGATTGTCAGTAAGCGCGCATGAGTTTGTTATAATAGCATTTTGTTTTATGCAAGTAGCAAGGCTTTGATGTGATTTATGACTTTGCTGTTTAGGCAGTTATAATATTAGCATTTAGCATCGCAGGCATTTAGCCCCATAACGCCTATTTACGTTTTGCCTCTGCTACTATTTGATAAAAATTCTTATTGCCCACAGTAATAACCTTGTTAGTCACCTTTGTTCGCCCGCTATTAGGATTATCCTTATGTCACAAGCCGCAAATTCTACTACCAACGCTCAGTCATCTTCACAAGACACTTTAGCACAAGATACTTTTACGGTCGGCAGCCGTACATTCTCTTCTCGATTATTGGTCGGTACCGGTAAGTATAAAGATATGGCTGAAACGGGTGCAGCTATTGGCGCTTCAGAAGCTGAGATTGTCACCGTTGCTATTCGCCGCACCAACATTGGTCAAAATAGTAATGAGCCGAATTTATTAGATGTAATTTCACCGGATAAATATACCATCTTACCCAATACCGCAGGCTGCTTTGATGCCGAAACCGCGATTCGTACTTGTAAGCTTGCTCGCGAGTTATTAGGCGGGCATAATCTGGTTAAGCTGGAAGTGTTAGGTGATGAAAAAACTCTTTATCCAAATGTGATGGAAACCTTAAAAGCGGCGAAAGTGTTAATCGATGATGGCTTTGAAGTCATGGTTTATACCTCTGACGACCCTATTGTCGCTCAAGAATTAGAGAGCATGGGCTGCGTGGCAATTATGCCTCTTGGTAGCTTGATTGGCTCTGGCCTTGGTTTGCTCAATCGCCATACGCTCAGCCTTATTATCGAGAATGCCAATGTACCAGTATTGGTTGATGCTGGCGTCGGTACCGCTTCTGATGCAGCGATTGCTATGGAGCTTGGCTGTGATGGTGTGCTGATGAATTCAGCCATTGCCAATTCACAAAACCCCGTGCTGATGGCGCAGGCCATGAAACATGCCATTTGGGCAGGTCGGCAAGCGTTCTTAGCAGGTCGTATGCCGATGCGTAAAATGGCGACTGCCAGCTCGCCGCAAACCGGATACTTTTTTCAATAGTTTTTTAGCTTATATTTTTCAGATTGAATTTTTCGGATCGGGTTTTTAAGCTTATACGCTTAAGCTAAAACCTGTAAAAGCATGGCTTATCACATAATAAAATAATAAAATTTCCGTGAACCATGCTTTTTATATTAAGATAACTTTCTAACTACTTTTAAATTTTTAATATTTTTTTCGCTAGATTGTTTAGTTTTTCTACACTTTATCCTTATTTAACTGAATACTTATTTATTTTATCGCCATTTTTCATTCATCGTCATAAAAGGATTTATTATGCGACTTCTCACAGCAGTCGACCAGTTGTTCTTACTTCTTGAGTCGCGTAAACAACCCATGCATGTTGGGGGTCTCTTCTTATTCGAATTGCCAGAAAATGCGGATAACAGTTTTGTTTGTCAGTTAGTCAAACAGATGCAACACTCTGATGTGCCGCCGACCTTCCCTTTTAACCAAGTGCTTGAGCATTTGATATTTTGGAAAAAAGACAAGTACTTTGATGTTGAGCATCATTTGCATCATGTGGCGCTACCAAAGCCCGCCCGTGTACGCGAGCTCTTGATGTACGTTTCAAGAGAGCATGGCCGTCTATTAGATCGGGCGATGCCCCTATGGGAATGTCATGTCATTGAAGGGATTGAACCAGAAAGCGAAGGTGCTCCTGAGCGGTTTGCCTTATATTTTAAAATTCACCATTCATTAGTTGATGGTATCGCGGCTATGCGCATCGTCAAAAAATCCTTATCTCAATCGCCGACCGAACCGGTCATACTACCAATTTGGTCGTTAATGGCACGTCATCGCAACCAAGTCGATGCAATTTTGCCTAAAGAGCGCTCAGCACGGCGAATTATCAAAGAGCAAGTGTCCACCATTAAGCCAGTATTTACAGAGTTGCTCGATAGTTTAAAAAATTATGGTGACGACAGTTATGTCAGCACCTTTGCGGCGCCGATGAGCGTACTCAATAAACGCATTTCAGCATCACGGCGCATAGCTGCGCAGTCCTATGAGATACAGCGCTTTAACGATATCGCTGAGCGTTTAAATATCAGTAAAAATGATGTGGTACTTGCGGTTTGTGCTGGTGCCCTTCGTCGTTATTTACTATCGATAGATGCCCTACCGAGCAAGCCTTTGATTGCCTTTGTGCCAATATCATTACGTACAGATGATAGCGTGGGGGGCAACCAGTTGTCATTTGTACTGGCCAATTTAGGCACGCATTTAGACGATCCTCTCAGCCGAATTGAGCTCATTCATCGCAGTATGAATAATGGCAAACGCCGCTTCCGCCGTATGAATCAAGCGCAAGTTATTAACTATAGCGTCATCTCCTATGCATGGGAAGGCATCAATCTGGCAACTGGTCTGTTTCCTAAGAAGCAAGCTTTTAACCTGATTATCTCTAATGTACCTGGTTCGGAAAAACCGCTCTATTGGAATGGCGCGCGTATGCAGTCCTTATACCCAGCATCCATTGTATTCAACGGTCAAGCCATGAATATTACTCTTGCTAGCTATTTGGACAAGATTGAATTTGGGATTACCGCTTGTAGTAAAGCTTTGCCGCATGTACAAGATATGCTCGTCCTCATAGAAGAAGAGCTGCAGCTGTTGGAGCGCACCAGTAAAGAGCTTGAATTCCAAGGCATTACGGTTGAAGATAGAAGTGGCGATGAAGGTAATAACAAAACAAAAAAGCTGGCTCCATAACGGAACCAGCTTTTTATTTTTAGTATTAACGTTTTACTATTGATAAGTCAGAGCATTAAACAGTAAAAACTATACCGCATCACCCCACGTTGGGACGACCACTTGCATCAATGGTTTCAAGAGCTTGATATTACAAGCAAAGATAGAGCCAGAGGTCATCGAGTTGTGCGCGCCTGTATGGTCAACGACCACACCGCGTGCTTCGGTCACGATAAGCTCACCGGCAGCGATATCCCACGGCTTGATAGACATCTCAAAATAACCGTCAAAACGACCAGCGGCCACATAGCACAAGTCGAGTGCAGCTGACCCTAAACGGCGAATTTGACCGCCCTCTTCAGAGATTTTTTGTAAGCTTTCAAAATGCTGTTTAGCATAAGAGATAACTTCGCCATTACGTTTACGCTCGAGCGGATGACCAGTGGTAAATAGACCGCCGTCAATTGTTTTGCGCTCGCTGACGTTGATACGGCGTTGGTTTAAACGCGCGCCTTTACCACGGCTGGCAGAGAACATCTCATCACGCACAGGATCATAAATAACACCGTGTTGAGTAACGCCTTTATGCTGTACAGCGATAGATACGCAAAACTGCGGCACACCATGGACGAAGTTTTTGGTGCCATCTAGTGGATCAATAATCCAGCACCAGTCAGCATCTTCACCGCGACCTTCTTGCATACCAAACTCTTCACCCAAGAATGAGTGATTTGGGTAGCTGGCTTTTAACGTCTCAATCGTCAGCTCTTCACTGAAACGATCAATGCGGGTCACCAAACCATCAAGCCCTTTTGACTCAATATCTAGCTCGATTTTGTGGCGGTTTTGATGCGCATATAAAATCTCTTTACCGACTTTTTCAGCAGCACGCGCTGCGATGACGACCATGGGTTCCATAAATAACCTATTTGCTTGATGAATGAATACTACTTAAGAGATGTGACTTATAAAATGTACGAAAAATAAAACTTGCATCAAAACTCACGCTTAACTTACTTGATTAACAAGTGTCGTGATTACTTATAGTAAAAAACCATAGCCGCCTAGCAAACCAAATATAGGATTGCCAGCAGTGGTACCGCCCAAGTTGTCAAATAATTCACACCTACGGCAAGTAGGCGAGGTTTAAGCAAGGAACAGAAATACTTTATTTTTCAATCCGCTATTTTAGCAATTTTTTATAGATTATAGTGTTTTATTTTAGCAATTGCTGGAGCTGACTGACGACTCCTGCAACATCCAAACCACAGTCAGCCATTTGCTCTGCTTGCGAACCATGAGCGACAAAACGATCAGGGATACCAATATTACAGATTGCTGGGCGGCTATTCTTGAATGCTGGCGATTCGTTAAGTAAGTACTCATTTACCGCGCTGCCCGCGCCGCCCATAATCGTGTGCTCTTCTAGAGTAGCTATATGAGTGATGCCTTGCTCGATTAAGGTTTCGAGCAAATGGGTATCTAAAGGTTTTACCCAGCGCATATTAACCACATGTATCTGACAGTCTGACTTTATATTATCGTTAATCAGACTTTCTGCGGCTTGCTGAGCTGTATCAACCATAGTACCAAAGGCTAATAACGCCAATTTATTAGGGGCATCATCTTGACCTAATACCGATTCTACTACCGCTTTGCCAATAGGATAAAGTTGTACAGGTTGCTTTATAATAGCACCTGTACCAACACCGCGCGGATAGCGTACTGCTGTACAGCCTTGATATTCATAGCAAGTATTCAGCAAGTGATAACATTCGTTTTCATCTTTTGGCGCCGCAATCAACATGTTCGGCACGCAGCGTAAAAAGGCAAAATCGAATACGCCGGCATGGGTTGCGCCATCTTCTCCGACCAAACCGGCGCGATCAATAGCAAACATCACATCAAGGTTTTGTAGAGCGACATCATGAATGAGCTGATCGTAACCACGCTGCAAAAAGGTTGAATAAATCGCTACGACAGGTTTGACGCCTTGGGTTGCCATCCCGCCTGCTAAAGTTACCGCGTGTTGTTCAGCAATTGCTACATCAAAAAAACGCTTGGGAAATTGACGCGCAAACTCAATCATCCCCGAGCCTTCTTCCATGGCTGGGGTAATGGCAAGCAGCTTATCGTCAGTAGCGGCTTTATCACATAAGAACTGCCCAAAGACTTGCGAGTATTTTAATAGTGGTTTGCTGGTTGTTAGGCTAGCTGTTACCGCTTTCTTCTCGCTATCTTCAGCAGGCAATCTACTAATAGCGTGATAGCCAACTGGATCTAATTCTGCAGGAGCAAAACCTTTACCTTTAGTAGTATAAATATGGACTAACACTGGGCCTTTTAATTGCTTGGCAAGCGACAGCACGCGTAATAGCTCAGGGATATTATGCCCATCAAACGGACCAAAATAGGTAAAGCCAATCGCCTTAAATATATTGTCTTCTAGCTGCGGGACATCGCGCAGCTCATTATGACGCTTACGGCGGTCATAGGCTTGCATATCAGGGCGCTTGCATAATATTGGCTCGCCTGCATCAGAGATATCAACCTGATACCCTGACTCCCATAACGTCGCTAAATGCCGCGAAAAACCACCGATAGAGCAAGATATTGACATATCATTGTCATTTAAAATCACGAGCAAATCAGCATCTTGTTGTACGGCATCGTTCATCGCTTCAAATGCCATGCCGCCGGTCATCGCCCCATCGCCAATAATACACGCAACCGTTTGTGCAATGCCTTGATAACGAAGCGCCAAGCTCATGCCCAAAGCTGCTGAGATGGACGTCGATGAATGACCAACCCCAAAAGTATCGTAGACCGACTCAGCGCGTTCTGGAAAAGCGGTTAAACCGTCTTTTGAGCGAATGGTGCCAAGCTTATCACGGCGACCAGTCAGTACTTTATGAGCATAGGCTTGATGACCTACGTCCCAAACAATCTGATCTTGCGGCGCATCCAACAGATAATGCAGCGCAATGGTCAACTCAATCACGCCTAAATTGGCCCCGAAATGACCGCCACTTTGACCCGCTGAATAGAGCAGGAAAAGCCGTAGCTCATCCGCCAATGTAATTAGCTGACTTGCGCTAAACGCCTTCAAGTCAATCGGTGCGTCTACCGTATCAAGTAGTGGCGTATGCGGACGCTCACGCGGAATTGCTGCATATGTTTTTTGCAGGTTTGATAGCGGTGCAGCAGAATCAATGGCTGACGCAGATAATGACTTAGACTGTGGGGAATGAGTTGACTGCTGCATAAAACGTACGATACCTACCAATCTGCTGACAAGATGCGACCTTAGACAGTGGCTATCACTAGTAATAATCTAAGTGGCGTTAATAATAGTGCTGACATCATAAACGGATAAATGCCATCGACTATATGTTTATTAGTACAGCCTTTAACACAACTGTGAATAACGAAAAATGCGCTATTTAATATAAGGCGCTAGCTTTAATCTTATAACGCTAAAGGCAGTTATAAAGATGGTGACCAATGCTGTTATAAATCCTGATGCTGCTTTATGACAATGTTTAATAATAATGTTTGATAATGATATTTAATAATTTTGTATGGATAGCGAACATTGGTGACGACATAGTAATGTAAGGACAAAGACTTGTCACTGTATCCGTCAAAATAGTATGGCATAATAGCATTTATTTTTAATTGTCGCTTTAATCATCGTGCGCCGTCTGTGAACTTTGTGTGTATTTCCACTAAACAGCATTCTGATGCTGTTTTAATCAAGCACTATGTAATACTTTAGCTATTATTATAAAGCTTTAACAGACCTCTAGCGTTACGATGATCGGCTTATGCAGGACATTAATGTCATATCAATTTATCACTAGTGCCAAACTACCTACTCGTCACGGCGAGTTTGATATTCATATCTTTGAAAATGCAGACGGTCAAGAGCATGTGATGCTTACTGTCGGTCTTTCGGTGGTCAATCAAGACACTTCTATTACAGACACCGCCATTGATAATTTAAATCGCGCTGACATGGCATCAAACCAAAAAGATCAATCGTTAGCAGAGCGCCCTGTGCCACTAATACGTATCCATTCAGAATGTCTCACTGGCGACGCATTTAGTTCATTAAAATGCGATTGTGGTCCCCAACTTAATACTGCCATGCAAGCGATACAAGAAACGGGCTGCGGGGCGATATTATACTTGCGCCAAGAAGGTCGCGGGATTGGCCTGACCAATAAAATCCGTGCTTACGCCTTGCAAGATCAAGGTCATGATACCTTAGATGCCAATCTTATGTTAGGTTTACCGGCTGATGCGCGCGTTTATGATATGTGCGGACCGATGCTTGCTCATGTCGGCGTCGATAGCGTGCGCCTGATTACCAATAATCCCGATAAAGTCGCTTACTTAACCGAGCACGGTATCAATGTCGTTGAGCGCGTGCCTTTATTGGTTGGGGTTAACGATATGAATGCTGAGTATCTAGCGACTAAACGTGACCGGATGGGGCATCTGTTTGATAAAGACTTCAATACTGCCTTACACCTTAATAAATAGTAAATAATTAGATATTTTATGACCATACCAAATATAGATAACCTTGATATAGATAACCATGACAATTCTTCAAAAACCAATACGGCAGTGACGCCCACCAATAACGACATCATGCGCGTGCGTGAGTTTTTGGTCGATTTGCAAGCGCGTATCTGCCAAGCCTTAGAAGCGCAAGAGCGCGACGGCAGCAGCAAGGATAAGCCAGCAACTTTCGTTCCTGACGATTGGGAACGCCCTGAAGGCGGCGGTGGTCGCTCGTGCGTGTTAGCAGATGGTGACGTCATTGAAAAAGCAGGTGTGATGTTTAGTCATATTCATGTGCAGAACTTGCCCGCTTCGGCAACGGCTCGCCATCCTGATATTGCCGGTCGTAAAGCACAAGCAATGGGCGTTTCACTGGTTGTGCATCCTAAAAACCCTAATGTGCCGACCAGCCATGCCAACGTGCGTTTATTCATTGCCGAAGCTGAGGGTGAAGACCCCATTTGGTGGTTTGGTGGCGGTTTCGATTTGACGCCATTTTATCCAGTGCTTGCTGATTGCGTGCATTGGCATCAGGTCTGCCATGACCTCTGCGCTCCTTTTGGTGACAATATCTATCCTGATTTTAAACAGTGGTGTGATGAATACTTCCATCTGCGTCATCGTGATGAGCAGCGCGGTATCGGTGGCTTATTTTATGATGACGTCAATTTTGAGAGTCGTGGTTGGGATTTTGAAACTTGCTTTAAATTTATGCAAGCGGTCGGTAATGGCTATCTTGAGGGTATATTGCCCATCTTTGAGCAGCGTAAAAATGCACCTTACACCGAAGCGCAGCGTGAATTTCAGCTCTATCGCCGCGGACGCTACGTCGAATATAACCTTGTTTATGACCGTGGCACCCTGTTTGGGTTACAAAGTAATGGACGCATTGAATCTATCTTAGTCAGTATGCCACCGCTTGCCAGCTGGCATTATCGCTTTGAACCTGTTGAAGGGTCACCTGAGTTTGAATTGACCGATTTTTATCTAAAACCGCGTGATTGGTTGACTTTATAGTCATCATTGGCATAATAAACCACAGACGGTGTTAATTTCTGCATTGGTCATAGCCATTTTTAATCTATATTAGCTATAAAATAACAAGGGTCAGCGATAGATGCTGACCCTTGTTATTTAAGCAACAGCTATATGGATTACAAACTACCTATTAAGCAGATATAGTCGTCTTTAATACTTAAAACAACAACATAACATTTATATTCATAGTAGCAATTTAATAGGTGGCGAGCATGCAGATGCCACGGCACCTTTTTATTAGCCACGTATAAAGGAGCAATACAGATGGCACAGGTTTCTAATAATAAATCATTCAAGTCTATCGTCGGCATCACCTTGATGGCAGCTGCATTAGGTATAACGGCTTGTAGCACACCAGTTGACCCGGACGTTAAAGCGCGTCAAGACAGCATGAAAAGCTGGGGCGATGCGATGGGCATCATGGGCGATATGGCTGAAGCACCAGATACATTTGATGCCGAAGTATTTAAAGAGCAAGCGGCATTTTTAGCAAAAGATTCGGCCAGTCCTTGGAGTCATTTTGAAAATAAAGAAGCTATGGGTAATGCCACTGAAGCCGTTTGGAGCAACGTTGACGGTTTCCACGCAGAAGCAGATGACTTCCAAAAAGCCACAGCTGAGTTAAATACCGTTGCACAAACAGCGACCAGTGTCGATCAAGTCCTGCCAGCGCTTGGACAAGTCGGTGACAGCTGTAAATCATGCCACACCGATTTTAAAGTGAAAAAAGACTAACTAGTTTTGCTTCACAGACACAAAAAAGCCGCTATATTTAATATAGCGGCTTTTTTATTGATGATTTTTAAAATATACAAACTGGTTTAGAGTAATCCATATTATTAATAAGCTTATCAAGCTTTTAAAAATTAGCCCATTAAATCCGCTTGCACAATTTCAATCCAGTAACCGTCAACGTCTTTGATAAAGGCGATATTTTTCATACTACCGTCTTCAGGACGTTTTTTAAAATCAACGTTGTTTTTATCAAACCAAGCAACCGCCTCATCAAGGCTTGGCACACTAAAGCAAATATGACCAAAACCTTGTGGTTCACCATTGCCATCGTGATAACTAAAATCCGCTTGGGTTTCAGTGCCATAGTTATGAGTTAACTCTAAAATACCGCGCTGACGGAAGGCGAAAATCTCTAAGTCATCACCAGCGGGTAAATTATCACGCTCGCTGTCAGTCAACTTGGCTAAAAAATATAAATCAAAACCCATCGCTGGGAATTTTTTCACCGCCAATAACGTCATCCCTAAGACACCGGTATAAAAAGCCAATGATTTGACAGGGTCTTTTACGCGTAGCATGGTGTGGTTGAACGTATAACCTACTGTCTGAGCTGAAATAGGCTGAACGCCTTCTGCTTTTACGCTGCTTTCAGGTTGAGCTATCATTTTTTGGTTAATAGCTTCTTGGTTGCTATTTAAATTTTCTAAATCAGTCATAATTTTTCCAATATCTAAGTATTTTTAATCGTTAATAGCAGATACGTTCTCGATGTTAAAGCGTACCCACTATCGTAAATAATTAATAATAAATGACTATTAAGCGTCTAAAAACCGTACTTTTCCAGTCTCTAAATTATATTCGGCACCAACGACGAGTAACTGACCGCTATTGGTTAAGTCTTCTAAGGCACGCGAACCGTGCTTTAATTGGCTTACCGACATGCGCACATTGGCACGAATAGAGCGATCGACCAGCTCATCCGCATCGACATCTTGACCATTTGCAGTAGCTAGCTCATGCAAATTATAGACACTCGGGCGAATACGATCGACGATTGACTGTAAGTTTGGTGAGTAGTTTTGCTCAGGATTAATCAGCGCCTCAACACACGCGGTCACAGCGCCGCAATGTGAATGTCCAAGGACCACCACCAACTTAGTGCCAAATTTTTCGGCGGCAAACTCAACCGAACCAATTTGCGATGGCGCAACCACATTGCCTGCCACGCGTATGACAAACAAATCGCCCAAACCTTGATCAAACACAATCTCAACCGGTACGCGGGCATCTGAGCAACCCAAAATAATCGCTAAAGGGTCTTGATTATTGATCAGCTCAGGACGTTTTTGCATACAGGGGTCAGTACTGGTCAAACTTTCCACGTAGCGCACATTACCTTCTTTGAGTAGTGCCAGTGCTTCTTGACCAGTTTTTGGGCGGTTACTGTTAGGCATAAGGAGTCCTTGTTTATCAAAATAGTTTAAATTATAAATTGCTCTAGCATTCTGTTTTCTACTTTAAATTACTTTTGCAGCTAAGCTTATCTTTTAAGCTTGGCCGTTTGCTATCGCAAATATCCTTGTATTTAGCATACACAAAATTATTGTATAGCAACCAAGCCAAAAAAACGGTAAAAATTCTTTATTCTAAGGGCGCTATATTTCAAGCTGATTTTATTTTGCCTATTTTTTTCTTTAACAACCTAAACCAAACAACCGATAACGAACTTGCACTGACTTATAGCAAGGGTTTGTTATAATACGCAGCAACCAGACTTCATATATAGCCATCGCTTATCGCCATACTTAACAACATGTAAATTGCTGCCAGTAACTAGTATTGTAGCGCTACTGAGCATTTGGTGTTTTAGGAACCAACCTTATGACCGAATCGAATATAAACCCGCAAACCACACCTGTATCGCCCAATCCTGACAAGGTACTGCTACAACTGACTGGTCTACAAAAAATCTATGATCAAACCGAAGTCTTAAAGGACATCAACCTTGATATTCAGCATGGTGAGTTTATAACCCTGCTTGGTCCATCAGGCTGCGGTAAGACGACATTGCTACGCTTAATTGCTGGTTTTGAGCAGCCCAACGCTGGGGCGATTTATCTTGATGGCATGCAAATGGCAGGCTTGCCAGCCGATAAGCGTCCGGTCAATACCGTGTTTCAGCAATATGCGTTATTTCCGCATATGACGGTGGCGCAAAACGTCGCTTATGGGCTTAAGCTCAAAAAAGTCCCAAAAGATGAGATTCAAACGCGCGTGCGTGAGATGCTGGCGATGGTACAGCTTGAGCATTTGGCCAATCGTCGACCGCAAGATTTATCCGGTGGTCAGCAGCAACGGGTGGCGATTGCGCGCGCCGTTATTAATCGCCCTAAACTATTATTGCTCGATGAGCCTTTATCGGCGCTCGACCATAAGCTGCGCCTACAAATGCAATCTGAGCTTAAACGTCTGCAACGTGAGCTTGGCATTACTTTTGTCTTTGTCACCCATGATCAAGAAGAAGCGCTGTCGATGTCAGACCGCATTGCGGTAATGAAAGACGGCAGATTTCAGCAAATTGGCACGCCGATTGAGATTTATGAAACCCCCGCCAATTTATTTACCGCCAAATTTATCGGTGAGACCAACTTGTTTAAGGCGGAAGTCAAAGGTGTTTATCCTGAGCAGCCCGATCGCGATGGTCGTGTGACCAATGGGCGTATTGAGGTCGAAGTGTGCGAGGCACAAGCGCAAGAGGGTGCGACGACCTTACGTAATCTGCGCCGTCCTGACTTTGCCAATGACGTACAAGTCGGCGATATCGTTAATTTACTATTGCGTCCAGAAGATTTGCGCATTTATGACCCCAATGATCAAGAGCATAGTGGTTTATTAGGGCGCGTGATTGAGAGTAATTATAAAGGCAGCACTTTAGACTCTATTATTGAGCTAACAAACGGGCATATTATTAAAGCCTCGGAATTCTTTGATGAAGATGACCCAAGTTTTGATTATAAGCTTAATGAAGGCGTTAAAGTGTCATGGGTAGATGGCTGGGAATGGGTGTTGCCAGAAGAAGATACGCTTGATAGCGGTATTGATAATGGGATGAATAATAGTACTAGCAAATTAGCTGCCCAAAAGGATATCAGCTAATGGCACGTACTAACTTAAGTAATAGAAAATCAAATAATAAAAGCTTGAGCAACAGAAGCCCTTTTCGTACCGCAACGCTATGGCTAATTTGGGGCTGGCTGCTCATCTTTGCGTTATTGCCAAATATACTGGTGATTGCCGTTAGCTTTTTGACCCGTGATAGCACCGCTTTTATTAGTTTGCCGGTCACTATCGACAGCTACGTACGCATGATTGACCCGCTTTATTTTGATGTCTTTGTACATTCATTATGGATGGCTGGCATCACTACGGTTATCTGCTTACTACTTGGCTACCCCTTTGCTTGGTTTGTATCAAGAGTTGATAAACGCTGGCAGCCTCTGTTGATGCTCATGCTAATACTGCCATTTTGGACCAACTCTTTGGTACGGACTTATGCGCTAAAACTATTATTTGCCAGTAATGGCTTGATTAACAAATCCTTATTAGCAATCGGAATTATCGATGCCCCCATTGATATTTTATATACCCAAGGCGCGGTCATTGCCGGTTTAACCTATTTATTATTTCCCTTCATGGTGCTGCCACTCTATGCAGTATTTAGCGATTTGCGCAATGATATGCTGCTCGCCTCGCAAGATTTGGGTGCTTCAAAACGACAAACCTTTTGGCACGTGGTACTACCATTAACGACACCGGGGATTATCTCAGGGGTGCTGTTGGTATTATTACCAGCGATGGGGATGTTTTATGTCGCCGATATTTTGGGTGGCTCGCGTAACTTGTTGGTCGGTAATATTATTAAAAACCAGTTTTTGGATGCGCGTGATTGGCCGTTTGGTGCCGCCGCCAGTGTGCTATTGACCCTTGCGATGGCGGTATTATTACTCGCTTATCGCGCCAGTAGCCGCCGTATTGGCAAGACTGACTTTAACGAGGTGGCCTAATGTCTGATAGTTCACTGAATAATACTCCAATTAAAAATAAACGCCCTATCAAATTAGGTAATATTGCTGCCAAAGGCTACCTCGGCCTGATTTACACTTTATTATATCTGCCCATCATCGTTTTGGTGGTGATGTCCTTTAATAAGTCAAAAATCGGTTATAACTGGGGCGGCTTTAGTTTAAAGTGGTACGAGTCGTTATTTAATAACCAAGCAATGCTTGACGCCTTTTGGCATTCTATCGTCTTGGGCTTAGTTGCCGCCACAGTTTCGACCGTTATCGGCACCTTGACCGCACTGGCGCTACATCGCTATGACTTTCGCGGTAAAGGGCTGCTAAATGGCTTGTTATTTGTGCTGATGATGTCACCTGAGATTGTCTTAGCGATATCGCTATTGGCGCTGTTTTTATTAATCGGCCTGCAACTCGGTTTCGTTTCGTTATTATTAGCGCACATTACGTTTTGCTTGCCGTTTGTGGTCATTACCGTCTTTGCGCGCTTAAGCAGTTTGGACGAGCGTTTGATGGAAGCGGCGCGAGATTTAGGTGCTAGCGAATCAACGATGGTACGTACGGTGTTGATTCCAGTGATTTTCCCAGCGGTTATGGCTGGCTGGTTGCTAGCCTTTACCTTATCGCTCGATGATGTGGTGGTATCGACCTTCGTCACTGGTCCTAGCTATGAGATTTTACCGTTACGTATCTATTCTATGGTGCGCGTGGGACTTAAACCTGAAGTTAATGCCATTGGGACAATTTTATTGGTTGCTTCATTAATTTTAGTGGTTATCTCGCAATTGCTCCTACGTCGGCGTTAATTTTAAATTTTACGGCGGCAATAGCGCTCACGTAAGATTAGGCATAAAGCATTGACGATTTTTTAAATTTGTATAACACGCAATTTCTTATTTTTTTAACTTCAGTGGTTAGGTTATTTTATGCTAGAGCTCCGTCATCTTAATACGCTAACTGCGCTGCGAGCCCATGGCTCATTGGCCGCTGCTGCCGATGAGCTGCATGTCACCGCATCTGCGGTCTCACATCAGTTAAAAGAGTTAGAGAATTACTACGATATTAGCTTGGTCAATCGGCGTACGCGTCCGCTGACATTTACCCCAGCAGGTAAAACCGTACTGGCGCTAGCAGACAGTATCATGCCGCAGGTCACGCGCACCAAAGCAAACTTAAAGCGCTTGGCTCATGGTCAAGCGGGTCGATTGCGCTTGGCCTCTGAATGTCATAGCTGCTTTGATTGGCTGATGCCGATACTTAATCATTATCGCCGCGAATGGTCGGATGTTGAATTGGACTTTGCCACCGGTTTTGAGCCTGAGCCGCATCACTTATTGATTGAAGGTGATATCGACCTGCTGATTACCACCAGCAATTTACCAATAGAAGGTATCAGCTATCAGCCATTATTTGAGTATGAAAGCCGTTTGGTGCTGTCGCCTACACATGACTTGGCTGAGCAACAATTCATTCATGCTCAAGACTTGGTTGATCAGACCTTGATTGCTTATCCGGTGGAAGCTAAGCGCCTCGATATTATTGCTAATTTTATGACGCCAGAGCAAGTAAGCTTTAAAAGCATGCGTACCACCGAGCTAACGGCGATGCTTATTCAATTGGTTGCTAGTGAACGCGGGGTAGCAGCATTACCTGATTGGGTGGTCGCTGAATATGAAAAAAAAGGCTGGGTGGTTTCACGCCCATTAGGTAACGGCGTCTACTGTCAGCTGTATGCCGCGACGCGCACCTCGAGCAAAGATACCGCTTATATGCAAGGGTTTGCGAGTTTACTAGAAGGGATTGTAAAACCCGTATAGCTAGTGCTTTTTTTAGAGAATTGTTTTAAAAAAGAGCTGTATTAAAAATTAATACGGCTCTTTTTTATTGCTGCATTTTTATTTTTACAAAACTAACTTAAAGAAGTAAAACCCAAGTGCCGTTGCTAATAACGTCAGCCCAACATGTAATCCAATAAGTCCTAAGCCCGCAAGCAGTTTACCATTATTCATAAACGTAAATACTTCAACGCTAAAGGTACTAAAAGTCGTCAGTCCGCCCAAAAAACCAGTTATCACAAACAATCTGACATTTGGAGACAAGCTGCTGCCCACGCGTTCAAACCACACTAAGGCTAGCCCTATCAAAAGTCCACCTAAGACATTGGCACCCAAAGTGCCGAGTGGTATCCAACTATGCAGCGGATTAAAACGCGCCAGCCAGCCTCGCAGGCAAGCACCAATAGCAGCACCTAATCCAATCGCAAGCCACTGCATAAGCTATCCTTGAGTGATATAAATATTGATGGGTTAGATATGAAATACCTTGTAGAGCTTATAGCGCAGACAGCTCGGTCATCGGCCAACGTGGTACGCAGCTAACAGCCAAATCATCCGCCTGACCTGCTTGCAAGCGCTCGTAACCAGCATAGGCAATCATCGCGCCATTATCGGTACATAAGGCTGGCGGTGCGTAATGAACGGTGGCATTGATTTTAGCAAGCTCACTCTCTAATGTCTCACGCAAATGACTATTGGCACTGACGCCTCCCGCAATGACCAATCGGCTCATCTCGACTTGTTTAAGCGCTTTGACGCATTTTTTCACCAAGGTATCGACCACCGCATGTTGAAAGCTTGCCGCAATATCGGCGCGCACTTGTGGATCGCTAGCAGAACCATTGCCTGAACCGCCTGAACCGCCTGAACATGGAGTATCTTTAATCAGGTTATGCACCGCCGTTTTCATACCGCTAAAAGAAAAATCCAAACCGCGATGCAGCATTGGACGCGGTAAATCATAAGCATTTTTATCGCCGCCTTCTGCTAATTTGGCAATATTTGGACCACCAGGATACGGCAGACCGAGCATTTTTGCCGCTTTATCAAAGCACTCACCTGCCGCATCATCGATGGATTCGCCGAGAATTTCATATTGCCCGATACCATGGGCAGCAATAAGCAAAGTATGACCACCAGAAACAAGTAAGGAAACAAACGGAAACGCTGGAGGATTCGCTCCCATCAAAGGTGCTAAGAGATGCCCTTCCATATGATGAACGCCAATCGCTGGTATATCCAAGCCATAAGCTAAGCTGCGCCCAAATAATGCGCCCGTCATCAGCGCACCGATAAGCCCAGGACCTTTGGTGTATGCAATAGCATCAATCTCATCTTTAGTGATATTGCACTGCTCTAGCAATTCGTTAAATAAAGGCACCAGCTTACGAATATGGTCGCGGCTGGCAAGCTCAGGCACCACACCGCCATAAAGGGCGTGTAGTTCTATCTGCGAATACAGCACTTGCCCAAGCAGACCTTTATTGTCGCTATCTATCTGCTCGCTATCGAAAATCGCTAGACCAGTCTCATCGCAAGAGGTCTCTAAACCCAATACTTTCATCTATGTGCCTTTATATTTTGTCTTACAGCGTTTATAACTGTGCATCGTTTATTATGACTATGCAAAGTTTATTGCTTACAAACAGCTTTTTAGAATATACGTTATAGCGGTATTGCATCGCCAATAAAAAACCGCCACTGTTAGCTTACAATGGCGGTCATTCTAGCAAATTTCAACAAGCAATATTAGCTAGCTGCAGCAACCATATAATCAACTGCTGCATGAACTTGTGCTTCAGTGACGTCTCCAACCGCTTGCGCAGGCATTTTATTAAAGCCTTTGGCAGAATGCATACGTAATGTTTCTATGTCTTTAGCAAGGTGTGGCGCCCAAGCTGCTTTATCACCAAATTTCGGCGCTTCAAGCAAACCATTTTCATGACAAACTTTACACTGTTTTTCGTACAGCTGCGCACCAGCATCTGCGGCCAACACTTCAGGCTCAGCCGCAGCTTCGGGTTCAGCTTCTACGACTGACACTTCCGTAGGCTCTGCTTCAACCGCAGGCTCAGGGGTTACTACTTCGGTTTCTGCAGCAGGCGCTTCTGGCTCTACTACTACCGTTTCTTTCTCATTAACCGCGGCAGGTTCTTCTGCCTTATTGTCACCGCCACTACAAGCACTAAGTGCCAATAACGCACTAAGACTTAGGCTAGATAACGCTAATTTAGCAACCGATTTCTTCTTCATATTTTGTTGAATAGTCATAGTTATTCCTTCATCTATAGATTATTGGTAATAAACCCCAATGTAATAGCTGGCATAGTAGTCAAAAGCTGGCAATGGTGAATCGCTATTATTAATCGAGCATACTACTTACTGACTCGCTTGCTTATTGTTATTAATTGCTTGCGGGCGCATTAGCAGTCGCATCAGTACCTGCCATCTCTGTATCCGTACTAGCCACTTCGGTATCCGCACTTGCAGTCGCTGGCGCTTCTGATGTAGCTGATGCATCAGTGGCAACTGTACCATCTTGTGCAGTAGCAATTTCAGTACCTGCTTCAGTATCAGCAGTCGCGTCTGTCTCAGCCGCTGGCATTGGCGCAGTTTCTGGGAAATCTAGCTTTTCTGCTTCAGGCGCATTTTTACGGGCAAGCTCTGCCGCTTCGTCTACTTTATCTTTTGCTAAGACTTCACCAGACTCTGCGCCCGCTGCTTCTTTATCATTGCTACAAGCACTGATGCTGACGCCCATTGTAAGAAGCAAGGTCGCCCATAATGCCGTACTAACCGCTGTTTTTTTCATGCCAATTTTCATCGAAAAATCCTCAATATGATAGCTATAAAAGCCTTGTAGCGCCTGCCTCTACTTTTAGTTTAGGTTTCAAGGTCAGACTGAACATAGCATAGCATAGAGTTAATATAAGCCGTTATTGCCAAACAGGTGTTTTGTCCATCTTTTATTGATAATTTTTTAAAAGATTATTAAAAATATTAACACTTTTACTTAAATTAACGTCCTATTAAATTTGTACCGCTCAGTATGTGGTTAGTGACTGATACTTAAAATAGATACGCGAAAGCCTTTGACTTTGCTGCCATTTTTTATTAAAATAGGCGCCCTTGTGCTATTGCACAAGATTATCCTAGTTTGAGTTGATGCCAGTAATCTTGAGATATTACGGCTAAACACTAATATACAGCCAAACTAATGCCCTTATATCTCATCCTAATCGAGGAGTCTTCATGCCTGCAGTTAAGGTTAAAGAAAACGAACCAGTTGATATCGCTATCCGTCGTTTCAAACGTGCTTGTGAAAAAGCTGGCGTATTGGCAGATGTACGTAAGCGTGAATTTTATGAAAAACCAACGCAAGTACGCAAGCGCAAAGCAGCTGCTGCAGTAAAGCGTTATAAAAAGAAATTACAACGCGAAACTATTCGTACCACTCGTATGTACTAATCGATTATTCGACTAGTTAAATACCAGCGCTACACTAACGCCACTGTTATCGATGAATAACAGTGGCGTTTTTTATGCTACAATTTTTGTTATTCATGCTGGCAAATGCTCAGCAGATTTTATTTGAAACTTTATCCCCTATTACTTTACCAAAAGTTATTTTACTAAAAATTATTTTATCCATACTCATAAGGAATAATAACAATGAGCCAGCTTAAACAGACGTTAACTGACACCATCATCGTCTCTATGAAAGCACGTGAGATTGAACGAGTCAAAGTCCTACGTAACGTACAAGCGGTTATCAAACAAATCGAGATTGACCGTCAAACAGAACTTAACGATACCGAAGTACTTGAAATTTTACAAAAACAGCTCAAGCAACGCCATGAATCCTTGACTATTTTTACCGAAAATGGCCGTGATGATTTGGCAAACAAAGAGCAGTTTGAGATTGATATTATCAACGAATATATGCCAAAACAGATGGATGATGCCGAGCTTGCCGCTTTGGTCAATGCAGAAATCGCTGCACAAGGCGCCACATCGATGCGTGATATGGGCAGCGTGATGGGTATGTTAAAGAATAAAACTGCGGGCCGTGCCGACCCTGCATTAATATCTAAACTGGTGAAAGACGCTTTGCAAGGTTAATTGAAGTTAATAAAAGCGATAGTTGGTTTGAAATAAACTTGATACGTTAATAACCACGTGCGACTGTTATAAATTTTCCTTGCTTGCTGCTATCACAGATGCTACGAAAAATTCATCCCAGTCGCACTGTATCGATTTTGAAGCCCGTCTGCTATATATTCTTAATTATTGTATAAACTTAAGCTATCAAACAACCGCCTAGGGCTTAAAGTCTTTGGCGGTTTTTACCGCTTTGATTTCCGCATTAATATTGGCCAGTAACGGTCGGGCGCTGCTCGCTTGCGCAGTTTTTTGCATTTGCTCAGTCAATTGCTTGGCTTGCGTCAACGAGGTCAGCGCACGCTCATAGCGTCCACTCCACAGCTGGTCATGACTTCGATAACGCAGCGCATTGATGGTGGCAATTTTTGCAAGCGGCACCGAGTCGGTGGTTTTAGCAATTTTCTCATTGGCCAATTGCAAACTTTGCCACGCATAACGGTCATTTGGCTGCTGCTCAGTCAAGGGTTTAAGCAATGCTTGCGCTTTGGTGGGCTGATTGCTATTGGTCAGTGCTTCCGCTAAATAAAGACGCAGGTCACGGCGCTCAGGATAAAGGCGCTGCTGACTCTCGAGCAGTTCAGCCGCTTGTTGCCATTTATTTTGCTCAGTAAGGATTTGGCTTTGGGTAATGGACAATAATGGCTCTAATACTTGGCGCTGCGTTGCGGGTAATGCCGATAGCTCATTATATATCTCATTGGCCTCGCCAAAGCGCTGCTGCTCGCCATACCAATACATCAGCGCCAATTTTGCGCCGACGCTATTTTTAGCGGCAGTCGTCAGTGCGGTTTCAGAGACATGCTTGCCGGTACTTTGCGTACGCCAGTACAGTAAATCAAACAACGCTTGATGGCGCTGCTGCTTTGACAAAGGCAATGCATCATAACGCTGAGCACGGCTTTGTGACTCACTTAAACGCTCATTGCTTAAAGGATGCGAGCGCACAAAACTGGGCAAGAATTGATTGGCGGTTTGGTTCAATTGGCTTTTTTGATTCATCGTCGCAAAAAATCGCGGCATGGCGCGTGGATCGTAACCAGCTTGGTTCATGATTTGCATACCAACGCGGTCAGCATCACGTTCATTATTACGGCTAAAAGCCATGCTGCTATTCATCGTCGCGGTTTGACTGCCCATCATGACAGCGGCAGCCGCATCACCATCGACTGCTGACGCGGCAATAGCCGCCAGCATACCGCCTATTTGCATCAGCAAGGCTTTTTTACGCTCATCCGCGCCGCTCTCATAATGATGCTGACTAATATGTGCCACCTCATGGGCGACGACGCTGGCAAGCTCATCCATACTACTTGCCGCAAGTATCGTCCCCGTATTGAGACCAATAACCCCACCTGGCGCCGCAAAAGCATTGATACTGGGATTATCAATAATAACCAAGCCAAGTGGCGCTTGCTGGCGGGCTTGGGCATTTAGTCGCCATGTCATTTCCTTGACCGTTTCTTGAATCCAAGGGTCATGCTCCATCTTAGTACGACCATTAATGTTTCTTAATGACCATTCGCCAAGCAGTTTATTTTCATACTGCTCCGCAAAGCTTAATCCCTGCCCGCGTAAATTGGGCAAATCTAACTCTTCAGCATTGGTAGGCTGCCATGAATCATAAGCAAATGGTGCCGCTTGCGTGCCAATACTGTTGGCAGTGGTTGCTAGCGCCAGCAAAGTAGCAGATATGCTAACCCTTAGCACAACAGCGCCTTTGAACGTGTTTAGCAGCGATGGTCTATGAGAATAATACAAGTGCGTATCCTATACGAGTAATCATAACGTCTTTTTGACTATACGAGCTTGTTTATTCAAGGTCAATTATCGTCTGCTTCTGGCTACCAATCACGCTGCCGTGCGTCACGATTGTGCAACATGATTGTGTAAATCTAGGCTAGATAAATTATAGTCTGAATTTAAATTTTAAATCTATCGCCTAATGCTAATAAAACGTGCTGATTGACCAATCATTATGATGATTATATTCAACTGCAATTATATAGTGGCAATTTGCTATAATGGCAAGTCATGATAAAGGCTTCTGAGCAATACTGTACTAAGCCAAGTTCTGTTAAACACTGATATTTTATAGGTTTATTTTATGTCCTTTGATAACCAACCCATCATTGTAAGAGGCGAGTATGCTCTTCACTTATCAGAGGCTTTGCCTGAAGCAAAACAGCAAGTGATAAGACATCTGATGGATTTATTGACCGACAATACTATTAGATTAATTGATAACGTTAAGTTAAATAACAACTCAGGTCTGACGCAAACAACCATTCAGATTAAAGATATAGTAGATGGGCGCGGACTTGCCTGCCCGATGCCGCTGCTAAAAACTAAGGTAGCATTACGTCAGGTAGACGCGGGTGAATCACTATATGTGGTTGCAACTGACCCAAACTCTCAAGCAGATATCACTGCGTTTTGCGCGCAGAGTCAGAAAACGGACACAACAAATCCATTATTATTGCTTATTAATAAGAAGACAGTGTCAAATAGCGAAGAAGCTATAGCCACAAAACCTGAAGATTCTATTGATACAATATATCACTTCATCATTACCAAAACTGATAGCAACTAAGCGGCGCTATCCTTTACAATTACAACTATAAAGATTTTTATCTGACTCATTGCTTATCTATTTAACCAAGGTCAAGAATATGGCTAATACTTCTACTAACGCTGCAAACTCCCGTAAAAAAGACAGCTCAGCGCCTGCAAAAAACGAAGCACGTGATGCGGCGCTAAAAGCGGCAGCGGCGCGTCCGCCTTATGACGCCAGTGCGCTTGGCGATACCAGCACCCGCGATTTGGTCCCTGCAATGCCAACGCATCTATCTGCGCCTGGGGTAAATTTGGGTGCCTATATTAATACCGTGCATCAAATCCCAATTTTGACGCCAACCCAAGAGCAAGAGCTTGCCCATCGCTATTACGATGAAGGTGATGTTGAAGCGGCGCGTTTACTTGTCATGTCACATCTGCGCTTTGTTATTCATATTGCCCGTAGCTACTCGGGCTATGGCCTGCCACAAGCGGATTTAATCCAAGAAGGCAATTTAGGCTTAATGAAAGCCGTTAAACGCTTTGATCCTAATAAAGGCGTACGTTTAGTATCATTTGCCGTGCATTGGATTAAGGCTGAAATTCACGAATTTGTCATTCGTAACTGGCGCATTGTCAAAGTTGCTACTACCAAGGCACACCGTAAATTATTCTTTAACTTACGTAGTCTTAAAAAGACCAATAATCAGCTAACTCTTGAAGAGGCCGATGCGATTGCCAATGACTTAAATGTGACACGCAAGCAAGTGCTTGAGATGGAATCGCGCCTGACATCGTATGATGCGTCATTTGAAGCGCAATCGAGCGATGATGATGATGGACGCTATGCGCCGCAGCTGTTCTTAGAGGACGGTATCGACCCTGCTGAGATGGTTGAAGAGTCTGATTGGGAAGAAAATAACTCATCTGCCTTGCTTGCTGCAATGGATACATTAGATGATCGTTCGCGCGATATCGTCGAGCAGCGCTGGCTTTCTGAGCAAAAATCCACCTTGCATGAGCTAGCGGCGGTTTACTCTATCTCGGCAGAACGTGTACGCCAAATCGAGAAGAATGCCATGGATAAAATCCGTGAAGCCATGACCATCGATAGCGTGATTTTACCTGATGATATTCAGTAAGTTGCTTATCAGATAAAGCTTCTTATTAGATGAAAAAAGCCATTATTAAAGCCCCTTCTATAACACGAGTTTTACCATGCTAAATTGGATAAGTATTGCGGCGATTAATTTGGCTATCGCCGTGGCTTTAGGCGCCTTTGGTGCTCATGGTCTTAAAGCTATCGTCAGCCCTCAGCAGCTTGAATGGTGGCAAACGGCGACCTTATACTGGTTTATACATGGGCTTGGATTGTTACTCGTTAGTATACTCATTCGCCTTAACTATGCGACTCAAACTACAGCTTGGTTATTACAAATCGGGGTGATTATTTTTGCCGGCAGTTTATACGCGATGACACTTGGGGCGCCGCGCTGGTTTGGGGCCATTACCCCTATCGGCGGCATATTGATGATTGCAGGTTGGTTATGGCTTGCTGTATCGACGTTCCGTTTAGGTCATGTTACTTAACATCTACCTGTTTAATAGTTATTTTCTTAATATCTATTTCGGTTTAAATAGTCAAAACGCTTCATCAATCATGCCAAATAAATTATTGGCAATCATATATAAAACATCAGTTAAATATCAGATTATACAAAAGAAGAACTGATAAAAAGGAATCTCAAGTCATTAGGGAGCACATACTATGAGTAATATTAGTGTAAACGGTAAAAGATTGCAGACTACGCACCAAACGGTACAATTAGTCGTCAATGAGCTTGGGCTTAGTAGTGGACGCTATGCCGTTGAAGTCGATGGCGAGCTGATACCAAAAAGTGAGCTTGATAAGCTGCATATCGTTGAAGGTATGAATATCGAAGTCGTACAAGCGGTTGGTGGCGGCTAGTATTTATAAATCATACAGCCTAAAACAAGATAATAAAAAAGACCTCAACAATGATACGTTAGAGGTCTTTTTTTTGCTTAGCTTAGTCAGCTTAGCATGTCGTTTTAATTACTAAAGCTGTCAATCATTTATAATTAACCATCCTGCTATTTATACTATTTATTGATTGGCTAAGATTGATTAATATTGCGACAGCAAATCCTATAATGGCAATTAAATCGCTGGTGCTGCTTCAGCATCTTCTAAATCTTCATAGCGTTCATCACGTCCTGGACCCTGAGTTTTCTTGCGGTCTTGACGGGTTTTATATTTACGCACTTGTCTATCAAGTTTGTCTGCCATCTCATTGATAGCTTTATACATATCATCTTCAAGCGCTTGAACAAACATCTCTTGACCTGCCACTCGCATAATCGCTTCGGCTTTATGGGTCTTTTTACCGCCATCACTTGCGCCGCTGTTGTCTAGCGATAATATCACTTTAATACTTTGAATCTGATCGAAGTGACGCTCTACCTTTTCAAGTTTTTCGCGAACGGCTTTGTCCATGGCATCGGTAATACTGATATGGTGACCACTGATAGAAACATTCATATTATTGTCCTTTTATTATTGCTTATATTTTTACTTACAATCAACAGATGAGCCAGCATTGCTGCTTTTATCACCCTGCCTTACCAAACATTTACCTAGTATATTTTTTATCTCAGATGGCTTAGCTTTTAATTTTTAGCTTTTAATTTTTTAGTGACTAATGCCTTTATTCCTCTACTCCTTTATTAAAATAAAAATGTATTTTTATCATATTTGATGATTAATAATTTATATAAATAAGCCAAACCGATACTTGGTCTTCGTTGTTGGTATGACTCTAATTTGTCATGAAAAGCGAATAGTAGCAAGACATTAAAATGTAACCAAATGTAATAATAACTGATGTTTCTTTTATGTTTCTATATAATCAAAAAATTTTATTTTTTATTTCATTTGAAAATACTTTAATCACAGTAGCTCGCTATTTATAAGCCATTGAATCGCAACAATTAATACTTTTGTTTGCGCTGAGTGGAGGAGCCAATATTCATGGCTTCACGGTATTTAGCCACCGTTCGTCTAGCAATATCGATACCTTCTGCCAATAGAATATCTTTTATGCGACTGTCAGAAAGCGGTTTTTTTGGGTCTTCATCAGCGATGAGCTGTCTAATCATGGCGCTGATAGCAGTTGAGGAGATATCACCGTCGCTACTGCTAACATGAGATGAGAAGAAATGCTTGAGGGAAAATAACCCTTGTGGCGTCAAGATGGTTTTGCTAGTGGTCAGGCGCGAGACGGTCGATTCGTGCAAATCCACTTCTTCGGCAATGGCTTTTAGAATAAGGGGTTGCATAGCGGTTGCGCCATATTGCAAAAAATCTTGCTGGTAGCGCACGATACTGGTTGCAACTTTTAATAGGTTTTGATTGCGCTCTTCGATACTACGAATAAACAAGCGCGCGTCGGTGAGGTTTTCACGCAGATATTGATTATCAGGGCTGTCATCACCGCGTTTGACTAAATTGGCATACTCTTGATTGACCCTTAGCTTGGGCAAGGTTTCAGGATTGAGGCGCACTTGCCAGCCATCTACCTGCGCAGTAGTATCGTTTCCATTTTTATTATTGGTAGTGTTATTGCTATTGTGACGGCGAATAGGGGTAACCAACACATCAGGAATATCGTAGCTTTCTGATGGCTGCATATAATCAGGCTGACTGCTTTGGAATAACAAGCCAGGTGACGGGTTCAAAGTACGTAATAGAGTAAGAGCGGGTGTAATGTACTCAGGCGCGAGTCCCGTCAGCTCAGTTAATGCTTTGATATTATTACTGACGAGATGCTCACTAGCAGATAATAAAGCTTGCGCTTCTTTAAGATACTTTGTATTCGTATCAAGCTTACATAATTGAAGCGCCAAGCATTCATTGAGAGTGCGCGCGCCAACACCAAGCGGGTCACACGATTGGATAATGCGCAGTACCGCCATGACCTCATCATGCTCAACGCGCTCGTCCCATTGGTAAAAGCTTGCCATGGTATCAAGGCTTTGTAATAACTCATCGATATCAAGGCGTATAAAGCCCATGTCATCCATAGAGTCCATCAAGTATTCAGCAATGAGCGTATCTGTTTCGGAAAGATGTTTGAAATTCAGCTGCCAGCGTACATGGTCTTGAATTCTCGCGCTAGTACTGCCTTGATAACTATCAAAGTCTGCATCGCCTGTGTGACTGCCAGCGCTGGTCGCCGCAGAGGCATAGTTACTATTTTCAAAACCACTATAATCGTCGCCATCAAGCGCATAGTTGTCTATCGCATCACCATCAAAACTGGCTTGCTGTAATTTATCAAAACTGTCGCTGCTAACTTCATCACTGTTATTATGGTCATAGTCAAAACCATTATCAGAAGCGTTGGTAGAAGCGCTAGAAAACGAGTCGATGCTAGTGTTTTGGTTCCAATTATCTAGCGTTAATGATTCGCCAAACTCATCAAATGTCTCATCTTTATGACTGTCATACTCATCGTCATCATCTTCGATACGTTCAAGCAATGGATTGCTATCGAGCTTCGCCTGAACCTCCTGCGCAAGCTCAAGACTAGAGAGCTGCAACAATTTAATAGCTTGCTGCATTTGCGGGGTCAGTTTTTGCGAGGTACTTAGCGTGGTCGCCAATCCAAACGACATACTCATGGGTGACTTATTACACTCCGATCGTGGTGAGATTCTATATATTATGCTGGTTAAAGCCTGAGCTTATTAACATTTATAATTATTAAAAAGCGCTTTAAGCTATCAGGTCATGACGATAGCATTTTTTGCTACAATGTTGCTATGATAATTTATACTCTGTTCAGATAAGCTATTTCTCCCCTCTTGCTCAACTTATGAAGATATGCATATTTCTGTATAGGTGCTGCGCGGCTAAATAACGCCTCAAAGCTGTGAAGCAAAATAATAAATAAGAGGCAAGCCTTATAAAGCTTAAAAATTGAGAACAACACTATGAATGAAATAAGAAATAACGCGCACCTGACCGTTGCTGCTGTGCAAATGAATAGCCAGCAAAATATCGAAGACAATTTAGCAGATATAAAAGCCGCCATTATTGATGCAAGCAAGCAAGGTGCTCAGCTAGTCGTTTTACCAGAAAACTACTGTAGCATGGGTCGACAGTTTGCCACTGCAGAGCGTTTTGATGAGCTGTCCAAAACGATGGCAGAGTATGCGCGTGCTTCTGGTATTTATCTATTAGCAGGCTCGCTGCCCTGCCTTTACCGCCCTGATGGCGTCATCGTACCCGATGGCAGGCTGCGTCAAGTCAGTCAACTATTTGCACCCGACGGTATGCGTGTTGCGCGCTACGATAAGATACACCTGTTTACCGCGACTGTTGCCGATAAGCAAGGAAGTTATAATGAAGCGGCGACCTTTGAGCCTGGTACGCAAACAGTCGTTGCAACATTAGAAGCAAATGATGCGGTTTATCAACTCGGTATGATGGTTTGCTTTGATTTACGCTTTCCAGCATTGGCACAGCGTTTACGGCAAGCAGGTGCAGAATTATTAAGTGCACCGTCCGCCTTTACCTATCTGACAGGACAAGCACACTGGTCGCTGTTGCTACGCGCGCGGGCGTTAGACAGCCAATGTATGGTGATTGGTGCAGCTCAAGGTGGTGAACATGCTTATAAGGATGGCAGTAGCCGTCAGACATGGGGACATGCGACTATCACTGCTTACGACGGCACGATTATCAACAGCTATGATGATAGTCAATTAAAAGACACTACTAATAAAGTTCATAAAAACTATGCTTTGGTATTGGCAATCTTAGATAAACAGGCACAACAGCAAGGGCGACAAAAAATGCCTATTTTTGACTGTCATCGTTTGGCATAAGGCAGTTTTCTAGCAAGATGAATTTTTAGAAAACATTTTTAGAAAGTCATTTTATGAGATTAAGTGGTTGGATTGCTATCTTTAGGTGCGTGAGTCGCACGAGGATGGGCGCGGTCATAGACTTGGGTCAATTTAGCAAAATCAACATGGGTATAAATCTGCGTGGTGCTGATATCACTGTGCCCAAGCATTTCTTGTACCGCGCGCAAATCCCCACTGCCGGATAACATGTGCGAGGCAAAACAATGACGCAATAAATGCGGATACATATTTTGCGCAATACCCGCACGCGTAGCCGCAACTTTTAGACGTTGCTGCACTGCCCGTGTTGATAAGCGTGTGCCTAATTTCTCACTGATAAATAAGGCGCTATCCATCTGCTCTACCCACAGATTTCGGTGCGGTACATAACGACGAACCGCCTCTGCTGCTTTCGCACCTAATGGCACTAAGCGCGTTTTGTTGCCTTTACCAGTCACGCGCACGCGCAAATCTGACAAATCTATATCTGCCATATCAAGCGCAACCAGCTCGCCGACACGTAAGCCACTGCTATAAAGCAATTCAAACATCGCCTTATCACGTAACCATAAGCGCGCCTGCTCGGGCGTATCAGGAATCTCTTGCTCAAGCAGTTGCGTCAATAAATCCACATCAGCGATAGACGGCAGGGGTCTAGGGCTGCGCTTAAGCTGATAGCCAGTGGTTGGATTGATACGTGCCAAACCCTCTTCTATCAGCCAACCATAAAAGTGGCGAATAGCGGACAGCTCTTGCTGGACGCTGGCAAGTGCAAGCTTGTCTTCATCGAGGCGCTGGCTGATATGCTGGGCTAACTGCCGCTTGTCACAGCGCGTCCACGTCAAGCGTTTACCGCGTAAAAACAGCGCCAATTGATTTAAGCCCGCAAAATAAGCCGTTAATGTGTGCGGTGAATGATTACGCACCGACATCATATTTAGCCAGCGATGCACTGGTGCTAACAATTCACGTAGCGCGCTATCGGCTTCGATGGTTTTAGCCAACTCTACCGATAACCATGATTTTGACTTGGAATCCGAGTTAGGCTCTGTCATCTGAGAGTTTTTACTGAACATAGCATTTACCTAGCGGCTGATATTCACCGCTTGTCATTGTTCATTAACTATTGTCCATTAACCTTCTGGAGTGGGCTTGATACCCGCTTGCGCCATCAGACCATCTGGGCTAAAGACGCCTTCGTAAACAAATGCGGTTGGACCAGTCATCATCACAGAATAACCCGGCTGCCATTTAATCACCATGCTGCCGCCATAAAGCTGCGCGCGTACGTCTTCGCCTTCGTCGAGCCAACCTTCACGAATACCAACTGCCACGGCTGCACAAGCACCCGTACCACAAGCTTGGGTCTCACCGACACCGCGCTCATAGACACGCAGGCGAATATGACGCTGATTCATTACCTGCATAAAGCCAACATTGACGCGCTCCGGAAAGGCAGGATGTGATTCGATGGCTTTGCCCAGTTTTTCGACGTCGGCATCGAGTACGCTATCCACTTTGATAACCGCATGCGGATTACCCATATTGGCAACATACAGCTGCACTGGCGTACCATTAACGTCTAAATGATAGGCGTTTTGAATCTTGGTCGTCGCTTTTGGGGTAAAGGGAATCTCGCTTGGCTCGAATTTTGGCTTACCCATATCGACTTCGACCCAACCATAGCGATCTGTCGTCAGCGAAATAATCCCGCTTGCCGTCTCGACACGCAGGCGTTGCTTAAATGATAGCTTACGTGCTTGCACAAAACGAGCAAAGCAGCGCGCGCCATTGCCGCATTGCTCCACTTCCATACCATCGGTATTAAAAATGCGATAACTAAAATCAACATCCGGACGCATCGGCGGCTCAACAACAAGCAATTGGTCAAAGCCAATGCCCAAATGACGATCGCCTAACAGTTGTACAAAATCCTTGGTTAACTCTAAGCGCTGAGTCACCAAATCGATGACCATAAAATCATTACCCAGCCCATGCATTTTTGTAAATTCTATTAGCATATCCTTGTTATCCTATCCTATTTTTATGTATGCCTTATATTAGCACGCTGTCAGATACAATCATAATTATCCCCGCTATCAAACGCTAAGTTAACCTTATGCTAAATAAGCCTTATACCGTCAAATTATGTCTCTCAATAGACTTTTAATTAAGGCAGGCAATAAAAAACCCATTGTCGTTATAACAATGGGTCATTTTAATCATCGAATTTTAATCGTAAAACTTCAATTATTAAACATCGCGGCGTTATTAATAAGCTATTTATCCTGCCACAACATCTCATCAGCATATAACGCTTCAAGCGTTTCGCGTTTACGAATCAGTTGATGATGATCATCAGCTACCATCACCTCGCTGGCACGACCGCGCGAATTGTAGTTGCTACTCATGGTAAAGCCGTACGCGCCTGCACCCGTTATTGCCAAGATATCGCCTGTCGCGAGCGATAATAAGCGGTCTTTTGCTAAAAAGTCACCGGTTTCACAAATCGAGCCAACGATATCCCACGACTGCATACCATCGGTATCAATGCCGTTGTTAGGCAGAACACTTGGAATCACCGCCATTTCAGCTTGATATAAAGCCGGACGAATCAAGTCGTTCATTGCGGCGTCAACAATAGCAAAGTTCTTATGCGCGGTTGGCTTAAGCACATCAACCTTAGTTAATAGCACACCAGCATTGGCCACGATACTACGACCGGGCTCAAAGAATACCGTTAAACCAAGCTCACTAAGTTTTGGTAATAACGCTTGCGCAAATTCATCGATAGATACCGGCGTCTCATCGATATAACGCACGCCTAGACCGCCGCCCAAATCGATATGACGCAGCTCAATGCCTTTATTACGCAGACTATGTATCAGCTCAATCACTTTATCTAAAGCTGCGACAAATGGCGCAACTTCCGTCAATTGCGAGCCGATATGACAATCAATACCGACGATATCGATATGCGATAATTGCGCCGCTTGCTCATAGACAGCGACGGCATTTTCATGGTCAATACCAAACTTATTGTCTTTTAGACCGGTTGAGATATACGGATGGGTCTTGGCATCGACATTAGGATTGACCCGTAATGAGATTGGCGCAGGTTTGTCTAACTTCGTTGCCACCTCATTGATTAAGGTCAGCTCGCTAATCGATTCGACGTTAAAGCAGCCAATACCTTGCGTAAGTGCATATTCGATGTCGCTATAGGTTTTGCCAACGCCCGAAAATACGACCCGCGAGGCTTCACCGCCTGCCGCCAATACGCGCATCAACTCACCGCGTGAGACGATATCAAATCCTGCCCCTGCTTGCGCCAAAATACCAAGCACCGCCAAATTGGAGTTGGCTTTTACCGCATAACAAATCTGGTGCTTTAGACTGGCAAAGCTTGTCGTATAAGCTTGATAAACGTCTAAAATCGCTTGCTTTGAGTAGACATAGCACGGCGTACCATAGTGTTTGACCACCTCAGCAATATTGACTTGCTCCATATATAACGCGCCGCCTCGATAATCTAGCGCGGGCAAATGGGTGGTTAAGGCTTCAGGATGCACATACAATCCTTGCTCAGTTTTGGTAGTGACTGACTGACTCATATAAGTATCTCTAATTTAATCAATGTATTAATGCATAGAGGTATTAATGCATAAAGGTAAATACCAGCTCGGATACGCTAACAATAGTTAGTCTCTTAATAGTTAATAAGCAACCATTAATAGTCGTTAGGATCGGTGCTCGGCTCAGGTAGCTGAAAACTATCTGCATTTTGCTCATTATTTTGATTTTCATCAATTTTAGCAAAAGCAGCATCTTGCGGATGACTGCTGCTATCAAGTGCAGGCGCATTACCTTTTACCGTTTGGCTACTGGAGTCTGTTAGATATAAATCGCCTTTTTGCCCGCAGCCGGTTAATACTGCTGAGCCTAGCACAAGAGTAGTTAAAATGAGCTTATAAATAGCAGGACGACTGGCGCTAATACTTGAAACATTTCTTGAAAAAGCGCTTAAGTCAGCGCTTTTAATAGTAGGAGTGCGGCGTATAGTAAACATAGAATGACTAACCTTTAATCTTGCAATAATTTGACTTGCAACGGCTTAGATAGAATCGAAATAAAAATAACTACCAGCGCAAAAAGCAAGGCTGCAATAGGGAAAATAGGACAATTTTTTAATCATAGCATTATTCGCTAAAGCTGTGCGCCTACGACCTTTATTTCATCTATAAATTTATCAAAATAAATACCTAAAACTATCAATAAAAGGGCTTTATAGATAACTCATAGAGAAGTGATAAAAGTCCATCAGATAAAATCAGACAAATTTACTTACAATTTTTATAAAGATTATATCTGTCTCATTATGACTGATAAACACTGACGGTCTTCGGTGTACACTTGTATTAAGCGCGCATAAGATGGGAGATTAAAACCTTAGAGTTATCGTGGTATAAGCATAAAAATATGGTACATTATACTTACCACTTGTGGCTGTGACGAGGTGCTAGTCTGCGCCTTATTAACCTTTAAAAACCCTAAAAGTTAGCGTTTCCCATAATTTGCAATAACAGATTTCTGAAAACAGATAGCTGTAAATCTTTAAGGTACTTTAAGTCAGTCTCAGCCAAAGAACAATAAAAATCAGCGATGTCATGGTTTGTATATGTCAGCTGTTTGGCATACGCCAGCAAGGATATGGCTGGTTTTTTTTATACAACCGGTGATAATCGATGACGATTCACCACTTACAAAATAAAATCTAAGGATAGAGTATGAGCGCCAGCCTAACCACAACTTTTGATGACAAAAATACCGGAACATCAAACCTGACTAACCCCACTTTAGTCCTCAACTGCGGTTCCTCTTCTATCAAATACGCCTTGATTAGCGAAGACAATGTTACCCGTATCACGGGTCTGGCCGAAAACTTAGGACTCGATACCGCTCGTATCAAGCACACCACATTAAACGGCGAAAAGCTAGAAATCACCATCGCTGGTGGTCGTCATGAGCTTGCCTTAAAGAAAATCCTTGAGTTACTTGAACAGTATCACTTTATCGCTGTCGGTCATCGCGTCGTTCATGGCGGCCGTGAATATTCAGAAGCGGTGCGTGTTGATGATCATGTGCTGCAAGAAGTGAAGCGTTTAAAAGTGCTCGCGCCACTACATAACCCGGCCAATGCGCTAGGTATCGAAGCGGTACAAGCTATTTATCCTGAGATTCCACAAGTGGTGGTATTTGATACCGCGTTCCATCAAACCATGCCGCCGGTTGCCTTCCGTTATCCGCTGCCAAAAGCCCTTTATGCAGAACACAAAATTCGTCGTTATGGCTTCCATGGCACCTCGCATGCTTATGTCTCAGAACGCGCCAGCGAAATTACCAGCGCAAAAGGACCACATGGTTGGTTAACGGCGCATTTGGGCAATGGCTGCTCAGCGACCGCTGTTTACGAAGGTAAAAGCCTTGATACTAGCATGGGTTTGACCCCGCTCGAGGGGCTAATGATGGGTACACGCAGCGGTGATATTGACCCAAGCTTGCACATTCACCTTAAACGCCAACTAGGTATGAGCTTAGAAGAAATTGACAAAATGCTCAATAACGAAAGCGGTCTGCTTGGTATCTCGGGTTTATCGAATGACTTACGTACTATTGAGCAAGCAGCTGATGAAGGTCATCAAGACGCTAAACTTGCGATTGAGATGTTCTGTTATCGCGTCGCCAAATACCTTGCTAGCTTAAGCTGTGCCCTCCCTAATTTTACCGGTATCGTCTTTACCGGTGGTATCGGCGAAAACTCAGTGACCACGCGTACACGTATTTTAGAGATGATGCCGCATTTTGGCATCAAAGTAGATGCCGATAAAAACGCCAGCTTGGTCGGTGGTAACGAGGGCAGTTTCCAAGCCGATGATAGCAGTATTGAGCTGTGGGTAATACCGACCGATGAAGAATACCGTATCGCGCAAGAAACGCGTCAAGCACTGGGTATAGAATAAGTCTATTATTAATATCTAAGCACTATTAGCAACGTGTCAAGACTAGTGGCAATGCTTAAAGACTAGTGGAAACGCATAAAGATTAATAGCAATGCGTATCAGAGGTTCTCAGAACTGTTTTATAGATAAAAGAATGAGAACCTCGTTAAAAATATAATAAACAGTAGGATACATTATGCAAACTTTTTTACTTGTGCCTATCAGCCGCGGTATCGGTGTGACGTCAGCGGCGTTAGGTTTGATTCGTGCTTTTGATTATAATGGTATCAAAGCAGGCTTTATGAAGCCATTTTTGCAAGACGACACCCTTGATAAACAAAACAGTCTAGACAGCTCAAGCGCCTTGGCCATGCATGCTTTTGGTCTTAACCCGCCTAAGTCTATCAGCCGTCAACGCGTTGAGCGTATGCTTGGTGATGACAATCTTGATGACTTGATGGAAGAAGTAGTCGTTAATTATAATACCCTTGGTGATGACTATGATGTGGTCATTTGCGAAGGCTTAGTATCGACGACTGAGACCTCTTATGCGTCACAGATCAACCGCGCGATTGCCAATGCGTTAGACGCCAAAATCATCTTTGTCAGTACCGCAGATAGCAGCAAACCTGCCTATTTAGCCGACAAGCTTGACGTCCATGCTCGTGAATTTGGTGGTATGGCCAGTGATCGTATGCTTGGCTGTATTTTAATGCGTATGCATGATTTGCCAAATGTCCAAAGCACCATTGAAAATCAAATGGTCGCCCCGGGTGAAGCCGTCGTTCATTTAGACCAAGGTTTTATACAAGAAGTTCAGCGCCTATCACCGCATTTTAATACTGAGCAGTTCCGCTTAATCGGCGTGGTACCATTTAGCGATTCACTTTCGGTACCGCGTACGTGGGATATCGCCGCTGAGCTTGATGCTACTTGGTTAAATGTTGGTGAAGCAAAATCGCGCCGTATCAATCGTATCAGTTTGACGGCGCGCTCGGTTGCGCGGGTCGATGAAGTCTTTAAACGTGGCACGCTGATCGTCGTACCGGGCGACCGCGATGATTTATTATTGGCAGCGGGACTTGCCTGCATCAATGGCATTCCACTGGCAGGACTGGTGTTAACCGGCGGCGTAGTACCAAGCCCAACGGTGGCCGAGCTTTGGCAATCGGCGCTAAAAACCGGTATTCCGGTCATGAGTGTCGAAAGTGACAGTTATGAGACTGTACAAAGTCTTGTGCATATGAGCGCTGAGATTCCAAGCGATGATACCGAGCGCGCCGAAGAAGTAGCGAGTTATGTTGCCGCGCATTTAGACCTTAACTGGATTAAAGAATATTTTAGTCAAGAATATGAGACGCGTTTATCACCTTCAGCATTCCGTCATCAGGTGGTCAAAAAAGCACAAAGTGCCAAAAAACGTATCGTCTTACCAGAAGGCTCTGAACCACGTACGGTCGAAGCTGCTTGTATTTGTCAAAGCCGCGGTATCGCTAACTGTGTATTGCTAGCGAAACGCAGCGACGTCGAGCAAGTCGCTAAAAACCGTGACTTAGTGTTGCCTGAAGGGCTTGAGATTATCGATCCTGACACCCTTGATATGGCTAAATATATCGCCGCTGTGGTTGAGCGCCGTAAAGGTAAAACCAATGCTGAAGTGGCCGCTGAATACCTAAAAGATACGGTTTATTTGGGTACGACCATGCTCGAGATGAATGAAGTTGACGGTCTCGTTTCTGGGGCGATACATACCACGGCGAATACCGTGCGCCCAGCCTTTCAGTTGATTAAAACCGCGCCGCAGTACTCGCTCGTATCGTCAGTATTCTTTATGCTGTTGCCTGAGCAAGTGGTGGTCTATGGTGACTGCGCTATCAATCCAAATCCAAATGCTGAAGAGCTCGCTGAAATCGCTATTCAATCGGCACAGTCTGCCGCTGCCTTTGGTATCAATCCAAAAGTGGCGATGATTAGCTACTCAACTGGCTCATCAGGTACTGGCGCTGATGTCGAAAAAGTCATCCGTGCGACTGAAATCGTCCGCCAGCGTGCGCCGCATCTTGCTGTTGATGGACCACTGCAATATGATGCCGCTTCGGTCATGAGCGTCGGTAAACAAAAAGCGCCTGACTCACTGGTTGCAGGACAAGCCAATGTCTTTATCTTCCCTGACCTAAATACGGGTAATACCACATATAAAGCGGTACAACGTAGCGCCAATGTGGTCAGCGTCGGGCCGATGTTGCAAGGCTTAAATAAACCCGTTAATGACTTATCCCGTGGTGCCTTGGTCGATGATATTATTTATACCATCGCTCTAACTGCCATCCAAGCCGATAGCGATGCGATTTAATTACGTTAAAATTTATAAGTAATCATTCTATATTTAACCGACTATCGCTATGATGGTCGGTTTTTTATTGGCGCTTAACCGCTATAGTTAGGCATAATAAAATCGATAAGCGCAATAAGTGCGATAAGTGAATGGCCACATGTTATAGTCAATTTAAAATAAATTAACCATAACCGCCTTTTTATCAGATTTTTATTCACTCATTTATGCCAAATACTGTTCATCATTACCCTACAATAAAAACTGCCTCAGCTATTCGTGCTTATTTGGGTGGCTCATTTGATCCTGTGCATAATGGTCATTTACAGTTAGCGATGTATGTTTATGAGCATTTATCACCGCTAGCTAAGCTGCAACAGCGCGAGTTACAGGTGTCATTATTGCCCAATGCGCGCTCGCCTTTTAAAGAAGACAGCACCAAGCCTGAGCACCGCTTGACCATGCTAAAGCTGGCAATACAAGATACGCCATTACAAATTAATGAGATTGAACTTTGGCAAGCGCCGCCCGTCTATACCATCGATAGCGTACAGACATTACGCGACCGCTATCCAAATGACAGTTTGATATTTATCATGGGGATGGATAGCGCGCGCAGTTTGGATAAATGGAAAGACGGTTTACGCCTCACAGATTATGTCAATTTATGGGTATTTAATCGTGAAGAAACTTCTGAATTTAATCAAAACCTCCCTGCAACTAACTCCCCTACCCAGTTAAAATCTCAACTTCCTGCATCGCTACAATCTTTAAGCACTGCTTCAGCTACAGAACTTATTATAGCGCCTAGCGAACATTTAACAGACTGTCCTATCTTGAAAAATCCTAACCAAGGTCGCATCTATATAGACCCGCGCCCTGTGTCAGCGATATCGAGCACCCAAATACGTCAGCAACTGCAACGACAACTTTATCAACAACGACCGCAAGCGCCTCAATCTCTAAATATAAAGCACGCTGCCGAAACGCAAATCGCATCTTTGCAACCAATAAATGATATCATAGGCGATACTGCACCCAATTCATTCGCTAAATGGCTAAATCCTGCTGTTTATCAATATATTATTGCCCATCAGCTATATTCTGCTGCTCAATTCCGTTAAAATCATCATATTATTGTCATTTTGTATGCCTTGCCTAGATACGTCACTGCTCATATTGGGTCAGCTCGGCCATACAACTTTATGCAAATTGACGATTTACCATTTTATTTTTAATATTTACGATTCAAGAGATTACATTTTATGACCAACACCATGACTGACGAACGCTTAAAAGAATGCTTAGCGGTAGTCGAAAGCGCACTAGACGATATGAAAGCGAAAAATATCACCGTAATGAATGTAGAAAGCTTAACTGACGTGATGGAGCGTATCGTCATCGCTGATGGTACGTCTAAACGCCATGTACGCGCGATGGCAGATAGCGTCGGCGCTGAAGCGAAGCTAGCAGGTTTTATGCCACTTGGCCGTGAAGGCGGTATCGACTCTGACTGGACCTTGATTGATTTGGGTGCAGTTGTCGTGCATATGATGACCCCACAAGCCCGCGAGTTTTATGACTTAGAAGGTCTATGGTCATCACCTGAGCAATTGGCTGAGCTGGTCGCCGTCCCACGTGAAAAGAAAACCGCTGGTCGCCGCAACAAAAACAAATAAGATTATCCATTGCGATAATTGTTTAATACTGAAAAACGCACAAGTAAAAAGACCAGATAGCTATTCTGGTCTTTTTTTGTTTAAAAAGTAGCACCTATAAATTTTGACGTTCTGATAAACTTTAAAATGCCGCAACCGTATAATCAGCCGCATGATTAGGCTAAGATAATACGCATTATTTATACCACTAACGATAAAACCATGCGCCTAAAAAACCGCTATCGATTAGGATATTCCATGAACATAGAAACGATAACGTCTTCTAGCCAAAAAAATAGCACTGATTTCAATCAACCTTTACCGCTACATATCGCCAATCTAATCTGCGTTCGTGCTGGCAAAGCCATGCCATTCGCCCGTGAAGAGATGAGCGCGATTGATAAAGCGCCCATCAAAGCGCCTGTCGCGGTCAATTTTATGGGTCTCACCACCGATGAACAAGCCGATCGACGCCATCATGGCGGCCCACTAAAAGCCGTACATCAACTAGCAACGGCGACTTACGATAAGATTAACGCTGAGTTTGGTTTGAAGGTACGCGTTGGCACACTAGGTGAAAACTTAACGACTGAAGCAGTAAATGGTCTGCCTGCAATGGATGAGTCGACGGTGTGTATTGGTGATGTTTTTCAATATGGTGGGAAGTATGGCAATAATGATAATAACGAGAGCGTACAACTTCGCATCGTACAACCGCGCCGTCCATGCTACAAAATCAATGACCAAATCGGGCAATTTAGTAAGGTGCCCAATATCGCCTCTTGGGTGACTAAACAAGGTATCGCTGGCTGGTATTTTCAGGTCGTACGTGATGGCATTATTAGCGCTGATTTACCCGTATATCTCATCGAGCGTCCCTATCCTTTTGCGACACTTGAGACATTGTGGCAGCTATCAAATTCAAAAGAAAAATTTGATATCGAAGTGATTGAGCCTTGGCTTACGATTGAATGTTTGGAAGACAGCTGGAAAACGGTTTTGGCGAAGAAGGTTCAAAAGGGTTAATATTTCATGGTAAAAAACATATTTTTAGCATTGGCGTGTGCCTTAACGCTGCCCCTAATTGGTTGTGTGACCACTAATAACACGCAAATAGCGAACACTGAACCTTTCATTATCGATAGTGATACCTATCAAGCCCAAGGCAAGAGCGAGCGGATTAAATCCATCGTCCTGCACTATACCGTCTCAAATAATGCCAGATCGATAAATACTTTGACCACTGGTCAAGTCAGCGCTCACTATCTGATTTTAGACCATGACGATAATAAAATTTATAACTTAGTACCTGAAAGTGAACGCGCTTGGCATGCTGGCGATGGTGGCTTTGCAGGTAGAACGATACTTAACGATACCTCTATTGGCATTGAGATTGTAAATAGCGGGATTAAACCTGAATATCGAAACGCCTTAAAAAATGGCAATCTCGACTACCATCCTTACGAGCACTATGTTGAATTTGATGAGTTGCAGATTAAAAAAGTCGCGCAATTGGTGCAAGAATTGGCAGCGAGATATAAAATTTCACCAAAGAATATCATCGGTCATGCGGATATGGCACCCTCGCGTAAAATCGACCCCGGTGCAAAGTTCCCGTGGCGGCGACTGTATAAAGAGTATGGCATTGGCGCTTGGTATGATGACTTTGATAAGCAATTCTTTATGCATCAAGACACATTTTCAGCAGCAACGATACCTGAGATTAAGCAAGCGTTACGCGATTATGGTTATCAAATCAATAACACTGATGAATGGGATAAAGCTAGTCGTAATGTCTTGTATGCCTTTCAACTGCATTTCCGTCCGCAACAACCAACGGGCGAGCTGGATTTAGAAACGTATGCTATTTTAAAGGCACTCAATAAGAAGTATGCTGGTCGTGATGACTTTTATTAATGAATAAAAAATATTAGGAGACATGAGCCATGAGTAACTCACAACCAAACGAGCAAGACGATCTTCAAAAGTATTTAGAAGAAAAAGCCAAACAAGAGCAAGCAAAACAGCAAGAAGCTGAACCTCTCTCTGCGTATGAAGCTTGCGTGCTAAAAGAAAGTGCGAAGATTCATGAGTTGATTGCTGAGGCTAAGAAAGGGAAAGCTGATTAGGAAAAAATATGGATAAAAAAATCATATTTTATGATCTTCGTATGCTAGCTAAAGCAGAAAATGAAGCTTACACTTTAAATATTTCTGTTGAAAGTGGCTTAGCAGAATATAACGTGATCATAGATATAAATGCTCAAGACTTTGAAGTAATCGAGAACGATAAATATAGAGTGGCATTGCTTCAAGCTGCGCTACATAGACCCTTTCAACTTCAAGAAATTGCATTAGACAAGAGTGAACAACGATATTACTTAGATAAGATACTTCATGCGAATGAATCTGAGGTCAATACTTTTCTTACAAAGCTAGACCATGGACAAGCTAACGGTACAATATCTAACATGGTGCGTAAATCAAGTGACAGAGATATAGAAAATCTTCGCAATGGCGATTGGTTTTATTGAAAAGTTCGTAGTGTGCACCTAGCGCACCGATTAAAACTAAATCTCAGATTGATTTATTATCAAATGGTTGCTTTGAAGCGCGTTTTAGCCCCGACTGTAGCGGTATCCTGCTGGTTTGGGCGAGTTGTGGTGGCTAGAGTTTGAGGTGGTGTCGAGGTAACAGCAACATCTCAACTCGTGTTACCGCCTCGCCCAGACTGGCAGATACAAGCGGAAGGCGGGATTAGCTCCCCTGCTTCTAAAAACCTCAAATCCCAAATAAAAAAAAGGTGAGCCGAAGCCCACCTTTTTTTATGTTTAAAATAATTTAGCTTATATCCTAACGCAACCATGCGCGGGCATTACGGAACATCCGCATCCACGCGCCGTCCTCATCCCACGCTTCTGGTTTCCAGCTATGATTATACGCACGTAGCGTACGCTCAGGGTGCGGCATCATGATGGTGACGCGACCGTCAGTGCTACACAGACCCGTGACCCCGCCGACCGAACCGTTTGGATTGAGCGGATACGTCTCAGTTGACTGACCTTGGCTATCGACAAAGCGCATGGCAAGTTGACCATGTTTTTCCATACCGTCGATTTCTGTCTCGTTAAGAGTAGCATAGCCTTCACCATGAGCAATAGCGATTGGCAAGATACTGTCTTGCATACCTTTGAACAAGATAGACTTGGTACGCTCAACTTTGACGTTAACCGTACGCGCTTCAAAGCGAGCCGATTTATTGGCGATAAAGCGTGGGAAGTTTTCCGCGCCTGGGATGAGGTCTTTTAACTGTGCCATCATCTGACAACCGTTACAGACACCGAGTGAGAAGGTATCAGGACGGGCAAAGAAGCGCACAAACTGCATGCGCAATTCGTCATGGAACAAGATAGAGTTCGCCCAACCAGAGCCTGCGCCCAGTACGTCACCGTAACTAAAGCCACCACAAGCGACCAGACCATCGAAGTCACGTAGATTGATACGACCACTGAGTAAATCACTCATATGCACGTCGACCGCTTCAAATCCAGCTTGGGTAAAGCCTGCTGCCATTTCTGTCTGACCGTTGACGCCTTGCTCACGCAGGATAGCGACTCTTGGCTTAGTTTCGCGACTATTTAGATATGGCTCTTCAACTTTTTGGTTGAGGTTAAAGTTTGGTGCAGCGATAAGACCTTTATGGCTAGCGTCGCTAATCAAGTCATACTCTTGCTGCACGCAAGCTGGATTGTCACGGCGGCGAGCGATTTGATAGCTGACCTGACTCCACTCTTGTTGCAGCTCGCTACGGCTAAAGCTAAGCGTTTTATCACCGTTTAGCGTTGGCGTTTGTATAAGTAAGCTGTCTTCTTCGGAGCTTTGACCGACGAGGCTAAGCATATCGCTGACATTAAACTCTTCTGCCATTTGCATTAAAGCCGCGACGTTTTCTGGCAATACTTGAATAACCGCGCCCAGTTCTTCACTGAATAATTGACCGAGTAAGTTGTCATCGGTCAATGACAGCTTGATACCTTGACGGCTGGTGAATTGCATCTCAGCGATAGTCGCAAGTAAACCGCCATCACCGATATCATGATAGGCACTGATGACGCCTTGCGAGTTACCGGCTTGGATAAAGTTAAAGAAGTCGACCAAGTCGCTTGGTTGCGCCAAGTCTGGGCAATCATTACCTAATTGGCTTAAGGTTTGCGCAAGGATTGAACCGCCTAGACGTAGCTTGCCTTTAGACAAGTCAATACGGTAAAACGCACTATCACCATTGATAAGCTCAGGCGTTAAGGTTTTTGCCACATCAATAACAGGGGCAAAAGCCGTAATAACCAAGCTCATTGGTGAGACGACTGATTTATCCGTGCTGCCTTTCTCGTCTTCGTCTGTCCAATTGGCACGCATCGATAGTGAGTCTTTACCAACTGGAATAGCAATACCTAATGCTGGGCAGAGTTCTTCACCGACGGTATAGACCGCATCAAATAATGCAGCATCTTCTGCATCGTCGCCACATGCTGCCATCCAGTTTGCTGACATGGTGATATCAGATAGCTGACTAATACGTGCGCCTGCGATATTGGTGATTGCTTCACCGACGGCTAAACGTGCAGAGGCTTTTGGATTAATCAAAGCTACCGGCGTACGTTCGCCAACACTCATTGCTTCACCGCTCATCGGCTGACTATCAAGCGCGATTAAGCCTGAAGCAGTAACAGCACAATCTGATACGGGCACTTGATAACGACCAACGAACTGATCGCGGACGACCATACCAGTAATAGAGCGGTCACCAATGCTAATCAAGAATGATTTACTAGCAACGGTTGGATGACGTAATACGTCTTTGACTGATTCAGCTAGATTGACTTCGCCTAACTCTAACGCTGGTAAGGTAGTATCTTGACGGCTAAAGCTACGCTTCATCTGCGGTGTACCACCTAGCAGTACTTGCATCGGCATATCGACTGGCTGCTCTGGTAGCAATTCATCATTAACGACTAGCTGACGTATTTCAGTGGCTTCCCCTAAGATGGCATACGGGCAGCGCTCACGAGCACAAATCGCATCGAACTGATCTTTACTCTCAGGGCGAATCGCCAAGACATAACGTTCTTGTGCTTCGTTTGACCAAATTGCCATTGGCGACATGCCAGCTTCTAGCGACGGAATTTTACGTAGATTAAGTACCGCGCCCATTTCATGGTCATTGACCAGTTCTGGCATCGCATTTGATAAACCACCGGCACCGACATCATGTAGTGAAACGATTGGGTTGCCATCTTTACCATTATTACTTGCATCAACGTCATTACCAGCTAATGCCCAGCAACGATCGATGACTTCTTGACAGCGACGTTCCATCTCAGCATTGTCACGCTGAACTGATGCAAAGTCCAAGCCTTCATCAAATGAGCCACTATCGACAGAAGAGGCCGCACCGCCGCCTAGACCAATTTGCATGGCTGGACCACCAAGGACGATTAATAAATCACCTTGTTGAATGCTATTTTTTTCAATTAAGTTGCGTTTGATATTGCCGTAACCACCGGCAAGCATAATTGGCTTATGATAGCCGCGCATTTGGCTACCATCTTTCGCCGCTGAGGTATCCAATTGGAAACTACGGAAATAACCGCATAAATTTGGACGACCAAATTCGTTAGAGAAGTTGGCTGACCCTAATGGCGCTTCCGTCATAATCTCAAGGCTGGTTGCCATACGATCCGGCGTACCATAATCCTGCGTACTTAATTGACCTGACTGCTCCCATTTTTCCGCAAGCTCTGGGATATGTAAGTGCGAGACGTGAAAACCTGTCAAACCTGCTTTTGGCTTACCGCCACGACCGGTTGCACCTTCATCACGAATCTCACCGCCTGCACCCGTCGCTGCACCCGCATAAGGAGCAATCGCGGTTGGATGGTTATGGGTTTCAACTTTCATTAAGATATCGATTTCTTCTTGATGGAAATCGTAAGGATGCACAGAGTTGGCATCCATCGCATCAGTAGGCATAGGATAAAAACGCAACCCCTCAGAACCTGCCATTACTGCCGCGTTGTCTTTATAAGCCGACAAGATACCTTGCGGATTGGCTTTATAAGTATTCTTAATCATCTGAAACAGTGATTTAGGTTGTACTGCGCCATCAACCGTCCATTCAGCGTTAAAGATTTTATGACGGCAATGCTCTGAGTTTGCTTGTGCAAACATCATTAGCTCAACGTCGGTTGGATTGCGCTTTAGCTCATTGACATAAGCATTCATCAAATAGTCAATATCTTCGCTCGATAGCGCAAAACCAAATTCGGTATTGGCTGATTCAAGCGCCGACTGACCTTGCCCGATCACGTCAATATGATTCAGCGATGCTGGCTGCTGATCTTCAAACAGTTTATTCACATCATTTAAATCATAAACCAAGCTTTGGGTCATACGGTCGAACAATAATTGCTCAGCGTCTACTGGCAGTTTCTCGCCTGCTTCTCCATCGACCGTTAGCGTATAAACAATCACGCGCTCGACACGATTGATCGCAATTTCACAGTTATTAAAAATATCGGTCGCTTTACTTGCCCATGGCGATATGGTGCCAAAACGCGGACCGACGATGACTTGTAACTGATTGCTTTTTGGCGCGGCAAGGACAGTGGCACTGTCGACAGCAAGTAAGTCTAGCGCTTTTTTATGCTCATCACCGGAAAGTTCTCGTGATAACACATACACTTGCTGGGTATGAATTTGGCTGACATTTAGCTCGGTTTTTTGCTGAAACTGACTGATGAGTTGCTGCGTCTGAAAATCGGTAAGAAACGGTTGTCCGGCGATGGTCATCATAAAGGCATATTCCATAGGATATAGGCAATAACAGGCATCTCTGCCATGCAAAGTAAATGGTCCGCGTATTATAACAAGAAGCCCTGTAATAAGCAGGTCAAAACCAAGATAAATTGCGCAAGTGCTTAGATATAGATTTGGCAAACCATTGCCAAACAGCTAGGGCTAGATACCTGTACTGACTTCATCTTAGCCTTGTCTTTATAGCCTCTGTATTACGCTTCTAACTTTACACATAAGCTTTTTCATAGAAAGCTTATGTGTTTAACGTCACAATTTTTACTCAATCCTTATAGTCCTTACAAACACTCACATCGCATTACTGGCAACCTATATAAATAACCTACCAGTAATCGTTATTCTAGGTAGCAGTTATTAACGAGGACTAGCGAGCTAATTGCTTGACCGTCTAAACTGAATATCTAATAAGATAAAAATTTAATCAATAACAATAATTCATTAATAAAAAAACTAATCACTATAATGACAAAGGATAATCACCATGAGTAACCAAGAGCATATCGATAAAATTCAAGACGTTATTAAAGACATTAAATTTTCTATGATGAGTACCACCAATAAAAAAGGTGATATTCATGCTTGGCCCATGACCACTAACGAAGTCAATCTCAATAATAAAGAAATTTGGTTTATTGGTGATAAATCCTCAGACGTCGTCAAAGACATTCAAGATGACGCTAGAATTGGTCTAACGTATGCTACCCAAGACGAAAAAAATTATGTCTCTATCAGTGGTGATGCAGAACTTGTTTCGGATAAAGACAAACTAGATGAGCTATGGTCACCTGTCTATAACGCTTTTTTTGCCGATGGCAAAGAAGATGAAAACGTACAATTGATTAAAGTCGTGCCTCATGGTGCAGAGTGCTGGTTAAGTGGTAGTACCGTGGTAAATATGTTTAAAATGGCAGCCGCCGCCCTACAAGAAGGTAAAACGGCTGAAGATATGGGCGAAACCTTTTCTGTCTCTTTATAAGCTATAAGTAGCGCACTGAAGATAAATAAAAGGAAGATAAACAAAAACGCCAGTAGCGATATGCTTACTGGCTTTTTTTATCGCTTAAATCTTTCCTATATTCATATAAATCCCTTTATATTTTCAATAGTATAAAAGCTTACAAAGCGTCACAGCCTATTACAGAGCACCTATATAGTTTTATCGGGCAACTTCATTATATTAACAACTGATTCTACATTTATTGAGTCATTCGCTAAGATTTATGAACGACGTATTATTTTACTAAAGCATAATTTCCTGACGACTTTTAAAGCCAAAATTTTTAACTTAATATTTCAATAGTAAAGGACAACTATTATGAATAAACAAGCGCAAATGGACACCATCCAAGCGATGGTAAAAGATATCAAATACACCATGATGACCACACGCAATGGTGAAAATCATCTGCACTCTTGCCCGATGAATACCACCGAGACCAGTATTGGCGCTAAAGAGATTTGGTTTATTGGTCATAAGCCTTCTGAAACCGTTGATAATATTAAACAAAATCCAGAAGTGAATTTAGCTTATGTCACTCAAGAATCTGATAAGTATTTATCTATTAGTGGTACTGCTGAACTGGTTGAAGATGAAGAAAAGCTCAATGAGCTTTGGTCGGTCATGTATAACGCTTATTTTGAACTAGGTAAAGACGACCCAAAAGTCCAACTCATCAAGGTTGTGTCACATGGTGCAGAGTATTGGGCCAATGGTAATGCGATTGCCAGTGCGGTCAAAATGGCAGCAGCGGCTTTGACTGATAATGCAGTTGAAAAAAGCTTAGGTGAGAACTTTTCTATCAAGCTGTAATAACTTAATAATGAGTAGAAGTAAGATAAGTAATCACGAATACTAATAGTAAAAACGCCAGTCGCTTATCACGATTGGCGTTTTATATAATTCATATAATCATGCATCAATCATGCATGATTGATAATTATTGTGGCGGCTTTGCATATGCATTATCTGCTGGAAATGCTTTTGGCGATTTTGATTTTGGCTCAGGTCGTTTAGGCTTAGCAGGATCATATAGCTCATAAATGACGGTGCCAATTACTCCAGTATTCTCTATAGAACCGCTATCCGTATTGGCGGCATAGGCGTTATCTGGCTTGCTAAAGATAAAGGAAGCGACAGCATCTTCACTCTTACGGAAGCCTTCAATGACTAAATCGTCGTTGGGCTCTAATACATAACCGCTGTCATAACGACTGGCGGTACTGCCATCGAGCACATTTAAACCATCGACACTGGCGACAATCTCATAGGTGTTGGCGCTATTATTATGATATACCAACCGATAGGCTTGACCGGCCCTACCTTGCAGATAGTAATGACTACCATCACGATAAAGCGGTAATTTACCATTATCACTAGCCGCTGAAAATTCAACTTTTCCAGCCAGCAACGACATACTATTGACCGACCGACCCTTATAACTTTTGTCCGCATAAGCAACTTGCATTTGCGCAATAGGCTCGTCACTGACGCGACGTAGATCGACGGTGGTCACTGACGAGTCCACATCATCACCCCACTGCGTTCCCAAACGTTCTGATTCAGCGGCGTCCTGCATCGCCTCTGCTTGTACTGAATTGGCTTGCCTGTCTGCTGAACGGTCTTGTGACTCCGCTTGCGTATTTTCTTGTGCGCCATCGGCACTTTCTTTTTGCATGCTTGGCGATGATGAACAACCCGCTAATAATGCAAATAATAAAACGGCGCTTAACGACAGCTCTTTGTTTAGCTTCATAAGGTATTCCTCACCTAGTTTATTATTTCCATATATTGACGCGCCTATTTTGGCTCTCATTAACTGTTTTTAGTATATCTTAACGATACAAACAATCAAGATTTAAAATAGCTATAGTAAAGCTTTAAAGGACATATCAAGGACAAAAAACATCAGAGACAAAAAAATACCAGTAGCTTGATACTATTGGTATTTTTTATCTTTCATTAGCTATTTATGAGCATATCTTTACAACAATGAGCGAGCTAGCCACTTTGCTTTAAGTAAGGCCAAGCAGCTCTTAGATAAATCATCATCGACCACAAGGTTAAAATTACCGCCGCCACCATCAATACATACCCTATCATCTCAAGCGATTGCCAGTTTAATAATAAAACCGTGATAGCAATCATCTGAAAAGTAGTTTTGAGCTTACCCACATAAGACACCGCAACACTGGTACTTTTACCGAGCTCTGCCATCCATTCACGTAATGCCGATACCGCAATTTCACGCGAGATAATCACAATCGCGGCAATCGCCATAATGATATTGGGATGCCATTGCACCAAGATAATCAGCGCGGCTGCGACCATGAGCTTATCAGCAACGGGGTCTAAAAAACGCCCAAAGGCAGATACTACGTTGAGCTTGCGAGCAAAATAACCATCAAGCCAATCGGTAATCGCCGCAATAATAAAAACGCCGGTCAGCAATAAATGGCGCAGTAAACTGTCGCTAAAATCACTCATACCTACTCGCGCAATGACATTATCTGAAATTGCTGGCATCCCAATCCCCATGGCAGGCGGCCAATAAGCAATCGCTACAAATAGCGGAATCATTAAAATACGCGCAATCGTTAGATTATTAGGCAGATTAAAAATGCTTTTCTCATTTTGCGCCAGTAGCGGTTTTTGTTCTGGCGTGTGCAGCTTTGTACTCTCGGTCATGGCAAACCCAGTTGATAGTGAACGATAAGAATGTGGCTAGCTTAGCATTTTTCGGTCATGGCGTCATGCCATCTGTGTAGGTTGGTTCTTGCTGTAATAAAGCATCGATTATTTTAACCGGTAAATGGTTATAAAAACCTTGTTATTTTACGCAGAATTTAAGGTCAAAGTTAGCGTCAAGCTGCTTATCGACTTCTCCAAACGTAATGACATGTAAGCAAACTAGGTAAATTACTAAATTTCGGTTATGATAAAAAAGTAAAAAATACAGTTGTACACTGACAGTTGTAAGCAGATGTAAGAATTTCTTGAAATAGTGGATTCTGACATCATCTTTATATTAACAATAATAAATCTTGCTCAATTTATTTGTGACTTGTATGCATTAATAGCAGTTCAGTCGCATGATAAGTTTTCCTCAGCCCACGACCCCTCCTTCGTGGGCTCTTTTTTTGCCTGTGCTTTAGCATTATTTAGTTTTATTATTTCTATGGCTTATTATTCCTAACGATTAGTATCGCCGACTGCTAAAAATGATGCGCATACTAAAAACTATAGAGCATTAGAGCTTACTTTTTGATTTAAACGGCTCTGAAAACTGCAAAATTAAAAAGCCTACGAAGGATAAAATAATAGCAATTTCATAGCGACCATAGGCTACTGAAATACCGATAGCGCCGGTATTCCACAAACTTGCTGCCGTTGCCGTACCTTTTGAGCCTTCTTCGTTTTTAAAAATCGCCCCACCACCGATAAAACCCATGCCGGTGATAATGGCATACATGATTCTCGCCTCCCCAGCCGAATCATAAATATCCATACCTACAAGCATAAAGGCACAGGAAGCGATCGTTACTAGCGGAAAGGTCCTAAGTCCAGCACCGTTATCTTTCATCTCACGGTTGAGCGCAATCGGTAGGGAGAGAATAAAGGCAATACCCAATTGGAAAAAATGGTATTGCATCAAGCCGATATCAATATCAAATCCAAACATAGTGTATAGCCTCCTTTTACTTAATTGGCGCAGATTACTTAATCCGCACTAACTAATGAGTGCGCGCAAATCCTTGCGACCGTTTGTGTTGCCATTTGATAGCAGCTTTCTATATTGCCTTGCCCGCACCAATCGCCGCTGACAATCCATCGCTGCTCGTTATCGACCAATATTCCTAATGGCTCTTTATTAGAATCTATATTAGTAGAATCTATATTATTAAAAACTGTATTAGACACCTTGACGGTCGCAGCATAACGCCAGCGATGACAGTCAATTTGGCTCGGCGTGCTTTTCTCATTCCAACCTAAAGCTTGCTTGGCGGCTACGAGTAGCTGTGCTTTTACAGTATCAATATCGGCATCGACATGCTGCTCTGACCAAACATTGCGCGCATGAATAGTGATGCTAGGTAATAGCTCGTTATGTGCAGGCTTTTGATGCTCGATAAATATTCTATCAAGTATAGAATTCTGTACATAAGCCACATCCCACAACATTGCCTGACAGCTTAGCGCCTCAGGCAATGGCTGCTTATCATCCCAGCCGAGCATCAAGGTATAGCAGGCTTGCATTTGTGGCTCAGTGATTTTTGCTTGTTCAGCAAAGCCACTATCTGCCATGAGCTCTATCGCTTGCCCATTTGGCGCGGTGCAAATGACCCAATCAAAACTGCCAAGACTGTTGCCCTCTTCGTCAAATAGCTCGGTTTTCTTGCTGGTTTTATTAGCGAGAGTTTGGTTATATTGAGCCAAAGGTGCGACGCGAGTTTTAAAATTGATGGTGGTATGCTGTAACTCATCGGCTAATGCTCGCCCCCAACTGGTCATCTTTGGCGTGCTGATATAGCGCGCTTGTGTGCTGTTCCATTGCTCTTTTGGTTGAATATCAGGTATCTGATTATTCGCATTTATTGGGATTAAATTCACAACTTGCGCGCGCCAAGGCTGTAGCAAAACCGTCTTTAACCAAGGCTCAATAAACTGCTGAAAGCTTGCACTTTTGGCGGTAAAAAACTGCGCCCCAAATGCCCATTGCCAGTCTTTATTAGTATGGCTATCGGTGCGATAACGAGTCGCTAAACGAGTCGCTAAACGAGTCGCTAAACGACCAACGCTACGGGATTTTTCAAAAATGGTAATTTGTGGTATTAAAGACTTGTCATTAATTTTCTGGTCATTAATTTGGCTAAAAGCACGTTCTAATAAGGTAGCAGTAAATAAGCCCGTTAAGCCGCCCCCAATAATGGCAATTTTCGGTGCTGATGTCTGAGTAGGCTGGAAAGAAGAGTCAGGCATAATGACAGTAAACCTTATAAAGTATGGGGCAAAATAGAAACGATAGCCATTGGGCTATAAAAACCGCACGGTAATTTTAGTATATTGAACCTTTAAAGCCTGCCAATATCAATATTATCTACGTAAAAAAGCCATGCTATCTTTAATAACATGGCTTTTCGGAAAGTTAAGCGTTCGTTTAATCAACATCCTCTTAGCGATATATAGCTATTGATAATGCTATTTAGTCGCCGCGTTCAGCCTTGACCACATCAACCAACTCATTGATAACGGCGCTATCAGCAAGGGTCGATAAATCCCCCAGTCCAACATACTGCCCTGCTGCGAGATTACGCAGGATACGGCGCATAATTTTCCCAGAGCGCGTTTTGGGTAAAACATCAACGATATAGATAGCATCTAAATTGGCAATCGGACCAATCTCCATACGTACATGGCGATTCAGCTCAGCTTTTAGTGATTCAGTAGCGGTTTCACCCGACTTGAGAATAATAAAGGCGCAAATACCCATACCGCGAATCTCATGCGGCATACCGACGATAGCTGCCTCAGCGGTCGCTGGATGCGCAACCACCGCGCTCTCAATCTCTGCAGTGCCCAATCGATGACCCGAGACATTAAGCACATCATCTACCCGTCCAGTAATCCAGTAGTGCCCGTCTTCGTCACGCTGCGCGCCATCACCAGTGAAATAATAGCCCGGATACTCTGTAAAATAGGTTTCTAAAAAGCGCTTATGATCATTATAAATGGTGCGCATCTGCCCGGGCCAGCCGCCGCTTATCGCAAGATTGCCTTCTGCAGCACCTTCGAGTATCTCACCATCACCGTCAACGACGACGGGTACAATGCCATACAAGGGATTCATCGCCGCGCCCGGTTTCATATCTACCGTGCCCGGTATCGGCGCCAGTAAAATACCGCCGGTTTCCGTCTGCCACCAAGTATCGACAATTGGACATTTACCGCCACCGACGACATGATAGTACCAATCCCACGCTTCCGGATTGATCGGCTCACCAACAGTACCCAGCAAGCGCAAACTTGAGCGATCCGATTCACGCACAAAAGTATCACCTTCTTTCATCATGGCACGGATAGCCGTCGGTGCCGTGTACAAGACTGTGACTTGGTGTTTATCAATAATATGACCGATACGCGCCCACGTTGGATATTCTGGTACACCTTCAAACATAACGGTCGTCGTGCCATTGGCAAGCGGCGCGTAAGTAGCATAAGTATGGCCCGTCACCCAACCGACATCCGCCGTACACCAGTAAACATCGTCTTCTTTAATATCAAACACATCACGGAACGTAGAGAGCGCATAAGTGATATAGCCACCAGTCGTATGCAACACGCCTTTGGGTTTGCCAGTTGAGCCGGAGGTATATAATAAAAATAGCGGGTCTTCGGCGTTCATAACCTCAGGTTCGCAATGCTTTGACTCACCATCGACCAAACTGTGATACCAAACATCGCGGCGTCCGCTCATCGGGACAGAATTACCCGTACGATGCACGACAATGACGTTGGTCACGCTATCGGTGCCATCCATGTCTAACGCACGGTCGACACTGGCTTTGAGCGGCGTGCGCTTATTGCCGCGGATACCTTCGTCAGCGGTAATGACCAATTTAGATTGGCTATCAATGATACGGTTGCCCAAACTCTCAGCAGAAAAGCCGCCGAATACCACCGAATGCACCGCCCCAATACGAGTACACGCCAGCATTGCTACTATGGCTTCTGGTATCATAGGCATATATAAGGTGACGCGATCGCCTTTTTTTACCCCAAGTTTGCGCATCGCATTACCTAGACGACAAACCGCTTCGTGCAGCTCTTTAAATGAGATGATTTTATGCAATGACGGATGGTCACCTTCCCAAATAATCGCCGGTTTATAGGGGTTGTTTTTGACATGACGATCAAGACAGTTGACCGAGATATTGAGCTCACCATCTTTATACCATTTGATACGGAAGTCTTCTAAATCGTAGCTGACGTCGCTAATTTTGGTGGGCTTTTTTATCCAATCAATCAGCTCGGCACGCTTTGCCCAAAAGGCATCGTTTGCCTCAGGTGACGCAATGGATTCTCGATAGTCTTTGGTATATTGCTCGGCGGTAGTATTGGCGGCGGCGACAAATTCAGCCGTGATAGGAAATGATTTCTGAGTCATCGTAGTCATCCTTTTCTAATTATTATGACCTATAGCGGTTGTTGTCGAACATTAGTCGTCGAGCAATAGCTGCTACAGGTAATAAGCGTCATCTTCCATAATGTGACACCTAAGGATAGTTTGACAAATAAGCGCGATGGTTGCAAGACATCAACCGTGAATCACAACAATTCCGCTGCACAGCTGTATACTTAATAAGATAATACCTATCTTAATGAATCGATTGATTATTCAATAATATTCTTCGTGCCTACATTTTTAGAATCTTTGAAAATTTTCGGCGCATAGAAAATCTCTTATCGCCTTATTTAATCCTTGTAAGCTGAAAGAAAACATGGACAATGGCTAGCCTAAAGATAGGGTTGAAAACAACGGCAAGCTATATTGAGTAGCCTGCTATTTTATTGCCTCAAAACCTACTATTTATTTTAACTTTTAAAACCTCTCGCTTTTTGGAACATATCGTCATGGAAAATCCGCGCAATGCACCATCACACAATCACTATGATGTCATCATCATTGGCGCTGGTGCTTCAGGGTTATATTGTGCGCTCACCGCTGGTCGCCGTGGTCGCCGCGTCTTGGTGCTCGACCACGCCAATAAAGCTGGTAAAAAAATCCTGATGTCAGGTGGCGGGCGCTGTAACTTTACCAATTACTTTGTCGAGCCTGAACATTTTATCGGTAGCAATGCGCACTTTTGTAAATCAGCGCTAAGCCGTTATCCGAGTTGGGAATTTATCGGCATGGTTGAGCAACATAAAATTCCTTACCATGAGCGCGAGCACGGGCAGCTATTTTGTGATGACTCGGCGCAAGATATTTTAACCATGCTCCTTGATGAATGTGCCGCCGTCGGTGTACAAGTCAAGCTCAATACCCAAATCGACAGCGTGCAAGCACTCGAAAACGATAAAAAATCCCGCTTTCAATTATCAACAACCAAAGCGCTCAGTAAAAAAGAAAAACAAGAGAGAAAAGAGTCAGCCAATCAGACCAAGCTGCCACAAACCAACTATCGCTGTCAGTCACTCGTGGTAGCGACGGGCGGCTTATCGATTCCGACATTAGGTGCTAGTGGCTTTGGTTATGAGCTTGCGCAGCAGTTCGGGCATACGCTGATAGCAACCGATGCAAGTCTTGTTCCCTTTACCTTCACCGATAAAACTGGTGAGCTGATTCGCGCGCTTGCTGGTATTAGTCTGCCGGTGATTGCCAGTAATGAGCGCATCTCCTTTAAGTTGCCGCTGCTATTTACCCATCGCGGACTATCTGGACCTGCCATGCTGCAACTGTCCAACTATTGGCATATCGGCGAAACCATCACGATCAATTTGCTCCCTGATATCGATATGACTGCGCTTTTGCTAACTCATAAAAAATCACATCCACGCCAGCTCATCCGGACGGTTTTGGCAGACAAGACCGACAATGCTTTACCGAAAAAACTGCTGGCAGCGCTACAAACGCATTTGTGGGACGATATCAAAGATACAGAGCTTGCCAATATTAAAGATGAGCGCCTGATAGAGCTTGGCGCAACGCTCAATGGCTGGCAACTAAAACCGTCTGGCACCGAAGGCTATCGTACCGCTGAAGTCACGCGCGGCGGCATAACAACCGATGAGGTATCGTCAAAGACCATGCAAAGCAAACATCAAGACGGGCTCTATTTTATCGGTGAAGTGCTCGATGTCACAGGTTGGCTTGGCGGCTACAACTTTCAATGGGCGTGGGCAAGTGGTTTTGTTTGCGGTGAAGTGATTTAATATTAAGGCATGCTATTAATATAAATTCTAGCCATTCAAAGGCTATTTATCAAAAAGCAGGTTGTTTAAATAGGATAGAAACCGCTAAATACTTGATAAGTATAAATATAATTACTATATAAATCGGTATAGATTTAGAATTACTTAATAGTTGCCTGTCGTTATTATTGAAGAGTTATTATTTAATAATGAGCGTTTAAAGAATGATGATGAAATAAATAAGTATTTTTTAATACAGTTAGGTTTACGAGGTGCTCAATGCGTTCTATCCAATATATTCATAGCGATAAAGTGCCGCATTGGGTCGGCGATGGTTTTTATGTCAAAACCTTGTTCAATCATTTAGATAATGATGCTGATTTTAATCATTATCATACCGATCCGTTTTTATTATTAGACTATGGTCAGCCGACCAACTTTGCGCCAAATCCAAACTATAAGACGAAGCCGCACGGCATTGGGCAGCATCCGCATAAGGGTTTTGAGACGGTAACGATTGCTTACGCCGGCGAGATTAGCCATGCGGATTCGGCCGGTGGTTATGGCGTCATTCAAGAAGGCGGTGTGCAGTGGATGACCGCAGGACGCGGCATCAAGCACGAAGAATTCCACTCGCCCGACTTTAGCCAACGTGGCGGTCCTTTTAGCATGGTGCAATTATGGGTCAATTTGCCAAGTGCCCATAAGCTGACTGAGCCTAAATATCAAACGCTGAAACGTGATGACTTACCTATTGTTAATTTAACGGACAATAAAGACGAAAATTCGATAGGTAAAGCAGCGATTATTGCTGGTAAATGGCAAAATACGACAGGCGCGGCAAGTACCTTTACGCCAATCAATATGTGGGATATTGCCTTGCATAGCACTGGCTCAACGACGCTGCAAGTGCCAAACAGCCATAATGTCATGATATTGGTGCAAGAAGGCACGCTACTGATTAATGATACGCCAGTGAGCGCAGGTAGTCTGATTCAGTTTACCACGCCGACTAGTACTGCTATTGATTCTGTCAATGAACAAGCAGCAACGCAGATAAGCGATAGTATTGAGCTAACGTATCCTAAGCTATCAGCTTCTAAGCTTTCTGGTGATGAGCAAGCACCAAGTACGGTTAAATTATTACTATTAAGTGGTGAACCTATCAGCGAGCCAGTAGCAGGCTATGGCCCCTTTGTGATGAATACCCAAGAGGAGCTGCGCCAAACCTTTCGTGATTATCAAACGGGCAACTTTGGTAAATAGCTAAAATTTACCCATTAAAAAAGCCACCTTGCTAATTATCGCAGGGTGGCTTTTTTGATTCATTATCACTTTATTTCAATCAATAAAGCCAGTCGAATGATTTATCCGATAAACACTTAAGCTTGGTTTAAAAACGGATAATCGGTATAGCCTTCTGTACCGCCGCCATAAAAGCTTTGTGGATGTTGCTCATTAAGCGGCGCGCCTTCGCGGATACGTTCCGCTAAGTCAGGATTGGCGATATAGTCACGACCAAAAGCAACCGCATCGATATAGCCATCCTTGATATTTCTCTCTGCTTTTTCAGCCGTATAGCCACCCGCAGCAATAATCATTTGCCCAAAAGCATCACGAACGCGTTGACGGAATTCCGTACTATAAGGCGTACCACCTGCCCAGTCAGGCTCAGAAAGATGCAGATACATCAGCCCGCGCTTATTAATCTGCTCAATTAGCCAAATATTTTCGTCTTCATTGTAGCCTGCTTCGACATTATTAAACGTACCAAGTGGTGACACGCGAATACCGATATGGTCAGCATCCCACGCAGCGACGCAAGCATCGATGACATCAAGAGTCAAACGCGCACGATTCTCGCGGCTACCGCCATACTCATCATCGCGCTGGTTGGTTTGCTCAACCCAAAACTGATGTAGCAAATAACCATGCGCGCCATGAATCTCTACGCCATCAAAACCTGCTTCTTTGGCATTTTTGGTCGCAAGTCCAAAGTCAGCGATAACTTGCTGCACTTCCTCAAGCGTGGCTGGACGCGGGGTCGTAGACTCAACGCGAATCGCTTGGTTATTACTGTCACGCAATGTGGTACGTACCCCCACATGAACATCGGACGCTGAAATAGGCGCTTTGCCATCAGGTTGGACGCTTTCGTGTGAGACCAAACCCGTGTGCCATAACTGAACGACAATCTTGCCGCCTTTGGCATGGACATTATCAACGATGGTTTTCCATGCGGTTGTCTGATCTTCGGTATGGATACCGGGCGCGCCCGCATAGCCTTTGGCCTGAAAAGACACCTGCGTCGCTTCGGTAATGACCAATCCTGCACCACTACGCTGCGCATAATATTCTCCAGCAAGTGCAGTCGGCACATCACCTGGCTCGACCGCGCGTAAGCGGGTTAACGGTGCCATGATGATGCGATTTTTTAGAGTTTGAGTGCCCATTTTGACGGGTTCGAATAAGTTATCGTGTGCCATGAGATGCCTTGTTTGTTGTTATAAGAATACGGTATTAAGAGCTGTTAAGCATTGATAAAGAGCGTTTGTCATTGTCACTTATCATTATTAAGCGGTCTATTTATCAGCCGTGTTCTTTATAGGGGGTAGAGAGGATGATTCCAAGTAACACTTACAAACAAAAACACCGACGTAAGTATATTTTCAACCTTTTAAACGCTATTATTTATGTGAGCTTATAAGGGTATTAGGATAGTAAAAGCAGTGAAAATTTTATTAAACGTTAAATATACCACCCATACATCTTTTGCCAAATTTTTAAATAACTGTCACTTTTATTAGTATTTATTTTTAGCATTTACTTAAAGGATAGAGTCCATGCAAAAAACCATATTATCGCTGGCAATAGGGCTAAGTTTCCTCTTAGGTATGAGCGCCTGCCAACCTAAATCAGATGCGTCACCTGAATCAAGTGAGGCAAAAAATACAGAACAAGTTATTAAGCCGACGCCCTTAGAAAAGTCAGCAGCCAAAACGACTACCGCAACAGACTCAGCGCTAGACGCAAAAACCTGTTTAGCGCTTAGTGACGCCATGAAAAAAGTAGATAACACCAGTAAGGTTGAAGCTATTTATGCCATTCAAAAACAATTAAAAGCCTGTTTGCCAACGGCTAGTAATGCCGAAGTATTGAATTTACTAAAAGACTATCAAGCGATGTATGAGCGTTTTTTATGGGAGGAAACTGATCTTAACAGTGCAGAATTTGACCAAGATTTTTTTGACGTGATGAACGCCTTAGAGCAAGGCGAAAAAATAGCGGAAGAAAAACTAAAAAATCTGAGCCCACGCGTACGCTACTTGATTGGTCTTATCCAAAATGATGCCGATGTTAGAGTTTATAATTTAGGCGAAGGTTACTATGCCTTTAGTCATGATTTGAAAGCTATGGCAGACATCTTTACCCCTTATCTACGTCCTGACCAAAAAACATTCATTCAGCGGATGGCAAAGGATAATCAAGATATCTTTTGGAGCGATGCCGCCATTACTACCTCTTTTGAAGAGTTGGTTGAGCGTGCGGTGTTTTGGGAAGATTATATAACGCGTTATCCAAATGGCTACGCGGTGAAAGATGCCAAGATTTTATTGGACTTATACCGCTATTCTTTATTCTTTGGCTCAGACAATACTGGATGGACGGATGATGCTATTCATGAGTTTCTTGAACCAGAGTATAAGCAGACGATGGTTGCACTCACCAAACGTCCCAATAGTATCTTGGCAAAGGATGCAACAAACTATCTTAACTTTATGGCGTTATCCGATAGCGAGCGTCAAGAGCTTTATCCAGCGCCTAGCACTAACGAAGATGGCTATGAGATGGATGACTGGACAAGGATACATGAGCAATTAAATCAAGCCATGCAGATACCTCCTATTTGGAAAATCGGCAGCAGCAATCGAGAATGCTTAAATGGGCTGTTTTGCCAAACCGAAAGTGTTGATTAATAAAGCGCTTTTCAAGCAGTAAAAAAAGCACCTACTTTTTAAAGTAAGTGCTTTTTTCTACTTTCTATCAGCGCTAATATGAGCTATTTTTAATAAATAATCTCAGTCAACTCTTAAAAATGATAACCAAGTTTCATGCCAAGCGCATAGCCTGTTCCATCGTCGATATTGGCTACGCGACCATCAACCTTGGTATCGACTGGACCGCCTTCAAACCACATATACTGACCGCCCGCAGAAACACTAAGCTGCTCGGTCAATTTATATTGCGCGCTTAATCCTAAGCTTTTGATAGAGTCATAAGGCCCCAATAGACTGAGCGGCGCACCAGTACCGTGGTCATAGCCCAAGCGTACTTCGCCTGAAACTTTGGGATTAAACTGCTTACCCAATGCCACTTCAACCGCATAACCGTCCTTTTTATAAGCAGCTAAGGGCTCTTGTGTTGATAATGTCGCTAAAGGCGGGGCAACATTAAAGTTACTCCAATCTACCCAGCGCGCGTTGACCATTCCTAATAACTGATACTTTTCACTTAGGCCCGTTTGGAAGTCTAAATTGACCGACTGCGGCATTTTCACTTCGGTCTTGCCCGCTAGCGGTAAGGCAACTTCGTCAGTAGCTGTTCCCGGTGTTACCCCATCACCACCAGCGATAGGTGGTAAAATAACTTGTAGGTTTTCTACCCCAGATACTTGATATTTGGCAGGCGCGCGATAGGTTAATGATGCGCGCAAGGCAATCTCTGGCTTTTCATACGCCATCCCAATGACGGGCACTAGCGTATTTTCGTTTTCAAAGTCTAACGTATAATAGGTTGGCGCTGTCGCTACAGGATTGATAGCCGTCTCATTAATAGCACCCAAAGTTGCGGCTTCAGTTGGCGTAATCGTGCCGTTATTTTGTTTATTAACCAAATCATAATAAGCCTCAGTGGTCGGTACACCAAAAAGCGCCCCTGCTTGATCAATCACCTGAGAAACTGCGGTAGTCAGACCTACTGGCTGCGCGCCAGTAATATTGCCTTTTAACGTTTGGTACTCAAGACCACCATATAGCCACACATTATTGCTAATCTTACCACCGCCTAAAAGCGTGATGCCATTTGTCTCTACCCGCGCCTCCGTGGTGCCCATGCTATTGTTAAAAATACTCCCTGCTGCATATTCAGTATCGACACCAAAGGGTTTTTCGTAAATCACTGCCAATGCCGTATTGGCGGTCGGGGCGATTTTAATAGCGGCTCCGGGTAAATCAAAGTCATCCATCATGTCGCCGATTTTATTACCAGCAGCATCGGTGCCTTCGATTTTTGGATCAACATACGCATAAGATAGCTCGGCATAATTACCCGGCTCAAAAAAAGGCGCAACCGATTGTTTGCTGTATTCTATGCCAGCGGCATGCGCTGAGCTAATAGCGAGACTTAGCGCCGTCAAAGTACCGGCATTGAGCAAATAGCGCGAAGAACGAGAAAGGGTAGCAGAATTCGTAAATCCTAAAAACAGCTGAGCGCTCATGACAATATCCTTTTGTCAGTTAAAAACACGAGCAAACTATAAAATCATGCTTACTTTTTATAGTTGGCTTTAATCCCTAGATTAAATAGCGAATGTCGACCTTTGTCAATATATCAGCAGCAACTTTATAGGATTCTCTGCTTGAATAGACAGAAATAAGGGTTAAGCTCTTGATATATGTCTAAATTTTTTCGCCAAAACTCTTGATGTTTTACTTGTAATTATTTAGCAAATTAGCCAACTTATTTATGAAAAACTGGCTTAATATCAGATTTAACAATCCCTTCTCGATGGTCTCTTATTCTTTTAAGCAGAGAAAAATATGATGTTAAAATCACTTTCCAGACTATGTTTAGCTAGTTCATTAGTTTTAGGTTTAAGCAGCTGTATCGTGACAGAAAAGCTCGATTACCAATTGATGCTACAAGAAGATGTAAAGTGGGTCGCCGATGAGCAGTTTACCGATACCATCATCGCTGTCGGTAAGCCCGCCGCGCCTATTCAAGGGGTTGAGCATGTCATTGTATTTGCCGGAGAAAAGCACAGCTATTTGGTGCAGAGCGCCAATAGAGATCGTGAATTTATGGATATTTTAGACCAGGTGGATTTGGCTTATTTTTCCTTTAAGCCGATGCCGGCATTCAATGCGCCCTATTTTAGAATAAGAATAGGCGAGCAAGGCTGCATCTCGGCACAAGGATGCATTGCTACCATATTATGGTTTGAAAAACCGACGCATCTGCTAGTTGCAGGTGAAACGGCTAAGCTTGAAGAATTTAATTTTACTTGTTATGACGGCTTTGCGGGTGATATGACACGCTGTACAAAGAGTCTCTGGCGCCTCCCTGTGACAGTGGCGCCGGCGGTGAAAAATATCGAGACGCTCGCCTATCGCTTGCCGCAACCGACCATGCTGAAGTTTTATCATTATCAGCCAGACAAAGCATTGGCAGAAGAAAGAAGGCTCAAAACGCTGATGCCGATAGCCAAGGCCTTTGACATTATTACCTTTCCTATTCAACTTATCATGGTAGAAGGTGCTAAATAGGTGGCAGCTACTAAGAGCCAATTTAGCACTTAGAAAATAATAAGTATCTTAGGATTTAAGCATATTTTTGATAGACAACTCTAAAGACAAATACGTACCACATAATATCACTACCGAGCCGATAATCGCCGGCGTGTCTAAAGCCTCACCAAGTAGCAGATAGCCTAGAATAATGGCAAAAATCGGAATCACTAAGGTAATACTGGTCGCCCGCATCGGACCGATACTTTTGATGAGTTGATTCATAAAAATCAGCGCGATGGCAGTTGAAAAGACGCCAATACAAATCACTGACGCCCAAGCAGTGAGGCTGATGGTTTTGCCATAGGGAAACTCATAAACCGCTATCGGCAGCATAATAATACTGGCAATGATAAGGGAGCCTGCGGTAATTGCCACTGGCGAGACATCGTATAAATAGTTTTTGGTGATATTGGCACCAACGGCATAGCCAACACAGGCCAATAATGCGTAGCCCATCGGCAATAACCCTGAACCTGACTCAGCACCCTGCCCGCTGCCGCCAAATAAGTTCTCACTCATCAAAATAATCACACCGATAACGCCAATGACCAGACCAAGAATTTGTTTTTTTGACAGTCTGTCTTTAAAAAAGGTGCTGGCGATAAAACCGCTCATCATCGGTACTGACGCATTAAGCACCGCCAACACCCCTGCATTGACCGAGCGCGCTGAAAAAGCAAATAAGATAAAAGGAATTGCCGCAGAAAATAGCCCAACCAACGCCAATACTTTCCAGTTATCCCGTATGCCTTCTCTGTTTTTTGGGCTGATTAAGACAAAAACTAGCATGGTCAGTCCAGCAAATACCACCCGCAGACTGGCAAATGCTAGCGAGCCAAATTCTGGCACACCGATACGGTAAAATATAAAAGACAGCGACCACATAAAGGACAGTGTCATAAAAATAATGAGGTCGCGGTTAGACATGAGGTAATCCTATCGAGCATTAAGAAGTAAAAAAACTCCGATGATAACTTTTTAATCGCTCAATGGATGTTGTATTTTCTGTATTTATGACCAATTTTTCTACAAATCCACTTTATCTAAAATAAAATCAATATCTTTATCGCCGCGCCCTGATAAATTGACCAAAATCGTCTCATCCGCTGACATATCTTTAGCGACTTTCATCGCATAGGCAATAGCATGTGCCGACTCTAACGCAGGAATGATACCTTCGAGGCGTGACAGAGCCATAAACGCTTCTAAACATTCAGCATCAGTCGCCGACTCATAAGTAGCCAGTTGTAAATCTCTTAGGTGCGAATGCTGTGGCCCAACCCCAGGATAATCTAGACCTGATGCAATCGAATGTACGGGAGCTGGCTCGCCTTTTTCATCAAGCAGCACATAACATTTAAACCCATGAATCTCGCCTTTGACGCCCAGTGACATGGTCGCCGCATGATTGGGCGTATCCAAGCCTTCGCCTGCTGGTTCTACGCCGATTTTTTCTACCTCGGCATCATCAAAAAAGCCGCTAAATATACCAATAGCATTGGAGCCGCCGCCAATACAGGCCACAACCTTATTAGGTAGCTTGCCCGTCGTTGCTAAGAACTGCGCTCGTGCTTCATGACCAACTACTGACTGAAAGTAGCTGACCATTTCAGGATATGGCGCTGGTCCTAATGCCGAGCCAATCGCAAACATACTGCTATCAAGCTCATTCAAATAAGTCTCAAAAGCACTATCAACCGCTTCTTTTAACGTTCCTGCACCGCGTGAGACTGGTACGATATTGGCACCCAAAATCTTCATCCGGCTGACATTTGGATGTTCTTTTTTGATATCGACCACACCCATATGAATCTCACACTCCAACCCCATCAAAGCCGCTGCCGTTGCTAACGCTACGCCGTGTTGCCCTGCACCTGTTTCCGCAATCACTTTGGTTTTACCTAGCTTTTTCGCCAGCAGCACTTCACCCAAACAGTGATTAATCTTGTGTGCGCCCGTATGATTCAAATCTTCACGCTTAAAATAAATCTGCGCGCCGCCGCAATGCTCGGTCAAACGCTGCGCATGATAAATAGGGCTTGGACGACCAACATAAGTCTCACGCAAGCGCTTCATCTCAGCAATAAAGTCATCTTCTTTAATAATTTCACGAAAACCTGTCTCAATTTCTGCCATGGCTTTGGCAAGCTCAGGATGAGCAATTTTGCCACCGAACTCACCATATAAACCATCGCTATTCGGCAAGATGGATTGATGTAAACCGTAGCCAGTGGCGGTATTTTGCGTTGTCATAGTTAAGCCTTATTATTTTAAATGGAGTATTAATATTGGAGCTTTCGCCGAATTATTTAGCTTTTTTAAGGATAAGAATAATTGAATGTATTTGTGTTCTAGTACATTGAAACAAGATAATAAGCGAAATTTCTTATTTGGTCAAGTTTACGCCTTACTATAGAAATAACTGGCTAAATAACTGGCTAAGTCATTAACTAAAAGCTGGCAAGAATAATCAGTAAATTAAAAGCGCTTTTTATCTATAAGTATTACAGCAATCGCATGACTGAAATAATAACGCAACCTATGTTTGCTAATATAGCGCTCTTTCGCCTTGCCGCACCTTTGCGGTCGAAAGCTAGTCTTATTTAACTCAGGCTTTTTTAGCTTAAATATCAAATTAGGATACACCATGCAACGACGCCAACTTATTAAAGCCATGGGTTTAAGCTTAGGCGCTATCAGTACCTCTGCTGCGGTAAGTGGCTGTCAAACGCTTGCCAAGCAACCAAAACTACCCAGTACCATCACCCAAGTGGGACACTTTCCGAATATCATCGTTGGCAGTGGCTATGGCGGCGCGGTATCGGCGCTACGGTTGAGCGAAAAAGGTCATAAAGTGTTGATACTTGAGATGGGAATGCGCTGGGATAGAACGCCCGAGCATGATACCTTTTGCAAAATGATTACTGCCGATAAACGCTCTAGCTGGTTTAGTAATATGCCAAACGCCCCTATCCCGATTCCGATACCTATCAGAAAATATCCTGGGGTTTTGGATTTAATCGAATATGACGATATGAAAGTCTTTGCAGGACGTGCTTATGGTGGCGGCTCTATCGTCAATGGCGCGATTGCCATCCAACCAAGACGCTCCCACTTTGAAGAAGTGTTTCCTTGGATTGATAGTGATGAGATGTACCATACTTACTTTCCCCGTGCGATGAAGAACCTAAAAGTCAGTAAAATCCCTGAGTCGTTTTTTAATGAGTCCGAGCATTACGAATTTACTCGTTCGGCTGAACGCCAAGCAGAAAAGGCGGGAATGAAAACCGAATTCTTCGGTAACAGCTACGACTTTGACTATATGCAAAAAGAAGCGAAGGATGAAGTCTATAAATCTGGCCTCGGCGGTGAAGTCATCTACGGTAATAATGCGGGCAAGTTTTCACTGGATTTAACCTACCTAAAAGACGCTGAAGCCACGGGCAATGTCACCGTTAAAACCCTACGCAAAGTCAATAGTATTCAAGCACTGGATAATGACCAGCTACGCTTAGAAGTTCATGTCATCAATATGACGGGCGGTATCGATAAAATTGAGCATTATACTTGCGACAAGCTATTTCTTAACGCAGGCAGTACCGGCACCTCAGAGCTTCTACTCAAAAGCCAAGGCGAAGGGAAACTAAACAACCTAAACGAACACATCGGCAAACACTGGGGGCCAAACGGCAACATCATGACAGGGCGCAATTTCGTCCACGCGGCTGGTGCCACCCAATCCACTATTCCGGTCAAAGGCATCAATATGTGGGACGGTGATAGAGGCGGCTCGAAGTACAAAATCTTTGCCGAACTCGCCCCATTACCGCTAGGTCTTGAGACTTGGACAACGCTATATCTCGCCATCACCGACAATCCAGAACGTGGCAACTATTACTATGATAAAGTCACCAAAACCGTCAAGCTCAACTGGAAACGCGAGCAAAATGAGTATTCGGTGAATGCTGCCAAAGAGCTGATCGAAAAGCTAGCCAAAGCAAATGGCGGCTCCACTTCAAGTTTACTATTTACCAAAGGCTTCGGCGATAACTTCTGCTATCACCCATTAGGCGGCTGCGTCCTTGGCAAGGCAACTGATGAATTTGGGCGCGTAAAGGGTCATAAAAATATCTATGTGCAAGATGGCGCGTTAATCCCCGGTAGCGCTGGCGTCAATCCGTATGTGTTTATCACAGGACTTGCTGAGCGTAATATGGCAGCTATTTTAAAGGAAGATTTTGAGTAGAGTTTTAGGATTTAGAGGTATGAAAAACGCTCTTGATGGGCGTTTTTTTGGATTTGAAGTTAGTTTAAATTTCTTAATAATAATGACTAGTTTTAAACGGTACACTATACAAATCATACCCATACCCATACCCATACCCATACCCATACCGAGCTAAAATCAATAACTAGTTAATATTTTACTTATCTGATTTTTTATTTTCATAAAGTTGTTATTCTCTATAACTCTCTCATCAAAATCCTCCCTCCAAATATAAAAATCTGAAAAACTACCGTTGCCACCATTCATCGACCCGTAGCTATAATAAATATCTCTAATTGTACTCTTGGCGTCTTCATTGGATGCTAATGAATAATCTATTTGATTCAATATTAAGTTAATACCTCTTATCCAATTGTCCTCATGCTCTTGAATTAGAACATCTCTCATTTGAATAAAAAGTTCGTTCAATCTTACTAATTTATCTAAGTCGCTCATGATAGACTTCTTGTGAATAATTAAAGTTTTGTAGATATTATATATGAAAGCCTACAACACATAATAAAAGAGGATAACTAATGAAACTGCGCATTTTAAAATCTGCCGTAACCAACCCTTGGTTTAACCTCGCGACTGAGGATTGGATATTTAACACACTCAATCCCGACTCGCACACGCTCTTCTTATGGCGCAATAGCGAGACCGTGGTCATTGGGCGCTCGCAAAACCCATGGGTAGAATGCAAAATTGATAAGATGGAAGCAGACGATGTGTTTTTGGCACGGCGACAGAGTGGCGGCGGCGCGGTATTTCATGATTTGGGCAATACCAACTTTACCTTTTTATCACCCAAAGACGACTACGATCAAGCAGCGAACTTTACCATCATCATCAATGCGCTAAAGAAGTTAGGCATTGACGCTGAATTGTCTGGTCGTAACGACATGCAAGTTGGTGATAAGAAAATATCAGGCAGCGCTTTTAAACATGCAGCTGACCGCAGCTTTCATCACGGCACATTACTCGTGAATGCCAACATGCAAAAGCTAGGCGATTATCTCAATCCGCATCCGCTTAAGCTAAAAGCCAAAGGTATTAAATCTGTCCGTGCGCGCGTCGCAAACTTAGTAGAGTTTAACGAGTCGATTAATCACGAGATTTTATCCGATGCCATCATCGAGGCGTTTTGCGAGTATTATGGCGATACTGCTCCGATAGAAGAATTGGATGAAGCCAGTCTCGCTAAGCAGCCGACACTCAATAAATACTATCAGCAAATGGCAGATTGGGATTGGCGCTTTGGCAAGACGCCTGAATTCACTCATCATATTGAGACGCGCTTTGATTGGGGCATTATTGATTTGCACCTTGATGTGAAGCAAGCAGTGATTACGGAGGTGGTCATTTTCTCAGATGCGCTAAACGTTGAATTGATTGACCTATTAAAAGACACGCTGACTGGCGTTAAATATAATAAAGTCGACATCAAAACCAAGCTTGATGGATTAGGCAAAGCTCATCCTGAGTTGGCAGCGCAGATTAATGACGTGTCTGAGTGGTTGATTAGTGAGATGAAAAACTAAAGCGATATTCAAAGCTAATAAATAAGGTGTTTTATGAAGTATTTACACGCAATGATTAGAACCAATAAACTGGAAGAAACCCTTACCTTCTACTGCGATATTATGGGTCTTAAACTACTTAGAAAAAAGGATTCTGAAGCAGGGCGATTTAGCTTATATTTTTTGGCGACCCATGAAGGCGCGCCAGAGATTGAGCTGACGCATAACTGGGATGAGGAAGAATATACCAACGGCAATAATTTTGGGCACTTTGCATTTAGAGTCGATAATGTATATGAGCAGTGCGAAATATTTATGGCAGCGGGTGTCGAGATATTAAGACCACCTAGAGATGGCTATATGGCTTTCGTGAAAGACCCTAATAATATCTCAATTGAGCTGCTACAGGATGGCGAGCGCTTAGCACCTATAGAACCATGGATTTCAATGGAAAATATTGGTACATGGTAGGCTGTAGAAAGCATTTCATGTACCGTTTTATAAGAAAATAAATACGTAAAATGCGTAAATGGATTTTCTGCAGCTGGTGTTGGTATATAGCAATATCTTTTTGACTATAAAAGCCATTCAACCGGCAGCCACCCTATCACTGTCAACACGATGCTACGCAGGATAGTAGATCCAGGCTCCGAAGTGCTCACCGAGCCCGTATTAGAATCGATCCAAACCAGCTTTCCATCGCGCTGCTCAACGCGCCAAGCCAGTCCATTTATGCCTTCATCGAATGCTTTGTGTACTTTTTGCGCCATCTGCTCACTGTTGATGAGCAAACCCATTTCGGTATTTAATCTAGTAGACCGAGGGTCAAAGTTAAACGATCCCACAAAAATTCGCTCTCCATCAATCGCAAAGGTCTTTGAATGCAGACTAGCGCCTGTCGATCCGAATGGCCCTAAATGGTTAGAGCGAGCATCAGGTGCCGCTTTGCTACGTAGCTCAAAAAGCTCAACGCCACTCTCAAGCATGGCTTTGCGGCGCTTAGCATAACCGGCATGAACGGGCAGCACATCTGTTGCTTCCATCGAGTTGGTCAGCATGCGCACATCGACACCGCGCGCTTCAAGCGTAGCAAAGGCTTCTACGCCCTCAGCACCGGGAACAAAATAAGCCGACACCCCATCAAGGCGGGTCTTAATGTCACCTACTGCATCCTTTAGCCGGCTTGCCAATAAATCTTCACGAGGCACGGCGCCTTGGCCTTTTATTGGATCATCACTCACTAACATAGCCGTTGTCCATTCTAAATCAATCTCTCCCGCCGCGAGAGACGCCACGATGTTCGAGCTATGCAAAATGGCTTTGTACTCGCTCATCTGTGGATCACCCTTGAATCCAGCTAATCGTGTACCAATCGGGTCATTCACTTTATATATTCCGACGATCAGATCTGCTGGATAAACAGATAATGCCGCCCAATAGCGGTCAAAATCAGCCGCGATCTGTGGAACAATATCCCCTACCGCCATAACATCAAAATCAACGAAAAGTGGGGTCGAACCAGTGCCAAAATACTCATCACCGACGTTTCGACCACCAACTATGGTCGCGCGCCCATCTACCGTGAAAGATTTATTATGCATTCTTCGATTCAGTCGGAAAAAATCAAACCCATAAGACAGTATCTTCGCTGTGCGCAGATTAAAGGGATTATACAATCGCACTTCGATATTCGGATGGGCAACGAGCGCTGCTATCTCAGTATCGATTCCCGTTGTACCATTGTCATCTAGCAAAAGCCGTACGCGTACCCCTCTATCGGCGGCGCGAACCAAAGCATCAAGTAGCAAAGTACCCGTTAGATCAGCATGCCAAATATAGTATTGAGCATCAATGCTCGAGACAGCCGCATCTGCTAAGAGTATACGGGCAGCAAACGCGTCAGCCCCACTTTGCAATGGTGCAATCCCTGTCAGTCCTTTATGTGCAGCTTCAAGCGCAATCAGTGACTCGGCTAAAGGTCCGCTCGTGGCTTTTGGCAACACGGTTGTATCTATTCGCTCTTCTATTTCCGGAATGGTAAAGGTCAATCGGGCAATAAAAATGGCGCCCCCGATAACGGCAACAATAAAGAAAAGCACTTTCAAAATCATATTAAAATTTTCCGTTCTATACTGGAGGGACACTGTGCATTAGCGCTGATACTACTATAGCGTTATTAATGCTAAATAATGTCATTATTCAAGTCTCTATTGTGTATACAGTAAGACGCTGATGACTGCGTTCCACTTCATTTTCCGCCTTATGGGTATGATGGCAGTATTACTTGCTTCATCCCATTCAATGATAGTAACGCGACAACGATCAGCACCCATATTACTACGCCCCTATATCCAACCCTCTCTTTACTCCACCACCAAACCATCCAAAATAGTTTTAACCTCGCTAACATACTGACCCAAGTCTGGCTCCAAATGAAAGCCATCTACTGGTGTCGGTAAGCCCTTTTGCTTTCCAAGTCTAACGATAATTGCATTTTCTTCAGGTAGCACTAATACGCGCTGCCCCAAATGACCAAGCATGGCATAAAACGGAATTGGAGCGTCCATATCCGTCCACACCGAATGTCCGTAAACTTGCGCTTGCCCTTTTGCAAAGGCTTGGACGTTTGGTGTAATCATAAATTCAACATGTGCTTTGCTAAGCAACTGCTTACCTTGCCATTCGCCACCGTTTAATAATAATTGTCCAAATTTGGCAAAATCTAAAGCACTGGCATTTAAACAGCAGTATACCTTTTCAATTTTCCCTGCCCCATCAAGCGACCAATAAGCATCGCCTTGCATACCTAAAGGCTGCCAAAACTTCTCTTCTAAATAGCTAGAAATGGTATAGCCATGCGGCTCTAACGCACGCGACAAAGCTATGCCAAGCATCTGCGTATCGCCTGACGAGTATTCAAACCGATCGCCGCACTCCTCGACGAAATCGCGATTGACCATTTGCTTAACTAAGTCATGACCGTAATAGGATTCTGCAGTGGGATTGATCGGAAAGTAATAATCTTCAGTCCAATCATAGCCTGAGGTCATCGCTGATAAATCTGCAAGCGTACAGTTTTGCGCATACTTGTTGCCTGCGTATTCAGGCAGCCATTTAGTAATCGGCTCATCAATGCTACCGATATAACCGTCTTCTACCGCTTTGAGATACAGCATGGTCGTGACAGTTTTTGCCATCGAAAAACTATTGGTATGTGAATTCTCATCGTAGCCTTGCCAGTAGCTCTCATACAAAAGCTTGCCATCTTTGATAATGGCAAAGGCGACGGTTTCATCAGTATCTAAGGCATTTTGCAAAGTAGGTGTCAGCCTGACTTGCTCGAAGTTGGGATCTTTTTCCCATTCGATAGTATCTTTGGCATGAATAGTACGATTATCAAAATCAACATAATCATCGATATTAGCAGTCGCTTCGCCTTTAAGATATGTCATCTGTAGACCGCGAAAGATATAGGCATTGCCCGTCAATACTAAGCTTAAGCTAATAATAATGAGTAGCGCTACAATAGGCAAAACGATCCATTTAAACAGGGTTTTTAACACAACCATTATAAAATCCTTTTTTATGGTGTGAGTAATGAGTACGATTGAGTGTCGTTGATAGGGTTTAATTTAGCATGGATAGGCAGTTTTGGGAGGGGGTTTTTGAGTAGAGAAGATAGGATGTAGGCTGGGCTTTTAGTCCAGCGAATTAATGAGTTAAATACGAAAACTAAAACTATGTTTAGATATACTAAATTAAGATAAGTTGATGACTAAAAATTTTTATATTTTGTAGTTAGATAGAGCTGAGCGAATTAGGAGTTGAGAAACGAAATGATATTTCCGAATGATATAGATATTTTGAAAGAGAAGATTCAACAAATACTTAATCCTATTGATTGTACTGTTAAAAAACGCACTAAAGCTGACAAGGACTTTCTTTTCAAAGCTGTTCGAGCAGACGCGGGGAAAAACCTACCTCCTTATTACTTAATATATTTTCTTTTTGTTGACTTACTTGGTTTTAAAAACTTAGGTCGATTTGAAAAAGTTGCTTGGTCGATTCCAATTGATTATAACGGAGCCGCTTATCTTTTAGAACATAGGAAACTAGGGATGGGACTTTTTATAGCAGACAAGGAAAATCAAGAAAACGAATGCCAAGAGATTGTGAAGAAAATAAATAACGCTGTAAAAGCCGCAAAACCATATTTTGATTGGGTCGCAAATGAAGCTGCAAAACAATCTAATTTAAATGTTTTAAATCTTAGTCTAAGGTTATATAGTCGGTACATCTTTTTTCTTGAAGAATATAAGAAAAAAACCCAAGAGGATGTATCTCATAAAGATGCAGAAGAAACACTAGATATTGGACGATTTTTAAGCATTTATGCAGAATCTAAGGAACTTAAAAAAGAAACAGAATGGTTAGCGCTATCAGTAATTGATGCATTTTATAGTTTTACTGAACATATATTCATTCATGCTGCAATAATAAAGGGTTCTTTGTTGACAGGAGAAGATGTAGGGCGGCTTGCTCAAGATGACTCGGTAACTAAATTTAAAACATGTCTTGATGTCCAAGATAAATTGGTTAGACCACATTACGATAAGTTAGCTTTGATCAAAAAACAAATAAGAAACTATATGGCTCATGGAGCGTTTGGTAAAAATGGCGAAGCTTTTCAGATTCACTCTAAAGTAGGTGCTGTTCCGTTACTTATGACTAACCAGAAAAGTGGTTCACGATTTTCTATCCAACCTGATACCGAATTTGAGGAAAAGGAAGCAATAAAAGCGATAGAAGATTTTATACATTTCTATTGGGATTCAGACGACTTTTTAGAAATTATTTATATAAGAAGTGCTTTGCCAAGTATCCTTACTTTCACCAATGACTCAACTTATGAAGATGCTCTGAAATCACTTAACAATATGGAAAGTCTAATTGAGCACTTAAATACAGTCAGTGATAATAGTGCAAATATGGATTGGTAGATATTACTTAATAGACTTTGTATTTTCAAGATTAATCAAGCTTGAACTGGAAGCTAGAATCTTTTACTAAAGATTTATAAATTCTTCTATATTAAAATACTGGCTTAAAAACCACTTGATAGCAAAGTTTTAGACACAAAAAAGCAGCAAGATAATCTACCTTGCTGCTCTCATAACTTCTAACTTAAATACTTGCTGCAACCTCAGCCCCATCACGAATCGCGCGTTTGGCGTCCAGCTCAGCTGCCAGTTTTGCACCACCGATAAGATGGTATTGCGCGTCTGGCGCATCACCGACATTTGGCATCAGCTCAACGACTGATTCTTGACCAGCACAGACTACGACGCTATCGACACGCAGTAGCTGACTTTGACCTTGATTGTTAGTAATCCAAATACCTTCATTGGTGATTTTATCGTACTGCGCGCCTGATACTTGGATGACGCCATGCGACTTAACATGAGCGCGATGTACCCAGCCAGAAGTTTTATTCAGACCACTACCCAGACGACCTTTGGTACGCTGTATGAGATAGACTTGGCGAATAGGCTTGATGGCTTCAGGTTTAATCAGACCACCCTCAGTTTGATAGTCAGTATCAGAAGTCACGCCCCATTCTTCGCGCCACTCGCTAATTGACTGCGCTTTTGGACGATAGCTTGGGTCTTTTAATAGCTCAGGACCTAGCTCATCAAGCGGCTGACCATGTTTGGCGGTCAAATATTCACTGACATCAAAACCAATACCACCCGCACCGATGACGGCGACGGTGTCACCAACTGATTTTTCACCAGAGAGTAATTCAGCATAGCTCATCACTTGTGGCAAATCAGCACCTTCCAGCTTACCTGCTAAGCTTCTAGGAACAACACCAGTCGCAACAATGACATGGTGGAATTTGGCCTTCTCAAGCATGGCTTTATCGACTTTGGTATTGAGTTTAATCTCAACGCCTAAGTGCTCAAGCTCATTGATATAGTAGCGAATGGTCTCAAAGAACTCTTCTTTACCAGGGATAACTTTGGCATAGTTAAACTGCCCGCCCAAGATATCTTTTGCTTCAAATAAGGTTACGTCATGACCACGTAGCGCGGCGACATGAGCCGCTGACATACCAGCTACACCACCACCGATGACCGCAACTTTTTTAGGCTTTTTGGTTTTCTTATAAACCAGTTCTGTCTCATAACAGGCTTGTGGATTGACCAAACACGTCGAGCGTTTATTCTCAAAAGTATGATCAAGACAAGCTTGATTACAGGCGATACAAGTATTGATGCGATCAGCTTCGCCTTTTTGGGCTTTATTGACCCAATGGGCATCGGCTAAGAACGGACGCGCCATTTGAATCATATCTGCCTGACCACTGGCGACGATTTCTTCAGCCGTTTCTGGCATATTGATACGGTTGGCCGCCATCATTGGGATACTGATGTGCTTTTTAATTTCAGCAGTGAAATCAACAAAGGCAGCACGCGGTACGCTTGTCACAATCGTCGGCACACGTGCTTCATGCCAGCCAATACCGGTATTCATGATGGTCACGCCCGCTTCTTCTAGCGCTTTAGCGACAGTGATGACTTCATCCATGACGTTGCCATCTTTGACCAAGTCAATCACTGATAAGCGAAATAAAATAATAAAATCTTCACCGGCGGCCTCACGTACGGCTTTGACCACATCGACTGCCAACTTCATACGATTTTGAATATCACCACCATATTCATCAGTACGCTTATTCACATGACGTGATAAAAACTGATTAAGCAAATAGCCTTCAGAGCCCATGATCTCTACACCGTCATAACCCGCTTGCTTGGCAAGTTTGGCTGAACGAGCATAGTCTTTTACCGTTTGCTCAATATTTTTGATGCTCATCTTACGCGGTTTGAAAGGCGAGATTGGCGATTTAATCGGGCTTGATGACACGACAAATGGATGATAACCATAGCGACCACTGTGTAAGATTTGCATGATAATTTTGCTGTCATACTTATGCGCGGCGCGGGTGACGCGCTGATGGTTAATGACGTCAGCGCGCGTATTCATGGTACCGCCAGCAGGCAGCAACCAGCCTTCGCGATTGGGCGAAATGCCGCCCGTGATCATCATCGCCACGCCGCCCTTGGCACGCTCTGCAAAATACGCCGCCAGTTTACCGTAGTTATAAAAACGATCTTCAAGCCCCGTATGCATCGACCCCATCACCATGCGGTTTTTAAGCGTAGTAAAGCCCAAATCGAGTGGCTCAAATAAATGTGGATAGTGTTCGTTGGTGCTGGCGGTCTCAATGGTATTGGCAGTGCGGCTGGCGGTCATATCATTTTCCTTATGAAGGGTTTACTGGGATTGCTTCGTTAGTATAGTTATGCTGCGGCATTTAACGTTATGCTATCCTAACACACCGCTATTATTATCAGCTATGCAGACAAGCGACTGATGAGTGAACACTAATTAATAGCAGCGCTGAATGATTCTATCTAATGGTGAGGTTTTTGCAGCTAGTTAAATAAACCCCACAAAACCTGTCCAAATTTTGCCTGCGACTGTCTATAATAATCAGACCCTGATACAGTCGATTGGCGACAGCAGAGCACCATTACTGCGTCACCCACTATAAAAACATACGATAAAGGACTATCCTAATGACAGACTTCCATACCGGTCTCGGCAAAAATGCAGCCAACTATCAACCGCTTACCCCTATTGACTTCATTATCCGCACCGCTCAGGTCTATCCTGATAGAACCGCTATTATCTATGACGATCTTGAACATAATAATCTGACCCAAACATGGCAACAGACTTACGATCGTTGCAGACAACTGGCTGATGGTCTGCGTAAATTAGGCATCGATAAAAATGACACGGTGGCAGTCATGATGCCGAACACGCCAGCGATGGTCGAATGCGCCTTTGGTGTACCGATGTCAGGCGGGGTACTTTGCACCCTTAATACCCGTCTTGATATCAACGCCCTAACCTTTTGTCTGCAACACTCAGAAGCCAAAGTATTAATTTTAGACAGTGAGTTTGCTGAGCATGCCGAGATTATCGATGAAGCCTTTCCCAATCTCATCGTGATTCATGCGACAGATAAAGCGCTTGATATCGAGCGCTTTGGAAAAATGAGCTACGAAGCATTAATCGCCAGCTCAGACAGTTTGGATAATTGGGAAAAGCCGCTCGATGAATGGGATGCTATCGCCCTCAATTATACCTCTGGTACCACTGGTAAGCCCAAAGGCGTGGTGTATCATCATCGCGGTGCGACGCTCAATGCCGTCTCTAACATTTTAGATTGGGATATGCCCAAGCACCCAATGTATTTATGGACGCTGCCTTTGTTCCATTGTAATGGTTGGTGTTTCCCGTGGACGATTGCAGAGCGTGCGGGCGTCAACGTCTGCTTGCGTAAAATTGACGCGGATTTAATTTTGCAGCTGATTGCCAAGTATAAAGTCTCGCATTATTGCTCAGCGCCTGTGGTGCACAATATGATTGCCGGTGGCAAGTCTGAATATAAACAAGCCATTACTCATGAAGTGAAAGGCTGGGTCGCTGGTGCGCCGCCGTCTGAAACCATGCTCGCTGCTATGGAAGCGATGGGCTTTCATATCTCGCACGTTTATGGCCTCACCGAAGTCTATGGTCCAGTCACCGTCTGTGCTGAGCAACAAGAATGGGATGAGCTTGATGTTGCTGCGCGCGCGCAAAAAAAATCACGTCAAGGCGTGACCTCGCATTTGATGACTGGGTTTGAGGTATTTAAACAAGGTACCACTGAGTCAGTTGCTGCTGATGGCGAAGAGATGGGCGAGCTGGCTCTGCGCGGTAATATGGTGATGAAAGGCTATCTAAAAAGTCGCAAAGCTACTGAAGAAGCCTTTGCTGATGGCTGGTTCCGTACTGGTGATTTGGGCGTCAAATATCCTGATGGTTATATCAAAATCATGGACAGGCTAAAAGATATCATCATCTCAGGTGGCGAGAATATTTCTAGTATCGAAGTCGAAAATGTCTTATATAAAATGCCTGAAATCCAAAGCTGTGCTGTCGTTGCCGCGCCGCATGATAAATGGGGCGAAGTACCAGTCGCCTTTATCGAGATTCATGCCGGCAGCACCTTACAGCGCGACCATGTCATGGAACACTGCAAGCAGCACTTAGCAGGTTTTAAAGTGCCAAAATATATTATCTTTGCTGAAATACCAAAGACCAGCACCGGTAAAGTACAGAAGTTTGAGCTACGTCAAGCAGCCAAATCGTTGGCACACGAAACGCCAAAAGTAACGGCTAGCGCTAAATAATCCTCTGAAAGATTCAATTATGATTTATAAAAAAGGCTCAGTCTAATTAATTAGACTGAGCCTTTTTATTGAAATAAAAACGTAAAGATTGTTATTAGCCAAACGACTAATTAAGCTTAGGCTCAAGCCATTGATAAACCAGCATACCAATTATCATCGCTGGGATAAAGATATAGGCCTGCCATTGTCCCGTACCAAGCAGTACAATACCCGGTCCTGGGCAAATACCCACCAAGCCCCAACCGATACCAAATAGCATCGCGCCGATTAGCAGTTTTTTATTGATGGTGGTTTTGGTAGGCATCTCAATTAAGGTACCAATCCAGCTATTCTTTTGCCGCTTGGCCAATTGCACGCCAATTATCGCCACCGCCAGACCGCCACCCATTACTAGTGCCAGAGAAATATCCCATGCACCAAAGACGTCCAAAAAGCCCTGTACTTTAACAGGATCGGTCATCCCTGATATCAGCAGTCCAAAGCCGAATAATAACCCTGCCAGTAACCCAATCATATTTTTTAGCATGTTTTTTCTCGCACCTAATATGTTAATCCAAGCTGTTATAAATAGTATTCAACGCTGTCTTCGCAACGTGCCGTCTATATGCAGTTTAAATGAAGCCCAAGACATGCCGACCAAGATAAACGGTCACAATACCAAACAACATAAAGGTCACCGTCGCCGCCATTGAACGTGGCGATAGTCGCGCATTACCACAAATACCATGTCCACTCGTACAGCCTGAACCCAAACGCGTACCAAAGCCAACCAATAAACCTGCAACGATTAATAGCGGTAACGAGGTACTGACCTCGACATCCGGTAGCGGTCTTACCAACTTATATAACAATGGCGAAATGACTAAACCTGCGATAAATAATACTTGCCACATCTCTACACGCTTGGGTTTGAGCAGGCTGGAAAATATACCACTGATACCCGCAATACGACCAATACCTAACAATAGAATAACGGTCGCCACTCCTAGCATTAAACCGCCTACCAAGGAGATTGGCGTAAATGCCTGCCAGTCTATTTGTATACTCATAATATTTACCTAAGCCAATTTTTATCAAAAACAGTTTTGAAATTCGTTTTATATAAATACATTATATAATAAAATATAATAAAAGGGTAAAAAAATACTGAAACCTCGTTGCACAGGCTCAGTATTCTTTGTACGCTAAAAATATCTTATACGATAAAGATATTATTTAGCCAACACCTCATCAAGCGCTTTTTCAAAACGCTGTACCGCACCGTCCACATCAGTCAATTTATCTAAACCAAATAAACCCAAGCGGAAGGTTTTAAAATTATCAGGCTCGCCTACTTTTAATGGTACACCAGCAGCGATTTGCATGCCAGCTTCAGCGAAAGCACTACCTTTATGCATGTCATCACGGTCGGTGTAAGCAACCACTACACCAGGCGCTTCAAAACCTTTTGCTGCAACGCTTTCAATACCTTTGGCTGCTAGTACTTTACGAATACGCGTGCCAAGCTCCCACTGTGCCGCGCATAATGTTTCAAAACCAACTTCTTTGGCCTCGTTAACGGTATCGCGGAACTGACGTAAGCTATCGGTTGGCATCGTTGCATGGTAAGCATGACCACCACTTTCATAAGCGCGCATGATGTTTAACCACTGTTTTAAATCTAGGCTAAAGCTATCAGACTCGGTGCTGTCTACTTTTTGCACAGCAGCGTCGCTCAGCATAACCAGACCTGCGCCCGGTGTGCTGCTCCAGCCTTTTTGCGGCGCGCTGATAAGCACATCAATGCCCAAATCTTTCATATTGAGCCAGACGCAACCTGATGCGATACAGTCAATGACTAATAAGCCGTCAACACTATGAACGGCCTCGGCCAATGCTTTGATATAATCTTCTGATAAAATAATACCAGATGAGGTTTCAACGTGCGGGGCAAAAACCATCGCTGGTTTTTCAGCTTTGATTTTAGCAACCGCTTCATCAATAGCGACTGGAGAAAACGGCTTTGGCGTATCACCCGCTTCACGATTGGCAGTCAGTACTGTAGAGGATTTGGCAATCTTGCCTTTTTCTAGAATTTGCGTCCAACGATAGCTAAACCAACCGTTACGGATAATTAAGCAGTCTTCGTCATTGGCCAATTGGCGCGCCACTGCTTCCATTCCATATGTACCAGAACCAGGAACGATAGCAACCGCATTAGCGTTATAGACGGATTTTAGGTCGCTAGATAAGTCTTTCATCACTTGCTGAAAGACTGTTGACATGTGGTTTAGGGCACGGTCAGTATAGACCACTGAATATTCTAATAAGCCGTTTGGATCAATATCTTGACGTAATGCAGTCATGGGACGCTCCTAGTATAATAAGAGAAAATGTTGTTACTGAGTTTTTAGGTTTTGGGCATGATTGAGATTTTGCCATATCACTGATGTTTTTTGCTCTACCGATTATAGGGGGTAACTTAGTAAAAAACCAACCCTTGTTTAGCGATTGGTTTGGCAAATGGTTTAGTGACTGGCTTGGAAAATAGCTTAACGACCTCGATGTGCCTCTTGCAATCCCGACACCACAAAATCTAGCAATTCATTGTCACCCTCACGTGCCGCTTTACGCATCAGCTTCGATGGTGCGTGGGTTAGCGTCTGGGTCAAACGTCGTGACAGCTCAGTAATAATGTCCTCAGGGCTGGCATTATCCTGTTGCAACTTAGCAATGGATTCATGCAGCAGTTTATCTACTTGGTCATGAGTCCGCGCGCGATACTGCTGAATATCTTTGCCGACTTGGCGCACTTGAAAGCGCCGATCCATCTCAACGACCAATTGGCTGACAAGCAGCTCAGCATCGACCGCCGCTTGCCTACGCTGCTCAATATTACCAGCAATCACATGTTGCAAGTCATCGACCGAATACAGATAAACATCATCGATACGGCTAATGGTAGAGTCGATATCGCGCGGCACTGCCAAGTCAATCATCAGCATCGGCTGATAGCGACGGCTTTTAAGCGCGCGCAAGGTCATAGTTTTATCTATCAGCACATCCATGCTACCACTACAGCTACTGACGATATCAGCTTCTGCCAATACTTGCGGCAATTCTTGCAGTGCTCTAACCTCTACGATACGATCTGGTCGACGCAGCTCAGCAGCTAATGCTTCGGCGCGCTCAGGATTGCGGTTACAAATAATAACCCGCCCAACCCCAAGCCCGGCAATATGCGTTGCCACCAAGCGATTCATCTCACCTGCGGCGACGACTAATAGCGTGCGACTTGGCAAATCGTCAAATATCTGCGTGACCAATTTAGCAGCGGCATAGCTAAGCGATACCGCTTGAGCACCCACTTGGGTTTCGTTACGCACGCGTTTAGCGGCGGCAAATACCTGATCGACAATCCAGCCGAGCTGATTACTCAGGGCTTTTTGATCCTGCGCCAAATGCACAGAACGCTTGATTTGACCGAGTATCTGCGGCTCACCCAATATCATTGAGTCAAGACCAGCGGCAACTCTGAGCCAATGGGTCAAAGCATGAGTATCACGGTGCACATAAAGATAAGGGTCAATCTCGTCTAAAGACAACTGCTTAAAATCAGCCAACCATGTTTTGATTTTTAAAATATGAGTACTGATGACCGCCGAAACAGTTTGCGCACCGATTGCAATATTACTAGCAATAGCATCAGTAGCTTGTGGCTCCGCTAAATGCGCACCTGATTCTGACGTTAATAAAATTTGCGGAACCAGCGCATAAATCTCAGTACGGTTACAAGTCGAGACAATCACGCTACCATCGGTAAAGCGCTCTAGCTGTTTAAGGGCGATAGTCACATCCTCACCAACAAGCGCCAAGCGCTCTCGTAGAGCGACTGGTGCGGTTTTGTGATTGACCCCAATGACCACTAATCTCATTATTGATAGACCATAAATATAACGTTTACCTGCCAGCCAAACGCTCTTAGAAGGTTAAGAAACCCTATTTAAGCAGCAGTTTTAGAAAACAGTTTTTCACAGACAACGCTTGCTAAACTGTCTTTGAAAAAATGTCTTTAACCAATCATGCGCATGATAGGCCACAATAAACATAGTGCAAACGCTTAAAAAGCGCTTATTATATCATTATTGCCAGCTTTATTTAACAGGCAACGCTTGGCGATGTTATTTGTCTGTATCTGGGCGCAGCGACGATAAATCAACTGCTATGCCGACTTTAAAGTAAATGCTGCGAGCCTTTAAATTTTGTCTCATTTGCCGTTACGGTTATTTACTAGCGATTGGGTAATAGTCGATTCAATTTAAAAAGCATACCGTGCGGCTGGGATGCTTGCTTTTGAAATATAGGTTGCGAACTCTCTATCGTGCCAAGCGCACAGCAGGCGAGGAAAACTTATCCCAACAGAACGCTATTTTGAATATATCTTTTTTATATTAAATTTATTATATTAGAAATCATTTAGGGTCATTTATAGTAGTTACTTAATCGCATAAATATTCCTAATATCTGAGTAACACGGACGCTATTGTTTATCCCCTCAATCTACTCTTATAATGCTAGTCACGGGTTTTCTTCGTAGCTGTTTTTAGAATAATAACAATAAAATCACCTTGTTATGCTGCAAACGATTTGACGGGTAAATAATAGGTAAACACTGCTAGCTATGATTTTTTTTGGCTCATCCTTTAGATTGCAACCTATGCATCATGATCAGTCTCGCCTGCGCGCTTTATTGCACGCTATTATTGAGCGGCTATACCAGCGCCATCAGCTAACTTTATCGTTGGCCGTTTGCTTATGCCTAGGATTACCTGCCCACGCTAAATATGTCAGCCCCTCATTACATATCAGCTCTTATAACATCTCTTCCGTCGTCGCTAACGATGCCAATACTAATAATGTAAATATTAATGATGCTAGCAGCGAAAACTTTATTGCTACGCCTGCTCATAAAACGCTTGCTAAGCAATCATTATCTCAAGAGCCATCTATTCAGCAATCCCTTATTAAGCAACTACCAACTCATCAGCCACAAACAACTGAAAATATTGCTGATGATGTGAGCAATCTAGCACCGACAACCAGCGGGCAAGCGACGCTTGGCGAGCCAAGTTTGTACGCGCTTTTAGATGCCGAGTTTGCTGCGGATCGTGATGACACCGACCGCGCGGTGACCATCTATAAGCAGCAGTCTTTTAAGCAAGATGCGACGGCGATATTTGAGCGAGCGCTAAGTTTATCTTTACGCAATGAGAGCGTTGAGGATTCTCTGCGCTTTGCTAAAACTTGGCAAGACCAAAACCCCGACCACGTGCCTGCTTGGTTTTATGTGGCGCATTTGGCCTTGCGCGCTCATGATTATGAGTTGGCAGGCGAAAGCCTTAATCGTATTTTAAGTTACGACCCGCGAGCCGATCTTAGCGAAATCCTGATAGGCATTTATCCCAATACTGATGAAGATAAACGCGAACTGCTCGCTGCCTTGCAACCTATTGATAGTGAGCAGAACGCTTCGCTATCGGTATTAAAAGCCGGTTTGCTATATCAATTTAATGAGCCTGAGATTGCCATTGTTCATATCGATCGTGCCTTAGCGCGTCAGCCAGATTATGTACCCTTTATCACTTTAAAAGCCGATATATTACGCAAAACTGAGCCGTCAGAGGCAGTTATCAATTATGTCAGCCAAGCACGCTTACGTAACCCTGACAGCAAAAGCTTATACTTATATGAGATTCGCTACTTACTTGATTTGCGGCAAAGCGAGCAGGCTTGGCAGCTGTTACTTGACGCCCATGAGCGCTTCGCTGATGACGACGAAATTACCTTGCTAGCCGCACTGGTCAGTTTAGACGTTGAAGAGTATGCCACTGCCGACCAGTTGCTTAATATGCTGGCTAAAAACCCCTCTTATCTTGATCAAGCTTATTATTATTTGGGTATCAGTGCCGAGCGCCAGCAGCACTTTGAGCAAGCAAAATACTATCTTAATGGCGTCATGCAAGAGGACTTGGTATTAGAAGCGCGCCGAAAAGTGGTGTCGTTCGAGCTGCTGAATGATGACGTCGAGGCTGCCATCGCTACCCTAGAAAAGCTGCGAAAAGACTTTAGTATCTTCGCCCCTGACAGTTTTGTCATGCAAGCAGATATCTTGTGGCAGCAAAATGAGTCTGATGAAGCGCTACGGTTATTAACACGCGCCAGTCGTAAATATCCTAATAATGAGATGCTGCTGTTTGCCCGCGCTCAACTGCTTGATGATAAAGAAGATTATATCGTTAAGCGCACCTTATTGAACCATTTGCAAACGCTCGACCCAACCAATCTCTCCTATCAGCTTAGCTACGCGCAGTTATTGCTAGCCAATGAACGCAGCTCTGAGCAAGGTTTGGCCCTAGCAACGGCTATTATCCAAATCCGCTATGATGACCCGCGCTATGACAATGATCTGCATTTGCAAGCATTGAATATACTGGCAGCGGATGCCTTAGTAGCTGAGAACTACCAGCAAGTCATCGACTATCTACAGACGCCATATGACGTTTTCCCGACTCTACGCTCAGGCACGCTGCTGCTACGCGCTTATCAAGGTTTGGGTAATAATGAAAAAGTCGAAGCGTTACTGGCAGACTTACAACAGCGCTTCTCATTTGGACAGCGCAATATCAACGACCGTATACAGCTTTATTAATGCGCTTTTTGCTTAAAGCTTATTTAATACTGACAGTAAAAAACGGCTAGAAATAAAAAATGCTTGCCATAAAAACTACAACTTAGTTATAAGAAATGAACAGCTGCGCATCAGCGAGTAACAAATAACGCTTAAGCTACTCTCTTTTCGAAACAGTTTTTTTGAAATATCTAATTATCGAAACTTTTAAATATATAAGCTTCTAAATATCAAAACATTGATTTTGTAAATTTGTCACTTTTGAGGAACAACCATGTCAACATCAAAAAAACACCAGCCAACTAAACTGGCGCTATTTACCGCTTTAACCACCGCACTCGTTATTACTTCTGGCTGCCAATCATTAAAAACCGCCAATGCTACCAACCAGCCTATCGGCACAGTACAAGGTCAGAATGCTGAACAGCCTAAGAAGCTTGAGAACTTTAATATCACGGGTAAAATCGGGGTCACAACGCCTGGTAAGGACAATACAGGAAACCAAGGCGGTAGTGCTTTCTATGCATGGGGGCAACAAGATGACCGCTTTGCCATCGAATTGATTGGCGCGCTCGGCATTGGCAAAACCAATATCGAATATAATGGTCAATCAGCGACTTTAATCAGCGAAAAGACTGGCACTTTAACCGCTACTGACCCTGAAACCTTGCTCAAAAAAGCCACAGGCTGGCAAGCGCCGATTTCACAAATGCCGTATTGGATATCGGGTCGCCCAGCGCCTTCGGACAGCGCGCCACAGCTTGATGCTCAAAACCGTTTGATTAGCGCAGTGAATGGTGAATGGCAAGCCAGCTTTACTTATAAAGGTAATGATAAGCTGCCAAATAAAATCAGCGCGGTGCAATCACAAGGCAATAAAGTAGTGATGACCATCGATCATCAAAAATAATAACAATACGTAGAAAGCAAAACACATTGTTATCTTTACGAACAATTCATAAAGACGCATATTTATGACTGAAGAACGCACCACCGCAAAGCCAGTTATCACGCGCTTATCACCGGCAAAGATTAATTTATTTCTTCATATTACCGGTAAGCGCGCTGATGGCTATCATAATCTGCAAACCGTTTTTCGCCTGCTCGACTGGGGCGATTATCTGCATTTTTCGCTTGTAGAGGACGCAGTATTTTCTACTATAGATAAGTCCTTAGACGCTGATAAGTTATGCCATCAGCTGCTAACGTTGTCTGGTGCCGACACGATAACCAGCAGTATCAATGATAATCTTATTTTTAAAGCCGCACGTGCGTTATTGGCATTTGTTATCCAAGCAGACAGACTACCTAAGCAGCTGGCGCGAATACAAATCACCTTAGATAAATACCTACCGATGGGCGCAGGCTTGGGCGGCGGTTCTTCTAATGCTGCGACGACATTATTAACCTTAAATGAGATATGGCAGCTTGATATTAATCAAAATGAGCTAATAGAAATTGGCACAAGCATTGGCGCCGATGTGCCGATATTTATCTTTGGGCAAGATGCCATTGCGATGGGTATTGGCGAAGAGTTAACGGCCATTGATTTGCCAGAACAGCAATATTTAGTATTGACGCCGAATGCGCACGTGAACACTGCTAAGCTGTTTGCGCATCCGCAACTACAACGAGACATTGCCCCGTTATCGATTGAAACCATTAAAAACTATTCTAATGATTATGTGCAATATTTAAACACGCCTTATCGCAATGTCTTTACCTCAGTAGTCACCAGCCTTGCTCCTGCCGTCGATGAAGCGTTACGTTATTTGCAAAGGTTAGAGTCACAAGCACTCAGCACAGCACGGATGACCGGCTCTGGTAGTGCCGTATTTTTGCCATTAGATGCGAGTATTGATACGGATAAGGCGATTTTGGCAAAATGGATTAAAGATGCGCCTTGTGCAGGGTATATGGTTGGGAGTTTGTAAGTTTAGATGGAATTGATAACGCAACTTTTTTAGCCTAAAGGTTATTCATAATGAAAATAATTTTTTTTACGCTATCAACAAGTATTTTGGCACTTTCAATAGCCGTGACAGGCTGCACCAACAATTCTGATACTCAAAACGTCACGTTACCTAAGCCAAAAGTATCTATCGATAATAGGGCTAGTGATGTCAGCATTAATGCCTCTGAAAATAAGCCATATGCTAAGTTTTTTACCTATCCATATGAGCATAGTGCGGAAATAGAACCAGCTATGGGCGGTACTTTAGTTATGAAAGATGGATGTTTGCTTATCCAAAACGGTGATAGGCTTAACGTTCCTGTTTTTCCTCATGGTATAACCACTTGGAATGAAGAGACACAGACTCTGACAGCCAATGGCGTTGATATACCTTTGAACACTGAGCTATTTACTAATGGACCCTTAGACGGCGGAAAATACGATCCCAACTACGATTACGATTTTGAGCAACAAGCAGATCCTAAATGTTTGGAAAATAGATATATCCAATTTTTGGGTTCACAGTTCATGGATGTCAAAGATTTGCCAAATCATTAGCCTATACAAGCTAAAAATTCAACCAAACACTGCCTATAGCGTGTAAATAAAATTATTATAAAGACAGTGTATAAATTTTCATTAACTCAACATCCGTTTTATTTTCAACCTATTTAGAATAAAAGACATTAAAAGCCTCAAATGACTTGCAAAAGCTGAATATTTATTTATAATAGGTCGCCTCAATAGGGGTATAGCCAAGTTGGTAAGGCATCAGGTTTTGATCCTGACATCCGTTGGTTCGAGTCCAGCTACCCCTGCCATTTTTAAGCTCAAAGCGTTTGATATGTATAATAAGCGATTTAAGATAGCTGCTTATTGACATTGACAACGTTATCTCAGTTTCGGTATAGTTCGCAATGAACACCGTTAGGGAAAAGTTATGTTGTAGACGGTTTATCTGTTTATAAGATAACGAACAGGTCGTGACGCTATTCTAAGCGTAATTTTATTAAAAGTTGCTATTAGATATCGACGTACACAGCCTAGACATTACAGGGGTATAGCCAAGTTGGTAAGGCATCAGGTTTTGATCCTGACATCCGTTGGTTCGAGTCCAGCTACCCCTGCCATTTTTTACTGTAATAGTAGTCATCAATAGTTTTCCATACTCTTTTCTGAATTTGAGCAGTTTGACACTGCTTAGCGGTCGCTGCTTGAGTCAATCAATAGGACTTCTGTCATGCCTTATTTGGCGATTTTTACGGGTAATGCCCACCCTGAATTAGCAAAAACCGTAGCCGATCATCTCCATATACCTCTTGGTAAAGCTGACATCACGCGTTTTTCTGATGGCGAAATTGCCGTAGAAATCAAAGAACACGTGCGCGGTAAAGACGTGTTTATCATGCAGCCTACTTGTGCACCGACCAACGACAACTTGATGGAAATCATGATGATGGCTGACGCCTTGCGTCGCTCTAGTGCTGGTCGTATCACCGCTGTCATGCCTTACTTCGGTTATGCCCGTCAAGACCGTCGTCCGCGTTCAGCTCGTGTGCCTATCTCTGCTAAAGTCGTCGCTGACATGTTAAACATCGTCAGTATCGATCGCGTCATGACCGTTGATTTGCACTCAGACCAGATTCAGGGCTTCTTTGATATCCCAGTAGATAACATCTACGGCACCCCTGTATTATTGAATGACCTTAAAAAACAAGATTATGACAACATCATGGTGGTTTCACCTGACGTTGGCGGTGTGGTACGTGCGCGCGCGATGGCGAAGCAATTGGGCGATACCGACATGGCGATTATTGATAAACGCCGTGCCCGTGCCAATGAGTCACAAGTCATGCACATTATTGGTGATGTTCGTGACCGTGATTGCGTCATCGTTGATGATATGGTCGATACCGCTGGTACTTTATGTAAAGCCGCTGAAGCACTAAAAGCAAACGGCGCGCGCCGCGTATTGGCTTATATTACTCACCCTGTTCTATCAGGTAATGCGCTAAAAAACATCAGCGAGTCGGCACTCGATGAGATTGTGGTCACCGATACCATTCCATTGTCTGACGCTGCTAAAGCCTGTAGCAAAATTCGTCAAGTAAGTATCGCACCGATGCTGGCTGAAAGCTTACGCCGTATCAATAACGAAGAATCTATCAGCGCGATGTTTGATGCTTAGGTAACGCTTAAAATTTTTTGTTACTAAAAAATCTGTTAAAAAAACGCCAAGTTTTATGACTTGGCGTTTTTTTAATCACTTTTCGTGGTTTATTGTGTATTCACTTTAAACAGCTATTTCACGTAGGTCTTTATTATTGTTAAAGAATCACGTATAATGCGCGCCTGTATTCATCATTAGCTAAGCTCTATTATTTTTAGGTATTTTTATACTTAGCGACATGATTGATACTTTCTAAAGTATTGATTATCCAGTGATAGACTGGTCGCAAGTCTGTTATTGCTGGTAGATACTTCACATACTCTCTATAGGATTATATCCATGGCTATTGATCATTTTGCAATCAATGCGGTTGACCGCTCTGCTGAACAACAAGGTAAAGGTGCGAGCCGCCGCCTACGTAAGCAGAATCTAGTTCCTGCTATCATTTATGGTGGTGGTGAAGAACCAACCACTATCTCAATCAAAATCAACGAGCTAGTAAAGTCGCTTGAATATGAAGCCTTCTTTTCACAAATCTTGACCATCACGACCGATAAAGGCGATGAGCATCAAGTTGTTATCAAAGCCTTGCAACGCCATCCTGCTAAAGGTTTCCCAATGCATGCTGACTTCCAGCGTATTGTGAAAGGTCAGAAAATCAACATGAACATTCCTTTGCATTTCGCTGGTGCTGAAAATGCTCCAGGTACGAAAGCGGGTGGCATTCTATCTACAGTAGTAACTGATGTTGAAATCGTTTGCCTACCATCACAATTACCTGAATACCTAGAAATTGACGTATCAGGCATGGAAATCGGTGATCTATTCCGTCTATCAGACATCAAACTGCCTGAAGGCGTTATCATCTTTGATCTTGACATGGAAGATGCTCACGACCGTACTATCGTTAACATGCAGCCACCAACGGTTGAAGAAGTTGACGCAGACGCTGAAGTTGACGCGGCTGACGTACCTGCGACTGCACAAAGTGCTGAAGCTGAAGACAAAGACGCTGAATAATAAGCCCGCGTTACATAGAGACTGCAATCTAGTGTCTGCTATGTGATAACAGGTTTGTTTAGTCAAAAAACAGCAGGTGATAAATATCTCCTGCTGTTTTTGTAAGTAAGGTTTGAAAAGTAGGCTAACTAGTATGTAAGACAAATATTATAGAATCGTCTTATATTATAGAGTTGTCTTACTTTTCAAACCTTATCACTCATTTATTAAATTTAAGCAGGGTGTTTTTATGGCCATAAAGCTTATTGTCGGTCTTGGTAATCCTGGTCAGCAGTATATGTTTACGCGTCATAATGCAGGGTTTTGGTTCGTCCATCATTTAGCGCAGCAGTTTAATATTGCCCTCGCCCCTGACAAAAAATTCCATGGGGTAACGGGACGCGGACAAATTTATGGTCATGATGTGCGTCTGCTCATGCCACTGACCTTTATGAATAAATCGGGTCAATCGGTGGTGCCGATGGTCAATTTTTATGGCATCAAAAATGATGAATTGCTGATTGCCCATGATGAGCTCGATATCCCAGCTGGCAGCATCAAGCTCAAAACCAATGGCGGACATGGCGGTCATAACGGTCTGCGTGATATCACGCCGCACATCGGCAACGACTTTCATCGTCTGCGTATCGGTATTGGTCATCCGGGTCACAAGTCTAAAGTCAGCGGTCATGTATTGTCTAAAGCGGCGCCCGATGAGCAAATTGCCATTGATAGCGCCTTAAGTGCCTCTTTTGAGGCTTTGCCATTATTATTAGATGGCGATATTGAAAAAGCGCGCTCGCAGATTAATGGCTTTAAATTACCGGAATAATCTGCCGTTAATTACATATTTCTAAGTCATTTGAATGGCTAAAGCATAAATTTAACCGTGACTTTTAGATAAATAACTTTTATTCTACCCACCTGTCCCCATTAAGCTTTTGATTTAACTCATTTATATCAGTTACACTAAGGAAGCAACCTATGCTACTTAATATGCTTAAATGCAAATTACATCGCGCCCGTGTTACCCATGCTGAGCTGCACTACGAAGGCTCATGCGGTATTGACGGTGACTTACTAGACCTTGCTGGTCTGCGTGAAAACGAATCTATCGATATCTACAACGTCACCAATGGCAAACGCTTTCGCACCTATGCGATTCGCGCTGAAGCGGGCTCTGGCATTATCTCATTAAACGGTGCTGCCGCGCATATGGCGGACTTAGGCGATATCGTCATCATCTGTGCTTATGCGCATTTTGATGAAGTGGAAGCGGCAACTTATCAGCCAAAACTGGTTTATTGCAACGAAGACAATACCGTGAAAGACACGGCCAATATCATTCCGGTACAAGTGGCTTAATAAGTTTTACCATTAAAGCTTTTGCTAAGTTTGATGCGTTTTTCTTCTTAAGTAATAAATATTGAGCTAATTGGATTGTATATTTGAATAAAAAAAGCTGAATCTATCTAAGATTCAGCTTTTTTTTATAGGGATAAATGCGTTTAAAACCTATTTCCTTTAAGCCTGTGGTCTTTGAGATTATTATTTTCAAAGCTGTTTTGTTCTAACCTATAAGGAAGCTTGCTGATGTGGTTGGCAGTCATTGCAGTGCTGATTGGACTGGCTATTTTAGTCTGGAGTGCCGATATCTTTATCGATGGCGCGACGACCTTAGCGAATGGTCTAGGCGTGCCAAGCTTCCTTATTGGCGTCGTCATTTTAGGACTGGGCACGTCAGCGCCGGAAATGGTGGTATCGTTACTGGCAGCATTAGAAGGCAGCCCTGAGCTGGCGCTTGGCAACGCCTATGGCTCAAATATCATGAACATCGCCCTAGTCTTAGGTACAACAGCACTTATTAGCCCTATTATTATCCACAAAAGCATCGTTAAGCGCGACTTACCACTATTACTAGCCATTACCCTACTGGCAGCGTGGCAGCTGCGTGATGGGCAACTGAGCCAATCAGACGGCATAATATTATTGCTAGGGTTGGGCGCAGTATTGATTTTTCAAATTGTGATGAATTTGCGCAGTACTAGGCAGGAAGACAAGAAAATAGGCAGCAAAAATAATGAGCACAATTAGGAGCACAATGAGAACAAGGATAGACAATCAGCAGGAATTTTTCGTGGCTTAGCAAGCTTAGTAATAGGTATGTCGATATTGATATTAAGCTCACGCGCTATCGTTTGGGGCGCTGTTGAATTGGTTAATTTTTGGGGTCTGAGTGAGCTGATTATCGGCTTAACCGTTGTCGCGGTTGGTACCTCACTACCTGAGTTGGTTGCCAGTCTATCCGCAGCGCGTAAAGGCGAACATGATATGGCGCTTGGCAATATTATTGGTTCTAATATTTTTAATACACTCGGCGTTGTAGGACTAGCGGCACTCATTGCCCCTATTAGCGCTGACCCGATTATTTTGTCACGCGATATGTTAGTGATGGGACTGCTGACGCTATTGTTGGTGGTGCTTTGTGTGTTTGCTTATATCAAAAAACGCTCGTTTGGACGTACCTCTGGCGCGATATTATTACTGTTTTTTATCGGTTATAGCATTTTACTGACGCAAACATTTAACCTATAGTTTGCGATTACGGTTATCTGGGCTGTTACCTTGCTATTTACCTTTTTTATTCACCCTTTTTACGGTTTCTAATCACCCGCCACAGCCCTTCATTTTCTGTTTTAGGCATTTTTAAGGTGATGGTATTTGATAGCATGTCTTGCACCGCCAAACCACGACGGTTAAACAAACAAAAGGCATAGTTAAAGACAAAACCCAAAAAAGCACTGGTCAATAAGATAGCCCGTGAGCCACCGATGACACTACCAATTAGACCAAATATCAGCGGCATAAGGCTCGCCGCTAAAATACGTTTAAACGACTGCCCCCACGTTAGCAGGTGCCCACTATTATTGACCGTTTTTAAGCGCCACGTTTGCATACCCAATGTTTGTCCACCGCGGCGCCAAAACATCCCATAGAAGCCCACTAGCGTCAGGATAAAAGATGGGGTCATAATAAAGTTTTGATACCATGTCGGTAGCGATCTGGCTTCTTGTGACTGCGTGCCCGTCTGCATCGTCAATAGCGTGCCAATCACCGTCAGTACCGTACCAACCAAAAACAGTAAAGCCAAAATCAACATCCCATCATATAGAATAGCCGCCATGCGTGTACCAGGTTTGGCAATCACCGCTTCTTCGACAGCGGAGGCTTGAGGCGCTGAGTTTTTGCGTGGCGATTTTGCTTTGGTAGCAGCTTTTGGTGACGATTTTGACATGATACTAGCCCATAACAAGCGAAAAATAGAGTGCTCATTGTACCGTAATTCAGGCGCTTAGCGTACAGTCTGATAAGACAAGATTTCTGATGTAAAAAACTGTTGATTGAAAGTTAGAAGGAAGGAAAAAATTAAAATAGAAACTCTACAAAAACGACAGACATAAAAAAATCGCCAAATTGTCATAAGACAGGCGATTGATTTAGTTTTAGCTTAATGGTTACATGAACAAATAAGCCAGTATGCAAATGGTGCGCTTGGAGAGATTCGAACTCCCGACCCCTTAGTTCGTAGCCAAGTGCTCTATCCAACTGAGCTACAAGCGCGTACTTTGCACATTATCTACTGCGTTGTTAAAAACAATTGCAGCAAATTAGGTTGGTTATTATATAGATAATATCGCTTGTGTCAACTTATTTCTCAGTTAAATTCAAATTACTTTTGAATGATAACCTAAAAAACTATTAACGCCAATTTCTGCGTTATTACTCTTATAACAACTGAATAAATGGCGGTGAAGGAGGGATTCGAACCCTCGATACGCTTACACGTATGGTTCCTTAGCAGGGAACTGGTTTCAGCCACTCACCCACTTCACCGAACGATTTAAGACACTTATCGAAATATTTTTATTAAAAATGCTTCTTTAAACACAGTATCGATGCTAATGATACGTCTTATGCCGTGGGCGGTATTATAGCAAAGCCAAAACGAATTGCAAGCGTTGTCTACAGATTTAACGCGGCTTTTGCCATAATTATCGATTTAAATGCCTTTATCTGTTTCTAAAGATAAAAAAATGCCTGATTTGGCTATGAAAATCTAGATTAGTTTTCGGTTTTACTACTAATGAGTTTTTATCACTAATTGACCAAAATCTAATGGCTATGGCTTTTTGGGTAATCGATAGCTATAGTATTTATGATTCATTATAGAATAAATAAAAGGAAGGGTTATGCGACCAGTGGTACTGTGTTTTTCAGGATTGGATCCGTCGGGCGGTGCTGGATTACAAGCAGATATCGAGGCTGTCGGTCAAGCAGGCGCTCATGCCGCAATCGCTTGTACGGCAATTACCATACAAAACTCGCAGCAAGTATTTGGTTTTGAGGCTTGTGCAGCAGCACTGGTAGAAGCGCAGGCGACCACAGTGCTCGATGATTTACCTGTTGCGGTAATTAAGTCAGGTATGCTTGGCACCACTGACAATATCGCGATGCTGACGCGCCTATTTGCTGAGCAAATTATCGCTGCTGACACACCGTTTGTACTCGACCCTGTATTGGTTGCCAATAGCGGTGGCAGCTTAGGAGATGAGCAAACTTTGGCAACTGCGTTTAGGAAACTGCTTCCCTACGCGACTTTAATCACCCCAAATACCCACGAGCTACGAGCCTTAAGCGCTGAGCAAGATTTGCATATCGGTGCGCAAAAATTATGCGCCCAAGGGTGTTATGCGGTATTGGTTAAGACCTCACACGACTTTGATAGCGGTGATATCGAGCAGTATCTGTATATCAAAGGTGAGATGGTACATAAAAGTATTTTGCCGCGCCTAAAAGGCGAATTTCATGGCTCTGGCTGCTCATTAGCGAGCTTTATCGCTGGACGCTTGGCAATGGGTGACGCACTTATCGAGGCAGTAAAGTCTGCGGATAGTTGGATTACCCAAACGCTGCGCGCCGCCGATGCGCCGCATCCTGATGATGCTGACGCCCAATTAATACCCAATCGTTTTATAGAATTTTAGAATAATCTATAGATGGTAAATAAAAAAAGGCGCTCTATATTTTATAGATGAACTGACCCCCATAAGTTGGACACAACTTATGGGGGTATTTTCATGCGTTACAATCTAGACTTTAAGATGCAAGTCATCGCATACTATCGGCAAGGCCATAGTAGTCATGCCACCGCTAAGAAGTTTAACGTCAATCCAGAGTTTGTACTCAAATGGGTTAAGCAATACCAAAGCGGTGGCATAAATGCCATCAAGCCAAAGACAAGTAAGGCCAAATACAGCAGTGAGTTTAAACATCACGTGATTACCACCATGCTTAAGGAAGGATTAAGTCAATCCGAGGTCGCTCTAACGTTTGATATCAGCTCACCGGCCTTAATTAGCCACTGGCACAAAGCGTATCGGCTTTATGGTATGTCTGGACTAATATCCAAACCTAAAGGTAGAACCGCCATGAGTAAACCCTTTATTACAGACAAACCTGATGATGAAAAGACGCTAGCAGAGCTTAAGCGTGAACTGGAATATTTGCGTGCAGAGAATGCTTACCTAAAAAAGCTCGATGCCTTGCTCAAAGCGGAGGAACAAGCAGGCAAAAAGCAAGGCTCATCGAAGGACTAAGACAAGAGCACCCTTTATCTGCTTTGCTAAACATCGCTAAGATGGCTAAGAGTGTCTTTTACTACCATAGGTGTCAGTTTGATGTTAAAGACAAATATGCAGACTTAAAACATCATATTGCTCAGATATACCACAAGCACAAAGGCAGGTATGGTTATCGTAGAGTCACGGCGGCGCTAAAGCAGTTAGGGGTTTATCAAAACTATAAGCTCATCGCTAAGCTTATGCATGACATGAAGCTTAGCGCAAAGATAAGACGTCAGAAGTACCGATCTTACAAAGGACAACAAGGCAAGATTGCGAAGAACTATTTAAAGCGCTAGTTTCATGCAGATAAACCAAATAAGCGCTGGCTCACCGATATTACTGAGTTTAAGGTGGGTGACGATAAGCTGTATTTGTCGCCCATACTTGATTGTTATAACAATGAGATTGTCAGCTATACACTCTCAAAGCGCCCGACTTATGACTTAGTGAGTAATATGCTAGGGCGAGCTTTAGCAAAGACGAAAGTGTGTCGTGATAAGACACTCATGCTACATTCTGATCAAGAATGGCATTATCAAATGAGACCGTTTGGAGTGGTGCTTAAACAGCATGGTATTAAGCAAAGTATGAGCAGAAAAGGCAATTGCTTAGATAACGCACTGATGGAAGGGTTCTTCGGTACGCTGAAGTGTGAGACGATTTATATTGAAAAACCTCAAACGATTGAGGATTTAGAACAACAGATTCACGAGTATATTCATTATTACAACAATGAGCGTATTCAGATCAAACTAAAAGGACTGAGTCCTGTGCAATACAGAACTCAGTCCTTGGGGTAAACTAAACCGTCCAATATTTGGGGGTCAGTTCAAGAGCACCCTTTTTTTAAATCTTTTAAGAGGTAGTTATTTTTTCAACTCAGCAAACTTTAACTTAGCCCAACATCGGCATAAAGCTTGATGCCAATCCACCTATAAATATCTCAAGTAAATAAAAGGCAAAAAATGCAATCATTGGCGATAAGTCAATCATGCCTAAGTTTGGCGTGATACGGCGAAACGGCGCTAAAATTGGCTCTGCTAAATTAACAATGATACCAATTATCGGATGCTGAGATTGGGTAAACACCACAATCCAGCTCACAATGATAGACCCGATAACGAGATAACGGCACATACGCAAAAAGTCTAATACTAAGCTGATAGTACCAGTAAAGAATAGCGGTACAGGCGCAATACCTTTATGGGTTAATGCTGCTTTTCCTGCGATATCAATCAGGCGAATCAAAAACATCAGCACAATAGCGGCAATACTAATACGACCTTGACCAACAGTTGGGAAAATACGCCCAAACACATCAACGATATGCGTTGCTTTATAAGCAGGGGCAATCATAGGATTACTAGCATCCATTCCCGCAAACTGTAGCATAAAGCGGATAAATACTAACATCATGGCGAAGGTGGTGACCAAATCAAAAATTTGCAATAACAGGTTGTTCATGAAGTGCTACTCAATGTGACATTATTAACGGGATTTAGGGTGACGAATGTCATTATCAGGCATTTTTATGACTTTACATTTTTTATGATTATTAATAGGGCATCTCATGAATCTGACATACCCTATCAGTAGAGCACTAACCATTAAAGGCTATTTACTCATCTCTTCACTTAACGCTTGGCTACGATCATAACAAGCCTGCATGGCCTCACTGATTTGACGACTGATGTCATTGGCTTGCATGGACTCAATGGCCGCTTGGGTCGTGCCGTTTGGTGAAGTGACTTTACGACGTAGCTCGCTTGGTGCGTCTTCACTACCTAGCGCCATTTTTGCTGCACCCAGCATGGTTTGCATGGCCAGTGCTGACGCTTGTTCTTTATCCAATCCTAACGCCACTGCCCCATCGACCATCGCTTCAATGAAATAGAACATATAAGCGGGCGCTGAGCCTGATACGGCAGTCACCGCATGCATGTGTTCTTCATTACCGACCCACATGACCAAACCTGATGCTTCCATCACTGCGGTTGCCAATTGCTTTTGTTCGGCAGAAATATCGTCCGTACCGTAGAGACCGGTCGCGCCCATTTGAATCATCGCTGGCGTATTTGGCATCGCACGGACGATGTTGCTATATCCGCCAAGCATATTTGATAACAGCGCAGTCGATAATCCTGCTGCCACTGAAATCACCAGCTGCTTGTCTAAAACATCAGAAAAACCACTGACCACTGCTTTCATGACTTGTGGTTTGACTGCCAATACCACGATATCAGCACCGATAACCGCCGCTTTTGCATCGGCAGTTGGATCAACCGTATTCAATCCTTTAGCAGCCAATTGCTCGCGCGCTTCGCTATTCGGATCCGCAACAGTAATCAGACTCGGTTTGACGCCGCAGCTGACTAGCCCGCTAATCAAAGCCTGCGCCATATTTCCGCCACCGATAAAGCTGATTTTTTTATTATCTAAGACTGACATAGCTGTCTCCTATTCAAAAAATGCAAAGGCATTCAAACTAACATAATGATAGGTAAAATGACACTCAGTTTACCATACTGCTACTAGCGCCGTTTGATAAATTCAAAGGCTCAGTAATGGCGCTACCGTTTAAGTAATCATTATAGTGGACGCCGCATATTTATTATTTACCATGTTTTACGCATAGTTAGCCGGCTTTTGATAAGGGTGGCAAGTTGTTTTACATTCACATTAATACTCGACTGTTCAGCAGCCAACACCCAGCTTTCGAAAGGTGATAATAATAAAATAGGACAGTTTATCGGGCGCTCATTTCCAATATTTCTGTCATTTATAAAAGTTACGCTAACTACCACCAAACTCTCACGCATCCATGATGGAATACCTAAGGTTTGATAGAGCTTTTTGCCCGATTGTGGACGAGACGTCAGTACAGTTTGCACACGCTGATGACGCTCTAATGGCGCAAAGGTGAACTTAACCTTATCTTTATAGATTCCTAATGGTTGCGCTACTTCATTTAGCATAATCTGCAATTGCCAAGTAAATTTATTATCATTACGTAAGGTCATGGAAACGGACTTACTGTCAGTTGTATGAATAACAGTAAGATTAGACTCAGTATGACTAGATAAGGTCTGCGTCTGCTCGGTAAAGGGTAACTCTAACCATTTGAGCCAGTCACTGCTGAGACGATAAAGCTGCTGACGGTAGCGGCGAACAGTATACGACTGCTTGCGACCTTGCCAAAATAGCACCGTTTGGTGATCATTATCATCACGTTGGCTTAGGCGTAAAACATCATCAACGAGCTGCTTTGCAGGAGGCAATGGCTCATCTTGACCGAGCCAATGGTGCAATAATTGTCGCTGACGATAGGATGGTAAGGTTTGTAGTTTATCTATATTTAGTACGCGCTGTGCATATTGAAGTTGTAACAGTGCAACCTCTATCTGCTGCAAATCCTCGACTGCTTGGGCATTGATAATTAATTGAGCATCGCTTAATAACTGCGCGCTACGAGCAATATTATCAATGACGTTTGGATTATAGGTCGCCAATATCGGCATGATATCTCGGCGCAGTCCACTACGCACATTATCGCCAGCCTCATTGGTTGGGTCATCGATATAGGGTAGCTTTATAAGCTGTGCATAGGCGCTGATATCGGCGCGTTTCACCGTTAGCCAAGGTCGCCATAACGCTATGCGATGTGCGCCTTGCATCTGTACACGCCACGACTGCATACCTGATAAACCATTTACTCCAGCGCCTTGAATCAAGCGCATTAATACGGTTTCCGCTTGGTCATCGGCATGATGCGCTAGTAGTAATACATCATCTTGATTAAGTTGCGCACGCATCACATCATAACGTGCTTGGCGTGCTGCCTGCTCATCATGACCATTTACTTGTGCGGGTAAAATCCGACACGGTATCTTTTGTACCTTTGACCAATCGGCAACATGCGCTGCCCAAGCGCCACTATCTGCTTGTAGACCATGGTTAACATGCAGCAATTGCGGCAAAAATGGCAATTTACCTTGGCGATAAAGCTGTACGCAAAGTGCTGCCAGTGCCAATGAATCACGCCCACCACTACAGGCTAGCCAAACTCGCCGTCCATGCAGCTGTTCGCCATATTCAGCCAGACTGCTTAATAATGCTTCTGCCAGAGCAGCATCGACGGGCAATGTGGCTATCGGTTTAATAGCATATGGGAGGATTGCACTATTCGTCATTATTAACCTTATTAATCTTTAACTTATTAACAGCCGAACCACTTTAACGCCAATGCAGATTTGCTAGGATAAATGAAGCCGCACAAAAAAACGTGCCATAAAATGACACGTTTTTATTTTAACATTAAGCGTAAATCGATATCGTTAAAAGCTAAGTTTAAATACCTTAGCAATATAAAATCTTAGCAAGGCAACATCACTTCTGAGTTAAAAGATTTTAATTTCTCATAACGCAGCTCGCAACGCTCATGCGCATCCATGTCTTTAAGCTCATCTAATTGCTCAACGATTAATGCTTTTAGCGCTATAATCACTGGCTGCGGCTGAATATGTGCGCCCTCGCCTTCGTCGATAACCGCATCAATTAAGCCCATTTGATAGAGATTGATGGCATTCAACTTCAATGCTTCACTAGCATCTTGGGCTTTTTCAGCAGTTTTCCATAAAATAGACGCACAGCCTTCAGGAGAGATAACCGAGTAAATACTGTTTTGTAGCATATTTACCTTATCGCCAACGCCTATTGCCAATGCGCCGCCTGAGCCACCTTCACCGATAATGGTGACGATGATAGGTACTTTTAGGCTAGAAAACACAGCGATGCTTTCAGCGATGGCTTGCGCTTGGCCGCGCTCTTCAGCTCCGATACCGGGGTAAGCGCCTTGGGTATCGACAAAGGTCATCACCGGAATATTAAAACGCTCAGCCATTTTCACCAAACGAATAACCTTACGATAGCCTTCGGGGTTTGCCATGCCAAAATTATGGGCGATACGCTCACGCGTACTACGACCACGATGCTGGCCAATCACCATCACAGGCTGACCATCTAGGCGCGCAAGACCGCCAAGGATAGCTTTATCATCTGCATAAGCACGGTCGCCATGCAACTCATCAAATTCGGTAAACAGCTGATTCACATAGTCCATAAATAATGGACGTTTGGCATGCCGTGCAAGCTGAACGCTATCCCAGACGGTACTCATAGACGATTCCCTTTCGTAATTCTATATAATGTGGTGATGTTTAATAATGACACTGTTAGTTGATACTGTTATCAGCTTTTGGATAATCGATTATCAAAGTACAGTTGTAAACTCAATAGAAGCTATAGTAGCACATCTTAAATCGCATGACATTACTCACAACGCCGCTTTTGTTACGTTAATCTGTAGCGCCATTATTACAATAGTAACGGCTTAGTATTAAGAATCAGTATTAAGAATCATGGTTAGCGCTCAGCGCTGATGCCTTAACCACATTCGGCCTCAACGACGCTTAGCTTCACGCCCCATTTAGCGAATTGCTCAACCTCAGTATGTAAATCTGATAATAGGAAAGCATAGTGCTCACTACTCTCTCCAAGCGTGATTTGCCAGCGATTATTATCAATTACTTTTAACGCTAGCTTTGGCAACTCGTACTCACTACGGCTATGATGCGCGAGTACCGCTAGACGTAGCAGCAAACACAGATAAACGAGCGAATCACCACCGATGGTACAGGTCTGCTCTAACATATCAGCTTTAAGCTTACGACGATGATTGAGCATCAATTGCGCCATCCGCTTTTGATCAACTTGCGAAAACCCGGGAATATCAGAATATTCAATCAAGTAAGCACTGTGCTTATGATAGCCGCTATGCGCAATCGCCAAGCCTATTTCGTGTAAGGACGCCGCCCGTCTGAGTAAATCGCTATCTTCACTAGTGAGTGCAAGCTTTTCTTTGACTTGCTCAAATAGAGTAAGACTGGTTTTGACCACTTGTTTGGCTTGTTTTTTATCACCAGAATAACGCTTTATCAACGCCAAAACACTGCGATCACGCACATCTTCGCTAGCAAAGCGGCCAAGCATATCGTACATGACGCCTTCGCGTAGCGCGCCATCTGAGTAAACCATGGTTTCAATGCTCAACACCTTCATGATGGCACGCAGTACCGCAACGCCCGCTGGGAAGACCGCTTTACGGTGCTCTTTGACGCCTTCTAAGTCTATATCATCAACGTTGCCAATTTTAAGCAATAATTTTTCTAACTTTTTAACGCCTTTATAGGTAATACGCTCTTGCTCATCCGCCCAGCCTTTTGAGACAAGGACGTTGCGAACCGCTTTAATCGTGCCACTCGAGCCAACGACACTACTCCAGCCCACTTTTTGATAGCGGCCATTAATCGCCAGCACTTCTTTACGCGCAGCTGAGATAGCATTATTAAAAGCTTCTTTGGTAATCAAGCCGTCCGCAAAATACTTTTGAGTAAAAGCGACACAGCCCATCTGTAAGCTTTCGGTCAATAACGGATCGAACTCTTGCCCAATGATAAACTCTGTCGAACCACCACCAATATCAACGACCAAGCGTTTGTCACTACTAGCATTAGTGTGCGAGACGCCCAAATAAATCAAGCGCGCCTCTTCACGTCCGGCGATAATCTCAATCGGTTTGGGCAAAATTTTGTTGGCACGGGTGATAAAGTCATTGGCGTTTTTGGCTTGGCGTAAGGCGTTGGTCGCGACGACACGAATACGCTCAGGCGGCACCGAATCCAAACGCGCGACAAAGCGACTTAAACATTCAAGACCGCGCTTTTCAGCAGCAGCGCCCAAAATATTATTCTCATCGAGTCCGGCAGCGAGCTGCACCTTTTCAGACATAGACACCACTTTTCGCACCTCACCATGGTCGAGGCGCGCAATAGCTAGATGAAAACTATTGGAACCAATATCAATGGCTGCCATCATTTCATCATCTGCAAGTGGTGGGTTTTTCAGGTAGTCTTTGGGCATAAGCGAGATCGTTACCGTGTCAGATAAAAGAGAAAATCATTAAAAGAGCTGAGTTATTTAACAAAGAAAGTGTTTTTAACTATCACTGTCATTGCTCGAAACTATAGCGCCGTGCTATTCAAACGCCGCCAAGCATAGCAAGTTAAGCACGGCCAGTTTTGTCATTAAAGCATTTATGCCAAACAGTGGCAAGTAAGCGGCTACCATCGCTAAACACAGTATTAACAAGGCAAGTAAGCGCTTGGATAAACTAAGTCAACCTGCATTAAACCTTAGCTAAACAGTCATTAAATAACAATGCTAAAGTTAGCTTCTACTGCTTGTTTTCATAGCAGCGCTTTGCTACATTAAAAACACAATCTATTGCGTTAAATAATAAGTATATTGTAAGAAAGAACAAGCACTTACTTATATCGATAAATGCTCTATCTATACCATTCGATATATACAATAAGTACTAGCTTTCACCAGTTAAGTCCATCACGGAATGATGACGCTCAATCAATCACACCCTGCAAGGAAGCAAAAGTTATGAAGCAGACAACCGCCCAAGCCGCAAAAACAAAATTGTCTACTGACACGAAAAAAACTAATCATGGCAATCTTATTTACGTAAAACGTTTAGTTAAGCTAAAATTTTACGATTTTTATTTAAATGAGCATCAAAACATGGCTTGTCGACGTTTGCATTTCGCCGGTAGTAGCTTTGGTCTTTTGGGATTGGCAAAATCTGTTAAAAACCGCTCGGCAAAGCCACTACTGAAAGGTATTGCCGCAGGATATGCCTGCGCGTGGGTTGGACATTTTTTCTTTGAGAAGAACAAACCCGCTTCTTTTAAATTCCCTCTACAGAGCTTTGCCAGCGACTTTCGCATGTATAGCGATGTGCTACGCGGCAGACTCAGCTTAAAAGACCGTAAGTTTGATAAAATCTAATAAGCATCATTTAACAGATTCAATTCAATAAACTCAATTTAATAAGCAAAAAAAAGCCAGCATGATGAATCATGTTGGCTTTTTATCTTTACTATTAAGATTCAAATACTCTTAACGTATTTAAATAGTGTTTAAACAGTTTTGAAACAGTTCTTAAACTAAGCTTTTGCCATTTCAGCAAAAATATCATCAGCGGCTTTAATGGAGGCTTCAATGTCTGCATCACTATGCTTAATTGACATAAAGCCTGCTTCATAAGCCGATGGCGCCAAATAAATACCGCGATCTAACATGCCATGGAAGAAGGTATTAAATACGTCCATATCGCACTCGGTGACGTCATCGAAATTCTGCGGTACGTTTGTTGCCTTGTCTTTAACAAAGAACATACCAAACATACCGCCCAATTTATTTGTACGCATATTAATCCCATGTTTGTCTGCTGCAGCTTGGAAGCCATCAACGAGCTGATCTACTTTCGCTGATAATTCAGCATAAAAACCATCGACGGTTAAGTCTTCAAACATCGCGATACCGGCACGCATTGCCAATGGGTTGCCTGATAACGTACCCGCTTGATAGACGCCGCCAAGTGGCGCGATACAAGACATCACTTCTTTTTTACCACCAAAAGCACCAACCGGTAAACCGGCACCGATGATTTTACCAAAGCAGGTTAAATCAGGGTCAATGCCAAAATGCGCTTGTGCACCGCCAAGTCCGACGCGAAAGCCGGTCATTACTTCATCAAAAATCAATACCGCGCCATTGGCGGTACATTCTGCACGCAAGGTATCATGGAATTCTTGGCTCGGAATGACCATATTCATGTTGCCAGCGATTGGTTCAACAATCACGCAAGCAATCTCACTACCCCATTTCTCAAAGCAATCTTTAATCGCCTGTGGGTCATTATAAGGAATGGTAATCGTATGCTTAGCAAAATCCGCTGGCACGCCTTTTGACGTTGGTTCACCAATATCAAGCATACCCGAGCCCGCTTTTACCAGTAGGCTGTCTGAATGACCATGGTAGCAACCTTCAAATTTGACGATTTTGTCACGCTCCGTAAAACCGCGCGCTAAACGAATCGCGCTCATGGTCGCTTCTGTACCAGAGCTGGTCATACGAATCATCTCAACGCTCGGGACAATTTCGCAAATTTTATCGGCAACAGTGGTTTCAAACGGCGTTGGTGTACCAAAGCTCAAACCATCATCAGCGGCTTTTTTAACGGCATCAATGACTTTTGGATGCGCATGACCCAAAATCATCGGACCCCAAGAGCCGACATAATCGATATAAGCATTGTCTTCGGTGTCATAGATTTTGCTGCCGTTAGCACGGTGCATAAAAATAGGCGTGCCACCGACACCGGCAAAGGCGCGAACCGGTGAGTTTACGCCGCCAGGAATATGCTTACGTGCTTGCGCAAAAAGTTGTTCATTTTTAGTACTCATAATTATTCTCTACTTATTCATTCGGTCTTATTTTATTAACAATACATTAGGCTTTTTTAACCACCGACGATTTCAGCTTCATTGGTCCATAACCATCGAGTTTACAGTCGATATCATGACCATCAGACGCATCGGGCAGTAGGCGGATACCTTTTGCTCTGGTGCCGACTTTGATAATGGTTGATGAGCCTTTGACCTTTAAGTCTTTGATCACGGTGACGGTATCACCATCTTGCAGCTCATTACCGACCGCATCACGGATGACCGCATCTTGCTCTTCAGCTTGCGCCGCATCAGTGTCAGCCGCGGTCCATTCATGAGCACACATGGGACATACCAGTAACGAACCATCTTCGTACGTATATTCAGCATCGCATTTTGGGCAATTGGGTAAGCTCATAATTTCCTCGTCAGCCGTGATAAATTGGGTGTATTCTACAGCTAACATTGTACCGTAACTCGCCAGCTTTAACCAATCGCTTAGATTGTAAACGCCGTACGGTGATTAATGGATACATTCGTTTATCTCTTAAAACAGGCGTTTTTTATCACATGGTTTTTTATGGTACTCTGCTTTAACCAAGTTTGATTTGATAGCCATTTGCCTTTAGATGGTAAAAAACCTCAAACACCATTTCTCAAACATTATTTTAACAACTACTTTAATAACTCAGTATTAACCCTAATATCTGAGGCTATAGCGACTGATAAATAGGACAACAATAATGACTCAATCAACACTGCCACAATTTGCTCAGCTAACCATTCAAGGTGAAGACGCGGAAAAATTCTTACAAGGACAATTGACCTCTGATGTCACCAAGCTCGGACTCAGTTATCAAGCAACGGCGCTTAGCAATTTAAAAGGTCGCATTGATTTTGGTCTATGGATAAAAAAACAAGACGAAAAACATTATGATGTGGTTATCAGTGCCGATTGCGTTGAGGCTTTCCAAGCCCATTTAAAAAAGTTTGGCGCCTTTTCAAAATTTGACATTAGTGCACCAATGCCGATTTATCCTTGCGTGGTTGATGGGTTGCCAACCTTTAGCCATAAACAGGAACATAACACGCCAGCAGACACCCAAGCGTGGATGCAAGCGAGTCTCGCAATCGGTAACTATTGGATAGTTGCTGCCACACAAGGTCTGTTTCAGCCGCAAGAGCTACGGCTGCATCAGCGCGGCGGTATGGATTACGATAAAGGCTGCTACCTTGGTCAAGAAGTCATTGCCCGTATTTATTTTAAAGCGGCGCCAAAAGCCTTTTTAAATTATGTTAGCGGGACAGGCGACGTACCAGCAGCAGGTGACAAGCTCGATAAAATCCAAGTGGTCAATGCGATTGCAGATGAGAGTGGCTTTAAGGCATTGGTCGTCGCCCGTCCAGAACATATAGCGGATAGCGAGCTTACGATATTAGACTTACCGCCAGCACTGCAAGCGGATGTCGCCCGCCAAAAATAATGCGAAGTAATCAATAACAAGAAACAGTAAGCACTATTTAAAGCACTTTTACTAAGAACCCAGCAGAGCAATTTATGAGTCATATTGCGGTACTCGGAGCGGGTGTGGTGGGCGTGACCACCGCATGGTATCTTCGCCAAGCAGGCTACGATGTAACCGTCATTGAACGTGAGTCAGACGCAGGTATGCAAACCTCATTTGCCAATGGTGGGCAAATATCTGTCTCGCATGCAACGCCTTGGGCAAATCCTGCTGCCCCAATGAAAGCCCTTAAATGGCTGTTTCGCGAGGATGCGCCGCTGCTATATCGCTTGCGTGCTGATAAGGCGCAGCTTAAGTGGGCGATGCATTTTTTAAAAGAATGCCGCGCAGAACGAGCCAATGCCAATTTGGTACAAATGGTACGCTTAGGTTTATATTCACGAAATACACTACAACAGCTGCGTGCTGATATCGGTATTGATTATGAGCAGCAAACGCGCGGCATCATGCATTTTTATACCAACCAAGCTGAGTTTGATGCCGCCATTGCACCAACTAAGCGCATGCAAGAGTTAGGCTGTGAGCGCCATATTATTGATATCAATAATGCCGTCAGCCTCGAGCCCGCGCTCTACCCTATTGCCCATAAGCTCAAAGGCGCAACTTATACCAGTCGTGATGAATCAGGTAATGCCCATTTATTTACCCAGCGCTTAGCCGAGCGCTGCGTCGAAGTTGGCGTGCAGTTCTTATATGATACCGAGATTTTGGCGTTAAATGCGGACACCGACTCTACTAGCCCGCATATCCATAGTATTACTATTCGACCCAAGGGTGAAAACGCGCAGACTTTTAGTGCGGATAGCCATGTACTAGCGCTTGGCAGTTATAGCGTAGCGCTGATGAAGCCACTGAATATGCATCTGCCTATCTTTCCCGCTAAAGGCTACTCGGCTACTTATCAAATCAATCCCCGCGCGCCGCATCTGGCACCCTTCGTCAGTCTCATCGATGATGAGTTCAAATTGGTCACCTCACGCCTCGGTGACAAATTACGCGTGGCTGGCACGGCAGAATTTAACGGCTACAATTTGGATTTAAATAACATACGTTGTGAAGCCATTACTCGCCGTGTGCAGCAATTATTTCCCAAAGGCATTATTGCTAATTCTGTCCAATATTGGACAGGACTGCGACCGATGACCCCATCAAATGTGCCGTTAATAGGACGCGCGCATAGGGGTCAAGTCTGGCATGGTAGTCACAATATAGACGCTAGCTTCGATAATTTATGGCTAAATACTGGTCATGGCACACTTGGCTGGACCCATGCTTGCGGCTCCGCAAAGGCTCTTAGTTTACTAATACAAGGTGAGACACCGCCAGTCGATTTTGATTTTGTTGGTGAAGCAATGCAAAAAAGACGCTGATATAAGCGCCTTTCTTATTTACGTTAAAGACTTTTATTCTAGAGCTGTTCTATGCAGCGCTTCCTGATTTAATATTAGCATCAACGTCAGAATCAATGGTCTTCAAATCAACCACTTTTGGCTCGATTGCTTCCAATTGTACAGGTACGCCATTGACTGCCGCATTGCCACTTAACTGGTCAATTAAGGTATCGTCCGTCAAGTCATTAACACTGACGCCGGCATGCGCTTGCGCAATCTTTTGTTTCACGCCTTTACGGCCGTGTCCCCAGCCGTGAGGAATACTTACCACTCTTGGCATCAGCTCGTTCGTGACTTCTGCAACTATCATTACACTACCAACGCGCGAGGTAACTTTTACATTTTGACCATCTTCGATACCGTATTCTTTGGCAGTTTCAGGATGCAGCATAAGCGTGCAGCGCGGTTTGCCTTTTACCAACCGATAGCTATTATGCAGCCACGAGTTATTACTGCGTACATGACGACGACCGATGAGTAAAATCTGTTTGTGATCATAGTCCTGCATCATAGCCTGTACGCGCTCTAAATCTGCTTGATAAAAATCAACATTAAGATGAATTTTCTTATTTTTATGCTTTAGTGCCTGCGGTAGCATTCTTTTGAGCGTCCCTAAATCAAACCCATGCGGATTATTCTTTAGTTTATTTAGCGTCATGCCAGCATAAGGTCCACGTCTTAATCCTTGATCAAGCAAAAATTTTGGTCCTAAGGTCTTAACCAATCGGCGCTCAATTTTGGTCGCAAGCGGCGCTTTTTTATCCAGACGTTTTGCTAACTCTAAGTAGATTTGCCAGTCGTGTTTGGCATTTTTTTTCTTAGCAAACAATGCTTTTGAATATTTAGCCACATTATGAACGGCGAAATTATTAAAGGTAACATCATAATGGTCACGTTCTAGCGGCGATACCGGCGGCAAGATAATATTGGCATGACGACTGGTTTCTGTAACGAAATAATCAATCGCGACCATAAAGTCCAAGTTGGCAAAGGCTTTATCCAACTTTTCACCATTCGGCGTGCTTAGGACAGGATTGCCAGCCACCGTCATAAAGCCTTTTATTTGACCCTCACCTTCTACCAACATTTCATCACCCATCGCTACCACTGGATAATCGCCGTTAAAATCAGGCAAGTTACTCACTCGGCTATGACGTTTACCTAAATAACCTGGGCCAGAGTTATTGACCACATCTACCGCAGGATTAGGGAACATCAGACCACCCACTTCATCTAAACGTCCGGTGATAATATTAATCACCATAATCAGATATTGACTCAGTAACCCAAACTCTTGCACCGATACGCCCATGCGCCCGTAACAGACGGCGCTTTTAGCTTCGCAAAATTCTTTGACCAGTCGTTTAATCTCATCTGCCGCAATACCAGTAATATCAGCAACTGACTCTGCGCTATAGTCTTTGGCAAAATCTGCTAAGCGCGCAAGCTCTGGCGTCAGTGCTGCGGCTCTATTATGAGCCTGTGCCTTGTCCGCGTAACCTTGAGCATAGATTTCATTGAGCATAGCGAGCAAAAATAAAACATCCGTTGCTGGACGAATAAAATGATGCTTGCTGGCAATGTCTGCCGTTTCGGTACGCCTTGGATCAATCACTACTACTTTGCCATCACGGGCTTTGATATCTTTTAACTTTTGGCGCATGTTTGGTGCGGTCATAATACTGCCATTAGACGCCAACGGATTGCCGCCAATGATGAGCATATAGTGAGTTCGATTAATGTCAGGCACAGGGATACGTAGCATATGCCCAAACAGGTGCATGCTAACAATATGATGCGGTAATTGATCGACTGAGGTCGCAGAAAAACGACTGCGCGTCTTGATACTGCTTAATAGATGTTTAATCGTCAGCATGCCGCCTAAATTATGGACATTGGGATTACCAAGATAAATACCGAAAGCATTTTGACCGTGTTTTTTCTGTACTGACTGAATACCCTCGGCTACTTTATCGAGCGCCTCAGGCCAGCTAATCTTTTTCCAGCCGTTAGCTGTTCTCTCAACGGGATGACGCAGACGGTCAGGGTCTTCATGCAAGTCTTGCAAAGCAGTCGCTTTTGGACAAATATAACCTTTAGAAAATGGATCGTTTTTATCGCCTTTAATCGACAATACCTTTGCTCCATCGTGCTTTATCTCAATACCGCACATTGCTTCGCATAGATTGCAGGTTCTAAAATGTATTTGTTCATCCGTGTGAATCTTTTCACTGGCCATGGTCGCGCTCCCTGTTATTTTTTATTATAGTCATTCCATTATAAAAATATTACTGCGTTAACCTCGCTTGAAGTATTAGATATACATCTACACTCGGTTGCCTTGTACTACTTTTAAATTGAATCGACTATATTGCTTTCACTATATAAATTCCGTTTTATGAGTTTAATAAACTTTCTAGCTTTAACAATATTAAGAATTAGTCAGAGTTAGACATTAATAGGCTGAATAACTAGCCATCTACTCTGCGCTTGTTTTTGGCGAAAAAACTATTAAAAAGTCCATCAAAGTTTTTGCACAATATCTCAATGGCCTGCTGCCGTGAATAACGCTCTTGATGACAGCCCAATATCAACTCATGAACTTGTGCGGTCGCGATATCGACACAGAGATTAACGTCAGACTCATCAAAAGAGCATTTGGCTGACTGTAATCCTTGTATAAATATCTTGCTCCATTCGTCGCGTATTTCTGTAATCAGACTCTCCAAGCCTTTATTTTCTGCTTGCAAGTCAAAGCGCAAACTGTCTTCGATTAAACGCTGGAATAACGCAATATTTTGAAATGCGGCATCAAAAATCATCGTCAAGCAATGCTGACAGCGCTGATTAAACGCCTCTTTAGGCAGCGTTGCATAGTCTTTAAGCATATCTATCCACGCCATGCGCATCGGTGATAAATAGTTGTGCTTAAGCTGTGTGCTCAACTCATTTTGCAATCCCTCTAAACTAGCAAAATGATTATAAAAACTGGGCTGCGCAATACCGGCACCTTTTGCGATTTTGTTCATGCTCATACCGCAAACGCCTTCCACGCTATAAAGCTGCAAAGCACTTCTTAACAATGCTTGACGGGTTTTCGCTTTTGCCAACTCACGCTTTGTTTCCGTTTTTGTAGCATTGACGGTATTAAGTAAGCTCATTATCAATCTGCCTATGTTTAACAATGCTTGTGTTTAACAGTGCTCATGTTCATTAATATCTATATTTAATAAAGCCTATGTTTCATAAGACATACGTTTGATAAAGCTCATAAAAGTACTGTTATTTCAACTATAAGGCTATAGTTATTTAAAAGATAAGTCTATATTTAAATACCTAAATAGCGGATTATTCATCATCATTCTTTACCTGTTACACTGACAAACTGCCCTCTCTATTACACAACTATGTTGCCCATAACATAGTGGCGACTTTTATCATACTTGAGCAACACTACGAACACTGCCCATACAGACAAGCGCCGCTGGAATTCATATATTGGTATCACAAGTTAGCCACTGGCTAGTTGTAGAGTACTTAAAAATAGTACTGAACAAGCAATAAGAATCATAAATAATAATTTAATACCAAAGCGTCATATAACTTGTCGAGTTAAATTTTTAAATAACAGACATCCAAAGACGCAATAACTAGAATAAGGAATATCAAGATGAACGAACATACGCTAAAAGGCGAGTGGAAACAGATGAAAGGTACCGTTAAACAAAAATGGGCTGATCTTACTGATGATGACTTACTACATATCGAAGGTAGCCGTGACAAGCTAGTTGGCAAAGTCCAAGAGCGTTATGGTCATAGTAAAGACGACGCTGAGCGCGAAGTCGACGCATGGCGTACTGAAAACAAATATTAATGAATAATTTTTCTTATAAAGTCTTGTTATAAACATACATCTTTATAAGTTATTAATTAAACAAAAGGCCGCATTGATTCCAATGTGGCCTTTTTTTATTTACTATTCATACCTAATTAATCATATCGACAATAGCAGTAGTAGATATTTATTGTTTTTGACAACTGGCATTTTTGCTATCGAGCATTCTTGATAAATATTATGAGAGATATTTGCTGAGGAATGCGTTATAGAAAATACTTAACACCCAGACACGATAAAACCGCATAGCAATTAATTGTTATGCGGTTTTATTGTTAACTATCCTTGTTATCCATCACCACTCTAATCGCTGCGTCCTTGCAGGTTATCGAGTATATTGTGATAGCTGGGTATCCTGCCCATTCTTTCTGACTACTACTGGCATTATCTGCCTGCAGCACGGGTCATGTGTCCTTATTCCAATTGCTATTATCATCCTGATGCTAGCGATTGAACTATTATCCTTAATACGGTCAACTCAATCCTTGAGTCACATTCCCTCATGCCGTGTGTGTATAGTGTCAAATTATGAGGCACCTGTTAAGTCGCGTAAGCGTCATTGCGTGTAAGCATATGCTTACATGGTCTCTTGTCAAAACAGCCATGATTAAATAAGTCATTGATAAAGCTCTTATTATTGAAAATGAATGACTTCTAAATCACTGTAGTATTTATTTAAACGCAAAAAGAGTTAGCGATGTTTAATAAGCTTAGCAACAGCTTAGTCACCTAAAGCGCCGAATGCTTACGCAAATATTTGCAAAATTTACAACTTCTTAACACCAAAGACATGTATTAATGATTTTTAAGTCTTACTATGTGTATGTAAGAAAATATTTCAAGATTAAAAAACAAATATCGATTATTAATAATCATCACTTAATAATCCTTTATAAAATATTTAACCCTTTATACCAATCACTATTAAAAATTCAAATCTCATCAACAACAGTCCTTTACTCAGATACGCTATACCAAAGGAGATTTTATCGTGAAAATTCTACCTGCTTTCTCATTTAAAATAGCAATATCTGCTGGTTTGGCGCTGACTATGTTAGGGACAGTAGCCGGTTGTGCCGTTGTCGGTCCAGGTTACGAAGACTACCCAATATATGGCGGCAACAGCGATTACGGTAATGCTGACTATAAGCATGTGAGTCAAACTTTACGCAATAACCTGAGCCGCCAAGGCTATCAAGTCATGGACATCCGCTCTGATAACTATCGTGGCAATCGAGCCATCACCGCTATTGCTAGAAAGAACAATCAAACCTATGAGTTAAAATACACCTATCCTGATTTAAGACTCATTAGCTCAAACAAAACAGCCTCTTCTAACATTTGGCAAGATGACAGATACGATAAAGACCGTTACGACAAAGACGATTATAAAAAAGATAAGTACAAGAATAATGGCAAATATAAAAACGATAAGCGTTATAAAAATAATACTGAAGGCAGCATTAAGAGAGAATCGCGTTATCCAGCGATTAAGCAAGGTGCGGTCAACAAGGTAAGATCAATGGGTTACCAAGTTAAAGATATCGAGTTCGAAGAAAAGAACGGGCGCGGCGTGTTTGAAATTGAAGCGAAACGTGGCTCGCAAGAATATGAGATTTTACTTGGCTATCCAAACTTGAATGTGATTAAGGTTGAGAAAGATTAATCCTTAACAAAAAAATCTTTGCCCATAGTTATTTACATAGCATCTGAATGGGATTTTTGCGTCACTGGTAAATTGATGCCTTTAGTCAGATAAGCTAGTTTGGGATAATTAATCTTTAAACAGTCCAGTTTTAGGTTGATTTAGCATTTCTATGCGCTAGCTTTTCTTATGCAACGCTATTGTGGTCATGCAACATTAAGATCAGTAATCAAACACCAGTAATCGCCAAATTATTAATAAGATAGTAGGAATATTTATTATGAAGATATTAAGCTTCTCAACTTTAAAAACCGCTTTTTCTGCTGGTATTGTGATTGCTTTGTTCGGCACCACCGTTGGTTGTACCGTCACGCCAAGTCATGATGGTCAAAGAGTTTATTACCCAAACGGTCAGCATCAGGGCAATGGTAAGTATAACAATAATGGTCGTTATAATAATGGCGGCTATAAAACTAATAATGCTCACCATGATACTAAAAAAGGTAAGCATAAGAATAAAAACGATCATCACAAGAATAAAAAAGCTAAACATAAAAAAGATAATGGCCGTTACAACAATAATGGTCGCTACAATAATAACCATTATCGCTATAAGTAAATCGACAGCCTTTAATAACTCATAAAAAAGAGAGCTGCAGTTTATCGACTATGCGTGTAGACAGTAGCTATGGTTGTAATTTCTACTCACATCACACTTTATTTAGTTATCTTAGGCTTAATGAAAATTGCTCGTACTTAATATTTGCTTAAATTCCCTTTTAGTACGTATAGATAAGATTTTCGGCATCGTTGATTACTTGATGCCTATGGTCAAATACGCCAGCCCTTGGTTTATTTGACCATTTTTTATAGCGCGATTTTGTATGGCATAGTTGCTGATGCTTTTAACATCATAAGAAAATATTATGAAAAAACATACTTTCTTAAAGACCATCGCTGCGAACAGCGTCATTGCAGCGTTACTGACCATAACGACTGGCTGTATCACCGCACCTGGCTATAATGCATACGGCGACCTTTACGAAGACGTTTATAAAGACACTAAAGTTTATAAAAAACATAAGAAGACCATCAAGTCTATTGATAAAGAGCTTTATCAGCCTGCTATCGAACAACGCGCTGCCAATCAAGTCAGTAATATGGGTTATCGGGTCAAAGACGTCAGATATAAAAAAGGCGACAGCAAAATAAAAGTAAAAGCTACACGCGGGGGTAAAGATTATAAAATTGAGCTTGGCTATCCAAGTTACAACGTGATTAAAATCAAAGAAAACTGATAATTGGTCTTAAAAGTCTAGTACTTCGATAACATCATAGGCGGGCGTTTCATAAGGATGCGCCTGCTTTAACGCCTCGACAACCTCTTTAATATAAGCAATAGCAACTACCATCTCTACCCGCCATTCATCAACAGTTTCAAGTTTATCATGCACCCCAATATTTGGCTGACTGCCTGCCAGTGGCAAAAACTGACCGCTGCCCTGCACTTGCCAGCAGCACTGTTCATAGTTACCAATCGTTCCTGCACCTGCCGCAAATAAAGCGCTCTTTACCTGCTCTAACGCTGCATCTGGAATAAAAACGGTCAGTTTATACATAAATTAATCCTATCAAGCCTATTTATAAAAACTGTTATCAGCTATAAATTTGCTATCTTTTGGATAACGAAGGATGGTCGGTCCAAATATAGCGCAATAACCAATCTTTTGCTGCGCCCGCATAATCGATCCCAATCCGAGGACGCAGTGATATTGGTGGCTGACAGCCATCATCTTCAATCCAAAGTCCTGAGGCAGGCGAAATGGGTTTGCCATATAACTCACGGTCGATTCGCAAATGTTTTGTCAACTTACCAGGGCCGGCAAACTGCTTGGAATGGTTAAGCTGCTTATCTGCGCTAAGTAACTGCTCATCAATTAAACGCTCGCTATCGTCTGTTAAAAATCCTGCTCGTATCAATACCGCTTCTGGCGACTCTGCTGTTCCGCTCACCAAATTGAGCATATGATGGATACCATAGGTCAAATAGACATAAAACACCCCGCCTTGGCTATACATAACCTCAGTACGAGCAGTTCGAGTACCGGCATGAGCATGGCAGGCGGCATCACCTTCGCCAATATAAGCTTCGGTTTCTGAGATACGCATGCGCAGAGTTTTTTGCTTACCGTCGCTATCAGTTAGCTGTCGGCATAAAATTTTGCCAATTAAATCAGCCGCGACCACGCAAGTTGGACGGCTAAACCATACTGGTTCTAAAATGGTGGATGGGCGCTCGGGTAGTTTAGGCGTTAACATCAATGATGACCTTTTTATTTTATTTATAACGACATCTTTATATGCAGTATATAAAGTTAACATAAAAGTCTATCTAACGATGTCGAGCGATAGACGCTATTACCTATTGCAACTGATGCTATACAGACAGTTAACTCATTCTAATAGTAAGCTTAAATCTGGCTATTCAATATTAAAAACATCCAATATTAAAATACTAAAATGCATAATCAAAAGGATATAACAATGAGTAACTCTAATGCGAATAACAACAAGCAGCACAATAACGATAGAAATAAGAATGAAAAGGACTCGGATCAAAACGCAGCAGTAAAAGATAATGACACTAATGCTACTAGCGATTCAAAAACTAATAACGCTAAAACAGACGATAATAGCAAAAACGATAAGCAGAATAATCAGTCACAAAGTAAAGATAGCAAAGACGAAAAATCATCTAGTAATGACAATACTAATAACAGCAAAGATGATAAAACGTCAGATAAAGATAGTAATAAAGACAGTAAATCATCTAACAAAGAAAATAGTAAAGACAAAGACGCCTCTGATAAAAAAGATAAAAACAGTAAAGATGATGACTCTAAGTCTAAAGACGACAAAGAATCCTCTTTAAAAGACACTGCGACGACTAAAGCTAAAGAAGTGGTTGGCTCATTAGCTGATAAAGCTGCGGATGCAATGGAGCTGGCAGCGAAAAAAATTAAAGAAGCGCGTAAAGATAAGTAGTATAACTATCAATAACATAAATGGCTTCTAACATAAACATTTACATAAAAAAACTGAGCTCGAGGCTCAGTTTTTTTATGTATTAGATATGTCTAGCTTAATGGTACACCAATACGTTTTGCCACTTCTTCATACCCTTCAATCACATCACCCAATGACTGACGGAAACGGTCTTTATCGAGCTTTTTCTTGGTAGCTTTATCCCAGATACGGCAACCATCAGGCGAGAACTCATCACCTAAGACGATACGGTCATGGAATACGCCGAACTCAAGTTTAAAATCTACCAGTATCAAATCACCTGCATCAAACAGCTTTGTTAATACTTCATTTACTTGATGGCTTAACTCTTTCATTTTCGCCAATTGTTCTTCGTTAGCCCAATCAAGAGAGATAGAGATTGATTCATTGACCATCGGATCACCAAGCGCGTCGTCTTTGTAGAACAGCTCATAGGTAGGCGGCGTCAATGCTTGCCCTTCCTCTAAACCTAGACGACGTACCAAACTGCCTGCGGCAAAATTACGTACCACACATTCAACCGGAATCATCTCTAAGCGCTTAACCAGTACTTCGTCGTCTGACAATTGCTTTTCAAAATGGGTTTCGATACCAGCGTCAGCCAGCTTTTGCATGATAAAGGCATTAAAGCGGTTGTTCACCACACCTTTACGGGCGAGCTGTTCGATACGCTTGCCATCAAGCGCTGAGGTATCATCACGGAAGTGTAAAACCAGCAGATCATTGTCTTCTGTTTCATAAACAGATTTGGCTTTGCCTTTATACAGCAGTTGTTGCTTTTGCATGAGGAGAGTTCCTGTTCGTTCAAGCTTATGTGGTAAAAACGCGCAGTGACCGCTAAGCGCTTTGTATTAAGTTATGAATAAAATATATTTGACCATAATACAAAACCAGCGGTACAGATAGGGATAAAAAAATATTTATTCTGATACTTGGGTGACCGCAACAGCACGCTGAGGTTTAGGTAATTGATATTGCTTACCCGACTCATTCTCTAACTTTAAGGTATTTGCACCTGCATTAGGCGTTGGATATAACGGCACAAATGGCGCTGTCTCTTGCGCCGCTGGCAACTCTAATGGCGCCAGTTTTTTGCTTTGCTGATATTCAAGACTACCGTTATCGCGCTTACCAAAAACGCCTTTTGTCGCTTGGCAACCACTTAATACCAACGTACTGCCCAAAACTACAATCATGAGCGTTGGAAATATCTTTGCAGGGCTTGATGATACTGTCATCATATTATCTCTCTGAGTTAGCAGTTATTGCTTATTTGGTGCGTATATAGGCAATGCGCTTATAGCTTTACCATGTCTAAATATTTTTACCTAATAGCCGAAAACCTATATGGCGGCTATAAACAGCATTTTTATTAAATTTATAAAAATCTAAAGTAAGTTTGCACGAATCAAGGCTTCATCAATCGTTGCATGGTGCTTTTCAGCCAACCATACCAATGGCAGACGAATACCTATGTCTATCATGCCCATTTTATGTAGCGCATATTTGGCAGGGATAGGACTTGATTCGATAAATAAGTCACGGTGTAAGTGCTTTACCACATCATGGACTTTATGAGCGGCGTCAAAATCACCACGCAGGGCAGCACTAAAGGTTTCGCTCATGGCTTTTGGAGCAACATTAGCAGTTACTGAGATGTTGCCTCTACCACCCAGTTTCATCAATTCAAGGGCGCTACCATCATCACCAGATAGCACCACCATTCTGTCACCGACCGCTTTGATGAGTTGCTCGCCACGAATCGTAGAACCTGTGGCGTCTTTAATAGCGACAATATTATCAATATCAGCGAGGCGTTCAACCGTTTCTTGAGCGATATCAACAACGGTACGACCCGGTACGTTGTAAAGCATTTGCGGTATTTTTACCGCTTCAGCGATGGCTTTATAATGCTGAAACAAGCCTTCTTGTGGCGGCTTATTATAATAAGGGGCAACCAATAGCGCACAGTCTGCACCCGCATCCGCCGCATCTTGAGTCAGCTTAATGGCTTCCATCGTATTATTGGCGCCAGTACCTGCAATCACAGGCACGCGACCTTTGACATGCTGGACAAAATAGCGAATCACATCGCTGTGCTCTTGCATTGACAAAGTCGCTGACTCGCCAGTGGTGCCGACCGCGACCAAACAATGCGTGCCCTGTTCAATCTGCCAATCTATGAGGTCTGCCAGACGTTTATAATCGACCGTGCCGTCAGGATGCATGGGCGTTACCAAGGCTACCATTGAGCCTTGTAGTCGGGTTTTAATCTCGTCGTATGCTGTGCTCATAACCGTGCCTTACTGTATTATCCTAGCTTTTGTTAAAGCTATCACATGATAAGTCGTGTGCAAGTGTGCCTAAAAGCTTAACGTTTAATAAAAATAACGTAAAGGGCAATACCTTGCTTGATGTTAGTCTTTATTAATTATCATAACGTCTTAAACGCTATTTTTGCTTACTATCAATCTGATGATAGTAAGCCATAAAAACGCCTGTTAGTGTAGCATATTTTGGCTTCATCGCTATCAATCAATTAACCCATAATTCCTTTATACAGCAAAAAATCGCCCATCGATTGCTATCATAAACGCTACTTTATTTAACCTTACAATCTAGCCGAAAAACTAAACAGTTAGTGTAGCGTAATTACGGATTACCGCTAAAACCTTTTCTAAATTTTTAACGAATCGTCAACACATCGGTTGTTGGACGCTACGAGCAGATTATCACTCTATTATGAATAGCCTCGATTTTCTCTTGTCTACTTACTACTCAATTCGCAAACCAATAATACCCGGAATACCTTGACGCATCATCTCCAGCGTCACTACCCCTTTTTTGGGTAATAATGAAACGGCACTAGAAAAATCGTTGACCGTTTTAATAGGCTTTTGATGTAGATTGGTGATAACGTCGCCAGCCAGTATACCTGAGCGTGCCGCTAGTCCTGTTGGCTCAATAGCAGTGACCAATACACCTGTCTTGTTATCAGACGCCAGCTCTATTTGCTCCTCAGGCGTTAAGTTACGCAGCGCGAGCCCTAAGCTCATGCCGCTACCCTGCTGAGCAGAAGTTTGCGACTGCATATCGTTAGAGGCGTTACTGAGCTTGCCGCTTACGATAGATTGCTTACCATCGCGTTGAATTTGGACGCGAAAGGCATCATTGGGGCGTGCCCGATTAATGAGGTTTAATAAATCTGAGGCTTCCATAATTTGGATATCATTGTATTTTAAAATGATGTCACCTGATTTTAGCCCTGCTTTTTGCGCGGGTGAATCTGGTGACACACGCGTTAATAACGCCCCTTGTGGTCGCGCTAAGTTATAAGCTTCGGCTAAATTACGGTCGATATCTTGTGGAAAAATACCCAAATAGGCGCGCGCAACCTCACCATTATTTTTCAGCTGCTCATAAATATCCATCGCCGCATCAATCGGGATGGAAAATGACAGCCCCATATAGCCGCCTGTACCACTAAAAATACGCGAGTTAATACCAATCACTTCGCCGCGCTGATTAAATAAAGGTCCACCTGAGTTTCCAGGGTTCAATGCCACGTCGGTTTGGATAAAAGGCACGCTGGTTTCACGCGAAAAATTACGCGACTTGGCACTAACAATGCCCGCCGATGCGGAATAATCAAAACCAAACGGTGAGCCAATTGCTAGTACGGGTTCGCCTACTTTTAATGCATTGGAATCGCCGATTGGCAGCGCTGGGAACTGGCGACCCGTGACTTTTAATACTGCCACATCTGAGCGCTCGTCACTGCCCACTAAAGTCGCATCAAGCTCCGTTCTATCATTAAGTGTCACAGTAATTTTGTCCGCGCCCGCCACCACATGATGGTTGGTCAGCATATAACCATCAGGCGTGACAAAAAATGCGGTGCCATAAGCGTGCTCAATCGCTGGCGTCGCTGCTTGGTCAGGAATGCGCAAGCGATCACCAAAAAATTTACGCAATAGCTCAGCGGTTTGGGCTTTGGCAAGCTCAGCTTCACTGACAGTTTTGGTGACGTTTACCCGCGCTACCGCTGGGGTAACTTGCTGAACCAAACCTGAAAAATCTGCAGTGGTAACGGCCGCTTCAGCGCTTGGTACGCCAGCTATATTAATACCCGCAACCATAGTCGTCGCAACGGCAATTGCCAACGTGCTCTGTTTTAACCAACGGCTCAAATTGCGTGTATTCGGTTTAGACATATTGATAGGCATATTTTTAGGCATGTTACCCTCCATATAATGGGTCTTATAGTCGTTATAAATTAATTGTTATCAACGGTTTAAATAGAACCGTTATTAAGCGTAATTTTGGCGTATGTTATCAATTTATTTTATTTCACTAAAAAAATAAACTCTAATCACTATTACCCAACTTGCTACTTCGATGAGCTTTAAAAAAATCGTCTTTAGTTTTTGGACTAGAAATTTACTGCCTGCTTTTATCATAAGCTTTATCATGAGTTTTCAATAATACAAACTTGCAAAGAATAATGCTTGTTAGTTTACAGTCGATTTTGGACTTATGGTATAAAACTTTATCTTTTCTATTATTTACGACAGAATGCTATCCATTCAACCAGCTCTTTGAATACTGCCATTAGATAGCAATTTTTATACAGTGAATAAATCTAATTTCTTATTATACTGTTTATACAGTGCTAACAAATAACGCAACCTCACCTTATTGACACTATATTTTCCCAGCTTCTTTGACAAACTCTATAATCAAATAGTAAAGCCGCTCAGAAAAAGAGCCTCGAAATACATAAAATAAAACCGTGTTATGATAACAAGCCGAATTATTTATATCACAAACAAAAGTTAATTTTTGTAGGTCGTTATTTTATCAGACTGGCGATCATCACCTTATTTTTCATCTTTTGCGTTTTTAGACTATGCTTATGGGTCTAAGAAAGCTTTCCTCTTTATTGCGATATCATATATATCATATCTCAATTTATTTTGAGCAATGCTATGACTCATACTTTGTGTGATGCTGTGATTGATGTTATTAATGAATAGTTAATAACATCAATCACAGCATCAGCGTCTCTAGCATGTGGCGCGCACTTTTGTAGATATAAAATATAACAAGATTTTAAAAGGATTAATTTATGGATACCGCCCTATTGTTATCCGGCGTGGTTGGGATTGGCATTGCCGCCCAATGGTTAGCTTGGTATTTAAAGCAACCGTCCATTTTGTTTTTATTACTGATTGGTATTATTGTTGGCCCGATATTGGGAGTTTTTGACCCAGACTTGGTACTTGGCGAGCTGATGTTCCCCTTTATCTCATTAGGCGTTGCGATTATTTTATTTGAAGGCTCGCTGACTTTAGAGTTTGATGAGATTAAGCAACACGGCTCTGTGGTACAGATGCTGGTATCGGTCGGCGTGCTTATCACCATTGCCATCGTGGCGCTATCGACCTACCTTTTGTTCGATGTTGACCCTTTGATTGCTTTGCTATTCGGTGCGCTGGTTTGTGTGACTGGCCCTACAGTCATTATGCCGTTGCTGCGCAGCGTGCGTCCCAATAAAACCATTTCTAACATTTTGAAATGGGAAGGTATCATTATCGACCCTATCGGCGCGATTGCGGTGGTATTGGTCTATGAATATATCATCTCAGGTGGTGAAGCCAGTAGTATCTTGCTGTTTGCTAAAATTGTGGTATTAGCAGTAGCGATGGGCTTAGCGGGCGCGTGGGCATTAGCATTTTTAATGCGTCGCCATATGATTCCTGAGTTTTTACGCAATGTCTTTACCCTTGCCTTTGTGCTGCTACTGTTTTCTATCTCCAACCATTTAGAACACGAGTCTGGCTTATTAACGGTCACCGTACTTGGGGTGGCGCTGGCTAACTGGCCAAAATTCCCACGCGAGACGATTTTAGAGTTTAATGAATCACTGACTATTTTACTGGTATCGGTATTATTTATTATTTTAGCTGCCCGCGTTGAGCTTGAAAGTCTGTTAAGCGTTGGCTTTGCTGGACTGGTGTTACTAGCCATTGTGATGTTCGTTGCGCGGCCTTTATCAGTATGGGCGTCATCTATTGGCTCCAATCTAAAAACCAATGAAAAGCTGATGATCAGCTGGATTGGTCCACGTGGTATTGTCGCCGCTGCTATCTCCTCACTGTTTGCCATTCGCTTGCAAGAATATGATATTCAAGGGGTAGAATTACTCGTACCTTTGGTATTCCTGGTTATTATTGGGACAGTGATGATTCAAGGCTTGGGTGCAAAAATGGTTGGTAATTTCTTGGGCGTGCGTGAGCCTGAAACCAACGGTATATTAGTCGTTGGCTCCAATCCAATCGCGCTATTGGTCGCGACTTCCCTAAAAGACCAAGGCTTCGATGTTATCGTTGCCCACAATAACTATACCAATATCGCTAAAGCTCGTATGAGCGGTCTGCGGACCTACTTTGGCAACCCCATCTCTGATCATGCGGATCACCATTTAGACCTGATCGGTATCGGGCGTCTGTTTGCCATGAGTATGGATAAAGAGATGAATACCCTGTCCGAGATTCATTATCGTCATGAGTTCGGCGAGCGCAAACTTTATCGCCTTAAATTCAGTGATGAAAAAGTCAGAAGCGAGCGCGATGATAAGCAAGGCAACTTCCATTCGCAGTGGCTATTTGGCAAAGATGTCACTTATACCAAGCTTGCCAGTATGCTGTCGAAAAAAGCGCGTATCAAAATTACCAACATCACCGACAGCTATAGCTTTGAGCAATATAAAGCCGATAATAAGCAATTCGTGCCGCTTTATACCGTTGATAAAGAAGGCAAGCTACATGTCATTACCGATAAGTTTGATGGCACGGTACCGCGTGATCGTAAACTGATTTCATTGGTCGTCGATGATGAAGTACAGCCAAAACCGGTCGATGTAACGCCAAAACAAGAGCAGGCGCGCGCGGCAGCAGATGCTAGCTTTGAGTCTAGCTCGAAAGCGCCTGAAAAGCGTAAAGAAATAGAACTTACGGATGCTAGTAATGACACTGCTATGCCAGAGGCTGCATTAAACACTGCTCAAGAGGCCGATGTAGAAAAGGTTACTGATATAAAAACTGCACAAGAAAATCAGTCCGATACCGTTACTGATACGCTTAATCAAACTCCAGCATCAGACGTTAATGCTGAAAAAGTGAATATTCAAACGGTAGAGTCTGATTCTACTTACGCTGGCAATTCTACTAATGCTATGAATAAAGGGGTGATGTCGGATAATTCGACGGCAACTTCGAAAATCAAGACCTCTAGCAGTACCAATGGTAATGGCAGCGCACCGAAAACCAAAAAAGGCGTGCTTGACCCCAACCGTCTACCTGACTCTAGCGGCGATAGCATTGATATAGATAAAGAGTAGAGTTATCTTTTTAAAATTTGTTTCATAAACAATAAAAGCCCCAACTGCTTAGTTGGAGCTTTTTGCTTAATTACTTTAGGGTAAAAATGCTAATGTTAAATGTAAGTTCTTAACTTTAAAACCGCATTACACTAATGCAAATTTTTCCTGAACGGTTTGCCAGATACGCGCGCCGACTTCATCGGCACTGCCTGACGCATCAATACGTTGGATGCGCTCAGGCTGTTCACTGGCAAGAACGCTGAACCCTTGATGAACTCGAGTAAAAAACTCCGTCGCTTGCTGCTCAAAACGGTCAGCGGCGCTACGTTTATTGGCGCGTGCCATCCCTTCTAATACCGGTAAATCCAACCATAAGGTCAGCTCTGGTAACTGCACCACAAACTGCTCGATAAGTATATCGATTTTGCAACGTACAGTAGCGTCGCCATTCGCCCGTCCAAAGCCTTGATAAGCAACGGTCGAATCGGTAAAGCGGTCACATATTACCCAAGTACCGCGTTGCAGCGCTGGCAAAATCACTTGCTGTAGATGGTCGCAGCGCGCCGCAAACATGAGTAGCAGCTCAGTATCATCATTAATCGTGGTATTCGGATCTAGTAAAATAGCGCGTAATTGCTCGGCAAACGGACTACCGCCTGGCTCGCGGGTACGCAGATAATCGATGCCCTTTGCTTGTAGCTGGTTGCAAAGCTGCTCAATAGCGGTGGTCTTGCCAACGCCTTCAGTACCTTCAAAGCTAATAAAGCGCCCTTGATTGGACGCTGTATTAATCGAATGCTTAGGCCATTTTATTTGCGATGATTTGTCTTGTGGTAATGCTGACATGATATGACCTTATGTCATTGATGAGCGTTATATAGATATTGATATAAATAGCTATATCTATATAACGCTCAGTACACGATAGATTTCAAGAAAATATAGAGGATTAAATTACGGCGGCGGTGTTTGTGCTTTCTTCTGACGCATAACGCTCAAGTACTCTTTTACCGCTTGGTTATGCTCATTTAAGCTACTGGTAAATTTGTGCCCGCCGTTACCCGTCGCGACAAAATATAATGCTTCGCTATCGGCAGGATGCAAGGTTGCTTCAATCGAGGCTGCAGATGGCAGCGCGATTGGTGTTGGCGGTAAACCATCGATTTGATAGGTGTTATAAGCGGTCCTTTCATCGATGTCTTTACGACGAATATTGCCTTCATAACGACTGCCCATACCATAAATAATAGTCGGATCAGTTTGCAAACGCATACCCTTATTCAAACGATTGTTAAATACTGCCGATACCAAAGGACGCTCTTCTGCCACGCTGGTTTCTTTTTCAATAATCGATGCCATTACTAGCGCCTCATAAGGAGTCTTATAAGGCAAATCAGGGTCGCGATTCTCCCACGCTTTGGTCAATGCTTGCTGCTGGCGCTTATACAAGTCGGTCAATACCTGCTTATCCGTGCTGCCTTCGCCATAATAATAAGTATCAGGCGCAAACCAGCCTTCAAGATTGTGATTGACGATAGCATCATTACTATTGACGACCGCATCCGGCAATATGCCAACCAAATCCAATGCCTGCGCGATACTGGCATTAGTACTGTCCGCGGTCAGCACCTCTTTTTTGATGCCTTTATTATCTCGTAGCGCCTGATATAAATCTTTTGAGGTTTTACCTTCGATAATTTGTACCTTGACCATCGACGCTTTTACCCCTTGCCCCAATACTTCCAGCGCTTCAGCAAAGGTGGGGTTTTCTGGTAATTGATAAATACCAGCGTGCAATGGACCCTCGACTTGCGTTTTCATATAAAGCTTGGCAATGGTGGCAGAAAACAGCGGTATCTGCTGCTGCCACTGCGGCAATAGCCCATAATAGGTCTGACCCGACTCAATTGTCACCATTTGCTTTGGCTGCTCAATCCGACCAAACAAGGTCTGATAAACCATCACCAAAAAGAACGCCGCAATCAGCCCAAGCACCAATAATACCTGATAGCCACGCTGCATAAAGAACGAGGGGTTATCGGCTTTATAGTGGCGTGGTTTGTTGTTACCGCTAATGAGCGAGATATCCGTCGCCGGCACTTCCTCTGCAGGAACATCGTCAATGACGGGTTTTGTGTCCAACGGTGTTGTATCGATAGGCTGACCATCAGTATAGTCACGGTTGTTTGATGGCGACTCATTAGGGCGTTCAGGCGGTATTTCAGGTGTTGGGGTGCTCATGTTCACTCGCGAGGGAGAAGTTTGCTAGAATTTAGCATTGAACTGGGCGATTTTCAATGGTATTTGCTTAGCTTATCGATTAACTTGATGGTTAGCTTAAGAGTTACGGCTTAATATCCATACTCTTTTAATGTTATTTTCGCACTTCATCATTGATTACGAAAACTTGTTATGAATCTACATTTCAATCAAAGTCTTGCCAAAAACTATAAGTCACCAAGCCAAATCATTAGAGTACTAAGTGAAGATTGGGTTGCCAATCAAAGCTATTGCCCTAATTGTAATAATGCGCCATTGGCTGAATTTACGAACGGAAAGCCTGTTGCTGATTTTTATTGCGCACATTGTAGCGAAGAATATGAGCTAAAAAGTAAGAAAGCGAAATTAAGCAACATTATCAATGATGGCGCTTATGACACTATGATTGAGCGCATCAACAGTGATAACAATCCAAACTTTTTCTTTTTAACCTACTCCCAAGCATTGAGCGTTAATAATTTTTTAATCATTCCCAAACAGTTTTTTAAACCAGACATGATTATAAAACGCAAACCATTATCCGTTACTGCCAAACGCGCCGGTTGGGTCGGCTGCAATATAGACTTGCATAAAGTGCCCGAATCGGGAAAAGTATTTTTGGTCAAAGACCAGCAGGTCATACCACGCGAAAATGTCACCGAGCAATTTCAAAAAACTTTGTTTTTACGCGAACAATCTACAGCTTCGCGTGGCTGGACGCTAGATGTATGGCAATGTATTGATAGACTAGAAGATAGCTTTTCTCTCAATCAAGTTTATGCGTTTGCCGACTTATTAAAGATTAAACATCCTGAAAACAACCATGTTAACGATAAAATTCGTCAGCAATTACAAGTGTTACGCGATAAAGGCATTATTGAATTTACCAGTCGTGGGCAATATCGCAAATTATATTAAGTGTTTTTATTATCCCAAAGAGGTAAATCTGCACTTGATACCAAAATCTCATAAAATCTATGAGGAACGTAGGTTTTACCTAACTCACCATGTACTAAAAACATAGGATTTAAGTCATATTCAAATGAGTTACTGACTTTATTCTGTACATATTTATTCCAATCTGTCAGTAATCCTAATGCTGTACGAGCAGGTTTAGTAAAGGGCTGTCCTTTGACAGTAATGGTACACATTGGATAATCACTATGTATAGGAATATCGAAATCATATTTAATACCTTCATCTAATATGTACGAATATTCAAAAACTCCGCCGTAAGCTACATATTTTTTACTGTCCTTAAAGTACATAACGCTAAATGCTAGTTGGGATTTAGTATTTAAATAGACATTTTCATGAGGGCATTTTTTTGCCTTAAGACAAATTTCACTAAATATTATTAATCGACGTACTTGTAGTGGAATTCGTTTATTTTCATAGATTGGGCGCATGCGATTTTATCCTTTTTCAAAAACAGGATCATTGATCGATTTTACTTAGCGCACAAGTCCACTTAACAAAAGACGATCACTTCTTTTAAGCGCCTTTGCTAACCTATCGGATATAAATCCTAAAGACACTTTGATAGGTGTGTATTGAGAATAGTAATGATAAAAATAGATAAGAAAGTAGAGAGAATATTTCAGATAGAAATTATTGAGACGCTAAGTAACATCGTGGAAGTGTTGGCAGAGAACGAGCAAGAAGCACTATTAAAAGCGCGAGATATTTATCGCAATGAAGATATTATTTTGTACCCTGACGACTTAATTGACACCAAATTTAATATTTTTAAATACGGTTAAATCGCGTCAAAACCCACCACTTCACCTGACAATAAAGTCAGACTGGTCATTGGCATGATACCGCGCAGCGCATTGCAAAAGAACAGCCGGCTTAAATGAGGTAAATCCTCATCTTGTAAAGACCTGATGATAACGGGGTTTTTGGTAGTCGATAACTCATCGATAATCACTTGCCGCATCACTCCAGCGACGCCCGATTGCGCCATCGATGGCGTATACCATTGACCAGCGCTCAGATAGTTGCTGTTGCTTTGAGCATGTGGACGATTGGACGATTTTGCGACTGGCGATTGTGATAATTGATAAAACACATTACTCGTCGTCCCCTCAACCCATTGTCCGCTCATATCGCGTAGCAGACCTTCGCCGAAGCTTGGTTTGATATTGCCTTCCAATGCTTTGGCTTTGATAGCTTGCAGCTCGCCACTTGCCAGTACATTATCCAGACGATTTAAGCTTTTCAGTCCAGCTAGTGGCAGCGGTAGACAAGCAATCTGAGACGATAAGCAAATGGCGCTAGCGGCTGGTTGTAGCGGGATGAATTGCCCATTAACCGCGATAGGCAGCGATTGCGCAGTGGTAATGCTCATTGGCGAAGATTTAAGCCAAATCTCGCAAATACTGCCGCAAGTATTTGGTGTATAACCATAACCACGAACTTCTTGGGAAGCACGCGTTACGATAAGTTTTAGCATGCCTTGCTGTAATTGCTTGGCATGCGTTTGTAATATCGCTAATAGTGAATCGCTGTCAAGCTGCAGTTGTAAGGCTATCGCATGCGAGTTCAGGCGCTGCTGATGATAGTCCAACCATAGTATCTGCCCATCAATGATGCCCATGGTGGTAAAAAAACCATCACCGTATGCCAGCCCGCGATTGTCTAATGACATAGTAAGCTTGGCAGCATCTGTCGTAGCATTGGATGGATGCAAACATATCCAGGTATTGGGCGACATCAAGGCTAGCCCCGCTTATTTATCAGCGGCTTGAGAAGCGGATTTATTAATCACCAGCATACAGCTATAAAACTCGCATTTTGCTAGCTCTACTTTTTGACCGCCGATGGTTTTATTTTTGATAATTTGACCACCGAGCATATCAGCGACCAGCTTGCCGCCTTCATCACCCATCAGTTGGCGCGCCAGCTGATAAGATTTTTTAGCATGGTTTTGGCTGAGCTCTTTTTCTTTATCAGAGTCAGTCGGATTGGCAAAATACCAGCCAAGCTCAAGATATTTTTCAGAATCAATCAAGTCTAAATACGGCGCATCATTCTGCATAAAGCGATATTTGGACGCCGGATTACTGGCATAATCCAAGCTATTTTCATCAGTGCTGACCACTTTACCAAATGCTGACTTTATCGCGCTAAGCTCATCAACGTTCAGAGCTTTAACTTTAGCGGTGCCCCAAGAGGCGACGTCATATTTTATTGGTGTCCCTTGCGCCGCAGTGGCGCCATCGAGGTCAGCATTTGCCTTGGTATTGTCTGGTTTGGAGGTTTCAGCGATGGTCTGCTCGCTACTCTCAGCGCTGACGTCTTCAGCTGCTGTATCGCTTTCTTTGTTGCTATTACAGGCGCTCAAAGACACGCCAACTGCCATTATCGTACCGACCATCAGGGTCTGTAGGCTATTCTTCAACATAGGCAATTTACTCACACTTTTATAAAGGTCTGAAAATAGTATCAACGAGCGGACAGCGATGCCGCTGGTAATGAACAATGTTTGTTAATTTTTTATATTTATATACTCTGTTATCGACTGGTCTTTTCTTTTTATACTGTAGTAGTTATTAAAACACAAAGCCAATAGAAATTTTGATGCTCCCTAGTTTACCCAACTGCTTAACACTTGACTAGCCTTTACGTTACGGATAACACTCCCACAGAGTACAGATTTGTTAAAGACCTCACGAGGCAAAAATATCATCTATTAAAGCATTAATTGAACGATTAATTTACGCAGTACAAATTTGTGCAAGATAGCGTTATCCCCTATGATGAACGGAAGAAGTGCGATTAATTGGAATGATTGGATTATCAACTTTTTATTGATAACTTCTTGCCTGTTAATTTTGCCACTATTTTAACCCTTATAGCCAGCGAACCCTTTATGACCCAGCATTTTATCGTTATTGGCAATCCGATTGCCCACAGTAAATCTCCTGAAATCCATACGCAATTTGCAGCGCAGGTGGGTATAAATATTAGCTATCAACGCCAGTATTGCCCCGATGATGCAGCCGGTTTTACTGCGGTAATTGAGGCCTTTTTTCAGGGCGGCGGCGTTGGTGCCAATGTGACCGTGCCCTTTAAGCAAGTGGCTTATGATTGCTGCGCGGCGCGTGGCGGCTTGTCTGAACACGCCAAGGTCGCTGGCGCAGTCAATACCTTGCTGCTAAATAAAGCGCTGTTAAAAAGTGGCACACCGATAGCCGAGGCAATATATGGTGATAATACCGATGGTCAAGGTTTGGTCAATCACATCACAAGCTTAGGCTGGCCGCTAAAGGATGCGCGCGTGGCAATTATCGGTGCAGGTGGCGCGGCACGTGGGGTGATATTACCATTGATTGAAGCGGGTATCGCCGAGCTAACCCTTGCCAATCGTACATTAAGTAAAGCGATTAATTTGGTTGCTGAGCTAAGCGTAGCGAGTGAAACCATTAATGACCAGCAAATTAAAACTTGTAGCACTGAAGCGCTAAGCGGTGATTTTGATATCATCATCAATGCCACCTCGATTGGTTTATCGGGCGATACGCTGCTGCTTAGCGACGAGCTCAGCGGCCATTATGCCTACGATATGATGTATGGACGTGAGCTGCCATTTTTACAGCATTTTGCCGAGCGCGGCGCGCAAACATCTGATGGTTATGGCATGCTTATCGGGCAAGCGGCGTTAAGCTTTGAGTGTTGGACGGGACATACGATTGATGTGGTAAAAGTCACTAAAACCTTACAAGCGCTTTGATTGCTATTTTTAAACATCTTTAAAGTATTGAAGGTATTAAACGTGACGATTAAAAAGGCCGTATAAATATTACTTATACGGCCTTTTCTAATCATGTATACCTTCTTTTATAAAGGTATTTATTTAGCCAAAACGCGCCAATAACCAATCCTCCATCCGGCGCAGCGGTACGCGTAAATTGGTTGAATGCATCACCACGCCGCCGCTTAAACCGACCAAGCAACCAATAATGGTATCAAACAAACGTGCCAAAATGACTTCTTGGTAAGCTTGCTCAGAAAACGGCAAACCACTGCCGTATTCAGCAATAAATATCGTTAGCGGCGTGATAAATATCACCGCCAGCCCATAATGGCGGTCGACCAAGGTTTCAATACAGAGCATCATTGCCAATATCGCCAGCGCCACGCCCCATATCGGCAAACCCCACGATAGCATCCAACCCGCCAGCCCCACGCCTAATATCGTCCCAAGCAAGCGATGTATCTGCTTAATCCACATGGTACGCAAATGAATACCTTGGATAATCAAAAAGCAGCTGACCGCCGCCCAATACGGATTTGATAAATTCAAGGTAAGCGCGATAACTAGCGCTAAACTCACAAAACCGGCGACAATCACACTTTCCGTGATGGTATCGGGCTCATAGCTATAAGTAGGTGTCGGCGTCGATGGGCGCGTCGCCAATAAAAACAGCGAATATAACAGCGCCATCACCAAAGCAAAGCCGCTGCCGAGCATTACCAAACCCGTGGCTGGCATGACGTCTTCTAGGGGCAGCGGTATAAATAGCGCAATCGCTCCCGCCATCATCACAAACAAGCCTGCAGGCGGTGGCTGGCGATAATAACGCCCAAAAATCACAATGCCAAAAGCCATCAAGGTAAATATGGGCAATTTTAATGGTGGGATTTGCTGTGCTATCAAACCGAGCGCAAAGCACAACGACATTGCAAAGCCCCATGCCATCACTGTCACCAACCGATACGGCAGCTTACCGACTAAGGGGACGTTTAAAATAACCATCGCCCCCAAAGACGCCTTGATACCAGACGATAAGGCGTCAAAGTAGGCACCCACAAATACCGGAAAGCTAATCGCAATCGCAGCAATAATCGGCATATGCCACGGGCGCTTGCTACGATTGACCGTCAGCAAGTGATGGAGTTCGCCGTCGATGAGATTTTTTAAGCGCGCAAATAATGCTATTAGCCAAGATGCTGGCATTACCTTGTGTTGTGACTTATGTTTTGCTTGGCGCTTTGATGCGCTCATAATTGGCTTTCTTTTATTCATCATTCATCTTATTGGTTCACGTAAATCATATCGTTAAATATTTTTGCTACTATCATCTATCTTTAAACCACATTATGCGAGTTATAGACAGTTCAAAATAAAAAGGGTCATTCAAAACAATATTCTATATTTATAACCAAATGTTTTGTTTTTAATACCTAATTATGAATATTAGTTATTAGTTGTATATTTGTCGTTATAGAAGATTTATACTGACCTCAATGCCAAAACAGCTATTTTTTATCAAGGACACCTTAACGGTTATCGAAATGGATAAGCTGTTCTTAATAAAACTGCATGACAACGCCTGATATTGTCCACCATTACCCCAAATAATTAAACAACCGCTTCCATAAATCGTCGCTTACCTACTAAGTTGACAGTCTATATTAGCGAATAACCAAAGAGAGCGACTATGTTAACTTACAAAGCACCTTTGCGTGATATCAAGTTTTTGATAAATGATGTTTTTGACTTCCAAACCCACTATAAAGATTTAGACAACGGCGAAAACGCTGATCCTGAAACGGTTGATATGATTCTTCAAGGTATGGCTGATTTTGCCGAAAACGTCCTTGCACCACTTTATCAGCCAGCAGACGCAGAAGGCTGTCATTTTGAGAATGGCGTGGTCACGACCCCTAAAGGCTTTAAAGAAGCTTATAACCAGTTCGTTGAAGGCGGCTGGCAAGGTATTTCGTACCCTGAAAAATTCGGTGGTATGAACCTACCAATGTCAATCAACCTTATCAAAGCTGAAATCATCGGTACGGCGAACTGGCCTTGGGCAATGTATCCTGGTCTATCGACTGGTTGTATCAATACCATTATGCAATATGGTACGGATGAGCAAAAAGAAACTTACTTACATAAACTGGTTGAAGGCTCTTGGGCGGGCACCATGTGTCTGACTGAACCACAATGTGGTACGGATTTGGGTCAAGTTAAGTCGAAAGCCATCCCGCAAGAAGACGGTAGTTATAAGCTTAGCGGCACTAAGATTTTCATCTCAAGCGGTGAGCATGATTTAACTGAAAACATTATTCACATCGTACTAGCGCGCCTACCAGATGCACCAGAAGGCACACGCGGTATCTCATTATTTATCGTACCGAAATTCCTACCAAATGCTGAAGGCGAAATCGGCGAGCGTAATGGCGTTGGTTGTGGCTCTATCGAACACAAAATGGGTATCAGCTCATCAGCGACTTGTGTCCTGAACTTTGATGATGCGGTTGGTTACTTAATTGGTGAGCCAAACAAAGGTCTAAAAGCCATGTTCACCTTTATGAACACCGCCCGTATTGGTACCGGTATCCAAGGTTTGGCGCATACTGAATTGTCATTCCAAAACGCCCTACCATACGCTAAAGACCGTCGTTCTATGCGCACCTTGTCAGGTACCAAAGAGCCTGAAAAAGTGGCTGATGCCATCATTCATCATGCAGACGTTCGCCGTATGCTATTGACCCAAAAAGCCTTTGCAGAAGGCGGTCGCTCAATGATTTATCATTCAGCTCGCTATGCCGATAAAATGTCTCAAGGCATCGCCAATGGTGATGATGCAGAATTTGAGAAGTGGGATGACAAATTAGGCTTCTATACGCCAATCCTAAAAGGCTTCTTAACTGAGCTTGGTATTGAAGCGGCCAAACACGGTCAGCAAGTCTATGGCGGTCACGGCTATATCAAAGAATGGGGCATGGAGCTGATCGCTCGTGATGCTCGTATCGCCACCATGTACGAAGGCACGACCGGTATCCAAGCACTAGATTTATTGGGTCGTAAAGTTATCTTGCAATCTAAAGGCAAAATCATCCGTGATTACACCTCAAGCATCATGAAATGGTGTGGCGAGTATGCCTTAGATAAAGACATGCGCAAATTCGTTTGGGCATTGACTAAGCTATGTGCTGAGTGGAATACTCTTACTGTACGCTTAATGCTGATGGCACGTAAAGACCGTGAAATCATCTCAGCGGCATCAGATGACTTTTTGATGTATTCAGGTTATGTAATGATGGGCTACCACTGGGCGCGTATGGCAGCGGTTGCTTATGAAAAGCTTGAAAATGGCGGTACAGAATCACCAGAATTCTACAAAGCCAAAATCCAAACGGCAGAATTCTATTTCGATAAGTTGTTACCACGTACTTCAGGTCATGCCGAAGGCATGGTTGCACCAAGCAGCAGCATGACAGCGATGGACATCGATAACTTTGCTTTCCTAGATTAGAATTGCAAAAGTATTAATTAATGATTGATAAGAAAAGCGCCTATTATTTAGGCGCTTTTTTATGCTTAACTGAAAGTCAGAAAGTACTAAAGCTGGAAGTAATAGATAGATGACAAACTAAATGAGGAGATAATGGTGTTTTCCATTCATAACAAGAGCAACTTATTAACCACACGGACGATAAACACGCTGTTACTTAGTGCCAGCTTAATCAGTGTGGGCGCAAATAGTGTATTGGCTAAAAGTAGCGACACCCCTATTCATTTTGCCAAAGGTGCTATCAGTAGCACGGTGACTGGGAAATTAAAACCCAATGAAAATGAGCGCTGGTATCGCTTTGATGCCAGTAGTTGGCAATATGCCATTATTAATATTGCACCACTTACGGGCACGCCTGAAACTGCCAATGTCGGCGTATTACATATGCCAAACGGCACACAGGATGGCACCAAAGGCGGTATCATTTATCAAGGTTGCCTACCCGCCACCGGAGAATATCGCTTACGTATCGCGCGCAATTTGATGTCCACTCAAGGTAAAACGGCCGGTTATAAAGTTGAAGTGATGATATTACCTAAATATGCCAGTGAATCCTTATGCGAGTATTTATAAGTTTATAAAAATACTCATAATAATTCATAAGCACTTATTAGTCCGCAAGCATCTTCTTATGATAAATCGCGCTGATTTCTTCCACCTCAACACAGATTTGTACGCCTACGCGCCCTGATTGTTCGCCATCTAACGCCTTTTCTATGGCAGCCGTTAATAGCTCAGCGAGCTGATGCCGTATGACCTCGTCACGACCGCTCATTATTTTTAGATGCGCATAAATAAAGCCACTGCGTTGCTCATCGTCTGCAACACCCACCAAGAATGTCTCAATCGGTATCATGCGCGTTTTGATATCAGTTGGCTTACTAAAATGCTCACTGTCCCATAATGCTTGATTTAATGCTTTAAGAAATGATTCTTCATGAGTAATGATGATATTGGGCGTCACTTCAATAGTTAAATGTGGCATAGGTAAAATCCTTAGAAAGGGCAAAGCCTGCTAGAAATTAATCATCAACAATATCTGCAAAGCGTGCAGCAAGGGCGGCTGCCAATTGCTCAGGCGGCAATTCAATCTCCAGACCTCGGCGACCGCCGCTGACATAGATGCTACTTTGCTCTTGCGCGGAGGTATGAATGAGAGTCGCTAAGCGCTTTTTTTGACCCAATGGACTGACACCGCCAAGCACATAGCCGGTAGTGCGTTCGACCTGCTTTGGATCTGCCATTTGCACTTTTTTGCAGGTCAGCATTTTATGAGCAGATAGCGCCTTGGCCATTTTTTTGAAATTTAAGGTTTTATCCACGGGTAAAATAGCCACTGCTAGACCACCAGTGTCAGTTGTGACCACTAAGGTTTTAAATACACGCTCGGCAGCAATGGCCAGTTTTTCAGCCGCTTCTAACCCAAAGGACGCAGTGTTACTGTCGTGAGTATATTCATGCAGCTTATAATCAAGGTTACATTGTTTGGCAAGTTTGATAGCAGGAGTCATAATGTTTTTAGCTTAGATAAAAGGTTAGAGAATAAATTTAAAAAGGATTTGAAGAACAATATCTTAATTCTGCTTTAATCTTAATACAATATGATGTGAAATCGCTAATTTTTCTACCTATGACTTCAAATAATTGCGCCTCTAAATAGCCATCTTAGCTGATATATTCTCTGGTGATAATGTTAATATTAACAGTATATACAGACACCATATATCGCTTTGATGGCTTTTATGGCATCATAAGCACAACATATTTGACTAATTTTGATACTGATTATGATACCGAAGTTCTTAAAAAAACGGATTTTTAAAGCGCCCGTAGCGACCAACGATACGGCAGTGACTAAAGACTTAGACACTGATATCAGCCCAGTCGCGCCAAAGCCTTATACTAATGCACCGATTAACCAGCTGTATCGTAAGCTTTCGGGGCAGATGCTTGATGTTGCCGTTAAGCCAAAGCTATTGGGCGAATTGCCTGAGTTTGATGACGACGACAATATCCTCAGGTTTTATGTGCTGCAAGACTATTCGCGCTCCAACAGTATTTTGATTGACCTCCAAACGCAAGAGCACAATCTGCCACCCGCCTTGGTTGGGGTACAAGATATTGCCCACGGCATTAAAGAAAATGCGGCGATTATATTCTTACATCATCCACATGCAAAAGACAGCCAGCTATCCCCTCGCTTATCGCGCTTGGTTTCTGCCGTTTTGCAACACCCAGAATTGAAAGTTCGCTTGGTACCCGTCTCCATCCTATGGGGACGCGCGCCAGAAAAAGAAGACTCGTTATTTAAGCTATTGACGGCTGATAACTGGCAAGACCCCAGTATCACCAAGCAGCTATTTAATATCGGCGTCATGGGACGCGACACCTTTGTGCAATTCCATCCACCGCAAGACTTGCGTACGCTTATTAATGACAGCCTAAAAGGCGATGGCGAAGCATTCTCTGTCTTTGATTCAGTGGCCAGCGATTTAACAGATAGCTTCGCACAAGACAGTTTATTAAAAGACAGTACTTTAGAAAACAGCACTTTAGAAAATAGTGAATTAAAAGCTAACGATTTAAAAGATAACAGCAATATCGTAAAGGATGGCGACGAAGCACCAAGCTATACCATGGTTGCAGCAGCCGACGGCAATCGCGAACTGGTGCGCTCTTTGCAACAACAGCTTAATATTTACTTAGACAAACAACGTGCCAGTATGCTCGGTCCTGATTTGTCAGACAGACGTAACTTGGTCGACAAATTGGTATATTCGCCAGCTATTAAACATGCCATAGAAGCTGAAGCTGCTGCGTCAGGTACCAGCGTACGTGAAGCGCGTATGTTGGCAAAAGGCTACGCCAATGAGATGGTTAATGACTATTCGCACTCGATTGTGCGTGGTTTTTATAAATTCCTCACTTGGCTATGGACGCAGCTTTATGATGGCGTCGAAGTGCATCACTTTGAGCGTGTGCGTGAGCTAGCGGCAGATCACGAACTGGTTTATGTGCCTTGTCACCGTAGTCATGTCGACTATCTATTGCTCTCTTATGTCATTTATAAGCGCGGTCTGAGCATTCCTTATGTTGCTGCCGGTGACAATTTAGATGTGCCAGTATTAGGGCCATTATTACGCGGCGCCGTTGCCTTTTATATTCGTCGTAGCTTCCGTGGTAACGCGCTGTATACCGCGGTACTGCGTGAATATATGCACACATTGATTACCCGTAATACGCCGATTGAGTACTTTATCGAAGGTGGTCGTTCGCGTTCAGGACGACTGTTACCCCCGAAGATGGGTATGCTGGCCATGACAGTGCACAGTCAATTACGTCATTCTGTGAAGCCAGTGGTATTTATACCGACCTATATCGGTTACGAGCGCATTATGGAAGGTGGTACCTATGTTGGTGAGCTAAAAGGCAAACCAAAAGAATCTGAATCGTTAATAGGTTTACTCAAAGTTGGGCGTAAGATTGAGCGTATCTTTGGTAATGTACATTTAAGCTTTGGCACGCCGCTATACCTTAGCGACTTTATGACAAAATTCGATGTGCCGGCCAACAGCTTACCTGCCGATCGCACCGATACGCCGCTCGATGATAAAACCAGCGCGATGGTCGATAATATCGGCGTCAAAGTGATGCAGCATATCAATAAAGCAGCGGTTATTACCCCTGTATCACTATTATCGTTGGTATTATTATCCGCACCAAAATCGGCGCTTGACGAAGAAATTTGCCGTGAGCAAATTGCCCTATATCAAGGTCTGGCGCAGCAGCTACCTTACTCAGCTGATACCGTCATCACCGATATGTCGCCGCAGCAAATCATCGATTATGGTATTAAGCTCAAGCTTATCGAGCGTATACCGCATATCTTGGGAGATATTATTCAAATTGCCGGCAAGCAAGCTGCTCTACTTAGTTATTTCCGTAATAATATCCTGCATGTCTTTATTTTATTATCATTCCTAGCGGCATTGGTAGCGCGCAATGGTCGCATCGAGCGCAGTCGTTTGAACAGTATTGCCGAACAATTATATCCATTCCTTCAAAGCGAGCTGTTCTTATACTATCCAGCGCATGGTTTGACAGAAACGCTCGACAAGAAAGTCGATAGCCTGCTTGCGAGTGGACTGATTGTAGAGTTAAGCGATGGTATATTGAGCGTGCCTGAAACCAATAGTAAATGCTATCAGCAGCTACAAGTGCTCGCGACGCCTGTCGAACAGAGTCTTGAGCGTTACTTTATGACCCTTGCGCTACTTGCACAGCAAGGCTCGGGCAATCTGACTGAAAACGAAGTCGTTGACCTCTGTCATCTATTGGGTCAGCGCTTGTCAGTGCTATATGCTGACGACATTCCTGATTTCTTTGACCGCGCGTTATTTACCAGCTTCCTTGGTGCTTTAACCCGTTTGGATTATCTACAAAAAGATGAAGAGACGGGCATATTAGTCTTTGATCAGCGCATCGACCATATTGCCCATCATGCCAAATATGTACTCAGTCCTGATATGATGCAAATTTTGCAGCAAGTGGCTAGCCTCAATGAAGAAGAGATTGCTCATGCGATTACTGAGATTAGTAATAAAAAGCAGCGTAAATTTGGCCGTAAACGTTAACTTATAGTCCGCAACATTCAATCATTTATTACAAAAAAAGACCTCTAATATATTAGAGGTCTTTTTTATTATCAATTTTAAACTTCTATACAGCCATATTTTTATCAGCTGTTAGATAGCTATCTTAGGTAGATGTCCTAGGTACTAATCTTTTTATACTTCATACGCTTAGGACTGGCGTCATCACCCATGGTCTTTTTACGATAAGTTTCAAACTCAGAATAGTTACCATCGAACCAAACTGGGCCTTCATCTTCAAACGCCAAAATATGAGTGGCGATACGGTCAAGGAACCAACGATCATGCGAGACCACCATTACCGTACCTGGGAATACTTGAATCGCATCCTCTAGCGCACGTAAGGTTTCGATATCCAAATCGTTTGATGGTTCATCAAGCAGCAAAACGTTCGCGCCTTGTTTTAGCGTTTTCGCCAGTTGCAAGCGGTTGCGCTCACCACCAGATAATTGACCAACATGCTTTTGCTGGTCTGAACCTTTAAAGTTAAAACGTCCGATATAAGCGCGACTTGGGGTGGTATAGTCGCCAACGGTAATGATATCAAGCCCGTCAGAAATTTCTTCCCAAACGGTTTTGCTATCATCTAAGTTGTCGCGTACCTGACCAACATAAGCGACTTTGACACTTTCACCCAATTCGACTGAACCGGTATCTGGCGTATCACGTTCGGTAATCATGTTAAATAGCGTGGTTTTACCCGCACCATTTGGACCGATAATACCAACAATGGCACCTGCTGGAACGTTAAAGCTTAGGTTTTCATACAGCAAACGATCACCAAATGATTTAGAGATATCATTCACTTCGATGACTTTATTACCCAAACGAGGACCCGGTGGAATATAAATCTCAGAGGTCTCGTTACGCTTTTGGAACTCTGTTGAGTTCAATTCCTCAAAACGCTGTACACGAGATTTAGACTTAGCCTGCTGACCTTTTTGGTTTTTACGAATCCAATCTAGCTCTTTTTTCAGCGCTTTAGCAAACGATTCTTCTTGCTTATTCTGCTGCTCTAAACGGGTGTTCTTTTGCTCGAGCCACTCAGTATAGTTGCCTTCATACGGATAGCCATGACCACGGTCAAGCTCCAAAATCCACTGAGCAACGTTATCCAAGAAATAACGGTCATGGGTAATGGCAACGATCGTACCGCTATAGTTCTGTAGGAACTGCTCCAACCATGCAACGGACTCAGCGTCCAAATGGTTAGTCGGTTCGTCAAGTAACAGCATATCTGGGCGTGACAATAGCAGGCGGCATAGTGCCACACGGCGTTTTTCACCACCAGATAGTTTGCTGACGTCAGCATCCCATGGTGGCAGACGCAGAGCATCGGCCGCTTTTTCAAGCTGGGTATTTAAGTTATGCGCATCCCATGCTTGGATGATGTCTTCCATCTTACCTTGCTCTTCAGCAAGCTTGTCAAAATCTGCATCCGGCTCAGCATATTCTGCATAAATGGCATCTAAACGAGCAAGTGCATCTAAGGCTTCACGCATACCATCTTCGACGTTACCACGCACGTCTTTACTGTCGTCAAGCTGTGGTTCCTGCGGCAGGTAACCAATTTTGGTGCCAGTTTGCGCGCGTGCTTCACCACTAAATTCAGTATCCACGCCCGCCATAATGCGTAGCAAGGTTGATTTACCTGAACCGTTGATACCTAGTACACCGATTTTGGCACCAGGGAAAAACGATAGGTTGATGTTCTTTAAGATTTCACGCTTAGGTGGAACAAGTTTTGACACGTTGTTCATCGTGTAAATATATTGAGCCATTAACACTCCGATAGACTGCATAGACGAGGCTGACAAATCCTATTCAGCAATAGTGCCAAACGGACTGCGCCTCAAAAATCAGGGTTATAAATTGTCTGCCATTATCGCATTGTGGCGCAACCCCTGCAAGCTAACAGGCTGTTTTAGCTGTCGTTTTGCGTCTTTTAACTTTTTTTGCTGTCTTTTTGCCGATAGCGGTCTGTTTTATCGACTATCTAAGCCAAAACCTTTATAAAAAATCATTCATTACAAACTCTTGCAGCGATGTTTGACATAAAGTAAGGCTATTAACATTCGTCCTATCTAGCCTTACGGTAAATGACTAGAAACTTAACTTAAAAACGCCCACAATAACCTAGATAAGACGTTTAAGAGTAATAAGACGTTTAAGAGTAAGATGTTTAGCATTGAAAGATGCTTCAGACTAGAAGCAAAATAAACGTCTGATTAATAGCTAGTAATAATTATAAATATTAATAATGGAGAGTTTCTATGAGTAATGATAACAAACAGAATCTAGATATCGTACACGATGAGCAAGCGAAGCGTTTTGAGACCTCAATCGATGGTCATACTGGTTATATTAGCTATCAAGAGCGTGATGATAAATTGGTCTACGACCATACCATTGTACCGCAGGAATTGGGCGGCCGCGGCGTAGGCTCGGCATTGGTCAAACATGCGTTAAACTATGCGCGTGACAATAATAAAAAAATCGTACCACAATGTTCGTTTGTTGCCTCTTATATCGATAAGCACCCTGAATATCAGGACCTGCTATAGTGCAGGTAAGTTATGAGCGTATTTAGCGCTATATAACAATGATAGTTTTTACTACCAACCGCTATACTAGAGCTATATACTCTAAATATTGACGCCTCACAGCCCTCCTATCTTTCAGATGTTTTTCATTATTTATTTGCAGCCAAATAAATAATAAGATATCCGTAATAGGTGGGTTTTTTGTCCCAAAGTTTTTGTAGTCTACGCGCTTATCACGTGAGTAAAAGCGCCTGAAGCTCATCGTAATCGCCACACTATTTTATCGTTAATAGTGATTTTTCCATCCACCATAATAATAAAGGATATCACCATGAGTAGTTTATCTAATCAACAAGTTGATTTGCAGTTGGAAGAATTGCCAGGCTGGCAGCGTGAGGGTAATAGCATTGTCAAAAGCTATCACTTTAGCGATTTTATTGAAGCCATGAGCTTTATGAACCAAGCGGCTTTTCATGCTGAAGCATTAGAGCATCATCCTGAATGGAGTAATACCTATAATGTGGTCGAAGTTCGCCTGACTACTGGTGATACCGGCGGTATTACTAGCCATGATGTTCGTTTGGCAAAACGAATGGAGCATATCATCCAACCTAAAACCTTTTAGTATTTGATAGTAGGTTTGATGGCGTTGATAGCAATCAAATCTACAAATATTAGCCATAAAAAAAGTCCTCTATAGAGGACTTTTTCTTATTATTACAATGAATACTTAAAATCTAAGCAGTCACTGTTCTCTATTACATACGGCGGCTAACAAATGCGACAATAAATAGAATCACAGCAATTGCTAGTAGAATGTAGGCAAAGTTTGCAGATAGGCCAGCAACACCGCCAAAACCTAGGAAACTTGCAATCAACGCGATAACGGCAAAAATAATAGCCCAACGAAACATAATATTCTCCTCAAATAATGATTGAAAACTAGGTATAAAGATAAGTGCAGTAAACGTCTATAAGCAAGTCATTAGCTTATTAGGCTAATTGTTGACTAATGCGATTTACTAGCAATATCTTAATTACCCAATATTTTACTTTTTGTTTTTAATACTACTTATAACTGCTTACGAATATAGATTAGCAATAATCACCTCTAGAAAACGTTCATTTTGGTAATAATGTCGATAGGTTATGTAAACTTTGTAGCAAATCTTACCGTTTTGAAGTTTTTACTTGGCTTTTCAGGACTTATGTGTAGAGATAGTGAACGCTTGCTTAAATCTTTCTATTTTTATGAGAAAATCTGCAATAGCTTTCAATCCACACCACTTCTTTTATGACCTATCCCAGGTTACTCACAGGCATTACTCTCAAATGGTTATTTAGCAAAAGTCACTTATAAAGAAGTGATTTAAGAAAATTACTCGGTAAGAAGTTATTTAAAAAAAGTTACTTAAGAAAAGTCATTGGGTAAAAATAATTTACCGATGCTCTTGAGAACAAGCATTTAATAATGCTCGTTTAACAGTTACCATTTAATAACAGCCAATAAATAAGGAAAATAAATATGAATACGGATTCTTCAAACAATATAAAAACGTCAAATAATGAGCAATCAATTGCAATCGAAAAACGCTCTTATGCGGTGGTTCTATACGGAGCAACAAGCTTTGTTGGACAGATTACCGCGCATTATTTAACGGAATTTTTATCAAACACTAAAGACAAAAATGGCGCTAACGTCACTTGGGCGATAGCCGGTCGTGATGAGGAAAAACTCAATGAGCTGCAATCTAAGCTTGCTAGCAAAGTTGACATTATCATTGCCAATAGTGACGATGCAGCTAGCCTCGATAAGATGACTAAGCAAAGCCAAGTTATTATCTCAACCGTTGGCCCTTACCTAAAATATGGTGAGCCTTTGATTAAATCTTGTGCGGAGAATGGCACCGATTATGTCGATCTGACAGGTGAAGCTATCTTTATCAAAGACATGATGGATAAGTATAAGGACGCCGCAAAGCAAAGCGGTGCACGTATCGTCAACTCTTGTGGTTTTGACTCTATTCCGTCAGATTTGGGCGTGTATTTTACTCAGAAAAAAGCGGAAGAAAAATTCGGCAACGCCTGTGATGTTATCAATATGCGCGTCAAAGCAGCAAAAGGTGGTTTATCTGGTGGCACGATTGCGTCGATGGCGACAATCTTTGAAGAAGTCAGCCAAGATAAATCACGCCGTAAGCAAGTAGCAAATCCTTATTTACTGAACGATGATAAAGACGCGCCAAACGTGCGCCAAGCCAATGTCAGCAAACCTGAATACGATGACGAGCATAAACGCTGGTTGGCACCTTTTGTCATGGCAAGCATCAATACCCGTATCGTGCATCGCAGTAACCAACTGCTTGGCTATGAATATGGTCGCGACTTCAAATATGACGAAGCGATGTGGATGAAAGATGGCGTAAAAGGCAAACTATCAAGCTATGCATTGAGTGCAGGCTTATTAGGCTTTGCTACTGCTATGATGATTACGCCAAGCCGCGAGCTTTTATCTAAGCACGTACTGCCTAAATCAGGCTCGGGTCCTTCTAAAGAAGAGCAGGAAAATGGCTATTTTGATATTCGCCTATTTGGGCAAACTGCCAGTAATGACACCATCAATACCAAGGTAACGGGCGATAAAGACCCAGGTTACGGCAGCACCTCACGTATGTTGTCACAAGCGGCATTGTGTCTCGCGCAAGATATTAGTAAAGACGATGTCGGTGGTGGTTTTTGGACGCCTGCCTCGGCGATGGGCGATAGTTTAATTGAACGTTTAGAAGCGCACTCTGGTATTAGCTTCGAAATAGTCGAAGATTAATAACAGCCATAGTTAAAATTAAAGCAATGTAATTTTAACCAACATAGTAACGACCGCGTCTTGGCAACAAGAGGCGGTTTTTTATTACCTATATTTTTACCTCGTTGTCATAAATATTTTAGACAAATGTTAATAAATAATAAAAGCGTATTTCTTTGGTAAACGATGTTGCCCATTTGCTCTTTTTCAATACATTAAGCTACACATTTCCGGACTAATGTCACAGCCATATTGCTAGAACTGACGTAGGATAAAAGAGGTTATGGCACGGGTTTTATCTACCGAGCACAAACATACCAAACCCAAAGAAAAATATTAACAATAATTAATAGGGAAGGATTATGAAAATGAATGTATTAACAGCGGCTATTCTAACATCAGGTGTCGCTATGTTTGCAAGTACCGCCAATGCTGGCATGACGACTGATAATCATGGCAACGTTGGTTATGATAGCTACGATGAGTGTGTCATGGCGGTCAAAGATGGCTCTGCCAAATTTTATACCCCTTATACTTATCAAAAACCAAAGATGCAAACGGGCGAAGCTTCTGTCAAAAAAATGCGCTTATCTGAAGTGATGATTCCTAAAACTGTCGTGAATAATAATAACTTGAAAGCCGATGGCTATACAGCCGGTGCTTGTGACTTAGGGGTTGGACAGTCAAATGGGCGCTACGGTGTTTCAGGCGCTTTAGTAGGTAAATATGTTCCTATTGCCGCTGATATGCCGGTTAACGTCTATATGGATAAAGCGGGTAATCCAGTACGTTTAAGCATGCAACAGTGTGATAATCATTTTGGTGCAAAATTCCCAACGCCTATCATGAATGAAGCAAAAGAAACGGAAGAACCCGCCCTAGAGGCTGAAATCGCTATCACTGAAGAGCGTAGCATGGAGCCGATCGTTGTAGAAACCACACGCGTTATACGTCCTGCTAAATACCGTGTGAAAGAAGTCATCATCGCGCCACAAGGTCAAATTAAACGCGTTAATACGGCAAATGGTACTGCTATAGCGATTGAAACAGATGCCAATCAAGCTGTCATCGTTGGTCAAGAAGCAGATGCTGAAATACTTGAAGATACCGAAATCAGTCAAACCTTCCCTGTTATTCGTGTGCCCGATAATAATAAGCAACGCGTTCTCGATCCAAATACTGGTAAATACGTGATTATTGAATAAATCATTGATAATAAATCGATGATAAAAGTATTGATTCAGCATTTTTATGATTGATTAATACAAGGTTGATATAAAAATTCACATAGAAAGGTAGAGGATCAACTCTACTTTTTTATCTGACAATAACCATACAGTAATTGCACAAAGTCACCTACAAACATAGCTCTGTTAGACTCTTAATCTATGTGCTACTGAACTTACGCTTATTTAGTTGCTATTGTCCCCTTTAGATTTTTATCGCTGATTTAGGTTAGCTTATAAAACTCTTTATACAAATCGATCATGATAATCACTGGCTGGTTATCATGATTTTATTTTATCTATAGGGTTAATATTAGTTATATTAAATATATAGATTCGAAATACTAAATGGATTTGTGATAAAAGGCTGTTATATACAACAGCACATAAAATAAGCGTCAAGTTTGAAATGTTTTAGACTGGCATTATAATATTGTAAATTAAGGATTTTATTAATGAAAAAAACGACTCTATCTTTATCGCTACTTATTGGCGCTGCGCTTACTATTCCAAGTTTGGCTATGGCGGCACCTGCTGGTACTACAGCAGTAGATATGCAAACTGCTCCTACCTTAGAGGCTGAAGGTAACAATACAAATGATATAAAAGCAGCAAATCAATCTAATCCTTTTCAGTTGAGCGAAACCCAAATAATCAAAAGAGCAAAGGTTAATAATATCGCTAGCCAACAGCCAATGACCACTGAGCTACAAGCAGAGCAAGAGAATATTCAAAGCACTATGCAAGAAGACATGCAGGCGCAACAAGCGGCAATGCAAAACTCTGATGAAGCGATGCAACAACAAGATTTACAACAAGCCATGCTAGATGAAGAAGCAGCCCTACAAGAAGAAACATTATTAGAAAGCGAATAAGATACCGAGCTAATGCAAGCGCTATAAATTATAATTAGCGAAACCAGTCTGAGAGAGAATCCTCCAATATATTCTCAATAAAAAAGGCAGCCATCTGGCTGCCTTTTTTATTTAATCTTCATGCATAAATATTATTTTTTAGCTTTAGTGACGCCAGCTTCTTGTAATAGCGCACCAAGGGTGCCCATTTTACTAGGTGCCTCTTTACTAGATACTACTGCTTTCTCAGTTCTTGGCGCTTTAACGCGGTTATTAGCGTTGTCTTTATCTTGACGGCTGCTACGCGGTTTTGACGGACGCTTGTCAGCAGCTGGACGATTACTAGCTGGACGATTGCTACGTGGACGGCTATCCTTATCGTCATTACCGGTACTTTCAGACGCCTTTACTGCTGGGCGTACTGTTTTTTCAGACTCTGGCTTCATACTAAAGCCAATACGGCCACGTTTTTCATCGATAGAGATGACACGTACCGAGACGATATCGCCGGGCTTAACGCGGTTCATCGGGTCAGCGACGAAGTCATTGGCCATCTGTGAGATATGAACTAGACCATCTTGATGGACGCCAACATCAACGAAACAACCAAAGGCTGTGACGTTGGTCACTACCCCTTCAAGCTGCATGCCTTCGCTCAAGTCTTTAATACTACTAACGTCTTCACGGAAGTTAGCAGTTTTAAATTCAGGACGTGGGTCGCGTGCAGGCTTGGCAAGCTCTTCTATGATAGCTTTAACACTGATGTTATCGTCATTAGCAGCAAGTGCAGTGGTATCGATACTGTTTAGCACACCATCGTTACCGATGACTTCTGGCAACGTCTTACCAGTTTTCTCAAGTAAGCTATTAACCAGCGCATAGCTTTCTGGATGCACGCCTGTCGCGTCAAGCGGATTACTGCCACCATGGACACGTAAGAAACCTGCGGCTTGCTCAAACGTCTTAGCACCTAAGCGCGGGACGTTTTTTAATGACTCGCGGCTATCAAAGGCGCCATGCTCTTTACGATAGGTGACTATTTGCTGGGCGACGTTTCTATTCAAACCAGCAATGTGCGCTAAGATAGCAGGGCTTGCCGTATTCACATCGACACCAACGGCATTTACGCTGTCTTGGGTGACTTTATCCAAGCTATCAGCCAACTGGGTTTGGTTAACGTCATGCTGATATTGACCAACGCCAATCGCTTTTGGGTCAACCTTAACCAATTCTGACAATGGATCTTGTAAGCGACGAGCGATAGAAACCGCACCGCGTACCGAGACGTCTAAATTAGCAAGCTCGTCACTGGCAAGCTCACTCGCTGAATAAACAGAAGCGCCTGATTCATTCACGATAACGGCTTTGGCTTTTAACTCAGAGTTGGCTGCCAAAATCTCTTTAATCATCGCATCTGTTTCGCGACTCGCCGTACCGTTGCCGATAGCGACCAAATCGACATTATAAGTGCTTAATAGCTCATCGATGACTTTCTTGGCTTCATCCATCTTATTGTCAGGAGCAAACGGATAAACGGTTGCGACGACAGACTTGTCTTCGCTATCCAGCATCACATGGCCTTGGGCATCGACAATCGCCATTTTAACGCCATGACGGATACCAGGATCGACACCTAAAATCACTTTACGGCCAGCAGGCGCTGACATGAGTAAATGCTGTAGGTTATTGGCAAAGACATCAATCGCATCGGCTTCAGCAGTCAGACGTTTTTCCGTCAATAAACGATGCTCAATATGCGGACGCCATTTTTCTTTCCATAAGCTGGTCGCCGCTTCTGTCAAAAATTCTTGACGTTCTGCTGGCGCTTTGGCATCAATCTCAAAATGCTTAATGATTTTTTCAATAAAGGGCGCATCTTCGCCTTCAATTTTTAGACCCAAAACGTTTTCTTGGCGACCGCGCAGCATCGCTAATAAACGATGATTCGGCAGACGCGCCAGGCTTTCACTATGCTCAAAGTAATCTTTGAACTTCTCGCCGACTTCACGTTTCTCTTCACTGGCAACAGCCGAGACGATACTGGCCGTTTTGGCAAAGCCACTGCGCAGATTATCAAGTAAACCTAATGCCTGCGTCCACTCATCAACGATGATGGCCTGTACGCCCGCCAATTGCTTGTCGATATCGCTAAAGTCGACTTCAATCTCATTACCACTTTCATCGGTAATGCTCGATTGAACTTGATAGTCTGCTAATGCGTCAGTTGGCGTGATTTCTTGCGTCAACACTGCTTGAGCAGCAACGTCAAGACCTGCAGCGCGTGCTTTAGCAGCAGGAGAGCGCCGGCGTGGACGATATGGCAAATAGATGTCTTCAAGCTCAAGTTTCGACGTCGCATTATCAATACGCGCCTGTAGCTCGTCGGTCAAATTGCCCTGCGTGCTGAGCAGCTCAGTAATTTTGAGGCGACGGGTTGCCATGTCGCGCTCATAGTTAAGCGACTTCTCTAAAGCACGTAGCTGCGCATCGTCAAGATTCTGTGTCTTTTCTTTACGATAACGGGCAATAAAGGGAACAGTCGCGCCTTCATCATAAAGCTTCACAAACGCATTGACTTGAGCAGTCTTAATGCCAAGCGCGCGAGCAAGCTTGTCGTGAATATTCGCGTGTGTGGTTGCATCCAAAACCTGTGCATTTGTCGAGGTTTGAGATGGCGTTAAGGTATCAGTGCTACTCATAGACGTATCAATCGTTGAGAAATGTAGTTTTGCATTATAGCAAAAGCTGCATGAATAAAAATCCTTTTTATCTTTTCGTTATTTATCGCCTGTTTTATGGCAAAAATCGTCTCATATCATCCATTCTCACGCCTTGTTAAACAAACGCATACAGCATTTATCCGTATCAGTGATGCAATTAGGCATGCAATCTTATACACTAAAGTATCAAAACCACAAATATGGCTAAGTATTGCTATATTGAACAAAAGTCTTTATTTTTATAGATTTTTCTCGACAACTATATTTTTTATGACAACTAGTGGTTTGCTAATCATGATTTACTTATCAACGGATTGATCATTAAATAATAACAATATTTCACCCACGTTTTAAAAATAGCTTTTACTAATGGTTTCTACTAATAATAATTTTTATAAGAGGATAACTGTATGACAGACAATAACAGCCCTGACACCCTAAACCAGCGCATTTTAGTCGTTGATGACGATGCACGTTTGCGCTCTTTATTACAACGCTTTCTAGAAGACGATGGTTTTATCGTTCGTACGGCTCATGATGGCAATCAGATGGACAAATTGCTACAGCGTGAGCTGTTCTCATTGGTGGTTTTAGATTTGATGTTGCCAGGCGAAGACGGTATCAGTATCTGTAAGCGCTTGCGTGAAGACAATGGCGATATTCCGATTATCATGCTGACGGCTAAAGGTGGCGATGCCGATCGTATCGCTGGACTTGAAGCAGGCGCTGATGATTATCTGCCAAAGCCCTTTAATCCAAAAGAGCTATTGGCTCGTATCAAAGCGGTGCTGCGTCGCCAAAATCGTGAGTTGCCGGGTGCGCCAAGCCATCAACTTGAAGTGGTTGAATTTGGACCATGGACACTTGATTTATCGACTCGTACCCTTAAACGTGATGGCAATGTGGTTACTTTAACAACCGGTGAATTCTCGGTATTAAAAGCCTTGGTGCAACATCCACGTGAGCCATTGACACGTGATAAATTGATGAACCTTGCCCGTGGTCGTGAATGGGGTGCGATGGAGCGCTCTATCGACGTGCAAGTGTCACGTTTGCGCCGCTTAATTGAAGACAACCCTTCACAAGCGCGTTATATCCAGACCGTTTGGGGCGTAGGTTATGTATTCGTACCAGATGAAGCAGAAGTAGAATCCGCTAAGAGCGAATAGGTTTAGCGTTTAATATTGATAATATTCAATGCCATAAAAAAACCCTGCAATCAATGTGCAGGGTTTTTTATTGTTCTAACTATCGTCAGTTTGAAATAAAATCGATACGTTAATATCCATGTGCGACTGGTATAAATTTTCCTTGCTTGCCCTTATCACAGAGGCTACGAAAAATTCATCTCAGTCGCACTGTATCGTTTTTAAAGTGAAGCTACTATATTACTTTAACGTTGAATGCTTTATACCTAAAACTAACGTAATTGGCTGTCTTTACTACCGCGGCGATTAAATAATTCAGTCGCCTTTGCTTCTTGTTCCAGTTGCGACTGACAGCCGACGCAGTGCTGCACGCCCGGCACGGCAATACGCCGCGCTTCTGGAATCGGGTTGCCACACTCATCGCAAAACTCAGCGCTTTTACCCGTTGGCAGCGCTCGCCGTGCGCGTTCTAACGCATCGTTGACAGTCGCATCCATTTGCTCATGCTCTGCCCCATCTCTTGACCAACCACCTGCCATAATCTCATCCTATTTTTATTAGTCATACTTAAATTTTTATAAAAGTCTTTAATAACAAATAGATGGGGTTATATGCCGCTTATTTCAACAAATAAGCGGTTTTATCAATGATAAAAATAGCTATGAAATTATTGCTCAATAGAACTGTAGATGAAAATTAGTCTTTTGGTTGGAGCTCAACTACTTGACCGCGTACGCCGATGCTTTCATCACTCATCAAAAACACATAGCCGCCCATAATATCCTCAGGAGTTTTCAGGCTCATCGGATTTTCACCGGGAAAAGCATGGGCGCGCATATTGGTACGGGTGCCGCCGGGATTGATACAGTTAAAGCGCAAGTTAGTGGTATTTTGCGTTTCTTGGGTAAAAATATCGCTCATACCTTCTACCGCTTGCTTGGACAGCGCATATGCGCCCCAAAACGCGCGAGGATGGGTGCCAACGCTACTAGAAGTAAAAACAATAGAACCATGAGTGGCGTCCTTAAGTAAAGGCAGCAGGGCTTGCGTGAGCATAAAGGTAGAAGTAAAATTAACCTTCATTACTTGGGCAAACATATCGACATCGTACATCTCAAGTGGCGTCAAGGTGCCCAATATGCCCGCATTATGCAAGATACCATCAAGTTGACCGACTTCTTTAGCAATCAAATTCTCTAGTTTTTGCATCTCAGCATAGGTTGCGCCTTCTAGATTCATCGGTAACATGGCGGGCTGCTTACCACCAAAGCTCTCGATTTCATCATAAACGTATTCAAGTTTGCTACTGGTACGCCCCAACAATAATACCGTCGCACCATAACGCGCATAGGTTAAGGCGGCAACACGACCGATACCGTCACCGGCACCCGTTACCAAGATGGTCTTACCATCTAAACAGTTATCAGGCGGCACAAAATTACGAATATCGTCGTGCGATAGAGATGGCACAGAAGATTGCGCTGCTGATTGCAGCTGTTGTTGGCTAGTAGGCTGATTAGTATTGTCACTCATGGCATTACTCACTGCTTATTATTTAATAGGTAGGGTGCTTAATAGCTATTTCGATAAAGGGTTTATTTTCTTTATAAGGCTTATTTGTTTTATAAATAGTCGAACTTGCCAGAAGAAAGTAATAACTTATTCAAGTCTGCAGGGGTTTCGGTAATATAGTCTGCGCCCCATTTTTTTAAGTTGCCTTGATCTTCTGGCGGAATATAGCCATAAGCGGCTAAGATAGTCGGCATACCCGCAGCCTTGCCCGCTTCGATATCGCGTATATGATCGCCGACATAAAGCACGCTTTCAGCGGCACCGCGCGGGATAGCAAGTTTTTCTAGCGCTACATACATCGGCTCTGGATCGGGTTTAGAACGCGATACGTCATCCGGACACACTAGCACCGCACAGCGCTCGTCTAATTGCATTTTTTCTAACAGAAGCTCAGCAAGATAACGCGGCTTATTGGTGACGATGCCCCATGGCACGCCTTTTTCTTCTAATACGCGCAGTACCTCTTCAAGCTCATTAAAAACACAACTATCAACACATATATCTGCTTCATAATCGTCTAAGAACTGCTGACGAAACGCTATTAGCTCAGCTTCACTGACCTCAAGCTGGTCATTATGACGCAGCATCAGCTGTACCATCGCCGTGGCACCCGCAGAGACTTGCTCACGAATTTCGGCTTCAGGTGGCGCTTGCCAATCATTTTCACTGCTCATTTTACCAATAATGCGCACGAAGTCGGCGGCAGTATCGATTAATGTGCCATCAAGGTCGAACAAGACAGCTTTTACAAATTGGCTCATAACAGGCGCTCTTAATAATAATTTAAAAAATGGTCAAAAAGGAATACTTATAAAAGACGATTTACGCCAGTGATTTTTGTACCGCCGTCATATAATTAACATCAACATTTTGTGCCAACCAATAACGCTTGGTCAATGGATTATAATGCAGACCGATGATGTCTTGACGGGTAAAACCTGCATTGACCGCCATGTTATCTAACTCAGCTGGAGTGATAAATTTGGCGTAATCATGAGTACCGCGATCAAGCAAGCGCAATACATACTCTGCCCCAACGATGGCAAACAGGTACGATTTAGGGTTGCGGTTAATCGTTGATAGCACACAAACGCCGCCCGGCGCTAATAGCGCAAAACAAGCCTCGACGATGGCAGTTGGGTCTGGCACATGCTCAAGCATCTCCATACAGGTCACGACATCGAACTGACCGGCATGGGTAGCAGCTAATTGCTCAATAGGAATATGCTGATAACGCAGGGTGTCCTTTAAGTTACTTTGCTCAGCATGTAAGGCCGCTGCTTTTAGATTTTCGGTACCGAGGTCGATACCGGTGACATCAGCGCCGCGACGTGCCATTGATTCTGACAAAATACCGCCACCGCAACCGACATCAAGGACTTTTTTACCCGCTAAACCCATCTCTGCCGTTTTATCGCTATCAGCACTTATAAAGCCGCGCTTAACGTTTTCTTCTATCCAGTTAAGACGTAGCGGATTGATTTCGTGTAAGGTGGCAAATGCGCCAGTCTTATTCCACCACTCGCTCGCCAAGTTATTGAATTTTTCTACTTCACTGGCATCGACATTGATAGCCGTGTTTTGGTTAAATTTGCTAGCAGCATTGTTAACATTGCTAATATCGTTGGTGTTATTAACATCGATATCATTGTTCATAGGATTGTTTTCTTGGTGATTCACAGGCTGGGCAGAAGATGAAGATTGGCTCATAGGATTTTTCCTTTATGGGTATTATAATTATTATCGTGCAGAGTTATGATGATAGGCTCAATATTAGCATGAGAGCGGCAACTTTGTCGTCAGTACATCGTCACCGACTGTGAATCGTTTAGACATAAGCAAGGTTTTATCAACTACTTAAGTAGCACTATTATTAAGCGTCAGAATTTTATAAAAGCAAGAAAAAAAATAGCCTTGCTGTTTTTGACGTTTCTAGAAAGGCTTTAATTAATGGCTTCAATTAACGACTCTACTTAACATGATAAAACTTAATAAGCTTCAACTTAAAAATGATAAGTAAGCTACCTTAAATAATAGCTCACAGCTTTACAACCGTTAGTTAAGAATCGGGTTCACAACTATGGGCATTTTACGCTATTATAGGCAGTACTCTGTTGTAGGTAGATTTAACGAGATCGATTTAAGCGACGTATTGCCGCCGATTTACGTTGAAACCTATATCAATACGCTAAAAACTGCTGAATCAAGACGTCTAAACCAAACATTCCAAATTTTGACACCTCAAGGAACAAGTATGAAACGTATCATCGCATTGACTGGTCTGGCTTGTGCAATTGGGCTTGCCAATATGGGCGCTCAAGCCGCCAACTATGTCGCAGGAAAAGACTACCGCGTGCTAGACAACCCAGAAAAAATCAGCGGTGATGCTATCATTGTGCGTGAATTTTTCTGGTATGGCTGCCCGCATTGTAACGTCTTAAATCCGCATATGGAAAAATGGGCAAAAAACAAAGGTAAAGACGTGGCCTTCTTCAAAACTCCAGCAGCGCTGAACCCAGTTTGGGAAGCCAGTGCCCGTGGTTTCTATGCGGCTCAGTTATTAGGTTATGAAAACAAAACCCATGATGCGCTATTTGATGCGGTGCATAAAGATGGCAAGCAATTATTTGACCAAGCGTCACTCAGCAAATGGTATGCGTCTAAAGGCGTGAACGAAAAGAAATTCAACAGCCTATATAACTCATTTGCTGTTGGTACCAAAATCGGTCGCTCACAAGCAGGCGCTAAGCGTTATCAGTTATCAGGCGTACCAGCGGTTGTCGTACAAGGTAAGTATGTGGTCACTGGTGAAAGCGCCACTGTCCCTAAAGTAGTAGATTATTTGGTTGATAAAGTACGCGCAGAGAAAAAATAGCCTTAGTATTTTTAGAAAAACCTAGATTAAAACACCAAGTGCAACGCTATTTCTGATCAATTAAAAAAGCCAATCTTTACTGATTGGCTTTTTTGTATTTTAGTCTTCTATCTTTAGTGTTTTATAGGTAACCACTAGCCAACTTTGCTAGCAAATATCTCTTATCGCTATTTTTTTAGATTCGTTAAAATAGCGACTTCACGAATATAACTGGCCAAATCTGCTTTTGATTCTGCCATCAGCTCCTCATCGTTGGTATGCTTAGCGTACTCAATCCAGAGCAATAGCTGATACATACTATGCTGCTCTGAGGCTTTATATTGTTTGACGAACTGCTTAAGCGTACCTTCGTCGTTGATATTTAAGCGCTCAGACCAGCTCTCTATTTTAGAAACTTGCTCTTTAGGAAAATATGCATCAAATAACGCTTTTATCAGTTCATGGCGATTTTCTTCAATCATAAGCTTGCCAACACGTTTGGTCTGGCGATTGCGAGCATTAGCGCTGGTGATATCGGCAAGCGCCATTAATTCCGCCATAAAATAATCGCTAGCGGGTAAGGCTTTAAGTTGTTTTTTCGATAAGCTGGCAAGCGGTATCGACAACTGTTGCAGGCGCTCATGAGCTTTTTTGAGCTCTGTGCGCGAGACGCGCATATCTTGTTCTGACCAGTCAATCATAAAAGCTTTCCATGTTTCGAGATAATAAATAATAGATAGTAAATCATAAATTTAATAGCATTTTTGCCATTTATACGTTGTAGCTTATGAATTTTAGCTACAAAGAAAGCATTACCAACGATGCTTTTCGCGGTGCTTAGCAGTAACGGTTAAACCTTTCGGCAAGCTGGCTGTCAGTTTATCTTGTAGATGCTTGGTGATAAATACCGAGCGATGTTTACCGCCGGTACAGCCAATAGCGACCGTGACCGTATGGCGATTGTTATGTAAAAAATCAGGTAACCAACGATTGAGAAATTTTGCAATATCTTCGGTCATCTCAGATACTTCTGGATAATCAGCAAAAAAATCAGCAACCTCAGCGTCAAGACCGGTTGCGGCTCGTAACGTTGGATTCCAATGTGGATTTGGCAAAATACGCACATCAAAGACAAAATCTGCATCGATTGGGCTGCCGTATTTAAAGCCAAAAGATAACAGATTGATCACTATTTGATTGTCGACCCCAACATAATCACGCAAGCGCTCTTTTAACTGATGAATATTCAGCATAGTGGTATCAATTTTGACATCCGCTTGCTTAAATATCGGCTGCAAAAGCTGAATTTCTCTTTCGATCGCCGCTGGTAAATTATAAGCGGTATTTTCTACGCCTTTGGTATCTTGCACCATAAGCGGATGAATGCGGCGAGTAGCATTAAAGCGCGCCACCAAGGTTTCTTCTTGCGCCGTCACATATACCACGGTGACCGCGTCTTCGCCATATCTCTGCTTTAACGCTTCATGTGTTTCATAGAAATTGGACAAGTCCGCGCGCGGGGTGCGAATATCAACGCCCAAGGCGATGCGTTTAATACCACTATCACAGACCAGTTTTTGCGCCGCGTCAGGAACCAATGACAAGGGCAGATTATCGATAGAATAATAACCCAAATCTTCTAGGATATTGAGGACTGAGGTTTTACCCGAACCTGAGCGCCCTGACACCACCAAGATACTTAACCTATCTTTATTTTCTGCGTTAGCAATTATAGGCTTTATTAAATTGTCATTTGACTTAGCTTTCTCATTAAGAGGCTGTGCTTTATCATTACTTGCTTTAGCTTGTTTGTCGTCCTTACTTGCACTCATGATCCGTCATCCTAATAATTGCGTCTGGCGAATTACTCTGTCATTACGGCAGCTTTACCGTCACTAACTGATTGTCTAATAAACGTGCACGGCCCAACCAAGCAGCCACTAAAATCACCAAATCCTGCTGATCTGCATTGAAAGTTGCAGACGATTCATCTGTCTTTAAAGAATCGAGCTGAGCCGTTTTAACTTCTAAATAATCAATCTTAAAGCCCGCCTCAGTGATGAGTGCCCGTGTCTCTATTAATAAAGGCTCAAGCCCTTGTTCGAGATGCTGAGCATCGGTCAACTGCGCCGCTAAGCTTAGCAATTCTTTATGTAGCATCGGAGCAATGCGACGCTCAGCTTCAGTTAGATATTGATTGCGCGAAGACAATGCCAAGCCATCAGCAGCGCGTACGATAGGCGCACCTATAATTTCAATCGGATAGCTTAAATCACGCACGATTTGCTTGATAATAGCTAATTGCTGATAGTCTTTTTTACCGAATACGGCAACTTCAGGTTGGACGATATTAAAGAGCTTAGAAACAACGATGCCGACACCATCAAAGTGATTGGGGCGCGATTGACCACATAGCTGGGTGGTGATTTCTCCCGCTCGCACAGACGTTGATGGCGGTAATACTGGATACATCTCATCAATGCTTGGGGCAAATACATAGTCGGCATTAACAGTAGCAAGCTTAGCGACATCTGCATCTAAAGTGCGTGGATAACTATCAAAATCTTCACCGACGCCAAATTGGGTAGGATTGACAAAGATACTCACTACCACAATATCAGCATACTGCTTGGCAAGCTTTACCAGTTCAAGATGACCATCATGCAGATTGCCCATCGTTGGCACTAATGCAATACGCTGCTTGCTATCTTGCTGACCACGATAAGGACTTAAGGCAGCACGAAGGGTTGAGATATGATGATGAATACTTGGCATGGTAAATACTCTTATCCTAATAGCTTTTTCTACTGATAATCATCAAAGTATTAAATATCAAATTAAATACGACTAGCTAAATTGGTGCTGCTCAGTTGGAAAACTACCATCGCGTACCGCTTGCTGATACAGGGCAAATGCGCCTTCAATACTACGCTCACTATTACGCTCGTCGGTCAAAAAGTCATGGACAAAGCGCGGTACACGACCGTGTACCATACCCAGCATGTCATGCATGACTAAGACTTGACCATCAGTATCAGCACCAGCACCAATACCAATGACCGGCACGGCAACCGCTTCGGTCACAGCTTTAGCAAGCTCAGCAGGTACGCATTCCAATACCAAAAGTGCCGCACCAGCAGCAACGACCGCTTTGGCATCAGCAAGCAGCTTATGAGCCGCCTCGTCACCACGTCCTTGGATTTTATAACCGCCAAACACATTGACTGATTGCGGTGTCAGCCCTAAATGTACACAAGTGGGCGTGCCTGCTTGCGCCAAAGTCGTGACTAGCTCGCAAAGCTCACTGCCACCTTCAATTTTAACCACATGCGCGCCAGCCTGCATCAGTTTGCGGCTATTAGCTACGGCTTCTGGCAGCGTCACATAACTCATAAACGGCAAATCAGCTAAAATAAGCGCGTGCTTATTACTACGGGCAATATTGGCAGTATGGTAAGCCATGTCATCGACAGTAACAGGTAAGGTTGAATCATGACCTTGCACCACCATGCCCAAACTATCGCCAATCAAAATCGTATCAATTTGGGCTTTGTCCATCATGCGCGCAAACATCGCGTCATAACAGGTCAGACAGGTAAATTTGGTGCCGTCTTTTTTAAACTTATTTAAAGTCGATAACGTCGTCATATAACCCTCAATAATTTTAGCCATCAATGATTGGTACTACTGCTAAATGCCAATTTTCTGCTACTTTTTAATCAACAATGCATCAATCATTTGATAGTAACTTTAACCCTGTCCAATCGTGACTCAGCGGATAATCCGTGATTGGTTTACCTGCAATAATCAACTCTGGAGCTAACTCTCGCAGCGGTATCAAAACAAAATTGCGTTCAGGTAATCCAGCATGCGGTACCGTTAATTGCGTCTCTGATATTTGCACGTCACCATATAATAAAATATCGACATCAAGGCTACGTTCACCCCAACGTCGAACTCTTTCACGTTTAGCTTGTAGCTCTAACGCTTGGCAAAAATTAAGCAGCTCAAATGAAGTCAAGGTAGTCTCAAAACCTGCGACCGCATTGATGAAATCTGGTTGGTCTTGGGGTCCCATCGGCGCTGATGCATAGCAGGAAGACACACGTACTACACGTATCTGCTCCTGTTCTTGCATAGTGGCAACGGCTTGCTGCAGATGCTCCACAGGCGAACCCAACTCATTTGTCAGATTGCTGCCTAAGCCTACATAGCAGGTAACCCAAGTCGCGTCATCATTGCTATTGTCAGCCCTAGCATCAAAGGGCGTGTTCATAGTTATCACTTTATTCTATTGTCCGCTCATACGTTATTAACACTTGGCTGACGACGGCGACGCTTCGATGGTACAGGGCCTTTTTGCTCATTCATTTTACTAGCAGCTGTTTGATGTTTAGCTGACTGACTTTGATCAGGCTGTTTCTTAGTATCTTTACTAGTTTTAGTAGGTTTTACTTCTGAAGTTTTAGTTGCTTGTTTAGCCTTACTTTCAACGTTGTTACTTTTAACTTTACTGGTAGCTTCAGTCGCTAGCTTCGGCGCTTTTTTTGCATATCTCACCGCTTTTTGCGCTTGGTTATCGACTGCTTTAGCTTCTACGCTATTGCTATTGGCTGAGATATTTATAAGGTCATTACTACTGTTATTGTCTATCACAGTAGGCTGACTGCGGCGACGTTTGTGCGGTATCGGCTCGTTGTTAATACTAACGAGCGCCGGCGTTTTGGCTACTGTACGCGTAGCATGCTCTGTCGTCTGCGCTTTAGAAGAACCTGAGTCAGTACTAACATTGGCATCACTTTGCTTTGGTTTAGCATGGTGCTTTGCTGCTTGATTGCCAGACTGCTCTTTAGGCGCGGCGTTGTTATTTTCTGCTTTCTGAGTCACTGTATTGTCAGTCACGGCGTTTTTTTCTACAAACGCTTGGCTAGACGGCTTAGATTTAGAGGGCGACTTAGATGACGATTGAGACGGCGACTTCGCATCACTTGGCAATTGCTTGCGTAATGGCGGAACAACATTCTCATGCTCTATGACAAATAACGGTGCAGGCTTGGCATCGTGGCGTCTATTTGCCGCTTGATGACCAGTATGCGCAAGTGATAACTGCTGCAATTGCGCAAGCTCATTATTATCTTGTGTTGCTTGCTGCTTATCATAGCCCTGATTATGACCATCATTACTGACACTGTTATTAGCTTGCTGAGCAGACTGACTGGCAGCACGGCGGCGACGTGATGGCACGTTTGAGGCATCATTGACCGCTTGCTTGGTATGACCATTGCCGTTTACTTTATCTTGCTGATCATTTTCTATGTGAGTCACCTTGCCATTATCATTCGAGGTTTGCTGTTTTTGACGATTACGCCCACGACCACGCTGCGCTTGCTTATAAGCGCCGCGACGAATATTTTCATCAAAATCGTCAATCGCTTGATCCTGCTGCTGTTCGGTCAAGGTTTGGTAGTTATGCCACCACTCGCCCATACCATTGGTCGATTCTGATAGAGGATGTTCGGCATCGCCACACTGCTCGCGCAATAATAAGAAGTCAAAACCAGCGCGGAAACGTGGGTGCTCAGACAGCTGGACAATTTGTTTGCTGCGCGGCGCGGCTAGTTTTGGCTGCAATATCCAGATATCACGGATAAACTGTTCCGCAAATTTTGGAATAGCGGTCTTAATACGCTGACGGTCAATGACTTTGCTCGCTGCATGCATCTGCGCATCCGCAAAAGGCATATTGCGTTTTTTGGCTTTTTCTAATTGATGTAGGTAATTTTCCCACAGCAACGCCGCATAAAAGAAGGCAGGATTGATGCTTTTGCCAGCGCCGATACGTTTGTCGGTATTAATAGCCACTTGCTTCACTAAAGCACTTGGTTCAGCAGGCGGGTAAATGACTAAACTATCAATCGCGCCCGACTCAAACAATAGCGGCAATAGCGGTACCAAATAACCACCGGTAAACATCTTTTGCGTTTCATCATATAGACGATGCGGAGAGATTTGCTCAAGTAATGACCAGTTGCCATCATGGAACTGTGCGGCTAGTTCGCTATCAAAGTCAAAGCCAAGCTTGGCTTTGAAACGTAAGGCACGCAGCAATCTGACCGGATCTTCTTCGATACGAGTCGGCGCATTGCCTAACAGACGGATAATTTTATTATCGATATCTTCAAGCGCACCGCAAAAATCATGCACCACGCCTTTAAGGGGTTGATAATAAAGGGCATTGATAGAAAAGTCGCGACGGGCGAAGTCTTGTTTGATATCGCCCCAGACATTGTCGCGCAGAATCATACCATCTTGATTGGTATTAGAATCGTTAAGTGGTGGTCCACGAAAAGTAGCTACTTCAATCAGCTCGCGCCCAGAGTAGACATGCGCCAATTGAAAGCGGCGACCGATAATACGGCAGCGCTTGCCAAAGACGTCTTTAATCTCATGGGGCTTGGCATCAGTGACCGCGTCGAAGTCTTTTGGACGCAGGCCTAGCAAAGTGTCGCGCACGCCACCACCGACGATATAGGCATCAAACCCAGCTCGGGTTAGGGTTGCAATCACTTCGGTAATGGAATTTGGTAATTCAGATTTATTCAGTTCTAACTGCTTGGCGGCACGCTCGGCCATGCATCTACTCCTCGCCTTTATTCTTAACCACCCTGACGAACACAGCGTCTATCAGGCGGATGTACCTGCTAGTTTAACAAATTTTGACCACGGTGGGTGTGTTATGACATTTACTTACATGCTATTTTGTCAATATTGGGGTTAATTAATACAAAATATCGTGATTAATACCGTGATTAATCCTGCACGCTTAAACGCCTGCGATTCTTCTCAATGGTTTTTGCGCCGATGCCCTTTACCTTGGTTAACTCATCAACCGTCTTAAAGCCACCAAACATCTCACGATATAAAATAATCGCCTGCGCTTTATTGCTGCCAATACCGTCTAATGACACAAGCTCGGCTTCTGTCGCTCGATTGATATTAATGCTGCGCTGATCATGTGCTTGGGTTTGCACTGTTTCTTGCGTCAGTAAGTAATCATAAGCACTTTGGGCATTATCAAAACAAGGAGCGGCATTAGCATGACTAAGCGTTAGGACAATCATCACTAAGCAACCAGCTAGGCAGCAGTAAACGCTTGCTACAAATCTCATTAGCGGTGTCTTATTAGTCGCGTTCATGTTGTTTCGCCGCTTCCCACAGTGCGTCCATCTCATTAATGTCACTGTCTTCTAAACGCTTACCAACAGCGGCTAACTGTTCTTCAATATAGCCAAAACGCGATTTAAATTTATGCACACAAGTTAAGGTTGCGGTTTCTGCATCGAGGTTTAATTTACGCGCGACATTAACCAGCGCAAACATGCAATCGCCAAGCTCTTTTTCAATCTCTCTGATATTAGCTTTGATTTCAACTTGGGGTTTATCTATCAGCTCACTTTTTAGCTCGGCAATTTCCTCATCGAGTTTATCAAATGCGCCGCTCACGCCTTCCCAATCAAAACCCAATTTTGACGCCTGTTTTTGCACATCTTGCGCTTGCATAAGCGCGCTGCCTGCTTTGGTATTGTCCAAACGGCGCTGTGGTTTACCTCGTGCGGCGCGTTCTTGTTGCTCCTCCGCTTTAATCTCATCCCAGCGTATCTTTACCGCCGCATCATCTTTGAGGGTTTCAGCTTCAAACACATGTGGATGACGGCGAATGAGCTTTTCTTGTAAAGTGGTAATCACGTCGCTCATATCAAAGCGCCCTTGCTCAGCATACATCTGACAATGAAATACCACTTGCAGCAGCACATCACCAAGCTCACCTTTGATGTCTTCGTCATCATCACTTTGTACCGCTTCGCCTAGCTCATAAGCTTCTTCAATCGCATAAGGAATGAGACTATAATTGCTTTGTTTTTTATCCCACGGACAATCAGCACGCAACCGTGCCATTAAGGCCAATAAGTCCGCCAACTCGCCATTTGCAACTGGTGTTCCTTGTACCGGTGTTGGCACTTTAACGTTACTTTCTAAGTTATTCATATTTTCTAGGCTACTCATAAAAAACACTCTTATACTTTTATTGGTTATTAGATAGAACCCTATTAAGTTTATAACGATTTTGTCGTTAGTGTAGCATTGAACGCTTATTGACTTATAATCCCGATATGACTAAATCATTTTTCACTGCTCACGCGTAAGGAATTTTATCATTATGTCCACTTCTGCGACTACTGGCTATCAATCAGCCACTGACTTTAATCCTATTATTATCAATTCATTTAAAGCTTATGATATCCGCGGTGAGCTTGGTGTCAATCTCGACGAAGCTATCGCATACCGTATCGGCCGTGCCTTTGCGCAAATTTTATTCGAGCGTTATAACGTAGCTGATACCACCGCTGAACTAAAAAACTTAAAGCCTGCTATCGTCATCGGTAGCGATATTCGTCATACAAGTGAGCAGCTAAAACAAGCGACCATCAAAGGCATGCTAGATGCCGGCGTCGATGTAATTGATTTGGGCATGACAGGTACGGAAGAGGTTTATTTTGCTACCAGCTACCATCAAGCATTGGGCGGTATCGAAGTCACGGCAAGCCATAATCCTATTAATTATAACGGCTTAAAACTGGTCAAAGAACACTCGAAACCAATTAGCGCCGATGATGGTTTAGCAGAGATTCAAGCATTGGCAGAATCAGGGCAGTTCATCACTGATAATACGTTAGGCAACCTACAATTACTGACGGATAAAAGCGCCTATATCAATCATGTGATGACTTTTATCGATATTGATAAATTAAAGCCGCTGAAGCTGGTTATTAATTCAGGAAATGGCAGCGCCGGTCCCGTGGTTGATTTATTAATCGATAAGTTAACACAAGCTGGCGCACCGATTGAAGTGATTAAATTGCATCATACGCCTGATGGCAGCTTTCCTAATGGCATTCCCAATCCTATGATTGAAGCCAATAGAACCGCTACTCAGCAAGCCGTATTAGAACATAAAGCCGACCTTGGCATTGCCTTTGATGGCGATTTCGATCGCTGTTTCTTATTTGATGAATACGGTGAATTTATTGATGGTAGCTACATCGTTGGCATGCTGGCACAAGCGTTTTTAAACAAGTATGCAGGCGAGTCGATTGTTTATGATCCACGGGTGATTTATAACACCGAAGCCGTCATTTATGAGCATAACGGTAAGGCGGTCATCAGCAAGTCTGGGCATTCCTTTATCAAGCAGGTCATGCGTGATTCTGGCGCGGTTTATGGTGGCGAAATGTCAGCACATCATTATTTCCGCGATTTTTTCTACTGCGATAGCGGTATGATTCCTTGGCTGCTAACCATTGAATTATTATCGATTACTGGCAAGACGTTATCAGCATTGGTCAGCGGTTATATTGCAGCCTATCCAAGCTCAGGTGAGCTGAATTTTCATCTGACCACTCATGAGGCGCCGACGATTATCAAAGCGATTGAAGCCAAGTTTAGCATCGAAAATCCAACTAAATCGATGCTTGATGGTTTGAGTTTGAACTTTGGCGAATGGCGTTTTAACTTACGTGCCTCAAATACAGAACCACTGATCAGATTAAATATTGAAAGCCGCGGGGATAAGGATTTACTACAAACTAAAACCCAAGAGATTCAGCAATGGCTTGCCAGCCAAGGCGCTGTAACTGCTTAAATAGCTTTGATTTGTGAATACAGTATGAATCTATAAAAAAAAGCGCCAGTTAATTTTTATATGAATCGGCGCTTTTATTTAGCTTTAAACTAATAACTGTTTGTCTACTGAGCTTATTTTACACCTGATAGAAAGCCTTATTTAGCGCGACCAATCCCCATATAGTCGCCGACCAAACCATCTATCTGCGTTCGTGACAAGGCATTTTGCGCATCGAATACGGGCATCGCTTCCTCATTAAGCTTAGCAATATCTAACCTGTTTTCTGGTAGCCAGCTGATAATAAAAATGGCCTGCGCCTCATTAAGCTGTTGATAAGGATTGTCAATTAATTCAAGCAATGGCTGCTGCTTATAAAGTGCGGCAAGCTCGGTTTGCGCTTTATTGCTATAGACTAGCGTGCGAATATTATAAGACCATAATAGTGCTAATAAAGGGTGAATAGCCGACTCTGCCGTCCGTCCCGAGCCTGCTTTATAACTACCGCCCCAAATCATAACGGTTTTATTATCGATAAAACCATCAAAATATTGCCAAAACTTACGGAATATCAGCTCTTTTTGATCTTCATTAATATGGATAACCGATTGCAATAGTGGCATGGCCAAACTTTGCGCTTGACTTGATTGCTGCAGCTGAAGCAATTCAGTCGGTAACGTATTACCGCCAAAGCCCCAGCCTGCCTGCAAGTAGCTACTGCCCACACGCTCATCGAGTCCCATTATATGGCTGACCTGCTGGATATCTACCTGTTGGCTGTCGGCTAAGCGCGACATCTCATTCATAAAGCTGACCCGCGTTGCGAGCATCGCCATGATACTACTACGCGCAAACTCTATGGTGGCAATATCGGCATGATGCGTCGCACGTGCATGCTGCATTAATGGTTGAAGCATATTTAGATGGTGGCTGCTGTTTGGCGTTTTTTCACCAAGCAACCATAACGACGGGTTTAACATCGAGCTATAAGCATCACCGTCTTTTAAAAATACGAACGGTAAATAATATACCCAAGCGCGCTGCAAACGCTTGGATAATGAGGCAACCGACCCTAACTGTTTAATACCACTCATGACGAGCGGTAATGCTTGCTCATGACTATGATTAAAGGCGGTAATCCAGCTGTCCTCTAGCCATACTGAGCTAATACTGTCTAAAAATAACCAATATAGCGCTACTGATTTTTTCTCATCATTATCACTCGCCACTTCATAACGCTGTATTAACTCATCAGCACTCTTTGGCAGCGCATAGCTAATAATCTGTTGCTGCTGGTCATACATTTGCCAAAGCGCTTGCAGGTGATGCTCAAAGCCATACTGTTGTAACTGCTGCGCCAATAATTCCTTATTCGCATAGAGATGAACCTGCTGACCGAGACTTGCCAGCACCACGGCACTGGTAATGGCATCGATACTATGACCGACAAGAACGCAGACGCTAGCATTTATGGCAGCACTACTAAATGGCTTGGGTGCAGGTTCATGCTTATATTTATCTATGGCATCAGCGCTCATGAATTTACCTTTCATTATTGGGGAATTAGCAGCATTAATAAATTAACAGCAGGCACTCTTAAGAGAGCCGCTTAATATGCTGTAACAGCTGATTGGTAGAGCTGTCGAACTGCTCACCGCCCTCTTGCTGCATGGCGGTATGCACTGACTCTGCCATCTGCTTACCCATCTCGACGCCCCATTGGTCAAACGGATTGATATCCCAAATGCTGGCCATCACATAAACCTTATGCTCATAAAGCGCGATTAATGCCCCCAAACTATGCGGGGTCAGCTCGTCAATTAGTAAAGTCGTTGACGGCTGATTGCCACGGTAATATTTATATTTATCAGCGTCAGAAGCGATTTGACCATCAGCATCCGCAATCGCCGCATTGCCAAAAGCTAAGACCCGACTTTGTGCTAGACAATTGGCTAAAGACAGTTCATGTTGCTGCTGTAATGACGCATTGGTGGCTTTATCACTATAACGCCGCACACAGGCGATAAAATCACAAGAAACTTGCTGCGTCCCTTGATGCAAGAGCTGATAAAAAGCATGCTGAGCATTTGAGCCAATCTCACCCCACAAAATCGGACAAGTATCGTAGTCTAATCGCTCGCCATGCAGCGTCACCGACTTACCATTACTTTCCATCTCAAGCTGGGTCAAGTAGCTGGGTAAATACTCTAAACGCCCATCATAAGGTAATACCGTATGAGCATTTACTTGTAAAAAGGTACTGTTCCAAACGGCAAGTAGACCTAATAATACTGGTAAATTTTCTACAAAACCCGCTTGCGCGAAGTGCTCATCCATACTATGAGCGCCGGCCAATAACGCTTTAAAGCCATCGATACCGATACGAATGGCAATAGCCAATCCAATCGCTGACCATAAAGAAAAACGGCCGCCAACCCATTCCCAAAGCTGCAATTGATGCTCAGGATGAATACCCCACGCGCTCATTTTCTCATTGTTGGCTGAGATACCGATGAAATGACGACGTAATACACTGTCCTCTGTACCCGCACGCAGTTTTGCAGTTGCAAGCAACCATGAAAGTGCTGTTTTGGCATTGGATAGCGTATCAACGGTACCAAAAGACTTAGACGAGATAATAAATAAAGTAGTTTCAGGATTTAAGTGTTTAAGTAAATTATCAAGTTGCGTGCCGTCCATATTGGAGACAAAATGCACTTCAATAGCAGTATCTGCCCATTCATCAAGTGCAGTGGTCGCCATCAGTGGACCTAGATCAGAACCACCGACGCCGATATTAACCACATCGGTAATCGCCTTGCCGGAAAATCCACGCCATGTACCACTGCGTACTCGCTCGGACAATCTGGCAACTCGCGCCAAGCTCTGGTGCACATCAGTAACAACATCTTGCGTACCAACTTGTAGTTTCGCGGTAGCTGGTAAACGCAGAGCCGTATGCAACGCTGCACGCTCCTCACTGGTATTCACCATCGCGCCTTGCAGCAAAGATTTAATACGGTCTGATAACTCGCAACTTTCCGCCAAATTTAATAAATTTTCTAGCACAGCATCATTAATACACTGCTTGCTATAATCCATATATAGCGCGCCAACCTGCGTGCTAAAACGGCTCGTACGCTCAGTATCTTGGGTAAATAGTTTATCAAGCGACCACGGATGAGCTGCTAACTGTTGTAACTGCTGCCAGTACTTAGAGCTGCGCGCGATGCTATAACGGTTATTATCTTTTATATCGTTCATGCACTACTCTTCATCTGCTAATTGCTGCTGCGCGAAATAAATAAACGCCTGCATATAAGAGCGCATATCTCCGGCATCATAACTGGCACCGCGCATGGTCGTCACATTGACACCATATTGACTAATCAAGGCATCAATAGCGTCGGTCAGCTGAATCTCACCGCCAACTGATGCTTTGGTATTTGCTAAATAATCAAAAATATGGTTACTAAACACATAACGCCCTACCACTGCCAATCTAGAAGGTGCATCGGCTAAGTTGGGCTTTTCTACAAATCCCGCGACTTCAAAGCTGGTATTTGCATCTGCTTTATTATCTATATCATGATGCACACTGTTATCAGATTCGCTTAATTGAGCGATACCGTATTTATGCACCTCTTCATCGGCGACTTTATCCACCAATATCTGCGAATGCTTGTCTTTCGCAAAGGCATCAATCATAAATGCTAAATTATCAGTAGTCATATCTGTAGTAAACGGATCAAGTACCACATCTGGAAGCAATACGGCAAAATCATTCATGCCTATGATTGGACGCGCAGCAAGCACTGCATGCCCCAAACCTAATGGTTTACCTTGGCGTATCATCGAGATCGTCACATCATCTGGTAACCAATTTAAGCTATCGGCTAGCTCATCTTTACCTTTAGCACGCAATTGGTTATCCAGCTCAGCATTGATATCGAAGTAATTTTCAATGGCGTTTTTTTGTGCATGACCGACCAACACAATATGCTCGATACCAGCAGCAATCGCTTCTTCAACGACATAATGAATCGCAGGACGATTGCCAAGTGGCAATAACTCTTTCGGCACCGATTTCGATAATGGCAGCATACGTGTGCCAAAGCCTGCAACAGGAATAACAGCATGGGTGATTTTTTTCATAATTTTTAAACTGTATTAAAAGGTGTGAGATAAAAGCTAGCTTTAAAGATAGTCTTTATGCAATCTAAGCGATGTTATACCCATCCGGATTCATACTCTGCCAACGCCACGTATCTTGACACATCTCAGTGATAGACAGTTTTGCTTCCCAGCCTAACAAGTCTTTCGCTTTATCAGCACTGGCATAGCAACTGGCAATATCACCGGCGCGACGAGCAGCGAACTGATAAGGAATATCTTGACCCGATACTTCAGAAAAAGCAGTGACCAACTCTAACACTGAAGTGCCTTTGCCCGTTCCTAGGTTAATAGGTAAGAACCCTACTGAGCTTGTTTGACTTAAGCTTACCTGTTGCTGTAGATAGTTAAGCGCAGCAACATGACCTTGGGCAAGGTCAGTGACATGGATAAAGTCGCGTACACCCGTACCATCTACAGTAGGGTAATCATTACCAAAGATGCTGAGCTTTTCAAGCTTACCAACGGCGACTTGCGAGATATAAGGCATTAAATTATTAGGAATATCATTCGGATCTTCGCCAATTTGTCCAGATGGGTGAGCGCCTACGGGATTAAAGTACCTAAGCGGAATAAGATTCCAGCCATCATTAGTTGCAGCTAAGTCTTGTAAAATATGCTCGACCGTAAGCTTACTTTGCCCATAAGGATTGGTGCAAGAACGTGGCGATGTCTCATCAATAGGCAATACTTCAGGGTCACCGTAAACAGTCGCAGAAGATGAAAAAACGAGGTTTTTAACGTTTGCTTCAGCCATGACTTCTAATAAAATGATGGTGCCACTGACATTATTATTATAATACAGCAGTGGCTTGGCAACGGATTCGCCAACGGCCTTTAAACCCGCGAAATGAATCACACCAAAGAAATCATGTTCGGCAAATACTTGTTTGAGTAGCTTAGCATCTCTAATATCGCCTTCGATAAATTCGATAGGCTGCCCTGCTAATTTGGAGGCACGGTTAATAGCCTCAATGCTACTGTTGGATAAATTGTCATATACCACAACATCATAGCCTGCCTGATGCAGTGCTATACAAGTATGTGAGCCGATATATCCAGCGCCGCCGGTAACCAATATCTTGTTTTTCATAATTTCTACATTTTAGTCAAAGAAAAGGTATTTTAAGAATAAAAAAAGACACCCCATTGTAGGGGTGCCTTGGTTTTTTTTCAACGACGTTTCGGTATTAGATTATCGATTAATACTTAAATTACCAACCGGTAACTTCTTTAAGCTTGTCACCGATTTTTGATGGATCGCGAGTATAAGCAATACCAGCGTCTTCAAAAGCTTTAAATTTCTCTTCAGCAGTACCTTGACCACCAGAGATAATCGCACCAGCATGACCCATACGCTTACCGGCAGGCGCAGTAACACCAGCGATATAACCAACTACTGGCTTAGTCACGTGCTCTTTGATATAAGCAGCGGCTTCTTCTTCAGCAGTACCACCGATTTCACCGATTAAGATGATAGCTTCGGTTTGTGGATCTTCTTGGAACAATTTAAGCGCATCGATCTGATTCATACCAGGAATCGGATCACCACCGATACCGATACAGGTTGATTGACCAAAACCAAGTTTAGTGGTCTGTGCAACGGCTTCATAAGTCAAGGTACCAGAGCGTGAGATGATACCCACTTTACCTGGCAAATGGATATGACCTGGCATGATGCCGATTTTGCACTGACCTGGAGTGATAACGCCTGGGCAGTTTGGACCAACCATACGGACGCCGTCTGCTTCTTCGATATAACGCTTGGCTTTTAGCATATCGATAGTCGGTACGCCTTCAGTGATCACAACAATCAATTTCACGCCGGCATCAACCGCTTCAACGATAGAATCTAGTACAAATGGTGCTGGTACATAGATAACAGATGCGTCGGCTTGGGTCGCTTCCATCGCTTCCGCCATGGTGTTAAATACTGGTAAACCTAGGTGCGTTTGACCGCCTTTACCTGGGGTTACGCCGCCAACAACTTTAGTGCCGTATTCGATCGCTTGTTCAGAGTGGAATGTACCGTTCTTACCGGTAAAACCTTGTACCAATACTTTGGTATCTTTATCAATTAATACACTCATTATTTTTTCCTTATTCGGTTGTCTTGCAATAGCAGTTTGCTAGCTCATCTGTCGTTAAATGTTAACGATTAATGCTCATACTAAAAACTGCCATCACGCTTTGACTGTAATGCTTAAGCGTTTGTTTAAGCGCGTACTGATTAATAGCATCACGCTTATGTTAACGACTTATATTAAAGACTTAGGCTTTAACCGCATCGACAATTTTTTGCGCCGCGTCTGCTAGGCCTTGGGCTGAAGTCAATTTCAAACCAGATTCTTCTAGAATCTGTAAGCCTAATTCAGCGTTATTACCTTCTAGACGTACAACTACCGGTACTTTTACGTCGACTTCTTTAACCGCAGCGATAATGGCTTCTGCAATCATGTCACAACGTACGATACCGCCAAAGATGTTGATTAGCACACCTTCTACACTGCTGTCTTCTAGAATGATTTTGAACGCTTCAACAACGCGATCTTTGGTTGCACCGCCGCCAACGTCCAAGAAGTTAGCAGGTTTGCCGCCATACAGTTTGATGATGTCCATGGTCGCCATTGCAAGACCAGCACCGTTGACCATACAACCGATGTTACCTTCTAGGGCAACATAGTTTAGGTCAAATTCAGCCGCTTTCAGTTCACGCTCATTCTCTTGCGTTTTGTCTTGTAGCGCAGCGATTTTAGGCAAACGATATAGGGCGTTTGAATCGATACCAATTTTGCCATCGACACAAACGATTTCGCCGTTTTCACGAACCGCTAATGGGTTAATCTCAAGTAAATCAATGTCGTTTTCAACGAATGCTTTATAAGCACCGCTCATTAATTTTACAAACTGGTTGATTTGTTTGCCTTCAAGACCCAGTTTAAATGCCACTTCACGTGCTTGGTAAGGCATTAGACCCACTAATGGATCGACGCTTACTTTAAAGATTTTTTCTGGCGTTTCGTTGGCTACTTCTTCAATATCAACGCCACCTTCAGTTGATGCCATGAAAGTCACGCGACGCGTAGAACGGTCAACAACCGCGCCAAGATATAGCTCAGTTTGTACTGGGTACATATCTTCTGCAACCAATACAAAGTTTACTGGTTGGCCATCAGCGTCAGTCTGGAACGTAACCAGATTGGTACCGATAAGCGCATCAGCGACTTCCTTAGCTTCTTCACGAGTTTTAACTAATTTAACACCGCCCGCTTTACCGCGACCACCAGCATGAACTTGCGCTTTAATAACCGCAATGTCAGTTGGTGTTTTATCAAAAGCAGCAGCAGCTTCGTCGCCGTTATGGGCGATGATGCCTTCTTGAATGGGCAAACCGTAGCTTTTTAATAGCTCTTTTGCTTGATACTCATGTAAATTCATTGATTGTATCCTTTGTTTTTTTACAATTAATAAAAAGTGAAAACAAGTGCTAGAAGAATATATCTGAGCACTTATGATGGCGTGACGGCTACCTTAATAATGATAGCAGCCGCGCCATCTAGTTAAACTTGATATTTATTTAAATTGTCTTGATTTTAATTGCACGAACTTAAATCATTTTATCTGTAAAAACTACTTACGCTTTTTACGCTGGATGGCATGAATAGCACGGCCATCTGCAGATAGAGCAGCTTCATGAACCGCTTCAGAGATAGTTGGATGCGCAAACGTCATCAGTTGTAGATCTTCGATACTAGAAACAAATTCCATCGCAATCATACCTTGATGGACGATATCACCAGCACCCGCAGAGATGGCATGCATACCTAATAAACGGTCTGTTTTGGCATCAGCAACGACTTTAATAGAGCCCTGTGCTTCACTTTGAGCAAGCGCACGACCGTTCGCCGCTAAGTTAAATGAACCTGTTTTAACTTCATAACCGGCAGCTTCTGCTTCTTGCTCGGTCAAACCAACCCATGCGATTTCTGGATGGGTATAAATGACGTTGATAATAGTATCGTAATTCACTTGGGCTTTTTCGCCATGAATGCGCTCAACTGCCATCATGCCTTCTTCCATGGCTTTATGCGCAAGCATAGGACCACGAACCAAGTCACCGATAGCATAAACGCCATCAAGGTTGGTTTTACATTGGTCATCGACATCGATTAGACCACGTTCAGTCAAGGTGATACCGCTGTCTTCACCTAATAGTTTTTCAGAATATGCACGGCGGCCAACACAAACAATCAGTTTATCGAAGCTCTCTTCGCTAGACTCACCTTTAGTTTCACTGGTAACGACCACTTGATCGCCTTTTACTTCAGCATTGGTAACCTTGGTATCGACACGGATATCAAGACCTTGCTTCTTCAGCATTTTGCCCGCTTCTTTAGCGATGTCTTTGTCAGCGGCGGCTAAGAAACTTGGTAGCGCTTCATAAACAACCACTTCCGCGCCCAAACGACGCCATACTGAACCAAGTTCTAAACCGATAACACCAGCACCGATTACGCCTAAACGCTTAGGGACCGAGGTGAAATCAAGCGCGCCCGTAGAATCAACGATGCGATCGCCGTCAGTTTTTGCCACAGGAATATCAATAGGAACCGAACCTGCTGCAAGAATCACGTTTTTAGCAGTGATAATAGTTTCTGCTTCGTCAGCAAGTGCGGTAAATTTAACTTTTTTGTCCGCACCTTTACCATCTTCCAACGTGCCCCAGCCTTGTAGCCAGTCAACGCCATTACCTTTTAACAATGCCGCAACGCCGCCAGTCAATTGCTTAACAATACCTTCTTTACGGGCAATCATTTGCTCGATATCGATAGCAACGTCGCCGGTGCTGATACCGTGTTCAGCAAGGTCATGCTTAGTCGCTTCATAGCGATGTGAGCTATCAAGCAAGGCTTTTGATGGGATACAACCGACGTTTAAGCAAGTACCGCCAAGCGCTGGCTCACCTTTATAAACGCGTTTTTCGATACAAGCAACGCTCATACCCAGTTGGCCTGCACGAATAGCGGCTTCATAACCACCAGGACCGCCGCCGATGACGACTAGATCATAATTGTCTTTCATAGTACGTTCCTATTTCTAATTTCTTTCTAATTTTATTTAACATTTAAATGATTAGTTAAGCTATTAACAAATAACTGAACATTTTATCCTATCGTTAATACACGCTAGGAAAGACATCCGTTATTTATCGATAAACCACAATCATCTAGTCCAAAGTTAAAAAGCTTGTATCGGCGGTTACCAATACAAGCTCATAGGCTTAAAGGTCTAGTAGCAACATGGTTGGATCTTCAACCAACTCTTTGATAGTTACTAAGAACTGCACTGCCTCTTTACCATCAATCATACGGTGGTCATAAGAAAGTGCTAGATACATCATTGGTAGAATTTCAACTTTACCATCAACTGCCATCGGACGATCATTGATAGCATGCATACCCAAGATAGCAGTTTGCGGTGGATTCAAGATTGGCGTTGACATGAGTGAACCAAATACGCCACCGTTTGAGATAGTGAATGTACCACCAGTCATCTCATCTAGACCAAGCTTACCTTTCTGTGCTTTACCACCCAACTCACGAATCTTGGCTTCAACATCTGCCATGCTCATGCGATCGGCATCACGCAATACAGGAACTACCAAACCACGATCTGAAGATACGGCAACACCGATATCATAATAGCCATGATAAACAATATCATCACCATCTAGTGAGGCGTTGACCGCTGGGAAACGTTTAAGCGCTTCGGTCGCCGCTTTTACAAATAACGACATAAAGCCTAAACGTACGCCATGACGTTTTTCAAACTGCTCTTTATACTTAGCACGCATGTCCATCAACGGTTTCATATTGACTTCGTTAAACGTGGTTAGCATCGCTGTTTCTTGAGAAGCGGCTAGCAAACGATTGGCGACTGTCTTACGTAGACGCGTCATTGGTACGCGTTTTTCCGTGCGCTCACCTGTTGATTCAGCGACTGGACGACCGCTATCAGATTTGATAGAGCTGTCCGCTTTTAGCGTCGGGTTTGCCATGTCAGATTTGGTCACACGACCATCACGACCACTGCCTTCAACGTCTTTAGGATCAACGCCAGACTCTTTCGCTGCTTTACGGACTGCAGGGCTTTGATCTTTATGATCCGCTTCATCTTTTTTATCTGTTGCTTGGACTGGCTCACCGCCATCAGTACCTTGCTTTGGTTGTACTGGCGCAGCTGGCTGGTCTGGATCGACTGCAGGAGCATCACCTTTATCAGTACTACCGCTAGCACCTGCTTCAAATTCTGCGATCAATTCGTCAGACAAAACAGTATCGTCAACTTGCTTAACGATTCTGGTTACGACACCATGATCAGGTGCCACAACTTCTAATACCACTTTATCAGTTTCGATTTCAGCCAATAAGTCATCACGGCTAACTTCTTGACCTTCAGTGACATGCCATTCCACGATGGTGCCATCGGCAACCGATTCTGGAAACACGGGGGCTTTAATTTCAGCCATCGATATACTCCTTAGATATTGATATTACTATTTATTATTAAGTCGTGATGAGCAGTCAGTACCATTTTAAATTGCCTTACTTCAATGGTAATGCGCGGTACGGACTGTCATCGCCTGATTCATATATCTTATATAAATATAATCTGTTAAGTAAACGAGTCGTTACTTGGACAGCTCATCTACACTAATTCCAAGACCGCCAGCGATCAAATCTTGCTGCTGCTTGACATGCAGTTTTGCCGAACCTGTTGCTGGTGCCGCACTAGCAGGACGCGCCACTGGCTCCATGACTTTCGCCTTGGTTGGGTGCGGTACGACAATGCGGAACATATGCGGCGCTAAATAATACCAAGCACCTTGGTTCAATGGCTCTTCTTGTGTCCAAACGATCTCAGCCAAATTGCTATATTTTTCAATTTCAGCAATCAAACGTTTTTCTGGTAATGGATAAAGCTGCTCAATACGCACGATAGCAACATGCTCAAGACCTAATGCACGGCGCTGCTCTAGCAAGTCATAATAGACTTTACCGCCACATAGCACCATACGCGTCACGTTGTCCGGATTTTGCTGATCCATCTCTGGCAGTACCGTTTCAAACTTACCGTTTGCCAACTCTTCTAGGTTTGAAGTCGCCAATTTATGACGTAGCAGGCTCTTCGGCGACATAACGATTAATGGTTTACGAATCGGACGTACCGCTTGGCGACGTAACGCATGATAAATCTGTGCTGGCGTCGTTGGGGTAATCACTTGCATATTGTCTTCAGCACATAATTGCAAGAAGCGCTCAAGGCGAGCAGATGAATGCTCAGGACCTTGACCTTCAAAGCCATGTGGTAACAGCATGGTTAGACCACAAACGCGCTGCCACTTGGTCTCACCACTAGAGATGAACTGGTCAATCACCACTTGCGCGCCGTTGACGAAATCACCGAACTGCGCTTCCCAAACGACAAGTGCATTTGGCACTGTGGTCGCATAACCATACTCGAATGCTAATACTGCTTCTTCTGATAGCAACGAGTTATAAGTGGCAAAGCGCGCTTGCTGCTCACTGATATGCGCCAATGGCACATACATGCTGCCATCTTCAATATTATATAGCTCACTATGACGATGCGAGAAGGTACCACGACCGACATCTTCACCCGTAATACGTACCAACACTTTATCGTTATCAACTAGTGAGGCATATGCTAGGGTCTCGGCAGCACCCCAGTTTAAAGGCTCTTCACCTGTTTGCATGGCTAAGCGTTGTTCGACCACTTTTTGTACTTGACGTTGTAACTTATAGCCTTCTGGCATCTCTGCCATACGGCGGCCATAACCTTTTAGGACTTCGATATCAACACTGGTATCCCAATCATCGACCAAGTCATGACCTAGATAAGGTTTCCAATCGACAAACAGCTCTTCGTTAGGCTGACTGACTAAAGAGTTGGCAACATATTCGCCGCGGTCTAAAGACTCACGGTATTCATCTTCTAAGCGAGTTTCATCTTCTTTACTCAGCAGACCTTCTTCAATTAGCTTTTGCGCATAAATAGTACGGGTCGTTGGTAATTTTTTAATCACCGCGTACATCAATGGCTGAGTCGCTGATGGCTCATCGGCTTCATTATGACCGTTACGGCGATAGCAGAACAAATCAATAATAATGTCTTTATCAAATTCGTGACGGTAATCAAGCGCTAACTGAGCAGCAAATACCACTGACTCAGGGTCATCACCGTTTACATGCAGAATAGGTGCATGAACCATTTTTGCCACGTCAGTACAGTACTCAGTTGAACGCGCATCTTCTTGACGGCTGGTCGTGAAACCAACTTGGTTATTGATAACAATATGTACCGTACCGCCCGTGGTATAAGCACGAGTTTGTGACATCTGGAAGGTTTCTTGTACCACACCTTGCCCAGCAAAAGCGGCATCACCATGAATAACGATTGGCAATACGGAATTACCAGTTTTGTTATCTTGTAATGGCTGATCGTTACGACGAACTTGACGCGCGCGTACCGAACCTTGTAGCACAGGTGCAACAATCTCAAGGTGCGATGGGTTAAACGCCAATGCTAAATGCGCCTCGCCACCTGGTGTCATCACGTTCGATGAAAAACCATTGTGATATTTAACGTCGCCTGAGCCTTTTTCTGGCTGTACTTTACCATCGAACTCATCGAACAAATCGGCAGGGTTTTTACCCAAGATATTGACCAATAAATTCAAACGCCCACGGTGAGCCATACCAATGACCATCTCTTTGGTACCATAACCGCCAGCACGTTGGATGATTTCATTGATAGCAGGAATAAAACTCTCACCGCCTTCCAAACCGAAACGTTTAACGCCGGTATATTTACGAGCCAGATATTTCTCTAAGCCTTCGGCGGCGGTTAAACGCTCAAGAATAGATAAACGTTTTTCTATATCAAATTTAATATACCCTAGATTGCTCTCGAGATATTTTTCCATCCAGCGTTTTTCAGTGCTGGTGGTCACGTGCATATATTCAGTACCGATAAAACGGCAGTATACGCGCTCCATGATTTCGATAATTTCACGTAGCGGCGCTTCATCCTTACCAATATTTAAATCATTGGTTGGGAATACCGTATCAAGGTCAGCTTCTGAAAGGTTGTGATAAGCAAGGGTCAAATCTTCCACTTCTGCACGTGGATGTAGATCTAAAGGATCAAGCTTAGCGCGGCGATGACCACGGCGACGGTACGCTGAAATCAGTTGCTGCACGCCCATTTGTTTTGGGTCGGCACAGTTACCTGAATTGTCAGCAGTAGCGCCAGACGTTTCAGTGTTGACTTTATTAGCGGTCTGATTACGCGCTAGCAACAAGAACTGATCCTTAATGGCATTATGCGCGGCATCGTTTGGTGATTTGTATTGTTGAAAATACGCTTGCCAATCGCTATCAACGCTACTAGGATCGTCTAGATATTGCTCATAGAGGGCTTCGATGTAACTGGCATTATCAGCGGCCAGTTCGGTATGATCTACGCTCGCTGCTTCTTTAGTTATACTATTCATAATAATCGTCTATTTGATAGATAAATGAATGGAATCGTGCTTATTATTGTGTTATTCGTTGTACATTAGGTATGTTGTTCATCATTTTTTGCTATTAAAAGCTATTTGGCAATTGCATGCTAAAGCTATATAAAGGTAAAAAGCGTGATGGCAATACCAATCTTACTATTCTAATTATTTGTGAACGGTCAGTTTTCTGAATCGCATCGTTTCACAACATTAATTTATATATAATGCTATCAGCTATAACCAAATTGTTAATAATAAGGTTTTTAAGCAACTATCTTTTCTTTCAGTTAGCCTATCAATTGGCTATTTTCACTGAAACGTCTTCCTATGGTAAAAGTATGGCGTCTATTTCGCCAAACATACATTGCCGTATAGAATAACATGCCTAGGCTAGGCGCCATAGTTTGTTTGTTCAATACTAGGTATTTACGTAATGAATATCTATTATCATTTATCGTAACTTTACCTTTAGAAGAATAAATCTTTGTAAATCTGTTACTTCACAAGAACCAGATTCACAACAATAAGTCTCTGCAATACTAAACAATATTACCATATTCAATTATATAGAGAGACGCGCGATATAGCATGTCTTCTTACATACAAGCAACGTATTGTTAATAGAGCCTTACTTACCCTGACGGATTTGCCACTGCTCCTCAACAATATCGCTTAAGATGTTAATATTGTCGTCTTAATCAGAAAAACAAGACCTAATTGCTTAAAAAATAAGAGCTAGTTACTTAAAAAGCAGCTAACTACTCAATTTTTTTAATAAAAAACACCACCTAATGATAGGTGGTGTTTTTTATGGCGCTATTATAAAGCTAATTAACGATAAAAGGTAGACTAACCTGCTTGATCGATAAGTAAATTGCGTAGATGACCAATAGCTTTGGTTGGATTTAAGCCTTTTGGACATACTGAAACACAGTTCATGATGCCGCGGCAACGGAACAAGCTGAACGGATCGTCTAAACGTGCCAAACGCGCACGCGTATCGGTATCACGGCTGTCAGAAACGAAACGGTTGGCATTCAATAGTGCTGCTGGACCTAAGAATTTATCAGGATTCCACCAAAAAGATGGGCAACTGGTTGAACAGCAGGCACATAAAATACATTCATACAAACCATTAAGCTTGTCACGTTGCTCAGGTGACTGCAAGCGCTCTGTTGCTGGCGCTGGCTGGTCATTGATTAGGAACGGATGAACTTTTTCGTATTGCTCGTAAAATTGGTTCATATCGACCACCAAATCACGAACCACTGGCAAACCTGGTAACGGGCGAACCGTTACTTTTTCAGGCAAGGTATTCATGTTAATTAGACATGCAAGACCATTTTTACCATTAATATTCATGCCGTCAGAACCGCAAATACCTTCGCGGCAAGAGCGACGGAAGGTGAGGGTTTCATCTTCCTTTTTTAAGCGTAATAACACGTCAAGCAACATACGATCTGAGTCTAACAACTCAACCGTATAGGTTTGCATGCGCGGCGCTGCGTCCACATCAGGATCGTAGCGATAGATTTCGATGATGCGAGTACCTCGGCTCATAATGCTAAACTCCACACGTAGATGATGGCGGGCTGACAAACCGTACAATCTAAGGATTGTAAACTATCAGCGCTGCGATTTTAAATCTCAGCGCTGATAGTGGTCTGTCGCTGGCGGTCACCTTTTTAATAGATTGATAAAGGATAAAACGTTTGTACTGTGCGTAAAAATCAAGCGCACATCGTCTAAAATTAATAGACGCGGACTTTCGGCTCGATATAATCGACGGTCAATGGCACTTTACGAACGGGTTTATAGATAATTTTATTACCTTCAGAATACCATAAGGTATGCTTCATCCATTCTCTATCGTTACGGCCGTTTGGTGCGTATTCATCATCTTCTGGGCGATCATAGTCAGAAACACTGTGCGCGCCGCGGCTTTCGTGACGCTTAGCTGCTGAAATCATCGTCGCTTTTGCCACTTCATAAAGATTGCCTACTTCAAAGGCTTCGATACGTGCCGTATTAAAGACTTGTGATTTATCAGCCAAATGAATTTGGTCAATTTTTTCACCGAGCGCTAAGATTTTTGCAACGCCTTCGTCCATCATCGCTTGCGTACGGAATACGCTGGCATGCGTTTGCATGGTTGCACGAATCTCATCAGCGACGTCTTGCGCATTATAGCCTGAAGTCGATTGTTGCAGTTTGTCTAAACGACCAACCGTATAATCAAGAACACGTGGGTCTAATGGCTCATAGTTGTGGTCAGCATGATGGAATTCATCAACGATATGCTTACCAGCTGCGCGACCAAAGACTAATAAATCAAGCAATGAGTTGGTACCTAAACGGTTGGCACCGTGCACACTGACGCACGCACACTCACCGATTGCATAAAGACCTTTAACCACGTTGCCTTTAGCATATAGACCATCTTCATCCGTACCCGCTTCTAGATCCGGCACAATAACTTGACCATGAATCGTCGTTGGAATACCGCCCATCATATAGTGAATGGTTGGGATAACGGGAATTGGCTCTTTCGTGATATCAACGTTGGCGAAGTTTTTACCAATCTCAAATACTGATGGTAGACGCTTCATGATGGTTTCAACACCTAAATGCGTCATATCCATCACGATATGGTCAGCATTTGGACCACAACCACGGCCTTCTTTGATTTCTTGGTCCATAGAACGAGAAACCAAATCACGTGGTGCCAAGTCTTTCACGGTTGGCGCATAACGCTCCATGAACGCTTCGCCATCCTTATTACGTAAGATTGCGCCTTCACCGCGGCAACCTTCGGTCAATAGTACACCGGCACCATGAACGCCCGTTGGGTGGAACTGCCAGAATTCCATGTCTTGTAGTGGAATACCTGCGCGAACTGCCATGCCAATACCGTCACCAGTATTGATATAAGCGTTGGTAGAGGCAGCAAAGATACGACCTGCACCACCTGTCGCTAAGACAGTGATTGGCGATTGGAATACCGCAACCGTACCCGTTTCTTGCTCAATCGCGATGACGCCATTGATATTACCGGCGTCGTCTTTGATCAAATCAAGCGCAATCCACTCGATAAAGAACTCAGTACCTTGCTGTAGGTTCTTCTGATATAGCGTATGCAATAGTGCATGACCAGTACGGTCAGCAGCAGCACAAGCACGCTGTACGGCTTTTTCGCCATAGTTTGACGTATGACCACCGAATGGACGCTGATAAATCGTGCCATCTTCGTTACGGTCAAACGGCATACCCATGTGCTCAAGCTCATACACCACTTTTGGCGCTTCACGGCACATGTACTCAATGGCGTCTTGGTCACCTAACCAATCTGACCCTTTAACGGTGTCATAAAAGTGAAAGTGCCAGTTATCATTGCTCATGTTACCCAAACTTGCACCGATACCGCCTTGAGCAGCAACCGTGTGCGAACGGGTTGGGAATACTTTGGTCAAGACTGCAACCTTCATGCCCGCTTCTGCTAAATGCAATGAAGCACGCATACCTGAGCCGCCGCCACCAACGATGACCGCGTCGTAGTTCAGGGTTTTAATATTACTAATAGTATTATCTTGTCTAGTTGCCATTACGGTTTTCCTAATGCCTGTTAATGCTTAGAAGTAAATAAAAAGGTTGTTCTGCATCTTATTGTGCGTTAACGCTACTGACAATAATCAAAATACAATACAAACAGCCTTCAACCACTTAATTTGCATATCTATCGTTATATTGGGTCATCTCACCTGATTAACTACATTCACCTAGTAACTCATTCATCTAATCATTATGAGCTACTCAATAACTTATGCTTCTATTCAGTGTGCGCCCAACGCTATGATTAGCTATGACTATTTTGGTGACTACGGAATCATAATAATCTAACAGCTATAAACCATATAAGGGTTAATAGCGTTGTCAGGTTCATCCGTTGTTATTTGTTGATATCCAATGATTAGATATCTGCTTAATGATTAAACAGCAACGACACCGAAGCCGTTACCCCAAAAAATCATGATGCCCCAAAATAGAAACACTAAAATAGCGATAATCATTAATGTCTGTAGTACTAAACGTAGACCTGCTGCGCTTGAGCCCAGTTTGCCAGTGGTGATATAGTCAGTAAATACCGTCCACATACCAACCCAAGCGTGACCAGCCAGTGCCAAAACGGCCAATAAGCTGAACAAACGCATCGGTAAACTGGTCATAAATTGTGACCAATCAACGAAGGTTACATTACCATGGGTTAAGAAGAAGCCCAGTAATACCACACTGTAAACGGCTAAAATGACAGCACTGATACGCTGCACAATCCAATCGCGTGAACCTGAGCCGGTCAGACCAGTAGCGCTGTTGATTCCTGAATCGTTTTTCATTAGAACATCACCCATACAAATGACGCGACAATTAAGATTGCTGCAATGACAAAGCTAATCATAGAAGCGGCACGGCCAGATTTTAGCTCCTCATTCATGCCCATATCAGCAAATAAATGCTTAATACCCATCACAAAGTGATAGGCAATGGCAGCGACAAAAATCCAGGCCAAAAAGCGAACGAGAACATTGTCAAATACGGTCTCAAAACTCTCAGGCGACGCCAAAGAATTCTGCAATAACCACAGCATGACAGGAATAAGTAGAAATAAAACAATGCCAGAGATACGATGCAAGATTGAAGCTATCGCAATCGGTGAGCGATTAACGCTAATCACTTGGCTTAAGGGCAGATCAATAGGTCGGTTGCTTTTCACAGCGGGCATCCTTTTTGCGGTTATACTCCTGTATCTGCTATCAACGCTTTATACCAATACTATTTATAAAAACACTATTTATAAAAAAACTATTCTAAAGCGGCGAGCAACACATGAGATGAATAAAGTAAGGAAGGGCTAGCTGACGTCGTTTAATTTGCGCTAAATTTGAAAGGTCGCTTCGGTCTATTAAGTAAAGCCTATCTATAGACGGCTAAACCTCGCTCGTTGAGATGACAATCCCTTTCAATAACAAGCTGTCTACACGCTTTTAATACTCAGCACACAGGATGGGATAAATCGATTAACTATTCTATTTTTACTGCTTGCCATCAACAAAAAAAGATAACGCCAGGGTGTCATCTCTATGTTATCATTTTTTATTAAGGTAAACTTCATTGTTGGCTATCTAAAAATAGAACAGTTAACAAGAATATTCAAGCGATAAGCTGGTTTTTAGTCTATAAACCGAACGTCCAATCGTAACAAAGTATGAGTAAAGCCAAGCCTTATCCACGGCTTCATTAGGATGAGCGATCAATTTGCGCAAAGCTAGTGCCAGTTAAATCCCTCCAATTATAAAATGACTGGCCACTAATTACAAATTTATCCCCTAAATAGTGGTTATTAGAGATTAATTAACAAAAAGCTAGCTATTGGTAATATGAATTCATTAATATTACCAATTCAGGATAAAGCATAAACCCAAAGCAATTTGTCGATTACTCATGCGCTGTCTGTTTTATAGTATTTATCTTTCGTTATTAAAACAGAGTATCTTGCTAAAAAGTCTTTAGTATTATAATGTTAATGAGAACCATTACGTTAACAATAAGTAAGTATTTTAAAGCTAAATTACCAAGCAGACATATTTTGATACAAAGTTTACAGTCGCTAACTACGACTAAGGCACCCGTATCACAGCCATTACTGCCAAAAGTCTTTTCAAAACCTCAGTAATAACTGCTAATATAGCCTGCATATTAAATATAGCCTGCATGTTAAATTGATTTTGACCCTTTAGGGCGCGAAGGTATGCGTCTCTACAATTTTATTCTAACAAGTTAAAACAATGGAGATTAGATTATGGCTGATAATCAAGCCACATTAACCGTAGATGGTAAGGATTACCAACTTCCTATTATTGAAGGTACTTTAGGGCCGTCAGTTATTGAAGTTGCTGCTTTTCAACAAGCGGGCTACTGGACCTACGATCCAGGTTTTATGGCAACTGCGCCTGTTGAGTCAAAAATCACCTTTATTGATGGTGGCAAAGGCGAGCTGTTGCATCGCGGCTATCCTATCGATGAGTTAGCAAACAATGCTGAATACTTAGAAGTGGCCTATGCGCTGATTCATGGCGATTTACCAAACGCTGAGCAAAAAGCGGATTTCTATGAAAAAGTCCGTAAGCATACTGGCGTTCATGACCAGTTACGTAAATTCTTTGAAGGCTTCCGCCGTGACGCGCACCCAATGGCTATCATGGTCGGTGTCGTTGGTGCTTTATCAGCGTTCTATCATGAAAATCTTGATGTAAGCAACGAAGAGCATCGTGAAATCACTGCTATTCGTCTAATCGCTAAAATGCCAACGCTTGCAGCCATGAGTTATAAATACTCACAGGGCGAACCGTTCATGTACCCACGTAATGATTTCAATTACGCAGAAAACTTCTTATACATGATGTTTGCAACGCCTGCTGATGTTGACTACAAAACCAATGACGTCATCACTCGCGCCATGGACAAAATCTTCACCCTGCATGCTGACCACGAGCAAAATGCCTCAACGTCTACCGTACGTCTAGCAGGTTCTACTGGCGCGAATCCTTACGCTTGTATCGCTGCGGGTATCGCTGCCCTTTGGGGCCCATCACATGGCGGCGCCAATGAAGCCGTACTTACTATGTTGGATGAAATTGGTACAGTTGAAAACGTACCAGCATTCATGGAAAAAGTAAAAAGCCGTGAAGTGAAACTAATGGGCTTTGGTCACCGTGTTTACAAAAACTTTGACCCACGCGCACAAGTAATGAAAGAAACTTGTGACGAAGTCCTGGGCGCATTGGGTATCAATGATCCTAAGCTTGAGCTTGCGATGGCGCTTGAGAAAATTGCTTTAGAAGACCCTTTCTTCGTTGAGCGTAACTTGTATCCAAACGTTGATTTCTATTCTGGCATTATCCTTAAAGCCATCGGTATCCCAACGTCAATGTTTACCGTTATCTTCTCACTAGCGCGTACTTCTGGTTGGATCAGCCATTGGTTAGAGATGCACAGCGCACCGTTCAAAATCGGTCGCCCACGTCAGTTATATACTGGTGAGACAAAACGCGAATTCGTTAAAGTCGAAGACCGTAAATAGTCAGTCTTTTATTTTAGCAGTATAAAAATTAGACACATAAAAATCCCGCTCTCGTAGCGGGATTTTCTATGGTTTACATTTGATAGGATTAACACAGCAATCAGCGGTAATCTTCTAAATTTTTACTGAAACTCTTTTAACGTCTGCTCGTATTTGGCAATTTGCTCGTCATAACCTTGAATGGTTTCGTTAAATTTCGCCATCAGCCTTTCAAACTCTTGCTGCTGATTGATTTTCATCTGCTGCATATCAATGACTTGCTGGGCTTCTATTTGCTCCCATACTTGATGCTGAATAATCAAACGCGCCAACGCTGGGCTTTTTGCACTCAGTCTACCGGCAATTTCTGCATGTTCAAATACCTGCGGTACCAATGTCGCGATATTGATTAGAGTATCAACATCTTTAGCGCTAAGTGGTGTGGTCACAGGCTGATAAAGGGCTTCCATCGCTTGCTGATAGCTGTCTATAATCTGCTTATCTGTCAAAATCACTGGTTTACGCGGCTCAAGGCTAATACGCTTAAGCACCGTTAAGTCGCGCTCGCCCACTTCTGTACTGGTATTAATATCAGTCTCTAAAGTAGCATCAATATCAGAGTTACTGCTAGAGTTAGAATCACTATTGCTAGTGTCCGTAGCTGCGGCTGGATCCGTAGCGGTTGGTTTTGCTATTTGCTCAGAATTAGTCGTTTGATTATTATTCGTTGTTTGATTGGCAGCTCCACTATCATTCGTTGGCATAGCAGTTGTATTATCAGGCAACAAGTCGTTGCCACTGTCTGAGGCATCTGCCGCTTGTAGCGATTCATATTCCGCTTGCAAGCGTTGCTGTAGCCCTTGCGCTTGCGCAAGATACAAAGGCTGAAACTGTTCTATACTAGCAGCAGCAGAATCGCTTTTGCGCATAGGCTGACTGTCTTCAGCGCTGGTTTTCTCTTTAGTTTGACTGCTATCAGGTATTGGCTCTTCGGCTTGCTGCTGACAACCACTTACTAACAGTACACCAGTCAGTGCTGCCGCAATCAAGCTAGGGGCTTTATACGGGCGAATCATGGCTACATTTATATAGCGATGATTAGCATCAATGTCAGGTTTTACTGATAAGAGTTTAAACATCCGAATTCATATCCTTATTAAAAGCAGAAAAAGTAAAAGCCAACGTGATGATACTGTCCATAACTAATGGTATTTTTAGAAGCGTTATTGACTCAATTGAGTAATAAATTCTAGAGCTTTTTATGATCATTTTTTTATAATAATTCCTGTCTGTAATCATAAACAGCTTAAGCCATCATATAAATATTTAAGCATAATAGAAAGGTTAAACTTTAAACGACCTGTGATTGTCATGTCTATTATGATTAGTATCAAGCGTTGGCGTGCTTAAATTTGGTGATGCCAAGAATGGAATGCAAGCTTCAAAATCCCGACAGTCATGACCATGATGACGACGGACAAAATAGTCTTGTACCATACGTGCCTGCTGCTCAATGCCATAGTTAAAAAAAGACTTACCTGCTTCAAGTACATAATCATAACGGCGATTTATGATAGCGCCGCGTATAACTTTAAGACCTTGCTGCAATTGCCAAACGTGGGTCAATTCATGGATAAGCCAGCTTTGCTTAGCCAAGGAACATTGGCTAAAATCTGTGACCCAATCAGCCGGATGAAAATAAATATTACCATTAGGGCTAACAGCATAATGTTTTAAGATCCACCATGCGGTTTTAAGCTGCACGCTATCAAGCTTGAGGCTATCACCAAATACTGAGCGTGCCAACGCTAGCTCTCCATCAGTCAGGTAGCGTGACTGATGCTTTGCGCCTTTAGTAGCTATAGAGCGCTTAAATAAATGCTTAAAAGTCGACTGCGACAGCATGAAGTTTTTACCTTATATTCAAAAATTGAGCATTTATAGATGCTATTTTATAAGTACGATTTTTTATAGAACTATTAAGCCTTTAATAGGGATAAAAACTTAAAAAACAAAGCCTTTAAGACATAAGCTGTACACTTAGCTGACTTTCATTAACGTAAATCTGCGTTAGCCTAGCTAGAATATATATTCTTTTTTAACATCAAGCTTAAAATAAAGACTTTACCCCATAAAAATTAGAAGCTATTTAATTGATAATAGAGACCTTTATGCCACCGAATTTTCATGCCGATACCCCCCTTGCCCAGCGCATGCGCCCTGCGACCCTTGACGCTATTATTGGTCAAGAACATTTATTAGCAGCGGGTGCACCGTTACGGCGCTTGGTCGAGCAAGGACATTTGCCGTCGATTATTTTGCATGGCGAAGCTGGCATCGGTAAAACCACTATAGCGATGCTATTGGCTGATGCTGTTGGCCGACCCTTTCATGCGCTATCAGCATTAAATACAGGGGTGAAGCAATTACGTGAGGTGTTAGATAGCAAAGATTCGTTAAGCTTTGAGTCACCTGTGGTCTTTATTGATGAGATTCATCGTTTTAATAAAGCCCAGCAAGACGCGCTACTTGGGGCAGTAGAGTCAGGTGATATTACTTTAATTGGTGCGACAACTGAAAATCCGTCATTTAGTGTGAATAACGCGCTGTTATCCCGCTGCCAAGTTTATCGTCTAGAGCCGTTGACGCCTGAACAAATCAGTGCAGTATTGCAGCGCGCACTTTTAGAAGATAGCATTCTGAAAAATTTGACGGTTGATTTGCAGGCGCAACAGACAATTAGCCAATTGGCGCATGGTGATGCCAGAAAAGCGCTCAATGTATTAGAGCTTGCCATTCAAACGGCGGATACGAAGCATTCACCATTAATTATCGATGATGAGTTGGTCGCCCGTGTCGCTCAGACCGCGCTCGTACGCTATGATAAAGATGGCGAGCAGCATTACGATATTATCTCTGCAATGATAAAATCCGTACGCGGCTCCGACCCTGATGCGGCGCTATATTGGATGGCGCGGATGTTAGTTGGAGGTGAGCCTGCTGATTTTATCGCGCGGCGCTTAGTAATTTTGGCCAGCGAAGATATCGGTAACGCTAACCCTAATGCCCTACTCCTTGCTGATGCCGCTCTGCGTAGTGTGCAATCTATCGGTATGCCAGAAGCACGTATTATCTTAGGGCAAGTAGTGGTGTATCTGGCGACCAGCGCCAAAAGTAATAGCACTTATAAAGCCATTAATGCGGCGATGGCGTTGGCAGAAAAAGACGCCTCACCTGTGCCGCTGCATTTGCGTAATGGCGTGACCAAATTGATGCGCAATCAAGGCTATGGTCAAGGCTACGCATATCCGCACGATTATCCCAACCACTATTACCCACAAAGCTATTTGCCCGATAATTTAATCGGGACAAGTTTTTATGAATTTGCTGACAATCAGCGCGAGCAACACAGTAAGCAATTTATGGACTGGCTAAAGAGCCAAGCAGCCAGTAACAATTAAGGTTATAGGTTTGCATCATTGATAATACTTATCACTATTTTTAACCTATTAATTGACAGATTGTCAAGATGAGGCAGCACGCTGGGGTGAAAAGCGTTAAAATGACCTCATAACAATATATACAAGCCAATTGAGTAGATCATTTTTATCGCATATGGCTCTAACTAAGGCAGGTTTTGCTTTAGCACAGCAGTGATTGAAGCAATCTACTGCTACAATGGGCAGATAAACATTTATATCCCCAATTAAACCTATCTACACATAATAAAATATTGAGACTTCCTATGAGTTTAAATACAATTCCTGAGATTATCGAAGATATTCGTGCTGGAAAAATGGTCATCTTAATGGATGACGAAGATCGCGAAAACGAAGGCGATATCATTATGGCAGCGACCCATGTACGCCCTGATGATATTAACTTTATGATTACCCATGCGCGTGGTTTGGTTTGCTTGACCTTGTCAGAAGCACGTTGCCAGCAGCTAGCATTGCCACTGATGTCAGACCGCAATGAAGCAAAATTCAGCACCAACTTTACCGTTTCTATTGAAGCCGCTGAAGGTGTGACGACTGGTATTTCTGCTGCCGATCGTGCGCGTACTATCCAAGCTGCGGTTTCCTCTTCAGCGAAACCAGAAGATATCGTGCAGCCTGGGCATATTTTCCCAATCATGGCTCAAAATGGCGGCGTGCTTCATCGTGCCGGTCATACCGAAGCCGGTTGTGATTTGGCTCGCCTAGCAGGTTTGGAGCCAGCAGCAGTTATCGTTGAAATCATCAATGATGACGGCACGATGGCACGTCGTGATGATCTAGAAATATTTGCCAAAGAGCATGGTCTGAAGATTGGTACGATTGCGGATTTGATTAACTATCGCATTGCCAATGAGCAAACGGTCGAAGAGATTGAGTCACATCCGTTTGAAACAGAATACGGTACTTTTACCTTGCATCGTTTCCGCGAGTTTGGCGCTGACGAAACTCATTTAGCCTTGGTAAAAGGCGATGTGAGCGAAGGCGTCAGTACCGTTCGTGTGCATGGTTTCCATCCATTACGTGACTTGTTTGCGGCGAAAAACGACACCACAGGCCGTAGTGGCTGGAGCGTACGTTCAGCACTAGAAGAAATACAACAATCAGAACGCGGCGTGTTGGTTTGGATTGGCAATCATCAGCCGATTGACTTGGGAGACGCGCTTGATAAAGCCGCTGAAAATCAATCAATCTCAACCATTGCCCAGCAGCCTTATCGCAGTATTGGAGTTGGCGCACAGATTTTACGCCATTTAGGCGTTCGTGATATGCGCCTACTGTCATCACCGATGAAGTTTTATGCCTTATCAGGGTTTGATTTAAACGTCGTTGACTTTGTTCATGCTCCTAAGCAGAAATAAAGGCTAGCAGTTAGAAAGAACTGAAAAATAAAAAAGGCACGCTAATATTATTTAGCGTGCCTTTTTATTTTTGACCATTTATAGTCAGTGAAAAGTAATATCGATACATCACGCACTGTTGATATCAATTTTTCTTGCTTGCTGTGCCTGCGCAGACAGAGGCTACAAAAAATTGATATCAGCAATACCGTAGCGTTTTTAGGATGTTTTGACTATATTGATAAGCGCTGTTTTAGCGGCATCGTTTTGGTGGTATCTATAACTTAGTAAATAAGCCGACTTTTTAAAGTTTTTAAAGCTCAGGCTTATGACCAACGCTTGCTTCCAATGCTACTAAGCGTTCACGTTCCTCATTGGTCCACGGTAATTTATCCTTGCCATTACTTTGCAAACGGACGATAACGGCGTCAGCGGTCGCGACAATCGCTTCTTGAGCGCAGCTATAATAGCTGTATTCAATTACGATGCTGGTATTACCCAAGCGCTGACAACGCACGCCTAATAATAACGTATCGGGATACGTCACAGGGCGTAAATATTGGCAGCTAGATTGCGCTAAGACCGTCACCATACTGCCATCAAACATGCCAAGTGCCTGCAAATAAGCTATTCGTGCTGACTCTGCATAACGATAAAAAAACACATTATTTAGATGATTAAAAGCATCCATCTCACCCCAATGAATTGGCTGATGATGAATAATTGGATAGTGCGCCAACTCGTCAGGGCGAACGTTACCTGAACTTTCATTACTTAACACTGTATTGTTCTCAAAGCTATTCATCACTGCATTTCTCTTATTTTTATCTTATAGAATTTTAAAAACTACCATTAACGCTTAGGCTTATCCAAAATTTGCGTGGTTAATAATGGTGTTGGTTTTGGCGCATTGGCAATCAATCGATCCAACCAGTCGATAACCTCGGTAATGTCATTCGGAGAGGATTTGGTTTGCGCCTTATTTTTATTAGCGGTTGTGCTGTTCGTTGCCTGAGAGTTTTTATTATTGGTAGATGGTTCTGATAATGATGACTGTGGCTCTAAGGTTTGTAGCTGCTTACGTGCTTGGCGCAAATAGCCGACCAACTGCTCTTTTTCACGCATATTGCTGGCTTGACTGGCTAAATTCAACGTCATAATCACTTCATGAATCACAAGCTGTCTGCGCGTTAAGCTCACATTATTATCAGGGATTTTAATCGAGTCAGTTGCATTAGTAGGACGCTTACGTTCATAACTGTATAAAAACTCTTGGATATTTTGAATGGCTAGACTTTGTAGCTGCCACGGACTCGGCTGCGAGCTTCTTGCTTGCAGGCGCTCGATATCCTTTGCCAAGCTTTGTTTAATCACCACGGTCAGTGCGGGGGCAATTTCATTACTGCTTTGGGACAGCTGCCAATGTAGGCCGCGCAATAACTCAATCGCTGCACTCTCGTTATTGTCTGCCAATAATCTATCCGCCGCTTGTATTTGAATACGCAATAAATCCAGCTGGTTTTGAGCTTGGCTACTGGCGGCAGCGCGAGGTGCTGGCAAGGTTTGCTGACTCATGGCAAAGATGCGATCGTCCATCTCATTGAGACGACTGACGACTTGCTCATTGCTTTGCAAACGTTCATTCACATTGCGCTCAAAACGCTGTTGATTGATAAAAAACCACAGTAAAGCCGCGATAAGCAATAAAATCACCACCCATTGCAAGCGTACCAAAAACATATTTGCTTGCCGGCGCTGCTGAATAGCAGAAGGCTCCTTAGATAACGATTCGGAATTCATGGACATAAGGCAGCACCGTTGGTGATTGATAATTTTTTGAGTAAATATAAAATAAATAGAGTAAGAAAAATGTGTTTTTTTGCTTACATTGAATCCACTATGGGTGAATTAATTGCTGCAAGAATCGTTGCTGGCGCTAAATCTCCCACACGCCAATAACTCAACTGCTGACGCGCGACCATATTGGCTAAGCGCTCGCCTAATACCACATACGCAAAATCGGTGAGTTTTAATGGTGAACTCGCCATTTTGCCTTTATTTGACTCTAAATCCTTGGTTGCCACTGCCTTAACAACGGTTTCCCAGTTCTCAAATGCCGTGCCACTACTGACAATCACGATGGGCTTTGGCTGTGCTACTGAGGTTGTTTGCTGCAAAGACGGCTGCGAAAGGAACTGCGTTTGCCACTCTTCATACTGCGCCATAGCGTCGGTTGGCATTTTGCGCTCATACCAAGCGATGCTATCGATATGCACGCCGCGTGCCTGTAGCATATCAACCAATAGCCGCCGCCCACCAAGCCCGCGCCATACCAAGAGCTTATCGCCTGCTTGCAGACTTTCAATTTCAGGCATGGCTAACATACCTTCGTTATTGGCAATTAACGGCTGCAATACTTGATAACTTGATGTACCCAACTTTGCATCATTTAACACTGCCGCAGTCGCCTCTCCTACCGCTATCAAATGGCTTGGAGCTTTAAGCTCTGACTCTTTATACGCGCTAGCATTTTCGCTAGATTTTTGAGCTTGGCGCTCATCCTCAAGCGCCTGCCAAACAGCCAACCCTGAGGCGGCAGCAGTCGGACTCACAATAACGAGTGCTTGATAATCACCTGCAAACCATTGGCGCATCAATCCCATATCCTGCGCGGTAGTTGCGCGCGAATCCAATGTCAACATTGGTATATCAATTACTGCCATTCCCGCAGCTTGTAAATGCTGTGTCAGCGGTGCCGCACGCTCGATTGGGCGCGTATTGATGACCACTTGCGGCAGCAATACTGGCTTATCAATAGATTGATTGGAATCAGTAGAATTCGGTGATGACCAAGACATAAACATACCGTGACAAAAGGCTTAGGAAGAAAGGAAGCTTAATCATAGAGTCATATAAGTAACGACGCTATGATTAAGATGACAATAATAGTTAAACATTATTAAATATAGATACTATCTAGGATTATAAATGGCCGATAAAATATCACCAGCACCAATGGCTAGTAGCATCTCAGCAACTTCAATACCTAGCTGGTTGGCTTGCGCTTCTTGCTCAGCTTGGCTACCCGTTAAGGTCAAGCTTTTATCAGCTTTGAGTATCTCACTACCATCTTCTTGACCGACGCGACCGCGTAGCCACAAGGTATCACCTGCATCATCATTGCCATTTTGGCCATTATTTTTGCTACTGCTATCTTTGTCTGTATCAGCCATTTGTAACACCGCATAAGCCGCAATCGGTACTTGGCAGCCACCTTGTAAATGACGGTTCAATGCGCGCTCAGCGATAAGGCGGATACGAGCTTTGTCATCATTTAACGGTGCTAATAATTTTAAAACTTGATCATCACCTTCACGGCATTCAATCGCAAGGGCGCCTTGTCCAACCGCTGGCAAGCAAATATCAATATCTAACTCACTACGAATGCGTTCATCAAGCTCAATACGCTGCAAACCACTGGTGGCCAAAATAATGGCATCGTACTCGCCCGCATCAAGCTTTCCTAAGCGCGTACCAACGTTGCCGCGTAGAGTCTTGATTTGTAAATCGGGACGATAAGCTTTAATTTGGCATTGGCGACGTAAGCTTGCGGTACCGACCACCGCGCCTTTTGGCAATTCATCGATACTATGATAAGTGTTAGAAACAAACGCATCGGTTGGCGAGGCACGTTTACAGTAAACACCCAGCGTCAAGCCTTCTGGTAATTCCATCGGCACGTCTTTTAAAGAATGCACCGCAATATCTGCCTGCCTGTCATACAACGCTTGTTCAAGCTCCTTAACGAATAAACCCTTGCCGCCAATTTTAGCCAGCGGCGTATCCAAAATCTTATCCCCTTTAGTGACAATCTTTAGCAGGTTAATGGTCAGCTCAGGATACAGCGCCAACAGGCGGTCACGAATATGCTCCGCTTGCCATAATGCTAATGGGCTTTGGCGGGTGGCGATATTTAAGGTAGTCAAAGCAGGTGGCTGCATGGTGCTCATAAAAGGCCTCAATAAGTTCGATACTAGAATGTCGGTGCTTAATAACAATACAAATCTGGCGCCCAAGACGGGTGCTACAAACGATTTATCAAAAAGAAGAATGCAAAAAAATACCCCTATTTAAGCATAAATAAGGGTTTGATGATATGGCATGATTATTTCAACAGATTGCAGCGTTTGCTACTTAATACTTTATAGCCAAGTAGTTTCGAAGCTAAATGGCCTTGAAGTTCAATACGTTTAAAGTTAAATGGCTTTAACTTTAAATAGAAATCTACATGCTTTGAATCTTTTCACGTAGTGCCGGTAGATGGCGACGGCTCACCGCTAGGGTTTCATCAATCCCTTTAAAATGTAGTTGAAACTGTCCTGCATCTAAGGTTTCTAAAAAGTCTAAATACTTGATATTAATAATGGCGTTGCGATGCACCCGAAACAGTCTGTCCTCAAACTCTTGCTCAAGCTCTTTTAAAGTATCATCGATAAGGACAATGCCATCTCTATGACGAACTTTGACGTACTTTTGATCCGCGGTAAAATAATAAATGTCTTTGAGTTCAATTAGCTCAACACCGCGATGGGTACGGGCTACTATATGTTCGCGAACTGGACGGGCGGTCGGATTCTCAAGTTTACGAATCCCATTTAATTGCGCTGCATTGAGATTGGTGGCTTTATGCAACGCTTCTAGCAGCTCGTCTTTATTGGCTGGCTTTAACAGATAACCGATGGCATTGGCTTTTAGTGCCGCTATCGCATAATGGTCATAAGCTGTTACAAATATAATAGCTGGTGGATGTTTCAACTTCGCAAGCTCTTGGGCACACTCTACCCCATCCATCTCAGGCATACGAATATCGAGCAATATGATGTCTGGCTGCTGAGATTTTACGGCAATAATCGCCTCGATGCCTGTCTTTGCTTGGGCAACTACCTCATGACCTGATTCTTGGACAATTCTAACTAAACGTTCACGGGCTAATGGCTCATCATCACAAACTACAATCCGCATGCAAACTCCTTTATAAGTGCATACTTAGAAATCTCTTAATATATTCATAACATATCAGTATTTACAACGTATTACTTAGCGAAAATGGCTCTCTACTTAAGTTATAAACTAAGTGTCTAACTTGTGCAAGCCGCCAATCCATCTTGAGGGTTTAAATGTTTATTGTGACCAACACAACTAAGCGGTGCAATAAATATGCCACGTTAACAGTTAGTATTAACGGTTAACCACCAAAGGAAGCGCTTTTAAAGACAGAATTATAAACTGACATCTTGTAGCGGGTAATGAATAATAGTAAGAATTTGTTTACTCGTAATACTACTTTGGATATCGGCACTTTGACCAAAATAGGCACGCAGGCGTTCGGCCTGAATATAAAAATCCATGTGTTGACGCAAGTCGTGATTAATCATTAAGGTCTTTTTAGGCAGCTGCACGCTAATCGTAATTTCGACGCGATGCTGTAGCCAAGTAACTTTAATATCGATATAAATGGTTTCGGTGGTCATCTCAACCACGTTAAGCAGCATTTTTTCAATCACGCTTTGTAAAGTCAAAGCGGTGATAACCATGTCATACATCACATCTTCGTCAGGCAACTGCCAGCTTATGACCAATTTATCTGCCAAACGAATAGATTCAATGGCTAAATAATGCTCGCAAAGGGCAATCTCTTCTTCAAAACTAATCTCACGCGCCCCATTAAAACTGGCACGGAATAACGCTGAAACATGCTGCAATAAATCAGCAGCGCGAACTGGGTCAGATTCAATCAGTGACATTAACGTATTGATGGTATTAAAAAAGAAATGCGGTGCCAGACGGGCTTTTAACACATCGTTTTGGGCGCGCAGTTTTTGCTCAAACGATTGTTTAAGCGCATTCATTTCACGGTAGCGCCGTAAAAAAATCAGTAAAGCAGCAACCGTAAAGCCTGCGCTAATGACGACATTAAAAACAATCGTTGAGATAAACACGGGAATACTATAAGCAAACCAACCACAATTTATCATAATCAACAGGACTAATATCATGGTCACTGCGGTAGCACTCGTTAAGATGAGCAGCACATACATGCTGGCCCTTGATACGCTTAAACGCTTAAAGATAGGGCGCAGATAATCTATCAGATAAAAAGAAGGCAGTAAGGTTAAACTGGTTTGGATAAATCTCGCTATAAATTTGATGATAAATTGGGATTCATTGGCCACACTATGGCGATCCACTATCGCCACAAATAGCGACCAAAAAAAGATTGCCAACAGCCATTGCCAAGGCTTCATGATTTCCATGAGCTTAGGCATAAAAAACTCTAAGCGCTCCGCTAGTAAGGCAACCTCATCATTTGCTATACTTGAGTTCTTATTCTCTTGACTTGTCTTGTACCGATATGAACGCCAACTCTTCAAATAGTAGTAATCCCGATTCAAATAAAAATCCAGCTGTTTCTGATTCTAGCACAGAAGCTTCTCTAACAAATACTGCTGCAGCGCAAAGCCCTACCAGTAGTCAGGGTCAGCAGATGTGGGGCGGGCGCTTCAGTGAAGCGACGGACAGTTTCGTCGCCGCCTTTACTGCTTCTGTTGGTTTTGACCAGCGTTTTGCCCGTCACGATATTCAAGGCTCGATTGCCCACGCCACCATGCTTAAAGAGTGTGGCATCTTAAGCGCTGACGACGTTGCAACCATTATCGATGGCTTACAGCAAGTACTACGCGAGATTGAAGCAGGCGAGTTTAACTGGTCGATTGCGTTAGAGGACGTACACATGAACGTCGAATCACGCCTGACAGATATTGTCGGCGCGGTAGGTAAAAAGCTACATACCGGACGTAGCCGTAACGATCAGGTTGCGACCGATATCCGTCTATGGTTGCGTGAAGAAACCGATAATATCATTGCGCTATTGGTACGTTTGCAGAGCGGTCTGCTCGATTTAGCTGAGCAGCACACTGATACCATCATGCCAGGTTTTACCCATTTGCAAACCGCGCAGCCTGTCAGCTTTGGTCATCACGTGATGGCATGGTTTGAGATGTTATACCGCGATACCGAGCGTCTTGTCGATGCGCGCCGCCGTATCAATCAGATGCCGCTTGGTAGTGCCGCCCTTGCTGGTACGACTTTCCCTATCGATCGCACCATTACCGCCAAGTTACTAGGTTTTGAAGGTATTTGCCAAAACTCACTCGATGCGGTATCAGACCGTGATTTTGCCATTGAGTTTACCTCAGCGGCTTCTATCTTGATGATGCATATGTCACGTATGAGCGAAGAAATTATCCTTTGGATGTCAGCGCAATTTAACTTTGTGCAGATTCCAGATCGTTTTTGTACTGGCTCATCTATTATGCCGCAAAAGAAAAACCCTGATGTACCAGAACTGGTACGCGGTAAAGCGGCGCGTGTCTTTGGCCAATTGATGACATTATTAAGCCTGATGAAAAGTCAGCCGCTTGCTTATAATAAAGACAACCAAGAAGACAAAGAGCCGCTATTTGATTGCGTCGATACCTTAACGGGTTCGCTATTAGCATTTGCTGATATGCTACCGAACATCACGCCAAATAAAGAAAATATGCGCGCTGCTACCATGAAAGGCTATGCAACAGCGACTGATTTGGCTGATTACTTAGTACGCAATGGCGTTGCATTCCGTGATGCTCATGAAGTGGTAGGTAACGCGGTTGCGTTAGGTATCAAAGAAGGCGTTGATTTAAGCGACTTGTCCTTAGCTCAGCTACAGCAGTTTAGTGATGCGATTGGTGATGATGTCTTTGAGTATCTAACGCTAGAAGGTTCATTAGCAGCGCGTGACCACTTAGGTGGTACTGCGCCAAATCAGGTTAAACAAGCGGTCGTTAATGGTCGTACGCGATTAAAAGTATTTGCGTAAAGCTAGCAGCACCATACAAGGTCTAATCTCAGCATTAGCCCATTCATAAAAATACCCGCATTATCGCGGGTATTTTTATGTAGATAGTTTTATAAATATGGTTTTATGAACATCAATAGCTACATGGGCTGTTACCTTCTCTACACCTGTTATCCTTGGCTAAACCTTCGAAGACCGTTATCATAGGTTGATACCAATATTGCACTTAATAATTTAACACCATTAACTAATAAGGATTGCCTTATGACTGAGACTTTTAATCCGCAAGCCAATACGGTTTTTTGCCGCAAATATAAACAAGAATTACCAAAAATGCCGCATCCGCCTTTTCCTAATAAAAAAGGTCAAGAGCTGCAAGAAACCGTCTCTGATAAAGCTTGGAAAGAGTGGCTTGAGCAGCAAACCATGCTGATTAATGAAAACCATCTAAGCATGCTAGACCCAGAAGCCAAAAAGTTCTTAACCGAACAACGTGATAAATTCTTAGATAATGAAGACTATGAGCGCGCGCAAGGTTGGACACCAGAAAAATAATGTGAATAATGACTTTCATTGATCAAAAAGACTGGCAGTAATTAAAAAGGCTGGCATTGATTGAAAAGACAGTCTTTAACTTAAAAAATACCATGATTGCATCTCAACTAACAAACGGCAAATAACTAGGCAGCACCCTTATAGTTTGTTAGTATGAGACTGATTTACAACACTGACAGACTCGGGGTGCGGTGTATAACAAGCTTACTTTATAAGCTTTTTAATACATTCGCTGAGAGATCACCCGCCGAACCTGATGCGGTTAGTACCGACGCAGGGAAGTCTTAAGCCTATGTTACAACTGTACAAAGGGCGCGCAGAAATGCCTTTTTGTTATTGCCAATATCTTATGTCTGACCGCGTTTTTACGCTGCTGTACGGCAATCAATAAAAAGTTGCGCCTACCAACCATCTAAAAAACTGCATTAGATTGAGTTTCAATGAAATTTTAATTTGATAGCAGTGCAGGCGTTTGATGATTGAATTTGTCCGTATTGCATAGTCTTGCCCCGCAGCTACTGGCGGTGTTGCTTTTATTCAAAAACCAACACGCTAGGACAGCATATGAACATGACACCAACCACATCGACTCCGGTTGCTAAAACTTCTGATAAAAAAGCCGACGCGCTGAAAACGCCTGCCCACCGTACGGCAAATGATGCGCGTTTTGAAGAAGACGCCCGCGACTTACACCGTATTCTCCCCGCCTCCAAAAAAGTCTATATCGAAGGTTCAAGACCAGATATTCAAGTGCCGATGCGCGAGATTAGCCTAGCAGATACCCCTGTTGGCGGTGCTGGCGCTAATGAAGGCGAGCACAATCCCCCATTTTATGTCTATGATACCTCAGGCGTTTATACCGATCCCAATGTCGACATTGACTTGACCAAAGGTTTGCCTAAATTGCGTGAAGGTTGGATAGCTGAGCGCGGTGATACTGAACAGTTAGATGGTTTATCAAGTTCTTACGGACAAGCTCGCGCCCGCGATATCAGTACCGCTAACTTAAGATTTGCTCATATTGATAAGCCGTGCCGTGCTAAAGATGTCAATGGCAAAGCTGGTAACGTCACGCAAATGTATTATGCACGCCGTGGGATTATTACTCCTGAGATGGAGTATATCGCTATTCGTGAAACGCAAAAGCAGCATGAACTGACCGATATGCGCCAACACGAAGGCGAAAGCTTTGGTGCCAATACGCCGAAAATTATCACTCCTGAATTTGTGCGTGATGAAGTGGCTGCTGGACGCGCAATTATCCCAAATAACATCAATCACCCAGAATCCGAGCCGATGATTATCGGACGCAATTTTTTAGTGAAAATCAATGCCAATATTGGTAACTCAGCGCTTGGTTCTTCTATCGATGAAGAAGTCTCAAAAATGACGTGGGCAACGCGTTGGGGTGCGGATACGATTATGGATTTATCCACCGGTAATCATATCCATGAAACCCGTGAATGGTTGATTCGTAACTCGCCAGTGCCAATCGGTACCGTGCCCATTTACCAAGCTTTAGAGAAAGTTGACGGCGTCGCAGAAGACCTCACTTGGGAAATATTTCGCGACACCCTTATCGAACAAGCCGAACAAGGCGTTGATTACTTTACTATTCACGCCGGCGTGCTATTACGTTATGTACCATTAACCGCTGGACGCTTAACGGGTATCGTCTCGCGTGGTGGTTCTATCATGGCGCAGTGGTGTTTGGCTCATCATAAAGAAAGCTTTTTATACACTCACTTTGAAGACATCTGCGAGATTATGAAGCAATATGATGTGGCGTTTAGTCTAGGTGATGGTCTACGTCCTGGCTGTTTGCAAGACGCCAATGACGAGGCACAATTCGGCGAACTCCGTACCCTTGGCGAGTTAACACAGGTTGCTTGGAAGCATGATGTACAAGTGATGATTGAAGGCCCTGGGCACGTAGCGATGAACCGCATTAAAGAAAACATGGACTTGCAACTGGAGCTATGTGCCGACGCGCCTTTTTATACCTTAGGGCCTTTAACCACGGATATCGCTCCCGGTTATGATCATATCACCAGTGCTATTGGTGCCGCAATGATTGGCTGGTTTGGTACTGCCATGCTTTGTTATGTGACGCCAAAAGAGCATTTAGGTTTACCTAATAAAAAGGATGTTAAAGACGGTATCATCACCTATAAAATTGCCGCTCATGCTGCCGACCTTGCGAAAGGTCATCCGGGTGCACAAGCTCGTGACAATGCCTTATCCAAAGCCCGTTTTGAATTCCGCTGGGATGATCAATTTAATCTGGCGCTTGATCCTGATACCGCGCGTGAATATCACGATGAAACCTTGCCAAAAGATGCACACAAATCGGCACACTTTTGCTCCATGTGTGGGCCAAAGTTTTGCTCGATGAAAATCACCCAAAACGTGCGTGAATATGCCGCGGGATTGGATAAAGATGCCGCTCATAAAAAAGTAACGCCGCAAACGGGCGATTTAACTAATGCTGGTCATATGATTAAAGAAGTGGATATTGAGCTGGTTGGACAAGTAGGCGAAGCTAGCCTCGATGAGATTCATAAAGGTATGGTAGAGATGAGCGAAAAATATCATAGGGAAGGACGTCAGTTATATAAAGAAGTTTAACCGCTAAACGTTAACTCTTTAGCTTATAAAAAAAGCGCTACTAATGAGTAGCGCTTTTTTATTTCCGACATATATTCGATTCAACTTAAAAAGAATACAGAGCTATTGGGATAAATTTTGCGAAACCTCTGGAATGCGAAGAGCACAGCAAGCAAAATTTTATCCCAGCAGCATGCTATTTTTAACGTACCTTTTTTATATTGAACTGACTATAACTTATCTTATAGAAGGCTTAGCTAAATCTTTGACGCTTCATAAATCTCTTCAATAGAAGCGTTAATAGTCGCAGCAAATTCTTCATCGCTCTGTTGCTTACTCAAGCCTTCAGTAAAGGCACGTGAGAAACTGGCAATCATACCGGGGTTTTGTTTAAGCTTTTCGCAGGCATCATGACGACTATAACCACCCGATAGCGCCACCACTTTTAATACTTTAGGATGATCGATAAGTTCTTGATAGAAGCCTTCTTCTTCTGGCAAGGTCAGTTTTAGCATCACTTGCTGGTCGTCGTTTAAACGCTCAAGATTGTGCAAAATACTGGTTTTAAGAATGATTTCGCAATCATGTTTTTTGCTACTGTTGATATCTACTTCAGGCTCAACAATAGGCATCAAACCTTTGGAGATAATCTGCTTTGCCACATCAAACTGCTGCTGCACCACAAGCTCGATACCATCGACACTTGGCTCGTAAATGACTGAGCGCATCTTGGTGCCAAATACCGGATAGTTTTTTGCCTTATCTAATAACAAGTTTAGATTTGGCATCGGGCGCATCACTTGTACGCCATCCATTTGCTCAGCCAAACCCTTATCTACCTTTAAAAACGGCACGATATTTTTATCTTCCCATAGGTAATTAGCCGTCGGCTTGCCATTAACTTCGCGCTCCATGGTATCTTCAAATAAAATCGCCCCAAGCACACGCTCATTATCAAAAGCATCACAAGTCATGATACGCGCGCGCATCTCATGTACCAAGTCAAACATCGCTTCGTCATTATCATTATCATAAGCATCGCCACCGACGCCGTAATTTTCTAGCGCTTTTGGCGTACTGCCTCCACTTTGATCAAGGGCTGCGATAAAACCTGAACCGCTTTTGATACGCTGTAATTGTTTTTCGTATTCCATTGAGTAGATATCCTATCCTAATTAATAAAGGTCAAACATTATTATAATAAGTCAATCAGCCCGCAGCTAACATGAGCTTGACTATAAATAACCTTAACATAGGACATCGCGTGTGCCTATCGTTGATAAGTTAAAATTTTTCTCGATTATAAGCGGCGAAATTAAGCCAAAAATAATACTGCCACGCAGCAAACTGCCAATAATAAACCGACGATATTGATACGATTAAGCTGCTCTTTAAATATGCCGACGCCTATCAACGTTGCCACCGCAATCACACCGACGTTCATACCCGTAAAGACGATACTTGGCGACTCAGATAATACTTGATGAGCACGGACATAAGCATAAATATTGCCCATATTTAACGCTCCAAGTAATAAGCCTGCGCTAAGAGCTTTACCTTGCCAGCGTACGCGCGTGATAAGCAAGTAACCAAGCAGCAGCAAACCTGCCAATCCAAATGTCACAAACAAGGTTAAAGGAAAGGCCGCGCCTTGCTTGGCAACTTGTTTAAACAAGATATCAATAACGCCATAGCCTAGCCAAACACCAAATAACCACAGCGGCGTCTGCTTTGCTTGGGTATTTATGAGCCCGTGTTGCGGACGATAGACTAAAGCGCCAAGTGCCAAAAACCCTAACGCTAGCCCAAGTATGCGCGTACCTGTCAGTACTTCGCCGAATAGTAAAAAAGCGGCAACAATAGGAATGATAAGCGATAAACGCTGGGCGGCATCGGTTGCGACCATACCGACCGATTCAATTGCGCGCCCAAGAATAATAAATACCGCAGGCAATAACACTCCAAGCGCAATAATGGTGCCCCATGCATCCCCGAGTGCGCCGATGCTACTAACGTCTGGTTTTAATAAAACCCAAGTCAGTAAAAAGGCCACAGGATACCCTGCCACGATGGTTTGGCGAATATCGATATTTTTTTGGCGCAATATTTTTAAAAGTACGGAAACAGCGACGCTACATAGCACTGCTATCATTAGATACATCATTAACGTCATCCTTGTTAAATTACGCTATGGCGGGTTTATTATTGGCATTTCACACTGCTATCAGTATTGCCTTTATCTTATACTCTGTTACTTCTTATGCCTTAAATGGTTTTGCTGTCAACGTTGCTAAATCCAACGAAATCATAGAATGTAACAAAATATTTCTTATGCGGCAATCTATTTATCTTACAGGTGATTTAATTTTGGTTATTTATTACTGATAAAGTTATAAAGGATTGGTGAAACTACCCATGCAGTGAGTAAGCTAGAGTTGAGTATAAGCGATACTCTTCAGCTTACAATTAGCATGCAGCCATTAAAGCGAAGTTTGTTAAAATAACAAACAATCCTAATCACAAAAGTAAAGATTCAAGAAAGTACGTTATCGTACTTATCTTGGCGTACTGCTATTGATGCTTTATCACTGCCTATGAATGCTCTATTTCGTTTTTTCGAAACTCGATTGCCCGCCTTTCCTGATACGCCTATGCCGCTGCCATCCCCAAGTGATGGCATGCTAAAGTTCTTGTGGGCCTGTACCAAAGGTCTACGCGGTTGGCTATTGCTGTTTATGATTTTGTCTGCCGGTATCGGTATTTACGAGGCCATGCTATTTGCGTGGATTGGCAATATCGTCGATTGGCTTGGCGTTTATACCCCGCAAAATCTGTGGACAGAAAAAGGCGATATGCTGCTATTGATGTTGGCCGTGATGATTGTCAGTCCACTCTGGATTGCCTTTTCATCGTTTATTCACTTTCAAACCTTGCAAGGCGTTTTTCCGATGCAAATGCGCTGGCGTTTTCATCAGCGCATGCTTGGGCAATCGATGCAGTTTTATCAAGATGAATTTTCTGGTCGCGTTTCTGCTAAAGTGATGCAAACGGCATTGGCGGTGCGTGATACCGTGATGACGGTCACCGACATGTTTATGTATGTCGCTGTCTACTTTATTACTACCGGCGTGATTTTATTTAATTTAGACAGCTTGTTATTAATCCCATTTATCGCTTGGTTCGTCTTAGTTTGGCTGGCGATGTGGTACTTTATTCCCAAACTGAAACAAACTGCTATTGTACAAGCCGATGCCCGCGCGTTGATGACGGGACGTATAACCGACGCGTACGCCAATATCATGACCGTTAAGCTATTTAGTCATTCGCACCGTGAACTTGGTTATGCCAAAAACGCTATGGGACAGTTTTTGGGTACTGTCCATGCACAGATGCGCTGGGTCAGTTATTTAGAAGTATCGACCCATTTAATTAGTGTGATTTTGGTCAGCTCGACTGCCGGTATCAGCCTCTATTTATGGCAACAAGGCGCAATTGGGGTTGGGGCAATTGCCGCCGCGACAGCGATGGCACTGCGTTTAAACGGTCTCACGCAATGGATTATGTGGCAAACCGCCAGTTTGTTTGAAAGTATCGGTACCGTCCAAGATGGTATGCGCACTTTATCAGCGCCGCAAACCATCGTTGATAAACCAAACGCGCCCGCACTCAAAGTCACTGATGGTCGTATCGTCTTTGACCATGTTGATTTTAGTTATGAGGGCGAAGACGATGATACAGGATTAAATACGCATAAATCAGCCAAACGTCTTTATAACGTTGCTGAGGATGGTATTGATTATGCTTCGCGAACCTCATACGCTAAGCTACTAGATAATTTCTACTTAGATATTAAACCGGGTGAAAAAATCGGTTTGGTTGGGCGCTCAGGTGCGGGTAAGTCCACCTTGGTCAATCTACTTCTGCGCTTTTTTGACGTTGATAAAGGTAAAGTATTTATCGATGGGCAAGCGATTGATGAAGTTACCCAAGAATCCTTACGTCAGCAAATCGGTATGGTCACCCAAGATACCTCTTTATTACATCGTACCGTCCGTGAAAACATCGCCTACGGTCGTCCTGACGCAACTGATGAGGAAATCATTACGGCTGCCAAGCAAGCACAGGCATGGGACTTTATCGAAGGTTTGTATGATGATAAAGGCAATACTGGTCTTGATACCCAAGTCGGCGAGCGTGGTATCAAGCTATCTGGTGGTCAACGTCAGCGCATTGCCATCTCACGCGTCATGCTCAAAAATGCCCCGATTTTATTATTGGATGAGGCGACCAGTGCGCTCGATTCTGAGATTGAATTTGCCATTACCGAAAGCCTAAACGACATCATGACTGGCAAAACCGTTATTGCGATTGCCCATAGATTATCGACCATTGCCGCGCTTGATAGACTGGTGGTCATGGATAAAGGTCATATCATTGAGCAAGGCAGTCATGATGAGCTATTGGCGTTAAATGGCGTTTATGCCCGTTTATGGCATCGTCAAAGTGGTGGCTTCTTGGGCGAAGACAGCTAATAACAATTCAATGATAAAAGTTAATGCTAGAATTTAATAATAAAGATTCAAAAGAAATCATCACAAGGAAGTCTTGTTTTTATGGAAGTATTTACCAAGCGTATCGATATCGATGGCAAACAAGCGCGCTATTATGACTTGCAGCCGCCGAATCAATTAGCGAATCAAGCAGCAAAATCGAACGATCTTAAACGCCCGTCTGCCCATTTTTATGGTGGCAATAGTTTTACCGTTGGTACTTATGCACCGTTATTAAATGCGCTGGCCACTGGCTTTGACTTATCTGCGTTGGCGCTACGTGGCTACTGGTATGATAAACCGCAAGCGCCGCGCCTGACCCGCGAACAAGATGCCGATATACTTATTAAGTTTTTAGAAAAAACTCAAGACGCTCCTATCGTGGGTATTGGACATTCGCAAGGCGCAACTGCCACCGCCATGGCAGCGGCTAAACGCCCTGACCTGTTCTCACAGCTATACCTTATCGAGCCTGTGACCTTTACTAAGAAGCAAGCGACCCTTTATAACATGCTGCCGCGTCAATTTTTACTAAGCCGTGAGCCGTTTAAAAGCACCCTGAGTAAACAAGCCACTTGGGTAAGCGTCGATGATTACTACAAGAGCTTACGCGCGCAACGTGCTTATAAGCGTATCAGCAATGAGCACTTACGGGTGTTTGCTGAGCAAAGTTTGTCTGCTAACGATGATGGTAGCTATAGCTTGATGTTTGCCCCTGAGCAAGAGCTTGCCAATTATTTTGGTGCGCCCCATATCGATGCGGCACTGAAAAAACTTAGCTGTCCTTATACCCTTATCACGGGCAAACCAACGCTATTTATCAACGATAAAGTACGCAAACAATGGCAGAAATTTGTTCCTGACGGCAGTATTATCTCCTTGCCGGACTACGGTCATCTTTTACCAATGGAGGCGCCTGAATTGTGTGCGCAGATTATTAATGATCATCATCAGAGTGGTAAATAGGCTGAGCTATGACTGACCTTTTTGCGCCTACGCCGACTGATAACTTATTGCCTTGCGATGGCAAAGTAAATGATTTAGGTATCGTTATCGATTATCCGAGCGCCTTATATTATGCATTATTAACGACGCTGCCTTGGCAATCTGATATCGTCACCTTATTTGGCAAGACGCATGTCACGACTCGTCAAATAGTATGGATGGGCGATAGTGATGCCAGTTATCAATATTCCGGGCACACACGTCAAGCGATTGCATGGACAGATTCAGTGTTTCATGTGAAACATCATGTCGAGCAGCAATTATTAAAAATCGGTATCCATGCTAACTTTAATTCTTGTTTGCTTAATTACTATCCATCTGGCGATGAGGGTATGGGCTATCATGCGGATGATGAAAAAGAGCTTGGTCATCAGCCGATTATCGCTTCCTTGTCACTTGGTGCTACGCGAAAATTTTTTTTTAAGCATAAAAAAACTCAAGATAAAGTCGAGCTTTATCTTGAGTCCGGTCAGCTTATTGTCATGCATGGTGATACGCAAGAATATTGGAAGCATAGCATCACTAAAACCAAAACAGTCGATGAAGGGCGTATTAGCCTAACCTTTAGACAAATGGCATTAAATTAAGCAAGTTTGGCTTAGCTTGTTTTGAACACAATCTTACCAAAGGTATCGCCTTTTTCTAGCTCGCGATGGGCGGCTACTACTTCAGATAATGGATAGGTTTGCTGAATTTTCAGAGTCAACTTACCATCGGCAACAAGCTGTAAAACCCGCGCCATATCTTCCCCACTACGCTGCGCTTTATAACCTGCCACCTTTAAGTTCTTCTCACTACCCGCTGCTTGTAGTTTATCAACCCAAATCGTTGGTAAGACATTGACGCGACCACCAGATTTTATAACGCTCAGCGCGCGTATACCCGCATCATCACCGACCAAGTCCAGTAGCACATCGGCTTGTAAGTCAGGAAAAGTATCATCTTTGGTATAATCAATCCAACCTGCCAACTTACTTTTATCTATTAAATCGTCAAGTTTGGCATATTTCTCTAGCGAGCAAATAACGGTTACTTTTACATTATCTTGCGTCACCTTATCCATCAATAGCTGAATGGCCAAATGCCCAACGCCGCCAGCTGGCGCATTGATAACGACATGCTCACCGTTTTTAATATCAGCAAACTCGACAAATTGCAGCGCCGTTTGCCCGATACAAGGTAGCGCGCCTGCTTGCTCTAGTGTCAGCGACTGAGGGATTTTTGCCAGTAGCTTGGCATCGACCGCAACATACTCTGCATAACCGCCACCGTTAAAGGTCAATGCCGCGACTTGCTCACCGATAGCAAACTTATCACTAGTACTTTTAACGACGATACCAGCAACATCACAGCCTAAAATAGCAGGCTCATTTTGATCAAATTTATCTTTTTGAATCGCTTCAGCGCCCCAACCTTTACCTTGACGGGTTTTGTAATCGACGGGATTGATGCCGGCATAAGCGATTTTTACTAATACTTGGTTAGCCGTTAATTCTGGAATAGCCACGCCGTCTTGATATATCATGACTTCAGGTTCGCCAAACTCGCGTATTAGTACGGCGTGTTGTGTCGTTGGTAGTTGTTTATCAGACATGATTTATCATCCTTGTATTATTCTAATATCTATTCTTTGGTTAATTTTTTATTTATTAATTTATAGCAATGCCAACTCTGCACTAAGTGGCAAATGATCTGATAGCGTTGACCAAGGCTTGCCAGTGTGTACCCAAGCATCTTTTACCCTTAGATTGCGCACATAGATACGGTCTAGACTCAGCACAGGTAGCTTTGCGGGGAAGGTTGGCAGTAATTTGCCATGGCAATGCTTAAAGGCTTCAGTCATGCCTAAGCTCGATGCGAGTCTATCACAAGACATTTTTTTCCAGTCATTAAAATCACCTGCCAAAATTAGTGGCTGGTCGGGGCCAATCTCATTACGCACATAATTAGAGATGGCTTCGTATTGCTTGATACGGTCGCGCTCAAAGAGGTTTAAATGAGCACATAACACCACTACCGGCATCTCCCAACCTAGCGGCTGCACTTCACAGTGCAAGACACCGCGCTGCTCAAGTTTATTAACGGTGATATTGACGTTATGCTTTGGATCGAGCGGAAAACGACTCAATACCGCATTGCCATGATGACCGTTTTCATACTCTGAGTTTTTACCGTAGCTATTTTGCAGTTGTAGATATTCACCAAACCATTCATGCTGCGATTGGTCAGGGTATTCGTTATATTGCATATTGCGCTTGAGGTTTTGACCCTGCACTTCTTGTAAACAAAGTATGTCTGAGCCAATGATATCAAGCGCTTGAGCGATACCCTGTATCTTGACTTGGCGATTCATCGGCGACATGCCTTTATGAATGTTGTAGCTGGTTAAAACAAAAGAGGTGGTATTAGTCATAAATTTATCAGTTATAAACTCAGTATTTATAGAATTAGAGTGAGTAGCACTTTATTAAATACTTATCGTCATAGTTAAATAATAAGATAAAATTAAGCCTACATTAAATGAAAAAGAGCATTGATTCGTACGAACCAATGCTCTTATATTATACCTATATTGTGACGCTGGCTAATCCATTAAAATATCAGCAACCGATTAATAGCGCGTCACTAGAGCAATTGGCTGATCTTCACCCATAAGATCCTGCGGCATAAAGACAGCTTTACCGCCATTATGAATGACATGTTCGATGATTTCGCCAACGGCGTCATCAGTTACGCCTTCTGCTGTCGCATCATCTGCCATACTTAATGTCTGCGCTTTTTCATCGATTTTTGCAGGTTGCATATAACCGCGACGGACATATAAGGTTTCACCAACGCCTTGGAAAGCACTGCGATAGACTTCTTGTAAGTCAGTCTGCAGCATATTTGCACCGCGCGCTTTGTCAATCTCGCCCATAGCGGCTTGATGTAACGACGAGCGATAGCCTTCGACCGCTTCTTGCACACTATCAACAATATGCTGGGCGCTACCTTCTTCTAAGTTGGTGGCGTTTGAGACGGTGGCAATAATATTTTCTGGACGGTCACAAACATCTTTATAGTAACCGATATTTTTTGCATCACCCACGACTACTAGCGGCATTTTGTGCTCGCCCCATAACTCTTGCACACTTTTATCTACTTGGTTAAAGAACTCTTTTAAATAGCTACTTTCATTGTTCGCTGAACGATCAGAGCCTGCATCACCAGTCGTATATAGGCCATTATTTTCAATAGGAAAGGGAATATTTTCCATATTGTTTTGCGCATCCGCCTGCTGATCAAATTCTCTGACCACACGATCGTTAGAGGCTTCAATCAGACGTGCATTATCACGCGTCAATACCACCGTATAATAATGAACGGCACTCGCCATATCGCGAACCAAATCACGCGTCGCAAATCTATCAGAGATGATTACTCGTTCTTTCGTATCAATAGGCATACGAACGATTTGCACATCATCGGTACTGGCAAATATTGCCAAGGTATCTAGGTTATAGTTATGATTAAGCTCATTGGTTTTATTTTGGATGTTTTCTAAAATAGTGGTCGCGGTACGCTTATCGTATTCATTATTTAAGCGTTCTTCAACAACTTTTAATTGGTTTTTTAAGGCGATAGGATCTTTTTGATTATCAGGATGCTCACGATGCGTTTTGACAAAAATACTAACGGCTGGATTGGCTTTGGTTTCACGTAAGCTTTTAAGAGTCGCTTTCATAGATACTGCTCCTTGTTTTATTATCATTGGTTTGCTTGTTAAAATAAATTTTTTATACTTATCATCATGCTTATATATCTACAGGTTAATTAATTATACTTATAAGTTACTTAACTATATTTACAAGCTATTTAATATTTACAGCTTAATAATTAAAGTCTGCTTAATAGTAAAAAGGCTTGTGGTAGCCATTGCATTACTATGATGCTAACAACTTAACCCCACTCTCTGTAGGGTTAATTTGCAAGTAAATGATGACGCTTTGTAAGTGAAGCTTAGCCAACCTTAATAGCAATCTCTCTACCGCAACTTTTTATACTTTCTACATCTATTTACTTTAAGAGGAGATATACAGTAAAGGGTTGTATTCCAAGCGATTGATACCCATCTTTTAGATACTCTATATAATTGAACCTATATCACAAAAAATATATAACAAAACTCAAACCTCGCAATGAACAATCCTTCTCTTATTAATATTGGATACTTTTATGATTTCTATTTCTGCAAATTTACGCCTTGTCGATTTTGACAATGTCGCACCAGATACATTACAAAACCAAATTATCAGTGCCATCGATACTGCCAATGCCTTTTTAGACAACATGAGCGCCAATACTGATAGCAATAATAATGCTAGTGACTTCAGTGCTGAGCAAGCTTTGAGCGATATCATGACTTTTGATCATATCAATCTAGCGTTAGATCGCAGTTGGGGTATTTTGTCGCACCTCAATAGCGTCATGAGCAATGATGAGATTCGTCATGTACATCATGAGCTGCTACCTAAGCTGTCTGCTTATGGCACAAGGGTTGGACAGCATCAGCCATTATTTAGTCGTTATCAAACTATCGTCAATGACACTGATTTTTTTGCTACCCTTGATCCAGCACGAGCGCGGGCTATTGAGCTTGCGTTACGTAGCTTTGAGCTATCAGGCGTGGCACTACCAAAAGTTGAACAAGAAAAATTTGCTGCCATCCAGAGTAAGCTCTCTACCTTATCAGCGACGTTTTCAGACCATATATTGGACGCAACCCAAGCGTATGCTTTACCGCTTAAACAAGAGCAATTAGCAGGTCTAACCGAAAGTGGACTTGCGCTACTGGCAGATGCAGGCGAACAATATAAAGCTCGCGAGCTTGCCAGCGGTACGCTCACCCAAGCAGAAATCGACGCGCTACCAACTCCTTATTATGTGGCAAGTTTAAATATCCCGGTTTACCTTGCCGTTATGACTCATGCCGATGATCGCAATCTGCGCGAAACGCTTTACTGCGCTTATGTTACTCGCGCCTCTGAGTTCGATAAGCACACCAACGCTAAAGGCGAATCACTCAATAACAACGATATCATGAGTCAAATCCTACAATTACGCGCGCAAAAGGCCAAGCTATTAGGTTTTGATAATTATGCTGACGTTTCACTATCGACAAAGATGGCAGATAACGTAACGGAAGTTGAGACCTTTTTACGGGATTTGGCACAGCGAGCGACCCCAGCGGCCAAGCAAGATTTAGCACAGCTACAAAAATATGCGCAGGATTATGGCATTACTGATCTACAGCCGTGGGACAGTGCTTATATCGCTGAGAAAGTCAAACAAAGCGAGTTTAGTTTATCGCAAGAAGAGATACGTCCGTATTTCCCACTGCCAAAAGTAATTAGCGGTTTATTTGCTATTGTCGAGCGTTTATACGGTATCAAGGTACAGGAGCACAGTGAATCTGTATCACGCTGGCACGATGAGGTAAGTTTTTATCAGTTATTTGATGCGGATGATAACTTGCTTGGTGGCTTTTACTTTGACTTATTTGCTCGTAGCGGTAAACGTGGCGGCGCGTGGATGAGCGGTTTTCAGTCGCGTTATACTTACGACGAGAAAAACCATGAGCAGCTACCCGTCTGCTTTATGGTCGGTAACTTCACTCCTGCCCTCGATGGTAAGCCAAGCTTGTTAACGCACGATGAAGTATTAACCTTATTTCACGAGTTTGGTCATGGTCTACATCATTTATTGACCCAAGTGACGGTCGGCGATGTCGCGGGTGTCAATGGCGTTGAATGGGATGCCGTCGAGTTGCCCAGTCAGTTTATGGAAAACTGGGCGTGGGATGCTGAAGGTATTGCACTGATTAGTAGTCACGTCGAGACCGGCGAGCCATTACCAAAAGATAAGCTTACCGCCCTACTAGCAGTCAAAAACTTCCAAAGCGGCATGCAGACCCTGCGTCAAATCGAGTTCGCCCTGTTTGACTTATTGATTCATGCGCACACGCCAGCGCTTGATTATGACGGCATCCTCGCGACCTTATATGACGGCATCCTCGCGACCTTAAATGCAGTACGTGATGACATTGCTATCATGCAGACACCTGACTATAACCGTTTTGCCAATGGTTTTAGCCATATCTTTGCCGGTGGTTATGCGGCGGGTTATTACTCGTATAAATGGGCGGAGTTGTTGTCTGCTGATGCCTTTAGTAAGTTTGAAGAAGAGGGTATTTTCAACCCAATCATTGGTAAAGCCTTTCGTGAAACCATCTTATCAGTGGGCGGTAGCTTCCCTGCCAAGACCAATTTTGAAAATTTCCGTGGTCGCAGCGCCAGCATCAATGCCTTACTACGCCATAGCGGTTTTGATAATGTTAAAAATGTCGATGCTGCAAATGCTCAAACGACGCACGAGGTTATCTAAATGCGTTATCAATCATCAATCCCAAAGCGGCGGTTTTTAGCGGGCGTTCGTTGTCCTAAATGTCAGGCGATGGATGCAGTGATGCAAGTAAATATCGTCACACCCGAACCTGATGAATATATCGAATGTACTCAGTGCGGACATAGTGAGCATCGCCCCGACCCTGATGTAATTAGTGCCAAAAACCATGCCGAAGACCAGATCGCTCGTGATGCGATGGCGACAGGCACCAGCGGTACGGTGAAGTTTAAACCCTAAGTATAGCGTTTAATCGCTAACGTCAAATCTTAATAGCTACTAGCCTATCTAACGATATATATCCAGTTAGATAGGCTTTTTATTTTGAGTTTGCTATAGTATGCCTACTTATATTTTTGACATAAATCGATTATCGTATGAATAAGAAAGAAATACGTCCTTTACCAGCTAAATCGCTGAAGAAAAAGCCTACTAAGGCACGCCAGAAATGGTGGCTAATTATAATATTAGCAGCACTATTAATTGGTTACTTGGTTTGGAAAAATAATTCGCCTAACGCTAATATTACGCCTGTTGAAAGTACGCCACCGACTACTGAGCAAGACAGCGCTGTGCAATCAGATACTACGTCCTTAGATAATAACGCGTTAGATACGAGTGCGTCGATTTTAGATACCGATGATGCTAGCACGGATAGTCAGACGCCTGATCCCGAAGCTATCTTAAACGCGCCTTTACCAGAAACAGATAGCTTAGCGAAAGAAGAAATCGATCGCTTAGCAGATGAGCATAAACGCTTAGCAGAACAAGAGAAGTTAGCGGCTGAGCAATTGACGATGAATAAACAGCTGACAGAGATGAAAGCTGAGCAAATCGCCTTGCTTGAAGAACAAATTGCTCAGTTAGAAGCAGCAGAAGGCGCTAAAACCAGCGCGAAATAATATCACTTTTATAAAGGGGCAAGAAAATGGCAGGTCTACAACTCACCCATGCCCCTATTTTAAATAGCAGCGCCCAACTGCTGATACTGCCTGTTAATAATGCGGGTATTCTTTTAGACCCTATCCTTACGCGAAGCAAAAATCTATATCCAGAAAATTACCAACGCTACTATCGGTCTTGCCGTGATGGTAGCCTCTTGGTCGGTAGCTGTTTAATGCATAAACGCTCACGCGAGCAGGCAGGACTTGGCGTCAGTAGCAATGGCAACCAACCAAGCCATATTGCCAATCTTGTGATATCAGACCATGCCTATCATCCAACCAGAGCTCGTTGGCTCACGGCAGCGCTAGTCGATTTACAACAGCAGCTGATACCTTTAGTGCGTTATCAAGGGATTCGTAGGGTTGCGCTATTAGCACGTCCGCTTATTTCTAGTCATTCGCAGAACCGTTCTACTCAAAATAATGATATTGAAAACGCCGAATTAGCAAAATCAATTGCTCTAGATTGGCACACTGATATTTTGCCTCTCCTTACCCATCATCTGCAAGATTTACCCAAACTGCGTATTGATATCCACCTTCCTAAAGACATCAAAATATAAATTATTTTCTCATTCTCATTATTCTTTGAGCACATAAAAAAAACCGCCTTGAGTGCTAGTTATCAGCAATCAAAGCGGTTTTTTAGATTTTGACTATGTCAAATTGCGTCAAATATCGAGGATTAGCTTTGCTCAATACCTTTCATGGTCAGTTTGATACGACCACGGTTATCAACGTCTTGTACTAATACTTTAACGATTTGACCTTCTTTTAGATAGTCAGATACGTTCTCTACGCGCTCATCAGCGATTTGCGAGATATGTACTAAACCATCAGTATTTGGCAATACATTAATAAAGGCACCGAAGTCAACGATACGCGCAACTGTACCTTCGTAAGTTTTACCTATTTCAACTTCTGCTGTGATGGCTTCGATTTTAGCAATAGCCAATTTGGTTGCTGCTTTGTTTTCACCAAAGATACGAATAGTACCTGCATCATCGATATCAATAACCGCACCCGTTTCTTCTGTGAGCTGACGAATCGTTGCGCCACCTTTACCAATCACATCACGGATCTTGTCAGGGTTGATTTCGATAACGGCATAGTTAGGAGCATGAGCGTTGATTTCAGTACGGCTTGCAGGCAATACTTTGTTCATCGCATCTAAGATATGGATACGACCTGCATGGGCTTGCTTAAGCGCTTGCTCCATGATATCTGCAGTAATACCTTCGATTTTGATATCCATCTGTAGTGCTGTGATACCGTCTTTTGAACCCGCTACTTTAAAGTCCATATCGCCAAGATGATCTTCATCACCTAGGATGTCAGACAATACCGCAAAACGCTCGCCTTCTTTAACCAGACCCATCGCTATACCAGCAACCGGTGCTTTTAATGGTACGCCAGCGTCCATCAATGCCAAACTTGCACCACAAACCGACGCCATAGAAGATGAACCATTTGATTCAGTGATTTCTGATACCACACGAATTACATACGGGAAGCGGTCGCTATCTGGAAGCATTGCTTCAACACCGCGGCGCGCTAGGCGACCATGACCGATTTCACGACGTTTTGGAATGCCTTCACGGCCGGTTTCACCGACTGAGAAATGCGGGAAGTTATAATGCAACATGAAATGGTCGCGAATCGTACCGGCCAATGAATCAATCATGTTTACGTCACGTGTGTTACCAAGCGTGGTAGTCACTAATGCTTGCGTTTCACCGCGGGTAAATAGGGCTGAACCATGAGTAAATGGTAATACGCCAACTTGGACATCTAGAGCACGAACGGTTTCAAGATCACGGCCATCAATACGCGGCTTACCTGACAAGATATTGTCACGAACGGTGCGGTATTTGAGGTCATTGTAAATTTCTTTTAGCTCAGAAACGGTATCATTGTAAGTTTCTGCTTCCGCGTCACCTGCCAATGCATCAATAATGGCTTGTTTGATTTCATCAAGCTTGGTGTAGCGCTCTTGCTTATCCGTGATGGTATAAGCATCAGCTACTTGATCGCCAAACTGCGCTTTCATGCTAGTTTCTAACGCTTGATCGCGAACAGGTGCCGTATACTCTTGCTTAACAGTACCAATCTCTGCAGCCATTGACGCAATGTTATCAATAACGATTTGCTGCTGCTGATGACCGTATAAAACCGCGCCTAGCATTTGGTCTTCAGACAACTCTTTCGCTTCTGACTCAACCATCAACACGGCAGATTTAGTACCAGCTACCACTAAATCAAGGTCGCTCTCTTTGAGCTGCTCAAGCGTTGGGTTAAGAACGTATTCACCATTGATAAAACCAACACGCGCAGCAGCCACAGGGCCATTAAATGGTGCATCAGAGATAGCGAGTGCTGCTGAAGCACCGATTAGTGCAGCGATATCTGCAGATTGGCTCTTATCTGATGATACAACCGTTGCCGTGATTTGAATCTCGTTCACATAGCCTTCAGGGAATAGTGGACGAATCGGACGGTCAATCAGGCGTGAGGTTAGCGTTTCAGCTTCGCTAGCACGGCCTTCACGTTTGCCATAAGCACCAGGGATTTTACCCGCTGCATACATTTTTTCTTGGTAGTTTACGGTCAATGGAAAGAAGTTTTGCCCTTCTTTAGCATCAGACTTTACTACCGCTGCCACTAGCACAGTCACGCCGCCCATGTGGACTAAAATAGAGTTTGCTTGACGAGCGATACGGCCCGTTTCGATAACGACCTGCTGGTCGCCGTATTGGAATTCACGCTTAATGGTATTAAACATTGTCATATAATTTTCCTAATATTGACTGACGAAAGTGATATCAGCACTATGAAAAGCTGATATTTGTCATTTAAAATTCTTTATATATAGCCACTAATTGCCAATTATAGGGTTAATAACTGCGTCGATTAGGGCTGATATTATTACTTATTTAACTGATATATCGGTATTTATTTAAAATAAACATCGCACTTCTACCTATGTATACCTAGATAAAGTACGTTGGTGTAAATCTGGTTTTCTACTCTTAATGTTAAAGGTGTGAGCACATTAAAATAAGAGAACATTAGAATAAGTTACATTCGATACGAAATCATTTACTGGCTTTCTTTAATAAGATATTTACACGTGGCGTCCATGCGTATAACTCTATGCGTATAAATAAATGGTATAGCTCAAGGCGCTATAGATAATCATCACATACGCTAAGCTATATCAATATTCGCTTGAGCGCCAGTATGACTCAGAAACTCACAAGGCATTATTTTACAGTGATTTATAAGCATTGACCAATTAAATGCAAGTCAGCGTTCATCGACCGTGTAACTTTATAACTGATACTTAAAATATCCGATAGTAGCAGACCGAAATCTCTACAGGTTATTATTGATATTAATAAGCATAAAAAAACGGCGTGAAACTATTCCACACCGTCTTTAGAGAAAATCTATTTTATCGACTTCAACAAGCAAGTTCCAAATGGTTTAGCAAAAGATCTAAAATCCCGCCAAATTAAGGCATATTTTAGTTCAGCGACCACTCGTACTATTGTCGCCAAATTAACGACGTAGACCTAATTGGCTAATAAGGGTGGTATAGCGACCAAGATCTTTACCTTTTAGGTAGTCAAGTAATTTACGACGTGTGTTAACCATACGGATAAGACCGCGACGGCTATGATGGTCAGCTTTGTGTGCTTTAAAATGGTTTTGTAAGTCATTAATACGCGCACTTAACAAAGCTACTTGAACTTCTGGTGAACCTGTGTCGTTTTCGCCACGTTGGTATTGGGCAATGATTTGTTCGCGATCGGTATTAGTTAGCATAAATCTCTCCGGCAATGCTATAAGCTCCAAGATGTACTTAATAGTTAAGCATCAAGGAACGATAGAATAATAAATAAAATAGTTTGACGGTCATTCAGGACAACCCTGCATTACTAGAGTTGACCTAGTGTACGACAAACTTATTAATGATAATCTTTATTCAAAACCGCTCAAAATAAGACATTATCTAACTTAAACTGTTGCCAAAATTAAGATAAAGCTATATCTAAAACGATATTTAAATATTCCAGCGATTATAACAAAAAACTGCTGAACTAGCAGCAGTTTTTTATAATAGTTTTATAGCTTATAATGAGTCGGCAATTACTATAGATTAATAACGCTTTATATTGTGCGTTATTATGACCAGTTTTAAATATATCACTTTTTGACGTCATCTTGCGTAGCAGTCCCACCAAGAGCATCATCATCAAGCGGTGCGGTAGTTGCTTCCGCTAAACTGTCTGGACTAGTATCTTCGCTAGGATTAATATCTTCCGCTAACTCTTCGATTTTCTTCTCTTGTGCATCCATGTTGTCTTTTGAGTCTGTCATAAATACTCCCAGTTATAATTATTGTTTTATATCTATTTGCTAATTGCGTTGTTCTTAATCAAGGGTTCATGCATCAACAGTGTTAATAAAGCTAATTATTTTTCTTCTTTAGTATTTTTTAAATTATCAGCAATACGGTCAGCAGCAGCTTCGGTATTTTCTGTATGATTGTCTTCAGTTTGACCTTTCAATGCTGCTGTAGCAGAATCTGAACGTTCTTGCTCAAGCTTAGTATTATTTGGGTTAGGGTTTGACATAGTATTTTCCTTTTGTGATTGTGTTTATTGATAGAAATTAAAATGAATAAGTCTAAATAAATATTGCGATGATGAATATTAAGACGCGGAGAGCGCTTTATCTATAGCAGCAACAAAGTCTTTAATATCATCTGGACTACGCGAAGTAATCAGATTACCGTCTACTTGCACACTTTTATCTACGAAGGTTGCCCCAGCGTTTTCTAAGTCGGTTTGTAATGTATGATAAGCGGTTAAGGTTTTACCTTTAGCTATACCCGTATTAATCAATGCCCAAGGCGCATGGCATATCACTGCTAAAGGTTTACCGGCTTCGTTAAAAGCATTAATAATAGTATGTGCTTCTTTATTACCGCGTATGCTATCGGCATTTACCGTCCCACCTGGTAGCACCAACGCATCATAATCAGCAATTTCGGCATCTTTAGCGAATATATCAGCGGTAAAGATATCGCCTTTATCGACGTCCTGCTGCATCGCTTGAACATCTTTGTCTTTATTGGTCGTAATAAGAACAGTCTTATAACCTTTTTCTTTTAGTTGATTATCGACCTCTTCATACTCTGCCTGTTCAAAATTATTATGTAATAAGAAAGCAATGGTCTTCATAGTAAGCCTTATATTTTGATACGTTAATTTTATTATTTCATAGTGATAAACTATATTTTTTATTATTATTTTTAAGTTAGAAAATTTATTTATATTAATTAATGTCTTTTTATTTTTATGTAGATAGCTTATTTTTATTGTTATATTTCTTGATAGTTAATTAACTTCCATTTTTATTATTCCTATTTCTTTTATTTTTATGTCCTTGTCTGCTTTCCGTAGCTGACTTAACTAAGGTACAAAAAAAGCAGGTCTCACTATAGGTGAAACCTGCAATAAAATGTGATGATATGTGATTAGTGTAAACTCTTAGTAAGTTTTACCTATTTTCAGTTATGGCTACTAAAGCTTATTTAAGGGTTAATATTACAACTGGATGAGTTTTTTCGGCTGCAAGCGACCATTTAGACTCAGTGCTCCTAGACCAATAAACTGCCCTTGCTCATCTGTGAGACGGATATCTGCGGGTATTTCATAAGGCAACAAAGCCTCACTATTACCTTCACTATCATCGCCATTTTGTTGAATAACGTTATTTTCATCGTGACTAGGCTGTTGCTCGATGACAGCTGAAATATAACATTGCAAATCGTCGTTTAGCTGCTCGATGACATTTAAACGTTGTCCCATTTGTACACGGGCGCATTGCTCAGCCGTTAATATAAGCTCAGCTTCAAGGTTGATGCAAGCATCTACGGGTAATAAATGCGCCTGACGATCCTCTAAAGCTAATGCTTCTAAATCTGCCAAACTAATCGCCGCGTCAATATGAAAATCGCCGACTTGTATACGTCGTAAAGCGGTTAGATGTCCTAATGTACCAAGCATTTTGGCAATATCTTCTGCTAATACGCGTACGTATGTACCCTTAGAGCAAGTCACTGTCAGCTGGATTTGCTTAGCGTCGATTACTGTCAAATCAATTGCTTTGATAACAATATCTCTTGCCGGGCGATCAATCTCAATACCCGCACGCGCATACTCATATAGCTTTTTGCCATCTTTCTTCAAAGCAGAATACATCGGTGGAATTTGCTGCTGTGGCCCTAAAAACTGCTGGGCAATTTTTTCTAGCCCTACCGCATCGAACTGTGGAATAAGTTTCTCAGCGACAATCTGTCCATCAGCATCGCCCGTATCAGTCTGACTGCCCAAAAGAATAGTTGCTTGATACGATTTATCGGCATCAAGTTGATAATGACTGAACTTGGTCGCTTCCCCCAAGCAGATAGGCAATAGACCCGTTGCCATGGGATCGAGCGTTCCCGTATGACCGGCTTTTTTGCTGTCATGATTGGGTGATTTAAACAGGTACTTTACCTTTGACACCACTTGTTGTGACGTCATACCTTGCGGTTTATCGACTAAAATCACGCCATTGACTTTTATCTTATCAGTCATCTGTTTAGTCTTCTTAGAGGGTTGCATAGAGGCTCTTGTAGAGACGATTGACATAATAGCTTTTACTCGTTGATTTCTTGCTCGTCAGACTCATTTAGCTCAGTTTTGCTGACGGCTTGACTGATTAAGTCCATCATATAGTTACCACGTGCGGTAACTTCATCGTAGTGAAAACGCAGGCGCGGTGTAGTGCGAGTCTTTAGACTATGGCTAAGCTCAGTACGCAAAAATCCTGCCGCCTTATTAAGTACTTTGACGCTTTCTTCGTGATTTGACATAGTCATAGCATCGTTAAGCTCAGGCTCCATGATGGTGACATAAATATCAGCATAGCCTAGGTCTGGGCTGACTTTAACACTAGAGATAGTCACAAAACCAGTCAGACGCGGATCATTAACGGCATCACGGATAAGGACAGCGAGCTCACGCTGAATCTGATCAGCTAAGCGTTGTAAACGTTGGTTCATGTTATTACCTTACTTTAATATGGCTTATTTTTATTGATTGATACGTTTTTAATTAACAAATTTTAGGACTTCTATTTGCTAAAAAAGGCCTAGCAGGGTGTACCTGTTAGGCCTAAGTACAGCTGAATATTAAGAATTATCAAGCAGCTACTTTAGATAGTACGTGCGAACTCTTGGATTTCAAAGACTTCGATTTTATCGCCAGCTTCGACATCATAACCACGAACCGCTAGACCACATTCCATACCAGTACGTACTTCATTGACGTCTTCTTTATAACGACGTAATGATTGCAACTGACCAGTAAAGATAACTTGGTCATCACGCAAGACGCGGATAGGTTTGTTACGATAAATCGTACCTTCAACAACCATACAACCTGCTGCTGCGCCAAATTTGCTAGAGCGGAATACTTCACGAACGTCTGCAACACCCAAAATTTTCTCACGATGTTCAGGCGCCAGCATACCACTCATGGCAGCTTTGACATCATCAATCAAGCCATAGATAACGCTGTAGTAGCGAATATCCATATTAGCAGTATCTGCTTTACGGCGTGCGGTTGCATCTGCACGGACGTTGAAGCCTAATAATACCGCTTCGCTAGATTCAGCTAAAGTAACGTCAGACTCAGAGATAGGACCAACGCCTGAGCTAATGACTCGCACTTTAACTTCATCAGTAGATAGCTCATTTAGTGCAGCAAGTAGGGCTTCAAGCGAACCGCGAACATCAGTTTTTAAGACGATATTTAAGAATGATACATCGCCTTGTTCCATCTGATCGAACATGCTCTCTAGACGCATGGCGTTCTGACGTTCTAGTTGACGCTCACGCTCACGATTGCTTCTAAAGTCAGCAACTTCACGGGCTTTTTTCTCGTCAGTTAAGACTAAGAATTCGCTACCTGCAGCTGGTGTTTCAGGTAAACCTAAAATCTCTACAGGGATAGACGGACCTGCTGACTGAATGCGCTTGCCATGTTCATCGGTCATCGCACGAACTTTACCGTAATGCTCGCCTGCTAATACTAAGTCGCCTTGTTTCAAGGTACCTTTTTTAACTAGGACACTAACAACTGGACCGCGACCTTTTTCAAGTCTTGACTCAATAACCACACCTTGAGCAGCACCATCTAATGGCGCTTCTAGCTCCATCAGTTCAGCTTGTAGGCTAATAAGTTCTAGTAGCTCGTCAATACCATCGCCTGTTTTGGCTGAGATACGAGCCATTGGAGTATCGCCGCCCCACTCTTCTGAGACTACTTGTTTAGCAGTTAACTCATTAAGGACACGATCAGGATCGGCGCTTGGCTTATCCATTTTGTTGATAGCAACAATGATAGGTGTACCAGCAGCGCGTGCATGATCAATCGCTTCTTCGGTTTGTGGCATCATGCCATCATCAGCAGCGACAACGATTACGACGATATCCGTCGCCTGTGCACCACGTGAACGCATGGCACTAAAGGCTGCGTGACCTGGGGTGTCAAGGAAAGTAATGACGCCGCGATCAGTTTTCACGTGATAAGCACCGATATGCTGGGTAATACCGCCGGCTTCGCCAGTGGCAACCTTAGTTGCACGGATTTTATCGAGTAATGAGGTTTTACCATGGTCAACGTGACCCATGATAGTCACGACTGGTGGACGCGTTTGCACGTTACTGCTGCGCTCATCAACCGCATCTTGCAGATCGTCTTCAACTTTCGTATCACTAACCGGTACAGGGTTATGACCCATCTCTTCAACGATAAGACTGGCTGTTGCTTGATCAATGGTGTCTGATTCGCGTGCAATTTCACCCATTTTCATGAGCAATTTGGTCACTTCACGAGCTTTAACCGCCATACGCTGTGCCAAATCAGAAACAGTAATATGTTCGCTAATTTCGACATCATAAATAATTTTGTCAAGCGGCTTTTCAAACTTATGCTGTGAAGCTTGCGTTGAACGTAAACCGTTTTTGCGGTTTTTAATTTCACGCTCGTCTTGATTCTTACGACGACCACGGCCGCCACGAGCACTAGTAGTACTAGTACCGCGTTTGATTTCACGACGTTCTTTTTCAAATGACTCTTCTAGCGCGTCACCGACCAAACCTTCGGCCAATGGTTCATCTTTACGAACTTCAGTAGCAGGCTGATCGGTATATTTACCAGCCATTTTGCGCATTTGCTCAAGCGTACGTTTTTGTGCTTCTTCCGCTTGCGCGCGGCGTGTTTCAGTTTCGATTTCGCGTAGACGGGTTTCTTCTTTTTCACGGGCTTCGCGAGCTTTACGCTCAATCGCCGTTTCAACTTTTGGCTTCGTCGCTGCAACTTTTTTCTTTGGTTGGTCTTTTGGCTTAACTTCTACTGCCGCTTTACCACCTTTTTTTACAACCACTGACGTTGAGATATCATCGTTCTTGTCACTAGACTTTTTGCTAGAGCCGAGGCTTGCACGCATTGCCGCTAAAGTAGCTGCTTGGCGCTCTTCAGATTTTTTCTTAGTAGCCGCACGTTCTTCAGCATCTTTGGCAGCACGCTCTTGTGCCTCAATCATTGCTTGCTCTCGAGCAGCCAACTCTTCAGCCATTTTCTCTGGATCAGGCTTCTCAAATACTTTCTTTTTACGCACTTCCACATTGACGCTCTTAGATTTACCTGAAGAGCCAGTCACGCGCGCAGTGCTAGTCGTTTTAGATTTGAGACTAATACGACGCTTTTCTTCCTGACCATGACTTTGCTTTAAATACGTCACCAACTTTTCCTGCTCAAGCTCGGTGACTATGTCACCTTCTGCGCGTGCAGGCAGTCCAGCGTCTACCAGTTGCTGTTGTACAGCACTTGCGGTTTTGCCTACCATATCTGCCAGTTCTTTGACGGTCTTATCTGCCATTTATTATCACCTACTGTCTATTATTTGCTATATGTTCAATTCAGTTGTTGGCTACAAATGATTGGGTTAAGGCTGGTTTGTGTTGCATTTGACTATATTACGTCGCACCAGCCCTTATTATCGATAGCATATCACTAAAAGACAGCGATATGCAGTTACCGCTTATTCATTGAACCAAGATTCCCGAGCTTTCATGATGAGTTTTCCTGCGGTTTCAGAGTCTAAACCTTCGATGTCTTCTAAATCGAAGACGGCTTGTTCTGCCAAGTCATCTACGGTAATGATGTCTTTTTGTGCCATTTTATAAGCCCAACTGACCGTCATTCCTTCAAGATCTTGTAGCTCTTGACTTGGCTCTTTCATGTTCTGTTGTTTGACCAATTCATCAGCGATGACAACTTCTTTCGCACGCTCTTGAATCATGTCAATCGCTTCGTCGTCTAACCCTTCAATATCATAGAAAGTTTCGACAGGTACATAAGCGACTTCTTCAATACTGGTAAAACCGATATCGACAAGCGCTTGTGCTAAGTCTTTATCGACTTCTAAACGCTCATAGAATAATTCAATAAAGGCTTTCGATTCGTTTGCTTGACGCTGCTGATATTCTTCTTCTAGCATCATGTTTAGCTTATAGCCTGTTAGCTCAGAGGCTAAGCGTACGTTTTGACCTTGTGAGCCAATCGCGCGCGCCAACTGATCATTGGTGCTAAAGATAATATCCGCAGTTTTAGTATCTTCATCGAGAATAATACTGCTAACGTCAGCTGGCTCTAAAGCGCTGATGATAAATTGGGCAGGATCATCTGACCACACCACCACGTCAATACGCTCGCCATCAAGCTCTTGCTGTACCGCTTGGATACGCGTACCGCGCATACCGATACAAGCGCCAACTGGATCGATACGATGGTCGTTGGTCTTCACGGCTATTTTAGCACGCGTACCCGGCAAGCGAGCGACGTTACGAATTTCAATAATTTGTTCTGCAATCTCAGGCACTTCTTTTTGCATTAATGCTGAGAGCATTTCAGGATGGGTACGTGACAACAATAACTGGGCACCGCGATTTTCACGGTTGACATGATATAAAATGGCATTGATACGCGATTTTGCACGTAATTGCTCACGTGGCAACATCTGGTCACGTGATAAATAGCCTTCAGCGTTGTCACCTAAATCAATAATGTAACCATCGCGAGTCTGTTTTTTGACTTCGCCATACATCATCTCACCAACACGCGGATCAAACGCATCAGCTACTAAATTGCGTTCCGCTTCACGAATTTTTTGGATGATGACTTGTTTGGCTTGAGTGGCAGCAATACGACCAAATTCAATCGATTCGATCTGCTCTTCTTTGATATCACCAATTGACCATTCATCTTGGTCAAGATCGGTAATCGCCAACTGACAAGCAGGCATCTCATGGTCTTCATCTGCAACCACTGTCCAGTAACGATAAGTATCGTAATCGCCGGTTGCGCGGTCGATTGAAACCCGCACTTCTACTTCCGGCTGATCGGTATATACTTTTTTCTTAGTGGATACCACCAAAGCATCTTCGATTGCTTCAAAGATATCTTCAGGATTTAAGCCCTTTTCATTACTGACAGTTTCTACTACCGTTAAGATTTCACGACTCATGCTATACCTGTCCTATCGTTTTATAATTGACTTAAACTTTATCGTTAGTGTGTTGACGTTATATTTTCACCGTCAGCCATAAGCTGTTTGGAAATTAAAATACCGACTTATAAGAAAGCTATTTTAAGAAAAGCTGTTTTAAAATTAGTTTAGAACAATGCATTTTCTTAAAACCATCTTTAAAATTAAGCATCTTCATAAATTAGGTTGGCTTTATCAATATTACTTAACGCAATCTCAAACTGCTCGCCATCGGTAGCAGTCAGTTTTAACGTGGTCGCATCGATACTGTCTAAAGTACCGGTTGCTTTGCGGCGTTTTTTATCGCCTTCACCAATCGCTTGTATCAAACGTAAGCTAACTGTTTGACCCACATAACCATGCATTTGCTCATCAGAGAAGAACGCACGGTCAAAACCCGGTGACGATACTTCTAAAATAAACTCGCCAGCAATCGGATCATGGACCTCAAGAATACCGCTCACTTGATGATTCACTGCGGCACAGTTCTCAATCGTTACTTGCTTATCTTGGGCTTGATCTTCTGGCAATGCCTCAATATAAATGCGTAACAAAGAGCGATTACCCTGTGGCGCAAATTCAATACCCCATAGTCCAACATCGCAAGCAGCGACAGCAGGAGCAATAATATTGGTCAGTTCTGTAACTTTTGTCGAAAGCTTCATAATCTATTTATCTTTTCCTATTCACTTCTCGAGGTAAGTGTTTTTAATTTTATGCATCGAACCTTTGTAAGTTCAAAATTATAAGTTCAAAATTTGTTAATCACTGTTTTAATGGACAAGAATATTACTTAAGCCATAATGTTTATTCTATTCTTAAAACGTAACTATATATGTTACACGTTTCAGACTCGTGCTTTTATATAAGGATGAGCATAAAAAACATCAAGCTCAACCAGACAATGCTTTTATTATTTATAAAGCAGAACTATCGATAAAAGTGTGAGGAATAAAGGATAGTATGCTTACCAAGCATCGCGCCGGTCGCGGCAGATGATGGTTAGTAACGAGTAGCATCGTACTCTATAGAAATAGAGCTTAGCATAAGTAGGATAGATATCGCGATAACACCGACCATCAGATACAAAAAAACCCACAAACATAATGGTGGGCTAATCGTTACTGACAAATTTAGTGTACAAAACATCAGTATAAAAAGTGGTAGCGGGGGCTGGATTTGAACCAACGACCTTCGGGTTATGAGCCCGACGAGCTACCAGACTGCTCCACCCCGCATCAATCTAGAACGCGTATTATAGGGAGGTTTTATAGAAGTGTCAATACTTATTTTAAATAAATCCTAAATTAAGTATTGCCGACGATAATTCCAATCTTATACCGTTCAAGTAAAACATCGTACAGATAAAGCTTGGTGCGATTGGGGGGACTTGAACCCCCACAGCTTTCGCCACCACCCCCTCAAGATGGCGTGTCTACCAATTCCACCACAATCGCATCTTTCTCACTACGCTGTTTATTCAGTTTCAACCCATTATAACGGATGCTTAAGGAAGGCATTGAAGGTTAAAGACTGCTAAAAACAGAGAAGCATTGTAAGACTAAGCGCTTAAAATAGCAAGTACTGCCTGTAACAAAAGTCATTCAATCAAAGCGCTTTTCTCTGTCATCTATTAATAGGTAGCTATTAACCGTTATTAAAAATATTAATTATGAACGATAAATAACTACTGAAAACAGCTACTGAGGATTTTGTGTCAAAGGGCGTGGCGTTTGTGGTGCTGAAACTGGTGCATCTAAACGGAATTGATCTTCTGCTTGTTTACGAGCATGTACGGCAAGCGTCATACTGGTGATAAAAAAGATGGCAGTCAAGACTGCTGTCGCACGTGTTAAAAAGTTGGCAGTTCCTGCAGCGCCGAATACCGTACCTGAAGAGCCAGCACCAAAAGAAGCCCCTGCGTCTGCCCCTTTACCATGCTGTATCAAAATCAAGCCAATCATGGCAATCGCCACGATAATGTGCAGGGCTAATATAAACGTAAACATGGTGGCCTCTTTTGCCGCGTAATGACGACTGATAACGAAAAATAAATCGTAGGGATTAATAATGAAAACGAGTGGTGTTTAATAACGATTAACATCTAATAGCGTTAATAACGCCAAACCAGTTATATAAACAAAGCGATTATATAAATAAGGCGCATTGTACACGATTGCAAGGGCACTGTTAAAGCCACTTTTACCAACTGCTAAAGACATTTTTTGAATAAAGTAGCCTTTTGGTATTTATTAAACGGCTATTTTATTTGATTTTATTAAGCCATAGCGCGGCTAAAGGCCTGAACAACGGCTAAAAAGCTTTCTGCTTTTAATGATGCGCCGCCAACCAATGCGCCATCAATCATGCTATCGGCGGCAAAGCTATCGGCGTTGTCGGCATTGACGCTACCACCATATAAAACAGTCATGTTTTCTAATGCATCATTAAAGCTGGCAAGCGTTTGCTTAATATGCTGATGCGTCGCACTCACCTCTGCCACGGTTGGTACTTTGCCAGTACCAATCGCCCAAACTGGCTCATAGGCGACGATTAAACGCTCTGATAAACCTGCAATAAGTTCGGGTTTTTGCGCAAGTAAGTCCTTAATAACAGATAATTGCTCATCAATGACTGCAAGCGTTTTTTTCGCATCGTACTGCGCTTGGGTTTCGCCAATACAAAATACCACGCCTAGGTTTTGCGTAAGCGCATGAGTCATTTTGCTTAATAAGCAGTCATGAGATTCTTGATGATACTGGCGGCGCTCAGAGTGACCCAATATCGTCCATGTTGCGCCAGCATCTGCAATTTGCTGCGCTGAGCAATCGCCGGTATAAGCGCCTGTGCTTGCACTATGAGCACCAATGTCTTGGGCGGCGCTAAGTATTGAACTGCCCTTTAGACGCTCACTGACAGCCGTTAAATGAATAAAACTTGGTGCGACCATCAATTGACAACCAGCGATATCAGACTGCTCTTTGGTGCTAACGGCAGTTAATAGGTCGTCTAGTAGCGCATTGACGTCATGGCTCGTTGCTGGATTCTGCTTCCAATTTCCAATTACCCAAGCTTGCATACTTATATACCTTGTCTTATCTATTGCTGCCAATATGGCTCATATTCGCGCAAGTATAACAAATATTTCCCAAGTGCTATAGTCCGTTGCTAGAGTATGATGCATTCAGAATTGGAACTGATTTTGCATATTATTTTTGTCAAAACGACATTTTTTGCAGATGAACAGTCTTATACGCTATATAAAGTCTTTTAACTCTAAGAAATTCCTATATCATTCTATTCATAGAAACTAAAACCAAGACAATCAATCATCTATATGACTGACTATAAATTATTACCACAAATTCGACATAACTTATTCGAACCGGTTAATTATACATAACTATATAAGTTATGGTCGCTCGTTGGCTATCAATCATATAGATAGATGTTTATGCGGTTCCGATAAAATTCAGTTTAAAAAATACAGCCTATTTGGTATCAAGTAAAGAGAGGTGATAATGTCTATTACAGCCAGTAAATACGGCGGCTTAGCACAGCAGTTAATTAGCGAAGGTATTGTGAGCGAAGCGCATATGAAAACCGCGCAAACGGAATCACAACAGCAGCAAGTAGGGTTAGTGCCTTATTTGGTCGAGCACAAGCTTGCCAATGCCTATCAATTGGCACAAATGTTGTCACAAGCTTTTGGCGATCCTTTATTTGATCTTGATGCGCTCAGCTCAGACGTCATCCCAAAAGACTTGGTCGATGAAAAAATCGTGCGCAAGTTTAATGCATTACCGCTGTTTAAGCGTGGGCAGCGTTTATTTGTGGCATTGAGCGACCCGACCCGTATTGATGCCATCGACGCCATTGCCTTTAACTCACGCCTATCTATTGAAACCGTCGTCGTTGAAGAAGACAAGCTAAAAAGACGTATTGAAAACCTTTACGCTGATACCATGCAAAGTTTTGATAGCTTTTCTGATAACGATTTAAATATTGGATTTGATGAAAGCGAAGAAGACGAAGGTGAAACCAAGCTTAGTGACGGTGTCGATGAAGCGCCAGTTGTAAAGTTTGTCAATAAAATGTTGGTCGATGCCATTCGTATGGGCGCCTCAGACCTACATTTTGAACCCTACGAGAAAACCTTTCGCGTGCGTTTCCGTGTCGATGGTGTAATGCAAAAAATGGCCAACCCACCCGTACAGCTTGCCAGTAAAATTGCGGCACGCTTAAAAGTGATGTCGCAAATGGATATATCCGAGCGCCGTATACCGCAAGATGGCCGTATCAAGCTTAAGATTTCTAAAGATAAAGCCATCGACTTCCGGGTAAACTCCTTACCTACCTTATTCGGCGAAAAACTTGTTTTACGTATCTTGGATCCCTCATCGGCCATGCTTGGTATTGAAGCATTGGGTTATGAGCCTGACCAAAAAGAGATGTTTTTAGAAGCCTTACATAAGCCACAAGGCATGCTTCTTATTACCGGTCCCACTGGCTCTGGTAAAACTGTCTCTCTCTATACTGGTATTAATATTCTAAATACTGGCGAAACCAATATTTCGACTGCCGAAGATCCAGTCGAGATTAACCTTGAAGGTATCAATCAGGTCAATGTCAACCCGAAGGTGGGTTTAACCTTTGCCAATGCCCTTAAATCATTCTTACGTCAAGATCCTGATATCGTCATGGTCGGTGAGATTCGTGACCTTGAAACCGCTGAGATTGCGATTAAAGCGGCACAAACGGGACATATGGTTCTCTCGACTCTGCATACGAACTCCGCGCCCGAGACCTTAACGCGCTTACGCAATATGGGTGTTGCCTCATTCAACATCGCAACGTCAGTAAACTTGGTGATTGCCCAGAGGTTGGCACGCCGTTTATGTAAAAACTGTAAAAAGCCCATTAATATCCCCCGCCAAAGCTTGCTTGAACTGGGCTTTAACGATGCTGACTTAGACAATCCAGATAATATCATCTATGAACCTGTTGGCTGTAATGAATGCCGTGAAGGTTATAAAGGGCGTGTCGGTATTTATGAAGTGATGAAAGTCAGTCCTGACATCTCACGCATTATCATGGAAGATGGCAATGCGATAGATATTAAAGATGCGGCGCTAAAAAATGGCTTTAGAGACTTACGTCGCTCTGGCATTTTAAAAGTATTACAAGGGGTGACCAGTATTCAAGAGATGATGCGCGTGACCTCTGAATAACTATCGTTAAAAATAAAAGCGCTATTATTTGTAATTTCAAGCATGAGTTTTTGTAAACCAGCAATATTGCCTAACAGATGTACTTAAATATAAAACAGATATATACTGGCTTTTTACGATAAAATAAAGTATGCCACTTTTAAAGTGCGCATCAGGTATCTTTTATAGCTTTGTAATATCTCTATTAGACAATTTTTGAGGGTAGTAACATGGCAAAAGCTAAAACCGACATGCTGTTAGACTTTGTCTATGATGGGGTAAACCGGCGTGGACAAAAAATAAAGGGCGAAACCACCAGTCGCAGCTTGGAGCTGGCAAAAGCTACTCTACGCAAACAAGGCATCACCGTTAAAGGTATCAAGAAAAAACCAAAGCCACTCTATACTTTTAAAAAGTCTATCAAACCAATTGATATTGCTATTTTTGCGCGTCAATTGGCAACCATGATGAAAGCAGGTGTGCCACTGACCCAGTCTTTTGAGATTGTTGCCGATTCATTGGATAATCCGAGTATGAAGGACTTGGTGTTGCAAATAAAAGCCGATATTGAAGCAGGCGGTACTTTTGCTTCGGCATTGCGCAAGCATCCTCGTTACTTCGATGATCTCTTTTGCTCACTCGTCGATTCTGGCGAGCAATCAGGCGCACTTGAGACCATGCTAGAACGTGTTGCGACCTATAAAGAGAAAAGCGAGCTTTTAAAAGCCAAAATTAAAAAGGCGATGAAATATCCGATTGCGGTTGTTGTCGTGGCTATTATCGTTACTATTATCCTATTAGTTAAAGTCGTTCCCGTATTTGCTGATTTGTTCAGCTCTTTCGGTGCCGAGTTACCCGCTTTTACTCAAATGGTAGTAGGTATGTCTGAATGGATGCAGGCATGGTGGTTTATTTTAATTGTTGTTATTGGTGGTGCCATCATTGGTTTTTCAGAAGCCAAAAAGCGCTCGAAGAAATTTCGTGATTTCTTAGACCGTGCAGTTTTAAAAGCGCCAATATTTGGCAATATTGCTTATCAAGCTGTTATCGCCCGTTTTGCGCGCACGCTATCAACCACTTTTGCTGCTGGTGTACCACTTATTGACGCCTTAGACTCTACTGCTGGGGCAGCAAATAACGTGGTATTTTATAATGCCATTCAGCAAATCAAAAATGATGTCTCAACCGGTCAGCAATTGCAGTTTTCAATACGTTCAACCAATCTATTCCCAAGTATGGCGATTCAAATGGTCGGTATTGGTGAAGAGTCGGGTAGCTTAGAAGAGATGCTTGATAAGGTCGCTGTCTATTACGAAAATGAAGTCGATAACGCCGTTGATGGTTTGACCAGCTTAATGGAACCATTGATTATGGCAGTGCTAGGCGTACTAGTCGGTGGCTTAGTGATTGCCATGTACTTACCAATCTTCCAAATGGGCTCAGTGGTAGGCTAAAAGCCACTGCAAGGACAACGACTTGATGCAATTTATACAGTTATTACAAGAAAACATGGCACTTTCTTTAGTCGTATTTGGTCTACTCGGTCTTTGTGTCGGCAGTTTTTTAAATGTCGTCATTCATCGTACGCCGCTTATGATGGTGGCGGCTTGGCGACAAGAGTGTAGCCAGTTTATGGCTGAGCAAGCAGACATGCCGAGTGAACACACGCTACCACTAGCGAATATTGTCGCCACTGATACCCCTATTACATTAAGCAAACCTGCCTCACGCTGTCCTCATTGTGCCCATAAAATAAAATGGTATGAGAATATCCCTTTAATAAGTTGGCTTGCGTTACGTGGACGCTGCTCGAACTGTAACGCCCCTATCGGACTACGTTACCCTCTCGTTGAGCTAGTGACAGCCCTGCTATCTATAGCGGTTATCTATCAGTTTGGCGTCAGCGCAGCTGGATTATCTGCACTGATTCTAGTATGGACACTGGTTGCATTAACGGGTATCGATTTTGATACGCAGCTACTACCTGATCGCTTCACTTTTCCATTAGCAGGATTAGGATTAGCCGTAAACTCGCAAGGCTGGTTTGTGTCACCCACTCAGTCCATTTGGGGACTATTACTCGGGTTTTTATCCTTGTGGATCGTAGTAAAAGTATTTTATCTCATCACTAAGAAACATGGCATGGGGCAAGGTGACTTTAAATTACTGGCAGTGTTAGGTGCTTGGCTTGGCCCTATGATGTTGCCGTTAATTATTCTACTGTCATCACTGCTTGGTTCAATCGTTGGACTCATTCTGATGAAAAAAGAGGGGGAAAGTCGTCCTTTTGCCTTTGGTCCCTACATCGCTATCGCTGGTATCATCGCTTTACTATACGGCTCAGACATCGTCAATTGGTACCTGGGGATGTATACTTAACCTTCTATACTCATGCAAGTAGACCAGCAATTTCTCAAAAGAGGGTCTTTAACCTGCTAGAATATGTCATTGGTCTATTACAGTTATTCCTCTTCTATCAGTTAAATAAGTCATCATTATGTCAAACTATGCTTCATCTTATTCCTATCAACCCCAACCTCATCAAGCCAAAAGCAAGACGTTGGTCGTCGGTTTGACGGGTGGTATCGGCAGTGGCAAGTCGGCTGCGAGTGAGTGGTTTGCTCAGCAAGGGATTGATATTATTGATGCGGATGTGATTGCTCATGAAGTGGTCGCTAAGGGTAGCGCCACTTTACGCAAAATTAAAAGAAAATTTGGCGATTGGGTGTTGAATGCCGATGGTGAAATGGATCGTGCCGCTGTGCGCACCCATGTCTTTACCCATCCTGAAGCCTTGATTGAGCTTGAGGCCATAACCCATCCAGCGATACGTGAAGCCGCAAAACTGCAACTAGCAGCCAGTACGTCACCGTACGTGGTGCTATCAGCGCCCCTGCTCATTGAAGCCGCAGAAGCGGGGCTGGCCAATTTATGCCACCGTATTTTGGTCATGGATGCCACTGAGGACACCCAACTTGCGCGTGCCAGTCAGCGTGATGAGCAAAGCGTGCAGAAGATTAAAGCCATTATGGTCAATCAGCTGAGCCGCGAAGAGCGTAATCGTCATGCAGATGATGTGGTACTCAATGACAGCGATCTTGCGGCGCTATATATACAGCTTGAGCCCTTACACCAAGACTATCTTACGTTTGCCCAGCAGCTAAAGTTCGCTGTCGATTAATCTCGTATAACGCCATACCGGTAGCAACACTGACATTTAAACTTTGTAAGTTACCATGCTCGTTGCCTGACATCGGAATATAAACCAGCTCATCACAGCTTTCTGTTGTCAGGCGACGCATACCCTCGCCCTCTGACCCCATAATAATAGCAGTTTTGCCCGTCAAATCGGCCGCATGTATCGGTTTGGCATCTGCATTTAAAGCCGTACCAAAGACAAACACACCAGCGTTTTTAATCTTAGTTAGCGTACGGGCCAAATTGGTCACACTGACGATAGGCATCATTTCTGCTGCCCCTACCGATACTTTAGCAACGGTTGGCGTCAAGCTTGCCGCATGGTGTTTTGGACAAATAACCGCATCAACGCCCATTGCCACCGCAGTACGTAAACATGCACCAAAGTTATGCGCATCGGTGATTTGGTCTAGTACCAGTAGCAAACAATCCTCACGTTCTGCAAGAGTATCTAGTAAACCTTCATCAGCGAAACCTAAAGGACGAGCATTAAGTACCACGCCTTGGTGCTGCGGACTGCCACACAATTGAGTAAGTTTGTCTTTTTGCGTCGGTTGGATACTAATGCCATTATCACGTGCTTGCGCCATAATCGCTTGCACGTTGCTGTCAGTCTCACGCCCTTGCTGGACAAATAAGCTTAATCCATCGAGAGGACGGTGTTCGAGTAAGGCATCAATCGCGTGAATACCATAGAAATAGCTGGGTTTTGCCATAATAGGCCTACTGATTATAAAGTGGATATCGCGCGCGGCGATAAAGAAAAAAATATAGCGATAATTGTAGCAACTAATCAACGGCTAAAAGAAATATTATTATTAAAAAACTCACCAAAAAAAAGAAATAAACCCTATCACAAGATTTATTTCTTTTGAATCATTGGCTTTTTGGCGTCATCAATCATCTAACGACACCTTGAGGCGTATCAGCCTTCTAAATGACAGATATACTGTACGATTTCTTCCGTGCGTAAGTTAAAGCCACTATTGCCTTCGACCACGAACGATTGTCCTGCACGGTAGTAGCTGAATTCTTCTTCGCCATTTATTTTAACCTCGCACTCACCGCTGATGATTTCGATGCGTTCGGAGGTATTGGTGCTAAAGTGATAATGTTCGACCAAATTATCGCAAGGTAAAATAACCCCTAACGTTTTATGGCGACCGTCCTCAAACATAATGGTATGGCTTGAGCAACGACCATCATAGGATATCGTGGCTTGAGCATTGACTGTTACATTGGTAAATTGCGCCGCTGTCATAGTGGCTTCCTTATCAAATAATTATTGCCAAACTAAAAAACCAAATTGAAAAATCGAATTGAAAAACTAGAGATTAATTCACTGCCTAAATGACAGTTAAACAATCTCTTTTTAACGACTAATGCTATATTTCGTTATCTATAAGACCAACCCTGTAGCACAGATCTTATGAAAATCTGGTGGTAAGAGTTTATCATTATGTGAGATTATGCTACCACATTATATCTATAAAGTTTGTTACAGCGACGAGGAATGTTGCGCTTATTGTTAAATGAACGACCAACTTTGATTACCTTTAAAATTTGTATTTACTATCTTTTGCCACCATAATATTTACCAATTTCCTTTATCTCATTAGTACCATTAACCAAAGCCATTTATTTCCTTATTTACCTATTTTAGACATGACTTATCAGCATAATTGTTGAAGTTCATTGTCTGCCATGAGAGGCGTTGATGCTCGTATCATTAACTTTACATCAGTTTGCATTGATTGCTCAGCATGAGCTGAGCGTGGCTGAAGGCTTCAATGTCATCACCGGTGAGACGGGTGCTGGCAAGTCATTATTATTGGATGCGCTATCGCTATGTGCAGGCGAGCGCGCTGACAGTGCGATGGTCAGACATGGGGCTGTGCACGCCGATATTTATGCTCAGTTTGATGTAGAAAATAATGATGTCGTGGCGGAATGGTTTGCCAAAAATGAACGACCTTTAGAAGAACCTGAAGTATTGATCCGTCGCCAGCTTAGTAATACAGGGCGCTCAAAAGCGTGGTTAAATGGCACGCCAGTCAGTTTGGCTGAGCTAAAAAGTCTCGGTGCCTTACTGGTTAATATCCATAGTCAACATGCCCAGCAGGCATTACTTAAGCCGCAGTTTGTGGTGCAATGGCTAGACGAGATGGCACAAATCACGCCACTGGCGGCACAAACGGCCAGCAGCTATCAAGCTTATCAGCAGCTTAAACGCCGTGCTGATGATATTGCAAGCCGCGAAGCCCAGCGCCAAGACCGTATGCAACTGTTGCAAAGCCAACTTGCTGACATTGCACCTTTATTGGCTGTGGATTATGCAGAAGTTGAAGCAGAGCACGAAGAGCTGTCTAATATTGAAGCATTAATGCAAGAGGCCAGCCATGGCTTGCATCTGCTCGACAATGATACTGATGAACCTGACGTCATGACCTTGCTCGGGCAAGCGATTAAGCTTTGTGATAACCAAATGGGCGTCAGTCAAACCTTCGAGCAGGCTTCCGAACAGCTGCATTTAGCTCAGCAGCAAATCACTGAAGTGACTGGATTACTATCGGATTATGCTGAGCAACAGCTACCTGACCCTGAACGGCTGCAAACACTCGACAGCCTAATAACTCTCGGACATCGTTTGTCACGTAAGCATAGCTTACCAGCGAATGATTTAATCGATGAGGCAAAAGGTTGGGAAGCACAACTAGAACAACTAGAAAACGAGCCCAGCAGTGATGCGATGGCAGCGCAAATTGAGCAAGCATGGCAGGACTATCTCACGCTTGCAACTGAGTTAAATAAAGAGCGCTCAAAAGCTGCGCCGACTGTTAGCAAACAACTTATAAAGCAATTACAGCCACTTGCCTTGCCCAATGCGCGCTGCGAGTTTGTCTTTACCAAAAAATCCGAACCTAGCCAGTATAGTGCGCAAGGTTGCTATGATATTGATTTGTTATTTAGCGCCAACGTCGGTATGCCCATGCAACCACTACATAAGATTGCTTCGGGCGGTGAGCTGTCGCGGATGGCACTGGTGATGCAAGTATTGCAAGCGACCAATGCTGATAATAATGCCGCCAAGCCAATGCTGGTATTTGATGAAGTCGATGTGGGTATTAGTGGTGGCACGGCGCAAGTGGTCGGAGAGCTGCTGCGTGCGCTTGGGCAGACGCAGCAGCTATTAGCCATTACCCACCAGGCACAAGTTGCGGCGCAAGCCCATCAGCATATATTGGTACAAAAACATCATGATGAGCAAACCGAAAGCGAGCTATTAATCTTAACCGATAGCGCGCAAGTCGACGAGCTAGCACGCATGTCGGGCGGTGTAACTATTACTGATGTCACCCGTGACCATGCGCGTAGCTTATTGACCGATGTTAAATAAAGATTTACGGTGCACCATTAACGTCGAATAAGCGCTAAATATTTGCTTTGGTTGATTTTTTGCTCAGTATCGCCATATAGTGGTATCTCATCTCTGTTATTTTACCATTCATATTAGGTTGCGTTTTTTGCTATGTCTAAAGCCAATTTGACCCATCATTTCTTAATCGCGGCGCCCGAGCTGTCAGACCCACGGTTTGAGCAGGCGCTGATTTATATTTGTCGTCATGACAAACATGGGGCGCTCGGTCTGATGGTCAATCGCCCATTAGAGCAGTCGCGCGTTGGCAAACTGCTAGAGGATTTAGACATTGAAGTAACCGATCCGCAAGTGATGGAAGATGTGGCGCTAGAAGGTGGTCCTATGTATCCAGAAATTGGCTTTGTCCTACATACCGGTCAGCCGGAATGGGCCTCTTCTTTTGCGATATCAGAAAACGTCTGTATTACTACCAGTCAAGATATCCTAAAGCGTATCGCCGCCGGTCAAGGGGTTGGGCATTATCAGCTCTGCTTAGGTCATGCCAGCTGGGGTAAAAAACAGCTCGATCAAGAGCTCAATAACGGCGACTGGCTCGTCTGCCCTGCTGATTTAAACTTATTGTTTGATACGCCATTTGAAGAGCGTTGGCAAATCGCTGCCGATAAGATTGGCGTTAATTTTGACTATTTAAGCAGCGATATTGGTCATGCCTAGCGTTATATATTGAGTGCTATATACTTAGCAGCATTTGTTTAATGAAGACAGAAATAGGAAACACCCCTGATTATGGTAGATAGCACGCTTATAACAGATACGACAGCTGTCGAACCAGCGATTAAGCCGCATCTTATTTTGGCGCTCGATTATGGCGTCAAAAAAATGGGCATGGCATTAGGCAATAGCATTACCAAAACTGCGCGTGCTTTTGATATTTTGGCGATGAATAATGGTCAGCCTGATTGGGATAATCTGCTTGGCATTATTAAAGTGTGGGGCGTGGCAAAAGTGGTGGTTGGCCTACCACTGAATATGGATGGTAGCACCTCAATGCTGTCCAAGCGGGCGCATAAATTTGCCCGTCGCCTAGCGCATCGAGTCATGGAACAGCATCTACCGGTAATCGTAAGCCTCTGCGATGAGCGCCTGACTTCAGTTGAAGCACGTGAAATTGCTTGGGAAAATGGCTGGATTAAAAATGAGCGTGATCCCATTGATGATATCTCCGCCTGTATCCTGATGTCGACTTATTTTGCTGATCCGAGTAGTAGTATCGCCATCGATGCGATTAAAGCGGATTAATACAACAGCAAGTTAATTGCTAAAATACCGTCCATTTCTGCTATATCATCTAAACGGATAAATGACTGATTAATATGACCACTGTCTCAGACCAAGCTTTGCAAAATAAGTCGCAATATGGCTTTGCGCCGCTAGCGATTGCGCGTATCAAGGGCGCTCAGCGGGCCAACCAAATAGCGATTTATCTTATTTATGCCGCTATTCTTGCCTTTATGGTTTTTGGCACTATTGCTAGTATCAAAGCCTTTCATGACAATCAACTGCTCTACCAACTCTTTTACAACCTGCCCTATGCTTTAGTGGCACTCACGATTCCTATTACTATTTATGATGCGCTGGTGATTTATCGCTATCGCTTGAATCAGCCATCGATGATTGCCATGAGTATTGGTGTATCAACCCTCATATTGCTTGGTGGGCTATTATTTGCCGATACCGCCTGGTTGGGGTTATCCTGTTGGCTTGGCGTGGCATTTTTATTCAAAGTGAGCTTTAAGCGCTTTTTTAACTTTTTGGAAGCCGACAAAGAAGCTGATGTTGTTAAAGAAGCGTAAAGCAGCTGAACACATGGTACGCCAACCAATGAATAGCAAAAAACTCTAACCATACTTTATCGATTCAAAAAAACGACTATGACACCTTCAATATCTGATACTACTATTCAACATCATTTAGATACCCAAGGGCTCATTTGTCCTGAGCCGGTCATGATGTTGCATCGAACCATTCGTAAAGCCGATGCTGGTGAAGTGATTGAAATACTCGCCACTGATCCGGCGACAACTCGCGACATTCCTAATTTTTGCCGTCATTTGGGGCATACGCTTGTCCATCAAGAGACGCTTGCTGAAAATGTGGATTTAAATATCGATCCGGATGAAATAAGAATCGCTGGCGATGATAACGCGCCAACCAGCGCCACGCTTTATCGTTATTTGGTTAAGAAAAAGAATGCTTGAATGCATTTTATTGACCCTAAAGCATTAGTAACCTAAAAGCACTAATAACATAAAGATATCTTTGCTTTGCACGAAACATATCATTCATAAATTACAGGTAGATAGCGTGTTAGCAACCCAAAAGCAGTATGTGCAGTGGCACGAGAACGAAGGCTTACGTCAAGCACTTTGGTTGTCTGAAAGCAATCATGCGCCGCCTGCGCGTATTGTATTGGTCGATGACAAAACAACCGCGGATGATGCTTACCGCTTAGCTTGCGAAGGCACATCACTATTGTGGCGCGGCGATTTTCATAATGCACGCCAGTTGCTACAAGCGCTCGGTCGTCGCATAGATCGTACGAATGAGCGCTCCGAGCAACGCAAAATAAAGAAAGCGGCTAATAAGTCTGCTAAATCTTCTGCATCCACAACTGAATCCCTAGCCATACCTAACCTATTTCATCAGCAGCGCCAAATGCAAGCCCAGCGTTCGCGCATATTAAGCCGTTTGCTACTAGAGCTTGATGCCAATTATACCAGCCAGCTGCGTCGCGCCCCTGATGTCAGTGCCGCCTGTACAGCAGCTTTTGGCCAGTTGGATAAGTCGATGGATGAATCGTGTGTGCTGTCGTTTCGTGACCTGCAAGGGGCGCTTGGCGCAGCACAGTGGCGCGAAAAAGGTGTACCGATTGAAAGTTTAGGTTTATCGATTTTCCCGCATTATGGCGTCTTTACACCAACCCGTCATGAATATGTGCAGCTATTGCTCGATGCACCGTTGCCAAAAGTTCATGATGTTGCCTATGATATCGGTACGGGCACTGGCTTGCTGGCTATAATCTTGGCGCAGCGCAGTGTGAAACAAGTAATTGCCACGGACTTAAATCCACGTGCTTTAGCATGTGCCAAAGAGAACTTTACACGTTTAGCATTAACTAGCGTACAGTTACAGCAAGCGGATTTATATCCGACTGATGCGCCACTCGCCAATTTAATTGTCTGTAATCCACCTTGGTTGCCCGCTAAACCAAGCTCACCACTCGAATACGCTGTCTATGATGCTAATAGCGCCATGCTGCGTGGGTTGTTGCAGGGCGCAAACCAGCACTTAGCTGAGCAAGGAGAGGTGTGGTTAATTCTGTCGGATTTGGCTGAGCATTTGCAGCTGCGTACCCGTGATGAATTACTGGGCTGGTTTGCAGATAGTGGTTTAACCGTAAAATATCGTCTCGATACAAAACCTAAGCATGGCCGCAGCCAAGACAATACCGATCCACTTTTTGCGGCGCGCAGTGCGGAAGTCACTTCGTTATGGTGCTTAGAACGTGTTTAACATTCAATCACCGAGTCCTGTCTTATGAGCCGCGACCGTGCTGTACAGCAGCGTCAACCTAAAGCGCTAGCGGTCGATGACGAACCAGCTTATATGACTGAGTTTCGTCAAGCCATGCTGGCACGTGGTCTTGCAACGCGTACGCGTAATGCTTACGTGCGCGACCTACGCTCTTGCGAGCTGACCAATCCTATTGCCCTCACGAAATGGCAGCCTGATGACGTACTGCACTGCTTATCAACTCTTACCCAAGAAGGCAAAACGCCGCGTACGCAAGCACGGATGCTCTCAAGCTTGCGTCAGTTTTATCTATGGATGATTGCTAGCAACCTACGTGAAGACAATCCGTGTGAGCGTATAAAAAGTCCCAAATTGGGCCGTCCATTGCCAAAGGATTTGAGCGAGGCGGATATCGATAACCTACTTGCCGCACCTGACAGCAGCACGGCGCTCGGTCTGCGTGATAAAGCCATGTTAGAGGTACTCTATGCTTGTGGTCTACGTGTTAGCGAGCTAATTAATCTGTCACTAGAACAAGTAAACCTAAATTCTGGCTGGCTACAAATTACCGGTAAAGGCAATAAAACCCGACTGGTTCCATTAGGTGAATATGCAGCAGATGCACTAGAAGACTATCTAACACATGCTCGTGGTGATTTGATTGCGCATTTAAAATCGGGCAATTGCCAAGCGGTGTTTTTAACCGCGCAAGGTGGTTATATGACGCGGCAGAACTTTTGGTATCTATTAAAGAAATACGCCAAAATTGCCAGTATCGATAAAGAGCTATCACCGCATACCCTACGTCACGCTTTTGCGACCCATCTACTCAATCATGGTGCAGACTTACGTAGCGTGCAGTTATTACTTGGGCATAGTGATTTATCCACGACGCAGATTTATACTCATGTAGCGACGGCAAGATTGCAGAAGTTGCATGCCGAGCATCATCCGCGCGGCTAGAATTGAAATTAAAGATTTATTGATGATTGTAAGAGGAATAAAACGTGTTGCAAGCTCAGCCATCTACTCTGCCCAGCCTAACTAATGGGCAAAATATGGTATTAAAAAATCTCACGATTGCTGGTTACTTAGAAGGTACGTCTTTTCTATTATTGCTCGGTATCGCCATGCCACTAAAATATATGTTAGGTATTCCTGAAGCCGTAAAATATGTCGGTATGGCGCATGGGGCACTGTTTATCGCCTATATTTTGATGCTATTGATTGCAACGAGCAAAATAAAAATGCCGCTGTGGGCAATGCCTGCAGGTGTGCTTGGCTCATTTTTACCATTTGGTCCGTTTATCTTTGATCATTTATTAAAGAAGCGTTTGAGAGGATAGGATTATAAGTTTTTGGGTATTGGTTGCGCTTAGACTTTTGAGGATAATGATTGACGACGGCCAGATTGTAGAAGTTGCATACGGAGCGTCATCTAAAAGGTTGATAAATATATTTTATATCATCATCAATAATTAGATCTAAACTATTATTTGGTTAAGTGATATTACTATAATAGTAAATACATCAAATAGAGGATGATCGATGAAGCTGTCAAAAACTTTAAACAAAATCGGTGCTATCGCTATCTTTTCACTAGCTACACTTATGTTAGGTCAAACTAGCGCTCAGGCTGGGTATAAGGAGAGTTTGTCGAATAGCAGGCTCATAATAGATGGTGCATTATGTGCTGGTATAGAGTTTAGCAAAGATAGTCTATCGGCTAAATGGCGCAACGAAATTGAATGCCAAAGAAATGATAAAACTGTGAGTCATTGGCGCGTTATTTGGATTGATGACGACGATTTTATACTCGTACAACGAGACAGGAATAATGAAACTTCGTCCCCAAGTAATATGTTATATAAAATCAAATCACTCAAAAAAAATCGTATTGTTCTTGTAGACTATTGGACAGGATGGAGTGAACACGCGCCATCATTAGAGTCATTTTCTATTGAACGTTAAAAATAACGCGTAATAGGATCCGCCAAGCCGCACCTCAAACGAGATTAAGGTTGGAATCGGTGCGCCTACCTTTACTTCCCATAATACAATTCCTACCAATCCATAGCTGCAAACCCGCCCTTTTCTCGTTACAATAGCCTCAATAAAGTGCATCATGATATGCACGCTGTTCGTTTGAGCAGCGCACCCCTTTTACTTATCTAATATCCGAGAATCCCATGAGCCATAGACCCCCTGCTGACCTATTAAAAAGCGCCCAACATTGGCGTGAAGATATTAACTTTCGCCAAGATGTGCTGGGTAAGCCGTTTGATTTTGCGACCACGTGGGGTATTTTTTCGCCACAAAAGCTTGATGATGGCAGCTTGATGCTGCTTGATTATGTGGATTTTCAAGCGGATGATGATTCGATAGACTTAGGTTGTGGCTATGGCGTACTTGGTATGACAGCGGCGCGTGAATGCCCGAATGGTCTGCATACCTTGATTGATAAAGACTTTATGGCGGTAGAATATGCGCGCTTGAATTGCGAGAAAAATGGTCTAAAAAATGTCGATGTGCATTTATCAAACGGCTTTAATCATGTGGCAAAGGACAAAGACTTTAGCCTTGTGATGTCGAACTTGCCCGCTAAAGTAGGCAAAGAGCAGCATTACCTATATTTCCTCGACGCCTATGCACGTATGCGTAAAGGTGGGCGCTTTTATGTGGTGACCATCAATGGCCTACGTCAATTTATGAAACGCTCATTTACCGAAGTGTTTGGCAATAGCGAAAAGATCAAACAAGGTAAAACCTATACGATTACCATGGCGACCAAAGACTAATCTTAAGCAACTTAAAAGCTGCACAAACAAAAATCCCGCTAATACGATGATGTGTTAGCGGGATTTTTTATGGCTAAATTTTTAGAACTATATTTTAAAATTATATTTGTACAATTACATTTTTAAAACTACATTTGCCGCTTCAGTAAATACCCACCCAATATCGTGCTGGCGACAATGGGTAATATCACCATTAATAATGGAGAAAATCCAGTCGCGAGCGAAACAAAGCCAACCAAATCTTGCACGTAACTAAACAACAAGCCAAATAGTAGTGCCACCACAATGCGTAAGCCCAAGCTATGCGTACGTAGTGAGCCAAAAACGAATGAGCAAGCAACAATCACCAGCGATAAAATCGATAACGGTGAGAGCAGCTTTTGCCAAAATGCCAACTCATGACTTAACGAGCGCGTGCCTTGTTGGCGCATAAATTGACGATGCTCGTATAACTGGGTCAATGACAAATCTTCGGCTTTACGAGTGAGTAAATACACTGACTCAGGCGCAAAAGGTAAACTCAAGGTATCTGACGGTGCGATAGCTTGGCTACTCTCAAAGCCCTGACTAATCATCAGCTTGGTCATATTGTTCAGCTGCCACTCGTAGCGGTATTGCTCGCTTGGTTTGCTGCTATCGGTATCTATCGGTTCGCGGCCGATATATTTGCCACCCTCAGCATGAATGGCGGTTTGCAAGTTGCCATTATTGTCCAAATGCCAGCGTTTGACCTCGCCAATATTGCCTTGCACATCGGCATAATCGATATATAAAATATCGCTGCCATCTGGCTTGGCACTACCGTCTTTTGCACTCTCAAAGCGTGGTTGTACCGTCCAATAACCCCGTACCGAGGTGACAAGCGAGCTGTTGTCTTGATCGTTAATCTCTTGCGCCAATTGATTCGAATGCGGCAGGACAAACTGATTAATTACCAATGCCAACAGCACAAAAATCATAGCAGGCTGCAACACCCAACCGACGATACGATAAACACTGACGCCAGCAGCGCGCATGACGACCAGCTCGCTTTTATTGGCCAATAGGCCTAGACCAACCACGGCGCCAAGTAACGCGCCGGTTGGGATAAATTGCTCTAAAAAGTACGGCGAGCGATAGAAAATATATTTAATCGCCTCGCCCATCGTATAGCTATCATCTAGCGAATCCAGCTCAGACAAATAAGAGAACACCAACTGCAATGCCCACAAACCTATGACCGCGCCGATGATGGCAAGTAAAGCGTTTAGTTTAACGTAACGGCTTAGCACTTTTAGATTGGTTGGCTTTGGCGTAAGTTTAAGTTTAGCGTTTGGCGAATTCGGCTTTGATGATTTAGAGAATAAAGCGCTCATTAGGATTGTCCTCCTTGTGAGCCATTGCTTTTATGGTCGATATTGCCTTGATGCTCGCTAACGGTTAACAGCTCATCTGGCTTGCGAAAGCGCAAACGATGCTGCATGCGGCTGCCCCAGTTCATATAAAGCGCCAATACTATAAATCCTAATATTAACCATGCATACGCCCAAACGCTCACACTGCCTTTACTCACAGCATTTTTGAGCGAAATAATGCCCAGCGCACAGCTGACAAATAATAAAATCGACGGGAACAGGCGCAACCAGCGACCTTGGCGCGGACGTACTTGCGCCAGTGGCACGGCGAGCATCGGCGCGATAATCATCAACCAAGGTAAAGCCAGACGATAACCAAGCTCACCTTGCGCCGCTCGAAGTGCATTTTCACTATTCACTGCTGCGCTGCCTGTTGCGGCTTGCCATAATGGACCAATTGCTTGGGTTTCAATATTGTCTTCGGTGATGACTTCTTTGGAGGATTCGGTCAAGGTGATACGGTAGCGATCAAAGCCCACTTGATTGTATTTTAGACTGCCCGCACCGACTTCATAGCGGCGACCTTGGAATAAATCCAATTGGGTGACGCCGCTACTGCCGGTATCTACTTGCTCAGCGCGTTTGGCAAGGGTAATGGTATCTTTAGTGATATGGTCTTTGCTTATAACCTTGTTACTTGTGAGCGCATTTGGCAGCTCTGGGATATTGAGTTGCTCAGCGGTTTCTGGATCAATACTGTTATTGACATCAACGGCCGCATTTTTTGCTGCACTACCTTTGTATTTAGGCTCAGATTGTATCAATATCACATCTTGCAATTGCTTTTTATCATCGCTTAAGCTGCCAACATACAAGTGATAATTGCCACTACTAATAAACTGATTAGGACGAATTAGATCAAAAGCACTGGTCAATGCCTGCTGCTGCCAGACGCTTTCCGATGAGCGTACGCCCCACGGTTTACCAACGATAGATAAAGCCGCCTCCCCAACAAACAATGCCAATATCAACGGTGTCATCAAACGGCCAAGCTTACCGCGCGACACACCGCTGGCATTAATCACCGCCATTTCTTGGTCAACGTATAAACGCCCAAATACCAACATGAGAGCGATAAAAAATGCCAGTGGCAGGATAAGCTCTAAAAAGTAAGGCAAATTATAACCAATAATGGTAAATAATAAGCTGATGTCCAGATTGCCTTCTGCGGCAATACCAAAGTAACGGATTAAGCGCCCGCCGAGCATCATCACCACTAAAAACCCCAATACCAAGGCGGTTGTTGAGGCAACTTGTTGAGTCATATAGCGGCGTAATATCACAATAGGCACTCTTTAGAAAAAGGTTGGTATGCGCGCGATTTAGCGCAGTTTTATTGGCGCTACGCTATAAATAGTAGCGATAAAGATAACCGCTAATCGTAGCATATTTTGCTTAAAAATGGCTGTGAAATGTGTTTGAAAACATTGCGTCTATCTTGCTGTAATGCTGCATGAATGGCTAGATATTAGATAAAATCAGCAAAGCATATAGCGCATATAATTTATAAGCTTGTCTTAATATAAGAGCAACTCTATTAAGTATTTGCATTATATTTTTGCTTTATGTCATTTGGAAAGCTTTGTTTGTCGTTGGTATCCTTGCGCGCCTATCTTTAGATTTCGTTGCTAGACTGAGTTAGATGCAAAATTTATGTTTATATCATTTAGCGCTCATATAACAAAACGGAGAATACGATTGATGAATACACTAACTTCTACTCCCGCTACTATTCCATCGACCTTACTTGAACTCGCTGGTGGTCAATTTGCTGCCCTTGATTGGTTAAATTGCGCTATCGTCTTTATTGACTATCAAAACGAATACGTCGATGGGGCGATGCCATTGGGGCAAGCTGGTACTAATGCCATTAAAAATGCGCGTCTGTTATTAGATAAAGCCCGCGCGCAAGACATTCCTATTGTCCATATCGCCCATCACGGCGCCGATAATGATAAGGTTTTTAATCCTTTATCGTCGAATGTTGAGATTGTCGCTGAATTACAACCGAAAGATGGCGAAACTGTCATTGTCAAAAAACATCCTAATGCTTTTTACAATACACAGCTACAAACCCTAATAGCAGGCTCGCAAAAGCAGCAAATTATTTTTGCGGGTTTTATGAGTCATATGTGTGTCAGCTCAAGTGTCAGAGCGGCGTTTGATTTGGGCTTTGATAGTTTTGTCTGCCATAACGCCTGTGCTACGCGTGCCTTGCCTAATTATAAAAAAGAAGCCATAAGTGCAGAAGTGATGCACGAGACTGCGATGGCAGCATTACAGGATAGATTTGCGGCTTTAGTGACGACAGCTGAATTGATTGGTGAGTAACTGACTACTCTATAAAGACATAAAACGATTACTTAAACAATTATCGCAAAATTGTGCAAATATATTACCCAAGCCTTGCTCACTGCGCAGTCGCCTCGCAATATGCTACACTATTGCGATGGCTAATTAGCCCAAATATTTCAATAAACAGTACAACTGCTTTAACAGGTATAAACAATCTAAATAAAACCTGCCATTTTTATCATGCTAGTTTCATAACTCTAATAAGGATAACTATATGAATATTAAATTAACCCAAACCTTACCAAAGACGCATACGCAAAAAATTCTGAAAAAAGAAGCCAAAAGTAAAGATGCCGCCTGCCTTGTGGTGCTCATCGATGATAAGAAAAATATCTTAGCTGAAGCAGAATTAAGTGATTATCAAAGCCGCATTGAGCAGTTGATTGAAGTATCACATTTTAATGGTAAAGCCTGCGAAACTGTGGCTGACTATGCGCTTGCTGGCGATAAAAAAACAGCGAAAGAAAACCCAGTACAGCTATTATTAGTCGGTGTTGGTAGTCTTGATAAGCTTAGCCATAGCGTATTGCAAAAAATTGCCAATACCATTTATCAAAGCACGCAAAAACGCGTCGACTCTATTACAGTGGCCTTAGGTGATGCATTAGAAGAAAATCATTTTGGTCAGTTTGCTTTAAATTTATTGGCAGCCAGCTACCGTTTTGATAAATACAAATCTGAGCAAACCACGCCAGTTTTAACCGATATCTATTTACTGGCTGATAAATCTCTGCAAGCTTCTTTAGTATTTGCCGAAGCGGTCTTCGCGGGCCAAAGCTTGACCCGCGATGTCGCCAATGAACCGGGCAATATCTGTTTCCCCGCTTATATGGCTGAACAAGCGCAAGAGCTTGCCAAAACCTATCCTGACCTATTAAAAGTTACCGTATTGGGTGAAGACGAGATGTCAGCACTGGGTATGGGTTGCTTCTTAGCGGTTGCGCAAGGCTCTACCAAAGAAGGTAAGCTGGTACTCATGGAATACCGTGGTAAATCTAACTTTAGTGCTGGCGCTAACAAAGCAACGACTAACAGCGCAAAAGTCGCTGGCGGTCTAAAAGCCTTGGCAGATAAATTACCAACCAAAGCTGCTAGCAAAAAAGCCGCTAAAAACGCTGTACAAAATAGTGATAACGATGTACAAGCTGCCAATGATGACGCGCCTATCATCTTAGTCGGTAAAGGCGTGACCTTTGATTCAGGCGGTATCTCAATAAAGCCCGGTGCGGCAATGGATGAGATGAAATTTGATATGGGCGGTTCAGCGTCTGTACTCGGTACGATTAAAGCATTGTGTGAAGCGCGTCTACCGATTAACGTCGTTGGTGCCCTTGCTTGCGCAGAAAACATGCCATCAGGTGATGCTACGCGCCCTGGTGATATCGTGAAAGCTATGAACGGCAAATCGGTTGAAATCTTAAATACTGATGCGGAAGGTCGTTTGGTATTGGCCGATACTTTATGCTACGTACAGCGTTATAATCCAAAAGCAATTATCGATGTAGCGACTTTGACCGGCGCTTGTGTGGTTGCCTTAGGTCACGTACGCTCAGCGGTATTTAGTAACGATGAAGATGTGTTATTTGAGTTAGAAAACGCCAGTCACTTATCAGGCGATTTGATCTGGCACATGCCGATGGATGATGAGTATCAAACGCAGCTTGACTCGCCTATCGCTGATATGCAAAACATCGGTGGTAAAGGCGCTGGTGCTGTGACTGCTGCTTGCTTCTTATCGCGCTTCGTCGAAGAAGGTCAAGCATGGGCACATTTAGATATTGCTGGTACGGCATGGAATTCTGGTCAAAACAAAGCGGCAACTGGTCGTCCTGTACCACTGTTTATGCAATACCTCAAAAACAGCGCAAACATGGCTTGATCAGTTATCAATAATCTATTGCTGAAAAACCAATTTATGCAGAACAATTTATGAAAATGAATTTATGAACATCAGTTTTTATGTTTTGAGTGAGAGTAAAGCCCAAGATTTCTTGGGCTTTATTTGTCAGTTGACCCAAACGGCGCTTAATAAAAGCAGCCAATCGTTATTGATTCTTATCGAAAAAGAGGATGAGTTGCTATCGACGCTTGATGAAGCGCTATGGTCACATGATGCCGCAAGCTTTATACCACATCAGCGATTTTTGGACGCTACTATTGCTGACACTGATGATGTTAATGAGACTGTTGACGCACCTGTTTTGCTTAGCAGCTATATGCCGGCCGATTTTAAAGGTATTGTCCTAAATACCACCATCCATCCCATTAATACTTTTATGGCAGCGACCAATAATGCTCAGCCTAGCCGCGTACTTGAGCTCATAAAACCTGACCCTAACAGTATGCAAGAAGGTCGGCACAAATATAAAGCTTATCAACAATTAGGCTATGAGCTGACACACTTCAAGGTTTAATCTACCAAATCTCTTTATTTTTTGTCCAAAAAAATATTTCTACTTTTCTCATACCGCACTTTTTCTTAGCCCTATATGCCTAGGCAGCTACAGGTTAAAGATAGGCGTTTCTCTTAAAAAAATGCTACCATCCTTCGATTGCTTTTAGGTTTTATAAAAAATCTCATATTTATTGACTAAGTCGAGGGTGTATAGATGCGTTCATTGATTGCGATGTACCAGCGTATAGGGTTGGTACCGCTCATTATTATCGGTTTAATATTAGGTGTTTTGATTGGCTGGCTGGCACCAAATGTTGGCATTGCGTTAGGATTATTAGGGACGCTATTTGTCGGGGCGCTAAAAGCGGTCGCGCCGATATTGGTATTTATTTTGGTCATGGCAGCCATTAGCCAGCATCGCAGTGGCAATGAGGTGTATGTCAAACCTGTACTGATTATGTATATGTTCGGCACCTTTTTGGCCGCCCTAACGGCGGTTGGCGCCAGCTTCTTATTCCCCACAGAGCTGATATTAGTCAATGCCACCATTGAGCAAGTACCGCCAGCGAACCTTAAAGAAGTATTGACCAACTTGCTGATGAATTTGGTCGCCAATCCGGTAAATGCTATCGCCGAAGCCAATTACATTGGTATTTTAGCTTGGGCAATCATCATAGGTTTTGCCTTGCGTCAAGCCAGCGATACCGCGCGTACGGTAGTCGGTGATTTTTCTGATGCCATCTCACAAGTGGTAAAATGGGTCATCGCTCTAGCGCCGTTTGGTATTTTAGGCTTGGTTGCCAATACGGTCGCTGAGACAGGCTTTGCTGCGCTAGCAGGTTATGCGCGCATCTTAATGGTACTGGTTGGTTGTATGATATTTATCGCTTTGGTCGTCAATCCAATGATTGTCTTAGTGAAGACCGGCAAAAACCCTTTCCCATTGGTATTCACCTGCTTACGTGAGTCAGGTATTACAGCATTTTTTACTCGTTCATCAGCCGCCAATATACCAGTTAATATGAACCTTGCGCGTAAATTAGGTCTACACGAAGACACTTATTCGGTCACCATTCCATTAGGCGCAACCATTAATATGGCCGGCGCGGCGATTACGATTAACGTTTTGACCCTTGCGGCAGCGCATACGCTTGGTATCGAAGTAACCTTTGCGTCAGCGTTACTACTAAGTTTGGTAGCAACAATTAGTGCTTGCGGCGCTTCTGGTGTCGCTGGAGGCTCATTACTATTGATTCCATTGGCAGCGAGCCTATTTAGTATTCCAAACGACATTGCCATGCAAGTAGTGGCGATTGGCTTTATCATCGGTGTGATACAAGACTCGGCAGAGACCGCACTAAACTCTTCTACAGACGTCTTGTTTACTGCCGCAGCTGATCCAAAATATGCGCGTTAATTTTTAACTAAGCAGCTTGTTTTCAAGTATTTTCTATAAACAATAAAGGGTCTCATATTAGAGACCCTTTTTTTATGTGCTAAATAGTAGGTGATTCATTAATTTAAACATTCACTTTAAATAGTTGCATTAAATAATAGTTTTAAATAATAGTTTTAAATAACAGCTTTAAACATTTGCTTCAAACGAGTGTTTTAAACAGTTACTTTAAATGATCAACATCTACTTCGATCACTGGGGTTTGCATGTCGAGCTGGCGCTTAAATTGGCGTAGCTGCTCAACCTCATCTAATAACTCCAGTATCAGACCAATCGCCGGCACGCTAGCTTCAAAGTCGCGGCTCAGGCGTGAGGCACGGCGCACAGTGGTCAATTGATAACCGGTGAATTGTTGGCGCTCTGGCACATCATACTGGATGATATTTTCTTCAATCAATTCGATGACCCATTGGCGCTCTTGGCCACAGGCAGATACGAGCTCATCTAAGTTCAAGATAATATCGGTAAATTCAGGCGAGTGTTTCATCATGATTATCCTCGTTTGCTTTTTATTTTATCGTTATCGTATGGTCTTTATCTCTATTGCAGGGTTTGTAGTCATTACTTTTTCACGTCATTTTGCTATTTGTTAATCGCTTTGGTTAACGGCTGATACTGGTCTCAGCAAAAGCTTCTTTGAGCTGCTCATAAGCTTTGGTAGCGGCCTCGCTACTGATATCAGGGTTAACGATATTTAAGGTTAAATATAAATCGCCCGCTTGTTTAGCAGGAATGCCCTTACCTTTTAAACGCAGATTACTGCCAGATTTACTGTTTCTAGGAATCGTCACGCCAAGCGTCCCTGCTGGGGTACTGACGTTGATTTTTTCACCGAGCGCTGCTTCCCACGGCGCTATATTAACGGTTTGATAAACGTCAGCGCCTTCGATGCGGATATTATCGGCATGACGAATCTTCACCTTTAAAAATAAATCGCCATTTTTACCACCGCCAATACCCGCTGCACCTTGTCCCGCTAGACGAATTTGTTTGCCATCGGTGATGCCTTTTGGAATCTTAATTTTCAGCGTTTTATTGTCGTAATCGACACTACCGTTTGCTTGACGAGTAGGCACATTTAATTTAATGCTGTAATCGTCACCGTCATATACCGACGCCAAATCAACCGTAATCTCTGCATGCTGGTCCTGACCCTTACTATCTTGCGCGCCAAAACCGCCACGCTGCGATTGTCCACCTGCCCCGCGACCAAAAGCGGAAAAAATATCATCGAAGCGAAAACCGCCATCACCATAAGCTTCGCCTTCGCCAAACTGACCTTTAATATCTTCCCAGCGGTAGCCACCTTGTCCGCCCGCTGATTGCCCACCGAATCCACTCGCACCAGCCTGACCGGCAAAGGGATTGTTGAGCATGGCATCGTATTCCGCCCGCTTGTCTTTGTCTCTAATGGTTTCATAAGCATTGTTAATTTCTGCAATTTTATTATCCGCGTCGGGAGCGTCACTGACGTCAGGATGATATTGACGCACAAGCTTACGATATTTCTTCTTAATGTCAGCATCTGTGGCGTCTTTTTTGACCCCTAAAATGTCGTAATAATTTTTTTCTGCCATGTTATTTTTCCTCAATATAAAAGCACGTTGATAAGAAATGCTATGCCAATGTAAACGAGATGATAGGAAAGTTTATTTAACGGCGACATAACAGATCGCCATTATCATCTAGTAATCATGATAACAATAATAAAAGCTCGTACCGTTAGATAAATATTACCAGTACTGTCACCCACTATTAAACCCATCACTCATTGTATAAGTATAAAAGCTATGTATATAGGACATCATGGGGATTTTATTAATAAAATTAAATACATAGCATCGTTATCTAAGATAGATAAATCTAAAAATTTTAGAAAAAATAGCACGTTTTGACCTTAAGAGTTCTTTTACATGCCTGTAATAATATAACAAGCTCCTTCTTGTAAGATACTTTCATTATTTGTACTCACAGGGAGTATGGATAACATAGGCAAGAATACCTGTCTATCTCATCAATAGCATACAGGTTTTAAATGTCTTATTTAATCAAGTCTTTAGTCATCACTTTATCGCTGCTGCTCAGTACCACCGTTTTTGCCGGCAATACCAGTTACTATGGTAGTAAGTTCCATGGCAAACGTACCGCAAGTGGCAGCATATTCAATATGAATTCTCTGACCGCTGCGCATAAAACGTTACCATTTGGGACCAAAGTAGAAGTAACCAACAAAAAGACAATGCAGAGCGTGATTGTAAAAATCACAGATAGAGGACCTTTTATTAAAGGTCGTATTCTGGATTTATCCAAAGCTGCTGCTGGTCAAATAAACTGCGAGCTTTGTACGACTACCATGAAGATACTCTCTTATGGTGATGGTAAATATCGTATGCAATAAGCACATAAAATACTAAAAAGGGAAGGCCTAAGCCTTCCCTTTTTTATGACTAGCTTTTATCTCTTGGTTTTTATTAAAACTAAGAGATAAGCGTCTTGTAGTGCTAGCCTATACTGGCTTCCATTTCTTCTAAGGTCGTCATCGCCAGCAATAACTTTTCTTCATTATCGCTATGCTGCTGCTGTAGCGCCGTTTGCTCATTCAGTAATTTCATTAAATCAGCTTTACGGCTTTCTTCATAAAGCTCAGTATCGGCAAGCTTGGTCTCAAGAGTCGCTAACTTCTTATCAATATCAGCCAACGCTTTTTCTGTATTCTCAATATCGCGGCGAATAGGTGCAGTTAATTTGCGTTGTTCAGCGGCTAATTTGCGCTGCGCATCTTTACTAAGCGCAGGTTGAGACTCGTTATTGCCCACTTGCTGATTGACCCCAGTATCGTTAGTTTCACGTGAAACAAACTTCTTGCTTTCCTTTTTGCTCTTTTTCTTACTATTGCTTTTATCGGGCGTATTTTCTTGCTTACGTTTTTCAGCCAGCCATTTGCCATAGTCGCTGATGTCGCCATCGAATTCTTCGATTATACCGTCATGGACCAAAAACAGCTCATCACAGACGTTGGCAATCAGCTCGCGGTCATGCGATACCAGTACCACTGCCCCTTCAAATCCTTGCAAAGCGATGGTCAAAGCCTGACGCATTTGTAGGTCTAAATGGTTGGTTGGCTCATCGAGTACCAACACGTTCGGACGTTGCCAAACAATCAAAGCCAAGGTTAAACGCGCCCGCTCGCCACCGGAGAATAGCTCACTTATGGTATCAATACGGTCGCCACGGAAATCAAAGCTCCCCAAAAACGACCGTAACATCGCATCAGACGTTTTGCCTGCTAAACGACGCAGCATCTCTATCGGAGTTGCTTTGGGGTCAAGGATATCCATTTGATGCTGGTTAAAGTAGCCAAGCTTTAGCGTATCTGAAACGTTATAACTGCCTTTTAACACGCCAAGCTCACCGACCAAGGCTTTAATCAAGGTCGACTTACCCGCGCCATTCATTCCTAGCAGTCCGATACGCGTATCAGGAGTCACTTGTACATTGGCATTATAAAGGAGCGGGGTATCACTATAGCCGATATCGGCATCGGTCAGCTCAATCAATGGAGAGCTCATATTCGCTGGCTCATAGAAGCGGAACGAGAACGGGTTGTCTGCCATCATTGGAGACAACTCCGCCATGCGCTCAAGCTGCTTGATACGGCTCTGCGCTTGCTTTGCCTTACTGGCTTTAGCGCGGAAACGACGAATAAAGTCGTCTAAATGCGCCTTAGTTGCTTCTTGCTTTTCAAACGCTTGCTGCTGCTGCGCCATACGCTCATGACGGGTACGAATAAACTGCTGATAGTTACCGGTATAAAGGGTGATTTTTTGCTGTTCAACGTGCAAGATATGACCAACGGTGTTATCCAAGAATGTCTGGTCATGCGAGATAACGATGACCAAACCAGTAAAGGCATTAATCCACGTCTCAAGCCATAAAATCGCATCTAAGTCCAAATGGTTGGTTGGCTCATCAAGTAGCATCAAGTCTGCACGGCTCATCAAGGTCTTAGCAAGGTTTAAACGCATACGCCAGCCGCCCGAAAACCCTTCTACGGGCAGCTCATGTTGGCTGGTATTAAAACCAAGACCCGCCATGATTTGTGCCGCTTTGGTCGGCGTACGATAACCATCAATCTCATCAAACTGCTGATGTAATACGCCAATCTGATCGTCACTGACACTGCTTAAATCATTTAAAGCCGCATTAATCTCGTACCACTGCTCATCGCCGCTTAACACATAATCAATTGCCGTTTGTGTGGTCGCGCCAACTTCTTGCGCCATGTGCGCCACATGCCAGCTATCAGGAATACTGATTTCGCCCTTATCAAGCGTCACTTCGGTATCACCTGTGCCCATGCGTGTCAATAATAAGGCAAACAAGGTAGATTTGCCTGTACCGTTATTGCCCGTCAAGCCAACTTTATGGCCCGGATGTAGCTGGAAGCTTGCCCCTGCAAACAACTCACGACCATCACGGCGAACACCAACGTCTTTAAATTCGATCATATAATTTCTTCATCTCAACAATAATATAAAACTTAAGGCAATAAAAACACACGTCTGGCATGTTTACAGGCGGCTATTATTTCAAACGCTTGCCGCATAGGCAAACGATTAAATAACTATTTTAAATTCAACTCTTTATACTGCTAAAAACCACTCGTTATGATGATGGAGCGCGAACGATTTAAAAGTTTGTTATTTAAAACCGCTATCTCGTTGCAAACGCTGCTGTCACCCTTGACAAATCAATCAATACCCCAATTATGATATACTAGTAAAACACTATTGACATCATGCAGTTAAGTGCCTAGTTTTAAGCGTCGGCAGCATTGCTATTCATCAAATCGCTATGCCACAATGTCGCAATGCCAAAATAAGCGCTCAACATCAGCATCTAGATGCCTTGACCAAATATAAATATATTACCGTAGCCTATGCTTTATCAGCCGCTACTCATCAGTCGCCCTATCCAGTATAAATAGACGACCTCGCAAAAATAAGAAACAAATCATTTGATTTTAGCAACTGAGGTAGATATGAACGAATCAGCCAACCAATTTAACCCAAGCTCAAGTCAGCCGATCGACCCAACCGCGCTGAACTTAACTGACAGTGCGGCAAAAAAAGTACGTCGCCTGCGTGAAGAAGAAGGTGACAGCAACCTGATGCTGCGTGTCTACGTGACGGGTGGCGGCTGTTCAGGCTTCTCTTATGGCTTTAACTTTGCCAATGAGCTTAATGAAGATGATGCCAATTTTGATAATGAGGATGTGACCTTAGTCGTCGATTCGCTAAGCTATCAGTATCTGCAAGGTTCTACCGTTGACTATACCGAAGGCTTAGAGGGCGCGCGCTTTATCGTCACCAACCCAAATGCCACCACTACTTGCGGCTGCGGTTCATCGTTTTCTCTTTAAGCAGGTCGAGAGAGTTACGTCATTTTAGAAGCAATACAGTGCTGTTGGGATAAAATTAAGTATACAATCGTAAACTGAAAAAGTCATTTTTAACCGATAATCGGGTAAAAGGTGGCTTTAGTCGGTTTACGATTGTTTTTTTATGGAGATATGCTTAAATACCGTCTTCTTTTGAGTAGCTAAACTAATCAATACCATTTTTTAGCTGCTACTTAAAAAACTTTTTGCAAAGCCACTGCTTGCGAGCCTTTTATTAAAAGATTTTTGTTAGAAGATTTTTTATTAAAGGATTTTGCTATCAAAGGCTAATGACGGCAAAACAATCCCATTCCTATCCCAAATAATTAAGGCACATCCTCATGGCTAAGTTATCACTTGATGCATTAAACGACATTGACGGCTTTATCGCAGCAGCGTTAGTAGACAGCGAATCTGGTCTAGCAATGGCCACTCTTGGCTCTGGCATCGATCTTGAACTGGCTGCCGCTGGTAATACTGAAGTGCTGCGCTCTAAGCGCAAAGTTGCAGAAGCGTTAGGTTTAAATGAGAACATCGAAGACATTCTTATTACCTTGAGTAAGCAGTATCATTTGTTACGCCCATTGGTACGTAATGACAACTTATTTTTATACCTTGTACTTGACCGTCAAAAATCAAACCTTGCCATGGCACGTCATATTCTAAAAGGTTTCGAGACTGAATTAGAATTTTCATAAGCCTGTTTTTTATTTAAAGCATTGACTCATTTACATGAAATAATGAATTTAAAGCATCTACTTGATAAGTAGGTGCTTTTTTTACTTAAGATGCGCTGATTGCAAAATTTTATTTTATCTTTTATCCAAGAAACAACCGTAGTTTAACCACAACCGAAGCTTACTGTATTTGTAATTGTGCGTGGTTTTTAGGGTAGCTTTGGGCTAAACTGACGTGAATATCTCACCCCTTTTTGCAATCGTACAGCAATCGTGTGGCGACTGACCATAACTAATAACAACAGATGACTATTATGAGTAATTTTGCGAGCAGCTTTGTAGATTTTGAAATTCCAAACTGGTTTGATAGCAAGCATTTAAGCGGCATGCTGCGCGGTATCGAAAAAGAAGGCCTACGTGTTAAACCTGACGGGTTTTTGGCCCAAACGCCACATCCTGCCAAACTTGGCTCAAAGCTGACCCATCCGTTTATCACCACTGATTATTCAGAGAGTTTGCTTGAACTTATCACTGATCCCAAGACTTCACCGAAAGAGACGCTGACCATGCTGCGTCAGCTGCATTTATTGGTTTACCAAGGTATGCCTGAAGGCGAGCTGATGTGGCCATTATCAATGCCGTGCATGCTATCCTCCAATGATGAAGATATTCCGCTAGCAGATTATGGCAGCTCTAATACCGGTAAGCTAAAAACCTTATATCGCAGTGGACTCGGTATCCGTTATGGTCGCCGGATGCAGACCATTGCAGGTTTACATTATAACCTGTCCTTTGGTGATGACTTATTTAGTGCATGGCAAGCGCAAACACCAAGCGCACAAGATTTGACCCTAACAGAATTTAAAAACGACAAGTACTTGGGTCTTATTCGTAACTTTAAACGTCTGACCAGTTTGTTGCTGTATTTATTAGGTGCCAGTCCCAGTGTGTGCCCGTGCTTTGTGTCAGGTATCGAGCATGACCTTGAGCTGCTTAATGACTCAACCTACTATAAACCGACTGCGACCAGCCTACGCATGGGCAAGCTTGGCTATACCAACAGCGTGCAAGAACACCTTGATATTCGTTATAACAATCTACCCGAGTATGTCAAAGGTCTACGCCGTGCGATTCAAACCCCGCATGAAAGTTTTCAAAAGCTAGGCTTAAACGATGCAGAAGGCAATCCGATTCAAATCAATGATCATATTCTACAAATAGAAAATGAGTACTATAGCCCTATCCGTCCAAAACAAATTGCTGAAAGTGGCGAGAGTCCAACCGAAGCGCTTGAGCGTCGCGGTATTGCTTACGTTGAGTTTCGCGCTATCGACCTCGACCCATATAGCGATATTGGTATTCGCTTATCTAGCGCCTGCTTTTTAGAAGTGATGGCACTGTACTGCCTGCTCAGTGATTCGCCAGAGCTAATGCCAGCAGAAGAAGAGGCGCTGGCTGTTAATTTGGAGCGCGTGGTCAACGAAGGTCGCCGTGAGAACTTGCAAATCATTAATAATGGTGACGAGCAAACCCTTGAAAGCTGGATGCTCACCCACCTAAGCCGTATGCAGCCATTGGCAGAGCTACTTGATGCACACTATGGTGGCAATGAATATCGGACGGCGGTTGCCTTGATGCAAGGTAAAGCGGGACATTCTGAGTCGACTATCTCGGCGCAAGTTAACTCAGATAGTAAGCGTTTAGGCAGCTTATGGCAGCTTGGCTTTACTTTAGCACAGCAGCATCGTGAGTCGATACTACAGCAGACTTTGAGCCCGAATACCCAAGCCAAATATGAAGTACTTGCCGAAAAATCTATCTTGCAGCAAGCTGAGCTTGAAGCAGCTGAAACCGAAGACTTTATGGATTTTTTACAGCAATACCGCTAATTGTTTATTAATTTCAATATTTATCAATTTTAACCTTTATCAATAAGCACTTTATAAGAGTATTCGCCCCATGCGACAGTTGACCACTTACCGTAATCTGCAAGTGTTTTTAGTAATAATGACCGTGATAGGCATGAGTTTTGCGCTATTTTTCTTACAGCGTTATATGGGATTTTCGCCTTGCCCGCTGTGTATTTTTCAGCGTATTGGTCTGATGATTATGGGCGGCTTTGCTTTAATCGCAGCGCTGTTTAATCCAAAATCAATGGTGGTGCGTTTGCTATTATGGCTTGGGAGCTTAGCAGGTATCGGTTGGGCGGCTGTAGTCGCAGGTCGTCATGTATGGCTACAACATTTGCCTGCTGACCAAGTGCCATCATGTGGTCCCGGCTTAGATTATTGGCTTGATACCTTGCCGATGCAGCAAGTCTTAAAAGAGGTATTCGCTGGTTCTGGCGAATGCGCATCTGTTGCGTGGAGATTTATGGGTTTGAGTATCCCTGAACAATCTTTGATTTTATTTAGCCTTTTGATAGTGGTGCATGTGCTGATTTTATGGCGTATCATGCGCCCTGCTCGCTAGATTATCTTTATAAACAATTTTTCTAACGGCTGTTAATCATTTCCTAACTTCTTTAATTGCGCGTCATTATTAACCAGCACTTATAACCGTCATGCTTAATTGTACTGACGGTTATTTTAGTTTTATAGCCTATAAAAGCTATTTATTTGATATTTTCACCCTATCATCACTACCCATAAACCTCCTTAGTCACTTTTACGCTTTGATATCTCTATAAGATTTATCTACCCTATTGGAATAACGATAGATTCCATAGCCCATTAATCGCATATAGACAGTGTTTTTAATGCTTATATACGATGTTATTGATTAGCTCGTTTACAGTTATCACATAATTTAACGAAGTCTGGGTCGCGCGTTTTACTTATTGCCGTTAAGCTTGTCCTATTTAGTTTTTGATTATTTTTATTTTACCAATGCCATAGTCAGTTTTCCTACTGGCAAGGTTTAGATACACTATTTAAAAAACTGTTTTTTGGTAATACTATGATGAATTTCTCGCCTACTTGCTGTTTTGCGGTTACCGCTATCAGACGCTGTACGCGCCCATTGTTAGCGATACCACTTTGTCTATTACTGATGAGCTGTGACAGCGCATCCTCTTCTAATAATAAAACAACGCAAACTGCACCGATAAATAGTCTAGAGCAGGCTGATGGGCAAAGTGATGCTGCTCTAGAGAATGGTAGTAGCGATATAGTCAATGAGGCAAATGGCGAACAAGGTCAGTCACTTATTGCAGCGGCCAATGCAAAAGACAATACGCGAAGCTCACCGATGATTTCTACAGTGAATAGCGATAGTACTTTGCAAGCAACGTTGATGGGGGATTATGGCGGTATTGTGCCATGCGCTTCTTGCGACAATATCGACATTACTTTAAATTTATTCGCTGATGGCTCTGTGCTAAAAACCAGTGTCTTTAATGATGCAGAGCCGACCAATCCGCCTTTGCTAGAATCTGGGGTTTATCGCCAAGATGACAATAAAATCACCATTGTCTACGAGAAGAAAAACATCGAAACCTATCAAATTAGAGACAATCATTTGATTATGATGGATGCCGATAAAAATCCTAATGATGACTATACTCTGTCGCGTCGCTAAGCAGACAGGTAAACAGGATTTTGCGCAAATCATCTAAACCAATCATCTAAACCAATCATCTAAATCGAGTTTCTACATAACGCCTACTTACTGGGCGTTTTTTATTGGTCATCTTATGGTGTTTACTTTACAATGAGCCTTTGTCTATTGAGCTTTCTGCTGCACTAATATGTGTTGCCTGACATTCAAGCTCAATTCCCTTTTTCAAGCGTGTACGGAACGTCTATGCATATTCATATTCTTGGTATTTGTGGTACTTTTATGGGCTCGCTGGCGTTACTCGCGCGCGCGCTTGGGCATACGGTTACAGGCTCGGACGCCAATGTCTATCCACCGATGTCGACCCAACTTGAAAATGCGGGCGTGACGATTGCCGAAGGTTATTTGGTAGAACATTTGCAGCCGACGCCTGATTTGGTGGTGGTTGGTAATGCGATGAAACGTGGCATGGATGTCATTGAATATATGCTTGATAGCGGTCTGCGCTATACCTCAGGGCCACAATTTTTATCTGAACAAGTGCTGCAATCTCGCCATGTCATCGCTGTGGCTGGTACGCATGGTAAAACCACCACGACAACCATGCTTTCTTGGATACTGCATTATGCCGGTATTGATACGGGGTTTTTGATTGGCGGTGTGCCATTGGTCGATACTACTGATGCGCACTTACAGCAAGTCTTTGCGCATAGCAGCTACTTGGGTGCTGAAAAAACCGTTGATGGCGATGTAGAAAAAGCAGGTTACTTCGTTATTGAGGCTGATGAATACGATTCGGCATTTTTTGATAAGCGTTCAAAGTTCGTTCACTATCGTCCGCGTACTGCAATTTTAAATAACCTCGAATTTGACCATGCCGATATCTTCGCTGACCTAAACGCTATCCAAACCCAGTTTCATCATATGGTACGCATGATTCCAAGCACCGGTAAAATCATCATGCCAGCGGCGACCATTAGTTTAGAAGATACCTTGGCAAAAGGCGTTTGGACACCGATTTGGCGAACTGCTGTTCTAGATTCGTTGGCAGATAATACCGATATAGAAGACAAAACGTTAAAAAACAGTAGCGACTGGCAGGCTGAGCTTATCAGCGCCGATGGCGGTCAATTTAATGTCAGTTTTGTCGCGGATACTGCTGATAAAGAAGCAACAGGCGTCGTCGATTGGTCAATGAGTGGCATTCATAACGTCAATAATGCTTTGGTTGCGGTCGCGGCTGCTTATAATGTTGGTGTCGATGTCAAAACTGCCTGCGCGGCATTATCAGCCTTTGCTGGTATCAAACGCCGTATGGAGCTGATTGGCGATGTAAATAACATCTTGGTATTTGATGATTTCGCCCATCACCCGACCGCCATTACCACCACCTTAGATGGTGCCAAAAAGAAACTGGCGAACAGACGCATTTGGGCGATTATCGAGCCGCGCAGCAACACCATGAAAATGGGTATTCATCAAGACAGCTTGGCTGAGTCCGCTGCCCTTGCCGACCATACTTTATGGTATGAGCCAACAGGACTTGAATGGGGTCTAAAGGACGTCATCGATAATGCCAAGGCTAAAAACCCGAATATCGCAAGTCAGCAGGTACTCTCTAGTACCGAGGCGATTATTGAACATATTATTACCTATGCCAAATCTGGCGATGCTATTGTCATTATGTCGAATGGCGGCTTTGAAGGGATTCATCAGCGTCTATTAACTGCGCTGCGTAACCAATAAAATGCTGCTAAAAAACTAAAAACATTGAAGTATTTCTATCTTAAAAGCGTGGTTCCGTTAAACGAACCACGCTTTTTTATGGGCGTTTTTTCTCAGTCAAATTTATAGCCAAGCTAACAGTCAAACCTACAGCCAAGCTAACAGTCAAACGCATATCCAAATCAGCCGTTATTTTTATGCGCTAAATTACTTTTCTTAAATTTTCAAATTTTATCTTCTCAATTAGCCATGGCGTTAGCGACTTTACTACCTTTGTAACCTACCGTTTACCTATCTCCTCTGCTTGATAGCAAATATGGCTTTTTCCTCACACAGCCCGTACACAGATAACATTTCGTCCTTACTTTTTTAAGTAAGGAATGATTACAATGAATTCATCAAAATAAGTAACATATTATAAATAACAGTATAAATTAAACCCTATTAGGAGAATAACAATGAGCTTTATTTGGATGATTATCGTAGGTTTGGTCGCAGGTTTATTGGCTCGTGCTATTAAGCCGGGTAACGACCCTATGGGTTGGATTATGACCATCGTTTTGGGTATCGTTGGTGCGATGCTAGGTGGTTTTGTCGCAGGCTTAATCGGTATCAATGCTGATGGCGGCTTTACTGGTCTAATATTCTCAGTAATCGGTGCAATTATCTTACTATTTATCTATGAGATGATTATGAGTAAACGCCGTATATAATTGATGCATACCACTCATAGCGTTTAATCTAATTAAAGAAATATAAAAAGGTCTTGCTCAATGCAAGGCTTTTTTTATTGATGCCATTTTTCTGTCTTAATTATTAATCATAAGTCTTGCTTATGTTATTAAATAAGGATAAAGAACCTCATGTATTGATAAGCATTACTTTTGTCCCCATTTATCTTATAATATCAGACCTATTTTATCTTTATCATTGAGGTGAGCCTTATGGCGTTACTCCCTATTTTAAGCTATCCTGACCCGCGCTTACGCACGATTGCTAAGCCTGTCAAGGAAGTCACGGCTGAAATCAAAACCTTAATCGCCGATATGATTGAGACCATGTATGATGCCCAAGGTATTGGGTTAGCAGCGAGCCAAGTTGATCGCCATATCCAGCTTATCGTCATGGATTTATCGGAAGATAAAGATAGCCCAAGGGTTTTTATTAATCCTAAGGTCACGCCGTTGGTAGAAGAAAAGCAGCCGTACGAAGAGGGTTGTTTATCGGTACCTGAAGTCTATGATAAGGTTGAGCGTCCAAGTAAAGTGCGTATCGAAGCCTTGGACGAGAATGGCAACAAGATTGATGAAGAAGTAGAAGGTTTACTTGCTGTTTGTATCCAACATGAAATGGATCATTTAAACGGCGTCATTTTCGTTGATTATTTATCGCGTCTCAAGCAAACGCGTGCACGTGATAAAGTACGTAAAGTCCTTAAAATACGTGAGAAGCAAGGCGAAGAGATACACGATAAACAGCCGCAAACTACCCACTCTTAATTGATTCATTCATTTATTTTTTAAGCCGTATTTTTCGTCATTTAATTATTAGTAAGAAATATCGTTCGTTAAGAATTTATACTTGCCGCTTAATTTTAGCCGCGGCAATAAGTACGATGATGGTTTTATAACGACGATAGTATATGACGATGGTATTGGCTTTATAATCTCCAACATTTTTATTCTCTGACATCTAGTGTCTTCATTAAAGGTTTCCTACCATGACCATGATCAAAATTGACCAATATTTTGACCCTGCCGGCTGGCAGAAATTCACCAAAGCTGCCGAAGGTCGCGAAACCCCGTTTTTGGTCGTCGACCTGAGCCGTATTAAAACTAAATATGCGGAAATGGTCGGTTTTTTCCCGAAGGCAAAAATCCATTATGCAATGAAGGCCAGCCCAGCGGTTGAAGTGATTAACTTGCTTGCTGAGCTTGGTTCAAACTTTGACTGCGCCTCAATCTATGAGCTGGATCGTGTGCTTGATTGCGGCGTTGAGCCATCGCGTATTTCTTATGGCAATACCATTAAAAAAGCGCAGCATGTCAAATATGCCTTTGAAAAAGGGATTGATTTATATGCCACCGACTCAGAAGCAGATTTAAAAAATATCGCCAAGTACGCGCCTGGTTCAAGAATATTTGTGCGTATCTTAGTACAAGGCTCTGAAACTGCCGAATGGCCGCTATCACGCAAATTTGGTTGCCATCCAAATATGGCGATTGACTTGTTGATTCAAGCGCGCGAATTGGGCTTAGTACCTTATGGTATCTCGTTCCACGTCGGTAGCCAGCAAAAAGACGTAGCTGCTTGGGATGACGCGCTCGCCAAGGTCAAATACATGTTTGACTGGATGAAGAACGAAGAAGATATTAAGCTGCAAATGATTAATTTGGGCGGCGGCTTTCCGGCGAACTATATCAGCGAAGTCAATCCGATCAAAGTCTATGCTGAAGAGATTACCCGTTATCTGACCGATGACTATAATGAAGATGAGATGCCGGAGATTATTCTTGAGCCAGGTCGTTCATTGGTTGGTGGCTCCGGTGTATTGGTCAGCGATGTGGTACTTATTTCGCGTAAATCAGATACGGATTTGACGCGCTGGGTCTATACCGATGTAGGCTTATTCCAAGGCCTAATCGAGACCCTGGGTGAAGCCATCAAATATCCTGTTTATACGCCTAAAATGGAAACGTCGACAAGCGAAGGCACGGTCGTATTGGCAGGGCCAACTTGTGATTCAACCGATATCATGTATGAAGAAGCGGGTTATCAGTTGCCAGAAGAGCTAGAAATTGGCGATAAAATATTTTGGCTCACCACGGGCGCTTATACCAACTCGTATTCGTCTATTGAGTTCAATGGCTTCCCGCCGTTAGAAGTCATTTATATTGATTAATTTTTGAGCAATCAATATCAATAGAAAAGCGCGGTACTGTGATAAACAGTGCCGCGTTTTTTTGTGTCTATTTTAATATGTTCAGTGAGGTGGCGTTAATAAATGCTAGCTACTGTACCAATAATGAAATCGGTACGCTATTGCTGCTATTGACCATTTGATTACTGCCATAACCTGAGCTTTGGCTTTGGTTGTTTTGAGAGATTTGTCCAATATTGACCCACTGTCCGCGTGGCACGACAATGGTGCTATTCAGTCTTTGGTCTTGCACGCTACTGTTATTAGTATAGCTATAGCGATTATGAGAAGGATTAGCGCGCACGAGCTGCTCTTCTACTTGGGTGAGTCGTACTTCGACCTGCCCGTTTGGCAATAACTTTGGCGTTACAGCAATCCCTTGCGTCGTTGGTAATAATACTTGCTGCTGAATAATAATTTGTCCAGACGGCCGATTATAGGTCGGATAACTATTAGCAATATAGGTTTGGTTTAATGAATAAAGCGTGCCGGTGCTGATACTTGCCGCGCTACCAGACAGGGTTTGCACTTGATATAGATTATTACCTTGCTGCTGGCTATTAAGCTGGTTAATCATCACTACACCTTGAATACCCCGATTGCTAATAATAACCTGACCTTGCTGAATATTACCTTGGGATTGACTACTATTACCGACACGCACAGCAACGGTCAACGCCTGAGGTTGACCATCAATCTGACTGAGTAATTGTTGTACGGTTTGATAATTAGCGGCAGTGGTATGCAACACGAGCTTATCTTGATAAATCGATACTGTGCCGCCGTCGCGACTGGCACTTAACTGCTGACGAACCGCTGGTAATAAGCTCTCACCCCCATAAGTATGAATCACATAGGTTTGATAAGTAGCTGCTTGTACGACTATTGGCAATATAGTTAAACTTAAAGTAAATGCTATCGGACGCGCATAACTTATGCTTCTGGCAATTTTTATATTTTTAATAGTATTAAGTATAGCCACCGTGCGACCAAAACTCGCTATTATATTTTCACTAAACTTATTCATAACTGACCTCTAGCAATAAGTAAACGCTATCAAGAGCCATACTCAGCAGCTACCAAACCATAAGCAAAAAACCTTAATCCTTTAAGCTTTAGTCATTTAAGCCTAAAACATCCTGCATATTATATTGCCCAACCTCTTGCTTAATAACCCAAGTTGCCGCACGCACTGCACCAGTTGCAAAAGTCATGCGCGCACGGGCACGATGGGTAATTTCAACCACTTCACCATCTGCAATAAACATCACCGTATGATCACCAATGATTTCGCCACCACGTATCGCATGAATACCAATACTGCCGACTTCACGTGCGCCAGTTTGCCCTTCGCGGCCATAAACGGCAACGTCTTTTAGGTTCTGTCCGCGCGCTTCTGCGACCGCTTCTGCCATCATATAAGCCGTGCCCGATGGCGCATCAATTTTATGCTTATGATGGGCTTCGATGACTTCTACATCGGCATCGGTACCAAAGGCTTTTGCTGCCATCGCTAGTAATTTTAATGATAGATTAACGCCTGTTGAATAATTACCTGCATAGACGATAGCGATTTGCTTACTTGCTTCTTTTAACACTTGCTCTTGCTGCTCATTAAAGCCTGTAGTACCAATCACCATCGCAACATTATTTGCTGCGCAGATTTGCATATTTTGTTCAGTGGCATCAGGTAAGCTAAAATCAATCAGCACATCGATGTCATTAATGACTGCTTTTAAATCATCTACAATCTGCACATCTAAACGACCAATCGCTGCGACTTCGCCAGCATCGGCACCAACAAGGCTTGAACCTTGACGTTCAATCGCGGCGTTCAGCGTTGTTTGCGGGTTGTCCTGTACGGCTTCGATAAGCATACGCCCCATACGCCCACCGGCACCGATAACACCAACATTAATGGTTTTTTTATTTTCTTGCTGACTCATATCTTTATCCTAAATACTTTATTTTTAATAAGAGAGTTTTTGCATAATATTTATCATAAGTTTAGCAAATATCACTGCACGAGTGGCTTTTTATACGCTCAATAAAAAATCCAGAGGTTTCACATGAAACCTCTGGGTTAGCATAACTACTTATTTGAGCGGCTTATTTTAGCTATTTGCTTTAGATATAGCGATTCAGCCATAAACAGCGTTAATCAAACAAGTCGCCAATCTTTTTAAAGAATGACTTTTTATGGGGTGACTGCTGATGTTTGCTGTCGCCATCAAGTGTGTCTTGGAATTGACGTAACAAGTCTTTTTGCTCGCGCGTTAAGTTTACTGGCGTCTCGATGACCACACGGCAAATTAAATCACCTTTCATCGTGGTGCGTACTGGCGTCACACCTTTACCGCGTACACGTAAAAGCTTACCACTTTGCGTACCTTCGGCAACCTTGATTTTGACTTTGCCATCTAAGGTTGGGATTTCAACTTCTTTACCGAGGGCCGCATCAGTAATGCTCACTGGTACATCCATATAAAGGTCGGCACCTTGACGAGTAAAGACATCGTGCGGTTTTACGCGTACTTCGACGTATAAATCGCCGTTTTGTACGCCAGCACCACCCGCTTCGCCTTCACCTGCAAGGCGTACGCGGTCACCATCATCGACGCCTGCTGGAATAGATACTTCAAGCGTGCGTGATTTGTCTTTGACGCCATTACCATGACAATCAGGACAAGGGTTTTTAATCTGTTTACCAGAGCCGCCGCACTGTGGACACGCTTGCTGCACGGCAAAAAAGCCTTGCTGCATACGCACTTGTCCCTGACCATGGCACATCTGACAAGTCACGATATCAGAAGCATTTTTTGCGCCTTTACCATCACAGGTATCGCAAGGCGCAGGAGCGGTAAAGCTGATTTCTTTTTTACAGCCGCGCACCGCTTCTTCTAGGGTCAGCTCAATCACATAACGCAAATCTGAGCCACGGCGCGAACGTCCACCGCCGCCCCCACGCGACTGACCAAATATATCGCCAAAGTTGCCGAAAATATCGCCAAATATATCTTGGAAATTACCACCACCGCCGCCGAAACCGCCACCGCCCATGCCGTTCTCAAAGGCAGCATGACCCATACGATCATAAGCTGAGCGTTTTTCTTCGTTACTCAATACCTCATAAGCCATCGACGCTTCTTTGAACTTCTCTTCGGCATCAGGGTCATCAGAGTTACGATCCGGATGGTATTTCATAGCAAGCTTGCGGTAAGCTCGCTTGATTTCTTTGGTATCTACAGTCTTACTGACACCTAATATCTCATAAAAATCGCGCTTACTCATGGGCTCTCCTATCGTCTTCACAGTCCACCGGTCGGTCGATTCATCAACCCGAGTCAATCATCTTACTTATAATCCTGCTTATATTCGCATCAAAAGGTTTCACATGAAACACAGCAAAATAGGCGCAGGCAAAAAGGATGATTTATGAATCTTACAAGCGAGTACGGCGGGATGCTGCTTAGCCAAATCAATTATTAAAAGTTTGCGCTATTTATGGAGATGGCAATATGATTTATCAAGCGCTTGGCAGTCAAAATTCTCACATATGACGTTTAAGCACTTAAAAAAGGTTTTATTAAGAATTCAATAAAGGTTTTTATACCTTTATAAAGGCTGACCATGCTAGTATTTAGCGCCATATTGATGGGGTTTCAAATCCTATTTTTGAGATTTTTAGCCACTAGGTTTGCAATAAGGTAGCAATTTTTATGAAAAAGCTGATTGTTTTATTGATAGTGATTGCTATTGCAATCTATGGCGGCTCGCCTTACTACAGCGCCTATCAGCTTAAAAATGCCTACGACGCCAAAGATGGTGCGACTATCGCAGCGGCGATTGATTATGAGCAAGTGCGCCCCAGTATCCAAAATCAGCTGACCAGCCAGTTTGCAGTGACCATGACCAAATACCCATTGGTTGCCGAACTTGGCGGCGCGCCATTAACCGAAGCGGCCAACGGTTTTATCATCCAAGCAGTCGATGGTGCGATTACGCCACAAAATATCGAAAAGCTGATTAATACCCAAGGTCAAGCTAACACTGCGACCAAAGAGCTTGCCGCTGCATGGGCAATCGCCAGTAATCAAGTCGATTTAAAGAACTTGATTCAAAGCTTGATTATTCAGCGCGGCGATATCAATGCCGTGGTTAAAAATCAAATGCAGCAAATTATGGATAAACAAGCGGCAGAACTTGAACAACAAGCGGCGCAAGGAACAGATAGCGATAAGCCAAAGTTGGGCTATTGCGGTATTAATTGCTTTAACATTAGCGGTCAGGTTAAAGGCTACCCGCTCACGATCAAAATGCAGCGAGATGGTTTGATAAATTGGAAAATCGTCGATATCATTTTGCCGCAATACACGTTCCCATAATAAACATTGCCACAATAAGTTGGCTAGAGCCAATCGTTAAGCGCATAAAAAAACCACCACATGAATATAGTCATGCGGTGGTTTTTTATTGGTGGTTTTTTATTGATTGTATTCCATGCTATAGCATACTAAACAACTTACTCCACGCCCAAGAACTCTAAAAACTCAGGGCTCTCAAAGCTTGCTTGAAAAAGGACACCATCTTCACGGTAAATAGCCGGCGTTGCCATCACCGCAAGTCCTGCCGCTTTTTCACGATTGGGCGTTATATGGTTGACCTTACAGCTTGCTGGTGCAGGCGTCATCTCTCCCTTTAACATGGCTTTATCTAATGCCTTGCGACGGCTGTCTTCATTGCCCTGACACCAGATAGCACGCATTTGCTCAGGTGACTCTTCATAGATCGGATAGCCAATAGTTTTGACCGTCACGCCCTTTGCATTGAGCATGGGCAGTTGTTGATGCAAGCGGCGGCAATAAGGGCAATTAACATCGGTGGCGACATATATAATTGCTTTTTCAATACCAGTTGCGGGGTAATTAATCAGCTGGCTTTTATCCAAAGTTGCAAATACCGATTGGTTTTTAAGGCGTTCAAAGTTGCCATCAAGCCCGATAAACTGACCGTTTTCAATCACTGATATCTCGCCGTCGGTAATATATTGCCCATCATCTGACAATAAAAAAGGCACGCCTTCTAAGGTTGCTCCCCAAATGACACCCGGCACCGCAGTATAGAAGAACGGTGTTTTAGTGCTCATATTTTTTAGCGCACTCATATTAGCTAGGATGTCAGATTTGACACTGGCGCTAACGGGTTTGCCGACTTGCGCGCTGCTGCTACGCACAGGCGTCTTGGTTACTACGCGTTTGCTTGGATTCTTTTGTAGCTCGCCTTGGATGACATATTTACCATCTTCGGTAATATGCAGCGGCGGCTGTCCTGCTAGATTAACCTGATACATATTTGGCAGTTTAGATACTAAGATAGAGGTGATTTGGGTTTTGATACCGGCTTGGCTCAGCAGTTGACGTAATTGACTATCGACCGCTTTGCTGATACTGCCAGTAGCTTGGGTGTTTTGCATACTTTCGATAGTTTGCGGTGCTTGACTGCTGTTTTTTTTGATAGCATCAGTAGTACTTGGCTGCGCACAAGCAGTGGAGGTCAATAATATGGCACTGATTAAGCTGGCAGATTTTAATATAGGGAATTTCACAAAGACAGTCCTATTGGTTTTTAATAGCCATTACCATTAAAATCACTACTGTTAAATGCTATTTTTTAAATAACGGCAACTATTCATAGTAAGAATTTAAAGGTAACCACAATTAATAAAGATAACTATATTATGTAAAAATATAGATTAAAAAAAGATAGGCTGACTTTAGCACAAGAGCAGTTTTTGCAAAGTATTAAAGGCTTAATTTTGCAAAACTGCTACTGAGCTTTAAGAGATAGGCAACACAGACAGTTGGCAGAGATAATAAAGATAAAAAGTAGGCAGCAAAAAGCAGCACACTTTGCAGTAGCTGCTCATTTTGGAAAGTATTTTAGTGGCTCATCTTAGGATTTAGCACAGCTTAAGTTTAGAACTTAGCCACTTCTTCTGGTGTTAGGAAACGACTGTCGCCTTTATCCAGACCGTCTAAAGTGATATGGCCAATACTGGCGCGGTGCAGCTCAGTCACTCGATTACCAAAGTAGCCCATCATACGTTTTACTTGATGGTATTTACCCTGCTCTAATGTTAAACGCGCATGGGTTTCATCGATGAATTCAAGAATGGCAGGCTTGGTTTCTTCGTGCTCGCCTTCTAACAAGATACCTTCAGCCACTTCTTTAACGGCATTGGCTTGCGCGTCGCTATCCATCGCCTCAGCTAAGGTCAGCTCATAAATCTTGGCATGCTCATGTTTAGGGCTGGTGACACGGTGCAACCATTTGCCATCATCACTGATAAGCAACGCTCCGGTGGTATCGACATCGAGGCGACCTGCAATACGTAAACTTCCAAGCTCTGGTACGGCAATCAGCTCAGTAACGATAGGATGTTCTTTGACTTTTAAAGTACATTCAAAGCCTTCAGGCTTATGCAGCAGAATATAACGATTACCCGCAGCAACTGACAACGGCTCGCCTGCCCACGTTACTTCATCGTTGACGATATCGACGTGCAACCCAGGGTCTTTGACCACAGTATCATTTAGCGTCACTTCACCGGCGTGCAGAATCTTTTTTGATTCTTTGCGCGACAGCTCAGTGGCTTTACTCAGAAATTTATCTAGACGCATACTATTTATTACCATCCGTTTTATGATACCTACTCTACCTTAGCGTCTAACGACACAAGCACTCATACTGAGCTTGTGCGCTATCTTCACTGATAAGAAGTGGTACTATAATAAAAAATTAAATGAACACTGCGCCAAATACGGACGACAGTGAAAGTTAAGTAAGTTTACCATATCCAACCTAGACCTGATGAAATATGAGCTATCAAACGCTAAAACAAGCAGTCACCGCGCGCTTAGAAATTAAAAAATCTGAGTTTATTGCCTATGCTTATCCGGTGACCTCGCGCGAGCAAGCAATGTTTCACGTGGAACAATTACGCGTGCAATATGCCGATGCCCGCCACCACTGCTGGGCGTATATCATCGGTGACCCCAATAACACCACCAGTGCTGGCTTTGACGACGATGGCGAACCGAACGGCACGGCAGGACGACCGATATTAAATGTCTTACAGCATAAATCTATCGGCAACGTCATTATCATCGTGGTGCGTTATTTTGGCGGTATCAAGCTCGGTGCGGGCGGTCTCACTCGCGCCTATGCAGGCTCAGCGCAGGCTGCCGTCGATGAAATGGTTCTGCTACCCTATGTACCGATGGCGCAAGTGCAAATACTCGCTGAGTTTGCTACTGAAGCGCAGTGTCGCTACGTGGTCGAAAGTTTACATGGTCGTATCGATGACGTGGCTTATAGTAAACAAGTGACATTAACCGTGACGCTTGCTGAAGCAGATATAGATCGTTTAAAAGAACGGCTGGCGATGGATGGACGCGTCTTAGATAATTCGTAAGAAATAAGTATTTTTAATTCTCTGTTTCTAACATGCTATTTTTAGTAGCATTGTTTTGAATAACATGGTTTTTAGTAGTATTGATTTGAGTAACCATACGTTCACTGAGCGTTCACTGAAAAGCATTGGTTTTGACCACGTCCGTCGGTATGATAAGGCATTGATTGTTAAAGACGATTTTAACGATAATTCATATAACCATTAAATAAGAAACCTTTATGCCAACATCGAAACCACTTAAAACCTTTTCACCTACCTCTTTTAAACCGCCCTTTTGGCTGAGTAATCCACACCTGCAAAGCATTTTACCGAAATTTTTTGCCCCAAAAACGCCGACTTATCGCCGTGTGGTCGAAAAAGACTCCTTGGATGAAAGTGATATTGCCTATGACTTTTATGACGCCCATCCTATAGACGCCCAGTCTATAAAAGCAGCAGATAATGGCGAGCTTGAGCAAACGCCATTAATCGTGCTATTTCACGGTATGGAAGGCAGTAGTGACAGTCATTACGCCCGTGCTTTGGCGTATCAGATGCATGCGCAAGGATGGCACTTTGTGGTGGCGCACTTTCGCAGCTGCGGCGGTATTCCTGCCAGCGGTCGCGTATTTTATAACGCCGGTGACACTGGCGAGTTGCATCATATGCTAGAGAATTTGCGCGAAAATTACGCCCATATCTATGCGGTAGGTGTGTCGCTAGGTGGCAATGCACTGGCGAAATATATGGGTGAATATGGCGATAAAGCGCTCTGTGATGGCGCGGCGGTGATTTCAGCACCTGTCGATATGTCGTCCGCGGCGCTTAGTATGCACAGCTTTTTGAGTCATCGTATTTATACGCCGTATCTGCTTAATCCCATTATCAAAAAAGCGTTGGCGAATGACATTACCAAAGATGAGATCGACTCTATCAAAGCGGTCAATCGTATCAGCGACTTTGATGATATCTTTACCGCCCCGCGTCATGGCTATCGCTCTAACAATCATTATTATCACGCCTCATCAGCATTGCCCTATTTGATAAAAGTGACCAAACCTTTATTATTAATCAGCGCCAAAGACGATCCTTTCCTTGGCTTTACCGCTACGCCAAACGATGTCTCTGACAGCGTCACTATTTTAAACACTGAGCATGGCGGGCATGTGGGCTTTATTCGTTATAACGCTGATAAAGACAAATCTCCTCATCTTTATAAAAAATCAAGATTTGATATCAATTGGTTACCCGAAACGGTTAGTGCTTATTTCGAGTCTATTGGCGTCGTGTCTAGCGATTGATAATGAGATTTGCTAATCTGCTAAACCCTAATTATATTATTCGAACTTTAAACCTTAATCCTTTGAGATTGCGCCATGTATCCATTTATCCGTTATGCCAGCACCATCGCCCACGCCGCGCTACAAGTAAAAAAGGGCAATACCTTAACGTTTAAAGATACCAGTGAGATTACCTTTCGCTGTCGTTTGACGGACATTGATAATTTCTTGGAGATGAATAATGGTCGCGTGCTGACGCTTTATGATATGGGACGTACCGATTTTGCGGTACGGAGCGGACTTGGCAGCCAACTGCTCAAGCAGCGTTGGGGCTTGGTCGTCGCTGGCAGCACTATTCAATATCGCAGACGGATTCGTGCTTTTGAAAAAGTCACCATGAAAACCAAAATCGTAGGCTTCGATGAGCGCTGGATATATATTGAGCAATCGATGTGGGTAAAGGGCAAACCTTGCTCATCGGCCCTACTACGCACAGGGGTCACCGAAGGCGGTAAGGTGATCGAGACCGCACGCGTACTAGCAGCTTTAAACCAATCGGATTGGGAACTGCCACCGAGCGGCTATGTGGCAGAATGGATTGTGAGTGATGCTGACCGTCCGTGGCCGCCGCAAGCGTAAGTTTTTGCTAGGTTCACTGCAAATATCCACTGATTATTTAACCATTTGCATTACAGCGCTGCTTCACAAGTAGCTCGTCACAAGCAAGTAACCTTATAGCTACTATTTCCTAACAAGACATTATATAAATACATATAATAAATGTTAGGATAGTAGTGAGTCTTATACTCAACTAAATATTGTCTAGCTAAAACAGTCTAATAAGGAAAATAATATGGTTAATAATACGGATTATGTCGGCACGCTGTTTGATAATAGCGAATCAAACCCAAGCAAAATTACTTTAGCATTTACCATGGCAGGTGTGGCGCTGAAAAAAGGTCACTCTGCATCGGTTATATTGATGGTAGACGCGGTACATTTAGCATTGCCAAATGCTTTAGATAACGTTGATATTGGTGCGCCATTTGAACCTGCTAGCGAATTGCTAGAAGCCTTTATTGAAAAAGGCGGTCAAGTATTGGTCTGCGGCGCGTGTATGAAACACAATGGCATAGAAGAATCAGCGATTGATAAGCGCTTCACCGTCATCAGCGGTGATGACGTGGTTGAGCTGTTGATGAATGCGAAGGGTTCTTTACAGTTGAACTAAGAGTTTAAGCTAAGCAGTTAGTTTATAAAAGTAGGTCGGTTTTCTTAACTCTCTTTTCGATGGTGTAAGAGCTGACCTATTTTTTACGTTAAATTTCAACATCAAACCTTGTATTACTCTTTAATGGTGGATACTAGCCACAACTTCTCAACCCCTCCTATTTCTCAACTAAATAAACATTATCTAACACGCACGCCGTTCAGCTTTGTTAAAGTACGTCATGCAAACCTCCTAATAAATAAAAAGGACGCCCGTCATGAGCTTACTGAATACTCTCAATTTAACCCATCCTATCGTACAAGCGCCTATGGCAGGAGCAACCACCCCTGAGCTGGCAGCGACGGTCAGTAATTTTGGTGGATTGGGTTCATTGGGATCTGGCATGACGACGCCAAAGGTTTTAAACAGTGAAATTGATAGCATTAAATCACTCACTGATCGCCCTTTTATGATCAATCTGATGGTATTGTCTGAGCATGAATCTAATACCTTGGACAGCGCGGTTCCAAATTGGCTAAGCCAGTATTATCAAGAAAATAATATAGAAATAGAATTACCGAAACAACCAGCGCTCAGCTTTGCAGAGCAACTACAAGTGCTCTATGACAATCCTGTTCCTGTCGTCAGTTTTACCTTTGGTATTATCAATGCCGAACAAATGCAGCGTTTACAGAGTCTAGGCACACGCGTCATCGGTACTGCCAATCATCCATTAGAAGCAAAAGCATGGGCAGCTATTGGCGCTGATGCAGTATGCGTACAAGGCGTAGAAGCTGGTGGACATCGCGGTGGTTGGTTAGCGCAAAGTGCAAATGACCCATTGGGATTATTGACACTGATTGCTCAAACGCGGGCTTGCACCGATATTCCTTTGATTGCAGCTGGCGGTATTATGACTGGGCAAGCTATTAATGCCGTTCAAACCGCCGGTGCCGAGCTTGCACAAATAGGAACGGCATTTTTGACCACCGATAAGTGCGGTATCAATGATAGCTATAAACAAGCACTACTTGACGCCAGTGAAGGTAAGCGCAGTGCCGAAACGCGCTTAACGCGACTATTTTCAGGTAAACAGGCACGCGCTTTATTGAACGATTATCTGCGTGACTTTGCTCAATTTGAGAGCGCTCATGAGCTACCACCTTATCCACAATTAAATGCCATGACCAAATTGTTGCGTGCCCATGCGACCAAAAATCTTGATGCCGAACATCAATCTTTATGGGCAGGGCAAGGGGTGGCTTTGGTCAGACAAGAGCGCACGATTGAATTATTAGAGCGCTTGGTAAAAGAGAGTTAGTTTGATTGACGTAGGCGGAGTTTTTAACCCAACCTACAACAGCCCATATCCAACCAAAAGCTGAACCAATAAATTCTTACAACATCATAGGTAAATGACTATTTCTTTAGCACTTCACGAAACGTTTTATAATCCTCAGCCGTTTGCTTCACCGCTTCTATCATCGGTACATGACCAATCTCTGGCATCATAATAACTTGTGATTGCGGAATGATTTCTTTTATTAGCGTAACCGTTTCAGGCTTGATCACTTGATCCTTCTCACCCCAAACCACCAGCGTTGGAATATGATAGTCAGCGATAATCTTAGCGCGACCTTCGACATTGTCTTCAGTTATTTGCGCCAGTATTTTAGATTCTAGCGCTTTATTCGCAATACGTTCTTGCGCAAAGACGGCTTTTACAGACTTAGGAATATAAGGCGGCTTATACATGACGAAATCATACATTTTATAGAAGTCTTCATTGCTCTTAATCAACAGCGGATTGTTATCTAACGTCGCACCTTCTAATGATTTAGGAATACCTGCTGACCAAAAACCTGCGCTATCGACGAGCCATAAACTTTTGACGTCTTTGGGATACTTCGCCGCATAAGCCACACTGATTGCGCCGCCCATCGAATTGCCGCCGACATGAACATTGGACGCCAAACCTTTGGCTTGCAGCAATTCATGCAAGCGCGTCGCTTGCGCCTCCGAGCGATAGTCAGCGCTCATCGGTTTACTAGATTCACCAAAACCAAGCAAATCAGGAATGATCAGATGATAGCCTTCTAGATGACGCGCGATACGGGTAAAGTTGTCTTTATTACCGCCAAAGCCATGAATGAGTAATAACGGCTCGCCAGCGACATTGCCGTTTTCCGCATAGACCATCTTATCGCCAGAAGCTAATGTCAGCGATTTAACGTCCAAATCAGATTTATTGCGCTCATATTGAATAATCTTTTGCGTTGTATTGACCGCTAACGCATTGGGCGCGGTGGTACAACCGACCATAGAAAGACTAAAAAGCGCGGCAAGAGCTAGGCGTTTTAAGAGCATCGAAACATCCTTGTGATAGTTGGTGAGTATAGGTAGAAAAGGTTAGAAGTTAAAGACGCTTAAAATCGCAATCTTAGCATAAGAATATTAATAACTGGGTTACTGGGTTACTGGGTTACTGGGTCAATAATTTATCAACATATTTAAGCGATTCTTTATACCTTTCATCATAGTTGCCGCTGATAATGTGATAGCGCACCCCAAACTCATTTAATAAAGATTTTAGTAATTGATTGTTTTTATCGCGAACTTGCGTATCACTAAAAGACCTTAATCCATCAGCGACCCACTCAATATCCGCCTCCAAAAACAGCCACAAGTCATAATCTTGCAGTTTGGCGGTTTCATCAAGTACGCTTTGCCTTACATCAAGATAAGCCATCGAAAAAAACTGGGTCGTAATCGCTTCTGTATCAACGAAATATATCTTATTTGCCGCTTTTTTGGCTTGCCTCTCATGATATTTATGCTCATAAGCAATCTGTGCAAAATCCTCAAGCAAGACGATTTCAGCGTTAATTTGCTCATAAAACTTGCGCCCTGCTTCTTCGACATAGCAAGTGTTATAACGATGGGCTAAATCTTTCGCTAATGTAGTCTTGCCCGTACTTTCTGTACCAACGATGACAACACTTTTGGCAAAATAAGGTTGTACCACGTCGGGCAACCTATCCCAGTGCTGAATCACGCCGTCATGACGTAGCTGGCTTGCAGATATGGGATAAAGCTGACGATCAGCATCGATGATAATATGCTTTGCTTTAGGATATAAATCATCGAAGTAATCACTATATCTTGGCTCAGAACTAAAAATAAAATCAATGGGTTTGCCTATCAAGGTTTTAATGCTATCGGCACAGCTTTCCCAGTCAGGCTCAACGTTAGCATGAGCATAAGAATAAACATTGGTATGAGTATCAGCATTTTTATTAATATTGGTTTCTTCTATTGCATAGACGTGTACATTATCCAGCTCTTTGGTAATTTCATGCCACCAGCGCATTCTTTGCTCCACCGCTATCGGGGCGATTTTACTTTTATGAAAATAAACCTCACGCTCAAAAATCACGTTATAAGTCACTATGACATAAAGCTTATCGACCATAGCCGCCGCTTTACGCATCGCATGCACATGCCCTTTATGCACTATTAAGAACTTACCGCCAAACATGCCTATCGTTTCTTTCTTCATATTGTCATTTTTAGCCCATTTAGATGTCTGTCGATTGAATTGAGGACACGTCCTAATACATTATATAAAAAAATGTTACCAGTCTAACCAAGATGCTACAAGCAAGGTCATTTATAATAAGGGTTTTTATGTCATTAAATAAAGCCAACTTGGATGGCGCAAAAGGATAAACATTGAGTAAAACAACTACCTCCACTGATAAAAGCCGTGACCTCACCCAAGGTTCGATTGCTAAAACCATGCTGCTGTTTGCCCTACCAACCCTTGGCTCATCAGCCCTGCAGTCGTTGAACGGCTCGATTAATGCCGTCTGGGTAGGCCGGTTTTTAGGCGAAGAAGCGCTGGCAGCAACTGCAAACGGTAATATCTTGATGTTTATCCTGATCTCATTCGTTTTCGGTTTTGGTATGGCGGCGACTATTTTGATTGGTCAGGCCATGGGTAGCCGTAACGATACTATAGTCAAAAAAACCATGGGCACGGCGCTGGGTAGCATTATTCCGATCAGTATATTGGTATCGGCAATCGGGTGGATATTTGCTCCACTGCTCCTTGAGCTGCTCGGGACGCCTCCAAGTGCGGTAGATCTTGCCCTGACCTATCTGCGGATGATTTTTGTGGCGATGCCTGTCACATTGACCTTTACGCTGATAATGATGGCACTACGCGGAACGGGTGATTCTACGACGCCGCTTTGGTTTATCATTATATCGGTAATTATCGACCTGATTTTGACGCCGGTACTGATTTTGGGACTAGGCCCCTTTCCTGAATGGGGTATATTTGGCTCGGCCTTTGCAACCGCCGTCGCCAACACACTAGCGCTAATTGGTATGGTCGTGACCATGTATCTGCGTGGTTCTGTGCTGACACTTAAATTGCCAGAGCTGCGTTTTTTGCGTGCAGATCGGGACATCCTAAAGTCGATGTTTTCAAAGGGATTGCCGATGGGCTTGCAGATGATTGTTATCTCTTCAGCAGCATTAACGATGCTGTCGCTGATTAACCGTGAAGGGGTACAGACAACGGCCGCTTACAGCGCAACCCAGCAGCTTTGGACCTACGTGCAGATGCCGGCAATGGCGCTAAGTGCTGCGGCCAGTGCGATGGTCGCACAGAATATCGGTGCCAATCAATGGCATAGGGTTGCAGGAATTACCCGCTGGGGGCTTATTTTTAATGTGATATTAACAGGCGCTATAATCGGGGTTTTGAGCATTTTTGATGACACTATTTTGGGGCTTTTCCTTGGTAGTGACAGCGCAGCGGTGCCGATTGGGCGTCATATTCAGTTGATGGCGACATGGGGCTTTATCTTTTTTGGTATAGCACAAGTGCTGTTTGGCACCATGCGTGCCAATGGCTATGTGATTTGGCCACTAATCGTCATGGTGATTTCGATGTATCCTGTGCGTCTTGGCTTTGCTTTTGGGCTTTATCCGTTCCTTGGAACCGATGCGCTTTGGCTGTCGTTTCCAGCAGGCATGGTAGCAACTGCTCTGATGGGGGCGGGATTATATCTGTACGGTGGCTGGCGCAAAGGTAAAAACATGCCCGCAGAAGAAGCGGCGCAAAGGTCGGAGGAGTTTCGCGCTCATACCGGCACCAGTGCCTCGTTTCGTGATATTTTACCGACCACGGTATGGAAACTGTCCTCTTTACGCCGTATTACAAGGTTGCGTCGACGACTGCAAAGACGACTACAGAAACATCGTATGACAAGAAAGCATAAACGCTCATCGCGTGGTTTATAGATAGTAAGTTCAATTAGTTTAAGCTCAAATTTTTTAAATCAATGACTGAGTAAAAAATCCACCGCTGCAGCGGCATGAATAACGGTGGTATCAAATACGGGAATGGGGCTGTCTGCTTGCTGAATCAGCAGTCCAATTTCGGTACAGCCTAATATGATGCCCTCTGCACCTTTATTCGCTAAATCCTGAATCACTTGCTGATAATACTGGCGTGAGCTAGCAAGTAGCTGACCTTGACATAGCTCCTCATAAATAATGCGATGTACCTCTGCCCGTGCGTCATTTTCTGGTATCAACACTTGCAAGCCTGCATCAATCAAGCGCTGCTTATAAAAGTCCTGCGTTATGGTGAACTGAGTCCCAAGTAGCGCTACTTTGGTCAGACCTTGGTGCTTAATCGCAGCAGCCGTGACATCGGCAATATGAATAATCGGCAGGTTAGTCGCGGCTTGGACATCATCGACAACTTTATGCATGGTATTAGTCGCGATAAGTAAACCTTTCGCGCCAGCCGCTTGTAGACGTTTGCCGCTATTGGCTAATATTGCGCCCATTTCATCCCACGCACCTGTAGCTTGCAGCGCCTCAATCGCCGCAAAGTCCACGCTATGAATTAGTAAATATGCTGAATGCAAATTACCCAACTTAGCCTTGATGCCTTCATTTATCAGTCGATAATAGATTTCGGTACTCTCCCAACTCATGCCACCGATGATGCCAAGCGTTCTTTGTTTAGATAAGGTTTTGGACGGGGACTGTTTCGCTGCATTACTTTGATTGGCAGACATTTTTTATCCTTGTACAATTGTTTAAAAAGAAGGTTATTTTAAATAGCATTAAAGTTCACTTAATAAGCCTGAATAGCAGCGAAGCATTAAAACTGAATGATAACAATATAATAAGGCGAACTTTATGATTGATAATAACCATTTTACCTCGCCGTCATCACGCGTTATCATAGTCGCCGCTAAGCATGAGCAATGCTTTATATCATCCTCTCTCATCGCAAAATCACGTTTATAACACCCTTTAAACGTGGCTCTCATCAAGCAGGACAACAGAACATTATGGCAAAATTCCCGACCGTCAGAATACGCACGCGGCGCAAATACTATCGGCTGATTTTCACCTTTTTAATGGCGCTGATGATGTCGACGATTATCTCGACGGCCCTGCTACTGATTAACGTAGGGTTTGTCGAAGGCTTCTTTATTACCCTGTTTAACTCGTGGAAGTATGCCTTTATGGTTGCTTGGCCGAGCGCTTATATTTGCGCCTATTTAATTCAAGAGCACCTACTAAGCCGTATCGAGTTTTATTAAAGCCTTTATAAAGGTTAGTAAGTTATAAAAGATAGTAAATTATAAACTTTAGTACATTATGCCGGCGTAAAAACAGCTAAGATAGGCTACAAACTGTTTTTAATCAGAGGCGACTATGAGCCACGCACGGCGTACTATCGAGCAGTTACTGCAACAAGATATCCTCCCTCTTAAAAATGCCGAGGCAGCAGCAATACACTTAGAAGTCTATCCTAGTAAACGCACGTGGCTAGACTTTTTTGATAAAGCGCTGCTGATTATTGGCGCGGTGGCACTGGTATTATCCCTTGTGTTCTTTATCGCCTATAACTGGCAAAATATGGGCAAAATAGGCAAATTTGCTTTGGTTGAAGGAGCGTTGTTGATTGCTATTGCGCTTTATGCAGCCCTGTCTTTTAGGCGACAGTTTCAACTGATTCGGCAGTTATTGTTGCTCATTGCTAGCATCATCACCGGTAGCTTATTGGCGCTATTTGGACAGGTATATCAAACCGGCGCTGATACGTGGCAGCTGTTTTTTGGTTGGGCAGTACTGATTACGCCTTGGGTCATGATTGCACGTTTCCCTGCGCTGTGGCTGCTGTGGTTAGGGCTAATCAATGCTTGTTTGGCACTCTATTTAGATGTCGCAAATCTACAATTTATTAACTATAGCCTGCAAAACATCTCTCAAATAGCCATCCTTGCGCTATTTAATTTTATTGCCTTTTATAGTTGGCTGATTAGTTTCGATAATAAAACCCCCTTCTCTACTCCCCATCTGTTTCATCGTATTATCCCTAAAAAATTCACTGCTCAAATCAACAGCTCTCAAACCAAATCCAGCTTACACTGGAGTACTTATATCGTCGGTTTATTACCTACGTTTTTTATGACTTATCTGGCAATTGTCACGGTCTTTGATAGTGGTAATATCTGGACAACGCTCATCGCTATCCTAGTGTGGTTGGGCTGGTGCGGCTTTATGTTTTGGCAGTTTCGTCAGCGCCGTATTGATTTACTGATGCTGACTTATCTATCGTTTTCGATGATTATTGTGGTGATGTTTTGGGTCGGTAAATGGCTGTTAGATGATTTTGACGCCGCTGGATTTTTAGTATTAGCCTTGTTGCTTATTGGCATGAGCTCGTCGGCAGTGATGTGGCTGCGTAAAGTTGCTCTTATAAAGAACGATGAAACTGCTTCTTCTATCATTAAGGAGAACAGTCATGAATAATGACATCAATAATAACGAGCAACATAATAACCTTTTACTATTACAACAGCAGGGACTCATCGATACGCACAATGTGAACTATAAGCTTTTAAATAATGCAGCATCTCAAGCGCACAGCCCTTGGTTTATAAGCTTACTTTTTGGTATGAGCGGTATTCTAGCGAGTCTATTTTTTATAGGGTTTTTAACGTTAATTTTAGATAACACTGGTTTGCTTGATAGTACGCTGGCGGTGATTATCATTGGCGCACTATTAAGCGTCATTGGCGGATTCTTATTTTATAACGCGCGCAGTCGCCATAGCCCTTTTTGGAATGGCTTAGCTTTTGCAATTACGCTAGCAGGTCAAGGTTATATTGCTTTTGCCCTACTGGCGAGTGAGATTGCAGAGCCACTCAATATAATGCTATTGCTCCTTGTGCAACTGTTTATGACTATTGTAATACCCAATTTTATCTATCGTTTATTGAGCGCAACCTTAGCCTTAAGCTGCCTGTTTTACTTATTAAATTATTATCACTTATCCGAAATAAGCTTAGGATTATTGGCATTAATCACTAGCGTGACTCATTTACAACGCTATAGGCTAGCTGCATTTATCCCGACCAAATGGCGCGCCAGCTTCTTTGACATTAGTAGTGCTATTGGCTATGCGAGCGCCTATGTGTTGCTCAATATTTCCGTCTATTTTATCGCTGCTGAATATGGCAATAGCTTTGATAACCTTGATAGCCTTGATAACTACGGTGAAGTCTTTAGCTATAACTACTATCTGGCTCAAGGGCTATTAACGCTTGCCAGCCTTTATGCCGCTTATCTGATTCTTAAGCGCTATCACATCAAATTACTATCAGCAGCAGGACTGCTGATTAGCGCCGCGATTATAATACTTGGCGTTATCTCCATTTATGTCTCAGGCTTATTGGCCACCAGCCTAATTATCATTATCGCGACTGCCAATAGCCAACGCGTGCTGTTAGGACTGGGCGTTATCGCTTTGGTCGGTTATATCTTTTGGTATTACTATCAGCTCGATACTACTCTCCTAGTTAAATCCGCTTCCATGCTTGTCATCGGTATCGCGCTATTACTGCTGCGCTGGCTACTTATCAAAGGCTATTTTGCGAATATAAAACCGAGCACTAACGACAATCAGGAGCGGCTGTCATGAACAATAAAATTTTGACCAAGCGCTTAATTAAGGACACATCAAAGACGCATTGGCTACAAAAACCGGCCGTCACGATTGTTATTGCCCTCCTTGGATTGGCGCTCGTATTGGTGGTGATGACGATGAATATTGCAAAATATGAAAACCATCTTGCGACTGGTGATACCGTCTTATTAGCACTGGCACCCGTTGATCCGCGCGGCTTTATGCAGGGCGATTATATGACGCTTAGCTATGCGCTAGAGCGTGACGTATTTGCCGCCTTAAATAGAGACCCTGGTAGCTATCCTACTAATGAACAAGGCTATGTCATTGTCGCTTTAGATAAACATAACGTCGGCCAGTTTGTGCGCTTAGCTGCCAATAATCAGCCGGATAATTTGGCTACTGATGAGATGGCCATTCATTACCGTATCCGTAACGGCACAATGCAGCTAGCGACCAATGCTTTCTTCTTCCAAGAAGGTCATGGCGAGGCTTTTGAGGCAGCACAATATGGACTATTTCGAGTGAATGATAAAGGTGAGCCGTTATTAACCGAGATTGTAGATAGTAATTTTCAGATTATTAAAGGTAAAGCTGAGTCAGCTGCTGACTCCTCTCCTTAAATAATAAAAAGATCGCTAGGTAATGACTTTCATTAACCAAAGTGATATTGCGATAAGTAAGCTGGGTTTGTTACTGTTGAAGGCTGCAAATTCATTAGCTCGTTAAAAACATTTGGAACAAACTTAAAATTAAAAAAAGGATTTATCATGCGTAGTGCAACTTATGACCATTTTGGCAAACCAACTGAAGTATTGAGCCTCGGCGACCGCCCTATCCCAGAGCCTAAGGCTAATGAAGTCCGCGTCAAAACTATCTTAGCTTCTATCCATAATCATGACTTACTTACCATTCGCGGTCAATACGGCTTTAAACCTGAGATGCCGGCTATCGGCGGTAGCGAAGCATTAGGTGTTATCGATGCCGTTGGTAGTGAGGTCAAAGACCTAAAAGTCGGGCAACGCGTGGCGGCTGCCAGTGTACAAGCAACGTGGGCAGAATATTTTGTCGCCGCCGCTGATATGGTTTTTCCTATTCCTGATAGCTTAGAAGATGAAATGGCCGCGCAGCTGATTGCCATGCCGCTCAGTGCATTGATGCTGCTGGAGTTTTTAGAAGTGGAAAGCGGTCAATGGATTATTCATAATGCCGCCAATGGCGCGGTTGGTAAATCGCTTGCGATGTTAGCGGCAGCACGCGGTGTAAAAACCATTAACCTCGTACGCAGTAGTGATGCGCTAGCAGAATTAGATGGCCTTGGTATCAAAAATAACATCAACACTTCAGATGAAGATTGGAAAGACCAAGTCAAAGCTATCATCGGCGCTGATAAAATCAGCGCGGCGGTCGACTCTGTCGGTGGTGAAAATAGTGGTGATTTATTATCGCTACTCGGTCATGGTGGCACATTCGCCGCGTTTGGGGCGATGTCAGGCAAGCCTATGGTCATTAATCCGACCCATATGATTTTCAAGCAAGCCATTATGAAAGGCTTTTGGGGCAGTAAACTCAGTCAAGAGATGAGTGTGGAGAATAAGCAGCGTTTGGTGAATGAGCTGATTGATAGAGCGGTTGATGGACAATTAAAACTGCCTGTGGAGGCGGTATTTGATTTGGCTGATATCATGAAAGCAGTCGATGGCAAATTACAGTCAGGCAAAAAAGGTAAGGTACTGTTAAAACCTTAAACTATTCATTTTAAACTCAGTCATATAAAATATCTATCAAAAAAGCAATGAAAAAGGATTAACATAATGTCTAATAATAAAACCTTTAAAGCCTTGGTCGTTGAAGAAACTAGCGATGGTAAGTTTAAAAAAAGCATTCAACAGCGTCATGTCAGTGATTTACCTGAAAATGACTTATTAATCGAAGTGCATTATTCATCGTTAAATTTTAAAGATGCGATGTCGGCATCAGGCAATAAAAGAATCACCAAAAACTATCCGCACACCCCTGGTATTGATGCAGCTGGCGTCGTGGTCAGCGACAAATCTGGCGCTTTTAAAGCAGGTCAAGAAGTCGTGGTCTTCGGTTATGATTTGGGCATGGATACCGATGGCGGCTTAAGCCAGATGATATCTATCCCAGCCGATTGGGCGGTCGAATGTCCAGCTTCTTTAACACTAAAAGAAGCGATGATTTACGGTACAGGCGGTCTCACCGCAGCATTAAGTGTGCAAAAGTTAGAAAAAATGGGCGCAAAACCAAGCGATGGACCGGTAGCGGTCACTGGCGCAACGGGCGGCGTTGGTAGTATCAGCATTGCTATCTTAAAGCAGCTGGGCTATGAAGTAATAGCCTTCTCAGGTAAACCTGAGCAAAGCGATTATCTAAAAGAGCTTGGCGCAAGTGAAGTCCGTCATCGCGATACCATCAATGAGATCGGTAACAAACCTATTGGTCGTGAGCTATGGGCAAATGCCATTGATACGATAGGCGGCGATTATTTAGCAAACTTGCTCAAACAAACCAAAGCTGGCGGCGCAGTCACTAGTTGTGGCTTGGCGGGTGGTGCTGAATTTACGATGACGGTCATGCCTTTTATCACCAGAGCAGTTTCCCTACTCGGTATCGATTCGGTCTATATTCCACTGGCGGATAAAAAGGCTATCTGGGATCGTGTCGCCACTGATATGAAGTTGCCTAATCTTGAAAGCTATGGCGAAGAGATTACCTTAGAGCAAACGCCTGAATACTTAGATCGCTTTATGGCGAGCAAGACGGTTGGACGTTATGTGGTGAATGTTCGGGGTTAGATTTTATTTTATAAGCTAAATTTTATAATTAGTTGCGGTGTTCTTTACTTTGGAGAGCACCGCTATTTTTTTAAAATCACATAATACGCTTTTATAAAATCCAAAATTTACAATTAAAGATTAGAAGCAGAAAAACATTTATCAACTATAGTAAACTCTATTAGCTTAATAAAAAAATAAGGAAGCCATAGTGTTTGAAATAGGAAAAATTTATAACCGTCGTTCTGATATACACGGTATATATAAAGGCCAACAATATGGCGGCATAGCAACGCCTGCCGAGTACCCATTTATATTTATTTTTACCGGCGATGCTGGTGGTGAATATGGCTATATTGATGATTTTGATCCTAACGGCACCTTTAGATATACTGGTGAAGGTCAAGAAGGTGACATGAAAATGACCAAAGGTAACCTGGCAATTCATAACCATCAAAAAAATAATAAAGAAATTCTACTTTTCGAATCAACATCACAAGGCTTTGTACGATTTCTAGGTTATTGTAATTATGTTTTTCATCATATTGAAGAACGGCCAGATAGAAATAGCGAGCTTCGTGACGCTATCGTTTTCCACCTAGATATGGTTAATAATAAAAATATTAATAAAGCTCAAACCTCGACTTCCAAAGTAGTTGAAGCCCCTAAAGCCGTTTATATCACTAAACCTAATAAAAGTAAGTCGTTACAGCAATTACGAGAGATTGCCTTAAGCTCAACACCAATCCACGCAAGCACTCAAGCACTCAAGAAAAAATTCAATCTATTCAGAACCGTAGTACAGCAATTAAGCTGTATGCCAAAAAAAGAGCTAATGGTATATGCGAGGGATGTAATGCGATAGCTCCATTTGAAACTAAATCTGGACCTTATCTGGAAGTCCATCATCTAACTAGGTTGGCAGATGGTGGTGCGGACTTACCTCAAAACGTCATCGCTCTGTGCCCTACCTGTCATCGAAAAGCTCACTACTCTTTAGACCATTTAGAATTTAATAACCAGTTAATAAACAAAGTTGCTGCTATCGAAGCAGAACTTAATGAGTGAAACACTTAACTTTGAACCGAAAAAAACACCCAACTAAGTTGAGTGTTTTTTATAGCTATAGTAAGACCATTTGATTATTGATAAGTTGTATATCAATTCAAAAAATTTGAGTAGCGAGGAAAACGAGTGATAGCACTACATTAAGTAGGCTGAACGAGTTTGACAATGCTAATCAGATTTTTAGTTTGATATTACTCCCACTCAATCGTTGCAGGCGGCTTACTCGACACATCATAAGTCACGCGTGATACTTCAGCGATTTCGTTCATGATTCGATTCGATACCGTCTCGATCAAATCATACGGCAGATGGGCAAAGCGCGCAGTCATAAAGTCGACGGTTTCAACGGCACGTAGCGCAATTACCCATGCATAGCGCCGACCATCACCGACCACGCCAACTGATTTAATTGGTTGGAATACCGCAAATGCTTGCGCGGTTTTCTCATACCAGCCTGATTTCTCTAACTCTTCCATAAAGATAGCATCAGCAGCACGTAAGATATCAGCGAATTCTTTGGTAACTTCACCTAAGATACGCACGCCCAAACCCGGTCCTGGGAACGGATGACGGTTAATCATCTTCGCAGGTAGACCAAGGGTGATACCCAGTTTACGCACTTCATCTTTAAACAAATCACGTAACGGCTCAACCAATTCAAACGCCAAATCATCTGGCAAACCACCGACGTTATGATGGCTCTTAATCACATGCGCTTTACCTTGATGCGACTTGGCTGATTCGATGACGTCTGGATAAATCGTCCCTTGCGCTAAGAATTCAATGACTTTACCATCGCTTTGCTCGCTCACTTCACGGGCACTATTAGCGAATACATCGATAAAGGTTTTACCGATGATTTTGCGCTTGGCTTCAGGATCAGACTCGCCAGCCAATGCGGTTAAGAATAACTCTTCGGCATCGACACGGATGACTTTGACACCCATGTTTTCTGCGAAAATTTGCATCACTTGGTCGCCTTCATGCAGACGGAGCAAGCCAGTATCAACAAACACACAGGTTAATTGATCGCCAATGGCTTTATGCAATAATGCCGCGACGACTGAGCTATCTACACCGCCAGATAAACCAAGTAATACTTGCTTATCACCGATTTGCTTTTTGAGCTGCTCAATACGCATATCGATGATGTTATCAGGCGTCCAGCTACCCGCGCAGCCACAGATATCATGGACAAAACGACCAAGCAACGCAGAACCTTGCGCGGTATGCGTGACTTCAGGATGGAACTGTAAACCATAATAATGGCGCGAATCGTCTGCCATGATGGCAATCGGGCAGCTTGGCGTGCTGGCAACGATATCGAAGCCTTGTGGTGCATCAATGACTTTATCACCATGACTCATCCAAACATTTAGCTTCGCTGCTTCGTCTTCGATACCATCAATCAGCGTTGATTTGCCATCGATATTAATGGTTGCTGCGCCAAATTCATGGATATTACTGGCGTGAACTTTACCACCGAAACGCTCTGCCATCGCTTGCATACCATAGCAGATACCTAATACTGGTACGCCTAAGTCAAATACGGCATCGTTAATGCGTGGGCTGTTTTCCGCATGGACACTCTCAGGGCCACCAGATAGGATGATGCCTTTGGCACCAAAATCAGTGATACGCTGGGTATCGATATCATAAGGGAACATCTCACAGAATACGCCTGAATCGCGTACACGGCGGGCGATTAATTGACTATATTGTGAGCCAAAATCGAGGATTAAGATGCGGTCTTCTTTAATTGTAGGAGTGGCAGCGGCAGTGGTCATAAATCGATGTCCATCAAGAAAAAATTAGTGCCCTATTTTAACAAGTTTGCGCGCATTAATGGCTATTAGATGGCTAATTATCCATGATTTTTGCGAGTTATTAGTGTTTATGGGTGATTGTTGATCGTTATTAGCGGATATTCAGGATTATTTGAATATTAGGAAGGTAAGCGTCTAACTTAAGCAGCAAGCTCAACAATACATTCAGCAGCTTCATAAGACTTTTTTTAACGCATGACTACGCAGTGATAAGAATAATATTCCTGAAAAATCATTGATAATTAACGACCAAACAAAAAGTCATGAATTTTTATTATACAAATGACGAGTCTGTATGAAATTTTTGTTTATATTGTGCTATGCTCAGATTATCAGCACTTGGCTTTAACGCTGTAGAGTGTGCATGGTTTACCCAAGCTAACGATCAGCGGTTAAGCAGTGGTTAATTAAATTAGCTCCAATTATCTAAACCACACCTAAATCCAAACTTAAATAACACTGATAGTCGGTTCAAGATAATTTGGACACATGGAAGACGAGTAATATTACTACAGGATAGTAGACTGCGCGCGCCTGAACCTGTGTCCGATTCATATAGAGTTTGACTATATATAAAATTGACAGGTATGTCCCTATGAGCAACATCACATCTCTTTTCCGTAAAAAAGCTATTTCTACTAATACTGATAATATTTCTTTAGATACGGCTTCAAAAGATAACGACCCCACCAATACACCTGCTAATACCTCCGCCAACACTCCTATTGAGCAAACGCGCTGGAATGGTTGGGGTAATATCAATATCAATAAAAAAGTTTCGCCACATGGCGCAAAACTGATTAAATCACATATCGGTAAAACCAAAAAACTAAACTCTGTCAGTTTGGCGCAGGTACTCAAAACCGTCCCAAAATCGCGCTTGCCTGCTGCCCTGACTAAGCTGGATACGGTATCTATCGATAACGAGGTCAGACTCAGACACGCCCGCGGCCAAAGCTTTCCAGACTGGATAGCCATGCATGGTGGCGACTTTGAAGTCTTTCCTGATGGGGTCGCTTTTCCTGAATCGACCGCTGATGTCGAAACCTTATTAAAGCTAGCGAGCGAGCACGACCTTATCGTCATTCCTTTTGGCGGCGGCACTTCAGTAGCTGGTCATATCAATCCACAAAAAGGTTCACGCCCCGTATTGACCATTGCCATGAGCAAGATGGATCAGCTTATTGATTTAGATATCGAGAGCCAAATTGCTACCTTTGGCGCAGGTACACAAGGGCCAGCAGTCGAAGCACAACTGGACGCACACGGCTATCGTTTGGGACATTATCCTCAGTCTTGGGAGCTATCGACACTGGGTGGCTGGATTGCAGCGCGCTCTAGTGGTCAGCAGTCTTTAGGCTATGGACGTATCGAGCAGATGTTTGCCGGTGGTACGTTGGTGACGCCGCAAGGGGTACTCAATATTGCTGATATTCCAGCGTCAGCAGCAGGACCTGATCTGCGTGAAATGATGATGGGCACTGAAGGTCGCGCTGGTATTTTTACTGAAGTCAAAATGCGGGTGCAGTCACAACCAGAAGAAGAGCTGTTTAAAGTCGCCTTTTTACCAAACTGGGAAGCGGGTAAAGAAGTGCTTAGACAAGCCGTACAGAAAAATATTCGCCTATCTATGCTGCGTCTGAGTAATGCAGTCGAGACTGACGCGCATCTACATTTGGGCACGACGCCCAGCCAATTTATGGCCATCAGCACTTATCTAAAAGCGCGCGGACTCAGCTCAGAAAAAGTCATGCTCACTTATGGCGTATCAGGGGATAAAGCGCAGAATAAACTGGCGCTGACGCAGTTTAATAAGCTATTAAAGCAGCAGAATAGTGTCACTGGTAAAATAACCGATATCATGGGTAATATATGGGCACATGGACGCTTTAAATTTCCTTATCTTCGTGGCACTTTATGGGAAAAAGGCATCATGGTCGATACCTTTGAGACTGCAACCAACTGGAATCATATCGACGAGCAAATGGCGCAGATGCAAGAAGCAGTTCAAAACGCTTTGGTAGACGAAGGCGAAAACGTCATGGCCTTTACTCATATCTCACACGTCTATAAACAAGGTGCCAGTCTTTATACCACCTACTTCTTTAGAGCAGCCAAAGACCACGCCACGACCTTAAAACGCTGGCAAAAAATAAAACATGCTGCCAGTTTAAGTCTGGCTAATGGCACAGCGACGATATCGCATCAGCATGGTGTTGGTCGCGATCATGCCCCGTACCTTGCTGCCGAAAAAGGTAAGCTCGGTATTCAAGTAACCCATGATATGCTCAAAAGCTTGGACCCTGAGCAGCGCATGAATCCGGGTGTTTTAATTAAAGAGTAAAAGGCAGCGGTCGCCTGACTGGGTGGCTTAAACACATTGAGTCACTGATTAACCTGAGTGTCATTTGAGATGAGTCGTTTATGAACCAAGCCAATCAACATCAGCAACGCCAGCAACGCACGCAAGCACTAGCGCCTTTAACACGCTCAGAACCGTGGGATATGCTCATCATCGGTGGCGGGATTACTGGCGCTGGTATTGCTCGTGAAGCAGCAAGGCGCGGCTTAGCAGTTTTATTAATTGAGCAAAAAGACTTTGCTTGGGGCACCTCAAGCCGCTCAAGTAAAATGGTACATGGCGGGCTGCGCTACATTGCCTCAGGTGACTATAAAACCACTTTGCTGAGCGTCCGTGAGCGCGAGCGCATGCTTAGCGAAGCAAGTGGTCTCGTCAACGAGATGCATTACGTCATGCCGCATTATAAAGGCAAGTTTCCACCGCCATGGATATTCAATACCTTGCTACGTGTCTACGATGGTTTAGCGGGTAAGCGCTACTCTAAATACTTTAAAAAAGACGCTTTTTTACAGCTTAATCCGCACATCAAGCAAGACAAATTTTTGGGTGCCAGTCAATTTAGTGACGCGGTGACCGATGACTCACGTCTAGTGATGCGCGTGCTGGACGAAGCGACTCATGATGGTGCGCATGCGATTAATTACCTTAAAGCTGAGTCATTAATTACCAATGAGCAAGGCTTGGTAGTTGGCGCTACTCTATTAGATACTTCTGCTGAAGATAGCAATCATACTTACGATGTCCATGCCAAAGTGGTGGTTAGTGCTACGGGTGCTTGGGCAGACACCTTACGGATGCAAGCAAGCAAACAAACAGAACAGAGCTTTCATAAGCAAATTCGTCCGTCGCGCGGCAGTCATTTGGTAGTCAGTCAAGAGCGCCTACCAATCAAGCAAGCCTATACCTTTTTGCATCCTGTCGATAAAAGAGCCGTCTTTGTCTTTCCGTGGGAAAACCGTACCGTCCTTGGAACAACCGATTTGGATCATCCGCCATTAGACGATAACGAAGTCGGTATCACTAATGAAGAGGTGGATTACCTATTGGCGGCGACCAATAATCTCTTTGATAATGTAGACATTAGCCGCAAGGATGTCATCAGCTCATGGGCAGGCGTACGTCCACTGATTTCTGATGGCGGTGATGGTAAGCGCGTCAGCCCGAGTAAAGAAAAACGCGACCATAGCGTCTGGTTGGATAACAACCTAGTTACCGTCAGCGGTGGCAAGTTAACCACCTTTCGCCTAATCGCCCTTGATGTATTAAAGGTTTGTCAAAAGGTGCTCGAACTTGATGAGTCGGCTACTCAAAATAATGTCTTATATAGCAGCCAAGTCTTTAGTAATCAACCGCCAACCAATCCCAAGTTTTCAACCCTAACACCACTATTGCAACAACGCTTGCTAGGGTTTTACGGTCTACAGCTTGATGCCTTATTAGAGTTAGCACATGATAATGACTTGGCTTATGTGACCGATAGCAATACTATCTGGGCGGAGATTCGCTTTGCGGCGCATTATGAGCAGGTCATGCATTTAGATGATTTATTATTACGCCGTACGCGCTTGGGCTTGATACTGCCGCATGGCGCGATGACCCCGCTGATTAGTGTAAGACTGAAGCAAATCTGTCAGCAGGAGCTTGGCTGGGATGAGCAAAAATGGCAGCAAGAAGTTGAACGTTATCAAGCCTTATGGCAACGCTACTATCATCTGCCTGCAGCTTAGGGCTTTTTTATATTGTATTAATAGCAAATGCTACTGGTATAAGTTTTCCTTGCTTGCTGTGCCTACGCAGACAGAGGCTGCGGAAAACTTACCCCAGTAGCACACTATAATCATCGTATTTTTATTGAGCTATATATCTATTTCTACATAGTAAAGGACTACTATGACCCATAACCTTGATGCCCCTATTTATTTCTTAGCTATCGACAATGGCACCCAAAGCGTCAGAGCGCTTATCTTCGATCAATTCGGTAGCGAGATTGCCAAAGCCCGCGTCATTATCGAGCCGTATTTTTCAACGCAGCCAAATTTTGCAGAGCAACATGCCGACTACTATTGGCAAAAATTAAGCGAAGCCTGTCAGCAATTGTGGCAAAACTGCGATATCACGCCCGAGCAAATTGCCGGTGTCAGTCTCGCCACCCAGCGCTATACCATGATATGTTTGGACAAGGATAAACAACCGTTACGCCCAGCTATCGTCTGGATGGATTTGCGTCGCGGCAATACCAATGATATCGGCTTTCTCAATCCGCTAACCAAAATCATCGGCATGGGTGAGCTGGTACAAGAAGCGCAGCAAAAAGCGCGCTGTAATTGGCTTGCACAAAATGAGCCTGAGATTTGGAAAAAGACTGCACACTATGTCAACCTCTCCGCATACCTCACCTACCAACTCACCGGCGAACTCGCCGATTCGACAGGCCATTCGGTTGGCTATTTGCCTTATGACTATAAAGCGCAAGCGTGGCTAAAACCCAAAGATCTTAAATGGCGCTTATTTAGCTGCCGACCTGAGCAAATGCCTATAATTGTTCCACCGGGACAGCCACTTGGTCATATCAGTGCCAAGGCGGCTAAAGCCACGGGGATTTTAGAGGGCACCCCAATGATTGCCGCTGCTAGTGACAAAGCCTGCGAAGCGTTAGGCGCAGCGGGCCTCGCGGCAGACACCGCCTGTTTAAGTTTTGGCACCACCGCGACGATTAATACCACTTCGAGCAATTATGTCGAGATCCTCAAGCACATGCCCGCCTACACCGCTGCCACGCCGAATTACTATAATCACGAATATATGATTTATCGAGGCTTTTGGATGGTCAGCTGGTTTAAGGAGCAATTTGCCCACTATGAAGAGCAACTTGCGAAGACGCAAGGCATCGATACCGAAAAACTCCTCGATCAAGCAGTAAAAGACATTCCAGCGGGCTGTATGGGATTAATGATGCAACCGTATTGGTCACCCGGTGTCCGTCATCCGGGGCTTGAAGGCAAAGGCGCGCTTATTGGTTTTGGCGATGTACACACGCGAGCGCATGTTTACCGCGCTATTCTAGAAGGGCTGGCTTATGAGCTAAAGCTTGGCTTTGATACTATTGAGAAGCGTACAGGCAAACCCATTAAACACCTGCGTGTGTCTGGTGGTGGCTCTCAAAGCGACTCAGCGATGCAGCTCACCGCCGATATCTTCGGTATGGCCGCTTATCGACCGCATACTTATGAAGCCTCGGGACTAGGCGCTGCCATTAACTGTGCGGTGGGACTTGGCGTTTATCCTGATCACGCGACTGCAAGCGAGGCGATGACCCATTTGGGTGATGAATTCTTGCCTATTGACGCCAATGTCCAGCTCTACAAACGCCTTTATAATGAAGTTTATCTCAAAATGTATGAGCGCTTAAAACCTTTATATCAAAGTATTCAAGATATTACCGGTTATCCTGCTAAATGACATTATTGTTTAAAACAACGCTATTTAAGGCTTTATGCATGCGATTCAATCCCTCTATCAATAGCGCTTTAGGACACGCCACATTCAGGCGCATTTTAAGGTGCCCTTCACCACCATATTTAATCCCTGCATTGAGCTCAACCTTAGCGTCTCTTAACTTATCATACAGCGCTTGATTATCTTGCGCGTATGCTGAGCAATCCAGCCATATCAAATACGAGGCTTCTGGGCGCATAACCTTAACTTTGGGCAGATTTTCTTCTAAAAACTGCAGGGTTAAGTTGATATTGGCTTCAATATAATTAAGCGCCTGCGCCAACCACTCACCACCTTGCTCATAAGCAAGACGCATCGCCGTATAAGCAAATAAATTTAGCTCATGCTCGTCACTTAAACGTTGCTGCTGACTGATTTTTCTGAGCAACGCCTCATCTTTAGCAAATATCATTGAGCCTTTGATACCAGCCACGTTAAAGGTTTTTGTCATCGAGGTTAGGCTGACTACTTTGTGCTCATAGCCTTTTGCTAGGGTTAAAAAAGGCGTAAAGGTGTGACCAATCAAAGTTAGATCTTGATGAATCTCATCACTAACAATCGCTACATTGTACTTTTTGCAAATCGAAAGCAGCGCCTCAAGTTCATCCACTGTCCATACACGTCCGCCTGGATTGTGCGGATTACACAATAAATAAAGCTTAACCTTATGCTCGACAATCTTAGCTTCGATATCAGCCAAATCTAAATAATACTTACCATCGATTTCCTTTAATGCAGAAGTCACAAGCGTGAGACCGTTTTGCTCAACCTTGGTCATAAAAGGTGTATAAATGGGATTATTAACCATTACCGCATCGCCTGCTTCGGTAAAAACATTCGTCATCAGTGCTAAGCTTGGCACAACGCCCGGAGAAAAAAGGATATCCTGCTTATCCAGCCACAAGTCATAACGACTGCCATGCCAGTCGATAATCGCTTGATACAACGGCTCGGTCGGCACGGTGTAACCCAATATGCCATGCTGCGACACTTGCTCAATCGCGTTTAAGATAGGCTGGGCGGCCTTAAAGTCCATATCTGCTACCCACAGCGGAATCGTGTCATCGCTATAATGCCATTTGACTGACCCCGTATCACGCCTATCTAATATTTCATCAAAGTTGTACAGCATTGTATTCTCCTAAGTTAGAAAAAATAATAGCTTAGGGTACAACACGAATGGCGTCATCGCCAATCGCTTTATGAGGTTTGCATAGACGTACTCTGAGATTAAGGCTAGAAGATTGATGCTGTGAAACACTAGAAATGTGGTCTAGGCATTTGATTATATCTAAGTAAATAGCCAATCCTGCGATCCGCTATTACTGTTTAACCTATAGATTATTTAGCGTACGAGATTAAAGAGGCGTTATTAATCTAACAGTCATAACCTCTATCATTAATAACAATATCAACTCCAAAAAAAGCAGAAAATTCGTCTGTATATTTATCTAATTGATTAACATCTATTACTTGATAAATACGAATACTACTTTTAAATCCCTCTATTTTAATCTGCATCCAACAACCACCCCAACCTTTTGTTGGATGTAAGTTATCAATCTGAATACTTTCAATTTTATTAGGTAATATCAAAGAAAAATTATCACCCTTAAAGCCTATTACTTCATTTACATTATCAATCCAAACAATATTATCTTCATCATACTTGAGTAATGCCGTAACAAAGCTTGGTACAGGTTTTATACAGTAATCATAATAGTGATGATATTGCTCAATTTTAAGCCCATAGCTCATATAGTGAATTTTGCTAACAGTGCCTTGATGCTGATAATTACTATCTATTAAAATAGGATAAGCATAATCTCTTTTATTATAAATATCTAAGCGAGTACACCTATCAGGTATCGAATAATTAAGAACGTAAAAGATATCTTTTATGCACAAATTGAAAGAGTCTTCATCCATAACCGTATTATCGGTAATTTTTTGCGCGTACGTCTCATATTTAGAGAGCATTCCTGCTAGCTTTGAGTAAGTGTCTGTATGCCTTAACCCCTCTCTAATGTCGACTATATAATGCTGGATTGGTGACGCTAATGAAGTAAAGTTCCATAAAATCTTTGCATGATTAAATTTGATATGACCCACTATAATAGGTATATCAAAATGATAAAACTGCACACCATTTATATCTGTTTCTAGGTGTCCTAAATTAAGCGCTAACAGTTCTGAATATGTCGTATTCCATGATATGCAATATGAAGAGTTTTTATCTACAGTGAAGAAATATAGAATATCTGGAGAGATATAAGGTGAAAGCTCTTCAAAGTCTGGTTGCCAACTTTTTGAAATTTTTAAAAAACACTTAGACCATATCGCTATTATTTTTTGCTTCCACATAAATTAGACCTTATATTTCACTTCCCCTTAAACTCAGCTTCCCGTCTCTCAACCATCGCCATCGCACCCTCTTTTGCATCTTCTGAATGAAATAAATGCGGCAGATAGCCATGAATATTGGCTAACGCTTCTTTTGCGCCATTACGACTGGCATCTTGTGCTGATGACAATAATCCTTGCACGCCAAGCGGTGCAGCGTTGCAAATCTCTTGGGCGATGGTTAGCGCACGCTCATATTCTTCACCATTTTTCACTACTTCACTGACCAAATTCAGTCTATCCGCGGTCTGTGCATCAAAGTTTTTACCCGTTAATAGATACGGCATGGCTCTTTGCCAACCAGCGGCAGCGATAAAGCGTACCGTTGCACCACCAAACGGCATGATACCGCGCTGAACCTCCATTTGGGCAAAGTTACAGTTGTCACTTGCGATAACCACATCCGCATTTAACATCAGCTCAATGCCAGCGGTAAAACATGTGCCTTGTACTGCGACGACGACTGGCTTACTGCGTAATTTGCCACCGATTCCCCACGGATCGATTTCGTCGGCAGCAAACTCAAACGCGCCTTTGTCCCATTTATCCTGTAGCTCCGTCAAATCAAGCCCTGCGGTGAAGTGCTCACCATGGGCGAATATTAACGCACAGCGCAGATTCGCGTCATTTTCATATTGAGTGAGTGCCTCAGAGAGTTGCTTAATCATATAGCTATCAAAGGCATTGCGTTTATCGGCGCGATTGAGCCCGATCAAGCAGATGTAATCTTGGACGTCATAGGTAATGCGAGTGTCATTGCCAGTGTTATTTCCAGCATCATTGCTATTGTGGCTTTCCGTAGTCATGGTCTTATCCTTTTTAAAGCATTCATTTATAGGGTACAAATTACACTAAATTGATATTACTACAGCTAATAAACCTTCCTTTCAATATAGACATACGTTCGGTGCAACGCAAGCACCATATCAGCGGCAATATCAATATCAGTTGACCTCATTTACGATAAGTGCAACTATTATCAAACTTAAGAAATGACTCAGAGCATTTTATGGAATTTTGGCACGGTTTTTTGCTTATCACTAGCGTCCATCTACTCGCTGCCGCCTCCCCGGGTCCTGATTTTGTATTGGTGTCGCAGCAAACCTTGGCAAAAGGGCGACGGACGGGTTTGATTTGTAGCCTTGGTATTACTTTGGGTCTGGCGATACACATCACTTATTCGGTGCTAGGATTGGCAACATTGATTGCCCATTCTCAGCCATTATTGACCGCTATCAAATGGTTAGGCGGTAGCTATCTTATTTATCTAGGATGGCAAGGTATTCAAGCCAAACCTAAAAAGCCCGCAGATTTAGCGCATTCAATAGAGCTAATAGATTCAAGCGCTCACGTTTCAACAGATACGCTTACCAAGCAAACGACGCTTAACACTCACACAACGCTTTCTGATAAAGCCATTTCTACCAAAAAACCGCCTACCGATACAGAATCGACCGCTTCCATTCTGCGCCGTGGCTTTTTTTGCAATGTGTTTAATCCAAAAGCGCCCGTGTATTTCGTCGCGATATTTACCCTCGTACTCTCACCCGATATACCGCTATGGCAATTGGCTATTTATGGCGTATGGATGATGGTCTTGCAGATGGCATGGTTTAGTATCGTGGTCATGTTGTTCTCTATCCCTGCCATTCATCGTCGCTTTCAGCGCTTTGAGCATTGGATAGACCGCGTATTGGGTACAGCGATGATAGTGTTGGGTTTAAATCTCATTTTACGTAGTCGATAAGAGATAAGACGCTGGTGACTGATGAAATCTGCTAAAATGGTGCATTATATTCACATACCAAAGCCCGATACTATGACCAGTAAGCCTATGACCCGTCGCCCGACCGCCAATAATCACAGAAACAGATCGCCTGAAACTGCCAAAAAACTCGGTCAGCTACATCCGCGCAATCCGCACCAAGGTCGTTATGACTTTGCGCTATTAACCCGTGCCCTGCCCGAATTGGCCAAGCATACCATCACCAATCCCAAAGGCGAGTCGACGATTAATTTCTCAGACAGTGCTGCCGTGCGCGTCCTTAATCAGGCGTTACTAGCTCATTACTATGGTGTGAAATTTTGGGATATCCCGGAAGGATATCTATGTCCACCGATTCCGGGACGTGCCGATTACATTCACTATATTGCCGATTTACTCGCGCAAACGACGCATGTGAATAAAGACAATACGCCACCGACTGGTAAAGAAATTCATGCCCTTGATATTGGTACTGGTGCGAGCGCTATTTATCCCATTGTTGGTAGCCAAAGCTATGGCTGGCGCTTTACGGCTTCAGACATTGATCCTATTTCAGTCAATACCGCCGCGCTTATTTGCGAGGCCAATCCTAAGCTAAAAAGTGCGGTTAAAGTAAAACTACAACCTGAGCCTAAGCGTATTTTTGCTAATATCATTGGTCGCCAAGATTACTTCGATGTGGTGGTCTGTAATCCCCCGTTTCATGCCTCATTAGAAGAAGCAATGGAAGCCAATAGCCGTAAGCAGCATAATCTGCAACGACATCGTGGTAAGAATGAGAACGCACAAATTAGTCGCAGCTCAACCAAGTCAGGTAATGCCGCGCAAAACCTAAACTTTGGTGGTCAGCATAAAGAGTTGTGGTCTGAGGGTGGTGAGATTGCCTTTTTAACCAAGATGGCAAAAGAGAGTCAAGACTTTGCTGAGCATGTTGGCTGGTTTACAAGTTTAGTCTCAAAGTCAGAAAACGTGAAACCAATGCAATTGCTATTGAAACAACTTGGTGTTGCCCAAATGCGCATCATTGAGATGAGCCAAGGTCAAAAAAGCACGCGTATACTCGCCTGGCGTTTTGATACTGACGAAGAATAAATAGTAGTTAATATAAAATAGTCATAGTTTCACGTGAAACAAAAAATCACCACTTTAATGATTAAAGTGGTGATTTTTATTGTAGAGAACAAAGCCAAATAAGAGTATTTATTAACGGATAAACATCACCTTTATACCAATGGCTATCAATACCAATCCACCAAGTATCTCAGCTTTATCCTCAAGCCAAGTTCCAGAAGACTTGCCTAAATAGATACCGAAAAAGCCAAATCCAGCAGTGACGATAGCAATAATGAAGCACGCTAGCCATGCATTAAGTGCTAGTAAATTTAAAGTAAAGCCTGCTGCCATCGCATCAATACTGGTAGCGATAGCCAGTGTAAACATCATACGATGATTGATTTTTTCTTGTATATTCTCATCGGAACTGTCTTCTACTAGCGCTTCAATCTCACCAGTGAATGCTTCATATAACATCTTAGCACCAAGCACAATAAGGATGCCGCCACCAATCCACGGTGCAGCAGTCGCTAACCAGCCTAATAATACTGCCCCCAATAAGTAGCCGATCAGTGGCATCACGCCCTGCGCGATACCAAAATACAAACCAGCATAAATGGCTAAGCGCAGCACATACTGCTTATCTTGTCTTTGCGATTTAGCCCCTAGCCCAATTGCAACGGCAAACGCATCCATCGCAAGCGCAATGGCAAGTAATATGACTTCAATCATTTTATTTTTCGCTTATTATCCTAAGTTTCACGTGAAACAAATCTAATGTTAAAAAAATACCACCTTGGATGCCAAAGCGGTATTTTTATTAACTAATAGTCATTAAGCAACTTTTTATAGCCAATTTAGATATCTAAATTAGATACTGTTAATGCATTCTCTTCGATGAAAATACGACGTGGCTCGACATGATCGCCCATTAAGCAGGTAAACATATGGTCAGCAGCAATCGCATCTTCAATCGTCACGCGTAACATACGACGGTTTTCAGGATCCATCGTGGTATCCCACAGCTGATCAGCGTTCATCTCACCCAGACCTTTATAGCGCTGAATCGCCAAACCACGACGCGCATCAAGCATCATTTGCTGCCACAGATAATCAAAGTCGCGTACTGGGATGTCTTTGGTCGTACCTACGGTTGCTTCACGGCGGATAAAGGCATCTTCTGCAAGTAATGTATTCCATTCAGCTGATAAGCGCAGCAGCTTGGTATACTCGCCTGAATTGATAAAGCTAGCATCTAGCAGATAATGATGCGCCAGTTGATGCACATAAACGATAATACGTGGCAACCATTGGGCTTTAGCAGACTGAACTTCACCGTCATTATCTAACGCCGCGCCCGCTTCAGACTCGATGACAGGTCTCATACCCAATAAATCAGCAGCAGCAGCATCCATATTTTTTGGTTGCGGCGCATGGATATTGATCAGTTCAATCTCAGGATTTAAATCACTACCGAAGTGCTCAAGCTGCGTTTGTAATGATGCTTTCCACGCTTCCATCGCTGACTTATCATAGGTCATATCGGTGCTGAGCTTTGGCGTATGCGTCAGCGCATCCAATAACACCGCTGGATAACGAATCTGCAAACGAGCTTTGATAAGCTGGGTTTGGTTATAGTCGTTTAACAATGTTTCTAGCGCTTGACCCGTAATAGCAGGCGCATCAGCACTGATATGCAGCCTAGTATTATCAATCGTTGATGATAATAAATACGCTTTAAGGGCTTCATCATCTTTTAAATACAACTCTTGACGACCTTTTTTCACCTTATAAAGTGGCGGCTGAGCGATATAAATATAACCACGCTCAATCAACTCAGGCGTTTGACGGAAGAAGAAGGTTAACAGCAACGTACGAATGTGCGAGCCATCAACGTCCGCATCGGTCATGATAATGATTTTATGATAGCGTACTTTGTCAGGATTATATTCATCCGGACCAATACCGCAACCGAGCGCCGTAATCAAGTTACCCACTTCAGCAGAAGACAGCATTTTGTCAAAACGAGCACGCTCGACGTTAAGAATCTTACCTTTTAACGGCAAAATTGCTTGGGTTTTACGGCTACGACCTTGCTTTGCTGAACCACCTGCAGAGTCACCTTCCACAATATAAAGCTCTGACAATGCGGGATCTTTTTCTTGGCAATCTGCCAATTTACCCGGTAAACCTGCGATGTCTAACGTGGTCTTACGGCGCGTCATCTCGCGGGCTTTACGCGCCGCATCACGGGCACGGGCAGCATCAATAATCTTACTAGCGATTGCTTTACCAGTACTTGGATTTTCTAACAGATAATCGTTAAACTTATCATGCATCGCTGACTCAACAGCAGATTTTACTTCGCTCGAAACCAGCTTATCTTTGGTCTGGCTTGAAAACTTAGGATCAGGCACTTTCACAGAAACAATCGCCGTCAAACCTTCACGCGCATCATCACCAGTCGCGACCACTTTTTCTTTTTTGAATAAGTTTTCGCGGTCCATATAACTGTTTAAAACGCGTGTCAGCGCCGAACGGAAGCCAGATAAATGCGTGCCACCATCGCGCTGCGGGATATTATTGGTAAAGCACAATACTTTTTCATTATAAGTATCTGTCCACTGTAGCGCCACTTCGACACTGATGCCGTCATCTTGCTCACTGACAAAATGAAAGACATCATTGATGCCATCTTTACCGGCATTAATATAGCTGACAAATTCTGATAAGCCGCCTTTATGTTCGAACTCATGACGCTTATCGATACGCTCATCGGTCAAAACAATGCGCACACCCGAGTTTAAGAAAGACAGCTCACGTAGACGTTTAGCTAAAATATCGTACTCAAAGATAGTGCCGGTAAAGACATCATGACTTGGGTAAAAACGGATTTGGGTACCGGTTTTATTCGTCGCTTCCATCTGCTGAATATCGCCGTCTGGTACGCCATCGGTATAAGTTTGATGATAATGATAGCCTTCACGCCAGATATTCATCTCAAGCTTTTTAGATAAGGCGTTAACAACAGAAACACCGACGCCATGTAGACCGCCTGATACCTTATAACTGTTGTCATCAAACTTACCACCGGCGTGCAGGACGGTCATAATAACCTGTGCTGCCGACACCCCTTCTTCTGGATGGATATCCACAGGGACACCACGACCGTTATCCATGACACTGACAGACTCGTCTTCATGGATAATAATGTCAATTTGGTCACAATGACCAGCCAACGCCTCATCAATCGAGTTATCCACCACCTCAAAGACCATATGGTGCAAGCCGGTACCATCGTCAGTATCACCGATATACATACCAGGACGTACGCGCACTGCTTCTAACCCGCGCAATACACGAATATCTTTGGAGCTATAATCAGAGGGTAATCCTTGAGGGACGACAGCGGGTGCAATAGTATCTAGAGCATTGTCTGGCATCAGTTGCTCGTGGTCGGTAGGTAATGAATCACTCATGTGCATTCCTTAATCTAGCCATCGTCAGCTATTTGTCATCAGTTCACCACGGCGGCAATACTGAATGACGTTATCTTAGATTTAACGTTTAGGGTTAAAATATTTAGTTATAGTATTCGCTAAAACGTTATCAGATGTTGTTTAAAGGATTATAAAACAGGATTAAAAAATCAGCTCTAAACATAGTCTGCTTTTCAATCACCGTTTTTAATATTCGCTGTTATTTCATTTTACCTATCGTTAAAGACTAGTAAAATTAAGCATATATTTATCAAACACTTAGGTACTTATAAGCGTTAAGAAAACCTTAAACAATACTGATAAAAACTTGTAAGATAACTTGCTGAGAATAGGACAAAAATAAAGCTCTATTTTAGCATTTTTTCACCGCTAAGTCACTGTTTACTGACAGTTTTATCGATATTGAGCAAGTATTTTGGGATGGTCATTACTTTGCTAAAAAGATAAGCAGAATAATGATAATTGAGGGGGGATATAAGTAACATATGCTAAGAATTAAGCGCAAATTCAGCTGATATTGGTCATTGGAAATGACTTTTATAAATTGTTGTTCATAAAAGTGTCACACTTCCTTGTTTCACATGAAACATCTTATGATCTGACCAATATCGATGCACCAACGGTAAAATCTCTTCGGTTAAGCTGGTCATAAATACCTGACATGGCAGCTGCGCTAACGTCGATAATAAAATATCTATCGCCCTATCATCTAGCTCTGCTGTAATATCATCGAGCAGAACCACTGGGGTGGCTCTCGATTTGGTATGGCTGTTTGGCACAGTAACACCATTACTGTCTTTTCCTATAGCAAGCGCGGTCTTTTCGTCATTAAGCAATAACGGCAATTGTGATAAGCGTAGAGCGGTAATTAACAATTTTTTCTCACCGCGAGACAACACATTGGCCGCTTGTTCTTTTAAAATTGGTAGTTTGGTATTGATGTCTGTGTTTGCGGTGGGATTTGAACTAGGATCGTTTGTATCGTCACTTGCCGTTTGTGCTGCCTCGCTGGAGCGCCAATGCACATGAATATCAGCACGGTGGTTACCAATACGGGTATAACCCAGTTGCAAATCTTGCTCTAAACGCTCGTTAAGCTGCACCTCAAGCGCCAAACTGGTGTCATAGCCAGCATTATAGCTCAAGCTTAATTGCTCAGCGTATGTAGGCAATAATTGCGCGATACTCTCAGCAAAGTAAGGCTGCCATTCTGTAAAGATACGTTCACGGTAATGATGAATAAGCGCAGCATGATTACTAAGCCCTTTATCCCATGATTTTAGCTCCGCAAGCTGAACCTGCGTCAGATGGCGGCTTTTTTTTAGCAAACTATTGCGCTGTTTTAATAGGCGTTGGTAGGCTATCCACTGTGGATGAAAGCCCTGTTTCATGTGAAACACTAGCCAATCTAATAGCTGACGGCGACTGGCACTACCCTGCTCCAACATATCCATCGTCGATGGATCTATCAGTAGCGTGGGTAACTGTTCAGTTAAGATGCTTTGGTTATAAACCGTGGTTTGATTTAGACGTAGAACCGTCGTCGCATCGGCTTGTTTTTGGATAGCCAAGGTACTGCTATCATTGAGCCTAGCATGCACCGTTGCATATTTTTGATGATGCTGAATATAGCGTTTAGGCTGATGATGACGAAAACTTTTACCTCTTGAAAGCAAAAATATCGCTTCAAGTAAGGAGGTTTTACCACTGCCATTTGCACCAATAATAACGTTGCAAGCAGCAGATTGTAGATTCACTTGGGTTAGATTACGCAGGTGTGAAATTTGTAGACGTTCAATCATAACAGTGACAGCCGCCTATATTACGCCCACTATCTAGCAAGCAAAAGTCCATTAATTAGTATTTATTATAATATCAAACTATATACGCATTGGCATAATGACATACTGGTGGAACTCATCGTTGAGCTGATTGACCAGTACTGAGGCATTTGATTGGCTCATATGCATCTGTAAATCACCTTGAATCACACCTAAGACATCTTGCAGATACGCGGCATTAAATGACAGCTCCATCGGCTCGCCTTGATACTTCGCTTGTATCATCTCAACTGCTTCGTCTTGCTCAGCGTTATTGGCACGTACTTCTACCATACCATCACTGGCAAAGTTAAATACCACGCCGCGAGATTTCTCATTACTTAAAATCGATACACGGCGCAGCACATCAGTCATTTTTTCTTGGTTAAACAACGCCAATTTATCGGTATTGCTTGGCATAACGCGGCGATAATCAGGGAATTTACCGTCAATGAGACGTGCGGTAAAGGTCACCATTAAGTTATCACTCACCTGCCCTGCACTATCCACATCACCAAACGGCAAGCTAACTTGCAAGAATTCACGACCAAAGCTTAGTGTAACTGCATTGTCTTTATCACCTAACATCTTGCCAAGCTCAGAAGCTAAGCGCTCAAGCTCAATTACAGCTTTACGTGGTAAAATCGCCTGCATATTTAAATCTGCGCTAACGTCAATAACGCTACGTGCTAACGCTAATCGGTGGCCGTCGGTTGCCACCGTGGTCAACTGTTGCTGTGAAACATCAAACAACATACCTGTTAGATAATAACGGACATCTTGGATAGCCATCGCAAATTGGGTTTTATGAATCAAGTCGGTTAAACGGCTACGACTAATGGTCAAAGGCGTGATATTTTCAGGATTACCAAGGCTTGGATAATCTTCGCTAGGTAATGTCCCTAAAGTAAAACGACTTTTGCCACTGGTCAACAAGCAACGCTCATTTTCTTGAGTGGTAAGATTGACTTGCGCTTGCGACGGCAGTGATTTACAAATATCTTTAAGTTTGGTCGCAGGTAACGTCGTTGTACCGGCTTCAATACAAGCACCGGCAGGCAATTTCAACGTCGATGTCAGCTCTACTTCTAAATCAGAGGCAGTCAAAATCAGCGCTGATTCAGACAACTGTAGCTTAATATTACCCAGAATAACCATATTGTGGCGCTTATCAGCAGCCTTGGCGATCAAGTTAATAGCTTTTAGTAACGACTCTCGATTAATCGATAATTGCATGCTTAGTTACTCTTGTTTATTAGTTGCTCTTATTAAAAGGGTTTTTTATGTGGTCTTAGATTATATGATTTTAAATTATACGGTCTTAAAGTGATTGCTCAATAATACCCTGTCTACTAATGATAATCCATACAGCTTATGTCTGCTGATAATCTAATTATTATAAACCATGACGGCTCATAACAACATCGTCACACCACAAGCTGTTAACCTGCTTGCAGCATCAAAGCTAAGGTTTTGTAATCCTTATCAAACGCCGGATCGGCAGCGCGTAGCTCATTTACTTTATCACAAGCATGCATCACTGTCGTATGGTCGCGACCACCAAATGACTGCCCAATCTCAGGAAAACTATCACTGGTTAGCTCGCGTGACAATGCCATTGCAATTTGACGCGGTCTTGCGATACTGCGCGTACGCTTTCGTCCCATCATATCTTTGATCGTAATATCGTAATATTCAGCAACTACTTTACGAATATTATCCATATTTACCGCTTGTACGCGCATCGCAACAATGTCTTTTAGCGCATATTGCACCATCTCAAGCGTAATGGGCGCGCCGGTTAGATTGGCATTTGCAAATACTTGATTTAGCGCACCTTCTAAACGTCTGACGTTAGAAACCACATTTTGAGCAATAAATAAGGCACATTCTTTAGGAAGACTCATTCCATATGATGCGGCTTTTCTTTGTAATATTTGCACTCGTGTATCAATCTCAGGAGGATCAACCGCAACCGTTAAACCCCACGAAAAGCGCGATCTAAAACGTTCATCAAACTCAGTCATTTGTGATGGATGACGATCTGATGCCAAAATCAATTGTTTGTCACCGCTGGTAAAGTCTGCAAACAAAGTCAAAAACTCATTACTACTTTTTGTCTTTCCTGCTAATACATGAATATCATCTACAATTAATAAATCTACTTTTTTTATTTTCTTTTTAAAATCTTCAATTTTATTATTTCTTAATGAATAAACCAATTGATTAATAAATTTTTCAGAAGTGAAATAATAAAAGCTTAGATTATTTTTTAAATAGCGATGCGCTACAGAATGCATTAAATGCGTTTTTCCCAAACCAGAAGGTCCATATATAAATAAAGGATTGTGCCGATTTTTTGATTGGCGCTTTCCAAGCTCATAACAAGCCTTGTAAGCCAGATTATTAGACTTACCAGTAACAAAGGTCTCAAAGGTAAAATCAGGATTTAGATAGCTTAATGATTTGGCATCGGCAGACTCAATCAGTTCTGCATGACGCATATTGGCATCAATATCGGCTCTAGCAATATTATTATGCGTGGTTTGGAAATTGTGATCTGCAGGGGAAGGGGAGGGTCTATCGTCTTCAAACAACGAGCCTAACTGTGATTGATTGATGTCATCTATGTCACGACCAGCATTATCAACACGTACAATAACCTCTTCGATACTACCTTGGCTATGTTTAGTGACTAGCTGCTGGATATCTTGCAAATGATTCTTTTTGATATAGGTTACAAAGTAATCATTAGGAGCAAGAATAATCAAGCTATTGGCTTCTTGATGCGCGGATAATGGTCTCAACCACATCGTAAAGACGTTGTCTTTAACGTGATAACGTAAGTCATTTAGGCATTTATCCCAAATAGTTGCTGTATCAATCATGAAAAATACTAACCCCATAGTCCAAAATAATTGGTCAAAAAACAACTTTTTTTATTGTGAAAACCACTGAATTTTTACCCGTAGAGCTTCTCGTTTCTCAACTAAAAGTCTCTACGGTGAGATTACTTAAAATCATACACCAGCTAGGGGGCTAATCTAACACAAACAGCCTGTGGATAACACCTTGTTTTTTGTGGATAAGACTGTGGATAGTTTTGTGGATAAGTAAATAACATGAGTTATCCATATTTCACCCACAGGTTATCCACAACCTTACCCATAGTCTAGTTTTTTGATATTAAAGAGAAAAATAGACTTAACCACAGATAATACCGCTCCCAACAACAACAATATCTATATATATTAATAATTAATTATTATAGAGACCGACACAAACTGTGGATAACTTCCATCACTCAAAAACTAAAATAGATTTTCTAAGAAGTTAAATAGAGCTAGTAGCTATCAATATTCTTAACACCAAACAAGTAAGTATGAAGAATTTAAAAAAGAATTTTATCTGTTATAAAATGCATCTGTAAAAACATGGGGTCAATTAGTTGATTGACCAAAATACTGTGTAGTGGTATAATCCTTCGCTATTACGAATTTAGTCCATTATTTTGATAGGTGAGTTATGAAACGTACATTCCAACCAAGCGTGATCAAGCGTAAACGTACTCACGGTTTCCGTGCTCGTATGGCAACTAAAAAAGGCCGTCAGGTCTTAGCTCGTCGCCGCGCTAAAGGACGTCATCGCCTTACTGTATAATCAGTAGATTGCGATAAGCATGGCTGTTAGTGCTTGTTGTGTATCTATTATTTATAGATTGCGATCGTCAATCATCACAACTGACACTTAGCCATATATTAAAAGCGCCCACATCGGCGCTTTTTTTGTCTCTATAATTTACCTTCGTTTCTACGCTATTATTTCTGCTAATATTATTAGCTCCTATACTAGGTTGTACTATGTCTAATACTGTTTCAGCCCTACCTAATGCTCGCTTTACCAAAGCGCAGCGCCTACTCACGCCTACTGCCTTCCGTGAGGTATTTGATGCACCTGAGCGTAAGCTTCATCAGAGCCATCTAATGGCGTTTGTACGTACCAATACTCATGAGCAACCTCGAGTCGGTATGGCGATTACTAAACGTAAAGTACCTACTGCTGTTGCACGAAATTTAATCAAACGTCAAGTACGTGAGCAGTTTCGCGTAAAAGCTAGTAACTTAGAAAACAAAGATATTGTTTTCATTGTCAAAAAATCTATAAAAGATTTAAGTACTAAAGAATTGATTAATGAAATTAATAATATTTTTAAAAAAATAGAAAAAAAATAGAATGAAATATTTATTGAAAATAATAAATAATTTTTTTTATATTTTATTTTATTATTTTATTGTTTTCTATCAAAAGATAATTAGTCCTATTTTACCTGCTCGATGTCGTTATTATCCAACGTGCTCAAATTATGGTAAACAAGCTTTAGCATGGCATGGGGTTTGGTCAGGTAGTTGGCTGTTATTAAAACGTATTAGCAGTTGTCATCCGTTAGGCGGACATGGCGTTGATTTTGTGCCATTACCTTTATCTTCTTATTATTATCAATATTTACCCCCTATCGTACTTGCTAGCGTCAAAGCCCAAGGTTTATGCGTTTTTAGAGATACGACAAGCTATGTTTCTCGCCTAAATCAGTTGATGAAATTGACTTGAGTTTTGTTACGCACTGGGCAGTTGTGGATATCTATGGAGTTACCCACAAGTTATCCACACTCTTGGTATCATTTAGAGTGGTTTTTTAGTAAAATGATGAACATTTTATGTAATTGACTGCTGATATTACCGCTGAGAACAGGGGTTGATACTGTGTGGTGGTCATGACACATGCATGATTTTTCATTCCCTAATTTTTTAATCTAGGAAAGGTTTATGCAAAAGATATTTCGGGTGATGATCATCATTGCGATGCTAATCACCGCTTATCTGCTGATTTTGGCATGGCGAGATGATTATGCCGATGCGCCAGCTGTAGACACGGTGCCAAAAACTGCAACCTCGGTAGGAGCTGATATTCCTTCTACGGTTGGTGCAGCAGGTGATATTCCAACACAGACATTGCCAGTCGATTCCGGTACTGTAACAGCGACACCTGCTGAAAATACAGGCCTAATCACGGTCACGACTGATCGCTATGACATCAAAATCAATCCAGAAGGCGGTGATATCGTTTACGCTGCGCTAAAGCAGTATGATGCGACGCTCGATAGCGATAAGCCTTTTGTCTTGCTAGAAAATAACAGCAATCGCGTTTACGTGGCTCAGTCGGGTCTGATTGGTCAAAACGGTATCGATACCGCAGAAGGTCGCGCCACCTACAGTCACACGGCTAACAACTATGTGATGGAAAAGGGTCAGCAAACCTTGTCCGTACCGCTTACTTATCAAAAAGACGGTGTGACGGTTACTAAAACCTTTACCTTCACTCAAGATAAGTATCCGATTGATATTAGCTATCAAATCCAAAACGCTTCTGCCAATGCATGGCAAGGGCAGATGTTTGCGCAGTTAAAGCGTGACGATAGTAAAGATCCTGGGATGTCTGATAAAGGCGCGCTAAGCATGGCGACGTATTTGGGCGGCGCTTGGGGCACACCTGACGATCCTTATAATAAGCTGAAGTTTGGTAAGTTTAATGATGGTGAGTTGACCACTAGCAGTGATAAAGGTTGGGTGGGCATCGTACAGCATTACTTCGTTTCTGCTTGGACGCCTGAAAACTTTACCGGTAAGTTCTTTAGCCGTGAAACAGGTAATGATTACTTTATTGGCTTTAACAGCCAGCCTATTAATGTGGCGCCAAACAAGCAAATTACCTTAAAAGCAACCTTGTATGCCGGTCCAAAGGTTCAGTCTGAGCTAAAAGAAGTTGCGGTAGGACTGAACCAAACCGTCGATTATGGATTGCTATGGCCAATATCAAAGATATTGTTTGCGATTTTGGATGGTATTCATAAAGTCATCGGCAACTGGGGTTGGTCAATTATTCTGTTGACGCTACTGGTTAAAATCGCTTTGATGTGGGTTTCTAATAAAAGCTACTACTCAATGGCGAAGATGCGTGCAATCGCCCCAAGGCTTGCTATATTAAAAGAAGAGCACGGCGACGATCGTATGAAAATGTCGCAAGAAATGATGGCTATCTATAAAGAAGAGAAAGTTAATCCGATGGCGGGTTGCTTACCTATCTTAATGCAAATGCCGATTTTCTTAGCGCTATATTGGGTATTGGTTGAAAGTGTTGAGCTACGTCATGCGCCTTGGATCCTATGGATTCGAGATTTATCAGCGATGGATCCGTGGTTCATTTTACCATTGCTCATGGGTGCGTCGATGTTTGTGCAACAGCAGCTAAACCCGCAGCCAGCTGATCCAATGCAAGCGAAAGTGATGAAATTTTTACCGATTATTTTCACCGCGTTTATGTTGTTCTTCCCAGCAGGTTTGGTTTTATACTGGACCGTGAATAACTTATTCAGTATGACGCAGCAGTACTTAATCAACCGTAAAGTTGAAGAAGAGCAAAAACGTCGTACTGTTAAAGTTCTAGATTAAATAGCTTTTAAATTGATAAAAAACCATTGCTACGGCGGTGGTTTTTTTATGTACTAAATTTTAGTATTTTCTTCCATTAATGACTGAAAAAAACCGACATATTCTAATTTTGCTAAAAACAGCTTATTGAAGTTTGTTTTGTCAGTGTGCGTCAAGCCGTCTATAATGGGGTTTTTGCTTATTGAGAGTGATTGTGGATTCTTTAGAGATGGCACTAGCCGCTGATAATTTAGATGAGTCACCTAAAAATTCTAATTTATCTAGCCTTCCGACTATCGCGGCGATTGCAACACCGCTTGGGCGTGGTGGCGTTGGTGTTATTCGTCTATCGGGCGCACGTGCCTATGATATTGCCTGTCAGCTTACTGGTAAGTCGGCTTTCACGCCGCGTATGGCCAGTTTTTGCCGTTTTTATCAGGCTGATGGCACGACTATTGATGAAGGTTTGGTGCTGTACTTTAAAGGTCCGCACTCGTTCACTGGCGAAGATGTGATTGAGCTGCAAGGCCATGGTGGCATGATTTTGCAAAATCAGCTGCTAGCACGGGTGTTTGAATTGGGCGCAAAACAAGCGGGTGCAGGAGAGTTTTCTTACCGTGCTTTTGATAATGATAAATTGGATTTGGTGCAAGCAGAAGCCATCGCTGACGCGATTGATGCCACCAGCGCCGCCGCTGCCAGTAGTGCGATTCGCTCACTTAGCGGTGAGTTTTCGCAAAAAATTAATCAGTTATTAGAGCAGTTGATTCATCTGCGCTTACACGTTGAAGCAGCGATTGATTTCCCCGATGAAGAAGACGTTGATTTTTTATCTGATGGGGTTATTCAAGATAAGCTTGAGCAAACACAAGCCAAAATACAGCAAGTGCTAGCGACCGCCAAGCAAGGTCAGCTATTACGCGACGGCATTCATGTGGTGCTTGCTGGTAGACCAAATGCTGGTAAATCAAGCTTGCTGAATCGTCTGGCAGGGCAAGAGCGTGCTATCGTTACCGATGTGGCTGGGACAACGCGCGATACCCTGCAAGAAACCGTGGTGCTAAATGGCTTGACGCTGCATTTAACCGATACGGCAGGTCTGCGCGAGACTGAAGATACGGTCGAGCGTATCGGTATTGAACGTGCTCGTACGGCTATCACACAGGCTGATATACTGCTGATGGTCTATGATGTAACTCGTGACCTTGAAAGTGACAGCACACCGCTACAGCTCGCTGAGCAGCTATTCGGTGAGTTGCCAGAAGCCAAGCGCTTACTGATTATTGCCAATAAAAGCGATTTATTAAACGATAATAGCAGCAAAGAAATAACGTCTATTTCGCAAGCTGAAATAAAAAATCGTGGTTACGAACAGGTCAATGTTTCATGTGAAACAGGCGCAGGGATTGATGACTTAGTCGAAAGCTTATGTGCTAAAGTAGGTTTTCATCCGCCAGAAAACAGCTTAATCGCCCGTACACGTCATCTAGATGCGCTAAGACGTACCGCTGATTCGTTAGCAGAGGCGCATGAGCAGCTCACGGTATTTAAAGCGGGAGAGTTGGTCGCAGAAAGCTTACGCCAAGCGCAGCACAGTTTGGGTGAGATTACCGGTGAATTTAGCGCTGATGATTTATTAGGTAAGATTTTTGGTAGTTTTTGTATTGGTAAATAATGAGCAAAAGGCTCTTTAAATATTGGATTGCCTGATAAGAAATATCAGTTTTTAGAAAATTTATTTTTATCAATAATTATGTGTGCCTTCATTATTAAACTAAGGAAAAGCGTATGCATTGCCCATATTGTAATGCGTCAGATACTAAGGTTATCGACTCACGGCTGGCTGCTGAAGGCGCACAAGTACGCCGTCGCCGTTCATGCAATAGCTGTCAGGAACGCTTTACAACCTTTGAGGTGGTAGAAGTAGTGATGCCGCGTATTATCAAATCGAGTGGCAAAATCGAACCTTACGATAATGATAAACTGCGTCGCTCGATCTTGTTACCCTTACAAAAACGTCCGATTACTATTGATGAACAAGAAGCGATGATTAGCCGTATTGAAAAGCGCGTACGACAAATGGGTGAGCGCGAGGTGAGCAGTAAAGTGTTGGGCGAAATTATCATGAGCGAGCTTAAAACGCTCGATGATGTCGCTTATGTGCGCTTTGCCAGTGTCTATCGAGACTTTCAAGATATCGACGCCTTTCATCAAGAAATTGCTAACATCCGCCCAAACGAAAAATAGACTGATTTAAATATTAATCAGTCGAGAAATTTGACTAAATATTGAATAACTTTCTTAATTCAAACTTTCTGGAACTATTAAATATTTATAAAAACCATTTTCCAAACTCTATTAAGTACGCCTTTATGCCGAACTCGAATCACTCTCAAGATGCCAAAGACCGCTATTTTATGATGCTTGCCATTGAGCAGGCCAAGCGTGGTTTGTATACGACACGCCCCAATCCAGCAGTAGGTTGTGTGATTGTGCAAGTAGACGAGGTAGTCGGTCGAGGGTTTCATCCTAAAGCAGGGCAGCCACATGCTGAGGTTTTTGCCCTAAAAGATGCTGGTGCGCGAGCTATTGGCGCAACTGCTTATGTGACTTTAGAGCCTTGCAGTCATACTGGACGTACACCTCCTTGCGCACGAGCGCTTATTGAAGTTGGAGTAAAACGTGTCGTCATCGCCGGTCTCGATCCCAATCCACAAGTGGCTGGTCGCGGTGTGAAACTGTTAGAAGAAGCGGGCATAGCCGTAACCGTTGGCGTGTTAACTGCGCAAGCAGAGGCATTAAATAAAGGCTTTTTAAAGGCGATGCGCAGCCAAATGCCTTATGTCAGACTTAAAATTGCCACCAGTCTTGACGGTCGTACGGCGATGGCGTCTGGAGAGTCGAAATGGATTACCGGCGCTGCTGCGCGTGAAGATGTACAGAAACTGCGTGCGCAAAGTGGCGCTATCATTACGGGCAGTGAAACTGTCATCGTTGATAATCCGCAATTAAATGTACGCTCTAGTCAGTTAGGTGTCGCACCTGAGGAAGTTCCAACACCTAAAATAGTAATACTAGATAGGCGAGGGCGACTAAAATACGATTTGCAATCTGACTATCAGTTATGCACTCAAGCAGATACGCTATATTGGCGTGAAGAGAGTTTAATCGAATTATTAAAAATTTTAATGCGTGACTATCAATGCTATGAGGTGTTGGTAGAGGCAGGGGCAAGCATAGCAGGTAGTTTTTTACAACAGCAGCTAGTAGATGAGCTCATTGTTTATCAAGCACCTTGCTTATTAGGTACGCAAGCACGGCCTATGGTTGCTATCAATCCATTATTGTTAGCGCAGCAGCTACGTTTTGATATTCACTGTCATGAGCAATTGGGCGCTGACCTTAAGCTTACCTTATACCCTTTATAAATCTTCTAACAGATACTCTTGTTTTTCAACGTTTTATCCACAAGATTAGAACTACCCACAAGATATGTGGATAAATATAATGATTTAATTAAGGTTTCACATGAAACTGTGTATAACTCTGTTTCACATGAAACTTATAAGGAATTATTATAATGGTTATTTATAATAAATCATTTAAAATCAGATACTTATATTTAGGATTTTAACTCGGTTAATAATTAGCAAGAAATAGACTTACTGTGGATAACTATTTAAATACTAAGGTTTTAACCACGCCATGTCTTGAATTATCCTTAGTTATCCACAACTTATCCTATAATTATTCTTATTTCTTCTAAGCGTAGAATAAATGTCATAACCATTATAAAGTCTAACAGTTGCCATTATTGACAGATTGATTGATGGGTTTAGAAAAGACAACAGACTCAAATAATATACTCTGCCTTTAACGGCAATAAAAAATGAAAAGAGGTTGATATGTTTACCGGAATTATAGAAAGCGTTGGAAAAGTAAAATCTATGCAGCCGACTGGCGGTGATATCCGTCTGACGATAGAATCTGATGGTTTGGATTTTAGTGATGTAAAACTGGGAGATTCGATTGCTTCTAATGGCATCTGTTTGACCGTGGTCGAATTTGGCAGTAATTATTACTCTGTTGATGTTTCACGTGAAACGATTTCTCGTACTGCTTTAGCGGAATTAAAGCCGGGTTATATTGTGAATTTAGAAAAAGCCATGCTACCGACCACGCGCTTTGGTGGGCATATCGTCGCCGGTCACGTCGATGGCGTAGGCGTGGTCAGTAAGCTGCAAAAAGATGCGCGCTCACTTTATATCGAAATTGAGATACCACACGAGTTGGCGCATTATACGGCGACCAAAGGTTCTATCACCCTTGATGGCATCAGCTTGACCACCAATTTAGTACGTGACAATATCGTTTCCCTGAATATTATTCCGCATACCGCGCAAGTGACCAATATAGCGCAGCATTGGTTGGTAGGCGATAAAGTCAATGTGGAAGTGGATATCGTGGCGCGTTATTTAGAGCGACTATTGAATAAATCACAAGCGGATAGCTCAAATATAAGCAGTCCACAGAGCAAGATTACTGAGGCATTTTTGGCAGATAATGGTTTTATGAAGTAGCGGCTAAAGTCTAAAGTCATGTCTATATTTATGCTGCTGGACGGTAATGCTGCCCTGAAAAGGTGGGTGATTTTTGTAAAAGCTCATTAGCTTTTAATAAACGTTTGCAAAATCTCTTGTAGTTTAAGTTTATTAATAGGCTTGGCTAAAAACTCATTCATGCCGACTTGCAAGCAGGCGGCGCGATCTTCTTCGGTATTATTTGCCGTCAATGCCACGATAGGAATATCATCACCTTGCGCGCGAATCGCTTGGGTTGCTTGTAGTCCATCCATCACTGGCATCCGGCAGTCCATCAAAATAAGCGCAATTTCTTGGCGCTGCTCTTTTAATTTATCTAGCGCTTGCTGCCCATCTTCTGCGACCACACTACGATAGCCGATTTTTTCCAAAATTTTGCAGGCTATTTTTTGGTTGGTTAAACTGTCTTCTACTACTAAAATCAATGGCGCTAGAGTTTCGCTGTTAGATTCATTTACAGCTGCGCCTAATTGGCTAGTATTTTCTTGGCTGTTCTCTTTAGTGTCCTCTTTGGTATTATCTTGAATATTTTCTGGTTGTATTAGGGTTTTTCTGACGGGCAACGTCAAACGCAATAATTCAGAGAGTAACAATGCCACATCGATTGGTTTGTTTAAAAAGCCATCACATCTATCTAACAATATAGACGGAATGCGCCGTTCAGCTTTCATGCTAACTAATATCTTTGGCAATGAAGCATTAGCCAGTAAGATGTTTAAAGCTTGTTGTCTATCAATATCTACGCGTGCTTTCTTTTCTAATTCTTCTAATTCATTTTCAGCTTTTATATTTTTATCGTCAGCGATTATTTGAGGCGATAATGTGAGCGTGATTCCTTCATAATATTCATAATCTAGTAGCAAAATAGGAGCAAGTCTCTGCTCATCTTGCGTCAATTTATCGTTTATTTTCTGTAGCGCTGTTCTGTCTATAAAGGTCGAAATAGTGGCTGGTATAGATAAGTAAGCACACAAATCGCGCAGATGTTTAGCACGTAGTGGTTGCTTGATTACCGCAAGCAGATGAATCTGGCTTAGGTGTGGATTAAGATGGTAAATTGGCTGATAATTTGGACGCTTGCACGGTAGGTAAAGATTAAAAGTACTGCCTTTAGTCACCGTACTTTTTATTTCAATAAAACCACCTAATAAGCGCGCAAAACTATTGGCGTTATTTAACCCAAGCCCTTTCTCAGTCGTATATCTTTGCATGTAGTTAACGTTTTGACTTCTACTTGGATTATTGACTTGATGGCTGTTTTGGCTGTTATTATTGTTCTGATTGAGATAAGTCAGTAACTGATGCTGCTTTGCTATATCGATGCCTATACCGCTATCTTGTATACTAAACCGAACCCAGTCGTGTGCTGCATGACTGCTATTGTCTTTATTGATATCAGTGATATCAGTAATTTTAGAAATATTAGGGTCTTTATTAATGTCTATCAACGTTCTATTTTTAGTGGTTAACACTTCTGCGTTACTTACCGTTTCAATGGTTAATGCCACATAACCAGAATTGGTAAATTTAACCGCATTGTCTAATAGATTGTGCAAGATTTGCTGCAGGCGCTTATGGTCGGTATCGATACAACGCGGATTGTCTGGTGTAAAGAAATAAAGTAACTCTAAGCCTTGCTGCCTAGTTCTATCTATGAGTGACTGACTGACCTCTTGCCCAAGTTTATAAATATCGACTGCTTTAATATTTAAGCGTGTTTTGCGTACTTCTATCTCACCGATATCTAGCATATCGTTCAGCATAGTAAGCATCGAATGACTGGTCTGAATTAAGGTGTTTAAAATCTCATTTTGAGCAACTGTTAAAGTTTTGGGGTCAATCGGCTCTAAGGTGTCAATCATTGCCTCTAACGGCAGGCGTAAATCGTGACCCATGGTTGATTTAAGCGTATTAAAATCATCAAGTTGGCGTTGTAGGTGCTGATTTTGTTGTTGTAATTGCTCGCTTTGATTGACCAACTCATGGATATTATTTAGTAGCACTGTAAAGCCATGTACTTGTCCATGCTCGCCAAACCACGGGGTAATATGCAACTGATAAGCTTTTTTATTATGCAATCCATAAACCAGCAGCGTGCGCGTGACCCGCAAATCTGCCAGTTTTTGTAGCAGTGACTGGGTAGCCTTATCTTCAGCAAAGACAAAGTCGGTCAATTGATAATGGCTATCGCTTTTAAAAGGCGTTGCAAATACTTGCTCAAAACGCTGATTAAAAAAGCTGATTTGACCGTGTCTCATAATCATTAGCATCGGCAGCGGGGCATGATCAACCAAACGCTCTAGACGGTGTTTTAGCGTGGTAATGTGTCGATGGTTATGATGCAACTGATAGCTGATACGGCTGAGCGCGTGCCCCAAGCGCAAAAACTCAGCCGTGGTTCTCTTTTCAATAAACGGCGGCGTGATGTAAGCATCTTTGGCATGGCTACTTAACTCATCGGTATAAATGAGCAGTTGTTGCCAATTGGCACTGCGCTTTAGCGTATATAGTAATGCTAGGGTGAAAAACATAATGGCTATCATCAAAGGTAGCCAATAGCGATACGATATCCAATTAATATCAAGCGGCTCATGACGCAATATCGTGTAAATTTTATGACCACTTTTAAGCTCAATGGTGCCGACCAAATTACGATTGCTCAGCGTATAGGCACTATAGTGATTATTATTAGAAGGTAGTGCGGTGATGACATTGGGAAAGGTTATACCGGCAAATTCCCGTTCATTAGGGCGGGTATGACGGTGAATATACGTCTGTCCAGACGGCTTCATAAAAATTAGCTGATAGCTGATATCTTTTAAAAAAGGCTTTTCCAATATCTTTTTAATCTCAGCATTCGTAGGGTTAGTAAGTCCAGTAACCTCGTACTCTAATGAAGAAAAGCTCTCTATACTGTGCTGCTCTTTATGCTGCCTCATCTCATAAAACATGGTGCCGTAATACACCGTCAACATCGCCAATAATGTCAGTGTATAAAAAATCAGCAAGCGTTGTAGAGATTGAAATTGTTGCATAAAAGCATGACCCTAAATCGACCGTAAGTCGGAGTGATGGTGCATCGTAAAATAATGATAAATCTGACAGATTTTCTGGCTATACTTTATGTGATAGATAAATAGCTGAGCTTACTTACTATTATAGAGATAAAACGCCTCATTAGTAGCGCATGATTGCTGCTATTACAATCATGGCACAACACCACAAACTCACCTATAATAGGCAAATTAACCATAAATAATGCCTGACTATGACCACACTTGCAGCACAAACTGATGTATCTACTGACGCCACTCAACCTCAGCAAAGCGCCGTAATCGCAGTACCGACTGTCGCTAAGCCACTCAGAGTGGTCTTTGCTGGTACGCCTGAGTTTGCTGCGGTTAGCCTTGAAGCGCTTATCAAGCAGCAATCAGCGCTTAATATAGATATCGTTGCCGTTTATACGCAGCCTGACCGTAAGGCCGGACGTGGACAAAAGCTGGCCGCGTCGGCGGTCAAGCAAGTGGCATTGGCAAATGATATTATAGTGGAACAACCTGCTACCTTTAAAAAATCTAGCACAGAAGGGTTGGCGGCGCGCGAGACCCTGCGTAGTTATCAGCCCGATGTGATGATTGTCGCCGCTTATGGCTTGATTCTGCCGATTGGTGTATTGACCACGCCGACGCTAGGCTGCCTAAATATTCATGCCTCACTACTGCCACGCTGGCGCGGTGCAGCACCTATTCACCGCGCGCTATTGGCGGGTGATAGCGAGACGGGCATTACCATTATGCAAATGGATAAAGGCTTGGATACGGGCGATATGATTTATAAAGTCAGCGCACCTATTGAGTCTGATGATACGGCTGCTAGCCTACATGATAAGATGGCGACACTTGGCGCAACAGCCATTAACACAGTCTTAAAGGACTTGGCGCACTATCAAGCGCAGGCGCTAGCTCAAGATGACAGCCAAGCAAACTATGCCGAAAAACTTATCAAAACCGAAGGCGAAATTGATTGGACGCAATCCGCTACTGAGATTGAACGACAAATTCGTGGACTGACGCCATGGCCTGGTGCTTATACTTTTTTAGCAGGGCAGCGTGTCAAGATTTTAGCCAGCTTGCCTGTGAATGCATCGCAGCCAACTGATAAACCCGCAGGCACAGTTATCAGCGTTGGACGCAAGGCAATTTTAGTGGCTTGTGGTCATGACAGTAATACTGATAATGGTGTTGAAAAACTGCAAGCCACTACTTTAGCTATTACTCAGCTACAGTTCGCAGGTAGCAAGCCGGTGAGCGCCGAGCAAGTTTGCCATGGTAATCAGCTAAACGATGGTGACAAATTTACTCATGAATCAAAATAATTCAATTACGCTTACTCTACTTTAATAATAAGCAATCCAACTTTTATCAGACGCTCTCGACCAGACGTCAAGGAAATTCAATTTAATGAGACAAACCAGCAGCGCGCCAAGAAACAATAAGCTCAAACCGTCAAGCAACCTTATCATGAATGGTAGCGTTCGCGTTCGCGTTATTCGCACTTTACTGGCGATTCAGAATGGTCAGTCGCTAGCGAGCGTCCTTGATCCGCTATTAAACAGTTTGCATGATGGGGATAAAGGTTTTGCTCATGCGCTATTGTTGACGACGTTACGCCAGTGGTATGCCCTTGAGCGCTTACTCGATAGTCTGGCTGATAACCCGATTGATGAGAAAGAAGTACGTACGACTATTCAAGTAGGTCTAACGCAGCTGCTCTATTTGCAAGTGGCTGACCATGCGGCGATTCATGAAACGGTTGAAGCGGCAAAAGAAATTGAGTTTGCGCATGCGACGGGTTTAATCAACGCCATTTTGCGTAAAGTTGCTAAGAACCCAAGTAAGTTTCGTAAGAAGTGTGATAAAAAACACAGCTTACCGAATTGGCTTGCCTATCAGCTTAAGCAAGATTGGAGTGAGCAGTATGACGACCTGATGCAGGGTTTACGTCAACCTGCGCCGATGTTTTTGCGCGTGAATACAGTGATTACCTCGATAGAGGATTATCAGCAAGCATTGGTGGAATTTGAAGTTGAGGCGGACTTGGTTGAGCTAACGAGTGGTTCACAACTCGAAAACTCGTCGGATACAGCCACATCTAATAGTATATTAACCAAAGGGCTAAGATTACATCAAACTACCGCAGTCAATGCCTTACCTCAATTCGCTGAAGGAGCTGCTAGTGTACAAGATATGCATGCCCAGCTTGCCGCGCCGCTTATTCATAACGCTCTACTCAATAAGCTGAGTGTTAAAAACGATGAGGCAGATGTCGATACAGACACGAATAACAACGAGATCCGCATTTTAGATGCTTGTGCAGCGCCGGGTGGTAAGCTTGCTCATTGGTTAGAATTAATCAGCTCAAATGAGTCGTCGTTGTTTCACGTGAAACGAAACGATGAATCAGTACCTGCGGTTTCAAAAGTTAAGATTACTGCGATAGATAATGAAGCGCCGCGTATCGAGCGTATTCATACTAATTTACAGCGCTTGAATTTAAGTCAGCACGACTTGCAGCAAGCTGAGAAAAATATTGAGCTTAATATTGTCTGTGCTGACGCAACGACATGGCAAGGCGCTGGTAAGAAAAAGAGCAAGCTCGTATTTGACGCTATATTGCTAGATTCACCTTGTACGGCGACTGGCGTGATTCGTCGTCATCCTGATATCAGTATCTTGCGTACCGAAGAAGACGTTGAGCAAACGGCACTCTTACAAGCCGATATTTTGCATAATCTATGGCCACAGCTTAAGGTTGGCGGTTATCTGCTATATGTCACTTGCTCTATTTTAAAGCAAGAGAACGTCGAGCAGATGCAAGATTTTATGACTTACTATAATAATGTAGCAGCTGTTGAATTTAGTGACGATTGCAGTTGGGGTATCGAACAAGCGATCGGTCGCCAGTGTTTACCCATAGATAGCGAGAGCGGCGATGGTTTTTATTATGCCTTGCTGCAAAAAACTGCTGAATAAACTGTTTTAATTAATCATCTCATTGTAGACAGGACAATCTAATGAAATATATCAGTACCCGTGGTCAGACAGCGCCGATGGATTTTAGTGATGTGTTATTAATGGGTCTTGCACCAGACGGTGGTTTGATGTTGCCTGAGCATTATCCAAATATTGATAGTGCGACGCTGACTGAGTGGCGTACGCTAAGCTATCCACAGCTGGCAATGGCTATTATGCAGCGCTTTGCGACTGATATTCCTGCGGCTGATTTGCAAGATATCATTGAGCGCACTTACACCGCTGAGGTATTTGGCTCTGATGAGATTGTTCCTGTCCGCAAACTTGAAGATGATTTGTATATTTTAGGCTTGTCGAACGGTCCGACGTTGGCGTTTAAAGACGTTGCCATGCAGTTTTTGGGCAATGCTTTTGAATATGTGCTTAAAAGAAAAGAGGCGCGTATTACCATTATTGGTGCGACCAGTGGCGATACAGGTAGTGCGGCAGAATATGCACTACGTGGCAAAGAAAATATCGAAGTCTTTATGCTGTCACCGCATGGCAAAATGAGCGAATTTCAGCGTGCGCAGATGTATAGCTTGACCGATGATAATATCCATAATATCGCTATTGACGGTATGTTTGATGATTGCCAAGATATTGTTAAAGCACTACAACAAGATGCAGAGTTTAAAGCGGCTTATAACTTAGGTACGGTCAACTCGATTAACTGGGGTCGTATCCTTGCGCAAATTGTTTATTACTTTAAAGCCTACTTTGCTGTCACTACGAATAATGATGAAAAGGTTAGTTTTAGTGTGCCATCAGGCAACTTTGGTAATATTTGCGCCGGTCATATCGCCCGTGAAATGGGGCTACCAGTTGAGCGTTTAATCGTCGCGACCAATGAAAACGATGTGTTAAACGACTTCTTTAATCAAGGGTCCTATCAACCGCGTCCGACCGATAAAACCTACATCACTTCTAGTCCCTCAATGGATATCTCCAAAGCCTCTAACTTTGAGCGTTTTGTCTATCTACTACTCGACAAAGACAGCGCCCGCGTTCATGAGTTGTTTGAAGGTGTGAAGTCTGGTCAAGGTTTTGACTTATCTGACTTGATGGAGGCGGTCAATATGCGTTATGGTTTTGCTGCGGGTAAATCTACCCATAGCGACCGCTTGCAAACCATTAAAGCTCTTTATGAACAGCATGGCGAATTGGTTGATCCGCATACGGCTGATGGTATCAAGGTTGCCAAAGAATTGCAGCGCGAGGGCGAGGTGATTGTCTGTGCAGAAACGGCATTGCCAGTTAAGTTTGCGGATACTATCGTTGAAGCTATTGGTCAAATAGAAATCGCCCGCCCAACCCATACCGAAGGCTTAGAGGATTTACCGCAGCACGTAGTGGTATTAGATAATAATGCCGAATTGGTCGCTGAGCAAATACGCCAACACGTTACGCCAAATCCAGTGTAGTCAGCCTATTTATATCGAATATTCATTGAAATCAATATCCAATTAAAGGTTACGCTATTGTAATAAAATGTTTATGATTGTGTTATGGTAGATATAATTGTAATATTAGAAACAGCGTCGGCGAGTCATCATGAAGCTAGACGCTTTTTTAGCAATCAAACCCGTCAATCATATCAGTCGACAACACTGAACAGCTGCTCTAGAAGCTTTATTATGGTGATACTAAAGCCTTTTATGTTTTTATTTTCTAATCATTATTTAATAATTAGAATTAGATTTTAAACCTAAGTAATAGACTTAAGTGAACCAGATTCGACGCTAATAGCGCTACATATTGTGGATATAACAATGAAGATGAGCTTAAAAAATATAGCAAAAGCACTATTGGTGACGACATTTAGTGGTGCAATGTTGATGACCACTGCCCATGCTAATAATCCACCGCCGACCATCAAAGCGGACGCACCCAATCGCTATATCGTCAAAAAAGGCGATACCTTATGGGATATCTCAGGTCGTTATTTAGACAGTCCATGGCGCTGGAAAGAGATTTGGGCGACCAATAAGCAAATCAAAAACCCTAACCTTATTTACCCTAACGACATTCTTATCTTATGCGTGATTCAAGGTAAAACTTTGATTGGTGTTGATACAGGTGAGGGTTGTGCGGGTGTTGAGAAACAGTTAACGGGTAATGTAGTGTCTAGCACACTTTCAGTCACGTCGACCGCTAATAGTATCCCGCCTATTCCATGGTCTGCGATTCAGCATTGGCTGGATAAGACCATCATTGTTAATCCAGCAGACTTTAATACCACGCCCTATATCTTAGCCTCGAAAAAAGGCAATTTAATTACAGCAAGTGGCGATAAAGTCTATGCCAAAGGCGTACCACTTATCGTTGGACAGCGCTATGGTGTTTATCGTGAAGGCGAGAAGTATGTCGACCCTAAAACACAAAATATCATTGGTCTAGAAGTCACCCAAGTTGCTACTGGTTTGGTCACCTCTACAGAAACTAACGGTGTCACGAGCTTGCAGCTTATTGACAGTTATGGCAAAGAAGTCCGCGAAGGCGACCGCGTTTTTGTAGAATTAAACAATTCTATCCCGCCAGTATTTTATCCAGCACCTGCTGTCGTCAACCGTGGCGGTATGATTGTCCGCGTCATGGATTCTATCAGTTCAGCCGCTAAAGGCAGCGTGGTTGCTATCAATTTAGGTAGCACACATGGCGCTAAACCTGGTGATGTATTGACCGTTTATCAAAAAGGCGCAGTCATACGCGATATCAAGGACAACGATACGCCAGTACGTTTGCCAAGCGAGCCAACTGGTATGGTGATGGTGTTTAATACCTTTGACAATATCAGCTATGCTTATGTGCTTGATTCTGAGCTACCACTCAACGTCGGTGATCAGTTATTACCACCGCCGTATCTATAATGAGTGCAATGCTTATTTTTGAGATGTACACTCTAATTTAGACTAGATGAGCTAGATGATTATGACCGCAGTCACTTCTCTATTATCCGCTGAGCAGCGCGCAGTATTAGCGCTGTGGACTGAAGTGAATGCGTCATTATCGGCTTATCATAAGCTTATCACCTTTTTTGGCAATGCAGATCTTGCTTGGGGTGCGAAAGTAGAAGCGTGGCGTCAGCTTGGTATTCATAGTACGCATATCAAACGTCATGAACAGCCAGAGCAAACGCAAGCCACTATAGATAGTATCCAACAGGCATTGCTAGATAATAAGTACGGTCTGCTATTTGCAAATCAGCCCGACTATCCTGCACAACTCTCGCAAATCTATGACCCACCGCCCTTATTATTTTATCGCGGCGATAAAGCGCGTTTGCAGCAAGCGCAAATCGCCATCGTTGGTAGCCGTAAACCTACTGCCCACGCACAGAAAATTACCTTTGATATGGCGCAATATTTAGCGCAAGCCGGTTATATTATCACTAGCGGCGTTGCTATGGGCGTCGATAAGCGCGCACACCTAGGTGCTTTGACCCAAGTTGATGCGGAGTATCAAGGTCGTACAGTCGGCGTGATGGGTACAGGCATTGATGTCAATTATCCCAATCATCATGATAAATTATTTAGTCAAATTATCGACCAAGGTGGTTGCATTATTAGCGAGCTGTTACCGCATACACTGCCACATAAGCATACCTTTCCGCGCCGTAATCGCCTAGTTGCAGGACTTAGCCTCGCTACCATTGTCACCGAAGCGACTATCAAAAGTGGTTCGCTCATTACTGCGCGCCTAACCTCTGAGCAAGGTAAGCAAGTCTTTGCGATTCCAAGTCATATCGATAATAGCAATGCCGAAGGCTGTCATCACTTGATACGTGAGGGCGCAACCTTAATTTACCATCCACAGCAAGTCCTTGAAGATATCAATAGTCAGTTGGAATATCAAAACCATACCTACAAGTCGTCGGCCAATGCTGAACCTAGTGTTGACCAAGCAAACGTTAGCCAAAGCTCTGATTCTCTAGATATCGATGGAACTTCTATCGCCGCTATTGGCCAGTCGCCACGGTCTAATATCAAATCTCCTTCCAATGCTATCGTTATTCCCGAGCATTTAACACAGGTTTATGAGCAGCTTGACTGGCATGGGCAAGATTTGGATGCACTATTAATCACTACTAACCTGACACCACCGCAATTGATTGGGCAACTTATGGAGCTTGAATTATTAGGGGTTATCAGTGTGCAAGGTGGGCGTTATTTGCGCGTGTAATGTTGTTTTAGATTTAAGGCGATTCTGATAAATCTCTAAACGTCCTATTTTGCTTATCATTAAAGTTGTATTATATCCTCTCACCTTTTTCTATCTCTTTCCATTATGTCTACATCTAAACCACTCAGTACCGATTCTGTCATTCAAGCTGCGCGTTGGCTTCAAGACGGACAGCTGCTTGCTTATCCAACCGAAAGCGTTTGGGGTATCGGCTGCGATCCCTTTAATCAACAAGCAGTACAGCAGCTTTTGGCCATCAAACAGCGACCGATAGAGAAAGGCATGATAGTGGTCACCGATAGCGCCACCCGACTAACAGCATTGTTAGACTATCTAAGTGATAAGCAACGCCAGTTAGTATTAGACAGCTGGCGTAACGACTCTAATGCTAATGCTGACACTAAGCAGGCACATACTTGGTTGTTGCCGTTAGCGCCAGACCTGCCTGTTCCTATTCCCGCATGGATAACCGGCGCTCATAACAGTGTGGCGATGCGGGTTATCGACCATCCTTTGGTGCAGCAGCTGTGTCAACAAGTAATTTCTGCCCAAAACCCTTATGGTTTTGTCGTCTCGACTAGCTGCAACCCTTCTGGTCAGCCGCCTGCTTTGTCATTAGCAGAAGCGCAGACTTATTTTCTAAGCCATGATAATAATGTCAATTCTAATCAAAAAACCGATGCCAAATCCTCAGCTAATATAAGTAGAAATGAACAAGTCGGCTATTTAAAGGGCGAGACGCTTGGCTATTTATTACCTAGTCAAATCAGTGATGCGCTAACGGGACAAGTGATTCGTTAGTCCACTTTTACGTCTTATTGATTTTTTATAATAGCCGCCAACTGCCAGTAAGTTACCTTATCCTTTTTACCTTTTATCATAGGCTATTTTAATCTCTGATACTGCTAAATCCTATATCTATACCCAATCCTGCTCTAAGCCTTATACCTACAATTAACCTCTTGTTTTTGTGGGAGGTTTTTTGTCACACTGATAAGAAGGTAGGATAAATATAAGGACAATAACCAATGAATATTCTAATCAGTGGTGGTTCAGGATTTTTAGGTAGCGCGTTTAGTGAAGCCCTGATCAAGCGCTATCGAAGTGAGAATAAGGAAGTGCAGATTACGTGGCTGACCCGTGATAGTAGTCAGCCACATCCTGTCGATATCAAGATGATGACTTATGATGAGCTGACGACCTCCGATAAAAGCTTTGATGTTATTTTAAATCTAGCGGGCGCAGGGATTGCAGATAAGCGTTGGAGCGATGCACGTAAAGAGCAACTGCTTGCCAGCCGTGTACAGCCTACCGAGGCGCTATTTGCTTTTATAGCGCGCAGTAGTACTAAACCTAAGCTGTTAGTTAGCGGTTCAGCGATTGGCTGGTATGGCGCTCAAGGTGATAAGCCCTTAATTGAGAGCAGCGACTTTAACACTGATTTTTCGCATAAATTATGTGACGATTGGGAACAGTTGGCATTAAAAGCCACCGATTATGGCGTTCCTGTGGCCATCGTGCGCACCGGTGTCGTTATCCATCCTGAGGGTGGTATGGTTAGTAAATTATTAACACCTTTTAAGATGGGCATTGGCGGTCAATTGGCTGATGGTAAGCAAATCATGAGTTGGATCAGCCGTGAAGATTGGGTAAGGGCGGCTATTTTTATTATAGAGCAGCACCTTACTGGTCAGCAGCAAGCTCATTTAAATAATACAGGCAATACTTTAAACACAGCAAATGATACGCCAGCCGTGGTTTATAACTTAACCGCGCCCAACCCTGTGACTAATTATACTTTTACCAAGACGCTTGGCGCGTGGCTGCATCGTCCGACGTTTTTTACTTTACCAAAATTTTTATTGAAGTTAATGTTTGGTGAGATGTCGACCTTGCTCGTTGACGGGCAAAAGGTATTGCCACAAGCGTTACTCAATGCAGGCTTTAAATTCAAACGGCCAACCCTTAAGCAGGCTTTAGAGCAGCAAGTATAAACTTATCTGATGGATTGTTTCACATGAAACAATCCACTCCTTAAGATAAAATATCTTTTGACAATATTCTTTTATAGCCTTTATCAAGTTTCAATAAATAATTATGCTGTCTACAACAGGTAAGAATATTGACGTACTATAAGCCCGTCTTTGGCTGATTCTATTTTATTATGTGGACTTTTATTATACTTACCCAGATGCTCGCGATGGTGAGTAGCGTGATATTGTACTGGTTTATCAAACCAAAACAGCGCTTGGTCAAATTCGGCTTAGTCTTAAGCGTTTTTATTATCAATAATGCTTTTCTGCTCTACGGATTGAGTGAGTTTTGGCACGAGCGTTTTCATGTCTATTTAGTTGTCAGCATTTTGCAAGGTTTTATGTTCTATGCAGTTTTAATAACCGCTGTCATTACCTTGGTTTATGTTTATATCCTTAAGCAAAAATATCATCCAATGCTCATTAGAGCCGTTGCTGCTGTGGTTTATGTTGGTATTGTGGGTGTAGCAGTATTTAATGCCTATTCACCTGTTGTGCATCGACTGCAAGTAACGACAGATAAGCCACTTAAGAAACAAATGCAAATTGCGTTAGTGTCTGACACGCATTTAGGCAGATGGTTTGGCAATCGGCAGATAGATAAGATGGTCAAGTTAATTGATGCCCAAAATCCAGATGTGGTGGTGATTGCAGGCGATGTCATGAATGACTCCACTGACGCTTATGACGATACCAATATGCATGAGCATTTATCAAAATTAACAGCGCCGCTAGGTGTTTATGCCACTTTGGGCAATCATGATTATTCTGGTAATGAAGTCGCCATTGCCAAAGCAGTAGAGCGGGCAGGTATTCAGGTGATTGACAATAAAAGCGTCTGGTTGGATGATTCGGTGTTATTAATCGGTCGTTCAGATGAGACAGATCCTGCACGCCCTGCCGCGACAGATTTACTTACTGAAGTGAAGGCTGATAAACCGGTGATATTTTTAGAGCACAGCCCGGCTGACTTAGCACAAATAAAAGGTTTACCGATTGATTTACATCTATCAGGGCATACGCATGGCGGGCAGATATTTCCTTTAACAATATTGCTAAAATGGTTTACGCCACTGGTTTATGGTGCCAAACATGTTGAAGGTACGCAGTTTTTGGTGACTTCAGGTTATGGTATTGGTGCGGTGCCATTTAGATTGGGTACGCGTTCTGAGATATGGATGATTACCTTACAGTCTACAAAATAGGCGGCAAAATAAACAGCACAGTAATTAGAAAAAAAGCTACTAAGAGAGTGCTAATTTACAAGTACAAGCGCTATCTATCACTAATTAACATCACATAGCACTGCTAGGATTGGTTATGCGCTACGCATTTATTATTACCATTATTGTGCTGCTACAGCTATTTAGTTTCGGTGCGGCACTGAGTTTAGAATGGTGGCTACAGCCTTGGAGCCATCCTGCATTACATACCGTTCCATGGATAATGGTTTTTGCGATTACCAATAGCCTGTTGCTGCTTACCGTCATAAAGTTATTTGCTAATAGTTATCGCTGGATAAGTGCTTGGATGTTGGTGATGCATTTTATGATGCTGACTGCATTATCTACCAGTCTATTGTATGCAGGGCTTTGGCTTTTAAGTGAGTTATCTAGTAGTGCATTTTATGATTCAGAAATTCTCGCTATTGGCTTACGAATTTTTGCGCTGCTATTTTTTATAGGGCTATTTATTTATAGTTTATATAGCGCTTATGTGCCAGTGGTGCGCAAGCTATCTATTAAGATTAATAAACCACTTAACCATCCGCTGCGCATTGCGGTAGCTAGTGATTTGCATTTGGGTCGCTTATTTGGCAATAAAGCTATTGCAAGATTGCACGCTCTTATCAATCGTCATCAAGCAGATATATTACTAATGCCGGGTGATATTATGGATGACAATACGCAAGCATTCACTGATTGTAATATGGCAGAAGATTTAGCAAAACTGATCAACAGCTTACCGTACGGCATCTATGCGACATTAGGCAATCATGATTTATATGGTCACGAGCAGCCGATTAGTGAGGCTTTACAAGATGCTGGCGTGCAGTTGCTCAACGATGACGTGACTTGCCTGTCGTATCAAGGCCAGCCTATTTGGCTGCTAGGACGTTTTGATAATCATAAACGCCAGCGTGTAGCGACAACCGAGCTGCTAGCTCAAATTAATACGACTGAGCCAGTCATTCTGTTAGATCACAGACCGAGCGATATTATGGTACATAGCCAGTTACCAATAGACTTACAGGTTTCTGGACATACCCACAACGGTCAAATTTTTCCGGCCAATTTTATCGTCAATGCTATTAATCGTTTAGGTCATGGCTATGAAGAAATCGGTACAGGCCACTTTGTAGTGTCTTCAGGTTATGGGTTTTGGGGTATACCGTTTCGTTTAGGGTCACGTTCTGAGATTTGGCTAATTACTTTGACCGGTAAAGCTGACTCATAATAGTCAGTTTGATAGCAATCAGCCCATTCATAATTGATTTTTCTATTTTCTATCCTGTTCAACTGCCCACCAAACTTAACTTTAAACCATGTTTAGCAATCACTCATGGCTATTATTTAGTTAATCATGCTGCTAATAATGCTTGTGTGCTGATAACCTCACGTACAAAGCTGGCAAAATCATCGATAATATAATGAACTTCTTCTCCAAGCCTTTGATGCACGCTCATAAAGTGGATAAAACCATGCGGCGCGCCATAGACTGTATAAGTTTGAACAGCGACACCATAGCTCTCTAACTGCTTAGCATAGGCAAAAGCTTCATCACGCAAGACGTCTAATTCTGCCGCAACGACATAGGTAGGGCAGACTTGGCTATTGTCACCGAGCATAGGTGAAGTCAGGATATGCTGGCGTGGTAGCGGACTGTTTTCCAAACACGCAGCATCGAATACTGCCACATCGGCGTGGTCTAATAATAAACCTTCGCCATATAACTCCCAACTTGGATAGTCATTTTCGATATCGGTCACAGGGTATAAAGGCATTTGCGCCATGGGATTTGGCAGGCGCTGCAATAGCTCAAAAGTTTTTTGACCATCAGCACCCAAATCATGCCAAGCTTCTGCAGTCGGGCTGATGACTTGTTGGGCAACCATGGTCGATAATCCGCCGCCCGCACTATCACCTGCTAATACGATACGTGAAGGCAAAGCGCCAAGCGTTTGGCAGTTTTCAGCCAACCATCCATAAGCGGCAATGCAATCTCTTAGTGCTGTCGGAGCAGGAAATTCAGGTGCCAAACGATAATCAACACTGACGACCGGCCAGCCTGTTTGCTCACAGACGGCATGGCAAAATTCATGATGAGTGTCGACATCTCCGATACAAAATCCACCGCCATGAAAAAACAACATCACGGTTTGGTCAGGATTGCGTTTGGCTTTCTTTTTAAAACTAAAGCTCGAGGCGTTTAATTGCTTTTGATAGCAACGAATAGTCATATCACCATCATCGGCATTGGCAATGGTTTTGTCTTGCCAATTGACAGAATTTATATCTTTTGTAGCAAAGGGTTTTATACTGCTAAATAGAGTAGAGCTTGCTTGTTGCCATGCTTTTGGCGCTTGCATCGCAACGGCGTCAGCAGCAAATCGTTTACGCAGCTCGACCATTTCTGCAAGTTGTAACGGCGTTTTCAGCTTGCTATTAACCGCAAGTATTAAGCGCAGATGCGCATCAACGTGCTCATATTGCTTAGCGGTCGGTCCATGTAAATAACCGACTAGGCTTTCTAATACTGCCTCTGGTAAGCAACCGATACCTTTCATCGCATAATGCAATAGATGCGGCTGATACGTCGTCATTAGGTTGTGATGAAGGATTTTATCTCTAATAGGTAATGGCTTAGTTTGAGCACTGGCTACAATTTCTGTTTGTAAATTATCTAATTCATTATGGTTTGCCGCGTTATTTGACACGTCATCAAATGCGCTTGCAGACTTTTCCTGCCCCAAAGTAGGTAAGTTCAGTGTTCTCACTGCTTTATTAAGTAAGGTGTTGACTGATAATGTATTTGAATAAGGCATAACACCTCCTATAAACGCTAAATAATATTTATAGTAATCATAAAATATGCAGAAATAAAGTTGAGTGTTATTTGGTAATAGTTTGAACGTTAATAGTAAGTTATTTGGAATAACTGCCACTTTTTTGTAGGTTTTGTTAGTCAAATTAACCACTTATTGACAACCTGCGTAAACTTAATAATGCTATTTTAAGCAATGTAGCCTGCTATTATTCTGATATTCATCAATATCAAGAAAAATTCCTCAGTTTAGGCTTGAAATTTGCCCTCATCACCTTTATCAAGCAGCTATCAGAAGAGGTTAAGAAAGCGATTGCTAAAAATCCGTGATTTATAAAAAAGTGAGTGATAATGGCTAGATGATTGTTAAAAGCCGATAAATCTATTAAATAAGCATAAGCTAAGCATAAGCAATGGAGAGAAACACAGTTTGGCTAGCCATTAGCCGGTTTATTGTTTTTTTTAATCCAGCATTATTAAGTCAACAACCCCATTAATAATTATATCCCTATTAAGGAGCTATCATGAGCGAGCAGAATAATAACCACGAATCTAATGAGCAAAATATGCAACATGACAATGTCTCACACGATAATGTGGAACACGACGACAGTATTTTGAATGAAACATTGCAGGAGTTTGACCCAAAAAATAACTCAGGCGCAGAGAGCACGATTGAAAACGATATTGATTTAGACGCGTTTAAAGCTCGTATCGCCGAATTAGAAGGCGAAGTTAAACAAGCTAAAGAGCATACTGCACGTGCCAATGCCGAAACTTACAATGCGCAAAAACGTATGGAACAAGAAGCGGATAAGAGTAAGCGTTTTGCCTTACAGAAATTTGCCAAAGAGCTGTTAGAAGTGGTCGATAATTTAGAACGCGCCATCGAAAGTGCCCATGCCGATGACCCTGTCACTGAAGGGGTAAGATTGACGCACAAAGCGTTATTGGACGTATTAAATAAGAACGGTATCGAAATGGTCGACCCACAAGGCGAGAAATTCAACGCTGATTTGCATGAAGCGGTCGGTATCGATGCCGAGGCACCAGCTGATACTGTCGGTACAGTTCTGCAAAAAGGCTATAGCTTAAACGGTCGTCTATTGCGCCCTGCAATGGTACGCGTTGGACAATAGTATTCAAAGTCTAAGATTTTTGAGGTTAGTATTTAAAAAATAAGTCTTTAACTGTACTAAACCTTGTTATTAATGAGGTTTTACACAAAAAATCACACAAAAGGCAATATTTAGCTGTGAATTGACTTGAAAAAACGAAGCCTCAAACCGATATAAAGCAACAAGTGACCGACTAGATGTCGATAGTTTTCATAGTCTAGGGTCTGATGATATAGATATTTTTGTTTAAAAATACATTAGGAGTAATTAATTATGGGTAAAGTAATTGGTATTGATTTAGGTACAACTAACTCATGTGTGGCAGTGATGGAAGGTGATAAAGTTAAAATCATCGAAAACGCTGAAGGTACTCGTACCACACCATCGATTGTCGCTTATAAAGATGACGAGATCCTTGTTGGTCAGTCAGCGAAGCGTCAAGCGGTCACCAACCCAAACAACACGCTATTTGCTATTAAGCGTTTGATTGGTCGTCGTTTTGATGACAAAGTCGTACAAAAAGACATCGGCATGGTGCCTTATAAAATCGCCAAAGCCGATAACGGTGATGCGTGGGTAGAAATCAACGGCAAAAAATTAGCGCCACCACAGGTTTCTGCTGAAATCTTGAAAAAAATGAAAAAAACAGCAGAAGACTATCTTGGTGAAGCGGTGACTGAAGCAGTCGTAACCGTACCTGCTTACTTTAATGACTCACAGCGTCAAGCAACGAAAGATGCGGGTAAAATTGCCGGTCTTGATGTAAAACGTATTATTAACGAGCCAACAGCTGCAGCACTTGCTTATGGTATGGATAAAAAGCAAGGCGATAGCACTGTTGCTGTGTATGACTTAGGTGGTGGTACTTTTGACGTATCAATCATCGAAATCGCTGACGTTGATGGCGAGCAGCAGTTTGAAGTACTAGCGACCAATGGTGATACATTCCTTGGTGGTGAAGACTTTGACTCAGCGTTAATTGACTTTTTAGTCAGCGAGTTTAAAAAAGACCAAGACGTTAACCTAAAAGGTGACTCGCTTGCGATGCAGCGTCTAAAAGAAGCCGCAGAGAAAGCGAAAATTGAGCTATCAAGTGCCCAAAGTACTGAAGTGAACTTGCCATATATTACTGCTGATAGCAGTGGTCCTAAGCATTTGGTAGTGACTATTAGCCGCTCAAAACTTGAAAGCTTAACCGAAGAGCTAGTACAACGTACTATGGGTCCTTGTAAAATTGCTCTTGAAGATGCTGGTCTAAAAATCGGCGATATCGATGATGTCATTTTAGTTGGTGGTCAGACTCGTATGCCTCTAGTACAGCAAAAAGTACAAGAGTTCTTTGGTCAAGAGCCACGTAAAGATGTCAACCCCGATGAAGCGGTTGCCGCTGGTGCTGCGATTCAAGGTGCAGTATTGTCTGGTGACAAAACCGACGTGCTATTGCTTGATGTGACGCCATTGACGCTAGGTATCGAAACAATGGGTGGTGTTATGACGCCCGTTATTGAGAAAAACACCATGATTCCTACCAAGAAATCACAGGTATTCTCAACGGCAGAAGACAACCAGCCAGCCGTAACGATTCAGGTTTATCAAGGTGAGCGTAAAATCGCTAACCAAAATAAACAGCTTGGTCGCTTTGACTTGACGGATATTCCACCAGCACCACGTGGTCTACCACAAATCGAAGTTACCTTTGACATCAACGCTGACGGTATCATGAATATCTCAGCTACTGACAAAGGTACGGGCAAAGCACAAAGTATCCAGATTAAAGCGGATTCTGGTTTGTCGGATGAAGAAGTTGAACAAATGGTACGTGATGCTGAAGCGAACGCCGCTGAAGATGAAAAGTTTGCTAACCTTGCGCAAGTGCGTAACGAAGCAGATGGTCGTATCCATGCGGTACAAAAAGCGTTAAAAGAAGCCGCAGATAAAGTATCTGATGATGAAAAATCATCAGTAGAGACGGCTATCTCTGAGCTTGAAGCAGCTGCTAAAGAAGACGACCACGACGACATCAAAGCCAAGCTTGAAGCATTAGACAATGCCTTCTTGCCAGTCAGCCAGAAGATTTATGCGGATGCAGGCGCTAGCGCTGAAGGTATGGATCCAAACCAGTTCCAACAAGGTGCGGATAATGCAAGCGAAAGCAATCAAGCAGACGACGATGTGGTTGATGCTGAGTTCACTGAAGTTGACGAAGATAAAAAGTAATATGATTGCTTAAATCAATGTTTATTTGATAGTTAATTTTATAATAAAGAACGCATCTTTCGAGGTGCGTTCTTTTATTTTACAAAGTCTGTTAAAGCTAATGAGTAGGAAGTATTACTCAAAACCGGTGGTTGTAACAAAAGATTTCATATAGCGCCCTTTGTAACCCGAAGGCTGACAAACACTTGCAAAAGTTAACTTTCTTACCATTAAACACTGACAGAGTTTTTGACATAGTTTGTTACTATGTATACATCGTTAGCAAACAAGGCGATATGGCGAAAAGCCCACATAAATAAATAACTTGTTTGTACCAATTAATTTTTAAGGAGCTACACATGAAAACTCTACAAAAAACACTACTTGCACTAGCAGCTGGTTCTTTACTAAGCATGGGTGCACAAGCAGCCGTATCTTATGGTAACGGCTATACTGGACAACCATACGTCGGCGTAAAAGTTGGCCAGTTTGACTTAGACGTAGACGGTGCTGATAAGCCAACTGCTTATGGCGTATACGGTGGTTACAACTTTGATCCTAACTTCGGTATCGAAGCTGAATACGTAGGCTCAGATGACGCTGATTACTATAACGGTGACATCGACGCTAAATCTTATGGCGCATACGGTACTTATCGCTATCAGTTCCCTAACACTGGTCTATATGCCAAAGGTAAGTTAGGTGTGGCGAAAACTGAAATTGAAGGTAACTATCTAGTTAAAGATGCTGAGAGAAAGTCAATCTCTCAGAGTGATACTAGCTTAGCTGGTGGTATAGGTCTTGGATATTCAGTAAACCCTAACTTCAGTGTTGAAGCTGAATATGACAAATTAGGTAGTGATGCTGATCTTATGACCGTTGGTGCACAACTTAAATTCTAATTAATTGAAATTTAAGTTTAAGTTCTATAATTAGTAGAAACTTAGTCACTAAAGAGTTAAATACTAATTAAAATAAAAAACGATCACTTCGGTGGTCGTTTTTTTATGGCAAAAGAAAAAGTGATTTAAGCGTCATTAAAAAATAAGTATTACGAAAATTATTCTGTTAATATTTCGCGTCAAACAATAGTTGAACTAATTTGTATGGTTTGCAATATTCATCCAAATTGGATTTTAGTTTTATTTAACGGGGAAATATATGAATACTTTACAAAAATCTTTGAGCGCATTAGTAGTTGGTTCTTTACTGACTGTAAGTGCACAAGCAGCAGTTAATTATGCAGGTCAGCCTTATGTTGGTGTTAAAGCTGGTAAGTTTCTGGTAGATACTGATGGTTTAGATGATCCTACTGCTTACGGTATCTATGCGGGTTATAACTTTGATCCTAACTTTGGTGCTGAAATTGAGTATGTAGGCTCTAGTGACACTGATGTTGATACGGGTGTTATAGGCGTTAATGCTGAATATAACCTTAAAACTTATGGCGCCTACGGTACTTACCGTTATCAATTCCCTAATACTGGTTTATATGCCAAAGGTAAAATAGGGTTTGCTAAAGCTGAGCTTGATGTTTCTGCAAGCAACGTTTTAGGAGGCTCTATTAGCGATAGTGATAGCGATAGCGGTCTTGCTGGTGGTATCGGTCTAGGTTATAACTTTAATCCTAACATGAGCATTGAAGCTGAATATGATTATGTTGCTGAAGATATTGCGCTATTAACTGTTGGTGCACATTACAAATTCTAGTATAAGTCTAGGTTTTTAGCTTTACTATTTGCAAAGTTAAATCAGTTGAATAAATAAAACGATCACTTCGGTGGCCGTTTTTTTATGCGTATAACTTTTAAGGCGTTGTTTGATAACAAAATGTGCTACATTGAAAGCTAGTTTGGCAAGAATAGGGAATATAACAATAATGGAGATGCTTTGGATGCTTGAACCTTGGCACTGGCTGGTATTAGGCTTTGTGTTGCTAATCGTCGAGATGTTTGTGCCGACGTTTGCTAGCCTTTGGTTTGGGGCCGCGGCTATTATCGTTGCCGCCCTCTCATGGTTGATACCTATCTCTGTATCCGTGCAAATCATTATTTGGTTGATACTTTCAGCTATATTTTTATTGGCATGGTTTAAGTTTATCAAGCCTCTGTCTGTTGATCGTACTAAAGCGGGATTGGGCGGTAGTGTGATTATCGGTGAGACCGGTATGATTATCGTTGCTCCGCAACCTGAAAGGGCAGGTATGGTACGCTTTAGTGTGCCGATTGTCGGTGCCGCTGAATGGATGTGCCGTACGCGCGGAGAGCAAGTGGCAGTCGGTGATAGAGTGGTGGTAACAGATATCGTGGGTAATGAGCTGATTGTCAGTACGATGACGTCACAAGCAATGATGAATAAAAACAGTCAAATATAATAATAGGGGTGGAACATGGGAAGTTTTAGTATTGTTATGGTGGTTCTAGTCGTACTGGTCGTACTTACAGTATTTAAAGGCGTACGGATTGTCCCACAAGGCTATAAATGGGTGGTTCAGAGACTCGGTAAATATAGCCAAACCCTAGAGCCTGGATTAAACCTTATCATCCCTTATGTCGACAATGTGGCTTATAAAGTTACCACCAAAGATATCGTGCTTGATATTCCCTCGCAAGAAGTTATTACGCGAGACAACGTGGTGATTATCGCCAACGCCGTTGCTTATATTAATATCGTCCGTCCTGATAAAGCGGTTTATGGTATCGAAGATTATGAGTACGGTATTCGAAATTTGGTGCAGACCTCTTTACGTTCAATCATTGGTGAGATGGATTTAGACAGCGCTTTGTCGAGCCGTGATGAAATCAAAACCAAATTGAAATATGCTATATCAGAGGATATCGCTGATTGGGGTATTACCCTAAAAACGGTAGAAATCCAAGATATTAACCCCTCGCAGACCATGCAAGCATCGATGGAAGAGCAGGCAGCGGCAGAGCGTTTACGCCGTGCCACCGTCACCCGTGCCGATGGTCAAAAGCAAGCCGCTATCTTAGAAGCCGATGGTCGTTTGGAAGCGTCACGCCGTGATGCTGAAGCGCAAGTGGTGTTGGCGAAAGGGTCAGAAGAATCTATTCGTCTGATTACAGCGGCGATGGGTACGGAAGAGATGCCAATCGTCTACTTATTGGGTGAGCAATATATCAAATCGATTCGTCAGTTGGCGGAGTCTGATAACGCGAAAATGGTGGTATTACCCGCTGACATTCTAAGTACAATCAAAGGCATGGTAGGTGATAAGCTTAAAGTTTAACTAAGCATATTTTAAGCGTATTTAAATCTTTTATAAAAATAGTCAGTGAGCGTTTTACGTGCTGGCTATTTTTTTAACTTTGATTTGGCCGTAGTCATCTAAGTAGCTTTTTAGCGGGCGATGTTTTTTGTTTAATAATAAAAATATGCCTATGAAAATAAATGAATAAGGAAAATAATAATGACTAAGCAATATATGAATGCTGCCATCATTCCTATGAACGAATTTCCGCAAGGCAGCCCATTACCTTATACCGTGCTTGATGCGACGCATATCAATGCTGCCTATCCTGAGCAAAAATTAGAGATTCGTGGTGGTGGCTACGGTTCAGATGCTGCGGCACATCCGACTAATTCTAATCAATTTTATGTCCTTACCGATCGTGGGCCTAATGCTGACTTTGACGGGATTGCTGGTAAAGGTAAGCAGTTTCTCGTACCAAACTATACGCCATCTATTGGACTGTTTGAATTGCAAACTGATGGCAAAATTATCAAAGTAAAAGAAATAATTCTAAAAGATAGCAATGGCAATCCTATCTCCGGGTTACCAAACCCAAAGGCTTTTGGCGGCACTAATGAAGTACCTTATGATATCAACGGGCAGCCGATAATGGTCAATCCAAACCTACCTTTTGATGCAGTGAGCAATCCTATCAAAACCGATATTAATGGTTTGGATCCTGAAGGGTTGGCAGCGCTGAAAGATGGCAGCTTTTGGGTCAGTGATGAATACGGTCCGCACCTTGTGCATTACGATGCCCATGGCGTAGAGATTGCGCGTATCAATGCTTTTGCCAGTGATGAGCGTAATAATATGGTAGTTGATGGTAAGCCAATTTTGTTACCGACAGAATTTACCAAACGCCGTGCCAATCGCGGTATGGAAGCGTTAACGATTACGCCCGACCAAAGCACGCTGGTCGGTATCATGGAGTCATCCATGGATAATCCTGATAAGTCAGGGCGTAGCTCTAGTTTGGTACGTATGGTAACGATTAATTTGGTTTCGGGGCAAATAGCGCAGTATTTATATCGATTAGATAACGCACAGCACGTCACTTCTGGTATCGTGGCGCTTAGTGACCATGAGTTTTATCTGATTGAGCATGATCGCAAATTTCCGCTACAGGATGAGACGGCAACAAAGTTAATTTATAAAATAAATATCTCGCAATCAACAGATATTGAAACTATTTTAAATAATGAAAGTGTTAAACAGGACGATACGCTTGGCTTGACCATTAATCGCCAAACACTTGAGCAGCTTATTGCTTTAGATGAAGAAAACTGCCAAATGCTTGAAGATATAAACATCACGCCCGTTAAAAAAACCTTGGTCGTCGATGTGCTAGCGAGCTTAGATTATCCGCATGATAAGCTTGAAGGCTTGTGGTTACGACAAGATGGCTCATTGGGTTTACTTAACGATGATGATTTTGCGATGACAGATACGGATATAATCAATCCAAAAAGCAGCGTTGAACATAAATATCTCGATAAGGAAAAAACGATAATAGATGCCAATCGACTATATATTGTGATGCCGATAGAGTAAAGCGGCCTGATTTACTATAAATTTATTTACTATAAAAAAGTCGCATTGATTGCAAAATATAAAAAAGACCTCGCTCGTGCGAAGTCTTTTTTTATTAACAATAATGGATTAAAAAGTCTTAAATAACCTTAGAGAAGCGATTTTTATGTTTTTTCTCAAGATACTCATCAAACACCATGGCGACATTACGACCTAATAGTCGACCTTTTGGCAGGACGCGAATACCAGCAGCATCCATATCAATCAGGCGGTCGTCTTGCATTTGACCCAGTTGCTGAATTTCATCAATAAAGTAGGTGATAGCATCGATACCAAATTTCTGATTGACGTCTCTAAAGTCGATATAGTCGTGACACAATAAATTCATAATCACGTATTCACGTAAGCGATCTTTAATCGAGGTTTTAATGACATTGACCGCTGGCATGATCGCTGGATTATCACGCTCCGCATCGATATTTTCTTTATATACCTGCAAATCAGTATGATTTTGTAGGATATAGCTGCTATTGGCATTAGAGATTTGACTGATAGACGACACCCCAAAGCCCAATAAATCGCAATCGCCCATGATAGTATAACCCTGAAAATTGCGATGTAATTTACCTTCGCGCTGGGCGATAGCAAGCTCATCATCAGGTTTGGCAAAATGGTCGATACCGATATATTGATAACCGGCTTCGCTCAAGGTATTGATGGTATTACCGAGCATGGTAAGCTTGGCAGCTGGCGTCGGTAAATCTGCCTCTTTGATTTGGCGTTGAGATTTAAAGCGTTCAGGCAGATGGGCATAATTAAAGACCGATAAGCGGTCGGGTGCCATCTCGATAATGCGGCGTACTGTTTTATCTAAGGTCGTTGGCGTTTGATGCGGTAAACCGTAAATCAGATCGACGTTGGTAGAATGGAAGCCCAATCTACGCGCTTCAGCAAGCACATTTTCAATAAGTTCGGCAGAGTTGATACGGTTGACCGCGATTTGTACTTTTTCATCTAAGTCTTGCACGCCCAAACTCACGCGGTTAAAACCCAAGTTGCGCAGTACTGTTAATGTCTCGTCACCCAACTCGCGCGGGTCGATTTCAATAGAGTAATCGCCTTGGTCTTCTGGCAGAAATTCAAACTGGGTCTGTAAAAATTCCCAAAGTTGTATCAACTCATTATCTTGTAAAAAGGTTGGCGTACCCCCACCGAAATGCAGCTGTTTGACCAGTGGTTTTTTACCGTCGGCAGGTGTTTTTAATAAGCTACGTTTGTGCTTAATTTCTGCCATTAAATATTCTAAATAATCACCGGCGTCGCTATTTTTTTTGGTAATAATTTTATTACAAGCACAGTAATAGCAAAGGTGACGACAAAACGGAATATGGAAATACAGCGATAAGGGCGCATGGGCTTCACGCTCTTGCAGAATTTTGGTCTCAAGTCCTTCTGGCATCGGTGAGAACTCTAAAGCAGTAGGGTAGGAGGTATAGCGCGGCCCCGAGCGATTATATTTATTGATAATATCTTCATCAAATGCCGGTAATTGCTTACTGGTAATGCTGCCGCGCGTACTGGCATACGGATTGTCCGGCTGCGTCACAGGGCGCACTGTGGTCGGCTGTTCGCTGGCATGGGTGAAAGGTTTTTGGGCGCTATTGATATCGGTTGGTTCTGACATGCGAGATTCCTCGGTTTGACGGTATAAATCGCCATTATTTACGTGATGAGCGCATGGCTTTTTGAGTCGAAAAATTGCTTTGCGAAGTGGGTTTTCTAAATACATTTTTGCTAGAAATTAGGTTGCTCTGAGTTGCGTTAAGACAAGATATATGACTCATTAAGCAGGCTAAATGGTCCTGTTAAATACTGATGCTAAGTATTAACGCTAAATAGGTAATAAGCAGTATAACAAATCATTGGTTATAGTGGCATGGACGGCAAGTTTTCGTATATACCCATAAAGTTGTATTGTTATCTGGAATAAAAAAAGACTTCAGGATTAACCTAAAGTCTTTTTTATTAAACTTAATAATTTGGCTAGGGCATGTCCTCATTCTAAAAATGGTGATAGAAATGAGATAAACTGCAGCCAAACAAGGAAAATAGCGCAGTTAATATCGGGATATTACCCAGCTATTTGACGAAGTTTGGCAAAATTTAGCCATTTTTAGCCCATTTAGATGTCCATCGATTGAATTGAGGACATGCCCTAGGATTATTCTCTTAATTTAATCCCTTCACCAACAGTTTGTTGGGAGATTTCGCTGGTGCTCAAACATTTCTTAAGTTCATTAATAAAAAATAAAACACGACATTTGCGCGCTGATTAATAATACTCTATTATCGATGAATCTCTATATTAGGAAACGCTCATGTCGTTTGCCCAAGTCTATACGCGCTCAGTCGTCGGACTGCATACCCCGCAAGTCATTATCGAGGTGCATTTATCACAAGGCTTGCCAGCGCTGACCATTGTCGGTTTGCCTGCTGCTGCCGTACGCGAAAGTAAAGATAGGGTGCGCTCAGCGATTTTGAATTCGGGATTTCAGTTCCCTAATCGGCGCTTGACGATTAATCTAGCACAAGCAGACTTGCCAAAAGATGGCGCAAGATTAGATTTGCCTATTGCCATCGGTATTTTAGCCGCTAGCGGGCAACTTGAACCAGAAGTATTGTCAGGGTTTGAGTTTATCGGCGAGCTTGCACTAAATGGGGAGCTGAGGCAAGTGAGCGGCAGCTTGGCAGTCGCTCGCGCGATAAAAGCAGAGTCGCTAGTAGCAAAGCCTGCAACAGATGATGAACAAGCGCCGCACCAGTTACGGCAATTACGTCAATTAATAGTACCGATTGATAATGGTGTGGAAGCCAGCCGTGTCGATGGCGTCGAGATATTAGGCGCTCAAAGCCTAAAAGCGGTTTGTGGTCATCTGCAGTCGTTAGCTGACTCAAGCGCAACCTTTGAAAGGTTAGAGATAGTCGCGGCCAGTCCAGCGCAGCAGCATATTGGTTATCAGGTGGATTTGGCGGATGTGAAAGGTCAGCATCATGCTAGGCGAGCGTTAGAGATAGCCGCTGCAGGTGGTCATTCGCTATTATTTACCGGGCCACCCGGTTCCGGCAAGACTTTGATGGCATCACGGCTACCAACTATCTTGCCAGATTTGAGTGATGAGGATGCATTAGAAGTTGCTAGTACCTATTCGGTGGCAGATAGCGACTATGGTTACGGTACGCGTCCATTTCGCCAAGTCCATCATACTATATCTGCGGTGGCATTGGTCGGTGGTGGTTCTCGCCCCAAACCTGGCGAGATTACGCTTGCCAACAAAGGCGTTTTATTTTTAGACGAGCTACCTGAATTTGACCGTAGCGTATTAGAGGTCTTGCGTCAGCCATTAGAGGCAAAACAAATCACCATTAGCCGTGCCAACTCGCAGATGACATTTCCAGCAAACTTTCAATTGGTCGCTGCTATGAACCCATGCCCTTGTGGTTATGATGGCGATGGTTCAGGACGATGCCGCTGTCGTCCCGAGCAAATCAAGCGTTATCAGGACAAGCTATCGGGACCGCTACTAGATCGCATTGATTTGCACATTACCGTGCCAGCACTGCCAATAGCTGATTTACAAAATGCTCAGGCAGGTGAAACCTCTGAGCAGGTACGTACTCGAGTATCTGCGGCACATAATCGTCAATTAATAAGGCAGAAAAAAGTTAATAATGAGCTAAGTCCTAGCGAGATTGATCAATATATTCAGTTAGGAGAGGGCGAGCAGCAGTTATTGCAGCTGGCTCAGCAACGTTTGAATTTATCTGCTCGTGGTTATCATCGGGTATTGCGCGTGGCTCGAACCATTGCTGATTTGGCTGACAGTACCGATATCACTAGCGCCCATGTGTCTGAAGCATTGAGCTATCGTAGTAAGTGATTTATTTTTAAGTAAAAATAGCCTAGTAACATTGCTATTATCATTTAAATCAATACGTTCAGTTGAACGAGAAAATGGATGTGAATTATTAATACTTTGCGGGAGGCGGCTTTAGGTAGGAAATTTAACAGCAGAAAAACACCTCAGGCATTCCTTTGCCCAAGGTATTTTTAATAGTGATTAATACTTATCGGTAATGGCGCCTTCCGATGCACTACCAACGGTTTTGGCATATTTAGCCAGTACACCACGTTTTACGTTTGGCTCTGGTGCTTTCCATGCACTTAAACGCTTTTGAATGTCTTCTTCGCTGACATTTAGGTTTATTTCATTGTTATCGGCATCAATGGTAATGGTGTCGCCGTTTTCAATGATAGCAATCGGGCCACCAACCATGGCTTCAGGGGTGATGTGCCCTACGACAAAACCATGACTACCACCAGAGAAGCGACCATCGGTAATTAACGCGACATCATTACCCAAACCACGACCCATGATGGCAGAGGTAGGTGACAGCATTTCACGCATGCCGGGGCCACCTTTAGGGCCTTCGTAACGAATAACAACCACGTCACCCGCCACCACCGTGCCATCTAAAATAGCGCTCATGGAGTCTTCTTCGGAGTTAAATACACGCGCTTTACCCGTAAACAGAGTACCTTCTTGACCACTGATTTTTGCCACCGAACCAGTCGGTGCAATGTTGCCGCGTAAGATACGTAAGTGGCTGTCGGCTTTAATGGGTTTATCAAAAGGTCTGATAATGTCTTGGTCTGCTGGGTAGTCTTTTACGTTAGCTAAATTTTCAGCAATGGTTTTACCGCTAACGGTTAAGCAGTCGCCGTGTAGTAAACCTTTTGCCAGTAAACGCTTCATTAATGGGGCAATACCACCAATTTTAATGAGCTCTGACATTAAGTATTTACCTGATGGGCGTAAGTCGGCCAGTACCGGTACGCGTTTACCAATTTCGGTAAAGTCATCAATATTTAGCTCTACGTCAATCGCATCGGCCATGGCTAGTAAATGTAGTACAGCGTTGGTAGAACCACCCAAAACAATCACTATTGTAATAGCGTTTTCAAAGGCCTTGCGCGTCATAATGTCGCTAGGCTTAATGTCGTTGTCGATTAACCATTGGATCGCTTCACCTGCTTTTCGGCAGTCTTCACGTTTTTCAGGGGAGATAGCTTCTTGAGCAGAGCTGCCCGGTAAGCTCATGCCCAAGGCTTCAATCGCTGATGCCATGGTATTGGCGGTATACATGCCGCCACAAGAACCCGGACCAGGAATGGCTGTTCTTTCAATTTCTAATACTTCTTCCTCGGTCATATCGCCACGGGCATTGGCACCGACGGCTTCGAATACAGACACGATGTCCGTGTGGTTTTTACCTGGCTGAATGGTACCGCCATAAATGAATAGCGAAGGACGGTTTAAGCGCGCCATGGCCATCAGGCAACCCGGCATGTTTTTATCGCAGCCACCGATAGCAATGATCGCATCGTGGCCTTGGCAGCCTGAGACGGTTTCAATGGAGTCCGCAATCACTTCACGCGATACCAAGGAGTATTTCATACCTTGGTAACCGTTAGCGATACCGTCAGAGATGGTAATGGTATTAAAAATAATAGGTTTGGCATAGGCAAGATAAACGCCTTTAGCCACTTCCTCCGCTAAGCCGTTAATATGAATATTACAAGGCGTCACTTGGCTCCAAGTCGAGGCAATTCCCACTTGTGGGCGCTTAAAATCTTCATCGGTAAAACCAACCGCACGCAACATAGAACGCGCAGGTGCTTTTTGAATGCCATCGACCAAAATAGCGGAGTACTTTCTGTTGGTGTCATCTTTTTTAATCATTCTCTTGCTCCAATAGCGTACGGTTTATTGGCTTGTTAAAGGTTAAGCTAATTAAAGGCTAATCACAGTTTGCAAGTTTGCAAGTTTGCAAGTTTGCAAGTTTGTAAGGTAAAAGGTTGTCTTGTTATTTTTTTAACTATTCTAAGTACGCACTAATCTTTTAAAAGGTATTTAACTAATGCCGCAAAGTCATCAAACGCTGCGGTAGGGTTGAGCTCACGAATATCTTGCCCATAGTTATAACCATAAGATAGCCCAAGCGTATCCATATTGGCGTTTTGTCCGGCTAATATATCGTTTCTTGAATCACCAATCATAACCGCTTGATCTGGAGTGACATTTAACGCCTCACACACATGCAATAACGGTGCGGGGTCTGGTTTTTTAACGGATAGACTATCTCCGCCCAGTACTTCGGAAAATAGATTTTGCCAACCAAAAGACTGCAATATCTTAGGGACAAAACGAATAGGCTTATTGGTCACTAATGCCAATGTATAGCCTGCTGCTTTGAGCTTTTTTAGTCCGCTATCTACATCTGGGTAGGCGACGGTTTTGCTACCACTAATATTATTATAAGCGTCAAAAAATACTTGCTCAGCGTGATCAGCTTCTGCTTTTGTTAACTCACCTTCTAAGACTTCTATCTTACCTACCAATGCGCGCTCGACCAGCATTCTTGAGCCATTGCCGACCCAGTTGCGTATGGTGTCGAGAGAGTAGGTTTCTTTACCAAGGGTGGTTAGCATAGTGTTAGTAGCATCAGCCAAATCTGGCACGCTATTGATTAAAGTGCCGTCGAAGTCAAAAATTAAAAGTTGCTTATTCATTATTCCTCGCCTTTCGGGTTATCACGTCTGTTTCTTAAATTCATGTTTTAACCATAGCATAAGAAGCTATCTAAACGCATTCAAAGCTTATGTTCGCTCGATTATTTAACCTCTTTATAGCGCTGACGATGTTCGTCTTTCATCTTTAAATAGTCTTTGTTTTCACGACATTTATCCCAAGTTTGCTTGAAAATACGCGCTGACTCTGCTTTGATAGGGTCTTCAGTTTGCCGTGGTAGCTCTTCGCGCCCATGCGCGCCGCTCTGACCTTTTTTATCATCAGGCACTGGTCCTTTGTATTTCTTACCGCCTTTATGATTGGCATAGCGACGGGCGCGGGTATAGCCCATTTGAATAAATTTGCGCGCCATATCCGCACCAACAAAGTCATCGGCAGCCAGATAATCTAAAAACATCTGATAAATAATCTCGCTACTCTCAAGCGCAATATCAGGCGTAGCAAAGCGCCAATGTGGCAATATTTCGGACTTGTAAGGCTCTACCAATAATACGCCTTGCTCACCGCGACCGACACGGTACAGCTCGGGCTGCGCGCGCAAGTCTAGGTTTTTATAATCCAAATCATAATCAAACTCTCTCATGGTTTTTACCTCTAGCGTTGCATTAATCGCTTTAGTATAGAGAGAAGTTACACTTCAAAAACAGCCTAAAAATGTTATCTATTAGTGCGATTATCAGGTGTAGTAGATAGCTGTCCCTGTAATTTTTATTAAATTTTAAGCATAAAAAAGCCCCAAACATTTAATGTTTGGGGCTTTTTAGAATGCTTAAACGAATGGTGGCTCGAGGCAGGTTCGAACTGCCGACACACGGATTTTCAATCCGTTGCTCTACCGACTGAGCTATCGAGCCGTCTTCGTTGAGGCGCTATTAAACTAAATATAGGCGTTACTGTCAAGCGCTTTTTGCATAATAAGCGAAAAAAGCGCATAAATAATCGAATATCAGCCAAATATAAGGTTTTAACCTCGTATTTAATCCTTAACGCGCAGGAGCTCATACTCGCTCATGATAAGATGAATATCGGCATCGACTGGAACAAACTCACGCACGCCTTTTTTCACTTCGGCATCGTAGACCAGTTTGATAAACTTAGCATCGATGGCGCGACCTCGATTTTGGCTGTGTACCGTGAGATATTGCAAGCGTTTTGCATCGGTTTGTCCATCATCAAAGCAAGCAACCGCGGCGATAGGCTTGTCATTAAACATGCCGACATACAGGGTTTGACCGCGCTTAAAACCTTGCTCAACGAGATTTAATACTTCTGCGCCACTTGGCTGGTTATGATCGCTGTCATATAAGGCATGCAAGCGCTCGGATAGTTCGTTTTCACGCGCAGGTTTTTTAATGAGTGGTGCATCTAAGCTGTTGATGGCGATGGCTTCTAAAGGCATAATCAGTTCCTATAAATAATCGGTTGCTATAAGGTGATACAGCGTGGCATCGAGTGTAGCATTGTAGAGTCGGCGCGGCTTATGATTGATAATACTGAACGCACTATTTTAGCAGAATAGGGCGATTTTGTGCGTGGATTACTGCTTGGTCGTGGCAGTAAATGCTAGGGTTTGCTATGATGAGGATAGACAATGGTTTATACGCAAAAAACCTAATATTTCGGCTTTTTGAATAAGTATTTTTAGTAAAAATTTGAATAAGCCTTTTGCATAAACATTGACTCCACTTTTAGCTTAGTTTTTTATATTTTTTATTCATTGTTTTATTCATTGTTTTATTATTTATTTTAGACGCTAGTAAGAATGCTTTGGGCGCTTTTTCGCCCTATTTTATTGACCGCTTTTCATTTATAGAGAGTAGCCATGACTGCCAATTCTACGACGACAACCAATACAGCCAATACAGCCAATGCAACTGAGCAAAACGAATCTACCAATCTAAATTTACATGGTCGCCCAGCTCGTACCGCTACCGTTGAGCGTAATACTGCTGAAACGCAAGTGACTTGTACCGTCAATCTTGATGGAACGGGTCAAGGCACTGTCGATACTGGTGTGCCGTTTTTGGATCATATGATTGATCAAATCAAACGTCACGGTTTGTTTGACTTAGATATTAAATGTACCGGCGACACCTTTATCGATGATCACCACAGTGTTGAAGATACGGGTATCACGCTTGGGCAAGCATTCAACAAAGCATTGGGCGATAAAAAAGGCATCCGTCGTTATGGGCATTTTTATGCGCCACTCGATGAAGCGCTTACCCGTGCAGTGGTTGATTTATCAGGCCGTCCTGGTTTGCATATGGACATTCCTTTTACCCGCTCGCACGTCGGTAACTTCGATGTCGATTTGTTCAGCGAATTCTTCTACGGCTTTGTCAATCACTCATGGATGACGGTGCATTTAGACAATCTTAAAGGCAAAAACAGCCATCACCAAATCGAATCAACCTTTAAAGCTTTTGCTCGTGCGCTACGCATGGCTTGCGAATATGATGAGCGGGCGCTTAATACTTTGCCGTCGACCAAAGAGGCTTTTTAATAGTAAGTTGACTTTTCCTAACGAATTAAAGTTAAATTGAGACCTGTGATGAATTTGAAATATAAGAACCCAGCGTTGTTAGTTATTGATGTTCAGCAAGGGTTCGAAGATGAAGCTTATTGGGGAGGGAATCGCAATAACAAATCAGCAGAAAAAATTTGCGGTGAAATTCTACAAAAATGGCGAGATTATAGACTCCCTATTTTTCATATACGTCACAGCTCATTAGAACCAAATTCCAGACTACACCCAACTCATGCTGGTTTTGCTTTCCATCAATGTGCAATGCCAAAAACGCATGAGACAGTGATAACAAAGCATGTGAATAGCGCATTTATCGGTACAGATTTAAAGCAGCAACTAGACGAGCAAAAGATTTCTACCCTTGTCATTATTGGACTGACTACCAATCATTGCATATCGACAACGACACGTATGGCTGGTAATTATGGATATGAAACTTATCTCATATCAGATGCTACGGCTACTTTCGATAGAGTAGGCGTTAATGGTGAAAAGTTCGATGCAGAGCTTATGCACCAGACTGCATTAGCCAGTTTAAATAAAGAGTTTGCAACTGTCTTAAGTACAAGAGAGCTCTACGAGCGATTACAATCTTTTGCATAGATGAGCGAATCAGGATTAGTTACCAACTTACCATTAATGCATCATCTTCCTATTTTAATATGATACTAAAGACGCACTTATGAAAATAGCACTATTAGATTATGGCATGGGTAATTTGCACTCGGCCAGCAAAGCATTGTCAGCGGTAGGCGCGGAAGTCGTTATTACCAATGACCCAAAAGTCGTCGCGGCGGCTGATAAGATTCTCTTCCCGGGTGTCGGTGCCATGCGCGACTGTATCGCTGGCATGCACGAGGCCGGTATTGATGAGGTCATACGTCAGGCGATATTTAATAAGCCCGTCATGGCCATCTGCGTCGGTATGCAGGCGTTGTTCGAGCAGTCCGCTGAGAATGGTGGTACAAAATGCTTGGGCATCTTAGATGGCAGCGTAGAAGCGTTTGACCCTACTTGGAAAGATGAGCAAGGTGCGACCATTAAAGTGCCGCACATGGGCTGGAATACTATTAACGGTATGGATTTTGCCCATCCGTTGTGGAATGGTATCGAAGATAATGCGCATTTTTACTTTGTCCACAGCTATTACTGCGCGCCAGCCGACAGCTCGCAAGTGGCTGCCGTTTGTGACTACGGTCAGCCGTTTTGTGCCAGTATTTTGCAAGACAATTTGTTTGCGACCCAATTCCATCCAGAAAAAAGCCACACCGCGGGCTTGCAGCTGTTAAAGAATTTTGTAGATTGGAATATCTAAAAAGCATGTATTACATGTTTAATTGGACAGTTTTGATTAAACAGCTTCGATTAAACAGGAAGGTAGGTTAGCAAATGTTTAATCTACCTTTTTTATTCTCAATATATAATTAGTTGTTTTTCATTTATACTCAGTTGTTTTTTATCTCTTATACACGGAATAAAATCGTGGATTTTTATCTCTTTAAAAACGGCGTCGTGGATGCCACAGGATTAGACAAAGATGCCTTACATATGTATGTGGGCATTGGCGTCTACCTATTAAGTTTAATCTTGCTACGTCCAATTTTTAAAAAATACAGTATTAGAGCATTTATTGCTTTGATTATGGTGACAGCCATCGCCTTATTGGGTGAATATTTAGACAATCGCCAGACGATTACCGAGCTAGGACTCGCAGGGTTACAAGCTGCAGAAATAAAGGCCAGTATCCATGATATTGTTAATACCTGTATGCTGTCTTATATAATCTATGGCTTTACTGTATGGACAAAGACATTTCAGTCAATCAACACCGTCAAACCTATGATTAAACGACAGAAAAAAACGGACTATTCATAAGTCCGTTTTTTGCTTCAAGAAGGTAATCTAATTTGGATAACCTCGAATAGGAGCTATAGGATAAAAGAGAAATAAATGATCCATTTTTCTTCTTCTACATTTATCCAAAAATTCTATTAATAAATCTTCATTTTCTAAAAACTCATCAAGCTGTTCAGAAGAGATTTCATAATATTCTTCAAACTCAACATACCTCTGATTTGGCGGACTAACTGGAAAAGATAAGTAATATTTATTGGTAGTGGTTTCTTTACCTAGCGAGTATCTTTTTTCTCTACTAATTTTCATATTTTCAAATTCGTAACGCATAGAAGCCTCACGCAAAGTCATATTATCAAGCCAACCTATCTTTCATCATAAAGCTCGCGAACCACTTCACCAATCACTCGAATACCATCAATCAGCGTTTGCTCATCAGCGGCGATACTCATGCGGATACATTCGTGAGCATGCTGATAATCGCTGACATCGACACCAGGGAAGAAGTACTCACTTGGAACGATAATCGTACCTTTTTCTTTCAAACGCTCGTACAGATCAAGCGTGCTAATCGGCAAATCTTTAAACCATAACCATAAGAAAATCGCGCCCTCAGGCTTATGAATCATTAACGGATAATCACCCAACGCTTCTTTTAAAAGCTTTACCGCTAATGTGGCTTGCTTTTGATAAAAAGGTTTAATCTCATTATCAGCTAACTGCTTGATACGGTCATCGTTCACCAATGGCGTCGCAATCGCTGCGCCAAAGCGTGTCGGCGCTAGATTCACCACCGCATTCATCGCGCTGACCGCTTCGATGACTTTCGCGTCGGCAACGACAATACCCGTACGCATACCGGGCAGACCAATTTTAGACAGGCTAAAACAAAGGATCGTATTGTTATCCCAGTTTAAATGCGCATCTGAATAGATGATATTAGGGAAGGGCATACCGTAGGCGTTATCGATGATGAGAGGAATATCATAACGTTTGGCAATCTCAGCTAAATGCGCCATTTCTTCATCGGTCAATACATTACCCGTTGGATTGGTCGGACGCGAACAGCAAATCGCACCGATACGACCTTCTTTTAAAGCGGGTAAATTCTCTAACGCTTCAAAATCGACGCGATATTTAAAGAAACCTTCCTCGCCATCATGGGTTACTTCATCAATATGCGGTAATACGGCTGCGAAATGCTGACCTTCGACATGAACATCACTATAGCCAATATATTCAGGCGTTAATGGCAGTAGGATTGATTTATCGACAGATTCGTTTTTTTCATCAAGGAACGCTCCACCAAATAAGTTAAACAAATAGAAAAAAGCATTCTGCGAGCCATTGGTCAGAGCGATATTTTCTGCCGTCAAATTCCAATCATAGTGACGATTAAAGAAGCCGACTAACGCATCGATAAAGCCCGCATCACCTTGCGGATTGGAGTAGTTTGCCATGCTAATAATAGCGCTACTATTAGCCTCACCCGTATCATTATCATTGCCAAGCGCTTTATAAGTCTCTAAAAATAGCTCATTGACGGCATCAATCTTGGCGGGATTACCACCGCCCAGCATATTAATAGGCTGATCGCTTTTTAGCGCATCGCCCAAATCATCCATCAATTGCGAGATGCCAGTAGGCTGGGTAAATTTTTGACCGAACTTTGAGAATTTCATAAGGTTACCGTACTTTTCTGAGTGGTTTATGAGAGCTGTATATGAACATTGAGATGGGCATTAGTATAACAAATAGTCAGTTTTAAACGAGCTGGAATATTAAGACTGACTGACATTGACAATATCAACTGTTATATCATCGCCCGTACTCTAGCCATAATCCCGCGCCCAATCACTAAGCGCACATAAATAATAGCGATAGCGAACAACAACGCAATTAACGCCACACCGCCGATACCTAAGCTTGCCCATGGCACACTAAAGCGCAGGTTAAACCATTGGGTAATAGCAGCCCACGCCCCGATATTAGCGATAATAACCGCGAATAAGGCGGCACTAATGCCAAGTATGCCAAGCTCTAATATATTTAGCATATATAAGTCGCGTTTTTGCATACCGAGCAGCCTAAATGAAGCACTATCCGCCATGCGATCTTGTGAGGTGGAGAGTAGCGAGCTAATCAAAACCATAATACCCGTCAGCAATGCCAGTAAGGTGAAAACATAAACCAAGCGGCTCATTTGCACGACCAACTCTTGGACTTGCTGCGCGATTGCCGTACCGTCAATGGTCGTTACCGCAGGAAACTCTCGTACTAGCTGACCTTGGAGCTTTGGAATTTCTTCCGCTGCGACGTGGGCAGTGGCAAATTGGATTTGCGGGGCAGCTGCTAGCACCTTAGGCTCAAATAAGAAGTAAAAATAGGGACTGGGTCCTTTTTCATAGCGCGAGCGAATACTGGTAATTTGCCCAACGATCTCAATCCCTTGGATATTAAAGTGAATCTGATCACCCATGCCGACATTTAGCAAGCTGGCAGCTGTATCCAAAATCGATAACGGCGCAACGGCTTGTGCTGAGGCATTATCTGCAGTCTTAATAGGGGCATAAAGCGAATCTTTTGCTAGCGAATCAGTAATAAATTCAGTATCCATCACCGTATCTGCGTAGCTTAAATTAAAAACACGCGCAGGGTCATCAAAGCCGTCCGCAGGTTCGATATCTTGTACGGGTACATCATTAGCCGTGACGACACGCGCACGAATGACAGGATAATAGCTAACAGGTGCAGCAATGATGTTATTAATCTCATCATGCTGGTCACTTTGAATATCGAGTAAAAATAAATTGGGCGCATCTTCAGGGTAAGCATTAATAAACTGCGCATTAATACTATGATTAAGCGTGGTAATCAAAGTTAAGACCGCCACTGACAGCGATAAAGTGACAAAAAATAATGCTGACTGATTGCCTTTACGGGCAAGGTTATGGATAGCAATACGCTGCATCCAGCTGATATTAGAATGTTTGGCAAAATTAGTCAGTAGCCATAACCAACCGCGCGCCAATAGCCAAAATATCGCTACGAAGGCAGTCAAGCCTATCAAGAGCTGCGCACCTAGTATCAGAGAATTGACTTCATAAGCAAAAAACGCATAAAGCCCGATTAGCATCAACCCATACCATAATAATGGCAAGCGTTGATACCAAGGCATATTTTGCGAGTTTGTGCTTACTCCTTGATTGAGTAAAGTAGCAGGCTTGGTCGTACTTAGTGTGCTTAAACCACGCTGAGCGATCAGCAAGGTCAGCACTAAAGCAATAACAATGGTTTTAATGGCGCTGATAGGATTGATAGCTAAACCAACATCAGCAGGCAAGATAGCAATCAGATACGGCTGACCGACTTTAAGTAAGCCAAAACTGACGATAACTGCGGCAATACAGGCGATGATAGTGGTAACAATCAAAAGCTGATAGTAGCTGCGTTTCAGCGACTTGAGCGGTTCACCCAATGCTAAGCGAATGGCGTTACTAGACTGCTGCTTGGTCACAAAAGCCGTAATGACGCCATACATCGCTACCGCAGATAACAAGAGCACGGCAATGACGAGTAGCTTTAAAAACATCAATACATTATCAGAAATACGCGAGACAGAGGTATCTGCTGATTCTGCATCAGAAAGCTCAATATCTGGATAATTGCTTAGTATTTGTGTAAGTTTATCACGCTGCACGGCCATTAATTCAGGCTCGCCAGCCAGTTCAATACGGTAATTAATGCGGCTACGCTGACCCAGTAAATTTGTTGCTGCGAGCGCATCTTGATGCATCAAAACCCGCCCGCCAAAACCAAAGGCGGTTAACGGACGGTCAGGTTCTTTGGTTAGCACATCACTAATGGTAAAATCAGCATCACCAATGGTGATTTGGTCACCGACACTGGCGTTTAAGCTGTTCAGTACTTCGGGCGCGACGACGACATTATCAGCGCTTAATTGCTGCCATAAAGGCTGTCCTGAAGCAAGCTCGGCTTCCCCATATAACGGATAAGCCGGAGAGACGGCTTTGACGCTGGCAAGCAAAGTTTGCTCATCGGTCACCACCATCGCGCTAAACTGATAGTCATATACTATTTGCGTCTCAGCGACCGTCTCTACTTGCGTTAATACCTCACTCGGCCATTCTTGCTTACTGTTTAATATTAAGTCGCCGCCAACGAGGGCGCGCTGATTGTCATTGATATAGGTATTGACCGATTGCTGAACGGAGTCGAGGGTCAAGTAAGTGGCAAGCGATAACGTTAGCGTGAGTAAAAATAATAGCGGATAGATCCAGCGTTGCCACCAACTGCGACTTAAGGCTTGCGCGCCCAATCCTTGTAAACCTAGAATACGGCTAAACAACTGGCGCATGATACCGCCAGTATAATCTGACTCTTTTGCCATGCTAGTATCAGTCGTAGCAGTAGCATCGATGGGTGAATGTTTCTCTGTTTGCTTATTATTATTCAAGTTATTCATCAAGAAATTATCCGCCCGTCATGCATGGTAATAACACGATCTGCCATCTCAGCAAGCGCGGCATCATGGGTGACGACGACCAGTGCCGAGCCCACTTGCTGGCGTAAATCTAATAATAGCTGCATCACTTGATTGGCATTTTGCTCATCTAAGTTGCCTGTTGGCTCATCGGCAAAGACAATCTTCGGCTGTGAAACCAACGCGCGGGCAACAGCAGTACGCTGCTGCTCACCACCTGATAACTGGTTGGGTAAGCTATCACGCCTATGTCCCAAATCAACCGCTTCAATCAGCTCGTTTACCCGCGCTTTGTTTGGACGGCGAGCTATATCAAGCGGGAAGGCAATGTTTTCTGCTACCGTCAATGTCGGTAATAGATGAAAAGATTGAAAGACAAAACCCATATCACGTTGGCGAATGACCGCCAACGCATCTTCATCAAGGCTGCTTAAAGTTTGCCCTGCCAATTCAACGGAACCACTATCAGGATAATCTAACGCTGCTAATAGTCCTAATAACGTGGATTTTCCTGAGCCAGATTTGCCCATGATGACCACAAACTCGCCAGCATTAACATATATATCTACGTCTTTGATGATAGATAGCTTTTGCTCACCGACTTGCACGGTTTTATTAAGTTTTAAAGCAGTCAGCAATGCTGAGGGTTTCGAAGCGGGCGTGATGGTTGTAGTTGAATCTAAATCTGAAGCTAATGGTGTCATTGCGTGGTCTCAGTAGGCGTGCTTGTTGATGTTAGCTTTGCTTCTAGCTTTTCAATTTCAGGCTGTAAGATTGGCAAAATATTATCATTAACGATAATCGTATAACCCTCTTTGGTTGGATGAATGGCATCGGCTTGGTTTAATTTAGGGTCGCCGCCCACACCATCTAAAAAGAAGGGAATCAGCGTCACATTCATATCTTTAGCCACTCTTGGATATATCGCGGCAAACGACTCGACGTAGTCAGAGCCAAGATTGTCATAAATCTGCATACCGCCTAAGATAACTTCGCTTCCATTATCCTGTAGTCGTTTAATAGCAGTGCGAATATTGGCCTCGACCGTTGCCACATCAATACCACGGATGGCATCATTGGCACCAACGGTCAAAATGGTGATATCAGGTTTGGTCTGCAATACCCAATCCAATCGATTGACAAGCCCCGTACTCGTTTCACCACTTAAGCCTGAATTGACCACTTTGACGTCTTTATAGCCAAGCTCTTTTAGGCGTGCTTCTAACTGAGCGGGGTAATTGGCATCATTATCGACGCCAAGCCCTTCGGTTAATGAATCACCCAATGCCAATATCGTTAATGGCGCTTGCTGCTCAGTTGTAGTTTTAGTTTTCTGGGTTTCGTTGGTTTGGGTGCTAGTGCTTTGAGTAGTGACGGTTTGAGTGCTATCGTCAGCCTTATTAATGTCAGGCTCTTTTTGACAACCGCTGACTACAAGGGTAACGCTTAATGCCGCCGCTATTATTAAAGGTTTGGATACAGAGGCAGGTAAGCGTTTAGCCAAATAAGAAGAGATATTTATCATGATTTTGCTGTCCTATTTACAATCAAACCAGTGTAGCAAACTAAGCTTATGAGCAATATGGCGCGACAGTTAACGGTATTGCGCGCCTGTCAGTCGGTATAAAGGGCAAAAATTAAGCCTTCTTACCATCGACCATTACCGGGCGGCTAACCATCCAAGCAAAACCCACGTTTACCACCATCAAGACCAACATGATTAATAAGGGCAAATCCCAACTGTCCGTTGCTTCATGCAACCAGCCTGTGCCCAATGGACCGAAAAATGCAATCAGATAACCGACCGCCTGCGCCATACCCGACAGCTCGCTTGATTGATTGGCGGTATAAGTACGCATCGAAAATAGCATCATACTTAAGGTAAAAATCGCTGAACAACCAATACCCATCAGTGCCGACCATAACCACGCTAAATCAGCTGATAAATAGCTGACTCCTAAGATACCAATCACGTTTAAGACGGCAGCAAATACCGCCAACGCCTGAATAGGGCGTCCACGATTGACCAGCCAAGTTAAGCTTAAAATCGCTACCGGCGCCATAAACTGGAATACCGAGTTCATCTGCCCCGCGCTTACTGCCGATAGTCCTTTACTGAGCCAAATCGAGGGTAAAAAACTGGCAACGGTATAAAAAAGCAGCGACTGTAAGCCCATGAAAACCGCAATTTGCCAAGCAAGAGGCGTGCGCCACATGGAGATGGGGGACGGGGCTTTTACGCCTTCAGCAAGCGGTACAACTGGCTGATGATTTGACGAGCCCAAACGCAGTCGTAGCAGCACCCAAATAATTAAGGCAAACACGCCTAAAATTGACCAACCACCAAGTGCCCATTGCCAGCCAACTTGTTCGGATAATGGCAAGACTACGCCCGCGACAATCCCTGCTGACACCGTCATGGTGAGACTAAACAAACCCGTAATCAACGGAATATGATTTGGTGTGCGCTGCTTAATCACAGGAGCGGCAAGGGTATTTGCAAAACCAATCGCTAACGTTAGCAATAACGTGCCACCTAAAAAGCCAATCCAAGTAGGAATGACGCTACGAATAATCATGCCTACCGTTAATAAGGCAATCATCGCAATCAAGGTGTTTTCAAGGCCGAAACGTTTGCCAATCGCTGGCGAAATAAAAGCCCCGAGCGCAAAAGTCAACATTGGCACCGCGCCAAGCCAGCCAATTTGGGTTTCGGAGATATTAAGCGCCCCTTGCACCACCGGCGCAATAGAACCCAGCGCCACAATCGGCGAGCGCATATTGGTCGCCAATAAAATCATGGCACAGAGCACTAGCCAAAACGTGAAGCGTGAAGAGGGCAGCTTAAAGTTTGACGGCGCGCCCGACTGAGACTCGGAAGAATGGAGCGGCAAATCATTTTGCACATTAGGAGAGGTAGACATAGCAGCACGACTATCAGCATAAGAAAAAGGACACGTCATTAAAAAGCGCAGGCGCACCATCGCTTATAAAATAACACCAGAGTACGTCACCCAAAAGGTGATTGAGACAATAGATTAGAATGTAAGAGTTCAGAATATAAAAACGCTTGCCGAAAGCAAGCCATATGTAATGATTGTTCTATCGAGCAGCGCAAACTTAATATATGAATAATGGCTTTGATTTTTTGCTTATAAAAAGCGTTCTATACCAATGCTAATCTATAAACGCTAAACGCATAAAAAAATAGCGTCAGTCACTGTTAGTTTGCAATATTAATTACAAAGGACTAGACGCTATTATAGGAACAGATGTTAGGTGAATGCTACCATCGTATGGTAACAAATAAGGCGTTTAGACAGACTTACCTAGTTGGGCCGCTTTAAGCGCGATTTCTTGCTGCTCGGCGACCAGTGAATCGCATTTATTGGGGTCATTACCACAAAATGAGCAGTGTTCGTCGCCCATCAATTTCGCCACACCGCCGCAAGAGCCTCTAAGCGGCTTTTTCTTGACCATATAACCGATGCCCATGAAGATAAAAAACAGCATGAAGACGGTAAAGGTAATGGCAAGCATAGGAAGCAATTGGTTAAGCATAGAGGGAACCTCTCGTTTAAAATATGGGACAGTCATCTATTCGATAACTTGCTTATAGTATAGCAAAAATTCGCCTTGCTCGTTTGTGCTTAGCAGTTACATTAAAGCCTAGGCTTTTGATATTAAGACTTTTTATCAGCCCGCAGGGTTTTCATCGCAGGAGTTTCTACCACTTGCCAATCATCAATACTGTCGGTAGCGGTATCTGCTGAAACGTCTTTGGCCAAAATCACAAATAAAGCAGCGATATTGTGCTCTTTGGCGGTTGCTAGCGCTTTTTCATAAGGCATCGCGGTCAAGGCAGTTGCCCAAGCATCAGCCAGCGCAACTGTTTCTGCAGCAACGGTTACTGAGGGCGCACCGCCCACAATTGGTTCGCCTGTCGTCGGGTCGATAGTATGACTGTAGTGCTTACCATCAAAAACGACGGAATTGCGATAATTGCCAGAGGTTGCAAGCGACATAGTAGTGCCATTATTAATAGGCTGACGAATCACTGCCATGGTTTGGCGTGCGCTTACTGTGCTGCCTTCGATGGGCGCGTCAATCGCAATTTGCCACGGTTGCTGCTGAGCACTGACGCCAGAGGTCGCGACTTCACCGCCAATCTCAACCATATAATTGCGAATCTGATAGTCATCTCTGAGTACATCGGCGATAACGTCAACGCCATAGCCTTTAGCCACCGCCGAAAAATCAAGCTCGACGCCATCTTTGGTTTTATAAATGCTTTGGTCTTTTTGTATCACGCTTTTAAAGTCGACCAATGCTTTTGCTTGTGCAATCTCAAGCGCCGTCGGTGGACTTTGTAAGCGTTCAACCGTCATGGTACTGCCAAAACCCCAGGTTTCAATCAATGGCATCACCGTAGGATCAAACGCGCCGCCCGATAGCTCATAGACTTGCCTAGACGCTTCTAAGACATGGCTGAAATCGGCGTCGATAGCAATAGGGCTATCTTTATCTAATTGGTTGAATTTAGAAATGGTAGAGTCCGCTTGATAAGTGGACATGCTGTCATTGATGTCTTGCAGGCGCTTATCGATGGCGGCTTGTATGGCAGCTTCATCAGCGCCTTTAGGCAATTGATAACTGATATGGTAGCTGGTGCCCATGGTCTCGCCGCTGAGATTGTTATAATCAGTCTTTTGCTGGCAAGCGCTAAGAGCAAGTACGGAGCCGATAGCAATCACAGACAGAAAGGCGGGTTTCATTGATGGGTTAGCAGCGCTAAGCGAGGTTAAGTTTGTCATAGGAGTCATCACAGCTTGATAGAGCAAAGGGGTGAGTGGGGCGCATTAGCTAGCAAAAATAGTTAGTCAATAACTAAGTAGTCAATAACTAAGCAAGCTAAGCGTTGCCTATTTTACACCCCTTGTCACCCATAACGCCAATCATCGACCTAAGACATATCTGCTTAGCCTGCTAGGTTTATGTTACTTTTGATTCACGGATAAGCTTATAAAGCTTTGGCGGTGATAAACGATTGACCATAGTGGCGAGCTTTTCTTTATTACCGGCAATGATAATATACTCTTCTTCGTTAGTCAGCGCTTTGACGACCTGTTTGGCAAAGGCTGTCGCCGTCAATCCTTTATTGGTTGCCTCATCCATCGTACCCTGCACGCTACCATCACCAGTCAACGCATTGATAGAGATATTGGTTTGAATAAATCCTGGGAATATCGTTGCTACCTCTATACCTTGCTCATGCAATTCTGCACGCAGGCTGTTTGCCCACATATGGATGGCGGCTTTGGCAGCACCATAAGCGCCGCGATATTGGGTACCGAGTAAACCCGCCACACTTGATACCATTACGATTTTGCCGCCACCTTGCGCAATCATATCTGGTAATACCAGTCTGGTCAGCCGCGTTTGCGCAAAGTAATCTATCTCCATGATTTGCCGTTCGACGTCCTCAGTCGTTTCCATAATAAGCGAGCGTTGACTGACGCCGGCATTATTAATTAGCCAATCCACTTTCTCAGTTTTAGCTTTGACCGTTTCATAGGCTTCTTTTGCTTGCTTAGCATCGGCGATATCAAAGGGGATAACGATATGTTTTTTGCTATTTTTGCAGCGTTTTTTAACCGTCTCTAATTTCTCTTTATCACGCCCGCTTAAAATAATCGTGGCACCGCGTTTGGCAAAGGCGATAGATAATGCTTCACCGATACCGCTAGAAGCGCCGGTAATCCAAATGGTTAAATCTTTAATTTTGGTTTTCATAAGAATCCTTTCTGCTGCGAAGATGTTTTTCGTCACATCATCTGATTTATTTAGCCCATAAAAAAAGAGCCTCCATTGAGACTCTTAATTTATCATATATTATCGGGCTAATTGTGTTTGCTTAATAAAGGGTTGTATTACTCCATTTAATCAAGCAGCTTAACCACCAAAATCATCAAGCATGATGTTTTCATCTTCCACGCCTAAGCTGTGTAACATATCGATTACCGCCGCATTCATCATCGGTGGCCCACACATGTAGTATTCACAGTCTTCTGGGTTTGGATGGTCTTTGAGATAATTCTCAAGCAGCACGTTATGGATAAAGCCGGTTGGACCTTCCCAGTTGTCTTCTGGTAAGGGGTCAGACAAAGCCACATGCCACTCAAAGTTATCAAACTCTTCTTCTAGTTGGTCATAATCTTCAACGTAGAACATCTCACGAATAGAGCGTGCACCGTACCAAAAGCTAATCTTACGGTCAGTGTTTAAACGCTTGAGCTGATCGAAGATGTGCGAACGCATTGGCGCCATACCCGCACCACCACCAACGAAAATCATTTCAGCATCAGTCTTCTTGGCAAAGAACTCACCATAAGGACCAGAAACTGTCACTTTATCGCCAGGCACTAGGCTAAATACCCAAGAGGACATTTTGCCGGGTGGAATACCGTCAGGGCCACGTGGTGGGGGACTGGCTATACGGATGTTAAACTTGATAAGGCCTTTTTCTTCAGGGTAGTTGGCCATCGAATACGCACGAATCACTGGCTCATCAACTTTTGAGACATAGTTGAAGATACCAAATTTGTCCCAGTCTTCGCGGTATTCTTCGTCAACCACAAAGTCTTTATAATGCACTTCATGCGGTGGCGCTTCTAACTGTACATAGCCACCGGCACGGAAATTGACTTCCTCGCCCTCTGGAATTTTAAGCACCAATTCTTTAATAAAGGTGGCAACGTTATCGTTAGAGATAACTTCACATTCCCACTTTTGTACATCAAAAAACTCAGGGTCAATCTCGATTTTCATGTCTTGCTTAACCGCAACCTGACAGGCAAGACGCATGTGGTTACGGATTTCACCTTGGGTAAAATAGCCTTCTTCGGTGGGCAGAATAGAACCGCCCCCTTCAATAACGCGGCAACGACACTGCGCACAGGTACCACCACCACCACAGGCTGAAGATAAGAAAATACCTTCGCTCGCCAGTGTTTGTAGCAGTTTACCGCCTGCAGCTGTCACGACGTCATTATCGGGATTGTCATTGATATGGATAGTAACATCGCCTGAACTGACCAGTCTTGAGCGCGCCGCCAAAATAATGGCAACGAGGCCCATGATGATCAAGGTAAACATAGCAACGCCACCAATCGCCGTAGCGTAATCCATGGTAGGTATCCTTAATCTATGGAGTAGGGGTGCGAAAAGACGTCATTGCGTTTTTCCTGAACCCCTACCGAATAAATGAATTAAATAGGTCAAATCGCTAAATAGGCTTTTAAGCATAGCGGTTTAAATTGACATACCGCCGAAAGACATAAAGCCAAGTGACATCAGACCAACCGTGATAAAGGTAATGCCAAGACCACGCAGCGGTGCTGGAATGTCTGAGTACTTTAGCTTTTCACGGATACCCGCCAATGCGGTAATCGCCAATGCCCAACCGAAGCCTGCGCCAACGCCGTATACCATCGATTCACCAAAGTTATAGTCACGCTCAACCATAAATAGCACGCCACCTAAAATGGCACAGTTTACGGTAATGAGTGGTAAGAATATCCCTAAGGCGTTATACAGACTTGGGACGAACTTATCTAAGAACATCTCTAGAATCTGTACCACAGCGGCAATCAAACCGATATAACTGAGTAGGCCCAAAAAGCTTAAGTCGATATCAGGGAAACCTGCCCATGCCAGTGCACCATCTTTGAGGATAAACTGAAACAGTAGGTTGTTTAGCGGTACGGTAATCGCCATGACGACAACCACAGCCACCCCAAGACCGATAGCGGTTGATACCTTTTTCGATACTGCCAAAAAGGTACACATGCCCAAGAAGTAGGCCAGCGCCATATTCTCGATAAAGACTGAGGTTATAAATAAACTGACATAATGTCCCATTAGTGACCGCCTCCTTGTGCCATGCCTTTAGATTGCGGCTTCATTACAAATTCAGCTTCTTCAACCTGTTCTGGTTTCCATGTACGGATAATCACGATAAACAGGGCGATAATAAAGAACGCTGACGGTGGTAGTAGCAGTAGACCGTTTGGTACGTACCAGCCACCATCGGTCGCAGTTTGTAAAAGGGTGATGCCAAACCAACTGCCTGCACCTAAAATTTCACGAATACTGGCGACAAATAGCAGTACCGCCGAATACCCAAGACCGTTACCAATACCATCTAAAAAGCTCGGTACTGGCGGATTGCTCATTGCAAAGGCTTCAGCACGACCCATAACGATACAGTTGGTGATAATCAAACCAACGAATACTGACAAGCCTTTACTAACGTCATAAGCGACCGCTTTTAAGATCTGATCGACTACGATAACCAATGACGCAATAATCGTCATCTGTACAATAATACGAATACTGGCTGGAATTTGCTTACGAATAATAGAGATAAAAAAGCTTGAAAATGCGGTGACCAAGGTCAACGCCACACTCATCACCAACGCATTTGCCACACTCGTGGTCACTGCCAGTGCCGAACAGATACCTAAGATTTGTAGCGCAATAGGGTTATTATCAAAAATAGGCGAGGTTAAAATACTTTTTGTATCAGCCATGTTATGCCTCCTTGCCGTGTGCTGCTGGTACTACTGCGACCAGTTCGGTTACGGGATGCGTCTGTTTGTGAGTCTGATGCTGATTTAGGCTTTGACCCAGCTTTTTATACGGGCTTTGACTGGTTTTTACTTCACTATCTGCCAGTGTTTTGCCGCTTTCTTTACGCAGTTGGTCTAGGTATGGCTTATAGCCTTGCTCACCCAACCAAAACTGAATCATATTACTGACGCCGCGACCAGTTAAGGTTGCGCCACTGATACCATCGACCCAGTTCTCTTTTGGATTACCGGCTTTGGTTACACCCGTTGCTACCGCACCGTTTTCGTCATAAGAGTGAATGCCGCTCCACATAGCGCGCCACTCTGGTTCTTCAATACGAGCGCCTAGACCTGGGGTTTCTTTATGCTCATAGAAACTGATACCTTTGATGGTATTCATGTCACTTTCAAGCGTCAAGAAACCATAAATCGTACCCCACAGTCCATAACCTTGAATCGGTAAGACCACCATTTCAGGCTGACCGGCGTCATCATTTTTGACATAAACTTTGGCGTATTTAGGCTTGCGACCGATACCGGCAGGATCATTACTGCCTAAGTCTTCACTGAGGGCTTTATTCTTAGTCGCTTGACTGGCATCGTAAGCATTACGATCAGGGATACCAGCGGTTTTTAGCGCGTCGTCATCGAGGTAAGTGCCTTTATTTAGGTCAATAATTTCAACCTCAAAGTCTTTAAAGCGCTCAGCCACATCTTCATTGGTATCAGTAGCAGGGTTAAACATACCGGCTGCCACTAAAATGTTTTTGTTACGGTCTAAGCGCGCGTTTTCAACTTGCGCTGGCTTTAAACCAACAGCAGCGGCTGAGACCAATACAGAACACACCAAGCATAGCGTCAACGCCACACTGATGGTTTTTGCATTATTACTTTTGGGCTTGGACATAGCGAACCCTCCGTGCTGTTTGACGCTTGATATTTGCTTGCGTCACAAAATAGTCAAATAGTGGCGCAAATAAGTTGGCGAATAGAATGGCAAGCATGATACCTTCTGGGAAAGCGGGGTTAACGACGCGAATCAATACGGTCATAAAACCAATCAAAATACCATAAGCCCAGCGCCCTTTATTGGTATGCGCGGCAGATACTGGGTCAGTTGCCATAAACACGGCACCAAAGGCAAAACCACCGATGACTAAGTGCCAGTAAAAAGGCAGGCTCATCATCATATTGTCTTCAGAGCCGACCATATTAAAGACCAGCGAAGTAGCAATTAGACCAACCACACAACCTGCCATGATGCGCCATGACGCAATGCGCGTCCAAAGTAAAACGACCGCACCCATTAAGATAGCTAGGGTCGATACTTCACCGATACTGCCTTGCATGTTGCCTAAGAATGCATCACTCCAGGTGATGGCATTGCCGTAAACATCGACAAAATCTTGTGGGACGACGCCAAGCGCGGCAAGACCAAGGGGCGTTGCACCTGAGAAACCATCAACGGCTGTCCATACTGAGTCGCCCGACATATAAGCAGGATAAGCAAAGTATAAGAAAGCACGACCTGATAGGGCAGGGTTAAGGAAGTTTTTACCGGTACCGCCAAAGACTTCTTTTGCCACGACCACACCAAAGATAATACCTAAGGCAACTTGCCATAAAGGAATATCTGGTGGTAAACAGAGTGCAAACAGTACCGAGGTGACAAAGAAACCTTCGTTGACTTCATGCCCGCGCACGACGGCAAAGATAATCTCACAGAGAATACCAACGCCAAAAGTCACAAGATAAATGGGTAAGAATTGCATGGCACCGTAGACAAAGCTTGCCCAGATACTGTCTGGGTTATAGCCTGCCATACTGGTGATAACAGTGCGCCAGCCGTCAGGCTGTAAGCCAAGCGTTGCAATCGCAGTTAATGCTTGATGACCGATGTTGTACATACCCCAAAACATAGCAGGGAAGGTACATAACCAAACGGTAATCATAATACGCTTCAGGTCAATACCGTCGCGTACGTGTGATGATGCGTATGTCGTTGAGCTTGGTTGACGCAAAAACGTATCAAACATCTCAAAGATGGCATAGTATTTTTCGTGTTTGCCACCCTTGGTGAAAGACGGCTCCATACGATCGAACATATTGTGTAAAAATTTCATCGTGGTTAGCCCTCCAGCTCAATGCGCGTTAAGTTATCACGCAAAATATCGCCGAATTCATATTTGCCAGGAGATACGAAGGTGCATAATGCCAAATCTTCTTCGTCCAATTCAAGTACGCCCAAATCTACTGCCGTAATGATGTCTTCGACAATCAAAGCACGTAATAGTTGCGTTGGCAGGTAGTCTTGCGGCATCACCTCTTCATAAACGCCAATTGGCACCATCGCGCGCGGTGAGCCATTACTGGTAGTTGTGAAGTTATATTTCTTATTGCCAAAAAACTTAGAAATATAGATAGGCAATTTTGAAAAGCGGTTGCTACCGACGCTTAAGAAATGGAACGCTGGACGCTCACGACCTTCAGATAGCACACTGACTTGATTATCAAAGCGACCAAGATAAGCAGTATTGCCAAACACTTTACGACCTGATAGCACAGAACCTGAGATAATACGGTTCTCACCAGCCTCAAGCTGACCGTTGGTCAATGCCGTGATATCAGCACCACGTTCGGTGACGATTAAGTGCGGGTTTTTGACAGCAGGACCGGCAAGGCTAAGCATGCGGCGCGTATATAAGCGCCCCGTGGTAAATAGTTTACCAATGGCAATCACGTCTTGATAGCCAACTGTCCAAACGGTCACGCCGCGCATGATGGGATGCAAAAAGTGAATGTGCGTACCAGCAAGACCGGCTGGATGTTTACCGGCAAAGCTATGATACTCAGTGACATTATTAGCCGCCGTTTTGGCAACTGGCGTCAACTGGGCATCGCCATGATGGCAGACAAAGGTCTTGGGGCTGAGCGTTGATAATACGGCAAGTCCGTCATTAAACGCCTGCAATTGCTCATTAATCAGCAACATCGGGTCAAACGCTAATGGATTGGTATCCATCGCGGTGACAAAGATAGCGTGAGGACGGGCACCAATTTCGGGAGCACGGCTAAAGGGACGCGTACGGAACGCTGTCCATTCACCAGAGGCAAGCAGTTGGGTTTCAACGACTTCAGGATCTAGGTCAGCAAGTTGCTGGGAGTCGTAGCGCTGAAATTCTACTTCTTCACCGTTTGGGTCGACCGCAATCACAAGACTTTCAAACACACGACGCTCACCGCGGTTAATCGCGATTACCTTACCAGCAGCAGGAGCAGTGTAGATAACGCCGACTCGTTTTTTGTCTTCAAAAACGGGCTGACCTTTTGCTACGATGTCGCCTTCTTTGACATTCATCGTGGGCTTCATGCCCACATAATCATAGCCAACAAGTGCCACATGGGCGGGTCTGTGCTCAGATATCTCGCGGGAGGGTTCACCAGTGATGGGTAAATCCAAACCTTTTTTGATGGTAATCATAAGCGAAAACTTAGTCCATAGTCTAAAACGATACCAGACGTCCTGTTTGGTATATCGGCAGCATGAATAACAGCGTCATCAATAAAGTCCTTAATCAACCCCAGAAAAGGGCGTGAAAAAGTGCTCTAGACATAACACATCATCATAACTACAAGTAAGAGTATTAACGCTGACCTTAGACTCCTTAACAACACGTTAATGTCTTATTCGAATGACCAAAGTGACGACTGGCTACCAAGGTGTATACTAAAACTCTCAAATCTCATACCATCCTCAACAAGGACAGTATGAGATTAAAGACAGTTTTACCATACGGTTATTAAAACCTTAAAAATTGTCATATCTGTGTGATTTAAGCAGCGCTCTTCATTCGAGTGATTATAAATGAGAAGTAAGTGACTTTCATATCTTGTCAAAGCCATCTTTCTAAAAATTATCTAAGCGCTGTTTAATAACCTATAATTACAGGGTAAGCTTCATTGCCTGATAAGCGCAATTTATAAGCACAAGCATTAATCTGGTTATTAATGTTAGGCTGCATTTACCTTGTGCTGATTGAAATCATCTAGAGGTAGCAGACGATTAGGCTTTATCGCACAAATACAAATTTACCTAGGATTATACGCTAAACTGACCTAAAATTGCCAGTTGGTAATTGAATTTACCTAATGTTGCTAGTGAATCCACGTACTAAAACTTATGGTTATGATTGTGCGGTTTTTGCCATTATTTAACCAAGTTTTTAAGCAATCTTTCATTTTATGTGGTCATTTTAATATTTAACGAATTTCTCCTAATAACCTCTTTTAATTTGTTATGCTAAATGACTTTATGTACAGCCGCCTTTTGAGTGGCTTTTTGACGCTTGTTTCACTTTTGAGTGGTTTTTTATTATTCATATCGTTTTTATAAGGAATGCTATATGTGTGCTGTCCCTGTCATTATCCCTGCTATTGATTTAAAAGATGGTAAATGTGTGCGCTTAAAACAAGGTCGTATGGAAGACGATACTGTATTTTCTGATGATCCGGTTGCGATGGCAGCGCGTTGGGTCAATGAAGGCGCGCGCCGCTTGCATTTGGTCGATTTAAACGGTGCATTTGATGGTATTCCAGTACATAAGCAAGTGGTGCATGATATTGCCAAAGCCTTCCCCAAGCTGCCGATTCAGCTTGGCGGCGGTGTACGCAATATGAAAACCATTGAGCAGTATATTACTGCTGGTCTGACTTATATCATCATCGGCACCAAAGCCGTTGAAGATCCTGATTTTGTGGCTGAAGCCTGCCGCGAATTTGCCGGACATATTATTGTCGGTATCGATGCCAAAGACGGCATGGTAGCGACGCACGGTTGGGCAAATGTCACTGATACCAAAGCCACTGAACTTGCCAAGCGTTTTGCGGATGTTGGTGTATCGTCAATCGTTTATACCGATATTAACCGTGATGGCATGATGCAAGGCGTTAATGTTGAGCAGACGGTCAACTTAGCGCGTGAAGGCGGATTACCTGTAATTGCGTCAGGCGGCGTGACCGATATGAAAGATATCGAATTGCTCAAACCTTATGGTGATTGTATCGAGGGTATCATTACCGGTCGCGCTATCTATGAAGGTACCTTAGATTTGGGTGAGGCGCAGCTTTATCTAGACGGTAAATAATATTTGGAACGCTATTTTTTAACGTACCTCTTATATTTTAAACGGACTATAGAATAAAGCTAGAATAGAAAAGGATGTTTATGGCAGCTAACTTTGACCAGCGCAAGTTACGCATAACTATAAAGGCGTGCGTTCAGTTGCTGTTGCCATTAAGCATCTTTTTAAGCCTGCCCACTTATGGGGCTGGAAAAATCAGCATAGATGAGTCTTCTGTCTTAGCGAAAGAGGTTGCTGATAATGATGCCTCAGCCGCTCAGCCGGCTGTTAATGAAGCTACCAATGAGCTAAATAGTACTCTAGCTATCACACCTGCTATGCCGAATACTTCTGAGACTGCTGCGCCGATGCCAGTCGAGCTGCCACCCGTTATCAGCGGTGAAAGCACCAATAATGCTCAAATCGAAACCACTCCCACACCATTAAAAGACAATGATATTCGCCAACGTATCAGTGGTATCTTTTCTGAAATTGACGGTTTGCAAGCGGTTCATGTTAGCGTTAATCAAGGGGTTGTTACCTTAACCGGTGAGACGCCCAACGAGAAAAAAGCACAGCAAGCCATTAATTTAACCAATCGCTTAACGGACGTAGTGACGGTAGAAGATAGAATCAATCGTACCCTTGATGTGCAAGATAACGTGTCGACCGTTTATCAAAACCTAAAGGCGCAGACAAAAAACTTAGTTAAAGCTTTGCCGCTATTGTTAGTAGGAATTATTTTATTTGCCTTGGTCACTTGGTTTGGCAGCTGGTTGTCTAATCGGCAAAAGATGTGGCAACGTCTCACGCCCAACCCTTTTGTCGCAGAGTTATTGGCGCAGACCGTTAAAGTTATATTTATCGTTTTGGGGCTTATCTTAGCGTTAAGTTTGATTGGTGCTGAGACTATCTTGGGCACGCTACTTGGCGGCGCAGGCGTTATTGGTATCGCCGTTGGTTTTGCGGTTAAGGACACGATTGAGAACTATATTGCCTCGCTCATGCTCAGTATTCGTCAACCCTTTCGTGCCCGTGATCATATTTTGATTAATAAACAAGAGGGTATTGTGGTACGGCTGACGTCACGAGCGACTATTTTAATGACCTTGGATGGCAACCAGTTACGTATTCCCAATGCTGAAGTCTTTAAAGCCACGATTTTAAATTACACCAAAAATCCTGAGCGCCGTTTTACCTTTGAATTAGGTGTCGATGCCAATGATGACCCACTTGCTGCCATCAAAGTAGGTATCGATGCGATATGTCAGTTAGGTTTTGCCTTAGATAAGCCGAAAGTCACTGCGGTTATCAAAGAGGTGGGCGACTCAAATATCATTTTGCAATTTCCAGTATGGGTCAATCAATTGGAAGCTGATTTTTCCAAAGCCCGTAGTATTGCCATTCGTGAGACCAAGCATGCGTTGGAGGATGAAGGCTTTAGCTTACCTGAGCCCATCTATCAGTTACGCTTTAACCATAATGTAGAAAAAGCGTTTGAGCATTTCCAAAGCAGTCAAACTGCTGATAAAGTTCATGCGGAAGTAATAGTAACGCCAAACATTGCTAAAACTCCTAACGATTCTAAAACATCTAATGAAGTTCAAGCGGCTGAAGCTGCAATTGAGAATCAAGACAAAAAACAAGCGAAGGCGCGGGCGAAGTATATCTTGCAAGGTCAAAATGCCGATGAGGTGCTTGATACTCGTCCTGACGAAAAGCTGATGGAAAAGGTCGAACAAGAAATTGCTGAAAACTCAGATGAGACGGATTTATTAAGTAATAGTAGCCCGCAAGAATAGCGTTCAATACCACATAGAAAAGTCGGCATAGAAAATGCAATGAAACGTTTATCTACATTTTATCGCAATAGACGAGACATTTTTATGCAAATGAAACATCTGATTATTTTTGCTCTGTCAGGTATCGTTATTCTATTAGGCTTTAACATGATGAGCGGCAGCCAACGTGAGAAAAATAGAGAGGCGATAACCGCTAGTACGAAGTCAGAAAATATTAATGATGATTTAGCCGTAGCTGATAGCAACGGTGCTAATACTGACAATGTTGGTAACAGCCATACAGCAGATATCGCAAGCCAACCCTTAGGACAGCAACCAAAAGCCATCCTTGATAATGCTACCACCAAGATAGAACAAGCAGAGCAAGTCAGTCAACAACGTGTTGAGCAAATGGCAGATACACAATAACTGTTTTAGAGCTTAGAGTTTTTAGGTCTCAAATATCCCGCATCTTAATCCAGCCATTCAATGAACTACCAATTAATCGACACATAAAAAAAGACTAACGATAACGTTAGTCTTTTTTTAATCTTAAGTTTTAGATTACTTTAGCTTTTCTTACTAGCACCTTTACCACGGCTGCTGCTTCTTTTAGCAGAGGTTTTATTAGCCGAAGTGTTGCTAGCCGGAGTTTTCTTTGGCTGATCTCTTTTGGTTTGATTCATTTGGCTCGCTTGCAGTTTGGCTTTGAGGTCAAAGTCGATTTGTAGTAGGTCCATATTGACGCCCGCTACTTTCACTTTTACCAAATCACCAAGCCCAAATACAGTGCCTCTGTCTTTACCGATAAGCTGCTGTTGCTGCTCGTCATAGACAAAGAAATCATCACCAACGTTTGAGATGTGCACTAGACCATCGATATATAAATCAGTCAAGGTCACAAATAGACCGAAGCTCGTCACGGTAGTCACGACGCCATCGAACTCTTCGCCGACATGATCTTTCATATAATGACACTTGAGCCAAGATTCTACATAGCGCGATGCTTTTTCAGCGCGGCGCTCAGTATCTGAGGTTTGCGTGCCAGCAGCGTCAAGCGAGAAGTCCATCACGGGCTGCTGGCTATTAGTCACTTTCGCTTTGATTGCACGATGCAGCATTAAGTCAGGATAGCGGCGAATTGGCGAGGTAAAGTGGCTATATTCGTCATAAGCGAGACCAAAGTGACCGATATTGTCAGGCGCATAGTTCGCTTGCATCATCGAGCGCAGCAGCATGCTATGGATACTAATCGCGTCAGGACGCTCTTTAGTCGCTTCGATAATCCGCTGATAATCCGCTTGCGTTGGGTTTTCTTCTGGGAAGCTTAGACCAAAGTTTTTTGCATATTCATGAATACGCATCGACTTTTCGCCATCAGGCTTATCATGGTTACGATATAAAACAGGCAGCTCATTTCTCAGGGCAAAGTTTGCCGCACAGGTATTGGCAAGCAACATGCACTCTTCGATAAGTTTTTGCGCATCGCCGCGCGTACGCGGTAAAATGGCTTCGATACCACCTTTTTCATTAAACTTAATATAAGTTTCAACCGTTTCAAACTCCATTGCATGACGTTCTTCACGCTTTTTCAGGAGCAGTTCATACAATTGATGTAAGGTATCGACCGATTTTTTGACGTCTTTATTACCGGTTAATGATGTAGGTACGCTGTTATCCTTTGGATTAGCAAGGTAAGCATTCACCTGATTATAAGTGAGACGCGCTTGCGAATGCATAACCCCAGGATAGAACTCATAGCCAGTAACGTTACCGGCACGCGATATTTTGATATCGGCAACCATACAGAGACGGTCACGCTCAGGGTTCAATGAACACAAACCATTAGATAATACTTCTGGCAGCATTGGAATGACGCGATGCGGGAAGTAGACTGACGTTCCGCGCTCGAAAGCCTCTTTATCAAGAGGCGAGTTTGGTGTCACGTAATAACTCACATCGGCAATCGCCACTAACACACGATAGTTACCACCTGAGCGTTTTTCGGCAAATACGGCATCATCAAAGTCGCGCGCATCTTCACCATCAATGGTAATCAGGGGTAAATCACGCAGGTCTGTACGACCTTTTAAATCTTTTTCGGTCGGCTCTTGATACGCATTAGCCTGTTGTAGCGCAGCTTCGCTAAAGTCTGACGGAATATCGTAGTTGAGTAAGGTAGTCTCAATAATCAATTCACGGTCATTATCATCAGATAATACTTCAGTGATTTTACCAGTGGCAAATTCATGCTGGTTGGGCCAATCGATAATATCAACTTTTACCGGCGAGCCTTGCTTGGCATTGAACGCCTGTACGTTTTCTTCAGTGACGGTGATCGGCTGATGATTGTTTGGGCTACCAAGCTCAACACAATAACCATCTTCATCATGCGCCAATGTACCAATGAAGTTGTTTTGGCGACGTTCAACGACATCGACAATACGACCTTCAGTGCGACCACGGTTATCCGTAGACGTACCAACCGCTTGTACTGTATCGCCATTAAATACCCAGCGCATCTGCTTTTCATGCAAGAACAGGTCAGGCATATCGCTCAATACAACAAAGCCAAAACCCTTAGGATGGGCTGACACTGTGCCCGTGACGATATCGTGCTCGGTCACCGTACGATAGCGATAAGGACGCCCGTCGCGATTTACTTGACCATCGCGCGCCATTGCTTTTAGGCGATTGCCCAAAGCGTCAAATTGGTCAGGGTCATCAATATTAAAGGCTTTTGCCAATTGTTGATGCGTGACTTCGCCATATTCATTAATCGTACTGAGTATCAGTTCGCGACTAGGAATAGGGTTGACGTATTTTTGTGCCTCATTCGAGGCGTTTGGATCATTCCAACTCATAAATTACCGTATCTATTTTTAAAATTATTAATAAGTACTATCTTAACACGAACAACGCCGTAATATCTTAGGTCAATTGTCTTATGTGCATCAGATAGCAAGTAGCTGCTAGCGTTAGTAGCTAACAGTATTCAACATGCGAGATAAATTAAATATCGATATCAACCGTATTTGATTGATTGGTTATCTTTTTAGTATCTAACTCTTTCGATACTTCAAGTACCGTTGTTTGATTCGACTTATCGAGATATTTCTGCGCTTTATCAACTTCAGCTGTCAAAGTGTTGACCGTCTGCTTCATATTTTCTAATGCTTCAATTTTATAATTGCTAATCATATCCATTGTATCATAGACGTTATTGAAGGCATTCTGCAGTTTATCAAGCTCAATCGTGCTACTGGTTGCCTGCTCGTGAATCTCAAGTGACTGACGTTTGAGCATTGCTGATGTCGATTCAATCAAGCTGCTGGTGGTTTTATTTAATGCCGTAATTTGGTCAAGTACCAGTTTTTGATTGGTCATTGCTTGAGCGACAACCACTGCTGTACGTAGTGCCGAGATAGTCGTCGTGGTCGCGCGGTCTACGCCTTTAATCAACTCTAAGTTATTTTTACGAATGGTATCAAGGGCTAAATAACCTTGCACGTTTACGGCTAATTGGGTTAAAAAGTCAGTATTTTTTTGACGCACATAAAACAGCATCTCTTCTTTAATAATACGCGCTTTTTCAGGGTCAGTGGCTTCAACAGCATAAACCTTTTGCTCAAGCTGCTCATCGATTTTTTTACCAACATAGATATATTGGCGAATCGATTGCATCAATTCCCACATATTGACTTTTTCTTGCTCAATCATGGCATTGTCTTTGAGCAGCTCGTCTTTGCCATTATAAAGGCTGGTCACCACCGCGTTAATATGCGATTGCGCCGATTCGTATTGCCGGAAATAATCTTGTACTTTATTGCCAAATGGAATAAGACCAAAAAGCTTGCGTGAGCTGGTTAGCTCTTTTTTGCTCGGATCTAAATCTTCGACAATCCCGCGCAGCTCAGTCAATGACTTGGCAATAGGTGAATTGTCAAACAAGCTCTCATTGAGACTTTTCGCTGGCAGATCAAGCATACGGTTTGACACTTGCGCTGATTCACGGATTTCTTTATTACCCAAATTATGGATAGATTGCACGTTTTGCTGAAACTCAGAGCTGTGTACCGAATTGTTAATCACGTGATCAACAAAGGCATCAACCTTAGCATCAAGTTCTGGAATATGGCTTTCATCCAGCTTTACCATTTGATCGGCTTCGCTTTTTTGTATTTCTTTCACCGGCTCAGGTGCAGTTAAAGTAATACTTGGCGTTGAGGCGTTTTCGGGTGGGGTTAGTTCTTGCATGGAATTTCCTATAATATTTAAAGAGCTAATGTAGTTATCAAAGACATTAATCGTCTTAGTATCGACTATGGCTGTCCTCTTAATGGCTAGGCTCTTAATTGTTATGTTATTGATTATTGTTATTTGGATTACTTTTAAGCGTAATAGAACAGACCTTTAGATTAACTGGTAATGAAAAGGTTGAGAAGATAGATTTTGTAAACTAGGTTTCGCGAGTTTCATAGATTAAAAAATAATGATTTGCTGGTTTATATATTAAAAAACCATCAATATCCCGGAGCATATTGATGGCTTGAATTTAAATAGCTATTTAAATGTCTATATAGGCTGCTGATAGCCACGACGAATCGCAAGCTATTGAACAGACTATTTTTTCTTGGTAGGACCTAACAGCATACCCATTTGACGACCTTCCATCTTTGGATATTGCTCGACGTTTGCAATCTCAGCAGTGTCTTCGATGATGCGATCTAGTTGCTTACGACCAATCTCTTGGTGCGCCATTTCACGACCACGGAAACGAATACTGATTTTAACTTTGTCTTGGTCTTCTAAGAAGCTAACAATTTTCTTCAGTTTAACCTGATAATCGGCTTCTTCAGTACTAGGACGCAGCTTCATCTCTTTCAGCTGAGTTTGCTTTTGGTTCTTTTTAGCTTCTTTCGCTTTTTGCTTTTGATCATAGAGGAAATGCTTATAATCCATGATTTTGCATACTGGCGGCTTGGCATCTGGAACCAATTCGACCAAATCTAGACTGTCCTCACGTGCCGCTTTCATCGCGGTATCGATATCTACCACGCCCATCTGTTCGCCGTCTTCTTTAACGAGACGGACTTCTTTGGCTGTGATATCTTCGTTGATGTTCAAACGGTTTGACTGTTTAATAGGTATTACTCCTCATCTGTTTTTGGGGTCTGTCGGCCTTTTTTGCCAACAGCTGTCTGTACTAATGTAATAAATTCTGCAACACTCATGACGCCGAGGTTTTCACCTTCACGAGTTCGGACGTTGACGCTGCCCGATTCGACTTCTTTATCTCCCAATACTAGCATATAGGGAACGCGTTCTAATGTTTTCTCTCGTATCTTAAATCCAATCTTTTCGTTACGCAAGTCACTAGTGGCTCGCAGACCTGCATTTTTCAGCTCACGCACCACATTTTCGCAAGCATCAGCTTGTTTATCAGTGATATTCATCACTGCAACCTGCTGCGGTGCCAACCATACTGGCATCCAACCGGCGTAGTTTTCAATCAAGATACCGATAAAGCGCTCAAATGAACCCAAGATAGCACGGTGCAACATAATAGGCACTTCACGCTCATTTTGCTCATTAACAAATTCAGCATCAAGGCGCTCAGGCATATTTGGATCTACCTGAATAGTGCCGCATTGCCATACCCGACCTAAACTGTCTTTTAGACTAAATTCAATTTTTGGACCATAGAACGCGCCTTCGCCCGGTAAATAAGCCCAATCTAGTCCTGAGCTATCTAACGCGTCTGCCAAGGCTTTTTCGGCAAAGTCCCAAGACTCATCACTACCGACACGCTTTTCAGGACGGGTCGAGAGCTTCATAATGATGTTATCAAAACCAAAGTCTTCATAAACAGCAAGGGTCAGCTTAATGAAATCAGCGACTTCTTGCTGAATCTGCGCTTGGGTACAAAAGATATGCGCATCATCTTGGGTAAAACCACGTACGCGCATCAAACCATGCAATGAGCCTGATGGTTCATTACGATGGCACGAGCCAAACTCTGCCATACGTAGCGGTAATTCACGGTAAGACTTTAAACCTTGATTAAAGACTTGCACGTGACACGGGCAGTTCATTGGTTTTACCGCATAATCACGGTTTTCACTTGAGGTAGTAAACATATTAGTGGCATAGTTACCCCAATGTCCTGAGCGTTCCCATAGGCTACGATCGACGATTTGTGGCGTTTTGATTTCTTCATAGTTATTATCATGTTGTACTTTACGCATATATTGCTCAAGTACCTGATAAATCGTCCAACCGTTAGCATGCCAAAACACCATACCCGGCGCTTGCTCTTGCATATGGAACAGATTTAACGCTTTACCAATCTTACGGTGATCGCGTTTTTCGGCCTCTTCAATACGTTGGATATAGGCTTTTAAATCTTTTTTATCTGCCCACGCCGTACCATAGATACGTTGTAGCTGTTCGTTTTTGGCATCGCCGCGCCAATAAGCACCTGACATTTTAGTCAGTTTAAATACTTTCAAGAAGCGAGTGTTTGGTACGTGTGGACCACGGCACATATCGACATATTCTTGATGATGATATAGACCAAAAGCTTCTTCGCCCGGCATATCATTAATCAGCTTAAGCTTATAGTCTTCGCCGCGCTCTTCAAATATCTTGATAACTTCATCGCGTGGCGTTATTTTCTTGATAACGTCATAATCTTGCTTAATCAGCTCCATCATGCGTTTTTCAATTTTTTCCATATGCTCAGGGGTAAATGGCGTCTCACTATAGATGTCGTAATAAAAGCCATCTTCAATGACAGGACCAATCACCATTTTTACGTCAGGATATAGCTGCTTAACGGCATGACCTAATAAGTGGGCAGCCGAGTGGCGAATGATATCGACACCGTCAGCATCTTTTGGCGTTACGATTTCAACTTTAGCATCATGGGTGATAGGGTCGTGCGCATCGACTAACTGACCATCTACGCGCCCAGCGACCGTCGCTTTCGCCAATCCTGCCCCAATACTTTGCGCCACTTCCATGACGGTTGTATTGCCTTCGAAGTTTTTTACGCTACCATCGGGTAAAGTAATCGCTACCATAATCTATTCACCTTTTTGCGTCCGTTGGCAGTGATGATTGCAACCATCAATCATATAACCGTAAGACTGCGTCAATTATATCTAACCGCTTTGATATGTTGGATATGTTGTAAGAAATGAGCATTAACTACAAGCACTGCGCTTAAACTTATATAGCATCATATATATAGTAGGACAATTATTAAGTCATCTAATGACCCGTAATCAACTTAGTATGATGATAAATAAGTACCCTTCTAATAAAGGTAGGCAGACATGATATGCAGTAATGTTATAAAAGCAGCTATTATAGCAAAAACCGTCTATTAACACTAGCAAGCAAGGGGTTACGTCAGTTTCTATATATAGGTGCTATTTGTATAAATATCAAGAAGGATAAATATACAGATAGCTATGCACATAGAGAAGGGGGTTATCAATAAGCATCATGACAGTAATAAGAAATTTTGAATTACTTAATACATCTAGCAGACTTATTGTCCGCAAGCTTTCGAGCTTCTATATTCATATTTTTACTTGGTTCAATAACACCCAACAAACACGACTTCTCTTTATTTAAACGAATGACAACCAATTGCTGCTTGTCCTGTTCCCTCGGTAAATAAAACGAATCACCATCCAAGGGATCTATTTGAGCCGTATAAACACGATAGATAAGAGCATGGTACTTCTTTGCATTACCAACTTTCTCATATCTCCACTCAACAGTCGCGCCCACATGAAAAGGTGGTATAGGCTGATAAGATACCTTGTGATTGTTATATATTAAATCTACCCCAGATCTCAAATCACGACTGAATGTATGCAACAGATAGTTCTGTTTTGAAGGGCAATTTGCCTGATATAGATTTTCGACCATATTCAAAGTTTGGCAGTCTTCATCTTTAAGAGAAGTATAATCAGCACTAATCTTAGCAGTGGCAGTAGTTGCTAAAAGAGTGAGACAACCAACTATTAATAAGCCTAATTTCATAAACATCCTTATAAGTGTTTTGGCATTACTACAAGCTTAGATTTATAAGATTATAGAATAAAACTAAAGTCTCAAATTTAAATCGTAAGCAATCAAGGGGTTGGAAGATATATTAATTTAAACGTCCAAACCCCCTTGACCCCCTCTCAAATGTGCGTATAATGCGCCCTAGTCGAAAGGGAAGGATGATATGGGGAGTGGTTTACCACTTATTATAATAGCCAGTTATTAACTAAGCTATTCACCAATCAGCCGATAGTTTTGCAGTTTCAATCAACTACCAAGGTAGTGCAGATAAAAACTTCAAACTAAATAAAAATAACTTCTTGACTTACTGAATTAAACGTCTATAATACGCACCTCATTAAGACAAACGGAATGACTTATATGTGAATTTACATATAACAAACCTGGATAACTTACTGAAACAATTTATAAAAAA
>NZ_CAJGZM010000003.1 GCF_904846175.1 Psychrobacter immobilis | reverse complement strand
CTCAGCGGGGGTAGCAGTTTGCTGAGTATAGCCTGTTTACGTTCTTCGCTATATCGTGGCATGATGTGTCCTCATTGTCCCCTTTGGAATTATTATTTAGGGGTGACAACTATCCTGCCATAGGGGGGTTCCTAAAAATACAAGATATAAAGGTCTTCCAATTATTGAGAAAATAGGGAGCATATTACCCATATTCATCAGTATTCCAATTACATTGAGTGGCAATGGTAAAACTAAAAATGCTGTTATTAAACAACTGTATAGGAGCATTACACATTTATTTGTGGGATGTTATTGACACTGGAATTGAATCTAGACGTTGAATTGCAATTAGATACAGTAATTATATAGATAGTTAGAACATCTGAAATTGAAAGTTAAACATTAAATAAGAATCAAGTGCACCTTTTTGACGCCTATCATTTTGAACTGAATAGCTATCGTATGCCTGCATATTTATAATGATACTTATAAGATGATCAATAATACCCCTGCAGAAATACTCAATGGCAAAGCTCGATACACGGTAGAAAATATTGCTTCACTGTTCTCATTATTGCGGTATGATCTTAGCATCACCACCTTACCAAAACTCTTTTTTTTCTAATAACCCAGAGCTGGCCTGGATAGCATTACTTCACCCTTCTTTGAACAGACAAATTGGTGTTTTTAAACGGGCGAATAGATACATCCCACCGCCATTTCAAGCCTTTTATGAGCTATGCATTAATTATGGGAAAAATCATTACTTGATACAATTTATGAAATAGGACTTTATAGTGTCCCTTGTTTTAGATCTATTGCAAGCCATCCCGAATTGGCACTTAGTAGGCTTGTTTACTGCTGGCATGGTTGCTTTTATCATCTCTACTATATCGGGTGGTGGCGGTGCTATGCTACTGATACCAACCACCTCTTGGATGATAGGACCAGCAGTTGCACCACCTGTGATCAATTTGGCTACCTTCATTAGTAATGCTTCGCGCCTGTATCTATTCTGGAATGATATTGATTGGTCATTAACTAAATACTATGTACCAAGCGCCATCGTAGGCGCATGGCTAGCAGCATTGGTTTTTAGTCGTTTAGATGCAAACTGGATTCAATTATTGGTTGGCGTTTTTTTAGTGTCTACTATTTTCCAATATAAGTTTGGTAAGGTAAATAAAACGTTTGATATGCCAAAGGCAGGCTTTATCCCTTTGGGCTTTGTCGTTGCGTTTATGAGTACATTGGTGGGTGGTCTCGGTCCTATCCTTAACCCTTTTTATATGAATGCCGGACTAGAAAAAGAAAACCTTATTGCCACTAAAACCGCTAATTCTTTTTTTGTAGGTATTGTACAAATAGCTAGCTACAGTTTTTTTGGCGTAATCACTGCCAAGCTTTGGATATATGGTCTGGTATTAGGGCTAGGTGCCGTTGTTGGCAATGTCATTGGTAAACGCTTTTTGGCGGGAATGAGTATTAGTCAGTTTAGGATAATGCTGCTCATTCTAATGGTCATCAGTGGCATAGTAATGATAATAAGAAACGTCAATGTGTTGTTCTAATACACCATTGATTTGATATAGATACCTAATTAGATACAAAAACCCTGAAAGTACAATAGATATAAATGCTTGCTGAACGTGGAGCTACGTATGTATTAAGAATGGCATAGAGTATATAGCTCACGCACTCTAGAAACTTACTTTGTTGGCCGCTACTATGATCTTAGGATTATATTGCTTAGTGCTGACAAGATTGCCTTGCTTGGCCTTATTTTGCCCATAACATAAGGTCTACCTTGCTATACCTAACTGCTTTGCAGTCGCTAAAGTATGACCCTTACTTACTGCCTGCTATCTTATGTCGCTTAGCTTAACCGATGACACGCCGCGACCATCAAATAATATTAATTTTATAACTGAACTTCTCTGCTAGCCCATAGGATTCTCTATATTCGATAGGATCGCCTTCTAGATTTTTAGCGATACGGCATACCTTAACCAAGCTTTCTTGCTCAGCATTGCCTAAATAATGGTCGCTGTGATCGGTTATAAAAAACAGTGTCTCTACGGCAGACGACACAAACTGGCCACACTTTTTATAGTAAAACGGATAGAGCAGATTCTCAAAATCTTCAGGGTCTAAGGTTGCAAAGGCTTCGTAACGATTCTTAGGTAACCAAATCCTTTCACTCAACAAGACTTTATCTTCAACCATACGCATACGTTCTATATAAATTAAAGCTTCATTTTTACCTATATTTAGTTTTTCATTAATATCATCAATACCATCTATTACCATGATTTTTTTGACTACGCCCGTCGGTGTGTCATAGCAAGCGTCTTTATCACGGAACTTAAAAAATCTTAATAATGAGCTTTCAAAATCTGGACGCTTTAAAAAAGTACCTTTGCCTTGCTGCTTCATTAAAACGCCCTCTTCTACCAATTTTTCGACAGCTTTACGGACGGTTCCTACCGATACCTCATATTTATCTGCAAACTCCTGTTCCGTAGGTAAAGGCGTACTTTCATCCCATTTACTTTCTGTCAGTAATGTCTGTATGTGCCAGCGCACTTGCTCATAGCGTGGGATTTTGAAATCTTTAAAATTATTTAACATTTTTTTTCACCACAATGGAAAGGTTTTTATTAATTGTCTCAATCTCGTCAAGCGTTGCTATTACTGTAAAAATCAGGACATACCGAATCACTTTAATATTAATACTCACCTATGTACTGGTGATCAATTTTATCTAATTAACATCATCTTTTTTGCTATCATTCTACTCAGTTAGATATGCTATAAGGCTTATACGATTTTCTAGTCTAGAAATATTTTTGTCGATATTGTCCTAATGCTCTTTACTCTGTAAAAACTGCTATGGTTTTTTATAGAATTCATACAGTTAAAGTCAAGGAGTAGTCGTGACTCTTTATATTCTAGCCGCTATCGTGATATGTATCATTTTGGGCTATACCACTAAAATAAATATTGGTCTATTTGCTATTGCATTTTCATACCTTATCGGTTGTTTTGGTATGGGGCTGAAGTCATATGGAATTATTGAGCTATGGCCTCTCAAGATTTTTTTCGTTATTTTTGCCGTGACTCTTTTCTATAACTTTCCTCTAGCTAATGGTGCTTTAGAAAAGCTATCCAATCATTTAATCTATAAGTGCCGTCACTTTCCCGCATTCTTACCTTTAGTTATTTTCTTAGTGGCCACGATTATTGCAGGATTAGGAGCCGGTTATTACACTGTCTTAGCGACGATGGCACCGATGATCCTGCTGTTGTCTAAACGCACTAACTTGAATCTTGTCATTGCTACTTTATCGGTTAACTATGGTGCCTTAGCTGGTGCTAACTTTATCACCTCACAAAGCGGTGTTATCTTTAGAGAGCTCATGCGCGGCGCAGGCGTCGCAAATGATAATACTTTTACTTATGTTTTAGGGATCTTCGCTGTTACTTTTTTAATGCCTGTGATTGTATTGGGTGGTTACAGCTTTATCAATGCTAAAAACAGCAAAATCGCGATTCAAACGACCGCACCAGAGCCTTTTGATAGTAAGCAAAAACAATCTCTTATACTGATTTTTATTATGATGGCTATTGTACTTATTGTGCCCATTTTAAATCTACTCATGCCACAAGTGTCAGCGATTCAATTTTTGAACGCTCGGATTGACATTGGTTTTATCGCCATTTTTTTTGCTTTAGTAAGCTTATTCCTGAAGCTAGGCGATGAAAAAGCAGTGATTGCTTTAATACCTTGGAATACCCTCATTATGATTTGTGGTGTCGGTATGTTAATCAGCCTCGGAGTAGAAGTAGGCGTTATTTACGAGCTGACAGAATGGCTAAGTACCAATGTACCCATCTGGATGATACCGATTTTAGTTTTTGTTATTAGCGCCATTATGTCTATATTTGCCAGTACACTCGGGGTAGTCGCCCCTACCTTATTTCCTATGGTGCTGCCCCTAGCGGTTGCCTCTGGACTAAGCCCTTTATTACTATTTACCTGTATCGTTGTGGGAGCACAAAGCTCATCCCTGTCGCCTTTCTCATCAGGAGGTAGTCTGATGTTAGGCGCCTCTCAAGTCGTTATAGACAAAGACAAGCTTTTTAATGCGCTTTTATTCAGGGCTGTGCCCTTAGATATTGGTATTGGAATACTCACAATTCTAATTATCCAGTTCATTTTCTAACGGCTCATAAGTAAAATATACCGTGGGTTTTTAATATTTTTTACACCTGCTTGCTATAGCTTGATCCCAAAACATCTATTCTTCCCATTAAATACATAATTACTTAAACCGTTACCTCAGCCTCATGATGATACTAATATCAATGTGATTCTCAGCATATTTGAATAATCTGTACTACAGATATCCTTATATATCTAATTGTTTTAATTACCAAAAATACCTTCATTAATGAAAATTAGGCTATTTGCTTTTATCTTTCACATTGATAAAAAAAGACCAATAATTAATCTTTGAGTCAATATATTACTATAAAATTCATATATACATACATATGTTTCTTGTCATTTACAAAATATTCTGTTACTTTTATATAGTGACAAAAAAACATATTTTGACGAAGTTTAGTAACCTCTTTAATGAGGTTGTAGCTTGACCTGTAATAACTCTATTTATTTTGATCAGAATCCTATTAAATTTTTACTATGAAAATACACACAAGGAGTGTCGTGTGAAAAAATTATCTTATCTGGCTCTTGGCCTGTCTATCCTATCTTTGACCGCTTGTAACAAGCCAAACGAAACTGCCAGTACAGATGCGACTGCCGCAGACGGCTCAAGTGAGCTGACCGCACCTTCACGTCCGGAATGTATTGCACCTGCCAAACCAGGCGGCGGCTTTGACTTGACTTGTAAGCTTGCTCAGGCGGGTTTAAAAGAGACGGGTATCCTAAAAGATCCCATGCGGGTTACCTATATGCCAGGTGGCGTAGGTGCTGTTGCTTATAACAAGATTGTTGCTAATGATCGCGCTAACGGCAATGCCATTATTGCGTTCTCTACTGGTTCTATCCTCAATTTATCGCAGGGTAAATTTGGTAAATTCACTGAAAAAGATGTGAAATGGCTGGCGGGTGTCGGTACTGATTATGGCGCAGTCGCCGTCAATGCTGATTCACCGATCAAAGATCTAGCAGGCTTAGTCGCTGAGCTCAAAAAGAACCCTAAAGCTATCAGCTTTGGCGCTGGGGGTAGTGTCGGTGGTCAAGATTGGATGCAAACCGCTATCTTAGCCAAAGCAGTTGGCGTCAATCCTAGTGATATGACTTATGTCGCGATGGAAGGTGGCGGTGAGGCCATCACAGCGGTAATGGGCAACCATATTACAGCCGTTAGTGCGGGTATTGCTGAGATTATGCCACAAGCCACTGCTGGTAAGCTGCGTGTACTAGCCGTGTTTGCAGATGAAAGGTTGGGTGGCTCTATGGCCGATATTCCTACTGCAAAAGAGCAAGGTTACGATGTAACTTGGCCAGTTGTTCGTGGCTTCTATATGGGACCAGACGTTAGCCCTAGCGCTTATAACTGGTGGAAACAGGCCTTTGATAAAATGCTTGCTGATCCAAAATTCGCCGAAATACGTGAGCAGCAAGAATTACTACCATTTGCGATGACTGGCGAAGAGCTACAAGCCTATGTTTATAAGCAGACGGGTGAGTTACGTGAATTGTCTGCTGAATATGGTCTTGTTGAAGCTGAAGCAAAATAGCAATATTAAGACTCAATTATTTAATTGATTGACTATTAAAGCTTTATCGTACTTTTAAAAGGCTGACAAAAGATGAATATGTCAGCCTTTTTGCCCCAAAATTCAAGGAGTCTCCTTATGACAATGGAACGTCTGTTTTCTGGGATAATGGCCCTGGTTAGTTTATTCTTAATATACTTAGCGATCGGTTATGTAGCCCCTATTGCTTATGATCCGATTGGCCCTCGTCCTTACCCTATTTTAATCTTTTCATTGCTGGCATTTGGCGCTTTAGTGGTCGCTTTTCGTCCAGCACGTTTTACTAAGCCTATTGAACTGGGGCTTACTAAACCGATCATCAAAAATCTAGTGCTTTGTGCACTCGCTTTATTGGTTTATGGTCTTATTTTTGAAGACTTAGGCTTTATTCTTTCTACTATCATAATGTCTTTTGCAGTAGGTTTGCTGTTTGCAGGTAATCCGCTCAAAAGTCTTGTCTTTTCAGTTTTAATCAGTATTGGCCTATATGTCTTATTTGACATATTTTTAGATGTCAAATTACCACTCGGATTGTTGTCAGGGATAATAGGATAGCCAATATGGATACTTTTGATTTTTTGATGCATGGCTTTGCTATCGCATCCACCCCAAAGAACTTACTAATTGCACTGATCGGTGCTTTTTTAGGTACGATTGTGGGCATGTTGCCGGGTCTTGGTCCGATCAATGGTGTGGCAATATTGCTGCCTTTCGCCTTTGCACTTGGCTTACCACCAGAGAGCGCTCTCATTCTGCTTGCAGCCGTTTACCTTGGCTGTGAATACGGTGGTCGTATTTCTGCCATTCTCATTAACGTACCCGGTGATGCCGGTGCTATTATGACAACTTTGGATGGTTATCCACTGGCAAAGCAAGGCAAGGCTGGTATTGCCTTGTCTTTATCGGCTGTTAGCTCTTTCATTGGCGCCACTATCGCGACAATCGGTGTGGTACTATTTGCCCCTTTATTAGCCAAGTGGGCAATCTCATTTGGACCCGCTGAATACTTTGTATTGATGGTATTTGCTATTACCTGCCTAAGCGGTTTGGTGGGTGATCAACCTGTTAAAACGGGCATTGCCGCGTTAATTGGTCTTGGTCTAGCAACGGTCGGTGTCGATGCCGTGACCGGAATTTACCGCTTTACCTTTGATTCTGTCAACTTGTCTGATGGTATTCAATTTACCACCATTGTTATTGGTTTCTTTAGTGTGAGTGAGATCTTAATCTTGCTCGAAAAAACCACTACTGGTCACAAGGTCATTGAACAAGGTAAGCGCAGTTTATTAAATTTTAAAGAGTTTACTTTTACACTAGGCGCTATGATACGTAGTGGTCTAATGGGCTTTGTGGTTGGTATTTTACCAGGTGCAGGGGCTACCATTGCCAGTGCCATGACCTATGCCAGTGAACGTAAAATCGCTGGTGATACCGGTACCTTCGGTGACGGTGATCTTCGTGGCGTCGCGTCACCAGAGGCGGCAAATAATGCCTCAGCTTGTGGCTCATTCGTGCCAATGCTGACGTTAGGCGTACCAGGTTCTGGTACAACAGCGGTCATGATGGGCGCCCTAACTTTATATAACATTACACCAGGTCCGCAGTTATTTACTGAGCAGCCAGATATCGTTTGGGGTCTTATCGCCTCTTTGTTTATCTGTAACGTCATTTTGTTAATTATGAACATACCCTTGGTTGGTTTGTTTGCCAAATTACTTGATGTGCCAAATTATATATTAATACCAGGCATCGCTGCCGTCAGCTTCGTTGGGGTATATTCAATCCATAGCACAACCTTTGACTTGGTATTTATGGTAGCGCTTGGTATCTTCGGTTATTTCTTACGTAAATTAAACTTCCCATTGTCAGCGCTTATTTTGGGCTATGTATTGGGTGAGCTAATGGAATCTAACTTAAGACGCGCCTTGTCTATTTCTCAAGGGGAGCTGAGTATTCTATGGAGCAGTCCTATTACTGTCGTACTATGGTTATTGGCTATTTTGATGGTCTTTATGCCTGTGATACGCAGTATCTACCGCAGAAAATTTAAGCCTGCTGTTTAGGTTCTAGCCATTCTGTTATCAAAATACTTTATCTGCGGTGGTTGTGCTCTATGTATGACCGCCGTTTTTTTTACATCAATTCAATGTATACCTGTAAATACCCCACTCAAAACCACTGTATTGGTCACTGACTCTTTTTTTGAGTCATTCAGAGCTGATTAAAGAATTATGAATATAGAGTGATACGAGCAGAGATTTTCTGCTACAGCCTATATTTTATAGACAAAAAAAAGCCCCAATCATAAAGATTGGGGCTTTCTAAATTTGGTAGGCATAAGCAGACTCGAACTGCTGACCTCTACCATGTCAAGGTAGCGCTCTAACCAACTGAGCTATACGCCTATTTAGGTCATGCATTTTAGCAAGTTTTTAAAACTTTGCAAGCCTTTTCTATCACAATATTAGGTTATTATTAGAATACTTATTTTTAAGCTTTATAATGAAGCACTTAAGAAAACCAGGCACTTCTAAATAGTTTCCGCTATCTAAGATATCTCATACCTTGTAGACTTTTAATATCATAAAAACATAACTTCTTAATAGAGGCCATCACATGACTTTACGCATTCATGCCTTATTTCACACAGATTACGAAGACCTCAGTTTTATTAAGCACTGGGCAAATAATCATCAGCACACGATTACCTACACCCGCTCTTATAATCAAGACTCCTTGCCTGCGCTCAACAGCTTTGATTGGCTAATCGTGATGGGCGGGCCAATGAGTGTCCATGATGAGGATAGCCATCCTTGGTTGATAGATGAAAAACGGCTGATTAAACAAAGTGTGGATAGCGGAAAAACTGTGATTGGTGTTTGCTTGGGTGCACAGCTTATTGCGCATTGTCTGGGGGCAAGCGTAGAGCCAGCGGGCGTAAAAGAAATCGGTTGGCTACCTATTCAGTTAAGCAAAGACGCTCAGGTGCATCCTTTATTACAAGACTTACCAAAGCAGCCCTTTACCGTCTTTCATTGGCATGGTGATGGTTTTGAAGATCCACAAGGAGCGATTCCTTTAGCGACGTCAGAAGCATGGCCCAATCAAGGCTTTCTGTATCAAACGCCGCGGCATAAAGCGCTCGGTACTTGGGTCATGGCCTGGCAATGTCATTTTGAGGTGACTAAAGAAAGTATCGTTAAGATGGTAGCAAATGGCGAAAATACTATTCAAAAAGGGCTAATCGACTATCCTAAAACGGTACAATCAGCGGCTGAGATAATTGCGCTTGGGGATAAATATATCACCGATAACAATGCGCGCTTAGCAGCCATGCTCAATCGCATGGTAAAGACTGCTAATATTTAAACTTAATTTCTGAAAACCAAAAACTCAACGGTTTATCTGCTTTTTGCGTTTTTTAGCATCAAGTTCGCTTTGCTCAATTTCTAACGGCGTTAAACCATTTTTCTTACCTTTAAGATAACTAAGATAAGCGGGAATATGGGTCTTGCCCAAGTATTTATCCAAATAAGGTAAAAACCCCGCATAATTGCCTTTAAATTTGGCATGATGAAAGTCATGATAAACAGGGCCTTCGTACACAGGCAATAAATGCGCGGGATTCCACGGAATATCGTAGCCAATATGCCCATCTGCTCCTTCGATTTGACGTAAAATCACCCACATCCATACCACATAGATATGCGCACCTAGAATGATTGGACCCACTAACGTCAGCGTTGCCGTCAATGAATACTCAACCCAGTGCATATAATTGCCATTGATACCGCAGGTATTGCGAATGCGGTGGTGCACACTGTGGATGTTTCTTAGCAGCCACTTATTTTCGTGCATATAACGGTGCATACAGTAGTATAAAAAATCATCAATCAGCACGAAAAAAATCAACTGCGCGATGATAATATACCAAACGGGCATCTCACCATTATGAACGCCGGTCAGCTTTAATAGCGGCCAAGCCAGCACCAATAATGCGGCTAAAATAATATTGTTAATAATGATGCGACCGATAGACGGTAATAGAAACTGTTTCATCTCAAACGGTTTTTGTTGAATCTTATATTTACGCAAGGATACTGGATCGCGCCAAGCAACTATTGTCCACGGAATAGCGACTGCTAGAAAGGCTGCTGTGCTGATGGCAAGGGTCGCCATGGGGAACTGCCAAAACCAAGGGTCGTTATAAAACCCTTGCCAATACGAAAACACATCCATATGTCACCTATTGAACATTACGTTTGCAGGTAAAAAGCTTTAAAAGCAAATAAATGAATTAAGAACCTTTATAAGTAGTTAATAATACCAACATAAGTTAATTAATATATTTATATCTTAGCGCTTATCTGCTACTGATGTCGCCATTTTTACCCCACCATATGTGACTAATACTACACCTAGCACTATCAATGACGCACCTAAAAACAGCCCTTCTGGCGGACTTTCCCCTTGCAAGAAAATGGCAACAGGTACACCAACGACCGCACCGACTGAGCCTAATAAGCTGAGTAGCACAGGCCCGCCCGTTTTTTGTAGTAAGAATAATAGTAAGAACTGACCAGCAAAAACGAATGCCTGCACCACAATCAACCCTAACGGTAATATCTCTGTCGTCGGCACTGCCAGTGAAAATTGCGGCATGATACTAACTAAGCCCAGGAGCATTGAGGCCGCTATGAGCATACCGGGTGCAAGCGCGCTTGGCGAAAGATTATTTGGCCAATATAAGGTGCGATAAATATTGCCAATCGCTAATAATACCGGGCCAAAAAGCGCAAGACCAATCCAAAAGATACTGGCATCAGGCGCGGAAAATTTACGCGCCGCCAGTAACCCTACTCCAGCAAGTGCAGCGACCACGCCAAGTGCCCGCAGCTTAGTAAAGTGCTCTATTTTTAAGATGATGGCTGCTAGATACGTTAGAAGCGGCGGCAGAGAAATAATCAAAGCGACAAAACCTGCGCCGACATGCGGAATAGCAGAGAAGAAGATTAAATTTGAGCCTGCCACACTGACTAACGCTGCAACCAAATAATAGCGAAGGGTTGCTTTACTTAAAGGCGGCAGCTCATGACGTAGAAATGCATAATTAAACAAAATAAACGCCGCGCCGGTAATGGACCAAAACAGAAATGCCAGCGGCGTTAAACCTACTTCGCCAGCAAACTTTGCTAGATTGGTAGAAATACCGATTAATCCGCCGCCCGCTATGAGACACAGCACAGGAATGAGCCACGCTTTTTTACCTTCAGCCATACCTTGTTGCGCTGACTCACTCATAGGCTACCTTACTCTTAAAATGGCGGTTTTATTCATTATAGTCAGCCTCATTATTTTGGCTTAGCTTGCTAATAATTAGATAGACTCCATGTTACCAACATAGATTAGCGTTCGCGCCAATGCAACCACAAACGGGTATCGAGCTCAAACTGATGATAATCGGGTTCCATATGACAGCACAGCTGATAAAAAGCCTTGTTATGCTCTTGTTCCTTAAAATGTGCCAACTCATGCACCACGATCATACGCAAAAACTCAGGCGGCGCTTCTTTAAATAGGCTTGCCACCGTGATGCTATTATGTGATTTCAGCTTACTACCTTGCACGCGTGATTGATAAGTATGGATACCAAGCGCATGTTTTAACACGGCAAGTTTACTATTATAAGTCACCTGCGACAGCGGGCTACTTTTGCGCATATAATAATTTTTAATCTCACTAATATATTGATATAGCGCTTTATCGCTTTGTATTTGATGGCGATTAGGATAGTTTTTATCCAAATAGTCACCCAATCTGCCCGTGCTAATCAGCGTCGCCGCTTGGCTTTGAATCTGCTCAGAATAATGAGCGATATACTTTAATGTGGTCAATGTATTTATCCTTGACGTTTTATTTTTTAACGACTAATCGTTATTATTTATTTAATGCGCCACCGAATCAGAAAGCAAGTTCATCACCACGACACCGCCAACAATCATCGCAATACCAACCACGGCAGCGGTATCAAGCGTTTGCTTAAAGAAGAACAGCCCCACTAATGAGGTCAACACGATACCGAGCCCGCCCCATAACGCATAAGCAATACCGATGGGTATAGTTTTTATGGTTTGGGTTAATAAATAGAACGAAATTGCATAAAGCACCGTCATAATAAGCGTGGGAATAAAGCGTGTAAACTGTTCTGACTTGACTAAAAAAGTGGTGCCAATCACTTCACAAACAATAGCAATGGCAAGGTAACCGTAAGCAATCGTGGTTGGACTCATATTGAAGGTACCTATATCAGTTAAAACATTGGTTAAAACCTGTTGCTTGATAGCAAATAAAGTTAAAAAACAGCCAATTAATGCCAAAATACTAAAGAAACGCTCGGCTGGCTATTTTATAGGTTTATATCAGTGCTTGAAATAGCGTTTTTAAGGTTTAAAGCAATGCAAAAATTTTATTTATTTTCAATGAGATGATTTAATTGAACCGGCTAAAAGAGTGAAGCTTTACAATCTTTATCGCAATTTGATTTTTTATATATTCTAGACGTATTGCATCCGGGTTGTTTATAAAAACATTCAATAAAGCATCTACTTTAAAAGTAATTATGCTCAACTTCCTATAGATTTTGATTATATTTATAATTAATCACGTAATAAGGTTGACAGCTCACAACTACTTGGCTAAAATGTGCCCCACATAACGCAAACAAGATAAGCAATCGCGCTCACCAAAGCCTTTGTAAAACTTGCGATAGTAACCGTTATAAACAACTTATTCTCCAATAGCTCAGTTGGTAGAGCAACGGACTGTTAATCCGTGTGTCCCTGGTTCGAGCCCAGGTTGGAGAGCCATATTATAAAAGACCTTCATCACTTATCTGATGGAGGTTTTTTTATGGTCGTAGCTTTTAGCCACTAATCGCATCGGTCTAAAGCCGCACAATATTAATACGGCCATGGTGTTCTTTTAGCGGCTTTTGTTGTATGGTAAGGTTAGCTGTGACTGAGTCAGTTTTTCCCTGAGTGCTTTACTCCTACTCACTAAAAGTAATGGTTTATTATGATACCTGTGCGCATAAAAAATAAGTTCTCTGATCACCCGCAAAAAATCACGCGTCCGATCAGTATTCGCTTGTCTGAAGAGATGATTAGATTATTAGAGTCTACCTCGTCAGAGTTGGGCTTTAAACGTATTCAAGGACTAATTCGTCTTTATATTCGTCAAGGACTGGATCGCGATCATCAGGATTATACCCTAGCTCATGATGAAGTTTTTATCGAAAGTCTGCGTAAGCGCGGTGTCAGCCAACGTATTATTGATGAGGCGATTGTAGTGACTCATAATAATAACACTACTCACCCGTTGTCTGAGCTGCAAGATAAATAGTAACGCTAGTAGTTGGCTGATCATACATACAGAATAAAAGGACTAAGTTTGCTTAATAGCGCTTAGTCTTTTTTCACCACTTAATTTGCTATTTAAAATATACCCTCCTCAATGAACCTAATAACGTCAGTGGCTATTAGCGATAAACAAACATACAAAATTATCATAGGCGCTATATTGGTATAAAAGCTATTAGCATTTATATGGGTTTAGAAGGAGGCATACGATGATTGCTTTATATAAGCATGCACGCCATGCAAGAAAAGCCATGTTATTGGCATTTACTTTGGCAATGCCACTTGTTATCAATGGCTGCTCACAGCCGCCAGCGGATCCAACTAAGCAGACTATACCGACCAACTCTGACCAATGGCAAAAGAAGCTCGGCGATACGTTTGAGCGTTTGCCTGAAGGTGATAGGCAGCTGCTAAGCCGCTATATGCTGCGTATGAAGCTCAGCGGGGCTTATGAGTCCGGCGCAATGCCCCGTATCACCATTAAGCAAGCACTTATCCAACAGCGTGAATATGAGCGCTTGCATCCAAATAATCCAACCGGTAAAAAAAGCCCGATTGTAACTAGTCCACAATTAAATACTGCTAAGGCGCAGAATTACCCTGTTGCTTTGCTACCTGTCAAAACCAGCGATAGCGATAGCTTAAACCAAGTTAAGCTACAGTTTATGCTCTCAAACCACGGTAAGGTGGCGATTAAAAGTTTTAAAGGTAAGCTCACTATGAAAGAGAAGCACTTAACCAAAAGTAAAACCTTTAATGTGCCGTCAACTCAGTTCAAACCACCAATCGAACCAGAACAATCGGGCAAAATAATCATTGAAAGCAGTATTGAAGACATCAATGTGATGCGTGCGATTAAAAATAACACAGGGATAAGCATTGAGATTAGCAAAGGTAAGCTAGTGTTAGTGGATGGGCAAGAAATTGAGTTTGATGAGCTGCTAACGAAATAAGCCGACGGTTATAAAACCTGCAAAAACATCGCATAAAAAAAGCCCCAATCAGTAATTGATTGGGGCTTTTTTTGAATTTGGCGGAGACGGAGAGATTCGAACTCTCGAAGGGCTATGAACCCTTGTCGGTTTTCAAGACCGGTGCATTCAACCGCTCTGCCACGTCTCCATTGGTGCATCATTATATAGATATCATTAGATAATGCAAGCGTATAATATAAAAAAATGCAATTAATTTACAGCTGGTTTTAAATCAATAACTTACCGTTTGCTCGAAACTGTTTATTCAAAGCTATTTACTCGAAGCTAAGTGTAAGCACATATCAAGCAGCCTATTAGCATATCCCCATTCATTATCATACCAAGCAAAGACCTTATACTGGTCACCTACATGCATAAGCTGTTGTCCATCGATAATGAGTGACTCTGTTTGATGGATAAAGTCACTTGAGACCAAGGGCTCATCAGTATAAGCCATGATATCGAGCAAATAACCTTTACTAGCAGCTTTAAGCACCTCACGAATCGCTTCTATACTGACGCCAGCTGTATCAAATACAAAGGTCACATCAATAGCCGCGACATCAATAGTTGGCACTCTAATTGAATGGCCGTTTATCTTACCTACCATCGCTGGCAATACGCGCTCGGTCGCAGCGATACTGCTAGAAGTCGTTGGAATGATATTATGGCCAGACGCACGCGCACGCCTTGGGTCGCGATGTGCTTGATCTAGTACGGTCTGATCCGCAGTCACGGCATGAATCTCGGTCATCATCGCTGACTTTACCCCAAATGCTTTATCGAGGGTAGCAATCAGCGGTACCAATGCCTGCGTGGTACAAGAAACACTCGATATAATCGGCAGCTTACGTGTGAGCTCATCGGTATTGACGCCCATAACGATACAGGCATCGACATCATCGAAGGGTGCAGCACCGATAATGACTTGCTGCGCGCCCGCCGCTATGTGCAGCTGAGCTTGCTCATAAGAGCGAAAATGTCCGGTACACTCTAGCACCACATCGACGCCTAATTCATGCCACGGTAAGTTTTTTGGGTCAGATTCTGAGAGCATTTTAATGCAGTACGTTAAGTTGTTTTTAGTCAGACACAGCTGAGTATCTTTGTTAATAGTCGTATTGCTATACCCTTTGCCAGCATCGACTTCACCCATTACAATATCAGCGCTGACACCAAGTCTGCTTAAACGACCGTGCGTACTATCAAATTTCAATAAATGCAGCAGAATATCAGCCGGTGCCAAATCATTAATCGCCACCACATGAATAGCGCGCCCTAACACCTCAAAGCGCTCTAGCAAGGCACGCAGTACATTGCGCCCTATACGGCCAAAGCCATTGACAGCCACTCTCAGTGGCTGCGTGTGCTCGCCAGTCGCGTGCAAAAGTGTTGCTGCTTGCGAAATCGCGTTCAATTGATAGGTGGCGCTAGAAAAATCAGGCATCACGTCGGGTATAACATTGGGCATAACAAAGCATCGCTATAAAAAGTATCACTATAAAGGGATATAAAAAGAGTGGCGCGCTACATTGAAAATTATCAGCGTGGTGACAGTATTCATTTAGAGATTTTTCTCACTGACTTGGTGCTATGGTGTAATAAAAATCAATGCCAAACGAATGGTATTATAGTCAATTGTTTGCTTAAGATGGTCAAATATCGGACGCAGCTTAATACTACCATCATCATTAAAGTCGTTCGGATTATTGGCGACTTTAATCGCTACATAAGCATTACCAACCGCCGTCATCACCTCGTCTTCTGGGCGCAAATGATCACAGGCAAGGCTTGGATCTTGAGATTTTAGATCGCCAATATGGCGCATAATGGTCGCCTGTGAAAGCTGACGCGCTTGAGAAATCTCCGCAATAGATAAGCTTTCTTCTAGTAGTATTCGTGTGGCGAGCAAGGTGCTGTCCGACTTATCAGAGACTTGATTGCCAAGTATTTGTTTTTTATCTAGCTGCGCTTGCTGTTGCTCACGGCGCTTTTTCTGTAGATTGGCATAAGCGTCAATGACTGATTTGCTGAGGGTTCCACCCGACTTTAGGATAAACTTCTCATGAGACTGCGTCATGCTTTCTTCATCGAGCATCGCATAATTGGCATCAGCCTCGTCAGACAGCGCTATAAAGCGTTTATCCGCGCCGCGTGCTAGCGGATCAAGTTGCAAACTCATGTCATTCATACCAAGCAGTTGCAGCCCTGCCAGCGATTTTAATCGTGATAATGCCACATAACCTTGGCCAAGCTCAAAGGTGCGCGACAAGTCAATCTCCGCCGCATCAAGGGTCATACCTTGCGATTTATGAATGGTAATCGCCCAAGCTAAGCATAATGGTACTTGTTCATAGCTTGCCAGCACGTCACCGGTCTCATCTTCGATAATCCATTCTTCCGGTTCAGCGATGACTTCACGACCAGAATTTAGCCTAACCACAGGCATTTTTTGCGTGCTTGGTTTTTTAACTTTTGGTTTATCTTTGTCTTTGGTAGTCTTTTTACCTTTGCCTTTTGTACTCTTATCAGTCTCACTTTCAGTGCTTTCACTATCGTCTTCTATCAAATCATCACTATTATCTTTATCATCATTAATTTTTACCGCAGCAAAACCAATCAGCTCGCCCATTGTGCCATTAGAGACGCCTAGCTCGGTATTGTTTTTAATAAACATTACCTTGGCACCGACTTTTAATACCAAATCATCTTGGGTACGGACGGTCTTTTTAAGGGTCTCAACCAGTTTACTATCGCCCGTAGACGTGGCGGTAAAGCGCATCATCTCGCCCTCTAACGCCGCAAGCTCTTTATCATTGATACTATTAACGTTGAGGTTATGGGTATAAAGACGCGTGCGTTTGATATCAACATTTTGATCAAAGGTCGCCTCTAAAGCTGTAATCGCTTCAAACGTCACTTCTTGACGGCGAATTTGATTGAGAATATCGTCCAAATCAAGTCCGCCATTAGCCGCCTCGCTCACCTGTCTGTGTTGCTCGGATAAATAGCAAATATGGAATTTAGCATCGAGCCACGCTTCCGACATAAAGGCAAATTTCTCGCGGTTGGTCTCGCCCTTACTACCAATCGGAGGTAACTGGAAAAAGTCGCCGGCAACGACGACCTGAATACCACCAAAGGCTTTGTCATTCTTACGTACATGCTTTAGGACTTGGCTGACCAAATTAATCTGCTTAGCATGCAGCATTGATATCTCATCAATGATGAGTACAGCCGTATCTTTTAAACGGTCTGCCAAAAACTGCTTACGTGATAAATTGCTTAAGTCGCGATCCGTTAGCTCATCCTTGATACCAATGCCCGACCAACTATGAATGGTCGTACCGTTCATGTGCGTGGCAGCGATACCCGTACTGGCAGTCACAGCCACAGGAACGCGGCGCGCGCGCAGATAATCAATATATTGATTGAGAGTATAAGTCTTACCTGAACCTGCTGAGCCAGTCAAAAACACGTTTTGACCCGTTTTTAAGATATCGAGAGCAGAAGATTGACGCATATATCCAAACCAATTTAGTTAATAGTAATAAGAAAAGGAGCTTAAGTACAAATTATGAGGGAAAAGCTGTCCACAATTATAACAGCTACGCCGGTTTTGCGAACCACTTTAACCCGCCAAGCTTACATAACCTAAAGTTATGTGATACAAAATATATCATTATAAAAAGTCATTATCGCTCAAAGCCAAAGCTCAGTACGATAGAGTCATAGCTTGGTCAGGAAGGCCAGGTATGTTTATCTACATAACCATAGTACACAACAAGGAATCGTTCATGTTATACGCCTATCCCAATACTGAAAAAAGTCCCGTCCAATTCCGCAAAAAATATGACAACTTCATCAATGGTGAGTGGGTCGCGCCACTCGATGGTGAATACTTTGACAACTCAAGTCCTATCGACGGTAAAGTCTTCTGTCAAATCGCACGCTCAAAAGAAGCAGATGTCGAAGCAGCTCTAGATGCCGCTCATGCTGCAAAAGACGCTTGGGGCAAAACCAGTGTCACTGAACGCTCTAATATGTTGCTCAAACTTGCCGACGGTATCGAAGCCAATTTAGAGGCAATCGCTATCGCCGAGAGTTATGAAAACGGTAAACCCGTACGTGAAACCCTCGCTGCTGATATTCCAATCGCCATCGACCATTTGCGTTACTTCGCTGGCGTTATCCGCGCACAAGAAGGCGGTATCAGCCAAATTGATGAAGACACGGTCGCCTATCATTTCCATGAGCCATTAGGTGTCGTCGGTCAAATCATTCCTTGGAACTTCCCTATTTTAATGGCGATTTGGAAAATTGCTCCTGCTCTTGCAGCGGGTAACTGTGTCGTCCTTAAGCCTGCCGAGCAAACCCCTGCTTCTGTTCTGTACATGCTTGACTTAATAGGCGCGGCGGACATTTTACCAAAAGGCGTACTAAACGTCGTTAACGGTTTTGGTGTTGAAGCTGGTAAGCCAATCGCTTCTAACCCCCGTATCGATAAAGTTTCCTTTACTGGTGAGACCACTACTGGTCGCTTAATTATGCAATACGCCAGTGAAAACATCATTCCAGTAACGCTAGAGCTCGGTGGTAAGAGTCCAAACATATTCTTTGCCGATATTATGGATGAAGACGATGACTTCTTAGATAAAGCCGTTGAAGGCTTGGTGATGTTTGCGCTGAATCAAGGCGAAGTCTGTACTTGCCCATCACGCGCCCTCGTGCACGAAAGCATCTATGATGAATTTATGAAACGCTGTATTGCGCGTGTTAAAGCCATCAAAATGGGTAACCCGCTCGATACCGATACCATGATTGGCGCGCAGGCCAGCTCAGATCAGTTAGAAAAAATCCTCTCTTATCTCGATATTGGTAAAAAAGAAGGTGCAAAAGTCCTTGTCGGCGGTGAACTTGCCAAACATGATGGCGACATGGCAAACGGTTACTATGTACAGCCAACCATCTTTGAAGGCACCAATGATATGCGCGTGTTCCAAGAAGAGATCTTTGGTCCTGTGCTTGCCGTCACCACTTTTAAAGACGATGAAGAAGCCATGGCGCTTGCCAATGATACCTTATACGGTCTAGGTGCTGGTGTCTGGACGCGTAACGGCACTCGCGCTTATCGTTTCGGTCGCGGCATTAAAGCGGGTCGCGTTTGGACCAACTGTTATCACCTTTATCCTGCGCATTCAGCGTTTGGTGGTTATAAGCAGTCTGGTATCGGTCGTGAAAACCATCTGATGATGCTTGATCATTATCAGCAAACCAAAAACATGCTCGTATCGTACAGTCCTAAAGCGATGGGCTTCTTTTAAATCTAAAAGCATGTTCTAATTTAGATAAATAAATGCAATCTATCGTAAGGTAGATTGCATTTTTGCTTTAATAAAGCAGCGATAAGAATAAGCTATTCATAAATGATAAGGAAATCATTATGAAAGTCATGGCGACAGAGTCCTGCAAAGCATTAATCGAATTACTAAAATCTAAGCATGGCGAGCTGATGTTTCATCAATCGGGCGGCTGCTGCGATGGTAGCTCACCGATGTGTTATCCATTGGGTGAATTTAAAGTAGGTGGACAAGATGTCCTCATCGGCGAGTTGGTTGGCTGTCCCTTCTATATGGGTAAAGCGCAGCATAAACTTTGGCAACATACGGATTTGACCATAGACGTGGTCGATGGACGCGGTGCCAGTTTTTCGTTAGAGATACCTGAAGGTAAGCGCTTTATCGTCCGTTCAGAAATAGGCGCGGTATAAAATGCTACTTTATTCACAATAAGCCATCAGTGTCATATCAGAACATTTTTATATTTTATTGGCCGTTGAATTTTTCATAACATTTTGAGCAATATAACTTTGCCAAATACCACTTAGTCATTTTTATTGCATTATTTGAGCAAAATAATAGATACTGTAAGACGGAAGCTATTTTAGAGGCTCGCTTTAATAAGCGCATTTTAATAAGCATGGATGCTATAAGGAAGATAACATGGAAGTTGATCCAAAGTTTGATTACGTCATCGTGGGTGGCGGTTCTGCAGGCTGCGTGCTTGCCAGCCGGCTGACAGAAAATCCAGACATCAGTGTCTGCTTATTGGAATATGGCGGTGAAGGCAAAGACCTCGCCGTTCGTGTCCCGGCAGGTCTGATACTTCTGGTACCAGGCAAGCCACTGAAATTGAACAATTGGTGCTTTCATACTACCCCGCAAGCGCATCTGAATAACCGGCGCGGCTTCCAACCACGTGGGCAATGCTTGGGTGGCTCATCAGCGATTAACGCCATGATTTATACTCGTGGTAGTGCGCTTGATTACGAGCGCTGGGTTGAGCAAGGCTGTGAAGGTTGGGGCTTTGACGATGTGTTGCCCTACTTTATAAAATCAGAAAACAATAGCCATGGCGCGGATGAACTACATGGTGACAGTGGACCTTTGCACGTCAGTGATTTATTAAGTCCTCGTGAGATATCAAAAGCATTTGTAGAAGCTGCCGTTGCCAATGGTTTAGATCAAAATGATGACTTTAATGGCAAAAAGCAAGACGGCGCAGGCTTATATCAAGTCACCCATTTTCATGGCGAAAAACAAGGTCAACGTTGCTCTGCGGCTGCCGCCTATCTACATCCAGTTCAAAGCCGACCCAATCTGACCGTCATTACCCACGCCCAAGCCAACCGAGTTATTTTTGAAGACAAACAAGCCGTTGGCGTCGCTTATGAAAAAGATGGCGTCGAGCATACAGTGATGGCAAACCATGAAGTGATTTTATCAGGTGGCACCTTTGGCTCACCCAAAGTCCTGATGTTATCGGGTATTGGTCCTGCTGAGCATTTGCAGTCTCACGATATCGATGTGTTGGTGGATGCGCCCGACGTTGGCGGTAACCTACAAGACCATTTAGACGTGGTCTTTGATTATGAGGTCAATACGACCGATGTCATCGGTATTGGTATGGCAAGCATTTCAACCTTAGCCAAGAGCATTCGGCAATGGAGAAAGGATGGCACGGGCCTGCTGTCTACCAATTATGCAGAAGCGGGCGCGTTTTTTAGCGTCGGTGATGACCCAAAAGAATGGCCAAATACCCAATTGCATTTTGTCATATCGCGCGTGATTGAGCATGGTCGTGATCTTAGACGCGGCTTTGCCGTCTCTTGTCATAGCTGCTATCTGCGCCCTGAAAGCCGCGGCACCGTCAGGCTTGATTCAGCTGACCCATCAGCGGCAGTGTTGATTGATCCAAACTATCTCTCACATCCCAAAGATATAGAGTATATGGTGGCAGGCGCTGAGCGTACGCGCGCCATCATGCAAGAAGCGCCCATCGCCAAATATATTACTGAAGACTACCCTGCCCCTTATATCGAAAAAGACGGCATGCTCGGGTATATTCGCAACAAGTCAGATACTATATATCATCCTGTTGGTACTTGCCGTATGGGTTCAGATGAAAACTCTGTTGTCGATTTAGAACTAAAAGTACGCGGTGTCAGTGGATTACGGGTTATTGATGCGTCTGTGATGCCGACCTTGATAAGCGCCAATACCAATGCGCCAACGATTATGATTGCTGAAAGAATGGCAGATCTGATTAAGGCAAAGCATAATCATATTGAGCTAGCCGCGTCATAAAATACGTTAGGATGGGATAAGCAGCTTATTATGGCTGCTTTTCTTTAACAAGCTTATCTATTTAAAACTTTATATTCGATAAAATGAAAATAAGCTGATTGTATAAAATGCGGCTCATATTTTTTCGTTGCTATCTTTAGGACTTATTTAGACCATCCTATATTAGCAATCTATGTTCTGGTTTTTAGAATACGGAAAAAATCGATAAGCTGTGCTAGCTTACTGAATTCAATGGCGAATAGTAAATTTGGTAATAAAGATATTAAAACGAAACGTTTTCTATCAAAATTAGTTTATAGATGCCTTGCATTAGCACTGTTTAACAGAGTATATTTAAACGACTTATTTATATCAGTATTTTTGCAAAACTGACTGACGGTTTATAGAACCTGACGCATTTTTTATTTGCTTATCAATAATACGATATAAACAATTGCTTTAAAGGGAATTAAAAGTACGTCAAGCATATTTATGGTTCGCAAACGAACTTATAAAGCTGCTTGGCAACTAATTATAATTACATAGGATGTAATAATGCAAAAATCACTTTTCAAATTGACCCTGTTGGCGACAGTTATCTTAGGTATAAGCGCCTGCAGCGGCGACAACAAAACCACTGACGGAACTGCTGCCAGCTCAGACGCTAAAGCCGCGAAAACCTTACTTTATTGCTCAGAAGGCAGCCCTGCTGGCTTCGATCCCGCACAGTATACGGCAGGTACGGATTTTGATGCGAGCGCCTATCCTATATACAACGGCTTGGTAGAATTCAAAAGAGATGGCACTGAGATTCAGCCAGCCTTAGCCGAAAGCTGGGATATTAGTGAAGACGGCAAGACCTATACCTTTAATCTACGTAAAGGCGTCAAATTTGGTAAAACCGATTACTTTACCCCAACCCGCGATTTTAATGCGGACGACGTGGTCTTTACGCTAGAACGTATCACCAATCCTGAGTTTGAATTTAATAAAGCTTATCCTGCTGAGTTCCCGTACTCTGTCGGCATGGGGTTGCCTGATCTCATCTCTAATATCGAAAAAGTGGATGAAAATACCGTAAAAATTACTCTAAGTGAGACCAATGCGCCGTTTCTGCAAAACTTAGCGATGGCTTTTGCTTACATCGATTCTGCTGAATATGCAGACAAGTTAATGGCTGCTGGTAATGCAGCTGATATCAACACCAAACCAGTAGGTACCGGACCTTTCGTCTTTACTTCCTATCAAAAAGACGCCCAAATTCGTTATAGCAAAAATCCAGATTATTGGAATAAAGACGATATCCATATCGACAATCTTGTGTTTGTTATCACCAAAGACTCAGCGGTTCGTGCGCAAAAAGTGCAAGCTGGCGAATGTCATGTGTCCGCCTATCCAAAACCTGCCGAAATTGAGTCTATCAAAAAATCCGGTAAGGTCACGGTTCTTGATCAACCAGGCTTCAACGTCGGTTATGTCGGCTATAACGTTGAAAAACCAAAGCTTAGCGACCTTAAAGTTCGTCAAGCATTAGATATGGCCATCAACAAAGACGCTATTATCAACGCCGTTTATCAAAGTGAAGGGCTTAAAGCAACCAACCCTATGCCACCAACGCAGTGGGGTTACGATAAATCGATTAAAGATGCGCCTTATGACGTCGAAAAAGCCAAGTCTCTTATGAAAGAAGCAGGGGCGGATAAGCTTGCCATCAACCTCTGGTATATGCCAGTTCAGCGCCCGTACAATCCAAATGCCAAACTTATGGCTGAAATGCTACAAGCAGATTGGGCGAAGATTGGTGTTAATACCAAGCTGGTCACTTATGAGTGGGGCGAGTATCTAAACCGCGCCGCTAAAGGTGAGCACGATGTCATTTTAGCAGGCTGGACCGGCGACAATGGGGATCCAGATAACTGGCTTGGTACCTTATTATCTTGTGATGCGGTCGGTGGCAATAACTACTCACGCTGGTGTAATAAGGATTTTGACAGTTTGGTGACTAACGCCCGTCAGATTACCAATCAAGATGATCGCGTTACTGACTACGTAAAAGCTCAGCAGATATTCAAAGAGCAATTGCCTTGGACAACGATGGCGCATTCGGTGGTGACGGTATTCACCGCACCAAACGTCGTCGATTATAAAATCAGTCCGCTTGGCTCAATACGCTTCGATGGTGTAAAAGTTGAATAATCTTAACTGATGAAGTCCGGTACGACATGCACGATTGTTTAATTGCTATTCGGCTGGGTCAGATACTCTGCTCCAGCCGTATTTATATCAGTTAAGCGCTTTGTTAAGCATTCTGTCACCGATACTCTCATCACTGCCAACATTCTAATCATTAACTTAAAACCATTGAACCACAACTATTGAGCAGCCCATGCTACTTTATATTTTGCGTCGTATTGCCATTCTCATTCCTGTCTATCTTGGCTTAACGCTATCTACTTTTACCCTGATTCGGCTCGTCCCTGGAGATGCCGTCGAGATTATGATGGGTGAGCGTATGGTCGATCCAGAGCTCCATGCTCGTGCCTTAGAAAGGCTAGGATTAGACAAACCTCTTATTGTCCAATATTGGGATTACTTAACCGGCATATTGACCGGAGATTTTGGGGCGTCCTTTCGTACCCGTACCCCGGTACTACAAGACTTCTTTGCCCATTTTGTACCAACCTTAGAGCTAGCATTGTGTGCCATTGTCATTGCCAGTGTCATTGGGGTTAGCTTAGGTATTTTTGCAGCGCTGCGCCGTGGTACATGGATTGATTACACCTTGATGTCAGGCGCGCTGGCTGGCTACTCCATGCCCATCTATTTATTGGGACCTATCCTGACCGGTATATTTGCCCATTATCTAGGTCTATTACCCGTCGCCGGTGTCATATCTGTCGCGCAGTTTTTGGATGTCAAACCTTTATATGGTTCGTGGCTGCTTGGCTCTTTAACATCAGGCGAACCTGGCGCATTTTGGGACGTGGTAAAACACTTTATCCTACCGTCTATTGCTTTATCGACCATTCCACTCGCGATGATTGCGCGGATGACGCGCTCGGCGATGCTAGAAGTATTAGATGAAGACTACGTGCGTACCGCGCGAGCAAAAGGCTTATCGCCGCGCCGCGTGATATTGGTACACGTGATGCGCAATGCCTTGATAACTGTGGTGACGGTGATTGGCTTACAAATGGCAACCTTGCTTGCTGGCGCTATTATCACTGAGACTATCTTTAGTTGGCCGGGTGTTGGTAATTGGCTACTCGATGGCTTCTTTACCCGTGATTATCCTATTGTGCAAAACGGTATCTTATTGGTCGCCACCGCCTTGATTTTGGTTAGTTTATTTATTGATATTTTGTATGGTCTGATCAATCCGCGTATCAGACATACTTCTTAATTTAACATTGATAAATACTCATATTATAAATAGTGGCTATTGTTGTTTGCATGGTTTTGAGTAATCTTTTAGCAAATGCTTAATATCTATTAAGGCTAAAACTCTAAAACTTTAAATATTAGCAAAGCGCTAGTCACTGTAGGAAATGCTCATGAAGCCTTCTGTTCTTCCCTCTGATCTTAAGCTGATGGCCGCCACACCGCCGTCATCTTGGCAGCTATTTTTATCGACATTTTGCCGCAATAAAGGCGCGGTGCTTGGTTTTATAGTACTGGCCTTGATGGTGATTATAGCCATACTTGCGCCTGCCCTTGCACCCCATGACCCTTATGAATTGTTTACCGGTCAAGAGCAATTGCCACCAGCATTTTTAAGTGGCGGCGATACGATGTTTTGGCTTGGGACTGATGATGCCGGTCGAGATACCTTATCTCGAGTGATGTATGGCGCGCGTTATTCCCTATTTATCGGTCTTAGCGCGACGACCCTTGCCATGTTAGTCGGCGTCTCGTTAGGGCTTAGCGCCGCATTTTGGCCAAAGGTTTGGGGCAAAGCGGTGATGTTGGTCAATGATATTTTGATGTCTTATCCAAGCTTGCTATTGGCGATTATTATTGCGGCTATCTTAGGGCCGTCTATGACCAATACCATCATTACCATTGCCTTGGTTTGTACGCCGCCTTTTATTCGTCTGACACGCGCTACCGCCATGGTAGAGCTACAACGTGAGTACTTTGTTGCCTCGCAAGTCATGGGTGCTGGCGTGCTACGCTTATTATTCATCACCATTTTGCCCAACTGTATGGCACCGCTCATCGTCCAAGCAACGATGATTTTCTCTTCGGCTATTTTAGAGGCAGGGGCGATTGGTTTCTTAGGCTTTGGCGTACAACCACCAGATGCCGAATGGGGCGCAATGCTAGGGACAGCGCGCCAATATATTCAAAGTAATGTTTGGCTCGCTATTTGGCCGGGTGTCGCTATCTTCTTAGCTGCCTTGTCGATTAACCTGACTGGTGATGGCTTACGCGATGCGCTAGATCCCAAATTAAAGCAGGTGACCTAAGATGACTGATACCTTAAATAAAACAGCGCTTACCAATACCTCTATGAATGGCTCGTTAATAAAACAAGCACCACTGTTGTTAGATATTGAAAATCTTTCGGTCACCTTTGGTCAAGGCGCGCGTGCTTTTCGCGCGGTAGATGATGTGTCATTGAAAATCACCCAAGGCGAAGTCATCGCTGTCGTCGGTGAATCAGGTTCAGGTAAGTCCGTCACCATGATGGCGCTCATGGGGCTCTTGCCACCTTCTGCCACAGTGCGTGCCAAGCGGGTGATGTTTGATAATAAAGACATGCTGGGTATCTCTGCCAAAGAGAAACGCGGCATCATTGGCAAAGACATTTCTATGATTTTTCAAAATGCGATGTCTTGTCTAAATCCAAGCTTTACCGTTGAGATGCAGTTAGGTGAAGTACTGCGCAAACATCTTGGTTTACGTGGTGCAGCAGTACAGGCGCGTATCTTAGAGCTGCTAGAATTGGTTGAGATGCCTGATGCCAAAAACCGACTTAAGGTATATCCGCATCAATTATCGGGTGGTATGAGTCAGCGGGTCATGATTGCAATGGCAATTGCTTGCGAGCCAAAACTGCTTATCGCCGATGAGCCAACCACGGCGCTTGACGTCACGGTGCAAGCGCAAATCATGGACTTGCTCGGGCGCTTACAACGCGAAAAACAAATGGCAATGGTGCTTATCACCCATGACTTGGGTTTGGTCGCGCAAAACTCACGCGATGTCGCCGTTATGTATGCCGGACAAGTGGTTGAAACCAGTACGGTACCAGAGATTTTTCAACATCCTGCTCACCCTTATACCGAAGCTTTGCTACAAGCCATCCCTGAGCTGGCTATCGGTCAAGATAGACTCAATAGCTTGCCGGGTGTGGTGCCCAGCCAATATGATCGCCCAAGCGGTTGCTTATTGTCTCCGCGTTGTCCATATAAAGAGCCTGCATGTGAAGTACCGCCGCCCATTTTAGATACGCCCAATGGCAAAGTGCGCTGTATTCACTCTGAATTGCCTAATCTACCTTCTCGCACCTCTACCCCTCACCCTGCTACTTTGGAGTCACAGCATGAGTCATAAAGTGGTCTTAAAAGCAGACAACCTACACAAGCATTACCCGGTATCACAAGGATTGGGCAAGCCTAAGGCTTATGTTAAAGCCCTAAACGGTATCTCGTTTGAGCTTGAAGCGGGAAAGACGCTTGCAGTCGTTGGTGAGTCAGGCTGCGGTAAATCAACGCTTGCCCGCCAGCTAACGCTCATCGAATCTCCTACTGATGGTCAGCTGTTTATCAATGATGAAGGGACGACCGACTACAGCAGAAAAGCGCTAAAAGACTTGCGTACCGAAATTCAAATGGTCTTTCAAAACCCTTATGGTAGCTTAAACCCGCGCCATACTGTCGGTTATCAATTGACCGAACCATTAGATATCCATACCAAACTATCAAAGGAAGAAAAGCGCGACAAGATTAATGAGATGATGAGAAATGTTGGTCTGCGTCCAGAGCATGCTGGCCGTTATCCACACATGTTTTCAGGGGGTCAGCGCCAGCGTATTGCCCTTGCCCGCGCTATGATGCTGAATCCAAAGATTGTCGTCGCTGATGAGCCGACCTCCGCGCTAGATGTATCGATTCAAGCACAAGTATTGAATCTATTTATGGATTTACAGGACGAATATCATACTGCTTACGTCTTTATCTCGCACAACTTATCTGTCGTGCGCCATGTGGCAGATGATGTGATGGTGATGTACTTAGGTCAAGCGGTCGAACACGGACCCAAAGAGGCGATTTATAACGCACCAAAACATCCGTATACCATCGCTTTATTAGCGGCTGCACCAACTGTGAACGGCCATAAGAACGACTTAACGCTACAAGGTGAGCTACCAAGCCCGCTGAATCCACCGAGTGGCTGCGCCTTGCATAAACGCTGCCCATATGCCAAACCACAATGCAGCGAAGTAGAGCCACAACTTCGAGAATGGGATGGTCGCTTGGTGGCTTGTTTACGCTTAGAAGAAATACATGGTTAAGGTGACTAGTGGCTAATCAATATTCACCACACCTCGACACTTAGGAAATTGACAACAACCAAAAAAGGTCTGACCTTGGCGAGCACCTTTTTTGGCAACGCGTTTAACCATCTCGCTATTGCACTTAGGGCAATTTGGCGCTTGAGCTAAAATAGTTGGTTGGTTTATTGGCTTAATTGTCGGAGCTTCATTCAGTTTTAGCTCAGACTCTACAACCTTAAACGGGGTGATAAAAACCTTGTCATTATTAAGCGGTTTATTGCTAAGCTGCTCATTATTAGGTTGTTCATTGCTAAACTGAATATCGATAGACGGCGTAATAGCTATGTTAGCCTGCGCCACTTCTGTTTGACCAGACCATCGCGGCACTTCTCTGCTTTGAAGGGTGGTTTTTTTAGGAGGTTCTTGTACTATTGGCTCAGACGCAGGCTGATTAGCTGGTTTAGTCACTGCTTTAGCATTTGGTTTATCACTAGCTTGCTTATTTGACGGGCTATGCTTGTCTTTTAAATAGGCTTTATGCTGCCTATTGGTTTTCAAAGATTTACTAAATCTGTTGCTTTCAATCTGCTCAACGATAGCTTTCACTTCATCTTGGGTTAATAACTCATGTTGTTTTTTCTTAACATAAGATGCCATGCCGCTCGTCAATACATGCTCTGGTAACTCATCTCGAGTTTTAAGCTCGCACTCACCAATGAACGCAATCATCGAATGGAAATAACTCAAATCTAGCTCTAACAAATCTGCTAATGTTTTGATATGCAGATAATTCTGCCTGAGTGGGTTTTGAAATTTATACTTACGACCCATGATGACCTGCGTCCACTGTATTTGCTTCTCATTACCGAATATCCAGCCTTTATAGTTTTTGGTTTCGATGACAAAGATGCCATACATAGAAACGATGACATGGTCGATTTGGGTACTGCCACCATTTACCAATGGCAAAGTGATATTATTCAGGCGATGATAAACATCTTTTTCAAGTTTTAACCACATGGCAATGTTAATGACGGTTTCGCCTAAAACACCTTTAAAGCTGGACATTAGCGACATGATTGTTTCTACTATATAGAGAATTACATTATTTATTTTAAGCGATAAGCCCTTACTAATGCTTACTTTTATAACAACCCATAACTTTAATAATACATTGAAACAGCACAGTTGTAGTACTCTATCGCATTATTATTTAAGCTATAAAGCTCAGCACTACTTTAAAACCACTTTAAAAGTACTTTCAATACTGACGACTTTATTACTACCCTTTGGATCATACGTATGAATACACGCGCCGCTTCTTGGCTTAAAATCACGTTAAGCACCTCTTTATTATTCTCCTTACCAGTAATGGGGCTGGCCGCGAACACGATGCCACAAAAGTGGAAGCTAGATGTACCAAAGACCAATGTGGATTTTGAGGTCAAGTACTTAGGCAAGGCGACCACCGATGGTAAGTTCCGTAAGGTAAATGGCGCCATCAATTATGATGTCAAAAAACCTGCAAGCACGACCATCAATTTTACCGTGCATACCAATAGTATCGACACCGAGCGTGGTCTACGCGATGCTTTTTTGCGCCGAAAAGAGCTGCTAAATACGCAGCAATATCCGACAATGACGTTTGTCTCAAAAAAAGTCACGATGATTACGCCTAAAGAAGCCAATGTGACCGGTGATTTTACGGTTTTAGGGCAAACCAAACCGTTAACAGTGAGAGTTACTTTATCCGATGTCGAAATTGACCCTGCAACCTCTCAACCGACGTTAAAGTTTCGCGCGACAGGTATGGTCGATCGCTATAGTTACGGGGTGACAGCCTTCCCAAAACTTATTAGTAATATCATCCCACTTGAGATATCAGGTAAGCTGATTGCTGCTAATTAATTAAGTGACAAAAAACCCAACTTAGAATCTTCTAAGTTGGGTAGATAACACAATAGATTTTTAATACGCTCTTTTACAGAAACGCTCCATTATTTAGAATCATTATGACCTGAAAAATAAATCGAAAACCTATTAAATATTAAAACCATATTTTTTAAAGTTTTTAGTACTGCCATATTTGATCTTCTGCTATACCAGCTTTGTCTATTTTATTTCTTCTTTTCTGAATTTTGGTATCTATTTTTTCTTGCTTTTTCATTGCTTTTTGGTTGATATCGTCTATCATTCCTTGAATCTTCTTATCAACTTTGTGTTGTTCTTTTTGACGCTGTTTATCTAACTTTTCTAGCTCTTTTTGACGCACCTTGTCTACTTTATCTTGCTCTTTTTGACGCTGCAGATTCAGCTTACTTAGCTTTTTTTGAACCTTTTTACTTAACGTAATATCATCTTTCGCTTGTTTTTTAACCGATTTATTCGACATGATAACTCTCCTGAATCATATTATATAAGATATTTAGATACTTGATGGTAAGTGAATCTTCATGTCTAATCAACGTCCCAGTACAAAACAGGTACACGTCCTTAAGCTCGCTTTAAATTAGCAAACCAGATAGAACACTAATAACGGCTCACTATAGAACATCCTATTAAGCTTGGTTAAAATCGAGAATTAATTAATATCAATTATTTCGAAGTTAAAACCATATTCATCATTAGCTTAGCGCGGAGTCATTTTCGGAAATAAATACATTCTTTGTTCTTTTCATATTTATGCATTGGGGCGCGGGTCGCACCTTACGTTACAGCTTAACAATTCGTTTATAATTATTGAAAACTAAAAATCAAACCATAAAAAAGAACTGCCAGATGACTCTAGCAGCTCTTTGATAAATTCAAAAACTAAGCCTAAGCCTTGATTAATCAGACCAAACTATTTACCGCATCAACCACTGCATCAGTGGTAATACCAAACTCTTTATACAACTCATCAGCAGGCGCGGATTCACCATAAGTGGTCATACCGATGACTTTACCATCAAGACCGACAAACTTATACCAGTAATCTATATGCGCAGCTTCTACAGCGACGCGAGCACGGATATTGGCTGGCAATACAGCTTCACGGTAGCTAGCATCTTGCTCCACAAAGATTTCTGCACATGGCATAGAGACCACACGGACGCCAACGCCATTTTCGCTCAACGTTGCATATGCTTCCATGGCTAAACCAACTTCTGAACCCGTGGCGATGATGATTGCTTGTAGCTCGCCTTGCTCTTTGGCTAGGACATAGCCGCCTTTAGTGATGTTAGCGACTTGCTCAGCATCACGTGCTTGATGTGGCAAGCTTTGACGGCTAAAGATAAGCGCCGATGGATTGTGTTCAGACTTAATCGCTTCAACCCAAGCGCTAGCAGATTCAGTTGCATCACACGGACGCCATGTGCGTAGGTTTGGCGTGGTACGGAGGCTGGTCAATTGCTCGACCGGCTGATGCGTAGGACCATCTTCACCCAAACCGATAGAATCATGCGTATAAACATGAATGACACGTTGCTTCATGAGTGCGCCCATACGTACAGCGTTACGTGCGTATTCCATAAACATCAGGAAGGTTGCCACGTAAGGGATAAAGCCGCCATGAAGCGCGATACCATTGGCAATAGCCGTCATACCAAACTCACGCACGCCATAATAGATATAGTTGCCGTCAGCATCTTTCTCAATGCCTTTCGCGCCTTTAAATAGCGTAAGGTTCGAGCCAGCCAAATCTGCTGAACCGCCTAACAGCTCTGGCAATAATGGCTGCAAAGTATTAATGGCATTTTGACTGGCTTTACGACTGGCAACATCACCGCCCTGCTCTTGCGTTTGCTGAATATAGGCTTGTGCTTGCTTGTCAAAATTCGCAGGCAATTCGCCATTTAAACGACGTAGTAATTCGGCTGCCAATTCTGGATAAGCCTTTTTATACGCTTCAAAGTCGGCATCCCAGTTCTTTTGTTGTACATCGCCTTTCGCTTTAGCATCCCACGCTTCGTAGATTTCATTATCTAATTCAAATGGTGCATGCTTCCAAGATAGCGCATCGCGGGTTAAGACAATTTCATCATTACCTAATGGTGCACCATGGCTAGCCGCTAAGCCTTGCTTGTTTGGGCTGCCCGCACCGATCGTAGTTTTACAAATAATTAAGCTTGGCTTAGTGGTTTCTTTGATCGCTTGCTCAGTGGCTTGCGTAATCTCATCGGTATCATGACCGTCAACTTTAATCACCTGCCAACCATAGGCTTCAAAACGCGCTTGCGTGTCGTCAGTAAACCAGCCTTCGACATTACCATCGATTGAGATGCCATTGTCATCATAAAAGAATACCAGCTTGCCAAGACCTAACGTGCCAGCCAAGGAGCAGACTTCATGGCTGATACCTTCCATCAAGCAGCCATCGCCTAGGAATGCATACGTATGGTGGTCGACGATGTTATGACCATAACGGTTAAACTGCGCGGCAAGCGTCTTCTCTGCAATAGCAAAACCAACGGCGTTAGCAATACCTTGACCTAATGGACCAGTCGTTGTCTCAATACCTGGGGTATAGCCAAGCTCAGGATGACCTGGGGTTTTTGAATGTAATTGACGAAAACCTTTTAGGTCATCAACGCTGACATCATAACCCGTTAAATGCAGCAATGAATAAATGAGCATTGAGCCATGACCGTTTGATAACACAAAGCGGTCACGGTTATGCCATTGTGGATCAGCTGGGTTGTGCTTTAAAAACTTACGCCACAAAACTTCAGCAATATCAGCCATGCCCATCGGCGCGCCTGGATGTCCAGAGTTGGCTTTTTGAACCGCATCAAACGACAACACGCGGATGGCATTGGCTAATTTACGTTCGCTAATTGGAGCTGGCATAGAGTGTCCTAATATTCAAATGAGAAGTATGGATGACAAGCAAAAAATCGATGGAGCAATAGACATGAAACAATAGAATAATAGTGCGATAAACGCTCTTAAGAATTAGGGGTTTAATTAAATGACAATATTAAATGACAATTTTAACATATTTGCCATAAGCCAAACTAAAAATGCGCTGACAGAAGCGTTTGCATTTAGCAATCACTCCTATCAGTTTTGTTAAACGACAAACAATGTTAGATTGCTAATTATAAACTGCGAGTACTTATGTTAACTCGCCGCTTATTGTTGAAAATTATGATAGATAACTGACTTATTAAGCGCTAATGGTTTCAACACCACCCATAAATGGACGCAACACTTCAGGAATGGTGATGCTGCCATCAGCGTTTTGATGATTTTCCATCACCGCAAGTAAAGTACGACCAACGGCCAAACCTGAACCATTTAACGTATGAGCTAAACTGGTCTGCTTGCCATCTTTAACACGCGTGCCCATACGGCGTGCTTGGAAATCGCCACAATTAGAACAACTAGAGATTTCACGATAGGTATCTTGGCTCGGTAACCATACTTCGATATCATAAGTCTTTTGCGCAGCAAAGCCCATATCACCCGTACATAATTTGACCACGCGGTACGGCAGATTAAGCTGCTGTAAGATATATTCTGCTTGTCCTGTCATCGCCTCAAGCAACTCATCTGATTGCTCAGCTGTAGCAATATTGACCATCTCAACTTTTTCAAATTGATGCTGACGGATCAGACCACGGGTATCACGACCGTGCGAGCCGGCTTCACTACGGAAGCAGGGCGTATGGGCAGTGAACTTTAACGGCAGCTCTTTAATATCTAAGCGCTCACCACGTACCAAGTTGGTCATCGGTACTTCCGCCGTTGGAATCAGATAAAAGTCTGTGCCATCGTTATTGGTATGATTGGTCAGTTTAAATAAATCATCTTCAAACTTCGGCAATTGACCCGTACCTTTTAAACTTTCAGAGTTCACAATATAAGGAACATATGTCTCAGTATAACCGTACTTAATGGTATGGGTATTGAGCATAAACTGAATCAAGGCGCGATGCATTTGCGCAAGCTGACCTTTTAATACATTAAAACGGCTACCGGTCAATTTAGCTGCCGTTTCAAAGTCGAGCATACCCAGTGTCTCGCCGATATGAGTATGATCTTGAATTTCAAAATCAAACGCGCGCGGCGTTCCCCATTTGCGTACTTCGACGTTATCGTCTTCTGACGTACCAACTGGCACATCTGCTGCTGGGATATTGGGAATTTGCATTGCTGCTTGGCTAATACGCTCTTGCAAGGTACGCAGCTCATCTTCGGCTATTTTAATCTCGCCACTGACACTTTGCATCTCAGCCAACAGCGCGCTGGCATCTTCGCCCGATTTTTTTAGCGCACCCACTTGCTTGGCACCCGCATTACGTCGCGATTGCAGCTCTTCAGTTTTGACTTGCAAGGATTTACGTTCGTTTTCAACATTTTGCCAAAACGCCATATCAAGCTTATAACCACGAGTAGCGAGCTGCTGTTGTAAATCAGTTAAATCACCGCGTAAGAGTTTTGGGTCAATCATAATAGTTGCCTGTAGCGCTAAAAGTGAGTAAGAAATTAAAAGAGAAAAATAGTAGCCAAGTATAAGTAGCCATGTAATGAGGTAAAACAAAAAATAGCGTGCAAAGCCTTATAATATCGTTATAAAGCTGCGCAATGACGCCATGTGAATCATAAGAATAAATAATAGTCACTATCATACCAAGACCCAGCAGATTTGACCATGTTTTGGCTATATTTCGGCTAAATCTCGCCTGTTCTTTACGGCAGCTTTGCTAAGTAAAGACGCCATAATATAAGCCGCATAATTCTCTTATTAACCAAGCCCTCTGATTAACCCTCCCATAAATAACAATGCTATCTGAGAAATAACCCTGCTATCCGTCAACAGACCCGCTTATATGTTTCATTTAAGAGCAGTTTTCGGTAAGATAAGCGCATATCTTTATTCTACTGCCAGCCAAGCACGGCATCGCAGCTTCGCTTTGGCGCTTTTCATCCCACGCTTTTAATCTAAGTATCTGAGAAACCTTTATGGCCCTGTACCCCTACACGCTACAACCTGTCGCCTTAAACTTAACTGAGGCTGAATTTCACCAAGCACAGTATGAGCTATTTGCCAGTGCCAGCCCCTCTTTTGGCCTGTCCAGCATTAAAATGAAAGAGTGGATTATTATGGCAGTGGCTGTCATTTTAGCCCTTGCTGGTCTGGTTTTTTTGACCGGTTACTCGACCATTATTTTTTGGCTTATGCTAGCGTCTGTGGTTATTTATTTATTGGTTCGTACCCTTGGATTTAAATGGTATGTCAAAAGAGAGTTTGAAAAACAAGTCGCTGACCAAGAAATGCCTGATGAGATGCGCCAGATGAAATTGGGGGTGCAAAAGCACGGTCTAGTGATGGCAATGCCGGTCAATCAGCCTGATATGTTTAATAGCAATCAGATGCGCGGCATGCAAATGCGTCCCGGTAGCACTCAGCAAGCAGTCATTCCTTGGAGTGCCATTAAAAGCTGGGATGAGACTGATGATTATATCTTTATGATGTTTGAGATGAAAGGTCAGCAAGGCAGCCAAATCGTTCCGAAACGCTTACAAGCGCAGAAATTTCCAATCGATACGGTACGTCAGCATTTACTAGAAGTGATTCCTGCTAAAGGCTTAAACCCTGAGAATCTGCAACCGCCTGCAAAAATATAAATCGCCTGCTAGGTTGTTAGCATGACTTGTTAGCCTTGTAGGATAGCTTGAATTGTATAATATAGATTGAATAGCCAAAACTAAATAATAAAGACGCCGTGGTTTAGGTAAATCAATTAGATACTTCGATTAATTGAATTTAACTTATCATGGTTTCTTTGCTATTATAATAAGCATCAATAGACAACGTGTAGAAGAGATAAAAAATATAGAAGATAGATAACGAGCATGGCAATGAATGATATGACTTGCTACACTCTTAGTCTTCTATATTTAACTTAATGCTTTTATACTCATCTGAGTAGGGCAAATACTAAGTCTATAAAAATAAACAATCTATTAAATGAACACTCAAACTATAAGGATAATATTATGAGTAATACTAATAATGCAACCAACCAAATCGGTCTAGAAAAAGCAGATATGAGCGAAGTGATTGCGAAGCTAAACGATTTATTATCAAGCTATCATATGTTCTACATCAACGTACGTGGCTATCACTGGAACGTAAAAGGTGAGCATTTCTTCACCTTGCACCCACAGTTCGAAGAGCTGTATACCAATTTGCAAGTAGAAATTGATGAAATCGCTGAACGTATTTTAACCTTGGGTGGCACGCCGCTTCATGCTTATAGCGACTTTAGCCAACATACTAGCATTCAAGAAGATAAAAACGTAAAAGACGGTAATGCTTGTGTGAAAGGCGTTGTAACTGGTCTACAAGCGCTGATTGAAGAGCAACGTGAAGTGTCAGCGTTAGCACAGAAAGCTGAAGACCAAGGTACGGCTGACTTAGTTGATGAGTACGTACAACAGCAAGAAAAGCTGATTTGGATGTATAACGCCTTTTTGGCTAAATAACTGCTGAAGAATCAGTTATCACTAAATTACTGTTTCTAAAAACGTCATTAGTGAATGAGTAAGTAAGAAAAAAGCACCTAATTTAGGTGCTTTTTTTTGCGCTGTATTTGCCAATTAATTACTTTTTACTTCTGAATCCACTGACGCATTTTCTCACGCTCAGCTGGGGTTGCTTGGAGCCAAATTTGCATAAACTGATCTAAAGTATTGGTAGATGCCGCAGCGCTTGTGGTTTGCGAAATCGTGGTCACTGCGCCTGTATTTACAGTGCTGGCAGTAGGTTGACCTAAAGCAGCTATTGCACGTTGGTTTTGTAGCTCGGCATCATCAGCGCCACCAAATACCCCGCCCAATGTTTTACCCAAACCTGACAACAAACCACCTTGATTACCGCCTAGACTCTGCTGGCTTGCCACGATAGTGTTATTCTGCTGCACTGCTAATGTCGGACGCTTTGCATACTCTCTTGCCGCTTCATATTTTTCTGGCTGATTTGGCATAGTGAGACGGTAGGTTTGATTGTCTTTCAATTCTGCCGTCACACTCACATTACCTGAGCGCAAATAATCGTGCTCATCACGCGGCAAATTGTATAAACGATCATATTTAGCGGTAATCGCATGCTGACCCGGCTCTAAGGTAAACGACTTCTTCAATGGCTGAAACGCGCTTTGCTGGATTTCTTGGCCATTAATCGCAGTCACTTTGATATGGTCATCGACAAGCAAGGTCACTGCAGCATGCGATAACATCGATACTGAGCCAGCAGTCATTAGTAACGAGCCAACAGTCAGTTTTTTTAGCAAAGAAGCGTTTGGTTTCATAATTTATTCCAGAGATAGTAAGGTGGCGGTATAAAGGGCGTGTTTATGATTGTTAAAAAATGAAATATTAAAAATCGAGCGGCATGGTATGTTGGTCTTGATTGGCGACATCATTATCTACTTGCGTTTCTTGGGCGATATCGGCAAGCTCGGCGGCAAGCGTTTGCTCATCGATGGTGCGCAGCGCATCACTGATGACCGCTTTAGATATATTACTGCGGCCAAGATTGGAGAACATCGGCTGAATATAGTTCAGTACGTCCATCATAGCGCCGATACGATGCGGGCCTTCAGTAAGCAAATAATCAATAATGCGCTCATCGAACTGCCAACCACGCCGGCGTAAGATAGATTGCAACAATGCCTGACGGTCTGCCAAATCATGACCAGTCGGCACTTTAAAGCTTGGCGATTGCGCCAAACGGGTAAGCAAGTCTGTTAGCTGAAACGGTAATTCGGTCGCCGGTTTGTTAGAGGCAAAAATCAGCTGACGCTGCCCTTCTCGGCTACGATTAATCAGGTGAAACAATGCTTCTTGCCATTGACTGCTTTGCTCAAGCACCTCTAAATCATCAATCGCAATCAGGGAAAAATTCTCTAGAGAGGATAGAACATTGACATCGGTATGAATCAGCTCATTCAATGACAGACAAATTGCCGATTTGTCCATCTCAATAAACGACTCACAAATGGCGGATAATAAGTGCGACTTGCCTGTCTCTGGGCTGCCAAATAGGTACAGCTGACCAATCAGGCCGACATGGAGCTGCCGCACTGCATCGATAATAGACATCCAACCCGGACCGGCAAAGTCGCTGAGACTCGCATCATGCTTAATGTCCAGATTGAGACTTAGCTGTGCTTCTGCCATGAATCATCAACTCGGTTTGCGTAGCGCAATCACTAAAAAGGCTAAACGACTAATATTCTGTAAACTGGCTTTGCTAACTTTTACACTTATCAAAGCCAACCTAGTAACGGCAAATACCGTTAATACTGCGCCTATATATAACATATTTGCAAAATGACTGACAAGTCTTTTACCCATTAAGCCCAATCAATCATTATTTATCCATTTTACAATAAACTATTAATGATTGATGAGGTGCTAAAATTCACACTTAACTAGCAGAAAAAAGCGCTACAAGATTAATTTATTATAAATTTATTTTTCTTCAAATAAAGCCAACTGTTTACGACCTTTATAAAAGTCAGTCGATTGGTAATAAGCATACAGATGACGGAATAAAACATTAAGCACAGCGGACACCGGTAGCGCGATAAGCATACCAACAAAGCCCAGCAAACTTGCCCCTGCCAATACCGCAAAGATAACCCATAACGGTGACAGACCTATCTTGTCGCCTAATAATAGTGGCTGCAAAACATAACCTTCTGCCGCTTGCCCTACTAAAAATGCCCCAACAATCAACGCTAGATAAGTCCAGTCTAAGCCAAACTGGAACAGACAGGCTATAATCGCGGAAATAAAACCGATACCAAAACCCAAGTACGGAACAAAGCTAGCAACCCCAGCGACCATACCAATAATCAAGCCAAGCTCAAGTCCGATAAGCTGCAACTGTATCGCATAAATCGCGCCCAGTAGTACCATGACCAACAGCTGACCCTTAATAAATGCCATCAGCGCCTGATCACATTCTTTGGCAATCTGAACGACTTTTTCATTATAAGCCGCCGGAATAGCGAGCCGCCACGTCTGTAAACGCTTGTCCCAATTAAACAAGAAATAAAAGGTTAAAATTGGCACTAATACAATCAAGCCAGCATTATTGATAAAATTCATACTAGAGGCCAGTATTTGACTCATCATGGTACTGGCATCAGCAAACTTGTAATTGGTTTGCATATAATCAACCAAGGTTTCAGAAAAACCTTTAGCTTCTAGTTCTGGCAGACGAATGCGGCTATTATTGGCAAACCACTCACGCACAACTTGGTTATACCAATTTAATACTTTGGGGAGATATTCCCATGCCGCTTGCAGTTGGTGCCATAAGGTTGGTATTAGCCACCAAAGCAGCAGCACCATACCAAGGGTAATGGTCGAATAAACAATAATAATCGCCATCCAACGCTTGATATATTTTGATAAACGCTTGACCAGCGGATTGAATAAATAAGCCAGTACAAAGGCAACGACAAACGGTACGATAACCGGCATCATCAAATACAATAAAAACACGGTCACAACAATCGCAACGACGATGAATAAGCGCCGGAAAAAGGGATCTATTGGTTGGTTTATCATTAAGGGTAACCCTACGATTAAGTCAATGTAAAATGCTGGCTTATGATGGTTTTTTAATCAAGTTATGTCGTTAGCAACTTTATATTTATTATGTTATTTAGCAGCGTCATTGTCGTAGGTTTTGCCAACGACTTTGGCGTTCTATTATCGCAGAGTCCAACAAAAAAGCAGTCATTTTTTGTTTCTTAATTTTTTATTGAGCCTGATACAGTCTTTATTAGCAGTCTTCTTCAAATATCAGCCAAATATTGGTAAGTTGCTTTGCGGGCAAGGGTCATTTTTGGGTATAATGCGCGCACTATCTGCGAAATTAACACGACCGATCCGCTTTTCTACTGACAGACCTTCATTCCCTATAAAATTTGTGAGATGACCATGAGTAACAAGCCTTCTTTAAGCTACAAAGATGCTGGCGTTGATATTGATGCTGGCGATGCGTTGGTACAGCGTATTAAATCAGTGGCAAAAGCCACCTCTCGTCCTGAGGTTGTGGGCGGACTTGGCGGTTTTGGGGCGCTTTGTCGTATTCCGACTGGTTACACCTCACCGTTATTGGTTTCGGGTACTGATGGTGTCGGCACCAAGCTTAAACTGGCATTACAATTAAACCGTCATGACACTATCGGTATCGACTTGGTTGCTATGTGCGTAAACGATTTATTGGTTTGCGGTGCTGAGCCATTATTCTTCTTAGATTATTATGCGACAGGCAAGCTTGATGTCGATGTTGCTGCTACTGTTGTCACTGGCATTGGTGAAGGCTGTAAATTATCAAATTGCGCACTTATCGGTGGCGAAACGGCTGAGATGCCTGGCATGTATCAAGATGATGATTATGACCTAGCGGGATTCTGCGTCGGCGTAGTCGAAGAAGCGGAAGTTATCACTGGTGAAAACGTGGCAGAAGGCGATGTATTGATTGCCCTTGCCTCAAGTGGCGCGCATTCAAACGGTTATTCATTGGTACGTAAAGTCATAGAAGTGAGCGGCGTTGATATTACTACTAGCAACGAGCAATTAGACGGTCAGCCTATTCAAGACGCACTGATGGCTCCTACTCGCATTTATGTTAAAGCGATTAAAGCGCTACAAGACACCCTTGGTAGCTCAGCCTTACATGCCATGTCACATATTACTGGTGGCGGTTTAACAGATAACCTGCCACGCGTACTACCGGATAACTTGGCGGCTAGCATTGATACCAACAGCTGGAAGTTCTCAGAACTATTTACTTGGCTACAAACCCAAGGTAATATCGAGCAAAGCGAGATGTACCGTACCTTTAACTGCGGCGTTGGTTTTGTCATCGTTGTCCCTAAAGATAAAGCAGATGCTGCTATTCAAACCTTGACCGATGCTGGTGAAAAGGCATGGAAATTAGGTGAAATGGTCAAGCGTGAAGCGGACGCCGTGGTGTACCGTTAATGTCAGACGACAATTTAAAAAGTATTGCAAAACAATCAGCTAAGCCTTTACGCGTCGCTGTTTTAGTATCTGGTAGTGGTAGCAACCTGCAAGTATTGATTAATGCCATGCAAGCTGGAGCGTTACCGATTGAAATAGTAGGTGTCATCAGTAACCGTGAAGACGCTTATGCCATCACACGTGCCAATGACGCATCTATTCCCGTTGCCGTCTTATCTCATGTTGCGAGCGGCAAACGCATGGGCATCAAAACCTTTGAAGCCCATGCCAGCGCGCAACTAAGCGCTTGGCAGCCTGATTTGATTGTCTTAGCAGGATTTATGCGGGTGCTAAGTGGCGAATTTATCGATAACGCCCCTGCGCCGATGATTAATCTGCATCCTGCTCTATTGCCTGCTTATAAGGGTCTTAATACCCATCAGCGTGCCATACAAGCCGGTGAACGCCATCATGGCTGTAGTATTCATCTGGTCACCGCTGAGCTTGATGCCGGTGCTGTTTTGACCCAAGCGTTGCTTGAAGTCAATCAAAGAGATACTGCTGATAGCCTACAAGCACGCGTACAAAAAGGTGAACATCAACTGCTACCATGGACGATACTACTGATTGCTAACGGTATTATTAACTTAAGTAATCCAAATAATGATACTGAATTATCTTATTTACCCGCTTTACCTTTAAAGCTATGGATAAATAATTAGGCACTAAAGCTTTAAATATAGAGCTATATTTTATAAAAAGCAGAACCAGTTATGGTTCTGCTTTTTTTATGTGCTGAAATGATCGGTAATTTATAGCAAAAAAAATACCTCGTTATTTAATAACGAGGCATTTAAAATTAGAAGGCCAAAACATTCTAATAATTAAACAGGCTTTTTACCAACCACGTGCACAGCTTTGATATTGACAAACTCTTTGATACCAAAGCCACCATGCTCACGACCATAACCTGAGTCTTTAACACCACCAAATGGCAATCCTGGATTGACTAAGTTATAACCATTGATATAAACCATACCCGTGTCAAAATGCTGCTGGGCTAAATGAATCGCCTTCTCTTCGTCTTTTGAAAAGATAGCACCGCCCAGTCCATAACGGCTGTCATTAGCAATTCTGAAAGCATCGTCTTGGTCTTTGGCACGAATGAGCGCCGCAACAGGACCAAATAACTCATCTTTATAAGCAGGTTGATCTGGTTTGATGTTCTCCAAAATCGTTGGTGGATAAAACGCACCTGGCTTATCAGGTACTTCACCGCCTAAAGTAATGGTCGCACCTTTGCTAACACTTTCTTGCACTTGCTTATGCAACTCATCACGCTGCTTGCTGCTTGACATCGGACCTACGTCAGTCGATTCTTCCATTGGATCGCCAACCTTGTAGCTGTTGAATTTCTCAATAACCAGATCACGGAATTTATCGTAAACACTATCGACGACCACAAAACGTTTAGCTGCGATACAAGTTTCACCGTTATTGTATAAACGTGCATGAGCACAAGTAGTAGCCGCTAAATCCAAGTCCGCATCTTCTAATACGATAAAGGCATCGTTCGAACCAAGCTCCATAACGGTCTTTTTCAGCACTTTAGCCGCTTGCTGCGCTACCACTCGGCCGGCGACATCACTACCGGTTAAGGTAACACCGCGTACTTTTTCGTGCTCAATGACTTGCTCTGACTGATCATGATTAATGATGAGTGTACGGAACAAATCGTTTGGTAAATCAGACTCATGCATGATTTTTTCAATCAACAACCCTGAACCTGTTACGTTTGAGGCGTGCTTAAGCAGGATACTATTACCAGCCATTAGATTTGCAATGGTATAGCGGAATACTTGATAAGCGGGAAAGTTCCATGGCTGGATACCATAGATAATGCCGATAGGATTGTAGCTGATTAAACCTTTTTTGATACCTTCGATATCGCGCTCATCATTCGCTAGAGCGGCAACTCCTTCAGCAGCGGTGAAATCACAAATCGCTTTACATAGATCTACTTCGCCTAAGCTCGCCTCTAAAGTCTTACCGCGCTCCTCGGTCATCAGCTTCGCGAGCTCTTCTTTATACTTCATTAGCGTATTGCCAATCGAGTTGATTACTTTGGCACGCTCATCGGCACTGACCAAACGCCATTCTGAAAAAGCTTTGTGCGAGGCATCGATGATTTTATTGACTTCATCGCTACTCATATAAGTGTAGTCTTTAATGTCTTTACCCGTCGCCGGGTTCACAGTGGTAATATCTGCCATGATAATTATCCTTATTTATTTGATTATTATTTAATGAATACTTAATCAGCGAGGCACAATTGTTAAAAAACAATCTATCAACAAATGAGTCGATATTATCGAATCACTTAACAATGGCCGCTATAATTGTCTTTTTTCTTAACGTCTATTTAGCATAACAAAATGCATTGGCTATAGGTTTACAAGTTATAAAGAAGTGTGAGTATGATGTTAATAATGTGACAGTCTTATAAAGCTCATCTGAAACCTTATAATCTTAAATGACCTTATAAGCTTAAATGATAGGTAAAGCTTAAAAACTAAATCACCAAGAAAATAGACAAATAAAAAAACCAGCACATGAGACATGAACTGGTTTTTTTATTTGTCTATTTTCTTGTTAGCGCATTAGAATAAGTGATTAATAATCGGTATCTCTTGCGGCGGATTCTCTTCATCATCGACGATTTGGCGAGCAACGTGCATGATAAGCTGACGCAACCAGCGATGGGCTGGATGATGCTGCAATAAGGGTGACCAAGCCATGGTCAGCTCAAACTCAGGAATAAAGAACGGTGGCTCTTCCATGATGATACTGTCGTTATTTGCCTGCATTTTTGCTACCCGAGTGGGCAAGGTTGCAACCAAATCCTTGTTCGCCGCGAGCATGGCAGGCATTTGATAGTGACGGGTAAAAACACTGATTTGACGTTTTTGACCTAAGCGTTGCAACGCCTGATCGATAGAGCCAAGTCCGCCAGATTTTTCTGGATTGACCCCAAAGCCAACACCCATACCGGTTTTAGATACCCAAACATGCTGGGCTTTTAGATAATTTTTGAGGTTGAAGCGATGAGCATAAGGACTTTCAGAAGATAGTAAGCAGCTGAAGGTATCACGCCATACCAATACTTGATGGAAGCTTTGTGGAATCTCGTTAAAGCGGTTGATTGCCAAATCTACCCGCCCCTGCTCCATATCTCTGTATGAAACGTCAGATGGCGTCAAGAAATCTAAAATGACATTGGGCGCTTCAGAGCGAAGGGCTTTAACCAGTTTTGGCACCAAAGTCGCCTCAGCGTAGTCTGAAGTCATAATACGGAAAACGCGGGAGGTGCTATAAGGGCGAAACTCGGTACGCGGCTCAAGCACTTGCGTCAAATCTGCCAGTATCTCACGAATGCGTGGTTGCAGCTCAAGCGCACGCTCAGTTGGCGTCATACCCTCTGATGAACGTACCAATAATGGGTCATTAAACAGTTTGCGTAAACGTCGCAAAATATTACTCATCGCAGGCTGGGTAATGCCAAGCTGCTCAGCAGCACGTGTCACATTTTTTTCGCGAAGCAGCACATCTAAATGTACCAATAAATTCAAATCAACCCGCTGCAAATTCATATATTTTTCTCTTTACCTTAGAATAAATACCACAATAAGCTTGAGCAAACTTGGTATTTTTCGCACTGTTATTTTAACTAAACCTACTATAACAGCATAATATAACGATATTTTTTACTAGAATCTCTTGAAGTATTCATATTATAACTCAAATTAACCGCCATAAGCCATTGTTTTATCTACACTATAACCGTATAAAATACCCAAGATAATAATCATAAACTAGATAAATTTTGGTAAGGCAGTTATAGTGATTGCCGTAGACCAAATACAGCTAAGACTATAAAAACAAGCTTTTAGCATTAAATATAATGAGTCTAAACGCTTAATAATAAAAGTATTTTGAAAATAAGTTCCAATAGTAGATACGATTAAATAGGTAATGAACCATCATAAATTATTGTGTCGTCGCCTATCTTATAGATAGACAGCATTGATTATTGTAACACCTCTTATCACCAAATATGACACCGCTGACCCATAATTGCTTAAACGTTATATAGAAGCTTTTAAGCATATAACATTTTTAATAAATACCGCTATCAGCTAGATACAATCACTTGATCGTCAACAACTTTTTTACTCATTCTTTTTAAACTCAGTAGTTTTTAACTGACGAGTTCAGCAATCGCCTTGTATTAATAGACAGGTTTGTTTAGGGTAAGTAAGGCTGGATGATTAAGCGGCAACCTAGTTTGAGCGATATTAAATTGGCTATATCATGCAAACCGCTATACCCACTGTCATAAAAGCTTGATAAAGTGACAATAAGAATTCGGTTTAGGTTTTAGTAAAATACAAAGTTAGTAAGATATACATTTAGCAAGATACAAGGTTAGTTGCCCTATCTTTAATTGTTGTGACAATTAAATTTTCGTTTTTTACACCCCACCAAGGAGACTATAGATGTCAACTGCATATAAATCAGCGATCGATTTAGTACGTGAATTAAAGCAAAAGCACGGTAACTGGCAGAACATTAGCGAGACTGATGCGGCACGTATGATGTCACAAAACCGTTTTAAAACCGGTTTGGATATCGCCAAATATACTGCAAAAATCATGCGTCAAGATATGGAAGATTATGACAATGATACGTCTCAGTACACGCAGTCTTTAGGTGCATGGCATGGTTTTGTTGCCCAGCAAACTATGTACGCTAAGAAAAAATACTTTGGTACGACTTCTAAAACTTATATCTACCTATCAGGTTGGATGGTTGCAGCCCTTCGTTCTGAGTTTGGTCCTCTTCCTGACCAATCTATGCATGAAAAAACCTCTGTACCTAAGCTAATCGAAGAAATCTACACTTTCTTACGTCAAGCAGATGCTAAAGTATTAAACGACTACTTCCGTGAGCTAAACGCTGCAGAAGAAGCCGGTCAAGACACTTCAGCTATCCTAGAAAAAATTGAAAACTTTGATTCACACGTTGTGCCAATCATTGCTGACATCGATGCAGGTTTCGGTAACGAAGAAGCGACTTACTTGCTAACCAAGCAAATGATCGAAGCGGGTGCTTGTGCTATTCAGGTTGAAAACCAAGTATCTGACGCTAAACAATGTGGCCACCAAGCGGGTAAAGTAACGGTTCCGCATGAAGACTTCATCTCTAAACTAAATGCTATTCGTTATGCATTCCTAGAGCTAGGTGTTGAAGACGGTATTATCGTTGCTCGTACTGACTCTGAAGGCGCATCACTAACGCAAAAAATCCCAGTATCAAATGAGCCAGGCGACCTTGCTTCTAAATACATCGACTTCATCGAAATGGAAGAAGTGACTTTAGAAAACGCAAAAGAGAACGACAGCTTGCTTAAGCACAACGGCAAACTAGTACGTCCAGTTCGCTTGCCAAACGGTCTATACCAGTTCCGTGAAGAAACGAACATCGACCGCGTTGTACTTGACTGTGTCACTGCTCTAGAAAACGGTGCTGATCTACTATGGATCGAAACACCAACGCCAGATGTAGAACACATCAAAATGATGGTTGACCGTATCAAAGAGCAACAGCCTAAAGCGAAGCTTGTATACAACAACAGCCCATCATTCAACTGGACGCTTAACTTCCGTAAGCAAGTTATCGCTCAGTGGGAAGAAGAAGGCAAAGACATCTCTGCATACAATAAAGATGACTTGATGAGTGCTGATTACGATGGTACTGAACTTGATACCGCAGCTGACGAAGCAGCTAGAAACTTCCAACGTGATGCATCACGTGAAGCAGGTGTATTCCATCACTTAATCACGCTACCTACTTATCACACTACTGCACTTAGCGTTCATGAACTTGCTAAAGGCTACTTCGGTGATGACGGTATGCTTGCTTATGCAGCTGGTGTACAACGTAAAGAAATCCGTGAAGGCATTGCTTGTGTTAAGCACCAAGCAATGGCCGGTTCTGACCTTGGCGATGATCATAAAGAGATCTTCTCTGGTGAAAACGCCCTTAAAGCTGGCGGCGGTAAGAACACGATGAACCAGTTCTAATCACCGATTAGTTTATAAGTACATTTTATAAGTAAAAGCTATAAGAAAAGCCGCCCTACATCGTAGGGCGGCTTTTTTATGCGCTATACATAACCCCATCTACTGCGATAACAGTACTATTTAAGCAATCGTTTCATTAACCGCTATTCTAATCAATGCTCCTATAATTTGAGCCAACCAAAACGAAAGTTTTACTTGTTATTCACCGGTAGCTTTCATACGATGGTAATCAATTATATTTACTAAAATAATCGGGAGCCATCATGCAAGAGATAGAGCTAAAGTTTTTGGTACCAGAATCACGATTAAAGGGTTTGCTGCGCCAAGCACAAATCAAATCTTCCGAGGTGACGCAACTGGCTGCCCATTATTACGACACCCCTGACCAACAGCTTGCACAGGCAGGTATTGGCTTACGTATTCGTCAAGAAGGCGATGCTTGGGTACAGACTATCAAAGCAGGCGGCGACGGTATTGCGGCACGTTTAGAACACAATGCAGTACTGGATAATAAGCAGGTACAGGCGATGCTCGAGAGTAATACGCTCATGCCTGATTTAAGCATTTATAAAAACACCTCTGTCGCTCCTGCTCTGGCTAAATTTAAGCTAAAGAAATTGGCCAAAAAACTCATACGGCTATATGTGACCGATGTAGAGCGCACCACCCGATTGCTGGTAGACGATAGTGACGATGAATCGAATAACCATATTGAGATGGCATACGATTATGGAGAAATTATTCACGGTAATGATGAAACCTATCGCACCCCTATTCAAGAAATTGAGTTTGAGCTGATATCAGGCGATATAGATTTTTTATTTACAACCGCCAAAACCTGGTGTAAGCGCTATAAACTTTGCCTATCTACGGTTACCAAAGCTGAGCGCGGTGGTCTGCTAATCACTGAGCAAAATCATAGCCCAGCGGTTGGCGCTGACCTCAACCAACTGACTGTCAACAAAAACAGCAGCATGCCTGCTTTTATACGTGCAGCCGTGCATAACTGTCTGTTGCAAATACTACCAAATAGCAGTGCTATCGTGGCTGGCAGCGACGACAATGACCATATCCTGCAATTGTATATCGGCACTGCCCGCTTGCAAGCTGCTCTACAAGTATTTGCCAGCTATTCTGACGAGATCAATCCAGACTGGCTACCAATATTAAAACAAACAGCGGCGTTATTGAGTGAGTACCGAGAACTTACCTATCTCGCCTCGCGCATAGAGCCTGACTTACAACAGCAAGGCGCACCTATCGTCGATTGGACAGTAGACATTGATGCGCTAAAGATGATCCCAAAGGATGCTGTCAGCGCCAATGATTTTCAGCTGATCTTGCTTGAGCTGATTGCTTTCACCATGAGTGACCCAAGCCTTGAACCGCAAGCTGATAAACCCGTCATTGATAAGCTCGCAAAAACGCTATCCAAACAGTATGCAAAGCTTGGCAAAACAGCGCAAACGTTACAGAGTAAAAAGGATGCTGACTTTGATAGTATCAATGGAGAAAATAATGACTTAATAAATGACGATTTAAAAAGTGTTGGTTCAAAAGATATTGACTCAGGAAGCATCCATTCAAAAAACGTTGATGTAGAAAATGACGATATAGAAAACATTGATATAGATGATAACAATGAAGAGCAAGCCATTCATGAGCTTAATCACCAGTTAACAACCTTACTTTATATCAGTGAATTCGCCGCGCCATTATTAGATAAGAAAAAGTCAAAAAAGAAAACCAAACGCTGGCTAAAACGTGTGGTCAAAGCGCAAACAGCCTTGAATCAATATCGCAATCATCTAACATATCAACAGCGCTATCAGTTGAAATCAGAGACTGATATCAATGCCTTATATGGCGCTGGCTGGTTTACATCCATGATAACTAGAGACCATAAGCGCAGCAAAAATCGCTTGACTAAAGTGATAAACAGTTCTATTTTTTGGTAAAATACTTATAACAGCGTCAATAAAACTTAGAATAAACAATGCTTTAAAAAAAATAAGCTTAGAACAAAAAAAGACAGCGCATTTTATATGGGCTGTCTTTTTTTGTGGTGCGTTTTTTAAAGGGCTTTTCCCGATTGGATAAGTCAACTAAACTATATTAAAAAATTAACGCTTTAACTCAGCCAATTAAATATCGAAGATTGATATTGGTTTTCTAGGTCTAGCTCTTTTATCAGCTTAGCGCTTTTATAAACCCAACACTTTCATACGCTCATTGACTGGCTGATAAGTTTTCTTGCCAGCAGGCTCAACAATATTACCAAACGGCATTTGCGCCACCAATTCCCAGCTATCTGGGATAGAAAAAGCCTTAGCCACATCTTCATCAACAAGCGGATTATAGTGCTGTAGGTTGGCGCCAACATTCAAAGTACGTAGCTCTGTCCACATGGCATACTGGTGCATGGCTGAGGTTTGCTGTGCCCAAACTGGGAATTTGTCAGCGTATAGCGCAAACTGTTGTTGCAGTGATTTGGTCACATTTTTATCTTCATAAAATAGCACGGTACCAGCGGCGGCACGGAAGCCATCCAGCTTTTGCTTGCTGCCAGAAAAGTCGCCATCACCGACTGCTTCACGCAGTTTTTCTTCAGCGATGTCCCACAATTTCTGGTGCTCTACACCAAACAAGACGACCAAGCGCGAAGATTGTGAATTAAAAGAAGAAGGAGTATGTAATAAAACCCGCTCTGCCATATTTACAATCGCTTGTGGCGCTATTAGTAGCTCGTTGCCCAATGCATATATTGAACGGCGCTCATCAAAGGCTTGTTGTAACGTCACTAGGCTTTCTTTAGACATCATCATTATCCTTGTAATTATAATAAAATGTAGATTAAACGAGCCATGCTTGGCATAACACGTTAATTATGAACAAGGAAGTTATTATATCAATATACTAAATAACGTCTAGACTCTATAAAGTTTATTTTATCAATCACTCTATAAAGTTATTCTGTTTAACTTAAAATTCAAGAAAATAATTTACCACGTAATCGTTAATAAATAGTAGTTAATTAGCGATAATCGTCACCGATGTGCCCTCTTGCACGTGCTCAAATAGCTCAACAATATCTTCATTGCGCATACGTATACAGCCATGCGAGAGTGGCACGCCCATCGGCTCAGTATCTGGCGTACCATGAATATAAATATAACGCTGATAGGTATCACAATCACCTTGGCTATTACTGCCCTTATTAAGCCCCTCTTCCAGACCACTTAACCATAGAATACGGCTTAATATCCAATCGCGCTCAGAATGTTGTTTACCAAGCTCTGCACTATATATCTCGCCTGTAGGAACACGTCCAATAAATACCGCATTCATAGGTTCATTTGCGCCAATTTTTTCGGCGATAAAATGTTTGCCAAGGGGCGTACAACCGCTATCTTGCTGACTGCCTATGCCATTTTTAGCCGTAGAAACCGTATATTGAGTCAATTCTTTATCGTGTTGGTAAAGCGTTAGCGTTTGCTGAGCAATATTAATCACTAAATGCGCATTAGAACTTGCGTTAAATTTTTCATTAAAGCTTTCGTTATTTGTCATAGAAGTCTTCCGGCGGTCATTCATCTAATGGATGTCATTGTTGACCGCATGATAAGTAAGTTGATTAAATTTTTCTATTATTAAGGGATTGTATCAAGGCTTTTGGCACCGTAATATAGGGGCACACTTTTTGATGCTAGCAGATTATGACGACTATTTCACCGACACGTGTGTCGATGTATGATTTTCTTTATCAAGATACTAAGCCGATGGTGTCATTATTGGCAGATGCGGCCAAGCTTTCATTACCGCAAGCAAGATTGGCGATGGATGCAAGTTTGCAGGCCATTGTCAGTGCCTTGCTTGCTTATCAGCAGCACAATGATGGGCAAGCCGTGAGCAAAAAGCTGTTTGGTCGCGGCGCTGTCAAAGAGCTACGCCAATATAACTCAATGAATTTTTCCACCATTAATGCGACGTTATATCATCGTCATGAAGCCTCGGATGCGATATTTTATGATAATGCCCGTGTGGTTAAAGCCAGTGATTACATTGCTGAGCAGATTGACGCGACGACGCAGCAAGTGCAGATACTCTTCACCTGTTTATGCGTGATTGTCTTACGTGAGCTGGCCATTTTAGCCGAATATAGCCAACTTGATAACGACGAGATAGATAAATGGTTTTCTCTACAGCCACAGTTTTTATCAGCTACTCGCTTTGCCATCAATGAGCCAGCGTCTGTCTCTGTTAAATTGAATGAGGTTAATGAAGATAACGGTCTGATTGCAGCAGAGGTCAATTCAGAATTGGCAGTAAAAACAAAAGCAGCAGCCGAATCCGAAAACAGTCCTAACACAGAACGTTCGTTATTGAGTATAGAGCAACTCGCTGATAACCCGCCAGCTTTCAATCCTTACTGGCATGAGTTGACAACATTCAAGCCTGAAAATCAACAGCCTGTGCAAGACATGCAACTGGCGACCGGTAATTATTTAAAAGTCATCGGGCGCTCCTCTACGAATGCCCAACAAGGCAAACATAATGACTTGCTCATGTTTGCAGAAATGAGCGCCATCAGCTTGCCGCACCAACGCTGGCTGCTGCAACTGGCTAAAATTTCAGAAATATACTTACAGCGTAACCGCCTACGCATCACCTCCGAGCCTGCCAGCGCACCAAAACCCCCTTTGGTCAGCTTAGGTCTAATCGGTAGCAATAACGACAATACGCCGACTACCACCAGTGAAAAACCCATTGAATACGACGCACCTATACCTCTCTGGAAAAATCCCGTTATCCTGATTATTATTGTTGTTATCGGGGTGCTCGGTGGACTAGCCGCTCTCAAATATCAAAGCCAGAAATCTGACGGTATGTTACTGGCGACAAAAGAGGTGATAGAACAAGACCTGATGAAAGAGCGCCAACAGCAAGATGTGGCCATTGTTATGGTAAACGATGATGAAGATGATGCTGAAGAAACAAAAGCGGCTCAATAATAAGTGACAGAAATTAGTACATAACTTCTTAAGCATCAAAAAATAGTCGAACCAACCTGCAAAAAAAGACCCAAAAAAAAGGCGCTATCTTAATAGCACCTTTTCTACTTATATGTTTTTATTCATGCTTTATCTAGCAAGACCTGCTTACTTCGATAAATCACGACCACGGCTGGCTTCAATCGCCAAACGTAGACCATTTAAACGAATGAAGCCTTCGGCGTCTTTTTGATCATAGGCGCCCGCATCATCTTCAAAAGTTGCAATTTTTTCATCAAACAATGAATCATCTGATTTACGACCAACAACGCTTACGTTTCCTTTGTATAATTTTACGCGTACCGTACCATTGACATATTCTTGTGATTTATCAATCAACGCTTGTAGCATCATACGCTCAGGGCTAAACCAATAGCCGTTATAGATAATTTTTGCGTAACGTGGCATCAGTTCATCTTTTAGATGCGCCGCTTCACGGTCAAGCGTTAATGATTCGATACCGCGATGTGCTTTCAGCATAATAGTACCAGCTGGGGTCTCGTAGCAGCCGCGTGACTTCATACCAACATAACGGTTTTCAACGATATCTAAACGACCAATACCATGCTTGCCACCAATTTCATTCAATTTAATCATAATCTCGAAAGGCTTTAGCTTTTCACCATCAATAGCAACGATGTCGCCTTTTTCATACTCTAGTTCTAGATATTGCGCTTCATCAGGTGCTTCTTCTGGGCTGACTGACCAGCGCCACATATCATCTTCTGCTTCGGCGTATGGGTCTTCTAAGATACCCCCTTCATAAGAGATATGCAGTAAGTTGGCGTCCATTGAATACGGAGATTTGGTCTTATTGCCGGCATAGTCGATGGCAATATTATGTTCTTTAGCATAGTCCATCAAGCTTTCACGGCTCGATAAATCCCACTCACGCCATGGCGCAATTGTGACTACATCAGGAGATAAGGCAACGGCACCAAGCTCAAAACGTACTTGGTCATTACCTTTACCGGTCGCACCATGACTGATGGCATCGGCATTATGTTCTTTAGCAATTTCAACCAAGCGCTTAGCGATTAATGGACGCGCGATAGAAGTACCTAACAAATACTCGCCTTCATAGATAGCATTGGCGCGGAACATTGGGAACACATAGTCACGAGCAAACTCTTCGCGTAAGTCTTCGATATGGATATGTTTGATGCCCATCGCTTCAGCTTTGGCGCGCGCCGGCTCAACTTCTTCACCTTGACCAATGTCAGCGGTGAAAGTAATCACTTCTGCATCATAGGTTTCTTGTAGCCATCTGGCGATAATTGAGGTGTCAAGACCACCCGAATATGCCAAGACGATTTTATTAATAGTTTTTGGATCAAGCTGAGCCATGAAGAACTCCTAATATAAGAATTTATTGTCGAATACATTTAATGGGACGTAAAATGCGAATGAGGGGATGAAATCAATAAAAGACAGATTGCCTACTCAGTGTACATCATATTTACTAACGGCAAAAGTGGCACGGCTATCAGCCACTGGGTTTTCCCTTATATTTGGGGTTAATTCTAGAAATAGACTTATTTAAAATAGCAGACAACTTAATCAACCCTCATTTCTAACGACACTCTTAAAACTCTAGCTAAAGTTAATCAGATAAAAATCGCTTATCATTTATGTACAGATATTTCGCCGCATATTTAGTCAAGTAGGCAAATCTGTTATGATAGCAGCACAGCAAGACTGCCCCTTCACTCCCGTATATGACAATATAGAGCGCGATGACACCATGACCGATTCGATTAGAGAATTAACCATCCTGCAGCCAGATGATTGGCATATTCATTTGCGCGATGATAAAGCGTTAGCAACCACCGTTGCTCATGCCGCCCAAAGCTTTAACCGCGTTATCTGTATGCCAAACCTTGTGCCACCAGTTAAAAATATCGATGATGCTCATGCTTACCGTGCGCGTATCATTCAGCAGCTAGAAGCAAGTGATTTAAGTGCTGAGCGTAAAGCGGCGTTTGACCCACGCATGACCTTGTATCTCACCGACCATACCACCGCACAAGATATCGAAATGGCAGCAAAATCAGGTATCGTCCAAGCGGTCAAGCTTTACCCAGCGGGTGCAACGACCAACTCTACTGATGGCGTCACCGATATCAATGCCCGCGTCGATATCTTTGAAGCCTTAGAAAAATACAATCTACCTTTACTACTCCATGGTGAAGTGACTCACGACCATGTCGATATTTTCGACCGTGAAAAGCGCTTTTTAGATGAAGTGTTGGCGCAAATCATCGTCAAATTTCCGACTATGAAGATTGTACTAGAACATATAACCACCAGTGATGCCGCTGACTTTGTCTTAGAACAAGGCAACCAAGTTGCTGCTACGATTACGCCGCAGCATTTGATGTTTAACCGCAATCATTTATTGGTCGGTGGGATTAAGCCGCATTTTTATTGCTTGCCTATTTTGAAGCGTGAAAGCCATCAAAAAGTATTGTTAGATGTCGCCACTAGTGGCAATCCAAAATTCTTTTTAGGCACAGACTCTGCGCCTCATGCAACGGACGCGAAAGAATCTGCTTGCGGTTGTGCGGGTTGTTATAGCGCCGCTACTGCACTACCGCTATACGCCACCGCTTTTGATAGTGTCGGTAAAATAGACAAGTTAGAAGGGTTTGCGAGCCGCTTTGGCGCTCAATTCTATGGCTTACCGGTACACGAGAGCACCATTACTTTGATAAATACGCCGATGCAAGTACCAACCGACTATCCTTACTTTGATGGTTCGTCGTTAACGCCATTAATGGCTGGTGAGATGTTACCTTGGTCGATTAAAGCCTAATAGCCACGACGTAAAACTGCCTACGTCTCTATTATCTATAAAATAAACATAGCGCTACTGGTATAAATTTTGCACAGCCTCTGGAGTGCGAAGCGCACAGCAAGCAAGGAAAACTTATACCAGTAGCGTATTATAATATTTGTACTTATTTTATTTAGGGCTATATCCTATGATAGACAATGCGCTTCTGCTAAAAGGCAACTTCATTAGCAAAGGCAATACTCCTATCATAGGATATTTATTTTTTAGCGATTTTTAACTTAATTTTTACCTCAATTCAATGCCACAGCACGACTGATAAAAGCGATTTAACTTGATATGACCATTCAAAACGATACCGCCCTACCTGAAGACAAGACAAACAATCCTAGCAAAGTGCCAGATACGATCGATAGCAACACAGACGAACAAGCACCGATGACCTTAAAAGAACGTTTTCGTAAGTTCCTGCCTGTGGTCGTCGATGTTGAAACGGCTGGTTTTAATGCGCAAACTGACGCCTTATTAGAGATTGCCTGTATTCCTGTGCTATTAAATGAGCAGGGCGTGTTTTATCCGGGTGAGGCACTGAACGCTCATATCGAACCTTTTGAAGGGGCGAATCTCGAGCCGAGTGCGCTTGCCTTTACTGGCATTGATCCAAATAATCCATTACGTAAAGCCATTGCTGAAGATGAAAAAACGGCGCTACGCCGTATTTTTAAAGGTTTAAAAGAATTACGCCGCGCTGAAGACTGCCGCCAATGCGTTTTGATTGGACACAATGCGCATTTTGACTTAGCATTTTTAAATGCGGCAGTACTGCGCACCAATAGCAAAAGCCACAACCCGTTTCATAATTTCTCAGTCTTTGATACCGTGACACTGTCGGCCTTGGCATTTGGACAAACAGTATTAGCACGGGCTTGTAAGGCCGCTGGACTTGATTTTGATGGCAATGATGCGCATTCAGCGCTCTATGATACCCAAAAGACCGCTGAGCTGTTTTGTCATATCCTGAACAGCTACCCTATGCTGGCTAATGCGATGCATAGCGAACCTGAGTCTACCGAAGTAGCTACTGAAAATAATCAATAAATTCTTTATTACAGATTATGTATTGTTCATCATGAATAATAGTGGTACTTGTAAGGTTTACTAACTTTAACCGTTCTATTTAAAAGTATAATTTAACCCTTTATAAACGCGCTATAAAAATAATGGGTCAAATCTATAGATGGTTTGAGTTACCTACTGTGCTTTAAGCGCCCTTGATAGGCGCTTAAAGCTTAATAAAAGGGACTTTATTATGGAACCACAGTTTAAGTTATGGGCAACCATCATCGGTTATATGCTGCTGGCATTAACCATTAGTACTTGTACATCGTTATGGATTCGGTATCATTTAAAGCGTAATGACCTACATCCACGCCGCGCCCTCAAAAAAAGATATTTAATTTTAAAAAGACGTAGAAAAAGGCTTGACAGTAGACACGGACGCTATTAGAATACGCACCACTTCAACATAAATGGTGAAAGCAGTTGAAGCGTTGTTACTAGTCCCCATCGTCTAGAGGCCTAGGACACCGCCCTTTCACGGCGGTAACGGGGGTTCGAATCCCCCTGGGGACGCCACTATTTGGCGTCACTTATTAGCAAGTTTGCTATAAAGCATCTATAAGACTAATAAGCGTACCATCAAAAAGCCCATTCACATTTTTGTGAGTGGGCTTTTTTTATGCCTGTTTATTTTTTAGAATTTTATATAAAAGCTTTTACGCATCAAAATAAAGCATTCTAAAGTAGTTTTATGACAGCAAAAAGCCAGCAATTTATGCTGGCCTTTTAAATATATACGCGCTAATTATTTAAAACAGCTTACCAAATTTTATCTGCTAGCATCAACCAAAGTAGCGCCAATACAATCAAGCCGCCTAGTACAGTCTGTATCAGGAAAAAGGCTTGGTGCTGTCCCACTACTTTGCCCAAGGTTACCCCGAGGGTATTATATTTTATCGGCTGGGTATCAAGCTCACCGCTTCTTTCTTGGTCTTCATAATAACCTTGCAGAATATCTAAAAACTGCTGCCATTCATTGTTGTCCCACATATTGGGCTTAAACGGCATAAAAGTTTTAAGCTTAGGTTCATTCATCATCCAACGCTCGAGGGTAATCGAACGTAGTGACCAACCAGCAAAACGGCGCTCAGCGATGGCTGAAAAATCCAATATTTTTAACTCTTTATGTCGATCATCTACCAATAAGCGGTTTTTTAGATTGGTTAATGCTTGTTCGGAGCCTTCCACACATTGCAAAAAGTAGCCATTGCCGTAGCAAAGGATACCCGTAATATTATCGGCTTTATTATGCTTAATGGCGACTTCTGCGATGTCGTTAAGCGTACTCGCACTTGCAAGACCAGTCGACGTAATGTGGCTCAGATATACAAACTGGCAGAGATCTGGCGTTACTGGATTTGTCCAATCATTGACTGTTGACAATCAGCTTCTCCCTATTTTCAGGTAAATGTAGCTAAGACAACCATACTAACTTTAGAAAAAATAGAGCAACAAGGCATTCAAAGGTAACAAATTGGCTTGTTATATTATTGATTTATAAATGTTTATATTAATTGTATTAAGTTGGTTACATCATAGGCTAATTTCGTCATCAAAGCAATATATGTTTATCTTAAGCCTCTACTTATTAATGCTAAGCTATGCTTTAAAATTATTTATATGCAAAATATGACATGAATATATCTTCCTAGAATAAGCCCTTTAAAATTTTTAGACACATAACCGCAAAAAACGGACGCAGTGAATTTGAAGCGCTCGATTTAAATATCGAGAACAGAAAGGTTTATAAAAATAGTTATATTAGAAAATAAGAAATGATAAGTGCTGTAAAGTTTTTAGGACAGTTAGGATTGGGCGCTAAGAATCGCTGTGAGCAAAATAGCGTCGTCAGGATAAGTCAGTTTGATATTTTGGCGGCTGCCAGACACTAAGCGAATCGGCATTTCTAAATGCTCAAATGCACTGGCTTCATCAGTGATAGCAAGCTGATGCTCAGCAACATACGTTAATACTCGCTGCAACTGATCGAGGCGAAAGACTTGCGGGGTTTGTGCCTGCCACATATTACTGCGGTCAATAGTACGTCTAGCATAAGAATATGAGCTACTGTTAACGGTAGATTTAACAGTAGCAGGCTCGTTTACAGGGTTAGATTGAGTGGTAGAGTGTGCATAAGACTGTTTAAGAGTATCCGCCACTGGTGTAGCAAGAATAGCGCCATAAGGCTCTAGCATCGCCGCTTCAATAACTTTATTAATATCTTGTTGAGGCACCGCCGGACGCGCCGCATCATGAATGAGTACCAAGTCCGAATCCTCAGCCCCTGACTGAAGAATGGCTTCTACCCCTGCTTGTACCGATTGCCAACGCTCAACGCCGCCAATAGCATATTCTATAGGTAGTGCAAAATTAAGCGTTTGTGCTGTATTATCATCCGCTGCTATAACGAGTAAGCACTGATTAATATACGCGCTACAAGCAAGCCGCGCGACGCTATGCTGTAACAAGGTCTGTCCTTGTAGCATGGTATATTGCTTGGCAATAGAGGTACCAAAACGACTGCCACGACCCGCAGCGACAATCATGGCATGTATTTTAGGTGTGGTATTCATAGGGCGGTTTTGAATAGTACTCATGGGCGGATTCCATGATGATATGACTGGATTGGATAGAAAGGAATCTTAAAAAGAATAGTAATTTAAATACAAGCAGAACAACTATAGATAACCGTTTATTTTGCAATAGTTAAAATCAATAACGACTATGCGTCGTAGGTGCCGTTGATACTTGTACAAAGGTTTCATTTGGCTTAATCAAGCCTAAGTCTAAACGCGCGTGTTCTTCTACCGCTTCAAGACCGGTCTTTAGGTCATGAACATCAGTGCGTAGCAAGTTATTTGCCGATACTTGATTGTCATTTAAACGTTGTTGCTCATCAATATGTGTCAGCAATTTATTATGCTCAAACTGTCCATTTTCACCCAGCCAATACTGATATTGCAGTCCTAACAGTACAGCGACCGCTAAAGCAAGTAAGATAAATTGGCTAAAGTATTTCATAAATTGATTACGCCAAATGATGGAGAGATAATAATTAAAATCGAAAATTAGATGAACTTATCAGGCGCTATATCATCATCTGAATGACAATATAGCACTTAGTTTTAAACCCAACTTATTAGCGCTTCAGCTGATTAGCCACGTAGACCGATAAACTCTTCACGGCCACGGTAGCTTGCGCGAACTTGTTGTTCGATACGTAGTAGTTGATTGTATTTCGCAACGCGGTCTGAGCGGCATAGTGAGCCAGTTTTTATTTGACCTGCTGCTGTACCTACTGCCAAGTCAGCAATGGTGCTGTCTTCAGTTTCACCTGAACGATGTGAGATAATCGTCGCGTAGCCATTTTTCTTCGCCAGATAAATCGCATCTAGGGTTTCTGATAAGGTACCAATTTGGTTAAATTTAATCAAAATCGCATTGGCAATTTTTTTATCGATACCTTCTTGCAAAATAGTAGGGTTGGTCACAAACAAATCATCGCCAACCAACTGGACTTTATCACCAATCTGCTCAGTCAAATACTTCCAGCCATCCCAATCTGACTCATCAAGACCGTCTTCGATAGAGATAATAGGATATTGACGCGTTAAGCCAACGAGATAGTCAGAGAAACCTTGGCTATCAAAGGACTTATTACCCTCGCCTGCCAAGATATATTGACCATCTTTATAAAATTCGCTAGCCGCACAATCTAGGGCAAGATGAATGTCTTCGCCTGCTTTATAGCCGACTTGCTCAATCGCTTGCATGATAACGGTGATAGCTTCTTCGTTGCTACGCAGGTTTGGTGCAAAACCACCTTCATCACCGACGGCTGTATTCAAGCCTTGCGATTTTAGGACAGATTTTAAGCTGTGGAAAATCTCTGTACCCGCACGCAGCGCTTCTGAGAAGCTAGTAAAACCAACAGGCTCAATCATAAACTCTTGGATATCAACGGTGTTATCCGCGTGCTCACCACCATTGATGATATTCATCATGGGTACAGGCATCGTCAATGACGTCTGATTGCGTAAGTTTGCGATATATTGATGTAGTGGCAGACTTTGTGACTTGGCAGCAGCTTTTGCCGTTGCAAGAGACACAGCCAATATTGCATTTGCGCCAAGGTTGTCTTTGTTTTCTGTACCATCGAGCGCAATCATAGCGTCATCAATGGCTTGCTGCTCAGTGACGTCTTTATCCATCAGCGCACTGCGAATCTGGCTATTGACGTTGGCAACGGCTTTTTTGACGCCTTTACCCATGTAGCGATCTTTGTCGCCATCACGCAGCTCAAGCGCTTCACGTGAGCCTGTTGACGCGCCACTTGGTGCAGCAGCACGTCCAACCGTGCCGTCAGCTAAGATGACATCAGCTTCAATCGTTGGGTTACCGCGCGAGTCTAAAATTTCACGAGCGCGAATGTCTTTAATTGCGGCGACGTTGGTGGTTTCTTCAGCGTACATAATGTCTGTTAATTCCTTTGGTCATGCCAAGTTTGTGGGATAAATAACGGCAACTAGAATACAAAAAAGATAAAGCGAAATATCGTATAGCACTTATAGCAAAACCAGCCTTACCTATTCATATCATTGGCCAGTTTTATGCATTATTAAAGGTTTATCTAATAATTTAAGTGTCAGCTATAGTGCTTGGCATCATAGCATAAATTTTGCCACACTTCCCTTATCTTACACCAACTTGCGCCCATAAAATTCAATATGGACAGCAATATCAGCCATTGAAGATGAGTTTTAACCCCTATTAACAATGACGATATGACAGGTGATTTAGTATTTATACTTTTGTTAAACGCTCGCTGTCAGTATGAGAATTAGATACAGTATTATTTAGCTCAACCTTGGTTTTAAATCGCGTTAAACGTAGGGCATTCATCAATACTGAGATAGAGCTGAGCGCCATTGCAGCAGCGGCAATCATAGGGTTTAAAAAACCAAAAGCGGCAAGCGGAATACCAAGGCAATTATAAATAAAAGCAAAGAATAGATTCTGCTTGATATTACGCACTGTTGCATTCGCAATTTTTTGCGCCGCATCGATATGCATCAGCGACTCACCCATCAAGCGCGCAGAGGCACTATGCTGGGCGACATCCGTACCTTCAAACATGGCAAAACTGGCATCAGCGGTTGCCATTGCTGGCGCATCGTTGACGCCGTCACCTGCCATCGCCACTTTGTGACCAGCTGTTTGCAACAGGGCAATTTGGCTCGCCTTATCACGTGGGCTCATTTTACCGTACGCTTGTTCGATACCTAGCTGACCTGCCACATGATCAACGACCGACTGCTTATCACCACTCATCAAGATGACATTGATACCCGCATCCTGTAGTGCGGTAATGGCTTGCGGCGTGTCATCTTTTAAATCGTCAGCTAAGGCAAACGCGCCCAAAGCTTCATCGTTGATACTAATGGCTACGGTACTGGCAATTTGCCATACTTTTGGCATCAGTTTTGGCAGCATTAAATGAGCAAACTCCGCAGTACCAACCTTTACCACACCTAAGCCTTCGATATTTGCTTGTATGCCCGCACCTTTGATGACACTGATATCAGTCACAGTCATCAACGGCAAGTTTCGTTCAGTAGCCGCGTTAATCAATGCCGTCGCTAAAGGATGGCTAGCATGCGCTTCAACGCTTGCGGCTATTTGTAAGACATCATCAACCGCAAGTGACTTATCCACCATGACCTGATCGACGATAGTAGGCTTACCAATGGTTAAAGTACCCGTTTTATCGAGTACCACTGTATCAATATTGCCTGCCGCCTCTAAGCTTTGCGCATCTTTAAACCAAACGCCATGACGCGCGGCGACGCCCATACCAGCCATGATAGCAGCTGGCGTTGCTAAACCAAGCGCACAAGGGCAAGCAATGACCAATACCGACACCGCATGCATCAAGGCGGTATCGACCATACCCGTGAGCCACCACGTCAGCCCAAATGTGACCAAGGCAATTGTCACCACTACTGGGACAAAAATAGCCGTCACTCTATCAGCAAGGCGCGCTAAATTAGCTTTTGAGCCTTGCGCATCGCTGAGCGCTTGTACCATATCACCGAGCTTGGTATCGCTACCTTTAGCACTGACACGATATAGCAAGCTGCCATTTTCAACGAGAGCGCCTGCTAGCAGTCCCTCACCTACTTCTTTTTTAAGTGGTACGGACTCGCCGGTTAAATGACTTTCCACACACCAGCCACTACCATCGATAACGACACCATCGGTGGCGACACGGCTGCCTTGTTTAGCACGCAGGATATCGCCTACTTGCACATCCTGTAGCGCGACATTATGAAAATCGCCATTTGGCTGTTGCTGCTCGACTTCATCAGGCGTTAAGGACAATAATAAATCGATACTGTTTAAGCTGTGCTTTTTGGTGCGCTCTTCAAGATATTTACCCGTACGCACAAAAGCAATAACCATCACGCCGGCTTCAAAGTAAACGGCTGGTCCGTGTCCGCCTGCATGCCCGCTTTGCAATAAGCTGCTTAACGTGCCATCGCCATGGGTCAACCATAGATAGGTCGAATATGCCCAAATGGTTACCGTACCAATGACCACCAATACGTCCATATTGGCAAGACCACCTTTGATAGATGCCCAAGCGCTTTTATAAAAAGGTAACGCCAATCCAAATTGTACAATCGTCGCTAAGATAAATTGAATCCAAACCGGTGGCATCCACGCCATACCTTGTCCGACAAGCATGCCAGCCATACCGACCAAAAACGGCAGCAAACACACCCACAATCCAATCAAACGCCACGGATATTCAGTTGCCGTATCTTCATCCGACTTAGCAAACAAACTATCGGCTGCCTGCAAATTGGCCACGAAACCGGTTTTATTTACCCATTCTGTGACTTGTTCAGGCGTGGTTTGCGTCGGATCATAATCGACATTGGCGGTCTCGCCAGCGAAGTTGACATTTACCTCATACACCGCTGGCTTCTTATTAAGGACTTTCTCGATTCGAGACGCACAAGCCTGACACGTCATCCCTTCAATCGCCAGTTGCAGATGGGCACGCTCGGGCGTCAGCGGCGTATTTGACTGAATATCAGTTTCAACTTCATAGGATTGCTCGGTGTCGGTACGGGTAGCATCATTCATAAATAAAACTCGTTATTACATTATTACGTTATTGCGCGTTATAGCGTTTATAAATTCGTTTGAGCTAACAGAAGCGCTCAATGGATAGCAAATCTAAATCAAACAGTCCAGTCATAAAAAAACATACAATTAGTCTACGTTTTAGACTGTTTAACACTTCTACGATTTTATTCCTACAAAACTTAAATGGTCATGATTAGCAGCAATTCAACATTCATTTATCTGCTAGCAAGCGGGCTTGTTAATAAATACAAGCTAGGAAAATAAAGTATATTCTCATACCGCTAGCGATATTTTAGCCATTAAAAAACCAGCCATGATAGCCGGTTCTGGGATAAATACGAATAATATTAAGCCTTGGCAACGGTGGCATCAAAGCCTGCATCGTCGATAGCCGTTGCAATAGCTTCGGCGCTGGTCTTGCTGTCATCAAAGGTGACGGTCGCTTGGTTGTCTGCCAGCTCGATACTGATATCATCTAAACCATCAATATCAGCGGTAGCATTATGGATGCTTGCCACACAGCCACCACAAGTCATGCCGTCAATTTTAATAATACGTGTTTGGTTTGCCATGAGAGGATCCTTATTTTTGTAACTGAGTTTTTATTAATGAGTATTTTTATCATTTAAATAAACTGCTTTTATAGTTTTTTAAATTATACAGCACTTATAAATGCAGGTTATCACTAGCATAAGCCGAATTGAGACGAACAACAAGTTTGGTTGCTTGTATCTTTATGAAATCACTTTATTAATATGAAATCAATTTATTAAAGTGCTTTCATATTATCAGTGCTTCACAGCTAATCATGGTAACGTGGGTTTTGCGGGGCATCGATAGGAAACGGCTGGGTAACGTAATCAACCATACTAATTGCCGCGACAAAAGCATGGATGGTCGTTTGCGTATCATCATAATGAATGAATGCCATTTTATTCTCAGGCTCTAGCTCAATTTCAGTGACACCAGTAATGTTTTTTAGCGCCGTCATAACGCTCTCAAGCCCTTCGGTATCATCGATATTTTCAATACTTACTTGTGCAACTTTAATCGCCATGGTCCTCTCCTCTTATCATTTATAGCATTAATGCGTATCTAATACCTCAAAGCCTTTGACCAACTCATCGATCTGCTTCAGCTGACGTAAGAACGGCTCTAGTTGACTCATACGTAGTGCACATGGGCCATCACATTTCGCATTTTCTGGGTTTGGATGCGCCTCTAAAAATAACCCTGCCAATCCGGTTGCCATCCCTGCGCGTGCAAGGGTTGTGATTTGCTCACGGCGGCCTCCAGCACTATCACTACGTGCACCCGGCTGCTGCAAACTATGCGTTACATCAAAAAACACAGGAATATTCATTTGCTTCATGGTATCAAAACCCAGCATATCGACGACCAGATTATTATAACCAAAGGCGCTACCACGCTCACAAAGGATAAGCTTATCGTTGCCACCTTCAAGGCATTTATTAACAATATGAAGCATCTCATGTGGCGCTAAAAACTGTGCTTTTTTGATATTAATAATCGCATCGGTCTTTGCCATCGCGTGCACTAAGTCAGTCTGACGTGACAAAAACGCAGGAAGCTGGATAATGTCGGCAACTTCAGCGACAGGCGCTGCTTGATACGGCTCATGTACATCAGTGATGATCGGCACTTGGAATTTTTCTTTAATTTGACCTAGCCAATCGATACCTTGCTCTAATCCCGGGCCACGATACGAGTGCAAGCTTGAACGGTTGGCTTTATCAAAGCTGGCTTTAAATACATAGCCGATGCCCAAACGCTGGCATATCTCAACATGCTGCTCAGCAATTTCAAACGCCAACTCTTTGGACTCTAAGACATTCATACCACCGAATAGTACAAACGGTTGGTCATTACCAATATTAATCGTATTGCCATTTGGCGTATTAAGCTTGATATGTGATTGCGCCGTTAATAAATTTTCCATGAAGTGGTGACCCTCGTTATTGTTATTTACTGTCGTTATCAACAGTTATTATTAATATGACTTTTTTATATTGTAACCGATAGCCCAATGAAAAAAAGTATCTAAGCGTAATTACATCTCACTGATATTGTAGATTAATTAATAATAAAAGCGCTATGGATAGAAACAGCTATTAAAAAACAGCTAAATAAAGTCCAAAAAAAAGACCAATCCGAAGATCAGTCTTTTTTATAATTATTAAGCTGTTGTAAGATAACGATTATTTATTATCACTATAGATTCTTGCAGCTTTTACAAAGCTGTTAAACAATGGATGACCACCGCGTGGCGAGCTGGTAAATTCAGGATGGAACTGTACCGCGATAAACCAAGGATGGTTAGGAATCTCAACCGACTCAACCAAATGCTGCTTGGCAGAATAACCGGATATATTCATACCTGCTTGCTCTAATGGCTCGATATAGCGATTGTTCATCTCATAACGATGGCGATGACGCTCAGTGATATTGGTTGAGCCATAGATTTGGGCAAGTTTACTACCAGCAACCAGTTCCGCTTGCTGCGCGCCTAAACGCATGGTACCACCAAGATCTGAATCATCGCTACGAATCTGCAATTCGCCGCGCTCATCTAACCATTCGGTAATCAAACCAATAATAGGCTCAGCCGCCGTGCGCTGGAACTCAGAAGAATTGGCATCGATGTGTAGCACATTACGCGCATATTCAATCACAGCCAGTTGCATACCAAGGCAGATGCCTAGATACGGTACGTTGTTTTCACGCGCATAAGTAATGGCTTTCATCTTGCCATTGGTACCACGTTCACCAAACCCACCTGGTACTAAAATAGCATCGGCATCGTTAAGACGAGCAAATAACGCATCATCCGTTTCTAACAGCTCAGCATCGATATAGTCGATTTTGACATCGGCTTTATGGGTAATACCAGCGTGTAACAAAGCTTCGTTGATAGACTTATAAGCATCAGGCAATTCAACATACTTACCAACCATCGCTACTGTTACCGTCGCTTCAGGATTGAGCTGTGCTTCGACTACTTTATCCCAATCGCTCAAATCCGCTTCTGGCAAATCAAGACCAAAACGCTCACAGATTAAGTCATCAAGATCTTGCTCATGCAGGGTACGCGGTATTTGATAAATACTTTGCGCATCTTCACACATGATAACCGCACGCTCTTCGACGTTGGTAAATAGTGCAATCTTCCGGCGGTTGTCTTGTGAGATATGGTGATCAGAGCGGCAGATTAAAATATCAGGCTGCAGACCGATAGAGCGTAGCTCTTTCACTGAATGCTGAGTAGGCTTGGTTTTGGTTTCACCCGCACTCGCGATATAAGGTACTAGCGTTAAATGCATCAGCATGGCGCGATTGCGGCCAAGCTCTACTTGCATTTGGCGTACGGCTTCCATAAAGGGAAGTGATTCGATATCACCAACCGTACCGCCAATCTCGATAATAGCGATGTCATAGCCTTCGCCACTGGCAAGGATTTTGCTTTTGATTTCATCAGTGATATGCGGAATCACCTGCACCGTACCGCCCAAATATTCACCGCGGCGCTCTTTATTCAAAACGTTTTGATAGATACGACCACTAGTGAAGTTGTTGCTCTTACTCATCTTTGAATGGCGTAAAAAACGCTCATAGTAGCCCAAATCTAAATCGGTCTCAGCACCATCTTCGGTCACGAACACTTCACCGTGCTGGAACGGGCTCATCGTACCTGGATCGACGTTGATATACGGATCCATTTTGGTCATGGTCACGTTTACGCCACGCGCTTCTAAGACCGCTGCAAGGGAAGCTGCGGTAATACCTTTTCCTAGTGAGGACACTACCCCACCGGTCACAAATATAAACTTGGTCATAGTACTCTGTCGGTAATTGGTAAAGAAGGATTCTACTAAAAATACGCCACAAAATATAGGGCAAAAGCGCAAACTATATTAAATTTCGGCGATATTATACGCTTATAGGCTTTTAGTATATTCAACTAACTGATATAAATTCATTCAGAGCGCCTTTAATGAGACTTAGCACTGGCTCTATGTTTAAATACTACTAGACAGACAATTATAAAGACGAGCAATGCTGCCGACGCTCCAAAACGGCTTAATGCTAGACCGCCATGATCAATAGGTTTGTCCAAAAAGTCTCCTAACACTGCTCCTAATGGTCTAGTAAGAATAAAAGCTGACCAAAACAGTAGTGTTCTAGATATCTTTGTCCAAAAATATGCTCCTGCGATTATCGCCAATAAGCTGCCAAATATGATAGCGCTCGTAGTATAGCCCATGCCTTTGCTATCTGCTACCCAATCTCCAAGTGCGGTACCTAATGTTTGAGAGAACATTATTGTCGTCCAATAAAACATCTCAGCCTTAGGTGACACAATACTATCAACGCTGATACTGCCCATAGTTTTTCGCCAAACTACTAAGCATAGAATTAGCATTACAAATAATAGCGATGCTCCACCAGCATAGCCAATCCCTAGAGAGCGATCAACAAAATCTGCAATAGTAGTTCCAAGGGTCGTTGTCGCGACAATAGTACCCCAATAGAGCCATTTATTAAACTGCTTCGCTTTGATTTGTGTGGCGACTGCGATGGCAAATATGACGGCAAATATTGCTGTACTTACGATATACCCCAAGTTCAACGACATGGATAATGCGTCGCCCGCTGTTTCGCCTAAAGTGGTGGCTGCTATTTTGATTATCCAAAATAATAACGTGACCTCTGGTACTTTTACTAATGCTTGCTTTACAGTAGCCATGTGATTATCTGATATGAGTTTGTCCATTTTTCTGCCTCTTTAAGTCATTACTTCAGTTTAACCACCTTAATTAATAAATTCACTTTATAAACAACACTGATATTAGAAAGCCAACTTATTAAACAGTAGCACTAAAGCCGTTAAGAAAGCATCAAGATGCACAAAAAAAGGCCTATCAATTTTGATAGGCCTTTTTTTATATTTTTACTTTATACCAAGAAATTTAGAACTTGTATTCTAGACCAGTACCAACTACGAATACTTCAGCATCGCCTCTTACATTATTGTAGATAAAGTCACCGTAACTATTTTTAACACCACTATTATAGGCATGGTTAACATTATCTGCTTTGTTCATACCAGCATAAGCATGAGCAATGATGTTGTCTTTATAGAAGTACTTGCCACCAACCACGATCTGATTTGTATCAGCGTCATTAAAACCCTCTAGGTTGTCAGTTTTGTTGTACTGAGCATAGACAGAAGCTGGACGAGCAAAGTTAGTTAAAGCCATTTCGCCACTGATTACTAAACCTTTCTCTTTAGAAGAGCCACCATCGTAATCAGCTACTTGATATAGCGCACCTAACGTTACTGGAGCAGCCATATATTTACCTAGATCAACAGTTGCAGTACCACGGATGATATCACCAACGATATTTTGATCTTTGTCATACGCTAGGCCAGCAGTGAAGCCCGTACCTTGATCAAACATAGCAGCAACACCAAAGCCTGCATTATCATTACCACGTGCATCATCAGAGCTATACATTGCAGATAACTGTAATGGAAGACCGTCATACTTAGGTGCAGTCCAAATGATTGAACTTGGGATACGGTTACTATCAGCCATGTTCAGAGCTTGAACAAGGTCATCATCATTGTTAGTCTTACCTAAGTTATCAAAGTAACCTTGGTTCACAACAACGTTGTCAATACGAGCTAGACTTGATTGGTTTTTACCAACACGGAACTCACCGAATTGTTTGTTGTTTACGCCAAGATATGTATCACGGTTAGTGAAACCATTGCTATCACCATCAATCTTTGTGCCGTATTCTAACTGATAAATTACATCAGTATTAGCAGTCATAGCTTCAGAGCCCTTAAGACCGATACGTGAAGCATGAGAGTTGATTTCAACCGTATCTTCGTTGTACTGCCTTGTACTAGGAGCATATGCATCAAAATCGGCATTAACATAGTCCATAGCAACGAAAGCTTTACCATAAACAGTCGGAGCGGCGTTGGCTGCAGATACAGATAGGGCAGCGATTGCTGTAGCTAAAAGTAGTTTTTTCATGGGGGTATCTCCACTTTACAATTTTAGTAATGAGCGAGCTATTATTAGCCGGTGCCCAATATGGTATCGTCACAAATCCTCAAAGATATAATGTGTAACTGGCTACCGAGATTAGTCAGAAACAAGTGTGGCGAAGTTCTATTACCGTAAGATGAAAAAAACCATGACTTACATAACTGGGATCAAAATCGTAACTGCCATGTAAACGTTGGTCTTTATCGCTCTGTTGCGTAACATCCGTTACCAAACTCATACTTCGAGTACAAGCATAACAACTTTGACATAATTTGCAACATATTTTTAAGTGTTTAATGACGAAATATTTTCAAACCCATGCCCAATATAAGGTTTAGCCAATCTTTAATTAGGGACAAAAAAAACACCCCTATTCGCTATAGGCAAATAAGGGCTGCACTGATAAATATCAGTAATAATACTATAAACAATCTTTGAAAGGCGCAGTAAGACCTAGGCAATAAAGGGCTACTTATGCATTGATAAGTAGCCCTTTAGTAAAGTTTATTAATCAACCATATAGCTAGGTTATTTTAGCAATTGGCTTTTAAATCAAGGCGTGCTTGGTGCAACAATGGCTCGGTGTAACCACTTGGCTGCTCACGACCTTTAAAGACCAAATCACAGGCGGCTTTGAAGGCATAAGAGTGCTCAAGGTTGTTAGCCATTGTCTGATAGCCATTATCGTCAGCATTTTGCTCATCGACGACCTTTGCCATGCGCTTCATGGTTTCCATGACTTGCTCTTCACTCACCACGCCATGATGTAACCAGTTAGCGATATGCTGGCTTGATATACGCAATGTCGCACGGTCTTCCATGAGACCTACATCATTGATATCTGGTACTTTAGAACAACCAACGCCTTGGTTTACCCAGCGTACGACATAACCTAAGATACCCTGAGCGTTATTGTCTAGCTCTTGCTGCTTCTCTTCATCTGTCCAATTGGTATTTTTCGCTAATGGAATAGTCAGAATATCATCTAAACTGGCACGCGCGCGTGATTTTAGCTTGTCTTGCACCTCAGCGACATTTACCTCATGGTAATGCATGCTGTGCAAAGTAGCGCCCGTTGGTGATGGTACCCATGCTGTGCTAGCACCTGCTTTTGGATGAGCGGCTTTGGTTTCCATCATCTCTTTCATTTCATCAGGCTTCGCCCACATGCCTTTACCAATCTGAGCGTGACCTTGTAGACCCGTCTCTAAACCGATATCGACGTTCCACTGCTCATAAGCTGGCTGCCATGCTTGCGACTTCATATCACCTTTTCGCACAAAAGGTCCAGCGTTCATGCTGGTATGCATCTCATCACCGGTACGGTCTAAGAAGCCAGTATTGATAAAGATAACACGCTCTTTGGCTTGGCGAATGGCTTCTTTTAGGTTGACCGTCATACGGCGTTCTTCGTCCATAATACCGATTTTAAGGGTATTACGTTCTAAGCCCAATAAGTCCTCTGAGGCATTGAACAAATCATTGGCCATTTTGACTTCTTCAGGACCATGCATTTTTGGTTTAACAATATACATTGAACCTTTGCGCGAGTTTGATAGCTGGTTTTTACCTTTAAGATCGTTTAAAGACAATAGCGGTGTAATCAAACCATCCATTAATCCTTCAAAAATCTCTTCTTGACCATTACCCAAATCGACTAAGATCGCAGGATTTTGCATCAAGTGACCAACGTTACGAATTAATAGTAGCGAACGACCTGGTAAGGTAAGTGTACCGCCATCTGGTTTGGTGTATTCACGGTCTGGATTTTGTTTACGCGTACGGGTTTTGCCACCTTTTTCAAAGGTTTCTTGCAAGTCGCCATTCATCAAACCGAACCAGTTGCGATAGACTTCTACTTTTTCTTCAGCATCAACCGCAGCGATTGAATCTTCACAATCTTGAATTGCTGTAATGGCTGATTCTAGTAGTACATCTTTGATGTTCGCAGGATCGTCTTTACCGACTGGATGGCTGCCATCGATTTGAATCTCAGCGTGGAGGTTATTATTCTTTAATAAGATACCGGTTGGGCTTTCAGCCTCACCCACAAAACCCGCAAATTGAGCAGCATCTTTTAATTGAGCGCTGCTATCGCCTTGTACTACTTCAAGCTTGCCATTGACAACTTTGAAGCCAGTGGCATCGTTGTATGATCCTGATGCTAAGGCAAAGTTTTCATCTAAGAATTTTTTGGCATACGCCACGACAGCTGCGCCGCGAATTGGGTTATACCCACCTTTTGCTTCTTGACCATTTTCATCGCTAATCACGTCTGTGCCATACAAGGCATCATATAGGCTGCCCCAACGAGCGTTGGTCGCGTTCAATGCATAGCGCGCGTTGCGTACTGGTACGACTAACTGCGGGCCTGCGATATGGGCAATCTCGTCGTCGACGTTTTGGGTACTAACTTTGAAATCATCGCCTTCTGGTAACAGATAGCTAATTTCTTGCAAAAATGCTTTATAAGCTGGATAATCAATATCGCCATTTTTGGTAGGATTATCGAGATGCCACTGATCAATCTGGGCTTGAATTTTGTCACGAGTCGCCAGCAGCGCTTTATTACGCGGCGTAAATTCCTTAATGACCTTTTCAAAACCTGACCAGTAACTGTCTGAATCTACACCGACTTTCGGCAGCACTTCATTTTCAATAAAATCGAACATCTGCTTATCGATGGCAAGAATGCCCTTTTGAATACGATTGGCGTTAGAAGACTGGCTCATATTGTTATCCTTATCTGTTCGTGAAGTGTGTTAATCCCGGGTACTACTATCGGAGTTAAGATCTAAGTTGCTACTATTTAGACCAGTTCTGAGCAAATGCTAAGGCAATAAACCTTACTTTTTGCGATAGCATGGATAGTTGATATAATGCTGAGTATCAACTATTCACTAGCAATTAATAGTAAGACAGAATGTCCCAAAAGCAAAATCTCATCCTACTATCAAATAATGAAATAAACAAGGAAACATCATTCACAAAGTAAATACTTAGGCTGTATATAAATGATACTCTATAAGATGTATGGCTTTAGATGCCGTAAATGGCTTGCTTAAGCATAATAATTGAAATGATGTATAAACGGTAAGTAATCACTACTATCTTAATTTATGCTTAACAGTTATCTATTAAGCATAAATATTTAAAAGCATCAAGCGCGTCAGATTATCCGCTATGCCAGAAATGCCAGACACTATTAAAAATATTTGCCATTATAATAGTCTTTTTCCTTCTTAAACCTTTTCATTATTCTCTAATAAATACCGCCCTACACCCACTCGTTAATAAAGCCCGATAAAATTATGACTATCAATACAAAAAACCTTGCAACCTTAATCCAAGAAAATAACGCTCAAGAAGACACTAATCAACAAGATAACTCTCAAGAAGACCATAATAAAGAAGACAGTGTCGATATCGCGCAATTACGAACGCCTATAAAGGTAGACCTATCTCCTATTTATAATTTTTTGGGTGCGCGCACCACCCAAGCTTGGGTAGATGCTGCTATTGCTGATTTGCCATTAATCATTCAAGACCATGCTAATTGTGAAAAAAAAGCGGCTGGTACAGCGATGAACCTACTATTTCGCTACGAGTTCTCTTATGATTTACAGAGGAAATTGGCGCAGTTGATACGCGAGGAGATGCTGCATTATGAGCAAGTGCTCGGCATCATGAATGAGCGCGGGCAAGAGTGGGAATATCTAAGTGCCGGACGTTATGCTAAAGGCATGCTCAAACATAAACGTACTTACGAGCCAGCTGCGATGATAGATGTATTGATTATCGGGGCATTTATTGAAGCGCGCTCTTGTGAGCGTTTTGCCGCATTGGCTGAAGTGATTAACGATGAGCGTTTGGCGAAATATTATCGCTACTTACTTAAATCAGAAAGCCGTCACTTTGAAGATTATCTGGCATTAGCGCAGTTATTGTCTGAAGATAATATCGACGAGCGCGTGGCGTTTTTTAAAGTAGTCGAAGCAGAGCTGATATCGAGCCCCGATACTGAACTGCGTTTTCATAGTGGTACACCCGCTTAGGATTTATAAATTTTATCTGAGCTCTTAACAGCTATAAATAATGATTAAAAAAAGGTGCAACAATCAGTTGATAAGAGTATCGCTGATTGTTGCACCTTTTTAGCTTTGACTTAATAGCTGAAACCCAAATATTAGGAATCTTTTTCATCAGGATTTAGTACGCGTGTTTGGGCATTATCAACGTTTGCATAGCGGTTTGAGTCATTGATATCTGCGCTTTTAGGAGTACCACCCACAATCGTATGCTCATTGATACCTTCATCAAAAGCATTGCCCTCTTGGTCACGGCGATCTGGCTGACGTGCAGGATTGTCATTGTTGTCCACATGTTCTGAATTTATCACGCCTTCTTTAAAGGTATCCGTCCCTTTATTTTCAGTCATGCTCTGTTCGAGTTCATCATGAGCATCAATACGAGTGCTATTGGTATCGAGCGTATTAACATCGGACTCTTCAATACGCGTTTTGGTTAACGCTGGATCTTTTGTTTGCATCTTCTCACTTTGCATTATGATGTCCTTGTCATTTTGAATTGTTGTGATTATCGTTATTATTATTAATCATTCAACTTCTAAAACTACTGGCTTGCAAATTTAACAACAGCTAAACCCTATTCATTGCCTTTTTGGGATAAATCATAAGCATTTAAGTCTGCGACATTCTTACCGCCGTCTGGTAAATTTTCTTCCTTACGAGGATCGGAATATATCTCGTCCGTTTCCTGTGATTTCTGCTGTGGTCCATCGATATCGGGCTCGTGTTTACGACCTTCATAACTGTCTTGGGCATTGTCTGGATGTAAGGCTGCCTGATCATGAACGGGTACCGCTTCTTCATGATTTGGATGAGTATTAGTTGGCATAGCGCTTCCCTCGCTTTTATGGTTTAAAACATTATTTATTTTTATGAATGAATAAAGATGCTAATTGCTACTGATTTCTTTGGAATGAAGCTGATATCACTTATCGGTGCGTAATTCATCATTAATAAAAGAAGTCTGTTCTTCTTCACTCAACTCTTCTGGCGCATCGACTGGTTTATTCTCTTGAAAATTTTTCTCGATTTGTTGGCTATCTGCCTGTTCTGCTGCTTTTTTAATATCTGAGGTATCGTTATTGGTATTGCTCATGATTCATTTCCTATTTTTTATAATTTATGTATTGGTAACAAGACCTGTGTCAATTATAAGTAGAATTTTCAATCGCTGACCAGTGTACTGCGGTATCAATGTGTGAATAAATGTGAGGTTACCAGACAGTTTGTAACGCATGTTTCATCTTTATACTTATCGTCATTCGCAATGGAGATTATTAATACGAAAAAGCCAAGCGTAGATTATATCCACGCTTGGCTTTTATTGAGAATAATTTAACTGGAAATGTTAAAATTTAATGCAATTCAGGTTAACCAGAGATATCAGCAAGCACGTCTAATAAAACCAGCTGATTAAAGCCAATACTCTAAACTGGCTCGCCAACCCCGTTAATCACTTTTAATAAATGCTCCTGCGCGATATGCGGCAATTCGCCTGCGGCTGGTTCATTCTGCTGCCAGACACCATTACCGTCAAGCGTCCATGCTTGCACATTGTCTTTGAGATAATTTAAGAGCCCGTCTTCATAAATCTGCTTGAACAGTTTTTTATCTTCAATAGGAAATGCCACCTCGACGCGATGGAATAAGTTGCGATCCATCCAGTCAGCACTACCGCAATATAGCCGCTCATCCCCATCGTTATGGAAGTAATAAATACGTGTATGCTCCAAAAAGCGCCCGATGACAGAGCGGACAGTAATGTTCTCAGACAGCCCTTTTACTTGTGGACGCAAGCAGCACATGGAGCGCAAAATCAGCTCAATCCTAACCCCTGCTTGCGACGCATCATACAACTTATCTATCAGGCGACGTTCTGTCAGCGCATTGACCTTAACCATGATATGGGCACGCTTGCCCGCTTTGGCATGGGCAATCTCGTCATCGATAAAGCTCATTAGTTTCTCATGCAAAGTAAAGGGCGCATGGAGGAGCTTTTTCAAATTGGCTGGTTTGCCCATTCCCGTCAGCTCTTGAAATATCTTGTGTACGTCTTCTGAGATATCTGGGTCGGCACTGAATAAGCCATAATCGGTATAAACCTTGGCATTGGCAGCGTGATAGTTCCCTGTGCCTAAATGCACATAACGGCGAATCTTATCGTCTTCACGGCGCACGATGAGCATCAGCTTGGCGTGGGTCTTATAGCCCACAATTCCATAAACCACGACTGCGCCTGCTTCTTGTAGATAGTTGGCAACCGCGATATTAGACGCTTCATCAAAACGCGCACGTAACTCAATAACCGCCGTCACTTCTTTACCATGACGCGCTGCTGCTGCTAGCGCTTTGACAATCTCTGAATTGGTACCTGAACGATATAGAGTTTGTTTAATGGCCAATACTTTTGGGTCGCTTGCTGCCTGCCAAAGCAAATTGATAATCGGTGAAAACGCATGGAACGGATGATGTGCCAATACATCACCTTTACGCATCGCTGCAAACATACTGGTCGCTTTATCAAGCTTATCGACTTCACGGCGAAAAGGCTTGGGTACGACATGGGTAAATGGCTGATAACGTAACGCTGGAATATTAAAGTCAAACAGCAGCCGCGTTAGGTTCACCGGTCCATTGACACGGTATAATTGATTGTCATGCAGCTCAAACTCATTGAGCAAATAATCACTAATGGGCGTCGGACAGTCAGTGGTGACCTCTAAACGTACCTTGTCGCCAAAGCGGCGGTTTTCAAGCTCGCCTTCTAAGGCCTTGGCAATATCATCGACATCGTCTGCTAGGTCTAAATCTGCGTTGCGCGTCAATCTAAACTGATGACAGCCGGTGACATTCATCCCAGGGAAGAGCTCACCAATATGTTCGTGAATCACGGCTGATAGCATCACATGGTGCTCTTTACCACCCGTCAGCTCATCAGGCAGACGAATCACGCGCGGCAAGCTGCGCGGTGCTGGTACAATCGCCAGATTGATATCGCGGCCAAAGGCATCTTTGCCTTCTAAGGTGGCAATAAAGTTTAAGCTCTTATTGACTAAACGTGGAAATGGATGCGCAGGGTCAATGCTAATGGGGGTTAAAACCGGAGATACTTGCTCAGTAAAATAGCGCTTCATCCATGCCGATTGCTCGCTATTTAGCTCATCACGTTTTAAGTAGCGAATATCTTCTTTAGCAAGTGCTGGCAGGATATCTTCATTGAGAATGCGGTATTGCTCGTCGATGGCATCATGGGTTATTGCTGATATTTCATTAAGAATCTCACTGGGGCGCATACCATGGACACTGGTCGATACATCACCCAGATTGAGTTTTTGCATGATACCGGCGACGCGAATCTCAAAGAACTCATCGATATTGGATGAAAAAATAATTAAGAAAAACAACCGCTCTAATAAAGGGTGGCGCGGACTGGCCGCCTGCGCTAAAACCCGCAAATGAAACTGTAGTAAAGAGAAATCGCGATTGATATAACTGCTCGGCGAATAGCTACCGTCTTCTGAACGTTGCCAGTCAATTTCAGTTAAGTTCTCAGTTAAACTATTAGTCACACTATCGGTCGAATTGTCACTCACTTCAATAAAGTTTGGGCTTGTTTCATTGTCAGATTTTATACTCATATCAATACTGTCATTAACTTCATGCTTATTGTCCATCTCTGCCATTTTCCCACTCCTTTAGTGTTATCGATACGCCATCATCTTTTATTTTTATACTCAAACCCGCTTAAGAAATTTTTATACTAATTTTTTTAAAGAGGCTAATTCTATATCCTATAACATAGCACAATTAGGCTTACTGCTATTTAAAATCACTAACAGTTTAAGCGAGCAATTTAAGCCGATTGCGGCAAGACAGCATTCTTCATTCGCTTTTTAATAATGCGTTGCTTATTACGCAAGCGTTTGTCGCTTTGATGACTTTCATAGTATTTTGGATTGGTCAGCATGGCGATAAGTAAAGCGGATTCATCACGGTTTAGATTGGCAGCTGATTTATCAAAATAATGCTGGGCTGCAGCATCAATACCGTAAATGCCATTGCCAAACTCCGCCACATTGAGATAAGCGGTCAAAATACGCTGTTTATCCCAAAAGGTTTCTATCATTATAGTGAGAATAGCTTCTTCGGCTTTACGGGTATAAGAGCGATGTGAGGTGAGAAATAAGTTTTTGGCCAATTGCTGAGTGATCGTTGAGCCGCCCGCTGACATCTTGCCAGTCTCTTCGTTCTTTTTCTGCGCCGCCTTAATGCCTTTCATATCAAAGCCATTATGCTGGCTAAACGTCGAATCTTCGCTGACAATCGCCGCTTGTTTGGCAGATTTGGCAATGGCGTCATATTCAGCCCATGTCTGCGTGACTGTGCCGCCGGTCAAACGATGGGTCAGCATAAACATACTATTATTAATTGGCTGAGTCTTCCAAATCAACAACAGCCCTGCGACCAACACATGGAATGCCACCACCAGCACTATAAATGCCAATAATAAGCGTTTGATAAATTTGCCAAAACTTGTCATGCGTGCGATATCCGAGTGGTTAAAAAATAGTCATATAAAAAGTGGCTGTCTATAAATGACTCACTATAAACGGCAAGCTATCAATAAGACACTAATAATGCGCAATGATAAATAGCAGGTCATCTTACCTAATCTCACAATCGCTGTCATTATTTACCCCATTTCTTTATCATGTAAATAATACTAAGTGATATGAATACTTTTCTTTAAAAGACTTAAGATAAGCACTTGGCGACAAATGCGATAAACAGACATAAGAATAAGAGCGTGAATATGGATAATGATACTACGATAGCAATGCTACGGGCACGTATGAGTGCCGCCAATCCCAATCTTGGTACGGCTGAAAATCAGGATAAATGGTGGCTACTCGGGACGACTGGCTGCCATCTTTGTGACATCGCTGAGCAGTTGCTCACCCAATTTCAAGCGGTGCAGCCGATAAGCTATCAGCATGTTGATATTGCTGATTTTGATGAAGCGCTTATGATGGAGTTTGCCACCACGATTCCTGTGATATTAACGCCATTAAAACGTTTAAATTATCCGTTTTCAGTGCTAGATTTGCAGCAGTTATTAGTAGCGTCATAAAGCACTTTTTATAAAGCAGTCTTTATAAAGCAGCCAGCATAAGAGCGCTGTTATAAAACAATCATAATAATGAGAAACCTATGAGAGATTTAAAGAAAATAACGGAAATTGAAGACCTGCGCCGAGTCGCTGAGCGTAAAGTACCACGCATGTTTTATGATTATGTCGATTCAGGCTCATGGACTGAGACCACTTATCGCAATAATGAAACCGACTTTGACCGTATTAAATTGCGCCAGCGGGTATTGGTCAATATGGAAGGACGCTCGCTTGCCACTAATATGCTGGGCTCAAAAGCCAAAATGCCAGTCGCTATCGCGCCTACTGGCTTTACAGGTATGATGTGGGCAGATGGCGAGATTCACGCCGCGCGGGCAGCGGAGAAATTTGGTGTGCCCTTCTCGCTTTCGACCATGAGTATCTGCTCTATCGAAGATGTGGCAGAAAACACCAGTGCGCCGTTTTGGTTTCAGCTATATGTGATGCGCGACCAAGAATTTATGGCAAACCTGATTCGCCGTGCTAAGGCTGCCAATTGTTCAGCGCTTATCTTAACCGCGGATTTACAAGTGCTCGGACAGCGCCATAAAGACATTAAAAATGGTCTATCGGCGCCGCCAAAGCCCACCCTTGCCAATATACTGAATCTCATGACCAAGCCACAATGGTGCATGAATATGCTCGGCACCAAACGACATAGCTTTGGCAATATCGTCGGCCATGCCAAAAACGTCGAGGATATCTCATCGCTATCGGCATGGACGGCTGAACAGTTTGACCCAGCGCTGAGCTGGGATGACGTCGCGCGTATTAAAGATATGTGGGGCGGCAAGCTGATTATCAAAGGTATTATGGAACCTGAAGACGCGATATTGGCTGCCCGTAGCGGTGCCGATGCGCTGGTCGTCTCAAACCATGGCGGACGTCAGCTCGATGGGGCACTATCTTCCATTGCGGCGCTTGCTGATATCGTGCAAGCGGTACGAGCGGAAAATAGCAATATTGAGGTTTGGCTTGATAGCGGTATTCGCTCTGGTCAAGATGTGCTCAAAGCACTCGCTGTAGGCGCTACTGGTACGATGATTGGTCGCGCGTTTTTATATGGGCTTGGTGCTTACGGTGAAGATGGCGTGCGCCGTGCGCTAGAGCTTATTTATAACGAATGCGATATCAGTATGGCGTTTTGTGGTCATACCGATATCAATCAAGTGACCGATGATATTTTGGTTAAAGGCACTTATGAGAATCTTAAGACTAATTCTTATTAAAAACTGGTTCTTATTAAACTGGTTCTTATTAAAAAGGTAGCCTCTATTAAATATTCATAACCAGCTTATGGGTGACACGCCCTAACCCTAGCCTTTATACTGTATTGATAATTTTTTATTGATAATTAGATTTTATGACCATTCAACAATTATTAAAAACCGCACCTGTCACCACTTTGCTATTAGTTAGCTTTATCGGGCTATTTATAATACAGGTGCTGACTGGCGTCGATGCCAATAATCCATCGACTGCAGAATTGCTGAAATGGGGTGCCAATGCTTTGCCTTATACCATGGATAATGAACCATGGCGCTTGGCAAGTAGTGCGTTTTTGCATATCGGTCTGATGCATTTATTGTTTAATGGTTTTGCCATGTATTTCTTTGGGCAAATCGCCGAGCCAATGTTTGGTTCAGCAAAGTTTTTGGCACTGTTTTTACTAGCGGCAATCGGTGGCAACTTACTGAATAACCATATTACGTGGCAAGGTATCTTAGATGGCACTGGACAACCCGGACTATCGGCGGGCGCATCTGGTGGTATTATGGGTATCGGTGCCGCGCTATTGATAGCCGCACTGTTTAAAATATCAGTCAACGGTATGGTGCTGAATCTTAAAAGCCTAATCATTATTATGGGCATCAATTTGGTATATGGCTTTGCCGTACCGGGGATTGATAATGCCGGACATATTGGCGGCGCAGTAACGGGATTGGTGATTGCATTGGCGTTCGCGATTGCTTACCGTCAGCGGTTGGCTGCTACGCTACAGAATGCACCTAGCCGAGATGGAGACATTTATCAGACGACGTATATCAACTCTGCAGTAAACAGCGACCCTAACTTTTCTGCCGACACTTCTCGCTTTGACAATGATGGTAATTTTGATAATAACAGCAGTTTTAATCATGACTCTGCTGTAAACTTACCCTTAGATAGCTATGCTAATCACGCAACCCTTAATCGCCCTAACTCTAACGAACAGAAAACAGCGACCAAATCGACGCTTATTTGGCAATTGCTACCGTGGCTGGTCATGCTGCTGATTAGTATTGGCTTTATATGGTGGTGGCAAGATATTCATCAGCAAATATTACAAGTGCTAGCAGCCATTGAGTAAAGTGCCAGACTTATTTATCATTCTATTTATCGACTCTGTTTTAACCATTTATCCCACCCACTTATGAGAGCAAACCATGTTTAAATCATCAGCACTATCGCAATCGTTAACGCGTACTGTCCTTAGCGCATTGACCGCCACCGCCCTAATTAGTGTCGCTAGCTTCTCTAATGCTGCACTTTTTAAGAACAACTTACCGACTGATAAAGATGCAATTTTAAGCGTCGGCGTCAACGTCATGGCGGTCAAATCAGCTTATGATTTGGAAGATAGCACTGAGATAAAAGTATTGCCGGGTGTGTTTTATGATAACAACAGAATCTATGCACGCGGTGCGCAGGCTGGCGCTTATATCATCAATGATGGCACCAATCAGCTAGCGGCTTATGCGCAGCTTGACGGCAGTGAGTTCGACCCTGACGATGCGACTGGCGCCCTTCAAGGTCTGGATAAACGCAAGGCATCAGCCGCTGCCGGTCTATCGTATCTACGTCGTACGCCTGTTGGCGGTTTCCGTCTGCAAGTCGCGACTGACGTTTTAGATAATAGTGGTGGTAATACAGCGCGCTTGACCTACCTTGCCAAAATCACTAAAGATAAGCTGACAGTCTATCCAAGCATTGGCTTTGAATATCATGACGCTGACTATAACAACTATTATTATGGCGTCAGTGCTGAGGAATCAGCTAAGACAGGCGTTGCGGCTTATACCTCTAACTCAAGCTTGAATCCGTATATCAATATCAGTGCCAACTATGATTTCAATGAGCGTTGGGCAGGATTTGCTAATCAAAGCTTAAGCTATCTGGCAAATGAGCAACATGACAGTCCAATGGTAGATTCGCGTACGGATGCAACAACGACGCTAGGTTTGCTTTATAAATTCTAATAAATCTTAGGTTTAGATAAAAAAAAGACCTTGTCGCGTTATGTGATAAGGTCTTTTTTTATCTCTACTTTAATTATAGGGTGCGCCTAGGGCACCGATAAAATAGATAGTTTTTGGAATAGGTGTGGGGAATGCACCCTAAGATACTTTAAAGTTATTTTTTATAATTATTAAGGTCAGGAAAAGATATTGGTATATGCTTCTTTCCTTCTAAAACTTCTAGTAATCCACGACGCAAAGCTATTTGCTCCTCTTCAGTTGCACTATGAACCGTTGGTGCGTAAAAAGAGTTTTTGATATGAGTTTTGTCAAAATCATAGTTGAGGACTTTTGCCATCTTATGCAGGAGTTCAACTAATAAATCCACTCTCTTAATATTCCACTGTTCAGAGTTAATAGAACTATTGCTTAATAAATCAAGATACTCTTTCCAAGCAGAAATTACAGCTTTCTCTTTTTTATTATTATGGTCAAACTCTAAATCAATGCGATTAAGAGCCTCGACATGCGCCCATGAAACGTTGTAAGCTCTGGTTGCCATCAAGGTCTTAAATATATCCAACTTTCTTTCTCTTATTTCCTTTATTCTATCTAGGTATCTAGTCAACTGGACAGCTATTATTGGCCCAAATAAAACTGCAAATATCATAAGCCAATCAGCTATACCCATTTTTTAATTCCTTTTCTAATAATATTTAAGATTATCAATAAAAACTCAATCAAGAGTATACTGCAAATTAACAGCTGAAATTTCAAGATAGCCCAAATAAAATTTATAATTGTCTCTTGCATCGTTGTAGATGAATATAAGATATATTCTGTTTTTTACAGTAGACAAGACACTTTTTTTAACGCTTATCAGGTATTAGCTCCAGCCTTAAATATAAAATACCTTGCCACATTACATGACAAGGTCTTTTTTTATCTATATCTAATAGCCTACTAAAAACTAGCCTTTAAGCTTTTTGGTAGAAGCAACATTACAACCTTTATAAAGAATTTCACTCTTAGCGTTTTGGATATTAGCCGATGATTTATGATAATTATTTAAACGCAGTGCACCAGTCATAATACTAAAGTTTTCTTCATCACCAAACACGGTATCAACATCGTCAGAGCGACCTAAGTTAATCGGTAAAAATCTTTTTTTACCATTCAGATTGGCTTCTGCAAAGGTCGGTAGGTTTTGCTTATTAAAACCATAAGTCACGCTGACTTTCTTGTTGCTTTGGCAAGTATAGTTGACTTGTCTAATTTTAACAGCAGTGTCATAGCTCTCGCTAGCTTCCATTACTTGATCCGAGTAAGCCATGGCTGAACCAGAACCCAACATTGCCATCAAAATACCAGCTGATGATAGAGCGGCCGTTAACTTTTTCATAAATTACCTCAATGATATAATTAGAATGGTCATAGATAAGAGAATACAAACATGGACGTTAGCGGCGAACTATTTTTAGTTAGTCTCATCGTTCGCTCTTATTGTCTTTGTCGTGATTTATAACTGTTATTCACGAACTCTTACCTATGCGCTCATTATAAGCAAAATTTTTGTTGGCGCTGTTATAAGTATTGGTTTGCTTGTTGTTTGAGCGTAAGACATTGTTTCTCTCGATGTATGTGCTTCAATTGATAGATAAAAAAAAGACCTTGCCACATCCGTTTATAAAGGATGACAAGGTCTTTTTAAAGAACTTACTTCTTAGTGGAACAAATATGACACGGCTACAAGGAAGAGGAGCGCAAATTGTACCTGTCGTACATTAAGCGAGTCTGACACCGTAGCAGGTCACTATTTGGTCTACGACTTAAGAAGGGTGTACCATATCAGCAGGTGTTACCCACTCATCAAACTGAGCTTCAGTTAACAGCTCTAACTCAACCGCAACTTGCTTCAACGTTTTGTTCTCTTTATAAGCCGTCTTAGCGATTTTCGCTGCATTTTCATAACCGACATGACGGTTTAATGCCGTTACTAGCATTAATGAGTTATGCAAAAAGTCATCGATTTTGTCTTTTACTGGCTCAATACCAACGGCACAGTTTTCGTTAAAGCTATTACACGCATCGCCAAGCAGTTTAATAGATTGCAACAAGTTAAACGCGATAACTGGCTTATAAACGTTTAGCTCAAAGTTACCTGACGCGCCTGCCATGCTGATAGTGACATCGTTACCCATCACTTGAGCGACAACCATGGTCATTGCTTCTGACTGAGTTGGATTCACTTTACCCGGCATAATAGAAGAACCTGGCTCATTCTCAGGAATCGTCAACTCGCCCAAACCACAACGAGGGCCTGAAGCCAACCAACGTACATCGTTAGCGATTTTGTTTAAGCTGCCAGCTAAGGTTTTTAATGCACCTGAAGCAAATACTTCAGCATCACGAGCCGCTAGTGCTTCAAATTTATTTGGTGAGGTGACAAATGGTAGACCAGTCAAGGTTGATAATTGCTCAGCTGATTTTACCGCATAATCAGGGTGAGCGTTTAGACCAGTACCGACTGCAGTACCGCCTAATGGCAATTCATATAGACCTTGTAGGGCATTGTCGATACGAGTTAATGAGTGGTCAAGTTGGCTCACATAACCACTAAATTCTTGACCTAAGGTCAAAGGCGTGGCATCTTGCAAATGCGTACGACCGATTTTGACAATGCTATCAAACTCTTTAGCTTTAGCAGCCAAGGTATCACGTAGTGCTTTTACCGCTGGAATCAATAAGCCATTGATTTCACGAGCAGCGGCAACACGAATCGCAGTTGGGAAGCTGTCGTTGGTAGATTGTGCATGGTTAACATGATCATTTGGGTGAATCGGCGTGTAGCTGCCACGCTCAGAACCAGCGATTTCGTTGGCACGATTGGCCAATACTTCGTTCATGTTCATGTTTGACTGAGTGCCAGAACCAGTCTGCCATACAACCAATGGGAACTGATCGGTTAAACCACCGTTGATGACTTCATCAGCAGCTTGGACAATAAGGTCACGCTTATCGCCTTCGATACGCTCAAGGCTAGAATTGGTAATCGCAGCGGCTTTTTTGACCAGCGCCATTGCTTCAATCATTGGACGTGGCAACGTCTCACCACCGATTTTAAAGTTCTCACGGCTACGCTGGGTTTGCGCACCCCAATAAGCGTCAGCTGGGACTTCCACGTTGCCCATGGTATCTTTTTCGGTACGAGTTGCCTGATTCTGTGTCGACATAACTACCCTCTTTGATGGTTGGTTGTATAGCTGCTTCGAAAAAAGTGCAACACACGCTGCACATAAAGGAAAATACGATGTAAAGTGGCGTTATGATAGCATGACTTATCACAAATTTCTCCAAGTCCGTGAGGCTAACTGATGTCTAAAAACACCAGCCAACAACAATCTGCTACTTCGCTATCAAGGCTATGTGAGCTGTCCAATGAGGTCGACCCTTCTAAAAAAGAGGGCAAAATCTCTGATATTTTAATCAATCCGCCCAGACGGCAATTTACTCGCCAGCGTCATAAGCTAACGGATGGCGAGCGCAGGCAATATGCTCGTATGGCAAGCTTGCACTTAATTAAGTTGCAACAGCGCTTAGCACTGCATGCGCGTATCGGCTTATATTATGATGGCTTTGGTGAGCTGCCCACTCAGCCACTGTTGGACTGGTGTCAACGCTTAGGCTATTTTCCTTACTTGCCAGTAGTTGGCTCGCTCAGTCGCGATGATAAGGGTAATATGGATAAACGGCTGCGCTTTGTCCCTATTCATCATGCAAAGTTATTAAACATACCGACGCGTATTCATAGTCTGGGTATGAAGCAAAATCATCATCGCCGATTATTGTGGGCAGCTGAATTGGATGTCATTATCTGCCCATTAACAGCAGTTGATAAAAACGGTAACCGTATGGGCATGGGTGGCGGTTTTTATGATACGACCCTTAGTAAAAGCTATCAAACAGGGTTAAAAAAACTATTAAGAATTGGCTGGTGTTATGACTTTCAGGTAGTCGAGCAATTACAGCCACAACCGTGGGATGTGCCGTTAGATGGTTTGATTACGCCAAGTGGCTTGAGGTGGTTTTAATGAGTGATAATAAGAGGCCACTGGAAACTAACTCTAGCGCAGAGCATATTGAGCAGCATTTGCAAGAGTTAGAAAAAGCGGATTATGAGCTGCTCTATTATAGTCAAGAGCAGTCTTTTAGCGCTGATGAGCTAGCACGGCTTATTAATGAAGAACGCTTAAACGAATTACTGGCGCAGAGTGATGATTTTTTAACAAGCTTGGGTAGTGAGCTTAAAGATTTTGATGAGTAATTTATTAATTTAACATCACTTTACTAAGCTAGCCTTTTTCCAGCTTGCGAATTAAATCTATTATATTATTACGGTCTTCTTCATATTTTTCCTTATCTATAGCAAATACTTCCATATATGGATCGCTTCTTACATAAAACTGTTTGATTAGTACAGGATCATTCTGCGAGTTTTTAGATAGGAGTAACTTCAATCCTTTTATCAACAGCATCACTTCATTCTGAGTAAAATATTGAGTGCTCATAACGCCTAGCCTGTGTTTAATAGATTAGATTTTATAAAGATTACAGTTAATTAAGGATTGATGAAAGCTATAGGATGCACACGGTAAATCTTATACAACTACTCACCCCTTTATACATGTTAGCAAACTACAACACCATAGCGGCAATCCAACCAAATATTAATAATGGAATGTTGTAATGGATAAAGGTTGGTATCACACTGTCCTTGATATGGTCGTGCTGGCCATCAACGTTTAGACCAGACGTAGGACCTAAAGTAGAATCAGAGGCAGGCGAACCGGCATCACCAAGCGCCCCTGCTGTACCTACAATAGCAACCGTAGCTAAAGGTGAAAACCCTAACGAGATACAAAGCGGCACATAAATCGCTGCCAAAATTGGAATGGTCGAGAATGACGAGCCGATACCCATTGTCACAATTAAACCCAGTAATAGCATAACAAAGGCTGCCATCGCTTTATTACCGCCAAAAATAGCCGTAGCACCATCAACCAATGGCTGAATTTGTTCGGTGGCTTTCATGACTTCAGCAAAGCCTTGCGCAGTAATCATAATAAAGCCAATCATCGCCATGAGTTTGATGCCGTCATTAAAGACCGTATCGGCATCACGCCATTTAACCACGCCCGTTGCCATAAACACGCCAAAACCAAACATCGAGCCCAGTAATAATGAATCAGTATAGAGCTGTACGACAAAGGCAGTAACGATAGCAATCAGCGCAACGATGGTTTTCATCTTGCTTTGCGTTTGTGCGTCGGCTGCTGTTTTGCTTAACGCATCGCCCTCAACGACAGCATCGCGAGCTTGTTTATCGATTGCCAGCTGCTGATACTGACGCGGCTTACGGTAGCTGATAAATACCGCCACTAGCAAACCAACGAGCATGCCAAGTGCTGGAATCGCCATAGCTTTGGTAACCGAAATATTCGATACATCAATACCGGCTTCACCGACGTTTTTTAGCATGATTTGATTGAGATAAATATCACCAAAGCCATAAGGAATAAACATATAAGTAGTGACAAGACCAAAAGTAATCAGACAGGCAATTAGGCGTCTATCGATTTGCATGCGGTTAAAGGCGAGCAATAAAGGCGGCACGAGCAATGGAATAAATGCAATATGAATGGGAATTAAGTTTTGGCTAAAGCAGCTCATGGTAACCAAACCGGCAAACAGCATGTATTTAATCATGCCACTGGTGCCACCGGCATCAATGCGTTTAATGACCGCACCTGCCAAAGATTGAGGCAAGCCCGAATGCGCAATAGCTACCGCAAACGCACCTAGTAGCGCATAAGACAACGCAATTTGTGCGCCATTTTTAATACCTTCTTGAAAGGCATTCAAGGTATCGGTCATACCCAAACCAGCAATGAGCCCACCTGCCAGCGCCCCGATTAATAAACTAAGTACCACGTGTACTCGCGCTAAAGACAGCCCTAGCATGATAATTACCGCTAGTAGCACCGCATTGATGGTCATATTCTCGCCCCTTACCCTATGTTTTTTGGCCTGCTATTGACACCTTGCCGACCTATTTATTTCGCCCTAGCGTTTTAACTCACATGTTAATCCATATCGTTGCTATTTGGACGGAGCGGTTAAGACGCGCGTCATTTTACCTGATTCTAGCCATAAAGCCCACGCGCAAAACCTAGCAGACATCAGCGATAATGCAAATAAAGGCGCAATATTCTCATTACTGTTAGTGATAGAGCCTTGTAATTTTGTTTAGCAGCACCATTTATCTAAACATGAACCACTAACTTGACTTTACAAGTCTGGTGAACGAGGAAGAATATATGAGTGAACATAAAATTGCCCAAGACAATATCGACATCGATGTCGACGTTTCATCTAACGTTCCTGATGATAATGCGCTAAATACTTCATCTGACGATATGTTAGAAAACGAGTCGGCGTCTGAAACGGTTAAAAACGAAACTGTCGAAGACAATGAGAGTAAAGACAGCGATTCTGAAGATATTGAGGCTAAAGACGCTGAAGAAAACTATCTACCGCTACTGGCATTGCGCGATGTGGTTGTTTATCCGCATATGCAAATTGCCTTATTTGTTGGTCGTGCGCCCTCGGTGAAAGCTGTTGAATTGGCACAAGCTGAGTACGGCAATAAAGTATTGGTGGTTGCGCAAAAAGATTCGCTCACCGAAGATATTGACCACGACAACTTATATCAATACGGTACGGTTTGCCGCATCGTTAGTACCATGCCACATGATAGCGATGAGAATTGCATCAAAGTACTGATCGAAGGTCAATATCGCGCGCGCGTTGACTCGATACAGAGTCATGATGGGCTATTGATGGCAAAATTTGAACGTGCTGACCTTGATGTTGACATGGATGAGAGCCAGCAAAAAAATACCATTCAAGCATTAACAACGTTGTTTGAAGGCTATGCCGACGCTCGTCTACGTAATGCCCGTGAGCTAACGCGCGTGGCCAAGCGCATCGATGATTTGCTTGAATTGGTTTATTTTATCTCGACCCGCGTGTCGATGGATTTGGATATTAAGCAATCGTTCTTAGAACAAGACGATATCAAAACGCATATCAATACTTTGACTGAATACTTGGTTAAACAAAGTGCTGAACAAAATATCGAGCAGGATATCCAAGATGCGGTTCGTCAGCAAATGGAAGACAACCAGCGCGAGTACTTCTTAAACGAGAAGATGAAAGCCATCAAGAATGAGCTGTCAGATATGAATGACGGCGCCTTTGATGGTGAAGATGACGTGGTCGAGCTTGAGCAGCGTCTAGAAGATGCTGACTTGCCAGAAGATGTACGCAAAAAAGCTGATCAGGAGCTGAAAAAACTCAAAATGATGCCACCAGCATCGAGTGAATCGTCAGTAGTGCGCAACTATATTGAATGGATTTTGGATACGCCGTGGAATGCGACGACCAAAGTTTCTATCAATTTAGACAAAGCCAAAACCGTCTTAGACGAAGACCATTATGGCTTGCAAGATGTGAAAGACCGCATTTTAGAATACTTAGCCGTACAATCACGCGTGAAAAAACTTCGCGGTCCTATTCTTTGCTTAGTCGGTCCTCCTGGTGTTGGTAAAACCTCATTAGGTGAGTCGATTGCACGTGCTACTGGTCGTAAGTTTGTGCGTATGGCGCTTGGCGGCGTACGTGATGAAGCGGAAATTCGTGGTCATCGCCGTACCTATATCGGTGCTATGCCGGGTAAAATTGTCCAATCACTGGCAAAAGTGGAAGTTAAAAACCCGCTATTCTTATTAGATGAAATCGATAAGATGGCGCAAGACTTTCGCGGAGATCCAGCATCAGCGTTGCTTGAAGTGCTAGATCCTTCACAGAACGATACCTTTAACGACCATTATTTAGATATGGACTTGGACTTATCGCAAGTGATGTTTATCTGTACCGCCAACAGCATGGATATCCCGCCTGCCCTGCTTGACCGTATGGAAGTGATTCGTTTACCGGGTTATACCGAAGCAGAAAAAGTGAATATCGCGCAAAAATACCTCGTGCCAAAAGCCATTAAAAATAATGGTCTTAAAGAAGGCGAGATTGAGATTGTTGAAGCGGCGCTGCATAGCATCGTCCGTAGCTATACGCGTGAAGCCGGTGTGCGTAACCTTGAGCGTGAAGTCAATAAAATTTGCCGTAAAGTGGTTCGCGGTTCTGTTGAGACGCATGGTGCCCGCGCTCCGAAAAGAGCAGAACGTCAGCTAGTGGTAGTCGACGATAAGAATATCGATGACTATCTAGGCGTCCATCAATATGACTACGGTCTGGCTGAAGAAGAGCCTGAGATTGGTCGTATTACTGGTCTTGCGTGGACGCAAGTCGGTGGCGAGCTACTCACTATCGAAGCGGTCGCAATGAAAGGCAAAGGTGAGCTTATCTTTACTGGCTCACTCGGCGATGTGATGAAAGAGTCGATTCGTGCTGCCATGAGTGTGGTTCGTGCCCGCGGTGACAGCTTAGGTATCGATTACGAGACCTTTAAAACCACTGACGTCCACGTACATATGCCAGAAGGCGCAACCCCGAAAGACGGTCCATCTGCTGGTGGCGCGCTAACCACAGCGTTAGTTTCTGCGTTGACGGGTATTGCTATTCGTCCAGATATTGCCATGACAGGTGAGATTACTTTACGTGGTAAAATACTACGTATCGGTGGTCTTAAAGAGAAGCTACTCGCGGCGCATCGTGGTGGTATTAAGCATGTCTTGATTCCAGATACCAACGAGCGCGACTTGGCTGATATCCCTGATAACGTCAAAGAAGGTCTGACCATTCAGCCTGTCGCGACGATTGATGAGATATTAAAAGTAGCATTGGTCAGTATGCCAGTACCGCTTAAGCCTGCGAAAGTGACGGTTGATAAAACCTCAGGCAAAGCGCTGCATAACTAATCTGATTAGTTACTAATCCAGTCTTACAAATTAAAGAGCCGCTCATCGTCATGATGGGCGGCTCTTTTTTGGCAATAATTTTTGGCAATAATAAACAACAATCTAAATAAAACCCTATGCTATATTTCAGACAAATGTTTATATGGTAATGAAAATGACTTTAAATCGCTTAACTCTATACTTATTGCTAGCTGCTTCGTTTTCTGTAGCGTTAACAGGCTGTCAGTCCGCACCGATGAAAAGCCCTCAACAAACGAATACAGTAGATAATACAACCTTCAATACTATCAACCCTACTGACAATGCTGTCATAAGTGAAGCGCAAGTGATGCAGTGGTCAGGTCACTATGACTGGCAATTGGCGCAAGTAATTAATCAAAACGGTAACATAATCGATATCGAAAATTTTGCTCCGATTACCTTAGCAATAGAACCCAGTTCAGTCAGATTTTATCAAGGTTGCGAGCAATATATGCTGGATTTCTATGCGATGTCCGCGCCGCCTTATCCCTATTATTCTCATCTTGCCAAAGTTCCTGCGACCTGTAACGATGACAAGGCCCTTGATAATAAAACTGTGATTACAGAGGATAATAGTATTCAATCATTATTTGTTAAGTACGCACCTGTTAGGCTTAATTTCGAGTTATTGCCAACTTCGCATTTAACATCAAAATCAGCGCCAGTCGCCATACAAGCCGCCCCTAAACGCTTGGCGCTTAATATCGAAAATGGCAATCGCTTAATCTTTACAGGTTTAGCAAAGCCACTAGTAGCTCCCACTGGATTGCCGATTACTAATGAGTTATTGGAACACTACGATTGGCAGCTGGTCAGCGCCGTCAGCAATACTTTTGATGAAAAAGGTCAATTAATCAGAAAATCTTTGGGTAATTTTTATCATCCTGACCACCCTATTTCAGCAAGCTTTGAGAGTTGGCCTGACAATCAATACGCCTCCTTTAGCTCAGGCTGTAACGGCTCGCGTGCGCCTTATTTTTTACTCAAAGATAATACTTTTAAGGTCGGCACTATTATTAGTACTGTAATGGGTTGCGGTGAGACAGGCAATAGAATCGAGTCTGCTTTGTTTGATTTAATGCGTGATAGCAGCAGTCAGCTAACGCTAAGTTTACAACCTTCACAACCGATATCACCAACAGCAGACAATCAGACCGATATGCCTCGTTATAATTTATTGCAAACAATGGAAACTGGCGAAACCTTATTATGGCAAAACGAAGTAAAGAAAATGCCGTAAACCCTTTTCAAACCCATACGATACTTACATTTATTAACCGATTGTTGCGCATTTGATGAATAACTATATCTAACGCTTGGCTATACTGGTTGCGACATTAAGTAATGTTTGAGTATTTTAATAAAACAATAGACATTCATCACAACAAATAAATAAATATAAACGGAGATAATAATGAATAAGACGATGCTTGCAAGTGCCCTATTATGTGGTTCAGCGTTGGTAATGACGGGTTGCCAAACCGTCGAAGGTCAAATGCAAACCGGTAATCCACTTAGCCAACCTGCGCTAAAATCTACGATCAATGCAGTCGCTGGTAATAAAAATGAAGTGGGTCAAGTATTCCTACGTCCAGTTGATGGCGGCGTACAAGTCTACGGTAAGCTCATGAACCTGCAACCAGGTAAAACGGTATCATTACACATCCATGAAACCGGTAGCTGTGCTGATATGGGTAAAGCGGCAGGTGGTCACTTTAATCCAGATAATAAACCACATTCTAACCCTGACGATATGAATGGTCATGCGGGCGACTTACCGAACTTAACCGCCAATGCTGATGGTGTTGCTACTATCAACTTTGTAAATAAGAAAATCTCTGCTGCTGATGCCGGTAAATATAGTGTTAACCGCCTAGCCTTTATCGTCCATAGCGGTGTTGATGATTATACTAGCCAGCCAGCCGGCAATGCAGGCGATCGCGTTGCTTGTGGTATCATCGAAAAGAACTAATCTTATTTATAACTCTATATTATTAATAGCAAAAAAACCTCTTAGATTATCTAAGAGGTTTTTTTATTTAAAGCGATTGATGGTAAAAGTAAAAGAGGTTTATTCTTCTACCCACTCACCGTTACGCCAGTATACACCCCAACGGGTGGCCTTACCGTTTTTCTCAGAGCCGATATACTGCTCTTTTTTCTTACGCGACCAGCGTAGAATTGTTGGATTGCCATCAGAATCTTCATCTGGACCTGCAAACAGATACTGGAATTTATCTTCCATCTTATCTTTGATTTCGCGCAGCTCAGCAAGCTTTGGCGGACGTGTCTCCCGTACTTTCGGGAATTTAGACGCCGCTAAGAACATCCCAGCCGCGCCTTCACGCAAGATAAAGTAATCATCGTGCTTGGTTGATTTTAGCTCTGGCAGATGGATAGGATCCATACGCGGCGGTGCAGCTTCGCCGGTTTTGAGCACTTTACGAGTATTGTCACATTTCTGACAAGCAAAGTAAGGGCCAAAACGTCCAGTTTTTAGTTCCATCTGTCCGTCACACTTATTACAGTCGATGGTTGGGGCATCTGAACCCGGTACTTCAAACTTACCTTCTTCTAAGATATAACCGTCACAATCAGGATTATTACCACAGATATGGAGCTTGAGACCACCATCAACGATATAGCCATTCATGGCGGTACCGCATTTCGGGCAGCGTTTTTTCTCCATCAAATCTTTAACTTCGGCCGCTTCGTCATCGCTGTCGCTATCATCAAGATTGGCAAACGCTTCGACCGGCATCAAGTTTTTGGTGCCTTTACAGCGCTCTTTTGGCGGTAGGTTATAGCCAGTACAGCCTAAAAATACACCTGTTGAACCGGTACGCAGTTGCATCGGACGATCGCAAATATCGCAATGTACGTCTGGCACATCGGTTGGATCATTCGGACGCATTCCGTCTTTTTCTTTGGCACGATCTAGAGTCTTTTTAAAGTCGCCATAAAAGTTATCGAGGACATCTTTCCAGTCAGTATCGCCTTCAGCGACATGGTCAAGCTTGTCTTCTAGCGCGGCAGTAAAGGTATAATCCATCAAATCTGGGAAGCTTGCGGTCAGTCTATCAGTGACGATATCGCCCATTTTTTCGGCGAATAAACGCTTATTCTCTAATTTCACGTAACCACGATCTTGAATGGTCGAGATGATAGAAGCGTAAGTCGATGGACGACCGATGCCTTTTTTCTCAAGCTCTTTAACCAAGCTTGCCTCAGTATAGCGCGGTGGCGGCTTGGTAAAGTGTTGGCTAGGATCGAGCTTATCAAGCGTTAACTTATCGCCTTTTTTGACATCTGGTAATAAAGTATCATCGGTCTTCGCTGGTGGCATGACTCTAGTAAAGCCATCAAATACTAAGGTGCGACCGCGAGCTTTTAGTTCAATATCGCCCGCAGCGACAAACAGATTTACTGACAGATATTTTGCTGGCAGCATCTGACAGGCGACAAACTGACGCCAAATTAGCTCATATAAACGGATAGCATCACGCTCAACACCTTTAAGCTGGGTTGATTTCATATTGACGTTAGAGGGACGAATGGCTTCATGCGCCTCTTGTGCGCCTTGCTTATTACCATAGAAGTTTGGCTTTTCTGGCACATATTTTGCGCCATAGCTGTCTTCTATATAGCCACGTACCGCCGCCAATGCGTCACCAGATAAAAAGGTCGAGTCGGTACGCATATAAGTAATATGACCGGCTTCGTATAAACGCTGCGCCAAAATCATGGTTTTCTTAACTGAAAAACCCAATCGCGTGCTGGCCGCTTGCTGCAATGTTGAGGTGATAAACGGCGCACTTGGACGCGATTGCGTTGGCTTCTCTTCGCGCTCTTTAACAATAAAGTCGCTTGAGTTAAGTACTGCTAAGACTTTATCGGTCTGCTCTTTATTGACGAGCTTTAGCGTTTTGCCACCTTGCTTGGTCGCTTCTAAACGAATGGCAATTTGCTCAGCATCTTTTTTACCGCTAGCGACGTGAGTATCAGCATGAATCTGCCAGTATTCTTCTGGAATAAAGGCGCGAATCTCATGCTCTCTTTCCACAACCAAACGCATGGCAACCGATTGGACACGACCTGCTGACAGACCGCGAGCAACCTTTTGCCACAATAATGGCGATACCATAAAGCCAACGACACGGTCTAAAAAACGCCGTGCTTGTTGGGCGTTAACACGGTCAATATCGAGCTTCGATGGTTGTTTAAAAGCATTTTGGATGGCAGATTTGGTAATCTCGTTAAAGACCACGCGCTCATATTTACTGTCTGGACCGCCGATAACTTCTTTTAGGTGCCAAGCAATCGCTTCCCCTTCTCTATCCATATCCGTTGCGAGATAGATCTTGTCAGCGTCTTTGGCTAAGGCCTTAAGCTCTTTGATAACCTTGGTTTTATTGGGCAATACTTCATAGACTGCCGCCCAGTTATGTTCTGGGTCGACGCCCATGCGCCGGACCAATGCTTGCTGGGTTTTTTCTTCTTTGCTTAGGCTGTCATCTTTTTTGCTTGCGGCAGGCTTCTTCGCGCTTTTGCTCGCGCCCACTGGCAAATCACGGATATGACCGATACTTGAGCGTACGATAAAGTCGTCGCCTAAGTATTTGTTAATGGTTTTTGCCTTGGCGGGTGATTCTACAATCACCAAAGACTTGCCCTTTGGGCTGTCTTTAGTTTTGTCAGCAGCCGCAGCTGGACTTTTTTTGGTTGCGGGTTTTGCCATAAGTGACGACACCATAATAAGTAAATTAAAATAAGGATAAATTCGGCAGCTGGCAATTTATAATAGTTAGTTATAATGGCTCAGCGAATTATTGTAGTAAGGGCTGCCGATAAAAACGGTTATAAAACAAACAATAACCATAACGCATAGATACAGTTATAAAGACGTTACACTGCTAAGCGTTAAGCTGTCAACTTAAAATGACTGAGAGTTTGCCAAAAGGACTTGCATATTGCCTCTTAATGGAGACGAAAAATTGATTTACTACCCTGACACGATTTTCATAAGCTCTTTTACATCTGTAGCGCCCACTCTTCAAGCTTCTGTTTAAGCAATAATAAATCACTCTCAATCAATTTTTGCTGATAAGCAGGATTGGTCGCAGGACGCACATAGGCAATATCTTCCCAATAAATTACAATGCTATTAGCCTTCGTCAATAAGCCTTTTACATAGGGCTCAATACTGACGGGTAAATCTAGTGGCACTTTATCCAAACGAAAATTGGTCTTCTTAACCGTCATATGATTATTGCTTTGACTAGACCGAATAGCACTTGGAATATTGAGCTTAGTCGCATCTGTAGTGGTATCGACAAAACTGCTATCTGGTCGCCATTGCCCATCAATCACTTGATAGCGTGTATATGGCAGCTGTGTATCATCGAGCACCAAGCAATATTGACCCATCATCCCACGACCATACTCATTGTCTTTACCCTTTACCCAATCTGGGCAAGTCACCAATTTAGGATTGAGTTGTAAGCGACGCGCAGTCATGCGCAGCTTATCCAAACGCTGGTCGATACCGCTAGGTTTGAGCGCCATCATACTCCCTAATACGAATAGTACAATGGCGATCGCAATCCACATTCCCATAACAGTCTGACCTTTTAACTTAATTAGTGTAGTGCTAGCAATTAAAACAGGATAAATAACCTATTAATGTGGTTATTTATATAAAAAGCTTAATTATAAACCGCTATTAGCGATACAGATTTTATCAGCTATATAATATCTACGTGCTTATAATGCGCGTAAACCTTTAAAAATCAAGCGGTCGCAAATACTATCGCTGCTAAGTAGCTAAATACTGAGCAAGCCTGATACCCACCAATGCGCTGCTATTTATAGTGCTATATCAAATACTTAGTACAGAAAACGCCTCATTTACCAACAAGATGCAAGAAGTTGACTATATAAAAAAGTGCTATGATAAACCATAATTTTAAACACGCGCAGGTTTATTATGAATTATCTTCTTGAGCGAAACTCATCGACCACTGCATTAGCAAGCAAAGGTATCGGTAAACTTGTGAGTAAATCCGGACTAACTATCTCACTAGTAGGCGCGGCTTTATTTGCCTTATCCGGCTGCGCAACCACCCAAAGCCTAACGCCTGAACAATGCCAAAATAGCAACTGGCAAGAAGTCGGCTATGCTGATGGTATCCGTGGGCGCTCAGGCGCTTACTTTGGCAACTATACCAATCAATGCGCAAGCGTCGTTGGCGCAACGCCAAACCGCGTATTATGGGAGCAAGGTCGTCAGCAAGGGCTGAAAAATTACTGTACTGAGCTCAATGCTTATAAACTTGGCCGCGAAGGTTATGATTGGCAGCCTGTTTGTCCGCTCGAAGGCATCGATAAGCTTGAAGAAGCCTACGCGCAAGGACGCTACTATTATATTCGCCAGCGCGACCTTGATTATTTGCGTTCGCCCTATCCGTTTGGTTATGGACCTGGTCGCTTTGGCTATGGTTATCGCCCATTTGGTTATGGTTGGTAATAGCGCAACTTCTACAATCCATTAGTGCGAATACAGTTACGTTTATAGCAATGTTGTCGTCGAAAACAGGCGATCAGCAAAAAGATAACCTCGCAAGGTTACCCATGCGAGGCCGGAGAAAACATTTATTATTTTAATTATTCTTGTTATTGTTTTGGCTATTTTCTTATTGCTAAGCTTATTTATTTATCTTGGTAGCTTATTATTTTAGAAGATTTCTTTACCGCCTATCTACTTTTTAATTACCCTTCCAAACCTTACTCATTGACGAACGCAACCTTCGTTAACCCCGCTTGACTGGCAGCTGCCAATACTTGCGCCACGGTATCGTACTTTCCTTCTTTGTCCGCACGCAACTGGATCGAAGGATCCTTGCCGCTCGCCGACTGTTGTTGCAGACGCACTTCCAATGCTTCTATGCTGATAGGCTCATCATCCCAAAATAAACCTGCATCTTTATCGATACTAATTTGAATGGCCTCTGGCGGCGTTTCATTGACCTCGGCACTGGTCTTCGGTAAATCTAAGGGCACCGTTGGATTTAGTACGGTCGCCGTCAATAAAAAGATAATCATCAATACCAGCATAATATCGATAAGCGGAATAAGGTTCATCTCATTCATGCTTTGACTGTCATCATCACCCAATTGAAATGCCATAATTATTCTCAATACCGTTAATTGTAGTCTTTGCTGCACGTTGCTTTTGTAGCTTATATTTTTTATTGAATAATCACTACAGCTGCGATGGTGCCGATTTATGATAATGCTCAGATGACTGCACCGCTTGTCTATCTGTATTTCCGTGTTTTGTTAACTGAGTTTGATTAGTAGTACTATGCTGGGCTGCTGAGTTTTGGATTGGCGCTTGTTGGACCGCAGCAAGCTCGGTAGATTGCGCCAATAAATCATGCGCTCTATCATTGGCGTGGTACATGACGCGGCGATTGATACGTATTGCAAGGTTATAAAACACCACCGCTGGAATGGCAACAGCAATCCCGAGACCGGTCATAATAAGGGCTTCACCGACTGGTCCCGCTACTTGTCCTAATCCCGCTTGGCCGCTGACACCGATATTACGCAGCGCGTGAAAAATACCCCACACCGTGCCAAACAAACCAATAAATGGCGCGATTGCGGCTGTTGTACCAAGTATCGGCAGCCCGCGCTCACTGGCAAAACGGTAGCGACCGATATGCTTCAGTAACGTCTGCTCAATCACCAAACGCCGAGACGCGGCATCTGTGTCAACCAGACTAGCCTGCTTACTGTGAATCTGCGCACTCAAATCATCAGCGACACTAGCCGCCAGTTTGCGACTTTGTAGGATGCGGATGATACCGGTCACCCAAGAGGCGATAGATAAAACAAGGAGCAAAAAGAATAAGGTTCTCGTCACCATATCGCTATATTGCCAGTAAGTTGTAAAGTCCATATCAGACTCCTTAAAGTGGGATGTCGTTACTTGTTATGTTATGATTTTTAGCAGTACGCGTTTCAATATCTATTATCGTATCTAGTTGCTCTCTATCGACTTTTATATATCTGCTTTTATATATCCGCTTGTATATATTCGATTTTCCATATCTAGGGAACCGCATAAGCGATTGGCAGGGTGACATTGCCGACCACTGGTACGCCGTTTTTGGTAAAGGGTTTGAACTTACCAGAGCGGACCTGACGCTGTGCGTCTTTATCTACTAGTGAGTTGCCTGATGATTGGATAATTCGCACGCTATCGATACCGCCTTGTTTATTAACCCTCAATACTAACACCACATTAAGCGTATCGCCTGAACGGGCTCGCCTAGCCGCGCGCTCGGGAAAGCTAAAGTTAGGGGCAGAAGCCCAGTTAGCAGCGCTGGCAGTAAAATTGACAGGTTCATTACTTGCAGCAGCAGCTTTGGCATCAGCCTCTGCTCGGGCAGCGGCTTCTGCAGCTTGTTTAGCAGCATTTTCGGCTGCCTGCGCTTGGGCCTCAAGAGCGGCTTTTGCATTTGCTTTTTGAATGTCTTCTTGCAGCGCTTTTACTTGAGCTTGACTTTCAGTTTGTTGCGCCGCTTTTTCTGCCTGCGCGGCTATCATACGGCGTTGTTCGGCAGCGACTGCCTTATCAGCATCTATTTGCTTCTGTTGTGGTTGCTTGTTTTCTATTTTTTTCTTTACAGGTTGTTCTTTTATAGGCAGCTTCTCCGTTGGAGTTTCTTTCTGAACGGCTGGTTCTTTCTCTGTTACCACTGGATCTGCTGGCGTAAGCGCTTTCATTTTTTGTTGAATTTTTGGTTCAGGCTTACGTTCGGATTTGGGCTCAAGCTTAGGTTCAGTTTTGGACTCTGGTATAGGTTGGGCTTTACTTTGCGGAGTTTCCTCTACCTCAGCAACCACACTTTCAGCAAGCTTTGCAGGTAATGTAACCATTTGGATTTCAAGCGGCGGCATTTCTTTGATAGGCTCATCTTTAGGCTCAGGCGCTTTTATTGTCACCAAGGCGATTGCCGTAAGTACGTGTAGCCCGACCACTATAAAAATAGCGATAAGTATCAATCTCAGTGGTGGCGCGTCTAAATCCGTTGAACTCATAACACCCTAACATTTAACCGTTATAGAATGGCGTTGATAATAATGCAAACGATAATTATTATCAATAGTAAATTTACTCTGTCTTGATGCTTGCACCTTATTTACTAAATAAAAAGGTTTAAAAGGTCAATTGCAATATCAAGATTTTGCATTGCTTTCAAACCAAGCTAGCACAATTTTTGGGGTAGCTATCATTTAAACATTAACTAATAATTAGAGTAGCTATCGTTGAATTCTTACCTGTTAATAAAAACCATTATCATTAATATTGATAATAAGTCTCAATTACCTTATGATGGCAGTTGTTTTTTTATATTATAAATAGCAACTTATGGTAAAACTTTAATTATAAAGCCGCTATTTCTTATCCATTATTTTGCCGTTTTTTTCAGCATTTTTATAATAATACCAACCAAATCTTTGATATACCGAGTTATTTATGTCTACTACTTTATGTTCTAATCGTACCGAAAACCCACTTTTTAAACGTCCGTTATTAGCTGCCATGATGACAGCTTTGATCGCCAGTATTGGCCTAGCAGGTTGTAGCTCGCCTGACTCAAATGATAATGAGATAACAGAAACCAAAGCTGAGAACCAAACGGCTGATGCCGCTTCGAACGTTGCTGAGAATGACAACGTCTCTGTTGCAACCATCGCAGTTGATACGGTGAATGGCAAAGTCGATTTAGCCATAAATCCGTCACCTCTGGTCGTTTATGACATGACCTTGATGCAAGACTTAGCCGCGCTTGATGTGGCGGTTGACGGTATGCCAAGTGGGCTACATTTAGATAATTTACAATCAAAAGTGCATCCTGATCCTAAAGAAGTCGGTACGGTATTTGAGCCCGACCTTGAAGCGTTGAACGCCATGCAGCCGCAAGCTATTTTGATCGGCTCGCGTATGGCAGAAAAATACAACGAGCTCTCTAATATAGCGCCCACGCTCGATATGAGCATTGATACGGCAAATATTTACGAATCAAGCAAGCAGCGCTTACATGATTTGGGTGCCTTGTTTGGTAAAAGCGATCAAGCGGTAAAATTGCAAGGCAATATTGACGCGCTGATTGATGAGACGAAAGTCTTAACGAAAGCCAATAAAGGTAAAGGCTTAGTAGTCATGGTCAATGGCAATAAGCTGTCAGCCTATGGTGATAAATCGCGCTATGGCTTTATTCACGGGGTGTTAGATATTCCAATGGCAGATGACAAAATCACTGATGCGCGTCACGGTCAGCCAATCTCATTTGAATACATACAAAAGACCAATCCGGACTGGTTATTCGTCGTCGATCGCAGCGCAGCGATTGGTGAAGATAGTGCTGGTGCCAAAGCCGTACTAGACAATCCATTGGTGGCGCAAACCACTGCTTGGAGTAAAAACCAAGTGGTGTATCTAAGCCCAGATTCTTACCTAGCCTTTGGTGGTTACTATCAATGGATACAGGATTTAACGACGATTAAAAACGCCTTTGCTAAGGCAAAATAAATCCTAGTGCTATACAAGCAACTGTTGCTCACGACAGCCGCTGTTTATGACCCTTATCTTTCATGACAATCTCCATACTCTATTTGTAAGCCAGTAGCTGTTATGTCGTTATTTTCACCTCGTGCTCAAGCCAGCGCTAAAACCAGCTCTACTCTGCCAGCCGCACCATCAAGTTGGCAGAAGAGTGCCAGTAGTGGTGGCCGTTACGCTCGTGATAAACGATGCCGCGCCGCCATACCTCCTTGGCTTATCAATACTGGCAGCCTCATTATTATGGGGCTTTTGGTGTTATTAAGTTTATCAATTGGGGTGGCAGATTTTTCGTGGTTATGTGTTTTTCAAAGCCTTATCAGTCATAGCGCCAACTCTGATAGCTCATTATTATTAGTCAGCCGTATACCGCGCACCGTTGCCATTATTTTGACGGGTATCGCCATGGCGGTGGCTGGGATGATTATTCAAGTGGTGCTTAAAAACCGCTTCGTTGAGCCCTCCATGGTCGGTGCGACCCAAAGCGCAGCGCTAGGTTTACTGGTCGTCAGTTTATTGTTCCCCGCCAGTGCTCTACTGGTCAAAATGGGTGTCGCAACCATTGCGGCAGTCGGTGGCATGATGCTCTTTATGCTGCTGATCCACCGCGTACCGCCGACAGATTTTTTAATGATTCCGCTGATTGGCATTGTCTTTGGTGGCATTATCGAGGCAGTAACGACCTTTATCGCCTATCAAACGGAATCGTTACAGATGCTTAGCGTTTGGCAATTCGGCGACTTCTCTTCGGTATTAGCTGGTCGTTACGAGTTGTTGTGGTTGACGGGCGCATTGTGCGTGCTGGCTTATATTATCGCCGATAAATTGACCATCGTTGGTTTGGGTGACAATATCGCGCTGAACTTAGGGATTAGCAAACGACAAGTGACCTGGCTCGGCGTTGGTATGGTAGCGATGATGAGCGCTGTCGTTGTCGTGACGGTTGGTATGATTCCCTTTATTGGCTTGGTCGTACCCAATATCGTCAGCCGCGTCATGGGCGATAAATTACGTCGTAGCTTGCCCGCAGTGGCGCTCTTGGGCGCATCAGCAGTTCTGCTCTGCGATATTATCGGGCGCTCGATTCGTTATCCTTTTGAAGTGCCTGTTGCGACAGTTTTTGGCGTCGTCGGCACGGTGCTGTTTTTATGGTTATTATTACGTGCGCCTGCTGAGCAATAAGCTATCTCACAATCGTGTCGCTCCTTAATTATTAACTCTTTTCTTAATTTATTCGTCCTGTTGTCTGATTAGATAAGCTTGGCGTTGTTACTAGTATAGGTAGCATAGTAGGATTTATTTATGTTCTCATCGTCTAAGCATGACTTTATAAATGGCAGCTCTACAAAGACGGGCTCAGCAGAAAAGAGTATTCAAGAAAATCGCATTTTAGAAAATGACAGCTACGCTAATACTTCTAGTCAAAACCCTTTAGCAAAACTTTGGACATTTATAGCCAGTCATCCGAAATCCATTGCCATCATTATATTACTAATTTCGATGGCGCTATTTTTGACCGTTAATGTCAATGGATATTGGGATTTCGCCCTGCCATTACGCGCTAAGAAGTTACTGGCACTCATGGTCGTCGGCTATGCAATTGGCGTATCGACCTTATTGTTTCAAACGCTAACCCACAATCCTATTTTGACGCCCTCCCTATTGGGTTTTGACTCGCTATATGTGTTATTGCAAAGCTTATTGGTATTCTTTTTGGGCGCAATTAGCTTTACCAGTATCAATCCTATCGTCAAATTTACCCTCGAAATCGTTTTGATGTTTGGCGCGTCGTTATTATTGTTTCGGTTGTTATTTTCAAAAAGCAGTCAGGATTTGACCCGGCTTATCTTGGTCGGCGTTATCTTTGGTGTATTGTTTCGCAGCTTATCGGCGCTCGTTGCACGGCTCATTAATCCTGATGATTTCGTGGTCGTACAATCGGCAAGTTACGCGCAATTTAATACGGTCAATCCGCAGCTCCTTGGTATTAGCTTCGTTATCTGTGCGATTAGTGCCCTGTTTATTTGGCGCTGGCGTTATCAATGCGATGTCTTAATGCTTGGCAAGTCGCAAGCGATTAACTTGGGCATTAACTACCAACGCCTAGCATTTGGGTTATTAACCGTCATTGCCGTATTGGTCGCCACGGCCACCGCACTGGTCGGTCCAGTGACTTTCTTTGGTTTACTGGTCTGCGCCTTGACCAATCGTATCGCGCGGCACATGTATCATAGTGAGCGCTTGATATTAGTCAGCTTGGTGGCGATGATTTGCTTGGTGCTCGGTCAGACGGTGTTTGAGCAAGTATTGGGTATGGCAGGCGTATTGTCAGTGGTGATTGAACTGGCGGGCGGCTTGGTATTTTTATTATTAATATTTATAACCTATCGCCGTTAATGATGGCTTTTTAAAACTCAACGGTCTAAAACTTTCTAAAAACAAGAACTGCTATGATTAAAATAAATAATGTCTCCCACCATATTGGCAAACAACAAATCCTGCATGACATCACTCTGTCTTTGCCGCCCTCGCAAATTATTGCCTTAATAGGCCCAAATGGTGCGGGCAAATCGACACTGTTTTCAGTGATGGCGCGTTTGCAGCCGCTACAATCGGGGCAGGTCAGTTTTGTTGTAGGTAACGAGGAGCACGATATTGCCAATTGTCCTGCACGGACGCTGTCTAAGACCGTAGCGATGCTTGGACAAGACAACCAAGTACAAGGACGACTGCGCGTGCATGATCTGTTGATGTTTGGTCGCTACCCCTATCATCAAGGGCAGCCGACTGCTGATGATCAGCAGAAAGTGCAAGAAATTATCGAACGCTTTGAGCTTGAACCGTTAGCCGAACGCTTTTTGTCGACGCTCTCTGGTGGTCAGCGCCAACGCGTATTGATTGCAATGATTGTCTGCCAAGATACGCCGTATTTATTGCTTGATGAGCCGCTCAATAATCTAGATATGTACCATGCTGGACGGCTGATGCGTGAGCTACGCGATTTGAGCCATACTGAGCAAAAAACCGTGGTCATTGTCTTGCACGATATCAATCAAGCCGCGCAATTTGCCGATACGGTAGTGACGATGAAAGAGGGGCGCGTGCTAGCAACGGGTGCACCCGTTAATGTCCTGACACATGAGACGATGAAAGAGTTATACAAAGTCGATGTGACCGTACTGAACCATCAAGGTCGTCCGGTGATTGTTGATACGGTTTAAAGATATAATTATCAGTTTTAGCTCAACTTTTGCAAAACCTTCAAACGTTGCTGTCGACCCTTATACCATAGATAGACACCCGTACCAGACAAGGCCACCACGGCTAACCCTAGCATTGCTAAGAATATTTGATACGCCAAATGTCCTACACCGTGACTAATATGTCCCATATGTAGCGTCGATATCCATTGGTCGATTTTATTACCAAATGAGCTTTGCGAACCAAAATTGATGCGCTCAACACCTCCTGTTTCTGCATCAACTGTGATAGACGAAGCACCACCGTGAGTGCCGATATCTTTGTCGGTTTTAAAGCGCATTTGCCATTGCCCTTCCTCCGCGACCCAGCGTATACTCAATAACTGCTCGACGGTTGCCCCATTTTTTTGCGCAGCAATATTCGCCTGCTCAGTTAAATACGCAATACTATTGTCTTTATTGACCTTGGCTTTATTAATAATAGCAGCACTACCCGTTTTATTGCTCACTGGCGCAATAGCTGACAGAACCTGCGCGCTCGATTGATCTGCTTTATTTGCCCTGCCCTTTTCTCTCTCCTTACCTTGCCTACCTTCAAATCCGACCACTGCTTGCATCACAGGTTGATACACCGATTTTAAATTAAAACCGACACTCGACCACGCAATGATAAACAACATCAGCCACAGCCATAACCCGAACGCATGATGCAAATCATAATTGAGCTTAAAGGTATTGGTTTTGCGGCGTATTTTCCACGCCGGTAACCAGCGCTTAATAAAGGACGCACGTTTTTTAGACGCAGCTTTTCGCTGTATTTTTTTATTATTCACCGCTCTAGGAAAAGTCAAATAAAAGCCGATAAAGCAATTAATCGTCCATAGCAGTGCAATCACACCTAATAGCAACTTGCCCATATCGCCAAGCAATAAATCACGGTGCAACCAAAACACTTTCCACATAGTATTGCGCCATGCCCATTCATCCTTATCACGGGTGCCTAATATATCGCCGTTATATGGGTTTACATAGACCTCTTGAAACGGGGCTTTGGGCTGATTTTTGGCGCTTTGACCTCGGACTCTATCGACTGAAAATACCGCAGATTTATCCGCTTCTAATGACGTTGGCATACTAGAAAAATTGTATTCTGGATAGGTGCTAATCACCTTATCATGCAGCGTTGCAATAGGTAGCTGTGGCATACTTTGCTTATCGATGTGAGCCAATTTATGATTAAACATATCATCTAGCTCGTTATGGAAAGCCAATAACGTGCCAGTAATGCCAGCCATGATTAAAAAGCCTGCCATCATAAGCCCAGTATAACGATGAATCCAAAGACAAATACGGCGCAGATTAAATGAAAAAGAAGACAATGAAAATAAGGTCATGAGTGCTGATTCTTTATGAATATATATGATTAATAGTGGTATAGCCAAAGCGCGAAATCTAAAAAAAAGAAAGCACAATTTCCAAAAAAGGGCGATAAAAAAGCCAGCTCTTTTTTATAGAAAGCTGGCTTTTCTGCTACTAAGAAATAAATGCAGGCTTAAAACTGATAGCTTAAAGAAGCTTTGATATTACGACCCGGCTCAAAGTCGGTACTCTCATCTTTTAGCGCATTGAATCTTGAGGCATGGCTGGCATAGGTTTCATCAAAGATATTGTATACGCCAACCGTAGCTTTTAAACCTTCCACTTGTGTTGGCGAATAGCTCATAAAGATATCATGCACATCATAGCTTGGCTTTCTGATGTCATCGCCACCTGTATTTGGCGTCACTGCAGCAACATAGGTGCTACGCCAGCCAAGATCTGTCGTCTCTGTTGGTTGATAAGCCAAGTTGACCATGTATTTATCACCGGTATCTGAGCTACTACCCGTTTGTGAATAGATACTATAACCAGTGTCTTTACCTTTACTACGAGCATGAGCATAGCTCAGCCCCATACTAAAGTTATCCATTTTATAATCAGCGGCAAGCTCAACACCTTTGATTTTATAATCTTCGTCTTTATTGATGGCACCTTGGCAGCTACCACCTAACGCGCCAGTCGCACAATCTAAACCTTTATGGCTACCACCACTACGCACGTATTCAATATAGTTTTCGATATTGGTTTCAAAGTATTTACCGCTTAACTGCAGCGCATCATTAGCGATGGTTAGATCGCGTAATGTAGTCACGATACCCACTTCAGCATTGTCACCCTCTTCAGCCTTCAAGTCTTTATTGACATAGGTACCAGTACCATTTCGATTAAAAATAGCTTGGCTTAAATCTGGACCATTGAACAGCTGGGTATAGCTGGCAAAAACCTGCGTTTGAGGCGCAATCTCATAGCTAGCCGCCAGCGCTCCGACGACGTTATCGTACGTTTTACCAGCAGCAACAAAATCTGGTGCTTCATAGCGATCATAACGCACACCTGGCGTCAGCGTTAATTTACCCATTTGCCATTGGTCTTCTAGATAGACTGAGGTATTTTTAGCAGAATCCTCACCTGATACGGGCAGTTTTGTACTACGATCGAGCGCGCTATAATCTGATTGTTTTTTGTAATGCTCTAACCCTGCAATCAGTTTATGGCGTCCTGAGGTTGCATCAATCACACTGGTGTTTTCAATTTTGCCACCGGTGGTTTTTACTTTTGCATTCCAATCATAGCCTGGCGATTTTTTCGGGTCATTATCACGCGAAATCTGTGTTTCGGTTTGATAAATAGTGGTATCAACGTCGATCAGCGAGTTGACTGGGTTAAAGTTATAGTCAAACGTATACGTATCACGTTTTACTTTTTGTGGAATTGGATCATCGCCGAGGCTTGGAAAATCTGGGCGGAATGGGAAAGTCCCTTCTTTATCAGTACGGCTAAAGCTGGCGCCTACGTGGTGGGCGTCAGCGATATAAGCACCGGCTTTTAATAAGAAACTCTCGCTTTCACTGTCTTCAAACAATTCGCGACCGCTACCATCTTCACCAGAGCTGGTATCACGCTTGCCATAATACGCCAATAAATCCACATTATCAGATGGTGCGCCAAAAACCGTGGCTGACGTCAGTAGCTCATCATTATTACTGGCATAACCTGCTTTTAGTTTGGCACCAATCTTTTGACCTGGTTTAAGTAAATCAGCCGCATCGACCGTTTTAAAAGCGACCGCACCGCCAATCGCATCATTACCGAGCGTCACTGAGTTATTACCTACCGCCACATCTGCTTGTTTGAGCAAATCAGGGTCAATGGTGATATCGCCCATATGATAGAACAGCTTGCCTTCTTGGCGCGCGCCATCAATAGTGACTTTTAGGTTGCTATCTTCAAGACCACGAATACGAATGCGCTGATTGACCGACGACGTACCGCCTATGGTCACGCCTGGCACCACATTTAAAAAATCACTCAAATGACTCGCTTGCTGCGCTGGGGTATAGTCTTCGACATCAACGCCGTCTTCTTGGACTTTTTCACGTACTGAGCTATTGGCGGTCACAGTGATAGTTTGTAAGGTAGTACTAGGCAAATCCGCTGCCGCAACCGCCAGCTGTGACCAGAGAACGGCTGAAACTGCCACCGATAAGACCGTTAATTGATTAGAAAACGTTGCTGACTTGATTTCACGCATAACACACTCACTTTACTTACTATTAGGATTGAAGGATTTAAGCGTCACTATAGAAAAATGGTTCGGGATTTTGCTTTCTTATTCTTTATTGAAAACCTTTGTTATTCGCTAACTTAAACAACTGCTGACTTAAGTAACTATCGGCTAAAAAAACCCATATACGAATAACATTATTAACACTAATGATAATGATTAGCATTTAAATAATGACAGGCATAATAACGAAGTATTAACAATTTGGCAATAAATAATGTGAGAAATTGAGCTTTTTGATAATCTTGCTCAAAAACAAGGGAGTGAGAGTTGCTAGAATTTATAAAAGCGCGATTAAAAAATAGTGGAAAGGACGGGAATAAAAGGCTTTGAACGCAAAGGCATCCCTGATATTAAGCTAATAATAAATTGATGAGAACATCGTGAATATAAAGGTTGGTCGCCATGCTAACGACATATCTCTCACCAATACGCTTATAACTTGTTTTTATTGTACTACTGTACTAGAATACTGAAACAAGACAGCATTTTGCTTATTATCCTGCCTACTACTAAGATTAAATATTATGAGCACCAATCCTTATCGCAGTTTACTGAACCATTTAGCCAACTGTAATGATAGCGCCGCTATCGACGAGCTATTTACTGCATTATTGACCGATAAAGAACAACAAGAAATCGCCAATCGTATTCGTATTTTTGACTTACTTGAACGCGGTATAACCCAGCGTGAGATATCTGAGCAGCTCGGCGTTGGTATCGCCACTGTGTCGCGTGGTGCTAAAGCCATGCAAGCGCATGATGTCAGCGCTTTACTAAAGTCTCATAGAGACAATATATCTATAAAAAGCATACCTATAAAAGACGCTTAATTCATCAAAAATTATGATTTCTTTTTTCCTGATTTTTATATGATAAATCATTGAACTATTTTGGATATTGTTATGACCTCTCCTACTTCTAAGCCTGATCAACCTGCTGCTATTGATATTCCTAGCAAGCCACAGCGTATTAAACTCACGCAAGATATTGACTTCTTTGCGTTATTTAAGCGCATTGAGCGTGCTTTTGAGACCTGTTATTTACTCGAATCATTGGGTGAAGACGGTCATATGGCGCGCCATCATGCCATTGGTTTTGACCCTGTTATGACCATTGCCGCTATCGACCGTACCACTTTAGCGATTACCGATAATAAAACGGCTGAAACCAGTCATTATCAAACGGACAACCCGTATCAGCTGCTACGCACAATCACCCCGCAACACGTCATTGCTCGCGACCAAAGCGGTGGACTAGTCGGCTATTTGGGCTATGACAGTGTCAATTTCTTTGAGCCAAGTGTCAATGCGAAGTCTAACGACGACTTTGAACCCTTTAAATTTGGCGTTTATTTAGATGGGCTGACGCTTGATAAAATGACCGGTGAAATTTTCTATTTCTACTATCCAACTGCGCAGCAAGACAATCGTATTGAGCAAATCAAAGCCTTGCTTGAAGCCCCAATTCCAAATTATGAGCCGCCCACCGTTGAGTTTTTAGGTGATGGTATGAGCCAAGAACAGCATGCTAAAGTTGTCATGCAAGTCAAAGAAGATATTATCTCTGGGCGTATCTTTCAGTGTGAGGTGGGCTTTAAGTCCAAATATCGCATTGCAGGCGATAAGATGCCGATTTATGAAAAGCTGCGTGCGGTAAATCCATCACCGCATATGTATTTTATGAAATTTGCTCAGCAGTGCATCATTGGCGCCTCTCCCGAGCTGCTGTTCCGCTTGCGTCAAGGTGAGATGGAAACCTATCCACTGGCAGGGACTGCTAAGCGCGGCGTCGATATAGTGGAAGACCGTAAGCTTGCCCGCGCGCTGCTTAATGATGCCAAAGAAATTGCCGAGCACAATATGCTTGTTGACTTGCACCGCAACGATATCGGTCGCGTTGCACGCTTCGGTACGGTAAAGGTACGTAGCCTAATGGATATCAAACGCTTCTCACACGTCCAGCATATCTCCTCAGAAATCGTCGGGATTTTGCATCCTGATGAGGATATGTTTAGCGCCCTTGCCAGCAACTTCCCCGCTGGCACATTATCAGGTGCGCCGAAAGTAGAAGCAATCAAGGTTATCAATGAGCTCGAACCCGATGGTCGAGGTGCTTATGGCGGTGCGCTTGGCTCATTTAATTTTAATGGCGATTGTATTTTTGCCATTCCTATTCGCAGTTTGTTTATCAATGGTGAGTCGGCTTATGCGCAAACCTGCGGCGGTAATGTCTACGACTCCAACCCTGCTGATGAATACCTAGAAATCCAGCGCAAACTGTCGGCTATGAAAGTAGTCTTAGACAGCTTTATGCCTGCGTAAATTCATTATATTTTTGCTAAAGAGCTTATGCCTTATGAATGTTTTAATTATCGATAACTACGATTCTTTCACCTTTAACCTTTATCAATACATCGGTGAGATTTTACAGACCATGGACAGTGATAAAGACGGCGCTAAAGAAGCAGCCAACGTCATCGTCAAACGCAACAATGAGATTACCTTGGCTGATGTACAGGCGATGAACCTTGACCGTATTATCATTTCGCCCGGTCCTGGTGCACCTGATGAACCCGCCTATTTCGGTATTTGTGCCGAAGTGATTGAGGTGATGGGCAAAACAACGCCGCTTCTTGGCGTTTGCTTGGGAATGCAGGGTATCGCCCACGTATTTGGCGGTGATGTGGTACGAGCCAGCGTGCCGATGCATGGCAAGGTTTCAGCCATTCGCCATAATAACGCAGGTGTCTATCAGGGCTTGCCACAAGAGATAGAAATCATGCGCTATCATTCGTTAATGGTAAAAGCAGATACCTTACCTGACTGCTTAACGATCACTTCAGTCGTTGCTAATGATAAACATCATGATTTAAGTTTGGCTGAATCAGCGCGAGCAGGTGATGAGATTATGGGGCTACAGCATACAGACTATCCGATTCAAGGCGTCCAGTTTCACCCAGAGTCGTTTGCTACCGAAGGGGCTAAGCGTTTATTAACGAATTTTTTATTACAGGTATAAATCATCATGCTTTTAAACCTAAATAAATCTCGCTTACTGACATATCAACGGCTGTGTTATGCAAGTGTATTTACCAGCCTAATACTAGCTGCTTCTGTTAGCTCAGCCGTGACGCCTGTAAAAGCAAATTTTATATTAGGGATGGACGTACAAGGTCAACGCTTAAACCTTTATCATGGTTGTGGTGAAGGCCGCGTCACTTGTGATGATATGCTACTGGTTGCGCCAGATTTGGGACGCTTATTACAAACAGAGCGGCTTGGAGAAAGACAAAGTAAATTGCCATATACCGTTAAGCTATATCCTGCCAAAACTAAGCATAGCTTATGCAACGATGGCGTGACTCCTTGCGGCTTTCAGGGCTATCGTTTCAAGGGTAAGGATCTCAATGGCTTTATAGATCCTGCAAATAGCGAAATATATATAGAGAATAATCGGACGCAAGAAAGCGCTACTTTCTCCTATAAAGAAGACTCAACTTATTTGCCATTAGCTTCGCAAGCTGAACTTATTGATAGGTTATACCAAAATTCTGATAAAGCATTAAACGATAACTATCTATCAGTTCGAGGTGACATAATAAAAGTATATGGACAAGTTTTGGCCAATAAATTCAAAGAAGATCAGCTTAAATGGGTTATGAATCGCTCAAAAGATTGCGGGGCTGATGCTAAGCATCTGCCAAGGACCCAAGCTGAAAAAGTCTGTTTTATTCAAAAGAATATCAAACAAATGGAAAATTATTTTTATTGGATTGATTGAGGCGTGTCCTCATTTTAATAATAGACTTCTTGCATAAGATCGATGTTTTAGCAGTATTTTTCAGGCAGTATCGAGTTACTTTGGCATCAATAATACCTATTTATGAGTCATCAAATACGTTCTGATATAAGTGGTTCCATTATAGCGGTCTGTTTTAAGTGGTCTATTAATAGATTTGAAGGGTGAAATAACTGGTTCCCTTGGGATATACCTTAATAGTTCTCATAAGTAAGTATGTGAAACTCAAAACCTCCTTTTCTATACTCGTATGGAATATTAATATCGGCATGTAAGCATTCTTCTAAAGTAACTGGATACACATAACTATAATTTTTATCGCCAGTATTATCTAGATTCTCCTTTAGTATAGAAAACTGAGCATGATTTAAAATAATTTCGTAAACTGCAAATTCATCACTTAAAGGATATATATGAATCTCTCTTATAATGTTACTCATGGTATTATCTTCCTATTTTTTATAGTAGGTTCTATATGCAGTCTAGTTTTAGGATCAAATAATCCAATATGATCGTCATACTTCTCTAATTTGCCATGCTAATAATACCGTAGAAAATAATCTATGAATTTTTAATCAGAAAGCTTAATGATAATGATCTACCTATCGGTTTAACAGTCATTGAAGTTGCATCTAACACTAGAAGCTCGATGCCTGTATAGCGCACCGAACGTATTCCCATAACACTTATTACAACAATTTGATTAGGATAAATAATGAATAATGATTTTCTCATTACAATCCATGATTATGAATCTGAAGAAAGAGGATGGATGGATATCGAAGATTTTATTGAAACCAAAGGTTTGCAATATATAGACGAATACTTCGATATAGAAACAGATTTTATTTCTAACATCCAAAACTTTAACAATTTTTTCTCAAAAAATAGATATTTTGATTCCTTAATTGCTAAGATTGAAGTTTATGAATACGACTCTGCTTATAATTTCTACAGGCTAGATGGGGATTATAAAAAACTTAAAGAGTTAAGTGAATGTAGTTTCAGCTACATATCTGATTATAACAAAGAATTTATTTATAGATGTCAATGTAGAGGAATGTGCAGCTTTTGGTTCATAGATGTTTCATCAATGTCCTATATGAAGAATGCTATGGATGCCTTTTTCTTACATGTACATCTTAGCCCTAAAATTGACTTTAAAAGTATATTTAGAAAGAAAAGCAATGTTCTTTATTATTATGATAAAGATACATTAAATACAGATGAAGATTATATATATCCTAAAAACTGTGGTGAAAAAATCTTGTTATAATTTGCGTTGTGGCTCTCTAATCCCTACCATCAATCCAGTAGAAATTAACTTATGATACTTTAATCATATTCTGTACTGTAGGTTTTATAACAGTTAAATTCATATCTAAAATTAGCAGTTTGTTACCCGTGTAGCGCATCAATCAAGATAGAATATGTATGGTAAGTACACCGTGACTATTTCAGATAGTTAAAACATTGATATCATTAGCCCACAGCCTAGTGTTCAAGTCCTCACTAGGGAACCATGCTCATTCCCATACCAGTCTTTATAGTAAACGATTTTAGAACAAAAAAGCCACTGGGTTGGTTAAACTAAAATAGCGATACATTCACACAGATAGGTTTAACGGATATTAGGGAATATTGAACATATACTCATTTCGAACGTAAACGATAAAGACTCATGCAAGTGGTTTAATGCTGATAAAAATAAGGAATGAGCCAAAAAAAATCATCAGCCGATTGACTGATGATTTTTTTATAGCTTAGTACCTGACAACTGAATATATGGCTTATAGCTGAATGCGCTGCAAGAATGCTTGCGTACGCGGATGCGTTGAATCTTCAAATAACTGCTTAGCACTGCCCTCTTCGACTATATGACCGTCTTCAATCAAGACCACATGATCAGCAACATCACGGGCAAAATTAATTTCATGAGTCACCACAACCATCGTCCAGCCTTCAGAAGCCAGCTGCTTCATCGTTCCAAGTACATCTTGCACCAATTCTGGATCAAGTGCCGAAGTTGGCTCGTCGAACAACAATAACGACGGCTCAATAGCGAGCGCACGAGCAATACCAATACGCTGCTGCTGACCACCAGACAACTGGAATGGATACAGATCTGCCTTATCAGATAAGCCGACTTTATCGAGTAATGCCAACGCTTGCATGCGGGCTTGCGCTTTACTTTGCCCTTGTACTACCGTCGGCCCAAGCATGAGATTTTCAATAGCCGTCTTATGAGGGAACAAGTTATAAGACTGAAACACCATGCCAGACTTGCGTTGCAGGGCGAGCAAGGTTTTCTTTTTCGGCTTAGTAGCAAAGTCAACCGTCAAGCTACCATCATCAAAAGCTATAACCCCTTGATCAGGAATCTCGAGCGCATTTAAACAACGCAAAAACGTGGTTTTACCCGACCCTGACGGCCCTAAGATGACCACCACTTTGCCTTTTTCGATGGTCAAGTCGATACCTTTGAGTACTTCATTGCTACCAAAGGCTTTATGAATGTTGCTGACTTGAATCATAAGGTTTCCTGTTGCACAGATAATGCTAAAACTATCATAAAATGAGTCAGTGAACTACTTAGCCACATAGCGATCGAGTCTGATTTCAAGCTTACCTTGGATAAAGGTCAAGAACAGACAGATACCCCAATAAATAATCGCCGCTTCAGTATAAACCAGCATAAATTCATAATTGCGGGCGGTGATAATCTGTGCTTGTTTAAACAGCTCAGTGACCAGCACTAATGACGCTAACGACGTATCTTTTACCAAACTAATAAAGGTATTGGATAACGGTGGCACTGACACCCGCAGCGCTTGCGGTAAAATGACATGGCGAAAAGTTTGCAGGTAAGTCAAGCCAACCGTCGAGCCTGCTTCCCACTGCCCTTTTGGAATAGACAAAATCGACGCGCGTACCGTTTCCGACGCATAAGCGCCAATATTTAGGGAAAAGGCGATAATCGCTGAGGGAAACGGATCAAGCTTGACACCGACACTAGGCAAGCCATAAAAGATAATAAACAGCTGGACCAGCATCGGCGTCCCGCGAATAGCGGACACGTATATACGGGCAAGCCGATAAATAATCTCATGAAACCAGCCCGCACGCGGCACGATACGAATCAATGCCACTGTCAGCGCAATCACCATACCAATTGCAAATGAGATCAATGCCAGCGGTATCGAATAATAGATACCGCCTTTGAGCATCGGCCAAAATGAATTGATAACGATTTGCGCCCGCGCCGCATCCATAAATGGCAATATGGCTAATAAATCAGTTAACACTGAGGTGATAGAAGCTAGCATTATTTTTGTTGACTTATATCAGCACCAAAGAATTCATCGCTTAGCTTGGTTAGCGTGCCATCAGCCACAAGCGCTGCCATTGCTTCATTTAGCTTTGCAACAACGGCGTCATCACCTTTGAGCAATACCAAGCCTGAACCCGTCTGCTCACTAGCAGGAGCCACCAATTTAATCTCAAGATTGGCGTCTGGGAATTTTTTTAGATAATCCAATACGGCAAGATTGTCATTCATCGTAAAGTCAGCGCGGCCTTGTTTGACCAATTGAATCGCCTGCGCCATACCATCGACAGGAACGATTTCGGCTTCGTAACGTTCTGCAAGCTCGCCATAGTTACTGCTCAGCGACTGTGCTGAACGTAGCCCTTTTAAGCTTTCCCATGAGCTATAACGACTATCAGCAGTCGGAGCCAATACCACAGCACCTGACCAGCTATACGCTTGAGCTTTATCATATTTTGCTAAGCGCTCAGGTGTGGTCAAACTGACCTGATTGGCAACCATATCAAAACGCTTGGAATCAAGTCCTGCCAGCATCGCATCCCACTGAGTTTCTTTAAACTCAACCTTTACGCCTAACTTGTCAGCGACCGCGCGTGTCACTTCGACATCATAACCGGTAAGCTTTCCGCTCTCATCATGATAAGTGAACGGCGGATAGGTTCCTTCAGTACCGACGTTAATGGTACCACCACTATTAATACGTTGTAGCAAATCGGAACCACCAGCCGCCGCACTGGTGTCAGAGTCAGTAGTAGGTGATTGATTACAAGCGGCAAGCAATACCGTGCTGGCAGCAAAAGCTAAAAGAGTACGACGTTTCATAAGACGTCCTTATAAAGTAGATGAATAATGCAAAAAATATCAGAACAACAAATAGGGAGAAAACCTAGCAAACTGTTTTGACTAAAAAGCGTACCTGCCTTCTGTCATGCTTGTGTCTATCATGCTTGGCTTTGGTTTCCCGATTTGAGGATACTACGACTATTTTTCAATGCTATTTTTATATTATGTTGCATCGTCCACGCTAAGTGACGGTTAACATTGATAATAATTTTAACGGTCAGCGCTGCTTATGCAACCAAGACTTGCTCATATACTATCGTACTTGGGTAAGAATAAACGTACAAAAACAGTGAGTATGCGTAAGATTGCTAAGATTTATGACGAATACTTTCGATGAAGCAAATACAGCCACTCTTCTATGCGCTATTTTTAAGAAAAAAGACATCAACTGATATACTCAGTTGATGTCTTTTTTACTATCTTTATAAATATGCCTGCTATTTTTTAAACTTATTGGCAAATGTCTTACCCGTTTTGGCATCGACATTTATACTGATAATCTTATTAGCTTTTAAAAGGTCAGCTTTATAGTATAAAGGATGGTCAGCATAATCACGGTTATTCTTAAATTCAATTGCTAATATTTTACCACCTGTTTGCTTTTCAGCAATATTCATCGCCGTCATAATAGTGGTTTTTGCTTTTTTCTGAACTTGGTAATCATTAATATCATCACCGTCTAAACGCTCAGATTCCGTTTTTACCACTTTACCAGTATTGGCATCAACTTTGATTTCATAACTCATGCTGTCTGTACTAAATTCTAACTCATAAACACCGCCCTTGCCCACGGCGTCGCTATCATCGTCATCAAACTCTGCACTGACCAAAATGCCAGAAGCCTTTTTACTAGCAATAGTAATGGCTTGTTTTAAGCCAATCTTTGCCGCTTGCGCAGCGCGTATTTCATTCGTATCACTGGATGCATTAGCAGTTGTACTTATTACACCTGTCGTTAAAGCCAATGTCAGACACGTACTGAGTGTCGCTATTTTAAAGCCATTTAAAACCTTACTCATAAGATTGTCTCCTTATTGATACTGTGTTTTTCTAACGATATTTCTGTTGTTCAATTTTTTATTTAACGTGGTTTTATTCTTTATCATAACCTTGATAAGGTAAGCCTGCGAGGTAAAAAGGTATCCAAGTGTATCGTCGGTGTTTGCAAATAAAAAACCGCGCCTACTTATCGAAGTAGACGCGGTTCTGTTTAATCGGGGAATATCAGCTATTGAGAATAGTATCAGGCGCTATTATATCTAGCGCCCATTAACGCTACTTAGTTCAAGATACCATAAGCACATAACGCATCAGCAACGCGTTTGAAACCAACAATATTTGCACCTGTCATATAGTCGATATAACCGTTATCCGTTTGATGATATTTCTCTGAGGCTTCAGCGGCGCAATCATGAATATTTTTCATAATGCACTTTAAGCGTTCATCAACTTCTTCAAAGGTTTTATATTGGCGTACTGAGTTTTGAGACATCTCAAGACCAGATACCGCGACACCGCCAGCATTGGCCGCTTTACCGGGTGCATAATGCACACGGTGTAAACGCACATGATCAATCGCTTCAGCGGTCAATGGCATGTTAGCGCCTTCGGCAATATACTTGATACCGTTTTCGACCATCAGTTTGGCATCGTCTTCATCGACTTCGTTTTGGGTCGCTGATGGAATGGCGATATCCCCTTTAAAATGCCAAGGTTTTTGATTAGCCAACCATTCGCCGCCAAACACACCAACATATTCAGCCAACGGCTTGTTGTGTGATTTTTGCTCTTTTAGCCAGTTAATTTTTTCTTGATCCATGCCGTTTTCATCATACAGCGTACCTTGTGAGTCAGATACGGTCAGTACCGTTGCACCCAGCATATGGGCTTTTTCAGCGGCATGTAGAGAGACGTTACCGGCACCTGATATCAGTACCTTTTTGCCTTTGATATTGTCGTTTTGGGCAGCAAGCATGTTTTCTAAGAAATATACGGCGCCATAACCAGTCGCTTCGGTACGCATCAAGCTACCACCGAAACCTACACCTTTACCAGTCAATACACCGCCATGCTCACGCGTCAAATTCTTATACATCGCAAACATATAGCTGATTTCACGGCCACCAACGCCAATGTCACCAGCAGGTACGTCAATGTCTTTACTGATATACGGATGCAGCTCACGCATAAAGGCATAGCAAAAACGGCGGATTTCATGATCCGACTTACCTTTAGGATCAAAATCAGTACCACCTTTACCGCCACCCATTGGCAAACCCGTCAAGGCGTTTTTAAAGATTTGCTCAAAACCTAAGAACTTAAGTACCGATTGGTTGACGGTAGGATGGAAGCGGATACCACCTTTATAAGGACCTAAAGCGTTGCTGAACTGTATACGCCAGCCGCGATTTACCTGTACTTCGCCCTTATCGTTTTCCCAATTGATACGAAAAGCGATCACACGGTCAGGCTCAACAAGACGCTCAAATATTTTGAACGTTTCGTATTCGGGATGGGCGTCGTATAGCGGAGCAATGGTGATTGCAACTTCTTTTACCGCCTGAATAAATTCAGGTTGATGGGCGTAACGTGCTTCGACTTTTTCGATTGCCTGACTGATACTCATATAGGTTCCTTAGGGTAAAAATGGTCATCATGCTGATTTACACCGGCGTTTTATCGCTTAAGCACAAACGATGGGAGTTAAAACGCGAATGTGGGATTGAAATCGCTCCTATACGTTATGAGCTATAGAAACTGCTGGGATGAGAAGCCAACTGCTCGTGTCTCTAAATCATAAACTCAGAAGCACAAACAATTTTTATCTCATATCTATATATCATTTTTTTAAGGTATAAGTCTAGTAAATATCGCCATCATCAAAAGTTATGAGGGATTTTTTTATAATTATAAGCTATCGATACCCTTAGCGTGGAAACTTGTTAGTCAGAAAATTTATGCGGATGGTGTAAATTGGTTGGTGCAATCTTATAAAAATCCGAGCGTTCTATAAACTTATTATTATGATATTTCCTGAAGCTTATAACCCTTATGAAACAGCCAAACCAATTTCAGCAAACACGAAATAATGAAAAATAGCATTTTAATCAACTTTTATTTGCTATTAAAACAAACTTAAAGATAGGCGGTTATAAAAACACGATAAAAGGTAAAAAACGGGCAATATTAAGGCTTTGATTGGCGTTCTACCATATCAATATTAATGGTAAGGGTTTATAATATTGCCCACTAGTTAAAGCCTAGAATTAGCACATTACCAATCCCAATTTACCCCTTTATTCATTCGTCACAGAGAAATCGTTATGCGTACAGATTCATTCCAACAAATCTTGGAAGACCTAAACAGCTCATCAGCCGATGTTGAAGCATCTGCTCTTATTTCTAACGATGGTCTTATGATTGCATCTGCGCTGCCAACAGGCGTTGATGAAGACCGCGTCGGCGCTATGTCTGCCGCTTTATTGTCACTAGGTGACCGTGCAGGTCGTGAATTGGCTCGTGGTAGCATCGACCGTATCATGATCCAAGGCGAAAAAGGCTACGTGATTATGACCTCATCAGGCGATGAAGCGGTACTGACCATTATGGCAAAACCAAACGCCAAACTGGGCTTGATATTCCTAGATATTAAACGTGCATCAGAAGCACTGGCAAAACTCATCTAATATTTATTTTTAAAGTTCTGTCGTTACGGTTTTATGCGGTATCAGCGCTACAAACTACTTCATTAATAACACTCTAAATGAAAATTAACGACTTGTCTTATAAAAAATTTTTAAGGTAATGCATACTGTTTATGTTGAATGAGTGATTAGGTTTTCTAAACACTTATTTCCCAAAAGCTTCGATTACCTTATTAAAAGCTTTTAGAATTTTGCACTCTTAATCAGCACAAAGTGTGTATTTAAAGCCTAGTTTTAAGCTTAGGTTTAAGTTTGAGTCTAGGCTTAAAAATTAACGTAAGACAGTATGCTTTAACCAATTCCGCTTTTTAATGATTATCATTAAGATGATAACTAAAGGAGATTACAATGGGTTCTCCACTCCCCGACGCCATGAAGCCTGACATGCCAGCCGAACAAGTCACCATGACTTATCACGATGGCACTTCGCGCACTGTCTATGACACCGGTATCGAACGCCCGTACCCTGACGGTAAATTGATTGTGTCACGTACCGATTTAGACGGCGTTTTGACCCACGTTAATGATGCCTTTGTCGAGATTAGCGGCTATGAAGTCGATGAATTAATCGGCAAGCAGCATTATATTTTGCGCCACCCTGACATGCCAAAAGCGGCCTATAAAGACTTATGGTCGACCGCTGCTGCTGGGCAAAAATGGCATGGTTATGTTAAAAACTTGTGCAAAGACGGTAGCCATTATTGGGTTTATGCCACTGTTGTGCCGAACGTCCGCCGCGGCGAAACCGTTGGCTATACTTCGGTACGCCGTAAGCCATCACGCAGCAAAATTGATGCGGCAATCGCTCAATATGCCCAAATGAAACAAGACGAGGAAGCGTAAATCATGACGACATATAATATGTTAATCGCCCCTGATTTTTCGCCGGAGCGTTTTGCAGGCTGGCACATGTTTAACATCTTGATTCAAAAACGTGCCAATCTTAACATGCATCTAAACATCCCCGCCTCGCATGCTGAACAAGAAGCCATTATCAATCAAGGCGATATTCAAGTCATTTATGCCAACCCTTTTGATGCAGCCACGCTTATCCGCGAGCAAGGCTACCGTGCGGTTGCGCGTCCTATCGGTAAATCTGATGAGATGGTCATCGCCGCTGCAGCAAATAGCGACATTAATCACTTAGAGGACATCAAAGCTGGCGCTACCGTGGCTATGGCTGATAACCGCGATGTAAAATTGATTGGTTTACGCCTGCTTGAAGCGGTCGATATCGAAGAAGCTGACCTCAATTGGACAGTCACTGAGACTTATCAAGCAGCAGCGCGCCAAGTGATTAAAGGTGAAGCACAAGCGGCTTTCTTTTTGGCAGAGATTTTTCATAGCTTTTCACGCTTAACCAAAGCGCAATTGTCGGTGTTAATCGAGAGTGATTTGGCAGATATCAGCCACGTCTTGCTCATTAAAGACGGCTTTCCTGATACAGAAATTCTTATGAATGCCATTCTGAATCTGCATAACGATGATGATGGCAAAGAAGCGTTGGCTGAACTTGGTATGCCGCAAGGTTTTGAAGCCATGGATGAAGAAGACGCTGAATTTATGATTGATTTGATGCAAACTTTACTTGATTAGCCTATTTGCGATTCATGGTTAATTGGCATCTTACTTAAGTCATAGTGGTTATTTAATAGCGTTCGTTTAACAGCGCTCTTTTAATGATGTTTGTTTAGCAGTAATTGTTTCATAGTAACTGCTTAACAATAAGCATTAAACGGCACTTATTGAATAACAGCTATGGCTAACAGGACACTCTTATGTCTGATTTAGATCTCATCAAAGAAAGTGAAATGGCGGCGCGGCGCGTCTATCGTCTTTACTCACGTAAGATATTTATCGCACCGAACAATCGTCATTTTCACGAACAACGTATCAATGCTGCGCTACTTTTAAACGAAAAAGAGCCGCTGCAAGGTGCCGTAGCCGATTTCTTTTATGGCTGCTGGTACGACATCCCCTATGATGTCACCAATATGTTTACCCGCTTGCAAGGTCGCATGCTGCCGCATATCGAGCAAGGCTTTCGTGATTGCATCGATAAAAAAAGCTATATTCAAAAAAACAGCATGCTAGCAACGCGTTGGAGCGTACTGGTATCGCCATCCTTAAATGAACAAACCCAGCGACTGCGTATCAGTAGTGATGACGCCAAAGAAATCGCGAAAGATATCACCAGCGATTTGATGCTCGCGCGTGATAATAAAGACTTTGACACCATAGAGCAAATCGAAAACGAGTTTTTTGCCCATTGTATCGCTCGTCATGACCGTCTAGCATTCTCCTTAGTTTGGTTTCGCTTGGGTAAAAGTGATTGGCAATTCAATGACCGCTGGAATCATTGTCAGCAAAAACTTGATCAAACCACCAAAGCCTAAATGGGTTATTTTTTAATACCATCACAAACCTTCATCTAACTGGTAGCCGCTATGTCTTCTTATTTAAACGCTGATAAAACCTATCTGACTTTGACCCCGGCCGGTATTTTTGAGGCATTTTCGCAAAGTGAACCGACGGCTGAGCAGCTATCCTTACAAGATTTATTGTCGCATAACGAGACACTGTTAGCCGCTGATTGGCTCGAACGCTATTCTGATCAGTGGTTAGATAGCTTTTTAGAACATGGTTGGATTGAAAAACTTTCGCTGTTTTTGCCAGCCCCCAACTTACCATTAGATCAGTTTTTACCCTATGTCGTTTCAAGCTTGTCTGGTAAACGCCGTGCGGCGATTGGTTCTGATGAAGGTTTTTGTCTGGCACGGATTGGTTATAGCCAAGAAGAAGCGGATATGCTCAGTGTGGCTGCTGCTGATTTTTCAGGCTTTATGCTGCGCCAAAAACAACGCGGCTGGGCGGTAGAAAGCCAAGCCATTTCTTTTTTTCAGCAAGTGGATTTGCTGATTCCTGAAACCAGTTTTGTATTTCTCTGGATTGATGGTTCAGGCTACGTGCTTATCATCGATGGTGAACCTTTAACCAACAATCGCGCCTTTGTTGAGCTGGTATGGGCGTTAAAAACATCTGGGCTTAGATTTACCAATTAACTCCTTACTTAATTAAGTTAGCGGCTTGATATAAATGCACCCTTTAATCACAAGGGGTGCATTTTTTATGCCTTGCTATTAGGTGGTCTCATGATGATGGTTGTATAACTGCTGCCACTATCCTTTCCACGCTTTGCTTTTTGCCATTAACACTGCTCCCTGCATAAACTCATACGGCAATAAGAACACCCTCAAAATTAACAGCAAGTTGTCAAATGTTAGGTCATACTGGCTATAACCATTTAACAGTTATCCGTGATAGACATCTACACATTTACGAGCTTCAAACCACCTTTTGTAATACATATATTCCTCGAAAGTGGCATCCTTTGCCAACCCTTGCATTCTTACTTATTTTTTAGGACAGTTTATGACTTCGCTGACCACCGTGCGCGTGCGTTATCAAACCATTGAAATTGGCAGTACCGATATCCATATTTGCACCCTACGTGACAATCAACAATTTAGTGACCCTGATAATGAGGCATTAGACCTCGGTATTTGCTCGGCTTCATGGCCGATGTTTGGCGTGATTTGGCCATCAAGTTTGGTGCTAGCCAATCATATGCTTGATTATGATATTGCTGGCAAGCGCATCTTAGAAGTTGGGTGCGGTATGGCATTATCCAGTTTATTGCTTAACCATCGTCACGCTGATATCACAGCGACCGATTATCACCCAACGGTTGAGTACTTTTTGGATCGAAACACCACGCTCAATAATAATAAAGAGATTAACTTTGAGCGCTTAGACTGGGCAGAAGACAATAGCCATCTTGGCAAGTTTGATATCATTATCGGTAGCGATTTGCTTTATGAAGACCAGCATATTGATATCTTGGCGGAGTTTATTGAACGTCATGCTTTGCCAACTTGTGAAGTCATCGTCGTTGACCCTGGTCGCGGACGCAAAAACAAGCTGACCAATAAAATGGTTGAGTTTGGCTTTAGCAGTAAGCACGTCAAACCTGAGGATACTTCTTATCTTGAGCTACCTTTTAAGGGGCATATTTTGACGTTTTCGCGCTAAACTCTTAGAAGACATGATTGCTTATAGAATAGCTTTTAAAATAAAGAAAGACGCCATTTTACGGCGTCTTTTTTATAAATTTTATAGCATGACTTATTGCTAGTGTCATTCATAAGCTTACGAGTTTATAAGCGGCTAACCAAAGGTGGTTGTACACGTGAATACATGATTAATGAGATACCATTAGATATCAGCTCAACCGCCAATAGGACGCCGAGAATATAGGTCGCTGACTGCGGATAGCTGGTAAAAATCATGATAGCCAACGCAATTGAGATAAGCCCTGAGATTAATATTGGCACAAAAGCTACCGTTCTACGTAAACCAAAAGCGACAACCACTCTGACGATACCTGTTGCCATAAATAAAATAGCAATAACCATAGTCAAGGTTAAGATACCTTGTAGCGGGTTTTGTAGCAGCTCAATACCGATAAATATGCCAAGTACACCACCAATAGCCGCCAGCACTTTACCCGTCGTGGTACAAGCACGAAACAGGGCGATAAACTGTAAAACACCAACGAGAAGAAATACAAATCCAGCCAATTGTTCGGCGGCGAAACTGGCGCTAAGAGGGTTAAAAAAAGCAAAGATACCACCCAAAATACTGATGATACCAACTACTAGCCATAATGTACGACTCATAAGACGCCCTTATTTCATAGTTAACAAAAATCAAATTATATATCAGACAATTTGCACTCTTGTACGACCGTAGTAATAGATTCGAGTATTCCTGTTACTATTTAAGTTTGGGCATTGCATTGTAATCATAAGCCTGATATCTGCTATTTGAGTGACACTCCTAGCTCTTCTCTCTTAACTATCTAATACCATATTAAGCCACATAGCACATCGTCAACCCAGCCCTGTTGTCTGGCATAAGCGAGCTGCTCTGAGGTATCGATATCGTAGCTAAGCTTAGGATTATTCACCACTGTCAATTGATGCGGCGGTAACGCTCTAATTAAATGACGTAGGCCTTTGTCTCCACTTAAATTAAACTGCCACTGTTTAAGTAGCAGATAATCAATAACCAATGGTAGACCAACGATAAGATTTGTCGACTCATGACTGGCACCAGCTTTACGCTCACTATGCCCATCTTTTGGCAACGTATCGAAAATCTGCCAATGCCCATAACCGCTGGCAACCACTAAATGCTTATCGGCTAGCAACTCTTTTGCATGTTCAAGATCCAATAGAATTTGGTCAACACCCATGATTAACACTCGATCAACCACTTTATGATTAAAGTTTTTATCATTAACAAATTGAGTTAGCGCCTCAATAGCAATATAAAGACTGTGTCCCATACCTGTTTCGGGAGTTTGGTTGATAATAATTTTGACATTTAGATGGGTGTCGCTCAGTTTTGCTATCTCATTGGCTATCTTCCCTGCTCCTTTAGGAATGACAATGATGATAGCTTGCGGACTTGTAGTTATTGCGAGTTGTAGCATATGCCTAATGAGAGGAACACCATTTTTACAAAGCAGCTGTTTGGCTTGACCAAGACGACGACTGAGTCCACTGGCTAGAATAATAATGGCATGATTGGTTTGCTGGTTAGAGTTTTGATTTGGTATTGCGGCGCTATTTGACGTCGAATCATTTTGATTCATATACAGCTCAATATTTCAGGTTTGGTATTATTGCTATCTAGAAAATTAACAGGCGCAGTCTGCTTATGCATAACGGCGCTTATTTGTGCCATGATGCCAAGTGCTAAGGCTTCAGGGCCGTCGCCGCCTAATTTATAACCAATTGGATAATGGAGTTTTTTCACGCCGTTATTTAGACACTCAGGATTATTTTTAACTGCACGAATCTCATTAACTAAGCGCTCGGTTCGATAACTTGGGCCTAATTGTCCAAGATACTTATAATGAGTAGGATGTTCTAATAATAGCGAAAGACGGGCACGGTCTTGGGTCAAACTGTGCGACATCAACGCGACAGCCGCATTATTACTCAGTTTAAGCAGTTTTTCATCATCGTCTAATGATACCGCCATCACGATATCAGCTTCGGGAAAACGCAATCGCGTGGCATATTGGGCGCGGCTATCGATAACGGTGACATGCCAGTCCTGTAGTTTGGCCATGCTCACAAGCGGCATCACATCATTACCAGCGCCGCAAATAAGCAAACGGTGTTGCGGCTGTAGACGCTCGATGAGCCATTCTGTGGTTATATCGCCATTTTTTAAGATAACGTATTCGGTGTTTTTGTCAGAAATCTCATACGTTGATAGAGTTTTAACTAACTCTTTAATCTCGTGAGTAAAAGCATTCGAGTCGTCAATCAAAGCTTGAGTGCAAGTGTTAACATTACTAATAAAAGTTGTTTTATCTTCAGCAATATAGTTTTCTAAATCAAGGCGCAGTCCAATCGGCAAATGGCGATTATCATTTGAGCGAATTAAAGTCGCTATCGTTGCAGGTTGTTGGCTACGACGAACATGGTTAATAACTTCTAAAAACGGCATTGCGGCCGTCAAACGCTCAAACAGCACATGCACCTTGCCGTTACAGCCCAAACCAAAATTTAGCTCACTGGTAAAGTTATTCTCGCTGTTAAAATCGCTATTATCGCCATATCCGACCTCTTCATCCAACTGCTCATCACCAGTTTGATAAACCTGCACATTAGCGCCGTTACGCGTCAACCAAAAAGCACGTTTGATAATATGCGGCTCCAAGCAGCCACCGCTAATCATGCCAACCGAGCGCCCATCAGCGCAGATAAGCATCATTGCGCCAGCCCGACGATATGCCGAGCCTTCGGTGCGCACTACCGTTGCTAACACCGCATCGATGTTGTGCTGCTGTACTTCGCTAGCTAGTTTCAGAATATCAGCGACCTGATTCATAACCCCTCTTATATGTTATTTATTCTTATTTTAGTTTTAATGATTAAATCCAGGATTTTTATCTCGTAAAAACCCACTAGTAATAATCGCTAGCGGGTTGCTGATATCAGTTATTAACTATGAGTTACCAACTCGTTTATTCCAATTATCCTATTTATCTGGATTACGTAAGGATAACTACTCGGGCAATTCATAAAGCAGCTTATCAAGCGTGATTGGGAAATCGTAAACGCGCACGCCAACTGCGTTATAAATCGCGTTGGCGATGGCTGCTGCCGCGCCAGAAATCGCCGTCTCACCAATCCCTTTGATATGCATGGGGTTGGTATAAGGGTCATCCTCTTCCACCAATATCACCTCTAGTTGCGGCACATCGGCATTGACCGGAATATGGTATTCAGCAAGGTCATGGTTACAGAGGCGACCATCGCGCTTATCATGGATGACTTCCTCCATTAGCGCCGAGCCGATGCCAAACACCATGCCGCCATAGCACTGCGAAGTAGCGGTTTTATGATTTAAAATTCGACCAGCGGCGAATGCACCTACCATGCGTTTCACGCGAATCTCGCCAGTCACTCTATGCACGGCCACTTCTGCAAAGTTAGCACCAAAAGACGCCTGACGGTGGCTCTTGGCATTTTTACCCGGCGCGATTTGACCTTTAGCACTAATCTTTTGCTCATCGTATTCAGCGATAATATCTGCCAGTGCATAAGACTGAAAATTGCTAAAATCGTATTTTTCTGCAGCAGACTTGGGTAATGCTAAACCTGTTTTTTCAGTGACTTGATGTTTTAAATCTAGCGCTTTATCTTTAAGCGCTTCTACCGCTGCTTCTAAAATACTAGGCTCATGCTCGCCTGCTTGTTTAATCTGACCTTTATCCAGCTGAATAGTATCTGGATAAAGACCAACTTTTTCTGCCAGCATTTCACGCAGTTGCTCACAGGCGAGATAAACCCCACTACCAGCGCTTGCTGCGCCCATGCTACCACCTGAACCAACTGCAGGTGGCAATTCACTATCGCCCAATTTCATCTCGATATGGTCTATCGGCAAGCCCAGTAAATCAGCGGCCACCTGAGAAAACACCGTATAAGAGCCAGTACCGATATCAGTCATATCGGTTTCGATAATGGCTTTAACGCCAAGTGCTTTGGAATGATCAATTTTCAGTGTCGCCCGCGCTTCTGAAGGTTTTAACTGGTTACCGCGGGCGGATGCTGCCATACCAGTGCCAATCCACCAATCGCCCTCTAACTGACTGGAAGGTTTAGGGTTACGCTGCTCCCAACCAAACTGCGCGGCCCCTTGCTCCATACAGGCAAGCAGTTGCCGCGTTGAAAACGGGATATCTTGGCTTGGATCTTGCTCAGGCTCGTTACGGCGGCGCAGCTCAAGCGGATCAATATTCAATTGCGTGGCCAATTCATCCATCGCACATTCAACCGCAATCATACCGACCGCTTCGCCAGGCGCACGCATAGAGCCAGAAAGCACCTGATTCATATCTACTTTTTTATAATTAACGCGGCGATTTTCACCGCGGTATAAATATTTAGTAGACAAAGCCGTCGGCTCAAAAAATGCCTCACCCGGTAAATTACTACTGACGGTATCGTGAATCATGGTATTGATGATGCCATCTTTATCACAGCCGATAGCAATACGTTGACGAGTGTTTGAGCGCCTGACGGTCGCTTCCATCACTTGCGGACGCGTCATACTAATCAGCACAGGGCGCCCAAGCTCTTTTGCTGCAATCGCTGCGGCAATCGATTCAGGTGCAATGCCTAACTTACTACCGAAGCCACCGCCGACAAAATAAGAGATCAATTGCACCTGATCTTTATTTAAGTTCAAAGCGTCCATCACTTGCTGCTTACAAGAGGCGATCATCTGGTTTGAGGTGTACATGATGAGCTTATCGTCTTCCCAATAGGCCAGCGTCGCGTGCGGCTCCATCGGCGAATTGCTCTGGCTTGGCGTATGATAAAAGCGGTCAAGCGTAACGGGAGAATCGGCAAGCCCTTGTTCTGGATCACCTTTTATAGCATTTTTATCTGCACCTTTTTTTTCATCGACATCATGGGCGCTTGCAAGCTCTTTGGTAAAGTTCAATGCCGCTTGTTCAGTTTCGTCTTTATAAATGACTTTGATAGCGTTAGCACCTTCGGTCGCCGCCTCAAAGGTTTCGGCAATGACCACGGCAATCGGTTGCCCATGATAAAAAATCTCGCTGGCGCCCTGTGTCGGCGCTTTGGTTTCGCCGCCTTGCTGTGAGTTTCGCAAAAAATGCTGCGGATCGGTAACGACTTTAATGATGCCAGGAATATCATCTAAAGCGCTACTATCGATATTTTCCACTTGTCCTTTGGCAATCTTGGCACTGACTAACACGCCATACACTTGATTTTCTCTATAAATCTCTGCCGAATAAGGCGCTTTTCCGCTGACCTTTAGTGAGCCATCGACACGGTTAATGGGTTTACCGACCAAATTGCTTGCCGTTTTATCAAAAAGCGAATCGACAGGCTCATTCATCATCATTTTTTTGGTAGGTTCTGACGGCAATACTGAGTCCAATAATGACATGATTATGCTCCCTCGCCCGCTAAAGCGCGCTGAATGACTTGTTTTAATAAACGACGTGTCAGTGGTATTTTAAAATCGTTTTGACCGTAACCTTTGGCATCTTGTAATAATAAATCTGCGGCTTGCCCGATAGTAGCGTCATCACCTGTGGTATTGGTTAATAATCGCTCGACCGCTTCATTGCGCCACGGCTGAGTACCGATACCGCCAAATGCCAAACGTACTGTCGCTAAATTACCATTATCATCGCTATCTATGACAGCGGCGCAAGAGACCAAAGCAAAAGCGTAAGAGGCGCGGTCTCGAACCTTGTCGTACGTATGCATACCTTTGATAGGGGCTGGTAGTACAATATGAGTAATAAGCTCACCAGACTCTAAAACGTTCTCGATATGCGGTGTGTCTTTCGGCAAACAATAAAGATCTTTAATCGCAATATTACGTGTGCTGCCATCTGCTTTCACCGTTTCAAGCGTCGCATCAAGCAAACGCATCGCCACCGCCATATCGGAGGGATGTTGGGCAATACAAGCATCACTGGTACCTAATATGGCAAGGGTGCGGTTCTCGCCATTGATAGCGGGACAGCCGGTACCGGGTTCACGCTTATTGCACGGGCTATCGGTTTGATAAAAATAATAACAACGCGTACGCTGTAAAAAGTTGCCGCCAGTCGTAGCTTTATTACGCAGTTGCCCAGTCGCGCCTGCCAAAATAGCCCGAGATAATACTGGATAATTGGTAATCACTTCTGGATGCGCCGCCAAATCACTATTGGTCACGAGCGTGCCGATACGTAATCCATTGTTAGCAGTCGTTTCGATTTGCTCGAGCTCTAGGCGAGTCACATCAACCAGTTTGATAGGCGTTTCAATTTCTAGCTTCATCAAATCAAGTAAGTTAGTACCTCCAGCGATAAATGACGCTTCCTTTGAACTGGCAGCAATCGCCGCTTGCTCAGGCGCAGTAGCACGGATGTATTCAAAGCGTTTCATGAACGACCTCCTACTTGCGCCGTATGGTTTTTATTTTGTGACGGCTTGTTTTTTGAAGGTTTGCTAAGCTGCGTTTCACTGGGCGGCGGTGACCAAATACCTGTGACGCTTGAAACATCGGAGCCTTTTTTGGTTATAGTTTTAGCAGCAGCTTTATCTTTTATCTCACTCTCCAAAACCTGCGAGATGGCATTAATAATATTTGGATAAGCAGAACAGCGGCAAATATTGCCACTCATACGTTCAGAGATTTCTTGTACTAGCAAGCCGTCAGGATTTTGCAAATCTGTAGTCACGTAGCTTGGCCAATTTTGCTTAATCTCTTCAATTAAAGCAGTCGCTGAACAAATTTGCCCCGGCGTACAGTAACCACACTGAAACGCATCGTGGTCTTTAAACGCTTGCTGCAAGTCTGAGAGCGACTCTGGCAAGCCAATGCCTTCGATAGTGGTAATGTCATCACCGTCGTGCATAACCGCAAGCGTCAAACAAGAATTGACCCGTCGGCCATTAATCAGCATGGTACAAGCGCCACATTGACCGTGGTCGCAACCTTTTTTGGGTCCAGTTATTTGTAGATGCTGACGACAGACATCGAGCAATGTCGTGCGCGCATCGAGATTATCAAAGTGATAATCTTGCTTATTAATCGTTAACGTCAAAGTAGACATGCTGGCTTCTCGCTGGCAGATAATAGATGAAAGTGATGAAAGTGATGAAAGAATAGTTATAGACGCTTTTGAACAAGCGTTAATCAATTTATTATGTCTTATCAAAAACGGCGCTTTGTTTTTACTTTGTTGTCATTACAGTGTAGTTTTTTAATCAAACTTAGTTGACAAACATTTTTTACCCTGCATTAACCTTAGTTCTAACCTACTTAATACCTGCTCTCGGTCATGTTAATTTTTAAATAGAACCTGTAACTCAGCAACCATTGTAATCATCTTCTCATTCTCCTAGTATTGATTGAATTAGCTCTCTCAACTCTTTATACAGAACTGTTATAAAAAAACTTCATAAATAAATAAAGCATCACCAATAAAATAGGTAGGAAAATATGGACAATTCAAAACAGCCACTGCGCATAGATATCGTCTCAGACGTGGTTTGCCCTTGGTGTATTATCGGCTACCGTCAATTGGCTGAGGCGCTTAAGCAAACCAATACCGAACATGAAATATATTGGCATCCGTTTGAGCTAAACAGCAATATGCCAAGCGAAGGACAAAACTTACGCGAGCATATTATGGAAAAATATGGCTCTAGCAAGGAAGAATCAGATGCGAGCCGCATTAGAATGACGGAAGCAGGCTCTGAAGTCGGCTTTGAGTTTAATTTCAACGATGACACGCGTATGCACAATACTTTTAATCTGCATCAGTTGTTGTACTGGGCTGGTCAGCAAGGGCAAAAGCCGATGCATGATTTAAAGCAGGCGTTATTCAGTGCTCACTTTACCGATGGTCGCAACATTTCTGATAATACAGTGTTGGCCGATATCGCAGCGGAAGTAGGACTTGATCATGACGAGGCGCTCGCGGTATTAGAAGAGCAGCGTTTTGCCAAAGAGGTACGCGCAGAAGAGCGGCACTGGCAGCAGCAAGGTATTCAAAGTGTACCAGCGATGATTTTTAATGAGCGGCATTTAGTCAGTGGCGCACAAGGCGTAGATAATTACGTCAATATTTTAGAACAATTGGCCACTATGCAAGATTAGGTAATGAAAAAACATAGCTCAGCTTAAGGGTTATTTATCATGTAGATACCCTTTAAATTTCAGCCATTATTCAAACCACTTAAATATTAGACATCGTCATTGGCATGTCTATTAGGACAGTTTTATATGAGCAAAGACAAACTGATCACCTTATCAGATGAAGCAGAAGAAATCGTTTTGGATAAGCTTAGAGATTATATAAGCGAGGAATTTGATGTCGATATTGGTAATCTGCCCGCTAAGTTTTTATTAGACTTTATCATCGAAACCATAGGACCACATCTATACAGTCAAGTGATTGATGATCTTGAACCTTGGCTATACGATAGGTTTACGGCAGTGCTAGAAGATATGCATAGCTTTAAAAAAGATTAAAAAAATAAAAAAATGCCGCCCTGTAATAGGAGCGGCATTTTTATTTAATAACGCTAAAACAAACCTAGCTATACTTTTAGAAATGCACCACAGAGCGAATACTCTCGCCTTTATGCATCAAGTCAAAGGCTTCGTTGATATCTTCTAAGGGCATGGTATGGGTAATAAAATCTTGTAATGGAATCTCACCCGCTAAATAACGCTCAACGTAGCCTGGTAACTCTGAGCGACCTTTGACACCGCCAAATGCTGAACCGCGCCAGACGCGCCCAGTCACTAATTGGAACGGACGAGTTGAGATTTCTTTTCCAGCACCGGCAACACCGATAATAACTGATTCGCCCCAACCTTTATGACAGCACTCTAGCGCTGAGCGCATGATATCGACGTTACCGATACATTCAAATGAATAGTCAACGCCGCCATCTGTCATCTCAACGATGACATCTTGAATGGGTTTGTCGTAATCTTTTGGATTGATACAGTCAGTTGCACCAAGTTTTCTTGCTAGCTCAAACTTGCTTTCGTTAATATCAATAGCAATGATACGGCTGGCTTTGGCCATTTGCGCGCCAATAATCGCTGATAGTCCAATACCGCCCAAACCAAAGATAGCAACCGTTGCACCTTCTTCAACTTTCGCCGTATTCATCACAGCGCCCATACCAGTGGTCACGCCACAACCAAGTAAGCAAACTTCTTCTAACGGTGCTTCTTTATTAACCTTTGCCAATGAAATCTCTGGCAACACCGTATATTCAGAAAAGGTTGAGCAACCCATATAATGGTAAATTGGCTGACCATCTTTGTAAAAACGGGTGGTACCATCTGGCATTAAGCCCTTGCCTTGGGTTTCGCGTACCGCTGAGCAAAGGTTGGTTTTGCCCGATAGGCACATTTTACACTCGCCACATTCTGCGGTGTATAACGGGATAACGTGATCACCGACTTGGACGCTAGTCACGCCTTCGCCGATTTGCTCAACGATACCGCCACCTTCGTGGCCCAAAATCGCTGGGAACACACCTTCTGGGTCTTCACCAGATAACGTAAACGCATCGGTATGACAAACGCCGCTAGCAATGATTTTGACCAATACTTCGCCTTTGCGCGGTAGCATCACGTCCACTTCTTCGATAGATAGTGGCTGATTAGGACCCCATGCAATAGCGGCTTTTGATTTAATAAATTTGTCTGACATATTATTCTCTCTTTTTTAATTAATTTTATCGTTTATTACCTGCAGACTAATTTAGCTTATAGCGCTTGCTTGATAGAGGCAAGTACTAGTTATATCAGTCTGTAAAGCGTTAATTTTATACTGTCCATTATAGTTGTTTCTGCTGTGATAACAATATGCTATATTTGCAAATATCTTTTACACACTGGTAATAATCATGCGCTGGGATGGCATTAGCGAGTTCGTTTATGTGGCGGAGTACGAAAGCTTTACGCGGGCGGCAAAAGAATTGGGCATCTCAACCGCGCAGGTCAGTCGCCAGATAAGCGCTTTAGAAAAACGCCTTAATATTAAATTGCTCTATCGTACGACGCGCAAGGTATCACTGACAGAAGAAGGCCGGGTGTTTTATCAGCATTGCCGCGGTGTGCTTGACGGCTTGGATGCAGCTGAGCAAGCTGTGAGCAACTTACAATCAAAACCACAAGGTAGGATTAAACTGACCGCTCCTGTCACTTATGGCGAGCAGCAATTATTGCCCCTCGTTAATGATTTCATGGTGCAATACCGTGATATTGAAGTGACAGCTTTTTTGAGCAATCAAAAAATTGACTTGATTGAGGGTGGTTATGACTTGGCGATTCGTATTGGCAAATTAAGCGACTCAACGATGATGGCAAAAAAACTTAGTCATCGAACCAATTTTGTCTGCGCCGCGCCCGCTTATCTAGAAAAATACGGCATACCATATTCTTTAGCCGATCTAAGACAACATAACTGCTTGCTTGGCACGCGTGATTATTGGCACTTTATAGAAGATAGCGACAATGCTAACAATGCTGATAAAGAAACAAACCTACGCGTCTCTGGTAGCGTGCAATATAACAGCGGTCACAGCCTAGTTGATGCCGCTTTAAAAGGGCTGGGTATCGTGCAGCTGCCTGATTATTATGTGCAAAAACACTTAGCGTCCGGTGCACTGGTTAGCGTATTAGATGATTATAGAGAGCCCGAGGAAGGCATTTGGGCGATTTATCCGCACAATCGTCATTTATCACCAAAAATTCGCTTGTTAGTGGATTTTCTTGCGCAGCATTTGGCTTAAATATAAAACGTATTTATTGGTCTTACTTAAAATAAATATTATACAGTATGGTTAAGAAATATCTGTAGTATGAGAAGAAAAGTATGTAACACCGCCAATCGTCATTAAGTAAAATATGCTAATAAAAGGACTTTTTATGCTTAAAACTATCTCTTTCGCGGCCTTAGCTTTGACCCTATCTTCTTGCGCCAGTGTTGAAAATATTTTAAATTCCTCTAACAACAGTGCTGCCATTAAAGACGTGACCACTTCTGTTGATGGCAAAAAGGGGTTGGTAACGCTGCAAAGCAATCACTCCGTCAAGGATACCGCTGATAAACTGGTGTCAATTATCGAAAGCAAAGGCATGAAAGTATTTGCGCGCGTCGATCATCAGAAAAACGCCCAAGGTGTCGATTTAATATTAAGACCGACGCAAGTGATTATGTTTGGTAACCCGACAGCCGGTACGCCGCTGATGAATTGCGAGCAAAGCGTCGCCATCGATTTGCCACAAAAAATCCTGATCAGTGAGGATACTGACAAAAAGGTTTGGCTCTCGTACAACAATCCTGAATATCTAAAAACCCGTCATAATATTAAAGGTTGCGACACCGAGATTGCTAACATCGCGAAAGCGCTTAACAGTGTTAGTAAAGCCGCTGTTGCAAAATAAGCTATTAGTAAGAATTTGAATAAATAAAAAGGTGGCTGAGCAAAAGCATCATCCACTTTTTTCATAAGTTTGATTTTTACATCTTGAAAAACAATAACTTCTTAGCAATGCTCAGACCGTGCTATTTGCTCATGCAATTCTAGCTTTAACTTCTTTGCACATTCGATAATTTTTTTGCGACCAGCTGGTATAGCGCCATACTCAAGCGCCGTTTCGCGCATTTGTACCGTGACATCATAATGTGGATAACTGGCGTTTCGATGGAATAAGCGCTTATCTACGTTAATCAGTGCGGCAAAATCATGCAATTCTTGCAAGGTATCCGCCAGCATATGGCACCATTTATAGCCTTTAAATTCTATCTGCATAAAATCTACATAAATTGCCATAGAGCTGACTCCTTGGTACTTCTACTTTTCGTCTTAACATTTATTTGCTTCAGCTAACAATCTTAGCTTGTTATTTTAAAGCATTTACTACTCACCAATCAATTTAGCCTGGGTAAACGAAGCTTGCTAAGCTAGCATTGAATGTAAGAGCTGTTTTAAGCTAACTACTTTAAGGAATAGGAAACACCTTGTCATAAATCCAGTTGTAAACAAAGGTATAAACCAGATAAAAGGTCGACATCGCGATATCCATCTTAAACGCTTCCCTCAGGCTGATATTCAAATACCATGCAATCACGGGTAAAAATAGCAACAATAGCGCGCCCTTAAATAAAACTGCCTGAAGCACGCGTATTGCTACGGTCTTTTGCACCGCGCCGCGTAGCCTGAGCATAGCTCGGTCAAACAAAATATTATAAAAGTAATTTCAAAAAGTCGCGACGATAGAGCCCGCCACTGCCATTACACCCATCAGATGCAGCTCAAACTCCAATACTAAGCTCGCTAGCGGTGCAAAGATATTAGACCTATAACCTCAAACCTTAAGGCGTGACGAATTCGGTCTTTTTTGTTACGCATGAAACTTCCTACTTTATTTATCAGCTCTTTTTATAGACTTTGCTAATAGCTTATCCTCTTACCACTGCGCCTAAAATCGTTTGATTTTTTGATGTAATGAATCCTAGCACTCATAATTGATCAGATAAAAAATTGCTTTATAGAAAAAAGATGCAAACCAGTTCATGGGTTGCATCTTTTACAGTAGAGATTCAGAGATTACTATTATGAGTTTTCGTGTTTAGCGCAAGAAGCAGGTTTCCAATAAACCTCTGATACACCAAAAGCATCATCTCGCATTCTGCCTTCATAGCCTTTATCAAAGATGATTTTATATTGGCAAGTCTCTACCTTATTGTTAGCATCATAGAACTTAAGAATATAATCCCATTCGCGCGCATTAAAGCCTTCACTAAAATGAGGAGTTCCTATTAATTTATAAATCTCATCTTTGGTAGTCCCTACTCTAATTTTTGCCACATCCTGATGATTAACGATCGTGCCACCTTTCTGCCAAGCTTTATTAGGGTCAGGGAATACTAAGTCATCAGGATTGACAGCGCCTTTTTGTGCGCTAGGTGTCAAATGCCAAGTTGGCATTATATTTTTTTGCGCACAGCCAGACACCGTGAAAAGCAATGCGGTCGTTACTAACAAACCATAATGAGCGACAGGTTTTTTCATTATTCATTCCTTAATATTTTTTATGGGTAATATGGCAACGCATCTCTATTACAAATAAGCGCTGCCATAAAAAGATATAGCAATACTAGTTCTAGAAATGAAAGCCTGCGCCAATCGCTCCGCCCGCATTCCCCTGTGTATCTGCTGTACCATTTGCCTTAATTACCCAGCGACCATTATCAGAGACTTTAGATACACCAACTGCAACAGCACTTTGACCATTATAGGTAGCGATACCACCACCTACCATTGACTTACCAGGTATATAAGCTTGTGGAAGAGATGACATTGCCATAGCAGCTGAGATGCCTGCATTCGCATCATCTTCTACTTCATTAATTTTATAACCTAGCTCATTGATACTGTTACCAAGACGCTTATCTAAAGCATTTAACTGCCCAAAGTTGACCGCATCTTTCACTTCGATACCATCAGCGACTCCAGTAATGGTTTTGTCACCAGCATATATGCCATCGACAGTCATACTCGGACCATCTTTAATAATCACACCTTTATTGTTGATCGTCGTATTGCCAGTCGTCACACTATCGACACTAATATTACCGTTTAAATCAAACTTAATGCCGTTACCAGTCGCCGTGGTGGTGATATTATTGCCGCCTTCAAACTTAAGAGCAGTACTACTACCTATTGGCTTGTTAATATTGTCACCATTATCAGCACCAAAGCTTAGACCAGCATCAAGTCGGTCGGTATTGGCTTTAATATTATCAGTATTAACTTTGATATTTTCATTATTGGCTTTGATGTTGTTAGCATTAGTTTTAATACTGTCAGTATTGGCTTTAATACTTTCATTCGCCTGAGCGTTACCATTATTAATAGAAGCGATAGCATCATGAATAGTGGCTTCACCTGTATTGCCAATGCCATTACTACCAGCTACCAATTTGCCATTTTCATATTTAGCGCCACCACCGATAATACCAGCGACACCACCACCCAGACTATCTAGTTGTCCTTTATTGACTGCATCTGATACCTTTAATCCATTGGCGACGTTGGTAATAGTAGTTCCTCCACTAGTAACAACAATATTGCCATTGTTGCCGGTGCCAGTCGAAACAGAAGTGCCAGCCAAGGTAATATTGCCTTTATTGATATTGCCATCTTTTTTATCATACTGAACGGCCGCATCATTAAGTGTGGTATTGCTCCCACCGATGTTATCAATTTTGGCATTGACGGCCTTTAGCTGAGAGACGTTAACGGCATCAGAATCGGCAGTACCAGCAGCCACACCAGTGATTTGACGGTAAATACCAGCCTCCGCATTACCTACAGCAACCGCGCCTCTATTACTCCTAGTCGCTAGTATGAGATCATTGATATCATTAATATTTGCTAGATAACCGATAATGCCACCTTTGGTAGTTGTACCGGATTCGCTACCCAATACTACTGAACCAGCGACTGTTTGTGTAACATTATTCCCTAGAACAAAAGTATCGTCACTATCGATATTATTGTTGTTACCTACAGAATAACTACTACTACCGTCGATAATATTTGGATCACCAAAAGCGCCAGAGTTATCGCCATTAACAATATTGCCAGTACCAATGGCAATGGACTGATTACCGTTAGCTTGAGAGCCGTTACCAATGGCAACCGAAGAAGCGCCTTCAACACGTGTGTTATGACCTAAGGCAATCGAAGACTCAGCGTTTCTAGTAATAATGGCATTGACGCCAATCGCAGTTGAGTTATCTCCACCAGCACTAGAATCGTTAGTTAATGCATCGCCAACCGGAGGAGCAACTCCATTAGTATGAGAGAACTTCACACCCTCAGTATTCATTTTTTGTACAGTTTCACCAATAGTTAGGCGATCTGTTACTCCTTGCCCTCTAACATTATAAGTCAGGAATAAGGAGTCTAAATCCTCATTATTCACATTATTGTTAACAATTTGGTCCGCGATATTGACGGTGATTTCATCACCATTTTTATCAAATATCTTGACTTTAGTGACGTTATCTAACTGACCTTTATTCACTGCATCAGCAGCATTAATACCGTTTGCAATGTTAGTAAGCGTAGTTCCACCACGGACAACAATATTATTATTATTCTTGTCTTTACCAATAATAGTTGATGCGCCCGCAAAACTGACTCGGTCGTAATTCACCGTATTATCCGTATTACGATCATACTGAACTCCACCTGCTGTTATATTCCCAGTAATGGCATCTAACTGGCTTTTATTTACAGCGTCTGTTGCGTCCTCTCCCGCTAACACACCGGTGATCTTCTTGTTGCCAGCATTGAGACCAGTCTTGGTCACGCTTGGTCCACCAGTAATGGTTAAACCGTTAGTGTCCAATAGGCTGTCACCTGTTTGAACACTGGTCAATACCAAATCATCTTTGGTCTTAATAATATAATTGGCTGAGCCATCATCATTGGTATCAGCTGTGACTTCGACATTCTTACCAGAAGTAACGGTGGTCTTAGATTTGATAATGTTGCCAGCATTCGCAGCGATGTTAGTCGTATTGGTTGTAGTACGAGTATCAAGATTGCCTAACGCATCACCAACGTTATTGAATGTATCTGGCGTCGCTGTGCCGTTAGCAAAGGTGTATGTTGGCGCAGTGACTGTGCCAGTAGTGGCATCATACGTTGCACCGCCACCTAAGTTGGTTGCAATAGAACCAGCCGTAGTATTCAGCTGACCACCATTGATGGCGTCTTTACTGCCACTCGTGGTCGCACCGTTAGCCACATTCACAATCTTCTGACTGTTTGCATCAAAGCCATTGGCTTTTACTTGACCGGTAAACGTTGGAGCATCAACAAAGCCAATCACAACGTTGTTGCCTGTTTTTGAAGCAGTCAGGTTGTCATTACCAGAGGTGATGGTTTGGACGGCACTGTCCGCTTTACCAAGACTTGCTTTACTCGCCGCATCTAACTCAACGGCATAGTCTGTCACGTCATTAACAGTGGTACCTGTCTGAACAGCTAACCCACTATCAGTAGCGGCAGATACGGTGCTCTTTGCAGCATTGACAGTGTATTGGGTGTTGCTTCCAGTGGTGATATCACTCACTGTGGTGTTGTTACCAGCAACGACAGAGCTGGTTTTTAACTGGGAAACGTTGGCCGCATCTGTGGGGGCTATGCCATCAGCAACCCCTGATAACACACGGTTGCCCGCCGTACCCGCGAAATTAACGCTGGTGCCAGCAGTTTGACCGCCTACAGTAATCGGTGCTGTACCATTTGCTTGCTTTACTAAACCCGCCGTACCATTGGTTAAACCTGCGATGTTGCTGGTGTTGGTGGCGATGTTAGTCGTATTGGTCGTAACTTTGGTATTGATGGCATTAAGCTGGCTGCCATTCACCGCATCAGTGCTGGTATCACTTAAGGTACCTGCGGCCACATTGATGATTTTGTTGCCGCCGTTATTGAGACCGGCATTGGTTAAGGTAATATCAGTAATACCAACAGGGCTAGTAGCCGCTTTGGTAATTGTGATGCCTGTGTTGCTTAGTTTGCTGGCACCAGTGGTGACACTACCTGTTGTACCAAGATCAAGGGTTTTATTTAAGCTGACTTGCACACCGTCAGTTGTCGTGGTGCTGGTTAGGTTGTCATCACCTTTTACGTTGATGGTATCGCCTAAAGAAAATTGGTTATTGGCTGTACCATTACCTACTTTAATGCCAAGGTTCGCTTTACCCAATGCGGTATTAGCAGTTGTGTTCGCGGTATTAGCAGTCGTATTTGCTGTATTGGCCGTAGTTTGTGCAGTGGTGACGTTTTGGTTGGTGCTGTATAACTGACCACCATTCACAGCCTCGGTGCTGGCGGCCGCAACGTTGCCATTTGCAACCCCTGATAACACACGGTTGCCCGCCGTACCCGCGAAATTAACGCTGGTGCCAGCAGTTTGACCGCCTACAGTAATCGGTGCTGTACCATTTGCTTGCTTTACTAAACCCGCCGTACCATTGGTTAAACCTGCGATGTTGCTGGTGTTGGTGTTTACATTCGTATTAGTAACAGTTAAAGCTGAGTTAGTGGCGGCCAATTGACTACCATTAATTGCATCTGTACTGTCAGTGCTAATTTTACCACCAGCGACATTCCTTATTTGACGTTCAAACCCTGCTGAACCAACTGACACTTGCGCACCTGTTTTAACAGGACCATTTACACTATCTAATACATTACCAGCGAAATTGTAAGTAACACCATTGATAATAATAGACTTTTCGGATGTAGCATTTTTATCTGTCGCAGCGCCTGCACCAATCGCAACAGAACCTTCTTTAGAAGCATTTGCTGATACACCAAACGCTGCAGAAGCAATACCACTGGCCTTAGTCTGAGTACCAAATGCGGTGGACAGCGCTCCACTTGAAACCGATTGCACACCAATAGCTACTGAAGCTTGACCACTAGCTGCTGTGTTGGGAAACTGTGGAATGTCAACTAAATCACGACCAGAATACTTCCTGAATGAAGTATTGACATTGCCAGAGTTATTGTTAGTGCCAGTACTAGTGACATTACCATCCGCATCTACATTAGTTCTAGAAGCTTGGTTTAGATCATCACCACCAATAGCTATTGATGAGCTACCAGATGACACAACATTAGCACCAAGAGCTATAGACTGATCACCGCTAGCTGTAGTGAATTGTCCTCCCGCTGCACCTCCAATGGCGATCGACTGACCAGCGGTTGCCTTAGCATTCTGACCTAATGCTATACTGCTAGAGCCAGTAGCCGCAGCGCCTGCACCACAATCGATTGCATCGCCGGTTGCGCATAACGCAGTTGCTTGCATGCTAAAACCCGCTGCAATCAGTCCCGTACACACAGCACTCCAACGCAAAATATTCACGCCACTTGCAACTACGCTACCATTAGATACTGTTGTACTTGAAGTAACAGCACTGCCAGACGACTTGCCACGACTTTTTGCATATTCTGCAACGGCCATAAAACAATTTAATGAGGCATTCCAAATAACTTTGTAATTACGGTTCATACTGAATTTTCCTGTCTTCATTAAAAGATGAATAGCTTAGTGGTTATGGCGGAACATAGATGAGCACAAACTACTAATACGCTAAACTGCTATATCTAAAAATTACTTAATTAAGATTTAAAAGCCTATAAATATTTAGAACTTTTGTTTATTACATTTTAATACATATATATACAGAAGCACAACGTCACTCATCTTAGTATTAGAACCGTTCATCAGGTTTTTCAGTAAGATAGAATTTATTTGTTCAAAATATATATTCGTTTAAATACATATATAAAAAATAGCATTCTATTAACAAAGGTAGGGAATATAGAACTAAAGTTTATATTAGGTATATAACTAAATAGTCATTCACCTCCTAGCTAAAATAAACCTCAAAAACGACTTTCTTTTGATAGCGTAAATCTCCCGTTTAAATTTAGTTAGTTATGATGGATGCAAAAAAGCCCCAATCTTGTGATTAGGGCCTCTTTGTATAATTTAAGTGACTAAGTGGTTCTTTTAAAATTATTTAGAACAATTCACTTGCATCTTTCTTGAGCTGTTTAAGCAAAGTTCGATATTCGCTATCACTGGTTGCAAGGGTGCTTAGACGTCCATAACGCAGCTGCCGATAAGCTTGTTGAATCTGTATGATTTTTGCTTGGACGTTTTCAGGTTGACCGTTAGCGGTTAGCTTATTAGTTTTATTAATCTTAGCACTATTTTGACTACTGTAATCATCAATTGCGCTTGCCAAGCGCGCAAGCCAGGCTAATTGCCCTTCGCTATCATCACGAGCAAGCGATTTATCCGCTTTACCAATGCGTTTTGAGAGTTGTGCAATTGGTAGGTCTACTGGATGCCAACGTTTGCGACGACGTTGCCAGATAGCGAAAACAAGAATGACCATCACTGTAATGGCACTCGCCGCCAACCAGACAATCTGCTGCATGATTGAGCTAATATTAAACCATTTGAGCAATGAGTCAGCTTGTTTGTCCTGATCATAACCAACGACGTCTTTTTGCCAATAGTAGCTGGCTTGGTCTGATAGACGGCGTAAGGTTTGTAACATTTGATACTGCTGATAGCTGATTTGCGCACTAGCGCCATCACCGAACATCGCCGCTCCTTGCGCCTGCGTCAGCGCATCCATGCCTTGCTCAACGCGCTCAGGGGCGACAAAAGCCGTTGGATCGATACGTACCCAGCCTTGACCGTCAAGCCAAACCTCAGTCCAAGCATGGGCATCCTTTTGCCGTACCTCCCAAACATTGCCGCCGCGGCTCAGCTCGCCACCTTGATAGCCAGCGACGACGCGTGCTGGAACACCAGCGGCGCGCATCATAAAGGTAAAGCTGGAAGAATAGTGCTCGCAAAAACCTGCCTTGGTGTCAAATAAAAACTCATCAATACGATTGTTATTCAGCCTTGGCGGTGACAATGTATAGCGAAATTCCGTTTGGTTAATCCAGCGTTCGAGTGCTTGTATATAACGTACTGGGTCTGAACCTGACTGAGCAAAAAGCTGCTGAGCCAGCGCTCGTGCTTGCGGATTCCCTTTATTAGGCAGTGTAAGGTTTAAACGGCGCGACTCCTCAGAGAGAATTGGATCGATACGCATCGGCGCAAACTGCAATACATCGTAGCGCAGCTGTTGGGTAACCGGCTGGTCCTTTAATAAAGTAAAGTTTGAGGTAATACTGATATCTTGCTGCTGAGCAAAAGGATAATCGAGTCCAAACAGCCAGTTTTGCTGCGTCGGCTCTAGAATAATCTGATAGCTAGTAGGCGCAATTTTCACCTCATTAGGGACAGTCGCCAAAGCATTTTCAATCCAAAATGGTATTTGCTGCGTCGGCTGCCATTGTCGTTGCTGAGGACTAGGACGCCACGTTACCCCGTCAAAATCGCTAAATACCAAACCGCGCCAATACAACTGCTGCTGTGGCGGACGCTTATCTGCAAATTCCACCCGAAAAGCCAGCTCAGTCGACTGACTCAAATTAGCAAAGTCACCGGGCGACATACTATCAGAGACGCCCGTAGTCGCTTGCTGTCCCGACAGCTGCACTGACCATAGTGGCGGCAAGCGCGGAAAGAATAAAAACAGTACAACTAGTAATGGCAATGCTCCGATGCCGAGCACGCCTAAAGTACGCAGACGACCATCACCGCGAGTATTGCCATCATCGTTGAGCGCAATAAATGCCAATAATACAATGACCGCGCCCAAGACCACTTCTAAAGTGGTAACAATACCTTGATCCATCAAAAACAGCGACGCCAGTACGAACAGTGATAAATTGAGCACCACATAAGCATCACGGCGCTTGTACAATTCCCACAGCTTACTGATAAGGCACAGGACTAAAAATGCCACGCCCATATCCAGTCCAAACGCCGTATTATAAGTAAGCCACAACCCCGCCAGCCCCAATAAAAAGCCGAGCATCTGCATGCCTTGATAGACACGTTTTAAATGCGTCAGTTTTTTAAACTTAGCCTTAAGACTCGGTAGCTGGGCAAAAATACTGACCACTGCGAAACCGATTAGCCACAACGGCAAATGCGCGGCATGAGGTAAAATGACGATAATTTGCGCAATTAATACCCAATAATAGGCTGGCAAGGCGAGTAGCTTGCGGTACCATTTATGATTACCAACAAGAGCCGTGGGAACATTACTGTTTTGACCTAAGGCCAATTGTTCAAAGCTTGCAAGACTTATCTCTGTATCATTTGCAGGGTAACCTTTTAAGTTGCTCATGGTAATTTTGCTAACCTTAATAAGCAGGTTTGCGCAAACACCTCACCTTCACCCATCTTTGCAGCAGAATAATTATCAAAGGGCGTATCATTGGGTAAGCGCATATTAAATGGCACGCCTAGTTCACCTAATTTAAGCGCCCCATACGCCATTTGCGCTAATTTTTGTTCATGATGTGCCGCTGGCATATCGGCATAGTCCAACGTTTGCTCATGACCGACCGGATCAGCAAAATGCTTGGTAAACATTCCCTGACCGCGCGCCACATGCCCCCAAGAAACCCGTGCTAGCGACTCGCCTTCGATATAATTATCGAGCCGCTCAAAGTCATCTTGGCCTTGTCGATACTGTCCGCCTGTTGGTAAATCTTCCTGACTTACGATGGCATATTGCGCCTGCCAATCAAACGTTTCAGGTTTTGGATAAACCCACGCGCTACGGGCAAAATAAACATAAGACCATGCGCGCATGATACCTAATGGGTAAACGGTTTTGATTTTTAATCTTGGTAGTTCAAATGCTCCACGAGTATGTGTCTGCACCGGCAAACGAATAATTTGCTCGCCTTGTAGTCGTGTGACCAGTATTGAGTTTTGATTATCAGCGCTAGATTTATTTTTTTTATGGGCTTTTTTGCCCGTCTTTTCGCTTTTTTGCTTAGCTATCTGCTCAAAGCCTACTTGATCAAAGCTTAATAATAACTGCCGTCTTGGCTGGCGGCTTTCATTACGCAGCTGCAAAGTGACCCAAACAGGCGCACCTGCTTCTGCCATCGTCACGTCAAGCAAACGTACTTGCAGACCCGAAATGTGAGCAAAGGTTAAATGAAAACTGATAAGCCAAACGCTAACCAGATAAAAACACAGACCCAACACCAAGTTATTGCCATAGTTGATACCAGCGATAAAGGTAATAATCAATAACAGCGCAAATAGCATGCCTTCGCGACTAAAGAAAATATAGACGTTACGCAAATTCAGTGTAGCGCTATCGCTTTTGGGCGCACGCGCGGCAAACCAACGGCTTAATAATGAGCTAGCTGGTACGGTTAAGGCTTTTGGCAAAATGCTCATGACTACCCTATCCTTACCATAAAAAAATTTAAACGATTAAACAACGACAGCCACATCTACCAATATACGTTGGGCGATGGTTTGCGTCGCTTGTCCACCAGTCACATGCGCCGGTACAAAGCGCTGCCCGAGGCGATGATCCGTAACAGCAGCAAATACCGCTTGGATATCCTCAGGCGTTACCTCCATATGCCCTGACACATAAGCATGAGCCTGTGCCGCACGCTGTAGCGACAGCACACCACGCGGTGATAAGCCATGATACTCTTGGCTTGCGCGTGTCTTAGCGACCAGCCTTTGCAAATAATCTAATACCACATCAGCGACGTATACCTGCTTAACCCCTTGCTGCGCTAATAATACCGCTTCGGTATCAAGTACCGCAGGCAACTCCTTTAATAACGCACGGCGGTCTTGACCTTTTAGCAGCTCGCGCTCTGCAGCAGGCGATGGATAACCGAGTGACAAACACAATAGAAACCGATCAAGCTGCGATTCAGGAAGCGGATAGACGCCCGCTTGCTGCAATGGGTTTTGGGTAGCAATGACAAAAAACGGCTGCGGCAATGGATAGGTTTGCCCATCTTGCGTTACTTGTCGCTCCTCCATCGCCTCTAATAATGCACTTTGGGTCTTAGGACTTGAGCGGTTAATCTCATCAGCGAGTAACAGCTGAGTAAAAATTGGCCCAGAGCGAAACTCAAACTGCTGTTTACTTTGATCAAAGATACTCATACCCAAAATATCGGCTGGTAGCATGTCATTGGTAAACTGCACGCGGCTAAAACTCAAACCGAGTAGTTGTGCCAAACCTTGCGCCAAGGTCGTTTTACCCATACCCGGTAAATCTTGTAGCAACAGATGCCCGCCTGCCAAGATACCGCTAAGTGCCAGTTTAACTACTTGCGGTTTGTCTAGGACGATTTGATTTAATTGGGTCATTAACTGAGCAATTTGTTGCTGATTATAAAGATAGTCGTTAGCAGTATGGCTCATTATCGATTCTTGGCTCATTTTTCAAAGGAATGGTTTATGAAATAAATCCTGTTAATTTAAACATTATTTTATATCATCAGTTGTTGGTACTGGTGCCCGCAGCGTTGATAAATAAGCAATCACATCAGCACGTTCCTTAGCATCTGGCATCGGGTCTGAAAGCATTTTTGAATCTGGCACGGCTTTCTCGGCATCAGCGATATAAGCATCAAGCGTCTCAGCATCCCATACCCAACCTGATGTCTTAAGCCCTTCACTATAGGTGTAGTCTTCTAGCGCTCCTGCGTGCGCACCGTAAATATTCATCAACTGCGGACCTTTTTTATTGAGTCCAGGATTTAGCTGATGACACTGACCGCAAGCATCTTGATATATCAGTGCCCCATTATCAGCATCACCCTCAGTATATAGTGGTAATGTCACAGGAGCGCGATAATCAGGGGGTGTTTTTTCACAAGCACTGAGCAATAACAAAGCGGCAAACATAGCGCCTAATTGATATTTTTTGACAATAGACATGTTGTGGTAATCTTTCATTGAGGGGCGTTGGCTATGTATGCGTCTAGCTCGACTATAATACAAGGTAAAGATTGACAAACATACATAGCACTGGATAGAAAATATATGTGTAGTTGCTAAAAGTTGAATCTACTTATTTAGCCAGATTTAACTCTCGCCTGATACTTTTATGCTATTGCTAGGCCCTTCTAAATAATAACCCTGTAGATAGCGTGCGCCCACGCTCCAAGCAACCGACATGGTCGCGGCATCCTCAATATAAGGCATCAAGACATCAACATTAATCTCACTCGTACGAGCGATAAGTGCTTTGACCGTTTCTAAGTTCTCAGGGTTATCAATGCCTTCTACATAGCTGCGAGCTAGGCGCACCATATCAGGTTGCACAAAGTTAGCAAGTTCAACCGACTTAGCTGATGAACCAAAATTATTGATACCAAGCTGACAGTTAACTTGACTAAGGGCTGCAAATTGCGATTTTGCCACGGTTAAATGGTCAGCAATGTCTTTTTCATTAAACTGTAAGGTTAATGCAGCCGCTTTACCGCCTACCGCATTGATTAGTTGACTGGCAACGCTCGGCAGTTTTTTATCTATCAATGAAGCATTGGTCAGTTGCACCAATAAGCGCGCATCCGGATGGGATTTACGTACCTCATTGATTTTCTTACAGGCGTTAATAAGTATCCAGCGATCTATTTTTTCAAGCAGTTTATGCGCTTTAGCCACTGCCATAAACTGATCAGGGGTTAATACCGTATTGTCTGCATCTGCCAGTGGCAAGCGCAGATATACTTCAAAGAAATCACTGCGATCGTTATTAATATCATAGATCGGCTGGAATGACAGCTCAAAGCGATTGTTGGCAATAGCATCGACTAAAGATTCGGCAAGGGCATGATCATCACTATTGGCATGTTCACTGGCGTCGTATAAATGATAGGTTCCGCCATGGTTGGAAGTCTCAATCATAATCTGACTGATGGCATCTAGCGCCCGCTCAAGCAACACTCTTGGCTCAGGGGTATTTTTCTCTATCTTAACGATAGCAATACTTGCCGTGGTATTTGTCGTCCGCTTATCAACCTCGATCAACATCTCACTGATGGTCAAAACGATTTTCTCAGCCAGTTGTTCAAGCGCGGCGCTGGTTTGATTCTCTACCAACACCGTAAAAGCCGTGTCACTAAAACGACTGACATGGTTTCCTTCCACGATCTCGTCTGTTACCAGTTTATCTAAGGCATAAGCGACTTGCTGAACGGTGATATCGACGCCTTGTAAACCCAAACTACTTCTGATTTTACCAATATTATCAAGCTGAATGTAGAGTAACCCTGCTGTCAACGCGCCTTGTTTTGCCTGTTGATAGAGCGTTGCCAACTGCTCTTCAAAGCTGCGGCGATTATCAATACCCGTTAAGCTATCCTTACGCTCAGCCTCTGCCAAGCGCTTCGCAACTTCGGCGCTATTGCTGTTGTTTTGCTGAATAATAATTTGGGTGACCGGTTCACCGTCCAGAGTTGCCGAAGCTAACTGTAATTTTGCCTCAAACGTACTGCCATCGGTGCGCTTGCTTTCAAAGTTAAACTCAACGTCTTTACGACTGCCTTTCTCAAATTGACGCAGAAACTGCTTAAAGCCTTTTACATTCTCTCCGCCAGAAATTAAGTCAACAACGGGAACACCTATCGCATCATTTAAAGACTCAAAACCAAATAGTTGCAAATATGGGTCATTAGCAAAAATATGAATACCTTGATCGATATAAGCGACGGCACTTTTTGAGTTTTTAATGAGCACGTTTGCGCGTTGTTCGGCCCCAGACAGTACATGACGTAGGGTTGTAAGCTGGCGACGAGCAAGCAAATTATCATGCAGCAAGCAAATAGACATAATAACGGCGGTTTCCTCCTCCGCACAAAGTGCCTTAACCATCGTGCTATTTACAATTGATGGCAAGCCTTCTTCATTATGAGCGTTGGCCGCAGTGTCTTTATTTATCAAGCAAACTGAGGGTAAGTCAATATTTTGCTCTTGAATGATACCGACTACATCGGTAAAGTTCATATCATAAGCCTGACCAAAAACCAACACATCCCATGGTTGACGTAGCGACTTTAACAGCTCTTCCTTATCATCCAAAAAACCTAAGTTCACACTATCGTAATATGAACCTAACAAGTCGACAAGACGCTCTGCATAAAGCTGGTCAGCATCGATGACTAATAGGTTTAAGATGGACTGAGTACGCATAGGAGGCCTTTTAAATCATAGGAGCAGTTTCGTCATTATAAACAATAATTTAACTCACTGCTGCTTAAGTTACAATTGCAATGCTATGTTATAAACTATTAAACAAACTTAAACCAAATACGCTTAACCTATTATAAATTCTTAAGTATTGACTGTCCCAAATTTACCTAAAGCATTTAGGGATAACCGTTTAAAGTTGCACCACTTCATATTGGCTAAACTCATCAGTCGTCAACAGACGCCGCCCTAAACGCAGCGTTTTTTGTTTGGTATTGATACGCATCATGACTTTATCACCTTCTTGAAAATAAGAGGTGGGTACTATGAGACTACAATCAGTCTGTAGCTGCTCATCGTCACCGATGACAAACGCGGGTACAAAATGGCGACTGCGACTGTCTCTATCTTGCAGGCGAATACCACAAGCGATGAGCTGATGGCCAAGGACTTGCCAATCAAGTTCAGGCTTTTCACGGTCCATATCTAACCAGCGCACCACTCCTATTGAACACTCATGTGAGGCTGATTTATCAGAGCGACATAATAAGAAAAGACTCATGATTCTCAATGGCGGCGGTGCAATAACATCTAGCACGTCATTTTCTGCAAAATCTACTGTATCTCCTCCTTTTTTGCCGCTATATTTTGCTTTAGGCGTAGTTTTTCCATCATTGCTTACACCGACATCTGGCTCTTCTGAATCTATTAGAAGGCGCAAGGTGCGAAAGTCGGACAAGTCATTATGGCTATCAAACGTTTCTACCCTGAATATTGTATTAGGAGAAATGGTATTGGCAGACTGTTTTTTTGGCAAGGTGTCATAGCGAGGCTGCTGCTGGTCAGGTAGGTTTTTGGCGCAAATCAACATTGATAAGCTTTGCTCACTACTAAGTCGATAGTGAATATTATTAAAGCCAGTAATGAGCTGTGCCTCTTGTGCGGCACTTTGTTTGATGGGTAGCGTCAATGGCGGCTGGATATAGCGGTAGCTTAACGTCATGGCGATAGTGTTCAGTAAATAACACTCAACCCCTTCTCGACCTTCCTCGATGAGTTTGAGAGACCGTGATTTTAAATAGACGATTAGCGGTGCCAGTTCTATAAACACACAATCGTGATGGGCGTCGTAGGGGTTGATGGCAGAATGAGCGGTCAAATACGTCGGTGGATTGTCACTGTGCAAATTAACAAATACCTTTGTCTCAGTCTGCGGCTCTACGGAGGTGACGAGATGCTCGCTCCACTCTAGTAGCAAACGCTGTACCACTAAAATATTGGCTCGGCGCATAGCGCGTACGTTCAATAAACTATGCAAGCATAGCTGACTATATAATCGATGAATATTATCCGCACAGTGGGTAATGATATAAGGGTTTAAGTCAATATTAACGGTATGCTGTTGGCAAGCCCTATAATACAGCTGATTGATATTGGACCATAAATAGGCGGCGGGCTTTTGATAACAAAGTGCGTCTTCAAACAACAGCTTTTGATAGATCAGCAGCGTCTGATAGCTAGCGACGGCCAAAGTAATCGGTGAGGATCTTTCATTAGTAAAATAGCGCTGCCAAAGATTGGATGATGGTTGCTGCTGTTTATCTGCTAGAAAAGCATTCTCTCGCTGTATGACGCCATCATATACCATAATTATTAAATAATACAGCGACTTAACCTGTGCCACATAACCGAGCTGATAATCGTTAAAAGCCGCTGTTTCATATATATAATGCTGACGTAACGTTGCAATCAGCTGATTGGCGGCATCGATCACCATACTGAGCAATGTCAGGCGCTGCCGATCATCTATATTTGCCACGCGCAATTCTGTGAGCACTTGTTCTAGCTGCTCTATTTGCTGCGCCTCTGTTTGCATAGGCAATAGCAACGCCCATTTACGCAAATGCTGCTCATCGCTATTCATTGATTGCGTTAAATTAAGCGACTTCGTCAATGCCTGCAGTGTGGGCGCATCAGTATTTAGATATTGTTGAAACGTCGATAAATTTACCATTACTATCCTTAGTAATTACGCACGTTATCAATAGGTTTATGGACATTTAATGCGTTATTTGCATGAGCAACATTAATTCTGCACATGAGAACTAACTGACATACTAATGATTCATCAGAGGCAAAAATTTTAATCGTTATTTGTTCACTAAATTTTTAATACCCTATATTGCCCATTTTAGGCCTCATTGTAAATATTAATCGGTACTTTAAAGGGCTTATTTGGCAACTCTCTGACCAATTTTGGCACTAAATAACCAGGCAATATTGCAAGTAACGACCAATAAAGCGCAATCGCGGCGCGCTCGTCACTATCAAAATGAGCCGCGCCTGCCACTTTATCTAACACATGCAGATAATAAGGCAGTACTCCAGCCGCAAACAAGCGCTGATTGAGTGCCGTTTGCACCGCTACACTATCATTGATATGCTTTAATAGTACCGCTTGGTTTAATAAGGTGACGCCAGCCGCGCGCGCACGTTGCAAATATTCAGCAGTTAGCGCATCAATTTCATTAGCATGGTTACAATGAATCACCATCACGATTTGGCAGCGACTTTGCGACAGCCTATCCAATAGCGCCTCATCTAGACGCGCTGGAATGACCAATGGCAAACGAGTATGCAGCCTAATTGTGGTCAGTTGTGGAATCGCTTCTAAGATATCGAGCCAAGCAAATAAGCGTCTGTTGGTGACATTTAATGGGTCGCCGCCGCTCAAAATCACCTCATTGATTTCAGGATGGGCGCTGATATAGTTGATAATATGCTCTTTGGCATCGGCGGTTGGCATATTGGCGCTATAGTCGAAATGCTGGCGAAAGCAATAACGACAATGAATCGCACAGGCACCGGTAATCGTTAACAATACTCTTGATTGATATTTATGCAATAAACCTTTCACCGGATTGTGCGTATTTTCACTTAAGGGATCTGCCACGTAACCGGTCACAGCGATTTGTTCTTTTTTATGGGGCAATACTTGTTTGAGCAAAGGATCCTGACTGTCACCGATGGTCATTTTTGCCACAAAACCTCGTGGTACACGCAGCTGAAAGTGCTCAGGTATATAGATCTCTGAGCGCAGTGATTCTAGCTTTAACAGCTCGAGCAGCTCATCAATAGAGGTTATCGCTTCGGATAATTGCGTTTGCCAGTTTTTTTGTGTGATTAAATGGTTTATCATGACAACCTTATACCTGTGCCCAAAAGCCGATATTATACGCTCTTAGTGCGTCCGCTATCAAAGCGTACGAATTATTCATAAAACCTTGAGCGTCATAGGCGGTTTTAGCACAGCAAGGCGCAACCCCCACATCCAATTATTGATGACAATACTTACAACCCTTAGGAGTGTTCCGTGGCAAGTTTTTCTACTAACGAATTTAAAGCTGGTCTCAAAGTCATGCTCGATGGCAATCCGTATGCCATTCTAGAAAATGAGTTTGTCAAACCTGGTAAGGGGCAAGCCTTTAACCGTGTCAAAATGCGCAACCTACGCAGTGGTCGTGTGCTTGAGCAGACGTTTAAATCAGGCGATAGCTTAGAGGCGGCGGATGTTATCGATACTGAAATGAACTATCTTTATAACGATGGTGAGTTTTGGCACTTTATGCACCCTGAGAGTTTTGAGCAATTACAAGCCGACAAAACCGCGATTGGTGATGCGCTAAAATGGTTAAAAGAGAACAGTAACGCCCTTTGCACCATTACTTTATTCAATGGTTTGCCGTTATCAGTTACTCCGCCTAACTTTGTTGAATTGCAAATTACCGAAACCGATCCTGGTGTCCGCGGTGATACGTCAGGTGGTGGCGGCAAACCTGCAACCCTAGAGACAGGTGCGGTGGTACGTGTGCCATTATTTGTCCAGCAAGGCGAAGTTGTCCGTGTTGATACGCGCACCGGTGATTATCAAACGCGCGTTAGCTAAGCGTCTTGAAGTTCTATATGCATTATTAAAAATAAAAAAGCTTAACCACTTATTAGCGGTTAAGCTTTTTTATTTTTAATAATGCATTTTTAGGTTAAGAACTATTCTTCCATTGATTGCTTATGCATTAGCCAATATTGCACCAACGCATTAAGCTGTTCTTGTTTAAATGGCTTGGTGCAATAATCCTGCATACCGACATCAAGGTATTTTTTGCGCTCGCCATCCATCGCATTGGCGGTCAAGGCGATAATAGGTGGTAGCTCTTGTGGATCATAAAGCTCATGCAGTTTAATAGTTGCCTGTACACCATCCATAATCGGCATATGATGATCCATCAAGATAACATCATACAACTCAGGATTTAAAGCAAAAATCTCAATCGCTTGTTGCCCATCGGTGACATGAGTGACCGTATGACCGCTATTATTGAGCGCTTTTTTGGCAATCATGGCGTTAACGCTATCATCTTCGACGAGCAAGATATGACCGATAAGCTCATGACTGGGTTCTGCCATACCAAAGTCATTTGAATCTTGCCATTTCTCATAAGCGCCGTTATCGATAGTAGGTAACGGCAGCAATACAGTAAAGGTCGTCCCAATACCGACGGCACTGTCCACTTCGATATAGCCACCCATCAACTCAACTAAAGACTTACAAACAGACAAGCCAAGTCCTGTCCCGCCATAAAGGCGATGGGTCGATTTATTGGCCTGATCATAAGCGTCAAAGATCGCTTCCAATGATTCAGGCTTGATGCCGACGCCGGTATCCGTCACTTCGATACATAATGTCATGCCTTTATAATGAACCATGCCACTATCATCGGTGTCGTAATGAACGCTATTATCATTATCTATACGCTGTTCTAATAAACTTTCTTCATAACCTGTAGAGCCATGGCAATTATATTTATCCTCACAAGGATTGTTTTGCATATGCTTAACGTCAATCGTCACTCGACCACCCTCACGGGTGAATTTGATGGCATTATTGACCAAATTGACCATCACTTGTTTGAGCCTTACCGGATCACCTTTGATATAAGGCGACAGTGATTCTGTATAATGATAATCTAAAATCAAGCCGCGCTGACGGGCTTTAACAGCAAATAAGCTCACCACTTCATTACAAAGGCTCGAGAGATTCATCGGAATAGAATCGATGGTCATTTTGCCCGATTCTACTTTTGATAAATCTAAGATACCGTTGATAATCGCCAGCAAATGCTCATTTGAGACTTTGATATTATCAACATATTCTTGTTGCTCAGCACTGAGCTTGGTTTCACTTAACATCTCAACCATGCCAATAATGCCATTCATTGGGGTACGAATCTCATGACTCATATTGGCCAAAAACTCAGACTTCATCTCATTGGCATGTTTCGCATGGCGCTGTTGGTCTTGGAGCTGCAAAGCATCGGCAGCCATAGCGGCAAACTGCGCTAATATCTTTGCATCCTTATCTGTAAAATCATGATGCGGTTGTATATCCATCAAGCACAATGAGCCTAAACGGTAAGTTTTGCCATCCTCATGCATAATAATCGGCGCGCCAGCATAAAAACGCAGATGCGGTGATTCCGTTATCAAGGGATTTTGGCCAAAGCGGCTATCCTTTGTCAAATCAGGGACAACAAAGACCTCATCCGACAGCACGGTATAATTGCAAATAGCGACTTTGCGCGTTGTCGTACAAATACCGCCAAGCCCATGTACCGATTTTAGATACTGGGTTTCTTCGTCCATAAAAGTGATGGTGACTATGGGCATATTAAAGAATAGTTTAGCAAGTGCGGTTAAACGCGCAAAAGCAGGTTCCTCATTATTATTAAGTACCTGATATTTTTTAAGCTTATTGATACGCTCAACTTCATCGGCTGCGATGGGATAACCGTTTTTTGGCAAATTAGATGTAGACAAAATGGACTCCGTTAATTCGTATCAGACGCTTGGCTTAACCGCCGCCTGCTTAAGCAATAATTGTAATGCCTCGCTTACCATTAGCATCGCGACCACCGAAGTAACGACAACCGCCGAGCCATAGCCGCCGCAGTGCAAACCGCCTGTCTGGCAACTTTTATCGACGCGCGGTGGCTCTGTCGAATAAACGCATTTGATGCCAAACTTTTCTTTAAGCGCACTATTGATGCCTTTTTCGTGACGCAGTTTATTGCGTAACTTAGCCAATAATGGATCTTGATAACTGTCGCGTAAATCGCTCACCTTAATCTGGCTTGGGTCTATTTTACCGCCCGCCCCGCCCGCACAAACCAATTTTAATTTATTAAAGCGGCAATGCAGCGCGATGGCAAGCTTGGCGTTCATGTCATCGACGCAATCTAAAATCACAATCGGATTGTTTTGCGCCGCCGCTTTAGCTTGCGCGCGACTGGGCAGTAATGCCCCAACGTTCTCAGGAGTCAAAAAATCATCTATCAAATGTAGCGTTACTTTTGGGTTAATCTCGCGGATGCGGGTCGCCATCGCCGCAATCTTACTTTGCCCAAAGGTGCTGTCTAACGCTGGCAGCTGACGATTGACATTAGAAGCAACCAATATATCTAAATCAATCAAAGTAATAGTGCCAACTGCGGTGCGAGCGAGCGCTTCTGCTGCCCAAGAACCAACACCACCGACACCAATCACATAAACATGCGCTGCAGCAAAAGTATCGACAGCAGATGCGCCATAGAGGGTTTGCGTACCTTTAAAGCGGCGCTCATACTGCTCATTAGAATCATCAGTCATATCAGAGCTTTCAGAAATAATTTGGCGCTCACTGTTATCAATGACATCTGAATCAACTAGACTAGTTAAAGTATCTGACTTTGTTGTTCTGTTCTGCTGTAATTGCACTTTTTCACTCATAACAAATTAAAGCTCGGTTAAAGAATTTCTATTATCAATCAATATCTTTTGCTATTACTAGATTGTATAACGCCAATCGGTGCGCAAAGCGTTGCAACTGTTGTGCCACAATTTCTCAGCTAAAATCGCCAGCGGTACATCGAGTAGCTCACTTAAGCTACTTAATACATAAGGTAAGTTAGCGGGAACATTTCTATTATGAGCCGGCGCATCGCCCCATTCATTATCTGGGCTTTGTCCGAGCGCCGACTGACTACTGCCAAAATCCTGACACATAATAGGCGTCATATCCGGGCAGTCCGTTTCAATCACCAAACAGTCAATGCCGTAAGTATCGACAGCTGCCTGAATCGCGCGGCGTAACTTCTTGGCATTTGGATTGGTCACTTGACCAGTCACCCCAAGCTTAAAGCCCAGTTTTGCAAATGCTTTCGCCTCTTGCTCGCCACCACTAAAACTATGAGCAATACCGCCAAGCTTATGCGCATCATAGTCATGCGTTTTTAATAAAGCCAACGCCTCAGCGTGCGCTTTACGAATATGCAACATCACCGGTAACTTGTGCCTAACCGCCATGTCCAGTTGTGCCTTAAAAAAATACTCTTGCTTTGCAAACATCTCAGGCTGTTTCATTTCCTCAGTAAAAGTATCAAAGCCGATTTCACCAATGGCCAAAGGACGCTCTTTATCCAGCATCTGCGCCATACTTTTTAGATGCGCCTCAGTATGCTGCTCTATATAAAAAGGATGTAAACCTAAGGCAATATGCGCATTAACAGGTGTTTCTTTTTGCTCAGTCGCCTTCTCTATCATAGAGTGCGGCTGTTTATTAATAAATTCTTTAGTTTCGTATAAACGGTCAAAATGCCGGTGTAAATACCCCACCAACACCAGATGGCGTACGCCTTGCTGATAAGCCTTTTGTAGTTGCTGATTTCTATCAACGTCAAAAACTGGTGCATCAAAATGCGTATGGGTGTCGACTAAAGGGTAAATGGTGGGTAGTTTCTCATTAGCGTTAAATGAGGCATCAATCGCAGTCATCAATAGACTCCCAATTTAATTATTTTTATAACGTTTTTTCAATAGAAATATATTTTTATCAGCAATACAAAGAGCAGCTATAAAAGCCACTATTTTAGTGCTGATTGCTATTCTTTAATCATCTTCTTTAGGCGTCTTATTATTAACTTTCTTTTTAGCGTTATCTGCTAATTTTCTATCTGCCTTTAGGCTACTGCGGCGCGGAATAAGTAACAGAGCTATACCAACCACACCTAAGGTCAACCATTTATTTTTATTATTATTATTGTTATTGTTAGAATTACTCATTATTTTTGCCTATATTTTTTGGCTAGTTTTTACTTGTTATCTTAAAAATCACTTATTATTATAAAAATCATGCTATTCAAAACTATAGTAACTTAAGCATAGCTATAGAAAATTGTTTATAAAAGCAATATGTTACTAAATTCACTTTGATTATACGCCGCTTGAAGATTCACTGTGTTTATCTGTGTTATGAATACACAAGCTAATGTACGGCAACTATATCATGCCGTACATTTAAATATGATTTCGGTTTAATATTATTTTAAGAGTGACAGTTTAGGAAGGTCACTTGTAAATCATACGCCATTTGCTTTTAGCGCTTTAATGGATAAGTCGTGATACCGCTGCTGCTTGGGCTATCTACTTTGGTAAAGCCTTGAGAAGACGTTTTTGGCGTTTGGTCACGTTTAGGCACCAAAGGATTAAGCGGCATCAGCTCATAGTCGGCACTGACATCACCATTCCAACCTTCTGTACCACTAAGCGGCAACTGTTTAATCGTACCGTTTTTGTCGATAACCAGTTGCAGGACACGCATCTGATTGTATTTGCGCTCAGTTACACTAGCGACAGCCCCACCGTCACGTAAGATAGTTGGTTGTAAAAATATGATTAAGTTACTCTTTTGGGTCGTGTCATTGTCAGAGCGAAACAGGCGACCAAACAAGGGAACATTACCCAAACCGGGGACTTTTTGTTGGCGTGTAGTGGTGTTATCGCGCATCAAACCACCTAATGCAATGGTCTGCTGATCATCGGCTAAAATCGTGGTATTAATCAGGCTTTTATTGGTAATAAGACCGCTAGCATTGCCCGCGCTGCCCGGTACCACCGACGAGACTTCTTGCGAAACCTCTAAACGTACAGTGCCATTTTCACCAATATGAGGAATGACATTTAAATTAATACCAATGTCTTGACGGTCGATGGTCTGGAAAGGGTTGGTCGAAGAATCACTGCCTGTGGTATAAGAACCGGTGACAAAAGGCACGTTTTGACCAACTAAAATACTGGCCTTTTCATTATCCAAGGTTAGAATCGAAGGCATCGACAGCAAATTGGCACTGGTCGATGAATCAAGTGCTTGTAAGATAGCGCCATAAAACTGAGTATTGCCTTTGCTGTCTTTCTTACTATCACCGATTCCAATTAAAGCCCCTGCAATCGAACCTGCTGCGGCACTGATACCTGCACCACCTGACAAGGCGGCTGCTGCAAGTGAAACGGCACTCGCACCAACGTTATTAAAATTCACCACGCCATAGCCACTATTGGCATTACCCAGCGCCCACTGTACGCCAAGCTGAGTAGCATCATCGCCTGATACCTCAACAATCGCCGCTTGAATCAAGACTTGTGCGCGACGGCTATCGAGCTGATTGACGGCATCTTCAATCTCAAACATCAGCTCAGGCGCGGCATTAACGATAACGGCATTTTGGGTTTCATCAGCGATAATACTAAAAGGTCGACCACCGATACCGGTGCCTGCACCACCCGAACTGCTAGCGGATAAAGCTGCACCAGTATTGCCAGTAGTGTTGTTAGTAGCACTATTGGCAATCGCACTAGCGCCGCCACTATTGAGTGAGGAGCCTGTACTAGCCGCATCATTTAAAGAAGCAGACTCCAAGGTTGATGTCGCACCAGAGCTATTAATAGATTGACTGGCAAGTAAGCCGCGCAGCATCTCTGCAATGTGACCGGCACTGGCATATTTTAAGCGAAAAACACGTAGACCACTCAAACGTCTGGTTGGCGTGGTATCAAGCTGATTGACCATCTCTTTGACTTTGGCAATCATCTCAGGACTGCCTTTTACCAATAATCTATCGCTAGAAGTATCAGCAATGACTTTTAGCTGATTGTTGCCACCTTGGGCTTGCGCGCTACCCGCACTTGCCACCAATGCACTAATCAGCTCCATCATACGTTCAGCATCGACATGACGCAGCGGTATCACTTGCAAACTGTCATTGACGTTGCTGTCTAAATCACGGATAAGCGACGTAAGCTGATTAAGACTATCGGCGCGATCAGACAATACTAGCGCATTAACGCCCGGCACTGCTGCTGCGTGAGCGGACTGCGGCATCAGTGGTCGAATGACACCGAGGACTTCTGCGGCTTGGGTATTGGTCAAATAAATCACTCGCGTCGCTAGCGTCTCACCGACACTATCACCCCGTAAATCTACTGCAACACCCGATTGTTTGGCAACATTATCAGGTACCAGCTTAATCGTCGTACCAGAATCGATAGCAGCGATACCGTTGACTTGCATCACACTTAAAAATAGCTGATAAATCTCATCACGCGACAATGCTTTGTTAGAAATGACGGTGACGTTACCGTTAATGCGCGGATCAAGGACAAAGTTTTGATCGGTAATGGTCGCCACTTCATTAATAAAAGCTTTAATATCGGCATCTTGTAAATTGACCTTCCAGCTTTCTGCACTCACTAGCCCCGTACTTGCCGCCCATAGTGGAATAGCTAGGCATAGAGGACGGCACAGACGCATCAAACGCTGCAAAATATGGTGTAAAGGCGTGACCGAAAAATTTTGAAGACTGACCATATTGATAATTACCTACAGTGATGTCGCGAATATACTAAGTTGCATGATTAATAAGTTTCAAGAGTACTAAGTTTCGTGTTTGCTAAGTTTCGTTTGTACTAAACAAAATGTTTGCTGAACGTAATATGAACTAAATTCAATAACTCATTCATGATTTTTTGCCAGTTTGCCAACTATAAGAACACGCAAAGCTTTATTTAAAAAACCAGTAGCTAAGATTTCTAATTTTTGCTTAAAATTGCTGACGAATAGTAATGACTTGATCGCCGCGTTGTACTTCTATTTGTGCTTCGCCAGATTGTTTTGCTTGCTGCAAGACGTTGGCATCTTGTCCAGGATTACTGCCGACGCTTTGACCATTAACAGTCAACACCTTATCGCCCGGCTCTAGCCCTAAGCGATTACGCAGTTTAGCAGGCATGGCGGCTGTGACCTGATAACTTTCACCTGACGCCATCACACCCATACGACTTAAATAACTGGCGGGATTGGATTGTAATTCAGTGACGGCTTCATCAATCGGCGACTTCGGCTCACCCGCGCTGCTTGCTTCGCCATTTGGCTCGCTCTCAGGATTAACTTGGTTCGGCGGCGCTGTATTAGGTAAGTTTGGCGACATAGTATTATCTGGCAAGCGCTGATTACTCACCGTACCTGCCAGCATAGCACTTTGATCAAGTGGCATAGCTTCCGGCATTTTGATGACGATTTCTTTATCATAGGCATCAGCAATAATGACTTCATTCCAATCGACGGCGACCAACGTATAATCACTATCTTTTAAGGTGTCACCGATACGGTAATTTTTTACTTCGCCATTGACGTCCAACATTGCCGAAGACAGACTTTCTGGTATGGCCATAAGCACACCTTTTAACACGATATTAGGCGGCGGTTGGACTGGAGCAGCGATAGGATCAGGGTCAGTAAAGATAGCAAATAAGCTACTATAATCTGTATTTGAGTTCGCCGTACTTTGTAAAGGAGCAAGCGGTAATGCAGGCGCTAATGGAGCGGCCAGCAGCAGCCACAGTAAGCGCGCCGCTGTCCAGCATAACCAAACAATCGCTAATAACAATAACCACGCTGAAAAGCGATTTAGGGTGTTAATAATAGGTTTTAAACGGCTGGAGATATCGGCAACATTCATCATCTAGCGTGCCCCCAAACCATCGAGCAGCGGCTGCCGCACACTGACCACGGGTGTATCTTGCGGTGCTTGTCCTTTATATTCGGGCATGTTTTCTAGTAGGCGCTGGGTTAAGCTCACATCTAGCATATTATCGCCATCAATATATAAGTCGCCCAAGCGCTTATCTTGATTGTTTACAAGATTAATATGCAGCAGGTTTTTATTGTTCTTTTGCTCGGCGCTGAGCTCGGCACGCAGCGCTGGCATGGTGATATAAAAAACCTTACCGCCGCTAGGATAGCCGACTTCACCGCCAACCCAAGTCAGCTGGCCACTCGCCTCACTAAAGCCCGCCGCATTTTTACCTGAGTTTTCGCCTGAAGTACTTGCTGCGAAATTTGCAGCAGACTGACGTTTTAATGAGACGTTATTAACTTGAATAGGCGCATTAGGCAATTGCCAATCGACCACACTGGCCAAAGTTTCAGAAGCAATTTTACCGCTCATATTTTGAACTTGCCATGAGCTGGTGCCTACTTTAACCTGACCATTCAATCGGGTCTGCTCTGAGCTGATATCAACCTCTGCACCTAATTTGCCCAATAATAAATGCCATGGCTGCCATGACCACTCAGCGGCGCCAGTAAGCGGCGTTGCTGAGACGGGCAATTGCCAAATCGCCGAGCCTTGCCATAAGTTGCCCGACACATGTTGCACATAAGGCGTATCTGGAGCATATTTTTCAAGTAGCCATGCTGCTGGCATTTGCAAAACGGCAAATAGCGCAAATAATACAAAGCCAAATAGCCACCAGAGCTTGCGGGGACGCTTGTGAGACGACGTGGATACTTGAGGCACGGTTAGCTAACTCTTATATAAGACAAAAACGTCATTATCATAGCAAACAATGGCATACAGATGACAGAAAAAAAGCCAGTATCTTTGCACCAAAATACTGGCGATAAAGAGACTGGCTTTTATCTATCGATTTATCTATTAAACCATCATGATTAATGACGCGTTAAAGCTAAATAGCATGAGAGCTTAACAAGATATTTTTAATGACTAAATAGCAAAATCTTCCAATTTACGACCTGCTGCTAGTGCCTCTACCAACCATGTTGGTTTACGTCCGCGACCGGTCCACGTTTCTTCATTATTATCCGTATTGCGATATTTAATGCTACGTTTTTTCTCAAGTTTCTCACCCGCTTGTAAAATCTCTTCAATGCTAGCATCGCTTTCTTCAGCGATTTTTTCAAACTGCATATAAGCGTCGTATAAACGCTGGTGTTGTTTTTGCGCAATAAGTTGTTGGGCATTTTCGGTAATAGCGCGTAGCTCATCAACGTTTAGATCATTTAAATCAATGAAATTGTTTTTGCTCATCATAATCTCCACTTTTATATCAAGGTTATAAATCACATAGCCTGACGACTAATGACTTATGAATAATAAAAATCGTAAGTAACAGTAATATAAACAAAAATATAATCCATCACAAGTATTGATTGGTATTCATTGATAATAAGATAACAATCATAAATGTTATTAAATTATAGCGGTTTTAAAAGATAGTTAACTTTATATGAGTATTTATAATAAAACTCTATTATTCAAATATTATTACTTTATAAATCTTAAGTATTTCTCTTTATCACTATTTAAATAAGTCAAAAATCAGCAGCATAAAAAAGAGCCTATAAATATAGGCTCCCTTAAATTTAATCTGCATTATTCATTTATGTATTCCTCAAAAAGGAATATCATCATCTACAGGACCATCTGGCATCGCTGTCGGTTTAGACTGTGCTGGTGCTTGAGCTGGTTTATTAAATTGATTTTGCGATGACGGATTTTGATTATTAAAGCTGTTTTGGCTGCTGTTTTGATTGTTGCCTTGTGACATACCTTGCGAAGCTGGAGCGCCGCCTTGGTTATAGCCACTTTGCTGATTACTCGCTGGTTGACCATAATTACCCTGACCACCTTGGTTTTGACCGCCTTGATTGCTATAGCCGCCACTACCCTGATTGCCATAACCACCTTGACCTTGATTTGAGCTTTGACCACCAAAACCACCAGCATCTCCACTACCGCCGGTCGCGCCATCGAGCATTTGCATTTGCTCCGCACGAATCTCGGTGATATAACGGTCCTGACCATTGGGATCTTGATATTTACGCGTACGCAAACTGCCTTCAATATAGACCTTGCTGCCTTTACGCAAATATTGCGCCGCGATTTCGCCTAGACGATTAAACAATGAAATGCGATGCCATTCCGTTGCTTCTCTTTTTTCACCGCTTTGCTTATCAGTCCACTGCTCTGAAGTCGCAACCGAAATGTTGGTCACGCTACCGCCATTACTGAATTGGCGTGCCTCGGGGTCTGCTCCAAGGTTACCGATGATGATAACTTTATTAACTCCGCGCATAGTATCGTCCTTTTATTGACAAATCGTTTTATGAATATTTTAATAACTATTAAATGAAACTGATTAATAATATCAGTAATATGAATTTACTTTAACCAATTTTTGTTTAAATATCTAGGGGGCTTTGTGCCAGATGCGACAGCTCTTGTCGTGACAAATCTGTAAGCTGTGTCTTATCCAATTTTAAATAAGCGACCTGCTCTTTTGCCATGACGACCAACTCATCAACGCCATCTACCGCCAGCATTTGCCGTGACCAATCCTGTATATTGATATCTTTAGGAATCGTAACGGTGGTACTTGATAAATATGGTGGATCGGCAATCGGAATAATCAGCAGCAATGCCGCGCCCATAATAACGGCCAATATACCCCACGCCAGCAGATTTGGCTGGGTCAATAATAAGCCACCCATCGCCCCACCGACAAAGGCACCAAAGAACTGACTCGATGAATTCAGTCCCATTGCCGTCGCTTTATTGGCAACTGGCGCACGCTTCGATATCCACGATGGAATCGTCGCTTCAAGTAAGTTAAAGCCCATAAAATACAGCAGCAGCCCTAAAATAATCCCCACACCGAGCTGACTACCAAGCGCCAATAACGCTAAAGCGGCAGTCATCAATGCAATCGCGCCCAAGAATACTTGGCGCATTTTACGTTTCTTTTCAGCGATGATAATAAAGGGCAAAGCAACTGCAAAGCCTATAAACAATAACGGCAGATACACCAGACCTTGCTGACGTACCGACAATCCCATTACCTCATTAAGCTGATGCGGCAAAATGACAAAAATAGCCGTCATGGTCAAATGCAGAGCAAAAATACCAATGTGCAAACGATTTAAATCACCAATTTTTAAGACCTCTGCCAACTGCTGACCAATCGATTTATTATCCAAATTGTGCTTGAGTACCCGTAGCGGCGTTGGCACAAACAATAATAACAACATTGCCAAAACAGCAAAGCCTGCGGTCAACCAAAAAAGTCCAGAAATACCAAGTGAGCCGACTAATAACGGCCCAAAGGCAAACGCAAGCATAATAGAGGTCGCAATGGTCAAGCCCATCGTCGCCATCGCTTTGGTGCGCATCTCTTCGCGCGTAACGTCTGCTAACAGCGCCATTAATACCGCCGAGACCGCGCCACTACCTGCCAGTGCGCGCCCGATAATGACCTCATAAATATCAGTCGCATTGGCAGCGACTATACCGCCGAGGGCAAATAATATCAGACCTAAAAATATAATAGGTTTACGTGGAAACTTATCCGCCGCCAAACTCATTGGGATTTGAAAAATGGCTTGCCCTAGTCCATAAATACCGACCGCCAAACCAATTAGAAACGGTGTCGCATGCGCATAATTATCACCATAGACAGAAAATACTGGCACAATCATAAACAAGCCGATCATCCGCAAGGCAAATATACCACCAACCCCGAGGATTGCCCTTTTTTCTACGCTATTCATACTTGCCTCACTGATTCATCATGGCTGGTTTATCGCTAATTTATCACTACGCCTCTGCTCTTTATCTACAACGCTCTATGCCAGGTATCGACTAAAAATTAAGCCCCCTAGTATAAGACATTCGCTGTTTGCTTGCCGATACTTTTGCCTTGCTGCTTCAGCATCACGGCTGACACTGACTTAAGCGCTTCATTTTACGAGATAATTTTGTTACCAAGTGCGTATAAGGCAGCAGCACACCTTGAATAATGTGCTCAGGATGACAATAAAGTAAGACGTCGCAAATGATATTGTTCGCTCAAATCTATAACAAACCACTCATATTAGTTACCCTTTATTTAGATTACCTTCATCCATTTCAAGTACTAAAGGCATAATATAAAAAAGACAATCATTACTATCGCTTTGTGAAAACTGCACATTTTTATAAAGCCATATTAATTCAAATAGTATTTTTAAAAATAGCCACACTTTTGATTCATCATTACTTTTAATTAAGCATTTAACTCAACTTTATTTAGCCCTTTAATTTTAAACATTTTTATATACCCTTTTATCAAATAGGAAATCTATCAACGATGGCACACGAGTATATTAAGGTTCGCGGCGCACGCACTCATAATCTAAAAAATATCGATTTAGACATTCCACGAGATAAATTTGTGGTGATTACGGGTTTATCAGGCTCTGGTAAATCGTCATTGGCATTCGATACGCTTTATGCTGAAGGCCAACGTCGTTATGTTGAAAGCTTGTCGGCTTATGCACGTCAGTTCCTCTCGCAAATGGAGAAGCCTGATGTCGATAGTATCGAAGGCTTGTCACCGGCGATTGCTATCGAGCAAAAATCAACCAACCATAACCCACGCTCAACGGTCGGTACGATTACCGAGATTTATGACTATTTGCGTCTACTTTATGCGCGTATTGGTACGCCTTATTGCCCAGAGCATGGTGAGCCGATGGTTGCACAGTCGGTGACTGAAATGGTCGATCAAGTGATGGCGCTGCCCGATGACACTAAAATCATGATACTTGCACCGGTGATGCGTGAGCGTAAGGGCGAGCATACGGTCTTACTTGAGCAGCTAATTGGTCAAGGCTTTGTGCGCGTACGCGTTGACGGTGATGTTTACGATACCGATGAGCTACCGACACTCGATAAAAAGAAAAAGCATACTATTGAAGTCGTCGTTGACCGCTTTAAAGTCCGTGATGACTTAGGCAACCGTGTTGCTGAAAGTTTGGAGACGGCGCTGCGTTTAGGTCAAGGACTGGTCACGCTACACTTTATGGATGGTAATCCAAAAGAAGGCGGTGATGAAAACCAAGTGATGTCAGCTAAGCATTCTTGCCCAGTCTGTGATCGTGCGGTCTCTGAGCTTGAACCACGGATGTTCAGTTTTAACAATCCATATGGTGCTTGCCCAAGTTGCGATGGTCTTGGCAAACGTCAGTATTTTTCTGCCGAAAAGCTGATTACCCATCATGAAAAATCGCTCAATCAAGGGGCGATTAATGGTTGGGATAAGCGTCATGCTTATTACTTTGGTCTGCTCTCTACCGTTTGTAATCATTTTAAAATTGATATGGATGCACCGTGGCAAGATTTGCCAAAAGAACAGCAAGACCTTATCATGCAAGGCTCTGGTAAAGAGAAGCTGACTTTTAACTTTACTGATGAGCGCGGGCGTAAAACCAATAAGACTGTGCCATTTGAAGGCGTGCTGCCTTATTTAGAGCGCCGTTATGCCAAAACCCAAAGTAACCTGGTTCGTGATGAGCTGGCTAAATATTTGGCGGATACCACTTGTAACGTCTGTGATGGTGCACGTTTGAATGAGATTTCACGTAATGTCCGCGTTGACGATCAAACCATCGCTCAAATCGTTAAGCTGTCTATCGGTGACGCTGCTGACTATTATAAAACGCTGAAGATTGGTGGTCATAAAGGTGAAGTCGCGGAAAAAATCTTTAAAGAGATTAATGAGCGTTTAAACTTCCTCGTTAGTGTCGGACTTGATTATCTATCGCTTGCCCGCTCTGCTGAAACGTTATCCGGCGGTGAAGCACAGCGTATTCGTCTTGCTAGCCAAATTGGTGCAGGCTTGATGGGCGTCATGTATGTGCTTGATGAGCCGTCAATTGGTCTGCATCAGCGTGACAATGATCGCTTACTCAAAACCCTAACGCGCTTACGTGATTTGGGCAATACCGTACTGGTCGTCGAGCATGATGAAGATGCCATTCGCCAAGCGGATCACGTTATCGATATCGGTGTCGGCGCAGGCGTACATGGCGGTCATATCATCGCTCAAGGCACAGTCGATGACATCATGGCGAATAAAGAATCACTGACTGGACAATATATGTCTGGGAAGAAAAGAATCGAGATTCCAAGCATTCGTCATAAAGCCAAAACCATCGATATGGAAGTCAAAGGTAAAGCCAATCCCAAACAAATACCGATGACTATTGAGCTAAAAGGCGCATCAGGTAACAACTTGCATGACGTTGATTTGACCTTGCCAATCGGTATCATGACTTGTATCACTGGTGTTTCAGGTTCTGGTAAATCGACTCTAATTAACCGTACCTTAATGCCTTTAGCCGCAACGCAGTTAAATAACGCCTCAACACTTATCGCGGACAAGCATGACAGTATCAGTGGTCTTGAGCATTTAGATAAAATGGTCGATATCGATCAAAGCCCAATTGGTCGTACGCCGCGCTCAAACCCAGCGACGTATACTGGCGTGTTTACCCCAGTACGTGAAATGTTTGCACAAACGCAAGAAGCACGTGCTCGTGGTTATAAAGCCGGTCGCTTTAGCTTTAACGTAAAGGGCGGACGCTGTGAGATGTGTCAAGGTGATGGTCTCATCAAAGTTGAGATGCATTTCTTACCGGATATGTATGTGCCGTGTGATACCTGTGAAGGCAAGCGCTATAACCGCGAGACGTTAGAGATTCACTATAAAGGTAAAAACATCGCTGACGTGCTCGATATGACCGTTGAAGATGCGACTGAATTCTTCTCAGCCATTCCAGCGATTTATCGTCGTCTGCAAGCGTTGATGGATGTCGGTCTTAGTTATATTCGCTTGGGTCAGTCTGCGCCAACGTTATCAGGTGGTGAAGCGCAGCGTGTTAAATTGGCGCGCGAACTTGCCAAACGTGATACCGGACAGACGCTCTATATCTTGGATGAGCCAACCACTGGGTTGCACTTCCATGATATCGATAAGCTACTGCATATCTTGCATACCCTACGCGATAAAGGTAACACTATCGTGGTCATCGAGCACAATCTTGATGTTATCAAAACTGCGGATTGGGTGATCGATTTAGGTCCTGAAGGCGGCAAAGGTGGCGGACTGATTATCGCTGAAGGTACGCCAGAGGAAGTGGCGGAAGTAAAAGGCTCATATACGGGTGAGTTCTTGAAGCCGATGCTTAAATAAGCGATGAAAGAAGTCAGTTAATAGAAGTCAGTTAATAGAAGTTAGGTAATAATTGATGAAAAGGCTACTCTTTATAGGGTGGCCTTCTTTGTTGTCTAAAATTTGGTTGTTGTAGATAATCACGTTTTTTTATACTTGGTAGGATCTGATAGCGATAGCGTAACCTACCATTAATGTGGCAAACTAACCCATCTTACACGGCTAATTTTATGGATATAAGTATTTATGAGAAATACAGATGAGAATAATATATTTGAATTTGAAGGTCTTCAAGCTGAGAGCTTAAAAGAGGCAAATATTAGTAAAAATACAATTATACAAATTTACAGAGACTATATATTGAATCAAGAAATTCTAAAGCAACAGGCTCAATATTTCGGGAATATACTGCATCTAGGCGAAGAAATTAATTCGGTAAAATGGAGAGTCAAAGATCCTATTCACTTACTAACTAAAATAGTTAGAAAGAGAAAAAAAGCTATTAATGAGCATCAGAAATCTCCTTATCTAGAAATCAATGTAACTAACTATAAAAATATAATTGATGATTTAGTCGGAATTAGAGCTATTTATTTGTTCAAAGAAAATTGGGGACAAGTAAATAAATTTATTTTAGAGAATTTTAGTGTATGTGGAGATGAAAATATAACCATATATCATGCTCCTGACGATGATTTAAGCTTCTATCCAAATGATAATTTGAGCGATTATAAGTACAAACGAGTAGAAAGAGATTCTCGATATAGGTCTACTCATTACATTATCAAAGGAATTACACCTCATAGTTATAACTTTGAACTACAGACTCGCACTATATTAGATGAAGCATGGGGAGAGATTGACCACCATGTTCGATATCCCAAATTTGAACATCATCCAGAGTTAAAGCGGAAAATGTCTGTGCTAAACGGTGCAATTAGCGGATGTGAAGAACTAACTTCAAGTTTTTACAGTTATTTTAATAGTTTAGACTCCAATACTACTGATGGAGATAAGGCGCTAGATTTTGTTAATACATTGACTTTACACCCTGAACAAGAACAAATGATACAAAATATTCCTGATAATATGGATATTGTAGAAGAAACTGCAAAAATAACAGATGAAGTATGGGACAGCATAATATCTAAAGCAGCCCAATCAAGAGAAAATGAGAGAGTATTGAAAAATAAAGGATTGTTAGATACGGATAATAAATTATCTTCGTCTCATAACAATGTACTTGATGAATTAATAAAATACTATGTTCGTATGTTAATCCCAGAGGACAGCCATAGTTCTCTTTCATCTTTCTTTAATAATCGAACACCTGATAAAGGTGAGAAAATTCCAAATAAGGGTGAGCAGATCATAAAACCTCTTAATGAATCGAAAGTGAAAAGTGAATATTTAAAAAAAATAAATGTTGTTTCTAAAGATATTGATTTCACCAATGACGATTCAGATGATGATAAAAATTAGACTATGTCTGATATTACTATAAATTTTTGAATTTTTTTAATAATAAGAAAGTATTATGAGAAGTATTAATTATCCATAGGATTCATTGCATTTATGATAAGACAAATTATCACGCTCATATCGATCATACTCACATAGACCCTTTTAAATATGAATATGTAGAGCAAATTGAAGACTGGCAATATTCCTCATTTCCTCGATTTGTGAAGGATGGTTTGCTTCCTGTCAATTGGGACAGATGAGGATATTCTTTTTTAAAGTAAATGTTGGGTGTCGCAAGCTCCACCCAACCTACAAGTTAGACATTTTTCAGAGTTAAGATATAAAACCATTTAAACTAAACAAACTCCCTCTCAACATTCATCACCCGCGCATCTACCGTCCGCTCTACCTTCTCTTCTATTTGACTGCATTGCGACTCAACCTCACGTTTAGACAGCCCGACTATCACAAACGTCCACTCGCTGGCGTCATGCCGATCACGCTCACCGCTCTCACATACCGCGATGCTTGGCGTACTGCCAAAGCGTGCATGCAAGCCGCCCATGCGTTGGCGCTTTTCTTTTAATGAGCTACATCCGGGTAAAGCAAAAGTCAGGGTTAAGATAGCGATATGCATTTTATTCTCCTTACGACAGTGGTTTACGCTTTATAATAGTAGCAAATAAGCACGTCAAGTTATGCTATCGTTACCTTGTTGTCTCGATAGCCCATAACCGCTCACAGTGTTTATACTTATGCCCTTCATACAAATCACAATAGCCAACATGCGTATCTAATCAATGACCTCTATCAGCTACGTACAGCAACAGCACATTACTCGATTATGCGTGCGCTGCGGACTACTCCTTATGCAGTATGGTGCTGAGTCTGCCGTGGTGGTGGACTTATCGAAACGCTTGGGGCTTGCGTTGGGGATGAACAGCGTAGAATGTTCGCTGAATTTTAATGCCATTACCTTGACCACTATCTGTGATGAGCGCTGTATCACCACCACCAGAGATACAATCAATCAGAGCATTAATGTCAATTTATTGGTACAAATTCAGCAAATTATCAACAGAACCGAAGCCGATATAAATAGCGACAAGCCAGATAACAATAAGCTGAAGTCTGAGCTGACGGAACGCACCACCCTTGCCTTTGATGAGTTAGATAAAACCATTTATCCAACATGGCTAGTGGGCATATTTGTTGGTGCATCTTGTGCTGCGTTTGCGTATCTAAATGGTGGCAGTTGGTCGATTACTGGCGTGACTTTTATCGCGGGTATGGTAGCGATGTTTACCCGTATTTATTTGTCCAAACACCATTTTAATCCCTTTATAGCGGTCATCGTGACAGCTTTTATCGCTTCTTTAATTGGGTCGACGACTTACTATTTTGATATTGGTAATAATGCTGATATTGCCGTTGCCTCTAGTGTGCTCTTACTAGTACCAAGCTTTCCATTGATCAACTCTTTCTCAGATATCCTAAAAGGCTATGTCAATATTGGGATTGGGCGTGCCGTTTTTACCTATATGCTGACTTTGTCCGCTTGCGTTGGCATTGTGATGGCGCTGGTTTTACTTCGAATACAGCACTGGGGGTTTTGACATGTGGTTTATTGAAACCGTGGTGCTGTCCTGCATCATTACCCTTGGTTGGACGCTGATGTTCAGCGTTCCCAAACGCTATATTTTGCCATGTTTATTGATGACCGCGTTTGGATTTGGGCTAAAAACAGCGCTGGTCTATCAGCACGTCCATCTGGTGGTTGCCAGCTTTTTTGGGGCGATGCTTGCCAGCTTTTTGGGGGTTTATTTTTCTAAAAAGTACACCCTACCACCCAAAGCGTTAATTTCGCCAAGCGTCATCTGTATGATGCCAGGTATCGCCGCTTATAAGGCGATGGTCAGTATGGTGCAGATTGGCTATTTCGGTTTTTCGGACGAATTATTTAGCCAAATGATGGTGTATCTATTTGAAGCTTTATTTGTGACCTCAGGATTAGTGCTGGGCTTATCGATTCCCGGACTGTTATTTTATAGACGGCGTGCCATAGTCTAGGTAGGTTTAAGTAGGTGTAGATGAATTTAGATAAGTTTAAATCGCGGGCTGTTTGTGCCTAAATATTTTTATAACCTGATGCTAGCTGGCACAGCTTCATAAGCAAAACCTTGTAAGATTAATTATCATACCCATTACAATAGAGTTTAAAACAACAGAATTAAAAAATAATAGACTGCAAAATTGTACCAATACGCATCAATACGTACTGAATAAAGAGACTTAACTATGACCAAACATTATGATTATATTTCCATTGGTGGCGGTAGCGGCGGCATTGCCTCGATTAACCGCGCAGCGAGCTATGGCAAAAAATGCGCCATTATCGAAGCCGACAAATTGGGAGGCACGTGCGTAAACTTGGGTTGCGTACCTAAGAAAGTGATGTGGTATGGCGCGCAAGTTGCTGAAGCGATTCATAAATATGCGCCAGATTATGGCTTTGATATCGAGGTTAAAGGCTTTGACTTTCAAAAACTAGTGAATAGCCGCCAACAATATATCGAAAACATTCACCGCTCTTATGACAATAATTTGGCGAAAAACGGCGTTGAAGTGATAAAGGGCTTTGCCACATTCGTCGATACCAATACGGTTGAGGTCAATGGCGAACTGATTACCGCTGACCATATTTTGATTGCGACGGGTGGACATCCAATTCTCCCCGATATCAAAGGCGCAGAATACGGCATCGATTCTGATGGCTTTTTTGCTTTAAACGAGCTGCCAAAACGGGTGGCTATCGTTGGCGCTGGATATATTGCTGTCGAAATCGCTGGCGTGTTAAATAGCCTTGGCTCTGAAGTCCATCAGTATGTGCGTCAACATTCGCCGCTGCGCTCATTTGACCACACTATCGTTGAAACCTTGCTGATAGAGATGGAGCAAGACGGTATTCAGTTGCATACCAATACCATGCTCACTGAGATTAATAAAAATGATGATGGTAGTCTAACTTTATGTACCGCAGATGGTAGCCTCGATACAGTAGATTGCCTGATTTGGGCGATTGGTCGTGCGCCTTCGACGGACAATATCAACTTGCAAGTGACAGGGGTTGAGACGACTGAGAACGGTAAAATCAAAGTCGATAAATTCCAAAATACCAATATTAAAGGGATTTATGCGGTCGGCGATATTATCGAAAACAGCATTGATTTGACGCCAGTGGCTATCGCCGCAGGTCGTCGCCTATCTGAGCGCTTATTTAACGATAAGACCAATGAGCATCTAAGTTATGATTTGATACCGACGGTTATCTTTACCCACCCTGCTATCGGCACGATTGGCTTGTCTGAAATCGATGCAGTTGAGCAATATGGTAAAGAAAATATCAAATGTTATAAATCGACTTTTACCTCTATGTATAGCGCGGTGACCCAGCACCGTCAAAAATGCGTGATGAAGTTAGTGTGCTTAGGTGAGGATGAAAAAGTGATTGGCTTGCATGGCATTGGCTATGGCGTCGATGAGATGATTCAAGGCTTTGCCGTCGCGATAAAAATGGGCGCGACTAAGGCTGATTTTGATAATACGGTTGCCATTCATCCAACTGGCTCGGAAGAATTTGTGACGATGCGCTAGCTTTTATAGACTAGATGATATTAGTAAAAAGGCTACCTTTAACAAGGTAGCCTTTCTTGTTTTGAATGCTTTTTATCTAATTTTTACATTCTTAAATCGCGCAAGATTGTTTAAATTTCCACGCATACTACCGTTTTGTGCTTTTAAGAGAACGGTCTGATTAGAATTTTTGACCGTAATACCTTTATTATTTATTTCATAAACCACTGGCTTATTGGTGAAGCTCAAGGTTTTTTGCTTAGCGTCATATATGAACTGTCCATCATAATACAACTCAATTTTACCGTCTTTATCAATAAAGGCATAATACAGATGATCCTCATCATAGCTATCGAGTATCATTTTTTTGCCATTATCTAAATCGAATCCATAAACGTAGCGCGATGAATCATCGCCTTCTTCATACATAGCTAGCTTCTGGTATTGGTTTTCGACCATCTTGCCATTGACTCTCGTTTTCTCAAGGATAGAGAGTAAGCCTTTGTAGTTATATTCTTCCTCTACGATACGCACCGCTACTGGTTTATTATTGATGACTTTATAATCTGAATATTGATGCCATGCCGCGCCACTCTTAGTCATGGTATGCAAAGTCTGTTTTTCTTCGTCAATATCAAAAAATCCGCAATTACCTTGCGCCAGTTCAGTAAAGCCTTCGCTGTGCACGAAAGTCCTCCCTTGCTTGAGATAAACCTGATAAGAAGAGCCGCCATAACAGCCATTACGCCCATCTTTAATCGCTAAGTCGAATTTATTGTCAAAATTGAAGTCGTCATAAATCAGCACACTACTCTCTCCATAAGGAAGGCTGACAATATTGGCGCTGATTTTGTCGCCTAGCTGATGCGCTTCACTGTTATCAAGCTCATAGTCAATATCGATATCAGCAGGCTGACTAATCAAGATTTTCTTAGTCTTGGCGTCTCTTATTTCCACAATACTATTGGTTTCACTATCTGCATCATTTGTTGATTTAATAATGGCGTAGTAATCGTCAGAGAAGTCTTGTATCTGATAGGTTTGAGCTGAAGCTGCATAGGCTAAAAAAGGCAAAACAAACAAACCCAAAAATGCGAATGCCTTCTTGCTTATCTTTTTAGAGAAAGAATAAATATCCATATAAATCCTTAGCAGCTTAAGAAAATAAAAAATACCAATTTATACCAGCTTTAATATCAATCATTAAATCATTAAATCGTTAGGAGAGAGTTCAAATTCGTTAGCTTGAAAATGTCGATGTTTTTTTTATAAGTAGTTTATACAAGCATAGCTCAGTTTTAATCACCTAGTACCCATTCTCCTTTAACTTGATAAAATTTAAAATTGGTCTTATGGGTGCGACTATTCCCTGCAATCGTTTGGGTGATATCAGCGCTACACATATAGGTATTGTCGCCCTCAACGCGGTCACAGTTGATATTCTCAATGCGCTCAAGTTTTGGCGTCATGCGCTCCATCAAACTGCTTATATCTTGTGCCATTTTATCATTGCCCGCGTTCGCCTTGGCAGCCTCCATTATTTCGATACCTTGCTCATATTGCACTGCAATCAACCCCTTAACTGTGCTTTCAGAAGGCTCGTTAGAACACGTGGCAAAAAATAGTATCAATACTACGGTTAACGCCCATCTTTTAAAATCTCCCACCTTGTCCTCCTGTTATGTTACTAGCATCTTTAAAACTGAAGAGGCGGATAATTCAGACAGTACAATCACGTTACTGCTATCATGCGTTTAATAATCACCGTTGCGAGATGCTTGTGTGGCAGATGTATTTTTCTATATTACCGATTGGTCTGGGCATCATGACCTTGGTCGCAAGCCTAATTGGCTTGTTTGCTTATTTGATGTCTGATGATAATGCCACGCGCCTGCCTGCTTTTAATTGGTTTAAGCGCTTAATTATCGTGGCATTTCTCCTATTGAGCGTCGGATTATTTATGACCTTTGGCAGTTTTTGGGGTTAGTTGCTTTAATGTCAGCTGAATTGAGGTTAGTTTAATTGAAGTTGATAAGCCTTATTAGTTTATGACTCACTTACGAGTTTTTCTAATTCTAATAACTCTAAATCTTGGCGTTTAGGTTCACCATTATTGCCGTCGATAGGAAACGGCATACTGTTGCCATTTAACTGATAACCGCGGCGCTGATAATATGCCAAAAGCTCAGGACGATGACTTAAAATAGACATGGTCAAACGCGCGGGACTTTGAGCAGACTTTGATGTATTTGATTGCAAATGCCGCTGCGCAAACGTCTCAGCTGCCTGCAATATCTGATGACCAACGCCATGCCCTTGCAACTCTGGCAGGACGGCAAACATGCCGATATAGGCTTTCTTATTGCCAGCGTGCTGATTTGTATCAGTATCATCTTTTATATCGACCGCGATACAACCTAATAACTCGCCTGTTTCTTCGCCATCACGCTCGCCTGTTGTGGTTTTTGGATAAATGAAAACGTAATGTTTTGGGTCAGCGATGACGGCTAACAGCTCATCTTTAGTAGTACGAATACCGCCGATTAAATCTGCCTCATTGGTCCAGCCTTCTGCTTGCCGATAACAGCGATTCAGCAATTGCTCAAGCGCATCAATATCATTTGCTTCAGCTTGGCGTAAAAATACGGTTGTTCTATTTAAGACTTCTTTATTTATGTTCTCTTTACTCATAACATCGGTTTTCCTTTTCCGTTCATATCTTATAAAAATCTATCGTATAAAAGGCTGGCTCGGATAACCAAGCCAGCCTTTATAATAATACGTATCAGTTTTGAGTACTAGCGGGATAACGCGTGGGCTTGCTCGATAATATCAAATCCTGCATTGATTTGAGCGCGCGTTGGCTCATGACCAAGGCGCAATAATTCAGAGAAAGCAATCAGCTCTTTGTCACGTCCGAGCGAGCTTGCGGCACTGGCTCGCGTATTCTCCCCATCATCATCAAAATAATATTCGATATAATCAAGCTTATCAGGCGAACCAAATAAAATACCCTTATCAGGTGTGGCAGCATGGCCGCTATAGCGCAGGCTTTTGCCATACTGTGCTGTCCAAAAGAAAGGAATACGCTCTGCTAACGAATTGACATTATCCTCATTCAAGATAGCTGCCGCCGTAACTAGACCATGTTGCAACGCCACCCGCCAATGCTCGATACGCATGCGTCCCATCTGATTGGTGGCTTTGGCGATATCACCCAGCGCATAGACGCCATCACGCAGTTGTAAGGTCTCATCAACTTGCACACCATCTGGCGCGTTTACTTCATTTAACAGCTCAGTACGTGGTGCAACACCGGTTCCTAAAATGACCACATCGGCGGCAAGCGTTCTGCCATCTGATAGGGTGACGCCGCTGACTTTACTGTTTTCATTATCAGTACCGTCTTCATCAGCATTGATTTCGTCAACGCCGGCACCGAATACAAAATTAACGCCCTTTTCTTCGTGTAATTTGATTAAAGCATTACTGACGCTTTCAGAAACGATATTAGCCATCACACGGCGACTACGCCCAACGACAGTGATAGAGGCCGCCTTCCCTGCCTCCATTAGTGCCGACGCCACTTCCATACCGATAAAACCGGTGCCGACAATAACCACATGCTTATTATCACTGGCATTTTTGATAGCCTTAGCATCATCCATACTACGTAGCGTATAAACGCCATCGAGCTCAGCCCCTTTAAAAGGCGGTATTTTTGGCTCAGCGCCTGTGGCCACTACTAAGAAGTCCGCGGTTTGCTCTTCGCGTTTACCGTCTGCGTCTTTGATGACAATGGTATGCGCGTTCGGTAATACTTCACTGACGATTTGCTGTAAGCGCAAATCGATATTATTGTTACGTGCCCAATCAGCGCCGCCCAGCATTAGATATTTCTCATCCATTTTACCTGCCAAAAACATTTTGGATAATAAAGGACGATTATAAGGGGCTTTATCGTCTTGGCTAATTAAGGTAATCTTGCCGCCATAACCGGTATGCCGCAGCTGATTGGCCGTCATAAAGCCTGCGCCACCACCGCCTATGATAATGGTATGGGTGTCCGTCATTTTGTCATTGGCCACACGCTTATCTATCTTTGCCGTGGTTTTGATGGTTAAGCTATCGCCTTCGTCGGTCAGTTCGTATTGGGTCAGCCCGCGCATAGCGACTGGCTCTAATAGCGTGCCATCGCGACTATCAAAGCTGCCATGATGCCACGGGCAAATGACGCGATTACCACAGCGTAACCCTGCTCCCAGATCTGCGCCAGCATGCGGACATTTACCATCAAAGGCGCTAAATTCGTCCTCATCACGCGTGATTAAAATGATACTATCGTCATCCTGTTTATAGGATTTCATGCCACCATTTGGAATTTCGGCTTTACTAATGGTGACAGTATGAATCGTTGCATTGCTCATAAGTTATCCTTAACATTTAATATTGATCGTTATTGGTTCATGCTAAAAAATTCCTGCTGAAAACGTATTGATGTAAGCTGATTGAATCAATCAATACCGATAGAAATACGCAATTTAAAAAATCAGATACCTTGATAGTAGCAAGCCCATTTGATAGGCGCTGTTTATTTGTATGCTGCCTGCGTTGCAAAACGTAATTCTGACTTTTAAATCTTTAATGCCTTTTAAACCTTTAACATATATCTCAACCAATTTACTTTAATACCTATAATCAAAAAAAGATGCCTTTATGACCTCTCAAGACGATTTAAATAACGACTCACTTAATAACGAAACGCTTGATGATAAGACATTTGATATTTCGATCTTCGATATCAGCGCCGCTACTAATACGGCCAACTTACCACAACCGCTGCAGCCGCCTTTAGCACAAGCGACTTATAAAGCCCATGCCACAGACTTTGTGGTTAATGAGATATTGCCGCTCGACTTTACGGGCGAAGGTGAACATTTATGGTTGCATATTGAAAAGCTGGGCATGAATACCGCCTACCTTGCCAAGCTGCTATCCGAATGGGCGGAGATTCCACTACGCGATGTTGGTTACTCAGGGCTTAAAGATCGTCATGCGCTGACCACACAGTGGTTTAGCCTGCGGATACCTAAGAAGCAATTACCAGAGTCTGAATTTGCACCCGTAGATGTCGGAGTCGACGAATCGATCACTATCCTTGCGCAGTATTGGCATAACAAAAAGCTCAATCGCGGTACGCATAGAGCCAATCAATTTATCATTACCTTGCGTGATTGCCGGTTTGCCGATTTAGATACAGCAGCGCCAATGCCTGAGCAGTTATTATCATCTAAGAAAAGTGACAAGGGTGCTGTCGAGCAGCATTTAGCCAATATCAGCACAACGGGCGTGCCAAATTATTTTGGCCCACAGCGCTTTGGATGGAATGGTAATAATGTAAGAGAAGCATTGGCATTGTTTGCTCGTCCAGCGCCAGAAAGTCGGCCGCAACCCAAAAAAAGCAAACGCAAACAAGCGCCGCGCGAGCAAAACAGCATGGAGCTGTCTGCTGCGCGTAGCTTGATATTTAATGAAATATTGGCAGCACGGGTGCGCGATGGTAGTTGGACTAATGGGCTTGCAGGCGAAGTGTTTAATTTGGACGGGTCAGGCTCGATATTTGCCAGCGAAGCAATCGATGAGACTTTGCAAGCGCGACTTGCCAGCGGCGATATTCATCCAACGGCGGTATTATGGGGCGTGGGTAATGATAAAGTCAGTGGCACAGCTGCCGCTATCGAAAATGATATTGTGCAGAAAAATCCATTATTACATCAGCTAGCTACAGGATTAGAGAAGTGCGATATCAAAGCACAACGACGAGCGTTAAGATTACCGATTGAGGAGCTAAGCTGGGAATGGCAGGACACAGATGATGAGCTGACATTGGTGCTCAGTTTTACTTTAACGACCGGTAGCTTTGCAACCAGTGTGCTTTCAAGCTTGGTTGCAAATTTAAGCACCTAACTGAATAACCGCCTAAGCAATAATTTAATCATTAGAAGCAATAATTTGGTGATTTAGAGAAGAAACTAAATATCAAATAACTAGCTAGTCGCGTAAAGGACGGCAATTTTATCTTTTTCTGCCGCTAGCATATGATTGGCACTGACCACTTGATTGCGGCCACGGTCTTTTGCTTCATATAAGGCTTTATCCGCAACACATATTAAGCGCTGACAAATATCGCTAGGCAGTTGTGCTTGCAGTATTTCTTTTGCGGCGCGTTTTCTTCTATGGGAAATTCTTTTTTGCGCGTGCGTTTTTGCTGCGCCTGCTTGATTGCTGCTTGAAGTATGCGCACTATTGCCTTGTTTACGGTTTTTATGTGGCTTTGTAAGCGGTGGCGTACCTTCTTCTAGCGCCAATGCCTTGTATTCACTTTGGATGCAAACACGCTCATCATGTGTCAGGGTATAAACCCCTAAGCTGGCAGTAATATAGAAATCCGTACCCTCATCGCTCTTGATGACATGTTGGGCGATATCTTGGCGTAGCTGCTTAGCAATAGCCATCGCACCCTCATGCGTGGTATCTGGCAGCACGATTAAAAACTCTTCGCCGCCATAGCGACTGACAATCGCCTCTTCTGATAAAGATTTCAGTAGCGTCTGGGCAACTTCAGACAAGACTTGGTCGCCGACATCGTGACCATAGTTATCATTGATATTTTTAAACCAATCTAAATCCAGCAAAATGACACTGAAATCTTGCTTATCTCCCATCGCTAGTAGTGCTTGCTGCATTTGCGTCAAACCGTAGCGGCGGCTTTTTAGCTGGGTCAATTCATCTTGATTGGCATATTGCATGATTTCAGCTTTGCTGTTATCCAATATTAACAGCAGCGTGCGAAACATATAGATGATAAAAATTGCTTTTGGGAGCGCCATATAAATATGGGTGGTGCGCCAAAAAAATGCAGAAGAAAAACGCAGTTGATTAAAGTTGTCCCAGCTCAGCGTTCCATTTTGAAAAATAGAGGCAGAGATGGCATTTTCGATTGCCATCGTTTCGCTAAAGGTAATATAACTATAAGTATCTAATGGAAAAGAGGTAATCGTCATTTGGCGCAGATTAGGTATCGTAAAACCAAAATAAGGAATCAAAGTGACCAAAAAGATCAAGGCGATATGCCCTAAAAAGGCTTTCCATACGTAGCGCCGCCGTATCAGCATCATGCCCAGCATCGCGCCGCCAACCAGCGAAACCCCAGCAACCAGACTACTGTGACCCATGACTAAAATCACCACGGCAATATACAGGCTATAAAGCGTGACCATTATCGCCTGCCATTTATACAACGAGCCCGTATCTTCTCTAATGGGTGATGCACGGCTAACCATCCAAAAAAAGAACAGCAGCATCAGCGTCACGCCAATCCACAAGGGATACAGTAGCGCCATATCTACATAGGAGCCATAAATATCTTGACGCCACCAAACAAACAAGCACCATAGCCAATGTGACGTGACTTCTATTAAAACAAACAGCGCCAGTAGCGATGCTCTATCAGCGGCTTGCCACTCGAAAATCACTCGCGAGAGTTTTCTGTAGCCTAGATGAGATATCGATACAGCCATAATGGGCTACCGCAGATAGTGAAAGTTATTGAGATAAACCAAGTATAAAACTAAGATCTTTGACTTATATTAGACTTAAACTGACGTATTTAGTGTGGCAATTTTTCCTTTAATTATCAATCTCTTTAATTAATTTACTCATCAATATCTGACTTTTATTTTACCTTACTTATTATTCTTAAAATATAGACTATTTTGGACTAAGCCAATGCCGCAAACGACTGCCAAACGCCTTGTTGCTCAGGGTTAAGATTTGGCACATCACCCAAGCGTCGCCACGGCATATTACTGCCATGAAAGTCGCTGCCGATAGAGGCAGCAAGCTGGTGTTCAGCAATACTACGATCGACCATTCTACGGGTGCTAACCGGTTCGCTATTTGACGGCAATTCACAAGCATCACCGCCAAGTCGTGCGAACTCTTCAATTAATTTACGTACGCGGGTAGCTGAAAGCTGATAGCGAGTTGGGTGCGCCAATACCGCCTTGCCGCCGCAAGCATGAATCAGCTCGATACCGTGTTGCATCGTTAATGCTTCAATCGCCACATAAGCTGGCTTATTATCCGCCAGATATTTATCAAAAGCTTTTTGCACGGTTTTCACTGCGCCGCGCTCAAACAACACTTGACCAATATGTGCACGCCCTACCGCTTGTGGATTGCCGCCAGCTTTATCGAGCACCGCTTGCCATAGCTCAGCATAATCAATATCTAATAGCTCACTAAGTTTTTCAGTGATACGTTGACCGCGCGTGGCACGGCTGTCTTGTAATTGTTGCAAAGTAGCGTGCATTTTATCAAAGTCAGTAAAATCCAGTCCAAGCACATGGATGATTTTATTGGTAGATTTATTTTTACCATAGCCGCCGCTAAGCGTATGCTCGCAGCTAATCTCAACCCCATTGATTAATTGTATATCGCAGGCCTCAGCCGCCGCGCGCGCCTCGTCGATACCCATCAAGGTATCATGATCCGTTAGCGCCAGTACATTAATGCCAGCATTATGCGCGCGCTGTACTACTTCAGTGGGCGCATAGGTACCATCAGAGCACGTGCTATGGCAATGTAAGTCGATTTTCATAAAACTGGCCTTAAGGTGTTGAATGTGTTGTTCATTTAAATATGCTATCACTATGAACTATATTATCAGTAAAACGAGTTAAAAATGGCGAAGATATGGGCTATCGATGTCATATCGGACGATTATCAGGTTGATTGCTTTTTTTTGCAGCAGTAGACGTGTAAACTACCCCATACGTTTTTTGTTGGACATCCTATTTGCTATGAAAGCCTTATTAGACTTCATTCCGTTAATCGCTTTTTTTATTGCCGCGCGTTACAGTGGCATTTTAGCGGCGGCAGGCGCCTTGCTCGTTGCCACTATTATTATTTATGCCATCCATTTTGTGCGGCAAAAAGGCAAATTTGATAAGCAGCAGTGGGTCGTTTTATTATTAACCATCGTCTTTTGCGGTGGGACGCTGCTATTGCGTGACGACATCTATTTGCGTTGGAAATCACCTATTATCAACGGTATCTTTGCCTTAACGTTATTGGTCAGTGCGGCCATTAATAAGCCACTGATGCAACTGGCTATGAAAGAAGTATTTTCACTCACGCTGAGTGGCTGGAAAAAACTGACCGTCGCTTGGGCGCTGTTTTTTGCCATGATGGGCGTCCTGCATTATATCACGGCATTCACCATGTCTGATGAAGCTTGGATTAACTTCAAAACCTATGGCTGGATTCCGATTATGCTAGTATTCGTGGTCGCCCAATTTGCGCTGTTAAAAAACCACCTCAATCCGGCGTTAACTGACAAAAGCACTAAATAAGAGCTGGTTTAATTATAAAAGTCAGTTTAATCATAATATATGATTGAAAAACATGATGAGACATAAGCTCATTGTTTTTCATTATGCTTTATAGCGCTTTATTCTTACTATTTACTTGAGGAAGTCCCATGTCCTTATTTGCCATTATCGGTCACGATGTTGCTGGCAGCAGCGCCCAACGTCAGGTAACGCGCGCCGAACACGTTGCCCGACTACAAGTATTACAAAGCGAGCAGCGACTCATTATCGCAGGTCCAACGCCCATTGAACACGGTAAAAGCGAGATGTCAGGTAGCCTGATTATTGCTGACTTCGACTCCCTCGATGCCGCGCAAGCATGGGCAAGCGCTGAGTCTTATTTGCGTGATGGCGTTTATAGCCATGTAGATATCAAGCCGTTTATACAGACATTGCCTGCACCTACTAACAGCGCAGCAGATAAGCCAGCCAATAAGGTAGCAGCATCGTGATTAAGCAGTTATTATTAAATAGTGCTGTTTCTAATCATGTCGCTTATCATGGTATTGCGCTTTCTTTTGGTCGCATCGCTAATCTTAGTGTTGCGAGCTTATTGTTGCTTGCTAGTCTATCGGTACAAGCAGCGCCAACTGTGACCAATGCTGACCCTGCAGCAGGAACAGCTACGCTGACGCCTAATGCTGTATTAGCGCCCAATAATGTTACTCAAATAACGCCGCCAAATACTGCTTCAAATACCGTAGCAACTACAGCGCCGAACCCAACTGCCATTGCTAAGCCTGCGACCAATATTAGCGACACTTTAGCGGCGCAGCTACAACCGTCTAATAAAGCGCTTTCTGCGGCCAATCAAGAATTGCTTAGCCGTAATGCCCAGCTTCAACGTCAAGTCAATGACTTACAGACGCAAGTGAACGTTTTGGTGTATGAGAGCAAAGGTCAATTGTTTTTATATGGTGCATTTACGGTGTTAATGAGCTTATTGGTCGGGATTTTTATTTCGTGGTTGGTGTTTGTTCGCCGTGAACGCTGGTAGTAAATCCTCTATAAATGTGATGCTTTATGTCCAAATTTGTGTCTAAATCAGCTATATCTAAGCCTACCTCTCCCGCCATGCGCAAGCCTCATAAAGCCAGCAAACCCCCTAAAAAACCTGCACCGCCAAACGTGATTAGCCCTGCTAAGATTGCATGGCAAAACGATGATGCTGGCAATCAAGTGCCAGTATCAGGTGAGTTTGGCGATGTCTATTTTTCGCACGCTGATGGCTTGGCAGAATCCCGCCATGTTTTCTTAGCTCATAATCAACTACCAGAACGACTAGCGAACCTTGCAGACAAACAATGCTTTACTGTCGCTGAATTGGGCTTTGGTACTGGCTTGAATTTTTTAGCGACATGGCAGCTTTGGCGACAGCTTCGTACGCAGCAGCCGTATTTAACAAGCGCACGCTTACACTTTATCACCACTGAAAAATATCCCATTCCGCTTACTGACTTAACGCAGATACTCAGCTTATGGGCACAGCGCGCGCCCGAACTTGCCGAATTGATTGAAGAATTTTTAGCAAACTACCCACCGTTAATTGCTGGTTGTCATCGACTAAATTTTATTGACGATAACGTCACACTTGATATTTGGTTGGGCGATGCAGGCGATAGTTTGGCAAGTTTAGATGCTTTAGATACCTCAAATATTTTCGATACCTTAGATATTTTAGATAATGATTCGGCTATTAAACGCCCTTACGTTGATGCTTGGTTTCTAGATGGTTTCGCACCTTCTTGTAATGAGACTTTGTGGGCGGATACGATATTTACTCAGATGCAGCGCCTATCGCGTACTGGCACGACTGCCGCTACTTATAGCTGTGCCGGTATCGTCAAACGTGGGTTACAAACTCATGGCTTTATCATTAAAAAGGTAAAAGGTTTTGGGCGCAAGCATGAAATGCTGACTGCAATTATGGCTTATAACGCTAATTCTTTAGCACTAAATGACGATAACAATATCTCCATTTTACCAAACCCTCTCAGCCACATTCCTAGCCATATAGTGGTAATTGGCGCAGGCGTTGCCGGACTGCTCACGGCTTGGACGCTAGCCAATCGCGGTATTGCAGTGACGATGGTAGATAAGGTCGCGCCGCTTGCTGGCGCCTCTGGTAATCCGCGCGCCCTCCTCGCGCCAAACATGACGCCCATTCACCACGTTTATGAGCACCTGCACTCTATCGGTTATCTATATAGCGGCAGGCTATACCGTTATTTTAATCAGCAAGCAGCTCTGCAACAAACGCCACTGATACTTGAGCAAACAGGCACGTTAGATTTGCTGATAAAAACCAATATTGGCACGGCGCAGATTGCCGATTATCCTAATGAGATGGCAACCACGATTACGACTGAAGAAGCGCGGCGGTTAAGTGGCTTAAAGCTGAAAGACTTAGCAGACAATTTATATTTGCCACAATCTGGTTTGGTCAATCCTCAAGCGCTAAAAACGATCATCCTTGCGCATCCGAATATCACTTATCAGCAGCTTAGCGTTACTGATGTCAAAGAAACTGCTGATAAGGTTACGGTGATTGGTGATAAAGACAGTGATAATGGTAATAACAGTCAGAACCCTGTCACTATCTGCGCTGACAATGTCGTTATTTGTGCCGCCTATGAGAGCCATCAATTAGACAAACGTATCGTTGAGTGCCGTACCATTCGCGGGCAATTATCTTGGTTTACGCCTACTGACGAGCAAGTAGCTGGTCTGCCTCAATTACCGCTTAAATATAGTGGTTATTGCGCGCCCTTTATCGGGCAAAGCGATGATCCTGAGGTAAATATAATCGCCGAGGGTCAGCAGCAGTTTTTACTGGGGGCCAGCTTTGTAGATGCTGACGCCAGTACTGATATTCGTCGTGAAGAAAATCAGCAAAATTATGACAAACTGCTGGAGGATATGCCGGAATTAGGCAATGTCCTGCCAGATGATACCAGCGCATGGCAAGCGCGCGCCGGTGTGCGTACGCAAACGATTGATTATCATCCATTGGTCGGACGACTTGCGCAAAGCCGCCGAATTTGGACGCTCTCTGCGATGGGGGCAAAAGGTTATGCACTAGCACCGATATGCGCTGAAGCATTAGCAGATATGATGTTAGGCTGCTTTACGCCTTTATCCGCTGTTACCTTAGCGCGACTGTCACCCAATCGGGCGCGGTTGCATAAAGCGGGCTAATTTATTAACTAAGCTATTTATTCGCTGAGTCATTTATTTTATATAGCTTAAAATAAGCTATATAAAATAACCGTTATAGACGCAGTAAAAATATTATTCACTATCGTTCTGATCACGGCTATCTATTCTCGATTTAACAGAACCAAACAAGGATTTTCCTGAGTCTGATTTTTGATTTGATATTCTGGCGGTACTATCATCACTAAGACTGGTCGGTGAAATTAATGCACGGATTTGCGCTTCGTCTCGGGTGTTTTTTTGAATCGTGACAGCAGCAAATAAACTCATGGTAAACGCCATCATATAAAACCCTTTCTCACTCAAGCTTAAACCAGTGGCGTTCATCAACCCAATAGCAATAAGTGCAATGGAAACCGCCAGCGCCGCCCAGCTTATTAGATAATATAGATTGGTGGTAGGAATACCTTCTGCACGGTCACGCAACGTTTTTTGTAAGCTGATTGCTGAATACAATCCCAGTGCTAAAATGGCGAAGTAGTAGCCCTTTTCGTTAAGTAGCATACTTTGTGCATTCCATAACCCCATTAGATAGGCCAAAACCCCGACCAGCATCACTGCCCAAGAAGTACCTACATAAGCCGTGGTTGGCTTATATGCCGCTAGCTGACTTTTTGTAATTGTGTCATTATCCATTATCGTCCTTAATTACTTATCCATTATTATTAATTGTTTTATCGCAGCACTTACCAACTAGTGTTCTACCTTGGGATAAAATAGCACAAGTATGTTATGTTGTGATACACAAATATGCACAGAAAAATGCGTGCTTTTTTATATTTATAGCTTTTTATGACAGAGTATTGATATGTCTTTTTTTACGCTACTTATTTTACTCAGCCTTATCATTATTGTACCTATCTTTTTTGTCATGAAAGAGAAATCTCGTCGGCTGCAAATTGACTCAACCCACAGGCATAAACAATATTTAGCATCCGCAAGTAGTGCTTTGTCTGAAAGCGAGCAAACATTACCGCAAAACGATAAAACAGATGGTCTGGCTATTATTAGGTTTACCGCGCAGCATGCGTTTATCAAATACCTTTATGCTGAACAAGTTCCTGAAGCCTTTCGCGCAATTATGGACGATATCGGTCAACAGTATGAGCGCATGCACCATGTTCAAATCACTGAATCACAGCTATTTACCCTCAATAAACTTATAGAGATACGCATACCCGAGCTGATTCAGGATTACCTCAGCCTCGATCCACATTATGCCACTACTGTTATTATTGACCGCGATAAATCTGTCACCAGTTATAGCATGGTGTTAGAGCAGTTGAACTCTATTTTGGACTTTGCACAAAAGCTAAATATCCAAAGCCAAAGTGGCGTCGTTGATAAGCTGCTTGCCAGTCGTCGCTATTTAGATGATGTCTACCAAGAAAGCGCAACCAGTAACGATTTATTAAAATTAAAGTAAAAACTAGCCAATACCTTAATCAATGGATAGCTGTCTATTATGAAAACCGATATTTCTAACTTAGTAAAATCAAAACCATTCTTTAAAACAATTTCTATTACTCTTTTAAGCCTGTCACTACTGAGTGCTTGCCAAAAGACGCCAGAACCTGAGACCGTTAATGAGAATTCTGCTGACACAACCACCCAAACGACGCCAGTAAGCTCGAATATTAATGTACCGAAAGTTGCTGATGAAGATACTGCTAAGTCTGCTGTTAATACAGAAGCAGATATGAGCTTAAGTGTATTGGAAAATGAGCTTGGCGCAGCAGATACTTCAGCAAATAGTGCTGCGATAGCGCCCAATCCAGAACAAGCTATTAAAGGCGCACAAATCACCGATGTCAACTATCGCAGCGCCAGCGGTGAGACGTTATTTGTCATTTTTGAGACCTCAGAAAAAGGCGTGCTTAACGCTATCGTCACCCTTCCCAATAAACCAAAAATGACTTTGAGTGCGCCAGAAGGTCAAGGCAATAACCCTACTTACCGCTCAAGCGATGGCAGTATTCAGCTGGTTAGTCATGGCGGTGGTAGCAGCATTGACCTTATTCAAAATAATAAAACAACCAGCTTTGAGGCCATCAGTGTAGAAGCAGAAGTCATCACCGAATAATGTTATCAATAAAAATTTGGCTTAGAACCATTTAAAGGTAGTAATTTAAGCATTAAAAAAGGCGACAAATATTATTAATGCTTGCCGCCTTTTTTGCTTTGGTTTGTCTTTAGCCAAAGCCAGTGGTCTTGCCAAATAGACTAACTAGCCAGCTTATCGCCGCCCATAAGCCCCAACCAATCACTACAATAACGACTAATCCAAGCAGATCAGGAATATGCAAATATAGCCAAGCAACGACAGGATTACGCCAAAAGAACGCAAAACGGCTTTGTTGTTGCTTATCTTCTAATGATTGATGCAAAAATGGCCGATCCATATGCATGGTTTCGGTGATACCGTATTCATCGTGTAAATGCTCATGTACGATACTCAATGTCTTACGACTGGGACGAATAAAGATATCAAGTACTGTACCAATCCCAGGTACGATACCAACCACCATATCAATCAGTGCCAATCTAACAGCTGGCGTCATTTTATGCGCCGGTACGCCTAACTGCCGACCTAATATGAAAGCATAACTGGTCAGAGCCAGTCCTGCCAAATCTCCGGCCAGCGGAATGGTCGAGAGCGCTGCATCAGCGCCCATGCCTTGCTTGGTAAAAGGAATCCGCACAAGAGAATCCATGGTATTGGCAAACTTTGCTAATTTACGCTCGGTCGCAATGACTTGCTCACGGGTTAAGCCATGCTCAGCCAGCTTTGCTTGATAATCGATGACTGGCGCATTAATAGCCGCACTCCTTTTCACTTTTGACTTTGAGAGCTTCTTAAAGTTATCCATTAAAAGTCGTCCATAGACAAGCGATTGCGATAAGAGCAAAGACGTAACGCCCTACCCATATATTGGCTAAAAATGCCTGAAAGCAGGCCATAGCATGACGACTGGCACAAGCGCTGTTTTGCTTAGCAAACATCATCGCCACTAGCGCCAAACCAAATACGGGTATCACACCTACACTGGTTGGCGCAAAATAATGCCACATGACCGCACCCATAATAAGTAAAAATACGGTTTGTAGCAGTGAGATGATAATCACATCGTAGTGGCCAAATAATATGGCCGTAGATTTGACCCCAATCTTTAAATCGTCCTCACGATCCGCCATGGCATACTGGGTATCATAAGCTACTGTCCAACACATATAAGCAATAAACAACAGCCAACACCAGATATCAGGTGCGCCTTGTATAGCGACATATGCCATTGGTATCGCCCAACCAAAAGCTGCCGCTAAAAAAACTTGCGGCAAATGGGTAAAACGTTTCATGAATGGATAAATAAACGCCAATATGACGGCGCCAAGCGACCAGTAGAAGACGACAACAGGCAAAAAGAACAGCAAACTGGCACTCAGTAATACCAATACCAAAAAAGCAGCAATGGCTTCTTTAGCAGACAAGCGTCCGTCTGCTAGTGGGCGTCCTTTGGTACGGCTGACATGACCATCAACCTTGCGATCAGCAAAGTCATTGATCGCACAGCCCGCCGCCCGCATAAAAATCGCGCCCAACGCAAATATCAGCAATATCTTGAGACTTGGCAGACCTGCACTTGCCCCTTGCTGCTGCGCATGACCCATGGCAGCCAGCATCACACCCCACAGTGTTGGCCATAGTAAGAGCTCAATACCTACTGGCTTGTCAAAGCGCGTCAGCTGCAGGTATGCTTGTAGTTTGTCGTTAAATGTCATGGTATTTTAATTATCATTGATAGAATATTTTGGATATCTGTTTACCTGCTTTTTCTGCAGCTATTAGATTGATTGGTTAATAAATCGGCTAGCTACTGGATTTGTTGCCACAATTTATTGGCTTCGATGAGCGACAACTCAGGATATTGTTTGCGTAAAGCTTTAATGGCAGGAACCTTTTCTTTTTGTTTGGTTTGCTCACGCAAAAACGCTAAATAATCCTCAGGACGACTAAACTCTTTGAGACGCGCTTCCAGTCTTAATATCCGCGTACGTAGAACAATATTGATTAATAATAAACCTGCACCCATCATCCATATGATTAGCGTTGACATTCCCTGCTCCTAAATTCAACAAATCCAAACTTGGCAAATATAAAATTTTTAACTGCGACTTCTAAGCTCAACAAATCAGTAGCGTTTGTATCGTAAAAAATTAGCTATGGAAAAACACCTTTTAAAATAACAACCATCAAACAAAATAACCGTCAAAACGTACTGCTTCGTTATGCCAGCTCTCACTTGGTTGTTGGTTAGCAAGTAACGGTGCCAACTGCGGACGCTTGACGACCACGCGGCCAGATGTTTGGGCACTTTGACTGACAACTGCTTGTGCAGATTGTAGCAATTGTCGCTCTTCGTCTGAGGTTGGCGGACGCGCCAATTGATTCAGTGCTTGCATATGCTTACCAACTTTAGCACCTTTACCCGTTTTGCTATCTTGATAACTGTTTTCAGGAAACATAGGATCCAGATATACCACATCAACTGCTTTCGCATCAGTTTGTAATTTTGCAAAATAACTGAGCGCATCGATATTGATAATCTGTAGAAGACTCATTAGCTTTTGCCAATTTGGTAGCGCACGCATACGCTGCTGCTCAGCTAGCAACAACAACGCCATCAGGGGTTGCTGCTCAAGCATGGTAACTTGAGCGCCAGTACTAGCCAATATCAAACTATCATGTCCAAAGCCTGCCGTCGCATCAATGACTGTACTATCCGATGTGATTTTGGCAGCTTGTAATAACAGCTCAGACTTGCGTCCTGCAATTACTACACGGCGCTGTAGCTTATCCCATTCTGGTGCAACGCTTAACCCATCACTCAGCCATGAGAGCTTGTTTTTTTCATCCAACAGCAAGATAGATTGAGTAGCTGTCTGGCTTAATTGCTGGCGACGTTTTTGAGTGAGCTTTTCGGTAAACAACTCAGGATTTAAAATAATGGGCAGTTGATGCTGAGCTATCAGTGCTTGCAGGTTTTCAACCTGTGCGTCCTGTAACTCACTCACGTAGACAAGTTGGCAATGCGTAAAGCTACTAGATGCTGGTTGCAAACTGCTCATGACTGCCCTCTCTTTGATGACTTACAAAGCCATAAACCATAATGATAGTTAGCCTGCCATTTGATAGCCAAAACCCCAAGCAGCAATTAGTACCAATACACCAGTGATAATACGTAGCCATGCAAAGATTTTAAAGTCACGACGGCTGACCCAAGCAACCAATAGGCGAATACAAAGCAAGGCGACGATAAATGAAACTACAGTGCCAATACCGAGCACTAACCAGTCTTCGCTACTGGTCAAGACGTCATGATGCTTGAGTAAATCTAATAACGCCGCTCCTACGATAACTGGAATACCCAAAAAGAAAGAAAACTCAGCAGAAGCCTTACGTGAGACGCCAAGCCATAGTGCGCCAATAATAGTCGCACCTGAGCGTGAGGTTCCTGGTATCAAGGCTAAACACTGCATCAAACCAATCATCAATGCCGTTTTTAGAGTGACGTCTTCTGCTTCTTGCGCAATAATCGTTTTAGGGCGATTCTCGACATAGAAGATCAATAGACCACCGATAATCAGCATAATTGCCACAACGATAGGGTTAAATAAATATGCCTTAATTTCATCAGCGAAGGTAAAGCCAACAATCATCACCGGAATGGTCGCGACAATTAAGCTTAAACCTAACTGTCTTGGATTGCTCATGTCTTCCGCTTTACCAGTCAATAGCCCCATAAGGGCTTGCCACAGTCTGCCCCAGTAATCGTAAATAACCGCTAAGATGGCGCCAAACTGTACCACCACGACAAACAAATCAACTTTTTCTTTGGTCCAAAAGCCCATCAAATCAGCTGATAATATTAAGTAGCCAGTGCTAGAGATGGGTAAAAATTCAGTGATACCTTCAACGATACCCATGATGACCGCTTGGATTAATAACAGTATATCCACAGTTGCTTCCCTAAAAAAACAGCGCTATTGCCTGTCCTATATGATCGTTGCTTTTATAATCGTTTGTGCCTACTTGATGCTAAATACTTAGTCGTTAAAAACAACTTTTAACTTCATAAAGCTTAAACTACCCTTTACCTTGCTCTTTAAGCGTTTTCCACGCCTGATTGCGCAAGTATCTTGGTAAGGCATTGGCGGCATCGGTACCACCAGAATTTATGAATTGAGCGATACCCATTTGTCCGATCACTACCGCATCCGGCCAAACATCTTCATAACATACTTGTCCGTCATGTGCTTTTAATAACACCGCACCATTACCGACGATAGGCAGATTAAGCGTTGTTTGGCTGTCATAATCAAGCAGTTGCTCGGTGCTATCGCTATCAGTAGCCAACACTGGCTGCATGATAGCATTGCCTGCTACATCGCCTATGATTGAGTACTGCCCAAAATAAACTTGCTGCATACGCGCATCAAGAGCGCTATGAACTTTGGTCAAGCCGTACTTTTTATAAGCACATTGGGCAATCGCTTGCAGGCTTGAGACACCCACACAAGGAATATCATGTGCGACAGATAGCGCTTGCACCACTGCCGTATTGATTCGTATACCACTAAATGCGCCAGGACCGCGGTTGAATATCAATGCTTGTATGTCCGCAAGACGAACTTTAGCCTCAGACAATGCGGAATCAATCATCGGCAGGATTTGCTGGGTCTGCTGGCGTTTACCCGTCTCAGTATGACTCGACAGCACCTGACCATTGGCATCTAAAATCGCGATCGAACACTGATCAAACACGGTATCCATTGCTAAAAACATCACAACCTCGGCTTATTCACTTGGCATTATAAAACAGCGCCTATCATAGCATTTAGGATAGACTAATTAACCGACTTTCTATATTTTTCATAATTTTTAATAGTTTCTTTATGGAAAGTTACTTAAGCAGTTAAAACATAAAAAAACCTCAAAGCCCATTTAGCTTTGAGGTTTTGGTGAAAAATTTTTACTAATAGCAGTAACTATTATTTAAAAACGTTTCTTAAAGCCTTTCGGGGCTTGATTTTGCATTTCTTGCATCTGCTTTTGCATCTCTTCAGTGCTTGGCATGTTGTTTGGATCAAGTCCCATTTGCTTTGCCATTTGCTGCGGGTTCACATCTTTGACGCCACCTTGCTGACCACCACCGCCAAATAATGGACCACCTGCTCCGCCACCTGCTCCGCCACCACCCATTAATCCTTGCATCGATTTCATCATTTTACTGATGCCTTCAGGCTTTGAAATCATTTTCATCATTTTTGCCATTTGCTTGTGCTGCTTGAGCAAACGATTGACGTCTTGAATCTCACGACCTGAGCCAGCTGCGATACGGCGCTTACGGCTTGGGTTGATTTTATCAGGGTTTTTGCGCTCAAATGAGGTCATTGAATTAATCAATGCTTCCATCTCACGCACTTTTTCTTCAGGCTTAGCGTCTTCAACGGCTTTTTGCATGTCCGAACCGCCCATACCAGGCATTTTATCTAAGAAGCCTGCCATGCCGCCCATGCTTTTCATTTGCTGAAACTGGGTTAATAGATCCTCAAGGTCAAACTCGCCGCCCTTTTGCATCTTTTTCGCCATTTTTTCGGCTTTATCACGGTCAATCTTTTGCTCAACTTCTTCGACCAGACTCAGTACGTCACCCATACCCAAAATACGTTGGGCGATACGCTCAGGATGGAACAACTCTAGGGCGTCAAGTTTCTCACCACGACCTAAGAACTTAATCGGCTTACCCGTGATAGCACGTACAGATAATGCAGCACCGCCGCGAGCATCGCCGTCAGTCTTGGTCAAAATAACGCCCGTTAATGGCAGCGCATCGTTAAAGGCTTTGGCAGTATTAGCCGCATCCTGACCGGTCATCGCATCAACGACAAATAAAGTCTCAGAAGGATTGACCGCAGCGGTTAACGCTTTAATTTCATCCATCATGGTTTCATCGATGGCCAGACGACCTGCGGTATCAATAATCAAGATATCTTGATATTGAATTTTCGCTTCTTCGATAGCACGCAAGGCGATATCAATTGGGTTTTCATCGCTACTTGAATTGACGAACTTGGCATTTACTTGCCCAGCAACTTGCTCAAGCTGGGCAATCGCCGCTGGACGGTAGACGTCAGCAGATACCAGCATGACTTTTTTCTTATGGCGCTCTTGTAAAAACTTTGCTAATTTACCGGCAGTCGTGGTTTTACCCGCACCTTGCAGACCTGCCAACAGATAAACGACTGGCGGCTTACCGGTCATCTCTAACTGCTGATTGGCACTGCCCATCATTTCGGTCAGCTCATCATGGACGATTTTGACAAATGCCTGACCTGGCGCCAATTCTTTAAGCACCTCAGCACCAAGCGCTTGCTCTTTCACTCGTTTCACAAAATCACGAGTGACCGGTAGTGCGACGTCAGCTTCTAACAATGCCATGCGCACTTCGCGCAAGGTGTCTTTGATATTGTCTTCGGTTAACTGCCCAGTCCCGACGATATTACGCAGGCTCGACGATAATCGTTCTGTTAAGGTATCAAACATAAATAACTCTCAATTAAAATAATTCTTAGTGAAAACAATTTTTGGTAAAAAATACTATGACAACAATATGTCGTGAAACTTGGTTCAGTGTTGATTGCCGATAACTTTTATTAAGGGGTGCTATAGCATATGAGGTGGCGTTTTTATAAAAATCATTATAAAAAGCAGCACATTATCAATACTATAGCATTAAGGTGCTGCAAAGCTTATAGTCGTTTTACAAATGACAGTTTGCAAATATAGGATTAAATAAAGCTATCTACTTAAGTTTAAAGCTAATAAATACTGAATTTTAGCGCTACTGTCCTACAAGTGCTTATAATCAATCCGTAAGATGGCACTCAATTACTTGCCATTTTATGATAAATTGGATGATTATTCTAATCATTCTGATAATACCATTTTAGCATTCAATTGAGCGGCGATTTTGCGCTCATCATGAGATGAGGTTTTTTATCTTGCAACTTGCATTTTTACTGGCTGGCATGGTTTATATTTTGGTCAGCATCTACATTGGTTGGGCGCTGATTCAGGATAAACCTATCCATAAAGGCGTGAGCTTAGGTTTATTGGTCGTCGGCATGCTGGCACATGCAGCATTACTCTATCCGCATGTGGTTACCCTTTACGGGCTAAATTTTAATCTATTTAACATTATCAGCTTAATCAGCTTGTTCTTTTTATTTTTTTACGTCATGTTTTCTTTATATCGACCTATTGTTAGTCTCGGGATATTGGCAGCACCGAGCGCTTTGTTAGGTATGTTAATCGGCTATGTTGGGCGCGCGCCTTATCGTCCACTTACCGATATCAGCATGGGGCTTGAGGCTCATATCATACTATCGCTTGCAGCATATTGTGTGCTGCTCATGGCGGCAGTACAAGCGCTGTTTTTACGCCAACAAATACGTGAGCTAAAACACCAATCGATTCATCGCTTTTGGGTAAATAAACTGCCATCGCTACAGAGCATGGAAAGTCTATTATTCGACATGCTATTAGTCGGCTTTGTCTTGCTAAGTATCGCGCTAGGGATTGGTTTTGTTTACGTAGAAGACTTGATGGCGCAGCACCTTGCCCATAAAACAGTATTTAGCATGCTGTCGTGGCTGCTATTTGGTGCATTATTATTGGGTAACTGGCGCGCAGGATGGCGCGGCAAACGTGCCGCAAATATGACTATTTATGCTTTTATCTTATTAGCAATTGGCTTTGTCGGTAGCAAGTTTGTATTAGAGATGCTGTTATAAAACCAGTTCTGCAATAGCAATATGGTTAGAGAAAGCCGCGAGCATTAAATACTCGCGGCTTTTTTATTAAATATTCTTAATGCTCTTTTCTTAATTTGAAATCGCTTTAACAAAAAGCTAATTAAAAACCACGGTTTTATTACCCGCTACAATCACCCGATTTTGTACATGCCAATTTACTGCACGCGCCAAGACATTACGCTCTATATCACGGCCAATAGCGCGTAACTCGGTTACACCTTGTCGGTGAGTGACACGATGGACGTCTTGCTCAATGATAGGCCCTTGATCAAGCTCGGCTGTAACATAGTGCGCGGTTGCGCCAATCAGCTTAACTCCCTTTTCATATGCCTGACGATATGGGTCAGCCCCCACAAATGCGGGCAAAAACGAGTGATGAATATTAATAACTTGCATCGGCCAACGTTTAACAAAATCAGACGATAGTATCTGCATATAACGCGCCAATACCAACAAATCATTACCTGCCATCAACGTATGAATCTGCTCTTCTGCCTCGGCTTTATTATCCTTAGTGACTGGCACATAATAGAAGGTGATACCGAAGTTTTCTACCGCTTGGCGCAAATCCTCATGATTACTGACAACAGACGTAATCTCGCAATCGAGCAAGCCGCGCTGATGCCGCCATAGTAAATCCAACAAAGCATGATCAAACTTTGACACTAAGATGCCAACCTTGGTTTTAATCGCATTGTTATGTAAGCGCCACGCCATATTATGGCGCTTAGCCACCGTATGCCCAAAGCTGGCTTCAAAATTATCCATAATCTCGCTCAAGCCTGCTAACGCAAACTCTAAGCGCATAAAATATTGACCACCTTCATGAGCGGTTGAATACTGATCAAGAGTAATAATATTGCCGCCATAACGGTGTATAAACTCAGATACCGCTTGCACGATACCCGCTTGGTCACGACACTTAATCAGTAGCGTCGCGGTATCAATAACATCAACAGATAGTACATTTTGAGAATTTTTGCTCGATTTTGTGCTTGCTATAGCAGTCGTGGTATTGTCTGACATAAGGCGCCCAATTAAAAATGAAACGTGCTGCTTACTTTGAATATGCTTAGCAGCATAGGAAACCGACTATTCTAATCGCTTTTGCAAAACTTTGCTGATTGAGTTACTTGTATTTAATCATTGAGATTATAAATACAAAAACCCCCAACGCGAGGTTTGGGGGTTTTTTATGCATAACTTATGCTATTTAGATTATAGAAAACGTCGTAGTCTTTGAAGAAGGTGCTGGTGTTGTAACTGTTAGCTTAATCTCATCTCCATTCGCACAACCTGATGTAGATACTCCGTAACGAACAATATCAGTTCCTGCAAAGAAGTTCTGATTGGTAGTACCATTAACTTGACTCAAAGGCATTACACCAGGCAAAGTAAGATTCCCATCAAAGATTTCAGGCTCACAAGTTATTTCATTCTCAGTATTATCTTTTGTTTGTAAACTGAAAGTAGTACCAGAAGGCATAGGAAGTGTTTTCATGCTGTTACCGTATATCTCAAAAGAGATAACTCCAGACTCAGAATCAAAGCCATAATTGGTCATTGTCGGCGTATCACTAGCAAGACCCATAATAACTTGTTTACGTATTACTGTAGCTAACGAATCGTTACACTCAGTCGCAACTTTATCTTTCATTACGAAGTTTGGCAAATTGGGCTGAGATAATGTACTTGCCGCACAAGCAGCTGCTTTGACACTTTTTGGAGATTCGCCTCTTTTATAGACGAACTCACCTGGGTTATATGTAAGATCTTCATTGTCGTCACGGAAGAAGTCGCCAATGTTATCTAGCAGTTTATCTATCCCTACAGTATAAGTATTATCTCCATTAAGATCAGAGTAATCCTTGTCTCCCTCTACATAAGCAATAACGCTAACACGACCATTTGCAGGTCTTGGGTTTTGAGACGTAAAGGTTACTGAGCAATTTCCACCCGAGGTAGCACAGTTCGGACTAATAGTACCCCCTTCAGCAACAAAGCTCACCACAGTACCATCAGGAACAAAGTTTCCTTGACGATCTGTTAAATAAGCAGAGATATTAGTAGAGTCAATAAAATTATCTACTAATACATTTTTACCTAATGCTAAGGTAATACCACTTTGACTAGGTCTACCAGTGGCAACGGCAATATTTTTTGTGAAAGCAAAAATGTTTTTATTTGCACTCAATGCTGCACTTATTTCTACAGGTCCGGGTATATTACCTGGATATAGATTTACAATTACTTTTCCTGAAGCATCACTCTTTATAGTTTGAGTATTGCGATTATTTTGCGATATGAATCTAAAATCACTAGGAGACTTTACTAAACTAAGCTCCACTTGTTGATTCGATGCTGGAATACCATTGGCATAGACGGTAAACTCTATTTGACCTGATGACGATGAACCACTATCTTTAGCGCCTAATATAATCGCTTTATCTGTAGTATACACAATAGAACTTGCTGCAATTGCTCTGATATTAACAGTAATACTACGAGATGGGGTGGTACTGTTGGCTGTCGAAGCAGTAATCGTTTGTGTACCCTCACATAAGTTACCATTACTATCGATAGCTTTATAAGTCGAGCTTACATTACCTTGATTAGATGAGCTTACACTAGCAGCTTCAAAGGAACCGCAGGTCGCAGAAAAATTAACTGTTACGTCATTTTGAAATTGATTAGTTCCTAGATCTCTTGTTTGAAGCGTAACAATAGTAGAAGCACCTGACTCTAGTGTGCTTTCACCAGAGGCCAGATTCACTAATGCTATACTTATTGGCTGTAGTGAGTAGTTATACTGTCCAGATGTAGCACTGATATCATTATAATTCGCTGTAGTAGATAAACTGTAGCTGCCTGTATCATCTACAGATAAAGGTACTAAAGAAATAGTTGCTATGCCATCGCCATTAGTAAGAACAGAACCATTAGATGTACCGAACTTAACCCCTGAGCCAGTAAAAGTAACTAGCGCTCCGCTTAGTCCATTTCCTTTGGCATCTGTGACAGTGACTTTAGCAGTTGCAGAAGAAGTAGAAACAATACGTGTTGGCTTTCCATTACTATCTAACAAAGTAATGGCAGTAATATTGACTTCACTGACCGGTATAACCGGTCCTCCATCGCCATTACCACCTACATTTACACCCAAATCAGGTTTAGGTGCGATTACGTCGGTACCATCCCCACCACCACAACCTGCCAATGCTAGCGCACAAGTCAAAAAGGTGAGTTGAAATAACTTAGAAGTTAGTGGTAGTGAGCTATATGACATTTTTGAACTCCGCGGCGGACGCAATTAATTTGAGTAAATATACATAATCATTACATGGCTTCATATTAGAATACCAATGATACATATACTTACAATAATAGCAGTTGTATTAACAGATTGTATTAAATATATAACCGCAACTTTACTGACTTTTGTTATAACTTACAACTAAAAAATGAATCTCTACTATTAAATAATCAATCACATAGCCCGCTCATTTCAGGTATAATAGCTCGCGTTGAAGCAGACATTCATCATAAAAATATTTGAGTATTCATTACTTTTATGGTATAAATGTCGGCTTTAAAATTTTCTGAATTGGTTAGCCTGTTATTTGCCTTTAGATGACAGTCATATCAGCTCAACCTTCATATAGTTTTGTTTGGTGCAAAGCTGCCGCTTGCTGTGTCCATGCCGCAAATACGTGCAACTTGCCCAGACTGGTATGAGAAAAACTCATACCTCATAGATTAGGAGTTCGCCATGTCTAGAGTTTGCCAAGTGACTGGAAAGCGCCCTATGGTGGGTAATAATGTTTCGCACGCAAACAACAAAACCCGTCGTCGCTTTCTACCAAACCTTCATAACCATCGTTTTTGGGTAGAGTCTGAAAATCGTTTTGTACGTCTACGTGTGTCTACCAAAGGTATGCGCACCATTGACAAACTTGGTATCGATAAAGTGCTAGCAGATATGCGCGCACAAGGTCAAAAAGTATAAGTGACGACTGCTAGCTTAAGGACATCGATTATCTTTGTTACTTAAGCTGCTATTCTGCTATCTTCATTGTAGCCACTGAATTTTTTAGATCCGTACCCATCGTTTGAAGACCCCTCATTTACAGGAAAGCTATCATGAGAGATAAAATTAAGTTAGTATCGACCGCTGGTACTGGGTATTACTATACCACTACCAAAAACAAGCGCACTATGCCTGGCAAAATGGAAATCAAAAAGTTTGATCCAAAAGTACGCCAGCATGTGATCTTTAAAGAAGCGAAAATCAAATAATTGCTATTTTTATGGAATGTATTTTTTATAAATACGTTCTATAAATAAGTTATTTGAACAAAAAAAGGGTTTATCATTTGATAAACCCTTTTTTATTGCCTATTTTCAACCAACTATTATTTTAGTGAGGCATTAATTATATCTTCACTATGGCAAATTCACAGACCAATTAGCTATTAACTATAATGTGTCGGCTCTTTATCATACACATGCGCATGCCACTGGCTCATCTGCTTTTGCATGATGACTTGAATCGCGGCATGAATCATATGCTGACCAATCGCTTGCGTATCGCTACCAAGTATTTCTTTAAGCTTTTCAGAAAAATCAATGGTCATGAGTGGCGCTTCATCTTGTTCAGCATCACGTAATAGTAAGCGACCATCATCTGCTTCTACCAGCTCAAGCGTGGTTTCTTTGGCAAATCCTGCAAACTGATCGGTACTGTCGCTATCTACTTCTATGTCATTATCAATATCGTATGGCATTCATTTTTTCCTTATTATCCCGTTTTATATCTGTAAAAATGCGGTCATGTTATTCATTAAAGCGCTCGTCTTACAGTCATGCGGGCAAAACTATCTTAGTCATACAATGGACGCTTTATGCCTACAATTCAAGGGCTGGCGTCCAAGTCTTTTGCATACATGCACTTTATTCGTGCTTATTCGCCAAAAACTGATACTTAACGCCAATAACGCAGTTTTGCCAAGGTAAATAAGAAAGCGACAAACATACCAAGATAATAGGTCAACTTAAGCTCAAGCGTAGGATCACGATATTTAAACGGTAGGGCAACAGTGGCAGTGGCCGTCGGTATTATTATCAGCATGAGTAGCCAATTTTCAAAGACGTGCAGCCAACCTTGCAGCCCCGTACCATGACGCAGGTAGGATAACCCTAATAGCAAACAGGCAATAATTAAGCTGGTAAATAAGCCATTTGGTAAGTCTTTTGGATAAATAATGTTGGCAATCTTGGTCGGCATGATTCGCATGTAAAATTCCAGTCACGCTAGCAACGTATGACTTAATGATTGAGAAGTGTGTAAAAACCGCTTATAAAAAATATTGCCACGTTATATGGATAAGGTTATATCTATAAGGCGGTTTTATCTTGGTGACTAAACAATTAACTATAGGTACCCATCAACCATAGCATCGATATACAAGACGTTAAATAGCCCAAGCTAATGGCATTCCAACCTTCTATATGCGTGCCTTTAAGCTTGTTAAATATGCGTGAACCTATCCAAAACAACAGCGGAATACCGAGCATAAATACGGGTACTATCACTGCAGCGTGGCGTAACACTTCACCAGTATCATCACCTACCATCAGACGAAAGCCATAGCCTGCCAGACTGAGTACTAAGGCAAAAGCCGCCATGCCAATGGTAATACCTCTGGGGACTAAGCTAGCTTGCTGCGACTCAGTCTCTTTCACAGGTTGATGCGGTACTGCTGCGTTAACGGGCTTTTGCGTATCCATATTTCACCTTTGCATGACTTTTCATTGACTATCATTATAACTTTATCATTCATATGTATGGCTATAGATGGAGATTAATAGCCATTTGCCAAGGCCAACTCTGCGCGCATGGCATCGATAGCCACTTTATAATCTTCTTGGTTAAAGATAGCGGAACCGGCGACGAACATATCAGCGCCCGCTTCAGCAATGGCACGGATATTACTGGCTTTGATGCCACCATCTACTTCTAACCTGATGTCACGACCACTGGTAATGATACGCTGACGGACTTGGCGAACTTTATCTAATGTGCCTTCAATAAATGACTGACCACCGTAGCCCGGATTAACGCTCATCAGCAGGATTTGGTCAACCTTGTCCATCACATAGTCCAGATAATGTAGCGGCGTTGCGGGGTTTAATACCAAGCCACATTCTGCGCCGCCATCTTTAATCAGTTGCAAAGAGCGGTCAATATGCACGCTGGCTTCTGGATGGAAGGTGATGATGCTGGCACCCGCTTCTAAAAACTGCTCAATCATGCTATCAACTGGTGACACCATCAGATGCACATCGATGGGCGCCTCAATACCGTAATCACGCAGCGCCTGACATATCATGCTACCAAAAGTCAGATTGGGCACATAATGGTTGTCCATTACGTCAAAATGGATGACATCCGCACCCGATTCTAATACCCGCTCTACTTCTTCGCCTAATCTAGCAAAGTCGGCAGATAAAATAGAAGGAGCGATTAGATACGGTTTAGAGGGGCTAATCATAATTGAGCTACCTAATTGAGGTTGGTATAAAAGTTTAGTAAAAAAGGTTTTTAATGAATGTTGTTAGCAGTTAAATAACTGATGTTAAAGCATTTGCTGTTAATAACTGGCTATTAAAGTAATAAACTCAAATCACTAGCGCGGCTTATACTGGGTTTTACAATAAGCGCGACCAACGTCAAACGGACGTTTTGCCAAATGCTTAGTGGCACGATTGGTAACACGCTGACGCCATAAGCGAAAAGACGATGGTTTCAGTTCTTGTCGCATCAGCTTAATGACTGCCGTCTCGTCGAGACCGTAGCTATGCTCTATCGCCTCGAACGGCGTTCTGTCCTCCCACGCCATCTCTATCACCCGCGATAGTTGCACGGCATCGAGTTGTTTAGCGGCAGTTGCAAAGTTTGATTTCACGTTACGGACATCTGAATTTAGATTGCTTTTTTGCGCAATACTGTCTTGCTGTTTATTTTTGACAGCAGCAGCCATGTCAGCTTGCATAGTCAAAAGCGATGATTGAGCTGTTTTCGGCGTATGAGTTGCACCCGCATTTACCGATGCTTTCAGACTGTTTATCATAAAACTTTACCTTTAAGGCTACTTAGCATATATACAATCAAGCTCTATTTTATACCAATAAATGCGTTTGGTTAAATAATCAGCGTAACCATCTGTCAAGTTATATAACGGGCTTAGCTCATCTGCGCCATTCGCCAGTGATGTTCAATATGGTCGTTAATGACGGTTTGAATAAAATAATAGCTGTGGTCATGACCTGCCTGATAACGTAACGTCAGCGGCTGTTGCGCCTTTTTACAAGCTTCTTGTAGCTTAGAGGTTTGCAACTGCCCTTCTATTAAAAATTTATCAGCCGCGCCTTGGTCGACCAAAATACTGGCATATTGCTGACCGACCTCTACAATCATCTGTGAAGCATCGGCTTGCGCCCATAATGATTGGTCATCGCCAAAGTATTCGCTATAAGCAGCCTGCCCCCATGCTGACTCACTGGCCGCACAAACAGGCGATAAAGCGGAGACACTGACAAACTTACTTGGGAACTTAAAGCCCAACAGTAACGCGCCATGACCGCCCATCGAATGGCCAGTGATACCAATACTATCAATTGGAAACTCAGAGCGCAGCAAATCGTATAATTCATCAACGATATAGCTTTGCATATTAAAGTGTTCTGTCCACGGTAATTGCGTGGCATCGACATAGTAGCTTGCGCCCTGCCCGACAAAATAACGCTCATCGTTTGGTACATCGTGACCGTCACTGCTTCTAGGAGAAGTATCAGGGGCAATAAAAATCATGCCAAGCTCGCTACATTTTTGTTGGAAATGGGCTTTATGAGTGACGTTATCAGCATTACAGGTCAACCCTGAGAGATACAAAACTGCCGGACAGCGGCGACCGGCAAGCGCTTCATCGGGCAGATAAATACTAAAGGTCATTGGCGTTTTGGTCGACGCTGATTGATGATTATAGTAATGCTGCTCGCCATCGAAGCAGCGATTGACGCTGATCTGCTCGATTTTCGAGCTGGTAGATAAACTGTGTTTATAAGAATTATTCATAAGTAATATCCTTGTTATCCAAGATAAAATAAGCGTTGAGCGCTAATCAATAGTTAATAACAAATCATTAATAAGACAAGCGTACCATTTTAGACGTTTTAAAAGCGCTCAGCTTTTAGCTTTTAGCTTTTAGAAACTACGAGCTAAGCAATTAAGAAATCCGTGCTTAATCAATAGGAGCAGCAGCAATATTCACTGGCATATCTGAATTAATATCAGCGGCAGAACTATCAGTCACGTTAGCAAATGACGGTCGTGCTTTATCAAACAACACTTGCTCAAATGCTGGCAATGCCGTTTCCATCAAGCTACCAATCACCATTTGCGGCTCTGATGGCTCAAAGCCCATCGCAATCTCACGCTCATTGACACGCAAACGCGCATCTTTAAAGGCGGCTTCGAAGCTGGTATTGCCACGTAAGCTTTCAGCAAAAAACGCTTGGCCAAAATAGGTCATCTCAGCGCTATTGGTACAACCAAATGACATCTTGTCAGCGGCAGAAGCGGTAATGATTACTGTCGTTGGAGACGCCAACTCATCGATAAACGAGCCTGAATAGCACGCGGATACTACAATCACACGCCAGCGAATACCGGATGCGTCTAAGGCCTCACGTAACCATGCAACATCCAAATTATCAATCGCTAATGGCGGATTCTCTAGTTGAATGATATTTTCATCACCGTGTGAAGACAATGTGAGGAATAAAACATCTTCATCGGCATTCATCTGCTTACCGATGGTTTTTAAGCCGCGCAATATACTGGTCTTAGTAGCAATCGGCTCATCTAACCAACTATAGGTGTTGTTAATCAGTGATAGGGAGTGTCCGCTGGTGCCAAAACGCACATCAAATAGCTCACGTACTTTATTAATCTCAGAGCGAAAGACGTTTTGCTCTGAGAATCCTGCCACACCCATAAAATACCAGTCGGTCTTGCCTAGAGTACTCGCATCGATACTACTCAAAGCTTGCTGCAGCAATCTTGGCTGCTCGTATAACGCCGCTTCTTCTAATACCGGCTCAACAGGGATTTGCTTAAATATCGGCTGATCCGCGACATTGCGCTGCCAAATGGTCAATAATGCCACCGCCCCTATGATGACAATAATGCGCTCCCACCAAGGAACCCGCAAGCGCCTAGAGAAAATCCATAATAGTGCCAAGGTTTGCCATAAGAACAGCACCAAGAACAATATAGGCAAAAGTGAATAGCTCCAGTCGGGCAACCAACCATAACTACCAAAAAACTGTACAAGGCTTTGTAGCAGCGCCGATAACGTATCGGCAACCAACCATAGAATAACAGGCACAAAGACCAGACCTTGATTACCCGCGCGGCGTGCCAAAATGATGCCGCCCAATAGAATAATCATCGGCCAAATTAAATAGCTGACCAATCCTTGCTCATTAAAGACGCTGCCATTTTCTGCTGCCAGCCACGAAAAAAGCACATTACTACCCAGTGCTAATAAGGCGAAAACTGCAAACTGGATAAAGGTAGGTTTTACCCAAGAAAACGCCCGTGTTGACCCTACTAACATCCATAAGGTTGCAATAATGTTGGCAGCGAAATTGAGCGAGAAGCGCTGAAGCGAAACAGTTTTTAACGACGCAAGTGACAAAGACTTAGACCTCTAGCCAGTCGAGAGAAATAACGCCAATCAATAATAAAATATTTTGCTACGAATACTTTTTAATATGTGTTCTTTGAAAAGAAAAACGATAAATACATATTTTTATAAGGCGTATCGGTAGCAATTTCAGAATTAATTAACGATAAAATAGGGTTGAAAAGCAAGAAACCTAACTTAATAGTTTAGCCCGCTAATCTATCGCGATTGTAACGGATTGTCGGTCAAGAACATAAGGCTGATTTGTAAAATTCACTTAAAAAACACCCTAAATACTGATTAAAAATTTATTAAAAAAAAGAGGCCTTAGAATCAAGACCTCCTTTCTATTCAAACACTAAACATTATCTCATCAATAGCTCATTGACGCGTTTTAGATAGGCAGCGGGGTCTTCTAATTGACCACCATCTGCTAACAATGCTTGGTCAAAAATCACTTGTGCAAGCTTCTCAAAATCAGCGTCAGACTGCTCGCTACTCTCAAGCTTTTTAATCAATGGGTGATCAGGGTTGACCTCAAGCGTTGGCTTGCTTTCTGGTACGTCCTGCCCCATTTGCTTAAGCATCTGAATCATTTGTGGTGACAATTCTCCTTCACCAATGACTAGACATGCTGGACTATCAACCAAACGCGTAGATACTTTGACGTCTTTAGCACGCTCGCCTAATGCCGTTTTTAATTTATCAACAACAGGCTTCATGGTTTCTTGTGCTTTTTCCGCTTCGGCCTTTTCGGCTTCATCCTGCAAGTCGCCCAAATCAACCGCACCTTTGGCGATATTTTGCAGCGGTGTCTCATCAAATGAGGTTAAGAAGTTCATCGCCCATTCATCGACACGGCTGGTCATCAAAATAACTTCGATGCCTTTTTTCTTAAATAGCTCAAGTTGCGGGCTGTTCTTTGCTGCCGCCAAGTTATCAGCCGTTAGATAATAAATGGCTTTTTGACCGTCTTTCATCCGACCTTTATAATCTTCAAAGCTGGTCTCAACCTTATCGTTAGTGCTAGTCGCATAACGAAGCAATTTGGCAATACGCTCTTGGTTGCCCATGTCTTCGCCGAGACCTTCTTTGATAACATCACCAAATTCGCTATAGAACTGGGCAAATTTTTCTTGCTTATCACTGTCTTCGCTATTGGCCAAACTGGCAAGCAAGGTCAAAATACGACGGGCGTTACCATCACGGATTGATTTTACATCACGCGATTCTTGTAAGATTTCACGGCTGACGTTTAGTGGCAAATCGGCTGAATCAATCACCCCTTTAACAAAACGCAGGTACATCGGTAGCAGCTGCTCAGCTTCGTCCATAATAAAGACACGTTTGACATAAAGCTTTAGACCATGTTGCTGGTCACGAGTATATAAATCAACTGGTGCTTTTTTAGGAATATAAAGCAGCTGGGTATACTGAACACGGCCTTCGACACGGTTATGCGTCCATGCGAGTGGCGCATCCATATCATAGGTGATGTTTTTGTAGAAATCGACATACTCATCATCTTCAATCTCAGAGGCTGAACGTGTCCATAGCGCGCTGGCCTTATTGATAGTTTCCCATTCGTCCGTTAAGACCATTTGACCATTGGCAGGCGTGTCGCTTCCTTCTTCAACCTCATCTTCTTGCCAAACTTCTTTACGCATCTGAATCGGTAGACTGATATGGTCTGAATATTTATTCACCAAACGCTTGATTTTGCCACGGTCTAAGTAGCTGTCTTCGCCTGCTGAATATTCTTCTTTTAGATGCAAAGTGATAGCGGTACCGCGAGTTTCTTTGGTGATTGGCTCAACGGTAAAGCTACCGGTACCATCAGATACCCAGCGTACGCCTTTATCGACAGTCTCGCCTGCTTTGCGAGTTTCAACGCTAATGGTATCAGCGACGATAAAGCCTGAGTAGAAGCCAACCCCAAACTGGCCGATTAATTGACCATCTTGCTTTTGCGATTCAGACAATTTATCTAAGAAAGCCTTAGTACCTGACTTAGCAATCGTGCCTAAGTTCTCAATCGCATCGGCTTCATTCATGCCGATACCATTATCGGTAAAGGTAATGGTTTTAGCGTCTTCATCAACATTGATACGGATTCTTAACTCACCATCATCTTCATACAGACTGTCATCATTGGTCGCTTCAAAACGCAATTTATCACAGGCATCAGAAGCATTTGAGACCAACTCACGCACAAAGATATCGGCATTAGAATAAAGCGAATGCGTCACTAAATGCAGCAGTTGCGCCACTTCCGCTTCAAAGGTATGTTTTTTTAATTCAGGGGTGTCTTTATTAACATCAAGGTCATTAGCGTTTTTATTGTCCGCTTGGGTTTGTTCACTCATAAAAACTCCTATTATTGTTACCAAAACTGCTGTTGCCAGCAAACGTTAATCATAAAATTTCAAATACCAACAGTTTAGCGAATCTGCTTAATGAAACTACACTATAAATACTGTTAGGCTGCTTATACTAATAGGGGCACGGAAGAAAATTTCAAGCGCAAACAAATCAAACCAAGTCAAAAAAATCATTAGCCATAAAAAACCGCCCTAGTTTCCCAAGGCGGTTTTTTGATATTTAGTTAATAAACTGCTTTTGCTTAAAAATGACTCATTATTAAATTATCAACTATAAGCAGCTGGCCAAATGACGAGCTGGGTCAGATGCGCGAGCTTCCATCGCCTCGTCAACCGTTAAGCCTAGTGCTTTGGCAACGCCTTCGCCATATGCAGGATCACACCAGTTACAGTTACGAATATGACGATACTGAATAAAGTCCGGTACACCTGCCATATTATTAGCAGTATTTTCAAATAGCACTTGTTGCTGCTCAGCACTCATCAAATTAAACAACGCTCTAGGTTGGCTAAAATAATCGCTATCGTCTTCACGGAAATCATAATGCGCGGCATCGCCGTTAATCTTTAGTGGCGGCTCAGCATAGTCAGGCTGCTCTTGCCATTGGCTAAAGCTGTTTGGCTCATAGTGTGGGCGACTGCCGTAGTTATCATCAACACGGCCTTGACCATCGCGATGATTGCTCATCACAGGGCAACGTGGCTTATTCACCGGAATCTGCTGGTGATTAACCCCAACACGATAACGCTGCGCATCAGCATAGTTAATCAAGCGATTTTGTAGCATTTTATCTGGTGAAACGCTGATACCCGGTACTAAATTACTTGGGGCAAATGCGGCCTGCTCGACATCGACAAAGTAGTTATCAGAGTTTTTGTTTAATTCGAACTCGCCAACTTCAATCAGCGGATAATCGCCTTTTGGCCATACTTTGGTTAAATCAAACGGATGATAAGGTACAATGTCCGCCTCAGCTTCTGGCATGATTTGCACATACATTTTCCACTTTGGAAAATCGCCATTTTCGATGGCATCATACAAATCTTTTTGATGACTTTCACGATCCATACCAACCACATCTGTCGCTTCTGCATCGGTTAAGTTTTTGATACCTTGCTGTGTACGGAAATGGAATTTGACCCAAAAACGCTCATTGGCTTCATTCCAAAAGCTGTAGGTATGCGAGCCAAAACCATGCATATGTCTATACGATGCTGGCAGACCGCGATCACTCATAACGATGGTGACCTGATGGAAAGCTTCTGGCAGCAAGGTCCAAAAATCCCAGTTATTGGTTGCTGAGCGCATATTGGTACGTGGATCACGTTTGACTGCTTTGTTCAAGTCTGGAAACTTACGTGGGTCACGTAAAAAGAACACTGGGGTATTGTTGCCGACCATGTCCCAGTTACCTTCTTCGGTATAGAACTTTAACGCAAAACCGCGAATATCACGCTCGGCATCAGCGGCACCGCGCTCGCCTGCCACCGTACTAAAACGCGCAAACATTTCCGTTTGCTTACCGACTTCACTAAAGATAGCAGCGCGGGTATATTTAGTAATGTCGTTGGTGACGGTAAAGGTACCAAAAGCGCCAGAACCTTTAGCATGCATGCGGCGCTCTGGAATCACTTCGCGAACAAAGTTACCAAGCTTTTCATTTAGCCAAATATCTTGTGCCAATAGTGGTCCACGTTTGCCTGCGGTGAGACTATTTTGGTTATCAGCGACTGGTGCACCATTGCTCATGGTTAGCTGGGTTGGTGCATAAGGACATTTTTTATCGCTCATATCATTGCTCATAGTGATACTCCTTTGAAAACAAATGGATGAAAACAGAAAATCTATTCTGAATAAGCTTCTAGCAATAAATCTAGAATAGCGGTCAGTTTGTTCGAAAAATGGTAATTCTTTTTCATAATAACCTGTCAGTGTAATGATGTTGTGGTGCTTGTTGACTTATTAGCTACCATTACAACCGATTGGCATTGATTTGTATAATTAATTAACCACATGCTTTTGTTTTATTTTTCAGAACCACTAAGCGCATTTTTGATTTACCAAAAGGACTTTATTGCCTAGGAGATAATCTCAATAATAGCGATAAAAACGGCTGTTAGCTCAATATTGCAACTTCAAAGTGAATTGATTACATTCAATGATAATGAATTGATTCGCGCATAATTAAATAGTGCTTAATGAAATAGCGGCGAGCTTTTAGCGCGGCATTGGACGGATCGTTAAGATTTGCTCGCTGCGACCAAAAGGACCATGGATATCATGCAGCACGGCGCTGGTCAGCCCGATGCCATCAGCACCGTATTGTTGCACGGCTTCAATTCCAAGCCATTTACCTTGCGGCGCGCGATGCATATGAATTTGCAAATCCGTATTAGGGAACATCCATTGCAATTCTGATAAGCCAAGTCCCAGCCTTGGTACGACGCCATTGGCGGTATCGACCATACCCAGTAGATGCACCAAGTCATCGGTAGGTACGCCCTCTACCATATCGACATCGTTGGTGATCCATACCATGCCACGACCAGGACGACGGTCTGGAGCAGCCACTAAGCGCACGCTTTCGATAAAACCACCCGGCCAGCCTTTCATACCTTCCCAACTCGATAACTCTTCAGGCTTATGAATGGATTTTTGGTCTTCAAGTCCGGCAATCTCGCTGGTATCTTGCGTCATCAAGCGCCATGCGCGCGCAATAATCGCATCACGACCACGGCTGCTCATGACCGATTCAACCAGCTCAATCGTTCTGCCGGGACGAATACAGCGGGTGGTAATGGTAAAGTCATCAAGCGGAATCAAGCCTAAAATATCAAGGCTGATACGGGCAATACGCATATTTTCCTGCGGGGCATAACCGTTAAGCTCAGCAGTAAGCAAACCTGTCACTGGTGCCATATGCTGTTCATGCTCATTCCAAGCGCCTTGTGCATGCTTGGTTGGCTGATAATGGGCAACGCTGACACCGTCTTCTTGCTGTTCGCGTTTGATAAAATGATAATAAGCTGACATGAACACCCTTAATCTTTAATCCAATATTTCTTATTGATTTAGTACTTTTGACCGCTGTGATAATTCGGTAGCTTTGTTTTAACAGCTTCGTTTTGATGGTTAAATTTGGCTTACCTTCACCATTTATTTGCTGAGCTCTTGTTTTCTCATCATCAGCAATGTGCGACTTTTAGCCATTACGAATAGAAAAAAAGCCATGATGGCAATAAGCGCCCCATATAGCAGACTATAATCTCTCATAAACTGCGCGATATTCATAAAAAGCACCAATATCAGTATGACAATGGTGAACATATTGATTTTCAATTGCTTATTAACGTCATCAAGAGAGGCTTCTGCCAAGACGAATTTCTGTTTCTGCTTGTTCATGCTACTTACCTACTTGCGTGACCGGAATGCGTAAAGCTTTCGGCAAACTAAAAGTAACGTTTTCTTCGATACCTGACAGCTCGCTCGGTAAATCACCGCCCCAATCTTGCAACTGCTGCAGCACCTCTTGGATTAATATCTCAGGCGCTGATGCCCCAGCGGTCACACCGACACTCTGTATGCCGTCAAACCAACGTCTATCCATCTCGGTGGCATTATCAATCAGATAGGCACGACAATCCATGCGCTCAGCCAATTCACGCAAGCGATTAGAATTCGACGAATTCGGCGAACCAACCACCAAGACTACTTCACAGCGACCGGCTAAATCTTTGACTGCATCTTGACGATTTTGGGTGGCATAGCAGATATCGTCTTTGCGCGGACCTTGAATGCTAGGGAATTTTTCACGCAGCGCATCAATAACGCGTGCGGTATCATCCATCGACAAAGTTGTTTGGGTAACAAAGGCTAAGTGCTCAGCATTTTGGACACTCAAAGCTTCGACATCGCCTTCATTTTCGACCAAATGAATTTCACCACCATGGCGACGATTGAAACGCCCCATGGTACCTTCGACTTCAGGATGTCCTGCATGACCAATCAATACCGCATCCATACCGTCTTGGGCAAATTTCGCCACTTCGATATGTACTTTAGTAACCAATGGACAAGTCGCATCAAATACGGTCAAATCACGACGCTCAGCTTCATCTTCAACGGCTTTTGAGACGCCATGAGCCGAGAAAATAACAATCGAGCCGTCTGGTACTTCATGCAGCTCTTCAACAAAAACTGCACCGCGATTGGCCAAATCAGACACCACAAATTTATTATGGACGACTTCATGGCGCACATAAATAGGTGGCTCAAAACGTGTCAATGCTTCGTTCACTATCGCAATCGCGCGATCCACACCAGCACAAAATCCACGTGGATTGGCAAGATAAATTTGCATAATAGGGCCTATCATTAGATAATTTATGGTTAAAGCTCAACGTCAAACTGCTTTACATCAAAACTTGGGATAAAATCAATGCTCTACTTTAGCATAATTTGCTTTTATTGCCTTTGAAAATAGCCATGTTTCAAATTTACCGCACATTGACAAAGCACTTTTTTATCATAAAACACACAATAAATAAGGCTAAGTCATAAAAAGCCCTTTCTAATTAAAATAAAAGCCTTAAAAGCAGTTTATAATAAGGCATCTATTAACAATCAATAAAAATCTCTAGCGCCATACTTGATGGCGTTTTTTCTTTTTACCAGTTTTTAGCGCTTTATTAAAACAGTTTTGGGTCTTTTATTAGCAACATAGAATAAATTTTGCCAGCTCATATTTTGTTAATAAATGCTTCATTAGAATACATAGCATCAGAGCAGACTCCATTAGAAAACACTTCATTAGGGAATACTGTATGACAGGTTCATTATTTATTATTACTGCCGCCTCGGGTACAGGCAAGACTTCACTGGTAAAGCAATTATTGGCCACTACCAATGACTTGACGGTTAGCGTATCGCACACCACGCGCGCACCGCGTCCAGGTGAGATTGATGGTCATCATTACCATTTTACCGACGTTAATAAGTTTGTCACGGCTATCGGTGAAGGCAAGTTTTTAGAACATGCCGAAGTGTTTGGCAATTATTATGGCACCTCAGAGCAAAGTGTTCGTACGCAACTGGAAGCTGGCGTTGATGTTATCCTAGAGATTGATTGGCAAGGGGCGCTGCAAGTGAAAAAAATCTTCACCGATGCGACGATGATTTTTATCTTGCCGCCAAGTATCGCCACCTTACGTCAACGTCTATCGACGCGCGCACAAGATACGCTAGAAGTCATCGAGCAGCGTTTGTCTGGTGCAGTCACTGAGATGGCGCAATATGTGCATTTTGATTTTGTCATTATTAATGACAATTTTGAAGTGGCCTTGACTGAGCTAAAAGCCATTATCGTTGCTGACAGACAAACCCTTAAACGCCAACAGCAGCGTTATCATCGCACCATTACCAACTTACTCAATCCTAAAGTAGAAGAGTAGTCGGAAAAAGAGGCGAAGGTTAAAATGGCATTATCTACCCTCTTATCTAAGTATTGCGCGCGTCGCCTTCAATATAAGTAGCAGCAGATATAAAAAGCAACCACGCGCCCAAGCAAAAAATGCTATAATGCCTAACTATCACCCCTTTTGTATTTTTGATATTATTTTTATTGAGTGGCGGGCAAGCTCCGTGACTAATAAAAACAACCGAGGTAGCTATTTATGGCACGAGTGACGATTGAAGATTGTTTGGATAATGTTGATAATCGCTTTGAGCTGGTATTGGTCGCAAGCAAACGCGCCCGTCAGTTAGCCAAAGGTATCGCTGAACCATTGGTTGACGTTGATAACGACAAGCCTACTGTATTGGCATTGCGTGAAATCGCTGCGGGCAAAATCACCCGTGATATTTTAAATCAGCCAGATCACAACTTTGCGACAAACTCCTTAGATTTAGCTTTATCAGGCGATCATGGTTTTTAATGTTCTTTTATAATCAAGCTTTTTGAAACAGTACTTTTAAGGTCTTAGTTTGCTTGATCACTTTTCCAAGTGATGACATTTTTGATAAATAATAACCACAGCATAAGCTGTGGTTTTTTGGTTGTGACGCTATTATTATTTATAATACTCGTAAACCTGACAAGAACGAGAATACCAAACTATAAGCATTGAGTATAAATACCGAGCAAAAAGCGAGCACAAACTAAGCAATGAGCAGTTTTAACGTCCGCTTATAGCGAAATTCCTACCATTCAGTCGGAATTTCTTAATTTTTGCATAGCCTACTCGCTTAGCAGTTGACATTGAAGGCGATTTACGATTAATTAGAGGGTGGTCTGCCCGTTTTTTAGCTTTGCGCTTTTAAGCTTTTGTAGCTTAGGTCAGTCAGCATTCATTCAGTCACCATTTACCCAAACAGTCCAGCACCGATAAACTGTCTCGCATCGACAAATCCTCCTGAACTGGCAAATAGGTATTGGAAAATAGGATCGCCGCTTTATGAGTCAAACCTTACCCAAACTCAGTCATCCTTTAGTCGATGACGCTCAATATAATCTGCTGCGCTCAGTAGGTTATCTCACTGCGGCTGAACGTAGTGATATTATTGATGCCTGTGAGTTCGGTGATATTGCGCATATCAAAGACAAGCGTAAATCAGGGGAGCCTTATATCACCCATCCGATTGCCGTTGCCGAAATATTGGCAGGTTTTCGCTTGGATCGCGATACGATTATTGCGGCAATTCTCCATGATACGGTCGAAGATACCGAGGTCACGGCTGAGCAGATTGAGCAGCGTTATGGCAAAATAGTGGCAAGACTGGTCGATGGCGTCACCAAATTAAAATCATCAACCCATAATAAACAAGAAAATAAAGCGGCTACCTTTCATAAAATCTTGACGGCCACCCTTGCCGACCCGCGTGTACTGATTATCAAACTATCTGACCGCTTGCATAATATGTCGACTTTGGATGCGGTACGTCCTGAAAAACAGCGCACCACGGCACAAGAAACCTTGGATTTTTATGTGCCCTTTGCACGCTTAATGGGTCTCAATGACATTGCCGACTATATCGAAGTGCTTTGTTATCGTAACCTTGATTCTGAAATGTATAACAAGATCTCTGATAAGCTACTACAACATGGACTTGGGCGCAATTTTCAAAGAGAAGCCATTCATCGCTATTTAAGTATTGTTCTTAATAATCTTGATCTTAATGGCATGGTTAAAGTCTTAGACAATCGCGTCGTTATCTTCCGGCAGTTTTTCCGTAATCGCGGTGAAATCAATGCCCTACTGCGCCATTATGCATTTGAGATTGTCCTTGATAATATCGAAGCCTGTGACAAGCTTGCTTATTATCTGATTAAAAAGTATCAGATTGATGACAGTCATATCGCTGATAATATTCGCCGGCCGCTGCCCGGTGGCAATCAGTCGCTGACCCTTATCTATGAGCGCGATAATGACTTTGTTAAAGTCACCATTTTAACGAAGCAAATGCAGAACGCTGCAAGGCTTGGCGTTATTGGCGCAGAACATGCCTCCGACGTCAGTCAATCGGTCATTCAAGCGTCATTACGCAATATGAAAGACTTGGTCGACGATGAAGACAGCTTAAATGAAGATAGCCCCGACTTTTCAGCGGCGGTCTCCACCATTAATGAGCTGATGGATTATCTGCACTCGAGTAAAATCATCTGCTACAGTCCACAAGGGCGTGCTTATGAGCTACCACAGGGCGCAACCGCGCTAGACTTTGCCTACGCCGTAGGGCCTATGGTCGGCAATGTCGCCGTCGGTGCCAATGTTGATAATAAACACGCAAAACTTGGTACCGTGCTTAAAAACGGACAGTTGGTCGAGATTGAGGTCAATAGTCACTCTGAACCAAAAGCGGAATGGTTAGGCTTTGTAGTCACCAATAAAGCGCGGGTTGAAATTCTACGCTGGTTTAAAGACTTATCTGCCGCCGATAAGCAGCATCACGGCATGCAAGCCTTAGATAGAGCATTAAAAACCTATCAAAAAAGTCTTGATGATTTAAGCGAAAGTGATTGGAAAAACCTCATCGAATGGCGTGGACTGACTGAAAAATCGGCGCTATTTGAACAGATAAGCTCAGGTACACTATTGCCGCAATTGGTGGTTACGCGTTTGTTTAGCGATGAAGTTTGTGATATTCAATCGCAAGAGAGCGTTGATGATATGACCCAACCGCAGCAATTGATTGTCAATGCTTCAGGCGTTGAGCTTGATTTTGCCAATTGCTGTCACCCCATTTATGGCGACCCTATCGTCGGCCATTTATCTCGTCATGGTCTGGTTGTCCATCGACATAAATGCTTTTCATTGGACGATATCCGTAAGGACAATCCTTATCAGGTTATCCAATTACGCTGGCGCAATGATAAAGCAATTAAGCAGAGCAACTCAGAAGAACATGGTAGTAAAGTTCGTTTCCCCGCTTATCTTAAGCTCTCAATCGCCTTAAGTGATGAGCAAATCAGCGAAGTGATTTATCATTTGCGCCAGTTAAATATCGGGGTCGAAAAGGTCGATGTGCGTAGCAGCGATACTATTATTCATATCGTGGTACGTAGTCGCAATCATTTAGCGCAAGGTATTCGCGAACTCCGCTCGCTACTCGGATTCCCTAATATTATCCGGCTATATCAATTATAAAAGCAGTTAAAATAAATGTTAAAATCCATATTTTTTATCCATACCTTTTAAACGTTAGGCTTCAGCCTATGTATTTAATTTTAAGCGTTTAACGCAGCCTAAAAGTTATTGCTAACTTTTCAACCAAATAAACATTAAAGAATATCATAAGGATATTATATGACTCGTCAAACTATTCAAACCGATAAAGCCCCAGCCGCCGTTGGCACCTATTCACAAGCGGTAAAAGTAGGTAATACTGTTTATATTTCAGGGCAGTTAGGTTTTGATCCTGACACTATGGAGTTAAAAGAAGGCTTTGAAGCACAAGCGAAGCAAGTATTTGCAAACATTAAAGCCATTTGTGAAGCAGCTGGCGGCAGCTTAAATGATGTGGTTAAATTCAACGTCTCTTTAACCGATTTAAATGACTTTGCCGCGTTAAACGAAGTATTCGTCGCTAATTTAAGCGAACCATACCCTGCCCGCGCAGCCGTCCAAGTCGCCGCACTACCTAAAGGCGGTGTGGTTGAAATTGAATCTATTATGTATATTGAATAAGACGGTTATTGAGCTTTGTTAAGCTCTACGGTTTTATGTGAAATGATAATAAGCTTAGCATCATGCTAAGCTTATTAGTCTCCATCTATTTGTATTTTAACCTTTCTTCCTAATCCCCGTTCACCTGATAAGACTGCGAAGCCCTTTTATGTTGCTACAAGTTGCGCTACCCGTGCCCCTTTATCGGGTGTTTGACTACAGCTTACCCGCAGAGACTAACGCTTTGCCGAATATAACCTCCGCTCATATACCGCCTATTGGTAGCCGTGTCGAAGTCTCCTTTGGTCGTCAAACCTTAATCGGTATCGTTATTGCTCATATTGCTGCAACAGATAGCGACGCACCTCTTAATAAGCTCAAACCTATTAATAAATACTTGGATGCTGAGCCTATTTTGGATACCAGTATGCTAAAGCTGGCGCATTGGCTGGCGCGCTATTATCACTATCCGCTCGGTGACGTCTTAGCGGTTATGTTGCCAACTCTCGTTCGCCAAGGTAAGCCGCTGGATTTACTGATTACCCATTGGCGAATTTTGCCACATGTAAACGACGACGACTTTCGCGCCAATGCAAAAAAGCAAAAGCAACAATTTGATATGCTTAAACTACACGGCGAGCACGGCGCTAGTGAAGATATTTTGCTGTTAGAAGGGATGCAGCGCAGTTTTTTAAAAGCGTTAGAAGAAAAAGGCCTTATCGAGCGCTATATTCAAAACAAACAAGCACCTGCTCCTGTTAAATTGGCAACCATGCCACTTGAGCTTAATGAAGAGCAAGAGCTTGCCGTTACCGCGATTATTGCTGCTCATGAAGCTAAGCAATATACGGGGTTTTTATTAAACGGTATTACCGGTAGTGGTAAGACCGAAGTCTACTTGCAGGCGATGCAAGCAGTCTTAGAAGCCGGCAAGCAGGTATTGATATTAGTACCAGAGATTGGACTAACCCCTCAGACGCGCGCGCGCTTTGCCAGTCGTTTTGCCGCTTATATTGTCTTATTGCATTCGGGCATGAACAATACCCATCGCTTGCAAGGTTGGCAAGACTGCCGTACCGGTCATGCGCAAATCATCATTGGAACGCGCTCAGCGGTACTATATCCCTTTGCAGATTTGGGCTTAATTGTCGTGGATGAAGCACATGATGGCTCTTATAAGCAGCAAGATACGTTGCGCTATCATGCCGCCGACGTGGCGCTTTATCGTGGATTACAAGCCAATATCCCTGTCGTACTTGGTACCGCTACCCCGTCTCTTGAGCATTTAAAACTGGTCGATGATGGCAAGCTGGTAGAGTGCCTACTGCAAACTCGCCCCGGTAATGCCAAGCTTGCCAGCATGCAGCTGATTGATGCACGCTTGCAAAGTACCCATCAACAAACGACGGACGCAGGCGCACGCTATGATACTGGTCTGACCGATGCGCTTATTGGCGCGATACGGCAAACGCTAGAAGCGGGCGATCAAGTATTGATATTCTTAAATCGTCGTGGCTATGCGCCAGTTCTGTTATGCGAAGCTTGTGGTTGGCAGGCAGATTGTCCGCGCTGTGATGCGCATTTAACGGTTCATTACAATAGCAAATCGCAATCTAATTCCTATTCAAGCAGCTCCTATTTAAAATGCCACCACTGCGATTGGCAAGCTTATATTCCAACGATTTGCCCTGATTGTGGCAGTCAAAATTTGGATGCCAAAGGGATGGGGACGACAAGACTTAGCGAAAACTTGCATGCGATTTTTGCGAATCCGCAAACCAGTAAAGCGCTGTATCCCATTATCCAAATCGATCGCGATACCACCAGAAATAAAGACAGCTGGGAGAATATCTATCAGCGTATCAATGAAGGCAAGCCTGCTATCTTAGTCGGTACGCAAATGGTCGCCAAAGGTCATCACTTTCCCAATGTTACCTTGGTTTGTTTACCCAATGCTGATCGTGGTTTTTTATCCGCCGATTTTCGCTCGCCAGAACATACCGCACAATTAATGATTCAAGTAGCAGGACGTGCCGGTCGCGGTGATAAATCGGGGCGCGTACTGATTCAAACCTTGCAACCCGATAATGAGCTGTTATTAAAATTGGTAAAAGATGGTTACTTATCATTCGCACGCGAGCTATTGCAAGAACGTAAAATGATGGGCTTACCGCCGCAAAGTTATGCTGCCTTGATACGCTGTGAAGGCAAGACTCTCGCCACCACGACGCAAGCACTTAAAGATGCGATTGCCATTTTACCAAATGGGCATAATCTTGCTGTCCTCGGTCCTATCGATGCGCCGATGAGTAAAAAGAACAGTCGCTACCATGTGCAATTGCTGCTGTTAGGCAAAGACAGACAGCAATTGCATCGAGTATTAAATCATTGGTGGCAACCCGTCCTTGCTCTGCCAAGCGCCAAATATCTTAAGCTGACCTTGGATATTGACCCTGTTGGCTGGTAACTTCCAACTATTACTCTTTAAGCCCAACTACTACTCTATAGCTAGCCGTCAATAAAGAACGTTATGCAAAATCAGCAATTCATCGTTTACCGCCTAGATACAGCAAGCATTTATTAAATGTGCTAAATTCTTTATATCTGTCTGGTTTATGCTCAGCAAGCAAAGCTTTATAAACCATCCATTTCACCTTTTATCATCCTGAGTGTTGTTATGAATCAAAACCATCCAAACCCTGAAAAACATGACCATTCTCATGAGAATGCTGCGGCTGATAACCATAATCACGGTCAAAAGGATGAAGAAGGTCATTATACTAAAGACAGTTATACTGATCATAATCAAGACAATCATGACCACGATGAGCACCTAGAACAGACGGTTGCACCACGCGATACCAAAGGCTATCAGCGTACTTTGCTGTTTAGTTTTATCATTATTACTATCTATATGTTTGTCGAAGCCATCGGCGGCTGGCTCACTGGTAGTTTGGCGCTACTGTCTGATGCTGGTCATATGCTCAGTGACGCGGTGGCCCTTGGCGCGACGTTAATGGCATTTAAGATTGGTGAAAAAGCCGCAACGCATCAAAAAACCTTTGGTTATAAACGCTTTGAGATTTTAGTGGCGACGGTCAATGGTGCGACGTTGGTTATTATTGCCATCATGATTTTTTATGAGGCAATTAAGCGCTTTAATTCGCCGCCTGAGATTGCGACCCAAGGCATGCTTATCGTTGCCACCATTGGTATGTTGGTCAACATTTTAGTCGCTTGGCTGATGCACCGTGGTAGTCGTGGCGGAGATGCACATGGTCACAGTCATGCAGGCAGTAACGAGAGCAGTCAAGGGAAAAATGAAGGTAAAGCACCGGTCAATCTTAATATGCAAAGTGCTTATTTGCATGTCTTGAGCGATTTGATGGGATCCGTTGCCGCTATCGTTGCCGCGCTTTTGATGATGAGTTTTGGTTGGGTTTGGGCGGATGCGGCGGCCTCGGTAATTGTCGCCATACTGATTTTATTTAGTGGTTACCGCGTCGTCCGCGATTCGGTCCATATCTTGATGGAAGGCACACCAGAAGGCATATTGCTGGTGGAGGTCGAAGACAAACTACTCGCCCATCCGCAAGTACGGCAAGTCCATGACCTGCACGTTTGGAGTATCACCAGTGGTCTAAATGCCCTATCATGCCACGTGGTCGTCGACGGCGAAATGAGTATTTATGAATCTAGTATCTTGATTACCAATTTAGAGCAAAGCCTCCTTGAACTTGATATTCACCACGCAACCATTCAAGTTGAAAGCTTAGCGCATCCGCAAACCAAGACCCATAGCGATGCCTTAGTTTGCGATATCTCACAGCAGGCGACTGATGCTAACAGTCATATTGGTCACAACCATTAAGCATAAGAAATTAAATATTAAAAACCCTATCTTTCATATAAGTATTAATTAAAACGTCGCCTACTTATTTGTCAGTTATGAGCGACGTTTTATCAAGTAACGCTTTATAAAGTGATGCCCATAACGCAGCATTATATAAATTATCCAAAGTGCTGTTATTAGCCAAATACCTAATCCCAATCCTAACAGCATCATGCGAATCCAAAAATCTAGCGCACCGTCCATAATATGCGGCAGATAAGCTGGTCCCATATTTGACGCAATTAGCAACCAAAATCCAAATAGCAGTGCCAGTCCTGCACAGATAGCTTTTAAAATTATTTTGCCAAAAGTTATTAATAAGCTGCGCCAGTCATTATGATTGGGAGAATATTTTAAGCCATTATTCACAATAATAGCTCCTAATAAAGAAACTTAAAAAAGATAACTAAAAATGTCTAATTTTAAATAAGCTTATATCACGCGGGTTTTTATCATTGTAATCGGATGTTAAAAAATCATGGGAAATTTTGCCGCGTCGCCATATTTTTCATCTAAATTCTGTATACTTAAGGCCTAAGACCCTTATTCATAACCAATTGATGACCTTCTGCCATGTCGAGACGCTCAGCTCCTTTCGTTGCTCCAAGCTACATTGATGACCCTATCTCAAGCGAGGGTAAAAAACATGCCAAAGCATTGTTATCAACGTTGCAAGAAGATATTGCCAGCTTTCGAGATGAGCAGTTTCCGCCTGATATTTTGCGTCAAATTCGTGATATGCCGATTTATGAAGGCAATTTAGCCGAAGTCCAAGCCTATCAGCAGCGTTGGCATAATCTGCTTGAGCGCGCAATGGCTTTTTATCCGGCGGCTAACCTACCACCCGACTATCTGCCGCTACCAGCCAGCCTTGAGATACCGCAATTTATCTATCATGTGCAAAGGCTACATCTGACCAAGACCCGTGCCAAAGAATCCAAAAGCTTTGGGTCGGTCGGTGCGCTTACTGATAAATGTGGCAATTACAGCACTGATGAAATCGCCCGTATGAGCGCCATATTTGATAATGATGATGAGGCGCGTTTGGTAGCACATCGTGAATTTATCGATTTGCGCGCGTATGTATTTTGCCGTGATAACAAAGGTGAGATGCTAGAGCCTGAGCGCGTGCGCTTTTATCGCACTGGGCTTATCGTTCATGCCCTGCCCGATTTTAAAATTGTCGATAGCCGCCAGACTCCGCGTAAGCGCCGTAACGATGCTTATAGCAATGCGCTGGCAGATAATGGCGTGTGGAAGATTTATCGTAAAAAATAAACCTGCAAAAATGTTTTTGCTTATTGGCCTACCTTGTTTTACTGCTTATTTTATCGTTACTGCTAAGGATTCCAGATGCTCGCTGCCGCCGCCGGCTCACCAAATTTAATGTTACAAGCTACGATTTTCTTGGGAGCAGCGCTACTGTTTGTACCACTGGGTAAGCGTTTCGGTATTGCGACAGTGTTGGGGTATTTGATTACTGGTCTGATATTAGGCCCCAGTGGTTTAGATGTCGCAGGCGATGCGGAAAGCTTATTACACTTTTCTGAGTTCGGCGTGGTCATGTTGTTGTTCATCATTGGCCTTGAGCTGCAACCCTCGCGCTTATGGGCGCTACGGCGTTCAATATTTGTCCTCGGTGGCTTACAAGTTGGTCTGACCGGCACGCTATTAATGTCGCTGTTACACCAGTTTTTTGCCTTGCCGCTCGATACCGCTTTTATCGTTGGTTTCGGTCTTGCGCTGTCATCTACTGCCTTTGTTCTGCAAATCCTGACGGAAAAACAGCAGCTTTCTAGTACTCATGGCCGCGAAGCCTTTACGATTTTATTATTCCAAGATATTGCCGTTATTCCTTTATTAGCGGTCATTCCGTTTTTGTCAGGGGTACGTGAGCAAAGCTACGATTTGATTTATTTTGGCAAGGTTTTCGCGGTTTTTGCCGGACTTATCTTTGCCAGCCGCTATATCATCCGACCTTTCTTTAAATTCGTGGCATCCAGTGGCGCATCAGAACTCTTAACCGCCGTCGCCCTATTTATCGTCATGGGCGTGTCTATTTTGATGGGGCAAATTGGTTTATCGATGGCATTGGGTGCATTTTTAACTGGGGTTTTGTTAGCAGATTCTGAATATCGTCACGAATTGGAAGCCAGTATCGAGCCGTTTAAAGGGCTACTACTAGGACTGTTCTTTATGTCGGTCGGTATGCTCACCGATGTTAAACTCATTTTAGCAAAGCCTATTTTTATCATCGGCTGTGCCATGGCGTTGATGATGATTAAATTTGGTGTTATTACCGCTATTGCAAAAGTATCTGGCAATCGCTGGCCGACCAGTATCCGATTGGGCGTCACCCTTGCGCAAGGTGGTGAATTTGCCTTTGTGTTATTCAGTGTGGCCACAGCGCAGAATGTCTTGCTCCCTGAACTTGCCAATACCCTAAACCTTATCGTCACCATATCCATGGCACTCACGCCACTGGCATTTTTACTATTAGAAAAAATCGGTGAGCCACTATTTGCTAAAAGCAAACCAAGCCGCGAATACGATACGATTCCCGACGATGAGCATCAGGTCATTATTGCTGGTTTTGGGCGTGTCGGTCAGATTATTGGTCGGGTGCTACGTATGCACAATATCGAATTTACGGCGATTGAGCGCTCGGCAAATCGTGTCGATTTCGTGCGTAAATTTGGTAACCAAGTTTATTATGGCGATCCAAAAAACCCCGAGATACTACGCGCCGCTGGTATCAAAAAAGCACGCGTCTTTATTCTCGCTATCGATGATGTGGAGCGCTCTATCACCACCGCTCAATATTTGCGTAAAAACTATCCCGATATGATTGTTTTAGCGCGCGCCCGTGACCGCCAGCATTATTACCGTTTACGTGAAGTCGGTGTACGTCATATTTGGCGTGAGACCTATTTATCGTCTTTAGATATGTCGCGTGAATCGCTACAGTTACTCGGTATCTCACCGGAAAAAGCGCGCGAAACCGTCCAAACCTTCCGTGATTATGACGACGATTTGATTGAACGCCAGCAAGCGATTTATGACGATGAAGCCAGTATGATTGAATCGGCACAATCAGCCATAGCGGAGCTTGAGAGTTTATTTGATGAAGATATCGATAAAGCCCGTAAAATGGATTTAAGCGATTTTTATGACGCGCTAAAAAGCCAATCAACACCTGCCGATGGAAAAGATGATCTGACTGCTGACTCTAAAAATTAACCACTATTTCCTTTTAATAATCAATTAATCTTCAATACAGCTTTGAGGTGCTTGTCTTTTATTTAGCGAGGTCATACAGCGCCAATTATCGCTATCGGGCACATGATAGAAGACCAGCGTCTGCTCATTTAAATAACGTAATGGAAACTTAACGTTTTGAATAGTGGCAATGACCGCGCAATCGGTGTTTGCCACGCCCGCAGCTTTGGTATCGACAGCGATATTTACTTGGTGCGTACCCATATCTAGAGGCAGGTTAAGTGGACACTGCCCCGTTTGCCCATAAGTCAGCGCCACACGATTTTGTGCTGTTTTAGCGGTATCATAGGTATCAAACAACACTTCATTTTCTTTGGGCTTGGCGACAATGGGTAAAAACTGCACCTTTATTACCATTAACGCAAAAGCAAAAAATCCAAAGCCTAAACCCAAGCCAAATAAGCTCACCCCGCCTTCTTTTTGCAAATGTGCTTTTTGCGCTGCTTCATCGCGCGGATAATCATTGATAGCATCAGCAATCTCGCGCCGTGCCATGCGGTAATAATAAGCGTCCGTCCAACGTGCGACCATAAATGACCAAAATAGCCAAATCAGCGCCGCAATAGCAATACGAATGGCCATCTGGTAAGCATCGGCAATATACGGCATCGCGACAAACTCAACCGCCACCAATACCAGCGCCACATTAAGCTGGATAAATGACCAGCCTGCAACGCTATAAACAATCGCATCCATATAACGCTTACGATACAGCAGCCAAGGGAAAGTCACAAAAAATGCCGCCCAGTGCCATTTTGGAGACAGATAACCTTGCTTATCAAACTCCTCAAAGCGCTTAAGATAATACGACTGGCTACGCTGACTGATAAACCATTTATCCAACTGTTGACGCTTTTGAGGCGTGAGCTGTTCTTGATAAAATGGGGGCGGCGAATCCGTCTCGATAAATAACATAATAATAAGCCTTACTTGTTATTAAGCAGAAATTTTAACGCAATGATTCTTATGAAATATTTTTCATTAAAATATTCTTACTAAATGGCTATGTTTGATAATTATTTTTAAATGACGCTTACTATATGATAACGCCAAAAGCCCTCCGTAGAAAACCCATATATATGAAACCTGACTATAGAAAAAATAGATTTCTAGCATTGCATTTCATAGAAAAGCCATAGAAATAGATGAAAGTTATGGCAGGCTCGCTAAAATTGGATTGTGCGTTCACAGTGGTCACGATTTCACTTATAATGAGGCAACTTTACCCACTTAATTAAGCCTTGTTAATCCTATGAGTCAACATTCTGATATCAATGAAAACATCAATAGTACTAATACTACTGATGAACAAAACCCTAATACTACGAATAACATGAGCACCATGAACTCAGCAACTCACACTGCCACTAGCGTTGATGCCGATTCTAACAGCCAATCTGAGCCTACAGAGGGTAAACACATTCGTATCGTTAATACCTTTATGAAACGCCGTACACATATGAATAAAAATGCGGAACTGGCACTGACTGCGCCAGAGTTTGCGCATTACTTAGTCAATAACAGTTTCGGTGATGGCAATCTTGATGGCATCGATGATTTGCGAGCGCTATTCGCAGATAGCCCTAACGGCAGTGCAGCGCCTCTCACTTTAGAGATTGGTTTTGGACTAGGTGATTCATTTATCGAGATGGCCGCTGCTGAGCCGACGCGTAATTTCGTTGGCGTTGAAGTCCATGAGCCAGGTATCGGTAAATGCGCTTATATGGCAGGTACTCAGGGTCTAACCAACGTTAAAATCATTAACGGTGATGCTATCCAATTACTTAAGCAGTTACCAGAAAACCATATTGATCGTATCCAGCTTTACTTCCCTGACCCGTGGCAAAAAAAGCGCCATTATAAACGCCGTTTTGTTAGCCCTGAGCGCATGGCGATTGTCACGCGCAGCTTAAAGCAAGGCGGCTGGTTCCATACGGCGACTGACTGGGAGCATTATGCCTTTTGGATGGTTGAAGTACTGGATGGTTTTGCAGGCCTGACCAATCAAGCAGGCGCAGGTAATTTCACTGACCGTCCTGACTTTCGTCCAATGACCAAGTTTGAGCGCCGAGGGTTAGAGCGCGGACATGGCGTTTGGGATTTAATCTATATTAAAGACTGATCTCGATAGCACTACCCTAGCGATGTTGCTATATAGCGGCTAAGATACTAATAATGTACTTAGCCGCTTTTTTGTGGCTGAATACCTATCCCGCCCTACTTCATCTGTTGATATATAAGGCTTCGCACGCTGTGCTAGCTAATTTTAAATCATTAATGCCTTTAAATGCGGCCTTTATATCCACTAGATACCCGCTAGCCATATGTGAAACATAGGCATTAGACGTTAACTTTACCCCCTAAATTTAAAGTTGCAAAAATAGAAATAGTCTATATTTGGCTTACAGCCGATATTTCATATCTGCGCAAACATTGGTAGTACAAGGGCTTCATGAGTTCTCCCCATAAGCTGTGGATAACCCTGTGTATAAGTCGCTACTTGACAAGCATTTTCCTAGGCAGCTTAAAGGGTTAGGTAAAATCGTTCATTTTTTGTACAATTTTTAAAGCTATGTAAATCAACAACTTAAATTTTATTTGAAAGAAAAATAATATATTTTTAATATTTTTCAAATTAATTTTATCGCTAAGGATGTTTCACAAGCGCTGAATAAAAATGCTTTTTTTATTGTGGACAACTCGTAAATATATTGACAAATAAGCCTATTATAAAGTTCGAAACTAAGAGAAAAATCAAGCTTATTTTATGAGTATTCTTATAAAACACCATACGACACTCACTGTCGTTTAGCCTCTTAGCAGCCTCAATATTTACCTTGGATTTTGTTATAATAGCCTTATCTAATCAACAGTGATATAAAATAGGATAGCTTAAAAACTACGTGGAAAGCATGTGCTAACTAAGCTCACTGCTATTATTATGCTCATTTAATAGCAAAAATCATGAACTTTTTTTTGCTTTTCTCATTATTGAATTTTACTGTATAGTAGGGTGATATATTCGATATCACCGTCTTCAACCTAATATCTCCAACCACCTCGACTTTGTTTAAAAATCTCTCTTACTACTGTTTGAGTCTGTAAGCTAACCCATTGAGCAAAGCGTCTGTGATGGATAGTTCTAAATAACCAGTACATTTATTAGCCTTACTCATTATTTACACTTATTATTAATAACAAGGAGTCCTATATGGACGAAAATAAAGCCAAAGCTCTCAAAGCCGCACTTGGTCAAATCGAAAAGCAGTTTGGTAAAAACACCATCATGCACCTAGGCGATGACTCAGCTATTATGGATGTGGATGTGGTATCAACAGGCTCATTGGGTCTAGATATTGCGCTTGGGATTGGCGGTTTACCAAAAGGTCGTATCGTTGAGATTTACGGTCCAGAAAGCTCGGGTAAAACGACCATGACCTTACAAGCAATTGCAGAATGCCAAAAGCAAGGCGGCGTCTGTGCCTTTATCGATGCTGAGCATGCACTAGATCCAGTTTATGCGCGCAAGCTTGGCGTGAACACTGATGACCTACTACTTTCTCAGCCTGACAACGGTGAGCAAGCGCTTGAGATTACCGATATGTTGGTACGCTCAGGGGCAGTTGATATGATCGTCATTGATTCCGTGGCTGCTTTGACGCCGCGCGCAGAGATTGAAGGCGAAATGGGCGACTCACACATGGGTCTGCAAGCACGTTTGATGAGCCAAGCCTTGCGTAAAATTACTGGAAACGCCAAACGCTCAAATTGTATGGTGGTGTTTATCAACCAAATTCGCATGAAAATCGGTGTGATGTTCGGTAGCCCTGAGACCACCACTGGTGGTAATGCGCTGAAATTCTACGCCTCAGTACGTATGGATATCCGCCGTATCGGTGCAGTTAAAAATGGTGATGAAATCATCGGCAACCAAACCCGTGTCAAGGTAATTAAAAACAAGATGGCGCCTCCATTCCGTCAAGCAGAGTTTGAAATTACTTATGGCGAAGGTACTAACCATTTAGCTGAAGTGATTGACTTGGGTGTTGAGATTGGTGCAGTGGGCAAAGCCGGCTCTTGGTATAGCTATGGCGATGAAAAAATCGGTCAAGGTAAAGCCAATTCGGTACTGTTCCTAAAAGAAAACCCTGCGATTGCACAAGAAATCGAAGCCAAAATCCGTGAGGAAAAACTTGGATCCAAAAAAGAAGCCAAAGCCACAGATACTAATGAAGCCGATGTAGAACTTGCTTCTGAACCTGTTCAATAACGGATTCATTATTCACCGTTATCAATGATCATGACTTGTTATGAAAATTAAAACCTTAGCTGAAATACTCGCTGAATCGGAAGCCGATTCAGCGAGTAGTCCTAATGCTAAATCTAAAAAACCTATCAAATCCTCTGAATCTGTTAAACATTCTCAACACTCCTATCAAGACAAGCCTAGAAAAACGGCTAAAACGCGCAAGCATTCAACCCATTATCGTGAAGACAGTTCATTATCTGACGATTCTAACTTTGAGATAGATTCAGTTGATGCTCATTCTTCTACCAGTAAAAACCCTTCCAAATCCAAGAAACGTAAAAAGCGTTTTCATCCAGCGGCGAATTTTAGCCCTGAGCCTAGTGACGTGCCTGCTTATCAGCCTCCAGAAGCTCAAAGTATTAAGCAGATGCTCGCTGAAGTTAAGAATAACGTTCATGATGATCCTATAAACAGTGACAAACATCAAAAAGAGTTTGCTGAAAGCCATCAAGCAGACCTCGATAACCTACCCTCTGCACTCAAAGCGTATTTACGCACTCCCGAACAAAAACAAGCGGAAATTGACGCTATCAAAGCCGAAAGTCGCTTACGTTGGTTGGCGTTTTATTATTTATCACGTCGTGAATACGGCAAGGCTGAGCTTAAGCAAAAACTGCTTGATAAAGAACAGGATCCAGACAAAATCGACGATCTACTCGATGAGTTTGAAGAAAAAGGTTATCAAAGTGATTATCGCACCACTCTAATGATTATTCGTGAAAATATTCGTAAAGGGCGCGGACGCGGACGCATCAAGCAGGAGTTTTATCGTAAAAAAATTGCTATGCCCGCTAATATCGATGAGCTTATCGATATGGCCAATGCCGAATCGGAAGAATTTAGCGAGTTTATAGAGGATAGCGCGGACAATCTGGTCGATGGTGTTGACTGGCTCAAACTAGCAGTAAGCGCACGTACCAAAAAATACGGCGATGACATACCCACTGAACCAAAAGACAAAGCCCGTCAGCTACGGTTTTTACAATATCGCGGCTTTAATACCGATATTTGCTTTGAGGCGCTAAATTACACCTTGGAGACTTTGGATGAGCGTTTTTAGAATTATTTTCCTTAAAACGTTCGCCCTTCAATAGTTTCTTACTTTGACAAATAAAAAAGAGCACATTCACATGTACTCTTTTTATTACTAATAATTTTCAAACACAGATTCTGAAACAGTAGTTAGCAACCCTATTTTATTTCAACGTCGTTCTATTTTAATATCGCTTTATTTTAACGTTCCTAAGCGGCTCGATAATTGATTCATAATTTGATCAATCTCTTCATTGGCTTCAGGCTCATTATCCAAATTGCCATTGGGCGTCAATTGATTCATCACTTCAGGCAACAGCTCAGCGAGACCTTGACGTACTTCCATCTCATTTGCGCCAGTATGCGCGGCTACTTGCTGGATTTCGCTTTCATCAAATAGATTGTGAATTTCATTAGGATCTAAATTATCATTGGCTTCTTGATTGCTCATCCAAGAACGTGCTTGATTGTCATAACCCATGCCGGTAATTTTTGATAAGGCGCCACTCAAGCCCCCATTACGTTTGATCCAGCTGAGCACCATCGGCATAAGCGCAGCAATCAACATACCTTTACCGCCAAAGCCACTTCTAGAAGTTTGACCGCCAGTCATTTGACCACCCAGTACACTTCCTAAGATATCCCCAAGTCCGCCTCTACCCGAGCTCATACCACCACCGCGCTGATTAGCGCCTGTCAGACCGCCAATGATATCGTCTAAACCAAAGCCGTTATCGGTGCGGCGCTCATACTGCTGCGGATTGTAACCACTCGGCTGATTACCGCCGCCTAATACGCCACCCAAGATATCACCCAATCCGCCAGTACGGCGTGGGTTAATACGTTGATTCACTGGATTGCGCTGTGCGTCTTCTGGATCCATAGCACTGCGAGCAACCTGACTCACTAAATTCCCTAATAAACTCATAATCGCTTCCTTTTTATTATAAAACATTTATCATCAAACGCTTTTATTCACTTAGCCCATGTAAACAACCATCTGCCAAAAGTATGGCAAATAGTTATAAATAAGTCATTATAAACAAGTGCTAAAATAAATTAGCTATTAACGCTTTCTTGCAATATAGCAAATCTCTTTCATTATCTAGATAGGCATTTTGTTATGGGATGTAGTAGATCGTTAGCGATTAAAAAGAAAAAAGTGAAAGGAATGGCAGTCATAAATAGGAGATTGAGTTTATCTACGCAGCTTTATGAGAAATGCTATGCGCTAAAATTGTTAATTGGCGCCAGTGTTCCGCGCTGACTTGATCCCGAAATACCGCTACGGATAAAGGGCGCAGATAAGGCTCTTTGATAATAAAACTAAAGCATATGACCCACTGATAGTTACTGACCGCAGTAAGCTGCGCCTGCCATAAGGCATCACCGTGACTGGTACGCATGAGTAGCTGCCAATGCTGATAAACGCTTTTATCCAATGGCGGTTGACTCAGATGCAATAATATCGGGCGTGATAATGCTAAATAGCTGACCGCGGCGACAGTAACCACAAATATGAGTACATATTGCCATAATGCCAAGAACGCAAGTCCAGCTAATATCATCATTACACTCGCTAAAAGCATATAAAACAACAGGCGCAAATAGGTTGTAGGCTGAATAGGTGCGTCGATACGTAGCGAGGTTGGCGATATCATAATTGAATATCCAAGTATGCTTAAAACAAGAGCTTTAAGAGTTAGACTAAATCTTTATTATGGCGCCATGTTTTGATTTTATTGACCAAATCCCATATTGCCTCATTCTCTGGACGGCTTTGGTTGGTAAAGTAATCTAATAAATCAGGGTCTTCATGGGTCAGCATTTCTGCAAAAGTCGCCTGCTCACTCGGGTCAGCGGTTAAATATAGCTCTTTAATATAAGGGTCTATATAAAAGTCTAACTCTTTTAATCCACGGCGAGCTTGATAAATAATGCGGCGTTGCTCGATAGTTGGCTCTGGTTGATTGCTTGGTTCTGGCTGATTGCTAATCGTCATAAAAATATTCTCATAGGTTTAAATGGTATTTAACTGAATAGGCATTTAAATGAATAATAAAGCTGATAAATAATAGAATTCAGCTGTACTTATAAAGACATCGGTTATAAAAAGCAGTTTATAAAAAGTCATTTTATAAAAATCTATTATCCTATTGGTCTTGATGATAAGTCGATAACTGCTGCCATAATGCCACAGCTTGCTGCATCATAGCGACATTGTGCGTGCGAATGATACTAGCGCCCTGCTGCAGTGCAAACATTGCCGCTGCCGTTCCTACCGCATCACGCTCTATCGCTTGGGTAGTAGCAACCGCTTCGGCTCCGCTCTTGTTTAACACTTCAGCTAAAAAGCGCTTCCGCGAAATACCAAACATCATTGGCAATCCAAATGCTTGCAATCGTATCAGCTGGCTTAATAAAGCGCGATGATGCTCATAGTCTTTAGCAAAGCCAAAACCTGGATCAATAATAATCTTTTCACGCTTAACGCCAATACTGGTGACCTCATCGATACAGGCTGCCAGCTCGATACTGACCTCTTCAATTACATCGTCATATTGTGCAAGGTTATTCATTGTCGTCGGCTCACCGCGCATATGCATCAGCATGACAGGAATATCAAGCTTAGCTGCCATTGCCGCCGCGCCATCACGCTTAAGCGCTCGTACATCATTCCAAATATCTGCGCCTACGTCAAAAGCTGCCTGCATAACCGCCGGATTACTGGTATCAATTGATAACCATATGTCATTACCTAGCTGGTGACGAATTGCTTTGACCACTGGAACAACGCGCTGTATCTCATCGCTAGTCGCCACGGGTTGCGCGTTTGGGCGGGTAGATTCACCACCAATATCGATAATGGTTGCACCTGCGGCAATCATATCTTTAGCATGCGCAAGTGCGCTATCGATAGCGTTAAACTGCCCACCGTCAGAAAAAGAGTCTGGTGTGACATTTAAAATACCCATGATATGCGGCTGCGATAAATCTAATACTTTATCTCGACTTATCACTTTATAATTAGGTAAGGGTTGGAATAATGACATAACATATCCATTATAAATTCAGTTCGTAAAAATCGTTTTAGCTACAGTAATAATCTACTAAGCTATAATGCCTATGATAGCAGCAAATCTTATGCTGTCCTAAAGCCTTCCTAAAATTATAGCAACAAAAAAGCCCTTTACTAAAAAGGGCTTTTCTATCGAAAATAGATGCAATCTCAAAAGACTAAACCAGAAACTACATCGCTGGTAATGGCGGCGGTGTTGAGGTCGTAGTTTTAACATCATTTTTTGATAAGTTTACTTCATTATGCTGATAGACTCTAGGCGGACGAGGTTGTTCGCCAGCTAGAATATCCTGCAACTGATCACGGTCAATGGTTTCCCATTTCATCAAGGCATCTACCATAGCATGGATTTTTTCTTGATTGCCTTCAATCAATTCGCGCGCGATGTCATATTGCTCTTCTAACATACGACGTACTTCTTCATCGACCTTTTGCTGTGTCGCTTCTGAAATAGTACGACCACCGCCACCGAAGTAACCTTGTGAGTTATCGTCATCTTCGTAAACCATGATACCTAACGCATCTGACATACCGTATTTGGTAACCATTGCTCGTGCCATCTTAGTTGCACGTTCAAAGTCGTTTGAGGCACCCGTTGACATTTGATGGATAAATACTTCTTCTGCGATACGACCACCAAATAAAATCGCAATATCGCTCAGCATTTTTGATTTATACATACTGGTTTGGTCATGCTCAGGCAACTGCCACGTCACGCCAAGCGCGAAACCACGCGGCATAATAGTCACTTTATGCACAGGGTCAGTACCCGGAAGCAGCTCAGCAACCAAGGCATGACCCGCTTCATGATAAGCCGTTGCACGGCGCTCTTCTTCACGGATAACCATAGATTTACGCTCAGGACCCATATATAGCTTGTCTTTTGCGTCTTCAAAGTCATTCATATCAACGCTGCGCTTGTTGCGACGCGCGGCAAATAAGGCGGCTTCGTTGACAAGGTTGGCCAGCTGCGCACCACTAAATCCTGGTGTACCACGGGCAAGAGCATTGGCATCAACACCAATGGTATTAGGTAATTTTCGCAAATGCACTTTCAAAATTTGCTCACGACCTTTGATATCTGGTAAACCTACTTGCACCTGACGGTCAAAACGACCCGGACGCAATAGTGCTTTATCAAGAACGTCAGCACGGTTAGTCGCCGCAATAACGATAACGCCTTCATTGCCTTCAAAACCATCCATTTCAACCAATAACTGGTTCAATGTCTGCTCGCGCTCATCGTTACCGCCGCCCATACCAGAGCCACGATGCCGACCGACTGCATCAATCTCATCAATAAATATGATACAAGGGGCGCTTTTCTTCGCTTGCTCAAACATATCACGCACACGTGAAGCACCAACACCAACAAACATCTCAACAAAGTCAGAACCTGAAATCGAGAAGAACGGTACTTTGGCTTCACCAGCGATGGCTCGTGCTAGTAATGTTTTACCCGTACCTGGAGGACCAACCATTAAGATACCACGTGGAATCGTTGCCCCAAGTTTGGTAAATTTATCAGGGTCTCGCAGGAACTCTACGACTTCGACGACTTCTTCTTTGGCTTCTTCACAACCAGCAACGTCTTCAAAGTTAACTTTGATTTGATCTTCGGTCAGCATTTTGGCTTTTGATTTACCAAAGCTCATCGGACCACCGCCTTTACCGCCAGCGCCGCCCTGCATATTGCGCATAAAGAATAGGAACAGACCAATAATTAATAAAATTGGGAAACTGGCTATCAATAGTTGCATCAAGACACTTTGGCGCTTAGGCGCAGTACCTTGTACTTCAACTTGGTTTTCGCGCAATAGCGGCATGAGCTGTTCATCAGCCACGGCTGGTCGAATGGTCTCAAATGCTGAGCCATTTTTCTTTTCGCCGGTGATTTGTTCGCCGTCGATTTCAACACTGGCTACTTGGTTTTCTGACACAGCGGTCACAAACTCAGAGTAGTTAAGGCTATCAGGCTCAGAAGATTTATCAAAGCCGCTAAACACCAGCACTAAAACGCCGATTACCACCAGCCACAATAAGGTATTTTTTACCATGTCGCTCACTAGTTATTCCCATCCCTTACTTATTGGTGTGTTTACTAAACACGTGACGTCTATATATAAACGTTTGGCTCACTATTCAATGCCTAGTTGCAAATTATTATTCATGCTTGGTACTTTCACTATTTTTTAGAGTCATAAACCAAGCAAAATAATTAAACAAACGGCTATAAATAACTGAGCTGATAAGGCGCTTACTATCAGACGACTTAGCTTAAAACGACTTTGTTTAAAACTTCAAACGATTCTGTTTAAAACATAGCCTTGATATATAGCTCTATATTTAAAGCGATATAGATTCAAAACAAAGTTAATATACCATGATATGTGGTGCTAACCTGAATAATTCAAGCGGCATTGCTATTTATTCAGTTAACGAATGTAGCGCTTTTAATTTGATGATTTTGTTCAGTATTACTCAATGGCAGTTATTTAATCGCAATCCAAAACATCTCTTTTGAACGTGGTCTTGAAGCGCCAGGTTTGATACTACGAATTTTACTAAAATCAGCCTGCATCTGCTTGCGTAATTCTTGTGTACCCTCACCTTGAAACACTTTCATAATAAGCGCGCCACCTTCTGGTAAGGTTGCGAGGGCGAAATCGACTGCCAACTCGCATAAGTACATCATGCGCGGCTGATCGATGGCGCTATTGCCAGCGGTATTCGGTGCCATATCGGATAACACCACATCGACCTGTCGGTTGCCCACTTCTGCCATGATACGGTCGAACACTTCTGCCTCTCGAAAGTCGCCCTGAATAAAGGTGACGTCGGGCAAGGTGTCCATTGGTAAAATATCAGAGGCAATCAAGACGCCTTTTTCACCAACCAGTTGTCCCGCAACTTGCGACCAACTACCCGGCGCACTGCCCAAATCGACGACGGTCATGCCTTTTTTAATTAGATTGGTCTTCTCATTAATTTCAAGCAATTTATAAGCAGCACGGGCACGGTAACCATCTATTTGGGCTTTTTTCACATAAGGATCGTCAATGTGCTCCTGCATCCAAGCACTGCTGCTTTTTGACAATTTTTTATTTTCAATACGCGTGACCAAAATGACTGCTCCTATTACTTTGTAAAACACCGCTAGCGGTTTATAAATTGGTTATCTATAAGGGTTCAATATCTGTCTATTTATAAAAAACTTGACTACAAGATGACTATTGCTAGGTACTTAAGTTCTTTAACTAAATTAGCAATAAAGTCTTAAATGCACCTTGTAACCTTTCACGGTCAAATTCTCTTGGTTAAAACACTGCTTTATAAGACCGTAGCGTTTATAATGTACTCATACTTTCAGTTTAACATTTTCATCATGTAAAATCGTGCAAAATCCTGCTGATCTCATGCAAGATGACCTCAGATTATCTATAATGGTCATTATCTGCTCTTAATAGCACCATCTTTTATTTTTACCAACATCTAGGAATTATATGCAACTCGATAACGCTACCATCAAACGCCTAAAAGGCATTGGTCATGACCTAAAACCTATCGTTATGATTGGCAACAAGGGTATTACCCCAAGCATCACTGAAGAGATTGATCGCGCTTTGACGGATCACGAACTTATCAAAATAAAGCTGCCAGCTGGCACTAAAGAAGAACGCGATATCATCGGCGCTCAGCTTGCCGCCGCCGCTAATGCCTCTTTGGTACATTCAATTGGTCGTATGGCGCTGTTACTGCGTAAAAACCCACATGCCAATCCTAAACTATCAAATCTTGCTCGTCACGCGCAGTAAGTTGTTATTGCCAGCTTAGTTTGTGTTTTATCTTATCTAATAAAAGCCGCGCAGCATTTGCTCGCGGCTTTTATGTTATCTACTTACCCTTTACTGCTTACAGTTCATTCTTAATTGCTATTAAACTGCGGATATTATCAACTTATGAGCCAAACTTTTAACTTATGCCTAGCAACGGATACCCTCGCTGCTGATGCCAAACAGCTTGGCGTGACGATAGAGGACTTACAAAATATTCAAGTAGAAGTCATCGCAACCCTAGCTCAAACAGCAAAGAGAACACAAACAGAACAGAGAGCCCAAAGCACTGAGCAGCCAGAGTGGCAGTTACAGCTTGATTATTGCGTAACACTGCCACTTAAATCATTAGCGGCGCAATTAGACTGGCCAATATGGCAATCTGCGCAAGTAGGATTTGTAGATTATTTATGGGAGCAGACTTGCCTTGAATGCTTTTTAGCAGGCGGTGCAATAAATAGCACTGTTTCGATAAATAACACTAATGAAATGGGTATTGATTCAATAGATGGTAACAAAACTAGCCCTTATATTGAAATTAATGCTAATCCTGACGGTCGTTATGCGCTTTATCAGTTTAAAAGCTATCGTAACCCTACGATATTGCCGCCAACACCAGTTTTGCAAGCTAATGGGCAAACACGTGCTTTTATTAATTGGACATCCAGTCATTGCCCTTCGAGTAATGGCACTGCCAACCCAGAGCAGAACCCATTGTCAGAGACAATCAAACCTTTTATCAATTCATTAACACCTAATATTACCACCACCAAAACTTATCTTTATGAACGCAGCTTTAGTTTGTCCTTAAGTCGGATTCATAATAAAAAGGATGTTATCAATGATACTGATAATGGCATTGATTACATTCATCCTTGTGTGATTTTGAGTTTTTCGACGACATTTGGTACAACGGCGTTATATTTTGCACCCAAACACGTATCCCCGCCAGATTTTCATAATATGCAATATTGGTCAGTATTTGATAAACAGGCGGCGCTAGCTAAGTAGATTCTTTATTTACATAGCTAATTTAAACAGTTATTAAATTATGCCAAGCAAAAAAAACCAGTAATGTCATCAAGAGCATTACTGGGTTCGGAGAAAACACTTTATTCTAAAAATAATGATAACTGCTTAATGAATGCCTAATATTAGTCAGCCATAGCAAGGTAGATACCACGGTTAGACGCATCGTCAACATATTGAGAATCGCGCCAAGTTGTATAATTATAAACGCCGCTGTATGGGCTAATACTGCTTTGACGGAAGTCAGAGACCCAACCATTGCCATCAAAAATCTGGATATGACCATGTGGATGCTTTGAGCTGCGATCATAGACCACAACATCACCAACTTGTGGCTGCATATTGTTACTGATTTTAGCAAAGCCAGCTTGGGCAAGTGTGCCACGAGAGGCATACTGATAAGCTGATGGGTTAGGCGTAAATTCATAACCCGCTGATTGTAGTGCTTTACGTACATAACGCGCACAGTAACCAGAGCTGCTTGAAAGCGCGACGCGTGCAGCATTGGCTGCAGCAATGGCAGGAGCAGAATAACGATCTGGCACTGAGCTTGCTTGCTGCTGACGCTGCTCATAAGACAAACGATTGGTTAGCGAAGCAAGCTTATATTCTTTTTGCTTGGCATGGGCACTGAGATTATCAATCGCTTGACTGATTTCATCATTGCTTGAAACATAAGCACCGCTATTAGTGCTATAGATATTGCGACTTGAACCGTAGTTCGCAGAAGTAGAGATATTTGTGATGGTATGACTCAAGGTATTATTTGGTTGAAAGGTTGTTTCGACAGCACCACTCGTCTGCGCTATACCCATTCCCAATACTGACAAAATTAATAAAGCTTGTTTCATAAATTTACTACCTATTGTGAATACAGGATTGCTCGCCGTCCGTGACAAAGCATGAATTAATTTGGGGAAGATAACCATGAAATAAACATGATAAAATCCTTAGTACAAAAGCTCGCTGTTTATGATGAATATCGATTTTTTCACCTATTAGATGAGTGCTTACGATGTCAAAAAAACAACCTAACCGCCTTGCTAAACTGATTGATCATCAAGCTTTTGCTGGTAGCGCGCTACCTCAAACACTTGCTGACAATATGCGTTTATATCTACAAGCAACGACCGAGGTAAAAGAGCTTTTGGTAGATTGTCTACCTGAGGAAATCCTCAATAACTGCTGGGTCGTGGGCTTAACCTCTGAGCAACTCATACTCAGTGTGGGCTCGATGACTGCTGCCAATCACATTCGCTATTTACAGAGCGCTTATTTGCAGGTACTAACAGAGCAGTCAATTACATTTAAACAACTCAAGCAAATTCGCGTCGTAGTAGCCAAAAATTCTGCTTATAATGATTATTCTAAATCATCACAAGCCTTGTCAGCACCTCTACCAAAGCCTCTTAAAGCCCATGGAAATCAGGCTCTTAGCCAAAACACAAAGCGGACTATATCACAGGCCGCAGAGCATGTCACCACTGATAAAAATCTCAAAAAGGCGCTTTTACGCTTGATTAATTCCTAAAATAGAGTAGTTCACTTTGTAAAGTTATGTAAATTAAACCCATAGTTACCCCTGCTAAAGCTGCGTTTTTGTAATTTCTTCTATAAAAAAAATCAGTGATCGGTGAGGTTCACATTGTGAAACTCACCGAGCACTGATTTTTTTATTTCCTACATCTATTATTTTGCCTACCTTGAAGCAGGTTATTCGTAAAATGAGAAACAAAATATCTATTTAAACGAATATTATTAAGCCTTACTTATAACCATTTTATGTAATATTGCGTAAATGTTTCGATACTTCGTGTATATTCCTGTATTCATCCTTCAACGGTTATACTATTCAAAGGTAAATATTCGATAGGACAGCTTACATTGTCATCAAAAGTTACAATTTCAAAGTTAATAGGGTCTGATAATATCTCGCGCACCAACATATTATTTAGCGCGTGACCAGATTTATAAGCATTAAAGCGCCCTAAAATGGGATAACCAATCAGATATAAATCACCTAGTGCATCTAGAATTTTATGACGTACAAATTCATCATTAAAGCGTAAGCCTTCTTCATTAAGAACGCTGGCATCATCAATAACAATCGCATTGTCCATGCTACCGCCTAACGCTAAGTTATTCTGGCGTAAGGCTTCGATATCACGTAAGAAGCCAAAAGTACGCGCTGAGCTCAATTGCTCAATGAAGTTTTGGGTTGAAAACTGCAACTGTGCATGCTGAAAGTCTTTATCAATGGCAGGATGGTCAAAATCAATCTCGAAGTTTAACTCGAAGCCGTCATAAGGACGCAGCTCTGCCCATTTATCGTCAACTTTCACGCGTACCGGACGCACAATCTTAATAAAGCGTTTTGCCGCCTCTTGTTCGCAAAATCCGGCTTGGAGCAGTAAACCCACAAACGGCGCTGCACTACCATCCATAATCGGTATTTCTGACGCCGACACGCGAATCAATAGATTATCAACGCCAAGACCTGCGACCGCACTGAGCAAATGCTCGACCGTGCCGACACGCGTGCCACCAAAGACTAGGTTCGATGACATCATGGTATCTTGTACCAAAAAGGCACTAGCAGGAATAGGATTACTACCGGCAATATCAGAACGTTCAAAAACGATGCCAGTATTAATAGGTTGTGGATGAAACTCTAAGTCAACAGGTTGACCACTATGAAGACCAGTACCTGTAACGGCTATTGCTGTTTTTATGGTTCGTTGGTTCATGGCTGTCTTCTCACATATTTTGTTACAATTGCCATAGTGTAGCATTACCCACCCCTATTTCGCTAGCGCTAAAAAGCGTTAATTTGCTTATCTCTTTGATTGATAACACTTATCGTAATCATCTTAACGTTAATTTTTATCAGGCAATAAATGCTCAATCTTTGAGCAATCAATGCTTAAAAGCTTACTAACATCCAACTCTACAGATTATAATTTTATAAATAGCCAGTTTATAAGTAAAAAAATTAAAGTTTTGAAGCGAATTTGAAAAATAGGCACAAAAAAGCCAGTATCGAAATACTGGCTCTTTTTATCCATACTATCTAAAATAACCATTCATTTTAAGGATTATTTATTCTGTTGGCGCTTAAGATAGTCTTGAATACTGTTGGTTTTAGTTTTAGGCTGCTCTTGCGTCGCATTTGAGCGAATCGGACTTTCTTGATATTGAGCCTGAGACTGCTTTTGACTATTTAGCGCACTGGTATGCAAATTTGGGTCAACAGGTTGCGTGCTGTTTACCGATGGTACAGGCTGCTCTACCACTTCAGGCTCTTCTCCAGCATTTTCATCCAAAGTCAGACCAGTGGCAATCACAGTCACATGCAAATCATCACCCATTTTTTCGTCGATAACTGAACCGTAGAAAATATGCGCATCATCGATATCAGTGATTTCTTCAACGATAACACTAATTTTACTCATTTCATCTAATGATAAAGATTCAGATGAAATCACATTAACGAGTAAACCTTTGGCGTTTTCTAAACGTAAATCATCAAGCAATGGCGAGCGGATGGCTTTTTCGGTCGCTTGACGCGCACGGTCATCGCCGCTTGCACGACCGATACCCATCATCGCATGACCTTTAGCCGTCATGGCAGTGCGGATATCGTTAAAATCAATATTAATCATACCTTCGCTGGCGATAGTTTCTGCAATACCTTGAACCGCATGCAAGAGAACGTCATCGGCTTTTTTGAAAGCGTCTTGCATAGAGATATTGCCATACACGCTCATCAGCTTATCATTTGGAATGGTAATGATAGAGTCAACGAAATTGGTCAACTGCTCAATACCGGCTTTAGCAGCCTTGATACGTTTACCACCTTCAAACTTAAATGGGGTTGTGACAACCGCCACCGTCAATACTTCCATTTCTTTAGCAATACGTGCTACGACTGGTGCTGCACCGGTACCTGTTCCACCACCCATTCCGGCGGTGATAAAGACCATATCTGAATGCTCAAGTAGGGCTCGAATCGCTTCTTCATCGCTTTCTGCAGCTTCACGACCCACTTCTGGGTTTGCTCCTGCACCTAAACCACGGTTGGTCTTAGCGCCAAGCTGCAATTTATGCGGCGCGGTGAGACGATCGAGCGCTTGTTTATCCGTATTGGCACAGACAAACGTTACACCTCTAATCCCTTGTTGCACCATATGCTCAACTGCATTACCGCCACCGCCGCCCACACCGAATACAGTGAAGCTTGCCTGGCCATTGTTTTGAAGCTGATTATCATCTGGCATGGTGTATTTTGACATAAAAAGGTTTCTCCAGTTGCAGATAGCGTGATGGGTCGATACTTGGTAACACACTCATATGGCGCGCTATCGACTTACTATATATAAATGTATTTAAATAAAACACGGCAAAGGCCTAAATAGTTGTGCTTAGCCAATATATGCCGTTATTGTACAGGGTGTTGCTTTAAATATGCTTACCTATAATACTGCGGCATGCCGTTAACTGCTTAATCTCAGTAAAATGCAGCAGGATTATAATATCTTTTTGAGTACACTGGCAAAACGTTGCCCTGCACTTTGAAAAACGCCCGTGACACGATTTTTTTGAATCGCTTCCGGCTCACTTTTTTCACTACGGCGAAACTGCTCGCTTTGACTATATAGTAATGTACCAAATGCTGTTTGATAAGCGCGATCATTGACCTGAATATTCAGCTGTTTAAAGGACTCATCATTATCAAAATGATTGTAAGCACTAATAGCTGGATGGGTATTGGTCAATACTACAGGCATTCTTAACAGCTTTTTAGCAAAAGGTATCATACCTTTAATGGCACTGCCACCGCCTGAGAGCACAAGCCCTTTATCAATATAACCTAACAAGTCGGCGTCATGTAATTGGCGAACCACTTCGGTGAATATTTGCTCATAACGCGCTTCGATAATGCGCGCTAAATTATAAGTGCCGATGTTAATCTCATCGCCCGATCCTTGCGGCTTAAAGAGGAAGAATGAGCTAGGATCGACGCTATTGATATCGACAGTACCATGCGTTTTTTTAAGCCTTTCTGCCTCTATCATAGAGATACCAACATCGGCTGAAATATCCATCGTCACTTCATGGCTCCCGGTGGCAATACAATGGGTGAAAATTAGCTTATTTTCTTTATAGACACAAATACTGGTAGTACTCGCACCGATATCAACCAAGCAAACCCCTTGCTGGCGCTCATCAGGCATCAAACTATATTCAGCGCTGGTCACTGCATCAAAAACGATATGGTCAATACCGACGTCACAGCTTTGTAGTAGTTTTTGGATATTTTGACGGCTAGATACTGGCATCATCATCATGTGATACATCACGCTGATATTGTGCGCGACCATATCAATGGCATCATCAACCATAAACTCCTGATTGTCGATATAAATGCCTTGCTGACAACAATGCATTAAATAATAGTCAGGCGACAAGTCTTGTGACTTGGCGTTTGATAGCGCTTGTACCATGTCTTTGGCACGGACGACTTCGTCTTCTACTTTGACATTACCGGCGCTGTTTTTACTTAACAGCTCAGGGGTCGCCATAGTCAACCAAACGCTATGTACACGGCAATTAGCAGTGTCTTCTGCCTCTTGGATGGCTTGTCTAATAGCGCCTTGCAAGCGTTCACGGTGCTTTATTTGACCTTGATAGAAGTCGCTATTTTTAACTTGCCCCACACCCATAATACGAATGTCTTTTGCAGAGACAACGCTACCGATGACGACATAGACTGCCGTGGCACTTAGATGGACAACAACCAGATTTTCAGTATTTTTCATGGTACCAGACAAATTATCGCTAAACAGGAGACCAAATGACGTCTCCATTAAATCATTAAAAAGCGCTATCAACACGCGGTGATATTATATGTTAACTTTTCATATCGAGAAAGCAGACAAATATAAGGTTTTGACTGCTTTCTTAATGTTTTACTCTTCTGCGATGGATTCTTCTACGGCAATGTTTCAGTAGTTTTTGGCGGCGCCAGATTCCATGCGATAGTAAATCCATTTTTGTAACGAAGATCGACGGATTGTATTTCATCGCGGCGATTGCTTAATTGATTGCCAAGTAACTGACTTAAATTCAATAGCTTTTGCGCGGTGTTCTCATTATCAACGATGACACGTTGACCATTATCAAAGCGAATCAGCCAGGTCATTCTTGGTGATAAGATTATATCTTCAACTTGCATACCAAGCGGCGCATACCAATCATTTACTTGCTGCATTTGTTGCATAATAACGGGCGCTTGCGCTATATCGCCTTGCAATGTCGCAAATTTCTCTTGCGTTAACTCTCGACTATCCGCAGGAACGAAGACGGCGCCTTTTGCATCAACCAGACGCTCGGTACCGAAATTTGCCACTGCCTGTTTTGGTAAGGCTTTAATGACAATACCGCGCTGCCAATCACGACTAACGCTCACTTGGTCAACCCAAGCTAAGCCAGTACTAATATCTCTTAGCGCTTGCAAGTCAGAAGTGAAAAAACTGCTGACACTCTGTTGGTTCATGACTTGCTGTAACGCTTGGTACTGCGCAACTGTCAAATCTCGATCATCGACGTGAATAGCAGCCGGCGGTGCGTCGCGTAATGCTTTACCACCCATGATTAATATCAGCACAAGCAAACCTAACACCAGTACCGTAAAGAAATATCTTAACGCAGTCGGTACCTGAAAGTTAGAGCTCGGGCGACGGGTCTTATCACTCATCAAGTCAGCGACGTCATTGACAGTTTGAGCCATAATAAACTTCGTCCCTATTTTTGCCTAAAACTATTCGCATAATGCCAATAGTGCTTTTATTAAAGGTGAATCTGCTAAACATTCGCAGCGATCGATGAACCTGACATGTTATCAATTTATTTGTTTAAAACGGCGTATAAAGTGCAGTTATAGGGATTAAAACGTAACATTTTTCTTATTTAATGAATAACTTAAGAGAAAGCTGCATAAATAACCATAAATATTACTAATATAGACCAATAATTACAATATTAACGTATTTTACGTTTAAACAATAGCCTATCCCCTACTACGAACAACGAATTTACACAAGTTTACACGAAGCTGTGTTATAGCAGGGCTAGCGATACATTTGCGTGTGTTTAGAAAGATTATTTATAGTCATTAAAATGCTGTTAAAGTTAGGTTTTGACTAAAACAAAACAAGCTATTTTACGTTAGATATTTATAGGGTTTGCGCTAGGATATGCCAGCATAAGCTGTCAAAATCCATGCCGCGAGCTTTGGCCGCCATGGGTACCAAGCTATGACTGGTCATACCCGGCACGGTATTAATCTCAAGTAGCCAGAAATTGCCCGCTTCGTCTTGCATCGCATCAATACGTCCCCAACCTTTAGCATCGACGGCGCGGAATGCCGCCAAGCTTAACGCTTGCAAGTGTTTTTCATCAGCGGCGCTTAAACCGCAAGGAATATAATAGCTAGTATCGTTACGATTGTATTTGGCTTCAAAATCATAGAAGTTGGTAATATCGGCAGGCTCGAGGCGAATAACCGGATAAGCTTCATCATCGATGATAACAATGGTAAATTCGCGACCAGTAATCCAGCGCTCAGCCATGACCACATCGCCGCACTGTACGGCGGTTGCATAAGCAGCAGGTAGCTCATCGAGGTTATTAACCTTGGTCATACCAATACTGGAGCCTTCATGGACTGGCTTGATAATCAGCGGTAGTCCCAGCATATTAACCACTTGCTGCCAGTCGGTATCAGCGGTTAGCAATGAGAATGGCGCAGTCGATAATCCGCAGCCTTGCCAAAGCTGTTTGGTACGTACTTTATCCATACCGAGTGCTGATGCCAAAATACCTGAACCGGTCTGTGGAATATTAAACCATTGCAGCACGCCCTGTAATAAGCCATCTTCGCCGCCGCGACCATGTAAAACGTTAAAGACGCGATCGTATTGACGAAGTTCCGTAATATCTTGCTTCTTCGGATCAAAATGAGTGGCATCAACGCCTTGGTTTTGCAGTGCTTGTAAGACTGCTGCGCCACTATCTAAAGAGACACTGCGCTCATTGCTACTGCCGCCGCAAATGACGGCAACTTTACCAAACTGACTGGCGTCTTTGACTTTACTGCTTGCCATACTAGGAACAGTGTTAGATTTTGGCTGCTCACCTTCAATCTTATCTTGCTCTGCTTGTGCCGCCGCTGCCAATGCCGGTTCTGGATTGGTAATCGTGGTTTTAGCGTCTGCATTAATACTTTGATCAATGCGTTTATCAATGTTATTTTCATTTTCTTGCTTATTTTGTTCTGGTTTATTGTTTTCTGGGTTTTGAATAGTCATGGGTCTCGTTCCTAAAATTCTTTTGCGGCTTATTTGATATATAAATTATTGGCGGCCAATTCGATCGCTATTTGCCCAACATTACCCGCACCTTGGGTAATGAGCATGTCACCTGCTTTTAGTAATCGCTGCATTACCGGTGCGATATTAGCTTTATCGATAATCGTCGGTTCAACGGCACCGCGCAAACGGATACTACGTGCCAAAGCTTTGGTATCGGCACCAGCAATCGGGCTTTCACCAGCCGGATAAACGTCCAATAACAATAATTCATCGACGCTTGAGAGCACTTCGACAAAATCATCGAAACAATCACGGGTGCGACTATAACGATGGGGTTGGAACATCATCACTAAGCGGCGCTCAGGGAAGCTTTGACGAGCCGCTTTAATGGTCGCATCGACTTCTCTTGGGTGATGACCGTAGTCATCAATCAGCAGAACATTACCCTCATCTATCTCTACGGACGCATGCTGCTCAAAGCGACGCCCGACGCCTTCAAACTTCTGCAAGGCACGCTTAATCGCCTCGTCATCTACGCCTTCATCGGTTGCCATGGTAATAGCAGCCAGCGCATTATAAACATTGTGTACGCCCGGAATATTCAAGGTCAGACGCAATGGCTCACGGTCACGGCGCAAGACAGTAAAGTGGGTTTTTGTACCTTCGCTAACCAAATCAATGGCTTGTACATCGTTAAAAGGTTCAAGACCAAAGGTTAATACCGGACGCCCAATATCATCAATCATGGCATATAATTCAGGGTCGTCACCGCACACCACCGCCAAGCCATAAAACGGCATGTTTTGTAAAAACTGGATATAAGCGGCTTTTAATTTATCAAAACTATTGCCATAGGTTTCCATATGGTCTTGATCGATATTGGTGACAATCGCCGCCATCGGATGCAAAGATAAGAAGGACGCATCAGATTCATCGGCTTCGGCAATCAAAAAACGACTGCTGCCGAGGGCGGCATTTTTACCCGAAGCATTTAATTTACCGCCAATCACATAAGTAGGATCAAGCTTACCTTCCGCCATCATGGTGGTCAGCAGACTGGTGGTGGTGGTTTTACCATGTGCGCCAGCAACGGCGATACCATGACGATAACGCATCAATTCACCGAGCATATCAGCACGGCGTACCACGGGCAGACGCGCTTCAAGCGCCGCTTTGACTTCAGGGTTACTACGGTCGATGGCAGACGATACGACGATCACATCGGCATTGGCGATATTCTTGGAATCATGACCAATCGCGATATCAATACCAATCTGCTCTAAACGTTTAGTGACTAGGCTCTCTGCGATATCAGAACCACTGACCTTATAACCTTGGTTATTCATGACCTCAGCGATACCACACATCCCCGAGCCACCAATACCGACAAAATGCAAATGCTGAATACGGCGCATTTCTGGTATTTCAATCAAACGCTTAGTTAAGGCTTTAACAGAGGTTGGCATAGGGTTTTCTCTTTATTGTAGACAAACAAATTTGGTTAATAATAGGTAATAGAATTAGATTTTATACAGCTTGCCAGATAATATCGGCTACCTGTTGGCAGGCATGACGGTTGGCAAGCGCATGTCCTTTTTCTGCCATCTCTAAACAAGCTCGCCTATCTAGCATGGCCAGCTCATTACTCAAGCGTTTTGGAGTCAGCTCGCTTTGTGGCAGCAAAATCCCCGCTTTATGCAAGGTCAAGGTACGCGCGTTTGCCGTCTGATGGTCATCAACCGCGCTTGGTAGCGGTACAAATATTGCCGCTATACCAACATTTTGAATTTCAGTTACTGTCAACGCACCGGCTCGACAAACCACGATATCGGCCCAATTGTAAGCTGCTGCCATATCATCAATAAATGGCTGTACGGTAAATTGATGGGCGCTTAAATCTTCACTATCATATGCCGCTTGCGTGGCGGTCTCGTTATTGCGTCCACATTGATGACGTACCTCAAACGGACGGTCAATCAATGCCAGTGCTTTGGGTAGCGTCTCATTTAACACTTGCGCACCGAGCGAACCACCCACCACCAGCAATTTAAGCGGCGAGCTGTCATTCACATCGTAACGCACACTGGGTTCGGCAACACCGCTAATGGCATTGCGCACCGGATTGCCCACCGTTTCTATCTTGCTATCTAGCTGGCTATTGGCAAAGGTATTTTCAAACGCTTGCAATACCTTGGTCGCCATCTTGGCCAAATAACGATTGCTCATACCTGCAATGGCATTTTGTTCATGGATAATCAGCGGCTTCTTGGTCAAACGCGCGGCAATACCGCCGGGCGCGGTAACGTAACCACCAAAACCAACAACCACATCAATCTGATTGCCACGAATGACTTTAATCGCCGCCATCGTCGCTGAAAATAAAGTAACGGGTAGCTTCAGCAAGCGTCCCAATCCTTTACCGCGCAACCCTTGCATATCAATCGCATGAAAAGGATAGCCAGTTGGTGCAACCAAGCCATTTTCCATGCCATTTGGCGTACCAAGCCAGTGAATAACAGCGCCGCGCTTGGTCAACTCTTCGCTAACCGCCAGCGCTGGAAATACATGCCCGCCTGTACCAGCTGCCATCATTAATATATGCGGTGTTTTCATGAACGCCTGCCTATCTTTTCTTTATTTATATGAAAGACTTATTATCTTTTGACTGCATTATATATCGAACCAAAATGAGCCTATAAAAGCCCGCATAGTATAGTGTAAATCGCTGCCTGATAGACAGCATTTTATGCAGCGTGAATAATAAAAATCCAAGCCGTGAGCAATCGCGGCTTGGCTTTATTGAATTTATCGTCTTAATAAGAGTGAATATTAAAACAGCAATGATTAACGGCGTTTTAAAACACGAGTTTTGCCAATTAACGAGATACCTTTATAGCCCCGTAGCTTCAACGTATAACCTTGTAATTCTGCTTTTCCAGAGAAGGTTCTGCCAGTCTCTGGCTCGATACCGCTGCCATTAACATACTTATTAGGATCATTAGCGTCCGGCTCTAAATCCCACAATACGGTCGCTCCGGTCAAAGGTTTGTTTTTGAACTGACCTTTGCATTTATCACAGACTTTTTTGTCTTTAGCACGAGGGTCCAAAATTTCAACGATTTTCGCTGAAAGCTTACCATTGCTTTCAGAAAATCTTAGCACCGCATCGGGCGTGCCATTATCATTGTAAGTGGTCCACTTAGTATTGTTAAGCTGGTCAGCCGCGCTAGCACTAAAGCCAAACGCTAAGCCTACAGTGAGTAAAAGTGATTTTGCAAATGTGTTCATAGTACGTCCTTGTGTTATAAAAATTTTATAAAACGCGCAGTATCATCCTATTTATCGATAATACTGTTTTATCATATAAAATTATGACAAACAATTAAGATGAATTATGAATATAAGTTGATCTTTATTCCGTTACAAAAACTGCTTTATTTAAACGGCCAGCTTTTTCTCGATAGCGATAATAAAATCAGTCGCAATATCCGTACCGCATTGATCATCAATCTCACGCACACAGGTTGGACTGGTGACATTAATCTCAGTAATACGGCCACCGATTAAGTCTAAGCCGACGAACATCAGCCCTTTTTCTTTCACAATCGGTGCAACTACTTCTGCCACTTGGCGTTCGATATCAGTGAGCGGCATCGCAACACCACTACCACCTGCCGCAAGATTACCGCGCGTCTCGCCTTTCACCGGAATACGTGCCAAGCTATAACCGACCACTTCGCCATCGACGATTAGCACGCGCTTATCGCCTTCTTTGATTTCCGGTAAATAACGCTGCGCCATGATTGGTAGCGTCTCAAGCTCGGTTAAAATCTCAAGCGTCACGCCGATATTTGGACTGTCAGCAGTCAAACGGAAAATACCAGTGCCACCCATACCATCTAATGGCTTGACGATAACGTCTTGCTGCTCAGTAATAAATTTGCGAATATGTGCCTGTTTACTGGTCACAATCGTTGGGCTCATATAGTCGCTAAACCAGGTAGCAAACAGCTTTTCATTACAATCACGTATCGCTTGCGGGTCGTTCGCCACCAGTACGCCTGCGGCTTTGGCATGGTCAAGCATGTAAGTAGCATAAATAAAACGCATATCAAACGGCGGATCTTTACGCATCAAGATTACATCATAGTCGCTGACCGGCGCTGTCGTTTTATCCCCTAAGGTATAAAAATCATTCGGGTCACGCTTGACCGTCACCGGCTGGGTATCAACCATCAACTGCCCACGATCCAACCATAAATCATGAATCTGACAATAGCCAAGGCTGTGACCACGGTCTTGCGCCGACCACATCATCGCAAGGCTGGTGTCTTTTTTATAATTGACCTGCTCGATTGGGTCCATGATGACGAGTATATTTAAAGATTTCTTTTGGTTTTCTTGGCTCATGGTAAGGCTCACTTACGTTATAGTATTAATTATTTAAAATAGTATTAATCGTTCAAACGGACATTAATGACATGCCAACATGACTCAAACTTCACTCAGATATTGCTGGAACATAGCTAAAATACAGTAAAAACTGCGGTAAATTATACGCCGTACTGAGCGCGATAATGCTGCATTTTTGCAAGCTGGGTCGCATCTTTTTCTGGGCTACTTTCTGCTAAGTAGCTGATTAAATCATCGATATCGACAAGGGCACGCACTGGTACTTCTAATGTCGACGCCAACTCTTGAATAGCAGAATACTCCGCTAAACCCTTTTCTTTACGGTCAAGAGCGACAATAATACCCGCAACGCTTGCGCCCGCTTGCTCTAAAATTTCAACCACTTCACGCATCGCCGTACCAGCGGTAATCACATCATCAAGTACCCAGACTGCTTTGCCCTGAACATTAGCACCCACCAAACTACCACCTTCCCCATGAGTTTTGGCTTCTTTGCGGTTATAACCCCATTTAGCGTTGATACCATGATGCAGCCATAATGCTTGCGCCGTTGCCGCCACAAATGGGATGCCTTTATAAGCGGCACCAAAAATAACCAGCTCTTGCTCATCTGCGCCAGCGTTTGCCATTGAACCTTGTGCAGCCATCTGCTCAGCCAAGGCATCAGCATAACCACGCGCTAATAACGATAACATCTCACCCGACGCCAGCAAACCGGCATTAAAAAAATACGGACTAATACGTCCAGATTTTAAGACAAACTCACCAAATCTTAAGACCTGATTATCTAAAGCCAATTGGATAAATTGATGCGATGAAAATGACGTATTATTGGCAGGTTGGTTATTCGGCGTTGTGGCATTAAGCATAGGGCATTCCTATCAACAAAAAGAAAATGGAAAGTTAAACAATAAAAAGTTGTGAAGCGCATTATAGTCGTGGTGGTTTAACTTGACCAACCATTGATATCATAATCCTGCATATTCGCGTAACGCTTCAATAAGCCACAACGTGATGAGATATTAAAGTAGCATTGACCATCGCTATTGACCTGTATATCCCAGCCCAAATGATAGGCGGCAACGATAATATGGCCAGTAAATAGACGTACTTGGCGGTACGCATGACGCTGTGCTGGCTCAAAAACAACCTGACTGAGCAAGTAGCTGCGCAGATGCTGACAAATTTGCGCCGCGCTGTAGCTGTGATTGATGGTCTTACGCGTACTGCATTGCTTTAAAGCATGGACAGCAACGCTACAGGCCATAAGATCAGTCGCCAAACTGCCCTCGCCGCTGTCAAATTGCTGCGGCTGCAATATCACTTGCCAGTCATCGGCATAGACGCTATTGAGTAGCTCATCAGGATTATAACGTTTGGTCAATACTCGCAAAGATTCTGATGCTAAAGCTTTCTTAATATGATTATTATCAGTAGTCTGGTTATTAGCCTGCCCGCTATCAGTATTAATATTGTCTTCATTTATAATATCAGCAGCTAAAAACCCATAACGCGTCAGTTTTGGGTACGTTTGAAGCACGCGCTGGATATCCGCCATATCAAGCAAAGTCATATCTGTTAATGAAGCTAATAACGGCTGCTCGCTATGATTGTGATAAAAGCTCTCGGGCAGCTCAACCAGTCTTGCGGCACTGAGCAGTGATAAATGCTCAGCCAATGCTTCTGAAGCCATCAATGCCCATTTCGATAAGCTGTCTGTATTGGGCTGATAAAAACGGGTCGAACTGCCATATAAGCGGCGCAGCTGACTATTTAAGCGCCGTGCAGGCTCTGGAATATCAGTCAATGGCCGTGCAGGGTCCAATGGCAAACGCTTTGGGTCAAAATTAGGATGTACAATCGCAGGCTGCTGACTGTTTGCTAAATTAGCAGACTGCTCAGTATGACCTTCTGCAAGCTGATCCTCTTCTGTTATAAAGCTAGCGTTGGATAAACGGTCATCAGAAGTAGGAGGCTGGGTCATGAATTTTCCCTAGGCTTACAAATTTAAAAAGTCGTAAAAATAAAATCAATCAAATCAAAATGACATTTTATTGTTGATGTTGCTCTTTATCTTGATAGTGCAAAATATCACCATAGCCTACTTGCCAATCAGGATAATCTAGCCAAGCTAACGGAATGTTACTGTGTAAACGTTTTCCCGTTACCGCCGTTTTATTATTATCAATAATAGGCGGTACTTCATTTATCTGCTCACTTAACCAGCTACCTAGCTCAAAAGTGGTGACTGGGGCATAATCCGTGGCGATATAAAGCGGTTTTGGCGTTTCTATAGTCATGACATTAGCGATAATAGTAACCAAATCGCGATCCATAATACGATTGCTCCAGTGCGCAGCGGCCACTGGCTCTTTTTGTTTCTCTTTGGCTTTACGTAGACGCATCAGGCGCTCGCGTCCGTAAATACCACTTGGACGAATGATGATGGTCTTATCACCAAAACCTTGTTGAAGTGTTTGTTCCGCTTGCAATATCACTTGTGAGGCTTCACGCGCAGGCATCACAGGCGCGGTGTCTTCATCAATCCATTCGCCATTATCTTGCCCATAGACAGCAGTTGATGAAATAAAAACAATGCGCGCAAGGTTGGTGAGTTTGTCGGCCAGTGTTGCCAAATGCTGGCTGATGGCTAAGTAACTGTCATGATAACCGCTGGTTGAATACTCATCAGGAGTGACGATAATCGCCAACGCTGTAAAGTCTTGCAGCTGTTCAGCAGTTAGCGTTAATGCATCGGCTTGTAAAAAGTTAGCTTTATCATCTAGAGCATAATGATGACGCTCACGACGTGCCAGCCCAGTGACGTTTAAACCGTCCTGCGCCAGCTTATTGGTAACCGGCAAACCAATATCACCTTGACCAATAATCAGTAAATTTTGCGTATTCATCATGTATCCTTTATTCAAAAACTGCTTTTAATGACCGCCTAAGAAGGCTTTTAATAACAAGTAATCATTTAATAACAAGTGCTAAAAATAGCGTCTGTACAACAGCTGTATGTCTTCTTTGGCATCGATACGATCTTGCCATTCGTAGTTGGCATTGATACGTAATGCTTGTTTTTTATCGATGTCGTATTGTAGCCCTAATGTCGATATCGGCTGCCAATAATGACCACGAGCATTAGACTCATCGCTGCTGCCATGATACCAATATGGCAGTTGCAATTCAGCCTGCGCACGTAACTGATTGTTAATCTGATAGCGGCAACCGGCATTGATACCTGCGCCAACACGATAGCCTTTATTTATACCGCGCCCTGCTTGCGCCGTTCCTGCCAAAAACGTATAGCATAGCTGCGGCGGCATCTCGCCTGTATTTGAGCTAGGAGTACCAAACGCCCACGACCAACCCGTCTCATAGCCTAGACTACCGACTAAGTGATCGCTGCCATCCTGCTGCGAGCCGTCGTTCACGCGGGTCGCTTCAATACTGGCGCCCCACGTTTTGCCTTTTTTAGCAGAATTGACTGGATTAAATGAACGCCCTCGTACCAAGGTCACATTTTGCAAAACCACGCTGCTTGGCTGATTGGCCTTATCATTATCATAGAGGCGTAAAGTCACAGCCGCGCCTTCTAAATCAAAGAATTGTGGAAATCCTGACGGTCGATCAAGAGTATCGTGATAACCTGCGCGCACGCTTAAATCAATATAATTATTATCACCGCGCTGCCCTAGCCCGATAAACCCCAGTTGCAGCGGATGTCTGTCTATTGGATTATTATCGGCTACCGCAATACGACGTGGCAATAGCGTTTCCCCATCGGCGGCTATGCTCGAGGTTGGATTCAACTGGGCAGACTTAATCTCATTTAACGTCTGCTTAGCGTTATTATGATAGCCCAATTGCTCACGCTGCTCTTTAACCTTGTTTAACTGTGCTTGGCGCAAGGTGCTATCAGCGGGTGTATAATTGGTGCTGGCAAGTAAGTTTTCGCTATTAAGTAACTGCACGACATCTGAGGGAATTACGGCATAAGGTAGGCGGCTTAATAAATGCTGCTGCGGGCGTACCACATCAATTAAGCGTAAAATCTCAGACGCGCAGTTATCAGTGGTGAAGTAATACGGCAATTTCAAATCTTTGGTTTCCCAGACATGCAACATAATCTGCTGCACTTCTGCTGGGGTTAAATCCAATTGATAGGTCCACGCATCACGCTCGTCTTCTTGCAGATACTTTGCCAGCTTTTCGGGATAAGGGTCAATTTCAATGAGATTGTCATAGCTACCAATCATCGACTTGACGGCGTATACCAAAAAATTATCGGTTGAATCACCGCCCACCGTATAATTTAGCGCAACCGCATGATGAATTTGGCTTGGATCCGCCACGCTGGCTTTAGAATCGATGCGCAATAACGTATGAGCAAAAGCTGAGATAGGATTGTCTAAATATTCTTGCGCAAACATAATAGACAGCTGCTCGGGTGCCAGCTTTTGCATCCACTCATTCAGCTCTGGACAGTCGACTTGCAAGCCGCTTTTGTCGATATTGAGTGTATCAGTCAGCCATTGGACGCGTGCGGGGAAACGGCAGAGTACCGAGTTTTTAGTCGCAAGATTGGATAGTTTGTTATTAGCAGTGCTGTTATCTGGAGTCGTAGCCATCTCGTCAGCAAGGGCAACCAACAATGCATCAAGCTCTGCAGCGGAATCTTGTTGTCCATTCTTACTTAAAAAAAAGGCAGCATCATCAACGATACTAGTATTTTTTTTCTTGCCGATTAAGTTCTTTTGATCATCAAAGAAATATAATAACCGTCGCCATGTTATATGTTGGGCAAGGTTTTCTGTCTTTGCTTGCGCACGCCATGATGCTAATAGCTGTTGGGTGTTCGCCCTATTATCACTATTATTAGCACTTTGATTGTTATATGTCCGAGAAGTGACTGCGGTATTTGAGACACTATCTGGCTTGATGGTATCATTTGATTCGGCGACAACTGGATTAGTGTAAGCCGTTAATATTGGCTCAGCATTTTGTGATTTAGCGTCAGTAGTATCTAGTGCCAACTCACCTGTTGTCACAAGCGATGCGGGCGTCGGCAAAAATGCCTGTGCCTGTGCCGTCAGTAGCAGTCCGGCTATGGTGAGCGGCAAACGCGCTCGCCTGCCAATGTTTGTTGGCGTACAATCTATCGGCAAAAGGTTTGAATATATAGACATGAGTAACATCTCGCACGGTAGGAGTCATACGCTTATCGCGTTATGAGTTCTATCGAATTATTAGAGTGATATTATAAATTATCGTTTTGAACGACTGCTTTAAACCATTGTTTTGAATGACGGCTTTTTAAGTAGATACGCCATTTATTGATAAAAAAATATAATCATCAGCATTTACTGCGCACTTATTTATCAAATTATAAAAGAGAGTATTATGTCCACAGCATCGTCAATGACTGTTAATGCCGGTCGATTATTAGCTGCGACTTGGCTTGCCTCACCCAATTATAATAAACGACCTGAAAATGTCGCGATTGATGCCATTGTTATTCACAATATTAGCTTGCCACCCAATGAATTTGGGGCTTGCGATACTGACGGTCTACATTACGTTAAAGCGTTGTTTACCAATCAACTAGACTGGGAAGCACATCCCTACTTTCAAACCATTAAAGGCGCAGAAGTCTCAGCGCATTTATTTATAGAGCGCGATGGCGCGATTACTCAATTTGTCAATTTTAACGAACGCGCGTGGCATGCCGGACGCTCTAGCTATTTGGGTCGCCCTGAATGTAATGATTATAGCATTGGCATTGAGCTTGAAGGTTCAGATTTTGTGTCCTTCACTACTGACCAATATGAAGCGCTTGCCAAAGTTATTGTCGCCATCTATGACGCCTATCCAAAAACCCGTCGGCATCTGACTGGTCATAGTGACATTGCACCCGGTCGCAAAACAGACCCCGGTGATTATTTTGAATGGAAAAAGTTGCGTGAGATGATTGCAGCCCTATTAAAGTAATTATTTCTTAATTTCAATAATAACTATTCATCGATTGGAAAAATTATGACTTGGATTGAAGTGGTCGATTCAGCAGTAAAGATAGGTTTGGCCACATTGATAGCAGGCGTTATTACTTTTCTACTGTCCTCAACACAACATCGTAATGAGCTTAAAAAAGCTAAAGTAGAACGCGAGTTTGAGATGTTAAAAGAAGTTGCAGAAAAAGTAGAGAATTTTAATACCATTGCTCTGAATTATTGGGCATTTGCCACTGATTGGCGGCGTAGACTGGTTCCAGACTCATCTCTTCCTAAATCTAACGGATTCCTAGATTCTCAAAATAAACTATTCGATAGCTTTAGTGAACTAACGGAAGCAGAATCTTTATTACTATTGTTTGGCTATGGTAGCGCTCAAATTAAGCTCAGAGAATATGGCGAAACAGTTATAGCTCTTAAAAAGAGAGTCGAGTCTGTAGATATACCTTTCGACCATAATGATACAGCCAATTATAGAAAATCTATGATTGATAAACGCTCCGAGCTATTTAGTCTCTTGAATGAAATTTATAAAACTATTTGATTTTTAATTTATTTGTCGCAATTAAAAAAATTATCGCCACTTATCAACGATTTTTTATCATTCTATATTCCACATTCAATCCATTTATCAGTGTGATGAAAGTGCTATAATCCGTCAGTTTTTTGACAACACTACATCAACAAACAACCTTTAGTAAACAAATTAGCAGAATAGGTTCTCATGGCAAAAAGTCGTTTATTTCGTTCAACCATGGTGGTCAGTAGTATGACCATGCTGTCACGTATTTTGGGTTTGGTACGCGATATTGTATTATTAGGCGTCTTTGGCGCTGGTGGTCTGATGGACGCCTTTTTAGTCGCTTTTAAGATACCTAACTTTCTGCGACGTCTATTTGCTGAAGGTGCGTTTAGTCAAGCTTTTGTGCCTGTTTTATCGGAATACAAAGAGAAATACAGCTTACGAGAAGTACAGATATTAGTCAGTCGCACCTCAGGCGCTCTGCTATTAATCCTGTCGATGCTGACCGTGGTGGTTATTTTAATGGCACCATGGGTCGTGACATTATTTGCGCCCGGTTTTGCCGATCAACCTGATAAGTTTGCCATCACCGCTGAGCTGTTACGCCTGACCTTTCCTTACTTATTATTTATCTCTATGACCGCTTTTGCTAGTGGTATTTTGCAAAGCTACGGGCGTTTTGCCGCGCCTGCTTTTGCACCCGTATTGCTCAATCTATGTATGATTGGCGGCGCATTGGTTTTTGCACCGATGTTTGAGACACCTATTATGGCGCTCGGTTACGCGGTCGCTATCGCAGGCTTATTACAGCTTCTACTTCAGTTACCACAATTGTCCCAACAAAAGCTACTGGTGATGCCGAAAATCGACTTCCAGCATGAAGGCGTCAGGCGTATATTAAAATTAATGCTGCCGGCTATCTTTGGCGTATCGGTGACTCAGATTAATCTGCTATTAAATACTGTTTTTGCCTCTTTGATGATTGGTGGCTCAGTCTCATGGCTATACGCTGCTGAGCGTATGAGTGAGCTACCACTTGGTTTAATTGGCGTGGCAATTGGTACGGTTATTTTACCTAGCCTATCAAAAAGTGAAGCGCAAAAAGACGATATCAGCTTTAAAAAGACCATCGATTGGGCAGCACGTTTAATCATCTTAGTCGGTGTACCTGCATCGGCAGCGCTATTTATTCTGTCAGATGTGCTGATGCAAGCGCTGTTTTTACGTGGCGAATTTACCTTACGTGATGCACAAATGAGCTCGCTCGCGCTAAAAAGCATGGCGGGTGGCATCTTAGGCTTTATGTTAATTAAAGTCTTTGCCCCTGCTTTCTTCGCTCGTCAAGATATCCGCACCCCAGTCAGAATTGGTATTATTTCCGTTTTTGCTAATATGATTTTTAGTGTCATCTTTATTGGCATATTTTACTTTTTTGACATGCCGTTACATGGTGGACTAGCACTTGCGACGACTGGCGCATCATTTGTGAACGCTGGCTTATTATATTACTTCTTGCATAAGCGTGAGATTTTCCGCTTTGGCAGTCATTGGAAAAAGCTGTTTGCGCAATTTGCAGTTTCTACCACTGCCATGGTCGCTGTACTTTACGTCATGCTACCCTACTTTCCAACCAATGAAGCACAGTGGCAACGTTTGGTTGCGCTACTGATTATGTGTGTGGTCGGTGCGCTGGTTTATGGCATAGTATTATTGGCAACGGGATTCCGTCCTCGCCATCTGAAACATGGTTAAAACAGTAAGCGTTAAACATTAATTACTGAAAGCCAAGTGAGGCTTTAATTTACCAAACCAGAACAAGCTTGGTATGAGAATTGACAGTGCATGCCGCTGATAGTTGCCATAATTGCTCTTTAAGAAATAAATGAATTCTGAGAACTAATATGACGACTAAATCATCAGCTTTACCATCAACCTTGTTATGCTTACCAAGCATATTAACTGTTGGTATCCTGAGCACCGCACTACTTTTAAGTGGTTGTAGCAATAATGATAAGGGTGAAGCAGAGACCGCGGCTCATACTGCAAGCAGTAATGAAGACACTGCAGCGGTCGCGCAAACATCTGAGAACGACGCGAGCCAAGTAGAATTAACAGGCACTACTACTGATAGTAAACAGGCAGTAGATAACGCTAAAGATGAAACCACGATTGCTAGCGATAATATCAATCCTGTTACGACTGCCGCTAAGCAAAAAAGCTTGGTCACAAATCCGACCCAAGATGGTACGCCAGAAGATACGGTTAAACAGGCACTAGACAGCTTATATTATGGCGACGCCAAACAAGCCGCTACTTATTATAAAGTAGATATGGCGAACTTCGAGGAAGAGCTTGCCAAAACCCAATCGGCTTTCCAGCAAACGGTTGACGGTGTTACTTTTACTGATACCAAATACAGCGATAATAAAACCCATGCTACCATCACTGGCGAGTTGATGCTAAGAGGGCAAAGTGAACCGGCGTCATTGACTTATGAGCTACAAAAGATAGACGGAAAATGGAAGATTTTAGGATAAGAAATCTAAATGCTATTATCTAAAATTCCTTCATTTGGCATTATTAGCTGTCTTATTTGTCATTATTAGCTACCATCATCGCTTTACCAAGCATCACCACATCCGCGATAAACCCCTGCATATCGCACACTTTTGGCATATAGCCCCATTGCTCAAAGCCAAGCTTACGGAACAATCCTAAGCTTGGCTGATTATGCGCAAAGATAAGCGCCACCACGTTATGAATACCTAAGCTCGGCGCTTGCGTCAGCATCCAGCGTGTCAATAAGCTACCCAATCCTTGGCCATGGTAATCTTGATGCAAGTAGATACTAATCTCAGTGCTGATATGATAAGCCGGTCGTGCATATAAATCACTAAAACTGCCCCAGGCGACGATTGGCGATAATGTTTGCGCCTCACCTATAACGCCTATAGTTTCTGATTCTCTAGCAACGCGAACAATATAAATAGGTCGCGTGGCACTATTTACATGCTCATTGAACCAATCCTGACGCTCTTCACAACTGACAGGCGTTAGATTAGCGGTTGCTTGCTTGCCGGCGATACTTTGATTATAAATCGCTAAAATTTCTGGCAAGCCTTCTTTATGCGCACGCTGAACAATAAAGCGCTCGTTAAGTTTATAGACTGGTGATGTATGCATTATAGAATCATGAACATCATCACAATCAGCAGTGTAGATAGCATCAGACATAGCTTTTCCATAAAGTGTCATTATAATAATGATAAGTAATAAATAGCAGCTAAGGTGTTAGCCTTGTTGTTTCATTAACAACAGACTATAGGATGTTACTAGGGCTATTTTACTTTATAATGGCTGCTTTTAAACACATCTGTTTTGGAAATCTCTTTAAGTAGCGGTGTGTTTTTCTTTTTTATCTGGTCTTATCTATCATAGCTGAAAATTTATGAATACCTATTTTCTTGAGCAACTGATGGCATCGCCAAGTGCTGTGTCTGCCAATACTAGCCCAGTAGATTTGGCAGCCTGCGTGCTGACTATTGGCAACTTCGATGGTGTGCATTTGGGTCATCAAGCGATGCTGGCACAAGTTCGCGATACCGCTAAAGCACAAAATATTGGCTCGGCAGTCATGATATTTGAGCCGCAGCCACGTGAGTTTTTTGCGCCAGCTACCGCGCCTGCCCGCCTAACCAATCTTGCCGAAAAGCAAGCTTTGCTTAAAGAGTATGGCATCGAGACTTTGATTGTTGCAAGCTTTGATAGCGATTTTCGCTCGCTATCGGCACAGGCATTTGCCGATATTTTAGCACTGCGCCTCAATGTAAAAGCATTGGTGTTGGGTGATGACTTTAAGTTCGGTCATGATCGTACTGGTGACAGTCAGTTTTTACGTGATTATGGCTTAGATGTGACGAATCTGCACACCGTTATCGACGATAAAGGCAAAGGCGCTCGCATTAGCTCTACGCGTATACGAGACCTATTATTGGCAGGTGACCTTAATGCGGCAAATGCGTTACTGGGTCGCGATTATGCGATGACAGGCGTTGTCGTTGGTGGCGATAAAATCGGTCGCACTATGGACTTCCCCACTGCCAATGTCGATCTAAAGCGCATAAAACCTGCATTACATGGCATTTTTGCTGTCGATGTCGTTAGCCTTGATGATAATGGTGATGTCATACCGAACGGCTTGACCGCACTGACTAATAGCGAAAATTCAGGGGTTGCAGGTTTACGCCCGCATAGCTTATTTGGTACCGCCAATATTGGTATCAGACCTTCGGTAGATAAAGAGCATGATTGGCGCTTAGAGGTACATTTTCCTAAGCTCCAAGCAGACTTATACGGCTTAACCTTACAAGTACGTTTCTTGCATTATTTACATGGCGAGCGTCATTATGAGAGTTTAGATGCGTTAAAAGCAGGTATTCATAACGATGTGATTGATTTACTCGAATGGCGTGAACAGCAGAGCTAGAATGATAGTTATGACCATATAAAAACTTAACGTATAAAAAAACCCACAGCGTTATTGACGTTTGTGGGTTTTTACTTGGTCTAGTAGCTTACTACTTTCTAAGTCTAAGAATCAGGATGCATACGCACGTTTAAATCATCGATAACCTCGACCCATGCGGCATCTTTATTCCATTCTTCTTGCAAAAAGGCACGCTGACTGTCATTCCATACCGTCGACTCGATTAACTTTTCTTCTTTTGCTAATTGGTTTTTTTCGATAAAACTATCAATGGATTCATCCGAGCTATCAAGTCCTAACTGCGCAAATAACTCATTCATATTATATTCAGGTTCACCCAACATAGTCTTTTTCCTTAATAAAAAAATTTGATAATGATTTGATTGTATTTATTATTTGAATTAACCACTTTATTGTAGCAAGCTTTAGACTAATAGCTGTTAATCAACGTTTAACTAACGTTATCAATTGTATTAATGGATGATCAAGGCACAAAAAAGCCCTCTATCGTAGAGGGCTTTTTAGATTAAATTCTATATAACAGCTTGAGTAAATTGCCTACTTATGGAAGCAAGTGTGCTACTGCATCACGCTCTTCGCTAAGCTCTTGCTCAGTTGCGGCCATTTTCTCTTTTGAGAAATCTGATGACACGTCAACGCCTTCTACGATAGACCAGTCGCCGTTAGCGCAGGTTACTGGGAATGAGTAGATTAAGCCTTTAGCAATGCCGTATTCGCCGTTTGAGTAAACGCCCATAGAGACCCAATCGTTTTCATCAGAACCTAGTGCCCATGTACGTACGTGTGCAATGGCAGCATTGGCAGCAGAAGCGGCAGATGATGCACCGCGCGCTTTAATAATTGCGGCACCGCGTTGTTGTACTTCTGGGATATAAGTGGCTTCGTACCATTCACGATCGACTAAATCTAGCGCTGGCTTACCATTGACAGTTGCAGCCGTTAGATCTGGATACTGAGTTGATGAATGGTTACCCCAGATGATCATTTTTTTCACGTCATTAACGGTGCTATCAGTTTTGCCAGCTAACTGTGCCATCGCACGGTTGTGATCTAGGCGAGTCATAGCCGTAAAGTTACGTGGATCTAAATCTGGTGCATTACGCTGAGCGATAAGCGCGTTGGTGTTCGCAGGGTTACCAACGACCAATACTTTAACATCACGGCTAGCAACGTCGTTCAATGCTTTACCTTGGGCTGAGAAAATCGCAGCATTGGCTTCTAGCAAATCTTTACGTTCCATACCTGGACCACGAGGACGTGAACCGACTAGCAGAGCATAGTCAACATCTTTGAATGCAACGGTCGCATCATCAGTTTGAACAATACCGGCCAATAATGGGAATGCACAGTCTTCTAATTCCATGACCACACCCTTTAGGGCGTCAAGTGCTGGGGCGATTTCAAGCAATTGCAAAATAACTGGCTGATCTTTACCTAGCATCTCACCAGAGGCAATACGAAATAACATAGCATAGCTGATATTACCAGCGGCACCAGTGACGGCAACACGTAAAGGCTGTTTCATTGACATTGAATACTCCCTAATTATAGATTAGATAATTCACGATTCTAATGAATAGTTCTGATTAATGATTCTAATGGATGGTTCTGATTGATGAATATCGTTTGAGATAGCGATCTGCTCGCTCTATATAGCAGTCATAAACCGATAGCTAGTGTAGCACCTCAGCCTATTAATCGTCTAGAGAAAGCGCGAATGCGATTGCTGACAATACTGGTTATATTGTTACATTTTATACGAATAGATGTTTGAGCTTTTGGGAAAGGCTTAAAAACAAGGCGTTAGATAAGCCTTAAAAATATTTAAGGCAGTCTTAGTAGCATTATTGACATGAATATAAGGCAACTAAATAAATGATATTTCCGTTAAATAACAAGCAGTCTTATTAAATAAACGCTACGGCTGTTCTTAGATATCAATGAATAGATATTATTTACCACCCGAAATAATAAACTTACTGCCACAGTTATCGACAACATTACTACAAGTGCCAAATGAGCTGCCTTCATAACATACATGAATGTCGGTCAATACCATTTGACGACGTGTTCCTGCCTGACAAATCAAATCAACGCTATTAGCTGACATACCACTATTTAAGTGGCTCATCTGTGCGACAAAACGAGATTTTAATACCGTATAACTGTTGCCTGTATTCAACTCACTCGGCAGTTTTAAGTCGCCAGCATAGTTGGTGATTTGGCGAAAATAATTACTGGCGCTAAGCGGACTACAAACGCCATAACGCTGCCATGCTTGGGTACGAACCGTAGTATCAGGCATGATACGGTTGATCACTTTTAATTGTAGCGGGGTCAGACGCGGCTCACTACCGCGTCCGCAGCGCTCGCCATAACCCATATCAAGTCCTGAAACCGTTAACGAATACCCTTCTAAACACTGACGCATACGCGCACGCGTCGGTTGTAAGCTACACAGCGCGGGCGTCATCTCAATCATCAATACCCGCTGCCCTGTCTTGCTGGCACTAGCAGCTTGTGCAGGTAGCGTTATGGCACCCTGTAGTAATAGTAAAGCCGTCACACCAAGTATGGCATTGCCTTTACTTTCATACTTTTTGCTCATCAAGCATTCATTAAAATGCTCTGACAGCCTTGTCTTTGACATCGAGCCCACCTTTGTCTGAATAGATAGTTGACGCTTAGCTCGCGACGATATGGGCAGCTTAAAATATTTTTTAATCATAAGAAGTTAGAGCATCTAGCAATGACGAATAGGAGCTTTTACGCTTAATTATTATCTATAACTCAAGTTAGGTCGCTTTCAAAATATCAGCTACTTAAGAATAAATGAACAAAAAATGCAGACGGTAATGAAAGCAATGGTAGCAAACTGCCTTTTTTAATCTATAGCAGAAACGTAAACAGGACTTAATAAGCTGGTGATTGCTTTTAAGTGAGGAATTTTAAAAGCGCCATATAAAGCCAAGATATATTGAAGCACTTTATGTAAAAGCCGTGCATATAAAAGCCATACATATGCAAGCCCGACATATAAAAAACCATTAGCAGTTACCTGCTAATGGTTTTGTCATGCAATATTTATAAATTAAAACGCCGCAGGAATCGTTCCCATACGTTGGCTAATAGGCTGACCACGACCTAATAGACTACTGTAGATAGTAGCGTTTTCCATGACGTGTTTGACGTAATTACGGGTCTCAGGAAAGGCAATCGACTCGACATACTGGTCAGCTGCGAGTGAACCATAGGTTGGCTGCCAGCGTTTGGCATTATTTGGACCAGCATTGTAGCCCGCTGTCGCTAAGACTGGTTGGCTGTTTAATTTTCCAAAGATATCGCCCATATACCACGTACCATAACGGATATTGGTATCGCCGCTATTGGCACGGCTGGCACTATAAGTTTCGCCTAAATTACGCGCAATATATTTAGCGGTATCTGGCATGACTTGCATCAGACCGCTAGCACCAACGTTTGAGCGTGCTGACGTCACAAAACGACTCTCTTGACGCATAATGCCATAAGCCCATGCCGGATCGATACCCGCCGACTGACTGTGACGGACGACCGCCGATTGGTGCGGCATCGGATGTGATAATGCCAAACTGTCGACTCTATCGGTATTATCAACCGCATAAATCGCCCGATCGAGCCAGTCTATATCATATGCTTGACGAGCAGCGGCAATAATCAGATTATCATCACGATTGTCACGTGCTTTTTTCACCGCCCAGTTCCACTCGCGATTGGCATAGGCACGACTGGCATCAGCGTTATATAAAGCAAATGCGCGAGCAAAGTGTGGATTTTGCATAACACGGGCGCGGTCGGCGCTACTAACGTTAGGCAAATTGCTGCCACCCAAGCGACTGGCATCAAAACGTTGACCGACTTTATCCTTGGCCATCAAACCATAATACTCATTACTCTTTGCTAAGTTTTGATACATTTTTTTAGCGGTATTGCGTTTGTTGGCATCACTTGATTGCTCATAAGCACGTGCCAGCCAATATTGCCATTGATTGGTTTTTTGGGTTTCGGCATCCATTTTTGAGATAGCTTCGACCACATCATCCCAACGACTAAAACGAATCGCTGCCATAGCATAATATTCAGCTTCTTCAAAGCTAAAGTCATTGTCCAAGCTATTACGGAACCAATCAACCGCTTCAACATTAAAGCCATCATCGGTATTATGATTCATCCGCTGCACGCCAAGCGTACGATAAGCAGCACGGCGGGTATCATCCGTCAATAATTTGGCTGAGCGCTGATTGTCTTGCTTGATATCAAAATCCAACTGCAATGCGGCCTCACGATAAGACTTTTCGGCGACACGCCCCATTGCATAAAGGTACAGATATTGATTCATTTGGCTTGCAGGCTCGCGGGCAAAACGGCTAAAGAATGCTGATGGATTGAGCTGAATCTCACTCAATGACGAGTAAGGAATAGGTGTTCCTAATCGCGAAGACAGCGCCATAATATCGCCCGTTCTGCCTTTACGCAGCATACGCTTAAGGCGCGATACTCTATCTTGATTGCTAATCAGCGCATTATTATTCATCTCTAGCGCCAACTGGTCACACAGTGCTGGCTGCTTTTTGGTGTTTAGCCAAACATCAGATTTGGCTGCCATCGCACGCATGGTATCGCCGCCATTATTGAACCCAAGCGCAACGGCACACTTCTCACTGTCATCAGCGTTGGTAATGAGATTTGCTACTTGGCGTACGGCGGCATAATCATTGGAGCCCGCTTTGGTTTCAGCAAAATCAGCCACCAGTTTTTCTGCCATTACCGTATCTGGGTATTGACGCACAAACTGTGAAACCGCTGCCGGGCTTTGCGAATTTAAGTCTAAATTCATGCGCCAATAAGTGGGATACATGGCAAATAAACCGCCACTCATCGCTTGCTCGTAATTATAAAGCGCGTTGACATCACCGCGCTCTGCTGCAATCGCCGCTGCTGTAAATGAGCTCGCACCACTATCAGCTTGATAGCCGGTGTTTGATTGGTAACTGTTATTTGGCTGAGAACTTTGCGGTTGATAGCTGTCTGGTTGATAGTTATCCGGTTGATAGTTTTGAGGCTGGTAAGGCTCAGGCTGGTATTTGCCTTCTTGCGGATAACTATTATTAACACTACTACTGGTATTATTACCCCAAGTCAGTTCGGCATAAGCCACTTGCGATATGGCCAGCGCACCCATTGCCGTTGCCACACTCAACACACTGGTTCTTAGCATCGTTCTTTTAAGGTGGTTGGGCCTATTATTTTGATGATTGGCAGCTTCATCCTTGATACTCTGAGCAACTTGCGGCTTTGTCATACGGACTCTCTTTATAATAAGTCTAAATAATTTGGCTAGATAAATAGTTTAAATCTAAGTTTAAAAGGGTGTTTCTCACCCTACTTAAAACGCTCATTTAAACAATAGTACGGATATGGTTACCTTCATCATACTATACTCGTTGCATATTCAACCATAAGCTTTACTTTTCGTTAATAAATCGGATAGCCCTGTGTAACACAAAAATGTTACAACGCTTCAAATACCGACAATCTTTATCAATACTAATAATTGTTCCACAATACTAGGTAAGCATTTGATAGTATTATAAATAATCTAGCATAATTATCCCTATAGGCGTACGCTAACTTTTCACATTGCTGCAGGGTTGTGATAAAATACGCCACCGCTTAATCGCCTACCCCGCTATATTTTTAGTCAATCATGGACTTCGCTTATGAGTGTTACTGTATTTAATCCCCGCATCGATGACGCTGCTGTTGACACAAGGGTTACTGCGCCTACCGTTACGGCACTCAACTCGCCAAGTTCCGTCCAAACATCAATAGCCAAAGCAGCAGTCAATGGCGCGCCAAAAAAAGTCTTTGTTACCACCCAAGGCTGTCAGATGAACGTTTATGACTCTGGCAAAATGCTTGATGTGCTTGGTGATTCGCACGGTATGGAAGTCACTCACAATATCGATGAAGCCGATGTACTGTTAATGAATACCTGCTCTATTCGCGAAAAAGCGCAAGAAAAAGTCTTCTCAGAATTAGGTCGCTGGCGCAAACTCAAAGAAAAACGTCCAGACTTGGTTATCGGTGTTGGTGGTTGCGTCGCTTCACAAGAAGGCGACAATATCCAAAAACGCGCACCTTATGTCGATATGGTCTTTGGGCCACAAACCTTACACCGTTTGCCGGAGCTCTATGATCAATCTAATGAGCAGCGTGAAATCGCGCCTAAGAATCGCATCGGTACAGTAGATGTATCCTTCCCAAGTATCGAAAAGTTTGATTTTCTGCCAGAGCCGCGCGTTGAAGGCTATAAGGCCTTTGTATCCATTATGGAAGGCTGCTCAAAGTATTGCTCATTTTGCGTGGTGCCTTATACGCGCGGTGAAGAATTATCACGCCCACTAGATGATATCTTGGCAGAGATTGACAGCTTAGCTGAGCAAGGTGTGCGCGAAATTAATTTACTTGGTCAAAACGTCAATGGCTATCGCGGCGAAAAAGACGACGGTAGTATTTGCCGTTTCGCAGAACTGCTGCATTATGTGTCGCACGTCGATGGTGTTGAGCGTATTCGCTATACTACCAGTCACCCGCTCGAGTTCACCGATGATATCATCGACGCTTATGCGCAATTACCAGAGTTGGTATCACACTTACATCTACCAGTTCAAAGTGGCTCGAATGCTATCTTGGCAGCGATGAAACGCAACCATACCATTGATGTTTATATCAATCAGATTAATAAGCTTAAAGCCATACGTCCTGATATTCACTTGTCGAGTGACTTTATCATTGGCTTCCCCGGTGAGACTGAGCAAGACTTCCAAGATACTTTAAATCTAGCAAAAGAATTAAATTTCGATCACTCTTATAGTTTTATCTACTCTAAACGTCCGGGTACGCCAGCGGCAGAATTGCCGGATGATGTGAGCTTTAAAACTAAGAAAGAGCGTTTGGCAGAATTCCAAAAAGTCATCATTGACTCAACACTTGCCAAAACCCATGAAATGGTCGGTACGACCACTCGCGTTTTGGTCGAGCAAATTGCCAATCGTCATCCTGATTGCTTAATCGGTACGGCAGACAACACGCGTACTGTTATGTTCCCTTATGACGTTGATAAAATGGATGAGCTACTTGGTAAAATCGTGAGTGTGCGTATTACCGATTTTGTCAGTCCCCATATGGTGAAAGGCGAGCTAATCGAAGTGTTGGCTTAAGTTTTTAGAAAAAATTGGATTAGTAGAAAAAAGCCGTTCGCTATTTAATAGAGAACGGCTTTTTATTTACTCACTTTATTTCTAATACATTTTGGTAAATGCTTCAAACCGGAGACAGCTCATAAATAGAGTTAATTGATCTGATTAAATTTCAGTATTAGCGTAAGGCTTTTAGCGGTTGATTTTTATTTGCAACCGCCCTTATTTATTGGTGAGATTACTCTCGCATATTACTATCATAGCTTATTTACTAAAACGACTAATTTGCTCCATTGCTTGCTTTAATCGTGCGTAATCGGGTTCCTCTTTCAATGGCTTATACTCCTTATTAATGTATGAAAATTGTCCTGCAGAGCCAACCTCCATAATATCCTGATGAGCAACTACCGCGTATTTGCTATAGCTAGAAGCAAGCAGCCAATCACGATCAACAGGCTTACCCAATAAATTCACTCCCATAGAATAGTCTTGTATTGGATTTTTCACGCCAAGATAGTTCTTTAATAGTGTTGGTACAACATCTTGATGGCTCGTGAAGTAGTTATCCCAGCCATCGACATTTTTAGGCACATTTTTACCAACGATAACAAAAGGAACGTGTATTTGAGGGTTCGAAAAATTACTATTATGTCCCCAATAGTTCTGCTTATTGTCATTTATCTCTTCACCATGGTCACCTGTAATAATAACGATAGTGTTTTCCATCTCTCCTGAAGCATTCAATTCATCTAATACTTGCTTAGCTAGACTGTCAACAAAATGTACGCTTGTTTTATAACGATTCATCAACGGCTTAGGATCAGTATTATTGTTTAATTTTAAATAATTCACTTCAGATAACATCGGCTCATAGCGATGAGGATAGTCTTTAGGGAATTCATAGCTATGTGGTGAGTCGTAAAATAAAAATGAAAAGGAAGGTTTTGAGCTGTCTTTTTGTGTAAACCAGTTTAACCACTCTTCGGTAATATTTTGATCGCGCTCAACCGCTGTATTTCCTTTAGACTCTTTGCGAAGATTAGGCACCTTTAAAAATACAGTTTGGTCAAACTCAGGATTAGTTAACTGTGCAGAGGCAAAGATACCTAATGGATAATCTAAATCTTGCATACGATCGATAAGAATAGGACTGGTTTTATTATCTATTGCACTATGCCAATAAGTCGATGGAATGCCATAAAAAAAACCAAAAATCCCTGCTCGCGTTGCGTTTCCTGTTGAAAGATGATTTTGAAACATCATACCGTTTTGAGAAAAATTCCACAGATTTGGGGTATTTTCTGCATTAAAAGCATCTGCTCGCCAAGAGTCTATGACTAAAAATACGATATTTGGTGGGTTTTCTACGGCTTGAGTTTGTAATGGTTGTAATGGGAAATGAAAATCTCCTTGGTTTTGCATCGTCATCAGTTTTTGTTTTTCTAAAGCTTCCTCGTCAATCCAACCATATTTAGTCATTAAACTATTAGACGTCATTGGGTAGAACAGTGGCAGATAGCGTTTAAGCTGCGTCACCGATTGGTAAGCGTGCGCTGCAGCCCAAATATGGATTAGATTACTTAGCAATAGCGCTGTTACTGCTGATATGCTAAAAATACGCCCTGTTTTTGCTGGTAATTTAATTTTTCCTTCATCAAGTCCATATAAAATACCTAGCTCTATCGCAAATACCACTACCACAGTACCTATGAGCATTAGCCAAGTCGCTATAGAAAAGCTAACAATTTGCCCTGCGAATATTAAATCTAACATTGCAGGGTTGATATGAAATCGATAGCTTGCAAATACAGAAGTATCAATAAATAGATAAACCAATATTAACGATCCTAATGCGGCAACGATTATTCGGCGTATCCAATTATAAGGTAAAAAGAAAAAGGGAAGCAGAATAAGACTCACAATAGCTGTCAAAGCAACCATATGTGAGAATGTCGAAAGGACTAAAAACAATAGTCCTAGCATATCATTCGGTACTTCAGGTAAAAATCTTAAGTATCGTAAGGCGATAAAAATAGCGAAAACGGAGTTTATGAGGATAAAATACCCATAAATCGTTAATCTTTCTTTAATAGTCATATTATAATTAATTCGCAATAAAGTTGAATGAACTAAAACCTTTTACGCTTTATACAAAATGATTAGCTCAATCATAAGTAATAATGGCATCAAGGATAATGTATTAGTTACTTTTTTAGGCTAAATTGGGCTGATTTGAAAATAGATGGGTTAAAAAACAGCTCTAATGAAATGAAAGCTCATGAAATAAAAAAATGGTTAATTATAAGGCTTTTAGGTAATTTGAACAATTGTTTTAAATTCATTTTAAGATAGCCACTCTTTTATATTAGGCTGGCGATGACGTCACTCAATAACGCCGCTGCAATCAACATAAATATTACCCCGCAACCGCGATTAAGCCATGCTAAACGCTCGCCAACGTCCAACCATCCTGCCAACTTTTTACCGCCAATGGTGTAAATCAGCTGCCAAATTGTCTCGCTCAAAAATAACCCAAAGGTAAGCATAATATACTGCGGCCATAGCGGCGCACTAAAATTGATAAACTTGGGAAAGAAGGCGGCAAAGAATAAGATCGCTTTTGGGTTAGACAGTGATACCCACATACCAGTTCGAAACAACAACCAATCACTAGGCGGGGTTTTAACAGCGGCACTAGAGAGTGAGCGCGGCGTAGGTTTATCAGACATCTCAGTAGTCAGAGTCAACTCTTTATTAACTTCAGTACTCAGCGCATTTGCATCACTCATCAAGCTGCTACTGGTACTATCGCGCCACGATGTGATACCCAAATAAATGAGATAAATAGCACCAACGGTTTTAATAACTGTCAATAACCACGGCGATTGACGGCTGATAACATCGAGTCCAAGCAGCGTTGAGAGTAATAATATAAACAACCCAAGACTTAAACCTGCCAGCGTCCATAATGTGCGCTTGACACCATAATTAAGCCCGTATTGAAATGCCAGTAGCATATTAGGCCCTGGAGTCGCTGAGATAAAAAACGTACTTGCAAAAAATACCGCAAACAGATGCCAAGACATCAACTAACCCCTAGTTCATCATTTATAAAAACTTAAAACCAACTTATTAAAATCGACTTAATATTTGCAAAATAGCTAGATATAACGCTTAGACGGTGTATTTTATGCGCATATAGATTGAAAAAGAACGGCCTGCTACCTATTGTATCAATTGATGACACAGCTGTTTAGCAGCTTTTGTAAAAACTCATCACAGCGCTCAATCTCACTTAGCGCGACATACTCATTAGCTTTATGAGCCTGCTCGATACTACCGGGACCGCAGATAATCGTTGGAATGCCGCTATTGGTAAATTGCCCGCCTTCAGTGGCATAAGCAACTTTATGACGTGTATCGTCGCCAGTTAGTGCCGCTATTAACGCTTGTAGCTCAGCGTTGTCGCTATCGGTCATTGCCGGTACACTTTCTTCTTGCAGCAGCTCAATGCCCGTATCGGCAGAGCGTGCTTGCATTTGGGCGCTTAATTCTGCTACTTTTGCTTGAATCGGTGTGAGAATATCGTCTTGCGTCATATGTGGCAGATTACGATAGTCAAAGGTAAACTCACACAGATTGGGGACAATATTGGTCGCCGTCCCACCTTTTATCGTACCTACAGACAATGTCGAATAAGGCACATCAAACATCGCATCGTTATCACTGCGATGACTAATCTCTTCCGCCAATTCATCGACATAACCAATCAAACGACTGGCATAGCTAATGGCATTGACACCCTGTTTAGTCAATGACGAATGCGCTGACTTGCCATGCACACGGCAACGATAAACGGCGATGCCTTTATGCGCCACGACCATCGCCATATTGGTCGGCTCACCGACGATACAATAATCAGGAGTGATACCGCGAGCTTTTAAATCGGCTAATATTAATGGCGCACCTAGACAGCCAACTTCTTCATCGAATGATAAAGCCAAATGTAGCGGGCGACGCAGCTGACCGTTTTTAGATAGCTTTGCAGCTTGTGGCAATAACGTCAACGCACAGGCAATAAAACCTTTCATATCGCAAGCACCGCGTCCGTAAAGCTTGTCGCCGCGTATCGTCGCTATGAACGGCTCAGACGTCCAGTCTTGACCGTCGACGGGTACGACATCGGTATGACCTGATAACACCAGACCATGATTCACTTCATCGGCATTTTTTCCCGCTGGCACCGTAACGAATAAATTGGCTTTATTTTTAGCGTCATTAAAGGTTAAATCTACCGTAAGGCCCAATTGCTCACAGTAAGCCTTCACCTCTTCAATCAATGCTAAGTTTGAATAGCGACTGACCGTATCAAACGCAATTAATCTTGTCAGCCAATCAATACTATCGGTGGGATAATTAGCAGGAGAATAATGAGCATTAGGCGTTGCTCTTTTTGCAACTTTATTGTGATTTCTTACCGTCATAAGACATCCTTATCGTACTATAAGATAAAAAGACTCTATACTTTTTGATGAGTCTCTTTAAGCAGATTTTTTAATTAGCCTTTTTGAAATGAGCGCTGTTGCAGTACTTTGATTTCTTCATCTAAGCCAGCAATCGGACCATCTACTGACACATTCGGCGCAACTTCTTGAACAGTTAATAAATTGATGGGCGATGTTGATGTCACGCCCATTTCATCCATCCATGTACTTAGCTGTTTTGATGAGCTGATATAAACAATACGACCAAGCCCCGCCCATGCATGCGCAGCTGAGCACATGGCACAATGCTCACCTGAGGTATAAACCACCGCTTTTGCACGTGCTGCAGGGGTCATATTTTGAGCAGCCCATTTAGCCACAGCAATTTCAGGATGGTAAGTCGCATCGACCGTATTGGCACGATTACGATCTTCTCGTAATACATTGCCATCGCCATCAACCAACACGCTGCCAAACGGCGCATCGCCCGCCTCTAATGCTTCAGCAGCGAGTTCCACGCAGCGGCGTAAATGAATCATCTCATTATCAGTAGTCATCATAGCTTCCCTTCTATTATTTTTTCATAGCTATCTATCTAATAGCCAAGTGCCATTTGCATGGCGTCAAACTTGGCTATTTTTACATCTATTCATCATATTATGCTGTTTATGATGGACGGTTTTGATTCATCACATCAAGCACTGGCGGCATCGGTTTTGGCAACTTACCTTCTGCTTGTAGCTCTTTGGTGGTTTTGGCATCGATAGCCAGTCCAGCAATCAGAGCAATATCTTTAACAGCTTTACGCTTACGGGTAGCAAAGCTTACTGGCACCATGCGCGCAAACTCGTAAATATGCAGATAAGACTCTTCGCCACCTTCAAAATCTTCGTCATCTTCTAAACGAATGCCACCGATTTTAGCCAAATCCGACAGCATCTCGTTTTCGTCGCTACTCAGACCACAATCTGTAATACCAAAACCAGTCATAAAGCCATTTGCCCACTGTTTCAGCGCCATCACACGCTCGTATAGGTCATGTTCATCATCTGGCACCAACGGCGTATAGGAATAAGCATCGTCTTTATCTTTTAGCTGAAAAACGATGTCTTCTGCTTCTTCTGTCAACAAGGTTAATGCTTCATCAGGCAGCGGCGCAAAACTCAGCTCCTCAAATACCTTTGCCCATACTGGTTCATCAGGCGCATCACAGGCGGTCATCAGCCCTGTCATCAAGCCATGTACCTCGCTGATAGACACGTCAATCCAGTCATCAAATGCGGTCAGCCAGGTATTCCAGCCAGAGATATTGTCATTCATAATAGAGGTCCTAGTTATTGATTAATAGTATTAAATACAAACAGACGCCGCAGGATGTTATTCATAAAGCGGCGATTGATAGCAGTCACGAAACAAAGCGGCATACAATTACTTTGTTGATATAGATATTATGCGGTCACCTATGGCATTATTAAACGCAGAGAACAAAATTCATTCACGCTTACTTGTTAAGGATAAAAACTGACTATGTATGACCAACTTAGAATATTAGAAAAAATGGTACTCGATATCAAAAAACAGTATCAGCTTGTCAGTGCTGAACTTAGCAGCCTCAAACAACAACCAGCGACTGACCCAAAAGAACTTGCCACGCTAAAAACCAAACTCGATAGCAGTTATACCGAGCGTGACGGTGCTAAAAAACAATTGAGCGATCTAGATAAGCGTTATCAAAACCTTGCCGAAGCGCATCATATGATAGGCGAAGAGCAAGATAATTTGCAAAAACAGGTTAGCCAATTACAACAAAAAAATAATGAGCTGCAGCAACAAAATAACGAATTAAAGCAGCAATATAGCGACATTAAGCAGCAAAATAGTGACTTGAAGAAGAAAAACGAATTGGCAGCTGAACGTACCCAAGTAGTTTTACAGCGTTTAACGCGTATTGATCAAGCAGAAGGTTAAGCAGACATTAATATTGATCACGTTTAACGCGCCTATTTTTACTGATTAAATGTTATTTATTAAGTCGCCAAGTTTATCATTAACACATTTATAGCCGTGATATTTAATTACTCACTTTAATGACATATATTGTAGGATTTATCATGACCGATGACCGCGCAAACCCTGTAGACAGTCAGAACAAAAATACCCAATCAACAGTCACTGAATCAATAAACAATCAAGCACAAAATACGCAAGTACAAAAAGCCATGCCAAATAATTCGAACACTCAGAATAGCAATTCAAATAGCAATAAAACAAATAATAGTACGGTAAATAGTAGCGCTGCTAAACCTATAAGCACTCCTGAACCACAAATCAAAAAGGTCGATGTGGCGATTGCTGGCGTGACCTATCCGATTTATTGTCCCGTGCATGAGCAAGAAGAGCTGCACTCGGCTGTTTCTTATATCAATAACTATGCGCTAGACCTAAAACGCGATGCGCCAAGCCTGAGTCAAGAAAGTCTACTTGTACTATGCTGCTTGAACTTGTATGAGAAAATCCATGCCAATCAGAGAAATGAAGAAGATCGTCTGCAGCAAAGCAAACAGTCTGAAGCCTTGATAAATAAAATTATGAAAGATGCGCATTCTATTTTATAAGCTGCTACCGATATTAAATTGCTATAGATGTATCAAAAATATAAGCGCTTAACTCACTGAAGCTAAGCGCTTTTTTAATGTAAATAACAGCTTATCGACTTATGACTTGCCACTTATGACTTACAATTTAGGCATCTACTTGATAAGTCTTACCGGCATGAAAATCCGCTTGATGCTCATAATTGCAAAAGAACAATTCTTTGTTGGCTGTGACGTCGTTACTACTTTCATCAGCTGCTGTGGAATTTTCTGCCGCAGAAATTGGCTTGGTCTCTAACACACCGCGATATTCAGCCAAACTGTTACCACAAAAATTACAAGGACGCGGCGTGGTCACATCACCTTTTTTTGGCATCATACTCTTGGGTGCGCGTGGGTACATAAATTTATAAAAGCCCCACATCACAGCCCAGATAATAAGAATTACAATGATAACGCCCAACATGACAGTGCTCCTTCGAATAGGGTCTAAGACATTATAAACTTAACGCTTTAGAATAAGCGCATAAAAAACTGGCCACATGCAGCCAGTTTTTTATGTCTTCAATACAGTAACAAATGCTCAGCGTGTCGTTAGGCTATAGCTGTCAAACTATAACTAACGAGCTATAGCTATAGCTATAGCTGTCAAACTATAACTAACGAGCTATAGCTATAGCTGCAGCTCACTGATATCAGCAACGGTTAAGAACAATGCGCGAACTTGCTTAAGTAGCGCTAAGCGATTGTTCTTTAGCGCCGCATCTTCACTGTTGACCATGACATCGGCAAAGAATTGCGTTAATGGCGCATCCAAACTGACCAGCGTTTGCAATATTTGCGTATAATCAGGCGTTTCAAGTAATGGCGTTACAGCCGTTTGTGCTTGCTGAACCGCCTGATACAACGCTTGCTCAGCAGGTTCAGATAATAATGTTTCGTCGACCTTGTCAGCGACGCTCACTTCTGACTTGGCTAAGATATTGGCAACACGTTTGTTCGAATCAGCCAACTTTTCAGCTTGTGGTAACTCACTAAATGCTTGTACTGCGCGGATACGCTGATCAAAATCGAGCGGCATATGCGGATTAATCGCTTGCACTGCCTGGATGGTATCAACGCTAACGCCTTGCTCGGTATACATCGCACGATAGCGAGAGTTTAAGAATGCCATGACCTGAGTAAAAGTATCGCCCATTTTAGCAATCTTGCTGCCATCGCTCGTGCTATAGCCTTTAATTGCTTGCTCAACGAGAGCTACCAAATTAATTGGTAATTGCTTTTCAATCAAAATACGTAAAATACCAATCGCTGAACGACGTAGGCTGAACGGATCTTTTGAACCTGTTGGTGCTTGGTCAATGGCAAAAATACCAACCAGCGTATCTAAACGGTCCGCCAATGCTAAGCAAATACCAATTGGCGTCTGCGGTAATACATCACCGCTAAATTTCGGCAGATATTGCTCTTCCAAACTTGCTGCGACTGCTTCTGGCTCATCATTCAAGCGCGCGTAATAGGTACCGGCGATACCTTGCAGTTCAGGGTATTCACCAACCAGTGAGCTTGCCAAATCTGCTTTAGACAAAATCGCGGCACGTACCGTTTCATCAATATTAATATCGCGACCTTGCTGTTGCATTAAGGCGGCGATAAAGGCAGCAAGTTTCGCAATACGCTCAGATTTCTCCCAAATCGTACCCAGCTTATCTTGGAAGACACGAGTTTTTAGGCTTTCAGTCAAGGCAAATAATGGCTGCTTTTGGTCTTGTAAGAAGAAAAACTCTGCATCAGCCAAACGCGGACGCACCACTTTCTCATTACCTTCAATAATCTGATTGGGATCTTTTGACTCAATATTGGTAATAAAAATAAAGTATGGCTGCAGTTTTCCTGCTTTATCGGTCAAGCAAAAATACTTTTGATCGGCCTGCATGGTTGAGATAAGCGCTTCTTGCGGCACTTGTAAAAAGCGCGCCTCAAAGTTTGCTCGCAGCGCAATCGGGAAATCAACCAACGCCGTCACTTCATCTAACAAATCTTGCGGTACGATAGGATCAGCATTGACTTCATCGGCTAGCGCTTTGACTTGGTTTTTAATCAGCGTTTGACGCTTATCGAAATCAGCCACGACTTTTAAACCATCGAGAAGTTGCTCATAATCATTGGCGTGCGCAATAGTATGGTAATCAGGGCTATGGAAGCGATGACCACGCGTTTGATTACCAGTCTGATGACCTTGGATAGTCGCATCAATAACAGCATCATCTTGCATCAAGACTGCCCACTGTACCGGACGTACAAACTCATTGCGGCTCGCCCCTGAACGCATACGCTTGGCAATTGGCAGATTATCAAGTGCGGTCTGAAAAATAGTAGGCAGTAGCTCAGTCGTTGCCTGACCCTGAATCGTTTGCACATAACCAACATAATCACCTTTATCGGTGTTAATAGTGGTCAGCTCACTGGCTTCAATACCTAGACCTTTAGCAAAGCCCATCGCAGCGCGCGTCGGATTACCATCGGCATCGAACGCCGCCTTAATCGCAGGACCACGTTTTTCTTCTGTACGATCCGGCTGCTTATCGCTAATGCCGTTAATCTGTAATGCTAAACGGCGCGGTGCGGCAAAAGCTTTAATACTATCAAAGGTAATGTTAGCTACAGCTGATTGTATAATGAAGCTTTCTTGCAATGCATCGCGTAAAAGCTTTAAGCTTCTTGGAGGTAGCTCTTCACACCCCAGTTCAAATAGAATAGTACTCATGGGATGCTCCTATTTATTATTGTTAGTAGTTTGATTGTTTTCAGTAGACTGACTAGCGTCTGTAACGTCATCTGTTACCGATTCTTCTTTTGGCAAATACTTATCGAGCGCCGCTTGACGATGCGCCTCATCAGCCAATGGGAAGCCTAACTTAGCGCGTGCTTCGACATAACCAATGGCGACTTTACGTGCCAGTGTACGCACTCGCAAAATAAAACGCTGACGTTCGGTCACTGAAATCGCGCCACGAGCATCGAGTAAGTTAAAGGCATGCGAAGCTTTTAGCACCATCTCATAGGCTGGTAATGGCAAACCTTCAGCAACTAGCTTATCCGCCTGTTGTTCATAAAAGTCAAACATCTGACCCATCATCGGCACATCAGCATGCTCAAAGTTATAGGTCGATTGCTCAACTTCATTTTGATGAAAGACATCGCCATAAGTCACGCGACCAAATTCACCATCTGCCCAGACCAAATCATAAACGCTATCGACGCCTTGCACATACATCGCCAAGCGCTCAAGACCGTAAGTAATCTCGCCCGTGACTGGGAAACACTCTATACCGCCTACTTGCTGGAAGTACGTAAACTGAGTGACTTCCATACCGTTGAGCCAAATCTCCCAACCAAGTCCCCACGCACCTAGCGTTGGCGACTCCCAGTTGTCTTCAACAAAACGTACATCATGCACTAATGGATCGATACCGATAGCTCTTAATGAGTCCAAATACAACTCTTGGATATTGGGTGGATTAGGCTTTAGAACCACTTGGAACTGATAATAATGCTGCAAACGGTTCGGGTTATCACCGTAGCGACCATCGGTTGGGCGACGTGATGGCTGCACGTAAGCGGCATTCCAACGCTCAGGACCTAAGGAGCGCAAAAATGTCGCGGTGTGAAAAGTACCCGCGCCGACTTCCATATCATAAGGCTGCAAAATAACGCAGCCCTTGTCGGCCCAATAATTTTGTAAGGTTAGGATGAGATCTTGAAACGTCATCGGCTGAGCGTCTTTTTCTTGTATCATCGAGGTTGTCGCTTGTGATGTCATAGTTTGGATTGTCATAGTTTGGGGCATCGTAGTAAAGCCACTGTGGAATTTGTATTATGAAATAAAATATTGATAGCGCTCGTATCGCCTATTTGGCGACGACTCTATTTGCCTGCTCACCTTACTAAAAATTGACTATTTTATCTATATTTACCGCAATTAAATTTATCTCACGGGCTTAAATCGTCAGTTATACGCCTTGTTTATCGTTAAACTGTCCGGATAGGCGTTATTAAGCCTATAGATATAAAAGTAAGATAAAAAAATACCCAAATGCAGAGCATCTGGGCAGGAGGAAAAGTATGTCTTTTAATATCCTGATGAGTCAGGCTTTTTGTTTTTTCGTGGGCTGTTATTTTTATATTGGCCTTATTCTTTATTTCTTTAGATACAGATTTATTTAAATAGTACTGGTATTAACTTTAATATTATTGATACGACTGGCTACTTGCTTTGGGCATGATTATCCATAAGATAATATAAATTAAAATACCAGGTACTGCTGCGCTCATCGTTGAGACAATAACAAATAGCAATCTTACCCATGTAGGTGACCAACCGACATATTCTGCGATGCCGCCCATCACGCCCGCTATCATGCGATGGTTTTGTGATCTATGTAATTTTGCTAACTTAGCCAAATCAAATACCTCTCTTATCATTTATAATTACTTATACTTATTTTACGTCTAACATTTATCGTTATTTTTATAATCTGTTTTAAAACTATATAAGTCTTCTGAACTTACGAATAAGTATAGCAACTAATCCTATTTTATCTGTTGAGTATGTAGACGTGCTTTGTGAATTTATGCTACTTAAGCTTGCCCTAATCTCTCATAAACTGTCGTAAACCCCTGATTTTAAATAATTATTTCAAAATGTTTCATAATTAGCTTTGTTGCTCTTATCTTACACTTCTTGTTACAAACCCACTTTTCGGCTATTTATAACAGATAAATAAGTCTTATAGATTTAGCGTTAAAAATAGTGAAATATTTAAACAATGATAAGTAAATTAATAACTTAGTTTTATTTTTATAAATAAAAAATTTCGTCAATCAACGCCAATTTACAATAACCTACCTGTAAATCTGTTTAAACCTTTATACCATGCCGATAAACAACTAAAACAACAACTGTCGATTGGTAATTTTTAGCATATAAGGAAAGCTATGTACGACTCAGGCTTAATGATTGGACATTTTGAACCGCTACATTTAGGACAAATGCGCAGTATATTGAACGCAGCAGGACAGGCAAAAACCTTAAATATCGTGATTATGGCGCATCCAGCACCGCATCCAGACTTTAATATTACGTTGCAAGATAAAGCGCGTTGGCTACAGATGGCGTCTGCAGATTTACCGTTTATACATATTCATACCACTGATGAGATTGAGCTGCCGTTACATGAAAGCTTTGCTGATGTAAACATTGATATTGCTGCTAGCAATGCCAAATTGCAACGCTTAATAGATGCATTAAAATTGCCGACAGAAACGGTATTATTTGTGGCAGAAAACCATCCGTTAGCGCGGACGGGCGTTTGTGAGCAGCTAATCATGCAAGTGCTCACCACGCCCCTACAGCCTGAATTTGACTCTTATGCGATTGCACGCAATCCGGTCGCGCATTGGTCGGCGCTGCACCCACAAGTACGCGGTGACTATACCAAAACGGTTGCTATCGTTGGCGGTGAAAGCTCGGGTAAGACGACATTGGTGCATAAGCTTGCAAACTATTATGGTGCCAGCTTTGCGCTTGAGATGGGACGGCTATATGTCGGTACAGATTTAGGCGGTAGCGAGATTGGTTTGCAGTACAGCGATTATGGTCCTATTGTGCTCAATCATGCGCAGGCTATCCGCGATGCAGCCGCTCGAGCAACGGCACCCGTTACTATTGTTGATACTGACTTTGTCACCACTCAAGCTTTTTGTGAAGAGTATGAAGGTCGTAGCCATCCTTTTGTCGCCGCTTGTATCGATGAGTTTCGCTTAGACCATACGATTATGCTCGATAACAATACGCCATGGGTGGATGATGGCATGCGCTCATTGGGTACGCCTGAAGCGCGCGGTCGCTTTGAGCAACGCTTGCTAGATATTTTCGCCCGTCATAACATTAAACCGCATATGATTGATAAGCCCGACTATGATGCCCGCTATCAACAAGCTTTACTACTTATTGACCAGTACATTTATGGTAAATAAGCGCCGTATTAAATAAAAGCAGTGCCAAAAAAATAATGTAAAAAATGCAGCACATTAAAAAATAAGAAACATTGATTATCGTTTTCATACTTTGAGGAAAAAGGCTTTATGCGTATTCAGCTGTTAGATAACATCACCGGAAAATGGGCCATACAATGGATTGTCCTATGGTTTATTTGCGGCGTCATTGCCTTGTCGGCAGGATTTTGGCTGACTACAGAGCACACTACTCTTGATTGGTTTTACTTAGCCGTGTCATTTATTGGTTTGATTTGCGTGGTGTCATTATCGTTTCGCAAAAACATTCTGGGTAATGGTTTTGGGATGGCGGCGACCGCAGGGGAATTTGTCGTCCAAGCGACTTCTGGTGCAGTTGGTTTGATGTTAGCGCCGTTATTTAACTTTTTTAGTCACCTTTATGGGATTTTTTATTGGTCCAAGCATACCGATGCCGATGGCGATATGGTACCCAAATCCGCCAGTCGCTGGATTTGGCTATTAACCATCGCTTTTATGATCATCGGTTTGGCGCTATTCCCCACCGTCAATGATTTACTTGCCAATTATGGCTATGCCGTCGTTGAAGATGATAATAGTAAATTCTTGGGCTTTATCTCTTTCTTTTGGATTAACGTCATTGCTTTTGTACTCTCTATCACCGCGCAAGCAGCGATGATTTTACGTTACTCATTTAACTGGTGGTTATGGATTTTATCCAACTTCGTTTGGCTGACCGTTAACCTGATGTCAGGCAATTATATCTTTGCCATTCAAACCATGGTCTACCAAGTAAACTCGTTTGTCGGACTGTATGAATGGTACCGCAGCGAGCAAAACTCTGTAGAACTGGCAAAACCAGTACATTAATGGATAATTTTAGTAAGCGATAAAAATTTGACAAACAAACAAATTAAGTTAAATAAATGGCATGATTTGACTGTACGGTTTACCAGATAAAATGGCAGACTGTGCCAATTAGTGCTACAACTGGTATTAATAAGTAGATTTATGCATTTATTACATGTCATTTATCTACGATTAGTCATTTATTTGCTAACAGGGAGGTTAGTATGTCTCGTACTCGTCAAGGCCGTATGTCTAAACGCACACTTGAGCAATGGCTCAGTGAGTATTCTGTCAGCCATCAAAACCTAGTCAATAAAAAAATCCATTGGTTATGTGTCCCGACGATTTTTGTCAGTATATTAGGCATGGGCATGTCGCTATCAGTGTGGTTCACCTTGGTGATGAGCGCTTTAGTTTTGATATTCTATATGCGTTTATCGACGCCGCTGTTTGTGGCAATGGGCATGTTTATTCTTATTTGTCTGTCAGTGATGACGTTATTACCGTGGGGCTTTAAGGTTTGGGCGGCTATCTTTGTGGTTGCTTGGATTGGACAGTTTGTTGGTCATAAAATTGAAGGCAAAAAACCTTCTTTCTTTGAAGATTTACAGTTCTTATTAATTGGTCCAGCATGGGTAGCTAATAGCTTGATGCGCCGTAAAAAAAGCTAAATAACAGCTAAATAACAGCTAAATAACAGCTAAATAACAGCTATTTAGTATTGACCTTATTTTTAACCTTACCATTTAATATTATCGTTTAACATTACTATTTAACGCTACTATTTAATATGGTCATCTAATACAGACAAAAAAACGCCACCCAGTAAAATTGAGTGGCGCTTTTTTTATGTGCTAGCTACTTCTATTTGCTAACTAACCTTTTTACACAAATAGCTTACTTACCAAATACTTGCATACGCTTATCAACTGGCTTAAATGCTTTGTCGCCTGCTGGCTGCTCAATCGCGCCAAATACCATTTGCGCATTCAATTCCCAATGTTCATCGATGTTCCATTCTTCAGCGACTTTTTTATCGATAATTGGATTGTAATGCTGTAAATTAGCGCCGACATCAATACTGGCCAAGGCAGTCCAGATAATGTACTGGTGCATCGCATTGGTTTGGTCTGCCCAAATTGGGAATTTATCGGCATATAAAGGCGCAGCGGCTTGCATGCCTCTTACGACACTATGATCTTCAAAGAACATAATGGTACCAGCGCCGGCTTTAAAGCCGTCCATTTTTTGCTTGGTCGCAGCGAACTGCTCTTCATTATCAACGATATCACGTAAAGTATCTTCAGTGATTTGCCACAGCTTGTTGTGGTCATCGCCAAATAAAACGACGATGCGCGTCGATTGTGAGTTAAAAGCGGATGGCGTATGCAAAACCGCATGCTCAACCAACTTCACGATTTCGTCATTTGATACTGGCAATTGATCGCTCAATGCATAGATAGAACGACGCTTTTCTGCCAAGTGCTGTAATGTTTTTAGGTCTGACATAGGTTTCTCCGTATTATTAATATGATTCAATCCAATGAAAGTAAATGTTAGATTAGAGTAGAGATGATGAATTGCTGCATATCGCTACTTTTTAGTCTAAACTAGTATATGAACATTAAAATCAAATCTGTGCGCTATTTTTGTAAAATAAACTTAACGATAAGTCTCTATTTAAAAGCCAGTTTAATGAATGATGCTTAATATTAAGCTAACCTTTAAAGCCTTGCGGTAACTCTGGTGCTGGCAGACGTTTCATATCTGAATCGACATTACCAAAACGCTCATGACCATTATTCCAGTCGATAATAGATTGCTCAATCTCTGCTTTATTGTCCGCGACAAAGTTCCACCATAGTAAGACTTGATTATTTAATGGCTCACCACCGATGAACATCACGCGTGTGCCTTTTTTGGCAACAAGCTTAATGCTTTCGTTATTGGCAACATCGGTATCATGAAAGCGCAATAGCTGATCTTGTGGACATACTTTGCCTTCAGACTCAATCTCGCCTTCTGTGACTAAGATGCCATACTCAAAACCTGACTCTAGATTCAGCGTGACCTCCCCGTCCTCTTTCCAGTACACATCGATACCGACCATTTTTGAGTATTGGATGGTTGGCGCTTCATAACGCTCACCTGATACGCTCGTATAACTACCAGTGGTAAGAATCATCTCTACACTATCCTCGTGCCATGTTGGCAGTTCAGGATAATGATGGAAGCCACGCTCGATTTTCTGATCAGTCGGTAGCGCAATCCACAGCTGTACCATGCTTAGACCACGAGCGGCATCTGCTGAACCGCCGGTATCAGGAAAGACGCTTTGCTCCGTATGACTGATACCTTGGGTCAAACCTGTGCCCGCTGTCATGACGTTGACTTGGTTTTTGGTAATGACTTGCTTATTACCCAAACTGTCTTTATGCAGTACTTCGCCATTTAGCATCCAGCTAAAAGTTTGCAGATTGGTATGCGGATGACGACCGACTTGCATACCGGTTTCATCTTCGCCAAATTCAGCAGGTCCCGCATGGTCTAAAAAGCACCAAGCGCCGATTGGCTGCTTGCCTTTATTCGGTAACAGACGGGCAATGGGAATGCCGCCCACATCTGCTAAGCGCGGTTCTAGGGTTTCAATACTCATGATTCACCTCTTATTATTTGATACTGGATATAATGTGACGTATAGATAAAGCTCATTGTTTAGCATTAAAAGCTCATAGGTACTTCCATTAGTAATACTTTAGCATCATCGATGACGTCCATCGTAAAGTTCTTAGTATCCCAAACACCCAAACCATCGCGGGTATCCAAAGTGTTACCGTTTACAACGACTTTACCGCTAATGACAAAAATGTAAACGCCATTATTAGGGTTTTTGAGCTCATAAGTCTGAGTTACGCCGTTATCAAAATCACCCATACTGAACCAAGCGTCTTGATGAATCCATACCCCTGCGTCGTCCGCATTGGGCGACAATACTTGATTGAACTCATTTGGCTTTAGGATGTCATCCATACGAACTTGCTGATAACGAGGCTCAACGTTCATTTTATTTGGGATGACCCAAATCTGTAGGAACTTCACCGCTTCGTTGTCGTCACCGTTCATTTCACTGTGCGTGATACCAGTACCCGCCGACATAACTTGGATTTCACCCGTTTCGATAATACCATTATTACCAATATTATCGCCGTGACCGAGCTTACCTGATAAAGGAATGCTGATGATTTCCATGTCACGGTGTGAGTGCTTACCAAAACCTTGACCAGCGATTACAAAGTCATCATTAATGACACGTAGCGCACCAAAGCCCATACGTTCTGGATTATGATAATTGGCAAAACTAAAGGTATGCTTGCTTTTTAACCAGCCATGGTTGGCATCGCCACGAGAATCTGCTGCATGATAGATCATTTTCATAGTTTATCCTTAGTTATTAGTAAGTTAAACGATTTTAGAATTTATGATTCATTAATTCGTTTAAACAATGGATCTATTATAATTGTTGTCTACTAATAGATAAACAACGATAATCGCAATTAACTATTCTTATTTTTAGAACAATAACGTCATAAAGATAGGGTAATATATGGATAACAGAACCCTGTATGTTCATAACAGAACCATTTATATTCATAACAGAACTAGTAGCATAAGCTGATACTATCGCTCATGTAATAATAGTGAATGTAAATTAAGTCTAGAAGATGTTAATCATACTTATGATATAAGGAAATTTAACCATGTCAGATACGGCAAAGTCAGATAAAAAAAATAGAGAACCGTTAGATTACGAAGTCATTGATAATACTGATAAAAAGCGTTTTGAGATTCATATCGATGGCAAGATTTCTTTGGAAGATTATGAATTCTTTACGACAAGTGAAGGCGAAAAAGGTATTGAATACAAACATACCGAAGTGCCAGAAGAGTTAGGTGGTCGAGGTATTGCAGGTTATCTGGTCAAATATATCTTAGATGATGCGGCAGCGAAAAACTTGCGCGTGAAACCGACTTGTCCTTATGTAAAATCTTATATCGACAAGCATCCAGAGTACCAAGACAACTCAGTATTTCATAACGCTAAGCCTTAAATAGCTAAACATAAGCGCTTAACTAGAAAGTAAAAAAACGCCATATTTTTACGGATATGGCGTTTTTTATTGGAAATGTTTTGTGTAGTTAAGATTTTTTATGGGCAATGATTTTTATAAGCGATACTTTCTAATAGCAATAATATAAGCAGTGGAATGATTAAGCTAAAACTTATTAGGCAATATGCTCTAGAAATTCTTTATCGCGTGCCATTATTGACAGATATAACACTGGCAATACGAACAAGCCTACTGCCCAAAAACTCAGCTGCATATATAGCAAGGCACCTACTAAAGCGCCAACTAGAAAGCTAAAGACTAATACTGAACTGTGTGCCAATTTTTTGCCATTATCGGCGTTTCGATTGAGTAGATAATCAGTCAGATTGATACCCAGTTGTGTGGTATTACCTGTCATCAGCACGGTAGGGCTCGTGTGTTTAATCACCGTTTTGCTAGCAGTATTACGAATCGCTAGCGCAATTAGACCGAGTCCACCCGTTATCGCCACGCTTATATCACCGGCATCGACGAAAGGCTGATAGTAAAGACCAGCTATCATAAAGGAGGTTAAAAAAACGGCTTCCGCTAACAATAAATGGCTCAGCGTTAGCTGCTTATTTTTACTATGATCAATAAATAGCTTGGTGACCATGACCGTCAAAATAAACAACGGCAAGGCGGCAAGCTTAATCCATAGACCGTCCTCACCTTTGACCAAGCCACTACCGGCCATCACCAAGTTACCCGTGACGTGGGCAGTAAAGAAACCAAACAAGGTGATAAAACCGATGGTATCAATCGCGCCGCCGACCACGGTTAATAGTACCGGCGTTTGATGACGCTGCCAAAAACTTGGCGGCTTTGAATTTGGCAGCTTTGAGTCAGGTGAACCTGATTGATGGCTATCATTTTGACTGGCAGCTTTATTATTAATATTAGCAGTATCGGTAGAGATTGAATTAGTCACGCGACTGTCCTGCAAATTTAACAAACTCAGTCACAAAGTTTTGTAAGAACTTCTGCGTCCGTTCGCTGACGCTGCCATGTTCATTTAAGCTGTCCGTTGCACGGCTTAAATGAATTTCAGGGTCGATCATTACTTCAGCCGACAGCATTTGCATGCTTTTACGCACATCAAGCCCACTATTGATACCGCCAAAGCTACCCGGCGATGCCGTGACGACAGCGATTTTTTTACGCGTCCAAACACTTTTTCTATAAGGGCGTGAGCCGATATCTACGACGTTTTTTAACGCAGCAGGCATGGTGCGGTTGTGCTCTGGCGTCACCATCAATACTGCGTCAGCGTCTTTTAGCTGCTGACGCACGCGCTCATAGCTGTCAATAGTCGTATCATCATAGTCTTGATTATAAAGCGGCAAGTCTGCAATATGCACTTCCTTTATAGTGACGTTGTCAGGCATCTGCGCCGCAATAAATTCTGCAAATTTACGATTAATAGATTCTTTTCGCAAACTACCGATAATTAGTGCGATATTGATTGATGCGCTCATAACAACTCCCTAATGATGATAAAAACCGTCTAGATTGAGCATTTTACTATACTAGATTCTGCGCGTATTACTGTTATCAATTGAATAAGCACCTGCTCCATGAGCAAAAATCATCAAGAACCCACCCGCCATCGCAATGTTTTTCATAAACGGGTTCATTTGTGATTCATCAATCCAGAATTGATGGAAAAGTAACGCTGATACAATACTAAAACCAGCCATTAAAATCGCTACCAAGCGCGCTTTAAAGCCTAATAAAATAGCGATACCACCCAGCAGCTCAACAGCAATGACCAAAGGCAATAGCATACCCGGTACGCCCATTGCTTCCATATAGCCTTGGGTAGCGGCGTAGCCAGTAATTTTGGTAAAACCTGAAAAGATAAAGATCATTGATAATAATAGGCGACCAATTGGGGCGCTCAGCTCTTGTAATTTGTCCATGATTATTCTCCGATAAGATAAAAGTCATAATTATAAAGATTTTATTTAAAAGACTTTTGTTTGATTAGGCAACGGCATTATTATAGCCGTTGCCTAATAATAGATAAACCACGATAATTACAAATGTAAGTTCTTATTTAGAGAACAGTCAAGAGAGGATTCTATTGATACAATAATAAAAACGACCATACTTATAATCGTTAATTAGGCTCGTTACTTATGCTTGTTACAGAAACAGTTAACATTTGAGTAACGATATAAAACCCTACAGAAAAAAGCATTTTTCGGTACGGTTTAGCGTCTAACATCATATTTTTTGCTACACTTGTTGTGCTGGTATATAAGATATACTTAACGCTAACTTTTGAAACGAATAGTTTTTAAACTGAAGATTTTTAAACCGATTCAGTCTTTGAGATAATAATTAACCAAGGCAGTATATTTACTAGACGCTATACTTGCTTCTACCTACTCACTTAAAAAAAGGATGATTTATGATCACTGTAAATTCTATTAAAAAAACAAATCGCGCGCTTGCTTTTGCTGCTATCGGTACGCTTGGCCTGCTTAGCACACTAGGTCACGCTGCAACTTATGAGCTTGACCCGCATCATACCGCCGTGCGCTTTTCTGTCGATCACTTTGGTACCACGACCAATGCCGGCGGCTTCTATAACCTATCGGGTATTCTTGAATACGCGCCTAAAGAGAAAAAAGGCTTTGTCGGTATTACGATTCCTATGGGTAGCTTGAGTACAGGCATTAAAGCTTTTGACGGTCATCTAAAATCTGCGGATTTTTTTAACGTAAAAGAATATCCAACCGCTTATTTCAAATCGACCAAATGGGAGTTTGATGGCGATAAAGTGAAAGCGGTCAAAGGTGATTTAACACTACTTGGTAAGACTCATCCAGTGACTTTAAAAGCCACTAAGTTCAACTGCTATGACAATCCTTTATTAAAAACTGAAGCTTGTGGTGGGGATTTTGAAACCACTATCGATAGAACCAAATGGGGCATCAATACCTTTACCGATGGCGGTATGATGAAGGACATCAAACTGGTCGTTCAGGTAGAAGGCAGCAAAAAAGCAGCTCTTAAATAAGGGTAATTTATCCATTTAAGATAATGCTTTTAGATTGAACACAGTCTCGATTATTTGGCTTTATTGATAAAAGGCTGGGTTTTTAACTCAGCCTTTTATCTTTTATATCGTTAATAGTAAATAAAATAGATATATTAAATATAGTAGGTTAAGTTCAAAACCAATACAGTACGAATAGGATGAATTTTTCGTAGCCTCTGCTATAGCAGCAAGCAAGGAAAACTTATACCCGTCGCACGTGGCTATTAATCTATCGGATTTATTTCGAGATGACTATAATCATCATACGATATCGCAAAATAACCATAGCTAAGTAACCATAGCTAAATAAAAATAAGGAGGTAGCTAGGATGGGACAACTAGAAGATATGGCAATGTTTGTGCGCATTGTCGAAGCTGGTAGCATTACCAAGGCTGCCGAACAACTCAATATTGCTAAGTCAGCGGTTAGCCGCCGTCTCAAGGATTTAGAGACGCGTTTAGGCAGTCAGCTTATCAGCCGCACCACACGCCAATCCAACTTGACCCAAGCCGGTGAGCAATATTACCAAAAGGTGAACAATATACTCAGCGAGGTCGATGCGCTAAATGAGGAAACCAGTGGCGCGCCGACACGTATCGAGGGTACCTTGAAGATGACCGCGCCACTGTCATTTGGCTTGATGCATTTAAATGATGTCATCGATGAATATGCCAATCAGCACCCCAATTTAAACTTTGAATTGGATTTTTCTGATCGGCATACGGATTTGGTAGAAGAAGGCTTTGAGTTAGCCATTCGGATTAGAGAGCTGCAAGATTCTAGTTATCAGGCCAAACGTTTGGCGCTGATTCGTTATGCCTTATGTGCCAGCCCTGAATATCTGAGTAGAATGGGCACGCCTCAAACCATCGAGGATTTGGCAGAGCATGAGTTTTTACAATATGGTCTGAGCAAATCCAGCACCATAGAGCTGATAGACGAGCAAGGCAAGAGGCATCAAGTCGCCATCAACTCAAAAATAAAAGTGAATAACGGTGACTTTTTGCGCGATATGGCCGTAAAGGGACATGGTATCGCTTTTTTGCCCACTTTTATTACTTATAAAACCTTAGCCAGTCGTGAGCTTGTGCCCATCATGCAACAGTATCAATTGCCCACTTTAAACGCTTATGCTGTCTATCCTAAAAACCGCTTTTTGTCACAGCGCTGCCGTTATCTCATTGATTTTATTGCCGAGCGTTTTGGTGATGACCCTTATTGGGATAAATTTTGATACGCTCTAATAGAACTATTTAATATACCTTATTAACCTACTTGGTAAACCTAGCAGTATTCTAAATACTGCTATCAAGACCAGAATAATGTTGTTACTATAATCTGCAGAAATCTATCCATTGGTCATAAGGAGATGCAACATGGATTTAACATCACTCGGCATGAAAGCCATTCACGACTTTGATGACGTTCGTCAAAGCCCATTACCACAAGAGCGCCTAAGAATAGCTCGCAAGCAAGCAAGCGCTTTTAGAGAACGCTTTATGGATGAAGCGCCGGTACAATTTTATCAAAGCGCCGACATGGTGCGCGTGCCCTACCCGACATGGTACGCCTACAGTGGCGTCTATACCCAAAGCACCTATAAATTCCCCTATATCCATATCCTAAACCGCATTTTTATCGTGCAGTACCATGACTTTTCGGGCGAATTAAAAACTTTGTTGTTTTCTCCTTCTGATATCGAAGCGGATCGTGAGACGCCATTTTTTAAACGCTTAACGGATAAAATGCCCAGTTGGTCGCCGCTTGAAGGTGTTGTTGCGCCTATCATTCGTGATGTCACTGGTGCCTTAGCGGAAGTCGGCTTGTCTCCAGAAGATATTGATTATATCAGCTACGACCACCTTCATACTCAAGATATACGCCGTTGGCTAGGCACGAAAGATAAGCCTGCCTATTTCCCCAACGCTAAGTTATTGGTTCATGAGCAAGAATGGTTAAGTACTACCTCTTTATTACCCGTGCAAGCAGATTGGTATTGCCCAAATGGTATCGAAGGTGTCGATCCTGACAAAGTGATTCAGTTTACGGGTAGCATTCAATTGGGCGAAGGCGTCGCGCTGGTGCATACCCCCGGTCATACCGAAGGTAATCATTCGTTAGTTGCGCGAGTGCCTGACGGCATAAGAGTGACTTCAGAAAATGGCGTCGGAGCAGATGCTTATGCACCGATGAATTCGAAAGTAAATGCTATCCGTCGTTATGCCAAAGACACAGGGATAGAAGTGATTTTAAATGGCAATACTTTAGAAGGCAGTAATGAGCAATATATCTCAATGGTTATAGAGAAAACCATCGCCGGTCCTTCTAAAAATCCTGACTTCCCTAACTGCGCCTCAAGTAGCGAGGCGACGCCCTACTGGCTAATTCCTGGGCATAAAGTCAGTCATTTAATCGGCGAGGCAAAGTTTGGCAGTTTGCAGAAAAAATCAGCAAAACAGTCAAGCTCGATAAACCAACCAAGCTCGATAAAAGACAGCTCATTGCAAAAGGAAAGCGCGTGATGGGTTACTTTACCGGTAAAACTGTCTATATCACTGGTGCTGCCTCTGGTATCGGACTTGAAACGGCTAAGCAGCTGATTCAACAAGATGCCAACTTAGTCTTGTTTGATAGACAAGCGCTTGATGAAGCCGTTGTCACGCTGAAAGGCTTGAACAAAAACAAAGCTTCGATTATCAGCTATGAATTGGACGTCACCGACGCCGATACGACAACCAAGAAAATCGCTGAGGCTGCAAGCAAGCTATCGCCTGATATCTTGATGCATTTCGTCGGAATTACAGGGCCTTGGAGCTTTGATGAGATGAGCCAAGAACAGTTTGAGGGCGTACTGACTATCAATCTATTCGGCACGCGCAATGTTCTAGCTGCCATGCGACCGTTTTTGTCACGTGGCGATCAAGTTATGGTGACTGCTTCTATGTCGTCATTCACAGGCAGTTATGGCTACAGCTCTTATAGTGCGTCGAAGTTTGCCATTTGGGGGATGATGCAGTCGATAAACTACGAATGGAAGCCTCTAGGCATTGATATAACTGTTTTTGCACCGCCGCCGATAGATACGCCGCTTACCCGAGCCGAAATCGGTGTCATGTCGCAAGCTGGCGTTGGCATGAAAAAACTGGCTGGTGAATTAAAAATTGACGATGCAGTTAAATCTATGCTCAAAGGCGTAGAAAAACGGCAGTTCTTGGTCGTACCAGGCGTGATGGCAAACTTGATTAGATTACAACAGCGTATTTTCCCTGTTAGTTGGGTAAATTGGGTAGGCGGCAAAATGGTGGCTTTTTCACTTAGAAAATAGCATTTCTAACAATGGCTTATTTGCATTAATATTTCGCTGCCATCGAGTTTTAATCAGTAAGTTAAAAACAATTTTCATGAAAAAGCGTCACCCAACATTTGGTTAGGTGACGCTTTTTTATGACAAGTTCTCTACACTAGCGATTATCGTTAATCTTAATTTTAGTCTAACGTTTGCACACCGCCGCCATTAACAAATAACGTCTGTCCACTCACCCACTCAGAGATAGGCGCAGCAAAATACAGCATCGCACCAGCGATATCATCGGCTTCGCCTAAGCGTTTGATAGGCGTATGCGATAGCATTCTCTCTTCAATCTCAGGCGTCAATACACTCTCTAACGCTGCAGTGCGCGTGGCACCAGGACCGATGGCATTGATACGCACCTCAGGACCAAAATCATGGGTCAGGTTGGCGACCATATGATTGACCGCCGCTTTTGATGCAGCATAGCCGCTCATATCTGGGCTCTTATTGACACTCGACATCGATGTGGTGATTACGATTGAGCCATAGCCTGATTTTTTCATATGTGGCACGCATAACTGGCATAAGCGCCACGCGCTAAAGACATTTAGCTCAAAGTCGCGACGGAAATCATCAACAGAGATTTTAAACGGATTTTCTTGACCACCGCCACCGCCGCCGGCGTTACTAATCAGGATATTGATACGACCAAATACCTCTAGCGTTTTATCGACCATCGCTACCAAATCATCATCTTTTAAAATATTACATTCAACTGCTAACGCTTTAACGCCGTAGCTTTCTATTTCTTTAGCTGCTTTATTGGCATCTTCTATTTTTAAATCTGCGATGACAATATTTGCACCCGCTTGCGCCAAACGCAAAGCAGTAGCCTTACCGATTCCATTAGCGCCGCCCGTCACAATCGCCGTTTTGCCGGTTAAATCAAACAACTCGTTGAATGCTTTATGTTTAAAATCTTGCATACTCAATCCTTATTATCGTTATTATTATTGTTAAAAGCTAAAGACCATTATGTTGAACGCACTTTCTTATCTCTAACTCACTATTCATCTTTAACTGAATAGAGATAAGTATGCGCGGCTAAGATTAAATAAGTGTGTCAAATCATCCGTGTTTTGTAACGGTCGCCTTTTGTAATTCAGCAATTTTGAATATGCCTATAAACTTTTAATAGAGCTGCAAACCTACTTTCTAAATTTTAGACATGAAAAAAGCCTCACTTCTTATTATAAGAAGTGAGGCTTTAGTGCTTTTGCAAGCCATATTTGGAGCGGGAAAAGAGATTCGAACTCTCGACCCCAACCTTGGCAAGGTTATGCTCTACCACTGAGCTATTCCCGCTGAATATCAAATCGCAATGTTGTTAACAACGACTACGTCTCGATAGGCTGGCTATTTTAGCAAATATTCTGGGCGTGTCAATAGCTTTTTTAAAAATTTTAACTAAGACTATGCTATTTAAGCCTTTTCGAGGTAGCATCTATGCTTATCGTATTGATTTTGGGCAGTATTTTAATTAGCTACATCAACAAAATAATTTTAAAGAAATATAAAGAATAATTCTAATATAGCGATAAAAGCTATTTTAACAATTCCCTTTACCAACATCGCTTACAAACATGGTTTAAAAACCTCACTTACAATCCTACCGCCTATTGTTACTTTTTCTGTCTAGGTTTTAACTTGTTAACATTATTATACTTATGCCTAATGACAGGTGGGGTAAAATTCTACTGTTTTAGTGGATGGCTGAGTGGTAGTAGAATTTCAATAATAAGCTGCCCTTACCTTTACTGTTTTGATATTGGCATTGTTTCACTTTATTTTTTCCATTTACAGCGAGGACGTTTTATGAAAAAGCTAATTACCACTACCGTTATGGCGGCATCATTATCAGCGTTGGCAATGACAGGTTGTTCTAGTACGACGAGCACCGGTGCCGTCGGCGTTGACCGTCAACAGCTATTACTGGTTTCAAACGAGCAAGTACTGCAGTTATCGGCGCAAAGTTATGCTAAAACCCTACAAGAAGCAAAGGCGCGTGGTTTACTTGACACCAATAAAGCACAGCTAAACCGCCTTAAAAACATCTCGAACCGTTTGGTCGGTCAAGTGGGCGTCTATCGTCCTGATGCAACAAAATGGCCTTGGGAAGTTCATACGATTAAGTCTAATGAGTTGAACGCTTTCGTCATGCCAGGTGGTAAGATTATGTTTTATTCAGGCATCATCGATCGCTTGAATTTATCGGATGACGAAATTGCCGCTATCATGGGTCATGAGATATCGCACGCCCTACGTGAGCACTCACGTGAGCGCCTATCGCGTCAATACGCGACGCAAACAGGTATCGGTGTCGCTGCTAGTATCTTTGGTCTATCACAAGGTCAGGCAGAGCTTGCTAACGTCGCTGGTGACTTAGGTCTTAGCCGCCCACACAGCCGCACGCAAGAAGCAGAAGCCGACCAAATCGGTCTTGAGCTGATGGCACGTGCAGGCTACAACCCACAAGCTGCGATTACCTTATGGCAAAAAATGCAACGCGCCAGCCAAGGTGAACCACCACAATTTTTGAGCACTCACCCAACCAGCAGCAACCGTATTGCGCAATTGCAGTCATTGATGCCTAAGGTGATGCCGATTTATCAGCAATCACGTCGCTAGTTTTGTATGAACATTAGATTTTAATCTAATAGAAAATGTGGACAACTAATAACAGCAGAGTGTAATAATGATTACGCTCTGCTTTTTTATGGGTGCTACTAAAGCATTTTGCCATGCTAATGCAGGTCTACTGCGTACAGCATAGCGGCACAATTGTCAGCGTCTGCTATAATGGGCGCAATCAGCCATTTAGATGGTGCAGTCGCATAAAATAAGGATGACTATGACTACTAATACGCCTACCAATACCCCGACCGCCGATGCTCTTAATAATAAGCTACAAGTCCTGCAAGCGCAGCATATTGAACTGGTGAATGAATCAATGAATCATGCCGGTTATTTTGACGGTAAAGAAAGCCACTTTAAACTGACCATTGTCAGTGAGGACTTTGAAGGCAAACGTTTGGTTGGCCGTCATCAGCTCGTATATGCTCTGGCAAATGAGCTATTGACCTCACAAGGCGGTCAAATCCATGCGTTGGCTATCCATGCTTATACGCCAACAGAGTGGCAAGGTCAAAGCCCTGACAGCCCATTATGCGCTGGACAAAACAAAGGCTAGATAGCTGTTTTTTAGGTCGCTATTTTTGAACAACTGACTTTGAAAAACCACCATTGAACATTATCGTTAAATATCATTCTTAAATGCTGCTATTAAATGCTGTTCCCAAATAATATAGATAAGCTGGCAAACGGCACCTTTAAAGGAAAATTTATCCAATGAAACACCTACATATGCTCATGGCTGTCCTGTTGATTGCGCTGTTTTTATACCAAAGCTATGTGGTATTAGGCACAAACAAAAAGCCACCATTTGCGGTAAAAATATCTACCCACATCCTCTATGCCGTCATTATCATTTCAGGGGCTGGTATGCTGGTGCAATTGATGAGCGTTAATGCGCCGGTGCAGTGGGTATTTGCAAAAATCATCTTACTCGTTGCGGCGCTCAGTGCCAGTATCAAAGCCTTTAATGACAATGCCACACCCAGCCAAAGAAAAACTGGCATTCTTATCGCAGGTATCGCCTATGTTGGTATCGTGGTACTCGCCTTTAGTAAGCCGGGAAATTTGTTTTAAGCGGTGCTAAACGATATATTTTTCAATATCTTAATTCACGGTTTTTTGCTATCTTAAATAAATATAAACCTCTCAACGTCGCCTTATGGAGCCATTATGAAAACTCTTACTGCAGCAACACTACTCGCAACAGCTGGCGTTTTTGCTCTCTCGGGCTGCGCCTCAACGGGTAATATTACCCCGCAATACGTACCACCAAGCACCTACCAAAGTTATGACTGCCAAGCACTGAGCCAAGAGTATAACCGTGTCAATCGCTATGTCGACGCGGCGCGTAATGAGCAATCAACCATAGCTGCCTCAGGTGTCGGCGTTGGGGTTTCCGCTGGACGCTGGGGTATCTCGCCTAATATCAGCTTTGGCGTTGGTAAAAGCAACAATACTCAAGCGCGTGATGCCAAATTATCAAGACTTTATGGTGAGCGTGATGCCATCATTCAGTCTGCCCGTATCCAACGTTGCAGCTTTGCCAATGGCGTGAAGATTTATGGTGAGTAGTCACTAATACTTAATTAAGCCGTATTAACTTGATAAGACTATCTAATAATGAATAACCTTCATACGCACTACGATACCTTAATGGTTTCTAGAAATGCTTCTGCGGAAGTCATACGAGCTGCATTTAAGTCTTTATCCCAGAAATACCATCCGGACAAGAATAAACATCCAGATGCTGATCGTATCATGCAACAATTTAATGAGTCATATAAGATACTATCTGACCCTATAGCACGTAGTAAATATGATAAATCACTATCTACATATGAACGTGAATCTAATGATAAACATGACTATGCTAGAGCAGATAATGGTTTAAAACGACAAAATAAAGTAGTAGTAATTAATATTCCAGAATCTATATCACTTAGTGCAGCTAAAGAAAAATTGCGTGAATTTTCATCTAATATTCCTGATTCAACAAAATCCAATATAAAAGAACTACCAGATTTGATATTTAAAATATTAATAGCCTTAGTTGTTACGACTGCAATACTCATGTTAATTGCTCTATTATTAACCTATGATTTTTAGTTTATATTCGATAAATAAGCTTTTATTTTTAATAAAACTGTAAAGTTAAAAAAGCCAATACGCGATAAGCATATTGGCTTTTTTATATCTAATAATCAGCAGTAAAAGCTCAATCAAAGCTTATAAATTTAAGCTTCTCACCCATTGCACAATTTGATCGCTAGGTAACGCACCAGATTGGCGCGCGATTTCTTTGCCATTTTTAAAGGCCACCATCGTCGGTAAGCTACGAATATTATAAGGTGCCGCCGCTTGCTCGTATTTATCGGTTTGTATTTTACCAAAAACCACTTGCGGCAACTGCTTGGCCGCGGCTTTAAACTGTGGTGCCATCATCAAACACGGCTGACACCAACTCGCCCAAAAATCAACGATCGTCAATACCTCATTCTTTTGAATAAGCTTATTGACCGTTTGGGTATTTAGTTCATGCGGACTAGCCGTTAATAATGGCTGACCGCATTTGCCGCAGTTTGGTGCCGCATTCAGCCGTGCTGCAGGTATACGATTGGTTGCCTGACAATGGGGGCAGACCAGATGAGAGTTTTGCTCACTCATTATAGAGCTCCTTTATCATTAGCACTGGAATTGGCACTCGTCTTAGCAAAGCACCCATGCTTAATATTTATTCATTGTTAAGATAAAAATTAAGCATTATTTAGCGCTTACACGTGTTCATCCCAAGCATTTTATATAACGGACAAAAACGGAATAGCCCAGTTAGAAAGGGAATTAGACCGACTACGCCCCACCAACTTTGGAAATAAAGCCCCAAGCCGATAATGACGACACCAACGATAATACGTAGTAAACGTTCAGTACTGCCGACGTTAATTTCCATGGCTAAATCCTTAGCTATTATTAATTGATCCTAAAAAACAGCCATCTTTTTATCTCACCATATTTCTCATCTCATGTTACATGATTAGCATTATAATGGCCGCTGCTCGTATTGTGCTTGCGTAACTTTTTGCTTAGCTATACTTACTTCTTAACAGTTTTTTTTCATTTTGTTAAAATATAATTGGTGCTTAAAGCGTATTAATCGGTACTTTTAAATAGCGCGTGCCATTGTCTTCAGGCTTGGGGAAATGACCAGCATCAATATTAAGTTGTACTGAAGGGATAATCAAGCGCGGCATCTCTAGATTAGCATCGCGGCGCTCGCGCATCTTGACAAACTCCGCTTCATTGATGCCCTCTTTGACATGGATATTACCAATCTTTTGCGCTGCTACCGTCGTGGTTGGGCAATGCTTGCGACCTTGACTCGGATAGTCATGGCATAAATACATGATGGTTTCATCAGGGAGTGCCAGCAGTTTTTGGATAGACTGATATAAGGTTTTAGCGTCCCCTCCCGGAAAGTCACAGCGCGCCGTACCGACATCGGGAGCAAAGAGCGTATCACCGACAAAGACCACGGTTTTTTCATCGTCAGCGGCAAGATACGCCATATCTGCACGGGTGTGACCGGGCACATACATGGCAGTGATCGTAATGCCGCCAAGCGTCAAAGTTTCGCCATCGTCGGTCAAGATATCAAACTGACTGGCATCGGTACGGAAGCTGCTATCAAAGTTAAAGATTTGCTTAAATATTTTTTGCACTTCGGTGATATGTTGCCCGATGACCAGTTTACCGCCAAGCTCATTTTTTACATGAATAGCAGCAGATATATGATCGGCATGAGCATGGGTTTCTATAATGTAAACCAGCTCCCAACCCTGCTCACGAACGAATGCTATCACTTCATCGACACTAGCCGTATCCGTACGCCCTGATTTGGCATCAAAATCTAGTACAGGATCAATGATCGCACACACTTGCTGCTGCACATCTGCGAGTACATGGGTGTAAGTCTCTGTGTCGCTATGTAAGAAAGAATGAACTTGCATGGCTACCTCTTTACTTTTATATGAATGTTTTAATTTTTAAGGTATTGTTCCGTATAATAGGCGCTAATTTATAGCATTTGCCTCTATTTAGAATATTTGCTTCTAGGTGCTACCTATACTTCTATCTATCACTACCAACCACTATAGCAATCATCATACAATTTATCAATTTATATAATGTAAATAATGATAACTTGCTATAAATTGCGATATCATTGATAATTAACTATATATAACCAACTCTTATCTATAAACTCTGCATTTTCTATCTATATCATTCATAAGGAGCTCGCTCTGACTACTTCAACTTCAGCATTGAGCACAACTAGCAATCCCACTGGCACGCTTGTATCTGCCAACGTAGCAGACTTTGTGCCCAAAGACCTTGCTGAGCAAATGCAACAAGCCTCCTTGCAAGCTAGCCAGTTATTGAAATCGCTCTCGCATCCTGATCGCTTATTACTCTTATGTCAGCTGACCCAAGGTGAGTACTGTGTCAGTGAGCTTGAGTCCTTGGTCGGTGTCGGTCAGCCAAGTTTATCGCAGCAGCTAGGTATCCTGCGTAAAGACGAGTTGGTGACGACCCGCCGCGAGGGTAAGCAAATCTATTATAGTATCGCAAGCGATGATGCATTATCGGTACTACAGTTATTGTATGAACGCTTTTGTGCCAAAACAGACGCCTAACTGGTCATTTAGTTTCTAATTGTCTTTAACTTTCTTTATTGTGATGACATATTGCTATGCCTTCTATCGCTACTCGTCTGATTCCTGCTTGGTTACGTCAGTATCAGCTGTCTGCCCTGCCGACTGACGTCATCGCGGGCTTGGTCGTTGGGGTGCTCGTCATTCCGCAAAGCTTAGGTTATGCGGTGCTAGCAGGATTGCCGCCTGTCTATGGACTCTATGCGGCTATCGTACCCGTGCTGGTGTATGCGTGGATAGGCTCAAGTAATGTGCAAGCTGTAGGGCCCGTCGCCATCACTGCGATTATGACGGCAAGTAGTTTGCATCCTTATGCCAATGAGGGTACGCAGCAATATATATTAATGGCAAGTTTATTGTCATTGATGGTAGGGACGATGTTATGGCTGGCAGGTCGGCTTAAGCTTGGCTGGATTATGCAGTTTATCAGTCGCGGCGTATCTGCAGGTTTCATCAGTGGCGCGGCGGTACTGATTTTTGTCAGTCAGCTTAAGTATCTGACGGGCATTCCTATTGCAGGTAATGGCCTCATAGGTTATTTATCGAGTATGCAGGTGTATGCCCGCCAGCTGCATCCACTAACCTTGGTTATCGGTGTTATTGCTTTTACGCTGTTGTTTGCCAATCGTTATGCAAGTAAATGGGTGTGGCGCTCTTGGTTATCGGCCTCTTATGCCAAATGGGCTGAGCGTCTATTTCCGCTCATTTTACTTGCTATTGCCATCGTGTTAAGCATGAGCTTACATTGGACAACAAACGGCGTGGCAACGATTGGTACTATTCCGCAGGGTCTGCCTACTTTTACCCTACCATACGTGCCAGATTTTCATGAAGCGCTCAACCTATTACCGAGCGCAGGTTTAATGGCATTGATTATCTTTGTCTCAAGCAGTTCAGTTGCCAGCAATTATGCACGCCTGCGCGGTGAGACCTTTGATGCCAATCGTGAGCTTACTGGTTTGGGGCTGGCCAATATGGCGGGCGGCTTTTTTCAAAGTTTTACGGTCGCTGGCGGTTTTTCACGTACTGCAATGAATGCTGACTCAGGTGCCAAAACACCGGTCGCAAGTTTAGTGACGATACTGGTCATGATTGCAGCGTTAATCGCTTTTGGCAATTTATTAGCACCTCTGCCCTATGCTCTACTGGGCGCGACCATCATGGCATCGATTGTCGGTCTCATTGATATGGCGACTTTAAAGTCAGCATGGCAACGCGACCGCTTAGATGCGGCCAGTTTTCTGGCTGCATTTATCGGTGTGCTGATATTTGGGTTAAATACTGGCTTGGTCATCGGTTTGATGGTGTCGTTTGCCAGCCTAATTTGGCAATCAAGCAAACCACATGTCGCCGTCGTTGGTCAGCTAGCGGGCACAGGACACTTTCGCAACATCAATCGTCATGATGTGGTGACCTTTAGCAATTTATTGATGCTGCGTATTGATGAAAGCTTGTTTTTTGGCAATAGTGAATCCGTGCATCGCAGGGTCATACAAGCGACGCAGCAATATCCTGAAGCGCATGAGATTATCTTGATTATGTCAGCGGTCAATCATATTGATTTGACCGGACAAGAGATGCTTATCAGCCTCAATCAAGAGCTATTGAATCAAAAAAAGCACTTAAGCTTTAGCTTTATCAAGGGACCGGTGATGGACATCATTGAGCATACACCGGTCATTACCCATCTATCAGGGCACGTTTATTTAAGTACCATGGATGCGGTCAATGCGCTTAAGGATGTCTGACAACGCCCTGCACGTATCCATCCTATGTCACACTATGTCAAATCATTAATGACCGTTATTGTCAGTGACAAAACAGAGATATGATAAAAGCTGTGTTATGCTAAATTACTATTAGATTTAAAACTTACCGTCTCTAGAAACATCAGAAAATCTAACGCCATTTAATATATGCGACCGAAAAACTTATGACCGATGATTTAACCATTTATAAGCAAATTTACCCAAGCCAATGCGTCAAGATTGCCGAGCTTGGTTACCGCTCTGTGCTCAATATTCGACCTGACGCTGAGACAGAGACGCAGCCCAATAGCTGTGACTTTACCCATGCGACGGCAAAGGCCAACCTCACATATCAGCATTTACCGTTTGATGATGAGCGTTTAAGCATGGCGACTGTCGAGCAGTTTGCAGCTTTTTATCGCACCATGCCCAAACCCATCCTGATGTTTTGCGGAACGGGTGCACGCGCCAAATTACTGTATCAGAGTGCGCTGATGCAAGGCTTGTTGTAGAGAGCAGATATGCTTTATTGAAATATTTTAATCCAAGCGCAAAAGTTTCATTTTTACGCTAAAAAATAACAAGGAGCTCTTATGAGCCATCAAGTTAGTATTACCGGACAAATCACCCCTGACCAAGTACCTATGATTGCTGAAAATGGTTTTAAAACCATTATTAACAACCGTCCAGATGGTGAAGAACCAAACCAACCGACTAGCGCCGAGATTGAAGCTGCCGCTAAAAAAGCAGGACTTGCTTATAAAGAAGTGTCTTTTGCTGGTAGTGAGCTCAATCAAAACCATGTTGAAGAGTTTGCTGATTTTTTTAACCAAGCTGAGCAGCCAATGCTGATTTTTTGCCGTACCGGTAACCGCTCAACAGGTATTTATGAAGCGGCAAAGCGTATGGATTTATTAGACGATTAATAATTTAAATATAATTGCTACTGCTTCAAAAACGCCCGTCCAGATTTTGGATGGGCTTTTTTTTACACATTACTCAACTATAGACTGGTTATTACTCAATATTAAAGACATAATAAAATCCTACTGATACCGCTTGATAGGAATTTATAATGCAAAAACCGCTACTCATCATCGGCAATAAAAATTATTCGTCGTGGTCATTGCGAGCTTGGCTACTACTCAAGGCATTTAACATTGATTTTGATGAGCAACTGATTGAGCTGTTTCATCCATCAGCGACAGCCCTTCTTAATGAGCATGCGCCAACCGGCAAAGTACCAGTTTTGGTTTATGGTCAAGACAACGATAATAACAGCGATAAAGTCACGGTCTGGGATACCTTAGCGATTGCCATTCACGCCAATGATTATTTGACAGAGTTAGATGTTTGGACAGGACTGAGTAAGTCTAATACTAAGAATAATACCAGTAACAGAATAAATAGCGCTTATTGCCAAAGCATCGTCGCTGAGATGCATTCAGGTCTGATGGGGATTCGTAGTGAGATGCCGATGAACATTCGAGCTAAATCGAAAATACAACCAAGCGCTGCATGCTTAAAAGATATCGCTCGTATAGAAAATATATTTGCAGATTGTTTAAAAAATCGTCCAAAAGACAGCTATCTGTTTGGTGCATTCACAGCTGCCGATACTTTTTTCGCCCCTGTAGTTCTACGCTTGCAGACTTATGCGGATGCCTCGGGCATACCATTAAAACCAATAACCAAACATTATTGTGAGACGATGTTAAACAATACTCATCTACATGCTTGGATCGAGTCAGCTTTAAAAGAGAAACGCGTTATTAAAGAAGATGAAGCGGGTGAATTACTCTCGGTAGCTGGTGTATTGGCAGGTTAAACCTTAACCAGTACGCAAAAAAAACACCCCTAAAACCATAGTAGACTTTAGGGGTGTAAGACTTTGGTAAAAGCTAAATAACTTACTGCATCACCAAATATTCAAACGCTGATAATGCCGCTTTTGAACCTTCGCCCATCGCAATATTAATTTGCTTAAATGGTACGGTCGTGACATCACCACAAGCAAAGATACCTTTGCGATCGGTGCGGCAGCGCTCGTCAATCTCAATCTCACCAAAGCGGTTTAAATCGACAAAGCCTTTGACAAACGCAGTATTCGGCACCAAACCAATCTGCACAAACACTGCTGAAACATCAAGCTCTTTGGTCTCACTACTGCTACGGTCTTGATAAACGATAGATGTCACTTTACCATCATTCGCTTTAATCTCTTGGGTTGCAGCACTGGTAATGATATCAATATTTGCTTTTTCTTTGGCTTTATTAATCAATACTTGGTCGGCTTTTAAATCATCGGCAAATTCAAGGACGGTTACATGCTTCACAATACCTGCCAAGTCTAACGCCGCCTCAATACCGGAGTTACCGCCACCGATGACAGAGATGTCTTTACCTTTAAAGAAAGGACCATCACAGTGCGCACAGTAAGCAACGCCTTTACCGACGTTTTCATCTTCACCTGGGACACCAAGTTTACGCCACTGGGCACCGGTCGCTAAGATAATACTGCGCGTCTCAAACGTCTCACCGGTATTCAGATGAATACGATAGTTTTCATCTTCAGTTTCACTAATTTCTTTGACGCTGACATGTTCTTTGAGCGTAATATCATATTCGCGCAAATGCTTTTCAAAGTTCGCCGACAGCTCACTACCGGTCGTTAAAGGTACAGAGATTAAGTTTTCGATATCTTGTGTATCTTTGACTTGCCCGCCAATACGGTCAGCGACCATAGTGACTTTAAGACCTTTACGCGCCGTGTAAATCGCTGCCGCAACGCCAGCGGGACCTGCACCAATAATCGTCACATCTTGCTGCTCTAACTGTTCAGCATCGTCATCAGCTTCTGCTAATAAATCAGGGAATTGCTCTTGTAATTTCTCAATCAATTTAGCCGTGTCAATCAGACCATTAGCAAACGGCTTACCGTTTAAAAACACTGCTGGTACGCCTTGGATGTTATTCGCTTCTACTTGCTCTTGGAATAATGCACCATCGATCATCTCATTGCTGATGTCATCGTTTAACAGCGCGAATTGGTTCAGTGCTTGCACAACTTCTGGGCAACTGTGGCAAGAGAGTGAGACATAGGTTTGAAACTGCAGCGGTTTATTAAAGCGCTTTATCAGCTTTTGAATGCCTTCATCTAGTTTTAACGTATGACCACCGGCTTGCAAGATCGCCAAAATCAGAGACGTAAATTCATGACCACCAGGGATACCGCTAAACACAATACCAGTATCGGTCAATACATCATCGATATGACTGATCACTTTAAAACTAATCGGGCTTGGTAAGCTGTCATCGGTAGCTGTACTATCAAAATTAATTTTATCCGTAGTCCCTGCAATTTTGGTCAAAAAATCAATCAGCTCAGCACGCTTGCTATGTTCTCCGCTACCCAATACAAATGTAATTGGACGGGTCATGTTTTCACTGTAGCTTTTGACTGCATCTAATAAACTTTGATCTATCATGTTTGTTCCTCATTATTATTAAATATGTAACGTCAGCTACGATGCTGGACATTTAAATAGGGTTTGGTGATAAGTTAAGTCGCTGATTTAAAAGCTATAAATACTTGTCTTATCACCTTTGATACGTCTATTATCAAGGGTTTGGGCATTTTGAGCAAGCCGATAAACTCAAACCTTATGTTTTATAAAACAAATCATAAATAGTCATTATTATTTAATTTCAAAACTACTTATAAATAAAAGATAGTGATAGTCATGGTATCTAGTAAATTTTTTCGCTACAATCGAATGAGGCGAATAAGAAAAAATCTTATTTACCTATCAGTAGATTGATGGTTATTTGCACTTATTAAACGCCCTTTCTGCTACCAGTAAACCTGTTTATAATTGAGCTGAATAACGATTTGGCTTAATGACATTGAAGTCTCACAATCATAGCAATTCATCACAGCACTCTTAACTAAAAATGCGCTATTGCTTTAATAAGCTTGCGCTTCATAACAAGGATGACAAGATGAGAAAGACGGATACATGGCAAGACAACAGAGAAATTATTGCTGAGCTTAAACAAAAAGACAGCCACTTTGCGACTATTTTTGATGAACATACGCAGCTTGATCAGCAAATCAATCAGCTAGATAAAGATTTGGTGACGCATGCCAGTCGCGATGAGGAAATAGAACAAATGAAAAGGCGAAAGCTGCATCTAAAAGATGAGATTTATAAAATAATTGATAAAAATAAATTACAATCTCATGCTTAACTAGTGGCTAGTTTATACCGCTAGATATTATAAAGTCTTATAAGATTGAGACAAAAAAAAGACCCCATTAGCATAAGTTAATGGGATCTTTTTTTAGCACTTTATTTAGTATTATCAATCAGCAAATACCGCTTTAAATAATACTAAAATTTTAATCTAATAATTTTAGTCTAATAAAGAACGACTTAGATTTTACCAACGAGATCAAGACTTGGTTTCAATGTTGCTTGACCGGCTTCCCAAGCTGCTGGGCAAACTTCGCCGTCGTTCTCACGAACGTATTGTGCCGCTTTTACTTTACGTAGCATGTCTTTTGCACTACGGCCGATACCGCCAGCATGAATCTCAGCAACTTGAATCAAGCCGTCTGGATCTACTAAGAATGTACCACGCTCAGCCAAACCTGCTTCTTCAATCATGACGTTAAAGCCACGAGTGATACGGCCAGTAGGATCGCCAATCATTGGGTAAGTAACTTTGCCGATTGCTTCTGAAGAATCATGCCATGCTTTATGAGTGAAATGCGTATCGGTTGATACTGAGTACACTTCTACGCCTAGGCCTTTTAGCTCTTCGTAATGTGCTGCCATGTCTTCAAGTTCAGTTGGGCAAACAAAGGTAAAATCGGCTGGGTAAAATAGGAAAATCGCCCAGCTACCTTTTACGTCTTCAGAGGTGATGGTTTTAAACTCACCGTTTACAAACGCTTCTGCTGAAAATTCTGGGATTTCTTGATTGATAATAGACGCCATGATTGGCTCCTTTTTTTTGATTGATGGTAAGGTAAGGTAATTAAAATTTATTTTAGGTTTGTTTCTATTAACCCTTCTAATCTCTGGGCTACCTGACAAACTATACGCGAATTCTATGGTTAATCAAATTAAAAGTTTTTAATTTGATGTTTTGTTTTATTAAACTTGTTAAACTATTCTATCTGCTTTTTTTATCTATGTATCAACGCTAATAGATAGTTGACATAAGATAAATAAGTACAATAAATTGCCTGAAAAACCCATTAATAGAGAGGTTTTATGATTACTTTACGCCAACTCGAGTTTGCCTTAGCGGTTGCAAAACATCGTCATTTTAAACGTGCGGCGGAAGACTGCAATATTTCGCAATCAGCGCTGAGTTTAGGTATCGCTGAGTTAGAAAAACAACTGGATACGCAGATTTTTGAGCGCAATAATAAGCAAGTCTTGATTACGCCTATCGGCGAGGACATTTTGACGCGGGCGCAGCGGGTGTTTTCTGAAGTCAACGATTTGACCACGCGCGCGCATAGCCATCAGTCGCCGCTTGCTTACCCTATGACCGTGGGTATCATTCCAACGATTGCCCCTTATTTGCTGCCAAAAGTATTGCCTGCGCTGCGTCAACACTATCCAGAATTTCGTATGACCATCGTTGAGCAGCAAACGGAACGCTTACTTGAGCAAGTGCGTTACGGTCATATTGATACCGCTATTATTGCGCTCCCCTATGCGGTCGATGGCTTGCATACCTTTGAGTTCTGGGCAGAGGATTTCTTTGCCGTCTTTCCAAAAGACGATGTCCATGCCAAGCTCAAAACCATCAACGCTGATGAGCTAGCAACGGCCAATCTGATGCTACTTGGCGAAGGACATTGCCTGACCGATCAAACCTTAACCGTCTGTCATTTTGACCGCGCGCAAATGAAATCGAGCTTTTCTGATGCCAGCTTAAATACCCTGATACAAATGGCGCTTGCCAATATGGGGACGACATTAGTGCCAGAGATGGCCCTCGATCAGCTGCATCTACAAAATCAAAATGCAGTCGCGGTGCCATTAGCCGAGGAAGGACCACATCGTCATATCGCTTTTGTCACCCGCTTGAATTATGCCCGCGTCGATGATGTTAATTTGCTCGGCAAGCTGTTTAAACAAGCATTTGAAGATGCTGCTAATAAAGAATAAGTCACTGGTGCTAAATCTTAAGGAGTCATCACACGAAGGGTAACTATGGATCGGTCGTCAAAAATAGATACTGAGCTTGGTAAGATTTTCGAGTGGCATTTATCTGCTATTAACAATGCTATCGAGCCAGTAATATTAAAAGCGCTGTGGCAAGATATCGCCATGCGCTATAACGAAACCCAGCGCGTTTATCATAGCTTGCAGCATATTCGGCAGCTGTTTGGGCAGTTCGAACAGGTTAAGCATCATTTGAATGAGCCGCATATTATCGCCTTGGCACTGTTTTTTCATGATGTGATATATACGCCAACGTGCGTAGATAATGAGCTTAAAAGTGCAGAATATGCCGTAGAGTCGTTAAATTCTTATCTGAGTGCTGAGCAATGCCAATATATCTACGCGCTAATTATGATGACGGCTAGCCATCAAATTGACAAGACTGATGATTGGTTAGATAAATCTAAAAAAAGCGATGCCGCCTATTTACTAGATATGGATTTAAGTGTTTTGGGAGCATCTTGGTCGGAGTATCAACAATATGCCCAAGCCGTACGCCAAGAGTATGCTCACATCTCAAACGTCAATTACCGCGTCGGACGCATATCAGTGTTAAAAGGATTATTAGCGCACCAAACGCTTTATCTAACTGATTACTATCATTCCCGCCTAGAAGAACAAGCTCGAGAAAACATTAAGCGTGAGATTAAGATTTTACACGCATCTTAATAAATAACTCACTGCACTGACGCGCCGGATGCGAGTTATAGCTCGTCTCCATAATTTCAATATCAAAATGACGCTCAAAACGCTGCTGGTATTCAGCTTTTGTACCGCCAAATGGTGGCTCGTTTCGTCCAAAGTCTTTATCAAACAGCAAACCAATCAGCTTACCATTTGGTTTCAGTAACGCTGCCATCTGCTGCACATATTCGTCACGGCGTGATGGATTTATCGCACAAAAAAACGTCTGCTCCAGCACCCAATCAAACTGATATTGCGCAGGCGATAACTCAAAAAAATCAGCACAGATTAAATGCTTAACAGGAAAATCAGGATAACGCTCAGCAAACGCTGCAATCGGCGCAGGGGCAAAATCAACCAAGGTAACATTGGTAAAACCTTGCTCATGCAGATAGCCTACCTCATAAGCATTACCCGCACCCGGTACTAGAATCGATTGATCTTTAGCAGATTCAGGCAGTTGGTCAATATAGGCTTTGAGTGGTGGTGACACCTGTCCCATATCCCAGCCGATACTGTCTTGCTCATAACGCTGCTGCCAAAACTCCGCTTGATTGACGTTTTCCATATCACATCCTTGTCTCGATAAAGAACCTTATATTAGCAGATTAAGGCATGACATCCGGTTATTTAGAAGTAGGCTATACTTTAATCTAGCTGACCTGTTTTACCTGCCAGCATATTATGCCAATACTGATAATCAGGCATAGCGGTCGCCACCGTTTGCCAAAAAGCGCGGCTATGATTGGCATGATGCAGATGACACAGCTCATGGACGATGACATATTCGGTACATTCAATAGGATAAGCAGGCAGATAGATGGATAACCAAATCCGCCGTGCGCGGGTATTGCAACTGCCCCAGCGCGTATGCATTTTCTTTAGGCGTATCTCATTAGCGTGAGCACCAACAATTGGTTGCCACTTTTTAAATAATGCAGGTACAACTTCAGAAAGCTGTTGCCGATAGTAGGCAATCTTTTCATCATGACTCAGCGTGAACGATTGCTTTACACCCCACAATAGCAGCGTGTTATTGGCAATCGAAGCATCTTTTGAAGGAATTTGCTTGCGTTTATATTGCTCTAATACTTGCGCGTGATTTGCTATCGCCCATGGCACACGTTTCTCTATAGCGAGTGCGGCTTGCGCTGAGCTAATAAATAACGGCACAGAAACTAGTAGTTTATGGGGTTTTAAGCGAAAGTTAATATTTTTGACCCGCTTTTTAGTGATACGTAGCTCAATATCCGCTTGCGCCAAATAATGTATAGCGCTGTCTAATAAAAACGAATGATTTTCTGACGGCACATTCATGTTCAGAGTGCTTGTAAGTGATTATCGAACGACATCATATGATATTTGCTGTCTATAAAAATACGCTCACCGTTATCTACAGTATCTAGTTGTGCAGCTGCCAAGTTATTAACAGTTAACGCGGTTAACTGACCTTGGCCATCACTAACGATAAAACCTGATTGCTCATTATTACCTTCTGCTTTTTCAGTATTATTATTAAACAATACTGCTGCACCAGCACAATCTGGCAGGCTAATATCATCAATTAATGTACGAGTGTTTAAATCATAAATCGCCGCGCAACCGCCAATCGGCGTGGTCACACATAATAAGTTACGCTCACTATCAACCGCTACACTAGCGATATATTGATGAAAGCGCTGCCATTGGTTATTGGGCATCATAAGGGGTTTAAAATCAGGTTCACCGCGTTGATGAGTCAAAACTAACGGCACATTGATATGCTTTTCGCCTTGGAATTGAATGCCTATCATCACCGTTCCATCATTATGCATGGCTAGATGACGCACGCTCATCTGATTGTGTTCAGGGATAATTTGCTCAAATAAATCGCCATTATGGCGGTTTAGGTACACCAGTGATGGGCGCATGCTGTCAAGATTGAGCTCTGCACGCGACGCTTGCTCGGTTTTGATACCGCCATTCGCAATCACTAGCGTTTCGCCATCAGGATGCATAATCAGCTCGTGCGGACCGATACCGTGCGAGTCAAACTCTGCTATTTTTTTATAATGATCATCAGCATCATAGATACCGATTTTACCATCCAAACTTATCGTGTCATTTTCGGTCACATAGAGCAGTTTACCGTCTAGGCTGTAGCAAGCATGCCCATAAAAGTGGCGATGAGTAGATGCTTTAATAGCAAACTTTACTTGCCCGGTTGCTGTATCTAATACCCAAAAATTTTCACTCGGACGCCGACCCATGACAACGACATCGCGATTTCGATTATGGTTAACATTTTGGTTGTGGTTAGAAAAGTTACTTTCACGGTCAAGAACAGGCTGGACGACAATATCGTGGACACGTTCTGGCATGGTCGTTTGCCAAACGAGTTGTCTATCGGCGGCGATACCGACCACACCAAAGTCATGCTCATTATGACAGGCATCAGCGCCATCATCATTTGCTAACACGACACTTTTTGGCATAGATGCCACGCCACTAACCCAACAAACGGGGCGCGTCAGTACTGTGGTGGTATGTAGAGGGCTAAAATCAGCTAGGTTATTATGATTGGCGTTTTGCTTACCTTCTATCGGTAACCGATAAGCCTGTTGCCATGCAAAAGTCGCTTGCTGACAAGCGTGGCGAAACTGTACGAGCTCGAGTTTAGGTGTTGAGGTTAACGACTGCAACTGCGAGCACATACCTACTACATAGTCGCGCAAGCTGGCATCAGGATGGTGCTGCTTGCGATAACGATGATGAATACCGACAAGCACGGCTGTACCTATGACAGTAGAAAGCATGGTCAATGCCGATATCGCAAACAGCTCAGAATTAGGCTGATTCTCTTGTGGCGCCTGTTGTGACTGCCCTTGTGAATTACTTGCTGTTTTAGTGTCAATAGAATGCATTTTTTAATCGCCATCAGTACTGTTAAAGCCCACACGGATACCGAGGGTCGGAATCAATTGGCGTTTAATAATGCGTGTAATAGTCGTCAGCTTGTCATACAACTCTTGCTGGGTGGCTTTATCAGCAGTCGCCAAGTCTTCTGGCATTTGAGCCAATAAGGTGGTCGCATCAGCAAGCGCGGTCGATAAGGTATCGGCCACTGCATTTTCATTATTGCTACCAAGAATAGCGGTCAATACCGGATCGGTCATTGCTTTATTCAGCGTGGCCAATTTAGCATTTATAATCGCGCGGCTTTGACCTGCGGTCGCAGCTGGCAAATGGCCTTTTTTCTTACCCGTTAAACCTAATGGCTGATCGATAGCATTAGATTTCATGGTCTCAACCAATGACAATAAAGAATTAAACCATTGATTCAAACCTTGATCGCTCTCAGCAGTTTTATCAATCGCTAATAAAGTGGTTGAGTTTTGCTGCCAGTTTTTCTCAATATCTTTTAGGCGCGTGCTTAAGGCACTGCTTGCGCTCAGCACATAAGCGCATTGCCCAGCATCCAAGCTGTCATTGGCATATAACGCTTCTTCTAATCCCGGTATACCTTGGACAATAGCGCTTTCATTAGCCAGTTGCTCAGCGGTAAGCTTAGGATTGGCAGCAATGAGATCGGCAACGCCACCATGTACCAGCCCGCGCTCATCAGGATAATAATTGATATATAAATTACTCATACTCGCAGTTGCTGGACCGAAGTTAACCATCTCAGCGCCAGCCCATGCTTGTGCGAGCACCAGCCATTGGTCACGCAGCGCTTGCAACTCATCGCCACTAACTGGCGCCTGCTGACAATGCTTTTGTGCCAACTCATGCAATAAATCACTCTGCTTCGCTGCATCTGCATAAGCTGGAATAACAATATCATTTGCCACATGGGTCAAATAGGTCTTTTCAGTATCAGCGCTAATATCAACAGCAGTAACTTTATCTGCACTATTGTCTTTTTCAGTTGTAGCCTTAGAAGTAGCACTTTCTTGGGCGACTTGTCTATCTACTTCTGGCGCTTTGCTCTCATCAGCAGGTTTGACACAGCTGATAAGGATGCCAGCACTTAATGCTGATAGTGCCATTGCTAATGCAGGGTTTATTTTCATAGTTTTCTCAGTATTTATATGTCTATTGATATGAGTAGTTATTTAAATCTATATATTTAAGGAGAATAGCTTTTAAATGGTTTTTAAATGGGTTTTAAAGCTCATCATCTTACTTTTATAATGACTTTAAGAACGCATTCAATTCACTACGCCCTTGTTTATCAAGCTTAAGCACTTTTTGTTTCTGCTTTTCCGCTTCGCCGCCATGCCAAAGTACCGCTTCCATCAGCGTACGGGCACGCCCATCATGTAAAAATGTCGCTTGTGAATCAACGGTTTGCGCAAGCCCAATACCCCATAATGCAGGAGTACGCCATTCATAAGAATTGGCTAAAAACTCAACTTGTAAATCTTTTGATGGTAGCTTGCCAGCAATGGTACGATCAGCAAGATCATTTCCCATGTCATGTAACAATAAATCCGTATAAGGATAAATCACTTGCCCATGCTGCTCAAGATGGTCATCGTCGGTTTTTGGCAACTGATAACGCGGCGTATGGCAACTTTGACAGCCCATATCATAAAAGCGTTTTTTGCCCGCCAGTACTAGCTTGTCATTAGCATTGCGGCGATGCGGCACGGCTAGGTTACGGGTATAAAATTCGACGAATTTTGCTACTTCATCATTGACTTCGATAGGCGGCTTGCCATTACCTTGCTCATCAGCACCAGTTGTCGCATTCATACAAGCGGTCTGCGTCGGCATGCAGGATTCATGCGGACGGATATTCGAGGTCAAACCCATATCCTCATTAAACGCACTTTGGTTTTGAGTAATCAGTTTGGTTTGCCCAGCTTTCCAGCCAAAGCGTCCTAATGCCACTTTACCCGTTTGCGGATCCAGCACCATATTAAATTTGCCACTAATGTCGCTATTAGCGTTATTTGCCTTGATTGCTTGTTTTTTAATAGCTTCGTCTGGAATTTGCTCGAGTAGCCCAAGCCCAATCATCGGTAAGGCAACGCGCGGCGACACCATCAGCTCATCATCAAATCCACCATAACCAGGCTTGGTTAAATTAAAGGTCGGCGCTCGTAACGTCTCGACATGACCATCAGCAAAGGTGACGGGTTTATCTGTCCACTGTACCGCAATGCGCGCTTCAGCAGGAACGCCTTGAATACCGCGGTCTTGCAATTGACCGCCATATATAGGATGTACAACTTTCTCTATCAAGGAATCTTTTAATTTTTGGCGCTGCTCATCGGTGGTCGCAGGCATAGCGAGACGAATCAGCAAGCTATCGGCATCATCTTCACTACTCATTGGCGCATGACCGCGACCGTCTTTGATGTGACACGATTGACAGGCAGCCACGTTAAATAAAGCCCCAAGACCATCACGACTATCGGTACTGGCTGGCGCAACTACCCAAGGTTGCCTAAAAAACGCATTGCCGATAAAGAAAGAGCCTTTGCGTGAAGCGGTGATGTTTGATGAAGGCTTAGAGTAGCTTTCGCTAGTGGTGATACTAATACCGGTATCGCCGCCTTGCTTAATCTCTTGCGCATCAAAACTGGCAAGCTGCTGCATCGGTACGCCAGCTAAAGCTTCAATAGTCTGCAGACGTTCAGAAGTTATATTTTGCGAATGGCTGCTTTCTTGGGTCTTGCTATCATCAGCAGGATTAGCAACATTATCGCTCGGCTGACAAGCGCTTAATGAGAGAGCACATGCTATCCCTAGCGATAGCCTCAATGGCGAGCTGTTAAATATCAAAGAATAATAAGACGCGATAGATTGTTTGGAGGTTAACACATTACTGCTGCTCATAAGGGACCTTAGTTCTGGTATAGAACCATTAAAAACGCGTGCTATAATTTTTTCACTTTTAATCGATAGGCATTTCTATTCGATAAGTATTTGCTGCGCCCTGACCTATCTGACTATTTTAATAGGCTATAAAAAAACACGCTGCCAACAGCGGTCGACAACGTGTTTATTATACCTAAATTATTTTTCTATGAAAATAATTCTCATTAACTTATAGCGACTTATCAGGCACATAAAAGCCAGTATAAAAATAGCTAAAGAAACACTAGCAATTAATACTATTCAATAGGCGCTAGCTTAAAACTGTGAGCCTGCATCGGCGTCTAGGTTGTCAATACCAACGGCTTTTGCCGCATTTTCGATACCAGCGGTCAGCTCTTGTAAGCTTGTGATACTGCTTTCAATCCAACCACGGCGTTTATTTTGCTCTTCAGCAGAAATACCATGCTTGCTTGCTTGTCCTACTGTGGCAATCATTTGATCGACCTTGATACCTTCTTTTTCGCCTTTATCAACAATCACTTTAAAGGCTGCTTCTACTTTGGCAAAGTCAGCCGCGAGCTTATCAGCCGCTTCTGTATTACCGGTATCAATAAGATAATTTTTAACGCCGTATCCGCCGACTGTCTTGCCAGCGACGGTTTTATAGCTGCCATTAAATATATTTTGGATACCGCGGGCATTATTGGCGTAGCTTAAATGGGTCAAATCACTAAAGCATTCGTGCTCATCTTCTGTAGAGCCGGTGACAAAGGCCACTTGTATGCGCTCAGATGCCAGCTCACCAAGCGCTAAACTGCCCATTTGATACATGATTTGACGCAGACCATTTTTATCTTTACGTGCCATCATGTCACTACGTAAAGTGTTTTCGCTATCAGGTTGCCACTCAGCTTCCATCGCGGTTAAATCATCAACCAATAATTGAGTAACCGCTTTTAAATACTGCCCACGGCGCTCACAAATACTGGCATCTGTATTGGTAGTGTCCCCATTGGTACATTCGCCATCGGTCGTTATATAGTCGCTTACCGGACGCTTACCTGCGCCTTCACCGACGCCATTGGTATCTTGACCCCACAGCAGAAACTCAATCGCATGATAGCCGGTCGTAACATTTGCTTCACTGCCACCAATCTCACTCATCTCAGCCAATAACTCAGGCGTAATGGTGCTGGTATCTTGCTTTATGCTACCAACCGTAATGCTGTCACTATTGATAATATTGTCTTTACTGTTATATTCGCCCTCATAACTGTCACTCACATAGTCAATCAACGCTTCATCAAGCGGCCAAGCATTTACCTGCCCTTCCCAGCCATCAATACTAGCTAGCGCTCGTTTATCATTAGCGCTCACAAAGCCTTCGTCAAAGCGGAATATTTCAGTCTGCGAATAAGGCTGGCGCGCTGCTTTATACGCATCTTTGGCGGCATCAAGATTGGCTTGGGTCGGCGTTTCTAGATAAGTATTAACTGCCGTTTGTAAAAGTTTGGCGGTTTCTAAAGAATCTTTATAGGCAGCGTGCGCCATATCAGCATAGCTAATCAGCAGACGATCAATATGAGCTTGGGCGGCAGCTGAAGAGGTTGTAGTAGCGGTATTTTCTGCCCCTTGCGTGTCAGTTTGTGCAGCCGTATTTGCAGTGTCATCAGACTGTTTGCTACAACCTGAGAGCATTAGCATTCCTGCCAGTGCAGCAGCTAAAGTAGTCGGTAAAATTTTACGGCTTGTCGCTGGGCTGATATTCATACACGTCCTCGATGAGATACACTAGATAAAATAGCAAAGTAGAAGTTTAGAGAATTAGAAGGAGAAAATTTAGCAAGGTAAGTAGCAGATATTGTTCAGAGTAAAAATCTTGATTTCACAATATCGTTACGTGCTGGCAGAATTTAATACCTGCGAATTATAATGTTATTGATAACTATTATCAAATATAAATTTAAAAGATTGAACAAATTTTAAGCAAAAAAAAGACCAGCTGTGCGCTGGTCTCTCTTATATAATGTTCTTTATCTGAAGTCATTCAATATTGATTAACGAACGCTATTTGGTGCGTTAACGGTTAGCTCAACACGGCGGTTTTGCTGACGACCATATTCACTGTTGTTATCAGCAACTGGACGCGACTCGCCATAAGCGACTACATTGATACGGTTAGAAGCCACGCCGCGAGCACTTAAATAGTTCGCTACGGCATAAGCGCGTTTACGTGACAAATCCATATTGTAAGCATCAGCACCTTTACTGTCAGTATGACCAGCAATAGTAATGGTGTTTTGGTTGTACTCATTCATCGTAGATGCAAGCTTATCAAGCGTTGGCTTAAATGAATTATTTAAAGTAGCATCATCAAATGAGAACGTGATGTTACCTGGCATAACCAAGTCAATGTTACCGTTAGCATTTGGTGTAACCGTCACGCCAGTACCAGCCATTTGCTGTTGAAGTTGCTTGGCTTGACGATCCATGTAGTAACCAACGCCGGCACCTAATGCGGCACCGATAGCAGCATCACGACCAGTTTTGTCACCACCTGTTGCTTTTGAGATAGTCGCGCCACCAGCTGCACCAGCTAATGCGCCAAGTGCTGACTTATTGATAGTTTGTTGACCAGTATACGGATCAGTGGCACAACCGCTTAGAGCCAAACCTGATGCTACTGCTGCAATCATTAATGTATTACGCATAATATGTCCTCTGAAGTTGAAAAGATCGATAGATAAATTTGCTTTTTATAAATACTGCTTATCAAAGTGACTAGTTTATTATCAAAGTGCTTAGTTTATGAAAATGACTAGTCGTACAATAATTATTATCAATAAACAGTATCGATTAGATGTTTGTCCACACTTGTTATTATTATGGCAATTACCATCCATTTGTGTGTAATATTTTGTCACATCTATGTATGGAAAGTGCATAACTGTCGATAGGTTGTTGATGGTTGACAAGGCTAATTTGTTACCGCAAGTCACGTTTACAGTCGTACACTCTAATTTTTTTCTGCTAAAATCACTCTGTATAATAATGAGTAAAGAGAGAATTTTATAATAATAAGTAGCATAACAACCAAACTTATATAAGGTTTCGGCTACCGTTAATTTTTAAAAGTATTTTTACAGCATCAAAAACCATTTTGACGTTCTCTGAAAAAGAATAATTCAAAACTAGCGGTCTAAAGCTAACCATTAAAAAAAGAAAGTTTGAAAGACTGAACGATTCGTGAAATTAACAGGAAGGGATTGGATATGCGCTTGAACGCAGCTATGCAAAAAATACATACACGAGCCCCAAAGTTGGGAAAAGCCATGTCGCTTGCGGCAGCAACTGGGGTAATCGCTGCGAATAGCTTTGGTGGAAGCATTCCATTATGGCTAATGGGCGTTGGTAAAATCGTTACGGGCGCTCCTATCGCCGACAAGACGGTGATTAAAATCGCCAATCATTGGATTAGCAGCAATAATGCGTTAATCGATACTATTTTGCCTCGTAAAGACTGGCGCATTCATCTACCTGACGATGTCCATATGGACGGTAAATACCTGCTCGTTAGTAACCATCAATCATGGGTGGATACCAGTATCGTGCAATATATCAGTGAAAAACGCTTGCCACTGACCCGCTTTTTTACTAAGTTTGAGCTTATTTATATTCCTATCGTTGGGCAGGCGTTTTACTTTTTGGACTTCCCAATGATGCGCCGACATTCTAAAGAAGCCGTTGCTAAGAACCCTGCGCTTCAAGGTAAAGATATCGAAGAAGCCAAGCGTGCTTGTACATTGTTAAAAGACAAACCCTTTACCTTGTTAAACTATTTAGAAGGCACGCGCTTTACTCAAGAAAAACACGATAAGCAAAACTCACCCTATACTCATCTATTAAAACCACGTGCTGGTGGTTTGTCATTGGCGATTAATGCTTTGGGCGCTGATGTCGATGGCATTTTAGATATGACCATCGTCTACCCTGACGGCGTGCCAAGCTATGGTGATTTGTGGAAAGGTAATATCAAACGCTTAGGCGTCGATGTTCGCCATATTGAAATACCTGACGAGCTGTCGACTGGCATTCAAAACGGTGGTTATGAAAACGATGACGCAGTTAAGGCACAAATGTTTGAATGGGTTGAGCAAATTTGGCGACAAAAAGACAAACGCATCACGGAGATGCTTGCTGAATTTAATGACACAGTGGTTAATGACAAAGCGGTTAATGACGTGGCGGTTGATAAAACGCACCAAGCTTAAAACAATACGAAAAACACTCTACTCTTTCAGTCGGCTAAAATGGCCGACTGATTTTTATGTAAAAAGATAATGGCTAAAATACCAAATTATAATGGTAGATGGCTTGTTTTTTGGCATGATTCATTGATAATGTGAATAGCCATTAAAACTCGTTGTTTATTTGGTAGTGATTGGCATAAAGCGATTCACTACTAATGCCATTTACTACTTAATAAGGTATGACTGTGCCCGCCTCTTCTACTACCAGCGCGCCTCTACAATCAACGCCAACATGTATTCAGTCCTCAGACGTATCGAACAGTACGCCACCAAGACCAAACCGTCCCAAGCCCAATCGCTTGAAGCTGACCTATGATATCGTCATGATTATCGCCATCAGTATTGATTTATTATTAATCAGTATTGACGCTATTTTGATGAGTAATTTTAGTAGTAATACAGCGCAGTGGTTGAGCCTGAGCGAAGCATTAAACTGGTATCAAAATCATATTCATGATTCGTTGCGGACAGCCGGCGGTTTCTTTACGCTATTCTTAATTGCAGAGCTACTGTTACGCTGGGCGATTGCCATTAAAGAAAAGGTCTATTACCGCTGGTTCTTTTTCCCTTTTGTACATTGGTATGAAGTGTTAGGCTGTTTTCCGCAGCTGCGCGCCCTGCGTTTATTTCGCGCGGTAATTATCGGACGCCGATTATATCAGTTGGGTTATCAAGTATTGCCACAGCCGTGGATTAACCGCATTAACTTTTATATCGACTTACTCTTAGAAGAGCTGTCTGACCGCGTCATCTTAACGACCATTCAGACTTTCCGGCAACAGCTCACCGATCCTAACACTCATAAATCATTTATTGAATCTACCATCGCGCGCAATCGCAACGAGATTGAGGCGGCGGTGCTATCGCTATTGCGTAAAGAGCTGGCACCGAAACTCCAAGCAATGACCGAGTCATCGGGCGGCGGCACCATTATTGCCACTGAAATGGGCAATGCCATTAAAGAAGGGTTAGCCAATACGCCTGAGCTACGCCGCTACCTGCGTATGATACCCATTGCTGGTACTTTAATTGAATCCCAGCTTCAGCATGTCGGGCATAATATTGGTAAAAACGTGGTATATGCGCTTAACGAGCGTCTTCTTGACGCCGAACGTATCGACGCTTTGATGGTCGCTATTGCCAGCGGTGTCGCTCAAATCGATACCGACAACAGCGCGCTTGATACATTAATTTCAAGCATTATCGCCGATGGTTTGGATGAGTTTGAAGCCCAAATAAAGGTGCAGCAGTGGAAGCATCAGGACATGCTTAATTTATAGTGTTTTTAATAAGAATTAGATTTTTTGCTAGCCATACTTTGATGCTAGATGCCGAGGCAAAAACGGCACCTTGAACAGCGCAATACGACCATTTTTGAGGATTTATATTATGACGATTTCAGACAATGACCAACAAGCCCTAGCCTCACCTAACACGCTAGCCTTAGCCTTTTATGGCAAGATGCTAACCTTCTCACGGGTACAGTTTAGCACCGATGATTTTACGGCGATTGCCAGTCAGCTTGAAACCACACTCAGTAACAAGAACAGCAATATCCCAGTATTGATTGACAGTGAAGTTGAGCAAGATTTATCGGCGTTGGTAGAGCTGCTTTGGTCGTGGGGTTTGCAACCTATCGGCGTGGTCACTGGTTTACTTGACGCCCAAGCACGCGAGCTACGCTTGGCGATATTCCCCGCTGATGGCAAGCGTATCGAGCGTATTTTACCAAGTAAAAAAGCCACTACTCAGCTGAGCCAAGTAGCAACCTCTAAAGACAGCGCACAGTCGACACCTGCTAACGACTCTGCAAGCTCTACTGCCGATAATAATGGCTCAACAGCAGAACACCAAACTGTTGCAGCAAGCGCGATACCTGAAGTAGCCGAAACCACCTTGACTGCTGAAACGCTTATCAGCGCTGAGCACATTACCAGCCTCATCTATGATCAAATGCTGCGCTCAGGGCAAAGCCTCAACCATGTTGGCGGCGATTTGATTTTGACCAATAGTGTCAACAGCGGCGCTGAAGCCATTACCGACAATAACTTACATGTTTATGGTCGTGCCCAAGGTCGCTTAGTCGCAGGCGCAACTGGCGATAAAGACGCGCGTATTTTCTGCCAAGTATTTAACCCATCATTGGTATCAGTCGCTGGTACGTATTGCTTACGCGACAACCTACCCGAACATGTGATTGATAAGTCAGTTGAAGTGCGTTATTTAGAAGGCGAAGGCTTGGTCTTTACCGTCATGGACAACGCTTAAGCTGTGTATAAAGTTACAATTTCTTAAAAGTCAGTTTTATTGGTATCAGTTTAGATAAACGGGGTTATAGGGACTCATTCGACCTATGAAATGCTTGATTAATAGTGTGGTAAGTTTATTTAACAAAACTGCGCTATGATGAATTTTTAGCTCTGCCACTATTTACGCTACACTATACATATGGGCTTCAAACACAAATATTAGATGGCTCTTTAACTATTTAATATCTGTACTTACAGCGAGCATAAATATTATGTATCCGCTGTTTTTGTGCTCAAATACAGACTCGCTATAAGTTTTTGTATATTTATGCTAGGCTTACGCTCGCAGATAGAACATATACGCTAGGTAAACGACGAGTAATTGTGCTACTTTACATCCATGCTGTTTCATCTAAAATTTTTTATCTAATAAATATCCCATCAATTCATAGGAGTGTGCCATTGTGGCGAAGATTGTTGTAATCACTTCGGGTAAAGGCGGTGTGGGCAAAACCACAACCAGTGCTTCTTTTGCCGCCGGTTTAGCATTACGTGGCTATAAGACGGTTGTTATCGATTTTGATGTAGGCTTACGTAATCTAGACTTGATTATGGGCTGCGAAAATCGAATTGTTTATGACTTTGTCGATGTCATCAATGGTAGTGCACGCCTATCGCAAGCCTTGGTTAAAGACAAGCAACTGGAAAATCTATATATCCTGCCTGCCAGTCAGACGCGTGATAAAGATGCGTTGACGGACGAAGGCGTAGCAGAGGTTATGGACGAGCTATCGAAGCAATTTGACTATATCATCTGTGACTCACCTGCTGGTATCGAACGTGGTGCGCAGCTGGCAATGTATCATGCTGATGAAGCTATTATCGTGACCAACCCTGAGATTTCTTCCGTACGTGACTCGGACCGTATTATTGGTATCTTACAAAGCCAAACCAAAAAAGTGATTGAAAATCAAGGAACGGTACGTGAGCATCTGATTATCACCCGCTATAATGCTGACCGTGCAGCAGCTAACGAGATGATGGATATCGATACCATCTCTAACGATATTCTAAAAGTGCCGTTACTTGGCGTAGTTCCTGAGAGTCATTCAGTGCTTGAAGCTTCTAACCATGGTGAGCCAGTGATTCATTATACCGACTCTGTGGCAGGTCAATGTTATGACGATATCGTCGCCCGTTTCTTAGGAGAAGAGCGACCATTACGTCATATTGATGTGAAGAAAAAGAGTCTACTACAGCGCTGGTTTGGGGGTTAATAATGAGTAAGAAAAAAGGATTTTGGAGTAGCCTATTCGGTACTGACGACGGCAATAACACTGGCAGCGCCAATATGGCCACTGAACGTCTAAAGGTTATCGTTGCAAGCGAAAATCGCTTAAATAATCGCCTAACCGCTGACCGTATCGAAAAAATGAAACGTGAAATACTAGAAGTGGTTAATAAGTATGTCAACGGTGTGCAGATTGATGATGTCAATATCAACCATCGCTCTGAAGACAGCTTAGATGTACTTGAGATGAATATCAGTTTACCTGAGCATAAAAAGTAGACTGATTTATTTTATAGGTATTCACTATATTATAGATAAACTCATATTTTTACTGCAATAAAGAAAAGCCCTAAGTATCATATATACTCAGGGCTTTTTTATATGCTTATTTTTTATGTATAACTCGTTATTTTATACGCGCCATAAGATTGTCTTTTTTGATAAACTGATGGTATAAAGCGGCGCCAATATGAATCACGGTAAAGGCAATAATCATTGGCCATAAAATATCCGTGTGCCAATCATTAAAAATTCGAGCTAAGCCCCTATCTGGCGTCACAAATACGGGAATTTGGAATAAGCCAAATATGTCAACTTCTCTACCGCCATAGACGGACATCAGTAGGCCTGCTGTTGGCATCGCGATTAATAAGGCGTATAAGAAAAAGTGTGATAACTGTGAGAGTAGCATCTGCCATCTTGGCATAGCAACTGCTGGCGGCGGTTTAGTAAACATACGATTGATGACGCGTGCAATCATCCAAAACAATAAACTGACCCCAAATGCCTTATGTAATCCAATATAAACTTTACTATCAAGATTGTCATATAAAAGGATCATGACCCAAGTGACCAGTAATAAAATAGCGCTAATCCAATGAAAAACTCGACTAGCGAGCGACCACTTTGTCAGATTCGAATTAATGTTATTCATAGTGTACTTTATCATCCCTATTGTTCATTGGTACTCATAAGTGCTAATTGACGCTTACTAATACTGCTAGACTGATATTGTTAAACTTATATTGCTAGACTGATATTGTTAAATAACGATTGGCTGATAAAGAAACACCCTAAACAATCTTAGGGCTGAAGATAAAAAACTATTTTAAACAATATAATCATGAGCAAATTAGCTGTCTAAATCAACCAATTGATGGGCGATTTTATCCAAATCCGGCACCATGTATAGCGTGTTATCAATCATAACCGTTTGAAATAGGTAGGATAGCACAACATCTTCTTGTACGCGTTCCTGAACATCATCGATTTTGTCATCTGTTTTAATGAAATGCTCAGGCAGGTCGATATCTTTGACATCAGAGATACGCGCCTGAAGTTGGCGCAGCTCGCCTGCCGTCTGTAGCGCAATACGGTGCGCAGAGGTATTACCTTCTAAGACAATCATTTTGTCCGGCGTTTGATGGCGCGGCATTAGATGGAAGACAGCGACTTCTTGTTGTTGCCATTCATAATTCCATGTATGTTCGCTACATTCATCGACACTCAAAATTAAACTGCTAGGAATAATCCAGTCCGGTTGGTCAACAGCAGGAACAATCGTCACATCGAGCATACCATTATTGGTGGTCAGTAAGCTCACTGCCTCAAACGAATGCTTTAAAATCTGTTTCATAAGTCGCTCACAATAAATGAATCCGAAGAGGCGCTTGCCGCCTTTTCAGCAATATAATCGGTAAGTCTTTCTGCTAATGCGGTGGGGGTACCGACAAACTGACAATACCCTGAATCAATAATCGCTTGGGGCTGACTTGGGCAAGTACTTAGACTTGGGTCTTGCGCCCACAATTGACTGTCATTATCTTGGATTAAATCCAGATACTGCGTACCATCGTTACCCATACCGGAAAAGATAATATTGATAAGCTCACTGCCATAAACATCGCTAGTATTTTTAAGAATTTGACCAATAGCAGGTTTATAGTCGCCCTCCCACGCTTGATCCAATAAAATGATACGCCCAGTTGAATCGCAAACTATTTGTTTATCAATCGGTACAATCAAACATTGACCAGCACGCAGGCGCTGCGAGGAGGTAATCATCTGACAACGCCACTCATTATGGCGATTTAATATACGCGGTAAGGTACTAATCATCGTTTGATTAAAATGATGAGCTAATAAAATACTCACAGGTAGTACGGGTGACAAATGGTCTAAAAACTCTTTGACCGCACTAGGCCCACCCATAGAAGCACCTAAAAATACCACATAATGCCAGTCATTGGCTTCATTTTCATAGGCAGTATTTTTCTCATATGGGATCTTATCAACTAGCATGGGTAAAGACAGCATTTGAGCAAGCTTACGCTTTAGTTTACGCTGCCACTTGGCATACTGCTGTGCCTCATTGAGATACGGTGCTTTACTAAAACCTACTAAAACGGCGGTAGGTTTGGAAGCGGCTGTCGCTAGCGCCATATCATTATCGTAATCATCGTCGATTAACCAAATATCTATAGGCGCTGCATAGCTTTTGAGTTTTTCTTGCAACTGTACCCGTGATACGCAGTCGACCAGCTGTAAACCACAACTACGCACCGTATCAGAAAAAGCCATACGCTGCTGATGGTCTTCTGCGACCACCAGCACTTTGATATCGCTTTTATGTTTATCTTTTAGCGTCATCGCGCTTAAACTATCCTTCATTGACTAGGCTAGCCTCTTTACCCAATAGAGTTTCAATCTTACTAAGCAGCTGATTTTCTTGGAAAGGCTTGCCCATATAGTCATTAACTCCAATCTCAAGCGCACGCTCACGATGTTTTTCACCCGTACGCGAGGTAATCATAATAATAGGCAGATGTTGCAAACGTTTATTATGGCGGACTTGGGTTGCGACTTCGAAACCATCCATGCGCGGCATCTCGATATCGAGTAGCATCAAGTCTGGCGTTGTCTCTTGTAGAATCTCAAGCGCATCGATACCATCTTTGGCAAGTACCACGTTGAAACCTTGACGCTCCAAGAAACGTGAGGTGACTTTTCGTACTGTGACCGAGTCATCGACCACTAAGATAGTGGCTTTAGACTCTGTGCTACTGCGCCCTGTAAGCGCAGGTTTTACTACTTCTTTCACTAAAGAGGCATTACGCATCAATGCAATCAAATCAAGGATAAGCATTACCGAACCGTCACCCATGATGGTCGCCGCTGAAATACCTGATAAATTCGAGAACTGTTGCCCCAAAGGTTTTACCACCACTTCAATACGCGAGCCAGCGATTTGATCGACCTGTAGCGCCATATTCTGTCCACTACGGTTTTTGATAATGATAAGTGGCACGCTGGTATTGGTATTGACGACCAGCTCATTTAACTTATTACCAGATAAAATCTCATTTAAATAACGAACACGATAATCGGTATCTTCAAAATTAAGCGTGGCAGCGCCTGATTGATAATAGTCATAAATCTTTTCTGGATTGATACGCACAACACGCTCAATCTGTACCAGTGGTATCGCATAGTAACGGTCTGCGGCGCGTACTACCAAAGCATCAGAGACGGCAACGGTAAGTGGCACACGCATCGTAAAGCGAGAGCCTTTATCAAGCTCTGATACCACTGATACTGACCCACCTAGCTGACGAATTTCACTTATCACAACGTCCATTCCGACACCGCGACCTGATATTTGCGTGACTTGCTTACTGGTAGTTAAACCGGCATTGAAGATGTACTGCATGATATCAAGGTCGCTTAGCGAGGTATCTTCTGCATCAATCAAACCTTGAGAAACAGCTTTATCACGTACCGCCTCTACATCAATTCCGCGCCCATCATCGGTTAATTGGATAATGATTTCACTACCTTCGCGCAGTATCTCTAAAGTAATTTGTCCACTACGCTCTTTGCCCGCCTCTAGGCGCGTTGCAACCGTTTCAATCCCATGATCGACAGCATTACGTAACATGTGCTCAAGCGGCGAGGTAATGCGCTCTAAAATGGTTCTATCCATTTCATCATCAGCATTGATAATCTTTAGCTCAACCGACTTATTAAGCTCGTTGGCTGTCTGACGTACGATACGCTCAAGCCTTGGCGTCAGACGCGTAAACGGCACCATACGCGAGTTCATCAAGCCATCTTGCAGCTCAGTTTGCGTGCGCGATAGCTGTAGCAACAGACTTTCACTATCGCGGGTTTTTTCTAATAAAGTATGGTTAATATCAACCAAATCCGACGCCGATTCTGTCAAAGATTTTGACAACTGATTCAACGAAGAATACTGATCCATCTCTAGAGGATCAAAGCCTTCATGATTGACCAATTCGTCATCAATTTGAGATAAAATCTGCGCTTCAAGCTCAATCTCCATTCGGCGTAACTGATCCGCCAAACGTTGTACGGTCATGCCCATCTCTTCAATACTATTGGTCAAGCTACTCATACCCATATCGATACGTGCACGGTTAATCGCCGACTCGCCCGATAGATTAATCATGTGTTCAATCAGGCCACCTGAGATACGAATCATCTCATTATTATTGGTGTTCTGTTCTTGCTCAGCAGTATCAGCCACCATCAGTGGCATCTCACTAATATCCTTTTGAATATAGGTCGATTCTTGCTTTTCTTTCGCCAAAAGAATGGCGTCACGCTGCGGTTGCAATGACTCTTTTGGTATTTGCTTTAAACTATCTGGATTTTTACTAAACTGCTGTAATGCTTCAATCAATAAATCAGGGGTTGGCGGATTCACCTGCTGCGATAAAATGAACACGGCATCTGCCAGCCAATCATGACAAGCAACCAAAAGCTCTAAGACTTTTTTGGTAGCAGGACGGCGACGATCGACAAAGTCGGTATAAACAGATTCCATTTCATGGGCAAGATTCGCAATACCACTTGCGGTAACCATACGTGCGCCACCTTTAAGGGTGTGCAAGTCACGCTGTAGCGCCTGTAATGCGACCATATCGCCCGCATCACTTAAAAATAGCTGCAGGTATTCGTTACGGTTGGTCAGTGCTTCTGCTTCTTCTAAGAATACTTCCAAGATATCAGGATCTGGCAAGCCATTTGCCCATGATTGCTGAATGATTCTATCTAGATTTAAGCTATCTGTGGTTTTTTCTATACGATGGGTATACTCATCGGCCAGTATTTTCGTGTCAGCCTCAACATGATTTTTTGGCATCGGCACAATAAGTTTTACGATCTCTGGAAGTACGGTTGCCTTTTCAAAGTGCTGCAGCTGCTTAATCAGCTCAGGCGTAAGAAACGATTGTTGATAGCGGACAATGTGCGCTACTTGCAGTGACAGTGTGTCTTGTACGACTTGCATAATCTCAAGCCACTGCGCAGTTGGCACTCGTCTTTTTTCTACAAATGCTTCATAAATATTTTCAGCCTCATGGGTCAGGTCACCAATACTACGGATACCTGCCATACGTGCGCCACCTTTGATGGTATGTAGGTGACGTTGCAAGACTTTTAAAGTATTAATATTGCTGATGTCAGCACGCCATTTACTAAAGCTATCATTAAGCGCATCATCAAGCTCTTGTGCTTCTTCCAAAAATATTTCTAGCAGCTCGATATCGGTATCAATGGTCTCAAGCTCAAGCTCTGATGCAGCGATACTCTGTACGCTAGCATTAGCCTCTGAATCCGTATGAATGTCTAGATCTTTAATAACCACTTCATCAGTATTGTCGTCGCCTTGAGAAATACTTTGTAATTGCTGTAGCACTTGCTCATCAATTTTTAACGAGGTGCTACCTGCTAAAGCATCAAATAAACCGACTAACTGCGCATGTCCTGCGAGTAAGATAGCTTGGATATCACTATCACGAGACTTCTCGGGATGATGGCTTAAATAAGCATAAGCATTACCCAGCTCGTTGAGAATGGTGGTAAATTTCGGGAAATCTTGAGTCTTGCTGGTCAAATGTTTTATTTGTGAAATTTGCTGCGCTATATAAGCTTTAACTTGCTCACGGTCTGGCTGCTCAAAGGCGGCTTCTAGCTGCCATTCCGCATCTAGTAATTCATTGATATTATCATCCAACAATTGGTTTATCGTTGGCTTATCATCAGCTATGACCTCATTATCGTTGATGCCATACTGCTCACCAAGCATGGCTTGCAAAGAGGCGATGTCTTGCAAAGAGGCGATGTCTTGCTGACTTTGCATATCTTCTAACGAAACATCCTGCTCTTGAACGTTTTGCTTATAGTTATCCAGTTTATAATTATCTAAATAGCCCTCAATAAGTGTCACAGACTGAGCAAGGGCTTTTAAATGCTGAGCATTCATTGGCGTATCTTGCTGCTGCAGCTGCTCTAAACTTTGCTCTATCGTCGCGCCAACATCACTAATCGCTGTCAATGCGCTAGAGCCAGACGCTGCCCTCAAGGTGTGAAACGCCCGCACAATCTCATCACTCACCGCAACAAAAGGCTCATCCTGATGACGAATAACAAAGTCGTTAATACTTTCTAACAACTCTTCTGCTTCTTCAATGAAAATATCAAAAAAGGCTTGTTCTTCTTCAGTTTGTGGCGTCAAAACAATCGGGGCTTCTGCCATTTTTTCATTTACTGAATGAATGGTTTGCAACATGCTGTCAATTTTATCGGTGTTATCGAGATTCTCAATATTACTGTGGTCAGCGTTGCTCTCATCAGCAAAACCATCCTGAGCACTTTGATTTGTGCTTGATTCAGAAGACTGTGCAGGATTGCTTAGTAATTGTTGGTACAATGCAGGGTAACTGAACTCATCACCAAGCTGCTTGCTATAAGCCTGAGCACACGCGACCCATAACGGCATGATAGTAGGGTAATCTTGGCTGTTATTTTCAAAGATAGTCAACAATGCAGGATAAGCGGCTAATACATCACCGATAAGCTGCTGGATATCAGTCGAAGCTGTAATGCTATTGTCTAAAATACGGTTAAGCATATTTTCTGTCGACCACGCCAGCTCAGCACTGGTATTAGCGCCGACCATACGCCCCGAACCTTTTAAGGTATGGAAACCGCGACGAATATCAGTTAACTGACTTAGGTCATCAGGAGTAAGCTGCCAATGCTCATATAAAGGAACGATTTCCTCTAAGACCTCATTGGCTTCTTCTAAAAATATCTCTTTAATATCAGGATCGGCATCGTCAGCATCCATCGGCAACGGCTGGGCTGCTAACATAAATGGTTGCAATGCAGCAGGTATTTCTAACCCTGTTAATGAGTTAGAAATACTTTTTTCAGTATCTTGCACAGCGTGGTTCACGCCATCAACTGTATATGGGCTATCTATTTCCTCAATGTCTAAGCTTGCTTCATCTGACAATAGAGTTTCTTCTATTAAAGAACTGTCTTTCTCAATATCAGCTATAGAAGATATTACTTCGGATTTTTCTAACCCCGTATTAATAGGTTGCTGGTTCATTAAATTATTGCTTTGTACAAGCGTAATCGCAGGATCAAAGCTTGGTGATTTCTGTGCTTCAAAGTCATTAAGCATCATTGGTAGACGTTTGGTGGTTTCTATGACCAATTCGACGACTTCATCGGTCACTGGCAGTGTTTTGTCTAGCAAACGATTAAGCAGGTTCTCAATAGACCATGCCATCTCACTGATGCTAAAAGCGCCAACCATACGCCCTGAACCTTTCAAGGTATGGAATCCTCTGCGTACTTCTGTTAATGGCGTCAAATCTTGCGCATCTTGCTGCCAAATTGGTAAGAAGTCTTCTAAATCAGCAACAACCTCTGTAACCTCTTCGATAAAAATCTCACGAATATCTTCATCAATATCAAAGTTATCAGGCTTAAGCTGACTACGAGCATTTAATAACACAGCGCTTTCTGTTTTATCATTGCTACTAGAGTCATTAAGATTATTGGCGTTATCATTATCATCGCTATCAACCTCAGTTTCTAAAACTAAGTCAATAACGCCGTCATCATTAATACTAGGTGCAATTTCACCGCTATCGTCGTAGCGCAGTACATCATTTGCAGCCAGTTTCTGGGTCAAAAAAGTATCATTAATCGTTTCAGGCGCGTCGATATAGCCACTAAGCAATGTATTCGCTTTATCAATATAGGTATTTGCTTGTTCTAATAAGGATTGATCGAAAACTTGCACTTGCTGCGCCAAATAATCGAGTAATAGCTCAATAGAAGTTAAACCTTCTGCCAACGCTTCAGTGACATCCCAGCTGAGCACGTTAATTTCATGGGTGTTTAATTGTTCAAATATATCGGCTATTTTATCTGTCGTTTGACCAATTTCTGGCAATCCCATACTATCAAAGGCTTGGCTAATTTTATTAAAATCTGCCGAGTTTGATAATAGCTCTAGCTGCTGGCGTTGAATATAATCACTAAAGCCTTGTTTGAGGTCTTCGACCGCAATACGTAACTCACGCAGCTCTTTATCACTGGCATTAATTTGGCGGCTAGTTTCTGCTTGCAAACCTTCGACACTAGAAAAATCATTCTTAGCAACAACTCCAGATAGAGAAGTAGAAGAAACAGCATTTCCTATCTTACTAGCAATAACTTGCTCGGTATTGTAGATAGCATCATATAACTCTTGGAGGCGACGCTCAATTTGCCCCTGTTGCTGTGTATATTCTTGCGTCGATGCGGCTTCTGTAGATAAACTTTGTTTTATATCAGTTGAGATTGAGCTAGCTTGTGACGCAAACAGTTTCCAACCACGACTCTCAAGTTGACTGCTTATTTGTTGTAGCGGTTGTAATAGAGTATGAGATTTATCAAGGTTAAAGATAAGGGTTTCAATATTACTTAATACGCGAGGTAAAAAACGTGACTCCGTATCTAACTGCGACACGTGATGCAGGATAGCTTGAGACTGTTCGCTATGAGTAACAAGGCTACTTAACTCAATATAAATATTTTCTATTGAGTTATTAATAACACTACTCAATATCTGGTTTTGATGCGCGCAGGACTCTATCAGCGTATCTAACTGACTTAATAACCCAGCATAATGCTTAGGTAACGGGCTGTCATTATGAGCTAGGTCATGTAGCCAAGTTTCAGTCAAATACCAAAGACGCTGTAAATCTGTATCTGCTGTGGTTTGCCATAAATAGCGACTGACCTTTTCTAAAACAGCCAATATCGAAGAAGTATTGCTGTTAGCTGCTAGCAATGCTTGTACTTGCTGACGCCAAACCAATAACAACTGCTGATATTGATCACGGTCTAAATTCGCCGTTGTTGTAATAGCAGGTAGATTAATATCAATGTATTCGTTATCTAGAGCGCTAGTAGAATGCTCATCTTCAGCGTGCAGCAATGCAAGATGATCCATCGCTACATCAAAGTGGGTTAAGACTTGCGTTAACTCCGACGAGATTTTATTGACCAAAACAGTATGGTAGCCACCTGTACGCGCATAGTAGGCAATCTCACGCGCCAGCAGTCGATGAGCCATCTGAGCGATACGGTTTTTATCTGTACCTAATCTAGCTTCAACATCTATTTCAGGGTTATCTTTAAGATCTGCTTTTGAATCAAAACCACCCGCTGCTAACAAACTTAGCTTGTTGGCTAAGCTTGCCAAGGCAGGCAAGTTAATCATGGTTAAAGCGCCACCAATCTGATGATAGCTCTTTGCTATCTCTTCATAATCAGCGCTTTTTTCACCTAATTGCCAGCCATCAGCTACTTGTGATAATTGCTGATTAAACAGTGGTAATAACCACTCAAACGTCACCATGTCATTGGGCTGGTTCTTCATAGATGTATCCTAACTCGTCTAGGTGTTAATTTAGGCACTGATTTTTTGCCACGCATTAATCTGTGGGTGCGCAATACGGCGCATGTTTGAAGGACGCCAAAATAACGCCTCACCTGGAGCCAATATAATATAACCACCTAGCGCACACTGTTCTGATAGCCGTGCCAAAATGTCGCGCTGATCAAACTTACGAAAATAGAGCAGCATATTTTGGCAGACAATCACTTGTTGTAAATGCGGCGTAGGCGGTTCTTTATCAATAATGTTGTGCAAAGCAAAGCGCACATGCTGTTTTAAAGCTGGCATCACCTGCCAGTTTGTAAGAGCACTGTTTTCCATCGTTTTTTTAGTGGCAACGGGAGAAAAATGTAAGTTTCCAACCCCGCTTACTGGGTGCAATGGTTGGATAAACTGCTGACATTGTGAGGGAATTAAATCTCGCTGCTTTTGCTCATACTGCCCTAAGCGGGCTTTTTTTAATGCTTGCTTACTGACGTCGGTACCCAATATGCTGTAATTGGTCAGCTGCTTTGCAGCCAAACTCATTGCCAGCGACCAAGTTTCTTGCCCGCTAGCACAGCCGACGCTCCAAATACGAAACGACTCATCAGCGCTGATATCATCGCTAATATTATCACTATTATTAGCAAGTCCTGTAGCAGTATGACTACTGACACTATCATCAATTAGCTGCTGTCTCTGATACTGCAAAGCATAATCAGTGACAAACTCGATAGAAGGTTGATGGCGAAAAAAGCGACTTTCATGAATCAGCACTTTATCCAATAATTGCTGACGCAGCTCAAAATTAATGGGCAACTGATTCCATAGCTGTATGATAGTCAAACCATAATCTACTGCTGTTTGCGTGATGGCATTGATCAACCATCTACGCTGGACATTCGGTAATATGAAGCCAATCTCTTGCTCTATATAACGTTGCCATTGCTCGGTATCAAAAGCAGCATTATCTTTTAAAGCCTCTGCTGCTAGAGCGTCAGCTTTATGAAGGATAGGACTGAATTTTTTAATATGATTATTCATGTGACCTGCTATTAATAGAGTTGCCCTAAGTAAGATAACGACTAGAGCAACTATTTGGTTAACATTTCAATATAAAAATCATAAATTAAGAGCGGTTAATTACATAGAAAATTGCTTTTAAATGCTATCTGAGACTCTTTCATCAATATCTATATACTCATCGTCAGTCTGTTCTTGTTCCAACTGCTCGTCATCATTAGAAATCTTAAAGCCTGTTACCGACTCTTGCAGTGCAGCCGCCATTTCACTGAGCTCACCAATAGAACGAGCTGTCGCCATTGAACCTGACGAGGTTTGCGAGGTAATATCCTGAATGATATTCATCGTATGCGAGATATGACCTGCAGACTCTGCTTGTTGCATAGCCGCGTTGGAGATGTTTTGAATGAGGTCTGCCAAAGTATTAGATACGGTTTGCACTTCTTCTAGTGCTTCACCAGCATCTTTTGCCAAACGAGCCCCACGTACTACTTCAGAGGTCGTTGATTCCATCGACATAACCGCTTCACTGGTATCCGCCTGAATGGTTTTTACCAGCGTTTCAATCTGTTTGGTCGCATTGGCTGAACGCTCAGCAAGACGCTGGACCTCATCGGCAACAACTGCAAAGCCTCGACCCGCTTCCCCTGCCATCGATGCCTGAATTGCCGCGTTCAATGCCAAAACGTTGGTTTGGTCAGCAATATCGTTGATCAGACCAACGATATCACCAATCTCTTGCGAAGATTCGCCCAAGCGTTTGATACGTTTTGACGTCTCTTGAATCTGATCACGAATAACGTTCATACCTTCAATCGAGCGCTGTACAACTTCTGCACCGTTATAAGCAATGGCAACTGAACGCTGTGCAACCGTTGCCGATTCTGAGGCGTTGTTTGAAACTTGGTCAATTGATACCGTCATCTCATTAATAGCGGCTGATACCCCAGCAATTTCTTGTGCTTGGTGCTCCGATGCTTCAGCAAGCTCAACCGCATTCATCTGCGTTTGCTCTGAAGACTGCGAGACGCGATCAGCCGTGCTGTTAATAACCAGTACCAGTTGGCGTAATTGGTCAATTGCGAAGTTAACAGAGTCAGCAATCGCGCCGGTAAAATCTTCTGATACGGTTGCATTCACCGTCAAATCACCATCTGCTAAATCGCCCAACTCATCCAATAGACGCAAAATTGCAATCTGGTTACGCTCATTCTCTTCTTGAATTTGGCGCGCACGCTCAGATTCTGCTTCCGCTTCTTGGCGACGACGCAAAGTCTCTTTTTCAATCAGTAAACGTTCTGAGCCGCCTCGTTGTTTTAGTAATTGGTATAAAGCAAATAAAATGCCCAGCACACCTACAACAAAGACAATCACCGGTAATATGACTGATTGATTAAAATTGGCTAAATACTGACTGACCGATGACAAGGAATTGACCAGCCAAAACAGACAAGCCACGCTCACTAAAGCACAAAGCCCTAATAACAGCTTCCATTTACTATTAGCATCTGTCGTTGTTTTATTCGTACTAGCTACAGGGTTGTTTATAACATCACTCATCGTGCCTATTCCTTTCAAACAATCGTCAAAGTCGTATCGTGACTGACTCTGAAATCATATTGTCATCAAAACAACAGTGATTCGCAAAGCCTGTATGAATGCTGACATATCATCGAACCATGCCAGCCTTTATTGCTTTCTTCTATCAGCCTTTTAACAAAAAAGCCGATGATTAAAATGGGTGTTTGTTAAAGCTTATGTATTTGCTAAAAATAGATATTTATTAAAAAAATTAGGTAGTAAAAATACTTAAGTACTAAAAACTATTATATTGCGGCATCGGTATATTGCAGATCTTGTGCCAACAAACTCGGCATAAACACATACCAATCCTGCTCATCTTTAAAAAATTTACCATGATTATAAGGCGCGAACGGTGAGCTAGACTCAAGTGCTTCTGGACGGTATTGATCTTGCGTAAACTGCTCAATACCTAGCACCTTGTCTACCAGCAACCCTGAGAACACATTATCATGGTCAATGACGATGACTTTACGCTGGCTCATTTGCGACAACTGACTAGGCACTTGTAAAAACCGCGACAAATCGGTTAAAGGTAACAAGCGCCCACGAATATTGGCGATACCAAGCATCCAAGGCTTTACTAAGGGCAAGCTGGTATATTCTGGCATGGTCAATATTTCTGATACTTGGCCCATTGGCGCTACTAAACGCTGACCACCGATCTCAAATACGACCCCTTGCCAATCAAACTCTTTGCCGCCGCGGCGACCACTTTTGCGCGCGCGTGCTAAGTCTGCTATGCGCAGCAGCTCAATAAATCCTTTGGATGCCACAAGCTACCCCATTACTTTACGAATTATCTGGACCAAACCACTTTCGTCAATCGGTTTGGTAATATATTCTTTAGCACCTTGACGCTTACCCCATACTCGATCCGTTTCTTGATTTTTGGTACTAATCATAATAATAATAGGAATATGAGCGGTCGTTTTACCACGTGTAATCTTACGAGTTGCCTGAAAACCATTCATTTCAGGCATCACTACGTCCATCAAGATGACATCTGGTAGATGGTCAATGGCCATCTGACAGCCTTGCTCACCGTTTGTTGCTTCTAATACTTGATAGTTATTTTTAGAAAGCATGTCGCGAAATTTCGCCATCTCAGATGGCGAGTCGTCAATGACTAAAACAGTAGTCATAGGTGTTTCCTTTATGTTCGATGATATCCAATAGGATATATTGTTGAGACGAAACGATTAAAATAAGTTGCTTGGACCATATCTTTTTACAGATTTATTTCTATTTTTACGCTTAACGATATTGGTTAATCGCCTCGAAAAGCTCATCTTTACTAAAGGGTTTGGTCAAATACTCATCAGAACCGACAATGCGGCCACGGGCTTTATCAAACAAACCATCTTTCGACGACAACATAATTACCGGCTTGCTAGCGTAATCTGGATTGTTTTTGATCAATGCACAAGTTTGATAACCATCTAGACGTGGCATCATGATATCCACAAAAATGATATCTGGGTTATGATCGACAATCTTAGCCAAGGCATCAAAACCATCAATGGCAGTTACCACTTCACAGCCAGCTTTTTGCAACAAGGTTTCTGCGGTACGGCGAATGGTTTTTGAGTCATCAATCACCATTACTTTTAAACCTTCAAAATTATTTTCCATTATCTCTATCCTATTAACGACTATTTATTCATGGCGCTATCTATCATTACAAAATATCAATATAAACTATTAATAGTTAAGCTATTAATTTAAATTAACGAGCTGTTATCTCAATGTATCAATTAGCTTATTCTATCTAAAGATTAACAGCAAACCCTGCATCAGGATCGATCATAATAGCTAGATTTTCACCATCAGTATCTGCCTATTTACTAGGGCATTACCATCCGTCACTATACGCACTTTATGATAAATTATCTTAGCGAATTGCTCGGTATTTTAGGTGCTTTTAGGCTGTTATGATAGCGATAGCAGCAATGAGTAACGATACTAATTAGTCATTGAATCAAATCCTACTGGACTAAAAAATTATCTTTGTTATTGATATATAATTAAGTAGAAGCTGACTTCATCTAATACGGCATGGCTTTAATCAAACTATTGATAGCTACAGGACTGGGCATTGCCATATCTCAAACATTATATAGAAATAGCGTTCACCTTACCGAATAATTTTCTTTTGTCATAAAAATGTATCAATATATTTTGTTATGTTCGTTTTAGCACAGTTATAGCACCTTTTCCAGTCATTTAATGAATTTATGTTCAAATAAATTTGTGTAAATTCATCACTCTAGCGATATTCCTCTTATTTATGTCTTATATCCTTGTCGTTCTCTAGCAGTGCTATATTTGACTTAGAAAATTCAAATTACAAAAGGCAGCGTAATTATTTCACCGCAGCAAGTTTCACTATATAATAAAAATTCGTTGATAAAGGTGATTGATATGATAGGTTCTGCGGGTACAAAAGGCTTAAACGCTATATTTTTAGCTTCTAACCCTCTCAAGAAGAGCACCTATTTTTTAAGTGCTTTACTCATTGTCGCCTGTCAGCCTTCCCCGCCTACCTCTGAGCCGGTCACGGCCGAAAACAGCGAAGCATTCAATACGCCACTTTTGATACGCGCTGATAGCATCACGATGACTCGAGATCATATCTTAAGTGTCAAACCAACCCGTTATCAGCCAAGCCTTGGGCTAGAGGGGCATATTGAACCTATTAGAAAGGTAAATTTGCTTGCCGTGCAGGCCCTGACTGTCGAACAAGTACTGGTAAAGAAAAACCAATGGGTAGAAAAAGGTGCGCCGTTATTTACGGTTCGACGTTTAGCAACGTCTATTACAGCAACAAGCGCCTCTCAACAGCCGAGTAATGAAGCAGCCTCTACAAATCCAAAACCTACTATAGAAGATAGTAACAACGCAGATATTAACTCTAAGCAAACTGCCATTGATAAAGCCAAAACGTCAGCAAATGATAGCGTTATGGATAGTATGCAAGCTGAGGTAAAAATAACGGCAAATGATAATAAGACAAATCCACAAACTAACTACATAGCTAGCAATGACAAACCAAATAATACTCAAGTGCTTAAAAAATCAGAGCAATCATATAGCTTGATTACGGTACGGGCGAGTTTTTCGGGTCGTGTAGAAAAGCTCTATATTAAAAATGAGCAAAAAATAGAAGCTCGCCAGCCTTTATTAAAGCTCAGTGATGAGACGGAACTGCATTTTATCGCAACCCTGCCTATTGAGGCTGAATCGCAAATCTCTGTCGGCCAGACTGTCAACTTTACTGCGGAAGGCTTGATAGATGAATTTACTGGACAGGTTAGTAAGCTGACCGCCACTGCGCAACCAAAGCAGCTATTGGTTTATGTCAATGTGGTTGATAATGAAGTCAGCCGCCACCAAATACGACCTGATATGAAGGTGACAGGACGGGTTGACTACGGACAAATAGAGGTCGGGACTATTGTTCCTAAGCGCGCACTGCATGACGTTGACCTAACCGTGCTACACAACCCCCCTTATAAACCACTGCGTTCTTTGATCGCCAACGTCTGGATTATCAAACAAGACCAACGTTTGACGCGCCAACCTGTTGAAGTCATCGAATATGACCCATTGACCGAGCAGTATTTAATCGCGGGTATTACCAATGACAGTTTGATTTGTTTGGCAAATTTACCGGTTGAATCTGAAGGCAAAAAAGTGGTGGTGTCATAAGCGCCAAAGCCAGTAGTTACATTGTGTAGAAACATTAACAAAGCATGTCTTGTTTAATAACATCCTGTTTAGGCAATATAGCGTATGCTAGCAGTGATTGAGCATTGATTAAAAATTAAGGGCGTGCTTCTTTTTAAGAGCAAACTTATAAAGGCAGAATTTATAGAAAAGCAATTTCTAAAGAATTACTTTTAGAGTAGTATTTTTAGAGCCATTTTAAACAAACTATAACAACAACTAGAGGAAAAATTATGAGTAAGCAGATTTTGTTAATTGAAGATGATCCAGATTTAGCCGAGTTAATCAGTGATTATCTGACCATGAATTATTACGATGTACACCATGCTGGATTGGGTCAAGAAGGTCTTGAGTTATTGGACGCCAAAGAGCGTGATATCGATTTGGTTGTCTTAGATTTGATGCTTCCTGATATGGATGGGATGCAAGTTTGCCAAAAAATACGTGGCAACAAAAATAATATGACCAATAAAGTGCCGATTATTATGCTAACGGCAAAAGGCGATACCACTGATCGTGTACTCGGTTTAGAGATGGGCGCCGATGATTATATCTCGAAGCCGTTTGAGCCGCGTGAATTACTGGCTCGTATTCGTGCCGTTATTCGTCGTCATGAGCAGCCAAATCAAGCAGACAGTCAATCGGATAGCTTGACTTTTGGTCGTTTAAGCGTCTTTCCTGACAGCCATGAAGTCACTATCGATGATCAACCAGTCCGTCTAACGACGCATCAGTTTCAATTGCTGCATTATTTTGCCACCCATTCTGGTAAAGTACTAAACCGCGAGCAATTGTGGCAAGCGATGCCAAACGATGACAGCTCAGACAATATTGATCGCGCTATTGACGTGCATATTTCGCGTTTGCGTGCGCTGATTGAAGACAATCCACGTCAGCCAAAACGTATCATTACTGTACGCGGTGTCGGTTATCAATTTGCCACCGATCAAGTTTAATTGCTAGATAAAATCAAACGGCATTAGGCTAAGCGATAGTTGCAGTAAAACCAATAAAGTGGTTATAAGCGTTTGATAATAGAGATGATTTGATGCAACAACTGGGTTTTCGTTCTGTTTTTGCCAAGCTATTTGCCAGTGTGATGCTGGCACTTATCTTATTTGCGGTAGCGATGGTTTTATTGACCCAGTTGGTTCATGATAAAGATGCTGGTATCCGCTCAGAAATCTTAGCCACGCAAATATTGGGTCAAATCGACCCCTTCTTGCACGAATTAAATATCGCCGTTAGTAATGACAACCGACTACAAGCACGCTTTATGTTGGCGGTAGTCAAAAAAAGCTTTGATATTTTTGATGAATCGTTGCAGGCAAAGATGGGTTTGTATGACAGCGACGGTCATTTGCTGATGCAAAGTGATAACAGCGATTTGCCGTTAGAACTGCCTGCGCCGCCCTCTCTATTAGCGCGGGTTTTTCCATCATTTGCCGAAACCTCTCCAACCAAGCAAGCCCAAGTTTATAGTAGTACGGGCTATACACTATTATATGAATCACGCCTACCACCTAAGAAACCTGTACTTTCCGCAGCATTAAACTTATTTACGGGTACTTTATTGCTGCTCATTATTATGGCAGGTGTGCTTTGGTGGATTGCGCGTACGATCACTTGGCGTATCAATCAGATGAGTCAGCAGATGGCTGAACTTGGTGATGGCGACTTTAGCGTGCGCGTCAATGCCCGCGGTAATGATGAGATTGCGTCACTCGCCCGCGGTTTTAACCAAGCAGCGCAAAAAATCGAACATTTGATCAATGCTAATAATCTGCTATTGGCGCACGCTTCGCACGAACTACGCACACCTATCACCCGTATCCGTTTGCAGATAGAGATGATGGATATGCTAGCTGGAGCATTGCCGAGTGATACCAAAGAAAAATTTGATAAGCGTGCGCAAGCGATCAATCGTGACTTGTCTGGATTAAATGATTTGGTCGAAAGTATTTTGCTCGTCAGTCGTTTAGACGCCGGTCATGCGCTACAGCAAGTTGAGCAACTGGACTTATATGATTTGGTCAATCAGGAACGGCAGCATTATTCTGAAGCGACTTTGATTGGTGAGCACATCGTCATTGATGGGCAATCATCCATGCTGACTCATTTAATTCGCAACTTATTGACCAATGCCATGCTGCACGGCAAGCCGCCTGTCACTGTCTTACTTTACGGCGTACAAACCTTGAATGAAGCTAATGACATTCCTGACTTCCTGTTGCAAACCATACTGTGCAGCAGTTTTGTCGATTATAACAGCTCAGACTTTGATTCTTATGAGGAAATAACCCAAAACGTCAACCAGCTTGAGAATGTAGAAAACGCTATTACCAATGACGATTCTATTGTCGCTCATGCTAACGAACTTAAGCCAACGTCAGCAGAAGCGACAGAAGTAGCGTTATTACCTGCCCCTGCTATTTATAAAAATGGTGAAAGCATCATTGCTGATACTGAGATTGATGACAATAATAGCGTAAGTACTGATAAATTACAGTCATCAGAAGTTGTTGACGTACCTAGTAATATAGACAGTGATATAAGCAGCGCCATAAACACTGATTCAAAAAGCGCCGATGAAGTCGAAGCCATTGTCGAGCCATCGTTAATATCTAATTACCAGCGCTTAACGAGCGATTTAACCGATAAAATCAAAAAAGTTATTTGGCGTGCAGTTCCTGAAAATCAAGAGATATCACTTCTCAGTATTGAAGACAATGCTATTAATCAAAACGCAGAAAACACCGGTAAAAATAATAGTGTTGAGAAAGATGACTCTAAGGGCAATAATAAAGAGAACGCCAAAGATAATGGCGAAACAGCAAATACACCACGTAAAGAAGGTTTGTTTAGTAAGCATCTAAAGAAAGCAAAACCCGAACCAACCCGCCCACTACCAAAATATGCCGTAATGGCAGTGATTGATGAAGGCGAAGGCATCCCTGAAAACAAACGTGAGGAAGTCTTTAGTCCTTTCGTACGTCTACAGCAAAAGAATAAAGGCTCGGGGCTAGGTTTGTCCTTGGTTGCCCAGATTGTTACGGCTCATCAAGGGCGTATCCTCACCGACACCATTAATGGTCATACGCGATTTTTAGTGGTCCTACCCGTCAAGCACGACCCTCATTATCATCATGACAGCCATAATTAATACTATAAGCTCAGTCTCAACAAACTCAATATTAACAAACTCGATAGCAAAAACTTACGGCTAAAATGATTACCAAAAATACATTCCAAAGTATATGCAACTGTCATAAGCCTTCTTTATTTCAGATAAATTTATTTGAAACCACAGTAAATTTATACTTTACCTATCTCGATTGCTTCGTTACTCGATAACGTGCAAGCCAATATTATCCTTTAGTCATGGATGTCCATATCCAAAACACTGCAGAATATGCTATATTAGCGCCCCTTATTATAGGGTTATTGAATGTTGATTTTAATTTACGCTCAAACACCCAAAAGAGCTTACAACCGCTTCATAACCGTTAAAATATTTATTGAATTTTGAGCCCTCCATGAGTGACATGATTGTCTTAAACGATGTGACCAAAAGCTTTTTAAGCGACCGGTCTATAAAAGATAAAGACGGCAAGCCACATTGGTTTACTGCTGTCGAACCGACGTCCTTAACGGTACAGCAAGGCGAAATATTTGGCCTGATGGGCTATTCGGGCGCGGGTAAATCTACCCTGTTACGCCTGATTAATTTGCTTGAGCGTCCAGATTCAGGTCAAGTTATCGTAGATGGTACGGATTTGACCACGCTATCTGCCAGTGAGTTACGTATCGCCCGCCATAATATCGGCATGATTTTTCAGCAGTTTAACCTGATGTCCAATCGTACGGTCTTCGATAATGTCGCCTTCAACTTAACGGTGGCAGGCTACCCGAGCGCCGATATTCATAAACGGGTAATGGACTGCTTAGAAATCGTCGACTTGACTGACCGTGCCGGGCACTATCCTGCGCAGTTATCAGGGGGACAAAAGCAGCGTGTCGGTATCGCGCGTGCTATTGCGCCTAGCCCTAAAGTGTTATTGGCTGATGAGCCAACCAGTGCGCTTGATCCTGCGACCACACGTAGCTTATTGACTTGTCTACGCGATATTAATGAACAACTTGGCGTCACCATCGTCATCGTCACGCATGAAATGAGCGTGATTCGCAGGCTATGCGACCGCGCAGCATTGTTACATCAAGGGCAATTGCTTGAGGTTGCCGATATTCGCGACGGTCTGATTCAGGCCACGACCCCGATTGGCAAAGGCTTGGTCCATGAAGATTAAGAGGCAGGAGAATAGACATGTTAACTGGTGCTGAATTATCCGCCTCGATAGACAAACTGCTCGCGCTACGCAAAGAGATTTGGCAAGCGTTCGTAGATACCTTTATTATGCTTGGTATCTCAACGACGGTCGCCATCGTGATCGGCGGTCTGTTTGGGGTTTTCTTATTTTTATCTAGTGATCGGCAGTTTTTGCAAAATAAGACCTTGTATGGCGTTCTTGGTGCTATCACCAACTTTATGCGCGCCTTCCCATTTGTAATTTTGATGATTGCCATGAGTCCTTTTACCAAAGCCATCGTTGGCACGGGTATCGGACCGATTGCTGCATCTCTAGTACTGGCGATTGCGGGTTCCTTTTACTTTGCACGTTTGGTCGAACAAAATCTGCGCGAAGTGCCACGCGGTATTATTGAAGCAACTGAATCGATGGGCGCACGCCCCTTTACCATTATCAAAGTATTGCTCAATGAAGCGCGCTCTGGCTTGGTATTGTCTGTGACCATTTTATGTATCAGCTTACTGTCATTTTCGGCAGCTGCCGGTATGATTGGCGGTGGCGGTTTGGGTGATTTGGCGATTCGTTACGGCTATTATCGCTATCAAACTGAGGTTATGGTATTTATCGTGATTATGCTATCAATTATGGTGATCGGTATTCAGGCGTCTGGTAATTGGATAGCGATGCGTTTAGACAAGCGTTAAAACTTACTTCTAAAATAACTATAAATAGCCTTAGTCATTGGCTATTAAAGCGCTCAGATTAAACGTTTGATATGAATAATGCTCAAGGTTTAATGCCGATTCATCCTAAGCAAATGCTTGACTTTGTAACTGATTCCCTTTAATTTTGATACTATCTTAACAACCGTTAACTTAGCAGCATTACTATTCATAATGTTGCTTTTTTAATGCGGATTTTTACTGTTAACATTCAATCCCCTATTCCCCACCCATTATTAAGGAAGTTTCATGAAATTAACAGATATCAGCCGTCAGCTTGCGACCGCATTGGCCACCGTTGGCGTATCAGGTCTTGTATTGGTCGGTTGCAACAACTCATCAGCGCCAGAAGCTACTAAAGAGCCAGTCACTGAAGGTGCTACTGAAACAACGACCACAGAAACGGCAGCGACCAACGATATCGACCCTGAGCATAGCAAAATTATCATCGGTACCACCGAAGGCGACTTTGCTGATATGGTTCGTAACCAAGTAAAAAGCTCATTAGAAGCGCAAGGCTATGAAGTTGAGCTGGTAACATTTACCGATTATGTGCGTCCAAATATCGCTTTGGCCGATGGCGATTTAGATATCAACATCTTCCAGCATAAACCTTACCTTGATACCTTTAAAAAAGAAAACAATCTTGATTTGGTGGAAGTCTTCCAAGTACCAACCGCGCCACTTGGTATCTATACTGGTAAAAAGACTAAGCTCGACGACGTCTATAAAGGTATGAGTGTTTCTGCACCGAATGATCCAAGTAACTTTGCCCGTGCGTTAGTAATGATGAATGAGCTTGGATGGATTACGCTAAAAGACAACATCGACCCGTTGACCGCATCAAAATCGGATATCGCCGATAACAGCAAATACGACATCAAAATCGTTGAGCTAGAAGCTGCCCAGCTACCGCGTGCGCGTGATGAAGTGGACTTTGCTATCGTCAATGGTAACTACGCGACCGATGCGGGTATCAAGCTGACTGAAGCCCTATTCCAAGAGCCAAGCTTTGCTTATGTTAACTGGTCAGCGATCAAAACCGCTGATAAAGATAAGAAATGGGTCAAAGACGTGACTAACGCTTATAACTCAGACGCCTTTAAAAAGTATGCTCACGATAGCTTCCCTGGCTATAAATACCCAAAAATCTGGGGTGAGAACACTGCTACTGCTAAAGCTCCTGCAACCGCTAATGCTCCTACGGCAGCTAGCGCGCCAGTTGCCGAAGCTGCTGCTCAGTAATTGCCGACCTCATGATTTAAGATACTTTATGCCAATAAAGTATTTTAGAAGTTAAATAGAAAAGCCCATTATTAAAATAATGGGCTTTTTCGTTAATATTTTAGCTGGTTGCTATAGTCAAAATACCCTAAAAACAATACGGTATTGTTGATATCAATTTTTTGTAGCCTCTGTCTGCGCAGGCACAGCAAGCAAGAAAAATTGATATCAGCAGTGCGTGATGTATCGATATTACTTTTCACTGACTATATTTATTCTTTCTCTATTTTTGGTAAATAAGACTATTTGGTTTTTCTAAAAACATCCAATTCGATATCATAGCTTGGTTCAGACTTTTTAAATAAATATTTACCGTTACGAACAGAAGCAAGCACGTCGGCGCGTTGGCGCACCGCTTCAAACGGACTATCGGCATCCAATACCAAAAAGTTAGCTGGCTTACCAACATCCAAACCGTATTCATCTTCGATATTTAGGGTTTTTGCGCCATTGATCGTGATAAAGTCGAGACAGACGTCAAGCTGCGGCAGTGACATGGTTTGCGCCAAATGAATACCGTTATCCAAGATATTCATCATATTGCCGTTACCGGTTGGATACCACGGATCGTTAATAGAGTCCTGACCAAAGCTGACGTTAATACCATTTTCCCAAAACTCTTTGACCCGCGTCAAACCGCGGCGTTTTGGATAAGTATCTTGGCGACCTTGTAAGTAAGCGTTTTCGGTTGGCAATGCGATAAAGTTCATGCCTGATTGCTCAAATAACCCCATCATCCGAAATGCATAAGCATCATCTGCTGAGCCGAATGAGCAGGTATGACTCGCCGTCGAGCGCGCACCGATACCTTCAATCATCACCAAGGCATTTAATAATTGTACGTGACGACTCATCGGATCATCAGTTTCGTCACAGTGGACGTCGATGAGCTTGTCATATTTAAGCGCAAGCTCTACCGTTTTACGCACAGAATCTTGACCGAATTCATACGCCCATTCAAAATGCGGAATACCGCCAACACAGTCCGCGCCCATTTTTAACGCTTCCTCAATCAACTCGACAGCGCCTTTATAGGCGTACATGCCTTCTTGCGGAAAGGCCACAATCTGAATGGTGACGTTGTCTTTTAATTCTTCACGAAGCTCGAGCATGGCTTTGAGCCCTGTTAAATCAGGGTCGCAAACGTCTATATGGGTACGAATGTACTGCACACCTTTAGAAACCTCTTCCTGAATGCCTCTTAGCATCCGCGCTTTCGCATCTTCAAAAGATTGCGTTTTTTTAACATCGTGCCAGCGCGCAATCCCTTCAAATAGCGTACCTGAAGCATTTTTCGCCTCATCACCACCACCGGTATAGACATAATCTAAATGCAGATGCGAGTCTACATAAGGCGGCACAACCAACCTACCCTTCAGGTCAATCTCTTCTTCAGCAGTTGGTAAATCCTTACCGATTTGATGAATGACACCGTCTTTGACCAAAATCTCGTTAGCAGCGCTATTACGATAAATAGTGGCATTGGTAAATTTAATCATGACAAACTCCTATTATTGCTAAAAGTTAGTTATTTAAAGTTGTTTATTAACACTGAATTATTAAGTGCTATTAGATTAATAACATCCATTAGACAGCAGGTGCATCTAAGGTTTTCTTAGAGATTACCGTAATAATAATGGCAGGCACGAAACACAGAATAGACAGATAGACGATACCCAAGACACCTGTTTCTGGCATATGTACCAAAATCAAACCGGCAAGCCATGTGGCAATCATAATTGAAAAGTTAAATACGCTCGATTGTACCGAGGTCGCGACCGCTTTTGCTTCCGTCACCTGATGGCTAACAGCCGTTTGAAACATAGTTACCAGAGGTCCGAATGCCAGTCCCCACAGTAAAAAAGCAAAATGCGCAAAACCATTCGTTCCCCTGAAGAAGACGAACAACAACATAGCAATCACGCCGCAAGCTAACATCCCAACGATTAAACCGCGTAAATGGGTGTCAATAATCTTGGCCGATAAGATGACCGAGATGACCGAACCTATCCCAAAGATAAATAGCGCTAAGCTGATACCGCCAACGAACTTAATGGTTTCGACCAATAGCGTGATATAGGTGTAGGTGCTGTAATGGGCGACGACTGCTAAAAAAGTCAGTGCTAAAACAATCCAGACGCCAGGTATTTTGAGCACCGCTATTGGCGAGTTACTTTGGGTCAGCTTTTCGCCTTGCACCGATGGTAAAAATTTCATAGCCAGCAGTGCAATCACCGCACCCAATACACCAAGTACGATAAATGAGGTACGCCAGCCAACTTGGGTGCCAATATAGGTCATAATCGGTAGACCCAGACTTACCCCAAAGGTATTGCCCGCCATAATGATAGTGATAGCTTTGCCATGCAGGTTTTCTGGCACCAATGCCGTCCCATAGGCGGCAATCATTGGCCACATAATCCCTGCACAAATACCGCCAATGATACGCATGGTGACGATAAGCGCATAAGATGAGGTAAGACCGACGACGATATTAGAAATGGCAAAGCCTGCCAACAGAACCATCAAAAGAATTTTTCGATTGACCCACAACGTCATACTAATAAGCGGAATGGCAAAAATCGCTGATGCCAGCGCGTATATACCGACCAAAAACCCTACCTGAGTCTGCTCAATACCTAAGCCAGCGGTCATTTGCGGCAAAATACCAGATGGCATCAGCTCTGAGAGAATACCAATAAAGGTTACGCTTGCCATCAAACCAAAGATAAACCACGAAATAGGGTTTTGATGTTGACTGTCTGCACCGTTCTTTAAATGACTGTTTTGTACAGTACTTGCCTTTGAAAGATTGGACACATCCTCTCCTAATTGAATGAAGTTGCTAGAAGATTGTGCAACTTAACTTTGTTCATCGTTATGTTCTTAATCGTTACCTTGTTAACCATTGCTTTATTGGTAGCTCTATCAATAAGAATCTATATATCTGTAAATAGATAAATTTTTATGGATAAATAAATTTGTCATTTGTTTGGTTATACTCTAGCATTACGCCGCTTTTAGATATACCCCTTACTATAGTAAGGTTTTGTAATTTCAGCAATGCCTATTTTTGGCAACACACTCGAATGACCTATTAGCGGCTTTAATAACTATTAAATGACGTTACAGCCTGTTTGTGGTTTGTAGGAAAGCGTCACCTGCTCTTTCAATCAACGTACTTTCTTTTTATAGTGGCTAAGCTTAATAGAGAATGAGAACATCATATTTCTGCTTGAATTCTCTATTAATAAATACAAGAGCTATTAATAAATCACAAAAACAACAAGGATAATAATATGCGTGCTAAAACTTATAATATTCGCAGCGCTGGACAAGCAAACATTCCGGTACTAGGACTGGGTACGTGGCAATCAACCGGTCAAGACTGTATCGATGTCGTCAGCCAAGGATTAAAAATGGGTTACGAGCATATTGATACTGCCCAAGCTTATGATAATGAAAAAGAGGTGGGAAAAGGCATTAAGCAATCAGGCATCGCTCGTGATAAGTTCTTTTTAACGACAAAAATATTTCCTGATGACATGAAGTTTGAGCCAGAGAAACTCATAGCGGCTACCAAGCGTTCGTTAGCAAACTTAGATACCGATTACGTTGACTTACTGCTGCTACATTGGCCCGATGATCGTGTGCCTTTATCTGAAACTATTCCGGCGCTTTGCGAGTTACAAAAACAAGGGCTGACTCGCAATATCGGGGTGTCTAACTTTAACATCGCCAATATCATCGAAGCCAAACGCTATGCTGATATGCCTATTGCGGTCAATCAGGTGGAGTTTCACCCTTTTATTAAGCAAAAAACGTTGCAGACTTTTTTAAATAATCACCATATTTTATTAGAAGCTTACTCGCCACTTGCCCGCGGTGATGTGTTTGATAATGAAGTGATTAAGGAAATCGCTGATAATCACGGGATTACTCCAGCGCAAGTATCGCTGGCGTGGATTTTATCTGATAAGCAGCGTATTGCGATTCCAAAAACCTCTAATCCTGAGCACTTACAAGGCAACTTAGATGCTGTCAAGGTAACGCTCAGTGCGGATGAACTTGAGAAAATTGGCAGCTTAGCGCGTAGTGACGGGCGTAAAATTAAGCATCCGGATTATTCACCAGAGTGGGATGATTAATAAATCATACTTATTTAAATACTAGCAACAAAAAAGCCAGTGATAAAAGTCACTGGCTTTTTTGTATTTGACGCTTTTTACGATAACTATTGATAATTATTATTGCTCGCGCTATTACTGCTGCAAGGTATTGGTCTTATGAACTTTTTCAGCGGGGTTATATTGCTCAGAAGAAGGGACCGCGCTGCTACGATTATTTTCTTTCATCGATTTGGCAACTTCTGGTGGCATATAATTTTCATCATGCTTGGCCAATACTTCACCTGCGACAAAGGTATCGCCTTGCATTTTGCCGGTTGCAACCACACCTGAGTTTTCAGCGAACAAATCTGGCAAGATACCTTGATAAGTAACTGGTACTGTGGATTGAAAGTCGGTAATAGCAAATTCAATACTTAGCGGGTCATTTGGCGCACGTTGGACACTACCAGCAACTACCATACCGCCAGCACGGATACGCTTGTCTTGCGGAGCTTCACCCTTCGCAATGGCAGTAGCGTCAAAGTAGTAATCGGTCTGTTGCCCAATGGCATAAATCACCAACACCACGGCAATCGCCGCCCCTGCAAGCGTAAACATAACCCACATCAGTTTTTTGCGACGAACTGCGTTCATACTACTACCTCATTGATGAGTCGCTGTTTTACAAACTGCGCGTCTGCAAAACAGAAAATATTAAAGAAATGCTTATTAGACTGACTTGATAACAAGCCCGTCCAACCGTACTTTTCTAATACCTATATGGTAGCATTTTTTGCCCAAATCAATAAGCCCCCTAGCAACTGATGAGGTCATATATTTGCAAGTAAGCCGTTATTATTTTAAAAGCTAAAATTTTGATATTAAAAAGGATTTTTTAAGAGGATTGTTTGGTCGCAGGATTTGGAGTCTTAGCAGCACGCTGTGCTTGACGCGCTTGCTGAATTGCTAGCTGCTTGATAAGCGCTTGCCGTTCACGGCGAATATAAATAATAAAAATCAGCATCATGCCGACCGTAATTGCCCAGCATGACCAGACAAACACACCATGCTCACCCATGGCGATAAACTCAGAGACGCTATAAAAGTAAGGCTGCATTATATTTTCCTAGCCGTTATTTGCTTTGCTCATGGCTGTATTGTTATCTTGTTATGCGGTTATTTGTTTTGCGCACGAACGTATTCTTTTACCCACGCTTTACCTTGGTCGCGATATAAAATCAGGGTATTGGTACGATAAATGGCCAACGTCGCCACCAATAAATAGCTGCCAACAATCATCAATAGTAAGGGCATCCACATATCCGCCGACATTTTTGGTGCCGCAGTCAGCGTAAAGGTCGAGCCTTGGTGCAAGGTATTCCACCACTGTACTGAGTACTTGATAATGGGCAAGTTGACAGCGCCAACAATAGACAAAATAGCCGCCGCCTTGCCACGATTGGCCGTATGTTCAAAGGCGGCAAACAATGCCATCACGCCCGCATATAAAAACGCCAAAATCAGCATCGAAGTCAGCCGCGCATCCCAAACCCAATACGTACCCCATGTCGGTTTTGCCCAAATAGAACCGGTCAGTAAACTAATCACACAAAGCAAAAACCCCATCGGAGCTAACGCTTGCGCCACGAGGCTAGCGGTCTTAATTTTCCAGACTAAATAAATTACTCCGAGCACCGCTAAAGCAAAATAAATGGAGATAGCAAGGCTGGCTGCCGGTACATGGATAAAGATAATGCGATAGCTATTACCTTGCAGATAATCAGGCGGCGCAAATGCCAAGCCCCAAACGCTACCGATGAGCAGACAGAGACCGGCTAATATCGCTAACCACTTGACCCAAGGCGAAAAGATACGAAAGAACTCCTTGGTACCCACTGTGGTCAAGAAAACTTGCCAGATACGTTGCCATAGGCTAGGAGATGAGACATTATTCAGGTTGGGCATGGGAATAAACCTATTGCGCAGCTGGTGGTTATCGAGTAAAACACATGATTCATACGACTACCCGCTAACCTGCTGGCGTTAAACGCTGGATAGAATCTACACGTGACTGTATGTTTAATAGACTATTATAGCAAAGTTGCCAGTTTTCACCATGCTGTTAATATAAAGGGTTTTAATAAGAAAAAGAATGACATGCCAACATGGGCTTTTAATTAAGCCAAGACATTTTTAGCGTCAGGGCAATGACCCACGGCATCACTAAAACTGAAATAATACTACCTGCCAGCAACAACGCTAAAATAGGTAATCCATTAAGACCGGTGGCAAATAAATCAACCGCACCAGTGGCAAAGATCAATACGGGCAACTGCATCGGTAAAGCAATCAGAGGTACCAGCACCGCACCATTTTTTAGTGATAACGTCAGACTACTGGCGACTGCTGACAGCATGAGCAGCATCGGACTGCCAGTGATAATAGATGCCATCAATATCCACGCCTCAAACCAACTAAGCTGAAATAGAGGCACGGCGAGCAAACTTAATGCCGCCACGATACCACTACTAAAAATCCAGTGAATAACCAAACGAATCAGTACCCATAATGGCAGCGACGCTTTAGCGACGACCAATTGCGCCAGCGTACCATTATCAAGGGCAGGCTTAAACAAACCATCAACGCCCATTACCAGCGACAACAGAGCTGCAATCCAAACTGCGGACACCCCAAGACGCTGCAATAAAGCAGGCTCACTACCAACGGCTAGCGGAAACAAGGTAATAATCACTAAAAACAGTACTAGAGGATATAACCACTGTACCGCTCCTTGCTGCTTGACCTGCCATTCGCGCCGCCAAAGCTGCATAAAGCTGATACCGCGCACAGCAGCTGCACTAGCATTTGAAGTGATAGCATTTGAGCCTGTATTCACGGTTTGTACTGAACTGTCTGGATCTATCATCTATTCGCTCTTCCACTAATGCTTGTCGCACTTATATTGACGCTTGTTGCAGTTAGATTGATGCTTATGGCACTTATATTAAGCATATTTACACCATATAATCGGATAAATCTAGCACTTGATTGGCGACGCCGACGGCCTGATGACTGGTCATTAATATCGCACCGCCAGCCATAGTAAATTCTCGCAATCTGTCTTCCATGCGCGCGACCATATCGACATCAAGCGCGGTAAATGGCTCGTCAAGCAACCATAAAGGGGTAACTTCAGGCGTTAATAAATACAAGCGCGCAAGGGTAATACGGCGCGTTTGCCCTGCAGACAAATGGCTTGAGCTAATGGTCTCAAAACCCTGCAATCCTACCCACGTGAGAGCGTCATCAACATCAGCCATACTTGGGCTAATGCCATATAAATTGAGCAAAAAGGTGAGATTTTGGGCGACGGTCAGGTTTGGATGAATACCTAACTGGTGCGACACGTATAAAGGCTGCACAGGTAAGCTTGCTATTCCTTGATAAATAACCTCACCGCTCAGCACTGGCAATAACCCAGCTAATTGCATCAGTAGCGTCGTCTTACCCGTACCATTGGCGCCGATTAAGTGACAAATGCTACCAGCAGCCAGATTGAGCGTCACGCCTTCACATAAAGGGATTTCACCGCGCTGAACCGTCAGCTCATCAAGCGCAAGTAAAGCGGTATTCAGAGCCGTCATCCAAACCTCTCATTATTTATTAAGCAGCAAGCAATATTCATCACAAACACAGCTGATGTTCGTGGCATAATACTTTATGCTTACCACAACCACACAGTATAACAAATTGTCGATTACTATGACCTCAAAACCTATGCAGACTTCAAAAGATATTCAAAACTCAGCTCAAAAATCAGACACGCCCATGCTAACTCTAAACAGCTTAATCGAGGCGCAAGTTGCCTTTATGCAGCAATGGTTGCGCTCACAAGCAGAGCCGCTATCAATGCAAGCTTGGCAGTGGTTTGGTGAGCAGCCACTGAGTAAATATATCAGTAGCGATGATTTGCAGCATCTTATTAATGACTGGTTTCTTAAACAGCCGCTAAGCAAAGTAGTTCGCAGCGATATTCGCGATATTTTGCATACTATTATTTATCATCCCGTTAATGATAATGTGCCTTTATCAGAATTGGTCGATGACACCCAAGTTGAGATTCTAGCCAGCTACGTCGGTAGTCATGAAGAGCAGCGTAATATCTTGGTTCATACACTGGTCGGCAATGAAACCTTTGCTGATTTATTGACGCAAACGCTGTATCACGCTATCAATGATTTTATGGAAACCACGCTAGATAAAGCCGGTGCTGCTGGCAAACTGATGAAACTTGGACGTAGCTCGTTTGAAAAAGCAACCAATCGCAATCTTGATGAAAAGTTGCAGACCTACCTGCATCGTAATATTAAAGATTTGGCGCGCCGAGCAGAAGCCAATGCCCAAGCGCATTTATCCAATGAAGAGGTTGCACGCTTATTGGTAACGGGTTGGGGGCGTATCAAAGATAAGCCGATTAGCGAAATCCAAACCTATTTACGTGATGAGCCTAACGATAGCAGTATTGAGCATATTGAAAACAGCATCCAACAAAGCTATAACCGTCTGCGCCTATCACCTTATTTGCATAGCCTTGTGGCAGCCGGTGTCGATACTTGGTATACCAACCATCAGGCCGACAGCATGGCCAATATCGCGGCAAGTTTAAACATCGATGAGCAGGCAATGACGAAATTGAGTACTGCCCTGCTACCTGTCGTCACTGACGCCCTTGAAAGCTCATGGGTTACGGCGCATATAACAGAGATGCTGCAAGCGTTTTATGCCCAGCCGAGTATCAAAACAGGATTGGTATTTAGCACAGATTAATTTTTTTAGCGTACGGTTTATTATTTAGTGTTTAAACTTCCACCCTTTATTAGCTAGCCTACTATCTATGAGCCAATCTTATAAACTCAGCTTATGGCAAAGAATAAAACAGCTGCTTAATGTATCAGCTGAACAGGCTGCTATTGATGATACGAAGATAGCTAACGACTTAGCTTTAGATTTGGATTTGGGTTCAGATTTAAATCTAACAAAACAGGATAAAAACAACCCTCATCCTTCAGAAAATGAGAGTGATAGTGTAGAAAACTATCCTAAAGATACTAAAAAGAATAAGGATAATAACCACGATGATACGCATGTTAGCGGCTCTAACCCTGACTTAAATCATAGTTTAAATCATAACGTCAACCACAGCTTTGATAACCGTTTCGATGACGTCATTTATAGCAGCCTTAGTAGCAATCTTGATAGTCGGTTAGATAGCAGCGCTGATACTGACGATTATTTTGACAATGACATTGACAATATGGCGAAACAAAATGAGCTGAATGACACCCCCATTATCAATTATCTTAAGCAGTATTTCGACGAGCAACAATGGCATTATAACCATTATCGACCAAAAAGCAGTGACAGCGACAATAACAATAATGACAGCCAGCAATCACACTATTTGTCTTTAAGAATGCGCAATAAAAAGCTCGACTGCGGCTACCTATTTCGCGTGCAAGAACACAACAACCTACTGGCAGTCTATGGTATTTTGCCGTTCTTAATACCCGAAAGCCATCAAAGCGCCGCCATGCTATTGATTACCCAAATCAATTACGACATGCTGATTGGCAATCTTGAAATGGACATCAATGATGGCGAGATACGCTACAAAAACGCCATCGATATCGAAGCAGTCGGTATCGATGAAAACACCATTGAGCATTTATTACAAAGTGTCATCGCGATGACCACGGTCGCTTACGAGATATTTAGTGACTTGGTCAACAATCAAAATCCTGCTGTAGAATTGCCAGACTTACTGATGACGCTACATCAGCAAGAGGATGCTCGAACCTTTTTCTTACCAACGCAGTTTGTTCAGTAATCCATTGCGCAAGCTAGATATTTGTCGCTCTTACATTTTCTCATCAATACCCTACTTTCAAAATACTTAAACCTCTCTATCCTTTTATCCCTAAATCACTTTTTAAAAGACATACGTTAATACTATGCTAAAAATTGCTTATTCTGATATTTTTCATTATTCCGTACCTGAAAAACACCGCTTTCCCATGCAAAAATACACCATGATTCCTGAGCGCTTACTAGCGGAAGGTACCATCAATAGCGGTAATTTTTTTGCCCCTGCGCGCTTAAGCGAAGATGAAATTTTAACCACCCATACAGCGGACTATTGGCAGCAGCTTAAAACCCAGACCTTACCACGTAAAGAAGCGCGCGCCATTGGCTTTGAGATGACGCCAGAGCTGGTAGAGCGTGGTCGTTATATTGCCCATGCCACTTATGAATGTGCGTTATACGCGCAGCAATATGGTGTGGCAATGAATGTCGCGGGTGGCACTCATCATGCTTTTGCCGATCATGGTGAAGGCTTTTGCGTCTTTAATGATGTTTGTATCGCCAGCAATTTATTGTTAAATCGCGGACAGGCGCAAAGAATATTGATAGTGGATTTAGACGTTCATCAAGGCAATGGTAATGCCAGCATTATGGCGGATGAACCGCGCGTTTTCGTCTTTAGTATGCATGGCGCAAAAAACTATCCATTTCGCAAACAAGTATCAGACTTAGACATCGAGCTAGATAATGATACAGGTGATGTGGAATATTTACAGATACTAGAGGATACGCTGCCGCGTTTAATCAATGAATTTGCGCCAGATATGATATTTTACCAATCTGCAGTCGATGTGTTAGCAACCGATAAATTGGGCAAACTTAGTCTGACGATAGAGGGTTGTAAGGCGCGTGATGAGTATGTCTTACACCAAGCTAAAGCGGCAAATATTCCCGTCGCTATCGTCATGGGCGGCGGCTATTCAGAAGATATCGAAGATGTGGTCGAAGCGCACTGTAATACTTTTCGCTTGGCACAGCAGCTGTTTTTTGCAGAATTGAATGAGTAGCGTGTAGCTAAATGAAAGATAAGAAAAAATAACATAACAAGGTTAGTGAGGTGGTAGATGGCAAAAATATTGATAGTTATAGGAATTTTGCTGGTTATTATCGGCGTTATTTGGCTGCTGTTTCCAAATGCGTTTTCGTGGATAGGTAATATGCCAGGCGATATTAAACAAACCTCAGGCAATACGCGAGTTTACTTTCCAGTCGTAACCATGATAATAATCAGTATCGTTGCTACCATACTTTTAAATTTATTCAATCGCTAAATTTATTCAATCGGTAAATTTATTTAATTGCTCAGTTTATAGCAATGTCGTTATTCCCTGCCAGCCGACACGAATACCTAGCACGGTGAGAATCAATAAGATAAGCTGACGAAAGCGTGCCTGTGGTAAATAGCGACGCAAGCGAATACCAACTATCAGCGCAGCGACAGACAATACACTCAGTAGAGTAATCAGCAGCCACTCACCACTACTGAGTGCCATGATAGGTTCACGCAAGACAATAATTTGCGCAACCTTCCCCAAGAAATAACACATATTGCCGACTTTAGCGATGGTGTTTTTATCATCACTTGCGGACAACAGATACATCATTAATATGGTCGACATGGCATTGGTCGCACCGCCAATAATACCAGCACTAAGTCCAACGATAATCAGTACAGGCTTGGTATTAGGCAGACGAACTTGCTTACCGAGCAAGCTACTGACGACATAAAAACCAATAACTGCTGCCAATACCAACAAGATATAAGCACTATCGATCCATAGCAGTAGCTTTGCACCAAGCATACTACCGAGCAAACTGGTTAACGCCAATAGCCAATAGCGCCTGCCGTAATAAATAAAATTTTGCCAGACTGTACGCCCGCCACCCGTCAACCAAGTCATGGCATTGAGTAATAATGAGGGGAAAATCACCAAGACAATAGCGTGCGGTAAAGGATAGATGCTGGCAAGCGCGGTAGTGGTTACTAACGTTACACCCAGTCCGCTAATGCCGTGAAGCAATGATGCTAGCGCAAAAATTGCAAACAGTAATAATGTCTGGGTGCTATCGTCATCCATCATATTTGCCATCAGACTTTATTCTCTAATAGTTATACTGGCAAAATTATAACTAGGACGTATCTTATGCATTATGACGTTGCCAAATGGTCTCACCAATAATAGTCGCCAACTGCTCGGCAATCTCATCTTTGCTCGCCTTCTCAAGAATTATGCTATCGTGCTCATAATGCTCTGAGAAAAATACTTGCATGGCATTATCATCACTGGCAAAACCAATATCTGCGCGTGAGACATCATTACAAGCGATTAAATCTAAATCTTTAGATAGCAGTTTGCCACGTGCATAGTGCTCGACATCTTGCGTTTCTGCCGCAAAACCAACGACAAACAGCTCTGGATGGGCAAGTGAAATCGTCGCTAAAATATCAGGGTTTTTAACCAAGCTCAGAGTCATAGCATCTTGGGTCTTTTTGATTTTTTGCGGTGCCGCTTCTTCAGTACGATAATCAGCGACCGCTGCGGTGGCAATGAAGATATCAGCAACCTTTACGCTGCCATCATTGATAATCTCAGCATGTTCATGTTGATGCTCTTCACCGCAATCACAATCACCATGCTGATGAGCATGGTCGTGCATATGATCGTGAGAATGCTCATCATCCTCTTCAGGCAAATACTGTAGCGCACTATGCGTACCATCGACACATTGTTGCGCTGCTATCAGCATGTCTTTAGCTGACAGGACATCTATGCGCGTGACATTGAGCGGTGTTGGCAGGGCAACTTTGCCACCAGCAATCAAAATAACCTCTGCACCAGCGGCAACACAAGCACGTGCTAAAGCAAAGCCCATTTTGCCAGTAGAGTGATTGGACAAATAGCGTACGGGATCGATACCTTCTACGGTTGGTCCTGCGGTAATGACCACGCGTTTACCTGCCAATAATTGCGGCGTGGTTTGCATAGCATTAAATAGCAGCACTTCAGCTAACAACTCTTCAGGCTCAGGCAAGCGCCCTGCGCCGACATCACCGCACGCCTGCTCGCCGCTGGCTGGTTGGATAATTTGATAGTTCATATCACGCAAGGTCTGCACATTTAGATTCACCGCTGGATGCGCCCACATTTGCTGATTCATCGCTGGCGCAATGATAACGGGAGCAGTCGTTGCCAAGCAGACAGTGGTCAATAAATCATCTGCCATACCCATCGCAAGCCGTGCCAGAGTATTGGCTGAGGCAGGTGCAATCACAATCAAGTCCGCCCATTTGGCAAGCTCGATATGCCCCATTCCCGCTTCTGCTTGCTCATCTAACAATGAGACATGCACCTCATTGCCAGTCAAAGCTTGCAAGGTAAGTGGCGTGATAAAAGCTTGGGCGCCTGTGGTCATAATGACGCGCACATCAAAGCCCGCCTTGATTAATAAGCGAGCGAATATGGCAGATTTATAAGCGGCAATACCGCCGGTGATAGCAAGCACAATATTTGACATAAGCATGGCATCAGTAAAAAAATGGAAGATAAAAATTGCGCTTATAGTAACAATTATGCGATAAGTTAGGGGAAGTTTTGTGGATTTATCTCACTTATCTGGCAGCTATCCCTTATCAAGGAGTGACAATGGCAATCAAAGACTGGCATGAAGATGATAGACCGCGTGAAAAGCTGCTGAAGTTTGGCGCAGCTCATCTATCTGATGCTGAGATATTAGCGATATTCCTGCGGACGGGCACCCAGTCACAATCGGCAATAGAGTTGGCGCGCCATTTAATCGACAAGTTTGGTAGCCTAGCAGAGCTGTTGGCCGCGCCGCAGGAGACGGTGCTTGCTTGTCACGGTATTGGTCCCGCCAAATATGCGCAAATACTGGCATCGCTTGAGATGGGTACGCGCTACTTAGACAGTCAGCTTAAAACTGGTCACGCCCTTGGGCGCTCGCAAATGGTCAAAGACTATATTAGTACCCAGCTGCGCGGTGAGCACCGTGAAGTCTTTGCCGTACTGTGTTTGGACAATGCGTTAAATCTAATCAATTTTGAGATATTGTTTACTGGCGGCATTTCTTCTTGCTCGGTTTGTATTAAACACGTCTTGCGTCATGCATTGAGCCACGCTGCCAGTCAGCTTATCGTCGCCCATAACCACCCCCATACAGATGCGACCCCTTCAACGGCAGACAACTTATTAACCTACGAGCTAAAAAAGGCCTGCGACTTAATAGATTTGTCATTGGTTGACCACATTATTGTCGGACGCAATGAAACCCTCTCTTATGCTGAAAGCTGCCTACCACCTTTTGGCTAAAGCTCAATAACAGCTGGTTATATCAACAAAGCTTGATACATATTATCGACACAGCGTAGCATTTTGGCTCTTGATACTTATAAACAACTGTTTCATATTAGTAGTTAACTTTATTTTTGCTGTGACAGTTATCGGTATACTTACTAGTTATTGGCAAATCTACTATTGATAGATTTATTTAATAGTAGGTTTGCCCTTATTAATTTTAATAAACTGTTATAAATAAAGCACAACACACCTGATGGAAAAATAAAACAACAATTAGAGTTATTCCATCATTTTTTATTCATTTAAATTTTACGCTTGTACATTCAGCGTTATAAAGGAGACAGTCATGGGCATTGGCTTATTTATTTTGGCAATAATCATTCAGTTAGCCGTGGTCTTGGCCATCTTTTTATTATCCTTATCGCGTGTCACTGGCAGTGTCGTGGCTCTTGTTACCGTCCTCGTCACCGCCTTTATCAGTCCATGGTCACTTATCTTAGGTATACCAATCGCGCTCTTATGCTTAGTATTGTTATTTACTCCGCTGCGCCAGTCATTGATTACTAAGCCTGTTTATAAAGCCTTGGGCGGTGCCATGCCAAGCATGAGTGATACCGAACGTGAAGCGCTCGATGCGGGTACCAGCTGGTGGGAAAAAGAGCTGTTTATGGGCGCGCCAGATTGGGATACCTTTGCCAAATATCCTTACCCTGAATTGTCAGAAGAAGAGCAAAACTTTATTGATAATGAAGTAGAAGTGTTATGTGCCATGCTTGATGAATGGCAAATCCATCATGAAGATAAAGAGCTGTCACCAGAGGCGTGGCGCTTTATTAAAGCCAATGGCTTTTTGGGTTTAATCATTCCGAAAGAATATGGCGGATTAGAATTTAGCTCGTATGCTCAAAGTCGGGTGATGAGTAAAATTGCTTCGCGCTCACCAACCGCTGCCGTTACTTGCATGGTGCCGAACTCGCTCGGCCCCGGTGAGCTTTTGATGCATTACGGCACCGATGAACAAAAACAACGCTGGCTACCAGGTTTAGCTAAAGGTGAAGAAGTTCCTTGCTTTGGTTTGACGGGTCCTGAAGCGGGCTCCGATGCCGGCGCGATTCCTGATACGGGTGTGGTTTGCTATGGCATGCATGAAGGCGAGCAAGTTCTCGGCCTGCGTATGAACTTCTCTAAGCGCTGGATTACTCTAGCCCCTATCGCAACCGTCGTTGGTTTAGCCTTTAAGATGCATGACCCAGAAGGGTTTCTTGGCGACCCTAAAAAGACCGACTACGGTATTACCTGTGCGCTCGTTCCTGCTAGCCATGAAGGTGTAGTTACCGGTCCGCGTCATAATCCAATCGGCTCGCCATTTATGAATGGTACAGTCGATGGTAAAGACGTTTTTATCCCGCTAGATTATATTATCGGTGGCGTTGAAAACGCCGGTCGCGGTTGGCGTATGCTAATGGAGTGTTTGGGCGTTGGCCGCGGTATCTCCTTGCCAGCGCTATCAACGTCTGCCAGTGAAGTCACCTATTTGACCGTTGGTGCCTTTGCAAAAGTACGTGAGCAATTCAAAATCTCTGTCGGCAAATTTGAAGGTGTACAAGATGCCACTAGCCGCATGGCCAGTAATACTTATATGCTCGAGGCCTTTCGTCATTTGGTCACCTGTGGCTTAAACCAAGGCGGGACGCCATCGGTGATGACGGCAATGGCAAAATACTATGCCACTGAGACTATGCGTTCAGTCATTAATGATGGCATGGATGTGGTCGGTGGTCGTGCGGTGCAAATGGGACCGCGTAACTTTTTAGCGATTCCTTATCAAGCGATTCCTGTCTCTATCACCGTTGAAGGCGCCAACATCTTAACGCGCTCGTTAATGATTTTTGGTCAAGGGGCCATGCGTTGTCACCCTTATCTATTCGATGAGCTGCAACTGCTACAAAGTGATGATAAAGAAGGCGCGCTCAAGCAATTTGATAATTTATTCTTTAAACACTTGGGCTATACCTTTAATCGCGGTGCCAAAGCCTTTATCGCAGGTTACGTCGGTGGTAGCAGCCATGCGCCAAGCTTTGCCGATAGCTTTACCCGTCCTTATTATAAAGACATCAACCGTTTGAGCGCAGGCTTTGCCCTAACCGCCGATATGTCCTTAGGCTTATTAGCAGGCGATTTAAAACGTAAAGAGATGCTGTCTGGGCGCTTAGCAGATATTCACGCGCATCTATTTATCTGTACAGCAATTTTGCAATTTTATCAGTATGGCTCTAAGTCAAAAGCCGAACGCTTGCATGCAGAAGTGGCACTAAAAAATAGCCTTTATACCATTCAAGAAGCCTTTTTATCTTTATTTGCCAACTTCCCAAATCGCATGGCGGCGAGTGTGGTCAGCTTTGTGACTTTCCCAAGTGGTCGTATTTTTGCGCCGGTGAGCGATGAGCTAAAACGCCAATTGGGCGATACTTTTATGGGCGACTTTGAAGCCAATCCCTTCCGCGACTATCTTAAAACCATGGTGTATTACAACACTGAGCCCGACGATGTTACGGGACGTATGGAGCATGCTTATCAAACGCTGCTTGACGTTGAACCTTTATGGCAGAAGTTTAAAAAGGCTGAGCATAAAGACAGCTTTGAAGGTCTTACCTTTGAAGATCACGTGGTCTACGCCAGCCAAAACGGTGATATTACTGAAGAAGAGGCTGAAGTCCTTATTCAATATAACGCCATCCGTTATGATTCATTGTTGACCGATGTGTTCGATAAGCATCTCTCTAAAGCACAAGAACGTCACAATCCGCATAGTTTAGAAAATGCGGTCTATAAGCTCACTGACTATGCGCAATTGAAAAACGATGCACAAGCAAGAAACGGCATCGCAGTTGATAATACTGCGCAAACAGCTGAACCAATGACTGATAACCTTGAGCCTGCAGCAGATGATAATCAAGAAGCAACCGGTGATGCCAATCCTGACCATGGTTATGAAAGCGATGGTGATGTCAAAATGGTCAGCGAGCAAGACACTGTAAAAGAAGTTCAGGCACAAACCGATTTTGCAGAATCAGACCCTGAAGCACAAGCACTCGACCCGCGTCACCGTGATGCAGAATCGCATTTAAGCGAACGTATGGGTCACAACCATAGCATTAACAAGACCGATCCAAATAGTGCCACAGCAGAGAATGGTTTAGGTAAAAAGGTGACGGTAATGACAGACATAACGGACAGTGAGGTAGAAAAAGCAAATAGTCACCCTGAATGGAAGGATGGTTTACGTCGTGACGAAAATGATAAGGTTTAACTGACTCATAATTGGCGCTTTCATAAACCTTGTTTTTCAACTTAAGCGAGACTATCCAATGGATAGTCTCGCTTTTTTATTTATCACTTTTTGATTTAGAAAATTTATTACGCAGCTATCACGCGCAAATATACGTAAGAACGGCTTATCTTATTCCATTGAATATAAAAGTTTCTAATGCTAAATAAATCTGAAACACCGTGAATTTATCCGCTCGCATTTTCCAAGTCATAAATATTTCTTGCAGTACCTCCAACAATTCTTTTATATTGTCCCCAAAACCTGACCTCGATGACAGGTAAAAACTTTTAGACGTAATAAAAACAGGTGTAAAAACGATACCTATGCGGCTTAAGATATCGTATTTATGACTGTGCGTTACGGCAACCAAGGATCGTAGTTATGTGGAAGAATATGGGACTGACGGGCAAGATTATTGTTGCCATGGTGCTGGGTATCATACTGGGTTTATTTATAAACTATTCGGGATTGAACACTGAAGGCAGCTTTGTTAACGACTATGTGACCAATGGTTTTTTTGCCATTGTTGGTAAGCTGTTTGTAAACTCGCTCAAAATGCTGGTTGTACCGCTGGTCTTGATTTCGCTTATCTGTGGTGTCTGCGGTATCGGTGATATTCGTCTATTAGGACGTATTGGTGGCAAAACATTCTTTATCTATATGGTGACTACAGCACTAGCGATTACTACGGCTATCGGGCTTGGTTCACTATTTGGTATTGGCAAAGGCATGCAAATCGAAACCAAAGCGGTATTCGAAGCCGAGTCAGCACCGCCGCTCATTGACGTTTTCTCTAATATTATCCCCTCTAACCCCATCAGCGCGATGGCAAATGGCGATATGCTATCGATTATCTTTTTTGCGATGTTAATCGGTATTAGTATTTTAATGGTGGGGAAACCTGCCAAAGGTTTGGTACAAAGCTTGGAGCTTATTAATGAAGTCATCTTAAAAATGGTGACCATCATTATGAATCTTGCACCGTATGGCGTCTTTGCACTATTAACCAAAGCGATGGCTGAGCTGGGATTAGATCTTATTTGGTCACTGCTAGGGTATGTCGCGGTATTGGTTGGTGCACTCTTCTTTCACTTTTTTGTCACGATGATGGTGATACTTAAGTTGACTTCAGGGCTATCGGTTAAAACCTTTTTGGCAAAAATGCGCGAAGTGCAAATCTTTGCTTTTAGTACTTCAAGCTCAAATGCGACGATTCCTATTACCTTACGTACAGTCACCAAGCGTATGGGTGTTAGTAATTCAGTAGCTTCTTTTACCATTCCATTTGGCGCAACGATCAATATGGACGGCACAGCAATTATGCAAGGTACGGCGACTATTTTTATCGCCAATCTGTATGGTATTCAATTAGGCATTACAGGATACCTGACCGTTATTTTGATGTCAGTACTTGCCTCTATCGGCACCGCAGGTGTTCCAGGCGTAGGTCTGATTATGCTATCCATGGTATTTGCCCAAGTCGGTTTACCCATTGAAGGTATCGGTCTGATTTTAGGGGTTGACCGTATCCTTGATATGTTACGTACAGCAGTGAACGTGGGTGGCGATGCTGCTGTTACAGTCATCGTTGCAAAATCAGAAGGTGAGATGGATTTGGCAATTTACAACGATCCTGATGCGGGTGCAAAAGAGATGTTTGATGGGCATATCGATGCAGACAGCGAACGCGAATTCTCTGAAGTCTTTAGCGATGGCATTATGGGCAGTGAGTACGACGATATTAAACGTGGCTAAATTAAACGCGGCGTGTCTGTAGTATAAAGTAGCCAGTTATAAAATATTTATAACAAAAAAAACCTCAGCCGATTGGTCTGAGGTTTTTTATTGCTATCGTGAATGGTATTTTTAATATTGATAGCAAAATTAATTAACCCAATACATACTTGGTTAGCATCGCTAGACAAACCAGCACAATCATAGGACGGATAAGTTTGCTGCCGCCTTTAACGACCATATGTGAGCCAAAATACGCCCCTATCGTCTGCCCGACCATCATTGCCAACCCCACTTTCCACAATACATTACCGCCCAAGATAAAGAAAATGAGCGAGCCAATATTGGTGGACAAATTCAGCACCTTTGCCGCGCCCGTCGCTTCAATGATTTGGCGACCACGCAGCGCCACATTTCCTAAGGCAAAAAACATCCCCGTACCCGGTCCCATATAACCATCATAAAACCCAATCAAGGGTGCCACTACTTTTTGCCATGTACCTTCTGAGATGCGCGGTGCGGCCTCCACTTCGCCCAATCTCGGCGCAAATAAAGTATAAATACCAATCGCTGCAATCAAAAATGGAATCAGCTTTTCCAATAAATCAGGCGGCGATAACTGCACGGCAATCGTACCAACAACAGAACCGATAAAAGCCGCGATAATTCCCGTTTTTATATTCTTTGGTTTGACCACCCCTTTTTTAATCATCGTAATGGACGCTGCGAGCGCCCCTGATGCCGCCTGCAGTTTATTGGTCCCCAAGGTTAGCACGGGCGGAATATTGGCAAGTAGCATGGCGGGAATGGTCAATAAACCACCGCCGCCAGCGATAGCATCGATAAAACCTGCTAGCGCGGCAACAGCCGTCAGCATTAAAATAATCTCGATAGAGAGCGATATGTCCATGACACTAACCTTGAAAATTTAGGATATAAAAAAAAGCAAACTTGACGTTAAAATTTGTGTAAAAGCGCTCATTATAAAGATAAAACCGTAAAAAGAACCAAAAACCTAGTAAAGTCTGCTAGATTTGTCATATCGGCTGTCTTATCAGGTTGTCCTTTGATATTCGTTGAGTCTTCACGGACGCAGCATAAAACCGTTAACGTATTTAATTGTTTATATGAATAAAATTGTGAGAAACTAGAGCCACCTATTTGTTACATCAATCTATGTCAATATTAATGACGGTCTATTGAATCGAAGCAGACCGAATCAAAAGGTATAACAACAGGTACTTGAAGTTTTTGAATGATTTAGCACGTTTTATTTAGTCAATGAGGATGATATGGCAATACAAAAAATAAGAGCATTTTTTAACCTCGAGGCGTCAGGTGGCATTGTCTTAGCACTGGCAGCCATCGCAGCAATGATTATTGCCAATACTCCTCTGAATGCTTGGTATGAATCCTTTATTCATGCGCCCGTCGCCATTCAAATAGGCAGCTTTGCAATTGCAAAGGACGCCCATCATTGGATCAACGATGGTCTGATGGCAGTGTTCTTTTTCTTAGTTGGTCTTGAGCTTAAGCGTGAAGTGCTCATCGGCGAGCTCTCCAACGTCAAACAAATTATCTTACCAGCTGGCGCGGCGTTGGGCGGTATGATTATGCCGGCTATCGTCTACTTGCTCTTTAACTATAATGAGCCTGAATTTTGGAAAGGTTGGGCGATTCCTGCGGCGACCGATATTGCCTTTGCTCTTGGCATTTTAAGCCTACTTGGCAATCGCGTGCCAAACTCGCTCAAGGTATTTTTGGTATCTATTGCTATTTTCGATGATATTGGCGCTATTTTAATCATCGCCTTATTTTACACCAGTGACTTATCGCTCGGCTCGCTCGCTGTCGCTGCTCTTTGTTTACCATTCTTATATCTACTCAATCGCCGTAATGTCACCAGCATCACTCCTTACATACTGATTGGGGTCATTATGTGGATTGCCGTGCTCAAATCTGGTATTCACGCGACGTTAGCTGGGGTAGTACTCGCTTTATTTATTCCATTATTTGACCGTACTGACCCTGAACACTCTCCACTTGAAGAGCTTGAGCACGACTTGCAAAACACCGTGTCTTACGGGATTCTGCCATTATTTGCCTTTGCCAACGCCGGTATCTCGCTCAAGGGCGCAGGCTTTGCCGAGCTGTTTCATTCGGTGCCACTGGGTATTGCTGCCGGACTATTTATCGGCAAACAAATGGGTGTGATGATAATGTGCTGGTTAATTTTCAAATTGGGTATTTCTACCATGCCAAAAGGTATGACCTTTAAGCAAATCTACGGCGCAGCGTTACTTTGCGGCGTTGGCTTTACCATGAGCTTATTTATTGGTGGTCTGGCCTTTGGCGGCGCGACGCCATTATTTGATGAGCGTTTGGGTATCATTATGGGTTCAATCGTTTCTGGTATTGCCGGTTATCTGATGCTTAAAGCGACCTTGAAAAACGATGTCAATAATACCTCGGTGGATTTAACCCATCATTCGTAATCATTAACTGAGCGACTTTATAATGAAGTTGCTCAATACAACTAAGTTACTTAAAGCAGCATCGCCCAATGCGCTTACCATTAGTTCATAAAAGCAGACGATATAGAGTAGCTAATAAATATGGATCCCATCGATATCGCTAAAAAAAACGCTAAAAAAAATGTTACCAGTACTCGGCAAGATACTAACATCCGTCAAGTGCCTGACCCTCAATACGCGCATCCCTCTTATCAGCGTCATGGGCGCACGACGGCGATTGACGACCATAGTGACTTGCAAGTCTTAAAGCGCATTAAGCGTTATTTATTGCCAAAAGACTTTGTCATCTCGCAAGATTTATTAAACGAGATGGTTGCTGGCTACGATATCGGTGATCCAGTGGCAGATGCGTTAGCCACTGATGGCATTCGTTTTGCCAAGCCTTTACAGCAACTTATCATCAGCGACAGTAGCAATAGCAGTAGCAGTAGCAATAGCAGTAGCAGCAACCTCGATGCTAACCTCGTAAATAACCCTGCATTTAACGCCTTAACCGAGCAATTTAGCAGCCATCCTACTTGGTTTGACCCAAAACTTGCACAAATCGGTGCCGTCGCTTATCGACGTTATCCACTGATGCTGATTTGGCTATTGCGTAACGTCGCGCTCATGGCAGGCTATAGTATTCCCGCCCTCTCCCTGCCGCTCATTCAAACGGGCGCATTAATGCATGACGCCCTACCGCGTTTGATGCGTACTTATGCGTATATCCTAGCTATCTCTGAACATCCTCAATTGAATATGAAGACAAGTAATAATCGCCAACCTATCGAGCAGGTATTGGCGATTGGCTCAGAAGGCTGGCGGCAGTCTATCAAGGTGCGGCAAATTCACACTATTGTGCGGCAAAACTTGCTCAAAGGTAAAGGCAATGCAGCTAAAGGCGTCATACCCAATGCCGACCAACACCATAATCCAGATGGCAGTTGGAACACAGACTACTGGGGTATTCCGATTAATCAAACCGATATGATTGCCACCCACTTGCAGTTTTCATTATTGATTATGCGAGGGTTACGACTACTAGGCGCACGCATCAGCACTGAGGAAGCTGAAGGTATCCTGCATTTATGGAATCTTGCTAGCTACTGGATGGGCGTTGATTTAGAGCGCTTACCAAAAGATGAAGCCGCTTGTTGGGAATGGCTCTATATCTATTTATCGATTCAGCAGCTTGATTTTAAAATGGGTCAGCCGCTAGCCAAAGCGCTACACGATTTGCCGCGGCAACTGATGGGTGAGGACAATCGCCGTGGACGTTTCGTTGAGATGGTCAATGCCAGCGTGACCCGTACTTTGGTAGGTGATGATATCGGCGATGGGCTAGATTTGCCAAAATCAAAAATCCGTTTTGGTGTTTTATCCTCAGTACCAATTCTTTTTGCGCTCGATACGGCACGCCAGCACAATCAAAGTGTGGCTGAAAAACTAGAAACCTTCCGCGCCAAACGCCAAGATAATATGAACTGGTGGCTGAAGAAAAATGACGATTATTATAAATAACGTGCGATAAATACAGAATAATAAAAGCAGAGAAACCGCTCAACATTAAGTAAATCTATAACGAATATTATTATTAAAATCTATAGTTCATAACTAAAAAGCATATGTTGAATATTATTAGTAGTAAATAGAATATATTAAGCCATTATCAACCGCCTCTACAATAACTATAATAAATCCGCAAAAGACGCGCTTGGCTTTGGTTAGAGAATGGTTCTACTTTAGATACCTCAATCGATAACCTCAACCCTTATGCGGGTTAATTACGCGTATTCTCGATGCGGTAATACCACTCAAGCTGCCGATCAAAGCCCGTTTCCAACAAGCTGGCAATGACGCGTCCTGTCAGACCCCAAACCGTTTCACCATCAACCTGCCAGCTGGGTGTGAGGATGGTCGCGGTCTGATCTTGCATCGCATATTCTACCGCATACTCAACGGTAGGCTGAGTCAGTAAAGTTTCAAAATCTGCCCAAAAGATACGTGAGATTTCGCCAAGCTCAGGCACTAGCAATAAATCTGGTGCAATCAGCGCCACAATGGGACGCACACTCATACCGCTTTTGGAGGTTTGAGTGGGTAATTGACCAAGCAACTGGACTTTATCAGGTGGTAGCGCCGTCTCTTCGCAGGCTTCACGCAAGGCAGTGACGACATTATTACCATCGCCTGCGTCATGCTTACCGCCAACGCAAGAGACTTCGCCAGCATGACTGTTCATATGGGCGGCGCGGCGCGTCAGTAGCAATTTAGGATGGCGCTCGTGGGTAATGGCAACCAATACCGAGGCATCGGCAATCGGTGTCTGATATAAGCTGTCTAAAATGCGGACGCTACGAGAAGTGTTAGAGCCGTCGTACAACGCCGGACTGGTGACGGCATTTAAGGTCTCTTGCTGCACGCGTTCTGCCAATTTTCGAATGGTCGGATAACGAATAAATTCGGGCACAGCGACTGAAAATTCATCAAAACGTGCAGACTGCGGGAGGAGTAACATTATTATTGCCCTATATTTTTATCAGTATGAAGCATCAATGCCGTTAAATATAAATAGCCATTAAAGATAAATACTGACTACCCAAGTAACCATTTTAAAAATCACATTTTTTTAGGAAATAGTCGTGGATAAGATTTTTTCATTAAATAAGATGCAGGGCAAGATTGATGATTGCCCGCAAAGATTGCCATTAGTCATCATCGCCCTTGCTTGGGTTGGCGGTACTTTTGCAACCGCTATACTGGCGCTATTAGGCAGTTGGCAAAATGTCGCCATGATTTTAGGCTCATTTGGTGCCAGCTGTTTGCTTATTTTTGCTTATCCAGAGAGCCCCTTTGCGCAGCCTAGAAACATCGTCGGCGGTCATCTTATCACCACTTTTACTGGTCTATCATTTTTGACCTTGTTTGGTATCGAATGGTGGAGCTTATCGCTGGCGGTCGGTACGGCGATTGCGCTGATGCTATTGCTGCGCGTACCGCACCCACCTGCCGGCTCTAATCCATTAATCGTCATGCTCGGCGGCGTCAAATGGCATTTTTTAATTACCCCTACTCTGGTCGGCGCGCTCGCCTTGGTGGTGGTTGCTCTCATTTATAACAATATCGGGCGCGGTCGCCATTACCCGCGTTATTGGTAAAGCTATCCTTTAAGGTAAAAGGTAGAGCCATCATTTATTATTTAACGTCAGTCTAGCCTAGCGCAATCTGAACACGACTGCATATACTTTCTGTGACTGGACTGGCGCGGTAATCGCTGCCCCGACAGCGACGCATAAAAACACCTTCTTTCATAAACGTAAGGCTAGCTACAATTAGCTTAGAAAAAATGTGTGCTTTTTATTATCACTGCCAGTGCGATGAAAATTTGTGTTATCTTAGGCTTAATGGCTATTTTCAAATAAAACTTGATAGGCTAAAGTCATATTATTTTATAAAACAAGAATTATAATTCTTCAAATAATGACAACCTTTTCTTATTCCTCTTTTTTATTATATAAGGCAGTTGATATGCGCTATTGTCTACAATGCGGTCATGAAGCAGAACGCAAAATACCAACCACCGATAATATCCCGCGTTTGGTATGCCCAAACTGCAATTATATTCACTATGAAAATCCAAAAGTGATTTGTGGCTCGCTGGTCGTGCATAAAAACAGAGTACTGCTATGTCGCCGTGCGATTGAGCCGCAATATGGCTTATGGACGCTGCCCGCAGGCTTTATGGAAAATGGCGAAACCATGGCAGAAGGTGCTGCGCGAGAAAGCTTTGAAGAAGCGGAGGCAGTCGTTACCAACCCGCATCTATACTGCTTATACGATATTCCTGATATCGGGCAAATCTATAGCATTTATATCACCGAGCTAAAAGATGGCGCTTATGGTATTGGCTCTGAAAGTCTTGATTGCGCTTTATTCACCGAAGAAGATATTCCGTGGGATAAGCTTGCCTTTGAAGCCGTACGCCGCACGTTAAAAAGCTACTTTGCCGACCGTAAGCAACATGATAACCATGAAGACTTCCCCATCCATCAAGAGTTGATTGGCAAAGATCAAGCCATCAAGCGCTATTAATCCAGCTTTTAAAAATACTACCCACAATAAAAACCGCCGCTTTCAATATAAATATTGAAGGCGGCGGTTTTTTTATACAGATACTGATTTGCTATTACTTATTTTGCTATCAGTAAAAAAACTAGCTTCTAATTTTACATACTTTAAAGCCAAGCTCTTGTACCGCAGCTTCTTTATCATAGGGCGCTAATACGGCACGCACGTGTTTTTGACCTTGCAGATATTGCTTGGCAACACGCTGCAAATCAGCAACCGTCACCGCTAAAATGGCAGCACGCATTTTACGTTGCCAGTCTACGCCGCGATGATGCAAATTAGCAAAGCACGCTTTAATCGCCTCCCCTGCTGGAGAACCCGGCTTATCCATGCCTGAGATAATGCCTAAGATAGCTTCTTCTAATTGCTCATCCGTTTGCGGCTCATTCAATAGCCATTCGATACTGGAATCGAAGTGCACAAAGGTCTCAGCGCACTGCGGATCACGGTAGCTAAAGAACTTAAAGGCGCAAGCGTTGGCATCATAGCCCGCACCGCCGCCATAAGCACCGCCACGCTCACGAATAGCACTATGCAAGTAGCCATTACGCAAATAAGGCGCTAATACCATTAAAGCTGCTGTATCAGGATGGTCAGCCGCTGGCACGGTATATGCGCTAGCATTGTGATAAACGTTGGTCGGCACTAACCAAGCCAAGTCTTCAACGTCGAGCGCCACACCACTTTCTAGTGCTTTGACCGCGTCTTTATCGCCATTTAACGCTGCATCAAGTTGCAACTCGGCAAACTCACTTGGAATACTATCTTCAATACCCGCATCAGAGTTTGTTATTTTTTCAGCAATTTTCGGTGCTTGGCTGTCTTTCCAACTATCAACAATCAAATTACTCAAGCGTTCGGTTTGCTCTGCTTCACAGATAATAACGGCATGCTTAGGCAAGCTGATTAAACGTTGATGTAAATCCATCAAACTGGTTGTTAATTTATCCCACTGTGCATCATCGGTACTGGCATGGGTTAAGAAGTCTTTTAGCGCGTTCAATGCTGGCAGACCGCTGCGCACATATTCTAACTGCGCTTGGCGACTCATGCCGCGACTGGCGGTTTGCATCGCATAAGAATGTCCAGAACCGGCAAGGTTTGACTGCCAACCTGCTTGGCGCTGCTGCAAGATTTCTTTGATACGGTCATGCTCACTAAAGACACTGTGTTCCATGACTTCTTTTAGTAAATCAATTGCTTCAGGCTTACGATTCAGCGCGCGCGTGGCAACCACAAAGTAACTGCTAATCGCTTGGCTGTCATCGATATTGGTACGCTGACTTATACGCGCCGTCACCCCTGATGAATGCGCCGCTTGCTTGGCTTGCATCTCATGAGCGCTTAGCGAATCCGTACCCAACTCAGACAGTAAGCTTAAATAAATAGGCAATAACGGATGATTAATCACCTCATTAATGGGCAACTCATTGTTGTTATCAACATTCTCACCAATCGCATCGGTTAATGGCACAATTACTTGATAATAATACAAGCCGTTGGTGCCTGCTTCATATTCAAATAAGATGCTGTCTTGCCCACTCAAACTTACTCGTTTTTGCTTGCCTTCTTTAAAGCTGATATCCGTTGGTACATCTTCTAAGCCAACTTTCGGTAATAAGCTTAAATCATCAGGCGCTGCTTGGCGCGCTGCCAAATCTAACGCTTGTTGTTTTAAGATAGCTTTATCATCAGCGGTCAAATCCATCGCAATGGTATCAAGACGGGTTTGCTCAGCGGCTGCCAAACGGGCTGTTTTTTCGCTGTCTGGCGTCATTGTGACGCGGACACGGTGCTGATTGTCTAACAAGTGCTGCTTAATTAAATTTGGTAACCACTGCGCGTCGACGACTTGCTCACGTAGCCATTGTAGATGCTCATCAACTTCCCAGACATCGATAGGGTTGCCATCATGAATCGCAGTACTAAAGCCTTCTAACATTAGATTTAGACCATACGGCATACTATCGCCACCGATATGGCGCTGATCTATCTCAATCTGATGCAGGATGGTTTCAATGGTTTCATCATCAATCGGTTTGCTAGCAACCTCTTTAAGCAAATCAATAATGCCCTGCTCTACCGCTTCGGCATGCTCAGGATTAGAGCCACGTAATCCAGTATAAAATACCATTTCATAATGACTGTCGTCGAGTCCCAATAGCGGACTTGGTGCTTTACCAAGTGGATGGCTGTCCAAATACGCACGCAGCGGCGAGCCAGCATGCTCAACCAACACGCCTTCTAATAAACGCAAGGCTAAACGTTGCTTTGGATCGGTAATCGATGGCAATAACCACGCAACCACATGATGGGTTTGGTCAGGACCGGCTTCGTCAGCGGTATAAGTGTCAACGGCGCTAATCGGTGCAGACAGACGCTTTTCTGGACGTGAGACGTGTTTTTTACCCGCTTCAAATTGAATTAAGGCATCTTCATGGATTTTCTCCTGCGTCTCAGCGACCGGAATATTACCAAAGCTCATAATCACACTGTTTGATGGATGATAATGGCTTTGATGAAATTCAACCAGCTCATGATGGGTCAAGTCAGGAATATCAGTAGGATCACCGCCTGAATTATAATGATAGGTCGTCGTTGGGAACAAGTGATGGGCAACCGTATGATATAACTGGTCAATCTCGCCGCTCATCGCGCCTTTCATCTCATTAAAGACGATACCCTTAAACTGCGGCTTATCATTTTCGTCTAACTCTACGCGAATGCCTTCTTGGGCAAAATCAAGCGGATGGATATTTGGGAAAAATGACGCATCAAGATAAACGGCAAGTAAGTTAAAGTAGTCGTTTTTATTTTGCGTCGCATACGGATAGGCTGTCCAATCGGCAGCAGTCATCGCATTCATAAAAGTATTTAATGAGCGTTTAATCATCGAAAAAAACGGATCACGTACGGGGAATTTCTCAGAGCCACATAAAGCCACGTGCTCTAGAATATGTGCCTCACCTTTTGAGTCCATTGGCTGGGTGCGAAAGCCGACCAAAAAGGCATTTTCATCACTCGGATGCGCCAAATGGTAATGCATCGCCCCAGTCTTAATATGCTGACTGATCAGCACATCCATCGATAGCGCCTCAATGTGGCGATGCTCAATCAGCTCAAAGGCAGGATGCAAAGTTAGATCAGTAGTAGATAACGTGTCGGTCATAATTTTCCTTATAGACTATCCTGAGAGTTTTCCAGTCAATCGCTCATTTAGCCAATAACTAGTGACGTATGTCAGGATAAGCAATCAAAAGTGGTGAGATTATATTTATGAAATTCGTTTGCATAACAATAGCAGCGTTATAAAAAATGTCTGGGTAATCTTTAAATAGAATGGCATTTAGCAGCTAAAAAGAGTTTGCCTAACGAAACTAGATGGGGCTAAGAGCTCGATAAGTCAAGACAGAACAGGGATAAAAGTGATAACACATAAAGATAGTATGGAATTAACAAAGCCTACTTAACAGCGCTCGGTAGGAGTGCTATAGTAAATACTATCTGACACGAGGAAGACGCTATGAGTTACGAACATATTTTATTGGTCACCGACTTGATGTCCGACGCTGATGTGGTCGCCCAAAAGGCCAAACGTATCGTCGAGAATCGTCCTAACGCCAAACTATCGGTATTACATATCGTTAAAGATACTATGGTTGGCTTCGGCTATGAGCTGGTGCCTGCCTCAAGCTTATATGATGAAATTGATGATGAACGTTGCCAAGAAGCGCGCGCCAAACTGGCACAGTTTTTGGACCGTAACGACTTACATGCGGTCAATTCTGAAGTGACCACCGCCATCTCTAACAGCGAAGGTATCGTTAACTATTGCCACAAGCATGAGGTTGATTTGCTGGTCATCGGTCGTCATGAACGTCATGGCATTGCCGCTTGGCTTAGTGGTGCGACAGCAGATAATATCTTGCCAAACGTCCCTTGCGACAGCTTAGTCGTGAGACTGGATAAACCTGTTAACAAATAACTCTAAGAATAGAATTAACGTCGTTCCCAAGTTATTGTCAACTATTAAAAAAGCTCATTAAAAAAAGCGCATTGTCTGACATTGCGCTTTTTTATTATCAATTAAAATAATAAATATCTTCGCCCGCGCCTCTATATTTACTAAAAAAATCAATCTTCTGTCAAAATATCAATAAAGCTTTGCCAAATCGGGCTTTGGTGACGAGCTTTATGCCAGACTAGCCACCACGTACGCGACAAATCTATACCCGCGACCTTAACTTGAACCAATTTTCCTGCTGTAAGCTCCGCTTCAATGACATGCTGTGATAAACAGCCAAGTCCGATATCGGCGCTCACCATATGTTTGATGGCTTCTGATTGCTGAATCGCCATCACAATCTCGGCATGCGGCAAGTATTGCAATAATTGCTCATCGATAATTTGCCGTGTACCAGAGCCCGCCTCTCTTACCAACAGCGGCAGCCTTGCCAGTTGTTCCGCGCTCAGCTCATAACATTTCTCTTTATCGTTATAGGTCATGTCTGTCAGCCACTTACTCTTACGCTTAGCAAATACCATCAAGGTATCGGTCCGCCAAGCACGCTGCTCAATCACTTTCATATCTGTCGGGCGCGGCATACCTTCTACTAAAGCAATATCAATACTCAATTGCTCAACCTCGCTGACCACTTCTTGGGTATTGGCAATATACATATCGATATGAGCATCCGGTAGCGCGGCATATAGCTTGGCAAGCAGCGGCGGTAGCACATAATTGCCGATAGTGGTACTGGCACCAATATGAATCTGCCCTGCTTGATGTTTATGATAATGCTCTAGAGTTAAAGCCTGCCCCAAGATGGCTTGCGCCTGTATATAAATAGGATGGGCGTTTGGATGCTGATTAAGCCTACGCCCGACGCGCTCAAATAGCGGCATCTGCAACCTTGCTTCTAATTCTGTCAGCGCGCTACTGACCGCTGACTGCGATAAATGCAGCGCCTCACTGGCACGGCTGGTACTGCCCGTTTGATAAATACTGACAAACACTGATAGCTGTTTAAGGGTAATCTTTGGCAGCATCTGTATGGTTTTTTTCATAATTGCTTTGACATCCTATGCACCCTGTAAATTTTCAAAAACCTAAGTTTCAAAACCGATTATTAACCCAAAAAATCGATAGTTTATATCTTATTAATCTGTTTTTATTATAAATCGGTATGACTTATACTGTCTATTCATAAGCTTATGCTTATTTCGATTATAGTTGATAAATAATAGGATGCGTACGATATGAACGCAATGACACAAACCATGCATAACTACTTCCCGCATAATCGCCATCTCTTGGGACTGATCGTCGTGCTGATGGGTAGCTTGTTTTGTTTGTGGCTGAATATGAGCTTAGATACGTGGTCGGACGGGCGTATTGTCGGTCTGTCGTCGTTGACGCTAGCAATCTTATTTGGCATGGTATTGGGCAATACACTGTACCCAAATTTTTCCGAGCAACTTGATGCTGGCGTTAACTTTGCTAAAGGTCAAATATTACGTCTTGCCATTATTTTTTATGGCTTTAAGCTAACCTTGACACAAGTCGCTAGTGTCGGTATGCCAGCCGTTATGACGGATGCACTGGTATTAACCTCAACGTTTTTGCTTACCTATTGGCTTGGCACCAAATGGCTCAAAGTCGATAAGCAAACGACGTTATTGATTGGTTCTGGTGCCAGTATCTGCGGTGCGGCGGCGGTGATTGCCGCAGAGCCAGTGGTCAAAGCGGAAGCCCATAAAGTGACTATCGCTATCGCTACCGTGGTAGTCTTTGGCACGATTGCCATGCTTCTTTATCCGTTTTTATATCAGCTTGGCTGGCTGCAACCTTGGTTAAACGCCCAGCAATACGGCATTTATACGGGTTCAACCATTCATGAAGTGGCGCAAGTGGTGGTCGCAGGTAATGCTGTTAGCACTGAGGTTGGCAATACGGCAGTTGTGACTAAAATGATACGGGTGATGATGCTTGCGCCTTTTTTACTGATTTTATCGTTTGCTTTGACCACAGGTAGTAGCAAAAATGGTGAAAAACCGTCATTGATGAAGCGTGTACAACAAGTCAAAGTGCCATGGTTTGCCTTTATTTTTATATTAGTGGTGTTACTGCATACTTGGGTGCCGATGACGGCAAGCTTTGAGCGTAGTATGGTCATACTTGATGATGTATTGCTTACCATGGCGATGTTTGCGCTTGGTTTAACCACGCATCTAAGCGCCATTAAACAAGCGGGGGTTAAGCCGCTTATCTTAGGGGCGATAATGTTTGCTTGGCTCATCATTGGCGGCGGACTGATTAATATCGGCATTGCTTCACTTTAATTACTTCACTCTAAAAAAGTTACTGATTAAACACCAAAACCAAAAACGCCGACGATTATCAATAATCGTCGGCGTTTTTGTTCTAAGACTTTGCTTAATGTCTTATTATCAAAGCATTTCTCATAAGTCATAGGCGATAAATATAAACAATAGACGAAAAAAAACGAACCCGAAGGTTCGTTTTTTATTCATCTTGCTCTAGTTGTCTATAAAGACAAATTAGATAGCAACGATGTTATGAGCTTGTGGACCTTTTTGACCTTGAGTTACAGTGAACTCAACTTCTTGGCCTTCAGCTAAAGTTTTGAAGCCTGAACCAGTGATTTCGCTGTAATGAGCAAAAACGTCTGCGCCAGTTTCTGGAGCGATAAAACCAAAGCCTTTAGCTTCGTTGAACCACTTAACTGTACCTTTTTGAGTATCTGACATAATATAATCCTACTTTTTAATTTATTAATGGTCTAGTGACCGGTAACGCTTGCAAATAGCTACTGAACGATAAATATTAAAACGAAGGATTATAACTAATACTACGAGGTAATGATTTGGTGCAGAACTGCTCTTAAGCTTGGGGGTATTATAGGCAGGATAGTTCAGTATCGCAAGCCTTATCTCATCTTTCGTGTAACTAAGTGCAACTATTGACTGTTTTTTAGCCTTATTTGCACTGTTTTTCGGCATTTAGCACAATCATTTTAAGCATTGGGCAAACGAAATAAAAACACCGCTACGCTAGTACAGACAACGGCTACCAGCCATGAAACCCATATCATATCGGCAGGAATGTTAAAAAATAACATCGTTGTTGATATGGTCATCATTATGGTTGCTAACCACTTCGCATATAGCGGTACGGCGCGGCGATCTTCCCAATCACGGACATATTTACCAAAGTATTTGTGATTAATCAGCCAAAAGTGAAAGCGTCGTGAGCTACGCGCCCAGCAACCTGCCGCCAGTAAGATAAAAGGCGCGGTCGGCATCACTGGTAATAAAATACCTATAATACCCAATACAAAAAACACCCAACCCAGTATCAAAAACGTCCAACGTACGGTTGGGCTGCTATGTTGATTGGACTTTGGTCGATAGTAAAAAGCTTTTTTCGGTTGAGTCATGGGAGTTTTATCAGTCAGTGTTAGACATTAGGTCGTTAGGTATGGACTACCTATATAAGCTATCAAAGATAAAGAAGTCGATAATCCAATTCAAGACTGATTTTGCACGGTTTTGCTACTGAAGCGTAGTTTATTTAGCAGTTAGGTAAATGAAGGTCGTTATTCACTATGATTTGGCAGGATAGAGCTTTTCCAGTAATCAGCGATTACCTTTGGAAAGCAGTATTCTTTTGGCATTACAGTAATGGCGATTGGGATTAATATGGATTTGGTCACGCCGCCGATACTCTCACAAGTGGCATCAGTCGATACGTCATAATAAATCACCCGCAAAGTATTCTGCGGACAGAGGTCTGAGCACTGGAATGATTTGACGACTGCAATACCATGGTGATAACCAATAACCCATTGCTGCGCACCTTCGGTTGGCGCTGATTCTTTTTGCTCAGCAGCTCGAATAAGATCGGCATCTGTTAAGGTGTCTTCATTAGTCGGTGGCGATACAAGGACGCAAGCGCTTAGGCTTAATAACAAGGCGCTGGAAGTGAGGGCTTTTGCGGTTAATGTTTTTATGGTAGACATCCTTGTTTAAAGCAGCTGATATCCATTTCTATTGGATTTTGGCGAGTGAACTTAAGCGTGATTGGCGAGTTATTTTCAATAGTAAGTGTTCTTATAAAGTACGAACTCTTAGTAATTTACGACGCCTCACACAACAATATAATTGTCTGAAACTTTAAGGTCGGCAACACTTTTTGTATTTTTTACTACTTCCACAAGGACAGTCGCTATTAACACCCACTTTCGGAGGTTTAACTTTAGTTTTTAAATTAATTTTACCTGATGGCTTAGCCATTGTAGATAACTCATTTTCCATTCTTTCTGAAAACTGCCACGCATGATCTAACTTAATACCAAATCTTATTTTTTTTGTTTTTGGGTCAATACATATACCGTGCCACTCTGTAAATTTACAGTAATATTTTCTTAGCTCTGCATGTGCTCTAAGTATCCGGCTTGCCTCTAATAACTCATTATTATTACAATGTATCGTTAAACCATCATCGTCAAAACCCATTGTTAAGTCGTGATTTCTTCCATCTTGCTTTGATCTTCTGCACAACTCATCTATGGCTTCATTTATTTCAAATATCGTACTCTCACTTAATCTAAGAATTTGTAAACCAAAATCAACAATTCTCGAATCATTACGCATTTCAATTTGCTTAATTATGTCATCAATATTGGTGCCTTGATATTTAGTAAGTATGCCTTCAAAGGTGTCTTTTGCATTCAAGCCATCCCTTCTTGATAACATAACTAAATCAAGTTCAGCACTAAAGTCATCATGAAAATGAATCATAGAAAAATCACTATCAAACCATAAATTATTTTTCAAATGATATGCGAGTATAGTTAGCTCATGTGATGCTAATAATTTTTCAGCATAATCAGTTCTACGATTGAGATAGCTCAAAAAATACAAGGGAGTTTTTAGCATTTCAGTTAGAACATCTAAACAAAAAACATCCATGACAAATGGTGACTTTATGATATCTGTCACTTTATACTTTAAAAAGTTTCTTGACTGAAAAAACAAGGCTGGATAATGATCAGAAACAATGCAAATAGGATATATTTCTTTGAGTAATATATTAGATATATTAATTTGATTTCCTTGTTCATCTATAAGCATAATATCAGCACTTAAGAGTAAATTAGAACAAGAATACGCTTGATCATAAGCATCTTGTACCGCTTTCTTGAAATCATCTTTAATACTTTGATCATTACCTTTACGTGAAGTAATAGTCAGTTTTTTAGACTTAGCTTGTATGACTATTGCTCTATCAGCAAACATAACCAATACATCAATTTCTCCTAAAATGTCACCTTTCACGTTCAATATATTTACATTTGGAAAAACTCTACTACTCCCAAAAACTAGTGCTAATCTTTCAGTAGAAAACTCTTCTGTAAATCTACCTCTATTAGCCATTGCTTGATTACAGTAGCTTTTATCGCTTATAAACCAAAAAAATGGAGATTCATATAAAGCTTCAAATAAGCTATAGCTTTGAAACAAAATATATTCATCTTCGTATATTTTTATTATTGGAAAAGCATTTTTCTGATTAAAGTCATCAAGAGCACTGAAACTATAATTTTCACTGCTAACAAATGATTCTATAATTTTTCTAACAGTAGCTATTTCAAGACTTGATTTTAATTTTATTACAACTTCCTCAATTGAAAAAATATGAGCATCAAGATAAGTCCAATCTTTTGGATGCTTCTTTAGCATCTCAGGTAGAGCTTGACTCATCTTATCTAGTTGCAAGCTTTTAACTGCATTAACTACTTCAAATAACTCATCTAAAGAATAGCCTTTGTTATTTATTATCCAATCTTCATCTGACTTATATTTTAGTCTTGATAAATCTCTATACTGGAAATCATAAGCGGACTCTCCACCGTAGAATATTGGCTCCCTAAGAAATATACCTTGTTGAAACGGATTAGAGCCTTGAACTAATTGATTTTTTTCATCTAGTTTAAACATTTCTTCTATAGGAGGGTTCATTGACTCATGAAGCTCAAGAAGCAGATTTTCTGTTTCATTAACGTACTCCCCAATTTCATTAGGATTAGGTACTGTCAAATCTGGCGCGTTTAGACATGCTAACCCAATTAAAGTAGATATCTCAGTTCTTAAAAGTCGATCATCTCCATACTGTTTTAATATATCCTCTTTACGAACTTCACCATTTACACTTATGACATTATCTCTAAAACAAAAATACGCAATTGCATGTAAATAACCTTTCGAACTACATAGTTTAGCAAGGTCAGTAAACACTTCTGTTTCGCTTCTTATAGTTTGATTGTTCATCTTAATTCTCTCTTAATATATAATTAAATTTAATGAGACGACATTAGCAGAGATTCAAACCACTCACCAAATTTAAATCAATCATAAAAAAAGCCACCAAATTGGTGACTTTTTTACTATAAGTGCTGATACAAGTTACAACGCCCTTAACTCTTCCATCTGTGCCGTCATCGCCGTCAACTGCCCTTCTAACTCAGCCAGTTTAGCCTTCTCAGCATCGACCACTTCCGCAGGTGCTTTACTGATAAAGCCTTCGTTACCTAGCTTGCGGGCGATACCTTCCGCTTGACCTTTCAACTTATCATATGACTTGCCTAAACGCGCCAGCTCAGCAGTTGGGTCGATAAGACCTTTCATTGGCACAAGCACGCGTAGCTGACCGACCATACTTGATGATGACAATGGCACTTCATCGCCTTCTTTGACAATCTCTAAGCTCTCAACTTTGGCAAGCGCTTTAAACTGATTTTTGATACGTGATAGGCGCGCATCTTCATCAGCAGAGATATTCTGTAGCAGCACTGGCAAGCGTACCGCATTGCCCAGTTTCATCTCACCGCGAATATTACGCACGCTGGCGATAAGCTCTTGTAGCCACTCCATATCGGCTTCGACTTGCTCACTGATTTGCGCAGTATCGGTTTGTGGATAGTCAGCAACGACGATGCTGTCAGTATTTTTACGACCCAATAGCGGCGCAACCGTCTGCCAGATTTGCTCGGTCAGATACGGCATGATTGGATGGCTAAAGCGTAGCGCGGTCTCAAGCACATGCAGCAATACATAACGGATTTGCGCTTTACGCTCGCTTGATACCGAGTCATCATTGAGGCTGGCCTTGGCAAGCTCAACATACCAGTCACAGTATTCATTCCAGATAAACTCATAGATATCATGACTAACCATATCGAGGCGATACTGGGTAAAATGCTGATGGATATTACTAATCGTCGAGTTTAGACGACTCATGATCCACTTTTCTGGTAACTCCCAAACCTCAGGATTGGCCGCTTGGTCAATCGCTTGCGCATTACCTTCTTTATCCACACAATTCATCAATACAAAGCGGCTGGCGTTCCAGATTTTATTACAGAAGTTACGATAACCTTCGACACGTTTTAGATCAAAGTTGATATCGCGACCGGTACTGGCAAGGGAGGTAAAGGTAAAGCGCAGCGCATCGGTACCAAAGGCTGGAATACCTTCTGGGAACTCTTTACGGGTTTGCTTTTCGATTTTCGCCGCATCTTTTGGATTCATCATATTGCTGGTACGTTTTTCAACCAGCGCTTCCAGATCAATACCATCGATGAGGTCAATAGGATCTAAGACGTTACCCTTAGATTTAGACATCTTCTGACCATTACCATCACGTACCAAACCATGGACGTAAACGGTCTTAAACGGTACTTGCGGCGTGCCATCTTCGTTTTTGACGAAGTGCATGGTCATCATGATCATACGTGCGACCCAAAAGAAGATGATATCAAAACCAGTAACTAACACACTAGTTGGGTGAAAGGTTTTAAGCACGCGCGGATCGGCATTGACGTCAGCCCAATCAAGGGTACTAAACGTCCAAAGACCCGAACTAAACCATGTATCAAGGACATCATCGTCTTGGCGCAATTTTATGTCATCGCTTAGATTGTACTTAGTGCGTACTTCGGCTTCATCACGGGCAACATAAATCTCGCCAGTCGCATCGTCATACCATGCAGGGATACGATGTCCCCACCACAATTGACGGCTGATACACCAGTCCTGCAAGTCGGTCATCCACGACATATACATATTTTTATATTGCGCCGGAACGAACTCAATACGACCATCTTCTACCGCTTCAATCGCCGGCTTAGCAAGCTTGTTTACGGCCACATACCATTGATCGGTCAGCCATGGCTCAACGATGGTACCGCCACGCTCAGCGCGCGGAGCTTTTAGCGCGTAGTCTTCGATATCTTCTAGCCAGCCTTGCTGGCTTGCTTGCTCAACAAGGAATTTACGCGCCGCAAAACGCTCAAGCCCAGCATATTCACTTGGTGTGGTTTCTAATGTTGGCTCACGTGTTTGTAGGTCAGGATAAACTTCCATCGCTGGCAAAATGTTAGCGCGCTCATCAAGGATATTAATCAATGGCAAGTTATGACGACGACCTAATTCATAGTCATTAAAATCATGGGCTGGGGTGATTTTTACACAGCCAGTACCAAAGTCTTTTTCGACATAATCATCGGCAACGATAGGGACAACGCGACCCGTAATTGGCAAAGTAATGGTTTTGCCAACCAAATGAGAATAACGCTCATCACTTGGGTTCACGGCAACAGCAGTATCACCAAGCAAGGTTTCAGGACGCGTGGTAGCGACCACGAGATAGTCTTTACCCTCTTGGGTCGTCAGGTCTTTATCAGTGAAATGATAGCGGAAATGCCACAAGCTGCCTTTTTCATCAACGTTTTCAACTTCTAAATCAGAGAGTGCGGTTTGGAACTTGGGATCCCAGTTCACCAAACGCTTACCACGATAAATTAAGCCGTCATCAAATAGACGCACGAACACTTCTTTTACCGCATTAGACAAGCCATCATCCATGGTAAAGCGCTCACGCGACCAATCGACCGAGCTGCCCAAACGGCGAATCTGACGGGTAATATTGTCACCCGACTCTTCTTTCCACTCCCACACTTTATCGATAAAGTCTTCACGAGTCATATCACGGCGCTTGATACCTTGTGCTTCTAGACGACGCTCAACCACCATTTGGGTGGCAATACCCGCATGATCGGTACCTGGTTGCCAAAGCGTATTGTCACCATCCATGCGGTGATAACGCGTTAGCGCATCCATGATGGCATTGTTAAAGCCATGACCCATATGCAGCGAACCAGTGACGTTCGGTGGTGGTAGCGCGATAGAAAACGACTCGTCTTTATCAAAGCTTGGCTTAAAATAACCGCTATCTTCCCAGCCTTGATACATGCCCGCTTCGACCTCGGCAGGGTTGTAGGCGTTTTCTAATTGGCTTAAGGCGGCTTGAATAGATTCGGTTAGGTTGGTTTTAGTGTTTGTCGTAGTATTGATATTAGGAGTACTCATAATAGAATGGTCTTTTATTAAAAATGAATGTGGTCAAACAAATACGTTGAGAATAAGGAAAATAATTAATAGAGTGATTTTAACGCAGATAGCCATATTTTGTTAGATGCTAAGGTAATTTATCAGGCTTGTAGCGTCTCATTACCCTGTTAATAACCTTAAATATCAATAAATAACCCCAATCGACTGAACTTCCAACAAAAGGAATCCTAGTCGTGTTATAAAATATGGGTGATGTGATGACTTATATAGCCTTCATATATCGACCTAGTCATCGCATAGTAGATAAATGGCGTCTTTATCCTAAAATCACTATCTCATAAACAGCGAGCTGACCGTGTCCCAAGATACCGAGCACACCTATAACAATAGCAGCCACTCTGAAGCTGATAAAATAGACGATAAGCACTTGACTGATGATAGCGTTCATCAACAATCTAGTGCTGGAGATAAAGACGTTAACGATGCTGATATGACAGACGACACTGAGGTGACAGAAAGCTTAAAGGACGAAGATTTCTCTGAAGATATTAGCGAAGCAGACAAAGAAACCATCAAAAAAGTCGCCAACGATGACAATTTAAGTCAAGCAAAAAGCTATGCCAGTATCTTGGTTGAGCAGGTGATGGATGCCAGAGAAACTTTTGAGCGCTCGCTTGGCTCGTTATTTACCAGCGCTTTTACCGCTGGACTTGAGATTGGCATCAGCTTCTTTATGATTTTATCGACTTTTGCACTATTGAGTGGCGTGCTACCGAGCCATTACGCTATCGTACTCGCCTCCCTACTTTACCCGATTGGCTTTATCATCGTGGTCATCGGTCAGTCGCTTTTATTTACCGAACAAACCTCGCTGTTAAGCCTACCTGTGCTCAATAAAATTGAACCCTTACACAAGCTGCTACGTCTTTGGGGCATTGTCATCGCGGGTAACGTCGTTGGCGGCTGTTTATTCGCCGCTTTGATGATAGGTTTAGGTTTAAATATGCAGCTGTTTAGCGTCAGCGACATTGACGCGTATGCCGAGCATATTTTAGGGTTTAAATGGTGGGTGATATTTGGCAGTGCCATCTTGGCAGGCTGGATGATGGGCATCACCGCGTGGCTTGTGACTTCAGCGCGCGATACCCTTAGCCGCATTGTCTTAGTGACGCTTATTACTGGCAGTATTGGCTTTTTAGGTTTGCATCACAGTATCGTGGGCAATATCGAAATATTCTCAGCCTTAATCTATGGCAATACCGTCAGTTTGGGGCGCTACTTGCTATTTTTGGTGGTGATATTGCTGGGCAATACCGTCGGCGGCGTGGTGTTTGTGGCGGTACTTAAAAACCGTACTTTCTTATTTCAAATCGAAAAAGTGAAAGAACAAACCGCTAAAGACAAGTTAGAGACAAGCAAAAAAACCCGTTAACCTCATTAGGAATAATCAGCACGGTACTTTTTAATTCTAGCGCATAAATTCCTTAACCACTTTTAATTATAATCAACACCATTTAAAAATAGTACAGGGCTACTGGGATAAATTTTACGCCGCCTCTGGCGCGCAAAGCACACAGCAAGCAAGAGAAATTTATAACAGTAGCCGTTTATAATATTTGTACTTATTTTATTTAGCACTGACTATGTTTAAAGCAATTATTGAGTTTTATAACTGAGTAATTGTACAAATTACTCATTTCCATTTATAGCATACGCGCTGCCAACACACTACTTTCTATCTCAGACTTTCTCAATTTATTATGTCGAGCGCTAAATATACGCACCAAAATCCCTGCGCTTAAGAACATCACCAAGGTATAAATGGCTGGCATCATCGACATGTCGTAATTAGACAATAGCGTCAATGCCATGAATATCGACAAGGTACTGTTTTGTAGGCCGACTTCTAGGGTGACCGAAGTTCTTTGTGCTAAGTTAAGACCAAACCATTTACTACTGTAATAACCGAGCGCCATGGTTGAAAGGTTCAACAATACCGATATGGGACCGGTAGCGATAAAGGCGTCGACGATAATATCTCGTTGCACATAGCCTAAAAACAGCACTAAAAACGTTAAAAAAATCACCCCAAATCTAGACACATATAGTTGTGAGCGATCGGCGACTTTTGGTGCATAGCGTTTAATCAACATCCCAATACTAATAGGCACAATCGTCAGCAATACCAAGGTAAGCACGGTTTTTAATACTGGCAATTCAAACTCACTACCACTGCCCATAAAGTAAATCAATGAAAAGCTCAGCACGATAGGAATGGTAAATACGGTAATAACGCTGGCAATCGCGGTCATTGTTACCGACAGTGCCACATCACCTTTGGCTAAATAGGTAAACAAGTTTGAGGTGGTGCCTCCCGGACACAATACCAGCAGCATAACTCCGACAGCATACTCTGGGCGTAATGGCATGATATTGGCTAAGGCAAAGCCAATCATTGGCAACAATATCAATTGATTGGTCAAGCCTATACCGACGGCTTTGGGATACTTTAACACTCGTTTAAAATCATTGGTGACAAGGGTCAGACCCATGCCCATCATGATTAAGAATAAGCAAATAGGAATAACAACTGAGTTTACTAAAGTGACTAGCGCCAAACTTTCCATAACTACATCCCTGTAGATAAGACCTATTACTAGGTCAGTTTATAGTGATTAAATGCGGTTTGATTAGCAATCCTTGCTAATGCTTTTTCATACTTATTAATGGCTATTTATCGTTAATAACACTTATAAATGACGTTCATCGCTCGTTTTAAACAAGGCTCATTTTAAATAAGGGCCGTTTTAAATAAGGGCCGTTTTCAACAATTTGTTATAGCATATTTCACATAATGCTACTGCTAATTATCGACAATAATTAACAAGTGATAAGTAATAATCGATAAAGCGAGTATATAGCGCAAAAGTGCTATACATTTGCTTTATTAAACGACTCATCAGTCAAAGTCGAAATATGGGGATTTTGTAAGAATAAAGGGGAGTTTAGCGAGATTAAATGAAAGTGTTCGCTATGAGCTTTTAGATAATTTGGGTCGTGATAATTCAGATGCTGAATAACTTAGGCGTTAAGTAAAGATCATTAAATAGCTATTACGGTATAAATATTTATTTTTTTAAATTATTGGTAGTGACTTTGATTGGAGCTTTAGTAGGATTTTCAGTACTAAGTACGGCGGTACCATAGGCAATGGCTTCAACCATGCTGCCCAATTGATTGATGTTACTGACCTCAAAACGCAAACCGTAGATATGATTATAGCCTTTCGCTTGCGCTTGGCTGCGCATACGCACCGCTGCTTCACGGCGAGCGCGATCGAGCAAGGTTTCATAAGTGGTGAGATTTTTACCAAAGATACTTAAAACGCGAGCAATCACCATTTTAAAATAATCTTGTGCAATCACCACGCTGCCCATGACCAGCTCACCCTCAGTGTTGGCGGCAAGCTTCGGTACATAAAAGCGCTCTGTCGATACGATAATATGGCTGAGCTCTTTTTCTGCAATTTTTAAGCGTGCCAAGTGCTGACGCTCATTCCGTGAGCCAAAAAACCAGCCAAGCACAAATAATACGATAAGCGGCGCGTAGTTCATCAGCATTTGGGTGAGGGAGTTATTCATCGGACGTCTCGTAGCAGCAAAAAGCGTCGCCGCGCTTTTTATGGTTCATTAACCAAAAGGGTTGAAACGTGGTAAATCATCATCAGCCTTTGGTGCTTGAGGCGCTGCTTGGCTGTGACCTTGATTATTATTGTGACTCTGATCGTAATTATTGAAATCACCATGACCCGAGTGATTGTTTGGTGATTGCTGCGATTGAGAAGAAATGGACTGCTGCGGCATCGGGACGGCTTTCACCGCCGTGCCATAAACAAAAAGCTCAGCGGCACCTTGCGCAATGCTAGAGGTCGAAAACCGCAAGCCCACGACTGCATCAGCGCCCAAAGCTTCTGCCTTAATAACCATGCGATCGATTGCTTCTTGGCGTGATTCATCTAACAGCTCGGTATAAGCGGTCAGCTCACCACCGACAATGTTTTTCAGGCCAGCAAATAAGTCTTTACCAACATGCTTTGAGCGCACAGTGCTACCGTATACGACGTCTAAACGCTCGGTAATCTGATAGTTTGGCAAGTGCTCAAGATTGGAGAGTTGCACAGTCATAGTACAGCCTTATCGGTGACTTATAGAGGGTTCAATGAATATTTAGGGGTTGAGCGAATGTTAATGAAAGATGCTTATAGACAGCATTTATTAGAATAATGTACTAAAAAACGCTATCTATCTGCCTATTTATTATCTGTCTATAAATAATTCTAGTCGTTAGTATGGAACAATAAAAACAACTCAGTTAAATTGCCTTCAATACTGTTGGCCATTTGCACCATTTTGTCTTCGTCGGCACGCATTTGCGCCAGCTCTGGATCTTCATCATCAATGCCACTTAGCACAATCATTGGTAAGGTTAAAACCGCTACATCTTCTGCAGTCTCTTCATCTTCGAACCAATCACTGGCTTCATCGCCATACATCGCATCGACAAAACCAATTGACCAAGCAACGATATCTGAATCGTCTGAAAAATCGACCGCCACTTCTTCATTACCGGCATCTTCACCAAATGGTAGCTCAATCGGCGTTTCGTTTTTGAGTTCCGCCATGATTGATTCGCGCCAGCGCTGAATACCGTCGAGCACATTTGCAGGAATTTCGCTGACATGACCTTCAAACAACGCCTCTATCCAATTTGGCAACGGACGACCAATAACAGTTGCGGTCAAAAAACCATGGGTGGCGACACTATCGAGCACAAATGCGCTTTCTTCATTGTCCAAATAGTCTAATAATTCATCGAAACTGAGTGGGTTATTCATAGTGTGGTAGTCCTTGGAGGATAGGTTATATCAAGCGCAATAAATAAGTGACGCAATACAAAAGGCAGGAAAGATAAAGATAAAAACGGTAGAACTGTCTATTTAAGAGCGCTTATTATTTAAAAGAGCAGACTGTTTAAGAGCGCTGATTGGCGCATTATTTTCGACAATCTGATTTCTAACACGCTAATAGCATGATAGAAATCATTAAAAACGCTTCACAACCAGCTTAGCACAATGCAGTAAACATCATGATTTAATAATGGCTACTATTAATAATCGGTAATGCGCTTCAGCAGTTAACAACTTTCGGTTAAAAACCCGTGATACCAGCTATTATTGTTAGTTATTAAGCTGAAACCCATAATAGTAATGACGATTTAAATATCGTCATCTTCCCAGTCATCACCATCTTCATCAAAATTATCGATATCGTCAAGATCGTCTTTTAGCTCTTTGGCCAGACGTTTCTCTTCTAGTAAGTTGTCGATTAGGCGACGTTTTTCAAGGCTGCTTAAACGTGTACGTACACTGGTTTCAGCCTCTTCCACCATTTTTGCATCATCGTCATCAACAAAATCGTCATCAAAATCGTCATCAAGATCAGCGTCACTCATGACAAACTCCTATCATTTTTCGGCAAGGGTATTGAAAATACGTGAATATATATATGCCTTATAAAGTCTCTACCCAGCGTTGTCAATCCTTTTTATCACTATGAGCTCATTATGCACAAAATCAAAACGTAGGCTAGCGTTTATCGCACAGGCAATTGTAGGGGTTCATTTGCGTCTAACGCTGTAATTTACTCTGTCTCTTCTGCCTCTTCAATCATCAATACCGCATTACGTACATCTGCTAGGCGCTGAATCATAGCGTCATTACCGCCATCAAATATCGCGCATTCACGCTCATAAACGGTCGTTGGACGCATGATGCTTTGTACTTGTACATGATGACTGATTTGTTTAAGACCGGCATTGGGTAACAAAATAAGCATTTGCTCTTTTTTACCCACGCTCTCTAACAGATGACTCATCGCCTCGACTTGAGCATTGTCACTGACGCCCGCTTTTGCTGGTAAGGCAAAACGTGATAGCTCAATATGCTTATCGTGAATGATTTTATTCAGCATCAAGTAGAGCTTACCAAGCATCACGCCTGCCAATGCGACTTTGGCGTGGCTATTATTTGCTTTTAGCATGACATAAGCACCGGTTTCATCAAAGTGCGGCTCATTGAGCGCGCTGACCCCAAGTAACAATGGCTGCTTAAGCAACTCGGTCACTGCTTGGTTTAAGAGTTGGGTACATAAGGCCAAATAAGGCAGGCGCTGCGACGGCGCTAGGCGCTCGAGCATATTGAACTCATCGTGAAAGACAATTTGGACGCTGACACTATCGAATGGGCGGGTAGCAGACAAGCGCGCTGCACTATTAGATTTATGGCTGTCATTATTGACGTTAGCATTAGCAGCGGCCACTTCATCTTGTCTGCTGTCTGTGCCAGCATTACTCGTATCATTATCAGTGGTATCATGAGTAGCATCAAGCTCAGAATTTTGACCTTGCTGTCCTCTAACGTACTGATTTACCGCACTATGAATATCTAGTTTACGCGGTAGGTCTAATTTACGCGCATTTGGATTTTTGTTATTTGCATCGCTCATGGTTCCACTAGTGGTGCTATCAAAATCTGTTGATGTAGATTCAGTTTCATCGCCACGCGCAAAATCTCTTTCATAACCACGCTCAAATTCACGTTGATCGATTGGTCTGTACTGCTCACGATGCAAGTCTTGAATATCACGGCTGAGCGCATTGATTTGTTCTCTGGTTGGGCGCGCAATATAACCATAAATCAGCCATAGCAATAAATGCAGCAGCATTGAGCCAATGACAAACGGCCATTGCATAGCGATAATCTCACCCTTGCTAATATCTTTTAGCGTTAAGGCCACACTACCGATGACCGCATCGCCTTTGGTGGCGATTTGAGTAATGGTATCGCCTTGCTGCATCGGCGCATTACCGACTGGCACTAAGATATCGCCATTATTGTCTTTAATCAGTATGCGGGTCACGTCCTGCTCGCTGGTATAGCGGTTGGCAATGACGCTAAGGCTGACACGGTCTTTGTTTTCTAAAGACAAGCGCGCTTCATCAATAAGCTGGGCGACCATTTGCTCACCCTTTTGGGCGCGGCTATTGGTCAGCTGCTGATCGGTACTGATGACCAATAACAGGGTCTGCAAACAAAAACTAACCAGAAGAATAATGGCAAACAACCCTTGCCGCGGCGCTAAATACGTCATGATATGTTAAACTTTTTTGGATAAATGGAAGTAAAAACGAGGCTATGGCTCGTTTTCTGGAAGAGTATGCAGCTATTTTTTTACATTTACTTTGGCTCAATTTACTACCGCAGCCACTCGCTAAATAATATTTAATCAAATGCCATTTACGAGACTTTGCCATCGTACAGCAGATTTGTTATGCAAGTATGTGTGGCGCACGCACCCATCAACAAACCCCTGCTTATTTTCTCTACTATATCATCATAGTAAGGGTTATGGCGTTAGCGAATAGCACAAATTTATTGTAAGAATTTTATTTTATTCGACGGCGCTTTTTAGGCATGATAAGCATTTTTATCTGACTGTGAGACTTTGTACCTCATCTATAGGCGCTGCCGAGTAAAGCTGTTATTATTCCCAATCTTATATCAGCATACAAGGGACAATTGAGCGATGCAAAAAAATACATCTTACTCGTTACCAAAAGACAGCAAAGCCTGGCAACAAGCCGTCGATTCTGTAGCGTCATTGTTGCCTGAGGGTACTAATCTACAAGATTTTGATGCGCTGCAATCCTTGCCTGTTTTTGCGTTGATTGTGGTATTGCCTACGCATGTATCCTCGCTCGATATCCATCAATATGTGCAGTCATGGGTGGATGAGCAGCCAAACTGGCATTTGGTCACCGTCGCAGAAGATGCCGATGCCAATTTTGTCGATGTTGAGATTGCTGATATAGACACCACGCAGCCATTTGCCAAGCGCTCATTTGTTGATGTGCAAGTGTTCCGCTATTTGCTGGTACCCGTCACCGATACTCTGATGCACCCCGCCAAAAAGACAGCAGCAGCGCACATTATTGATGACCAATTGACCATGCGTTTGCGTCATGACTTAGCGGAAGACTATAAAAACTCGCAAAGCGCAAGCAGTGGCGACCACTCAGACGTTGTCGATTGTCACATCTTATCGGTCGGTCATATGTTACGCACCCATAAGCTGGCTTGCTTTGATATGGACTCTACTTTGATTGAGCAGGAAGTCATCGTTGAGCTGGCAAAAACCGCTGGGATTGGCGATCAAGTAGAAGCCATCACCGAAGCGGCGATGCGCGGTGAAGTGGATTTTGATGAATCTTTTGCTCAGCGTGTGGCATTATTAAAAGGCATTCCAACGAGCGTGCTGGATGATATTTGCACGCGTTTGACCTTGTCAACAGGTGCGCGCACCACGATCACGGCTCTTAAAGCCTTGGGTTATCATACGGTTTTAGTCTCAGGCGGCTTTACCTATTTTGCCCGCTATATCGCTGAGCAGTTAGGCATCGATGAAGTGCATGCCAATGCGTTAGATATCGACGAAGGCGAAGTCACCGGTCATGTGCAACTGCCTATTATTAATGGTGCTAAAAAAGCGGCGATTGCTGAGCATACCGCTGAGCGCATGGGTATTGATATGTCACAGGTAGTCTGCGTCGGTGATGGTGCCAATGATTTGCCGATGATGGCTTTGGCTGATTTGGGCGTGGCGTTTAATGCCAAGCCCATCGTCCAAGCGCGTGCAGATGCTGCGGTCAATGTCACAGGGCTTGAAGGCGTTCTTTATGCGCTTGGCTATCCAGCTTTTTCCCGACCTAAATAACGCTTAAACACGCTAAACCACGAGCTAGGTTAAGGGTTTATTCTTAGCCTAGTTTTTATGGTTGAAGCATTTTTTATACTTATATCTCTTTTACCCTATTCATCTCACTTTTAACTTGTTAAATAAGAAAGGAATGTCCATGACGGCATCACAATCCCCACGGCCAGATGCGCCGTCATCTTCCACTCATGCAGCCAGCCAGCCTATAGCTGACGAGAGCAGCCCCATTTATCACGACAATCCAAAACAGTTATTGGGTGTTTATGTCAAAGGTATTGCCATGGGTGCGGCGGACATTGTGCCCGGTGTTTCTGGCGGTACCATTGCCTTGATTGCGGGGATTTATGAGCGCTTGATTAATGCGCTAAGTAGCGTGGGTCCCAACCTTTGGCAGATATTTCGTCAAGAGAGCGGGCTGAGAGGCTTGGTTGCAGTGTGGCGACAGGTTGATGCCACTTTTTTAGTGTGTCTATTACTTGGTATCGCCACCAGTTTTGCCACCTTAGCCGGACTCATTAAGCACTTATTAGACAATCAACCTTTACTGATTTGGTCATTCTTTTTTGGTTTGGTGGTGGCGACTGTCTTTATCTTATTGACTGAGATTACGCGCTGGAATATAGGACGGATCGCATTATTTTTGCTGGGAGCTGGTAGCGCCGTTGTGATTAGTAGCTTGCCGTTATTGACTACCGCACCGAGCTTACCCTATTTATTTCTTGCTGGCGCGATTGCTATTTGTGCGATGATATTACCCGGTATTTCGGGGTCATTTATCCTATTACTAATGGGCGCTTATGATTCGGTACTCGAAGCGGTTCATACGCTAAACTTTAGCATTATATTCACAGTCATTGCGGGTATGGCAACAGGGTTATTATTATTTACCCGCATGCTCAAATGGCTGCTATCACGCTACTATCAAGCAACACTTGCATTGCTGACAGGCTTTATCGCCGGTTCGCTAGTGAAAGTATGGCCATGGAAAACCGATGCGCTAGGTACATTAAGTAGTGATGCCATCAATAATGTCATGCCATGGCAGTATCCTACTGGCGCTCATTGGCTGACTACTTTAGGTTTGATGCTGTTAGGAGCCGTTTTAGTTACTGCTCTATCATGGTGGGGACGCCGCGGCGTTCGTCCTTAAAGCTAAATCTACGTTAAAAAATATATTAAGTCCAAAAAAGCGTCCATGATTGTGGCGCTTTTTTTGTTGGTAATTTTCTTGGCAATAATGGCAGAATTTACGCAGTATTTTCTTAATATGGTTTAAAAAAATCAAACGTCAGCTGTTGTCGCAAAGTCGTCGCTAGCCTCTTTAGCTTTAGGTCGCAAACTTCCATAATGACGGTGTTGGAATTCACCTGATAAAGAGCGAGATGAACAATGTTATTAACCATATTTTCTATTTTTGCGAGTGAGACATGGAGCGCTGGCGCCATATTGGGTACTGGTCTGCTAATGGGTTTGTTACTAGCGCTTGCCTTATCATCGCAGCGTTGGTTGCTATGGTATCTGTTTGGCGGCATGGCTTATTGGTTGGCGGTTGAAGCCATTCACAGTTTATTAACCTATTGGTTGGTGTTGTCAGAATGGCACAATTATGTGGTCGCTATGGGTATCAGCTGGTTGCCTTTGGTTGCTTGGGTACTGTATAGAGCATTGCGTTACGAAGACGTCAGTCGCACTGTGCACGAGCAACGTGAGCTGCAAGCGGCGCGCTATATTGAACATACGCCTGTCTATGATGATGACTATCAGCCGCGCTTTCAGTAGTTCAATAATTCAATAATTTATTAAGTTTGCCCCATTCATACTGCTGTCATTGAATGTTACAAGATACTTAAGACGCTCTACGTAACTCCTAAAGAATTGAAACCTATCATTCGTTCAATCGTTTATAATCTAATTATATATTTGTCGCCACAATTGTTATAAAGTACGCATTATTTTGCGTCTTATTTCTCATTCTTTAGGTTCTTTAGGAGTTCAATTATGTTTACTGTTCCTGTATTAGATATTAAGTCTGATCCATTAGATGTTTTATTGGCAATCATTGGTTATCGTTTATCAATGTTGTCTGATAGCGAAGATGAAGACGTTAAAGCGCTGTTTGCTGATCGTAAAGTCACCATCGAGCTTGCCAGCACTGAAGCTGATATCGCGCGCTATTATAGCTTTGATAATGGTAAATTTAGTCAACATAGTGGTCATGCCAAAGAAGCGGATTTGACGATTAATTTTAAAGACTCAATGACAGGCGTTAAACTATTGACCAAAGGCAGTCTTCCTGCCTTTATGACTGCTGTGCAAGAAGGCAACTTGAGCATCGAGGGCGACTATAGCCTAATGATGTGGTTCAATAAGCTTGCCAAACATATCGTGCCAGCCGTTCCAGAACAATGCAAACCTTACATCCAGCAAGCCAAACCTTATGCTTACAAAGCGCAAAAGTTTGCCAATCATTGGGTCGGTGTTGCTAAGCATAAACTGGGTAAATAATAACTCAATCGAATAAATAATGTAACGAATGAAAATAAGCAGATAGCAGCTATCTAGCGTATAAAGAATCTAGATACGATTCACTACTTAGTACTATTCTGATTTTCTAAAAAGGTTGCGGTATACTATACGGCAACCTTTTTTATTGCCTAAATTTTATGTTCTTAACTTTATTAAAGGCAAAAATATCAAAGGTTATCTAACACTTCTAAATACTGTTATAAAAGGATTTATCTCATGGCAGGATTGCTTAATATCTCAGAACCGAATGCCAATCACCATAACTATACTGATACGACACTTAATAATAAAAACGTGGCTGATGATTTTTTAGCCACATTAGTAACTGACGCCGCTAAAACTAAGCAACAAATAGCCAGTAAGCACAGCCGTGAACAGATTGCTCAGTTGTTTGACTTGCCGTTGATGGATTTGTTATTACAATCGCAGACGATACACCGCCAACACTTTACCGCTAATGAAGTCCAAATCAGCACCTTATTGTCTATCAAGACCGGTAACTGCCCTGAAGATTGCGGTTATTGCTCCCAGTCTGGTCATCACCGCGATACTACTAAGCTACAGGCAGAAAAACGTATCGAGGTCGATAAGGTCATTGCCGCTGCCAAACGCGCCAAAGCCACAGGCTCATCGCGTTTTTGTATGGGTGCAGCGTGGAAACACCCAAGCGCAAAAGACATGCCTTATGTGGTTGAGCTGGTCAAAGAAGTCAAAGCATTAGGGCTTGAAACCTGTATGACCCTTGGGATGCTAGATACAGACCAAGCGGAACAGTTGGCGGATGCAGGTTTAGACTATTACAATCATAATCTGGATACCTCAAGAAGCTACTACGAGCAAGTCGTCAGTACGCGCAGCTATGATGAGCGTCTAGATACCATTGCAAACGTACGCAACTCAGGTATTAACGTTTGCAGTGGTAATATCGTTGGCATGGGCGAAAGCCGTGATGATCGCATTGACTGGGTACATGAGCTGCTCAAAATGCCCAAAGCGCCAGAGTCGATTCCGGTCAATTTATTGGTGCCTATTCAAGGTACGCCGATTGGCGACAAGGTTTTAGCAGAAGGTCAGCTGCCCGTCCTTGAATGGATACGGACGATTGCTGTCACACGCATTTGCTGCCCAAGTAGCTATGTCCGTCTATCTGCTGGGCGCGAAAGCTTATCTGACTCTGAGCAAGCATTGGCATTTATGGCAGGGGCCAATTCATTCTTTTATGGTGACAAGCTATTGACCACAGGCAATGCCAGTCAATCAGGTGACGATAGACTGATGCGCGAGCTTGGTTTAACCAAGCAATTCGCCGCGCCACGAGCACCAAAGCATGTACCGGTGCTCGACGCCATGAGCGGTCATCAATCGCAAGTTGTCTTAGCAGAGTAAATGCCAAGTATGCCGCTACCATTATCGCGTCATCTGCGCTAAGCTTGCCGACATTATTGATCACGAAATTGCGCATAAAATATTAAAACGTAAGAGAGAGTATGATGGCAGATTATTTTAATTGGATTAAGGCGGCACACATTATTTCTATGGTGTGCTGGTTTGCGGCGATATTTTATTTGCCGCGCCTGTTCGTTTATCATGCGATGAGTGACGATAGCATCAGCCACGAGCGTTTTGCCATTATGGAGCGCAAGCTCTATCGCGGCATCATGACGCCGTCGATGATAGCCACTTGGTTCTTTGGTTTATGGATGTTGGGAATGGGCTGGGATGTTTATAAACCTCAGGGCTGGCTACACGTCAAGCTATTATTGGTAGTGCTACTTTCTGGCTATCATGGCGCCTGCGGATTTTATCGTAAAAAGCTCATTGATAACCCGCATTATAAATCACATAAATTTTGGCGTTGGTTTAACGAAGTACCCGTATTTGCGTTAATCTTTATTGTGATTTTGGTGGTGGTAAAACCCTTTTAAAAATACCTAACAGTAAAGCTATTTACCTTAGAAGTATTTTTATTTTAAACATCTACAAAAAAGCATCCATTACTGTAATAAGTGATGGACGCTTTTTTAGGTCTCAATAATCTGACTAAATACCCTTAACTACTAAACATTTGGTCGCATGATTTGATAGACATTGCTTAAATCATAAACACGGTAGCGCGCAGGTTCACGGCGATTTTCACCGGCATAGCTAAGTATCAATGCTTGTTTGGCGCGCTCATCGACCCAGCCAACAAACAGTCCGCTATGCTCGACACCATTGTAGCCGTGATTGATATAATAGAGCCAATCACCGACTTCGATCTCGTTGCTATTGGCATAAGGACCTTGACCGTAAGTGCCTTTATGGATGGTATCGCGGCTCACCCCTGCTCGATTAAACACCGCATTTAGATAGTCCCAGCAGCCACCTTTAATAATCGTACGCTCATTTAATGCCATCTTGCGCGCGGTGCTGATGACTTCACTCGCCGCGCGACTGCTCTGGGTTTCAGCATTGCTGAGCAGCGGTAAATATTCACTATCGACATTGTCATAATTGCCAGATAAAAATGCGGGTATAACCGACGGTGCTTGCCGTTGTACTTCCGGATAACGGTAATTACTTTGGGCATTGCCCGCATTTGAGCGATAGCTAGCAGCATTGCCAGCGCGTTGAATGGTAGAGCGTGTGCTGATTTTGGCAGGAGGAACCACCGAGTTCGCTGGGTTATAACGGACGCTATAATCAGGTTGGCTAGATTTTTGCACAATCAGGGCGCTCATGCTATCGGCGTTTGCTTGACTGACCTGAAAAACTGGACCAAAGGTAAATAATAATGTACTGCACGACGTTGTGATTGACCAAATGGACAAACGCGACATGACCAACTCCTTGTCACCATATTATGGATATTGATATAGCCGATTCAATTTAATAAACTGCTATCAAGGCTAAGTATCCATAACCGTATGAACGATCAGTAAGATAAGATTTTTCAATCCTACTTATAAACCATTTGTACAGGAATCTGCAAGTATTATTGCTTTAAGGTAAGCGATAAAAGGTATGATATCGAGGATAAGCGGTAAAACGAGATAGGAACTTTAGAAGTGTAAGCGGAGATTTAGGAAGGATAATCAGTCATAAGTTTGAATATTGTTCATAGAAAAAAATAGACTAAAACATTCAAGCATATCAATACGTTAATAATCGAATACGTTAATCGTCGCTCATTTTGATATTGGCATGGCGTTTGCTCAGCGGTTGCCCTTGTAGAATAGTTTTGGCCGCGTTTGCTTCTTGGACATTATCAAAACCGCCAATTAGGTATTTACGAATATCATCACAATCGACAATCTGTAGCTGCTCGCCAATTAATGCGATTTTGTCGCCATCAGTCAGATGGATATGCTCACGTTTGCCATAATTATCATGCACCAGCTCGCCATCACGCACCCACAAGATGCCGCTACTAATAACGCCGCTCATGGCTTGTTTACGTTGCAGGCGCTTACGATTGAAAATAAAACTACCCACAATCAGCAGTGCCAAAGCGCCAATAGCCAAGCGCTCAGGCAGCAGGCTCATTGCCAAAGCAACCGCTACTGCCCCAACCAATAATGCGGAGCCAAACCAAAACAGCCCATTGTCAGCCGCTGGCGACTGACCTTGCAAGGTGATTTTAGCGCCGTCATCAGTCAGCTTTAGCATGCATAATTACCTGTTCAAGAGCAGTGAATGGTTGAAGATTTAATTAAAAAGTCATAAAAGAGCGTTGAGAAATTTACCAACCTAACGCTGTTTTTTGCATATTGATAAGCTCAGCGATACCTTTTTCAGCCAGAATCAGCATATCGTCTGCTTGTGCGCGGGTAAATGGCTTTTCTTCTGCCGTCCCTTGCAACTCGATAAACTCACCTTTTTGCGTCATCACCACGTTTAAATCGGTATCACAGCTGGCATCTTCTTCGTAGTTTAGGTCAAGATACGCTTCACCATCTTTCATACCAACCGACACCGCCGCAACCAAACCAATCAATGGGTCAGCTTTTAGCTTTTTGGTTTTTTGTAGGCTTTCTAACGCATCAATAAGGGCAATGGCTGCACCCGTCACACTGGCAGTACGCGTGCCGCCATCTGCTTGCAAGACATCACAATCAAGATAAATGGTATTTTCGCCAAGCTTACTCAAATCAATCATCGCCCGTAAGCTACGACCGATTAAACGCTGAATTTCTTGCGTACGTCCTGATTGTTTACCGCGTGCCGCTTCACGTTGATTACGGGTATTGGTCGCGCGTGGCAACATACCGTATTCTGCGGTAATCCAGCCTTTACCTTTACCTTTGAGCCAGCGCGGTACGCCCGCCTCAACGCTCGCGGTACACAATACTTTGGTATCGCCAAAGCTGACCAAGACTGAGCCTTCAGCATGCTTCGTGTAATGGCGCTCAAAGCTGATTGAGCGAAGTTGGTTAAGCTCACGGTTGTCAATACGCATAATATTTCCTAGGACAATGGTGTAAAAGCAGAGTTATGGTTATATAGAGTTATATAGTTATAAAATAATAGATTAGTCATTACGTCCACAAAGTTGCGGGCAGACGTAAATATGACGATATCCTAACGTGACAGCGGCGCAATAGCAAGATTCACCCAAGCTATTACGCCGCTGCTTTAGCAAAATTTAGCGTTAACGTTATTCTAAACCTTCCATCTTACGCAATTCTTTACGGAGGATTTTACCGACGTTTGATTTTGGTAATTCATCAACAAACTGGATGTGACGTGGACGTTTATAGCCAGTCAATTGCTTTCTGCCAAAATCAAGCAGCTCTTGCTCGGTCACATCACCCTTTTTGACCACAAACAGCTTTGGATCTTCACCGCGCTCATCGTTTGGAATACCAATAGCGCCGCATTCTAACACAGCAGGATGCTCACTCATGACTTCTTCGATTTCATTTGGATACACGTTAAAACCAGAAACCAAAATCATGTCTTTTTTGCGATCGACAATTTTGATAAAACCTTTCTCGTCCATAATACCGATATCACCTGTTTTGAGGTGACCACTGGCCGTAAAGGCTTCAGCCGTTTCTTCAGGGCGATTTTGATAGCCAATCATCACTTGCGGACCTTTAACACAAATTTCACCGCGATCGCCTAGTCCAACTTCATTATCCTCTTCATCAATCAAAATTACGTCGGTGCTAGAGGCAGGAATACCAATTTTACCAGTGAATTCAGAGATGGTCATCGGGTTAAAGGCAACCACTGGCGAGGTCTCAGACAAACCATAACCTTCAACGATAGGCAGACCAGTGATTTTATGCCACTCTTTTGCCACGCTTGGCAAAACTGACATACCGCCGCCAATCGATGCTTTTAGGTTAGAGAAATCCAGGTCAGCAAAGCCTTCTTTATGCACTAAACCGTTAAACAAGGTGTTTACCGCAGGGATGTAAGCAGGTTTATATTTACCCATCTCTTTAATGAGACCATCCAAATCACGTGGGTTCGGGATAAGCAAGCCTGCGCAACCTTGGTACATGCTATACATCCCGCAAACCATAAATGAGAACACATGGTATAGCGGTAGCGCGGTCAAAAGAACATCCGTAGCGTCGATATCATCTTCAAAAGCACTGTCCATGAGCGCACTAATCTGCAGCATATTGGCGACTAAATTGCCGTGCGAGAGCATCGCGCCCTTGGCAACACCAGTCGTACCACCCGTATATTGCAACAATGCCACATCGCTTAGGTTTAAATCAGGACGTTTATATTTGCTGGCTGAGACAGCATTTAGCGCATACTTAAAACTGGTGCTCTCAGGCAGACGGTAAGCTGGAATCATTTTTTTAACATGGCGCGCGACTAGGTTGACGACTGTACCTTTAACCAAGCCCAGCATATCGCCCAATTTACAGACGATAACGTGCTTCACTTGACCTTTGTCTTCCGCATCTTGATAAGTTTTGGCAAAGTTTTCAACGATAAACAAAGCTTTAGCGCCACTATCATGCAGCTGATGCGACAGCTCGCGGCTGGTATATAAAGGGTTGACGTTGACCAAAATCATACCGGCGCGGATGATACCAAGCATCACGATAGGATACTGCAAGATATTGGGCATCATCACCCCAACTTTATCGCCTTTCACCAATCCTAACGACTGTAAGTAGCTGGCAATTTGACGGCTGTATAAGTCTAATTGCTTAAAGGTGATTGACGCGCCCATACAAATATATGCCGGCTTGTGCCCATAACGGCTAAAGTTACGCTCGAACACTTCAAGTAAAGACGTACTATCATCGGGCATATCGATGGTCGGCTCGATGCCGTAACGCTCATAAGTACTCAACCACGGACTGTCGCTATCAATGGTCGGCATGGTAGGAAATGCATTTTCAACTATAGATTGAGCGTTGCCCGCAGCTTTATGGTTGCTGGTTTCTTTATTGATACTGTCCGTCATAATCTTCCCTAAATGTTGCTGTTAAAATATAGAGTATAGGTGCTGCCCTTAGCGTGGTCGCCAACCACGTATTTATAAAATTAAAAACTTGTGAATAAGAAACTGCTCAATATCTGAGCGTTAAGCATAATTACTATTCACAAACTTTTAAACATATAAGCAGTATGTTTAATTTTACTGTCGCTATTATAAATAGTGCTTATATGCAAATGCTGAAAACCTATTGTATCACCAGTTGCAAAGGCAATAACGCCAAAAGCTATTATTTAAAGACATCGTGATCGAAGCTTTTATCATAATATTAACTGCTTAAACATGCACTTTTATCGTGAAATACAAAAATATAATCGGCAGGAACTATAGCAGTTTTGCGCGCCATTCTCTATAAATAGTACCAAACCCTCATAGAAAAATAAAAAAAATGATAAGGTCATTTGCATAGACCTTATCATTTTTATCATTGCGCCATCGAGTGCTTAAGGTTATTCATGCCACCTTAGCACGCATTAATACTCATAAATATGAATAAAAATGCCACACTCGGGATAAATCATTTAACCGTGATTCTTTTCTTCTAAAGCACGCAAGTCTTTGTGTAGAATCTTACCGACGTTAGATTTTGGTAGCTCGTCAATGAATTCGACATAACGAGGACGCTTGTAACCGGTTAGATTTTCTTTGCTATAAGCCAGCACTTCTTCTTTAGTTAAGCTGTCATCACTACGCACCACAAAAATCTTCGGCACTTCGCCGCTCTTTTCATCATCGACACCGATGACGCCGCATTCCAAAATCTTTGGATGAGCTGACATCACATCTTCCACTTCGTTTGGATAAACGTTAAAGCCTGATACCAGAATCATATTCTTTTTGCGATCAACAATCTTAAAGTAACCCTCTTCATCCATCACGCCGATATCACCGGTACGGAAATAACCGTCAGACGTCATCACTTCAGCTGTCGCATCTTCGCGCTTCCAGTAACCTTTCATTACCTGCGGACCACGAACACAGATCTCGCCACGCTCACCCAGTGCGACTTCATTACCATCTTCATCCAAGATGGCCATGTCCGTTCCAGGCATCGGTAGACCGATATTACCTGAGAACTCACCGGTACCTTGCGGGTTTGCGGAAGCAACGGGAGAGGTTTCCGACAAACCATAACCTTGCACAATGATGTTGCCGGTTATTTTTTCCCACTTAGCCGCCGTGTCTTTTAATACTGCCATCCCGCCGCCCATAGACATCTCAAGCTTGCTATGGTCTAGGGCTTTAAATGCATCGCTATTAGCGAGCGCATTAAATAGCGTGTTTACCGCTGGGAAAAACGCCGGTGGATAATCTTTATAAGCTTTGATTAAGCTTGCGCCATCACGTGGGTTTGGCACCAATAGTCCGATACAGCCACGATATAAGCCGAACATACCACAAACCGTGAATGAGAAAATATGATATAGCGGCAAGGCAGTCATAATAACAGGCTGCTCATTAAGCCCTTCAAACTTATCAAAAGCATCACCAAGATACGTGTCACACTGAATTAAGTTGGCGACCAAGTTGCCGTGCGTGAGCATTGCGCCTTTTGCGACACCTGTTGTACCACCGGTATACTGTAGTACTGCCACATCTTCAAGCCCGATATTGGTTGGACGTTTATACTTTTTAGCCGATAATTTATTGAGTGCTTTTTTAAAGTTTACGCTATTTTTAAGCGTATAATCAGGGACCAGTTTTTTGACATGGCGCACGACCGCATTGACGATAAAGCCTTTTAATGGGCTCATCAAATCACCCATCGACGTGACTACAACATGATCCACCAAGTCTTTGCCAATATCTTCATAGGTTTTGGCAAAGTTTTCTAAGATAAACAGCACTTTAGTCTCAGAATCTTCCAACTGGTGCTGAAGCTCTTTGGTAGTATAAAGTGGATTGACGTTAACCAAGGTCATGCCAGCACGTAGGACACCTAATACAGCAACCGGTAGCTGCAAGATATTGGGCATCATCACCCCCACTTTATCGCCTTTTTTTAGTCCGAGCGACTGTAAATACGCGGCAATCTGTTTGCTATAACGGTCTAAATCTTCATACGAAAGCTTTACATCCATGCATACAAAAGCGGTACGACCAGCATGTTTAACAAAATTCTGTTCAAATATATCGATTAAAGAGGTATTGGCGGCTGGCATATCAATATGATATCGAATACCAAGCTTTTCATAGGTTTTGAGCCACGCTTTGTCATCACGACGAATTAAGTTACCTTGATTTTCCATAATCTTCCTGCTCCTAATAATAGTGTGCTGCTGCCAAACCATCTTTATCATCGAGTGATAAACATACTAAACATCGCCTTATCAGCTCACCATCTATATAACTCTAGTGATGGCAGGCGACAGACGATATAAATGTATAGCAATGGGTCAACAATATAGCGGTAAATAGCCCTTTGTTGATTAACATACACACTTTATACAAACTACTCAATATAAAAGATTGATACTTCAGTTCTTAGAATGGCTTGACGACATCTATTAATATTAATATCAAGTACTTAAGCAGATATACCATCTAAATGACTCACGATATACTGATAAACATTAATCTATCAATACGTTTTCTGTGGTTTTCTAGTGAACTATTTGCGCTATTTACTGTCAAAGACGTGCGTATAACTTTTAAAATATGCGAAGTTACAGCGCCTAACCTTTTTATGCTTATGTAGCACGTCATGACCTGTCGTCTATTGTGACTTATGCCTTTTTAATTCTGCCAATATCCTTTACGATAGCACTATCCTATTTGCACACTTGCACCAATTATTTATAGCTATTAAAACTGATAAGTGAACCCTATTATATGTCCGATGTTATTGATCATACGATTGACGCTATTATTCCCAACGAACCGATGGATACCCGCTCCGTGGCGGAATTCACTGAACAAGCCTATCTCAACTATGCGATGTACGTCATCATGGATCGGGCGCTACCCAATATCGCTGACGGTCTAAAACCTGTGCAACGTCGTATCGTCTATGCCATGAGCGAGCTGGGATTAAAATCGACGGCAAAGGCGAAAAAGTCGGCGCGTACGGTCGGTGACGTGCTGGGTAAATATCATCCACATGGTGATAGCGCGTGTTATGAAGCGATGGTGTTGATGGCGCAGCCGTTTAGTTATCGCTATCCGCTCATTACCGGTCAAGGTAACTGGGGTAGCCCTGATGATCCTAAGTCCTTTGCTGCTATGCGCTATACCGAAGCCAAAATGTCCGCTTATGCCAATACTTTGCTTGCAGAACTCGGACAAGGTACGGTCGATTGGCAAGATAACTTCGATGGCACCATGCAGGAGCCAACTACCCTGCCCGCCCGCCTGCCCAATATTTTATTAAATGGTACAACAGGTATTGCCGTCGGTATGGCAACCGATATCCCACCGCATAACCTTAATGAAGTGGTACGCGCCGCGATTCGGCTGCTAAAAAACCCTGAATTATCGGTTAAGCAATTAACGCAGTCGATACCAGCGCCTGACTTGCCGACCCCAGCTGAGATCATCACCAGTAAAAAAGACTTGCAGGCGATGTATGAGACTGGACGTGGCAGCTATAAAATGCGCGCGACCTTTCATATTGATCCTAAAGAAAAAAATCTCGTTATTATCGACGCGTTACCTTATCAAGTATCCGGTAATAAAATTCAAGAGCAAATCGCTAAGCTAATGATCGATAAAAAGCTGCCGTGGATTACTGACATTCATGACGAATCAGATCACGAAAACGCCTGTCGTATCGTCTTAGAGCTAAAATCTACCCGCGTCGATGTGCAGCGCGTCATGAGCCATTTATTTGCAAGTACTGACCTCGAGAGCAATTACCGCGTCAATATGAATATGATTGGCTTAAATGGTAAGCCACAGGTCAAAAACCTCAAAGAAATCCTAGAAGAATGGCTCGTCTGTCGCCGTTCAGTGGTCACGCGCCGCTTGCAATATCGCCTTGATAAAATTGATAAGCGCTTGCATATCCTCGCAGGTTTGTTGATTGCTTATCTGAATATTGATGAAGTCATTCGCATCATTCGCGAAGAGGACGATCCAAAATTATCATTAATGCAAGACTATGACCTGACTGAAATCCAAGCCAACGCTATCTTGGATATTCGTCTGCGCCAATTAGCTAAGCTCGAAGAGATTGAACTGCGCCGCGAGCAAGACGAGCTCGCTGCCGAACGCGCTATCATTCAAGAATACTTGGACAATCCAGACAGCCTGACCAATCTGATGATTGACGAGCTTACCGCTGATATGAAAGAACACGGTAACGAGCGAGTGTCACAATTGGCAGAACGCGAAGAAGCACAAGCACTAAAAGAGTCGGATCTCGTACCAAGCGAACCTGTCACTGCTATCCTATCGAAAGCGGGCTGGATACGCGCTGCCAAAGGCCATGACGTCGATGCCGCTGGCATGACTTATCGCTCAGGTGATAGCTATCAAGCACACGTCCGTGCTAAATCCAATGAGAGAATCTACGTGCTCGATAGCACCGGACGCAGCTATAGTATCGATGCCCATAGCCTCGCCTCAGCACGCGGTCAAGGCGATCCGCTGACCAGCGTACTCAAACCACCCGCAGGCGCGAGCTTTGAGCAGCTATTAATCGGCGCGGAAGATCAACGTATCATCCTTGCAAGCTCGGCAGGTTATGGTTTTATCAATACTATTGGCAATCTCGATAGCAATCAAAAAGCGGGCAAAAACATTATCAATCTAGCGGCTGATAGTCGCTTACTGCCTGTAGCACGTATCGATGCGCCAGCAGATATGACTGCCAATGCTAATAACGAAAATGCAGAGGGTGAAAACAGCACTGTAAGCGCGATGCCTGACCATCTCGCTGTTGTGACCAATGCGGGATACCTATTGATATTTGCCCTTGATGATTTGCCTGAACAGGCTCGTGGTAAAGGTAATAAAATGATTAAATTAAAAGACGGTGAAGAGGTGCTTGCTATCACGCCACTCAGTCAGCAAGACAGCCTAATCATTACCGCTGGCAAACGCCATGTGACGCTAAAGCCTAATGATTTAGCCAATTATACGGGCACTCGTGGTAATCGTGGTGGGCAGTTGCCAAGAGGTTTTCAGAATGTGACGAGTGTCGAGGTTTGGTAGTTTATGGTTCTGAATACAGGATTAAAGTTTCTCTTTCTAAAATAACTGGGCTTAATTGGAAACAAATCAAATGATTGCTTTGACGATAGAAAAAGGATTTAGAGAAGTTTCTACATGGGACGAAGTTTTTGAGATGCTTGGTTATACTAACTCTCTCGATCCAAAGGAAGAAGAGCTAAAACAGATATTGGGTAAGTATGAGTTTCTTACTTACGAAAAATGCGGTCTATCTAATTGTGGGACTCCACATGGTAAAGGTTATATTGTAGAAACAGCTTCAGGCAAACTAACGAATATTGGAAGCTATTGTGGAAAAAAACACTTCAGCGTAGAGTTTGAAAATCTTTCAAGAGATTTTGATAGGTATTATAGAGACTACAAAGCAAGAGAAAGGATTGAGACTTTTCAAAAATCTATCAACTCAAAGTTCTCAGAGGTCGCTAGCATAGAAAATGATTTTGGCAGTATAGATACTGCTTACAAAATTCAGCAGTTTTTTAAAGGAAAATCTAGGAACTATTCTAAAACAATCGTACAAAAACTGAGTAAGATGGTCAAAGACAATGATCCAAATATCTATATTGATAAAATGCTTAGCAAGGAAGAGATAGATGCACGTGAAGCAAGTGGTCAAAAAAATGTTTCTAAGTACGAAAGGGTGGTTGCAGACAGTATTACAGGACTAAATTTTCTTTATGAATATAACGATTTAAGGTTGTTATACGTTATTGAATTTAAAAACTCGCTTGAAGAAATTCAAAAATTAAATGTTGACAATCTTCTGAGTAAAGATCTTGATTTTTGGTCTAAAAAGATAGGAGAACTAGACAGTAATATTCGTCGAATAAGAGAAGTTATGGAAGAAGGTTATAACTTCCTACAATTAGGAAATATGATTAAAATTACATCTGAAAACTCTGATGACTTTCGATACTTAGTATTTATTCTCAATGCAGATTACTCAATACAATTGAATTAAGTTTGAATAGAGTGCGTTCCACACACCGATAAGATTGATAACGTATGGAAATGGTGCGCTGGGCGCACCCTACATTTAAAGGCAAAAAATCAATTTTTTAACCCTGCCTTAACCCCAAAATAGGAATGACCAAGTCTTCCTCATCGGTCAGGTGTTGCGAGAGTAAATCGGTTGCGTCTACCAATGTTTGATATAATTGCACTGCCAGCGCTTTATCTTCGACCTCACTTCTCGCCAGCCTATCGTTTTCCACTTGCAGCTTATCGAGTATCGCATCCAAGCGCACATGGTCGCGGCCCAATATCTCAAACCCTGCCTGTAACTGCGGATACATCTTAATAAACTCAGGGAAAAAGCCCTCATCCTCTACGCCATGATGCTGATGCAACTTAAGAATGTGCATATTGATGCGCTTGAGTAGCTGCGAGCGATACTCTGCCCAGTCATACTCGCCAGATTGATAGCCTGCACTTATCTGTGTCAAGATACGCTGACGCTTGCGTATGTTAGTATGTACTTTTAGCCAGCCCGAGGTTTTATAAGCATAATCTGCGCTAAACCATTGATCTGGCGGTAGCTTATTAAATAAGAACAACCAATCCGCCTCTAGCCGACTGTCAGGATGACGCGGCGACAGAGTAAACAAATCCTCGTCTAAGGCTTTTTGGCTAACAGTGTTATCAGTAGATTCAGGCATTGTAGTGTCCTTATACGAAATTTCCCCAATAGAGTTTACTTACAAACTTATTAACAATACTAAATTTATAAGACTCTATGTTTAGATAATATATAAAGTCAAAAAGCAGAAAATCAACTGCTTGCTGGCAAGTGTATTCAGAATGTGAAAGGCAATTATCGTTATAAAAGCGATACATAAATTAGCCACAACCACCCTATTACTGTATTTTTAACCATATAAAATGGATAATTACTCATAAATCCAAACGATATTATTAGTAATAACACTTAAAATTATTAAGCAAATTTCAACGACTTTACACACTTTATTGAATACTTACATAGTCGTTTTTCAAATCTAAAGGATAGTCATGTTTATTGTAGATAAGGCGGCGACAGCCAGTATGAATCAGGCGTTACCGGTGCCGAAAATAATATTTTTTGACATTGATGACACGCTCAGCCGTAACGGTATTATCGCCGAGCACAACCAAGCGACCCTTGAAGCGCTTTCAAAGACTGACATTAAATTAGTGATTTCGACGGGACGTTCTAAAGCGATATTGCCGGCGGATATTTTAGCTTTGCTCAAAGCAGATATTTTAGATGCCATTATTTGTATGAATGGACAATATAGCTTTGATAATAAAGGGCTGATTAGCCATTATCCATTGTCTTCTGAGCAAGCGGACAAAATCGTGCAGTTATGCCAGACAAGTCAGCTGATTCATAAGTTTGACTCGGCGACGCACATTGCTTGGTCAGGCGAAAACGAGCGTTTGCGTGATTTTAATGCCAAAACGCCGAACTCTATCGTTGACCCACTGTATTATCAATCAAACCCCGTTTATCAATGCTCAGTATTTTTTAACAATCAAGAAGAAAAAATGCAAGATATTGACTTTGCACAGGACGATTTAAAACTGGTCCATTGGCATCACATCGGTGCAGATATCTTGCCAGCAAACGCTTCTAAAGCACGTGGTATCAAAGACGTCTGTCAGTATTATGGCGTAGACGCACGTAAATGTATGGCGTTTGGTGATGGATTAAATGATTTAGAGATGTTTGATTTGGTCGGCTATGCAGTAGCAATGGGCGATGCGCAACCAGCGTTGATTGAGCGCGCAGATTTTGTCACGGGTACGATTGAGGAGCGCGGTATTCAGTCGGTGCTTGAGCAATTTCATATAGCGTCTTGATAAATAGACTTTGAAAATCGCTGTTTATCTAAGGTATGTCCTCATTTTTAAAATAAGGACACGTCCTAGCAAAATCTAACCGCGCTTGGTCATTAAACCGTAAAGCCAGCTGCCGATTTTATAAAATCCGACAATGAGTAAGATAAGCACCAACGCTGCTAGCACATAAGCCAGCCAATTGGGTACATGGCTGAGCCAGCCAATGGTAAATGCCAAACCCATATAAGTTTCAACCGGCCAATCAACGATAGCGGTCGGAGAGCCTGAATTAAATATCATCATAAAACCTATGATGCCAATCAAAGCCATCACTATGCCAGCGCGTACACGATTATTCATTGTATTCCTCTTTTAATTCAATCAATTTGGTTAAAATCGTCTTATTTTTATTTTGCTTAAAGTCTCAGGCGGCAGCTATGTTGACATAAGACTGGCTTATCATGTTGCCTTTCTCGTTATTATGCTATGGTAAATCTGTTTATTCTAAAAAACGCTATTGTTAAATGATGCATAAGAAAGCCACGCTCATTATCATTTACCTTCACTTAGCACCACTTAGCCCCCTTCGCATAGCATGGTTATTTACACTGACTGTAACGTTAATATCAAACACGCTATGCATGATTGCCCTTTAAATTATGCACAATCATAGCCATAATAGTTTCCATAGCTGTAAATATTTAGCATCGCGCCTGTTTTACGGATTTTTTGCTTTGCATCATTCTTACTTTAGGAGAGATATCTTGACTCATTTATCATTGTCCCACTCTGCTGCTCGTAGCGCTCGTATGCTACCAAAAGCTCTATTAGCCGTGGCGATTGGGCTCGCACTTGCTAGCTGTAGCAAGTCAGATAACACCGCTACCGATGGTGCTGCTACCAGTGCAGAAACACTAAATCTCTATAACTGGTCGGAATATATGCCGCAAGAAATCCTCGATGGTTTTACCAAAGAGACTGGCATTCGGGTCAATTACACCACCTTTGATTCTAACGAAGCCATGTATGCTAAGCTAAAACTGCTCGATGATTCTAGCCAATATGACTTAGCGATTCCATCGACGTATTATGTCGAAAAAATGGCTAAAGAAGGGTTGCTACAAGAACTAGATAAATCTAAATTAAGCAACTTTAAGAATCTTGATACCTCCTTTACCAATACCAAGGTTGACCCAGACAATAAATACTCGATTCCTTATATGTGGGGCAGCACCGGTCTGGCCATCAATGGCGAAGCGGTCGATCCTGCCACCGTAAATAGCTGGAATGACTTATGGCGTCCTGAGTATAAAGGTCAAGTGATGCTGATGAACGACATGCGCGAAGTGTTTGGCATGGCGCTATTGACCCTTGGACATTCAGGTAATAGTAAAAACCCTGATGAAATCAAAGCCGCTTATGAGAAGCTGACAACCTTGATGCCAAATGTAAAAACCTTTAATTCGGACGCCTCGCGCATGCCGTATATGGAAGGCGAAACCACGGTTGGTATGAGTTGGAATGGTGAGGCAATTATCGCCAATAACGAAGGCTTGACCAGCTTGGTGTATAAATATCCAACTGAGGGCGCTATCTTATGGATGGATAACTTTGTCATTCCAAAAAACGCCAAACAAGTCGATGCAGCACACAAATTTATTGATTACTTACTGCGTCCTGAGAACTCTAAAATCGTCAGCGAAGAGATTGGTTATGCGTCGCCTAATATCGCTGCCCGTGAGCTGATGCCAGAAGAAGTACGCAACAATCCAACCATTTATCCGAGCAAAGCCATACTAGCAAAAGCTGAATTCCAAGAAGATGTCGGCGATGAAGCCTTGCGAGTTTATCAGCAATATTGGGATAAGCTAAAAACCGGTCGTTAATCATTGTTTGTTAAAATATGATTATTAATGGTTGATTGTTGATAGCTGTTTTTAATAGCCCTTTTTAATGACTGCTACCGTAAAAAAACGCTGACTTAATAAAGTCAGCGTTTTTTTGTGGCTTTTATTGGGCTTTTATTTATAAATGCAAATCGGTTTCGCTACCTTTATGCTCGATACGGCGTTGCTCGCGGCGTTGGTAGCGCAAACCAGAGGCAGCAAACCATTGCGGCTTAGTCGTTTGCAATAAATCACTGAGCCGCTGCAACTGTACTTGTAAGGTTTGCGTGAGCCAAAAATAGCCTTGCCATTCAAAGCCTAAGTTTTCTACGCTTGGATATTCTGATACTGCGATACGCGTAATCGGTCGAAATACTTCATCATTTGGGCTACGTAATACCGCGGCCATATGCTGCATCGCTTGCGTCAATTCATGCTGATAATGGATAAGTAAAATATGGTTTTCATCGTCAATCTCAATGTTTGCCAAGCGCGGCGCGGCACTTAATAGCAAATCAATAGTTCCAATAATATTCCGATGGGTACGCTGAATAGTCTCTAGCGTTTCTTTTTCAATTCCCGATTCGCTAGCTGTCGCCGCGATATGCGGGCGCACAGCTAGCAAACGCTTATTGATTTTTTGTAGTGCCTTGACCAAAGATTTATTGACCGGTGTATCAGGTACAGAACTGCTCTTTGGGTAAATAATACTGGCTGAGCTGGTCGCTTTACTATACTTAAACGGCTTAGGCACCAAAACTTCCGCATCGATATGATTGCCAACCCCAGCGTATAAATTACTGCAGGTTTCAAGATTCCTGGCCAATAAAAACCGCCACATTAACGTCGATTTAAGCGGTAAAATCAACGTCGCGGCGACCGCTACTCCAGCCCCAAGCAAAATATTAAACGCTCGATATAAGCCATCTTGGGCAATATTACTATGGTCAGGGCTTGAAACAATCATCAGCATGGTAATCCCTGTTAGCAGCCCGATATAACCCAATTGCTTAACCGCCACGTAACCAATAATACCGCTGATAATACCAATCAGCCCGTAATATAACCACAGCCAACCGCCCGTATCTTGAATCAACCATAAAAAGCTCAGCCCGACCACCACACCTAATAAGGTGCCGAGTATCCGCTCTTTGGCCTTGGTATAAATCGCCCCTTGATATTGCAACAAACCCAATATCACAAATACAGTAATGGTCGTCCACTCGCCGTGCGGCAAGTGCGTAAACTCATTTAACAACAGTGCAATAAGCACAGCAATACCTAAACGTATGGCATGTAAAATATCCGCATGCTGATAACGGGCGTAAGGCTCCACAAACGGTGCAGTAAATCGTTGCCAAAAAGTCGGTTTCACGCGGGCTATCTCTTATAATAAATGAATAAAAATGCGGTTAAAGGATAACTGCTAGCTTAACCGCTGAGAAAGCGATACTAAAGCAATGATCAAAAAATAACGCCTTTTACCTATTAAAAGATAAAAGACGTTAAAGGTCAAAACATGCTAGCACATAACAACAAAAAAGCATTCCAAGATAGTGCTTAGTTGAGAACGTCTGCCTGAGAGCATTTGGCTATGGATAATAGCTATATGCTATACCTCTAAAAAGTCTAGAATACCTTCCGCCGCTTCACGACCTTCCCAAATCGCTGTCACGACTAAATCAGAGCCACGTACCATATCGCCACCGGCAAAGATTTTGGGGTTACTGGTTTGAAATTTAAAGGTTTGTTTTTCGGCGGCTACTACTCGACCAGAGCTGTCCATGGTGATTTGCTGACCTGTAAACCAATCGGCAGGGCTAGGACGGAAACCAAAAGCCATAATGACCGCATCACATGGAATGATTTCTTCTGAATTAGGAATGGGCTCAGGGTGGCGGCGACCATGACTATCAGGAGCGCCCAAGTGCGTGGTAATCACTTTGACCGCATTCACCTTGCCATTTAAACCAATGATTTCGGTCGGTTGACGATTGAATAAAAACTCAACGCCTTCTTCACGCGCATTGACCACTTCTCGGCGGGAGCCGGGCATATTTTCTTCATCACGGCGATAAGCACAAACCACTTGCTGCGCCCCTTGACGAATACTGCTACGGTTACAGTCCATTGCCGTATCACCGCCGCCTAATACCACTACTTTTTTACCTTTTAAATCGATATATTCTTCTGGATTTTTCTCCCAGTCGTTACAGCGATTGACGTTGGCAATCAAGTAATCTAGCGCATCATAGACGCCCTCTAATTCTTCACCAGCAAAGCCGCCACGCATATAACTATAAGTACCCATGCCCATAAATACCGCATCATACTCGCCTAACAGCTCATCAATACTGACATCGCTACCTATTTCGGTCTCTAAACGAAACTCCATACCCATGCCTTCAAAAATGACACGGCGATTGCGCATGATGTCTTTTTCCATTTTAAACTCTGGAATACCAAAGGTTAATAAGCCGCCAATTTCTGGGCGCTTATCAAAGATAACAGGCGTCACGCCATTTCTGACTAAAATATCTGCGCATCCAAGTCCTGCAGGCCCAGCCCCGATGATGGCAACTTTTTTGTCCGTCCATATCACATCCGACATATCAGGACGCCATCCAAGGGCGAAAGCGGTATCGTTGATATACTTCTCGACATTGCCAATCGTCACCGCGCCAAAGCCGTCGTTTAGCGTACAAGCGCCTTCACATAAACGGTCTTGTGGACAAACGCGCCCACAGACTTCAGGCAAAGTATTGGTTTGATGACACAATTCTGCTGCCTGAAATATTTGACCTTCTGCCGCCAATTTAAGCCAATTGGGAATGTAGTTATGTACCGGACATTTCCACTCACAGTAGGGGTTGCCGCACTCAAGGCATCGATGCGATTGCTGCGCTACTGACTCGCTTTCAAACGGATGATAAATCTCGACGAACTCGGTTGAACGCGTAGCGATATCTTTTTTGGTGGGCTCAAGGCGTGGTACATCTAAAAACTGAAAACTATTTTCTAAGCGTTTTACCATGGTATTGTCTCTTTTTTAGTGGGTGACGACAGCTAATATCTGCAGCCTCAATGAGGCAAATTTACGGATACGGGCTGTCATTTACCTGCTTAAAACTTTGCGTTAAAGCTATGAGTTAAAATGCTCGTAAACCTATTGCTGGCTCATCCCATTTATTGTGGATCAGCCGTCGTGGTCTTAAGCAAGGTCGCAACATTTGCGGCTTTAGGTTTCACCAAATAGAATTTACGCGCATAATGCTCAAAGTCCGCTAAAATAGTCTGCCCCCACGCACTGCCAGTTTTATCGACATGGGTTTCAATCACTTGTTGTAAATAAATACGATGACCTTCCGTTTGCTCACTTGAGATACGGTTTAAGTCAATCAGCTCATGATTACAGCGGTCAAAGAAATCACCATCCATATCAAGTACATAGGCAAAACCACCCGTCATGCCGGCGCCAAAATTCAAACCCGTACGTCCAAGAATAGTAATGATGCCGCCGGTCATATATTCACAGCAATGATCGCCCGTACCTTCGATGACAGCATGCGCGCCAGAATTACGCACCCCAAAGCGCTCGCCTGCCGTGCCCGCAGCGTATAATTTACCACCCGTTGCACCATACAGACAGGTATTACCGATGATAGCGGTTTCTTGCGCACTAAAGCTTGAATCTTTCGGTGGATAAATCACAATCTCACCGCCTGCCATGCCTTTACCGACATAGTCATTGGCATCGCCTTCAAGCTGAATATGTAAGCCGCCAGCATTCCATACACCCAAACTTTGACCTGCGGTGCCGTTTAGATGCAGCTTAATGGGCATATCACTCATGCCAAGGTTGCCCCATAGCTGCGCAATCTCACCCGAGATACGAGCGCCGATTGAGCGATCACAGTTACCAACTGCGTAGCTATAATCGCCGCCGTTACCTTGACGGATATTGAGCAGCATATCGCTAATCATCTGTTCAGCAAGCAAGCCTTTATCAAATGGCTCATTACGCGCGACCTGACAGGTTTGCGCTTTGCCACTACTGGCTGGATGACTAAACAGTAATGGCGTTAAATCCAAATGACGCTGCTTATCGGTATTGCCTTCTAACACATCAAGCAAGTCAGTACGCCCGACCAGCTCTTCCATACTGCGTACGCCTAATGCAGCGAGCCATTCACGCGTTTCAGTCGCCACAAATTTAAAGAAGTTAATCAACATTTCCGCTTCGCCAATGAAATGCTCATCACGTAGCTGGGCTTTTTGCGTCGCAACGCCGGTCGGACAGTTATTAAGATGGCAGATACGCAAGTATTTACAACCAACCGCAATCATTGGCGTGGTGCCAAAACCAAAGCTTTCAGCACCTAGAATCGCGGCTTTGACCACATCAAGACCTGTTTTTAGACCACCATCGGTTTGAATGCGAACCTTATGGCGCAAGCCATTCACCCGTAGTGATTGATGTGTTTCAGCAAGCCCTAGCTCCCAAGGCGAGCCAGCATGATGGATAGACGACAGCGGCGAGGCGGCAGTACCACCATCATAACCTGAGATGGTAATCAAATCGGCGTAGGCTTTTGCCACGCCCGTTGCAATGGTGCCAACCCCAGGACGTGAAACCAGTTTTACCGAAACCAAGGCATCTGGATTGACTTGTTTTAAATCAAAAATCAGCTGCGCCAAGTCTTCAATCGAATAAATATCATGATGCGGCGGCGGCGATATGAGCGTCACCCCCGGTACCGAGTAGCGTAGACGCGCAATTAGCGCATTGACCTTACCGCCCGGCAGCTGACCGCCTTCACCTGGTTTTGCCCCTTGAGCAACTTTAATCTGCAGCACTTCTGCCGAACGTAGATAAGCAGGTGTGACCCCAAATCGACCAGAGGCAATTTGCTTGATTTTTGAATTACGCAGCGTGCCATAACGTACCGGATCTTCGCCGCCCTCACCAGAGTTTGAGCGACCGCCGATGGTATTCATCGCCATGGCAATCGCTTCATGGGCTTCGGGTGATAATGCCCCTAATGACATGCCAGCTGAATCAAAACGCTTCAGAATCTCTGAGATATCTTCGACCTCATTAACATCGATAGGATTGGCTGTCTTTAGTTGCAATAAATCACGCAAGGTCGCAACAGGACGACTATTGACCAAATCAGCATAATTACGATAATTGTCATAATCACCAGTACGGACGGCGGTATGTAGGCTATTAATGACGTCAGGATTAAAGGCATGGTATTCTTTATTAAAGACAAACTTCAGCAAACCACCTTGATCAAGTGGCGCACGACGCTTAAAGGCATTTGCCGCCAACTGTGCTTGGTCAGCAGCCAAATCGGCAAACGTTGCGCCTTTAATACGACTTTGCACGCCTTTAAAGCATAAACTCACCACTTCTTCAGAAAGACCGACAGCTTCAAATAACTGCGCGCCACGATAAGACACAATGGTCGAGATGCCCATTTTTGATAAGATTTTCAGCAAACCTTTATCCAAGCCTTTACGGAAATTCACCCGCGCTTGGATTGGATCGCCAAGCAGCTCACCAGTCGCCACCAAATCATCAATCACGTCATAGGCCAGATATGGATAAACACAGGTCGCGCCAAAGCCAATCAATACCGCCACTTGATGCGAGTCGCGTGCCAGTCCAGTCTCGATGATTAAATTGGCATCGGTACGAATACCTTGGGCAATCAGGTAATGATGCACCGCACCCGTGACCATAATGGCATTGGCAGGCACTTTATCGGCAGCAATGTTTTTATCAGACAAGACAATCAAAGTATGACCAGCCCGAATGCTATTGGCCACTTGCTCACAGATGGCTTTGATGGCGGCTGATAGCTCAAGATTGGCATCGTAGTATAAATCGATACGCGCCAGCTGAAATGCTGGATCAGCCAAGGTTTCAAGCTGCTGCATTTTACTGGCTGATAAAACCGGCGACGATAAGATAATACGATGTGCGTCGCGTGCTGACGGCGCAAACACATTGGTCTCAGCACCTAAGCAAGTCTGTAGCGACATGACGATTGATTCACGCAATGGATCAATCGGTGGATTGGTTACCTGTGCAAACTGCTGACGAAAGAAATCACCCACATGGCGAATTTGCTGCGACAGTACTGCCATGGGCGTATCATCACCCATCGAGCCGACTGGCTCTTGCGCATTTTCAGCATTAGGGCGGATAATTTCGGTGCGTTCTTCATTGGTGATGTGATACATTTTTTGCAACGCTTTTAGTGGCTCACCGCGGCAGGCTTGGGCGGCAAGCGTTTCTTCTAAGCGCTCATCATCACGGATACGGGTCGCTTCTTCGCGTAGCCACTTACGATACGGATGCGCCTTTTTAAGCAAGGTTGCAATGGCCTTGGTATCCATAATTTGACCAGTCATGGTATCGATAACCAGCATCTGACCCGGACCGACCCGACCTTTAGCCAACACGTCTTTTGGCGCATAATCCCAAACACCGACTTCAGACGCCACAGTGATATAACCGTTTTTGGTCGTGACCCAACGTGACGGGCGCAGACCATTACGGTCAAGCATGCAGACAGCATAGCGACCATCTTGAATCACCAGACCTGCTGGCCCATCCCACGCTTCCATATGCTGTGAGTAAAACTCATAAAAGGCGCGCAGATCCATATCCATGCTATCGACATTTTGCCAAGCGGGTGGCACCAGTATCGACATCGAATGGAATAAACTCATGCCTCCTGACATCAGTACTTCTAGCATATTATCTAAGCTTGATGAATCCGAGCCCGTGCTATTAACCAGTGGCGTCAGTTCATTTAAATTGGGCAATTTATCAGATTTTAATTTTGGCGTACGGGCTTCAGACCAGCTACGGTTGCCGGTGATGGTATTAAGCTCGCCATTGTGTGCCAAATAGCGAAATGGCTGTGCCAGTGGCCAACGGGGTAGCGTGTTGGTCGAAAAGCGCTGATGAAAGACCACGATATGCGAGGCCAAACGCGTATCTTGCAAATCTAAAAAGAAAGCTGGCAGGTCTGATGGCATGACCAAACCTTTATAAATAATCGTTTGACAGTTTAATGAACAAACATAAAACAGCTCGTCATCAACCAAGCGTTGTTCAGCTTTTTTACGTGCGACAAATAATTTGCGGTTAAAATCATCGGCAGCTATCTCGTCTGGCGCATTGACAAATATTTGCTGAAAACCGGGTAATGTCTGACGACCAATCTCACCAACGATACTTAAATCAAGCGGCACATCGCGCCAGCCAGCCACTGCTAAGCCTTGGGCACTAAGCTCTTCATTGAGCACCTGTTGGCTATATTGCGCTTTTGTCTCATCTACATTGACAAAAACCATGCCAACAGCAAAATTAGCGGTAATAGTAAAGCCCTGCTCAGCCGCGATATGCTTAAAAAATGTCGTCGGCGTCGCCAGTAATAAACCGCAGCCATCACCGGTCTTACCATCAGCAGCAACGCCGCCGCGATGGGTCATACAACTTAGACTATGAATGGCTGTTTTTACCAAATCATGGCTGGCTTGTCCCTCAATATGAGCGATCAAACCAAAGCCGCAGTTATCAGAGAAGTCATCTGGCGTCGCCAAATGAATAGAAGAGGAAATCATTGACATAGCTTGTCCTTTTAAGTGAGCGGACGGCCTATACTTCCAATATGAGGTATCAACCAAACTCCGCAGGCAGAACGGGCTAAATATATTCACATAAGCGGATTAATAAAGCGCAAGCAGAGAAAATAATGCAAGCGTTTTGAGACTGATAAAAATACTTATCACGACCCTATTTATTCTATAGTCATCAGAGCTATTGCTTTAACGTTACTAACTAAGAGGATTTTAATGATGATATAAGGTGGTATAAATGGTTACCACCCACCGACCCTTTAAGCATTTATACGTTATTCTCTATCAGTTGCTGTCAGCCTTCGCCTATCTTCTATCTGTTGTATACTCAATGCGAGTCGGACAATCATTATTAAGCGCGGATACGCGTTAAAAACTTCAATAGAAAGTGAGCAAAGTAGCGAAAAACTGGCTAATAAAGTAGCAAATATTACTATGGTATACCGTCAAATTTAAATATCAGACGCTCTGTATTCAAGCGCCTTAACAACCCTTAGCAGGTTAATAATGAGGAGTTGCGCCACTTGCGATATGCTTAAATAGAGGTACAAGTAGCAGCGCTTGAGACGACGACATTGTTGTAAGGGCTCATCTTTATCAAGCTTACTTACTCCATGTAGAGGTGTTAAATAGAGGTTTACGATAACTATACAGAACGTCGCCCTTAGTTATCTTAGTTAATGATTGATAAAAAATCTAGTCTTTTTTATAAACTCACACTATAGATTTTGTAAAAACTTATGTTATCCATCAATCATTGATAACTAACTCTCTAGAATGAATACTATTAAAACCGCTCATCTAAGCGTTTTTAAGAATTTTAGCGGTAGTTAAAATTGCTAACAGAAAAAAGCCCACGACATAAAATATGACATGGACTTTTTAAATGAAATACTTAGGGCATGTCCTCAACTCAATCAATGAACACAATCCACGAACAGCTAAATGGGCTAGTCAAATTAATTACCTTTTTCTTCAATAAGCTCTTTTATACTATCATTATTGTTTTTCGAAGCATTGTTTTTTGAGGTATTATTACTAGCACTGGCGTTGGCATTTTTACTAGCCGCATTGGCATTCTTATTAGCGGCGTTGTTATTTGCATTCGCACTAGGCGGTTTAGGCGCTTCAACCACGGGTGGTTTTTTCGGTTCATTATTGTTACTTACTTCAGGTTTGCGGCTATTATCGGCATTTTTAGGCGTCGCGGCGATCGCGGTCTGCTCTTCGATACCGACCGTGCGCTCTTCATTAACCGATAAGGTATCAGAGGTATCGACTGACTGACGAATACTTTCAGCAGCACTATTATTCGCCCCTTCTTGAGCAGCGCGGTTGGCATTACTTGCTGCTTGCTCGCTGGCATTATCGTTAGTTGGCGCTTTCTGACGCACGGGTACTTCGCGTTTGGTTGGGCTCAAATTCACAGCGCGCGTGCGTTTAGCACTCAAATCTTTGACGGGGTCAGGGCGTTCATAATTATCGATAATACTGACATAACGATTGATCTCTTCTGGCAACACACGCACATTCGTAGGCAGTTTAAAGTTTATCAGCTTAGCCGCGCCAACCGCTTCTTGTGGACTGCTCATCAACCCATAAGTCAGCATATAACGCACTTGATTGTTTTCATCAAGGTAACGAAAATAAGCAAACTTCTCGCGATCTTCACGGCCTTCTAAATAACTGACGATCACATCATTTTCACCGACATTCATCACCTGCACTGTCCATCTGCCTTTATTAGCCAGTAGATAACGCTTGTCTTTAAACTCATCAGGATAACTGCGCAAGTCTTTTACCGTGGTATCAAAACTGATTGGCTGCACATCGGTGTCAAGCTCATGTAAGGATTCAATCTTTAGTGGCTGCTCAAGCTCTGCGCTCAGAGTTTTTGGTGCAGATATCGGCGCATTTTCGATTTTCGCGCCCATCGCTGGTGTTTGGCTAAACATCCAAACCAAAGCGGTAAACACGCCCAATAGCAGTGTCGCTATCAGCCAAATCAGTGCTTGACGGCGATATTTCTGCCCAGCTGTGCGAGTCGTCGAGCGTGATGCTGCCATGGGGATATCCTTGGGAGAAAAAGTCTTATAAAAAGTTATCTATAACGCAATACTTATAAAGATAGACTCAAAAAATGAGATACTTAAAAATAAGGCTATAAATTAAAGTATTAACCTTTAATCGCCTTTATTAATGATGCTGTGCCAATACGTCGGTTAACAGCTCCGCATCAAAATCATTGGTCAAAACTGCCTTACCTAATGATTTTAACAAAATAAGGCGAATTTGTCCGTGTTTGACTTTTTTATCATGCCCCATCAAACCAAGCGCCGTCTGTACGTCAATAGCTGGCGGTGTAATGGGTAGATTTGCCAATACTAATACGCGCTTAATACGAGCAACGTCATTACCTGTTAACCAGCCAAGCTTTTGTGACAGCTCAGCCGCTTGCACCATCCCAGCCGCGACCGCCTCACCATGCAGCCAATTACCATAGCCTTCATGAGTTTCAATCACATGACCAAAGGTATGGCCGAAGTTTAATAAGGCACGCACACCGGACTCTCTTTCATCTAGTGCGACGATATCGGCTTTATACTGGCAACAGCGTTTCACCGCTTCGCCAAGCATGGCTAAATCTAACGCCATCATCGCTGGTAGATTGTGCTCAAGCCAAGTTAAAAAGTCTGCATCCATAATCAGTGCATATTTGATGACTTCCGCCAATCCTGCTGATAGTTCGCGTGCGGGCAAGGTTTTAAGCGTGCTCATATCGGCTAAAACCATTTGCGGCTGCCAAAAAGCGCCAATCATATTTTTACCTTGGGCATGATTGATGCCCGTCTTACCGCCAACGCTTGAATCTACTTGTGACAACAAGGTCGTTGGAATTTGAATAAAATTGACCCCGCGCATAAAACTTGCGGCAGCAAAGCCTGTCATATCGCCGATAACGCCGCCACCAAGCGCGATTAGGGTCACATCACGATTAAAGTGCTCCGCCATGAGCGCATCATAAATCTGATTGATACTGGTTTGATTTTTATATTGCTCACCATCTGGCAGCACACAGACCTTGACGGTAAACTGCGCTTCAAGTTCTTCTTGTAAAGGCTTTAAATATAAAGGCGCAACCGTCTCATTGGTAACGATAAGGACTTGGCGACCCGCAATATAAGGAGCAATTTGGCTTGCCATACTGTTTTTTTCAGCGCTGTTATTAGCAGCGTTTTCAACGCCATTTTCAGACACGTTTTCAGCAGTGTTACTGACAATATTTTTAGGGCTGTTTGCAGTGCTATTTTCAGTGATGACAATAGGATAATCATGACTTTGCGTTTGTACTGTTAGGTTGGCATGAAACAGTGGCGTTGCCATGAAAATCTCCTTAAAGATGAGGCTTGAATTAAATTGAGCGGTGTTATTTATTAAACTTTGTCTAATTTATCTAATGAAATTAATTTGTTATTATTCATCTTCTTGAGGTGCTGAGCTGATAGAAGTGGATTCACAAAATGCGTCTAATTGCTGCAATAACTGATTGACCATATGGCGAGGATAGGTATGACCGGTCGGCATGATAATATGCGCCACTTGCCGATATAAGGGATCACGGGCGCTATATAAATTTTGCAATATTTTTCTAGGATTCGGTTGTTGTAATAATGGTCGCGACTTGTCTTTGGCAGTACGCGCCATTTGCACGTCAACGGGAGCATTAAGATAGACGACGATGCCGCGCTCTTTAAGAAACGCACGGTTTTCAGCTGCCATCACCGCACCGCCGCCAGTCGCCAAGACAATTTGTGATTGCTGCGTCAGCTCATCGATGGCGCGTGTCTCCCGTTCACGAAAGCCGGCCTCGCCTTCTTTGGCAAATATCCAAGCAATATCCGCGCCGGTTTGCGACTCAATATACCAATCACTGTCTACAAACGAGCGCCCTAATTGCTTAGCCAGTAACCTGCCAATGGTGGTCTTCCCCGCTCCCATCGGCCCTACTAAAAATACCGACGGTAATTCCTCAACCATAATACGCACTCAGCTAAATTAGCTATGATACAACGTCATGGTTATTCTGGCTAGTAATGCGCGTTGATTATTGTCAGTAAAATCTAAGCAAGCTCAAAAATTTGCCATAAAAAAAGCAAGCGCTGATGCTTGCTTTTTTCTATTATAAATAATTCAACACTGACTAATTTAAACGGCTAATACCATCATTAATCAATTTTGGCGTAACAAATATCAATAGCTCTTCTTTAGAATTATTACGCACATCACGGCGGAAGGCACGACCGATATAAGGCAAGTCACCTAAGAAAGGTACTTTATCGACACCATTGCTTTTGCTATTCTTAAAGACGCCACCCAGAACAATGGTCTGACCGTCTTCAACAATCACGTTGGTTGAGACAGAATCTTCAGCAATAGCAACCTGCCCATCAAGGGATCTAATTGGGGTTCCGTTGGTGATGTTCAGCTGCAAAGCGATTTTGCCATCTGGGGTAATATTTGGCGTCGCTTCCAAACTTAATGCCGCTTCTTTAAAGCTGGTAGTGGTCGCGCCACTGGCCGATGCTTCTTGATAAGGAATTTGCGTGCCAGAAGATACTTTTGCCGTCTGTTTATCAGCGGTCAAAATCTTTGGTGTTGAAATCACTTCACCGCGGTTATCCGCTTGCATGGCTGATAGCTCAAGGTCTAACATGAAATCAGATATACCGAGTAAACCAAAAGCAATACTACCGGCTGGGTTGGCAACCCCTAAGTCGACGTTTAAGTTATCAGGACGACTAATGTCGTACTTAGGATAAGAAACGGTTTGACCATTGATTGTCGTGGTTTCTACGTCAAAATCTTTTAAATCCCATAGTGTCTGATTACTACCACCTACCAATAAGTTACGGTTGTTGGCAGCGCCGTTTGACAATATGCCCCAACGCACGCCAATCTCTTTACTAAAGCTATCGGTAGCACTAACAATACGCGCTTCAATCATTACTTGACGGACTGGAATATCAATTTTGCCAATCAGCTTATGGATATTTTCAATGCTTGCAGCCACGTCTTTGATAATCAGGGTATTGGTACGCTCATCGACGGTTACCGTACCACGGTTAGACAATAAGGTATTGTTATCGACAGAATTTGCGTTTCCGATGTTACTATTGCTGCCGCTGCCACCTGATGAACCGCTCCCCTGAGAGATAAGGGTCAAGACATCAGCCGCTTTAGCGTAGCTTAGACGGATGTATTCTGTACGTAGTGGCGCATAGGATTCAACTGCCTGCTGCGCTGCAAGATCGCGTGCTTCTTGTTCGGCAAGCTCAGTTGATGGTGCAACTAAAATCACATTACCATTTTCACGCTTACCAAGATTTTTACTTTTTAGAATAATATCTAGCGCTTGATCCCAAGGCACATTAATCAGGCGCAAAGTGATGTTGCCCGCGACCGAATCACTAGCCACGATATTCATATCGGTAAACTGTGCCAAGATATCTAATACACTACGGATTTCGACGTCTTGAAATTCCATCGATAGTGCTTCACCACTATAAACTTTCTCTTCAAGCGTTGGTTCGCGCAGTAGCTCAGGCTTTCTGATATTAATATTTAATTGGTTACCTGATTGATAAGCTTGATACTCATAATCTTCTTTGACATTGATAGTGATGATGCCATTTTGCCCTTGGTTTTTTGTATCAATACTATCAACCAGACCACTATTAACGTTTAAGCGGCGTAATAAATTTCTAGGCACGGTGCTGCCTGTTAAGCGTACCACCAACTTATTACCTTGGCGCTGAACGTCAACTGGAATGGCTTCGTTAGCAAGCGCAATACTGACGTTACCGCCACCGTCATTGCCTGCGGCAAAATTAACCGCCGTTAAACCATCATAACTGTACTGCTTACTCACTTGTGAAGCCGCAAGTTGTGGGCTTAGCAACGGATTCACACGTACTACCATGGTATCGGCAGGCACCTGTGTCTTAGATGCTAGTGTTTTAGACGCTTGAGTGTTGACTACTTTGGTCTTAATCGGCGCAACCGCTACACTATTAGTCTCAACTATCGGTGTGACAACCGCAGTGGTAGTAATACCCGCATTGTTATTAAGAACATCTCGCACAGGGTCGTTGGTGATAACAGGACGACTAGGGTCGCTAATCGTTAGCAACAAATCTTTACCCTCAATAGCGGTGGTATAACTACCCGCTTGTTTGAGTCCAACAATCAGACGGGTGGTATTGTCACTATTTAACGTTGTAACATCATTAATCATACCGACGTTGTATTCATTAAATCGATTAGCAAGCCCGTTTTGAACTTTTTCAAAATCCAATACCAAACGGCTTGGATTATCGAGCTGATAAGCGGCTGGCAGTACTGGCTTGCCAGCAAAACCCAAACGCATTTGGGTAACGGCTGGTGCCGTTTGTACCACAGAGACGTTATTAATGCGCTGCTCAGCATGAGCACTGCTACTAATTGCTACCATACTCATTGCCAATGCAGAGATGGCAAAAGTAGAAGATACGCGGTTGTTCATCGTCATTACCTTGTTATTGCGTACTGTCATTATATATTCCTCAAAAAATCTGCCGACTTAGCTTATAGGGGAGACCAGCGACTGGGGTTTTTCTACAAACCCAGCGCGGCTGTCTGGCACAATTTCAATCAAGTTAATCTGGGTCGGCGTGATTTCAACAATACGGCCGTCATTTAAGCCAAGATAATTACCGACTCTAACGCTCGCAACTGAACCATCAGGACGCTGCACTAAGGCATATTGCCGACCTTCAGGGGAAATAACGACACCGCGAAAGACGAGTTGCGATAGCTCATATTGTTCAAGTGGTTCTTTCACTCGGGTTATGTCAGGACGCACGCCATCTATAGAGGTGACAGGGCCTTGAACATTCACTAAGCTTGGTGGCAAAAATGGGCTACGCTGTGCACTGGCACTATAGACAAAATCTTCTACGAGTTCAGCTTTGGGCGGCGGCTCTATCGGCTGCGCTGGCTGGTTACGAATATCAGCCATCGACTGCTCTGCCATACCGATACGGTCAGTACAGCCCGTCATCGATAGAACAATAGCAATTGAAATTAGCAGCATGGGCAGTTTTTGGATACTCATTAGTTGCCTCCTGCAGCATCAGTTGTAGCGGCAGCATCAGTCGCGACGGCTTCATCACCTTCAGGAGCCGCTTCTTTTGAGCGATACGTTTTGGTTTGTAGCACCAGATTGAGCTCTGGTAGAACATCTAAAGTCGGCTGCGGATTACTGACTTCAAAATCATGCATCGTAATAATACGCGGCAAAGCAGCAAGGCCACTGATGAAACTACCGAACTGATGGTAATCCCCTAACGCTGCGATACGAATAGGCTGCTCAATAAAGAATTCATTTTCAATCTCAGGCTCTACGGAGATGTCTTGAAAACGAATATTACTGCCTACACCAGTCATATTGATACCTTCGACCAATTCTGATACGCGGGTGTCTTTTGGTAACTGGTCAAGTAAAGTATTAAACTCTGTTTCCATTTGAACTACTTGAGCTTGATAGGCTTTTAAATGGCGCGCCCGTGATTCTTTCTCACGGTAGCTATCAAGCAATGTCTGTTGTTGACTTTCAGCGGCTGTGATCTCATCAATTTTACTGCTAATCGGCAGTGCCCATGACAATGCCGCTATCAAAGCAATAATAAATCCAATCACCGTGACTTTGACGGGAAGTGGCCAACTGCCATAGTTTTCAGAGTCTAAAGACTCAAAACTGCGGCGAAACTCATTCAGATCAAATTGCTTTTTAGCACTTACCGCAGTCTTCTTGGTCTTAACAAGGCTTTTTTTACGGCTCAGTTTCATAACTCACCTCCAAGCGCAGTATTAGCATCAGCATCTTCAACCTTTTCCGACTGCACTTTGGTCGTCACGACAAACTGAACATAACTGTCTTCTGGATAAACAGGACGCGGCTGTTCACCTGTGGTCACCGTATTTTCTAAAGCAGGCGCAGCCTCATAGGCAGTAATATTTTGCTGTATATTACTAACAGCTGAGTTACCCATCCATTTGCTACTATCCAGGTTACGAATCAAGCTAGAGACAATATTTGGATTGTCAGCAAGACCTGTCAATGTAAGCACATCACCTTCGCGTTTTAAATTATTTAAATAAAGCGCTGGCGGAATAGCTTTGGCAAGATCGTCCCATAAGCGCACAGGAACCGGACGTCTACCTTGCAAATCTTGGATAACTTGCATACGTGAGATGATATCTTCACGGCGCTGCTCTAAGCTATCAATCTCCACTAGTGCTTTATCTAGGCGAGCATTTTCTTGTTCAATCAGTGTATTGGCATCTAATTGTTCATCAAGTTCATTATTAAAATAACTCCATGAAGCGAATGCCGCTAATAGAGCAAGCAAAGTAACGGCCACCACCAAAGTGATAAATTCTTTATTGCGACGTTCGCGCTCTTCTTGCCGCCAGGGCAATAAGTTAATACGAGCCATTAGTCAAAGCTCCTTAACGCAAGACCGCAAGCGGCCATTAAGCTTGGTGCATCAACTGCCAATTGCTCATTATCGATATGCGGAGCAATGGTCATGTTGATAAAGGGGTTAGCGATACTTACAGGAACGCCCAATCTTTGTTGTGCCATACCGGCAAGTCCTGCAATAGAACTACTGCCACCAGCAAGCAGCACATGGTCAATACTATTGTATTGGCTCGATGAGAAGTAAAATTGTAGAGAGCGTGTAATCTGTTGGATGGTGTTTTCTATAAATGGTGTTAACACATCAGGATAGTAATCATCTGGTAAGGTACGTTCGCGTTTACTAATGGTCGCCTCTTCAGCCGATAAGCCGTAGCGATTTTGAATCGCTTCAGTGAGCTGAGCGCCACCAAATAACTGTTCACGGCTGTAGATAAACTCACCATTTTTAGCGATATATAAGGTAGTTTGGTTATGACCAATATCGACTAAAGCGACCAACTCTGGCATATTTGGCAAATTATCAGCCATCAAACCAAAGGCACGCTCAATAGCATGCGACTCAATGTCCATCACTTTGGTTTGCAGACCACCGAAAGTGAGCGCATCGACTCTTTGATCGACATTCTCTGAGCGCGATGCGGCTAGCAGCACTTGCACCATATTGTCGTTGATAAGAGAAGGACCCAACACTTCAAAGTCCAAATTCACATCTTCTAATGGATAAGGGACGTATTGATCGGCATCCAAACGAATCTGAGCTTCGCGCTCAACGTCGTTAAGCACCATATCCATATCTATGATTTTGGTAATCACGGCTGAGCCTGAAACGGCGGTAGCAGCACTACTACCAGCAGCTTGGCAACGACGCGCTAAGCTTGCTATGGTATTACCAACAGCTTCAGTGTCTACAATGAGTTTGTCGACGACTACGCCTTCTGGTAATGTTTCGATACCATAAGATTTTAGGTGAAATATGCCTTGCTGACGCTGTATGTCAACCAACTTTACTGAGGTGGCACAAATATCCACACCAATCAAATGTCGACTTTTAGAAGTAAATAGCCTCACAAACTCTATACCTTATATTAAGTGTACAATCTGATAGTTATTTGTAATAATTTAGTACAATACTTTACTTAACAGATAGATTCAAGCATTTAAATTGCTTATTAAGGCATACTTACACATTTATTATTACTTGCCTATTTTGTTCAAGGTATAATCTCCTACCTGTTGCAAATTTTAATTGATAAGTCTGATTATGACCAAAAAAAATGCTACCGCTCGTCTCATTCACTTTTTGGTGGGACTTTTCATCGCCTGCTTAGCATTGGCGCTCATTTTAGCCCTTGCTGTACCGATTGGGTTTTATGGCATGGCGATGTATTTATCGCCAACCCTACCAAGCATTCAAGAAATTAAAACCGCAAGTTTAGAGATGCCATTACAGATTTATAGTAGTGATGACAAGCTCATTGGTCAGTATGGCAATCGTCTGTCGTTACCGGTTACTTTTGAAGAAATCCCTAAAGGTCTAACCAATGCTTTTTTAGCAGCAGAAGACTCGTCGTTTTTTCAACATAGCGGGATTAGTATTAAAGGTCTCGGCCGCGCAGTCACCGAAGTTGTGACCGACGACGATAGTCAAACCGGTGGCTCTACCATTACTATGCAGGTTGCCAAAAACTATTTTTTAAGCTCAGAGCGTACTTTGAATCGTAAGCTCACAGAGCTGTTTTTAGCGCGTAAAATTGAAGACGAGTTGAGCAAAAATGAGATTCTTACCTTATATGTCAATAAAATTTATTTAGGCGAAGGCGCTTATGGTATCCGCGCTGCGGCCAAAAAATACTATAGTAAGTCTCTAGAGAACCTGACCGTTGCTGAAATGGCCATGCTAGCAGGCCTGCCAAAAGCCCCTTCTAAATACAATCCTGTTGCTAATCCTAGCCGCGCCCTCACCCGCCGTAACTGGATTATTGGACGCATGCATGAGCTTGGTTATATCGATAAAGCTCAGCACGACGAAGCCATTAACGCCCCTATTGGTATTAATCTTTATCAAGAAAAACTTGATATGAATATGCCTTATCTAGCAGAAATGACACGTTCAGCCTTGGTTGACCGTTATGGCGAGCAGGTGATGCATGGCGGTTGGCGTGTACGTTTGACTGTTGATAGTGAAGCGCAAAAAGCAGCAGAATCAGCGGTACTAGCAGGTTTGGTTGCTTATGAGCACCGTCATGGCTGGCGCGGGGCAGAAGCGAATGGCGAACCGCTTGAGAACTTCAGTCGTTATAGCAATATGTCTCCGGCCAAAGTGACCAAGGTAAATTCTCGCAGTTTTGAAGCGACCATGCCCTCTGGTGAAAATGTAACCGTTAACTGGTCTGGTATGAGCTGGGCGCGCAAATACATTTCTGCCGATCGAATCGGATATTTTCCAAGTAACGCCAGTCAGATTGTGAGCAAAAATGATATCGTACGCCTGATGCCTACTACTAACGGTGGTTGGCAGTTGGGTCAAATTCCTAAAGTGCAAGGTAGCTTAGTTTCTCTAAATCCTGAAACGGGCGCGGTTCGAGCCTTAGTGGGTGGTTTCGACTTTAATCACAGTAAGTTTAATCGCGCGTTGCAAGGCTGGCGTCAACCCGGCTCGACGATTAAACCGCTTGTTTATACCGCTGCATTAGAAAAAGGCTATCGTCCAGATAGTATTGTCTCAGACCGCCCTATTCAAGTAGGTGACTGGAAGCCAAAGAATTCTGATGGGCGTTTCTTGGGTGATATTACCTTGCGCCGCGGGCTCTATTTATCTCGTAACTTAGTGTCTATTCGTTTGCTGCAATCCATTGGTATCTCTGATGCGCGCAATCTATTAGATGAGTTTGGTCTTGATAAAGAAAAGCTACCTACAACTTTATCATTGGCATTAGGCGCTGGGCAAGCAACGCCATTACAAATGGCAACAGCTTATTCAACCTTTGCTAACGGTGGGCACCGTATCCAGCCTTACTTCATCGACCAAATTTATAACTATAATAATAAACTGTTATTTCAGGCCAATCCGCAGCAGGCTTGTGCCTTATGTTTCAATGAGCAGCTTGACGATGTTAACAAAAAGCTGATTAAAGATTATGAGGCAAAAATAGAAGCAGAAAATAAAGCGGCTAAAGATGAAAAGATTAGCGCTAAAGATAAAGCAGTAGACAAAAATCCTGATGCTGATATCGATGCAAAAAACAGTGATACTGAAGCAAAAGATGATAAAGCGCTTGATTTGAATATTTATGATGCAAGCCCAGATTCAGATCGCCTAAAAGCCCCAGTCATACAGTACGTCCGTGCTGAGCAAGCGCCGCGTATTTTAAAGCCCAGAGTGGCTTTCGAGATGGCAGATATTTTACGCGATGTTATCCAGCGCGGTACGGCTTTTAAAGCCAGAGCCTTAGGCCGTGATGATATTGGTGGTAAAACGGGGACGACGAATGAGGCAAAAGATGCCTGGTTTGCAGGTTTTCATCCTACCAATGCCACGGTCGTCTGGATGGGTTTTGATCAGCCATCAACGCTGGGTCGCCGTGAGTATGGTGGCGTAGCAGCGCTGCCAGTATGGATGGACTTTATGAAAGCCCAGCTTAAGGATACACCTAGCCAATGGGTCTCTATTAACAACCGTGCTAAATCAAAAAAACAAAAACAGACTATTATAGAGATGATGGATGAAGGGGCTGCTGAGCTTGACGACGACGCTGCCGATGACGGCAAAGCAGCAAAGCCCGTTAAGACCACAACCCAGCAACGTAAGCCTCCGACGCCTAAACCGATTGAAGAGCAAATTCAAAATCGTCCAGCCGCTGAAAAACCCAAGCCAAGCCGTAATAACGACAGCAATCCTCAAAACAAACCCTTAGCAGCAACACCAGTTGAACGTATGCCACCGATGCCAGAATAAATTAACTGGGGTTTTGCTTAATACTTCAATAAAAAATGTCCTACTCAGTCTACTGTGTAGGACATTTTTATGCGCTCTTAAAACTCATTTATGTAGTGAAAGCCTATTAATTATAACGGCTACTAATCTACTAATCTGCTAATCTACTAATCTGCTAATCTGCTAATCTGCTAATCTGCTAATGATATTAAAACTCTACCATACCCGCACGCAGCTGTTCAATCAGCTCCGAAAACTGCTGACGCCATTCACGGATGGTTGCCTCATCTGGCAACCATTGATTTGATAACGTCACCACATTCACAATCAGGTCAGGCGCTTCTTTAGTCTCACCATCTGCCTTGTCACTTATTACAGTATCAGGCAATACCGCATAGAGACAACGCTGATAAGCATGCTCTATATTGGCTAAAAAGCCTTGTTGCTGTAGCTGTTGTAAGCGCTGCACTTCAGGCGATACTTGGGTACGTGTGCTAAGTGCTTCTTCTATATCTGCCAATGTCGGCGCCGTCATATTCAAGCCATAAAAATGCCCAAGCTCTTGCACAAAAGCAAGATATGTCCCATATAAATGGAAAATAGCCGTTTCACAATGGGCTTGATATAACTGTTTATCGCTGGTATTACTTGCCGCCTGACAAGCCAAACGACAAAAATATAGCTTTTGATTGGTACGATCAGCTTGGTATTTGGCAACGCGATTCTTACCTGCCATGCGCCTTTCCTTTTTAATTATTAATGATGATGAACTGTTATTCAAACAGCCATGACTGTTTTATAAAGCTACTTTATTGCAGTGTACTATTTTCTTAAGTAACTTCCTAAGAAAATAAGCCGTTATGCTTCACTTTCTTAAAGGCGCAAAAAAGCCAGCAACTTAGGCTGGCTTTTTTATTAAGGAAAAAACTAAGCTTGATTTAGATTAATGATTGCCTTGATTAAGCTCTTGGGCAAACGCTTCATCGAAGCTTGCAAAGTCTGTGCTATCAGTACTTGCTGTCATATCAAACGCTGCATTCAAATCTTTATCTTGCAGTTTTTGCTCCGCTTTCTCTTTACGGGCTTTATGATAAGCAAGACCAGTACCGGCAGGAATCAAGCGACCAACAACGACGTTTTCTTTCAGACCACGTAGTTCATCCACTTTACCAGTTACAGCAGCTGCGGTTAGGACACGCGTTGTTTCCTGGAACGACGCTGCTGAGATAAAGCTTTCTGTTGCCAGACTTGCTTTAGTAATACCCAGTAGTTGACGCTCATACTTAACTGGGAATTTATCTTCCGCTTCCAGTTTAGCATTCAAGGCTTTGATATCAGCGTATTCAACCTGATCGCCTTTAAAGTGACTTGAATCGCCGCCATCCGTTACTTCAACTTTGCGCAGCATCTGACGAATGATAACTTCGATGTGCTTATCGTTGATTTTCACGCCTTGCAGACGATAAACGTCCTGTACTTCGTTAACGATATAGTCAGCAAGCGCGGTTTGTCCTTTCAGACGTAGGATATCGTGCGGGTTTTGTGGACCATCAGCGATAACCTCACCACGGGCAACGGTCTCGTTTTCGAAGACGTTGATTTGACGCCATTTTGGGATCAGCTCTTCATGAATCTCGCCATCTTCATTGGTAATGATGAAGCGGTTTTTACCTTTGGTCTCTTTACCAAAGCTTACCACACCTGACATCTCTGCCATGATAGCGTGATCTTTTGGACGACGTGCTTCAAACAAATCAGCAACACGTGGTAGACCACCGGTAATATCTTTGGTACCTGAAGACGCTTGTGGTACACGGCCTAAGATTGAACCGGCTGCTACTTTTTCACCGTCGCTGACACGAATAATGGTTTCAGCTGGCAAGAAGTAAACCACTTCTTTACCTTCGTCAGTGTTCAAGATAATCGCCGGACGTAAGTCTTTGGCTGAACTTGAACGGTCACGAGTCGCTAGAATCTCAAACGAGCTCATACCAGTCGCATCATCAACTTTTACCGTTGCTGTCAAACCATCAGTAATATCACTGAAGCGTGCGGTACCAGCGAACTCGGTAATAATTGGATGCGTGTGCGGATCCCATTTAGCAATGGTTTGACCGCCTTCAACTTGCTCTTCATTTTTCACAAGCACGCTTGAACCATAAGGAACCTTATAGCGCTCACGCTCACGACCAAGCTCATCAGTCAATGCCAGTTCAGCTGAACGCGACACGATAACCAAATGACCATCAGTATGTTGCACCGTTTTCATGTTTTCAAAGTGCACTTGACCAGCATTACGTGCTGAGATGCTGTTGTCCACAGACGCAGAGCTCGCCGCTCCACCAACGTGGAAAGTACGCATCGTTAACTGAGTACCAGGTTCACCGATAGACTGCGCCGCCATAACACCGACTGACTCACCGATATTGACTTGATGACCACGTGCAAGGTCACGACCATAACACTGTGAACAAACGCCATGTTCGATATCACAGGTAATCACTGAACGTACCCAGATATCATCAATCGCATTACTATCAAGCACATTTACCCAATGCTCATCGATCAAGGTACCCGCTGGAATCAGTACTTTATCAGCATCATCGTTATAGGTTACATCTCGAGCGGTTACACGACCAAGTACTAGCTCACCGAGCTTCTCAATGATCTCACCACCTTGAATATGCGGCTTCATGAGCAAGCCTTGCTCAGTACCACAGTCTTCACTGGTAATAACCAAATCCTGTGCCACGTCAACCAAACGACGGGTCAAGTAACCCGAGTTAGCGGTTTTCAGTGCCGTATCCGCAAGACCTTTACGTGCACCATGCGTTGAAATAAAGTACTGAAGTACGGTCAAACCTTCACGGAAGTTGGCTTTAATCGGCGTTTCGATAATTGAGCCATCCGGTTTTGCCATCAAACCACGCATACCTGCCAACTGACGAATCTGTGCTGCACTACCACGAGCACCAGAATCTGACATGATAAAGATAGAGTTGAATGATTTCTGCTCTTCTTCCTCACCTTTAGCATTCATGATTTTGTCAGTGGCCAAGTTGTCCATCATCGCTTTGGCGACTTTGTCATTGGTACGTGACCAGATATCAACCACTTTATTATAACGCTCACCGGCAGTCACAAAACCTTGCTCGAATTGATCTTCGATCTCGCGAACTTCGCCTTCTGCGGTTTCAATGATTTGCTTTTTCAATGGTGGAATGACCATGTCATCGATACCGATAGACACGCCAGATAGTGTTGCTTGGGCAAAACCAAGATACATCAATTGGTCAGCAAACATAACACTTTCTTTCACGCCAACTTTACGGTAGCAAGAGTTAATCAACTTAGAGATGTTTTTCTTAGTCATCTCTTCGTTACACTCATCGAACGACATACCTTTAGGCATGATGTTCCAGATAAGTAGGCGACCAGCGACGGTATCTTGTAACTTGACTTCTTTAGTCTCATTACCTTCTTCGTCGATATGAGTTTCAGTCACACGTACTTTAATCTTAGCGTTTACATGCAAATCATTTGAACCAATCGCACGCAATGCTTCATTAACGGTGGCAAAAATCATGCCCTCGCCTTTAGAATTGATTGACGATCGGCTGATATAGTACAGACCTAATACAACGTCTTGTGATGGGACGATAATTGGCTCACCGTTGGCAGGCGACAAGATGTTGTTAGTCGACATCATCAATACACGTGATTCAAGCTGTGCTTCTAGGGTCAATGGCACGTGAACGGCCATTTGGTCACCATCAAAGTCAGCGTTGAACGCGGTACAAACCAAAGGATGCAACTGGATGGCTTTACCTTCAATCAATACTGGCTCAAATGCTTGCAAGCCCAATCTATGAAGGGTTGGCGCACGGTTCAAGAGTACTGGATGCTCACGGATAACCATGGCCAGCATATCCCACACTTGTGGCTCTTCACGTTCTACCATCTTTTTAGCAGCTTTAATCGTCGTTGCTAAACCGTGTGATAATAATTTGTTATAAGTAAATGGCTTGAATAGCTCAAGTGCCATTTTCTTCGGTAGACCACACTGATGTAGACGTAGGGTTGGACCAACAACGATTACCGAACGACCAGAGTAATCAACACGTTTACCAAGTAAGTTTTGACGGAAACGACCTTGCTTACCTTTGATCATATCTGCCAAGGATTTCAATGGACGCTTATTACTACCGGTAATAGCACGACCGCGGCGACCGTTATCAAGCAAAGCATCGACTGATTCTTGCAACATACGTTTTTCGTTACGTACGATGATATCAGGGGCACTTAGCTCTAACAGACGCTTTAGGCGGTTATTACGGTTAATCACGCGGCGATATAAATCATTTAGATCTGATGTTGCAAAGCGGCCGCCTTCTAGTGGTACTAGCGGACGCAAATCTGGTGGTAGTACTGGCAAGATGGTCATAACCATCCATTCAGGCTTATTATTAGAATCACGGAACGCTTCTAATAATTTAAGACGCTTAGACATCTTTTTAAGCTTGGTTTCAGAACCAGTTTGCGGAATCGCTTCACGCAACTCATCAATTTCGATATCTAAATCGATGTCTTTTAATAAGTCTTGGATGGCTTCTGCACCCATCTTGGCAACGAACTCATCGCCAAATTCTTCAAGCGCTTTATAATAATCTTCGTCATCAAGCAGCTGATACTTCTCTAAAGAAGTTAAACCAGGCTCAGTGACGATATAGCTTTCAAAATATAGGACGCGTTCGATATCACGAAGCGTCATATCAAGTAACAAACCAATGCGGCTTGGTAATGATTTTAGGAACCAAATGTGCGCAACAGGGCTCGCTAAGTCAATATGACCCATGCGATCGCGACGAACTTTAGCAGTCGTGACTTCAACGCCACATTTTTCACAAATAACGCCTTGGAACTTACGGCGTTTGTATTTACCACATAAACACTCAAAGTCTTTTACTGGACCAAAGATTTTGGCACAGAATAGACCATCACGCTCAGGCTTAAACGTACGATAGTTAATCGTTTCTGGTTTTTTAACTTCACCATGTGACCATGATTTGATCACGTCAGGTGAGGCTAAGGTAATTTGAATACTATCAAACTCTTGGTTACCGTTGCCGGTAGGGCTTTGCATGATATCGAGTAAATCTTTCAAGTTGCTTCTCCGTTATCTTTATAATCATCTGACAGCGTGCTAGGAGCGCGGCTAAGATGAATGAAGGCAATGAATAGGGTTGAGACAAATCACTAAAAGCAGCAGCGATGCGCGTACTGCTTCTAGATTGACCACTAAGGATAATAATTAACTAAAGCTATGTTAAAGGTAGCTTCAGTCAGCCGTGCTTAATGGGTTTGCTTTAACTCAATATTGATACCCAGTGATTTGATTTCTTTGGTCAACACGTTAAACGATTCAGGCATACCTGGATCCATATATTGCTCACCATCGACGATGTTTTTGTACATACGGGTACGGCCTTCAACGTCATCCGACTTCACCGTTAGCATTTCTTGCAAGGTATAAGTCGCGCCATATGCTTCTAGTGCCCAGACTTCCATCTCACCAAAGCGCTGACCACCAAACTGAGCTTTACCACCAAGTGGCTGCTGCGTGACTAGTGAGTAAGAACCGGTAGAACGCGCATGCATTTTGTCATCAACCAAGTGGTTAAGTTTTAGCATATACATATAACCAACAGTTACTTTACGGTCAAACTTCTGACCAGTACGACCGTCATACAAGGTCTGCTGACCATCACGTGCCATACCAGCAAGCTCTAGCAAGTCTTTTACTTGATGCTCATGTGCACCATCAAATACTGCCGTACCCATCGGTACACCACCGCGTAAGTTATCAGATAGCGCCATGATGTCATCATCACTTAAGCTATCAAGATCTACTTGCTCGCCGCCCACTTTGTTATAGATTTGGTCTAAGAAATCACGCAAATCTTTAATCGCTGCTTGTGCTTTGAGCATACCATCAATCTTCTCGCCCAAGCCCTTCGCTGCCATACCTAAATGCGTCTCGAGAACCTGACCGATGTTCATACGCGATGGTACACCGAGTGGGTTCAAGACGATATCAACGGTATTACCATGTTCGTCATAAGGCATGTCTTCAACCGGCATAATGCGCGATACCACACCTTTGTTACCATGACGACCCGCCATTTTATCACCAGGCTGAATACGACGCTTAACCGCTAGATATACTTTAACGATTTTTTGTACGCCATGCTGTAAGTCATCACCAGCGGTCAATTTGCGTTTTTTCTCAGCAAATTTCACATCGATGTCTTTTTGCTTATCGACTAAGTACTCGGCGATTTGCGTTAGACGCTCAGATATTTCTTCTTCAACCGGTTGGATATCAAGCAAAGTCTCAAGGCTCATGTCTTTCATATCAGCCAATGCCATAACCGTACCAGCTTTTAGACCAGAACCGCCACTGACTTTTTGACCATCTAATAGATTACCAATACGACCACGAGCAGCTTCTTCAAAGATGCGTAGCTCTTCTTTTAAATCTTTGCGATAGCTATCAAGTTGTGATTTTTCAATCGCTTTTGCACGCGCATCTTTTTCAACGCCGTCACGGGTAAAGACTTGTACGTCAATAACCGTGCCTTTGCTTGATGTTGGAACACGTAAAGACGTGTCTTTAACATCAGCAGCTTTTTCACCAAAGATAGCCCGTAGGAGTTTTTCTTCTGGCGTTAGTTGCGTCTCACCTTTTGGCGTGACTTTACCAACTAAGATATCACCAGCATCGACTTCAGCACCGATATAAACGATACCTGCTTCGTCAAGGCTTGATAGAGCGGCTTCACCAACGTTTGGAATATCCGCAGTAATCTCTTCGGTTCCAAGCTTGGTATCACGTGCCACACAAGTCAATTCTTGAATATGAATGGTCGTGAAACGATCTTCTTTTACCACTTTTTCAGATAACAAGATCGAATCTTCGAAGTTGTAACCATTCCACGGCATAAATGCGATGCGAATGTTCTGACCTAGTGCCAACTCGCCAAGATCCGTTGATGGACCATCAGCTAAGATATCACCTACAGCAATAGCATCGCCTTGGTTAACGATGATACGTTGGTTGATACAAGTGTTTTGGTTAGAACGCGTATATTTAACTAAGTTATAGATATCAATACCCGCTTCACCAGCGACCATTTCATCTTCATTTACACGAACGACAACACGTGATGCATCAACGTCTTCGATCACACCGCCACGCTTAGCGATGACACAAACACCAGAATCACGAGCAACGTGACGCTCCATACCTGTACCTACTAACGGCTTATCAGCACGTAGCGTAGGAACCGCCTGACGTTGCATGTTTGAGCCCATCAAGGCACGGTTAGCATCATCATGCTCAAGGAACGGAATCAAACCTGCTGCTACCGATACTACCTGACTTGGTGATACATCCATATGCGTCACTTTTTCTGGCGGCATACGGACGAATTCACCATAGCTACGTACACTGACCATTTCATCAGATAACGCACCATCTTCAGTCATTGGTGAGTCGGCCTGTGCAATAACCGTACCGACTTCTTCAATCGCTGATAGATATTCAATAACGTCGGTTACTTTACCATCAACCACACGGCGATATGGCGTTTCTAAGAAGCCAAAGCTGTTGGTTTTAGCAAAGGTCGCTAGTGAGTTAATCAAACCAATGTTTGGACCTTCAGGCGTTTCAATCGGACATACACGGCCATAGTGGGTATCATGGACGTCACGTACTTCAAAGCCTGCACGTTCACGAGTCAAACCACCGGGTCCTAATGCTGATACACGGCGTTTATGCGTCACTTCAGACAATGGATTATTCTGATCCATAAACTGTGACAACTGACTTGAACCAAAGAATTCTTTAACCGCAGCCGCAACAGGTTTTGAGTTAATCAAATCTTGTGGCGATAAGTTATCAGATTCCGCTGAGCTTAGACGCTCTTTAACCGCACGCTCAACACGTACTAGACCAACACGGAATTGGTTTTCAGCCATCTCGCCAACCGAACGAATACGGCGGTTACCTAAATGGTCAATATCATCAACTTCGCCGCGACCATTACGAATTTCAATCAATTCTTTTAGGACATTAACGATATCGGCATTGGTCAAGACGCTACGACCGCGTTGAATATCAGCGTCATCGGTATCTACAAATTCAAGACCTAAACGGCGGTTAAACTTCATACGGCCAACGTTGGATAAGTCATAACGATCAGGGTTAAAGAACATGCTATCAAACAGTTTCTCAGCAGTTTCAACCGTTGGTGGCTCACCTGGGCGCATGACTTTATAAATTTCAATCAAGGCTTCTTCGCGGCTTGAGGTGCTATCTGCACGTAGCGTATCGGCAATATAACTACCTTGATCGATATCGTTTGTGAACAGAATGCTGAATTCTTTGATAGACTCACTGGCTTCAAACGCACTTAATTTGACCAACAATTCATGGTCAATCAGCGTATTGGCTTTAGCAATAACTTCATCATTAACGATGATATCTTCGGCTAAAATACGCTCGTATAAGTATTCATCAGGGATAGAGATTTTGGTCATACCCGCTTCTTCAAGCTGACGGATACGGCGAGCATTAATACGTTTACCCTGCTCGACAACCACGTCGCCTGCAGGCGTTACGATATCAAACTGTGCCATCTCGCCACGTAAGCGGTCAGCAACCAGATCAATCTCAAACTGCTCTTCGCCTTTATAAACCGCAACTTTATCAAAGAATAAATCTAAGATTTCAGAAGTGCTTAAACCTAACGCGCGTAGAATAATAGACGCCAATAGCTTACGACGACGGTCAATACGAGCAAAAACCAAATCTTTGGCGTCAAACTCAAAATCTAACCATGAGCCACGGTAAGGAATGATACGGGCGTTATATAGCACCTTACCACTTGAATGCGACTTACCTTTATCATGGTCAAAGAATACACCCGGTGAACGATGCAGCTGCGATACGATCACACGCTCAGTACCATTGATAATAAAAGTACCGTTGGCAGTCATCAATGGCATCTCGCCCATATAGACGCTTTGCTCACGGATATCTTTGATTGCCGCTTTGCTGTCTTTATCTTTGCTGTCTTTGTCTTTGATGATGAGGCGAATTTTGACACGCATTGGCGCAGCAAAAGTCGAGCCACGTAAGATACACTCACGCTCATCAAATTCAGGCGTACCTAAATAATATTCAACGAATTGTAACTCAGCATTACCAGAGTGACTCTCAATTGGGAAAATAGAGGAATACGCAGCTTGCAAACCAGTATTCTCACGAGCTTTTGGCTTTTTATGCTCTTGCAAAAATTGCTCATAAGAATCTACTTGGATAGACAACAAATAGGGAATGTCCATCACAGTAGGCAATTCAGCAAAACTTTTGCGAATACGCTTTTTTTCAGTATAAGAATATGCCATCGAGAGTCCTTACAGTAAACGTGGAAACAAATTGAAAGCGTGGCCAGCGTGCATCAATATTAGTTGATATTAATATTATGCAAACTTAGCGACGTAAACGATAATATAAAACGGTTATTCGTGCTCATTTAATGACTGATTATTAATTCACGCGTATAGTGCATGATTAACCCAGCTTATTTAAGCGTAAAATCGGCATCTAAACATGCCTATATGGGTGCTGACATTGCAAATTTCAATGTCGTACACTCTATAATACTTACAACCAAGCACTGGTATTTAAATACTATTGATTCTGTTGATAAATTCACTTAAAGTGTGGTTAATACCTTTAAAGCGTTGTTGATATCTTAAACAAGGGTGTTGCCTATAAAATTCAATTCTTACACTATCTAGCACTAAACAGCAAACTACTCACTATCTACCATCATAAGTAATATCGTCGCTGATATCTACCGTCTACGAGCCTACCTACTGACAGTAAAACCATGCTAAATAAATAACCTAAGATTTATAACGTTTCAGAATTAATGCTAATTGGAGTAACTATAAATTTTAGAGCAATGACTGTTAAAATCAATACAAACTATAGTGTTAATAGGAAAGCATGCGGACACAAAAAAACGCCAAACATCGATCGACGTTTAGCTTATATTAACTGACTTCAAAAATTACTAAGTGTGCTTGCGCTGTGTTTACTTGCATAGCTATCGTCTGTCCTTTTGATGGGTATCCACCGTGATGTTGCATGCGACTGTTGGCAGACACAAAAGGTCAAGCTACGAATTATAATAAAAAAAAGCTAGCAATGCAAGGCATTACCAGCTTTTTTTGTACAACACTAAGATAAGCGAGGCTTATTTTAGTTCAACAGTTGCACCAGCTTCTTCAAGTTTCTTTTTCAACTCGTCAGCTTCAGCTTTGTTTACGCCTTCTTTGATTGGAGCTGGAGCGCTTTCAACCAAATCTTTCGCTTCTTTCAAGCCAAGACCAGTAGCTTCACGTACGGCTTTAATTACGCCAACTTTCTTCTCGCCAAAGCTGGCAAGAACTACGTCAAACTCTGATTGCTCTTCAGCAGCAGCAGCAGGACCGGCAGCAGCAGGTGCAGCAGCGGCAACAGCAGCAGTTACGCCGAATTTTTCTTCCATAGCGCTGATTAATTCAACGATATCCATTACTGACATTTCAGCGATTGCGTTTAACACGTCATCTTTAGATAGTGCCATGAGAACTCTCCGTTATCTGATAAAAATTAATTGATTTTAATATCGCTTGGATTGCTTGCTAAATTTTCAAATAGGGTTAGCAATAAAGTGCAATCTGCGATGTCAAAGTTACGTTAAAACAAGCAATTATGCCGCTTCTTTTGCGTCTTTGATTGCTGCTACCGTGCGAACAAGCTTACTAGGAACAGCGTTCATAGTTTGAACAAGCTTGGTAACTGGTGCATTCATAGTAGCCATCAAGATAGATAGTGCTTCGTCGCGAGTTGGTAGCTTCGATACACGCTCTAGCTCTTCTGGACCATAAACAACACCACCGACTGATACCAATTTGGTCTCTAAAGCTTTGTTATCTTTGCTAAAGTCGAAAACGACTCGAGCAGCAGATCCCAAATCTTCCATAGAGAAAGCCAAAAGTAATGGACCAGTCATACGGTCTGACATGCTCTCAAACTTAGTGCCTTCAAACGCGCGTTTTGCTAGGGTATTTTTTACCACTTTCAAAACGACGCCTTTTTCACGGGCTTGTTCGCGTAGCTTAGTAAGCTTTGCAACACCAATACCATGATATTCGGCAGCTACTGCTGAGTAAGCATTAGCAGCAACTTCAGACACTTCAGCCACAACTTGTTGTTTTTGCTCTAGCGTTAATGCCATAAGTTGACTCCTTTAATCTAATCAATCTGCTAATTATTCAATATTTTAAAACCGAGGTTTTAAACAATTTGAACAACTCACTAAGACTGACTTGATACGACACGTTATTTATAAACTCTATAAAGAGTTTACTCATAACGACTGATTACGGCACCGTTATCAGAATGACGTTGAGTAATAGGTTGCCCTACTCGCTCTAGTCTTAAACTGGGTGGGCCACCGTCTGCGTAGGACAACTAAGATTTTCATCTGTCATCGATTAACAAAAGCAGCTCGTTGTTATTACAAAATAATCCGAAGATTATCAATAATAGCGCGAAACCGCTTTCTACCTACGGTCTTAGACAGCATAGCGTTTGCTACGCTGACCTAATTCTTTAAAATATTTTTATACCTTATTTGAAATCGTCAAATAAAGGTATCTATTTAATTATTTCGCTGTGCGATATGGAACTGGATCAATACTTAGACCAGGACCCATCGTGCTAGACAAGGTAATTTTCTTCAGGAAAGTACCTTTAGAAGTAGCAGGCTTAGCACGTCTCAAATCTGAAATCAGTGCTTCAGCATTCTGTATTACTTGCTCAGCAGTAAAGCCAACTTGACCGATAGTCGTGTGGATAATACCCGCTTTATCAACACGATACTGTGCTTGACCCGCTTTAGCGTTAAGAACCGCTTCAGCAACGTTAGGAGTTACCGTACCGACTTTTGGGTTAGGCATTAAGCCACGTGGACCTAGGATAGTACCTAATTGACCAACAACACGCATGGCATCAGGAGCAGCAATAACGACATCAAAGTCCATGTTACCGGCTTTGATTTGATCCGCTAAATCATCCATACCAACAATGTCAGCACCAGCTTCTTTGGCGGCTTCAGCAGCAGCGCCTTGAGCAAATACCGCAACGCGTTTGGTTTTACCAGTACCAGCAGGTAGATTGGTAGCGCCACGAACGACTTGGTCAGATTTACGTGGGTCAACGCCCAAGTTTACTGCGATATCGATAGACTCTTTAAATTTAAGAGCTGGTAAATCGTTTAGGATTTGAACCGCTTCTTCAATAGTATATAGCTTTTCGCTTTCTACACGCTCAGCGATTAATTTTTGACGCTTAGTAAGTTTACTCATTTACACACCCTCCACGGTAATACCCATTGAACGTGCAGTACCAGCGATGGTACGGACAGCAGCATCAAGACCAGCAGCAGTTAAGTCTGCATCTTTAGTCTTAACGATCTCTTCTAGCTGAGCACGGTCAACTTTGCCGACTTTAGCGGTGTTTGGTGTACCAGAACCTTTAGCGATACCAGCAGCCTTACGTAGTAAGTATGCAGCTGGTGGTGACTTCATGATGAAGGTAAAAGACTTATCGCTGTATACAGTGATCTCAGTAGGAATCGGTAAACCCGGCTCTTGGTTTGAGGTCGCAGCGTTAAATTCTTTACAGAACGCCATGATGTTCACGCCTTTTTGACCCAATGCTGGACCAATCGGTGGTGAAGGATTTGCTTTGCCTGCAGGCACTTGCAGTTTGATGTAACCATCAATCTTCTTAGCCATGAGATACTCTCCTAAATGGGTAATAGCGCCAAATCAACGTGGTATAAACCTTATTGACTAACAGCTCCCCGGTTGATGAATTTGTTACGGGTTTAGTCTAGCTTCTCAACTTTACTAAACTCAAGCTCGACCTGAGTCGGACGATTAAATACGTTTACGGTTAAATGTAGTTTAGACTTCTCGTAATCCACTTTTTCAACCAACCCCTTAAAGTCAGTAAATGGACCATCGATAACCAACAACTCTTCGCCGGGCTCAAATAGAGTCTTAGGACGTGGGTCGGTTTCAGTCTGATTTAAACGGTTTAAAATGCGATCAGCTTCTACTTCGGTAATCGGCGCTGGTGTTTCTGGCGTACCGCCAACGAAACCCATAATACGTGGGCAATCTTTTACGATGTGCCAAGTATTGTCGTTCATTTCCATCTGGATCAATACATAACCCGGAAAGAATTTACGCTCACTCTTACGTTTTTTGCCGTCTTTCATTTCGACGACTTCTTCAGTAGGTACCAATACATCACCGAAAAATTCAGCGAATTCACTACGATTAATACGATCAGTTAATGAACGCTGTACTTGCTTTTCATATCCTGAAAATGCTTGGACAATATACCAACGCATATCACGCTCCTGATCATTAAATTTAAGTCGTTATCAATACATTTTGGAAAATCATGCCAATACGCGTGATTAGCCAATAAATATGCCAACGAACCAATTAAAAAAATTGTCTAGTAGCCAAACAAGAAAACCAACAATCGCAATCATGACAATCGTTTGCCACGTGTACTGAAAAGTTTCGTCTTTGCCAGGCCATGTCACACGGCGTAATTCGACAGCAGCATCTTTTAATAGAGTTTTAAAAGCAGTACCCTGATGCGTCATTGCCAAACAAACCAATGCCAACACAAAAAGCGCAACAATAATACCAATACGTACCCAGAGGTCATTAGCAGGTTGCCAATAGCCAGGTAGATATTGATTAACTAAAGTTGCACTAATTAAAACAGCTGCGGCAAGTAGCCACAAGATCACATCTTTTATTGAACCTGTCTTAGCAACTTCAACAGCAGTCGTTTGATTGCCCGCTGAAATATGCTTATCTTTAGACAGTATTCCACCATCAAGTGCCTTGGCATCAGATAACTTATTATCGAGGTTATCTTGACTATTGCTCATAAAGAACTCACTTCGGAGATGATGGGGTATGACAAAGATGTGATAAAAAGATGGCAGGCGATGTAGGACTCGAACCTACAACCCTCGGTTTTGGAGACCGATGCTCTACCAATTGAGCCAATCGCCTATGGGTGTAAAGGACAGCATTATACAATATTGAGCATAGAATGCAAGCATTTAGGAATAAAATTCTTCTATCACTCTCATATCGCTGCTCTTAAAGCTTATTATTTAAACACTTTGTATGCATCATAATCTTAAAAATTTAACATAAAAGGTGCTCATAAGCTGCAGCGTTAATATAGCAAGCTCGCTTAAAAATTACAATAGATAGTAAGCTCCTTTCAAAGCGTATTTTATAAATACATTTGAGTTAGTATGGCTTTCCTGTCTGCCCTACTCTGCAACGATTCATTTTAATCATTTATTGAAATAAAGCGCAAAAAAAAGCCACCCTTTATCAGGATGGCTTTTTTCTTAGAGCTTAACACTGTCAGATTGCTCTGATAGTATTAATGCATCAATAGTTACTGGGTTACTTAGCTAAGTACGTTAGCAA
>NZ_CAJGZM010000002.1 GCF_904846175.1 Psychrobacter immobilis | reverse complement strand
ACTCATGTCTTTGTTTTTGACACTTCTAATCACTTGTGCTCGAAAATCTGCTGAATAGGTCATTTGTTCTTCTGCCATTTCGCTTGTTTTAAAACGATTGTATCTTATTTAAAAAGAACTGACTATAGATTTTAAGCAAAACTGCCCCATAAAATACTAAGGCTGATTCCAGATAGAAAAACCAAAGTTTCTTTTGGCACGTTTAAACTTATTTTTTACCAATGCTTTTCTCTTACGGATTCGCTCTCTATCGATATTAAATTTTTCATCTGCAACTTTTTCATTCTCGGCTTTGCCATTTTCCTGAATTGCAGCAGCTTTATCGTACTTGGTTTTTTCCGCCTCTTTGCTTAAATCAAACCCATTGTGCTCATCACTATTAGGATGGATATTGTCATTGTTGCTATCAGTGCTTAAATTACCTTCTGCTGGCTCAGTACCATTATTATTAGCATCATCAATGTCATCAATGTCATTTTGCATTTGAGGCTCAAGCTCAGCTTGATTGACAATCAGTTGCTGCGTCGGTAGCGCATGCTCAACATCGTATTTTTTGACAAGGGTTAGAACATCAACCAATAAGCTATCTTGTTTGCCATAAAACTCTATCGAATCGACAGCATTAATATAAGCGCGCAGTTGAATGACGTAGCAGTCTTGACGCAACTCCAAAATATTGGCCTGATTCCACTCTTGATTGGTCAGTTCGTGATCGTCCAAAAATTGATCCAATTTCTTGACCAGATTAAAGATAACATCAATATCAGCATTGCGCTTGATATATAAGTTATGTAAAAAATGAAACATATCACGTGAGGTATAATTCTCGATTTGCATCGATGAGAAGTCGCTATTAGGCACAGTGACAATTGTACGGTTCAGCGTACGCACCCGTGATGAGCGAATACCGATATCAATAACTGTACCTGCTTGATTACCGAAACTACAGTAGTCACCGATGCGTACCGGCGAATCTGCTACCACCACCACACTACCGACCAAGTTCTCAATCGTCTTTTGTGCACCCAGTGCCAAGGCTAAACCACCGACCCCAAGTGCAGCAATACCTGTGGTCAAATCAAAGCCTAAATTGCCGAAGATGACAATAACGGCAAATATCAATAACAGCGCTTTAACTACTTTACGCATTAGACCCAAGATAGAGACACGCTCAGTATAGTTTTTCTTATAACTTAAATTGACCGCACGCGTGAATATCGAGTCGATGACGCGCAATAATAGCCACGTCGTCGCCACCCAAGAGGCAATATCGCTAAAGCGTTTAATCGGCTCACGCAATGTCACTGATATGCCAGCGTAAACCATCACCTCGGATAATATCAGTGCCATGATGACGACGGTCAGTGGCAATATGACATTATCAGGTAGAGGTAACGTCTCACTTCGAACGCGAGGATAAAGCAGTTTTAATAAATGATATAGCAGCCAAACCAGAATGTAAGTGAGGATAAAACTACTGACAATAATGGCTAATGCCGCAAATATATCGGAAATTTGATAGCCAAATAGCTTTTTACCATCTAATGAGTCAATGGTGTAGCGCGAAACCAGCGTCGGCTGATAATTTTCTATAACTTCTGGTATTGAGCTAAGTGTATCGTTGGAGAACTGCCAATACTGCTCACCTTGTTTAGAGACAACTCTTTCGAGCAGCAGCGGCACGCTTTTATCACCGATATTAATCACGCCTACGTTTTCTTGGCTTGGCGGTAGCTGATCGCTTAAATTACCTTCGGGCGTATTATTAATTTGCAAATCAGGCTGAAAACGTCCGCCAGCATCTAGCGCTTGCTTAAACTGGCGCACAATAGTGGTTGGATTATCAGACTTGGATAAATTTAAATAATTACTTGCCAGCAAATAGTCATTATCACCCAATGCTTTGATAAAGCCTTGCACTGTATGGCGCGGCGTGTCACGTCCGAAAGAATCTGGTGTCGATGCATTGACCGCCTCTTCACTTTGACCACCCACACCCAATATGCTGGCTTCGGCAGCAACTGCACTATGTGAAAAAACTACGCTTAATACGCTCAATATCATCGCGAACAAAAACACCATTATCATAAGTGGTGTTTTTGTTTTTATAGATGAAAATAATGAAGGTGGCGCAGTACGAGCACTCAGATGACGCTGAATAGACAAAACGAACCTCTTAGCTTTATGAATGGCAGCACAGAAAATAAATGAAATTTGCCACTATAATAGCAATTATTAATCACAGCAATGCGTTTGATTGCATGTTTTTATTGCTGCTTACCGTAGTGCCTGCTTTTAATGCAGTTGATGGTCATCTAAAGGACTAAAAAACACTAGGAATGGCTAAGCAACCCAAAGAAACCCCCATTCATCATGAGCGCCACTCAGCGTATGCTGAATAAATATTAGGACAAAGTGGTTTATAAGTTTGCTAATTTTATAGATAATAAGCGTATGTAATCTTCGTATTACTTTTTGTAACTTTTTACTTTTAAACTCTCGTTTCTGTAACTTTTTACTTTGTTCGATTTGTCATTAAACTTTGGAATTAAATATGGCTTTACCACGTTCATCTTCGACCACCTATCTGCGATTATGTATCTTAAGTGCTTTAGGCGTATGTGCTATGAGTGCCACAGCAGCGACTGTTGATAGTAGCGTTATCAATGATAGCGAACTACCACAAGTTGAGCTTGATAAAATCGTCGTGACAGCGACGCGTACGCCGACTAAAACCAGTAATGTGATTGCTCAAACGCGGGTCATTGATAGTGAAGAGCTACAACGTTATCAAGGTCAGACAGTTACTGATGTATTAAAAAATCAGCCTGGTATTAATATTACGCAAAGTGGCGGTATGGGCACAGCCAGTAATTTTTATATGCGTGGCTTTGATAGCAAGCAAGTCTTGGTGATTATCGATGGGATACGCTATGGTTCTATCTCTTTAGGAAGCCCTTCCCTAAATTTATTATCAGCAGATCAACTTGATCGCATCGAAATTTTATACGGCGCCTCAGGCTCTAGTATTTATGGTTCTGACGCCATGGGCGGTGTCATTCAAATCTTTACTAAGGGCAATAGCGTTGATAAATCCAATGTTTCTACTAGCGTTGGTTACGGTAGTAACAATCACTACCAAGTAGGCGTAACAGGTCAGCTTAAAAATGACACTTCATCATTGAGCTTAGGTGTCAGTCGCAACGAAACAGACGGCTTTAACGTGATAGCCAATCCCGAGTCTTATGATTATAACGTGGACGATGATGGCTTTAAATCTACCAACGCCAGTTTAGCATTGCAGCATAAGCTTTCAGATTCGCTAAGCGCGGGACTGAGTGCATTGTATACTGACTCTACCACTGATATTGACTCGGCAGGAAACGCTTTTCCGAATGCCTATTCGGATCAAAAAAATGGCAGTGCAAATGCTTATCTTCAATATAAAACGCCTTTGACGCTCAGCAAACTTAGTTACGGTCAAAGTATCGATAAATCGACTTCTCATGACGCCAACTCTATTATTTATCAAGAAGGCAGTCAGTTCGATACCACCCAAGAGCAGGCACGCTTAGAGACCAGTATCAACGCGCAACCTGGTACCGTTATCATCGGGGCAGAATGGTTGTCACAAAAATTAGACGCATCAGATGTTTTAGATTTTTCAGGTTATCCTAATCCTGCTCTGCAAACCCCTTATGACCCTGACGACAGAACGGTCAAAAGTGCCTTCGTTGGTTATCAGCTTGCAGACACTTATTACGACCTGCAAGCTAACTATCGTGTAGATGACAACTCGCAGTATGGTAATGAAAGCACCTACAACTTAGGAGCGGCTATACGTCCGTTGGCCGGCATGCGAATCGGTGCCAACTATGCGACCGGATTTCGTGCACCAACCTTTAATGACTTATACTTCCCAGGCTATGAAAATCCGAACCTAAAACCTGAAAGAACGAAAAATACTGAAGTATTCGTTGAATATGCTAATGACGCTCAGACCTCAAGATTGACAGGCTATTACACAGATGCAGAAGACTTGATTGCAAATGGTAGCAACATTAATGAAGCAAAAATCAAAGGGTTGAGTTTGACCTCAGATTGGAATATAGATGCCTTTATCTTTGGTTTGGGTTATGACTATCTAGATGCGAAAAACAAAACCGCAAACAGTGCCAACTATGATCAACAACTTGCCTACCGTCCTAAAAATAGCGGTTTGATTTATATCGGTTATCAACAGCCTATGTTCGATGTTCGCCTCGAAGCCAAACATACTGATGATAGAGTCACGGCCGAAAACAATAAACTTGATAGTTATACGTTGCTTAATTTGAGTGGCGCTGTTTATATTAATCCTAATCTTCGCGCTAACTTGCGGGTAGATAATATCACTGATGAAGACTATACGCTTTCAAGCCAATTTGGTAACGTCTATGCTACTGAAGGTACCAGTTATTTCACCTCACTTACCTATGACTGGTTTTAAGCTTATTGGGTAAAAGTCAGAACTTATATATAAATAATCAAGGCTATCTATCGATGGCCTTTTTTTATGACTCAAGCACTTACCATTTATATTAGCCAATAGGTGACAAATTAACCGCTATCTATTACAATAATCACCCTCCGAGAGGTGTTGCACCATATGAATTGATGCTTACGTTTGCGCTCTATAAACAAACTAAGCTGATTAATTCCTCATGTTAGGCTCGGTAAACTGTCTGATACTAGTCACTCTAGTCTTTGACAGCATAACAACGGCACCTGCGCTATTATTCTTTTTATCATACCTTAACCACTGATAGGAGCATATTATGGACGCAGTGTCTAACACCCCATCTGCCCATACGATCGACCCCTCTTTCACTGACTATAAAGTCGCCGACATCAGCCTAGCTGACTATGGTCGCCGTGAAATCACTTTAGCTGAAGCCGAAATGCCTGCCCTCATGGGTTTGCGTCGTCGCTACGAAGCGGATCAACCGCTTAAAGGCGCAAAAATCGCTGGCTGTATCCACATGACCATCCAAACTGCTGTACTTATCGAGACTCTAGTCGCGCTAGGTGCTGAAGTACGCTGGACCTCATGTAATATCTTCTCAACTCAAGACCATGCTGCTGCTGCGATTGCAGCTGCTGGTATCTCTGTTTATGCTTGGAAAGGCGAAACAGAAGAAGAGTACGAGTGGTGCTTGCGTCAACAAATCCACGTTGGCGGTGAAGCGTCAGGTCAGCTTTGGGATGCCAACTTAATCTTGGATGACGGCGGCGATTTGACCGCTTTGATTCATAATGATTATGCAGAGCTACTCGATAACATCCATGGTATCTCAGAAGAAACCACCACTGGTGTGCATCGTCTGGTTGAAATGCTGAATAAAGGCACGTTAAAAGTACCTGCTATCAACGTCAATGACGCCGTTACCAAGTCTAAAAATGACAATAAATACGGCTGCCGTCATAGCTTAAATGACGCCATCAAACGTGCTACTGATATGTTCCTTGCTGGTCGTCGCGCTTTAGTCATCGGTTATGGTGATGTTGGTAAAGGCTCTACGCAAAGCTTACGTCAAGAAGGCATGATTGTCCGTGTTTCAGAAGTTGATCCTATCTGTGCGATGCAGGCCTGTATGGATGGCTTCGAAGTATTATCACCGTATATTAATGGCGATAACACTGGCGGCGCAGAAAACATCAATACCCGTCTACTCGAAGATACTGACATGATTGTCACGACTACCGGCAACTATCATGTTTGTGATAGACACATGCTAGCTGCGCTAAAACCTGGTGCCGTCGTTTGTAACATCGGTCACTTTGACACTGAAATTGATACACAGTTTATGCGTGACAACTGGCGCTGGGTTGAGATCAAGCCACAGGTGCATCAAATTTTCCGCTCAGATGATGAAAACGATTATCTGATTTTGCTTGCTGAAGGTCGTTTGGTAAACTTAGGTAATGCCACTGGTCATCCATCACGCGTGATGGACGGCTCATTTGCTAACCAAGTATTGGCGCAAATGTATCTGTTTGAAGAAAAATTTGCCGACTTGCCAGCTGATACGCGTGCTGATAACTTATACGTTAAAGTATTACCAAAGAAACTAGACGAAGAAGTCGCTGCTGCGATGGTTGCAGGCTTTAACGGTACCTTAACGAAGCTGACTGAAAAACAAGCTGAGTATTTGGGGGTGCCTGTCGAAGGTCCGTTCAAGCCTGACGCTTATAAATACTAAAAGGAGCCAGACTGTGACTAAGCCTGCTATCTCCTTTGAGTTTTTCCCCGCCAAAACTGAACAAGGACACGAAAAGCTACTCAGTACTTATGATGAGCTGAACAAGCTGTCCCCTGCGTACTTTTCAGTGACCTATGGTGCTGGCGGTTCAACCCGTAGTCGCACTTTAGATATCGTTCAAGCCCTGTGCGCGCGCGGTAACACGGATATTGCGCCGCATATGTCTTGTATCGGCGACGATAAAAGTGAAATTGCTGAATTGCTCGATCTTTATAAAGGTTTGGGCATCAAGCGCTTAGTCGCGCTACGTGGTGACTTGCCATCGGGGCAAGTGGGCATGGGGGAACTGCCGTTTGCGTTAGACTTGGTTAAGTTTATTCGCGAATATTCAGGTGATCACTTCCGTATTGAGGTCGCAGCCTACCCTGAAATGCATCCACAAGCACGTAGCTTTGAGCTTGATGTTGAGAATTTGGTCAATAAATACCAAGCTGGCGCTAACGCATCAATTACGCAGTTTTTCTATAACGCCGATAGCTATCTATATCTGCGTGATAGCTTAGAAAAACGCGGTATTGATACGGTTGCACAGCCATTGGTCGCTGGCATTATGCCGATTACCAACTCAAGCAATTTAGTACGCTTTGCCGATAGCTGTGGCGCTGATATTCCACGTTATGTGCGTAAGCGCTTGGCTGACTTTGGCGATGACCGTACTGCTATTCGCGAGTTCGGCTTTGATGTCGTTTATCGTTTATGTGAGCGATTGATTGCCGAGGGCGTCCCTGCCATGCATTTTTATAGCATGAATAAGGTTGAGCCAAACAAGCGCTTAGTCGAAGCGTTAGGTTTGATTGCTTAAATATTTATTGAATGTATTGCTTAATGACTGGCGTTCCTAGGAGCGCCAGTCTTTTTGCTATGGGAATTGCACTTATGCAAATTCTACTAAAGATAATCCCTTTACCCACTCAAATGATATTCTGCTAATATATTTCAAAACAATATGATTAAATTATAGGAATAAGTAACTTTGCGACGTTTCTTTTATGCCACCAGTAGTGACAGCAGTGATAAAAACACCCCAACCTACCCTCAACTTAGCACCTTGCCTATCGGTGCTAGCGTCGAACTAACTGAAAACATCGTCCATCATTGGTGCCGTGTATTACGAGCAAATATTGGCGATCAAGGTATTTTATTTGATGGCTTTGGCGGTGAATATCAGGTACAGCTCAATACCATTAGCAAAAAACACGCCTCTGCAACGTTATTGGCGCACGTAAAAACTGACCGCAATGCCGCTATATTGACGAAAATTGGGCTGGTGATGAGTCGTGGTGAACGTATGGATTACGCCATTCAAAAATCGACTGAGCTTGGCGTGGCCGCTATTCAGCTGCTGAGCAGCCATCATGGCGAGGTCAACCTAAAACCTGCGCAAGTAGAGAAAAAACTGGCCCATTGGCAGCAAGTTGCCATCGCTGCCTGTGAGCAATGCGGTCTTAACCGTCCACCTCTTATTATCGCGCCATTATCGATTGATGACTGGTTAAATAAGACAGCGAGTAGTGATATAGCAATGGCGGTCAGCCCTATAGTAGCTGAGCTAAGTAAAGATGCTTATTACCAAGTACTACAGCAACCAGCAGATTTGCGCCTGCAACTGAGCGTGCCAGCAGCAGGACAACTCCTAATGCCTGAGGCGCTACCCGTCGTTTTAAAACAACATGCGCCTTATATCGAATTATTAATCGGACCTGAAGGCGGGCTCAGCGCTGATGAATGCGCCAAAGCCGCTGACATCGGTTTTCAACCTTGGCAAATTGGCTCAAGGGTTTTACGTACCGAAACCGCGCCTGTCGTTGCCTTAGCGACATTGGCAACATTGGCGACCCTGCATGCTTTAAGTCTTTAGGCATCAAATTGCCACTGTCACAGCGCCATTTATTATTCAATTTGATGTTATGAGTCCCATTATGACTGATTTTATCCCTATGCCAATATCAGATAAACAGCAATTATTGGTCAAACTATGCGAGCAATTTGAAGACGCCATATTCATATTGGACGAAAAATTGCGCTATCTGTCCGTCAATGCGAATTATGAGCTGATGCTTGGCTATACAGAAAAATTTTTGCTTGGACGTCCGCTTGGGATATATGCTGCTGAATTTTTGTCAGAAGATGAACAAGCGGTGCTCAGAAATCTGATTAACAGTTTAGACAGCACAGGATTTTGTGAAATGGATTTTTCGATGGCAAACCGTTATGGACAAATCCTCGACTGCCATATCACCTATCGCAAAATCTATTTAGAAAAAATTCCTTATTACGTCGGTACCATTCGTAATATGGCGACGCTGGTTAAAAACAGAAAAAAGGTCGTGCACCTGCTGAATTATGACCAACTTACGGGACTGCCGAACCGTAAAGTATTTTTAAGTCAAACCAGTGAATTGTTATTAGAGAGCTATCAAGAAGTGGTGGTTGTGCGTTTTAACATTGACCGTTATCGCAACCTTGCCAGCTTATTGGGACCGGATTCTATCAATACCTTGGTAGAGAATTTTGTCTTACGTATTGCCGAGTTAGAGCTGGATGATTTACGCTGTTTTTCTCATTTTGGTGGCGATGACTTCGCCCTATTGTTTGAATGCAATGATGCCAACATGGTGCGCCATCAGTTAGACAGTCTCATGCAAATGTGCGAGCGCCCTTTTTTCTTAAATGACAGTACCAAGACAGAAACACAAGTCTATTGCCATATCTCTGTTGGGGTGAGCTATTTTCCTGAAAACGGTAATGAGTTTATCAGCTTGCTCACCAAAGCAGAAAAAGCATTGAATTATGTCAAACAGCAGGGCGGCGATGATGTGTGTTGGTATCATAAAGCCATTAATGAGATGAATGCGCACAATATACAGTTGGAATCAGAGCTGAGAGCTGCCACTAATGAAGGGCAATTTGTGCCTTATTACCAACCTAAATTCGCCTTAGATACGGGCGTGATTAGCGGTTTTGAGGCTTTGGTGCGCTGGCAACACCCTACCCGCGGTTTACTAAGACCCGCGGAGTTTATGGATGCGGTTATTTCTCATAAACTGTCGTTTGAGCTATTTTCACAAATGGGTTCTCAAATCGCCAAGCAATTAGCCGTTTGGCAAGCTTTGGACTTGCATCAGCACATCTGTATCAATGCCGATGCCGCTGAATTCAGCCATCCTGATTTTTTTGATTTGGTCAGCGACTTATTAGTAAGCCATAAACTTGCCGCTCACCAGCTGCACATTGAAGTGACCGAATCCTCACTGATACAGCGCCATGCCGATGTCAAAAAGCAACTGGACTTACTTAAAGAGCTCGGTATCTGCCTTGCGCTTGATGACTTTGGTACCGGTTATGCTTCGTTAAGCTACTTACAGGAATATCCGTTTGACTTTATTAAAATTGACAAAAGTTTTATCTCAAAAATTACAGACGACTGTACACAGCGCGCGATTGTCAAAGCGATTTTGGATTTAGCGGAAGCGCTTGATATGCAGGTTATCGCTGAAGGCATCGAAAACGAGCAACAACGCGATTTACTGCTCAGCATGGGTTGTCAGTACGGTCAAGGCTATTGGTTTGGTAAGCCAATGACGGCTGATAAGGCAACTAAGATGCTAACGCAACAACATTTGTCTGAAAACAAGCTCTCTTAATATATTGCCATAAAAGCATGTTGATTGAGTATTCCTACAATTATTGTTAAGCTTTTTACTCTGTAGGGTCGATGATATATAGGATGCAAGACAGGTTGGTGACTTATCAGTATTGTCACCAAACTTGTATATTTACCAGTGAACGCCTATCTTTTACCAAGAATTTACGAATACAGTCATAATTCTTTTTACTCTTCTCACTCTATTTCATATAACCGGTGTTGTTGTCTGCTATTGACACAGACAATCCTCATACTAGTAACACTCGAGCGACTCAGATTTCAATGATGAAAATCAATGATAGTCGCCGTATTACTGCCGGTCGCACCCTAAAAAAGGACAGGAAGTTATGCAATATAAAGCACCCCTACGTGATATCCAATTCGTGATGCATGAGTTACTTGACAGCGAAAGCCACTACAAAACCTTGCCTGCATTCCAAGAAGCCGATCGCGAGTTGATGGATAGCCTGTTTGAGATGGCGGCAAGCTTTGCTGAAAATGAGCTGTCACCATTAAACCAAAGCGGTGATGCTGAGGGCTGTCAGTTTGATAATGGTCAAGTGACCACGCCAAAGGGCTTTAAAGAAGCCTATAAAGCGTATTGTGAGCTTGGCTTCCCAGCCTTGTCTGCTGAAGAAGATTTTGGCGGTCAAAACATGCCGTTCTCGTTATCAACCGTCATTAATGAGATGGTTGGTACAGCGAACTGGTCATTTTCTATGTACCCTGGTCTATCACATGGCGCGATTCAAACCATCGAGCATCATGGAACTGATGAGCAAAAACAAACCTACTTAGAAAAAATGGTCAGCGGCGAATGGTCAGGTACCATGTGTTTGACTGAAGCACATGCCGGTTCTGATTTGGGTATTATCCGCACCAAAGCCGAGCCTAATGATGACGGCAGTTATAGCATCACTGGTCAAAAAATCTTCATTTCAGCTGGTGAGCATGACTTAACGAATAATATCATTCATATTGTCTTGGCTCGTCTACCAGGCGCGCCTGCTGGTACAAAAGGTATCTCACTGTTTATCGTTCCTAAAGTAACGGTCAACGAAGATGGTAGCCTAGGTGAAAACAATAACGTCGTTTGTGGCTCTATCGAACACAAAATGGGTATCAAAGCATCAGCAACTTGTGTGATGAACTTTGATGGCGCAACGGGTTATCTGATTGGCCCTGAAAACCGTGGTTTACAGTGCATGTTTACCTTTATGAACGTGGCGCGTATTGGTACCGCAGTTCAAGGTTTAACCGCAGCAGAATATGCGTTCCAAGGCTCATTAACTTATGCCAAAGACCGCCTAGCAATGCGTTCATTATCTGGTGTTAAAGCGCCAGAGAAAGTTGCTGACCCTATCATCGTTCATCCAGCCGTTCGTAACATGCTATTGACCGAAAAAGCCTTTGCTGAAGGTGGTCGCGCCTTAGTTTATTACCTCTCACATTTTGCCGATACCGTTGCAAAAGGCGAAGGCGATGCGCTTAAATTTGCTGATCAAATGCTGTCACTATTGACACCGATTGCTAAAGCGTTCTTGACTGAAACTGGTCTAGAAGCGGCCAATCATGGCGTACAGGTTTATGGTGGTCATGGCTTTATCAGCGAATGGGGTATGGAGCAAAACGTGCGTGATACGCGCATTGCTTGCTTATACGAAGGTACCACTGAAATTCAAGCACTTGATTTACTAGGTCGTAAAGTATTGGGCTCACAAGGCAAACTGCTTGCAAACTTTGTAAAAATCATCCAAACATTCTGCGAAGAAAACCAAGACAATGATGCAATGGGTCAGTTTATCCGCCCTCTTGCCAAACATCTAAAAGAATGGGGCGACTTGACTGCACGCATCGGCATGCAAGCCACTGAAAACCCAGATGCAGTTGGCGGCGCTGCTGTTGATTATATGTATTTCAGCGGTTATGTGACGCTAGCCTACTTATGGGCACGCATGGCATTAGTAGCACAAACTGAACTTGCTAATGGCACTAGCGAACAAGCCTTCTATGATGCCAAAGTAAAAACCGCTCAGTTCTACTTTGCTAAGTTACTGCCACGCACCACTACTCATGTACAGCGTATCGCTACTGGTGTTGAGCCGTATATGACGATGGACGTTGATCAGTTTGCATTTTAATTTATAAAAATTTGAAATGTTTATAATGTAGTATGGATTTTAACGCGCAGTTCTTATCGGCAACATACTTAGGTGTGTTGCCGATTTTCTTAATACAAATTTAGGGAATGACGCTGCCAAGACAACAGCTTTGCTAAATAATCACTATTTTTGGTGTACGCATAATTCACGAACAAATACACCTCTCGATACGCTAATTTGCTAAACTTTAGCTATCTATGGTTAAGCTACGCTCAAAAGCACAACTGAATGCTTTCGCCCTACTTACTTTTATTCATTTAAACCAAAGGAATGTTTATGGCTGTTTATAATGCCCCTCTTAACGACATGCGCTTTATTTTAACTGACGTCTTTAAAGCCCATGAATTTTGGCAAAACAACGAAAACCTTGCTCATGTTGACATGGAAACCGTCGATATGATTTTGGAAGAAATGGCAAAACTGTCAAAAAACGTGTTATTACCTATCAACCGTAGCGGTGATGAAGAAGGCGCAACCTTTGAAGGTAATGGCGTTGTAACCACTCCTACTGGCTTTAAAGACGCTTATAAGCAGTACGCAGAATCAGGCTGGGTTGGTTTAAGCGGTAACTCTGAATACGGCGGTCAAGGTTTTCCAAAAATGGTTACCATGCTGACTGAAGAGATGGTATTCACAGCCAACCAATCATTTGCTTTATATCCAAACCTAACCGTTGGCGCGACACTTTGCCTAAATGCGGCGGCTTCTGAAGAGCAGAAGCAAACCTATCTAGAAAAAATGTATAACGGTGAATGGGCAGGTACCATGTGCTTGACCGAGCCGCATGCGGGTACTGACTTAGGTATTATCAAAACCAAAGCCGTGCCTAACGATGATGATAGCTACAATATCTCTGGTACCAAAATCTTTATCACCGGCGGCGAGCATGACCTAACTGAAAACATCATCCATTTGGTATTGGCAAAAACGCCGAATGCACCAGAAGGCTCGAAAGGTATTTCGCTATTTGTGGTACCAAAATTCTTGGTCAATGAAGATGGCAGCTTAGGCGAGCGCAACACCTTGGCGGCTGGCTCTATCGAGCACAAAATGGGAATCAAAGCCTCTGCTACTTGTGTGATGAACTTTGACAACGCCAAAGGCTGGATGGTTGGCGCAGAAAACACTGGTCTGTCTTCAATGTTCATTATGATGAACTATGAGCGTGTGACCATGGGTCTGCAAGGCCTTGGTGGTTCTGAGCTTGCTTATCAAAACGCGGCGCTATATGCCAATGACCGTGGTCAAGGTCGTAGCGATACCCAAATTCAAAGCCCAGAAAAACCTGCCGATGCGATCATTCATCATGCCGACGTACGCCGCATGCTGTTAAATGCAAAAGCCAACACCGAAGCGTCACGTTGTTTTGCGATGTACGTAGCCAAAAATCTTGATCAGGAGAAATTTAGTACTGATCCAGAGGCCGCTCAAGCAGCCGCTGCGCGCGTTGCCCTATTGACGCCAGTTGCTAAAGCTTTCTTAACAGATAAAGCGCTAGAAGCAACTATTGATTGCCAGCAAGTATTCGGCGGTCACGGCTATATCCGCGAATGGGGTATGGAGCAAATCGTCCGTGATACGCGTATCGCCCAGATTTATGAAGGCACCAACGGTATTCAAGCGCTTGATCTATTAGGTCGTAAAGTGGCGAAAAATAATGGCAAATATGTCACCCATTTCTTAGGTGAGATTCGTGATTTTGTCAATAATATGCAAGCGGATCATGGTATCAAGCAAGCAACGCTAGAGGCGGCCGATACGATTGAAGATCTAACCACTGCTGTGCTTGGCAATATTAGCTCACGTAAGAGTGAGATTAATGGCTGCGCCGTTGATTACATGCATGCCTTTGGTTACCTTGCCTACTCGTACATGTTTGCACTAATGGTCGAAGCCGCTAACGGTAAAGAAGGTGAATTCTATACCAACAAAGCCAAGCTTGCCGATTATTTCGTTGGTCGTATCTTGCCACGTATCGATGCTCATTCGCAGATGGTCAAGGCCGGTAGCGATCCAATGATGAACTTTGATCTTAGTTACTTTGATGTACCTGCTAGCTAATTGTTTACTTTTATAATAAAGTAAGCCGTACCGCACTACGATAAAAGGGACAGTAACGTTACTGTCCCTTTTTTTGCCAAAAATATTGTCGCATTAATTAAAGCAACTGAAGCAATCAAAACTAGAATTAAAATAACAATCGACTGAATGAACGGCACAGCAGCACAATAACTGCTAACAAAATAATTAACCGCCCATGCGTCGTTACGATTAAAATAACGCAGAGTGATGCGCATTAAAATTAGTAAAAATACTTGTAATTCTTACATTAACAGCAAGCAAATTAACGAGCTGAAAATTGGCAATGAATACTTTCATTCATTGCCACATTGATAACGACAATAGTTAATAGCCACTAAAAGAACATATATCCTTGCACATACTGAATAATAACAATGATTGAAATAACCACCATAAGGGATGCGATGTGTCAGAAATAAAACACATTTTACAACAGATTACTGCCTTAAGTGATGTGCCAGATCCTGCGGTACTCAAACGCTTAATCGATGAGCTACGCGTCAGTGATAGAGAGCCCACATTAGCCAATCAAAACATTCAAGAGCTGATTGATATTTTACGTCAACATCCAGAATATGCCGACGGACTATCCAGCTTTGTCTTAAAACTTATTATTGAATACCGCCAAATCGCTTTATATACCGATACTGGCATCATGTCGGATCAGGGCTTTTTTAATAGTCTACGCCGCCTTATCGGTCATCGTTTTTTACCGCTGTTGCCACAAGAAGATTCGGTTGTAGAATTGGTCGGTTATCTATTTGATAAACGTTCTGATGAGCGTTGGCTCGCCCTTATCGAAAAAGACGAATGGGATGAATTAGTTGGCCTCCTCAAGGTTAATGAGCAGCATTTAAACTTGGTGGCGACGGCAAAAAACAGTATTTTGAACGCTATTATCATTTTATCGTATCGTATTAGCGGCATTGGCTTGCATCCAGATTTGATGGAATTTTATCCGCAAATGCTCAATTATTCAGCGTCATTTGTGGCACAAAATCAAGAAGCGGTATTATATGTGAATCAATACCGAGAAGCACATGAGCTTGATACTTTAACCGACATCATTCCTGAAAAAGCGGTAGACCCTGCGCCTTTGTTGGTTATGATTGAGCAATGTGAAGATATCGTTGCCACTATCCGTAAGCGTATTTATAAAACCGGTATCTCTATTCGCTTAACCAACATGATGCTGCGTTTGGATCAAAGTCTACAGCGGATGCGTATCCTAACCGAGCTGGTAGCAGACAATTATGATAAGCGTGATCAGGCCATCATTGAGCTCATTCAAGCGCTGATTACCACTGCCAGTCGCCGCTATAGTATTGGTTATTTGATTGACAATAATACCAAGCTGCTATCGCGCAAAGTCACCGAAAATGCCAGCCGGGTCGGCGAGCACTATATTAGTACCGATAAAACCGGTTATCAGAAGATGTTTAAAAAAGCCTCTATCGGTGGCTTTATCATTGCTTTTATGGCGACCACTAAGATATTGGCCTACCATCTGGCGCTTGCACCGATGGGACGCGCCTTTATTAACAGCATGATTTATGGTTTGGGTTTTGTTTTTATTCATATCGTCCACGGTACGGTCGCCACCAAACAGCCGGCTATGACGGCAGCGGCAATCGCCTCTACCATATCTGACGGTTCTGGCAAAAAATCGCACCAGTTAAATAAGTTATCAGAATTAGTGGTCGACATTTTACGTACTCAATTTGTCGCGATTATGGGTAACGTCATGGTAGCAATACCAGTTGCCCTGATTATCTCGTTTGCGTGGTTACAATATACCGGCGCACCTATGATCAATACCGACAAGGCTGCGCACTTATTGCATGATCTTGACCCATTTCACTCCTTGGCTCTCCCCCATGCGGCTATCGCAGGCGTGTATTTATTTTTATCCGGTCTTATCGCTGGTTACTATGATAATTTGGCGGTCTACAACCAAATCGGCGCCCGTATTCAGCGTCACCGCCTTCTACAATACTTATTACCCAAAGCATGGTTACAGCGTTTAGGCGGCTTTATAGAAGCCAACCTTGGCGCCATTATGGGTAACTTTTTATTTGGGGTATTCTTAGGCAGTACCGCTACTATCGGTTTCTTATTTGGCTTGCCTATTGATATTCGCCATATTGCCTTTGCCTCGGCGAACCTGGCGCATGGACTGTTTAATATTTCCGCCAACCAATGGGATTGGCAGATTGTATTTATCTCCATCTTGGGCGTTGCTCTTATCGGTATGGTCAACTTAATGGTAAGCTTTTCGCTGGCATTATTTGTGGCACTACGCTCTAAAGAAGTCAAATTCATGGATTGGAGCCGTTTAACCAAGCAGCTTTTTAGTCACCTGCTTACCCATCCTTCTGACTTTATCTGGCCGCGTGATAAACCCATGAAGTACGCTCGCATTGACAGTCAAGGACACATGATTTTTGATGATACGAGTACTCATAAAGGTGGACAAACCATACCCAATAATTATGTCGTGCGCCGTTTGTCTGATGTAAAAATATTGCCTAAATCTAAGCAAAAAAGTATGCAAAATGAGCAGGCTATTACAGACATAGATTATGATAATAATATCTCAAGTAGTGAAACTGACGCTGCGCTGAAAAGTCGAGAAACACAGAATACCAGCAAGCAAATGAGTGCTAAAAAAGTCATTGACCTCGATGATGGACTGATAGATGAGGAGCTAAATAGCGTTCCTTACAGCAGTGATATTCAATACGATAAAGCACATAAAGCCTTTAACGAGAATAATGAAGCGACTGGCAATTATGAACATGATGATAGCAATCCTGAAAATAAAGCTGCTGGCGATGCCAAAACGCCGCTACCTAAACCAAAAAAACCACCAAACCTACCCAGTTAATGGGGCGGTTTTGGTGGCTTAGTCTTAGCAAACGGTTTAAGTGCAAATTAAGCGTTAAGTTGTTTTTTTACGGTTTTTATCTAAGACAATGGTCTATAAAGCAGCATGACTATTCTTCTGTTGGTGGTATGCAGTGAGCGCTTGAGGTGATGGCTTTGCCATCGCCCAAACGATAAGCCAATAGATAATTACCCCAAACACAGCCACCATCAAGTGCCCGCGCGTAAGGCAAGTCGACCTCAGCTTTAAGCGCGGCCCAATGACCAAATAAGATCTTGCGCGTGCGCGGTACTTGCCATTCAAACCAAGGCAAAAAATCTTTTGGCATAATGTCATCTAACCCTGCGGCAAAACTAAATTCTAGCAACCCATCTTGTTTGCATAAGCGCATACGCGTGAAATAATTGGCAATCGCCCGCATTTTGGTAAAGCCATTAATACCTGCATGCCACTCATCAGCGGTTTTGCTATATAGATTCGGCAATAAACGATCGAGCTGTTTTAAATTACCTTGTAGCTGCGTCTCTAATTGCTGCGCATAGTTTGCTGCTGCCTCAATCGTCCAGTGCGGTGGAATACCAGCATGTACCAATACCGTATGCTCATCAGGATAAGCCAGTAGCGGTTGATGACGTAACCATTCTAGCAATTCATCACAATCATCGGACGCGAAGATAGGCGCTGTTTTGTCTTTTTTCTTGAGCGGCGTCGCCCCACGCCAGACAGCAATTAAATTGATATCGTGATTGCCAAGCACCGTCGCCGCAGCCCCTTGTTCACATAGCGCTTTGACATGACGTAAGATACTTAACGAATCTTCACCGCGTGCCACCAAGTCGCCTGCGAACCATAGCTTGTCTTGCACTGGGTCAAAATCCAAGGTTTCCAGTAACTGCAGGTATGCCGCATAGCAACCTTGCAAGTCACCGATGACATACTGATGGCGAAAACTCATAACACCTCTATACTTTTTAGATGATAAATGACGCTTGTATCAAAAAATTAAACCTCTATTTTGCGTGCCTGATTGCTCAAATTGACAAAGTCTTTCACACTTAAAACTTCAGGACGCGCTTGTGGATCGATGCCACACGCTGCAAAATCCTCTTCGGTCAAAGTCGGCAATAACGTTGATTTTTTAAATATCGCGCGTAGTGTCTTACGGCGATGATTAAAGGTCTCGCGTACTACAATTGAAAAATATTCTTCATCTTCTGCGACAATTGGCTTGGTGATATGCGGTGTCAGACGAAAGACGGCACTGGTCACTTTTGGTGGTGGATTAAAGGCACCACGTGGTACAGTCAGCAGATAATCCGTATGGCAGTGATATTGCATAATGACCGACAAGCGACCATAGGTTTTGCTACCGACATCGGCTGTGATACGTTCGACCACTTCCTTCTGCAGCATAAAGTGCATGTCTTGAATCACGTCAGCATAGCTGAGCAAATGAAAGAGTATCGGCGTAGAAATGTTATAAGGTAGATTACCTACTACGCGTAGCTTGCCACGCTCAGGGCTATACAGCTTACGATAATCAACATGCATGGCATTGTCTTTGATAATCGTAAAGTTGGGATGGCTATTGGCACCGATACGAATACGTAAACTATCTGCCAAATCGCGATCCAGCTCTACCACGGTCATCGCATCGACTTCTGCCAATAGCGGCTCAGTCAGCGCACCCATGCCCGGTCCAATCTCGATTAAATTGTCATCACGCTCTAGGCGAATGCTCTCAACAATCTCGCGGATAACACTACGGTCATGTAAGAAGTTTTGACCAAAGCGTTTACGCGGTTGGTGTTTAGCAGCTTTTAAGCTGTTGGAAATAGTTTGAGCATCAAACGTAGTCTTGGACATAAAAAAATCTTAATAGGTAAAAAAAAGGGTCGATAAGTCGATGCCAGTAATATATTGGCTTTATAATGACAAATTATAGCACAGCTCATAATTACACTGTATTTTTGAGGCATTTTATCGACAAATAACCCATACCTTAGCAATCGACATAGTGCCTTTTTTGTTCTTAAACCATTTGCTATAATGTTGGTTATACATACGGTTCCCTAGTGAGGACTTGATGAGCTATGCTGAAGAAACCGTAGAGGTAAACTGGGGAGATTTTAGTTACGCAGCTTGACGATAATAATCAAACCACTATTGAAGTATTTATTAGAATCGAATTTTCCTGTTTTATCTGCTAATTTCAAATATCGGGTAGGATAAATAAATCCTTTTTTTGATCATAGAAGCGATTAGGATATATCTAGTCAATGACCGTCATATATTGCCCTAGTAAACCTGCTGCTAGATATGGATACTTACGAGATAATTCCGTGTAGAACTCTTTAGCTGCGTTAGTCATGCCACAAATAGTTGTAAGATCGCTTGGTGTGTTAATAACGGCAGCCTCAAGCCACCCCTCTCTAACTGCTATACCTTTTTCTGTATATTTTGTACAAACATAGCTACCGCCACTTGTTTCATACAAAGTAAACAAAAGACGTAATTTGTTTTCTACACCCTGATATTTATAGATTACAGCTCCTATAAAAAACCAATCGTTTTCATCAGGTATTTCCAATACAACCTCATTGAACTCTAACTCACTTCTATCTTTTTTTGTTTGTTTTATAACAAATTTCTGTTCTTTAAACATAAATGCATCCTAAGAGTTGTTTAGGGCTAAGGTTAAGGCAACTGCTATAAATCTCAGCTAAAAAATGTCTGTATTTTTTTCAAGCACGATAATTTGGATTAGTTTGTACCCAGCCTGTAGAGCGGTCGATACTAGTATCGCCATCACCATCCACCCAAATAACTTCACCACTTGGTAAAATACGTTCATGAGGCGAAACATAGTGCGTGTTAGGGTTTTCGATTTGATTGCTATCAGTTGCAGCCATATCATCTGTTCCAGATAGTTCTGCACCATCTAATATATCTACTATCCCAATAGCCACTGTAGAAACAATAGCTACTTTAGCTAAGCCTCTCCCTGATGTTTTTACTTTATCCCAATCACGTTCAAGTAAACCATCTGCAGTATCAATTGTATTTCCTAGAATTTCTCCTGTGGCGATTAGAACCTGATCACCTACAGTAGAAGCTGTACGGCCTAGATGAGATAGACCTTTACTCCGCTTATTTTCATCATTCTCTAGTACACCAACACCAACATCAGCTATACCATCAATCACAGTTCCAACCAAACTACCGGTGTTCTGCATTGACTTATCAATGGCCTCCCCTATTTCTTGGGTAAAATCACTTTTCATAGCTTTACCAGCAGCTTTTATACTACCTCCTAAAACAAGGCCTGCACCCTCACCAAACTTCTTCCCAGCATTTTTAAAAAAAGACATTTATTAATCACCTAACTGATTATATTTAATAAATACAGCTACTAAAATATTGATTTATCAAAGCTTTTTAGTAGCTAAAGACAACTGCTATTTATTGCAGGCTTAATCATATTTTTATGATTAAGCCACCCTATACAGTAATCATAATTTCATCAGCCGTCACCTTACTAGGTATTGGTAATTGCTCTCCCCTTATCTCATACATATTAATAGCATATAAAAGCGAATTTTTAGCGATATCTATAGTGTCTAAAAGAGTACCGCCTTCAGCATTAGCTTCTGGTATATCTCTGAATGAAACAAAATAACGACTATTCTCATTTTCATCAAACTCACATTCGCACAATGCAGGATACTGAATATTTTTAATCGAAATTCCCATCATTTTACTAGCGGGAGCCGTTATGATTTCATCAGTCTTACTATACGGTGTTAGTGCTTGTTCGTCATCAACATAAAGATTCTCTTCGGTTTTATCGGCTATACCCGTGTCTTTATTATTCAAAAAGATAACTAACATACCTATAGCGAATATCCCAACTATAAGCATAAATATCGCGCCTTTGTTATCCCAAGCCCAGCCTAAGAACATAAATAAAAGCCATAGCATAATCAAAGCTACAATAAATCCCACAATCTTTTCAAAAACAGACTTCATAAATGCCTCTATTTATTAACATCATCTAGATGATGATTGTCCCATTAGTTTCGTACAAATCAATTTTTAAGGCATTCTATAATAAGATATTTAAATCTAGTACTTTAAATAATCTTTAATTGGCCGCTTACCAAACTGTGAGGCGTCCTCTTTCAGTCGTTTGACCAGCTCAAAATCCCATCCTTTCTGTGACTCATCCAAGCGGTTAATCTTGTAGAAGTTTGAATTGAGAAACGTTAATCACATAACATGGCAAATAACTACTTTTAGCTTCTTCTAGGCTGATTCAATATGATTTATTTCAGGTACACCCCATCGGAGCCACCTGTTTCACCCTTTAAACCCATTAACAGACCACTCAAAACAGACCGCTATAAAGCAACCACTTATATCAAAACATACTTGATGATTCATAAATAGCCATTACTCACACTAAAGTTACCCAATACTGCATTACAAATCTCGCTAAGGCACCGACTTATGCAAGAGGTCTATTAATAAGCGATTTATCCGCCATCTCATTAGCCATCAGTAGTGCTTGGTATAAGCTGGTAGCACTTGCACCGCCACGTCCTGCCAAATCAAGCGCCGTCCCATGGTCAACCGAGGTGCGGATATACGGCAACCCCAAGGTAAGATTCACCGTATCACCAAAACCATGCGATTTAAGCACTGGCAAACCCTGGTCATGATACATAGCAATCACTGCGTCACAGTTCGCTAAATGCCTTGGAGTGAATAGCGTATCGGCTGGCATTGCCTCTGATATATCGACGCCCGCATCAATAAACTCACGCAATACGGGATTGATAATCTCAATTTCCTCAACGCCCAAATGCCCGCCCTCGCCTGCATGAGGATTAAGACCGCAGACCAAAATACGTGGCTGCATTAAGCCAAACTTCTCTCGCATATCGTCAATGACAATTTGCACCGTTTGACGAACGTTATCAGCGGTGATAGCCGCAGGTATGTCTTTTAATGCTAAATGCGTGGTAACAAGCGCTACTTTCATCGCTTGATTGGCAAGCATCATGACGACTTTCTCACAGCCACTTTGCTGCATAAAAAACTCGGTATGACCGCTAAACATGGTGCCATCGAGTAATTTAATATCGGCATCTATCAGCGCAGACTTTTGCAATGGCCCTGTGACGATAGCAGCGACTGTTTTGTTGGTTGCTAACTGATGCGCGATGTCCAACTGCTTGGCAACCATTGCCGAATTGCGAGTATTAATTTGTCCGCAAACGACTGGCTCAGCACAAGGGATATCCAGTAGAATAAAAGCATGATTATCATTATTATTGTCATCAATAGTTTGTTTCGATATTTGCTCTAAAAAATCATCAGCTGCAATGTCTAAATCAACGGTTTGCCAAAGTGGACGGCTTTGGAGCACGCCTGCTGTCACCAACATATCAGCGCGCTTTTGCATCGCAGCACTATCGGCAGTGACCCAAATTGGGCGTTTAAAATCTTGTAGTTTACCCTCAGCTGCTAATAACAGCACGACATCCATACCAATGCCAGCAGGCTCACCAGTTGTGATTAATGATGGTAATTTTTTTTGCATAGTAAAACATCCTATTGTGATATTAAGTATATGATTTTATTTTATTTTTTATTATAAAGAGGAGTGGTTAAGATGCTCTGAAATATCATACATTTTATGTTATAGAAGATGGCATTTTTATAGATAGTTACTTATAGCAGCCGAAAAAACGGCATAATGTGTTAAACTTTCGCTTTTCATTGTAGCATTTACCAGCAAGCGCTGAGACCACGTTTTGGTACTTCTCTCTTAGAGATAGGTCGCGCTTGATTGGCGGTATCACTCTTAAAATAAATACTTACACCAAATATCCATTTATACCGAATTTTGACACATTAGGCACCCATGGCAGACAACGAAAAAACCGACGACTTACTCAATCAGACACCGCCGCACAATATCGATATTGAAAAGGCCTTGTTGGCGTCTTTGATGAGTATCGAAGAGGCGTACGATAAGATTGCAGATATCGTCACCAAAGACGATTTTTATGCGGGGCGACATCAGTATATTTTTGACGCTATTGCGCATTTGGCAGCGGTCAATGAGCCTTATGACACGGTCATGGTGCATGACTGGTTGGAAGCACAAAAACTGCTCAAAGGAGCAGGTGGTGACAGCTATTTGGCCGATATTTTAAGCCAAAGTCCTGCCACCTTGTTTAACCTCACCGCTTATGCCCAACGCGTACGCGAACTTTCGACTTTGCGTCAGCTAATTACCACTGGCAATGACATGCTGACTCTTGCCTATAATCCCAAAGACCAAACGGTCAGCGATATTCTAGATAATGTCGAAGCAAAAATATTTAGTATTAATGAGCAACATAATAAACGCGCAGAACAGCGTGGTCCCGTTGGTATTACTTCGGTATTGACCAATGTCATTGATAAAATTCAAGAGCTAAAATCCAATCCCGACGGCATGATAGGTTTGCAAACCCCATTCGTCGAGCTAAATAATAAGACGCAAGGTTTACAAGCAGGCGATTTAGTTATTGTGGCTGCCCGTCCTTCTATGGGTAAAACCACCTTTGCCATGAATTTAGCAGAAGGTATTTTATTTAATGAGGACTTACCCGTGGTGGTGTTTTCGATGGAGATGCCAGCAGAGTCTATCGTCATGCGTTTGCTGTCTTCATGGGGCGCGATTAATCAGACGCACCTGCGTTCTGGGCAAATGAATGAAGATGAATGGGCAAAAATGATGAATGCCATTCAGCATTTGCAATCTAAGCATTTATATATTGATGACAGTACTGCTCTGCCGCCCTCTGAGCTGCGTTCGCGCTGCCGCCGTATCGCCAAAAACCATGATGGCAAGCTTGGCGCTATCATCGTCGATTATCTACAATTAATGAAAGTGCCAGGTTTAGATGGTAACCGCGTGGGAGAAATCTCTGAGATCTCTCGTAGCTTGAAAGCCTTGGCCCGTGAGCTTGAATGCCCTGTCATTGCGTTGTCACAGCTTAATCGCAGTCTGGAGAACCGTCCTAATAAGCGTCCTATTATGTCGGATTTGCGTGAATCGGGTGCGATTGAGCAGGATGCCGATTTGATCATGTTTATTTATCGCGATGAGGTTTATAATGAAAACTCAGACCACAAAGGCGTGGCTGAAATCATCATTGGCAAACAGCGTAATGGCCCTATCGGCACCATACGCTTGGGCTTTGAAGGGCAATTTACCCGCTTTATCAACCTGACGCCAGAATACTATCAAAACGTCAGCTTTGAAAATGATGAGTAATAAGCTTAATAAACAATAAACAGAACGAACGATACCCTTAATTAGCGAATATCCATAAAAATAGCCAGTGTATCATCATCCCAATTGATGACGCGCTGGCTTTATCACTTTACTCATAAAATAACTTTGCTAATAAACCAATTTTGACAATAATATAAGCTTGCTAATAAAGAAGGCCATTATGCGCACTATCACAATTAAACCAGCCGCCATCACCCATAATTTGGCTGAAGTTAAAAAACGGGCACCAACGTCTAAAGTCCTTGCTATGGTTAAAGCCAATGCCTATGGTCATGGCGTGGCCGCTGTTCTGCCAGCATTACAACAAGCCGAACCACAGGCAGACGGTATAGGCGTTGCGACCTTGATGGAAGCCTTAGAAGCTCGTCAATTAGGCTGGAATAAAACCATCGGTCTAATTGAAGGTGCATTTACTAAAGATGAGTGGCAGTTGGCGATTGAGCATGATATTAGCTGCGTGATTCATCATGAGCCGCAGTTAACGTGGGCATTAGAAAACACCCCACCTATTACCAGCGCTACTAGCGTGGTTTGGCTTAAATACAATACTGGCATGAACCGCTTAGGGTTTAATGATCAAACCCTTATTCCAGCAGCCAAATGTTTGCATGAAGCCGGTTATCAGCTAATTTTGACCACCCACTTTGCCAATGCCGATGACCGCACTCATCCTCTAAACGCTATTCAAATACAGCGTTTTAACGACATGCTGCAGACTTTAAGAGAAACTATCAGTAGCGATATAAAAGGCTCATTGTGCAACTCAGCGGGTATCGTCAATTTTCCAGAGCATCATCACGATTGGGTACGGCCGGGCATCATGCTTTACGGTAGTACGCCTGTCATTGACAAAAGTGCGCATGATTTAGACTTACAGCCAGCGATGGAATTTAGCGCACAAATTATCGCCTTACAAACGGTCAGTGCCGGTGATGGCATTGGTTATGGCAGCCGCTGGACTGCGATGCAAGATACCAAAACGGCTTTGGTCAGTATTGGTTATGGCGATGGCTATCCACGGGTGGTGAGTGCTGATGCCTATGTCTCTGTTATTGATGCCATAAACCATCAGAGCTATCCATGCGCAGTAGTCGGACGAGTAGCCATGGATATGATTGTCATTGATCTCACTTCAGTACCAGAAAGCGTGGCTTTAAATAGTCAGGTGATACTTTGGGGTGATGCGCCGCACGTCGATGAAGTCGCCGTCCATGCTGAGACCATTAGCTATGAGTTGCTATGCCGCCTAAGCGCTCGCCCAAATCGGGCAATAGCAAAGTCATAGTTGATATAGATTAATATCATTATGGTTTAAGAGACGAATGCAGCACTGAATCACGGCTGAATCACGGCAAATTGGACATTTACATTAAGCGCAATTGCGCTATACTAAAAGTTTGTTGTCACACCAGTATACGCACTGACGCGATGCTATTAAAAAATGACAACGTATCATTTTTCATCGACTGCGATCGACTGCTAGGATTACTATGAGTTTGCGCCATTTTTTGACCCTATCTGATTTAACCAAACAAGAACTAGAAAACCTAATCAAACGTGCGAGCGAACTGCGTAAGATGCAACACGCCGGCGAGATATATCAGCCTTTTGTTGGTCGAACGCTTGGTATGATATTTGAGAAATCATCCACCCGTACGCGTATCTCCTTCGAGACTGGCATGGGTCAGTTTGGCGGTAATGCTATATTTTTATCGCCAAATGATACTCAGCTTGGGCGTGGTGAGCCGCTAGAAGATTCCGCTCGCGTCATATCAAGCATGGTTGATATCATCATGATTCGTACCTTTGGGCACGAAAAAGTTGAGACCTTTGCCGAATACTCAAGCGTTCCGATTATCAACGCGCTCACTGACGAATTCCATCCATGCCAACTGCTTGCTGATATGCAGACGTATTATGAGCATCGCGGTAGTATCGAAAATAAAATCGTCACTTGGGTCGGTGATGGCAATAATATGTGCGCCTCCTACATGCAAGCGGCCAATCAGTTTGGTTTTGAGCTACGTGTAGCAGCTCCATATGGGTTTGAGCCTGACCCTGAGCTGATGAAGCGCTTTTCACATTGCGTCAGTATCGTTGAAAACGTCCAAGAAGCCGCGAAAGATTCAAACTTAATTGTCACTGATGTGTGGGCAAGCATGGGACAAGAGTCTGAACAAAATACTCGTGCGCGCCGTTTTGCTTCTTATCAAGTCACGCCGTCGCTGCTCGATAAAGCCGACCCCGAAGTGGTATTTATGCATTGCTTGCCTGCCCATCGCGGCGAGGAAATATCTCATGATATGCTCGATGACCCACGCTCTGTAGTGTGGCATGAAGCCGAAAACCGCTTACATGCGCAAAAAGCTTTGATGGAGTTTTTATTAAAAGACAAAATCAAGCTGCCTGCCTAAAAATAGGCTGCTAAAAAGCATGACGTGAAATATTGATAAAATTGATAAGTCAGCAGCTATAAAAACAGAAGGCACAAAAAAATGCAGGGCATATTGATAATGCTCTGCCTTTTTATTATTTACGGCTTTATTTAGCGCAAGCTTAATACATTTATAAATTAACGCATTAAAGTCGTCACCCCATTACTGCCCGCTTTTAATAACACATCCGCTTGATTGGCGGCAAAGATACCATTACAGACCACCCCAACGATATTATTTAATTGCTGCTCTAGCGCTAGCGGGTTACTGACATCTAAGTCATAGGTATCTAAAATCACATTGCCATAATCAGTGACAAAATCTTCACGATACACTGGCTCAGCGCCCAAACGGGCTAATTGCCTAGCCACATACGAGCGCGCTTGTGGTAACACCTCTATCGGCACTGGAAATTCACGCCCTAACCACTCCACGCTTTTGCTTTCATCAACCATGCAGACAAACTTATTAGAGGCTGCAGCGACAATTTTTTCACGTGTGAGCGCGCCGCCACCACCTTTAATCAATTGCAAATGCTCATTTACTTCATCAGCGCCATCAATATAGACATCAAGCTGACCGGCAAAGTTTAAATCTATGATTTCGATACCCAAGGCGCGTAGCTTATCTTCGGTGACCTGTGAGCTGGCAACCGCGCCAGCAAGCCTTAACGTCGGCAATAACTCAATCAAACAGTTAACCGTACTGCCCGTCCCTACTCCAAGTATCATGCCATCTTCGATATAGCGCAGGGCAGCTTTGGCTGCGGCTTGCTTTTGTGCTTGCTGATCACTCATTATAAATCCTTGGAAAAATAAACGTATTACTTTAAAAGAGGTAAAATGATAAAAGAGGTAAAATGCGCGCTTATTATAACTGATGGCTTTATGGGATGTTAGCGTAAAACCTATTCTAAATATGCATTGCCTAGACTCGTTGCTAATACTTAATTGTATGTATTCATGATTTGGCCTTTAACATCTAAAAAACTCTCTACAAAATTTGCAATTGTGTCTTGCAAGATAGTGAAAATCAGCATAGGCTAATCTATTTCGTTTTTGTGCTGATCTATACTGGCTTATAGCTATTTATTTATCAAATTATTTATCAAACACAAACTTTATAACTATTTGCACCTCTTTTATTTATTTTCACTCTGTTTAGGAATCATTATGCTGTCACATTGGGTACGAGCCATCTTGCAAGCCACCGTCTATGACGTCGCCATTCAAACACCACTTGAAGCTGCACCAAAGCTGACCCAACGTTTTGCTAATGATATTCGATTTAAGCGCGAAGACCTGCAACCGGTTAAATCTTTTAAATTACGCGGTGCTTATAACCGTATTAGCCAATTGAGCGACGAGCAAAAAGCGCGCGGCGTCATTTGTGCCTCAGCGGGCAACCATGCCCAAGGCGTTGCTTATTCAGCGCGTAAGCTTGCTCTAAATAACATCATCGTGATGCCAACCACCACCCCTGATATCAAAGTAGATGCTGTACGAGAACTGGGCGGCAATGTCGACTTGTATGGCGACAGCTTTGATGAAGCCAATCGTTATGCCATTAATCGCGCTGAGACTGAGGGCTTAACCTTTATTCCACCTTATGATGATAAGTTGGTCATTGCAGGACAAGGTACTATTGGTCTGGAACTAACCCAGCAATGGCGCAACATGGATTATGTATTCGTTGCCGTAGGTGGTGGCGGTTTGATTTCTGGTGTGGCAGCATTCTTGGGTGAAGTGGCGCCGCACGTCAAAGTCATCGCTGTAGAAGCAGATCAATCAGCCTGCTTAAAAGCGGCGCTAGAGGCTGGCGAACGCGTAAAACTTGAGCAAGTAGGACTGTTCGTCGATGGTGTCGCAGTTGCCCAAATTGGCGAACTCCCTTTTGATATTGTTCGTATGCAAAAAAGTGATAAATCAGGGCCTGTCGTCGAGCCTGAAGTGATCACCTGTACCAACGATGAAGTCTGCGCGGCGGTGAAAGATATCTTTGAAGAAAACCGCAGTATCGTTGAACCTGCTGGTGCGTTGTCTGTTGCAGGCATGAAAAAATATATCGAAGCCCATAACCTACAAGGTAAAAACTGCGTCGGTATCATCTGCGGTGCCAATATGAACTTTGACCGCTTGCGTTATATCGCCGAGCGTACTGAGATTGGTGAGAAAAAAGAAGCTATATTTGGCGTGACCATTCCTGAACAAACCGGCGCTTTCTTAAATTTCTGCCGCAGCTTACATGGCCGTAATATCACCGAGTTTAACTACCGTGCTGATAGCAAAAAATCACCAGATTCGATGGAACCCGCAGCAATCTTCGTCGGCATCGCCCTAAAAGAAGGCGATAAAGAGCGTCAAACGATTAGCAATCAATTGGCGGCTGATGGCTATGAAGCACACGACTTAACCGATGATGATATTGCCAAATCCCATATCCGTCATTTGATTGGTGGTCATGCGCATGTCGAAAATGAGCAATTATTAAAAGTGGTGTTCCCTGAACGTCCGGGCGCATTATTGACCTTTTTAGAAAAATTGGGCGATGACTTTAATATCACCTTGTTCCACTATCGCAATCATGGTGCCGCTGAAGGCCGTGTCTTAGTGGGCTTGCAAGCTTCTGAAGGCAACTCTCGCCAACTACAAGATGCGCTTCTTGATATCGGCTACGACTGCACTATGATTAATGACAACATCGGCTATCAGTTATTTTTAAAGTGAGCAAATTAGCAGTAATCTTTCATTTATCAGGGCGGGTTTTTAGCAATTAGAAAACTTTCTCTGATAAATTAATAATGATTGTTCACTTATAGCATTTATTCATTTGCAGCGACTATTAACCTCAGTAGTTATTAACAGGTAGTGAGCCGTGATTCAAAAGATACTGATGTTTATGTTATTGCTGGTTTTAGTACTAGTAGGTTATAAGATGCTGCAACCTAAAACCACAACTAGCAACACTAGCACTGATGTTGCGGCTGATATTTCATCTGCCGCTGCTTTTACCTCGACTGAACTGGATGACATACCGCAAACGTACGTCGATTTAGATACAACTTCAACATCCAGCTCGGTAGTAAATCCAGCTGTAACGTCACAGCCAGTATTAATAACGCAATCAGCGTCAACACCAAGCTTTGCCTGTGATGGCAGGCAACATTGTTCTCAGATGACTTCATGCGCAGAAGCGACTTACTTTATACAGCACTGTCCCAATACAAAAATGGATGGTAACCATGATGGCATTCCTTGTGAAAAACAGTGGTGTAAGTAATTTTATATCAAATATAAACTGGGAACTTCATGTGTCGCGGTATTATCGGCTTTAGATTATCTATCGATTCCGTACAAGCATAATTTAAATTAAGCCAAAATAAAATGGTAGAAAATATCGAAGGAGTAATAAAGGGTTTAAAAAAGTTAAAAACAAACGATGCTGTAGCAATGGCTGCCAAAATCGCCAATCAGAACAATGGCTAATTTGTTTTACTTATTCACGGTAAAAAACTGCTTTGAAATACTTTAATCGCTCACCACTCTTTTAATTGACAAAAAAAACACCATTATTATCTTAGTTTATTGATATTTATGAGGTTTTGATGAGTAAACATAATAAAAACCACAATCAGCCGAGCCATAGCCAACCAGATGCGGTGCGGATGCGTCTTGATAAATGGTTATGGGCAGCTCGCTTTTATCGCACCCGCACCCTTGCCAAAGAAGCCATCGAAAGCGGACGTGTCCATTATGCAGGGAGCCGCGTCAAAACCAGCAAGGAGATTGCCGTTGGAGATGAGCTCAGTATTCGCCAAGGATCAGCTACTGCCATGACTGAGAAAACAGTCTTGGTTGAAGCGCTAAGCGCACAACGTGGTAATGCGATTGCCGCCCAAGCATTATATTCTGAAACTGAGGATAGCGAAGAGCGCCGCGCTTATTACGCTGAACAGCGCGAACTTGCCAATCTTGCCCGCCCTGATAATAAACCCAATAAGAAAGAGCGTCGTGATTTACAGCGCTTCAAACACAATCAAGACTAAAGCGATTCTTAACATTTATATAGATACTGAGGTCGGCAGCTTACTATTATTAATAGTCTAATGTGACCCTATTGTCTTACCTCTACCCTTGCCATTCAACGTATTAACCGTTACGCTGATAGCCAATTAATTTACTCGATAACATGCTAATAAACCGCATTATTTATGTTGGTCTTGATAGCATGTTTTTTTGTTGTGATAGAAGGTCATTATATGCCAATCAAAGCGTCTACTCCCTCATCCGTTCTATTGGTTTGTTTGGGAAATATTTGCCGTTCACCGACCGCCGAAGAGATTTTCCGTCAGCAAACAGCCATTGCAGGGCTGGCGATGAAAGTAGATTCGGCTGGTACGGGGGACTGGCATATTGGTCATGCGCCAGATGAGCGGGCACAGCGCCACGCCAAAGCCCATGGTTACAATATCAATAAGCTGGTCGCACGCCAAGTAAGCACTGATGACTTTCGTAAGTTTGATTTAATATTGGCGATGGATGCGCAAAACTTAGCCGACCTACAAGTTATCAAAGACGGCATCAGCGATACAGATGGCAAGCTTGCCAAACTGGCGCTGTTTAGTGAAGAAGATCCAACCTACGGCGGCGACGATATCCCAGACCCTTATCAAGGTGATGCTGATGCTTTCGAAGAAGTCATTGAACGTATTGAGTCAAGTGCCCAAGCTTGGATTGAAAGTTGGAAAACCGCTTAGTGATGCTTAACGGCATTTAAGGTTTAGTAGTAATTAGTAACGCTTAATAGTGCTTAGCAATAAAGCGCCATATTTCTGCTACTTTTATACCGCCCATCCTTTATAATAAACCCCGCATGATTTTTTTATTTGCCCTATAGGCTATGTTATGACCTCAGCTTTACGCCATGATTCCAGCGCTCGACCTATGACATCGACCAATCTTGCAGTAAATTTACCACAGGCTAATTCAGTCGATTTGTCGCATAGCAATACCATGGCATTGGCATGTGTGGCGGATGTGGTCGTGACGCTGACCGATGAGGCGCAGCTTGATGCCTTTATGGCAAATTACGTAGAAGATACAGCGCATGATAAGCCGTTATTTGTGCTTTCTGGCGGTAGCAATGTTCTATTGCCAACACGGCTAAACGCTATTGTCTTACGTTCACAGATGCGCGGTATGACTGTGACGGCGCAAACGGACAGTTATATCGATATCGAAGTGATGGCTGGTGAAAACTGGCACGAATTGGTCGTGCATGCGGTGGCTCAAGGTTGGTATGGACTTGAAAATCTGGCATTGATACCGGGTCTGACTGGAGCGGCTCCTGTACAAAATATTGGCGCTTACGGTGTGCAATTAGAAGATTGCTTAGAGTACGTGCGTGCTTATCATCTGCCAACTCAAACTTGGCATCAGCTAACAGCAGCAGACTGTGAGTTTGGCTACCGCGACAGCCTTTTTAAGCGTGCGCCCAATACTTGGCTGATTACTCGCGTAGGTTTTCGTTTGCATACCGATGCCAGCAGAATCCTTGCCAGCTATGGTGATGTGCAGATGGTCGCGCAGCGCTATGCAGAGCAGCAAGGGCGCAGCCAGCCTGTACCTGCAGATGTCATGCAAGCGATTATAGATATTCGCCAGCAAAAGCTACCTGACCCTAAGCAGCTCCCTAATTGCGGCAGCTTTTTTCAAAATCCTATCATTCCTCGAACGCAATTTATAGCGCTACAAGCAGCTCATCCTACCATCGTTGGCTATCCAATGCCTGATGCCATGGTTAAGGTTGCCGCTGGTTGGTTGATTGAGCAATCTGGGCTAAAAGGTAGCGGTCTCGCTCCGATTATGACCCATCAACAGCAAGCCTTAGTGTTGACCAATCACAGCCCTTATCAAGCGACCCAAGGAGATGTGGCAAAAGCCCAATGCCATATTGCTGATAGTGTCTATGAGAAATATGGCATTGAATTGGCGCGCGAGCCGGTTTGGGTAAATGCTGACGGCTCTATTGGATACCACGAGCATGTGGTCTAAACGCTCATGGTCGAAGCGCTTATGGCGCTCTTACTTACGTTCAGCTGAGCGTATGATAAAGCTGTTTCGTATTATTAACGCCACTTTTTTGCTTGGTTCAACGGCGGTTATTCTTGTTCTTATCAGTTTATTTACTCCGCTATTTTCGCAAGCGGTTGTTTATGTATTAGCGCACTTACCCTTACCAAAGATGCCGCCTGCCGCCATGAGTTCTCCGCCGACTGCTTATGTGGTGTTGGGCGGCGGTCTGACCAATGACAATAATAATCAAATTATTCTCAATAGCTATAGCCTTAATCGCGCCCGTACAGCGGCAACCGCCTATCACGACTTACCGCTACCTATCGTACTCAGTGGTGCCGAAGCGCCTTGGCTTGGTCAGTGGCTTATTGACCATGGGATTGACGGGCTTATCAGCGAAAACGCCAGTATGAATACCTGTGAAAACGCCCGTTTTACTGCCAAGCGCATTCCTCTATATCATGTTTACCTTATCACCGATAGCTATCATATGGCGCGCGCGCGCAGACAGTTTGCCCTAAACGGCATCAATAGCACGGCGATTAATGCCCCTTTACCGGTGCGGCGTGACTGGATGGAACCCGCGCAAAACTTAAGTCATTCACGGCGGGCGGTCTATGAAGTTGCCGCCTACTTGCGCGATGTCATTCGTCCGCAAGCAAACTGTCGCCAAGCAAATGATGTGACCTCGCAGCAACTCTTAACGCCGAGAGGTAATGCTACCAAAACACCTACTGAATAACGCTTAGCTGGCATTTACTGCCCTAGTATTATTAGATTAGTTCATTAGATTGGTATTATTGCCGCATTATCCAATGTCTCACTTTTGATCTTTATAGAACATTTATAACACTTGCAATAAGTGTATAATATAAGAAACTGCTATTGAAGAGGTTTGCCATGCTCAGTATATTTTTATTAATTCCTTTAAGTTTAATGCTGTTCGTGGTCGCCATCTGGGCAATACGCTATGCGGTCAAATCAGACCAGTTTGAGGACTTAGATAATGCATCGCAGCGTATTATCTTAGATGATCGTCAAGAGCGGCGCCAAACCATTCAAGCTCATAAGCCTGATGACAATATACCGCAAGCTAATGATACGCAGTCGTCTGACAAAACTGATGATTGAATCGTGATCGCGCAGATATCGTATCGGTCAAACCACTAGATATAAATAACATTCAAAAATATAACCTTCCCCATCTCATTTATACGTGACTGCCTCATCACTTTTTCGTCTTATAAAATGATGACAGTAGGTTCACGTTTTACTATTTTTAGGAGAGACTCCCCATGACCACAGCTCTACTTGTTGCGGCATTGCTAATGGGTTTTTTTGGTTCACCGCATTGCTTAGGCATGTGTGGCGGCTTAGTGACTGCCTTTGGTCTATCAATGAAAGATGTCAGCCCTGCCAAGCGCCGTGCGTTGGTAGCGACCTATCATTTCGGTCGCTTGACCAGCTATGCGTTTTTGGGTTTGGTCGCAGGATTGATAGGCACAGCCGTATTACAGCCATTGATGCAAGGCAATAGCACACCGCGTATTTTACTTGGTTTGGTATTGGTATTTGTCGGCGTAACCATGCTTGGTGCACCATTTTTAAACAAGCTCGAACGTTTCGGCATGCGCTTTTGGCAGTACCTAAGCCCTATTCGTCAAAAAGTATTCCCACTCAATACCTTTCCGCGCGCTTTATCTGCTGGTCTTCTATGGGGATTCTTACCTTGCGGCTTAGTCTATGGCGCTCTGTTAATCGCTGTGGTCGCGCACAACCCACTCAGTGGTGCTGCTTTGATGTTTGTCTTTGGCTTAGGAACCGTACCAATGCTGGTCGCGACTCACGAAACCGTCGGCTGGTTACGGGATAAAATCGGACGTTTTCGTTTAAGACAGCTCAATGGTGCTGTGATGGTATTATCTGGTTTAGCCGTTGTTTTCGTGCCTATCGCCATGTCCAGTATGCATGGCGATCATGGCGGTGGTCATAGCATGAACATGGAGCATACCATGATGATGAATGACACAGATAATACCACCAACCACGATATGAGCCAGATGGACCATAGTATGCACAATATGAATGATGACTCAGAAAACATGGAACCTCATCACTAACTAATTGCTGTTTAATATGACTTCAAACTGATGGCATCTAAAAACAGACGTATAAAAAAGCCCTTAATCATTCATTAAGGGCTTTTTGCTGTTTAAATGCTTTAAAACTTAATTAAAAAAAATTTATTAAGGCTGCCACTGCTCAAGGCTAAACTTGGTATCTAAATGCTTCTCTAATGCTGGTATATTAAAGGCATCATCTTCACTGACAAAGCTAATACTGATACCGGTTTGTCCGGCGCGTCCTGTACGACCAATACGGTGTACGTAATCATCTGGCTGATCCGGCAAGGTATAATTAATCACATGGCTGACATCATCAACATGAATGCCGCGTCCTGCTACATCGGTTGCGACCAACACAGAAGCATGACCATCTTTAAAGCGTTGCAGATATTTTTCACGCTTTTGCTGAATCACATCACCTGATAACATGACGATTTTATGTCCCTGACGCAGCTTATGATACAAGCGTTTAACTTGGTCTTTACGGTTGGCAAAAATAATCACCTTCTCTACTGTGCTATCAGTAATGATACGCTCGACCGCTGCGAGCTTTTGATCTTCGGTCAATAAGTAAAAATGCTGATCGACCAATTCACTGGTTTTATGCTCAGGTTCAATCTCTACAAACTCTGGCTCATGCAGCCAGCGATAAGCCAAATTCATCACATCTTGGTTAAAGGTGGCAGAAAAAAGTAAACTTTGACGATCAGTATTCGGCGGCATGCGACCGACCAAACGCTTGATATCTGGGATAAAACCCATATCAAGCATACGATCCGCTTCATCTAATACCAATACTTCAACGCGATCCAGATAGACCATGCCTTTGTGCATTAAGTCAATCAAACGTCCTGGAGTGGCAATTAAAATATCCACATATTGGCGCTCAAGCTCATGCTGCTGGGTCTCATAATTGGTACCACCCATTATACAAACGCTATGCAGCGAAGTATATTTGGTCAGAGCAAGGCAATCATCAAATATTTGCTGGGCAAGCTCACGCGTTGGTGCCATAACGACGGCGCGTGGCTCACCTAAATAATGTTCTTCATCAGCGGTAAAAGGACGTTTGAGTAACGCCTCCATAATGGTCACTAAAAACGTTGCCGTCTTGCCAGTACCCGTTTGCGCCTGCCCAATGGCGTCTTGATTTGCCAATGTATGCGGTAATATCTGTGCTTGAATGGGCGTCAATTCAGTAAAACCTAAGTCACCTACGGCACGTAAGGTGGGGCTTGATAACGGCAAATCCGTAAACGTCTTAAAAGTACTCAAAAAAATATCCTTGTGTGTGAATCGCTTGTCTATCATTAATAAATAAAAGCCTAAATAGAGGCTCATAATAAGCGTTGGTTTTATAATACGACTATTTATTATGATTAGGAAGTATTGTGATTAGAAGCTATTTCTTAAAAAAGCCCAGTCCGTAATATCTGATCAGACAAATTATAAAACTCATAAACATAAAAAAGCCAAGCCCAACGCCTAAACTTACCAAATATGCTGCGTTCAACTCAACATAGGTAAAACAAGACGGGCTTGACTCAGTAGTATATCAGTAGTTTGTACAGACATTATAGCTGAACGGCGCTAATGACTGTAGCAATTACTCTTCTACTTTTCTGACTTCTTCAGCTTGCAGGCCTTTATCACCTTCTACCACACTGAACTCAACCTTTTCGCCATCTTTTAGAGAGCGATAACCATCGCCTTGGATCGCGCGGAAATGGACAAAAATATCTTCGCCGCTATCACGTTGAATGAAACCAAAGCCTTTTGAGTCATTAAACCACTTAACGATACCTTGCTCACGAGCTGACATAATATTACTTCCTAAAAAGTCACTTAACCCCAAATTCCTTTGCGAGATTGCATATAAACGGGGTTTAAGATTATGAAATCAAAATGTAAGAGTACTACTCCACATACCATCATCCGAACATAAAGACTCTTATGACTCTCTTTATGATTCAGCGTACAGTAAATTTACTATGGCCAATATAAGCAAATACTAAAATAATTTTAATCAATTTAATAGATAGCCCAATTAGCATCCGCAACAAATAGGTAATATATGTTGCGTAAAAAATATCATAGCACGGGTTTTTAGCAACATAAAGCCTTTTAACACGATTTTTAGTCCTTCGGATAACTTTTCATGTTATTTTTTATAACATTGCTGACAAGCTGTTATCATAAAGGGATAAACAGTCTTATATTTGATTCATTTTATATATTGAGAACGTATATATATTAATTTTATCTTATTCGATGCATCAACTAACGCTTTACTATAATTATAAAAACCAATCTCACCTAATAACGATAGAGCCCATTATGACCCCCACTTCTCAGTCAGCAGTAGCTGACAAACCATCTCAACAACAAGCTGTTTTAAATTCAAAGGCTAAAACGCATAAGTTATTACTTATTAATGGCGTTAATTTAAATTTACTCGGTAAACGTGAGCCTGAGATTTACGGTCATACGACCCTTGCTGATATTGAAACAAACTTAGTCGCGCGTGCAGCTAAATACGGCATTGAGCTGATTTGCATCCAGTCGAACCATGAAGGCGAACTTGTCGATGAGATTCAACATTATGGCCTGTTAGCCGAGGCAGCAGCGCAAGTAGATGCGATTATTATCAATCCTGCTGCCTTTACTCATACTTCGGTTGCAATACGTGATGCACTATCGGCGACACAAAAACCTTTTATAGAAGTGCATTTATCCAATGTACACGCCCGTGAGTCGTTCCGGCAGCATTCTTATTTCAGCGATATTGCCGTGGGCGTTATTTGCGGCTTAGGGCATTTGGGCTATCAAATGGCATTAGATTATTGGCTGACTCATACTTATCATTTAGCAGTAGACAGCTAACAATTTATCACTTGATACTTATGATAGAAATTCTATTTATTAGCCAATAAAAAACCGTCATACTGCAAATGCAATCGAAGTAGCAATTATGTTGCTTTTGGGATATTTTTTGGCACAGTAGTCAAACAGCATTCGTTTGCTTAAAATAATAACATTAGGGCTTAGTAAATAAACCCACTATATGGTGACATGAATGGCAAAATCGTCCGGAAAACGCTTTATGAAACTCGCTGGCATGACTGCCAGTATTGCCGGCAAAGCTGCAAAAAACTCATTAAAGCATCTCTCAAGTGATGAAGAAAAACGTTTACAAGCGCGCTCAGAGCTGATGCAAGACGTCGGTATTCAAATAGCCGAAACGCTTGGTGAGATGAAGGGCGCGGTGATGAAAGTTGGGCAAATTGCCTCACAATATAAGGACGTATTTCCGCCTGAAGTTGCGACAGCTTTAGAAAAATTGCAAAAAGATGCGCCGCCGATGCCTTATGCACAGATACGCGCACAAGTTGAGCGTGAGTTAAAAGCGCCGGTTGCTGAGTTATTCACTGAGTTTGAAGAAACGCCATTTGCCGCCGCGTCAATCGGGCAAGTGCATAGAGCGGTTTTGCCATCTGGGCAAAGAGTGGTGGTAAAGGTGCAATATCCTGATGTTGATGAGAACTGCGATAGCGACCTAAAGCAAGTACGCATGGCGCTAAAAATAGCTGGCGTGCTCAATATGAGTAAGCAATTACAAGAGCAGTTATTTAATGAGATTCGCCAAAGCTTGCATGATGAGCTCGACTATATTAAGGAGGCGCACAATCTACAAGTATTTGGTGCGTTTCATGCGGACGACGATGGTCTTATCATTCCTAAAGTAATTGGTAGCCATTCATCCAGACGGATTTTGACCTTGACCGAAGAGATGGGTGAAACCTTAACAGTCGCAGCGACTTGGGATAATGCCATTAAGCAAAAAATCGCTGAGCGCCTGTTCCATTTTAGTGCAGGGCAACTATTTGGTTTATATCGCATGCACTGTGACCCCCACCCTGGCAACTTTGCTTTTCGCACCGATGGTAGCGTCGTCGCTTATGATTTTGGCGGTATTCGCAGCTATAGCGATAGTGAAGTACAATTATTTAGACGTTTTGCTAAACATGCCTTAAAAGGTGATGTGACCGCGCTTGAGCAAGATTTAATTGCCCTCGATATTCGCCGTGATGACGATAAGAATGTGCCGGGTGAGTTTTATGAGAAGTGGCTAGAGATTGGTCTTAAACCTTTATCAATCAAACCCTATCAAGATGGAGCATTTGATTTTGGTAGCAGCCAAACCCATCACGAAGCCATCGCCCAAATGCGTTCATCCTTGAAGTATTTTGGACAATTTCAGCCCTCAGCGACGACGATGATGCTTGACCGTACAATTTCGGGTCAGTATTGGAATTTGGTCAATCTGGGCGTAGTGATAGATTTATCACCATTGGTTGCTCAATATATAGACTATTAAAACTTACGAGCCTAATAATTTTAAAAAGCCATATAAATAGCGTTAATAAACACTAAACATGCAGCGCATGACCGCAGCGATCACAGAAATCCGCTCCTACGGCGTGGCCAAATTTTCCACAGTTTGGGCAGGCAATAGGATTCAGCTGTGGACGCATATTACGCGCCAGCTCAGCCGTAAAAATACCCGTTGGCACGGCAATAATCGCATAACCGGTAATCATCACCATAGATGCAATCGCTTGCCCGATTGGCGTTTTTGGTGACATATCGCCATAGCCAGTGGTGGTGACCGTTACCACCGCCCAATAAATAGAGATGGGAATACTGGTAAAGCCATTTTCCGGCCCTTCCACCACATAGACTACCGCGCCAAAAATAGTCACAAGCAAGACTAAAGATAAGAAAAATACCGTGATTTTTTGCTGACTGGTTTTAAGCGCTGAGGCAAGAAAACCCGCTTGCTGCATATAAGTATTGAGCTTGAGCACGCGGAATATACGCAAGATACGCAGTATGCGAATCACCAGCAGATACTGGACGCCACCAAATATTAAGCTTAAATAGCTTGGCAATACCGACAATAAATCCACGACGCCAAAAAAGCTAAAAACATAACGAAAGCGATTGGGCGCTGAAAATAGCCTTAGACTATATTCGATGGTAAACAAAATGGTAAAAAACCATTCTGCATAACGAAATAGCGTGCCATATTGCAAACGCATGTACAGCACACTATCGAGCATCACCACAGCGACACTGGCCAAGATTGCAATCAACAATACAATATCAAACAGCTTACCCAAACGGGTATCCGTGCCTTCGATAATGATATGAATGCGGTTACGCAAATGAGTAATGGCTTCGGCGGTTGGTTGCTTCATAGAGTCAATAAAGTCACAAAATCAATGGTTATATAAAACCGAACGTTTTAGGCTGGCATGGACAAGCTTAGGTTGGTCAAAATGCGCTAAAGTGGTTTATAATATTGCAAATATTATTGCTGTCGACCGTTATTATGAGAATCAATAGTAGGTCAAAAGATAGAAAATAGCAGTGTAGCAAAAAAGCGCGCCAAACGACATACAAATCGTTAACTTGCCGATAGGCCGATTACACTGCATTGACAGCACAATCATATAATAAAAACACCTCATCAGGTATAAAAGGTTGTCATTGGGGCATGCCCTAACAACTTTTTTACCCGCACTATCAATAACACGTAAAACGTAAGGATGTTATATGGCAGGCCATTCAAAATGGGCAAATATCAAACACCGTAAAGCCCGTCAGGATGCGGTAAAAGGTAAAGTATTTACCAAGATTATTCGTGAAATTGTTTCTGCTGCCAAGCAAGGTGACCCTGACCCTGATAAAAACCCACGCTTGCGTGCCGCTATCGAGAAAGCACTGTCAGTCAATATGACCCGAGATACCATCAACCGTGCAGTTGCTCGTGGGACAGGCGGCGATGACAATGACAATATGGATGAGGTCAGCTATGAAGGCTATGGCGTTGGTGGCGTCGCGGTATTGGTCGAAACCATGACTGACAATCTGAACCGTACAGTCAGTGAAGTGCGACATGCTTTTACTAAAAACGAAGGCAATCTTGGCACCTCAGGCTCAGTGGCTTATCTATTTACCAAGCGCGGTGAAATCACCTTTAATGACATCAGCCTAGAGGAAGATGTCATGCTCGCGGCCTTGGACGCTGGGGCACTTGATATTGAAAACGATGGCGAGTCACTACTGGTCATCACCGAATGGGAAGATTTCGGTAAAGTAAAAGATGCGCTCAATGCAGCAGGTCTTGTTTCTGATAATGCCGAGGTCACTATGGCACCTGCCACCAGCGCCGAGATTGATAATGTCGACGACGCCCTCAAAGTAATGAAAATGATTGATATGCTAGAAGATATTGACGATGTGCAAGAAGTCTATAGCAACGTCAATTTTACAGATGAAGTCATGGCGCAGCTTGAACAGTAGTTAAGTATAAGCTGGCTTAGCTGCAAAGTGAGTGTCAAAAAATATTCATTTTAATAAATAGCTGACTTATCGGTATCAGAACCCGCATCAAAACATGAGAACCAGACAGTATAAAACTGTCTGGTTTTTTCATTTCAATCACCCACCTGCGGTATTGTATTTTTTCTAATCGAGGAATATAATCGGATTCAATAGTAACAATTATCATTAACATATAAGAACGGATAAGGACTCTTTATGAGCACAACTCTTTCACCCTCCTATCCTACCCCTACTGCTGCTAATATCAACACTCTTAATTCCAATGCTGCAAATAATACCAATGCTGAAAATCTGTGCTCCTTACTCGATTTGGCTAAACACCAACCTGCTATTATTGATGACATTGTCGCTAATGAACGCTTTGGTGATATCGATGACGTTATCAGTCAACGACTCAAAGATTTAGGCTTTTTGCCTAACACTATCATTCAAATTGTTGCCAAAGGTCTATTTGGAAAACCGCCTTATGCGGTGCAGCTTAGTACAGGCGCACAGTTTAGCTTACGTGCCGATGAGTTAATAAAAATCAGATGCCTCGCTATCACTATAGACTCAAGATAAGTCTTCGGTTCAATTTAATAAATTGCTCCTAAGCCACTGCATTAAGGCTGTTGTATAACCTTGATGACTTATAAATTGATAAATAAGCGATGTCCGAATAAATGCCAATTACGCAAATACAAGCTGTAACTAGCGCTATCAATCTTGCCTTAGTTGGCGCCCCTAATTGTGGTAAAACAGCTACTTTTAATGTACTGACAGGCTCTAAAGCGAAAGTAGCAAACTATTCCGGCGTCACCGTCGATAAACGCACTGCCACGATGCTTGGCCATTCTACTGTCAATATTGTAGATTTGCCGGGTACTTATAGCTTAAGAACCACCAGCCTTGATGAAGAGGTCACTCGTAAAGTGCTCTTTGGTCAGATGCCAGGTGAGCCGATACCTGATGGTATTATCTTCGTAGCTGATGCGACCAACTTGCGCATGTCACTACGTATGTTATTGGAGCTCAAAAGCTTAGGTTTGCCAATCATAGTCGCACTCAATCTGAGCGACGTGGCCGAGAGCCGCGGTTTAGTGGTTGATGAGACCGTATTATCAGAAGAGCTGGGCGTTCCTGTTGTTAAAACGGTCGCCATCAAACGCCAAGGCTGCGAGCAATTACTAATGTTGGCGGATGAATTTATTGACTATCTCAATAATAAAGCTCAGCCTGTACGTTTTTTTAATGCCGATACTAATGGTAATAGCATTAATATCGGCATTAATAGCATCAATAGCCTTAATACTGATACACAAGCTATGTATAAGAGTGCTGATGATATTCTGAGCCGAGCGGTGATAAGCTCACAACGTTTGCCAAAGTGGCATGAGCGCATAGATTATTTGGCGTTGCATCCTGTCATCGGGGTCATTATCCTATTAGCGATTCTTTTTATTATCTTTCAAGCCGTCTATGCGTGGGCAGAGCCACTTATGCTAGGCATTGAATGGTTGGTCGCGAGTATTGGGGCGCTATTAGTCGAATGGCTACCGGATGGCATATTACAAAGTCTTCTCGTCAATGGCGTCGTGGCTGGGGTCGGTAGCGTCGTGGTATTTGTACCGCAAATCACTTTGCTATTTTTATTCTTATTAATTCTTGAAGACTCAGGTTATCTACCGCGCGCTGCTTTTTTATTAGACAACTTATTGTCTAAAGTAGGCTTATCCGGGCGCTCATTTATTCCCTTACTGTCAGGTTTTGCTTGTACGGTACCAGCGGTTATGTCAACTCGCACTATCCCCAACCATAAAGAACGTTTTGTGGCGATTGCTGTTTTGCCCATGCTGACGTGTTCGGCGCGTCTACCGATTTATGCCCTGATTATTGCGGCGGTGATACCCAATCAAACTGTCCTAGGTATTTTCAACTTGCAGGGTTTGACTTTATTTATATTGTATATCGCGGGTATTTGTTCGGCGGCGTTTGTATCGTGGTTATTTAAACGCTTTCATAATACGACATCAAAAGCGGCGGCATTTCCATTATTGATGGAGCTTCCCACTTATCGTCTGCCAAATATCAAACATATTGCCAGTGAGCTTTGGGACAAGGTGAGCGCCTTTTTAATGAGAGCCGGTACAGTAATTTTTGCGCTGACGGTGATATTATGGGTATTGGTTACTTTTCCCGCGGCCCCGATTGGAGCGACAAACCCAGCGATTGATTATAGCTTTGCTGGCATGCTCGGGCATGTTATCGAGCCAATTTTTGCGCCCATTGGTTTTACCTGGCAGATGTGTATTGCTTTAATCCCGGGTCTAGCTGCCAGAGAGGTAGTCATTGCGGCGCTTGGCACAGTATATGCGGTCGGTAGTGTGGGCGATGAAGCCGTCAATCAAACGCTTATCCCTATCATTCATACGCAGTGGGGATTGGCTACTGCGTTTTCATTTTTAGCATTTTATGTTTATGCGCCGATGTGTTTGGCCACACTGGCAGTTATTCGCCGCGAAACCAATTCTTTGAAACAAACTGCAGCCATTGCTGGTTATTTGTTTATCTTGGCTTATTTAATGGCGTGGCTAACCTATCGGGTAACAGGTCAAATTTTCGGATTTTAGAGGTATGATGATGAGTACATTCTTAGAATATTTATTGGTATTTATAATAGTTGTTTTATCTTTTTATTATGTATGGACAAAGGTGATATTTAAAAAGTCGAAGGATTGTAACGGCTGTGGTAAATGTTCTAAATAGCCAAATGTTATTCAGAAGTTCTAGTGTCTGCTTATTGGTATAGGCCTGTTCTAAACACGAAAAGGCCAAACGTTTTCAGCGTTTGGCCTTTATTATTTGTAGAAATCTGCACAATAATAATTGAATGACTAAAGCGCATTCGCGGCATCGTATGCTGTCTTAGTTGCATATGATATATCAGCAACCTCACAACAATCACCTACCTGCACAACCTCAATACCTTTAATGCTCAAAGCCTCTGTATCGAAGACTACGGGGCGCGCACCACTAGCGATAACGACATAGTCGTATGGAATTTGGGCAATACTGCCATTTTTATCTTTGCAATTCACTTCACCGCTGTTAATGGTTGTTACCATATATCCAGTATACTGCTCTACATCGTATGCCTTATAATTTTCGAGCATGCTAGGTAAAACAGCCACGCTGATATCACCACCAATCTGATCACGCATCTCTATTATCGATACCTTGCAGCCTTGTGTAGCTAGATATTCAGCGGTCTCACAGCCGACCACACCACCACCGATTACCGCCACGCGCCCAGATACTTTATGTTTACCTGCCAGCACCTGCCACGCATCATAGACGTTTTTGCCATCTATACCTGGAATTGGCGGTATAAAGCTCAACGCACCGACTGCGACGATAACAGCATCAGGCTCTAGCGCTAGTATGCTTTGAATATTCGCTGTTTGACCCAATTTTAGCGTTACACTCTGAGTATGTACGGCATGCACTAAGTCTTCTATGGCTCGGCGTATTTCATTTTTACGCGGCGGGACAGCAGCGATATGCAACTGCCCACCCAGCTCAGTAGCGGTTTCAAACAGCGTTACACTATGACCTTTCTTTGCAGCCACACGGGCAGCTTCCAACCCTGCAGGACCGCCACCGATGACCACAATATTCTTCTTCATTTCAGCAGGCGTAATAAAACGCGTTTCTTCAAAGCCATTTTCAGGGTTGACCACGCAAGCAATAAACGAGCGATTTAGGACATTATCAACGCAGCCTTCGTTGCAGCATATACAGCGAACGATATCAGTGGCTTTATCCGCGCCCACCTTGTTCGCCCAATCAGGATCCGCTAAGAGCGCACGACCAATCCCAATCATATCAGCCTTGCCATTTTGCAGTATACCCTCACCCATGTCAGGATCAATGATACGACCTGAAGTGCTAACCGGGATGGAAACCGCTTGCTTGACGGCACCTGTGATATCAGCAAAGAAGCAGTAAGGCTGCACGCCCATCGGCGGGATCGTGTCTGCCATATTGCCCGTATGGTTCGCTTGCCCAACATGCAACATATCCACGCCAGCTGCTTCAAGCCACTGTGCAAACTCTGGCGCGTCGATTTCATCAACACCACCTTTACCGCGCTCAGGTGTGACAACCGATAATTTATAATCGATAATCATATCTGGTACGACCTTTTTTAACGCCCGTACTAACATCAAAGCAAAGCGTGTACGATTCTCAAGAGAGCCGCCAAACTTATCCGTGCGCGTGTTCATTTGTGTGCTGCATAGCGCGCCTACCAGTCTGTCGCCATGCACCTGAATGACATCTATCCCCGCTTTTTGTGCACGCACTGCACAGGCACACATCTTGTCGATAATATCCATCAAAGCGTCTTCTGACACCTCATTGACGAAATGTTGCATATCATGATTGAGCTGGGTGCGTACCTTGTGCATCTCGCCAGCAGCAAACAAGGCGTTAAGGACATTAACGTCATACTCAGGATAAAAAATCTGCACGCCAAGCTTGGCTCCGTAGGTATGCACATTATCAGCAAGTAGCCAGAAACTGTCTATTTGGCTATCATCAAATAATTTAGGCGTCGGCGCAAAACTACGGACAGGTGCGACGTCGCCTAGCACGATATAGCCTGTGCCACCCTTGGCAAGACGAGTATAAAAGGCACGGCTTTGCGAGCTGATATTGCCGTCTTTATCTTCATAGCCAGTCGTCAATGGTGGAAACATCGTACGGTTTTTAAAGATGACACCACCAATGGTGATAGGTTGTAATATTTTCATAGCCGATATTTTAGTGGTCGTATTATTCATAATACTCTACTTTTAGTCTATCCTTTGCACGCATGCTATTGATAGTATTTGTATCGAAAATTTGTATTGAAAAAACAATATTGGACTTGTACAATCAAAATAACTAATGCTTAACCTCGATACCTTTAATACCTTCGAGCGCTAGCAGGTACTCTTTTTTGTCTAAGCCGCCTGTATATCCTCCCAGCTTACCATCGCTAGCAATAACACGGTGACAAGGAATAATGATGCTAAATGGGTTTCTGCCATTGGCATTGGCAACGGCGCGGTAACCTTTAGGATTACCGACTCGCTGCGCGAGTGTGGCATAACTAATCGTTTCGCCATGCGGTATCTTTTGCAGCTCTTGCCAGACGCGTTGCTGAAAATTAGTACCTAAGCTTATATCTAATGGCAAATCAAACGCTTGACGCTCACCTTTAAAGTACGCTGTTAATTGCTCAAGCGCTTCTATAAGTAGCGCCTCGGCAGGCTTGCTTTTGCTTAGACTGTTTTGAGATATAAAGGTAAAATCTTGATCAACAAGTCCATAATGCTTTTTAAGCTTGGGAATAGATTTTGAGCTGTGCCAAGAATCGCCCACCTGCAGCCAATTGACTTCGACCAGTTTAGGACTACTATGCCTACTAGCAATCAGTGCTAACTGGTGCGACTCAACAGCTGCTATGGTGACTATCATGACTCTTCCCTCTACACACTCATATTTTTAACACTTATTTATTCATTGAAAAAAACTACCAAGCGCTACTGTTTATCATCGGTCTCAAATAAGGCGGCGACGAACTGCTTCGGACTAAAGGCACGCAAATCATCAATCGACTCACCAACACCGATATAGCGAATCGGCACATCCGTGGTTTCAGCGATATTAAAGACCACGCCGCCTTTTGCCGTACCATCAAGTTTGGTAATGGTAATACCCGTCAATGGTACGACTTTGTTAAATAACTCCACTTGGTTAATGGCATTTTGACCTGTGCCAGCATCAAGCACAATCATGCCTTCATGCGGTGCACTTGGATCGGCTTTACGCATCACGCGCACCACTTTTTCAAGCTCGGCCATCAGGTGGGTTTTATTTTGCAAGCGTCCAGCTGTATCAGCGATTAATACATCGATATTTTTTGCTTTGGCAGACTGCATGGCATCAAAGATAACAGAAGCACTATCAGAGCCATGACCTTGGGCGACGACTGGAATGTTATTGCGCTCACCCCAGATTTGCAGCTGTTCAGTAGCAGCGGCACGGAACGTATCGCCAGCCGCCAACATGACGGATTTGCCTTCACCTTGCAGACGCTTAGCAAGCTTACCAATAGTCGTCGTTTTACCAACACCATTAACGCCTACGACCAAGATAACAAAAGGCTTCTTACTCGTGTCAATGACCAATGGCGCAACTTTTGGCGTTAAGATATCAACCAGCTCAGTTTGCAGTGCTTTATATAATGAATGGGCATAAATCAAATCACCACGGGCGGTTTGCTCAGTAAGGCTTTTAATAATACGATTGGTTGCATTGACACCGATATCAGCGACCAACAGCTGGTCTTCAACCTCTTCTAATAGCTCATCATCAATCTCTTTGCCACCGATAAGGATACTGACCATACCTTCGGCAAGATTTTTACGTGACTTACTTAGTCCCGTTTTCATACGATTAAACCAGCTACCTTTTTTCTTATTTTCCTCAGTCTCTTGTGACTCCTCTGACGCTGTTGTTGGCTGCGGTAACTCGGTTTTCGATTTACTCTCTGTTTGCGCTTTATTGACAGCACTGGTATCGCTATTTGTAGAGGTAAAGCTTGCACTATCGCCTAAATGAGCTTGCAAAGGCATCGTAGGAATTGCGGTTGTAGACTGCGACGGAGCAGCAGTTGTTTGATCGTTATTTGAAGTGCTTGCTGCGCTACTTTCTATCGTACCTTCTACAATACTTTCGGCTGGACTTTGTTTTTCTATCTCAACAATAGGCGTCGCTAATGGTAGGTCTGCCGCTGTATCGGTATGTGATGTATCTTCAGGCTCATCGATGATGGGCACCGTTTGCGCTGGCAGACTGGGTAAGGTAATATCATCGTCATCCAAATCATCAAGACCGCCGTCAAGGTTGATGACCACGCGATTGCTATTATTGGGATTATTCATAAGCTTGCCCTAAAAGTTATCATTATCAGTAATTTATTTTAAAGTGATTGTTTTTAAAATGACTATGCCGCCCGCTTTTTATTATTTAACGGACGATTATTTTTAGCCTAGTTTAGCATAATTCAAGCGGTGCTTAGCCTTTAGCATTGTAGAGCGCTGTCAAATGATAAAAACCGATGAATCAACAACAAACAGCAATGCCTAAAACCATGCCAAATAGATGACTGTAAGCAATACAAAAAATCATGCTAATAAATTTATAGCAAACCGTCAGCTGATCTAAGCAAGTTTCGCTTAAGGTTTGGACACAAAAATCCGACCTTAGTTACGCCAAACTTCGCCTACATTATGCCACCCTATTTTGTTTACTTTATTCAACCATTTATATTGGGAATGACCTATGCTATCACTATCGAACAATTATAAAAAAATGATCCAGACGGGCGCCGCTTTGGTTCTCGTTACCATCGCATTGTCATCGACAGGCTGTAGCACCACACAAGAATTTAAGCCTACTGCTACCGTCATGGTTGGGGCACACAAGTCTTTATAATGGCTCTATGTTTATCATAAATACGTATATTAATATAAACATTAATATACGCCATTCTCATTCTATAAATCAGTCACTTATCAGCTGCCTTTTTATATAAGTAGAACCTATCATGTCATTGTTTTTATCACTGCCTTCATCACTGTCTTTACCATCACCTGCTCACTCTCTACGCCTTGCCTGCGCTTTAGCAATGGCGACTACCCTTGCTGCTTGCCAAACCAGCGCACTCTCTTCGACGAATGAAGTTGCTACGACTAAAAATGCCGCAACGACACAGGTAGTGAATAAAAACCAAGCGGTTAAAGATGCTGAGCAATCGTCAGCGCTGACCATGGATATGTCCGGTCGCCATGAATACAAGCTCGAAAATGGTCTAAAGATAGTGGTTAAAGAAGACCACCGCGCGCCTGTGGTCATGACTCAGATTTGGTATCGCGTCGGGTCAGCAGATGAGCCACTTGATAAAGGCGGTATCTCTCATGTGCTCGAACATATGATGTTTAAAGGCACCACTAATGTGTCAAGCGACGATTATGAGCGTTTGATTGCTAAGTTTGGCGGCGTTAACAACGCCTTTACCAGTTACGACTATACCGGTTATTACGAGCTATTTCCCGCCAATCGCTTGCCATTAGCTTTAGAGCTAGAAGCGGATCGCATGACCAATTTGGTTTTTGATGACAAAGCGTTTGCCAAAGAGCATCAAGTGGTGATGGAAGAGCGTCGTCAGCGTACTGATGACAATCCGATTTCCAAAGCTTATGAGTCATTTCGCTTGCTGGCATTGCCGAACAGCCCGAAAGGCGAATCGGTCATCGGACCCATGAGTGAGCTTGAATCAATCACCCTTAACGATTTAAAAGACTGGTATAAAACATGGTACGCACCCAATAATGCGACTTTGGTTATCGTTGGCGATGTCGAACCAACCGAAGTGTTGGCGCAAGTCAAACGCTACTTTGGTGAGCTAAAACCAAGCGCATTACCCAAGCGTCCTGCGGTCACTCAAAAGGGTTTCCGCGGTTATCAGCAAGTAGAATCTGAGCAAGCGGTACAAGTGCCAGTTTTACTGATGGGTTATAACGTGCCCAGCCTGGTAAGCGCTGGTGCTAATAATGAGAAGCAAGCTTATGCCCTCTCGCTTGCGCAAGATGTGCTAGATGGTGGTCTATCAGCACGTCTCGAGAGCAGGCTAGTACGCGAGCAAGGACTACTTACCACCGTAGGCACCTCTTATGATTTGCTTGATCGCGGCGATGGATTGTTTCTGATACAAGCGACTCCGCGTGAAGGCGTCAGCTTAGCCCAAGCACAGCAAGCTATCCTCTCTGAAATAGAAAAACTTAAAACTGATCCGATTGCCGCCGATGAAATCGAGCGTGCCAAAACCAATACTGTCACCGGTTTGGTATACGCACAGGACAGCATGGAAGGTCAGGCGCGTATGATTGGTTCACTACAATCTATCGGTCTAGATGATAGATTACTGGCTAAATTGCCAACCAAGCTTGATAGTGTGACGATTGCGGATATCCAAGCAGCAAGTAAAAAGTATTTGGTCAAAGATAATTTAACGGTGATGCATATCATTCCGCCTAAAGAGACGGCCAATAAAGGTAAAGTTAGCCAAGATAAGATGAGCAAAGAGACCGTTAGTAAAAATACCGCTACTAATATCGCTACTAAAGAAACGGTAAGCAAAGCTAAATAACATCACTATGCTATCCAGTTATCTTAGTAAGAACCCAATATTCGTGACATTAATAAGAAGAAAGACATGACTCAAACACCTTTTCTCAAAAAAACCAAATTATCATCTAATGTTAAGCAGCTCCCTTATCTGAGTGCCGCTATATTCTTTGGGATGATGACCTTGACTACCGTAGCGCAGGCCGATATGGCGGGTGGCGAAGATGCTCGCACGCCGGCTGCCGCAGTCGATACTAGCGCGCCTATTGCCGCTCTAGCTAAGCTTAGTAGCCTTTATAATGCCAAACCTTTAACAGTCACTGTCCCAAAGATTCAGACCTTTAACACCAAAGCCGGTATTCCTGTGCTTTTTGTGCCGACCACCACCTTGCCCATCGTTGATATTGACTTGCGCTTTAATGCCGGTAGCGCACGTGATGGTAGTATCAGTAAATCAGGCTTTGGTATTGCCAATATGACCGCAACGATGCTTGAACAAGGGTCTAAACGCTTAGATGAAAACGCGTTCACGCGAGCGGTCGAAACCTTGGGCATTAGTCTAAGTAGCAGCGCTTATAAAGACATGTTTACTGTCTCGTTGCGCAGCTTATCTGATGATAAACATCTACTGCCTGCCGTTAACTTAATGACGCAAATGCTTACTGAACCGAGCTTTGATGAGCAAATATTAGCCCGTAACAAAGCACGCTTACTGGTCGGTTTACAGCAGCAAAAACAAGACCCGGGTAGTCTTGCTAGCATTGCCTTTAGCAAAGCACTTTATGGCGACCATCCTTATGCCCATCCATCGGTTGGCACGCTTGAAACGGTTCCTAATATTAAAAGGCAACAGCTAATAGATTTTAAAAACCGCTATTTAGTCGCTGCCAATGCGTCGCTTGCCATGACTGGTAATTTGACGTTAGCACAAGCGAAAAATTTGGCGGAAGAAATAACGGCAGACCTACCAGCTGGTCAAGCAGCGGCTACCCTACCCGAGCCAAAGCCATTAACCCAATCTCAGCATATCCATATACCGTTTCCTAGCACTCAAACCACGGTATTAATGGGTCAATTGGGCGACAAGCGCGCCACTGACCCCCAAGCGCAGCAAAAGCAAACCAACTTTGCTGTCGGCAATGAAGTGCTAGCAGGGGGCGATTTTAATGCGCGCTTGATGACGGAAGTCAGGCAAAACCTTGGTTATACTTATGGTATCTCAGGTTCTATGAACCCGATGCTGGCGCGCGGACCTTATCAGATTGGTTTTTCAACCCGTAATGATAAAGCGCGCGCGGCGATTAATGCCAGCCTAGATGTGATTAATGAGACCTTAGAAAAAGGTATCACTAGCGATGAGATGAGATTGACCACAGACAGTTTAAAAAACAGCTTTCCGATGGGTTTTGCCAGTAACGCGGGAATCAACAGTTTACTTGGCATGATGAATTTTTATCAGCTGCCTAGTAGCTACCTGACCAATTATGTCAAGCGTATCGAACAGGTCAAACTATCAGAGGTCAACCAAACTCTGCGCGACACCCTAAAGCCTGATGATTTTTTAATCGTTACCGTCGGTGAGGTTGATCCTTGGGATGAAAAGAAATCTAAGAAGAAGAAATAAACTTGATAGCATATTTTTTACAGGTGTTAAAAAAATAGGTCGATAAAAAAGCTCAACCAGTAATATTTATTGGTTGAGCTTTTTTTAATTGAAGATACAGTCTTTAGCGACATATTACTTAATAACGACAAGCGGAGCTGCTACTGGCATGATTAAAGCCCCATTTGCGATAACCATCGGTATCAAGATGAATAGCACCGGTAGAATATAGCCCTAGCCCAAAGTTATTCGATTGACCCTGATATTGCCAAAACTCGCATAAACGGTCTTGCATGCTACTAAGCTGCCATTGATTGCCTTCATATTCAGGCACCCAGATATCCATCGCGCCTGCGGTCATGTGCTTACTGGCGTTTGCGCCGCCTGCGCAGTCATTTAGTCCTGGGCTGCGATATACTGAACGTATCTCTGTATTAGGAGGTAAAATTCCTTGGTTTTTGAGCTGACTATAAAGCTGCAAGGTCGGCACAATATTTGCCCATAGCTCCTGCGGTGGTAGCTGATAAGGCTCATAGCCACATTTATCCCAACTACGGGCGGTGGTTAGCAGCTGTGATAAAGGAGGTACGTTTTGTGCTCCGACTCGTGAGCTTAAATAGCGTTGATAATTGGCCACTTGTCCGGCGCGGTAGCTATTACTATTTAGCCAAGTATTAAAGTCCATACTGGTAAAATCGTTATAATTACTGTTTCCGAAGTTATTATTACCAGTGTTATAAGTAGTGTTATAACGTGGCGTCACTTTATTGGTAATGACGCGCTTGCTCTCTTCTATCGATAAACCACTATCAAAATTAAATTCACGCTGTTTTCGTTGAATGAGGCCTTGCATACTATCGCCGCCTAGGCCATTTGACCCACTTCTGCCATCGCTGAGTATAGTCGCGCCGCCACTATAACTATTGCTTTGGCTGCCATAATTTCTAGCAGGCGTGATATAAGCATTAGAGGTGCTATCAGTAGCACTACTGCCGTGACGGATTTGGATACGGCGCTCACTATTATCACTTATGATAGCGGCAGAAGCAGAGATGCTACTGGCACAAATGCACAGAGCGATAACAGGCTTATACATTTGCCTATAAACAGATTTTTTTATCTTTATCATTACAAGAAACTACCGCTAAAAACGTTTTATCGATACTATCAAATTTTAAGCAAGCAGGCTAAACTATCGCAGTGAATCAGCGGTCACCTATTCGTTATTAACACTTATCCTCATAATTTTTATATTGACGTTACTTTATTACTCGTAAGTTACTTTATTCGCTATTATCTCGTTGAGTGAACGCCTTATAATCGTCGCTTGCTAACTTGACAGCTGTCAAAGCAGACTTTTCTTTCACGCCAATTGCCAGTCACATTTTGCCTATGTCTTCTAACCCGCAATACCGTTTTTCCCGTCAGAGCCATCATTTTGGTCAAGGCCATGCGCCGACTTTGTGGCAACGCATTCATATCGACCCATGGTTAACCTTATTGTTATTAACGGTTTGCTGTATCGGTTTGACTATTTTATACAGTGCGGCAAGCCAAGATAGCGATATGGTCATACGCCAAATGGTCAGTTATGGCGTAGCGTTTACAGTGATGTTTATCATGGCACAGATACCGCCTAATATTTATCGTACCTTTACGCCCATATTTTACGTATTAGGGCTGATATTATTGGTCTTGGTCGACATCATTGGCGAGGTACGTATGGGTGCACAGCGCTGGATTAACTTACCGGGATTTGGTAGTGTCCAGCCTTCAGAGTTTATGAAACTTGGCATGCCAATGATGTGCGCATGGTTTTTATCCAAACGTGATTTACCACCCTCATTATCCAGTATCGCCATCACTTTGGCGTTAATTGTAGTGCCGGTATTGTTAATTGCTAAAGAGCCTGACCTTGGTACTTCATTACTGGTTGCTGCCAGTGGTATCTTTGTGTTGTTTTTGGCTGGATTATCATGGCGTTTAATTGCTAGTGCAGCGGCTTTGGCAGTGCCACTTATCGCTTTCGCTTGGAACTTTTTATTACACGATTACCAACGTACACGCGTCTTAACTCTGTTTAATCCTGAAGCTGACGTCCAAGGGGCTGGTTGGAATATCATTCAGTCTAAGACCGCTATCGGTGCTGGCGGTCTTACCGGTAAAGGCTATCTAGAAGGCACGCAATCTCATCTGCACTTTTTACCAGAAGGTCATACTGACTTTATTGTTGCGGCATTCTCTGAAGAGTTTGGCTTACTCGGTATGATATTGCTGATGTTTATTTATGCTTGCGTGCTCACGCGTGCTTTGTATATCGCTTTTAGTCACCCTGATACTTATAGCCGACTACTAGCAGGTGCGATTGCCATGTCGTTTTTCGTTTATGTTTTCGTCAATGTCGGTATGGTCGGCGGCATCTTACCTGTTGTTGGCGTGCCATTACCTTTTATCAGTTACGGTGGTACTGCTATTGTTACCCTAATGGCAGGATTTGGATTATTGATGTCGATTCATACCCATAAATCTAGCTAAGTTTTTTTGCATCATTCTTAAACAAGGTTATTTAGCACAATTTTAAAACTCAGTTTTCAAGCTTAATATTCAGCCTTAAACTCAGTTTAAAACCACTAAATAAACTTCTAATACAGACACCGACGAAATGATACGTTAACAAATTGGTAAGCGAATCTAAGCAAAATTCGCAGTGCTAAGTAATCGAATGTAACAACGAAATAGTTGAAGTTAAGTCAATTCATGCTGTTTTAATCAGGTTTTATTTGTAAACAATTCTACATAAATTATCATAAAAATCCTAACTTATGTGATTCATCTAAATAGATAAGTATTTGTTTTTAAATACAATAATACCAATAAACCCTTCCTTCTTTACTAAAAAAACCTGTCAGTAATCAACTAATACTGACAGGTTTTTTTTCTTGTTTTTTACAATTAATTGCGTTAACCTCGTTTTACTGTCACTATGATACATAACCCGTACATAGCTACTAAGAAAGTTATCATTCAATTATATTGCAGTTGTAGCTCATCCGTATAGTTAGCAGCTTGTAGATTTCGGACTTTCAAAGTCACTACTTAATTAACGGTTTAATAACAAAGAAATACGCAATACTCTTTAAACCCTTTATTAATTTAGCAATATGACTTAGCAATGTAAGAAGGTTCGTTTATCGGATAGCAGTACCCATTTTAGTGGTTGATTCGTTTTTAATAACGATTGTTAACTATCATTTGAGCGTGTCATAAGTGTGTTTGGTCAGTCGTATATAAACGATAAACGCCTCCTCACTTATGATGATGAAATGAAAATTACCATACGTTAGAGCTTATAAAAGCCCGCATTTATTATTATCATTATGAGAACGTCAGATAATATAGAGGCTTTCGAGTTTGCGACACGGTTAGATTGGTCTAACACTGTCTCGCTCCCTCTAAGAGGTTTTAGAGTTAAGTTTTAAGGTATAAGCTATAGAGGTATTTATGAATAAGCGTTTATCTGGTTTACTTACAATGTCGGCAGTTTTATTTGCTGGCTCTGCAATCGCTTCTAATGCAAATGCTGTAGAATCAAAAACCTCCCTTGCAATGGTCTCGCAAGATAACGCCTCCCATATCGACCGTGTACTCGGTGAACTTAGTCGCCAACATAACGGCGCATCAAGCTTAGTTAAGTCTGCCCGCCAACCTACTTCATTGGCGCTGAGCAGCTCACTGTTAGCCAGTGACACAGCACAAGTATCTAATGATGAAGATGTTCTAGAACGCCTAACAGCGGTTGCATCTAACTCTGTGAGCAAATTTAAGCAAACAGGCCTAGCCTCTTGGTATGGTCGTCAGTTTCATGGTCGCAAAACCGCTAGTGGTGAAACCTTCGATATGAATGGCCTAACTGCCGCTCACCGTTCACTGCCACTGAACTGCTACGTTAAAGTTACCAACAAAACCAATGGCAAAAGTGTTGTGGTTAAAGTCAATGACCGTGGTCCATTCCATGGTAACCGTGTCATGGATTTATCATATGGTGCTGCCAAGCAACTTGGTATTACGGCTAAAGGTGTCGGTAACGTCGCTATTGAGCGTGTTTCAGGCCCATCTTCATAAACCATTAACGTCTTAGAACAATAGCGTTTTAAGCCTTTAACGGTTTCGTATTATAAAGACCACAAGTCTTTATAGCCGTATTTTATAAATAAATAAAAAGCGCCTAACTTTTAATGAGTTAGGCGCTTTTTTATTGTTTAACACTTAACTATTAGTGTTAGAAGCTTTGTGCTCGAAACCTTATTGTCACTGAGTAATTACCTATCATACTGGTTTAGTTAATCTAACCTATTGAGCCCAATGTTTAGTAATTAGCTATCATACTGATGTTCCTATATTATTGATGGCTTCTATTTTAAACGATGTGCTGTATTTGATTGTTTTATTGGTGATATAAATATTCTATAAAGTATTTGATTTAACAAATACTTTTCTAGGCTTTCTTCAGCATAGCTCAATTCTCAGTCATTTACTTATTTACAATTTGTGAATAATACTTGATTAGTTTTTCTTTTGCTTCTGCAATAGTGGCAGTCCTTCCTTCAACGAAGTCATTAAATATATGACGAGTTTTTGGATTAATCGGGCTATCGCCAACTCCAATACTACCGAGAACATGCTTGTGAAGAATGCGCCGCTTGGCGATCTCTTCCTGGCTGACTTTCACATTTTCTGAAAAATTTAAATTACTTTCATTCTCTTTAATATGTTTCTGTTTCATTCCTATTTCCTTGAAATGACTTAATTATATGAGAGATGATTATACTAACGGTTGAGTAGCTATATTCTTGGAAACTGTCTGCTGAATTAGCTCAGTCTTTCAGGGTTTTACATATCAAGCCTATCATGTAGCTCGAGCATTTTAGGATGCCTAAATAGCGATAGTTTGTATTAAGAAAACGGACGGTAATCTTAAGCCATTCATAATCTATTTTATTAATATCTTACTGCCGCCAAACCTTATAGTGTTTCTTAGCAATAGCTGCCACAATATTAAGCAATGTTTATTTGATATTATATATTCATAAACTTAGTGCTGTGCTCGCACTGTGAAGAGCATAAGAGATATGAATATCTTTTAATAACGTGTATTTATCAGTCTTTTATAGGTGGTTCCATTGTAGCGGTCTATTAACTAATCAATTAGGCTTATTAGGTGGCTCCACTAGCGTATAACAAGAACAGATTTCGACATATCACGAATCTATTTATATTTAGGATTAAAGCTTAACTACTTAAAAAAATAGAAACGCGAAAACAACCTCTCTATTAAATCTTAGATTCGATTAACTTCAAATTAAATAGCGGGCTTGCGATGTAATTGCAATCTCAGTGAGCATATGTACACAGACTGTGTTACACTATATTAAGAATATCAAAGAATTATTTCAGATTGTAAATATTCTGTTAAACGAAAAGAGTCAGTTATTCTAAGGTAAGTACGTAATACCAGCGGGTTCCAGATTGCCAAAAGATGTGATTTCAGCTTTATAGCACGGTGAGGATCATTATTTATCTGAGTACTGAACTTCACATGATCGAAACACTAATAAATCTAATCCTTGGAGCTTTACCATGCAATTTAAAAAATCTTTAATGACCGCTACATTAGTTACTATTGGCGGATTCGCTGCTATGTCTAGTGCGAATGCTGGCGAAACCACTAGTGAATTTGGCGTTAGTATGGAAGTTGATTCTATATGCACTGTAGATGCACCTCCTGCAGCTGTTGTTCTTGCTAAAACTGAAGCAGGCAAAGCGACTACCGCTGTAACAGCAACTACTGCGCTTGTATTAAATTGTTCTAAAGGTTCTGTTGCTACTATTGGTCTAACACCTGTATCAACTGGTAGCCTCGACGGCACTGGCACTCTGCTTGGTGGACTTGAGACACTTGAAGAAGTGGCGTATAAATTAACCTCTGGATCAGCTGGCGGCACTGCTTGGGGTACTACTGATACTATTTCTACAGCAGAATTCGCAAATTATGCTACCGCCATCTCTACTCCTATATATCTCACAGTGACCGATAACGCCGACGTTACGCCTGGTGCTTACTCAGATACTGTTAATATTTCTGTAGCCTATTAATTTCAATGTTAAGTCTCTGGTTACGCCGTGTTGCGAGACCTGCGATTATCTCTAGCTTGATACTATTTAGTAGTGGAGCAATGGCGAGTGGCCTACAAGTCTCTCCCATTTCCTTAAGCTTACAAGCTAGAGAAAACGCCAGTGGCCTGACCCTTAGTAACTCAAGTGACGAAGTGATAAGTGCGCAAGTGCGCATTTATCAGTGGTCACAGGATGAAAAAGGCGATCAGCTCACATCCTCACGAGGATTATTGGCCAGTCCGCCAATGATTAAGCTCAACCCCGGTGACAAACAACTGGTTCGAATTATCCGTGCTAAGGCTCCGCCACAAGGTGCTGGAGCGGTGGAAGATAGCTATCGAATTTTTGTTAATGAGTTGCCCATTAAATCTGCTACCCAAAAGACAGGCTTGCAATTTGCGCTAAGTTATTCTTTACCAGTATTTGTGCAGCCCGTTGGCATTGTCAAAACTGATCCACAATTGCAATGGCGTTATAGCTTGCAACTAGATGGTAAGCAAATAACATTACGCGTTAGCAATAGCGGCAATGGTCATGCCAAGTTGATTGACCTGAGCATTGTAGACACTGCTGGCAATAGCGTTAATATACATCAAGGTTTACTGGGTTATGTTTTACCAGATGCCACTATGAACTGGACACTGAAAGTACCACCCTCCGCCATAACAAATGGTGCGATAGTCGGTAAATTCAAGGTAACGATCAATGGCACTCAAACGATGCAGGACGTTACACTGGACAATAGCACTCGCTAAAGCAGTTTTGTTGCAAAGTATGGCTATCTCTCTCAGCCATGCTGTTGAACCAAATAAGCTCGCCTCTAAAGATATTACTTCTACCATCATTGATGATATTAGAAAGGCTCAGCTCAACTTAAACAGTGAAAGCACTGACGATGATGAAGCTGATCTCGATCTGTATCTAGATGTCACTCTTAATCAGACCAGCTCTGGTTTGGTAAATTTCGTGTACCGCGAAGACCAACTCTGGGCCAACGCTGATGTATTGCAACAGCTTGGCTTTATTGTACCCCCTGATAGCACCGAACCCATAGCGTTAAATAGCCTGCCTGATCTCAAGATTGACTATAATGCACGGCGGCAAACGCTGAGCCTTATCGCACCTCTAAGTTTACTCAACCTAGACACGACCATACGCAATACACGCAGTAATCAGCGCCTGCAACCCACTGCATCGCCAGGCATGTTATTAAACTATAATATCTATGGTAACCAAACCCACAATAGTGCTAAAAACCTCAGTGCTTTTACAGAACTGCGTGCGTTTAATACTCTCGGTGTACTAAGCTCTACAGCATTGACCACAGCCACTCACTCTGCTGGCAGCAATGGGGATAGCAGCAATAATGACAAGGATTGGGACGGACGCACCGTGCGTTTGGATACCAGCTGGAGCAAATCATTCCCTGATAAGCTGATTACGGTTCGTGCTGGTGACATTCTCACAGGCGCCCTGTCATGGACGCGCTCTACGCGCTTAGGTGGTCTACAACTTGGGACTAATTTTGACTTACAGCCTTATATAGCAACCACTCCATTGCCCTCGTTTTTTGGCTCCGCAACCTTGCCCTCAGCAGTAGAGCTGTATGTGAATGGACTTAAGCAATATAGTGGTGACGTACCAACCGGACCATTTGAGCTACAGACGGCTCCTAGTTTCAGTGGCGCAGGCAATGCTCAGTTGGTGGTAACCGATGCATTAGGGCAGAGCACTACGCTCGAGTTCTCTTTATATGATGCCCATCGCTTGCTACAGCCGGGGCTTTCCGACTGGTCAGTAGAGTTGGGTGCGGTGCGCGAAAATTATGGTAACAAGTCCTTTGATTACGGTAATAATATTGCTGCTAGTGGTACTTGGCGTTATGGGGTGAGTAACCGTTTTACCGCAGAAACCCATGCCGAGGTAACCAATGGTCTGAGTAATGCCGGAGTCGGCGGCACTTGGTTATTAGGTCGTGCAGGTGGCATCTTATTTGCCTCGTTAGCGGGCAGCCAGAGTCAAGGGCAAGATGGCGCCCAATACAGCACAAGCTACACATGGAATAACAGTCGCTTTAATATCGGCGCCAGTGCCACAGGCACGAAAGGTGCTTACCGTGACGTAGGCAGTCAGTATGGATCTGTACCCGTTCGGCGCAGTAAGCAGATATCTACAGGTTATAGTACTCAATCCTTAGGTAGTTTTGGCATGAGCTATAACCAAGTGTCACTTGCGGATCAGGAAACCACACAGTTCGCCAGTGCCTATTGGAGTAAGTCCTTTGGTCGACGTCTAAGCTTGAGCGCTAACCTTAATCAAGACCTCAATAACTCTGCTAACAGCAGTGCTTCTATCGGCGCTTCATTCTCGTTAGCTCGTAATATTTCGATGAATAGCAGTATGCAGCATACAGACGAGCGTGATGTATTTGTGGCTGATATTTCACATTCAGTGCCAAATTCAGGCGGCATAAACTGGCGCGCGCAAGCAAGACACATTATAGATAATAGCCTAGATAGTAATTCTAATAGGAGTGACAGTAACGATGGATTGGCGGAATTAAGTTACCTTGGTCGCTATGGCCGAGTACAAGCGGGTGTAAGCGTCAATGATGACAGTTACGCTACTTACGCTAGTGGCACAGGCTCACTAGTCATGATGGGCGGAGGAATCTTTCCAACCCGCCAAATCAACAGTGGTTTTGCCGTAGTCTCTACTAACGGTATCGCCAATGTGCCTGTACTCCTACAAAACAGTACTATCGGTACTACTAATAGCCGTGGCTTGTTACTGGTGTCGCCACTGAATGCTTACCAAAGCAATAAAATTGGTATTGATCCTCTGGATTTGCCCGCTGACTTGCGGATTGACAAGGTGAACATTGATGCCACCCCAACTGACCGCGCCGGCACCATAGTAAACTTTGTTATCACGCCGGTGCGCTCAGCATCGGTTGCCCTAGTAGACAGTGATAACGAACCGCTGCCGCTTGGCAGTCAGGTACGCCAGCTCACCAACACAACTGTGCTATCAACAATCATCGGTTTTGATGGCGAGGTATATCTGGATACGCTGGATGAGCATAATGTGCTAGAGATAATTAATCCCTCTGGTGAAATCTGCAATGTCAGTTTTGACTATCAAAAGCAGGGTGATGAGATTCCATTACTCGGCCCTCTCATCTGCCAGAAGGTAGAAAAATAATGCAACGATTGCAAATAAAGACGTTCCAATGGCGTTACAGTTTATTGTTGATGCCCATCGTGTTGTGGTTACCAACAGGGAACACGCAGGCTGCAACTACTTTTGATTGCACAGCAAGCGTGTCCGATGTAAACCTTGGTAATATCACCCCAGCCAATGCTGATAATGCTAATCTCAATTCTATACAAGTGAATTGGTCATGCACTAATACTGGCACTGACAGTGGGTATGTGTCAATTTGTCTTGGAGTCGATGGTGGCTTGTCTGATCCTTTGCTCATCATCCCACGTTACATGTCGACGGAATCAAGTAACGTATCTAGCTTAGCATTCACCATGACACGTGCAAATAGTGGCACTGTTTTAGGACGGCGCACAATAAGCCCTGATCTAGAATTCACGACATTTAGTTACGTTGTTCCAGGAACACCTAAATCTGGTTTCTTTCGTATGAACGTGACACTGCTACCAGGATACAGTAATAAACTTGCTACCCAAGGTCTCTACACCGCAGACTTCACAGGTGCCAATACGGCAATAACATATAGTCAAACTGAAAATGGTGACCCCAACACAAAATGTAAGTCCGAAACCGAAGGAACTCGTCGATTCCCGTTTAAAGTCAAAGCTACTGTCATCGATAGCTGTGAAATCACTGCTAAGCCAGCTGATATCGACTTGGGCACTGTTTCGGCGAGCGTGATTGATACTACAGGTAGCAATAGTATCGGTATAACTTGCACCAATGATGCTCACTACAACATTGGATTAGCTGCTATCAGCAGCAATAAAACAGATGGTTCGGGCATTATGAGTGGAACCAGTGGTAACTCAGATTTGGTTCCTTATCAACTGCGATCCGCTGATGGAGCAGCGTGGGGCAACAACGGGAGCACTTATTCTACCTTAACAAACGGCGTGCTTGGTCAAGGTAATGGAGCAGTTCAATCACATACTGTGCATGTCATCGCACCTAGTGCTGACTTCAAGCCAGATCATTACTCTGATATAGTCACTATTAGTGTGAATTATTGATAAAACCTGTAAATTTAGCCATTTTTAGCCCATTAAGATAACTATCGTTCGAACTGATGACACATCCTAGTGTCATTATTAAAAATTTCCTGTTAAGCAAACCGCTGATGTGCTACAGACTTAGTCAATGCTGTTATCTAAGCGACTATTCCAGTAAAGGGCGTTATTACAAATAGCTGATAATCTTTTGAATACTTAGTTTTTCTTGGATCTGTCTTATTTTTTTCATTCACAAACAAAATCCTTCGCCATCTCTTTATATAAGATAACAAAGGATTTAGTATCACACAATAATATGATAGATAATTACTCAATGACACTTATAGCTCAAACGCCCTTTCAATCGCATCGTCTAAGCGTTCTACTGCAATCACATTGATACCTTTAAACTGCGGCGCATCTTTGGCAGGCGCATTGGCTTTAGGGATAATCGCGTGTTTAAAACCATGTTTCATCGCTTCTTTTAAGCGTTCTTGACCATTGGGTACTGGGCGAATCTCACCAGACAAACCGACTTCACCAAATACTGCCAGTGATGACGGCAACGGCTTCTCTTTTATACTAGAGGCACACGCCAACAGCACCGCCAAATCAGACCCGGTTTCTATCACTTTCACGCCACCAACGACGTTGACATAAACATCTTGTCCGCTGGTATGGATACCGCCATGGCGATGCATGACCGCCAGCAACATTGACAGTCGCTGAAAGTCCAATCCCAACGCCATGCGTCTCGGTGAGCCTTGCGAATCATCAACCAAGGCTTGTACTTCTACCAATAGCGGCCTGGTACCTTCACGGCTTACCATCACCACAGAGCCAGCCACAGGTTTGTCATAACGGCTCAAAAATATCGCTGACGGATTGGCAACTTCTTTTAGCCCCATATCAGTCATGCCAAAAATACCTAATTCATTGACCGCCCCAAAACGGTTTTTGACCGCGCGTATCATACGAAAACGTGAATCAGATTGACCTTCAAAATATAAAACCGTATCAACCATATGCTCAAGCACACGCGGACCGGCAAGCGTCCCTTCTTTAGTCACATGTCCCACTAAGAATAATGCCGTACCAGTTTGCTTGGCATAACGGGTTAAAATGGCCGCCGACTCACGAATCTGACTGACGCCGCCCGGTGCCGAATTTATCGCATCGGTATAAATGGTCTGAATAGAGTCAATAATAGCAATCGCTGGCTGCTCTTGCGTCAACGCCGCACAGATCGTTTCAACATTGGTTTCAGCAAGTACACGCAACCTATCAGCTGGCAAATCTAAGCGTTTGGCACGCATAGCCACCTGTGCCAATGATTCCTCACCTGTCACATACAAAGCGCTACCTGCCAATGAATCAGCCTTTGCCATATTGGTCGCGGTTTGCAGCAAAATCGTCGACTTACCGATGCCTGGGTCACCGCCTATCAAAACGACGGAACCGGCAACCAATCCGCCACCCAACACCCGATCAAACTCACTGATACCGGTCGGTAAGCGCGTATCCAAACCGACGCTTACGGCATTGAGTGGCATGACTGCACTATGTGTGCCAGAGTAGTTTCCAACGGGCGCACCGTCGCTACGAGAAACGGCGCGGCTAGGATTGGGTTTGGCCATGTTTTTGTTATGATGCGGCATACTGACGTTTGGTGCTTCAACCAAGCTATTCCATTCGCCGCAATCTGTACACTGTCCTGCCCACTTACCGAAATGCGCACCGCAATGCTGACAAACATAACTGCTTTTATTTTTTGCCATAACGTATGAACCTTATTCAGCTGGTCAATCGAAAGTAATAAATAGAGAGGAATAAATAGAATTTTATGAAGCTCTGTAAGAGCTTCAATACAAGAGTGATAGAGATGATATAACAGCCTGTAGAATCAGGCGGTAATTTATAGAAGACGGCGCTTGTAAAGACTGCTGTTATAAAAAAGCAATCGCCAAATATTAAGTTGCAACCTGCCTGCCAACGAAATATTTGACTAAAAATATAGATAAGGTTTTAGAAAATTATATTAGTTAAGACATGAGATTTTTTATACCTGAAAATCCTTACCAAGGTAAACAGATTTTACCAATTCATTTTCTAATACTTCGCACGACGTTCCTTCAGCGATGATGGCGCCTTCTGAAACGATATAGGCTTTTTCACAAATCGCTAAAGTATCTCGCACGTTATGGTCAGTGATTAACACCCCAATACCGCGATTTTTTAACGTTAAAATAACGTCTTTAATATCACTTACCGAGATAGGATCAACACCAGCAAAAGGCTCATCCAATAAGATGAATTTAGGGTCAGCAGCCAAAGCGCGAGCAATCTCACAGCGGCGACGTTCACCGCCTGAGACACTCATGCCCATTGATTTGCGTACATGTTCTAAATGGAACTCACCGATCAATTTTTCAAGCTCTTGCCTCTGCTCAGAGGCGCTCAATTCTTTACGAGTTTGCAAAATAGCTAAGATATTGTCTTCAATCGATAATTTACGAAAAATAGACGCTTCTTGCGGCAAATAGCCAATGCCGGCGCGCGCACGCTCATGCATGGCATATTTTGATAAGTCCATTTTTCCTAAGGTGACACGGCCTTTATCCATGTTGACCAATCCTACCACCATATAAAAACTGGTGGTTTTGCCCGCACCGTTTGGACCTAGTAGTCCGACGACTTGTCCTTGTTCAACAGAGAATGACACATCTTTTACTACCCAGCGTTTACCATAACGCTTGCCTAAGTTTTGCATCGTTAAACGAGCGACAGGTTCAGAGCTATTCGCTGACGCTATAGAGTCATTATTAAGCTCATTGCTACTAACAACATTATTTTTAATATCACTCATAACTTACTCATCACTTACTTGTAAAGTTGCAACACTCAAGCGCTAATATGGATAGCGTAAATACGGACGGCCTAAAGGTTTAAAAGTTTAACGATTTTAATGCATACAGCTTTATTAGCCATCCAATCAATTATCATTTGATACATTAATCAGTACAATCGTTTAACGTATACTGCTTTGATTGGTACTGTTATTAGGCGGGAAAACCAACTCTACACGTTGATTGCCACCAGCGGTTGCTTCTACATCGCCCGCTTTTAAGCTATAACGAATGACATTACCGGCAAAACTTGCGCCATTTTGTACCAGTTTTGCATTGCCTGTAAGCGTAACGATACCTGTGACCGCATTATAGTCGATTTTATTAGCCTGACCTTTTGCCAAGCCTTTTTCTTGCGTAACGACTTGCTGCATGGTGGCTGGACGACCAGTTGCGACGGCCGAATTGATACTGCGACCCTGTGATAGATTGACCGTAATATTATCAGCGGTCATCTTAAACGTCCCTTGGGTAATCACTACCGTACCCGAATAACTGGTAACTCCTGTGCGTTCGCTATAAGTGGCTTTATCAGCTAATAATTTTATTTCTTGATTGGCATCTGATGGCAAGGCATGGCTGTATAACGGCAAGGCTAATAGCATCACCATCGGCAGCGTGCGCAATCCCTTTGATACTTGGATAGAGCGCGTCGATAGCAAGCGTAAAGTAGGCAAAAAAGTGGATTTCATAAAAGTTACTCGTGTCATTATGGGTAGTAGAGTTTGCAAACTTCCTGCTAGGTGCTGCTGTTAATAAGCATGTAATATCAATGTAAGGGCTAAAATCATCGGGCAATGTGGACAATATTAAAGCTAAATCTGACATTAATTTGAAACTTAAGTTATTACTAAAGATTTTAAAACAAGGCTTTGTCTTGGCGTTTCGCAGGCGTAAAAGCAACGGCAACCTTGCCAAATTCATAGTCACCAGTTTCAAGATTGGCTTTCATGCTTGATGCCTCAAAGCGATTCATCCCTTGCTCAACTTTTACTGGCTCATCACTATAAACTTGACCTGACTTGGTATTACCTTTTAGTGTGGCACCGGTCACTTTGATAGGTTCAACATCAGACGTACCTGCCTTACCTTCACTGACTAAGGAAAAACCACCTGATAAGCTCATGTCGCCCGTCTGCTGACTGATCGCGGCACTACCCGCTTCAATGCGATAGCGCTGCTCATCTGAAGGCTCCCAATTCATCGTAATGCCTTTCATCTCATCCTTATTGGTCACAGGATTATGGGTCAAGGATTCAGCACTAAGTTCGTACTCTGTTTTTCCCTCATCGTTGGTCTGCACCGCTTTAATGTCGGTTGCTTCATAATCAACATCACTCGCTCCAATACTGACCGGTGGCGTAATCTCTCCTTGCTGCTTAAAAAACCAGCCAGCAATCACAGCGAGAATCAACGCAAGAACGATTAAAACACGAGTATTCACGACAAATCATCCTGAGTGTTGGCTTCATCAAGCGTATAAGAGGCAATAAAATCTTGATAGTGTCCATGACCCTTTAAAATAAGATCACATATTTCACGTACAGCGCCCGTACCACCTGCGCGCGTGGTCACCATATGGCTGCGTTTTATAACTTCTGCATGTGCGTTTGGAACAGTGGCGGCAAAACCAACGGTTTGCATGGCTTTGATATCGGGTAAATCATCGCCCATATACGCACAATCGGCAGCGGTAATATTGAGCGCAGGATCAAGCATAGCTAATAGCTCATTTAGAGCAATCAGCTTGTCATCACGACCTTGGACGATATGATTGACACCCATCTCAGCAGCGCGCTTGTCTACCATAGGGCTGCTACGACCGGTAATAATAGCGGTCAAAATACCATAACGTGCCAACGATTTAACGCCCACGCCATCTTGTACTGAAAAGGCCTTGGTCTCAATACCATTGGCATCATAAATAATCTGACCATTTGATAAAATACCATCAACATCCATGACCAATAACTTTACCTGTCCGGCTTTTTTAATTAAGTCTTGCATCAGTGCTCTCTTATTAAAGGCTTTTTTAATATGGTAGTTATTAATATAGTACTTATTAATACAATAATCATTCATTCAATAATTGTTAATGCACTACTTATTTTACACCGGCTTGTAATAAATCATGCACCGTGATGACGGCTTCCAAGCGCTCCGACTCATCAATGATCAGCAACTGGCTAATCCCATTTTCATTCATCACACTCAGGGCATCTGATGCGCGCATGCTTTTACTGACGCGACGTGGATTGCTCACCATCAGCTCGCGCATAGGTGTTTGCAAATCAATGCCTTTTTCTAAGCTGCGGCGTAAATCACCATCGGTAAATACACCGACCACTTTTTGCTGGTCATCAGTGACTACTGTCATACCTAGACGCCCAGCTGACATAGTAAATAACGCGTCTTGTAGCGGCGCTTGTTGATTAATCAGCGGTAAGTTTTCTGAATTAGTATGCATCAAATCTTCAACGCGCGTCAGCAATTGTCGTCCTAGCGCGCCAGCAGGATGTGATAACGCAAAGTCTTCTGATGTGAAGTTGCGAGCATGAACCAAGGCTACTGCCAAGGCATCGCCTAATGCTAAGGTCGCCGTGGTACTAGAAGTCGGGGCAAGATTAAGCGGGCAAGCCTCTTGTGATTTACCAAGCGTCAAAACGATGTCCGCCGCTCGTGGTAGCATACCGCGTTTGTCTCGACTGATACTAATGAGCGGAATATTCAAGCGTTTGACTACGGGCAGCAGCATTCTAATCTCATCTGACTCACCCGAGTTTGAAATAGCAAGTAACACGTCGCCCTGTACCAACATCCCTAAGTCGCCATGCCCTGCTTCACCGGGGTGCATAAAAAACGCTGGCGTTCCCGTAGAAGCAAAGGTTGCCGCTATTTTACGCCCAATGAGTCCTGACTTCCCCATTCCCGTCACCACGACACGTCCTTGACAAGCTAAGATAATATCGCAGGCTTGGGCAAATCTATCATCGATTTGCTCAGTTAACAATTCTAGTGCCGCCATCTCAGTATGAATCGCTTCGATAGCAGTACTAATAAATTGTTCATGAGTGACATTGCGTTGGGGGTTATTCATACAGCAGCTCGATATTCAGTGACTTTACATTCAAAAATCTTACATTCAACAACTTTAACTTTATCAACTTAAAACTCTAAATCCATCAGCCGAAACGGGCAATGAATCAATGGAATATTTTACTATACTATTTACGATATTGATAACGCTCTATATCAGTGATGCTCTATGTTAATAGTATAAGTATAAAACATGATGAAGTGGCAAAACTTTAGTCTTAATCTAATTATTACTAGGGGCAATTATACGTCTATTTATACAAAAAAAACCCACTATAATATAGTAGGTCTTAATCAGATATAAAACATTTTAATAACATAGTTCTAATCGATCATATATAGCTATTTATTGATTGCTATCATCAGAGTCGTCGTTTGGCTTATTCTCAAAACCCGAATTATCTGACTGATTCTCAAAACCACGATCCTGACCAAAACCACCACGCTCAAAACCGCGCTCCTGACCTTGAGTAAAGCTGCCGCGCTCGAAACCACGCTCTTGACCTTGACTAAAACCGCCACGATTAAAACCACTACGATTGGCAAAACCGCGCTCTTCAAAACCACCGGTACTCGCAAGATTACTACCGCGCTCAAAGCCACTACTCATACCACCACCTTGATAACCAACGGGTGCAGCAGTTGGCGTGGCTGTACTGGTGCCAGTTGCTGTGCTACTTCTAGGATTGCGCGCTGGCACTACTGTTGAGATGGCATGTTTATAAACCATTTGGCTAACGGTATTTTTTAGCAACACTACATATTGATCAAATGACTCGATTTGACCTTGCAGCTTAATACCATTGACTAGAAAAATAGAAACAGGGATGCGATCTTTGCGCAGCGAATTCAAGAACGGATCTTGTAAAGTTTGTCCTTTTGACATGAAATCTCTCCTAAATATTATATAATTATTTTTAGTGCCACTTATTCTTGGTGTCGCTTTAATTATAATGGCTATGGGCAGATACAATAATAAGTTTTATTTATAAAACGTATCTGAATAAGCACTAATTCTTGTTAAGTAATTCCACTTTATCGTGAATACGTTATTATTGTAAATAATTAAGTAACTACTTCTTTTTCAATTTATTTTGCAAGCTAATTCATCAACAAACGTTAATTAATAAGCATTAAAAAAATAGTTGTATAAATATAATTCACACTAATTTACTATGGTTTAAATTATAACAGTTATCTGTTACGTATATTGAAATTAATTGTGAATATTTTCTTATACCCTATACAGCTTTACAATCAAGTTATATTGCTAATATTTTGTAAAATAAGAATTTTTAGCCGTTTACAGCAACAACATATAAGTCTTTTATATCACGAGCTATTTAGAGAAGGTTAATATAAATAATCTCGTGCCTGCTCCATCGTGATAAATGAGCGTAATATCATCTTATCAGGGGCAGAATGATTCATATCAATAGATGAGGACGTTATGCTTGATGCAACTGTGACAGAATCTGAGAGCTGCATCACTTTGCGCAGCCACGTGTATTGACGCTTTGCTAACTGCCTTGTCGCATATAATGCCTTATTTTGCATTTGCTGACAAGCAAGCGCCTCCGTTTGGTTAGTGTGCTCAGTTAATTGAATGGTTAGCTGAGCAGCGCGCTCGGGGTTTATCTGCCCACTTATTGAAGCATCTATTTCACCAAAAGCATCATAAAATTGCGCTTTATCCAAATGCGCTTGTTCAAATATCGGATGCTTGATATGCACCAGGTATTCTAATACTTGTCGATAACCGACGCAGCGCATGGATGGTAAATTGGGCGTCAGTGGGTACTGCTCAAGCAATCCAATCACTTCCGCCACCAACCCGTCATGCCACATAATATCCAAACGTTGCTCGATACGCTTATGCAACCACGGGCGATCAGGCATCACCGCCAGCGCATGCCATTGCTGATTGGGATTATCAGCCAAGGCTTGCTTGGGCTTTTTTTGCCAGTCACTGATGGGTATATTAGTTTGCAGATACACTTCAACTGCCCGAGTAATACGCTGAGTATCAGTGCCGTTCAGTCGCTCATGGCTAATCGGATCTATCTTACCGAGATACTCATAAAGCGCACCAATACCTTCCTCTTGCCGCCACTGCTCTACGCGCGCGCGAACGCTATCATCACTATCCGGTACGGGAGATAGCCCATCAAGTAGCGCCATGTAATACATCATAGTGCCGCCAACAAGCAAGGGTATTTTGCCTTTCTCATGACAGCTATCAATTAAACGAGCAACATCTTGCACAAATTCAGCGACGCTATAGCTTTGCATCGGGTCAATGATATCAACCAAATGGTGCGGATAGCGCGCCAGCTCAGCAGCTGTTGGTTTCGCCGTACCGATATTCATATTACGATATATCAATGCCGAATCGACCGAAATTAGCTCATAACGTCCAGTATCGTATAGCTCATACGCTAGTGCCGTCTTGCCACTCGCAGTCGGTGCCATCAAACACACCACGCTATTATCCGTTAGCTTGGAATTTAGGCGATAAGATGAGCTATCAGACGAAAGTTGCATAGGATTACCTTTATGTATTATATGATTAGCACTAAGTGAATTTGCGCCATGTCACTGCTAAAGTTTGCTTATTATATTTCTTATATATTTTCTTAAATACTCTCTTAATATAGTCATCAAGAGATTCACTCAGGAGCAGATGACAGCATTAATGTAACCAATCGATGACTATCGATAGACTTGATCGCGTGTTTAACAAGTAAGGCTTCGATATCTGCTATAAAAATCAGTAAGTCTTGTGGTGACATTTGCATGCTGACGCTAGCAAGTTGCTGATTAATGGCAGCCGCACTGTGCAATATCTTATCTTTTTTAAATACCATATCGCCAAATACACGGGACTCAAACAAGAGACTCATTTTTGACTGCCAAACTTCAGCACTAATTAATAAATATTGGCTTTGGTAATAAAACAATAACAGCGGCAGCGCTTTATCTTCGATATATGTCGTGATAGCAGATTCACTTAACACCTCATTTAAATCGTTAATCACATCTAGACAATAAGGCAAAGATGTCGAATTTATTGCTACATCATTAGCGACATTTAGAGTGTTTTGACTGATATTTTTACTAAAATTTTCAGCAACACTTAATGTGTTTAGGAGTTGAGAAGTATGGGTATTTTCTGAAAACTGATACGACTGTTTGAGTGCTTGTACTTGTTGGCTTTTCGTTGAATGAATGGCTGGTGGCGCCTGTTGCCTTCCAGCAGCGAAGGCGTTATTGATAGACAGGCTATTATCTAATACTCGAGTATCATCATGAGCGGAATTAATGATTTGTTTAGTAGCAACCGCTTTAAGCTTTAATTGAATCGCATGACTAAGATGCGCCAAGATATTATTTAGCGGGCTGATTTTAATGCGTTGTTTAGACGGATGGACATTGATATTGAGCCACTCAGTTGGCAGATCAAAATAAAGCGCGTAGCCAATACCAGTTATTTGAGCATTTTGGGCAAGTTGGCGTAGCTGATTGCTAATCAATGCTTCTTTTACCAGTCGTCCATTCACATAAATCAACTTTGGAAAAGCACTCTGAGAACCATTGCTAAGCCATAACCAACCGTTAATGCTCGCTTGACCACCAAAGTTATTATTCACATAGTCTTTAGGCAATTGCATCAAACTGGTAAGGTCGATGGATATTTCTAAGGCGTTGTCCGTTAATGGTAACCCAGTCGCTTGCTCAAGACGTGATAAAGGCAGACGATGAGCGTTATTGTTGCTGTTATTAATGTTACCGTTATCATTTGCAGACATTGCTGTTGAAGAGCTTGCTCTTGAAGACAGTGACAGCCGCTTTTTATTATCATGAAACAGCGTCAGCGCCACATCTGCGCGCGCCAAAGCCACTTCGCGGACAATCGTTTCGATATGACCGAACTCGGTCGCAATAGATTTTAAGTTGCCGCGGCGTGCTGGCACATTAAAGTATAAATCCTTGACGGTAATGGTCGTGCCACGGTGATGCACGACTGGCAGCAGTTTTGGCCCATCATCCAATACACCGGCGACTTGCAATTGGCGACCAACACCACTGTCATCATGACTACTGGTTAAAGTCAAACGAGAAACTGCCGCCGTCGCTGCCAACGCTTCACCGCGAAAGCCCAATGTCGTAATACCGTGCAGGTTAGCCACATCAGCGACTTTACTGGTCGCATGGCGAGTAATTGCCATGACCATATCATCAGGATGAATACCCGTGCCGTTATCCACCACTTCAATCATACCCATGCCACCTTGGGTAATACGTATCTCAATATTGGTCGCACCAGCGTCTATCGCGTTTTCAAGCAGCTCTTTAACCACAGCGGCTGGGCGTGTCACCACCTCGCCTGCTGCCAATTGATTGATGAGCAGCGGCGATAGTTTTTTGATGCGGCTATTGGAGGGATTATCTGGCATTAATGAGTGTCATACTTTTATAAAACATCAGAGGCAGTAGTGCGGTTTAACCTAAACTTCAAGAAAAGATAAATCTAAGCCCTGCGCTTGACCAGCCTTCGATAGTCGCAGCTCAACCTGACGCGCTTCTTTATCATTATCAGTACTAGTAGCTTGCGTCATATCAATAAACAAAGTCGGCGGTGGTAAATAGCTGTCCGCACGGCTGGCCCATTCGATAATAACCAAGGCGTTTGGTTCATCCAAATATTCATCGAAACCGATAAAAGACAGCTCTTCTGGGTCTTGTAAACGATATAAATCAGCATGATAAACAGGTTTAATTGACCCGTCGCCTTGCTCAATATTATAGGGCTCGACCAAGGTATAAGTCGGGCTTTTGACCGCACCTACATGTCCGAGCGCCTGCAACCAATAGCGCGTCAGTGTCGTTTTACCAGCGCCTAAATCACCTGCTAACCAAACGCTACCCGATAAGGGTAATGCCGCCAATTTCACCGCCAAGCGCCGAGTATCTTCTTCAGAATGCAGCGTCAAGGTTTTCACATTTTTGTCTTCTTTTATATTATTAAGCATCAGGCTTACCTTCCTTTACTTGCATCTGTACTTGCGTTTGTACTTGCATAGTCACGGATGGATTGATAAAGCTTTCACCAGCAATCAGTTTGGCATATAGCTCAGGGTCATGCCATTCTGCCTTCACTTGCTCGCTAAACTCAAACTCTTCTAACACCAGCTTACCCATTTGCTCATTGGCTACATCGTCCGCAAAGCACTGTGCATAACCGGTTGCAGTCTCATGAGCAATCACCGAATAAACGCTGACATCAGATTCACCATTTTGCATTTGGGTTTGTTTTAGAATTTCTTGCGCCCAAAAGAAGATGACGCGTGAGAACTGCTCTGCTGATGGCGATACCGGCAGACTTATCCAGCGCGCACTGAATTTTTTACAGGCAGCGATATACTCTGAATCGTCTTTATTCCAAAAACAAATCGCATGATCAAAGCTGTCGATAATGTCCTTAGTAGACGATTTTAATAGACCGAAATCATAAACCATTTGCCCATGGTCTAAGCGCTTAGCCTCAAGAATCAATTCAATCTGATAGCTATGCCCATGGATAGAATGTTTGCAGCGCTCAGAGCTACAATTACGCACGACATGCGCATTTTCAAATTTAAACAGTTTACGAATACGCATAGTAATTAACCAAAACAGTAAGCTTCATTGTGCTAAACATGAATATTATAAAGGTTTGCCGCGACGACGCATCGGCTTGCGGCTCATTATAGCAAATCAGGATGACTCCGTAAGTAAGCACTTATTAATAGCAATATTGGCTAAATAAACCCATGACAATAAACACCCATTTATTAAAGACCGTTTATTAAAACCCCTCTCAAAAAACAGCTTTAAAAGAGGTTTCGTTAAATGCAATCGTAGGTGAATTGTGCTCTCGCTATCTATTACGACGCCTTAAGTCTATACTGATTGTAGTAAGCACAATTTGCGTCATCAGTATTACCCTAATCTTTAAGCTTGTTTATTTTGGCTTTAAAGGTATTACGGCTTATCTCAAGAGGAAAACACCATGAGCAAAGGTCAAGATAGTAAGAAGAATGTGAAGAAGAAACCGCTATTAACGGCAAAAGAGAAAAAAGCCGCTAAACAATCTAAAAAAGATGACAACGGCAGTATCTTAGGTAAACATTAATATCGAGTGCATTACTAAGCTAATTGAAGCTAGATTAATCTAAGATATACTATTAAAGCTATGCCTATCGAACCTAATGGTTTGATAGGCATTTTTTATGCAAAGCACTTTTTTTATAGTAGCGACTGCTTTTATGCTAGGAACTGCTTTCATACTAGCTACTGATATGATGCTAAGTACTACGCGGTGCAAACATAATAATCGCCATGCCTAATAGCGCGACGATAGAACCCAATATATCCCACGTGGTTGGTCTAATACCATTCACCGTCCATAGCCATAAAATCGCCATCGAAATATAAACACCACCGTAAGCGGCATAAACTCGACCAGCTGCGGTTGGATGTAAAGACAATAGCCAGACGAAAGCGACTAAGCTTAGTGCACCAGGAACAAGCAGCCAAATCGACTTGCCCTCTCGCAACCATAAATAAGGCAAATAACAACCTGCAATTTCTGCTAACGCGGTCAGCGCAAACAGTCCAACGGTTTTTAATTCAGTCAAACCATCCACTCCTAAACAGTGATAAATCCTGTCATATACTGCACGGCATTACCAGAAATCAGTACCCTATCACCTGCAACGACGCAGTCTAAAATACCACCGCGACGTGATGCTTGATAAGCGACCAAGTTATTTTTCCCCAAGCGCTCCGCCCATAATGGTGCTAAAGCAGTATGAGCTGAACCTGTCACTGGGTCTTCATCGCCACCATTAGCAGGCCAAAAATAACGTGAGATAAAATCGTAATCTTTGTAGTCAGCAGACTTAGCCTGACAGGTGACCACTACATCTAATGGCGCAAGCTGTTTTAGTCGCTCGTTATCGCGCTCTACGTTTAGGACATTTGCTTCAGCATTATAAATCACAAAATATGCTTGGGTGTTTTTATAAACTTCGACTGGTGCAATAGACAATCCTGCCAGCAAACTCTCGGGAATATCTTTGACCTTTTCAGGCTTATTATTAGGAAAATCCATTTGTATTTTGCCATCGTCTGTTTGCATGATGGTTAAAACGCCAACGGCTTTGGCTGAAAATTTAATGGTTTCTACATTAGGATTTTTGTTAAATAACACAAAGGCTGACGCCAAGGTTGCATGACCGCAAAATGCAATCTCAGTAAAGGGAGAAAACCAGCGGATATGATAAATGCTGTCATCTTCAAGAACAATAAAAGCTGTCTCCGATAAATTATTCTCAAAAGCAATAGACTGCATTAAATCATCATTTAACCAATCATATGTAATGATAACCGCCGCTGAATTGCCTTTAAAAACGGTATCCGTAAAAGCGTCAACGACATTCATCTCTAGTTGCATAGCATTCTCTTATTTTTATTAAAATCAGTTTTGGCTATCTTTATGTCCAACATTTACACCCAACGTCTGACTTTTGCCTTATAAGTCTCATAAGCCTTGCCAAATTTCTGTGCCAACATCCGCTCTTCTGGCTGGATTTGAAAACGGGTCATATAAAGTATAAAAAGGGGCAACAACACAAAGGCAAGGAAGTGCGACAGATATAATGCCCAGCTGAATAAGATAAGCACCAAACCCACATACATGGGATTGCGGCTATATTGATACACGCCGCTGGTCACCAAACTTGAAACCTCTTCAAGCGCTTGCGGGTTGGGTGTGGTCTGCGCTTTTCTAAATTGAGTGACGCCTAGAATACCGCTACCCAGTCCTATGACACCCAAACCCACTGCCAATGCAGTTGAGCCACCAAGCGAGAACTTCAAAGCGGGAGCAATTTTAGAGATGCCAACCATAGCAGCTGCGGTAACGATAACTTGCGCTACTGGCGGTACTTTCAGCTCTAGAGAATTCATAATGAAACCTTAGATAGAGTTAAATGATATATGAGCGGTTAATTACTTATCATAGTACTGATTATTTTTTTAACTTTCTGTCTTTTAATTTTTATCCGTTAAACACTTTACGCCACTATTGCCCCTACTTTACAAGTTTTAAGTGACTATTCATATTAGAATGAGCGCCTTTATTATCCCTAGAAGGTTATAATTATCATCTGTTGAATTTTTACCTTTTGCTCTAGTGAAGGTGTTATTTCTAAGACTGTAGTTGAATTTGAATGAGGAAGTTAGTGTCATGATGCGTATCGGATTGTTTTTATTAACCAACTTAGCGGTGATTGTGGTCTTTAGCATCGTATTTGGTATTTTATCCAGATTTTTTGGGATTGGTGGCGTACATGGCGCGGGCGGGCTAAATTACACCAGTCTTGCCGTTATGTGCGGTATATACGGGATGGTTGGTTCGATGGTCTCGCTATTTATCTCAAAATGGACGGCGAAAAGATCAACGGGAACAGTGGTCATAGAAACGCCAAGCACCGCTACGGAAAAATGGCTGGTTGATACCGTCGCTAAACATGCGCAGGCGGTAAATATTGGGATGCCAGAAGTGGGGATTTTTAATAACTCACAGCCGAACGCGTTTGCAACGGGCTGGAACAAAAATAAAGCATTGGTTGCGGTCTCATCTGGACTAGTACAAAGTATGACGCCTGATGAAATAGAAGCGGTGCTCGCGCATGAGATTGGCCATGTGGCCAATGGCGACATGGTCACACTGGCGCTCATTCAAGGGGTGGTGAACGCCTTTGTGATGTTCTTTGCGCGTATTATCGGCAGCTTCGTCGACCGCACTGTATTTAAAAATACCAGCGATGGTCCGGGTATTGGTTACTTTGTCACCAGTATGGTGATGGATGTTTTGCTTGGATTTTTGGCGTCTGCCATCGTTATGTGGTTTTCGCGCCTACGTGAATTCCGTGCTGATGAGATGGGTGCAAAGCTTGCCAGCCGTGACAAAATGATAAGTGCGCTTGATGCCTTGCGTCCTTCTGAGCAGCGTCCAGACCAGATGCCTGAGAGCATGAAAGCGTTTGCTATCTCGTCAGGACAATCTACTGGCTTTAGTATTGCAAACATCTTCCGCTCACATCCAACGCTTGATGATCGTATTGCGGCGTTGAGGAAGTATAATCCTAGTGAAGCGTGATTGGTTTAATGCCGAGCCTGCTACTTGTTAACAATTTCAGTGTTAAAACTTAATGGTAAATATTTTATATAAAGAGTAGTGGGTGCTGGGATATTGGCTCTTTTGAACCTAAGGTGTGTCCTAATTTTAAAAATGGTGATAAAAATGAGATAAATTGTAGCCAAACTAGGAAAGTAGCGTCGTTAATATCACGATATTACCCAGCTGTTTGACGAAGTTTGGCAAAATTTAGCCATTTTTAGCCCATTTAGATGTCCATCGATTGAATTGAGGACAGGCCCTAACTTTCACACTGTACTTTTTTAAACTCCCACTCCATTGAGCCGACCTTTTTGGCAACTAAAATATCACTACCTGATAAAAACAAAACACCTTTAATACCTTCAAAATCATCGCCTGTACAAGTGTAATGGCTATAGAAATCTATTTTCAACGCAAAGGCTTGAATCAGTACATCGCTATATTTTGAGATATTGCCAACAGCGACGAGACTCATACCCATGATAAATACAAAAGCGATGCCTGTAAGCAGTTTTTTACCCAAAGGCTGACGGTTAGTTGTTGCTGGTTTATCTGTTTTTTTGAAATAAAAATATAAGCCAATAGCTATCAGGTAACTGCTGAGTAATGCCATGATGGCGTATTTAAAGAAAATAATAGCCGTCAATACACTAGTAGTAAGCGCTAAGTTACTGGGGTCAACTAAAAATATGCGATTCACTTCCCCAATTGCCCAAAGATAAGCACGCGCACTGATTAAGGCGACCAGTAAATAAAGGACAACCTGACCCCAGATGCTAGACTTTAGGTAGAGATAAACGATATTTTTAATCGATACCATAATGAGCATGATAAATAAAACAGCAGCGATTGACAGGGTAAGACCATAAGACACATAAAACGGCAAATGTAGCGCAAAACTTAATACTAAGGCACTACTAAGAATAACAAGTATGATGGCAAACTTAGCAAAAAGCTGTGTGGTTTGAATCAGCCATTTTCTAACAGCATCAACAGTAATCTTTGGCGTTTCTACAGGTTTTTGCTCATCAATATTCATGGATACGGTCCTTCTTTACATAGAGTACAATCAGAGCTAAGGTAATAGCTTGAGCGCGATGTGTTGGGGCAAATGAATGACCGTTATTTTCTCAGCCCAATCTGGCTCAGTGAGATGCAGCAAACCAGCTAAAACCATCGAAGACTTCTGATAAATTCTTTAAAAGCGTTCACAAACCCAAGCGCCGTATCGTTGCAAGATACGATAATGATATTAGATGGCGCTTGCTGAAGTCGTTAGGTTAATCAGCTAAAAAGTCTTTAAAAGCATGATTTTTAAGAAAATTACTGTCTAGCGCGACAATTTTCCTTATACCATTCATAGCAATTATTTTTATGATAGAAGTAGCCACACAAAAAAGCATCCTATCAAGCCATGGCTCAATAGGATGCTTTTTATTTAACAGACAATAAAAGCTAACGCAAGAATTTAAATATCAAATTCAAGCGCTCTATCGCCGTTGCTATCTTTGATACGCGTTGGCAAACCAATCTCATTTAGCAAGTTGATAAATGGTTTAGCATCAAGCTCTTCAACGTTGACCATTTTGCCCGCATCCCACTCGCCAGTCGCGACTAACATCGCAGCAGCGACAGGTGGCACGCCAGCAGTATAAGAGATGCCTTGGCTACCGACTTCGTTATAAGCGTCTTTATGATCGGAGATGTTATAAATAAACACCTCGCTATCAACACCGTTAATTGTGCCTTTAACCTTGTCACCGATACAGGTCTTACCCGTATAGTTTGGCGCTAGCGAACTTGGATCCGGCAGTACTGCTTTGACCACTTTCAGCGGAATCACTTCTTGCCCTTCAGCAGTCATCACCGGCTGCTCAGACAATAGACCTAGGTTTTGGAGCACAGTAAACACATTGATATAATGCTCACCAAAGCCCATCCAAAAACGAATATTTGGCACATCTAAATTGGCTGATAAGGAATGAATCTCGTCATGACCACTTAAGTAACTGTTTTGCACACCAACGACTGGCAAATCATCGGTACGCTTCACTTCAAACATCTTATTCGACTGCCACTTGTTGTCCTGCCAAGAATAAACCGTACCGGTGAATTCACGGAAGTTAATCTCAGGATCAAAGTTGGTGGCGAAATATTTACCGTGGCTGCCCGCATTGATATCAATAATATCAATATCAGTGACTGAACCTGCATCCATCATGTCATAGCCAAGACGTGCATAGGCATTGACCATACCGGGATCAAATCCTGCACCCAAGATTGCCGTGACATTATTGTCCGCACAGCGCTGTTTACGCTTCCATTCGTAGTTCTCATACCATGGCGGCGTTTCACAAATCTTGCGAGGATCTTCATGAATAGCAGTATCGATGTAAGCCACGCCTGTCTCAATACAGGCTTCTAACACGGTCATATTCACAAATGCCGAACCGACATTGATCACGATTTGAATACCCGTGTCTTGGATCAGCTGTATCAGCGCCTGGGTATCCAACGCATCAACTTGATGCGTATGTAATACCGCAGGCTGCTTAAAGCTGCTTTTTTCTATGACGCTTTGGGCAATGGCATCGCATTTATCTTGAGTACGGGAGGCAATATGAATCTCGCCAAGTACGTCGTTATGCATCGCACATTTATGCGCGACCACTTGTGCGACACCGCCTGCACCAATGATGAGTACATCTTTTTTGCTTGGTTTAGCTTGTTGGTTTGTGTTCAAAGAACAATCCTCCTTTGTGTCCCTGTCGATACCATTGATATTGGCTATGCAAAACAGAAACGAGTGAATGATATGCGTGAATTAAAAAGGAAGACCGAGGAAAACCCACGCACCCGTTAGACAAACCTTACTGCATTTGCCAATGGCAATTATAACAATTTTTACTTACTTTTCGGCAAAAATTACAACATAACTTAGAAAATTCGAGAACAATCCTCATTTCTAGATAGTTGTTTGGCAGTGTCATTTAATAATCCCGAGCATAATAGTGTTATGACAAGCTTGCTTTGTAATCTTGATAATCGAATTCACGCTGGATATCGATACTGCCATCTAAACGACGGATAACAATCGCTGGCATATTAACGCCGTTAAACCAGTTTTTCTTCACCATGGTATATCCTGCAGCATTGCCAAAGGTCACGGTGTCACCTATTTTTAGATTATTTGGCAAGACATATTCACCAAAGATATCGCCTGCCAAACAAGAACGACCATAGATAATCGTATTATCAGCTGATTGAGCATTCTTGCTGATGGGTGCGATATTGGTAGGGTCGATATCAAGAGAGGCAATATTAATTAAATCACTATTAACAGCCACTATCGGCGCTGACTCACGGTAAATTAGCAAATCCAGCATATGCGCTTCAATTGATGAATCTACTACAGCCAAGTTTTTTTCATTGTGCATGGTATCTAATACCGTCGTCACCAATGACCCAGCGCCATGAATGCTCGCCTCACCCGGCTCAAGATAGACTTGTACGCCATATTTTTCGCTAAAGCCTTTTAATCTCTCAGCAAGTTTTTCTAGTGGATAATCAGGCGCAATAAAGTGAATACCACCGCCCAAGCTCACCCATTCGAGCTGCGCCAACATCTCACCAAATCTGTCTTCGATATCCGCTAAGCTTGCGCTAAACGCCTCAAAGCTATCATTTTCACAGTTGTTATGAATCATAACCCCAGTGATATCAGCAAGTACGGCAGTAATCTTATCTTTATCATGCTCACCCAAACGGCTAAAAGGACGCGCAGGGTCAGCGATAATAAAGGACGAGTTGCTGGTCTTTGGATTTAAGCGCAGCCCAACTGGAATGTTTTTTGCCGCGGCTTGATCCTTAAATGCATTCAACTGTGAAATAGAATTAAAAATAATTTTATCGGCATAGTTTAATACCTCATCAATCTCATCCGCGCTATAAGCGACGCTGTAAGCATGAGTTTCTTTTTTATTATAACTGTCTTTACCTTTACCAAAAGTCTCGTAGCCAAGTCTGACTTCATTGAGCGAAGATGACGTCGTACCATGCAGATAAGGCTGCATAACATCAAACACACCCCAAGTCGCAAAACATTTAAGGGCGAGTAAGGCTTTAGCGCCTGATAGCTCGCACAGACGCGCGATAATTTTCATATTAGCAACGATTGCCGCTTCATCAAGCAGATAATATGGCGTTGCTGGCAAAGATGAGTGACTGGTTTCTAACGGGGTTTTTGTATTCATAAGAGGTTACCTAATAGCTGAGGTCGGTATCATGACAGACCTAAATAATTGCGCTATAGTAGACTAAATTCATCATAATTAGAATATCTTATGGCACTCTCGACCGATTATTCGACTGCTAAAAACCCAACCAACCTATCGCATCTCGATCCGCAAAACATCAGTTTAGAGCATCTTCCTGCTGATGCGCGTGCGGTGTTGGACTTTTGGTTCGATAAAGACAATGAGCAGTATTGGTTTGCGCAAAATGATGCTTTTGATAAGCAAATAAAAGACAAATTTGCTGATATTTGGCAAGCGGCTAAACGAGGCGAATGTGTGACGTGGCGTATCGCAGAAGCGCTGACGGATAGCAATAGCTCAATCACCGCTTTGGCGGGACGTTTGGCAGAAATCATCGTTTTGGATCAGTTTTCGCGTAATTTATGTCGTGGTCAAGCGGATGCTTTTGCGCAAGACAGCATGGCCGTAGTATTGGCACAAGAAGCTATTGGGCAGCCGCATTTTGATAAACTACCGGCGCAGTGGCGTAAATTTATTATCATGCCTTTTATGCATTCTGAATCAGCGATGATTCATAAACGCTACCTACCTCTGTTTGAACAATTAAATGATGCCGACACGTTAGAATTCGAGCATCGCCATAAAGACATTATTGAAAAATTTGGCCGTTACCCACATCGTAATGACATCTTAGATCGTGAATCCACTGACGAAGAAGAAGCTTTCTTGGAGCAGCCGAACTCGTCTTTTTAAGTATTTCTTCAGCTTTAAGACATTCTTACTATTGAACGATGAAATAAAAACCACCTATTTATTATAAATAGGTGGTTTTTATATTTAAATGATAGCAAATTTTTACTTAGGCTATTCTACTAAACGTTTTAACAACCTACCTCTTGTCCTTTTCGGTATGTGCTACGTTTTCGAGCGCTTTTTTAACGGGTGCAAAACTACGTCTATGCGCGGTTAATACGCCATATTTTACGATTGCCTCCATGTGAGCGCGAGTCGGATAGCCTTTATGCTTGGCAATGCCAAATTCAGGATGCTCAGCGTCAAGTGCATACATGGTTTTGTCACGGCTTACTTTCGCTAAGATACTGGCTGCGGCAATACTGGTATGACGTGCATCACCTTTCACCCAAGCTTGACAGTCAATTACTGACTCTTTTATACCAAGTTTAGCAAGGCTTGCATAATCTAAATCTGGACAGCGATTGCCATCAATCAACACCTCAAACTGCTTTTCATGCGCCATATTAAGGTGCTTGACAACCATCTTGACTAATATCTCTGAGCATAAACGCATACCTAGCATCGTTGCTTGCAAGATATTCACTTGGTCGATGACCGCTGCGGGTATATCAGCGACGATGTGCCCGACTGCATGCTGCTGTACTAATGGATAAAGAATGTCGCGTTTTTTTTCACTCAGCTGCTTAGAATCTGTCAATATAGATAACGGCGTGCCTTTGAGTGGCTGTGCTTCAATTAGACCTGACCAAGTTGTAGGTAGTATCGCAGCCGCCACATTGACGCTTCCTAGCAGAGGTCCACGCCCTGCCTCATCAACACCAATTTGTAGTGGAGATGGGTGCATGTCTTCTATATTTATCGGATATTGCGTCAATAGCTCAGCAATATTCAACTGACCAGATAACTGTATCGGTGCCGCCAATTGAATATACTGGCCTTTAATATCTACTTGCTCAATAAGAAGGTTGATTGGCGTGAAAGGATTTTCGCTGCAGTATTGGTTACTCATAAAATTGTAATGTCTTATTTATTAATAAATTGAAGTGTTGTTCAAACAATATTGGAGCTACTTTACCGATGCTTAGTGAATTTGGGTTTGGTTTAGTGAGCTTGGGATTGATGATTGTGTTGTAAGAACCACTGCTCAATCACGCTATTAGCAGGGTCATGATTGCTCTGTTGTTGTAATAAATACTTGGTATCAATGAGTGCTTTTAATTGCTCGGCATACGCGCGTGGCTGCAACAGACGCATCACGGTACGACAGATATTATCGCCACTCGCCTGCTCTTGGATAAGCTCTGGCACAATCGCGCTATCTGCCAAAATATTGGGTAAGCCGACATAAGGAACTTTGACCAAACGCTTGGCAATCTGATAAGTCAGCTGATTTAACTGGTAAATCACCACCATTGGACGCTCAAGTAGCATGGCTTCCAAGGTTGCTGTACCCGATGCTAGCATCACCATGTCTGATGCCGCCATCGCCTGCTGACTAAAGGCTGGCTGGCTATCATCATAGACCACCACAATCGCTGCTCGCAGCTGCTCTGAGCGCTTATCAATGACATCTTGTACGATATATTGATGATTTTGATCGACCGTTGGAATGATAAAGCACAGCTTTGGGTCCAATAAAATCAGCTTTTGAATACCATCGAGCATCAATGGCAAAATAGCGGTAATTTCACCACGTCTAGAGCCTGGCATGACACAGATAAGCTGACTGACATCATCAAAGCGGTCGATAAAAAACTGCTGCAAACCATCATTATGCCAGACCAATTCACTACGGCGCTGATTGATGGGTGTCTCTAGCAACGTCTGATCAATAGTGCGTAGTAGCGGATGACCGACACAAATTGCTGGATGATTATGACGCTCATAAACTGGCAGCTCAAATGGGAATAGGCAAAGCACCAGATTGGTTGCCGCTTTAATATTATGAATACGCGACTCACGCCAAGCCCAAATAGAGGGACTGACATATTGTACGCAGAACACCCCTTGCGGCTTTAATTTTTTAGCCACTCTTAAATTAAAATCAGGGGCGTCGATACCGATAAACCAATCAATATTTGCCGTTTTAAATGCTGCTAACAGTTCTCGGCGCGCTCTGAGTAAGTCCGGTAATTGTGCGACCACTTCGACCAAACCCATCACCGCCAAACGTGATAAGGGAAAGATACTTTGCAGCCCTTGCGCTTGCATCTTTGCGCCGCCTACACCGACCCAAATGATATCATCACGTAGGTTATTCATCTGCTGCATAAAATCTGCGCCCAAGCTATCACCTGACACTTCACCAGCGACGATACCTATTACCAATGACGCAGCCGTTACCTCAGGCATTTCATCATAAGCATTATAGGCGTCAAGTGCTGACGTAAAATCAGAAGGTTGGTGAGGCATAGCAGAATCTGTCATGACAAGCTCTCAATATCAAGTTAGTACAATCAAAGCAGTACAGTTAAAATAGTACAAAGAATACAATATGAGTATTATAAAATATAGTATATGCAATCGCTCATAACATACCCATTAACAGCTACTTTAGTAGCATTTATGAGCTATAAGCTTAATTTATAAGGCTCAAATTTGGTTATTTATAAGCTCATCATACGTGACAGTGCTGAAAATAGCTAAATTAGCCAATAAAAGCTCGATAAACACTGTGCACAGGTTTGACGCTCATTGAGTAATAACAGAGAAAACCAAATGTCATTTTGATCTTTGTTAGCCTCAATATATCGCTCAGACTTGGCAATGATAACGAAGTTTTAGCCTCAGCATTCCAGTTAGCAGTCAATTAACTGCACGACTGCCCTTGTCAACCGGCGCTTTTGTCCGCATAATGAAACTCCCTATAAATCAGCTAGACGATATATAATCATGACAACACCAGTTACCCATAATGCAGATATTGACGACGTGAATATTGAAAAATTCATTCCTTTAATCACTCCCGCTGAGCTAAAGTCTGAGCTACCTTTGTCGAAAGACGCCTATAACACGGTCTTAAAAGGTCGCAATACCATCCAAGATATCTTAGATGGTAAAGACAAGCGTCTATTTGTGGTTATTGGTCCCTGCTCTATTCACGATATTAAAGCCGCGCACGAATATGCCGATCGCTTAGCCGTATTGGCAAAAGAGATTGAAGACAGCATCTTCGTTGTGATGCGTGTCTATTTTGAGAAGCCGCGTACCACAGTTGGCTGGAAAGGCATGATTAACGACCCTGATATGAACGATAGCTTTGATATCGAAAAAGGTCTGCGTACTGCCCGTAAGCTACTGCTTGATTTGAATGAAAAAGGTCTGCCGTGCGCCACTGAAGCGTTAGACCCAAATACGCCGCAATACATGCAGGATTTGATTAGCTGGTCAGCGATTGGTGCTCGTACGACCGAAAGCCAAACGCATCGTGAAATGAGCTCAGGCTTATCGTGCCCAGTTGGCTTTAAAAACGGTACAGATGGCGGTATGACGGTTGCTGTTAATGCTATGCAAGCAGTAAAAGAAGGTCATAGCTTCCTTGGCTTATCAGCAGATGGTAAAGTTTCTATCATCAAATCAAAAGGCAACCCTTATGCACACGTGGTACTACGCGGTGGTGATGGCAAGCCTAACTATGATGAAACGGCTGTTGCGCAAGTTGAAAACGAGCTAGCAAAAGGCAAAACCAATAGTAAGATTATGATTGACTCAAGCCATGCCAACTCGGGTAAAGACCCATATCTGCAACCAATGGTCATCCAAAACGTTGCCGAGCAGATTAAAAACGGTAATAAATCTATCATCGGTCTGATGATAGAGAGCCATCTAAAAGGCGGCAATCAAAAGCTGACAGCTGATTTGAGCCAGCTTGAGTATGGCAAGTCTATCACCGATGGTTGCTTAGATTGGGATAGTACGGTCACTGCCATGCACAATCTACGTGATATGGTTAAAGACGTATTGCCGAATCGTTAATAACGATTGGTCATAATAAATCCTTATTGACCACTCAATAAAAAAGCCCGTTTGATATTAGATATCAGACGGGCTTTTTTGTACTTTCTAACTTATTAATCTTCCTTTATAAGCATTAACTTATAAAGTACTGCTCTTTACGCACTTGCAGAACCTTCAGTTGCCGCACCTAAAACACTGTTTAAGCTTTCAATTACATGCTTAGAAGTCGCTTGCTTTTGCAGTTCAATCAACTGCTCATGCGCCATTTGACGACGTGGTTCAGCCAAGGTATTCCAACGTGCCAGCACTTGTAATAAGCGTGAGGCTAACACAGGGTTGGTATCATCTAGCTTTTTAATCACAGCAATATAAATATCTAAGCCTTCATCTGTCCATAAGACCGTTGGCTGCGAGGTAAAGGCACTGATGACCGAACGTACACGGTTGGGCGTATTCCAATCAAAGTCTGCATGCTTAAGCAATGATTGCATCCCATCAGGCGTAACCGTATCGGCAGAGGCTTGCACACTGAACCATAAATCTATGACCAAATCATCATCTTGGAAGCGATTATAAAAGTCCGTCAAATACTCATCAGCGTTTGCCAGTTGATGATTGACCATCGCTTTTAACGCACCAAAACGTTCTGTCATACAGCTGGCATTATCATACTGTTGTTGCGCCCATTCAGCTGCATCGGCAATATCGGCGGTCAATGCCATATCTAACACCACATTACGTAAAGCGCGGGTGCCACGAGCTTCAGCACTATCTTCATAAGCCTGTATGGGTAGCTGTTTATAAAGCGCTGTCCACTGGTCTTTTAACGCTAAGGCTAGCTGTTGATATAAGCCTTCACGCTGTGCTTTTACCAGCTCTGGATCATAGTCTTTGTGAATGGCAGATGCCAACTCTGGCGCTGATGGAATATCAAGCAAACGTGCTGCCAACATCGCATCACTAGCAGCCAACTCCGGTAAGGTCTGCGCCACTGCTTGCAAATATACCTCAGGGCTGCTTTTAGCGCCTTGACCTTGCAGCAAAATTCGATTAACGAGCATTTGCGTCACTTGCCAGCGATTAAAACCATTGTTCTCATATTTTAGCAAAAATGCCAAATCTTCATCTTGATAATCATAATTAAGCTGTACTGGCGCACTAAAATCACGTAGCAGGGATACTACTGGCTCGCTTACTACATTTTCGAAAGTAAAGGTTTGCGTTGCTTGATCGAGTAACAGCATACGCTCAGCGACGATAGCACCAGAATCTTTATCAAATAGTGCGGTCGCTACGGGTATTGGCAATGGTTTTGGTGCATCGAAACCTGCAACCTGACGGGTTTGCTGACTCAAAGTAATGGTCAATGTCTGCGCCGCGCTGTCATAATCTTGGTGCCCAGACACCACAGGCGTACCGGGCTGACGATACCAGTCGATAAAGTCTTCAATTTTGCTATCGGTAATACTGAGCGCTGACAAAAAGTCTTCAACCGTGACCGCTTGCCCATCATAACGACGGAAATACTCATCCGTACCTTTACGGAAATTATCTGGACCTAGCGTATTAGCAATCATACGCACGATTTCAGCACCTTTTTCATAAACCGTCGTGGTATAAAAGTTATTAATCTCAACGAAACTCTCAGGGCGTACAGGGTGCGCTAACGGTCCTGCGTCTTCGGCAAACTGATGCGCGCGCAAGGTTGCCACATCATCGATACGCTGGACGGCACTGGATTGCTGATCGGCTGAGAACGATTGATCCCGATAAACGGTAAAGCCTTCTTTTAAACACAGCTGAAACCAATCACGGCAAGTGATGCGATTGCCCGTCCAGTTATGAAAGTATTCATGGGCAATGATAGATTTAACACTAAAGCTGCGCGAATCTGTGGTTGTCTCAGGACTAGACAAGACACAAGCGGTATTAAAGATATTTAAACCCTTATTTTCCATCGCGCCCATATTAAACTGACTCACGGCAACAATCATATAACGGTCTAAATCATAGGCGCGGCCATAATTGATTTCATCCCATTGCATCGAGTCTTTTAAAGCTTGCATACCGACAGCACATTTATCGATATCTTCAGACTTCGCATAGAGCTCAAGCATTACCTCACGCCCTTCACTGGTCGTATAGCTGTCAGTCAATACATCTAAGTCAGCGATAACGCAAGCAAACAAATAGCTTGGCTTATTGGTCGGGTCTTGCCAAACAGCATAGTGACGCTCAGGCGCATCCACCACTTCACCTGCTTCGAGCAAATTACCATTACTCAATAGCGTTGGAAAACGCTTATCGGCTTCCAAGCGTGTGGTAAATATCGCTAGCACATCAGGGCGGTCTGGATAAAAGGTAATCTTGCGAAAGCCCTCTGGCTCGCACTGGCTGACAAACATAGTATCGTCACCACTGCCGGCAATATATAAGCCTTCAAGCGCCGTATTGGTATGCGGATGGATGCGTACTTGCAGCTGTAATCTGGTGTTTTCTGGCGCATCGGTAATGGTTAATGTGCCATCCGCTTGCGTATAGCGCTCACTAGCAAGCGGCTCATCATTAAGCTTAATAGACATCAGCTCAAGCGCTTCGCCATACAGCACCAAGTCGCCGTCAGTCTGACGTTGCATCACCAAGGTACTATCTACAATGGCATGATCATCAAATAGCTTAATATCCAAATCAACGGTTACGACATCAAAGCTTGGTGGTTTATAATCTTTTAAATGAATTTTACTTGGGGCATGTGGCGGCACATCTGGCATGTCAGGATTAATAATTTGAGCAGCGGTTTCAGTGGCGGACATAGATATTCCTATTATTATTTATGGTAAAAAGCTTTTGATAAAAAAGATTGTGATAAAAAAATATACGATAAAAACGTATGATCAGTTACTTTCAAGCGAGTCATCAATGAGTGCAAATTACATTAAAGTTAAATTTTTAGTGACACCTAGCTACATTGACCTAAAGCACCAAATTTCAAGTACGATGATCAATAAAATCGATTTAAATACTCCTGCTCTACTCTTCGCTCATCGTAATATTGATTATTACATCAACACTAAGATTAAAGGACAAAACTTTAATTAAAATCTACATATCTCTATGTAAGTTCTCGAATTATTTACAGTAATAGTACTTACATAAAGTAACATTTAGTATATGATAGATAGCAATTGCCTAAGTTTTACTAAAAGCAGTTTACAACAACAAATATCATTAAAATTTTAGGAGCTCATTATGTCAACAAGTTTTTCAAAAATCGCTGCCCTAGCAGTATTATCAAGCGCTTTAGTACTAGCTTCAGGTTGTGCTAACAAACGCGCGACTTCAGAAGTTGTGGTTGCCCCACTAGGTATCCCAGGTGGTCAAGCGGGTTATAACGGCGCAGTTATCGTTGGCAACTCAAATGCTGTTATTACTGGTGCCGAAAATCTACAAGCAGTGGTTTACTTTGCTTTTGATAGCAGTGAAATTACCTCACAAGCCGCTGGCGTATTAAATCAACATGCAAGCCTACTAAGCTCAAATCCAAACGCCGGTGTTGTTATCGCTGGTCACACCGATGAGCGCGGTAGCCGTGAATATAATATCGCTCTAGGTGAGCGCCGTGCCCAAGCCGCCCGTGATTACCTAGCTGCCCAAGGCGTTGCGGCAAATAATATCCGTGTTATTAGCTACGGTGAAGAGCGTCCTGCTGCTGCCGGTACGAATGAAGATGCCTATGCACAAAACCGCCGTGCTGAGTTGTCTTACTAATATAGTAGCCATTCAATAAGAATTTATTAGTATTCATTCTTTAGCACTAAGAAGCCTAGCAATCATATTGTTGGGCTTTTTTTATTCTATTACGCTAAGATGAGTTTACAAAAGACCTGAGATTCTGAGAATTTATAATCATAACCAATCATAAAACCCCAAAAACCAAATCTCTTAACCACTATAAGCTATCAGCCTTTACTATAAATAAATGATGCAAACCTTAAACTTACATAATATTCAATATACTCAGCTCAACCCCATGACATGGTGCGCGACAGCTGAAGTAACTGCACCTTTCTCTCAAAATCGCGTGGATTTATTGAGTAATTCACCAGCTCCATCTGCACGCGAAACCGCCTATCATCATCGCCTGCAACAACGCGCTGGCGTGCGCCTTTTATTACAGTCACTACTTGATAATCTAAATATTATTGACAGTTTGGACGATACAATCTTCCCTTATCGACTTGTTGACAGTCAATATTACGTGTGTTTTAGCCATACTGGGGCAAGCAGTAAATTCGCTACTCATAAACATAAGAATGAAAAAGTATTTGAAAATTTAAACAATAAAATCGCGGTTGTCATTAGTTGTCATCGCACTGCAGGCATCGATATAGAACTTAATAATGTTAAATGGCAAGTCGCGCAGCGTTTTTACCATGCCAATGAGATAGCCATATTGCAAACTCTACCAACTGTTCAACGAGATATTATCGCTAAGTTACTATGGCAAATAAAAGAAAGTTTTATCAAGATTTATCAATATAAGCTGGCGCAAGGTTTAGGAATGGATTATTCCTATCTCATTGCTGATTTAATACGTGGCGCTACAAGCAATTCACCTTTACTGGTATTTAGCGATAACAAAAGCAATTACTATATTACTCTGTCACTCTATCAACAAACCGTGATTGTTCATTAACGATTTTTTAATTCAATCAAAGTTGCGCTAAGTTATTTTAGACCAAAAAAAACGACCCTCGAAAGGATCGTTCTTTATTTACTTACTTTTCTTCTAAAAACAGTATTTAAACTGTAATTAGCTTAGAAGCGGTAAGTTGCACCAACTTTAACAATTGGCATCCACTCTAACCAATCTTTATCTTCTAGCTCTTTTTCTGCTTTAGAAGCAACTTGGCCAGCAGTAGTAGTAAGCTTATTGCCGTTTGCATCTACATAGTTAACTACACTGTTAGGATCCTGTGCACGAACGGTTGCATCAGTTTGACCCATGTACGCTGCGCCGATTTCACCAAACAAACCAAAGTTGTTAGTGATATTAGGACGGAAACCGATAGTAGCGTAAGGTGCTAACTTGTTACGGTGTTCCATAGTACCTTGAAGGGTACCTACATCAGCAGAATTATATTGCTGACCATCAATTTTAAAGAAACCACCATCAGCATTTGCAGTTACATCAAGGTCGTTATCAGGTACGATGATACCAGCACCCATTGTGAACCAGTTCGCCATAGGACGTAATTGTACGCCTAAGTACGGGTTGCTAAAATCTGCATCAACGTCATAGTTTACATCACCAGCGTCAAAATCACCGCCGAATAGGTCAGCAACATCGCCGCCTGCCCAACCAGCTTGTAGTTCAGTTTTGTCGTTAAGTGCCCAACCGATGTTAGCACCATAACCTAGTGTACCAACTTCAGCGCTGATAGCAGCTGGATGAGTAACCGTTTGGAAGAAAGTTTTAGTACCACCAACAACAGCACCAGTAGTATTACGTACAACACCAGCATCAGCATTATATGCATAAGCAGGTTGTACTTCATAAGCAACAGCTACTGGTTCAGCTTCGTATACAACTGCGTCATTACCGTCTACAACGATAACTGGCTCAGCTGCTAATGCAGCACTTGATGCTAAAACAGCAGCAGAGATAGCTGTCAATTTAATAAGTTTCATAAATACTCTCCTAAAGTGTGAAATAACTCGCCCATAAAAAATGATAATTTAGCTTCTTTTTAAACGACCATTTTTGTTGAGCTGATTAAAACAATTTTGGCTCCAAAAGTCACCCCCATGGATGCGCTTTTTATTTGCCGTTATGTAAAGATTGCATAGATATTGTAATAATTGCTACACCAACCGGTAAAACTTCGCGTTCCTGTTACACAACACTCTCAAAGCAACCGAATAGTACAAACATGAATATTGAATTGCTTAACGCTCATGTAAAGGTATTACAAAACATGTCAGTATAATGACCTACCTCACACATTAACTCAATTACAGTTATAGAGTTTATTACTACAGTTTGTTTTCGTTTGTGAGTTAACGTATCTAACATTACCTAAACCACAGATTACCTAAAAAACAGATAGGCCAAAAGTACGACCATGTAGGAAATCGGTATGGTACATAAATGTGTTTATATATAATGAGATATAAGCTTGTCTAAGCGCTATATTATGCTAAATTAGACTTAATAATAGATTTGTTTTTAGCCCTTATATTTATCGGCTTTTAACTGACTGATTCCATGTTCGTTTGTTCTTTGTTTTATACTTATTCTTCTTATCGAGCCATTTATATGCCTAAAGTATCGTCGATTACCCGTGTGTTAGAGATTATCGAAGCGGTTTCTTACGCTTCTAAACCCCTCTCACCACTTGAGCTGTCGCAAGAGCTTGATATCCCAAAACCTACTATTCATCGATTGATTCAAAATTTGGTTGATGAAGGGTTTGTTACCGTCGATATTGGCGGCGGTATTATTCCTGGCAAGCGGGTACGTAATTTGAGCGTCGAGCTTTGGCAACAGCGTCAATTCTTTAATGAGCGTCAGATAATTCTGCACAAATTGGTTGATGAGATTAAAGAGACCTGTGGTATTGCCATTCCTTATCAAATGGACATGATGTATACCAATCGAGCTAACACCTCTTTACCCTTGCAAATTTATCTCCCTGTAGGCGCAAAATCACCGATGTGGTGTACGGCCACGGGTAAGTTGTATCTAAGCCAATTATCTGCGACTAGCCGCGCTAAAATACTGCAAGGCCTACCGCTAGATAAATTCACCAAGAATACGATTACTGATATTGATGCGTTAAATGCCGAGCTTGATAGTATCGCTGAGACGGGTATCGGTATCGATAACGAAGAGTTTATCTCAGAGATGGTCGCGGTGTCGGTACCGGTATTGGATAAAAAATCACGCTATTTAGCATCCTTATATATTCATGCCCCAACCATCCGTGTGTCATTAGATGAGCTAATGACACACGTGCCGCGTTTGCAAACGGCAGCGCAGGATATTCAGGCGTTGGTGTATGAGCTACAAAACTAAAATCTGTATATTGCTAAATAAAAAAAGGTCTGCGCTATAAAACTAGCGCAGACCTTTTTTATACTTTGTTGATAGAATGATGACAATTAGCAAACACACTCTATTCAAAATTGATTAATCATTTTAAGTGTTTGGAGCATTAAGACAATACCGAACTATCATGACGCGCCATAATACTAGAAAAATCTTTATCGCCATTTTCTACCGTATGTGCTTCATAAAGCTCTGTCGCTTTGGCTCCCATTGGCGTCTCAACATTGGTATCCTGAGCCGTTTGCATAGCAAGGTTAAGATCCTTTTGCATCAGCTTACTCATAAAGCCGCCTTTATAACCATTGCTAGAGGGGACATTTTCCATCACTTGCGGATAAGGGTTATAGACCTCTAACGTCCAGTTACGACCTGAGCTTTGTAGCATAATATCTGACAACACTTTAGGGTCTAAACCGTTCTTGACTCCTAAGTTAATCGCCTCTGCCGTTCCCGCCATTAGAATACCTAACAGCATGTTGTTGCAGATTTTCGCCACTTGTCCGGCACCATGGTCGCCAGCATGAAAGATATTCTTGCCCATAACAGCGAGTATCGGTCCGGCTTTAGCAAATGCATCTTCACTACCACCGACAATAAAGGTTAACGTACCAGCGATGGCGCCGCCCGTACCGCCGGAGACTGGTGCATCTAAAAAGTCGATACCAAGCTTACTTGCTGCTTCTGCTACCAATCTTGCATCAGCTGCTGCGATGGTACTGCTATCGATGACTAATGTGCCTTTTGGTAGTTCTGCTAATAAGCCGTTATCTCCATCATCGCCTAAATAAACAGAATGGACGTGCTTGCCCGCAGGCAACATACTAATGACGACTTGCGCATTACGCGCAGCGTCTTTAGGGTTATCAGCCACACTAGCACCTGCTTGTTCTAAACGTTTGCTCGCCTCCTCAGACAAGTCATAGACAGAGAGCATATAACCTGCCTTTAACAAGTTTTCTGCCATCGGTGCACCCATATTACCAAGACCAATAAAGGATATATTTGGCTTGGCAGTATTGCTATTGGTCGTAACCGTATTCTTTGTTTCTTGATTACTTAGATCTGTATCCTTTGTACCCATCTCATCGCTCCTTGATGATTGCTTATTATTTATACATATATGTATGTAGACAGTGCTACATAGAGTCTTACGTTTCTTAATTTATACCTGATTTTTATAATGAGCATACAAGCCTTTAGCGCACAAGCTGGCTACCTAACGCTTCGTCACCCAACCAATTATCTAAGGGATGCTCACCTTTAGCATAAGGATTCACAAAATGCTGATGAATGTATGCTTGCCCTTCGGTGCTGAGACAGTCTGCTAGTGAACGCGACCATTGTGGATTACGGTCTTTATCAATCAGTAGCGCACGTACGCCTTCTTTAAAGTCAGGATTGGCCGCACAATGTACGGCTACGTTAGCCTCTAAATACAGCACTTGCTCTAGCGATAAGTCAGTGACTTTATGATAAAGCGCATAGGTCAGCGCTGCAGTCACTGGGCAGCCATGTCGATAGGTTGCTACGGCTCGCTGCGTCCAACTGTCGGCAGCAAAATCTGCATCAAGTTGTGTAAGCGCTTCGTCGCTTTGTAGGAGTGCATCAATATCTCCCAAGCCACCGCTGTTCATCAGCTGCTGGATAGCACTCCAATGCTGTGCAAGCTTACTAGCAGGCAATTTAGCAACTGGTTGCGCTGCCAGTGCGCGGCTCACGATACTATGGGCGATATTGTTATGATATTGATCTGTGCTACCAGCTGTGGCTTGCCAATCGCTCTGCTTTAGGCGTTGGATGATGGCATCATAATCATCACTGGCGACGGCATACTCTGCCAGATTGGCCAATAGGGCATCATTGCCATTACACATCGCACCCGTTAGCCCTAAGAACAAACCTGTTTTAGCTGGCATACGCTGCAAAAACCAACTGCCAGAGGCATCAGGGAACAGTCCAATGGTAATCTCAGGCATCGCAAAACGGGTGCGCTCAGTGACCAGACGATGACTACAACCTGCCATCAAGCCCATACCGCCACCCATAATAATGCCATCACCCCACAGGATAAGCGGCTTAGGGTAAAAGTGCATCTGTCGATAAAGGTTGTACTCACTACCAAAGAACTCTGTCGCATAAGGGTTTGGCAGTGGTGCTGTCTCTGACATACTGTCATAGAGCTTACGGATATCACCGCCAGCACAAAACGCCTTATCGCCCGCCCCTTTTAATACCAATGCCACTATCTGATCGTCACGTTGCCACTGCTCTAGCTGCTCGGCTAATAACTGACACATCTCAACGCTGAGGGCATTTAGAGATTTGGGCGTGTTTAACGTCATTATCCCAATTAAATGACCACAATCTGTCGGCTCAGTATTAAACAATACCGGTGCTTCTTGTTCTTTGTTTTCTGTTACTGCTGTCATAAAAGAGACCTACCAAAATTAAAATGAGTAAAGTAAATATTAAGACATGCCTACGGGCTATTTATTTTGCCAAGTGGGTTTGCGCTTTTCTAAGAATGCTTGCACGCCTTCGCGCTGATCTTTGGTGTCGAATAACTTAACAAAAGCTTCGCGCTCATGGATAAGGTTTTGGGCAGGTGGGGTGTTTCTCGCCGCTTGGATAAGCTGTTTAGAACAACTGACGGCAACAGGTGATTGCTTAGCGACTTTTTGCGCCAATGCTTGCGCCGCTAATAAACCACCACCTTTTACCGTGACTTCTTCGACTAAACCAATGCGTAATGCGGTATCAGCATCGACGCGCTCACCGCATAATATCATGCGCTTTGCCCAGCCTTCGCCAACCAACATAGTCAGGTTTTGTGTGCCACCAGCGCACGGCAATAAGCCAACGCCTGTCTCGGGCAATGCCATCTGTGCATGCGCTTCTGCGATACGGATATCACAGGCCAGCGCGCACTCAAGTCCACCACCCATCGCATAACCGTTGATGACCGCGATGCTAACGCTGCGATAGGCTGATAGCGCTTCAAACGCTTCACCAAAAGCGATAGCCATGCTGATGGCACGACCTTTATCACCATCTGCAAAATTATTTAAATCTGCACCAGCTGAAAAGAACTTCTCACCATCGCCATGAATAATTAAGGCATAAACATCATCATTCGCATTGAGGTCAGAAACCAGCTGCTTGAGCGCTGGTAGACTTTCCATCGTCCATGTATGAGCTGGTGGGTTGTTCAATGTCACGGTAGCAGTATGACCGTCAATCGATAATTGAAGATTGGTATAATCCGTCATGATCAAACATCCTTATCATAAAATCATTTTATTCATAAAAACAGGTTAGCGTAATTGGCTTAACGCATCATCTTGTAGCAGCTGACGCGAGACTATCACGCGCATAATCTCATTGGTGCCTTCCAAAATCTGATGGACACGCAAATCTCGCACATGGCGCTCAAGCGGATACTCATTTAGATAGCCATAGCCACCATGTAATTGCAGGGCTTCGTTAGCAACATCAAAACAAAGATCTGTAGAAAGACGCTTGGCCATAGCACAGTAGGTAGATGCTTGCCCGTCATTGTTATCGACTTTATTAGCCGCTAAATACAGCATTTGCCGTGCGGTAATGGTTTGAGTGAGCATATCAGCCAGTTTAAACTGTACTGATTGTAGGCTGGCAATCGGCCTACCAAATTGGCTGCGTTCTTGCACGTAATTGGTTGCTGTTTCTAGTGCAGACTGCGCGGTACCCACTGCACAGATACCGATATTAATACGACCGCCATCTAAACCTTTCATAGCGATACGAAAACCTTGGCCTTCATCGCCGATTAAATTCTCTACTGGCACTTTGACGTCTTTAAAGCTGATGGTGCGCGTTGGCTGCGCCTTCCAGCCCATTTTATGCTCATTTTTCCCATACTCGATACCGGCGCTATCAGCGTCTACTAAAAAAGCTGAAATGCCTTTTGGCCCTGTACCACCTGTGCGAGCCATCACTACTAAGACATCGGTCGAGCCTGCGCCTGAAATAAAGGTTTTTTCCCCATTGAGTACGTAATGGTCGCCTTGCTTATCAGCTTTGGTACGTAACGATGCGGCATCAGAACCGGCGTTCGGCTCAGTTAAGCAGTAGCTACCAAGCCACTCACCGCTGACCATATTGGGCAAATACTTCTTACACAAAGCATCACTACCGTACTCACCGATCATCCAGCCCGCCATATTATGAATACTCATATAGGCAGCAACCGCCGTATCACCCCATGCCAGTTCTTCAAAAACCATGGCAGAGTCTAAGCGTGGCAATCCCAAACCATCATATTCTGGATTGGTATATAGCCCCAAAAAGCCAAGTTCGCCTGATTTTTTAATCACATCGACTGGGAAATGCGAGGTGCGATCCCATTCAGCCGCATTGGGCCTTAGCTCTCTTTGGGCAAACTGTCTGGCAGTTTGGCGAAAGGCAATTTGATCTTCGGTCAGTGAAAAATCCATAGGGTCATCCTTGTGCTTAAAAAAGCAAATATGGTGGAGAGAGTTTAGTAAAGTATCAATTTAAAGTCACTTCTATAATGCCACTTATGAATGTCACTCATAATAGCAGCGGCATAACGAAAATCACAAAATCATGCATTAATGTTTAAAAAACTATAGTAAACAAGATGGACGTTACACCGCTAATATAGTGAATTAATGATTAAATTGAAATAGTGGTATTAACCCCGCGGCTCGCCTCATCATCAAACCAGCGCGCTGTAACGGTCTTGGTTTGAGTATAGAATTGCACAGCCTGCTTACCATAAGGACCGAGATCACCAAGTTTACTAGCACGCGAGCCTGAGAATGAGAACATTGGTAGTGGCACAGGAATTGGCAAGTTAATACCGATTTGACCCACTTGCACATCCTGTTGGAACTTATGCGCAGCAGCCCCTGACTGGGTAAAGATAGCGGTACCATTACCATGTGGATTGGCATTTAGCAGCTCAATCGCTTCATCAAGGTCGGCTGCACGCATGATACACAGTACAGGTCCAAAGATTTCTTCTTTATAAATTTGCATATCCGCAGTGACGTTATCAAAGATAGTAGGTCCTACAAAGTTGCCCTTCTCATAACCTTCAACCGTAATACCGCGACCATCAAGAATCAAACTAGCCCCTTCTTCTACACCAGTACCAATCAAATGCTCGACGCGGGCTTTTGCCGCAGGAGAAATCAGCGGACCTAAATCTTTATCATGCTTACCCGCTGATACAACCAAGCCTTCAGATTTGGCTTTGATATCATCAATCCACTCACCTGCTGCACCTACTAGTACCACGACTGACAGCGCCATACAACGTTGCCCAGCAGCACCAAAGGCAGCACCCGCTAGCTGATTAAGCGTTTGCTCTTTATTGGCATCTGGCAGGATAACACCGTGATTTTTTGCGCCCATCATACACTGAGCACGTTTGCCCGATTTACTAGCACGCTCATAGACGTGTTTACCGACATTGGTAGAGCCAACAAATGAAACCGCTTTGATGTCTGGGTGATCACAAATAGCATCAACCGTCGCCTTGCCACCATGAACCACGTTTAGTACGCCTTCAGGCACACCCGCTTCAACGGCTAGCTCAACCAAACGCATAGTGACCATAGGATCTTGTTCAGAAGGCTTAAGGATAAAGGTGTTGCCCGTGGCAATCGCCATTGGGAACATCCATAACGGAATCATCGCTGGAAAGTTAAACGGTGTAATGCCTGCGCAGACGCCAAGTGGCTGCCAAATGCTGTAAGTATCAACGCCTGAGGCGACGTTTTCAACGAAATCACCAATCTGCAAGTTAGCAATACCAGCGGCATGCTCAACCACTTCTAAGCCACGAAATACATCACCGCGCGCATCAGCAATCGTTTTGCCTTGCTCGGCCGTTAAGATTTCTGCCAGCTCGTCCATATGTTCACGTATCAATGCTTGATACCTTAAGAAGATACGGGCGCGGGTGGTAATTGGCGTTTTTCGCCAAGTTTGAAAAGCCGTTTGAGCGGCCGCGACTGCTTGGTTAATCTCATCATCGGTGGTTTGCGGAACTTTAGCGATGACTTCCTGCGTGGCAGGATCGGTAATATCAATCCATTCGCTAGTATTAGAATCAACAAATTGACCATTGATGAGCTGCTGAACGTGGTGCATAAGATTTCCTTATCTTGTTTACCGGACTGCCGTGTGACGGTGTCTTCGTGTGCGTAAAAGATGTTAAAAATAATAAGTTTTTAGCAATCAAATATAATTTTAAAATGATTTATTTTGTATCGTTATTGACTATAACAATAAAACAATTTTAGGGTCAAGCTCTTTATGTTGCTTTTAGCAAAGTTAATGTTAATGTCCGATTTCTTTATCATTACCAGTAAATTATTGGCGACAATAAAAAAGCCCATGACGATTCATGAGCTTTTTTAGATAAAGGCTATTTTAAAATATAGCTAAAAATGTGCTTAGTAATCTTTCATAGACTGTTTAATGGCCTCAATCGCTGTTGGATTATCCAGTGTAGACATATCACCTGTCTCATTACCTTCTGCTAAAGCACGAATAGCACGGCGTAAGATTTTACCAGAACGCGTCTTTGGTAATGCTTGCGGGAAATAAATCGCCGCTGGCCTTGCAATACCGCCAAGGGATTTGACCACTGCACCAATGACCTGCTGCTCAATGCGGAAGCGGTTTTCTGTCGTTGCCACTTGCTCGTGATCTTTGAGCACACAGAAGGCGATGGGCAATTCGCCTTTTAACTCATCTTGGATACCGACGACCGCACACTCCGCCATTTCTGGATGGGTACTGATCGCCTCTTCAATCTCTTGCGTCCCAATACGATGACCGGCAACGTTAATCACATCATCGGTACGTCCTAATATATAAAAATAACCGTCTTTGTCAGTCACGGCATAGTCTGAGGTCGAGTATTGCTTGCCGTCAAATAAACCAAAATAACTGCTAATAAAGCGCTCGTCATTACGCCATACTGTGGTGAGACAACCGGGCGGCAGTGGTGCACGAATCGCTAGCAGACCTTTTTCACCTGCAGCACAAGGCTCGCCTGTTTCTTCATTAATGACATGCGTATCATAGCCATACATGGGATATCCCGGTGAGCCTTGTTTGTGCGGTTTATGATTAAACTTGGGCGTATTACTTAGAATCGGCCAACCCGATTCTGTCTGCCAGTAATGATCTAAAATTGGCACCCCTAAATGTTTAGTCAGCCAATTGGCCGTTGACTCATCAAGTGGCTCACCTGCTAAAAAGAACGACTTGACGCTTGAAACATCATAGCGCGTCATCCAAGTCTCATCTTGTTTTTTGAGCATACGTACACCGGTCGGTGCGGTGAATAAGATATTCACTTTATTGGCTTCGACAATGCGCCACCAGATACCTGGATTTGGGCGATGCGGTAAGCCTTCATACATGATACTGGTCATGCCAGCGAGCAATGGTGCATAAATGGTATAAGAATGCCCAACGGCCCAGCCGATATCTGATATTGCCCAAAACGTCTCGCCCGCCTTGCCATCGTAGATATAATCCATCGACGTCGTCAGTGCCACTGCATGACCGCCGGTATCGCGTTGCACGCCTTTTGGCGTACCAGTGGTACCTGAGGTATAAAGCAAATAAGAGGGCGTGTTAGATTCTAACCAAACTGGTTCGACAATAGCACTGGCTTCACAGCTGATGCGGCGCTGGGTTGCATAATCCACATCAATAGCTTTTTTCTCAAACGGCAACACACCGCGATTAACGACTAATACATGCTCTGGCTTGACTGTTGCTTGCTCGACGCCTTGATTGACGAGGCTCTTATAATTAATAACTTTACCGCCTCGCAGACCTGCATCGACAGTGATAACCATTTTTGCTTCGGCATCATCCATACGAATAGCCAGATTATGCGCGGCAAAGCCACCAAACACCACTGAATGCACCGCACCAATACGAGCGCAGGCTAACATCGCGTAAGCGGCTTCTAGTATCATCGGCATATAGATAATGACGCGATCGCCTTGCTTAATACCGTGACGCTGTAGTACATCTGCGAAATAATTGACTTCTTTATAAAGATCGTTGTAAGTCAGGCGACGCTTGGTATAGTCAGTATAAAACTCAACGTTATTGCCCAAATCTTTAAACGCATTAACCACAGCGGGGAAGGTTTCTATTAATTCTTGATTAATCTCAGATGAGAGCCAGATAAAAGCATCCTGCTCTGCGCGTTCTTCAAGGTGACGATCGACACAGTTATAGCAGAGATTGGTTTCACCGCCGACGTACCATTTGGCAAACGGCAAATTGCTGTCATCAAGAATTTGCTCAGGCTCTTTATGCCAATAAATACGCTTAGCTTGCTCTGCCCAAAACTGCGCTTTATTTTCAATAGAGGAGCGATAAATATCAGCAAAGGTTTGATTGTTAGTTGGCGCTTGAGAGGTCTGGGTTGAAGTTTGGTTGGTCACTGCAGTGGCGGTTTGCTCGCTCATAATAGCTGTCCTTAGCATAAATGATGGGTGATGCGATATATGTATCCGATAATATCATAATATAAGACTGGCTATCCCGGCCAGAACTAAAAAACCGATACGTTATGTATCGGTTTAAAATGTAGCAGAGCGAACGATAAAGGTCAACTATTAAGAACGTAAGCCATTCGATATTTTGCTAGGCGTAAGTATGTTTAAAAGCCGACCACTCCCTAAACCATTACACCTCAGTCTGATTACCATACATCTCACGCATAACTTTTTTGTCATGTTTACCAACAGAGGTTTTAGGTAGCTCATCGACAAACTTAAACTGACTAGGCACACCATATTTAGGAATAATACCGCGCTCTACTGCCTGCTCAGCAATCGCTTTGATGTCATCAGCGCTGGTATCTTGGCAAGCAGGTTTGAGCACAATCAAGGCTAGCGGACGCTCGCCCCACTGCTTATCACGTACGCCAATCACTGACACATCAGCCACCGCTGGATGCAAGGATAAAATCGTCTCAATTTCTAATGATGATATCCACTCGCCACCTGACTTGATGACATCTTTTAGACGATCGGTGATTTTGATATAACCATCAGGTTGGATGTAGGCGATATCTTGGGTATGCATATAGCCATTTTCCCACAGCTCTTTACCCGCATCGTCATTCTTTAGATAGCTCTGCGTTAGCCAAGGGGCACGCAGCACCAACTCGCCCGTATGATCTTTACCGGTACCAACCGATTCATTGTTGGTATTCCATATTTGAGCATCGACCATCAGCACCGGCTTACCAGTCATACAACGGCGAGCAATATCTTCTTCTTCAGACATCTCAGGCTCATCGAGACTAAATTCTGTCAAGCTAATAAGGGGTGCCGTCTCTGACATACCATAGCCAGTATAAACTTCAATACCTTGCGCCAACGCTGCTTTTGCTAACCCTTCAGTCAGTTTAGAACCACCGATAATCATTTTTAGACCATTAAAACTGGCCTCGCGATCTTGCGCTTCTTTAAGTACCATTTGCAAAATAGTTGGTACGCAATGGGTGATACTGACCTTTTCATTGATAATCAAATCCATCAACACATCGGGCGCATAGCGACCTGGATAGACCTGCTTTAGCCCTACCATAGTGGCTGTAAAAGGGAAGCCCCATGCATGAACGTGGAACATCGGCGTCATTGGCATATAAACATCGCCGTAACTGACGCCTTGCTTGTTGGGCAGCATACCCAATGTCGCCGCCTCTGTGAGGGTATGTAATACCAATTGGCGATGGCTAAAGAACACACCTTTTGGATCGCCGGTCGTGCCTGAAGTATAAAAAGTAGTAGCAATGGTGTTTTCATCAAAATCTGGGAAATCAAATTCGCTATTGGCCGCCTCTAACAATGCCTCATACTCACCTGTAACGCGGTTTTGGTTACCACCGAAGACGCCTTCGTAAGATACCCCATTGTCATCGAGCCAAATAATATGCTCAATGCTGGAGTTTTCAAACTGATAATCTTTCACCAATGGCGCAAATTCAGAATTGAGTAGTAGTACTTTAGGCTTAGCATGATTGATGGTATAGAGAATTTTTTCGGGCGACAGACGGATATTAACGGTTTGCAGGATATACTCTGACATTGGTATGGCAAAATACGATTCTAAGTAGCGATGACTGTCCCAATCCATGACCGCAATCACATCACCGGCATCAAGATTCAAACTTGCCAAGACATTGGCTAAGCGATTGATACGCCCAAACAACTCTTTATAAGTGAAGCGCTTTTTATCGGCATAAACGATTTCTTGCTCTAGCGACACCGTTTTGGCACGGTTTAATAGTTGCTTAATAATTAACGGATAATCGTAGGCTGACGGCGCACTATGATAAATATTTGACATAGATTTAACTTCCTTGTGGATGGTTTAATTATTTTAAATTACCTTTAACATGTTTTAGAAAAGAGGGCATTTTTATCACATCGCTAACTATTATCATCGGTATACACGCTGCTATAACTGATGGCAACGCTTATCATCATGCTTGATAAGCTCCATTGATAGTAAGAAAAAACTTAAGGCATGTAAAGCGTGCTTGCGTAAGTATCTTACGACTATAAGTTCTTTGATAAACATTTAAATACTTAGGTTATTGTGTTATGGCAAGTTATGGTATGACGATGTAGAGTTAAGTTAAAAAACGTGGTATCAAAGGTTAGAAAAAATCCTCTTAATTCGTACGAGGGTTTGTTTTAATCATCCCAATACTGGCGACCAATAATGCCAGCACTTGCACAAACAATAATAACCAAACGGTCAGCGACCATTGCCCACGCGTATAAGCGATACCGCATAGCCATGCACCCATCGTACCGCCTGCGTAATAGCCCATATAATATAAGCCCGACGCCAATGAGCGTCCTTTTTTGACATTGACTGCGATATAGCTGATGGTAGCAGCTTGGGTAATAAAGACGCCGGTGGACATGACAGCAAGCCCTATCACTATCCCCCAAAGCGGTGTCACTAGCGTTAAGAGCACGCCAAGCATCGATATAATAACCGCTACCCGAACTGTACGCGCCGAACCAAAGCGGCGGAGCAACGTCGTCGACAATGGCGTAATAATAACGCCAATTAAATACACGGCAAAAATATTGGCAAGCGCACCTGTGCTTAATGCATAAGGCGTGCCTGCAAGATGCAAATTAATAAAGGTAAAACAGCCTACCAACGAGAACAACACGCAAGCACCGAGTAAGCAGGACGTGACGACATAGCGGTTGACTAAATGCTCACCAAGCGTCTGCATGGCTGAACGAAAATTGGGATTGGCGACAAAATGCCGTGATGCTGGTAGCATTTTACCCACCCATAGCGCCCCGATAAGTGTCATCGCTGCCATCACATAGTATCCGGCACGCCAACCAATCAGCTCATGCAAGTGCCCAAGTAAAAAACGCCCCATAAAGCCGCCAAGTACCGAACCTGATACATAAAACGACATCAGCTCAGTGACCGCACGTCCCTCAAACTCTTCACCGATATAAGCAATCGTCACCACCGTAATACCTGGTACAGACAATCCCTGCATAAACCGCCACATGCCCATCCAACCAATATCTGGGCTTTGGGCAATTAACGCAGTGGGTATCGCTAAAAACAATAACGCCCCCACGATAAATGATTTGCGCCCCACGGCATCCGAAAGCATGCCCAAAAATGGCGACATAATCGCAATCGCCAATATAGTGGCACCGACGATCATACCTGCCTGCACCTCAGTTGCCGAAAAATCCACCATCAATACCGGCAAAATAGCCTGAATAGAATACACCTGCAAAAAAGCAAACATCCCAATCAAGCCAATCGTCAGCTTCAGTACCCAAGAAGGGGCATCAAATGGCACTGGCTTATTGGGTGCTTGCATACGGCGGCTGATGTAGCTGTTATCTTCGCCATTGCCGTTAATATTGATGTTGTTATCTATACTGTTATTTATATTATTATTCAAAGTAGCACTGACTATATTGGACACCTTTTTTTAGCTGAAGCTATATAGGGCATGGGTGATAGAAATGGAGCGATAGCATTTGATATCGCAATAATAGAGCACATGGCTTACCGTAAAACGATGCGTGATTGATGATTTTATCACACCAAATACCAGACTCAGGTTTCGGTGTGTTATTCGCAATGCCTTTTATGAAACCAGTTATTGTTAAAGTACTTATGATTAAAGCGCTTATAACTAAAAAGCTATGCTAGGTTTAAAACTCTAGAGGTAACTGATATTTTTGACAGCTAACAGATTACTGCCTATTATTGTTTTACCTTGACGTATCTAATTGAGATTTCTACTTTATCGACTGTAGAGCATAAACCACAGACCAACTTAAGCCCTAAAACAACATAGGTTATAAAAGAAAACCTCATATAACAGACCATTTATCATGTTAAACACCCCTTTTTATTTAAGATTAATTACTGCTACAGGCACACTGATTTTTTCTATGAATGTGGCAGCGGTCACAACAGAACAAATAGTCCCAATTGAAAAGCTAACAATCAAAGAGCTGTCAACCGTCACCCTATCGACCAAAGAAGCCTCAACCACTACATCAAAATGCATCTCTGACAGTGTCATTACTGCAGCTGAACTGTCAGCTAAGCGTGATAACGGTCCTTTTACTGTGGCTAGTAAACCCGTTCTTCGGCAGCTGGCAAATGGCTTTGGTGGCGGAACCATTCATTATCCAACCAATGCTGGTGACTGTGGTCTGTTAGGCGGCATCGCAGTCATTCCTGGTTATGTGTCTTACGAAGCGTCTATTAAATGGTGGGGCCCGCGTCTCGCATCTTGGGGCTTTGTGGTGATTACTATCGATACCAACTCTATTTATGATGACCCAGATAGCCGAGCGACCCAACTAAGTACCGCCCTCGACCATATGCTTAGCGACAGTACGGTGGGTGCGCAAATAGATAGCACTCGTTTGGGCGCTATCGGTTGGTCAATGGGCGGTGGTGGCGCGCTGCAGTTAGCGACCAAGCGCAGTGACGTCCGCGCCATTATTCCGCAAACGCCCTATCATGATAAAGACTATGGCACTATGGACACGCCCGCTTTATTTATCACCTGCCAGAACGACCGTATTGCTTCCAATAAGAAGTATAGCAGTCCTTTTTATAATACTGCTGCTGGGCCAAAAATGAAGATTGAGATAAAAAACGGCAGCCACTTTTGTCCAAGTTATCGCTTTAACGAGATATTACTAAGTAAACCAGGTATTGCTTGGATGCATCGTTACATTAATGGTGATATGCGCTTCGATAAATTCTTATGCAACAATGAAAATTATGGCAGCAGCCCTCGCATATCAGCCTACGATTATAAGAATTGTATATAGTCAATTTAAGCTAAAAAGAATACAGCACGGCTGGGATAAATTTTGCGCAGCCACTGGAGTATGAAGCACACAGCAAGCAAGGACAGAAGGAAGGAAGAAGAAGTTATCTCAGCAGAACGCTATTTTGAACGACCCCTTTTCTATCAAACTGACCATATAGCAGAGCTTTTAATATTTACACATCTATATGGCTGATATCTATTTCCTTACAGACTTTACGACCTTAAAAAATCATAATCAGAAAGTATGCATAATTAGTTGGTATTACCAACAATGAAAAAACTCAGAAAATAACGATTAAGGAAAATATCAATGACCGATAAAATACATGATTTGGGTGCAGGGTTTTGGAATATTCGCGGCACGTTTCGCTTAGGTGGCGTCATTAATATAGGCACCCAATGCTCACTTATAAAATTAGCCTCAGGGCGCTTTGTGTTTTTGGACAGCTACGAGCTCACTGGCGACGTACGCGATGAGATAATGGCCTTAACCAATAATGGGCAAGATGTCGAGGCAGTACTCAATGTCCATCCCTTTCATACGATACACTGCGCGCAAATGGCAAAAGACTTCCCGCAAGCGATATTTTATGGCAGTCGCCGTCATCATAAAAAAATCCCTGAAGTTCAATGGGCAGAAGATTTAGTCGAAAGCGATGCGGTCGCCGAGCGTTACTCTGAGCTGAAGTTTTCTATATCGGAGGGTATTCACTATATCTCGCCTAATGAGATGATTCACGCAGGCTCGCTGTTGGTATTTCATCCTGCCAGTAAAAGCCTGCACGTCGATGACACCTTTATGAGCCCACCAACCAAACTACTAGAAGCTGTATTACCGGAGCTTTTGTTGCACCCAACGACCAAAAAAGCGCTTAAAGATGAGCCTGATGCTGGCAAGCAATATTGTGATTGGGCGACCAATTTGGCACATGAATGGCGCGAGGTACGAAACTTTTGCGCGGCGCATTCTTATTTGGTTAAGTTTAAAGAGGGCGAGTTTGAAAACGCTTTATTAAAAGCCATCGATAAAGCACGTCCTAAGCTTGAAAACGCTTAGCTGCTTGAATTGAATAATTTAAAAATTGATAGTAAAAAAGGCTGCCGACACTGTTACTAGTGGGGCAGCCTTTTTTAGTAACTTTATATATAAAGCTTTTATTTTACAAAGCTATTTAAGCTATTTCTATAAAATAACAACTCCGCAAGCTCTGCTTCATTACTGATAATATCGGCCAAAGTATAGCGCTCAAGGACGTTAATAAAAGCGGTCAATGCTTCAAAGAATACTTGTTTAAGCTGACAGACAGGGCTAATGATACAGCCCGATTTGACCACCGTACTTGCCTCTTCATCGATAAGCGTCAAAGATAAATCTTTGGCAGCCCCTATGTCGTCATCACTAATAACCGCACTATTAGCACTGCTATTCTTATCAGGCTCAGCGGTTATTAATAAATCGGTCGAAAAACACTCAACCAAATTAAAATCTGGCTCAATTTGCTTAATTAATACGCCTAAATTGATATCTTTTGGCGGACAAGCTAAGCGGATGCCACCATTTTTACCGCGTACGCTATCTATGTAACCAAGCTGACCGAGCTGGTGAATAATTTTGGTTAAATGACTTCTGGAAATATTGTAGCTATTGGCAATGTCACTGATATTTGCCAATAGATGCGGCTCAGGCTTAATCGCCAAATATATTAATGAGCGCAGCGCATAATCACTATAGTTTGTCAGTCGCATATTAAGCGCTCCGATTATTAATGTCGATGTTTAACTTACATTCTATCTCTTAAATAATACTTTATATACCACATCGATTGTTAAGTAAATTTTATTTTTTCATAAATTGCATTTTAAGATTACTAAGACATTATCACCCAAACAAGCCGTCTGGTCGTTGCCGTGCCAGCATCGGTAAATAACTGATGCAAAATAGCGCAAAACAAGCGATCCAAGCACCTTGTGCAACCATGATCCATAATAAATAATGACTTATATCAACCAAGGGCAAAAATACCCGACTGACAAACGTCAGTACCATAAGCGCAAACATGACATTAACGATTTTAGGCGGTTGATGTATACTACGTCCCGTATGACCGAGCGATACCCGCGCCATCATTGCTACGGTCATCATGCCCACGCCAGAGATTGATAATCCATGGACGGCGATACTGTGACTGTAGCCGAGCCATGGCTGCAATGCGTACAGCACAAAACTCACACACATCCCTAAAAACGCGATATATAACGACCATAGCAGCGGTTTTTGCCAAATGCCGTGATGGTACCAGCCTACCAAGCGTACAATGTTGACCACCGCCACCCCAAGTGCACTGATGGTCAGCAAGTATTTATTGGGATAAAACAAATCAACGAGGAAGAAAGCGAAAAAGAACAATAAGCTTGCGATATCTTGTGCTTTATTATTACGTACCGTTACTGCTTCTGTTTCGCCTTTAGCGTTTGCAATACTCAGACCACGCTCGATAAAGAACGGCACCACGCGGCGACCAATGGTCAATACCAAGCCGATAATGATATAGAAGCCTAAATACACCCCTAACTTGGTTAGATTCATGTTGGCGCTGATAATGCCCCAATAGCACAAAGCATTACCTAGTGTTAGGAGCGCAAGCTTGGCTAAAATACCCATCTGCTTATATTGTTTAACTTGCAGCACAGCCCGAAAAATTACGAACGCCATCGAGCCGACAAACAATAAATCAAATACCGCAGCCGCATATAGTAACGCCGCCCCATTGCCAGCAACCGTGATACCCAAGCCAAATGCCACCCAGCCCAGACGGGCCAGCAACCAACACATAAAAATACCGAGCAGCTTATAACCATACGGCATCATAACGCCTGTCCAGGTCTTCACTGCAGTCAATAAAAAGCCCGCCACAACTGCCAATGCGTAGCCATATATCATTTCATGACCATGCCAATATAACGGATTCAATGTTTGCGCATCGATATCTGTATGCCCGGTAAACACAAAGGCCCACAGTGTCATTGTTATAATGGCTAACAATGCTGCTGCGCTAAAAAATATCCGAAAGCTCAAATTGAGTATAGGATGCGGCGAGCTTGGCGGCTTAGTAGGTAAATTAATCGATTGCATAGCAAACTTCTTATAGTAAAAGTTAGAAGATACGTCATAAGATACATTTTAAATGAATGTTATATATAATACAACTAAAACTATATTACTGCTATGATTCATTAACGCACTTATTGCATACAACTTTGCTTTATATAACGCGCTAAACTGGATAACTCATATTATATTAATCTATATTCTATCACTTGTACTAAAAAACTGGTATCAAATAACTGGTAGCAAATAACTTACATTGGCTAATTTACAGCAGTATGAAATCAAACGCTAAACTCTACAAACTAAGCGCTAAAGTAGCTCATACCTTGATATTTGCCATTACTGTTAGCATTATAAATAGTGACCACAGCCAATTTGACTACATAAATGGTTCACCTTTAGGAGATTATCATGACAGAAGCGCATGCACCGATTGAAAAACGTAAAATCGTTAATAGATTTTTGACCCTACTGACTGAACAACAGCCGCAGATGTATTATGCTACGACATCAGAGGTCGCGCGTAGTATCCATACAATGATTAAAGAGCATACCAATCGCCTGACGGTAGAAGAACAAGCGCTCGTTAGGCACATGACTATTGAAGAGATACAGGGTTTATTAGGTTTTCATCTTAAATAATTATGTTTAAAATTTTTTAAAAGGCCGCCATATAGCGGTCTTTTCATTTATATTAAGAGCGATAATCTATTATTCCCAAAACTGACCACAATACATTGAAATCTCCATTACGCTCTAAAAAGTTTGACTTATTTATATTGTTATATATTATATTCATAATAACGAATATATCGGAGTAATGGGATTATGCAAAACTGGGCTAAAACGACCTGGTTCTTAATAACGATATGCGCGATATTATTAATAATAGTAACGCTTTTAAGAGTAAGCCATGTCATCTAATATGACTTTGATTTTTAATAGCCTTAAAAATAGCCTCTAGATATCTTTCGTTATCGTATACAAATAAAAAGACCACCCAAAGGCAGTCTTTTTTGATACTAAAAATTCAATCTAAATTATTTAGAATGGGTTATTTAAAACTGAGTATTTAAAAAGGATATTCACGTGGCTCATGCTGCACCGAAATCCAATGCAAAGTGGTAAATTCTTCTAATATCCACTCGCCATTAAAGCGCCCGATACCAGAGTTTTTCTCCCCGCCAAATGGTGCATTACTTTCATCATTGACTGAGATGTCATTGATATGGGTCATGCCCGCTTTGATACCACGCGCAAAACGCAAACCTTTTGCCATATCTTGGGTAAAGACCGCACTCGATAAACCATACATAGAGTCATTGGCAATCGATAGCGCATCGTCTTCATCTTTGGCACGAATGATACCAACCAAGGGGCCAAACACTTCGTTACGTGACAAATCCATCTCACGCGTCACTTCACTAAAGATATGCGGTGGCACGACTTGACCTTTAATCTCACCACTTAATATCATCTTAGCGCCCTCTTCCTGCGCTTTGGCGATTTTTTCTTGCAGCGATTCGACTTGTTTTTTATTAATAATAGGACCAACCGCGGTATCCGCCTTGCTAGGATCACCCACGTTTAGGGTTTTTACATGGGCGAGGAAACGCTCAACGAAATCATCATAAATCTTATCTTCGACAATGATGCGATTGATAGCAATACAGATTTGACCTTGGTGGAGGAATTTACCAAAGGCAGCCGCCTTCACAGCTTGCTCAACATCAGCATCTTTTAGCACCACAAACGGGCTATTACCACCAAGCTCAAGCGCCACTTGCTTGATATAATCGCCACCATTAGCAAGCTCGCCGATACGCTTACCGACTGAAGTTGAACCGGTAAATGACACCAAGCTTGGAATATCGTGGGTGACAATCGCATCGCCTATCTCGCTGCCCGCACCAACTACCACGCTCAGCAAGCCTTTCGGCAGACCCGCCTCTTCAAATATTTTTGCTAATAGCAGACCGCCGGTAATCGGCGTATCACTGGCAGGCTTAAGTACCACAGCATTACCCAAGGCTAACGCAGGCGCGATAGAACGCTGGGTTAAATGTAGGGGAAAGTTCCATGGGCTAATCACTGCAATCACGCCCATCGGTTCACGATAAATAAAGTTCTCTTTACCCGGCGTATTAGAAGGACGAATTTCACCATGCACACGGTTAGGGAAACTGGCAGCTTCAAGCGTAATCGCACGCGCACTACCGAACTCTACCATCGCCTTAATGCGCGTACTGCCCGACTCTTTTATCAACCAATCGACGATTTCTTCTTGACGCTCATCAAAGGTATTGACGACATTATATAAGACCGCTGCACGCTGGGCTGGCGTTTGCTTCGCCCACTCTGCCTGTGCGTTGGTTGCCGCCTGAAAAGCTTCATCGAGCTGTTTATTGGTTGCTTGCTGAATCTCTACCAAGGTTTCGCCATTAAAAGGGTTGGTATCGGTGTTGACGCTATCGTCTTTACCTTTTTGCCAAGTACCGGCGATATATTGCAAATGAAAATTGCTATAGGCGCTCTGCTGAGTCTTCTTAGTATCGGTTGACATAATTATCCTTATATATTTTATGGTTGTTTTTAAAAGCTATTTAATCAAAAGCATTTATTTAGTTAAAAGCATTTAGTCAGATAAAAGCTTGGTTATATAAATAGTCGGCTTGTCTATTGTGCAATAAGCATTTGCTATTAAACGTTGATAAAAGGTTTCTTAACAAACGCTACTTGCTAGACGATTGGTCTAATGCTAACATAGTAATCATAAAAACAAGAATCATTTATCACTACGTATTGTTGAAAAAACGTAACGTTTAAAACTATTATTAAAAATAGCAATTTCTATCTAACTGACTATCATTCCATTAAACAACCAAATAAAGATCTAAGGAGAACATCCTCTTCATGTCCACCATTACAACCACTGCTCCATCAGATACCAGAGCGCATCTATTAGCAATAGGTTATCAGCTCATTGCGCAAAAAGGCTTCACCGCTGTCGGCATCAAGCAAATACTCGATACTGCGAGTGTGCCCAAAGGCTCCTTTTATCATTACTTTGCATCAAAAGAAGCCTTTGGTGAAGCCATCATCGAGCATTATTTTGCTAACTATAAAAAGCGCTTAGAGTCGATTGCGGCTGAGGACATTAGTGCGCAACAAAAGATTTATAACTATTTTCAAAACTGGTATGACACCCAGCAAAACGGCTGCGACCATGAAAAATGTTTGGTGGTAAAGCTCAGTGCCGAAGTGGCTGATATCTCAGAAACCATGCGTAAAGCCTTATACGCGGGTTATCAGCAAACCATCAACTGGATTGCTGAGCAAATAAAAGCAGGTTGGGCAGATGGCTCTATACCTCACCCTGATAATATCGCCGCCGAGAGTATGGCTAAGCGTTGGTACTTTGCTTGGTTGGGTGCCAGTTTGGTCGCTAAGATCAGTCAAACCGATACGCCATTAGCAGAAGTATGGCTGATGACCACCTCGCAGCTTGGTCGCTAAACCTTTATTTAGGTCTTTAATCAGTAACTGTGTTGACCGCTAATTAGTAAATGACAATTTTTAGTTATACGATAGTTTTGTAAAATCAGTTAAAAAAATACTAGACGACCGGTCTAATTAATGTACAATGCGCACAGATGGCAATAATCGCTATAACGCGTATTTACTATAACAATCTGCAGACACTTATTAAAACCTTGTCTTTAAACCACACTTTTTAAAACCCACTTACGACTTCTCATTAGAAACTAGGAATATTATGAATAACTTTCAATATTACAATCCCGTACGTATCGTCTTTGGCGAAGGTCAAATTAAACAGTTATCAGAGCTCGTGCCAACAGATGCGCGCGTGTTAATCACTTATGGTGGTGGTTCAGCGCAGCGTACGGGGACTTTAGATGAAGTTAAAAATGCGCTATCAGCCAATGGCAACCGTGAAGTATTTGAGTTTGGCGGTATTGAAGCCAATCCAGAATTCACCACCTTGTTAAAAGCCGCTGATATGGTCAATGAACATAATATTGACTTCTTATTAGCGGTTGGTGGCGGTTCAGTCATTGATGGCAGTAAGTTTGTTGCCCTTATCTCTTCATTAACCGAAGATGGCAGCACGGATGGCACGGTATCTCGTGAAAAAGCATGGGATGCACTGACCAGTTATTATAAAAATATCGATTCAGCGATTGATTTAGGCGCGGTATTGACCATTCCAGCCACAGGTTCTGAGATGAACTCTGGCGGCGTGATTAACTATAGCGAACGTCAAGCAAAACTACCATTTGGTAATCCACTTGCCTTCCCTAAATTTTCAATTCTAGACCCTACCAAGACCCTAACTTTACCTGAGCGCCAAGTGATGAACGGTGTTGCTGACGCCTTTGTTCACGTCATGGAGCAGTACCTTACCTATCCTGTTAATGCAAAAGTTCAAGATGCATTTTCTGAGAGCTTATTAAAAATCCTTATCGAGGAAGGTAAAGCGGTCAAAGCCGATCCAGAGAATTTAGAAACGCGTAAAAACATCATGTGGACGGCCACCATGGCATTGAATGGTCTGATTGGTACTGGTGTACCGCAAGATTGGACGACGCATATGATTGGTCATGAGCTGACCTCACTACATGCGATTGACCATGCTCGTACGCTAACGATAGTATTACCATCAGTGCTGCGTGAGCTTAAAGACAGCAAGAAAGACAAATTGCTTCAGTATGCGCGTAACGTTTGGAACGTTACAGATACAGATCTAGACGATGACAGCATCATCGAAACTGCTATTGTTCATACTGAGAACTTCTTCCGTGAGCTTGGATTGCCAGTTAGCTTAGAAGATGCTGAGTTAGATAAGTCAGCCATTGACCCTATTATCAAGCAACTTGAAGCACACAAGATGGTGAAATTGGGCGAACATGGTAAAAATGATTTAGACGTATCACGCCGTATTTTAGAACGCGCTGTTACCAGCAAAGCTTGATCGTCATAACGATTCATTCTCAGATTTATTTATTGTCAAAATAATTTATGGTTATAACTTTTTATCGTCATAACTTTCTATTTCTACAACAATCGGTAGCCATCCATATTGGTGTGGCTACTGACTTCAAGAATTTTAAAACTTTAAGAAAATCAATAACTACAAAATAAATAACTAGAATAAGGAGCTTTAACATGAGCCTTGATAATAATTTTAATGCACAACAAAACCAAACACAAAACCGTCAAATCAAACTGGCCAGCCGTCCTAATGGTGCACCAACTAAAGATAATTTTGAGCTGACCACCAGCAACATCCCAACTCCTAATAACAATCAAATGCTACTACGCACGGTCTACATGTCACTTGACCCCTATATGCGCGGACGTATGAGTGCTTCAAAAAGCTATGCTGACCCGTTAGAAGTTGGCGATGTCATGATGGGTGGAACGGTCGCACAAGTCATCGAATCTAATATCGATAAATTTGCCGTCGGTGATTTAGTGGTGTCGAATTCAGGCTGGCAGGATTATAGCGTCAGTGATGGCGAAGGCGTGCTAAAGCTTGATAAGAACATGTCCAACCCTTCTTATGGTCTTGGTGTCCTCGGTATGCCAGGCTTTACCGGTTATATGGGTTTGACCGATATCGGCAAACCAAAAAAAGGCGAAACCTTAGTAGTAGCTGCGGCGACTGGTCCTGTGGGCGCAACGGTTGGACAAGTGGGTAATCATTTAGGCTTACGTACTGTCGGTGTCGCAGGCGGTGCTGAAAAATGTGCCTATGCAGTCGAAGAGTTGGGCTTTGATGTCTGTATTGACCATAAAGCCGACGACTTTGCCGAGCAGCTTAAAAATGCTTGCCCAGATGGTATCGATATCTATTATGAAAACGTCGGTGGCAAGGTACTCGATGGCGTATTGCCATTATTAAATGCCCATGCGCGTATTCCAGTTTGTGGCTTGGTTTCTCAATATAACGCAACTGATCTTCCTGATGGCAAAGACCGCCTAGGTATGCTGATGGGTCTTATCCTTAGTCAACGCCTGACGATCAAAGGCTTTATTATCTTTGAAGAATACGGCGATCATTTCCCAGAGTTCTTGAAAACCATGGGTGAATGGGTTGAGTCGGGTAAAGTCAAGACCAAAGAGCATATCGTCGACGGTTTAGCACAAGCACCGCAAGCTTTCTTTGACATGCTAGAGGGTAAAAACTTCGGTAAAACCGTGGTTAAAGTTGCCGATGTTCAGTAGTCAATAGACTGCAGCGAATACTCAATTACCTTCAGATAACCACTTAACAACATAATAAGTTAAGACAACTACTGAAAATAATGATCAATGCATCAATAATATTAGCAGCCAGCATTGTTAAAGCTATGCTGGCTGCTACACACCTAAACTTGGTATTAAAACTTAGCAATCAATACAAATAATAAATAAGGACAATTATGAATATCTTAATGGTACTAACCTCACACGATAAATTGGGCGATACAGGCAAGAAAACCGGCTTTTGGCTAGAAGAATTTGCCGCTCCTTATTATGCTTTTTTGGATGCTGGCGTCAACATTACCCTAGCCTCTCCTGCTGGTGGTCAACCACCACTCGATCCAAGTAGCGATACTGAAGACGCGCAAACAAAAGATACCAAACGCTTTAAAGAAGACTCTGAAGCTCAAGAGCGTCTTGCCAATACCAAAAAGCTTGCTGATGTAAAAGCTGAAGACTTTGATTCTGTCTTTTATCCGGGTGGTCATGGTCCATTGTGGGATTTGGCAGTCGATAAAAACTCTATTGAATTAATCGAAACCTTTGTTAAACAAGACAAACCGGTTGCTTTCGTTTGTCACGCTCCTGCAGCGCTTAAAAACGTCAAAATAGATGGTGAATATTTGGTCAAAGGTAAAAAAGTCACTGGCTTTACCAATACCGAAGAAGAAGGCGTACAGCTCACTGACGTCGTACCTTTCTTATTAGAAGACGTTTTAAAAGCCAATGGCGGTCACTACGAAAAAGGCGCAGATTGGGAGTCGTATGTCGTTGAAGACGGTCTATTGATTACCGGTCAAAACCCAGCGTCATCAGAAGAAGCTGCTAAACGCTTACTTGCTAAACTTAACGCTTAATATAAAAAATACCGCCAAAAGGCTAATATCATGATTCGCTTACACCATCTTAATCAATCGCGCTCACTGCGTACGCTATGGCTACTAGAGGAGTTGGGGCAACCTTATGAGCTCATTAGCCATCAGCGTGATGCCAAAACGCATCTAGCACCTGATAGCTTAAAGGCAATTCATCCACTTGGTAAATCTCCGGTTATTGAGATGGATGGCGAGCTTTATGCCGAATCAGGGGCAATTATTGAGATGTTAATTGAACGCTTTGCCCCAGAGCGCCTACGCCCTATTACCGATAGCGTAGAATATGGTCATTACTTGCAGTGGATTCACTTTGCCGAAAGCTCGCTGATGTTGCCGCTATTGCTCGAGCTGTTTACCACTAAAGCAGGTGTGGGCGATAATGCATTCTTGAGCGGTTATATCAGTCAAGAAAAGCACAAATTGCTGGGCTACTTAAATGACGAGGTTAAAGACAAAGCGTTTATCGTTGGTAATAAGCTAAGCGGCGCCGATTTTATGCTGTCGTTTGACTTAATCATGCTGGCTAAGCGTGGCGAGTTGGACGATTATATGCATATCAAGCAATATGCGCTGCAATTGACCAGTATTGATAGCTATCAGCGCGCTATGCGTTTGGAAGCCAATCATGATGACTCTATTAACTATTAAGCGCTAAGTAAGACAGTTCTGATTGTTTAATAAAAAAACAGCTCTTTAAGAGCTGTTTTTTTATGTCCGGTTTCTATAAATAGATAGTCTATAAATAGCTTGTTTGTCAATAGATTATTGGCGTTCGACTATTTTATAACTTTGTTCATTTATAAACGCTTGCAATACAAAACTTTTGCTCAAGCCAGCTATTCATAAAAACGTTATCAGGATCAAACTCACGGCGAATTTCTAAAAAGCGATTGAGCTTAGGATATAAGCTTTGCAGCTCGAGATGGTTCAATTTATTCACTTTACCCCAGTGCGGACGACCCTGCCATTTTTTCATATACTCGTACAGCCATTTAAATAGTGGCTCACAGTCCATACCTTTATAGACATGAAACGATAATACCGCGCAATCTTCTCCCTGCGTAGGACTGAGCATGCCAGTCTCACCTTTATGCGTGCGCACTTCGATGGGAAAGTGCGAGCCTTTATTGTCTTTTAATAAAATATGATTGACCTCAGAGATACATTCATCAAAATCAGATAACTTAATAAAGTATTCAGACTCATTAAACTTAACGCCGCGCGGTGTCGGAAACACCTCATAACTATAGCCTTCACGTTTGGTATTAGGAATGGAGCTGGCAGATATTTCACTCACTTTTTTGGTCAGCAATGGCTTCATACGAGCCAGCTCACACAATACATAAAAAGCACCATTCAAAGTGACCACGCTGTCGAAATGGTCTTTTAGCTTTTGTGTACCCGTCATCGCTTTGGGCTCTATTACCGACAGCGTCTTTTGCTGAATCTTATTGGTGCCGGGAAACAAAAACCATTCTAGATGACGATGGCTGTGCGCGGTTTCATGAAAACGTGCCAAGCCTTCTTCAAAGTCTAATACTTCGTTGGACTCTTTAAGTCCATAGAGGTCAACCACTTTAAGGGTTAATTTAGTAAAAATACCGAGCATACCAAGGCTGGCATGCAAAGCATTACCCAGCTCGTCAGTTTTTGGGTCGCCGCGATGATGGGTATGTACTTCTCCTTTACCATCAACCCACTCCCACATCACTACTTGATTGGCAATAGAACCCAGAGTAATCCCTGTGCCATGAGTTGCGGTACTGGCAGCACCAGCAATAGTCTGCGCTTGTACATCACCCATGTTTTCTAACGCCAAACCATGCTCTTTAAGTGCTGTGCCAATTTCATATAAATAAGTACCGGCATGTAAAGTGGCAAGCTTCGCCTCTTTATCGACCGAGATAAGACCGCGCATATTATGCAAACTGACGGCAATTTCTTCAGGTTTTGCGCAGCCACTAAAAGAATGCGCCGCGCCGGTGACTCTAACGCGCTTTTTATTCGCCCGTGCGTTTTTGACAATCTCTTGTAGTTCTGCAACCGATGAAGGCGTAAGCTTTTGCTCAGGGGCAGCACGCTCGTATCCTACCCAGTTTTGCCAGTCATTACTTCCTTGCCACTGCTTTAATGAAAACATTTGCCCTCTCCTCGGTAAGTTGTCATTATTTGCTGCTTTTCTTCTTTGTTTGTTTTTTCACTTTTCTCTGCAAGCGTTCCATCGATTACTAAACCGTCGCTTACCAAACCATCTGCTGTAGATTGAAAAGACTGTCGATAACAAATAAGCTCGTTAAAATGCTCACACAGCTCGCCTGCCTTCGCATGCCGGCACCAAACTCCATCACCGATACTAATAAGCGGGTTATCGCTACCTTTTCTATTTTTTGAGAGAGCCATTGGCGTTTGTACTTCACCAAAATCTTCATCGCTTAATGATGATAAATATTCGGGATAATGTATCACTGGCGCTTTATCCACACCTGTCGCACCCGACGCAATAAAGCCACCACCATGACAGGTGATGACGCCTTTTTCAGGCTGACGCGTCACAGGCAGCACAAAACCAGCAGCAGGCTGAAACTCATGCATGCTATCCATATAATCAAAATAGGCCGGTTTATAATACGCCGAACCAACCGTTATCTCGCTGACCTCAGGTTGGCTTGAGGTAAAATCCATACTGCCGCTACCGCCACCGTTGACAAGCTTCAGGGTATGGCCTTGTTTATGCAGATATTCAACGATTGAGCTGCGTCGCTTACTCACTTGTTTTTGTGAGCGGCTTTTTAATAAACGAATGGCAGGTGACAACAAATTTTTGCCCGGTAAATGCTCCGGTAAACCAGCAATTTGTGCCTCATAACCCATCGCCGCACTGACATTGATATGGACACATTTTTTGATATGCTTCAGTAGTTTCTTAACATCTTTGATGCTCATCAATGCCGAGCGCTTGGTACCAAAATATAACTTTGGTAGCGGCATCGACATATTGATATCGAGGCAAACGTCGATGATGACATCATGAGCTTTGGCAACTTTATTAAGTACATCAACATGCTCAGGGCGATCAACCATCCAAATCATGGTTGCGCCTTGCTTGGTATAGTTAAAGGTTGCTGCAACGCTCTCCATATCCAAGGTTGGATAAGCGCAAAGGATATTATCAAAGCTGTTTTCTAATAGATACAATGACTCGTCGGCAGCATAGGACATGAGGCCGATAAAGTGAGGAGATTTGTTTTGAATATAACGCAGGACATCGAGAGAACGAATAGACTTCGTTGCCAAACGCAACTTAACGGCTTGGGTTTTTTGATTGACCAATTTTATATTATGATCAAGCGCGTCCATATCGAGCCATGCACTTGGAGTCTTTGGCGGAGTAATGTGAGCAAAATCCATTTTACTTTCCTTGTAACAACGATTAAAAACAGCCCCTTTTTTTATTATTCTCTCAATTACACTCTATAAAAGAGCATAAATCAGCACCATAGTTTGAACCTAGCGTATAAGACAGTCAAGCATCATATCTATAAAAATAGAACAATTGTTAGGATGATAAGATAATTTATAATTATGAGCACATAAAAAAAACCCTCTAAATACCTATATTATTCGGTTTAGAGGGATTTTTGTTTTATCAATAAAACAGCGCGCTATAAATATTCGCTATAGATGTACAAATATTATGGCAATAAGCGCTTGGTTGTCCATTTTGCCGTGCTTTCTTCGCTACTGGTATCTAACGTATAAACAATACGGTCGTGCATACGATTGGCGCGACCTTGCCAAAACTCAATTTCCTCAATCGTAATCTCATAACCACCCCAAAACTCAGGAGTGGGTACTGGACTGTCTGTTGGATAATCGGCTTGTAGCTGTGCAAACGTTTGTTCCATCACGGCGCGATTGGCAACTTCACCACTTTGCGGCTGGCTAACCCACGCGCCCACCTGACTATCATGTGGACGTTTTTGAAAATAAGCCGCAGATTTATTGGCATCAATTTTAGCAATACTGCCGCTGATACGAATTTGACGCTCAAGCTTATGCCAAAAAAACAGTGCTTCGGCATTGGGGTTTTCAGCGATATCTTGGCCCTTCGCGCTTTCATAGTTGGTATAAAAAACGATACCTTTATTGGTAATCTCGCGCATCAAAACAATACGCACGCTAGGCTTATTATCCGCTCCACAAGTCGCTAAGCTCATCGCATACGGTTCTTGCACTTGTGCTTCTATTGCCTCATTCATCCAAGCTTTTAACAGCTCAAATGGTGACGCGGGTACTAACTGTTGGTCAAGTTGGCCTTTCTCATAGGATAGGCGCTGATCGGTAAAATCCATACTCATGATTGTTTCTCATTATATTCGTAAATACAAACCATACTCGTAAATACTATTAACCCGAGGCTTTTAACCCAAGACCGTTTTGATTTTATCTGCCAAATCATTTGCCATTACATCGCATTCTATCTCATCATCTGACTCGACCATGACTCGAATCATCGGCTCTGTACCCGATTGGCGAATAAGCAAGCGGCCACGACCTTCTAAAGTAGCGCGAGCTTTATCAAAAGAGGTAACCAATTCCTCATGTTCAAACGGATCTTGCATTTTCGATAAGCGCACATTGACTAACTTCTGCGGTAATACCTCAAAACCTTCGGTCAAATCGCTAAGCGCTTTACCGCGTGCTTGCATCACTGCCAGCACTTGCAAGCCTGCAATAATCGCATCGCCAGTACGACTTTTATCCAAGCATAAGATATGACCCGATGGCTCACCACCCAATATCCAGCCATTGGCTTCAAGCTCTTGCATCACATAACGGTCACCCACTTTTGCACGCGTAAACTCAATGTCAGCGTCTTTTAACGCCAACTCTAAGCCCATGTTGCTCATTAACGTCCCAACGACGCCTTTGGCTTTGGTTTGACCTTGAGTCGCAAGTACATACAAAATACCATCACCGTCGACCAACTCACCTGCTTCATCGACCATCACGATACGGTCACCATCACCATCTAAAGCAATACCGACATCGGCTTCGTGCTCGAGTACGGCTTTTTGCAGACTTTCAGGATGGGTCGAGCCGCACTTTGCATTGATATTAATACCGTCGGGTTTGTTGTTAATCGCAATAACATTGGCGCCAAGTTCACGCATAACGCGCGGCGCGACACTATAACCTGCGCCATTGGCACAGTCGACAACGACGGTCAAATGATCTAAATCGTATTGATAAGGAAAGCTGCCTTTGCAAAACTCAATATAGCGCCCTTTGGCATCATTGATACGATTGTTTTTACCCAATTGTGCTGGATCTAAAATAGGCATCAGAGCGTCGTTACTGTCTGTGGTAGACATAATGGCGGTCAATTTATCGTTAATAGCATTTTGCAGCTCATCAGTGAGTTTTTTGCCATCACCTGAGAAAAATTTGATACCGTTATCAAAATAAGGATTGTGCGAGGCAGAAATCACTACACCAGCATCAGCATTAAAGCTGCGCGTCAGATGCGCGATAGCAGGCGTTGGTAACGGTCCTAGCATATGGACGTCGACACCGGCGGCATTAAAGCCTGCCTGCAGCGCCCCTTCAATCACATAACCTGATAGACGCGTGTCTTTACCAATAACCACACTAGGTTTACGAGCAGGATTATTATTATTTTCTATCAGCACCAACCCCGTCACATAGCCCAACTTTAAAATAAAATCAGGGGTAATGGGTAGTTCACCAAATTTTCCGCGAATACCATCAGTGCCAAAGTAGCTCATTATTATTATTCCTCAATGTTAAAAGTAAAAACCAGACGTGCGCACAGGCATAGCCTTAGATAAAAATACGCTTAATCCAATCTTGTATTTTACAAAAAAAACAGCCAACAATAACAAGGCATTGTTGGCTGTTTGTATCTCGAAGTCACGACAACGCTACTAAGCAGGTGATTTACGCTTATACAGCGTTAAAAACGTGATTAGTCGACACGATAGTTAGGCGCTTCTTTAGTAATCTGCACATCATGGACATGTGATTCTTTCATACCCGCTGAAGTCACTTTAACAAACTGTGGTTTAGTGCGCATCTCCTCGATGGTTGCACAGCCAGTATAGCCCATTGATGAACGCAGCCCACCCATCATTTGGTTAACGATACCAGCCACTGGTCCTTTATAAGGTACGCGACCTTCGATACCTTCTGGAACCAGTTTTTCTACCCCATCTTTGGCATCTTGGAAATAGCGATCTGACGAGCCGTTTTGACCTGACATCGCACCCAAGCTACCCATACCGCGATAAGCTTTATAATAGCGACCTTGGAATAGTTCGACCTCACCTGGCGCTTCTTCGGTACCGGCCATCAGCGAACCAACCATGATGCACGACGCGCCGGCAGCAATGGCTTTTGCCATATCGCCTGAATAGCGAATACCACCATCAGCAATTAGTGGAATACTGTCTTGTAGCGCATTTGCGACGCTATCAATCGCAGAAATTTGCGGCATACCAACACCAGCGATAATACGCGTGGTACAGATAGATCCTGGGCCGATACCTACTTTCACCGCATCTGCACCAGCATCACGTAACGCTTTAGCCGCATCGCCAGTGGCAATATTACCGCCGATAACTTGAACATTTGGAAAGTGCTTTTTAATCCAAGAAACTTTATCCATCACGCCTTTTGAGTGACCATGCGCGGTATCAACAACGATAATATCGACGTCCGCGGCAATCAAGGCTTCAACACGTGCTTGGGTATCAGCGCCAGTACCAACAGCTGCGCCAACTCGCAGACGACCGTGCTCATCTTTACATGCGTTAGGGTTGTTTTCTGCTTTAGCAAAATCATTAACCGTAATCAGACCACGCAAGCGAAAATCATCATTAATGACAATGACTTTCTCGATACGGTGCTCATGAAGGAGTTTTTTGATATTTTCGTTGCTCTCACCTTCTTTAACGGTGACCAGCTGATCTTTTGGCGTCATAATATGACTGACTGGCAATGATAGATTGGTCTCAAAACGCCAGTCGCGGTGAGTGACAATACCGATGACTTTATCAGTGCCCTTCTCAACCACAGGCACACCTGAGATATTATTATCTTGGGCCAATCTTAATAGCTCACCAATCGTCATCTCTGGATGAACCGTGATAGGATCAACCACCGTACCCGCTTCGAATTTTTTAACGCGGCGTACTTGCATGGCTTGCTTATCGATATCCATGCTTTTATGTAAGATACCCAAGCCACCAAGCTGTGCCATAGTGATGGCCATCTCAGATTCAGTGACGGTATCCATCGCAGCAGAGATTATAGGTAAATTCAATGTGATATTTTTGGTTAGGCGGGTCGTTAAATCAGCAGCTTTTGGTAGGATTTCAGAATAAGCTGGCAATAATAAAACGTCATCAAAGGTTAAGGCTTCATCGACAATTCGCAACATACAGACCCCTAGTGGTGGTTATTTTGATGGGTGGGCAATGCAGTATTAAGTCAATAAACGAACGTTTTGTCAAAAACGGTAGGCTAAAATGCAAATAAAGATAAAGCCGTTAGATTATGAGAAAACCATGAGGAACAAACTCTAAACACCAACATTCGCTCGGCACGTTATCTATTTATCAGTAGTAATAAAACGATTAGTAAGTAGATTTGCCAATACAGCGCCTCTAAACCTCCTAAAGTCTGATTACACGATGCTTAATAACTGAATTATCCCTTAAAAATAACGCCATATTATAACAAATAAGGCAAGCCTACGCATAACATATTTGTCAGCTTATTTTGCTATATTAATACGATGATATGATGGCACTGTCATTTAATAATCTAAGGTCATTTAATAATATAAGGTTCTTTGATAATTTATATTTATTTGGAAAGTTTTCAAAAACTTATCTTTGAGAAACTTTCCAAATAAGTTCAAGCCGTTAAAAAATGATTAAAATTAGCCGAACTTAATCAGCACTATTTTTGACTATCAAACGCTCAGCCGGCAAATATTCTTTTTGTTCGCTATATAAATAGCTCAGCATCTGCTCACGCACTTCACATTCGAGTGTCCAAGCATTGAGAGGGTTATCAGACGCTTGACTACAACGCAGTTTAATGGTGGTTTCTGATACCGAGACGGTAAACAACTCAGGCTCAATTTCACTGTCCCATAGCGCATTGTCTTTTACAAGCTCGATATATTTTTGCCGAATGGCGTCAATATCGGCACCGTAATCGACATATAAATAAATCACCGAGGTTTGATGCGATTCGGTATGCGACCAGTTCTCGACAATCTCAGTAATAAAATGCCGCATGGGCACAATTAAGCGGCGCTCATCCCACGTCTTTAGTACCGCATAGGTGTAACCCAAATCCTCAATCGTGCACCACTCACCTTCCATCATCACCGTATCGCCAATACGCACAGGCTGGGTAATCGCAACTTGCATACCTGCGATAATATTTCCCAAAATAGGCTGCGCAGCAATACCTATCACCGCGCCCGCAATCCCTGCTGAAGTGAGTAGGGTTTTACCTAAACCATCAATATTGGTAAATTCACTCAGTCCTATCCAAATTCCGCCCAAAATCATCACAAAGATAAAGACACGGCGAAAGATAGACACATAAGTGCGACGGCTGCGACCTTTATCAAACTGCGCTTCGCTTAAATTTTCTATTTGAAAATCTTTATAACGATTGGCAAAAAAATTAATGGCACGAATACCAAGCCACATGGTGCTAAACACCAAGCCAATCCAAATAATGGGGCGTGTCGATGAGGCTAAGGCATCTAGATAAGGAAGGCCGCCCGATACCAATGTATAAACAGAGGAGAAACTGATGGTAAAAGTCAAAGGTACGGTCAGCTTATTAACCAAATCCTCTACCCCGTTGTGATGAACAGTACCAAGTCGATTGCCCTCTTTGTCTAAAACATACCAATTCAGCAATTTACCAGCCGCTTTACTAAGTAACCAACCGGCGCCCATGGTAAAAGAAAAGAACATGAATAGTGCTATAAATTCCCAAATAGCAATGCCAAAGACTTTTAATTTGGTCCAGTCGGGCAAATAGCGCTCAAACTTTGCGGGCTGATATTGCTCGTATAACTTATTGATATTAGACACCGTCTGCGCGGAAAACACCCAAAAAGGCGCATTGTCATCGATGCGCACGCGCTCAAGATGTATCGGTACACGGCGCTCGCGATAATCGATATAGCCCAATTGGATTGAGCGCCTAGGAATACCTTGGATACTATTCGTGCTACCAAGCGGCGGTTCAATCAAACCGTCAGGACGGTCAGGCAGCTTATCAAACACATAGAGCTTTCTCTCTACCAATAAAAAATCAAGCTGTTTGGCAAGCTCCATCGCTTGGTTAGGCTGCAACTCCTTATCAATCAAGTTCATATTGAGCGCATAAGCGGCCAAGTCATATTGCTGCTTCATGACCGCTGATTGAAAAAACTCTAACGTTGCCAATGGTGTCGATAAATTCGGTGGCTCAGATAGTGGCGGCAAGCCTACATTGAGCTTATTTAACGCATAATAGCTTTCGTTATAATCGCCTGTCAGACCAGAATCGCCCTGTAACACGCCTGCCTGCTGCACCGTCTTTTTCTCAAGCGGGCTAATCCCTTCTCTTTTCAGCTTATCAATGCTTTGCGATGCATAATCAACGACATTCTCTGGTGCGGCAGTGACGGGCGCAGTTGCTTCATTTTGATTATTAGTAGCAGAACTGGTAGCTGAATTTTTAGCTGAGTTTTCATCAAGCACAGCGTTGACACTGCTAGCGGCATAAGCAGGCAGATAGACAATGCTTAGGATAATAACGGAGATACTGATAATAAAATGGCGTATGCTCAAATGCCTCGCCATTAATTTACGCTTACCCTGAACAGTATTCAAACTCTCACAACTTTCAAAGTTCTCAAAGCTCCTAAAACTAGAAAAATCAGTGTCGCCAATATCGCCTGTATTGTGAACTTGGATATTTTTAGCAATCAAGGACTGAGGAAAATGTTTCATACGATAAGTTTCTAGGCTGATTAGTGAAATTAGTTATTAAAATTAAGGGTTAATATAAGCTTAAGCTAATGCAATGAACAAAAAAAAGCCAGCGCTAAGCTGACTTAATTTATGAGTAAAACCATTAATGGATACCATTAGTTAGATGGACGACATGCTTTATGCGCGGCGCCAAGTGGTACCCGCACGGCTGTCTTCAAGTTCAATACCTGCATTTTTTAACTGCTCGCGTATCTCGTCAGCACGGGCGAAGTTTTTATTGGTTTTAGCATCCGCACGCTCAATAATTAATCCATCGATAGCGGCATCGGTTAAACCGTCTGCTTGCGCCTCACCGATGACCGCTTGTAAAAACTGCTGTACGGGCAGCTGCAATATATTTAATGTCTGCGCCAAGGCTTTAAGCTGCTGCGCCAATTGCCATGCATCCTCTACATTTTCAGCTTTGATTGCTTTATTGATATCACGCGCCAGCCCAAACAATACACTGATTGCCGTTGAGCTATTAAAGTCATCATTCATGGCTTTGATAAAATCTTGTCCGGCGGCACTACTATACGCAGCGGTTATCAGCTCATCATTGATGGCGAGTTCCTGCCCTTTTTGTTGCTCAGCAGCCTTTAATGCTTGATACAATCTACTTAGGCTATTATGTGCTTCATCTAAAGCTTTGTCCGAGAAATTTACTTGGCTGCGATAATGACTTGATAGTAAGAAAAAGCGCAGCGTTTCAGGATGAAAATGCTTGATGACGTCACGAATGGTGGCAAAGTTACCCAAAGATTTAGACATCTTTTCGCCATCGACATTAATAAAGCCAACGTGCATCCAATTACGCGCGTACTCGCAGCCCGTCGCCGCTTCAGATTGCGCTATCTCATTTTCATGATGCGGAAACTGTAAATCATGACCGCCGCCATGAATATCAAAGGTATTACCAAGACATTTGGTCGACATCGCCGAGCATTCAATATGCCAACCGGGACGCCCTTGACCCCATGGCGATGCCCATTGTGGCTCACCAGGTTTTGCCGCTTTCCATAAGACAAAGTCAAACGGATTGCGCTTGTCATTTTCGACATCAACGCGTGAGCCCGCTTGCATATCATCCAAATTACGCTTGGATAATTTACCATAATCAGGGAAGCTATCGACCGCATAATAGACATCGCCATTATCACCCGCATAAGCGTAGTCATTGCTGACCAAATTACCAATCATCTGCTGCATCTCATCGATATGGTCGGTCGCGCGCGGCTCGGCATCAGGCGCTAAGCAGCCAAGCGCAGAGAAATCTTCATGCATCGCTGTAATAAAACGCTGGGTTAATGCACCAATCTCTTCGCCATTTTCGGCAGCACGGGTGATGATTTTGTCATCAATATCGGTGATGTTACGCACATAATTGACGTCATAACCCAATTGCTTCAGCCATCGTACCGCCATATCAAAGGCAACCATCATCCGAGCATGACCAATATGACAATAATCATAGACCGTCATCCCGCACACATACATGCCAACTTTGCCCGCCACAAGCGGCTTGAATGACTGCTTGCGTCCGTTAAGTGAATCGTAAATGGCAAGCTGAGACATAGCGTCTGCAAGAGGTGTGGTCATAGTAGAAAAGCCTTTTGATAAAAAGTATAAGAATGAAACGAGCATATCCATACTGCATACTTAAATAATAAAAACGTCTAGCTATGAAAGCTTTGAAAGTGATTATTATCTTAGGAAAAGCAGCAATATAAAACTTAACCCATTATCTTAGCGAAAATGCTCGTAAAATACTACAATGAGCGCACAACTAACACTCGCAATGATAAAAGATACTGAACGTTAAGGAGACGAACATGGGCAATCGTTTAAGCAAAATATACACACGTACTGGAGATGACGGCACTACAGGTATGGCAGATGGCAGCCGCGTAAGTAAAGCAGACAATCTGTTTAGCGTGATGGGTGATATCGATGAGCTCAACTCGCACATTGGTTTGGTACGCGCGCAGTTGACGCAAACCTCGACTGACGCGAATAAAGAAGCCGACTTTGCTCAAGCGTTAGTGATTATTCAGCATTTGCTATTTAATATCGGTGGTGAGCTTGCCATGCCAGAATATGAAGGCGTGAATAGCGCTCATATTGAATGGTTAGAGCAGCAGATTGATGCGATGAATAGCACCTTGCCGGCGCTGAAAGACTTTATCTTACCGACGGGCTCAGTGCTTGTCAGTCAATTGCATGTGGCACGTACCGTCTGCCGCCGTGCTGAGCGTCAAGCAGTGCTATTGCAACAGCAACGCCCAGAAGCCATTCGTCCGACGGCGGTCAGCTTCATCAATCGTTTGTCGGACTGGTTATTCGTCGCCGCCCGTTTTTGCACCGACCCTGAGGAAGTTTCTGAAGTGCTGTGGGACAGTCAAGTACTACAAAAATTCGCTGAGAATAAATAGTTTAATCTTTGCTAACATCTAAAATTAATAGCTAAAAACCGATTCCAGCAAATAAAAAAGCCCACAACTATCATAAGTTGCGGGCTTTCTTATTTCAAACTCTCTAATTAAAGACCAACTACTGACATGTTATTAATAATTAATAAGTTGCGTCTTTATCTTCGATAATTACCATATCGATACTTTCATCTTTAGGTACTGACTTAGGTGTGGCTGGAGCCGCAGGCGCTGAAGTACTAGGCGTTGCAGCCGCTTGGTTATTGTTTTGATTGCTACTGTTCTGACTGCTATTTTGATTGACAGTCGGTGGCGTAGCCGGTTCAGTTGGACGCACAGGGGTAACTGGCGTTACTTGTCTTGGTTGACGAGTTTGGTTTTCGCTATTGTTTTGCGCAGCTTGACGGCGGCGTTCGGCTTCTTGTGCGGTGCGCTGGGCACGCTGCTCTTCTAAAGCCGACTGGAAGGCTGAGCCTGCCACCACTTCCGATACCACAGTAAGCAATGCAGGCTGCCCTGCGATACGCGTACGTACTTGACCGCCTTGCGTACCAACGACATAAGTAAAGGCATCATCAACGAGCATGTTGTTATTGATGCGGATATTGTCATTGGCTAAACGTGATTGCAAGCTTGGCTGATTGTTAGCTGCTTGTAGTTGGCTGGCTTGGTATAAATCTTCACTTGGCAAGGTCATGCTGACGCTCGCTTGACACGTTGTCATGCCATTATCGTTAGTAGCTTGTAACACTGCAGCGTTTTGCACATCGATGACGATACCATTGGTTTTCTCAGTGACAACGCCATTATTTAAACCAATTTCAGCATCATTAGCGTAGCTTGCAGCCAAGGTTTTTGCTTGTTGATTGAGCGTATTTTTTAAGGCAGATTTGAGGCGATCTTGTACCATAGGATCATCACAGCTAACCGCCGTAGCAGCAGCGTTTTCACTGGCAGCGGTCTGTTCGGTTAGCTCTGCTGTTTCCGTGGTCTCTTCTTTTTCTGAGCGGTTACAGCCAGTAAGCACCAAACTACATGCGATACCAATACCAGCAACTTTATACCACTTGCTCAAACTCTTATTTGCTACGCTCATCTTTATTTTGCTCCAATTACCTGATTCGTACCGCCACTGACGGACAGTGTTTGACATTCAAATTTTACGCCCAAACTATTATCTCTAAATTTTTAAATCTTAATATCTAATATAGTAGTGATAACGCAAGTTTTGAAAACCACATTATTATACGGTGTTTGTTTTAAATGGTCATCAGTGTAGCCTATTGATGTACAAATAACGTCCAACATTCGCCCTAAAACCGAGGTTTGGTTGCAAAAACGCAACAAATACATATTTTAATAATGGCGTAAGTTTTCGACTGGTTCAATTTTTAGCTTGTTCAACATTTAACTTATCCATTTTTCAAATTGCCAAAACCCTTGAGTAGATATTCCGTAGGCAAAGAATATTCCGTAGGCAAAAATTGTATTAGACCCAATTTTGCAGAGGCGATATGATAGCGATAAAATATTTGATAGTTATTAATGATGATAAATTTTAAAAACACCCTTTTACTAGGGCATCGCGGGGCGCGGGGCGAAGCATTAGAAAATACTTTAGAAGGTTTTGAACTGGCGCAAAATCTGCAAACGGCGGGCTTGGTCGGTGTCGAATTCGATGTACAGCTAAGTGCTGATGGTCACTTAATGATCTTTCACGATGACAATTTACAACGACTGTGCGGACAGCAGTCGCGCCTCGATCAATTAAACGTTGCTGAAATTCAGCGTTGCTCGCAGCTAGATAATAAGCAATCTGGTCATAAAATTACGCCGTTAGCCGATATAGCACCTGCATTAGAGGGCTTTGATTATATAGAGCTTGAGATTAAGACTCACGAGCGCACAGATTATCGTAAACTAATCAAGGTTTTGATGATAGAGCTAGTCGACAGTCCACTTGCCCGCCTACCTATCGTATTGACAAGCTTCGATGTCGAGCTACATGCAGGATTGCAACGCAACAAGCTATTAAAACATATACCGCGTGGTCTACTGATTCGTACGCCTGAGACCTTACTAACGGCGACTAATACTGCGCTGCAACTTGGCTGCGTGCAACTGGGTATTCACTACCCGCTTCTGAATCAAGCAGTCATTGACCACTGTCATCGCTATGACTTACCGGTGAGCGCATGGACGGTCAATGATAGCGACACGATGGAAAACCTGATTGCATGGCAAGTCGATGCCATTATTACCGATTATCCAACGTATTTTCTTACGCACTAAACAGGTAAATTTCTCACTCATTTTTCTCTCACCATTCGAATAATAGTGTTTAGAAATCCACTTAAAAAGCCAGTTAATTAATTGTCCGAATAGTCACCTGTGTATTTTGATAACCTACATATATGTCTTGCTACTTACACTTTTACCCAATTGCTGATAAATCATGGGGTATTTACAATAATACTTCCCATAACTCATACAAGTTATTGTTATTTAGCAATATTTTTCTAGTGTATAAGTGTTCACTTTATACTTGTTTTAGGGTAATATAGAGGCTGAAATTAATACCGTTAGGGATATTACATGATTGCTAAGAAAGTAATAGGCTTACCACTTAAGGGCTTGCGTCTCGCTATAAAGTCTGGTGATACGCTGATACAGCATGCTGGCACTCAAGCGCTGCGCGTGAAGACGTGGCTTGATACCGAAAAAGGTAAAATTGACGCTGCTGCTGATACGCAATTGGTGACCACCAGTGGCGATAAAAACGCCAATGCCGTGGAAAATTATGAGGGCATTGATCCTCTAGAGCTTGAATTCCAAAAGTCGCCGATCAACTTGGTTCCAGCGATTTTTCTGATTGCAACGCCTATTGCTGCTGCTGTCATTACACCATGGTACTTGATGACCCATCAGGTTAGTGCGCCCGTTTGGGGTGTATTTGGTGCCTTTATGGTTTGGACAGGTATTAGTATTACCGCAGGCTATCACCGCCTATTGTCGCATCGTGCCTATAAAGCACATCCTTTGGTAAAAAACTTCCTATTACTAGGCTCAACCCTTGCGGTTCAAGGCTCTGCTTTTGACTGGGTATCAGGTCACCGTACGCATCACCGTCATGTTGATGATCTTATGGAAGATCCATATTCAGCACAGCGTGGTTTTTTCTTTAGCCATATCGGTTGGATGCTACGCAATTATCCTAGCGGTCGCTTTGACTATAAAAATATTCCTGATTTAACCAAAGATAAAGTGCTGCAGATTCAGCACAAATACTACGGTTTATGGGTACTAGCAACCAACGTCGCCATGGTCGCTGCAGTTGGCTGGTTAATCGGTGATGTTTGGGGCACATTAGTATTGGCAGGTCTACTGCGTTTGGTACTGACCCATCACTTTACCTTCTTTATTAACTCGCTCTGTCACATGTTTGGTACGCGTCCTTATACCGATACCAATAGTGCTCGTGATAACTTCTTCCTTGCTATCTTTACGTGGGGTGAGGGGTATCATAACTACCATCACTTCTTCCAATACGACTATCGTAATGGCGTGAAATGGTGGCAATATGATCCAACTAAATGGTTGATTGTTGGCTTATCTAAACTTGGTTTAACGAGTGAATTGCGTACGGTTGATGACACCACCATCAAGCATGCTGAAGTGCAAATGCAGTTCAAAAAAGCCCAACAGCAGATTGATAACGCCACTGCAAACGGACTTGATATTCCTCATACGATGAAGAGCTTCCAAGATCGTATCAAGTTTGAATACGATGCCTTTACCCAAACGGTCGAAGAATGGCAAGCGCTAAAAGCTAAAACCATTGAGCTGAAAAAGACAGAGTTTGCTGATCGTTTGCATGAAGTTGAAGAAACGTTAAAACAGGATTATGCTAAGGTTGAACAAAAAATACTAGCGCATAACAGCAATCTAAAAAATGCGTTTCGCTCTATTGGTCAAAGCCCAAAAGCAGCTTAAGCATTTATAAAAATTACTCATTTAATCGCTTTATTGTCAGTCTCTCCTGCCCTCTATCTGTAAAGATAGAGGGTTTTTTTATGGTAATGATTTACGTGCTAATTACTTATAGACTAATTACAAGAGATGGACAGAGTGAAACGCGGCATTATTAAGGCTATGTTATAGTAAGTTTATGAATATCAGCACTCACTATTTGCATCTACATTTATAGAGCTACCAATCGATATCTACCACCTTATTAATCTACTCCCCTATATTGGAACGGCACCTATGCGCTATCAAAATACTTATGTCAAATTAGACACCCGCCTTTATCATGAGCAGCAGCCGACACCACTTGATAATCCTCGCGCAGGTCATTTTAACATCCAAGTTGCCGAACAATTGGGCTGGCTTGATGATAAAGATTTGATGGCGCGCTGGGTTGAAATCTTGGGTGGTCAATACGTGCCAGCCCAGTTTCAACCACTATCGATGGCTTATGCCGGTCATCAGTTTGGCCAATGGGCAGGACAATTAGGCGATGGGCGCGGTTTACTCATGGCGCAAGTCCTTGATAAAAATAATCAATTACAAGACTTACATCTAAAGGGTGCAGGTTTAACGCCCTACTCACGTATGGGTGATGGGCGTGCGGTGTTACGCAGCACCATTCGCGAATATTTATGTGGGCATGCGCTGATCCAGCTTGGTATTCCTTCATCTAACGCCTTGGGCTTTGTGGTATCAGATAACAAAGTGCGCCGTGAGCGCATGGAAGCTGGGGCAGCATTGATGCGCGTCGCTGACAGTCATATTCGCCTCGGCCATGTTGAGTGGATTGCTAGCTTTGCGCCTGACCTGCTTGGCGAGTTTACCGACTATATGATTGATACTTACTATCCAGAATGCCGTGAGAGTGAAGTGCCAGTCTTGGCATTTTTACAGGCGGTGGTTGAGCGTACGGCGCGCATGATTGCCGACTGGCAACTGATTGGCTTCGCCCATGGGGTGATGAATACCGATAATTTATCGATTACTGGCAGCACCTTAGACTTTGGTCCATTTGGTTTTATGGAGCGTTTTAATCCTGCGTGGATTAACAATCACTCTGACCATACCGGACGTTATGCATATCAAAACCAACCGGCCATCGGCCATTGGAACTTAAATATTTGGCTACCACACTTTATGCGCTTAGATGGCGTAACACGCGAAACTTTGGCTGATTGCTTAGAGCCGTATGAAGCGACCTTTATGCAGCATTATCAACAAGGACTGTGCCGTAAGTTGGGATTACCGCATGCCAAAGAGAGTTTAACCCTTGCTTTTGAATGGTTGACGTTATTAGAAGACAATTTGCTCGACTATAGCAATAGTTTCCGCGCCCTGTTGGGTTTGGTCGCGCCAAATGAGCATCCTTATGAGCAACAGCTGCTGGCAATAATGACTGCTGAGTTTAATAATGAGGCGCAGCAAGTCTGGCAAGAGTGGTCAACACGGTATTTGGCAGCGCTACAGTCGTTACCTAGCGAGCACTCTATTGATGATATGCGCAGCAATAATCCGGTTTATGTGTTACGTAATAGTATGGCGCAGCGCGTTATCACGGGCGCTGAACAAGGGCAATTTGATGAGTTAAATCGAGTCTTTGAATTGCTTGCGACCCCTTATACGGTACAAGATATCGCCACTGAGCTTGATACTATGCCACCTGCTCCGCATGCGCCGCAAATGCCGATCAGCTGCTCGTCTTAACAAAATGCTATTCTGTAATGTTTTGAAACATGATGCAATTAGCGTCGATATTTAGCCCTATTACTTGTCATCATCAGTCAGCGAAATAATGAACATCATTGTATTATATTACTCTTACTATTGCGCTCAGCTGACTAGGCAGCTAAATGCCAATAATGCTAGAATAGCTGTTTTTGCAGCATTGTTGTTTTTACCCTGATGTCCAGCCGCTAATGAAGACTCTTTTAGTATAAAGCTAGATTCATTGTCATATTTTATGGTTTTGAGGTTTAGACATTAGTTTTTATCACCATTTACTTTATTCCAATTATCCCAACCATGGCAATTATTATGAATGACGATATCACTTTGAATACGGATACCCCTATCACGGAAAAAGAGCAGTTCGAACAAGCTGCCTTACATTACCATGAGTTTCCACGCCCAGGTAAAATCTCAGTTACGCCTATCAAGCAACTGGCCAACCAACGTGATCTGGCGCTCGCCTACTCACCAGGGGTTGCCGTACCTTGCCTTGAGATTCAAAGAGATCCCGCATTAGCGGCTAAATATACCGCTCGTAGTAACTTGGTCGGTGTGATTACCAACGGTACTGCGGTACTTGGTTTAGGGAATATTGGTCCATTGGCATCAAAGCCTGTGATGGAGGGTAAAGGGGTACTGTTTAAAAAATTCGCTGGTATCGACGTTTTTGATATTGAAATTGCTCAAAACGATCCAGACAAGTTCATCGAAGCCGTTGCCTCTTTAGAGCCTACTTTTGGTGGTATTAACTTAGAAGACATCAAAGCACCAGAATGTTTCAAAATCGAGCGCGAATTGCGTAAACGTATGAACATTCCAGTATTCCACGATGACCAACATGGTACCTCAATCATTGTTGCCGCAGCGATGCTAAACGCTTTGCTCATCACTGGCAAAAAAATTGAAGAAATTAAAGTAGTCTGTTCAGGCGCAGGTGCCGCAGCTATTTCTTGTTTAGATATCATTTGTGCGCTTGGTGTTGATAAAAACAACATCTTAGTATCAGACTCACGCGGTATCATCACGACCAGCCGTGAAAACCTTGATGAGACTAAGCAGCGTTATGCCCGTGATACCACCGCTTCTACTATTGAAGAAGTGATGGATGATGTCGATATGTTCTTAGGCTTATCTATGCCTGGCACATTGACCGAAGACATGGTTCGCCGGATGGCAAAAGACCCTATCGTCTTTGCCCTTGCCAATCCAACGCCTGAGATTATGCCAGAATTGGCCCATGCGGTACGTCCAGACGTCATCATGGCAACAGGTCGCTCAGATTATCCAAATCAAGTAAACAACGCGCTATGCTTCCCTTATATCTTCCGCGGTGCGTTAGACGTTGGCGCAACCACGGTTAACGAAGAGATGAAAATTGCTTGCGTAAAAGCAATCGCCGCCATGGCACACGTTGAAGCAACGCCAATGAGCAACGTGAAAAACGTTGAAAGCACGCCAAGCTTTGGACGCGAATATCTCATTCCAGGACCACTTGAGCCAAATTTAATCATTGAAATCGCTTCTGCCGTTGCTAAAGCGGCAATGGATTCTGGGGTTGCAACCCTTCCTATCGCGGATATGAAAGCCTATCGTCAACGCTTATCTGAGTTTGTTTATAATTCAGCGTTCGTTATGAAGCCTATCTTTGCCCGCGCGAAAGCCGATCCTAAACGTATCGTGTACTGTGAAGGCGAAGACAGCAACGTCTTGCTCGCGGTACAAGTGGTCGTCGATGAGCAGTTGGCACATCCAATCTTGGTAGGTCGTCCTGCCATCATCGAAAAGAATATTGAAAAATTAGCGCTACGCCTAAAAGATGGTGAGAACATCACCATTGTGAATCAAGATGACGATCCACGCTATAAAGACTACTGGCAAGGTTATTACGAGAAAAACAAACGTAATGGCGTCAGTATCGAGCTTGCCCGCCGTGATGTCCGCCGCAAGACTTCTTTAATCGGTGCCTTACTGGTTGAAAATGGTGATGCTGATGGCATGATTTGTGGCACATTCAGCTACTATCATCTACATTTAAAATACGTCAGCAGAGTCATTGGTAAAAAAGAAGGCGTCAGTGATTTTTATGCGATGAATGCTGTCTTGATGCAAGATCGCAATATCTTTATTGCTGATACTTATATCCATGAAGACCCAACGGCTGAACAATTGGCTGAAATGACGGTGCTGGCAGCCGATCAATTACGCCGCTTTAGTATCACGCCACGCGTGGCACTGGTTTCGCATTCAAACTTCGGTACATCAGACCGTGCCAGCGCGGTAAAAATGCGCAAAGTACATCAGCTGCTGACAGAAATGAATGTCGACTTTGAATTCGATGGTGAAATGCAAGGTGATGCGGCCCTTGATGAACATATTCGTGCTAATGATTTACCATCAAGCAACCTAAAAGGCTCAGCAAACTTGCTAATTTTGCCAACGCTTGATGCAGCGAACATTGCTTTTAACCTACTCAAAACAGCAACCCGCAGTGCGTCTATTGGTCCTATCTTGCTAGGGGCTAATAAACCTGTGCATATCCTAACCCCATCAGCGACAGCGCGTCGTGTGGTTAATATGACAGCGCTTGCAGTTACTGAAGCTCAAGACTTAATCAATGAGCAGAAGTAGTTGTTTATATAGCGTATAAACACATGGCTAAGCCGGTCTTCTGTTAGTTATTTATAGAACCCGTCTGCTATACTAAAACCAGTCAATACTCCTAAGCGAGCGTTGGCTGGTTTTTTTTGGCAAAACGATTTAGTAAATACTGGATAAAAAAAGAGACTATTATGCAAGTGTATCTCGTCGGCGGTGCTGTCCGTGACCAACTGTTAGGTCGTCCTATCAAAGACAAAGACTTTGTCGTCGTCGGCGCCACTGTCGCAGATATGCTGGCGGCAGGTTTCCAACAAGTAGGCGCAGACTTTCCGGTATTTTTGCACCCTGTCAGCCGTGAAGAGTATGCCTTAGCACGTACAGAGCGCAAACAAGGCCTAGGCTATCAAGGCTTTAGTGTGCATGCTAGCCCTGATGTAACCTTACTTGAAGACTTACAACGTCGTGATTTGACCGTCAATGCGATGGCGATTGAAGTTAAAAGCCTAACCGATGACACGCCTATGAATGGTGAAGTGGTCGATTACTATGGCGGATTGGATGACATTAACAGAAAAACTCTACGTCATGTCTCAAGCGCTTTTAGTGAAGACCCATTGAGGGTACTGCGAACCGCACGCTTTTATGGACGTTATTACGATTTGGGCTTTCGCATCGCCGATGAAACCTTGCTATTAATGCGCCAATTGGTAGGCTCAGGAGAGCTTGCGCATTTAAGTAGTGAACGCATTTGGCAAGAATCAAGCCGTGCCATGATGCAAGTATCGCCTCAGGTTTATTGGCAGCAACTTTTTGAGATTGGTGCGCTGATAGAATATTTTGCCCCACTACATCAAGCTTGGAGCCATACTCAATACGGCCAAGTAAGAGAGATTGTACAAACAGCGTTATATTTCGCTGGTCAAATGCAGTTAAACTTATCACAGCGCTGGGCGTTATTAATGTCCAGTCTGAACACAGATCTATTTGCTTTAAAACCTACAGACTCGAATTTAGATAACATAGCATCAAATAACATAGCAACTGCTGTTAAAGGTATTAATGAAATAGGTAACAGCGCGAAGGTACCAAAAGCACAGACCCAATTTGCTACTTTGTTTGTGCAGCAAGCAAAGAATCTTAGCATCATAAACCAGCTTAACGCCGCTCAGAAAATTGATCTTATCCAAGCCTGTAGCGCCCATAAAGCACCGGAAAAACTCTCGCAGCTCTTGGTCACTAGCCATGTATTGCAACTCGCCATACAGCATCGACAAATGATGTTGGCACTGGGTAGCTTTCATGCAATCGGCATGGATGATATTGACCAAAACCTCAAAGGTCCAGCAATTGGCGAAGCATTACGACAACGTAGAATTGAGCATTTACAAGCACAACATTTCTCGTAAACAAGCTCTTTCAACCAGCATTTTAGATTATAAAAATACCTTTGATATGAACCAAGAATTTAGCTTAAACCAACCAAAAGATACTAATGCCTCAGCGCCAGTCATGCTAGTAACTGGTGGCGCTAAGCGTATCGGTGCGGCTATTGTTCGTGCCGCCCATGAGCAAGGCTACCGTGTCATTATTCATTGCCATCATAGTAAACAAGAAGCCAATGCGTTAGCTGATGCGCTTAATCAAAGCCGTCCTGATAGTGTGGTCGTTGTCCTTGCAGATTTGGCGGTTGTTAATAATAGCGAGACGCTACAGCAATTTACTCGCAATATCATTCAAGCATTTGGGCAACTCGATGTCCTAGTACACAACGCCTCACGCTTTTATCCAAGTCCGCTTGGTCATATCAATCTTGATCAGTGGGATGAATTGTTTTTGACTAACGCCAAAGCGCCTTTATTATTGAGCCAAGCGTTATATTCTTATCTACGGACACAACAAGGCTGTATTATTAGCCTACTTGATATCCATGCGCATAATAAACCTTTTGGGCATTATGCTGTCTACAATATGGCAAAGGCGGCGCATAGGATGATGGTGCAGTCACTGGCGCTTGATATGGCGCCTGATGTACGCGTCAACGGCGTCGCTCCTGGCGTTAACATCTTACCAGATGCAGATAGCGACCAAGCAATTGACCAACAGCAGCAAAAAAGTATTGTCGACTCTATTCCTATGCAGCGAATAGGCAGACCTGCTGAGATTGCGCATAGTGTCCTTTATCTTGCACAAGCCAGTTATGTCACTGGTGAGATAATTACGGTAGATGGAGGCCGAAGCCTGACATTAGCTGGCGGTCATATTTGATAGAAAGTAACACTGCGTAAAAATATCTGTATTAGTTCCTATCTTTTACTTGAAAAATTAAAAAAATCAGGTATCATTGTGCGTCTAAAGGGCCCATAGCTCAGTTGGTTAGAGCAGAGGACTCATAATCCTTTGGTCGTAGGTTCAAGTCCTACTGGGCCCACCACATATTAAAAAACCCTTACAGTTATTCGCTTGTAAGGGTTTTTTATTGCTCAAATTTTAGTAAAGCATAGTGTGAAGTGTTTAAAAGGTATATTTCGCCATAACCTCTACTTCCTGACCCGCTTGTCTCCAAGGAAGCGTCGTGTCACTACGGTCTCGCCATTCAACACCAATATCAAGATTTGGTAAATAGGTGTAGATAAGGTTAGCACTCTTTATATCGATCGAAGTATCTACCTCATTATCTACATTGACCTCTCCGTAACGCATATTACCCCGCAGTTTTGGTGAAAAGACATGACGATAGCCTATACTAAAACCAGTTTGGGAAACAAGTTCACCGTTTTCAGCATCACAATTTAGGCTGACTGGCGTTAATGCGCCCGTCGTACACACACCAGAATAAACGCCCATGCCCTTACCTGTATAAACACTACCATGTAGCGAGCCGTCGCCCAAGCTTAGCTTACCAGCTAATGAGACGCCTAGACCTAAATCCGAATCCAACTTATCTCCAACTCCCGTTCCAGCTTCACGAGCAGTAACCGCTAAAGTATAGCCAAGATTAGAGATGTCATCACTATAGCTTGCCACCATATCTGGCAAATCCGCGTCTTCATAAACAGGGTCTTGAGCCGTCAGACGCAGTCCCTTGTTAGCATAATGCAGCGTCAAATCTGGACGAGCATAAATCCCACTACCAGCGATGGTTCCAAAACCAGTACCCCAGAAATCAAGTTGTTCAGTCAAACGTGGAGCGACCGCAAAAAACTGACCGCTCCAAGTCTTACCAACCGTCACATTATCTACCTGTAAATAAGCATGACGCAATCGCAAATTGGAGGCACCTGATGCATAGTCTCCGTAAAAGTCCCCTTCAATGAAACCTTTTAGTTTTCTATTATCTACTAGCGTCGTAGTGGTGAAGTTAATGCGAGACTCACGAGCATTGCCTTCGAAATTAGATTCTCCTTTGTCTGGAGAGGCAAATACGCCTTCTGCTTTAACATAGCCACTAACACTGAAGGTGGTATCGCCATTCTTGACCAGTTCTATCGCTTGCGCCTGTGTACACAGCACACAAGCAATCACTGCCAAAGATATATTTGTGATTTTATGCATGATTGTTTTATTCCCTATGGTTCTATCAATAAAGTCCGTTTTATCAGATTAATTAACACCGAATATTCTTCATGTATCTAAGCCTTTAAAAGCAAAGCTTGATCTACTTTTTCACGCCGAGCGATATTATTTGCTAGTAGCATCGCAGCGATACCAGCAATAATAATCACCGGAATACTACTTCCAATGACAAATGAAGAGTTCGAGTTATAAGAGAAAATGACACCCGCTAATAGAGGCCCTACGAACGAACCAACACGTCCCATAGCAACGGCCACGCCAACTCCTGTACCACGCATGTTCTTGCTATAAGCTCTAGCCGCTAACGCATATAAAGCTGATTGTCCACCAGTGATAAAGAATCCTGAAAGACCTGAGGCTAATATAAGTGCCGTTAGGGATTTGGAGAAAGTTAAGGCAGAAAGTCCGACCAAAATACCAATATAAATCATGATGACGACTGACCTAAGCTTGATATTAGATAACAACCAACCCAAAATCAGCACACCACAAACTCCGCCCACTTGATAAGCGACTTGGATGTTGCTCGCGCTTTTTAGACTCAAGCCATTGTTCTGCATCAGAACCGGTAGCCAATTTAAGATAAAATATAGAACAATTAAGGTACCTAAAAAACTTAGCCAAATTTGAATGGTGGTTGCGGTACGCCCTTCACCAAATAAAATAAATTTAAAATCAGTGTTTTCTGTCACGGCATCTTGGCTAACTTCTTTTTTGGTATATGTTTCTTTTAAGAAAATAAAGAGAAGTGGCACAAGAGCAATTGGTGTTAGCCCACCTAAGTAAAAAATATTTTTCCACTCTCCAATACCAGTAAATCCTCCTGCAATTAGTGCAGTGATACCAGCACCAAAGGGTACGCCTGCATACATTACGCTAACTGCAGTGGCACTCCAACGTTCAGGTACAGACTCTGATGACATAGCAATCATCAAAGGTAACGCACCGCCCATACCGATGCCGGTGAGAAAACGTACTATTACTAGAGAATTAAAATCTGTGGTAAATGCCGTCATAAGTGACATAATGCCAAATAACGCGACGCTAAAGATGAGTATCTTTTTACGACCAATTTTATCTGAGAGACGTCCAGCAACGATTGCTCCTGGAAACATGCCCAAAGTGGCGGCGCTAAAAATCCAGCCCAGCTGCCCTTTACTTAAATTAAATTCCGCTTGAATAGATGACGCCACCACACCGATGGATTGAATATCAAACCCTTCTAGAATGGCAATACAAAAACACATGAATAATGTCATATACATTACTGCAGGTTTTTTTGGCACAGCATTAGGCACAGAGATTGTCATAGACTCTTCCTTGAGTACAAAATAAATATGAAAGTTAGGTTTGGTTGTTTTTACAGCTATTGCTTATTGTCAGAATTAAAAGCACATTTGATAAATACTATTGGCCGGCAGATAATCCTCCATCACTGACTAAAATAGTGCCAGTTACATAGCGTGCACCCTTCGCGCTTGCTAGCGTGACATAAAGATCGGTATGTTCCTCAGGAGAGGAGACACGACCTAGAGGGATATGTTTGCCCATAGACTCTAAACGTTCGCGATCTTTATTCATTGATTTGCCCGTCTGATTTAAACCATCAGTGCCACCAATTGGTGTATCCGTGGCACCTGGCGCAACCCCGCAGACGCGCACGTTAGGCGCAAAGTCTAATGCTAACTGAGCAACGACTCCGCGCAGCGCGTATTTAGAAGCGGTATATAAAGGCCCGCCGCCGCCTGGACGAAAACAGGCGTTAGAACCTGTGGTAATAAAGCAGCCTCGCGAGTCTTCTAAAGCTGCATAGCTGGCATGAGCCGCCATCAATACTGCTCGGACGTTGGTTGACATGATTTGCTCAAAACCGTCTTCTAGCTCTTGGGCTGACATTTTTTGAAGCTTTTTAAAGAAATCCCACACGCCAGCATTGGCTACCATGGCATCAAGCCCGCCCCACTTCTCAATTGCCGTATTTACAGCAGATTGGTTGGTCGCATAATCATTGACGTCACCGACCACATAACAGAAGTTTTCATTGGTTAAAAACTCCTCTATTTGTTCAGGTTTGCGTACGACAGCAAGCACTTTAGCGCCTTCTTGCAGAAATCTGTCTACAATAGCTTTACCGATACCGCTGCCGGCGCCAGTGATAATCACTCGTCTATTCAATAGCATTTGCATATTATTGCCTCAAAATCACCTATTAAATTTTATAAAGCGCTACATAAATACGTTTAGGTTTTTGGTCAGTAACGTAGATTGTTGCAGCAGAATCAGCCGTCCAGCCAAACGATACTCATCGCTTACTTTGCGCCAGATGTCTTTACGGCGTCCCATCAAGGTAGAGTCATCACGCTCAAAGCGACTGCGGTATAAAGTAAATACACTATGGACTTCAAACTCGTCCGCTTTATCGGTATGAAAGACCTCTAAGTTTGATATCGCCGTTACCTGACGGGTTGGCGGATCTTCTGTCCAGCACATGCCACTATCATTGCGTTTTAGGCGCATCATGATTGAATCTTTATCTTCTTCAAACAAGGACACCCTAGCTGTGGTAATTTCTGGCGTACGGTTTCTGCGCAGGATGTTCTCGCGAATAGGTGCCCAGTAAATTAAATCGTCTTCCAAATTGTCTGCCCATTTATCAAGAATCTCGTGATTCAGCAGATATATTTCGTGATTGACAAACCTTTGAACATCAAAAAAGGTCTGCATATTCACATGTTCACCTTTAGCTTCAAGTGCTAATAACTGATCTCTGGTCATGGTTAGCTCCTTTTAGAATTGTGACTCTGCTAGTGGAATATCAGCCCAACTGCCAGCTTCCATAAATTCGGTATAGCGTTTGAAAAACAGACGTTGGTTGGCGTCATTCAACTGACCCTTGGTAACCGTACCTGGCAAGTCAATAGGAACCGCTTCGCCCTTTGTTGGATTCATGGCATAGCATAATTTTTGATTACGAGTGACGTATCCTGAGTTGCCAAGCGTGGCATGTTCCCAGTTTTCTCCATCATCCATCTCCAAAATCCCACTTGGCGAAAAAGTACGCATAGCTCCCAGTCGCCACTTATCTTTTATCTCGTCCGACGCTTCGCTTGGAACTAACGTCCAGCTATGCAGTTCTGTCTCTGTTGGCCCTTTGGGTAAAAAAGTTCTAAAGGTTAGGTAACCAGGTAAGAAAGCAAAGTTAGGGAAGATAAGTCCCGATGCCACCGAACCTAGCATTTTTCCACGTGCTACCCCTAAGCGCTTGGTAATTTCCTGCTCGCGAGAGCGTAGATATTTGATGATATCCTTGTCGCCCATGGTCGCGGCATTACCGAAGTTATTGGCTAACGAGAACTCCCAACCATGACCATTAACACTGGCTTGATAAGAGTTTTCATTGCTGACCACAATACCACCAGCATCTTTAAGCGTTGCCTCTGCCGCCCCAAGATGCGTCCATAAAGCGTGGTAGATATCACCGACGAAGTTATCGGCAGGATATTTCCAATTACACTTTAGTAGTGAGCGTGTCGTCCCAGGCAAAAACTCAGTGCCTTTATCGTCTACGTCCAAAATAGCATCCAAATACCAGCGGAAATCACCCAAATACTCTCCTAAAGACGGCGCTTCTTCATCGAAAGTCGCAAACACCAAGCCTTTATAAGTTTCGACGCGAGCTCTATGCAAGCCCCAGTCTTCTTTGTTAAAGCCTTCGGTTTTGTCATACAGCTCATTTGCAGGCATGCCATTGAGCTTGCCGTCTAGCCCAAATGCCCAGCCATGATAATTACAAACGAATGAGCGGATTTTACCTTCACCGGCAAAGCACACTTTATTTCCGCGATGTGGACATGCATTGAGCATGACGTTGATGCTTTTATCTTTTGCTCTCGCGACAATAACTGCATCTTCGCCAATGTAAGTGGTGATAAAGTCGCCAAAGGATTTGACCTGTGATTCGTGGGCGACAAAATGCCAGCAGCGTGCAAAAATCTGCTTAAGCTCTTGTTGATAGATAGCCTCATCCCAAAAAATACGTCTATCTATTAATCCATTTTCGTGATCGACCATTGATCGTATATTCATTGACATTAGTGTTTCTCCGTAATTAAAATTCAGCAATTTTGGTTTAATAAGCGGTTGTGGTTTAAAAAGAATGAAAATAAATACTCGCTTGTCTTTCTTCGTCATACATCTTATCGATGAGTTCTGACCAACTCTCTAATAAGGCTCGTTGATTTAAATAGCCCTTATCAGTTATTTCATTTTTTTCAATCGATGGTTGCTCAGGTATGATTGCCACCCTACCTATCCTGGTGCTATTGCTGAAATACACGTCGTTATATTGTTGCAATAGCTCAACGACCTGATGAACAACCGCATCCAGCTGTTGTAAATGGGCGGCATTTTGTTGCTCTTCCGTCAATTGATGCTCTTTGGCCAAACGCTCAATATTAGGCACGATAAGTAAACCAATTTCCGACTGGTTGTGTCCTGTAATAACTGCATCTAAAAAATAAGGTTTTAATGCCGTCACGACCCCGACTCTGATCGCATTGACATTAACCCAAGTGCCAGAGCGCAGTTTAAAATTCTCAGACGTTCTGCCATCAAAGATTAGGCCTTCAGATGGATTGTCTGGATTGATTAATCGACCTGCATCACCTATCGAATAAAAACCGTCTGCATCAAAAGCTTCAGCCGTTGCTTTCTCATTGCGCCAATACCCTGGCGTCACATTGGGACCACGTACCGCAAGTGCCATCTTATCCTGCACCGCTGTTAACTTAATCTCGGTTCCAGGCATAGGAACACCAATATTAACGGCGACATCAGACTCAAAATTTAAGCACGTTGCAAAAGGAGCGGTTTCTGTAGAGCCCCAACCGGCCAAAAGCTTAGGACTTGTGCCAACCAGCTCAATGGAAAGCTCAGCCAACCTATTTCTGGTTTTCTCAGGTAAGGCTGCAGCAGCAATAAAGATGACTTTTACGACTGAAAAGAACTTGCGCGCTTGGCGATGATTGTCTTCAAATTCTGCCAATAAAGCTTCTATACCAGCGGGTACGTTGAAGTGAATATTGGGCTCAATCATGCAGATGTTTTCAATGGTTCTGCCGATATGCCCTGGAACTGGTTTGCCATCGTCGATGGTCAAGGTGCCACCATTAAACAAAGCGATATTGACACATACGTTGCCACCAAAGGTATGACTCCACGGCAACCAACTTACCAAACTGGGGGTCATATCCTTCAAAAACGGCCACATTTTATAGAGCGCAACTTGATTGCTATACATCATTCGATGAGTGTTAATAACCCCTTTTGGCGTGCCAGTAGAGCCAGAAGTCATCATCACTTTACAGATAGTGTCTTGGTTAACAGCCCTCCTTCTCGCCTCAACTTCTGCCTCTGTCACTTGCGGCAAGCTTCGAATCGCAGGGATATCATCCATATCTGAATTAAAAGCAATACAAGGTATGTCATGTTTAGCAAGAATAGATTTCGCTGCATTTTTAAAAATATTGGTATTGCTGAAATGGATTACGCCAGGTTTTACCGTATCAATAATACTAGACAGACGCTCAAAGGAATTGCCGTATACTGCATAAGCAATTGAAACAGGCGTGACAGGAACGCCAAGTGTCATTGCTGCAAATGCTACCAACGCATGATTGATAGAGTTTGGTGCGATTATCATCAGAGGCTTGTCCGCTGAAATATCTAAAGCACCTAAATGCGTCGCAATACTCTTTACTCTGGAGGCAAACTCTTTGTAAGATATCTCCGACCAACCATCCGCTGCTCTTTCACGCATACAAACGGTATTTGGAGAGCGTTTAGCCCAGTGATCAATGCAGTCCAGCATCGTATGCTCATCAAGATTAAGCGGCTCTTTATTACGTAGCACAATATAGTTTTGAGCACTGTCATCAGTGACCACATCGTGGCGACCAAGTTTTATTTGTGGGTCAGTTTTGGATACAAACTCAATCATTTTGCCCATCCTTCCATGGTTAGACTAACTTGAATCTTTATATTCAATGCTCATCAATTGGTATTGGATATAAAGATAGAAACTGCTTGTTACTTACCGCTTATGCTTTGGGCCATTCGGCAAGCTTATCGTTAAGCGTAGATTTCAAGGTTTTAAGCTCGGTAGCTAACGAGTCAACCACATCAGCGACGCTCTCAACGCACTCGGTCGCGCTCACCCCGTGACCTGCGCCCCAAGTGTCCTTCCAAGCTTTACCTTCACCGTGGATATCAGAAAAATCAATTTCTGTACTGCCTTTAGACGACTTAAGATCAAAGCCTGATTTTTCTAAACTGGCTTTTAGCCAATTGGCCATCACTCCAGAGACGACATCTGATGTCACAATATCCGACATGGTTGATTCAACCAACATACTGCGATAATCATCGTTCACTAAGCTCTCAGGACAGCTGATAAAGCGAGTGCCCATATAAGCAAAGTCAGCCCCAAGAGCGAGCAAGGCGGCAATTGATTTGGCGCTTTGTATCGCGCCGCCAACGATGATAGGCCCATCATAAAAACGGCGAACCTCTTCTACAAAAGCAAAAGCCGTATATTTGCCGGTATGACCACCCGCTCCAGAACAAACCAAAATCAGACCATCAACGCCTGCTTCGACGGCTTTTTTTGCTTGTTCTGCATTGATAACATCGGCGAAAACCTTGCCGCCAAACGCATGAACTCTATCTAATACGCGTTTAGGACTACCAAGCGCGGTCACCACAAACTTAGGTTTGTAGCGCTCAACCAATGCCAACTCGGCCTCAAAACGGTCATAGCTTTTATGAACAATCATGTTCATCGCCCACATACCCTCATAGGCGGTATCTTTAAGCTCGGACTCGATTTTGTCTAACCACTCTTCTAATACCTCAATCGTGCGAGCGTTAGGGGCTGGGAAACAGCCTATTATTCCCGCTTTTGCCGATGCGATAACCAAGTCAGGGCCCGATATCAGGAACATCGGCGCTACGATAACTGGCAGCCGCATCTGATCATATAATGCAGATACGATATCTCTATTGGCCATATCCTCTACCCCTTCACTTTATTAATTAAGTCCAGAGCCACATCAACGATCATGTCTTCTTGACCACCGATAAGCTTACGCTTGCCCACTTCAACCAATATCTCTCGCACATCAATATTGTATTGCTTAGATGCTTTTTCGGCATGACGTAAGAAGCTAGAGTAAACACCAGCATAGCCAAGTGTTAGCGTCTCACGGTCAACCCGAACAGGTCTGTCTTGTAGTGGTCGCACCAAGTCTTCAGCCGCATCCATCAATTTATAAAGGTCGCAGTTATGCTCCCATCCTAAGCGATTGATGACGGCAATAAACACTTCTAACGGTGCGTTTCCAGCGCCAGCGCCCATACCAGTTAAAGAAGCATCGACACGAGTTACGCCATTTTCGACCGCGACAATGCTATTGGCGACACCTAGACTTAGGTTGTGATGCGCGTGAATACCAAGCTCAGTGCTGGCATTTAACGTATCTTTTAGTGCCTTGACGCGATCTGCAATATCATTCATATTCATCGCGCCGCCGCTGTCTACGACATAGACACAACCTGCGCCATACGACTCCATGATTTTTGCCTGTTCGGCCAGTTTGGTGGGAGACACCATATGCGACATCATCAAGAAGCCTATCGTGTCCATGCCCATCGCTTTCGCGGTTTCGATATGCTGTTTTGAGACGTCCGCTTCTGTACAATGGGTCGCAACACGCACTGAACGTACGCCCAAATCATAAGCGCGCTTTAAATCTTTGACAGAGCCGATACCGGGTAGCAATAGCGTGGTCAGTACGGTTTTGTCTAATACATCAGCAACCGCCTCTAACCACTCCCAATCGGTATGCGCACCAAAGCCATAGTTGAAGCTACTGCCACTTAGGCCATCGCCATGCGCAACTTCAATAGCATCAACACCTGCTTCTTCGAGCGCTTTAGCGATATCACGTACATGGTCAATACCGTATTGATGACGTATGGCATGCATACCGTCGCGAAGGGTGACGTCTTGGATATATAGTTTTTTATTAGTCATAATTTATTCTCCCACTTGTGCTTGTCTGGCTACCGCAATTTTTTCAGCAGTTTTCAGTGCCGCTGAGGTCATAATGTCTAAATTGCCCGCATACGAAGGTAGGTAATGCGCCGCCCCTTCTACTTCAAGAAATACTGAGGTTTTCAGCCCTGTCAACGTACCGATATCTGGTATATGCAATGGGTTTTGTTCGGTATAGCGCTCAAACTGTACTGTCTGCTTTAAGCGATAACCTGGCACATAGCTTTGTACCTCTTTTACCATTTCATCAACACTGGCTCTAATGTCGTCCTCATTGGCATCTTCAGAAAAGGTGAGTACAGTGTCACGCATAATCATCGGTGGCTCGGCAGGGTTTAGGACAATAATCGCTTTGCCTTTTTTGGCACCGCCTACCTGCTCAATTGCTTGCGAGGTAGTTTCGGTAAACTCATCAATATTTGCACGAGTACCGGGTCCTGCAGATTTTGATGAGATAGAGGCGATGATTTCTGCATAATGCACCGGTGCCACGCGCGATACGGCATATACAATAGGGATGGTCGCTTGACCACCACACGTCACCATGTTGACATTAGGCTGATCAATATTGGAATCGCCATTGACCGCAGGGACAATAAACGGACCAATCGCAGCTGGGGTCAAATCAACAATGACTTTGCCCGCTTCATTACAAATTTTAGAATGGGTGGCATGCGCAGAGGCAGAAGTGGCATCGAAGACAATCGCGATGTTCTCCCACTCAGGCATAGCCACTAAACCATTGATACCTTCATGAGTGGTTGCGACGCCCATACGTTTGGCACGTGCTAAGCCATCAGATTCAGGATCGACACCAACCATGGCGACGATCTCTAGCTCTTGAGAGGTTCTTAGAATTTTAATCATCAGATCGGTTCCAATATTTCCTGAACCGATGATGGCGACTTTCGCTTTCGTTGACATATTATTGACATCCTTTTCGATAGGTGAACTACTTATTCGGTTTGCTATTTAGTTATTAATCGATAAAGCTTACTGACACACTATTCAGACCATCTATGCTGGCGGTAAATTGATCCCCTGATTTGACGGCTATCATTGGACCTAGAGCACCAGATAGCACCACATCACCTGCTTTGAGTGGCTGACCATTTTTAATCATCATATTGGCAAGCCAAAGTGTCGCCAATAAGGGGTTGCCTAAACACGCCCGACCTTCGCCTTCAGAAACGACTGCATCACCATTTGCCAACTGCATTTTGCAGCTTTCTAAATCCAGTTGGCTAAGCGGTACGGGTGTGGTTCCCATAATGATTCCGCCGTAAGAAGCATTGTCAGCGATAGTATCAAACAGGCTAATATCCCAGTTCGCCACACGACTATCGACAATCTCTAAAGCAGCAACGGCATAATCAACGGCATTGATGACATCAATAATCGTTAAATGCTCAGCATCTAAATCAGACTTCAGTACGAAGGCAATTTCGGCTTCAATTTTGGGCTGCAAAAACTGATCGACAGATATCTGCGCGCCTGAGCAATAGCATGTATCGGCGTAGACCATACCGTAGTCCGGTTGATCCACACCCAATTGTGCTTGCACGGCGGATGAGGTCAGGCCAATCTTGCGACCGATGGTGACTCTACCTTGCTCGCTCCAGCGGCGGTGATTCTCTTGCTGAATCCCATAAGCTAAAGAGATATCGGTGGCGTCAACTTGGTCACGTAGTGGTGCGATTGCGCCTTTACTATAGGCATCAAATAGTGAAGTGGCTAAATCAGCAGCGGTATTCTTGTCATTCATAATGTAAAGCTCTCATGTACGTCGTGTATTTTTGCGTCGTATATAGATGGGTTATTTACGTGGCGGACGCTGAAATTTATGTCCCCAAGCTGAATTGGTATGATGAACTTTGACATGCCAGCTATCATCATCAACTTCTATGGCACCCCAGCCAAATTCAACATCAAAACCAGAAGGGCTCATGGTGTAAAAAGACAACATCTCATCATTAGAGTGTCGACCTAGCGTGAACGAAAAGTGTGTGCCCGCTTTCTCTGCCGCATCCATCGCCCGACCAACGTCATCGACGTTATCGACTTGCAGCATGATATGAGCAACTTTTGCTGGGATAGGCACAGGCGCTAATGCCAAAGAATGATGACGTCCGTTACAACGTAAGAAGGAGATACTTAAAGGTTTACCAGGTACGATTTCGGTATTGATGTAATCTGATACTTTGAAGCCTAAAAGCTGAGTGTAGAATGCTTCTTGCGCCGCATGATCTTTACTAATAAGGACAATATGACCGAGTCCCTGCTCGCCAGTAATAAAGCGAAAACCTTTAGGACTGACAAAAGGCTGATTAGTCAATTGTAAAGGGCCGTAGAAGGCTTCACAGCGGGTGCCATCAGAATCATAAAAGACGATAAGCTCTTTTACTTGACGAGATTTTGCCAACTCATCTGAACCCACTTCAAAAGCGATTTTATGCTTGTGCAAGCGGCTTTTCAGACTTTCCAAATCTTGCTTGTCACTGACTTCCCAACCGACATAATCTAGATGGTTATGATCTGAATTTTTAAGCTTAATACGCCAAGCATACGAATCGACGCGCAGTGACATATCACCGTTATCATGGTCATCGACACTGACGCCCAGTATGTTTTCGGCATAATCTCGCCACGCTTCTCTATCAGCAATGGAGAAGCCCAGATAGCCCAACGCTTTTATCTCTGACATGTTAAAAATCCCTTTTATGAGTTTTATCCCTTCACTACACAACACATATATAGCCAAGCATTTAGCCGCGCATCAGTTTTCGCAGTGGTAGCTCTGGATTGGCCAATTGTGATGGCTCAACATTCACATCATTCTTTATCATGCGCATGGCAGCACGAACGGCATTTGGATTATTGACACTGACTGCACCAACGACGCGATTATCAACCACGCTAAAATACACCGGCCAATCACTTTCAAGTCTCACGACCAAATGCTCCTTGGTGGGTAAAATATTGCCAGCCATCTCTATATGCAAATCGCCTTGATCTGACCAAAACCAATCGACGGGTGCAGCAGGCGGCTCTTTATTTAAAATAGCAGCGGCGGCGCGCTCCCCTTGATGTTGGGCTGACTGCCAGTGTTCATGACGTACCGTTGAGCCATCAGCTTGGGTCACTGCCGCAACGTCTCCCGCCGCATAAATGCCTGAAAATTTAGTGACTTGATTGTCATTTACTTGAATGCCGCCCGTTGCTGGGTTTAGTAGCTCAGCGCTCACTGCTTCCGAAAGATAAGGGGTGCTTGGCGCCATACCAACGCCCATCACGATGACATCAACCTCAATGGACGTGGTATCTTCAAACAATATGGACACACTACCGTCCGCCTGCTCTATAAATTTATCGAGGCGGCAATGAGGTGTTAGCGTCACACCTTGGGAGCAGTGATTAGCAACAATTTTTTCGCATAATTCTGTCGGTAGTAGATGAGCCATTGGAAGCTCAGCGGCATCTAACCACTGTACTGCGGCGCCAGATTTAGATAACGAAGCCGTAGTTTCAGCACCAATGAAGCCGCCACCTATCACTGCCACGCGTGTATCAGCGGTCAATCTTTGGCGTAGGTTTAGAGCATCTTCATAGTGACGTAGTACAAATACTTGCGGCAAATCTGCCCCTTCTATAGGTAGTCGTCTTGCCTCGCCACCCGTTGCCAGTACGATGGCATCGGCGGTTAATTCTTTACCAGACTCCAAAGTGATGCGACGTGTCGTTGGATCTAATTCATACACACCATCACCATAGTGAGCTTCTATATTGAGCGACGTGAGCTCGTCATCGCTGATTAAAGCAATATCGTGGTGAGTGCTATCGGCTTGCATCAAAATCTGCTTGGATAGCGGTGGCCTCTCATACGCGCCATGTTTGTCTTTATCGACCAGCGTAATGCTGCCCAAAAAGCCCTGTTGGCGTAATGCTCTGACAGCGCTTACTCCAGCGGCACTTGCACCAACGACGATGACTGACTCAATCTGGCTCATCTGTCGACCTCAACGTATATCTCACCATCTCTGATTTCGACATCATAAACATTGACGGCTTTTATCGCTGGTGGATTATCAGGAACGCCCGTTTTTAGACAAAACACTGACATATGCAGCGGACACTCAACGGTGTCGCCCTCTACAAAACCATCACAAAACGAGGCTTGGGCATGAGTACAAGTATCATCAATAGCATAAACCTCACCACTTTCACCACGAATGATGGCGATTGGTGGGTTAAATTGGTCCAGCTTGATTGCTTCGCCAATGTCTAAGTCTTCTAATTTGCCAATATGAAACATAACAACCTCGCTTTATTCTACCGTGAAATGATTGATAACCAATTGCAGGAACTCTTTAGGTCTTTCAGCCATGACCCAATGCCCACAATTGGCTAGGACATGCAAATCTGCATTGGGCATCGAACGACCTAACTTAAAGCCCATTTCTGTCGGCACGACTTTGTCTTCACGGCCGTGAATAACGATAGCAGGATGATTGATTTTGGCGACCACGTGCTCAGGCATGCCAGAGAGTTGGGTTTCCCCTTCCTCGTTTGGCTGTACCAATAACTTGCGCAGACCTTCTTGAGCACCAGGGATAAGGCTGGTTTGATAACGCTCTTCGACCAACTCATCGGTGATGGTGTCTGGATTATATGGAAAGTGTGACATGGCTTGACGCATGTTTTCGCGTGATGGCGTGTAGTCCCATCCTGAGCGCAGACCGGGCGTCATAAAGAACTTGTCACAAGGGGTGCCCATTAAGCAGAGCTTGGAAAACCTTTCAGGGAAACGGGCCGCCGTTGCAAGTGTCAACGAGCCACCAAATGAGTTACCAATGACGTGGGTTTTTTCGATACCTAACGCATCTAAAAAGGCCAGTAAGTGCTTGCCCCAATGCTTAATATCATAACTGAAGTTAGGATCTCTTTCAGTGTGTCCAAAGCCAGCTAGGTCAGGCGCAATGACACGGAAGTGTTTGGCAAGCTCAGGAATAATTTTACGCCAGTTTGTATAGGCAGAGACGCCTGGTCCAGAACCATGCAATAGCAATAATGGCTCACCCTCGCCCATTTCCAAATAGTTGGTTTGCAGTCCAAAAGCTTCAATCGTTTTGCCTTTGCCAGAATCAATTACTTGCATATTCAATCTTCCTTGATAACAGTTTTCACGAGATGATTATTTATCACTGACAATTACAATAATGTAGATTATCACTAATGTCAATACGCTACCGTATGGTAAATAATAAAAATAACCCTTATCATGATTGCGAAGCACAATAGGATTAATAGACCTTTAATTCTTGAATCCTTATAAATAATAGATTATAGGATAAAAATAGGGGATTTATTAATCAAAATTATTAGTTAAATTTTATTTTAATTTAGAAAATATAGATGTATTCTATTAATATATAACATACTAAAGCGTATGTTATAGCTAATAATCAGCCGTATTTCGATGTAATAAACAAGGATAAAAATGGTAAAAGCGCTGTTTACTAGTATTTAACAGGATGAGCGAGAGGTCTTCGGAGAGTAGTTGAGAATGAACCTGATAGCTTATTAGGCTAGGACTTAAGTTTATTAAAATGATAAGATAAGGCAAATCTGATCTGACTAGCTGAGTGCATGGCTCAGTAGGCGTACGATTATTAATTTCTACGAGTGCTATCGTAGCGTCAGACTTTAGATATCTGGTATTGAGCATACTTGAAACCTACTAAATATAATAAATGAATTGTTTAAGAGTGAATCAACGATGATTGACTCTTTTTTAATAAGTAGAGGTCTTAAAAACATGGATTTAATAGAAAAAAATCCAAGTCAATCCAACAAACTGACTGCGCAAGATTGGTTGGATATCGCTGAATCTGAGCTGGCTAAATCTGGTATCACGGCCGTCAGAGTAGAGCCACTTGCCAAAAAGCTGAAAGTGACAAAGGGAAGTTTTTACTGGCATTTTAGTAGCAGAAAAGAGCTGTTCGAAAAGCTGTTGTCAAACTGGCGCACTCGCTCGACTGTTTCTATTATCGAGCGTTTGAGTGATATAGAGTTGACACCTGAAGAACGCTTGAGGAAACTTTTTTTAATTCCTTATAAGCGCAACACCAAGACCAATGGCGCCGCTTTAGAGCTTGCCATTCGTAACTGGTCACAAAACGATAAAGCGGTGCAGGAAATTCTAAATGAAGTCGATACTCACCGTCTGACTTTTATTGCGATGATTTTTGAAAATTTAGGGTATGACAAAGAACAGGCGGAGATAAGAGCGGCACGATTTTATTACACGATGCAGGGAATATCTGTCGTCAACGTACACAAAGAACAGGCTTCTATTGAGCAGATATTTGAGACCTTGTTGTAATAATTTTTGGATAGCGCTTTGAGGTTGCTTGCACAAATAATACCGCTAGCGATGGTATCCTCTATCGAGTTCACCATCGCCTCTTATAATCTTTATGTACTAATCAAATTTAACGCGGAATCTGACGAATGGTAAGAATCTGCTCACTCCGACCAAAAGGTCCGTAAACGTCATGCAGTACGGCACTGGTGATACCAATACCGTCAGCACCGTATTGTTGTACCGCCTCTAGACCTAACCAGCGACCTCTAGGAATACGATGCATATGAATTTGCAAATCCGTATTGGGGAACATCCATTGTAAATCATCCAGCTCTAACCCCAGTCTTGGTACGATGCCATTAGCAAGATCAACCATCCCGAGCAGATGCACCACATCATTAGTAGGCTCACCTTCTACCATTGCCGTATCATTGGTAATCCATACCATACCTTTGCCCGCACGGCGCGCTGAATTAGCAACCAGATTTACGCTTTTGACGAACCCACCAGGCCAGCTTTTCATCTCTTCCCACACGGGCAGCTCATCAGGATGCTGAGTTGCGTTTTGATCTTCTAAGCCTGCAATGGCGCTAGTATCTTGTGTCAAGAGTCGCCAAGCACGCGCACTAATACAAGCGCGACCACCACTACTCATGACCGATTCTATTAACTCGATGGTTTTTCCCGGACGAATACAGCGAGTAGTAATAACAAAGTCATCAAGCGGTATTAGCCCTAAGATATCAAGGCTAATGCGTGCTATTCGCATATTCGCTTGCGGCGCAAATTGAATCAGCTCATGAGTCAACAAGCCCGTCGCCGCTGCCATATGCTGTTCATGTTGATTCCAAGCGCCTTGAGCATGTTGAGTTGGTTTGTAATGTGCAATACTAACATTATCTGCTTGCTGTTCACGTTGGATACAATTGTAATAAGCTGCCATGGTTATCCCTTCACTTTGGTTTTCCAGTAAGATAATCTGAATAGATTCAAACCTAGGATAGTAACAGATATATTGGCGTTGTTTCCTTACTGACATGATACTTTCACTTCTAACTGACGTTTTGAGTAGATAATTTGTCTCAGCAGAATTTGCAGAAGTCTTGCGGGCTCTAAAATAGCTTTACTCTAACTATGTAAAAAAGAAGTCTAGGCGTCTGCTCAATTTTTTGATACTTTGAGAGAAAGCTATATCCCTTATTATCAATGATTGAGTAGCTTACTTGGAAGTAGAGCTATTTTAAGCGAGTCTAACAATGAAGAATTTTTATTTTGTAGACTGGCTTAAAATTTATTAGATGCAAACTATCTCACTATTACGGTCATAGGAATACTATAAATTCATGTAAGGTATGACTAATTTTGATAGAAGTAAAAAAAAGGTTGCTAACACTATATTTTACATAGTATTAGCAACCTTTTTTATTTAGTGTTTTATTCAGGTGCTGTGCTGAATATTGGGGTTTGTGTTTTGACATTATACTTCCTCCATGAAGAATTGAACGATTAGCATCCGTTGCTAATCAACTTTTTGCGACTCTAAACATTCTTATAAAAAGTTTCGTTGATAAAAGCTGACTTGTAAATAAAAAGCCAGCCGTTAATAAAACTGACAAACCCTTTGGATATTCATTTTCAGAGCAGTCAAGCTTCAGCAGCTTGTTTTCTAAGCTCGTGACGCAATATTTTGCCCACTGTGGACTTGGGCAGCTCATCGATAAACTCCACATGGCGTGGGCATTTATAGCCCGATAAGTTCTTTTTACAAAACTCGATCAGCTCTTCTTTTTTCAAGCTTTTGTCATCGGTGACGACATACAATTTGACGGCCTGACCTTGTTGCTCATCATCGACACCCACTACTGAGCCCTCTCTAACTTTAGGGTGCATCTCGACCACGCCTTCGACTTCATTAGGATATACATTAAAGCCGCTAACGATAATCATGTCTTTTTTACGATCTAACAGCTTGACGTAGCCTTCTGCATCGATAGAGCCCACATCACCTGTCTTCAGATAGCCATCTTGGGTGAAAAACTTGCTGTTATCGAGGTTATGATAGCCTTTAATGACGTTCATACCCTTAATACCAATCTCGCCCACTTCACCGATATTCAGCTTATTTTCATCATCGTCTAAAATGACAATATCGATGCCTGGTACTGGCATACCGATGGTACCTGTAAAGTTTTTATTGGTCAGTGGATTAGCAGTACCTACCCCGAGCGTCTCAGACATCCCCCAACCTTCGATGATCGTGACACCTGTAGTATCTAGCCACCTACGGGCCATCTCAGGTGTGGCCGCCATACCGCCAGCTAGTGACAGCTTAAGGTTAGAGAAGTCCAAATCTTTGAATTTTGGGTGATTGAGCAGCGCTTGGAACAAGGTATTTACCGCTGGTAGCAGATGGAAGTCTTCTTTTGCAAGGAGCTTAACAAAGGCATTGATATCACGTGGGTTGGTAACCAGCAGCAAGTGCTGACCCGTACGCAGCCCAAGTAAAGAGATGATAAAAGCAAAAATATGATACATCGGCAAGGCAATCACTGATGTCAGCTGTCCATCGTTATCCGTATACTTCAGTGGTTTAAACCACTCGCTATATTGCTTAGTACCGTAAACGACATTGTGATGGCTAATTAAGATACCCTTAGCCATACCCGTCGTACCACCCGTATATTGAATCATAGCAAGATCATCAGGCTTGACTTCGGACTTTGTATATCTCAATTGCGCGCCCTTTTTTAGCACTGTTTTAAAGCTCACCTCTGTACAGTTGGCACAGCCAGACAAGTCATACTTAGGCACGGCCTTTTTGATATGTTTTGCCGCCAAATTAACCACAGTACCCTTGGCTGTACCCAACATATCGCCAATAGCACTGACTACAACCGTCTCGACAGATGTTTTATCTATGATAGGGTCTAAGCTATGACAAAAAGGCTCTAGTATAAACAGCAGCTTTGCATCAGCGTCGTTGAGTTGATGCTTGAGCTCACGTGAAGTATATAGTGGATTAATTAAAGTCAACACCATGCCCGCGCGTAGAGTGCCAATGACGATAGGCAAGTATTGATTGACATTAGGCATCATCACCCCAACGCTACTACCTGCTGGGAGACCCAAACTTTGAATCCAAGCGGCGATGCTTGTTGCGATTTGATCGACTTGCTGATAGGTATAAGATACGCCCATGTTGGTCATGAACTTGCGCGGCGCAAATTTAACCAATACTTCATCAAAAAAATCATTTAAGGATTGGTCAGTATAAGGCAAGTCTTTGGCGACATCCTCAGGATACTTCTTGGTCCAAAACTTATTCATCATCAACCTTCCTTGGTTTTTGGCAATTAATTTTAAAAAAGTAGCATTAGTGCACTATTTTACTGCCAACCTGATGTCGCACTATGCTCATCTTGGTGTGCAAATAAAGGATGCACCTTTGCCTCCTCTAACGTCAGCACAGGTGTCACGCATACATCAGCGGATTCAAAAACCTGCTGCCAATGCGCAAGTTCATGGCTGGCAAAGGTATCAGCAACCACTTGTGCTGCCTCTTGACTGTCTTTGGTATTGGGCATGACCCCCATTTGCCAATGCTTAGATTTGAGTTCAGGCAATTCTAATACCTCACATAACCCTTGCCAAAACTTTAACTCTAAAGAGCCGACCGCCATATGACGACCGTCTGCGGTTTTGTACAAACGATAACAAGGCAATAAGCCACCTAAGAAATCATGTTGCGGCTTTGGATTTTTGCCAGAAAAGCTCGCAACCAGTTTTCCAGTCGCTTTTGGCATGATCAGATGCTGATACAAGCTATGAGTCATACTGACGGCAACGTGGCGACCTTTTCCCGTGCGCTGTGCTGAAAACACAGCGGCCAAAAGGGCAATCACTGCCGTGTCACTACCGCCTGCTAAGTCTGCAAACTGGATGTTTGGCATTGCTTGATCACCATCTGCGGTTTTTAACTGGTCAAGCACGCCGCTCATCGCCATAAAATTGATATCATGACCCGCTTTATCCGCCCAATTATGCGTGATGTCATCACTGTCAGCTACACCATAACCAGTAATCGATACCATGACCAGCTTTGGATTGAGAGCATGCAAGGTCTTAGCATACAGTCCCATGCCCTCAAGCACCTCAGGACGAAAGCTATCTAGCATCACGTCGGCATCTTTAAGATGCGCTTTGATAGCTTCAATACCTGCTGGATCACGGAAATCAACTTTTTGAGTCTCTTTACCATGGTTCAATGCGGTAAACAGCTCGCCAAAAGCTCGGGCTGGATCGCCATTAAGCGGTTCAATCTTAATAATATCCGCACCCAAGTCTGCAAGCAGTCGCGTGGCAAAAGGCCCTGGTAGGTTGCGCGTCAAATCAACAACGCGCAGCCCCTGCAGGCAGTCTTTCATAGCATCAGCTTGATTAACCATCTACAAATTCCTCACCTTTTAGGGCCATCTCCACTAGGATTTGCGCAGGTGCAAAACGCTCACCGTATTTGCTCGCAAGCTCGCGGCTACGCTCTACAAATTTATCGACACCTACTGAGTTGATGAACTGCAGCGTACCACCTTGGTTTGGCGCAAAGCCCCAACCGAAGATAGAGCCGATGTTGGCATCTGCTACGGTACGTACGACGTTTTCCTCAAAGCATTTCGCGGTCTCATTGGCTTGCACGTAAAGTAGGCGATCTACCAAGTCTTGCTGAGACGGCTGCGCATCTGTCGTTGGGTAAAGTTCCGTGAGTTCAGGCCATAAGTGCTTTTCGCCCTTTTCCGGATAATCATAGAAGCCTTTAGCAACCTTTTTACCTTCGCGTCCAAGCTCGTTGACCATTTTTTCAACGACTGGCATAGCAGGATGCGGGGTAAAGGTCTTACCTTCTGCTTCCAATGCCTTTTTAGTTTGCTCCATCACGTGTAGTGACAAGCTTAGCGAGACTTCGTCCTGCAGAGCCAGTGGCGGCATGGGCATACCAGACTTCATGCCGGCAACTTCGATGCTGCGTGGGTGAATGCCTTCACTCAACATCGCGATACCTTCTGATACGTAAGTACCAAAAACGCGAGAAGTGTAGAAGCCGCGGCTGTCATTGACAACGATTGGTGTCTTACCGATTTGACCGACATAATCAAAACCTTTAGCCAAAGTGGCATCGTCCGTTTCTTCGCCAACGATAATTTCAACCAAAGGCATTTTATCTACTGGTGAAAAGAAATGTAGACCGATGAACTGAGTGGGACGTTTGCTGGCTTTAGCAAGCTCAGTGATTGGTAAGGTTGACGTATTAGAAGCATAAATAGCAGTTTCTGGAATAACGGCTTCAGATTGTCGCGTACATTCTGCTTTAATGTCCACATCTTCAAAGACGGCTTCGATGATTAAATCACAGCCTTCTAAATCCTCATAAGACGTTGTGGTCTTGATAAGGTCTAATAATGCTTGTTTTTTCTCTTCCGTTGAACGACCACGGCTGACAGCCTTATCGAGCAATTTAGTAGAATAATTTTTGCCTTTTTCGGCACCTTCGATAGCCTTATCTAATAGCACCACTTCCATGCCCGCTTTAGCTGAGACGTAAGCGATACCAGCACCCATCATACCAGCACCAAGAATACCGACTTTGCTCACTTTAGAGCGCTCATATCCTTCTGGGCGTGACTGACCTTTTTTGATGCTATTTAGCTGCGTCCAGAGAGTGTTGATCATGTTTTTAGACACGTCTGATAGCGCACAGGCGACAAAAAAGCGCGACTCAATTTTAAGACCGTTATCGATATCGGTAAGACAGCCTTCAAATACACTAGATAAGATGTGGGTAATAGCCGGATAATTGCCGTGCGACTTTTGATTGGCCATCGCGGGCGCAATTGAAAACACTTGCACCACTTGAGGATGCTTGCTATCGCCGCCCGGAATCTTGAAGCCTTTTTTATCCCATGGCTGCTGCGCTTTTGGATTTTCATTAATCCACGCTTTTGCCTTACTGATAAGCTCGTCATTGTCATGAGCCACGTCATCGATAAGACCAATTTCTAGCGCTTGCTGTGGGCGAAGCTCTTTGCCTTGCGTCATCAGCTCAAGGGCTTTTTGGATACCTACTAAACGTGGCAGACGCTGAGTACCACCACCGCCTGGTAATAAACCTAGCTTAACTTCAGGTAAACCCAGTTTGGTTTTTGGCGAATCAATGGCGATACGATAATGGCAAGCTAGAGCCAACTCCAAGCCACCACCAAGCGCTGTACCCGTAATCGCTGCAACCACAGGCTTACCTGAAGTTTCGAGTTTACGCAGACTGGCTTTCAAATCCTCAACCAAATCAAACGCTTGCTCAGCAGTTTCAATAGTGGCCAATTGATCAATATCTGCACCGACTACAAAGGTTGATTTGCCAGACGTTAGGATCAAACCTTTTGCGTCTTGGTCGTTGACAAGTGCATCAGTCAATGCGGCAAAGGCGTCATTAAAGCCATCACCAATGACATTCATCTTACGGTCCGCTTGATCGATAGTGACCGTAATAATACCGTTATCGGCTTGGGCAGAAAAATTATTCAATGCATTGATGGCATCTACGCTATTAGTGCTCATATTCAGTCCTTCTTAATTTATTATGCGGTACGATTGGTCATTGAAAACCATTATTTATCAATATTTTATCAACGTTTTATACACGTTCAATGATAGTCGCAATACCCATACCACCACCCACACATAGGGTAATCATAGCTGTTTTTAGGTCGCGGCGTTCTAGCTCATCGAGCACCGTGGTCAGCAGCATCGCGCCTGTCGCACCAAGGGGGTGACCCATCGCGATAGCGCCACCGTTGACGTTGACGATATCAAGCGAGAGGCCAAAATCATCCGCAGTATTAAGCGGTACAGCAGCAAAGGCTTCGTTAATCTCCCAAAGATCGATATCAGCAGCAGTCATACCGGCTTTAGCCAAGGCTTTTTTACAAGCGGGTGTAGGACCAGTCAGCATAATAGCTGGCTCTGAGCCAATGACTGATGCCATAGTGATTTTGGCACGTGGCTTAAGACCAGCTTTTTGACCGGCAGCCGCACTACCGATGAGGCAAATTGCCGCACCATCAACGATACCCGATGAGTTACCAGCGTGATGTACGTGGTTGACGTTTTCAATCGTCGTATATTTATCAAGAATAACGCCATCGAAGCCCATTTTTCCTGGCATCATAAAGGATGGGTTTAGGCCAGCTAAAGTCTCTACTGAAGTGTTCGGACGAATGGTTTCGTCTTTGTCTAATAGCAATAAACCGTTTAAATCTTTGACTGGAGCCACTGATTTACCGTAGTAGCCTTTTTCCCAAGCGGCGGCGGCTCTTCTGTGTGACTCTGATGCAAACTCATCAACGTCTTTACGGCTAAAGCCTTTTAGCGTTGCGATGGTATCAGCGCCTACGCCTTGAGGGACAAAACTTGTGGCATCATTGACACGGGGATCCATATACCAAGCGCCGCCATCAGAACCCATTGGCACGCGGCTCATTGACTCAACACCACCAGCAACGACCATATCCTCCATACCAGACATCACTTTGGCAGCAGCAAGATTGATAGACTCAAGACCGGATGCGCAGTAGCGTGATAAAGTCACACCTGCGACACTTTGATCCCAGCCAGCATCAATAACAGCAATACGGGCAATATCAGAGCCTTGCTCGCCAACTGGTGTCACACAGCCCAGCACCACATCATCAACCAAACTGGTGTCTAAATTGTGGCGCTGCTGCATCTCTTTGAGTAGCGTGCGAGTCAGCCAAATAGGTGACGCCTGATGGAGGGAGCCATCTTTTTTGCCTTTGCCACGTGGGGTGCGGATGGCATCATAGATATAAGCGGTCTCGGTCATAATAAATCCCTTTAATATTTCATTGGATATGTGTTAGATAATGAAGTTTTGAGGAGAATATATTCTCCTCAATTCAATGCTTAATAACATTTGGCTTAATAACATTCGTATATTGGCTGGTATGTATTTATCTGCATACAGCGGTTTACATAAAGCGGCTTGGTTTCACCTAACGCTATTACATAAAGCGTGAAGCCAACTCCTTCATAATCTCATTGGTGCCGCCGTAGATTTTTTGTACGCGGGCATCAGCATACATACGAGCGATAGGATACTCGGACATATAACCATAACCACCAAATAGCTGTAAGCACTCATCCATCGTTTTGCACTGTTTTTCAGTGACCCAGTACTTAATTAATGAGGCTTGGGCTGCGGTAAGCTTACCCTCTATCTGCGCCTCAACAGCAGAATCACACAAAGCTTTTACCGCTAAATAATCAGCTTGTACTTCAGCTAACTTGAAGCGCGTGTTTTGAAACTTCCAAATCGGCTTACCAAAAGCTTCGCGCTGCTTGACATAATCAAGCGTCAGCTCTAAAGCAAGTTTCATAGCACCGCAACCACTTAAGGCAATAATCAGACGCTCTTGTGGCAGCTCTTGCATCATTTGTATGAAACCTAAACCTTCCATACCGCCTAATACGTTTTTTTGTGGCACACGGACATTACTAAAGAATAGCTCCGAGGTATCCTGACCAGCCAAGCCAGTCTTTTTAAGGTTACGTCCACGTGAGAAACCTTCTAAACCGTCCGTCTCGACCAAGATAAGTGAGACGCCCTGAGCACCCTGCTCGCGGTCTGTTTTACAGGCTAATAGAACAAGGTTTGCATGCTGACCGTTCGTGATAAATGTTTTTGAGCCATTGATGAGATAGTCATCACCTTCTTTTATCGCGTAAGTCTTGATAGCTTGTAAGTCAGAACCAGTGGTAGGTTCAGTCATCGCAATAGCAGCGACGTATTCGCCAGTAGCCATCTTAGGTAATAACGATTTCTTCTGATCTTCAGTACCAAGCTTATAGATATAAGGGGCAACGATACCTGAATGTACCATACCGCCATAGCCCGCTTGGTTCGCTTGTGCTTGAGCTAACAAAATAGCAGCTTCATGACCAAAGTTACCGCCGCCGCCGCCGTACTCTTCTGGTATAGAGGCACATAAAAAGCCCATCTCGCCTGCTTCGTTCCAAGCTTCACGGTCAATCATGCCGTTTTCACGCCACTGCTCGTCTTTAGACTCCCAACTTTGGAACATCTTCAAAGCACTGTCATACACCATACTATGTTCTTCGGTCATCCAGTTTGAGGCAAAGGCTTCAATACTCATGCTATCCATCCTTGGTTTAAATTAAAAATATAATTAAATTAATTGTGCTGGAATTAAAGTTTTATTAAGAGTAGCAATTAATGGTAATTTAAATTACCCTTTGTACAAGACCTTAAATCTATACAAACATTAACTCGTGACAGATATACTAGGTTATCAAAATACTTTATTCAATCTGTTTAATTTAAATGGTAATATAAGTTACCATAATTATGTTTCGTAAGATCAATAAAGAAACTCACTCTCACTCAAGCAAAATATATAGGAGTAAATATTCATGACAAGGGTCAGCCCAAAGGACAGCCTTACGACACCTCATCAATTGGCACCGTTGGCAGATATGCGACCTGCCACCTTGGATAAGATTGAAAAAGCAGTTCGTAAAGTTTTTGCAGGCTTCGACCCTAGTGAAGTGACGATGGCGCAAATTGCCAAATCTGCCAACGTGTCACTGCAAACGCTCTACAAATACTTTGGCGATAAGCAAACCCTATTTAATACCATTATGGATATTGTGCTTGGCAGATTGGCTGAACGAATCATGGATCACTTACAAGGGATTGATAGCGTGAAAGATCGATTGCGTAAGACGCTTTGGGTATGTTTTGACTTTGTTGATACCCATCCCGATGCAGTGATGGTACTTTCCTCGGTATCAGTATCCCGTATTCGCAGTATCGCTATTTATGAGAATAAAGAGCTGATTGGTGCATTTTTGGATGTATTAGAAGATGGGCAAAAACGCGGTGTATTGAACGACAGCGTGCCGCTATATATTTTGTTCGATGTGTTTATGGGATTTATTAGCCGTCTAGGATTAATGCATATCATGCGTCAGAGCCATACGCCGATAAACAAAGATTTTGATGCGTTGTTTGTGATTTTGTGGCGAGCGATATCTAAGCCTGACATAGAAAGTCTTCAATAATATAAAGATGAATAGCCCAATATGAGTATTCTGTTTAAAATAATTAGGCTGAATGGTAGCAGGCAATGTCGTTTAGCTTAATTGATGACATACCCTAGTTAAAACTCTAGCGGCCATCATTAAAGCTACTCTCTTAATAAGTGATTAGCCCGCTCAATGTGATGACATGTCTGGGCAAAATTTGTTACCATGACTTTTTAAATGCTACGATTTAGGCAGTTTCAGATTTAGGTAATTTCACTTAGGTACTTAGGTAATAAAGACATGGCCAAAAACGCCCTACAAGAACAACTCTTAAAAGCTGGATTGGTGGATAGCAAAAAAGCCAAAAAAATCAGCAAACAGTCGCAGCATGCCAAGCGTACTGGCGACGCCTCAAACCTTGAAGCCAAAAAAGCCTTGGCAGACGCTCAAGCCAAAAAAATAGAAAAAGACCAAAAGCTTAATCAGGAAAAACAGCAGATTTTAGAAGAAAAAATGCTAAGAGCCAATGTCATTCAGATGATTAAGCAACACCAAATCACAGAAATACAGGGTGACGTCACCTATCAATTTGTTGACGATGCGAAAATTAAAAAGATTTATATTACCCAAAAGCTCTATGATCAAATAGTGGCAGGTCATGTGGTGATTGCGCGCTTAGAAGACGATTACGCGCTGCTTCCTCGCCCATTGGCTGACCGTATCAACTCCAAGCTCGAAGGCTTTATGGTGGTGTCGAATGACAAATCAGAGGTTGAGCTGGCAGAAGATGACCCTTATGCTGCTTATGTCATTCCAGATGATTTAATGTGGTAACTTATTCTTAAATATTGAAGAATGAGATTCTGATTATCCTATTTACTGAAAAAGTCCTTTATAGAGTTACTCTATAAAGGACTTTTTTAATGCTTATTTAGTGAGCCAACTACAAAATCTTAAATAATGTAATCTTAAGGTCATATCGATTTAAAACGAATTTTTCATTGCAGGATTACTTTATAATAAAGTTATGCTAAAAAGCACAGGCTAACATAGCTAAAATCATCAGCAACAATCATTATTAGACCGATACGCGGGTATAACTTTAGGGGCAGCTAGTGGGTAAAAATATTAGGGTTAGCATTTTATTATTAAGTACGTTTCTGGTTGCCTGTGGTGGCGGTGGCAGCGGTGATTCAAATAGCGATAAGCCATCAAAAAATGACGGCAAACTCCCAACAGATACCGAAACGTCACCAGGTAAACCACCTACTGAAAAGCCACAAGAAACACCAGAGGATACAAATACTCCGTCAGTAGGAGGCACGCCTGCCGAAAAAACTGAAACGATACCTATCAGTACAGTAAGTAATAAAAACCATCCTACTGCCTCCATTGCCGGAATGAACTTGATTAGTTTAGAACGGCAGGCTTGTGGGCTTGGCGGACTGTCGTATGATAATGATTTAGAACGTTTGTCAGTTCAGCATGCCCAGTACATTCAGCATGTGTTCTCAAATGCCAATGTGAACAGTTTTAATGCTCATAGCCAGCAACCTCTGGTGGGCTTAGAAAAAACAACGGGCATAAACAATCCTTATTATTCTGGCGTTAATTTTAAAGATCGCCTTATCGCTGCCAATTATCCAAATAGCAGCTATATCGCTGGTGAAAACATTTCTCACAGAACCGCCTATTCTTCGAATGGTCTGAGCTTATCGCCTGATACTCATGCAATAGATATGGCGCGCGGCCTGCTATCAGCCCCTTATCATATGCGGACACTGGTAAATCCCAATATGAATAGCACAGGCGCAGGCTTAGTCACTTATACACCTTTTGAAAAAGACGCCAACACTTCTAAAGGTTATTTGTTCGTCACGAGCATTGCAGGAAGCATTACAACCCCTAAAAATATTGCCAATAAAATCATCACCTACCCTTGTGCCGCAAGTATAGGGGTGAAGACAGGGCTATTTAATGAATCTCCCAATCCTGTTCAGGGCACAAATCGTAACTTAGCCACTGACCCTATCGGTCACCCCGTACATATTAGATTGGCCGATGCAAACACTATCAAAGTCAGTAATGTGAAAATTATCGATGTCAAAAGAAATATCAATATTCCTATTAATATGATTGATACAGATAATGATCCGCATAAAGGCACTTCCTATCAGTTACCAGCAAACGAGGCTTTCATACTGCCTATTACCGATCATTTAAAGAGCTGTGAAGTCGGTAATCGTAAAGGCCAAAACTGTGGTTTGTATGGTAATAGCGACTATCAGGTAAGCTTTGATATTTTGATCGACAATGAAAACCTAGAAACGAGAGCATTTACCTTTAAAACAGGTCCGGTCAATTACAGCTAAGAGCTCTTCTCATTCGTAAAAACTTCAGCAAATAAGAAAAGCCCTATCTTGTGCTAGTAATAACATTTGACAGGGCTCTTTTCGGCTTAGAAATAGGCCATTTATCCGAAATAGTTATGAATTTTTAGTTAACGACCCATTCTTACTTCAAGCTATCAGCGGTTAAGTTACTATGCTTGCTTAGCCAATTCTTCACGTTTTAAACCAATGGTTCTAAGCTTGCCTTTATCATCGACTTCCTTGATAACCAGTGACCATTCATCATTAATTGCCACCGTATCGCCGGAAACCGGTGCCATATCTAAGCTATCTTTGACATATTCAGCAACCGTTTGCTCCCACATATTTTTTTCGTTATCTTCAGGTTTGGACTTAAGCTTATCGACCAATGATTCGGAGGTCATCACACCAGTAAAAAACGGTAAATCGCCCAGTTTAACGCTCGGCGATAGTAGCCAATCGCCATAAAAATCATCGATGGCTTTACGATCCAAAGTGGTATCATTAAAAATCTTAGCTATTTGGCTGGCATGATTGCCACGCATGGCATACCAAACGCTATCACCAAATTTCAGCTTAGTATCTTCTTCAACAATCACAATTTGTTGCCCACGTACCAAAGCAAAAACACTAATCTCATTAGGGTTAACGCGGTTAGAGATACCCCTCGGATGGCGACCAATCGCAAATGCACCTGACTTTACTTGGAACTGATATAAGGTAATACTCGCCTTGTCGGACACCCAAACCTCATGCTTCTCCTCGGGGTCTTTATTATTAGGAATACGTACTTTGAATAAATCCGCCATAAAGGGAATGGTAGTGCCTTGCAAAATCAATGATAAAACCACCACGCCAAAAGCAATATCAAATAGCATAAAGGCGCCATCAATACCTGCCATCACTGGTAAAATCGCAAGGGTAATAGGAACAGCACCGCGCAAGCCAACCCAAGAAATAAAACCGATTTCTCTGTCTTTAAACTTAAAGGGTTTAACGCTGCTATAAACGGCGATAGGACGGGCAATTAAAATCATAAAGGCGGCAATCGCAACAGAGTAATACCAAACGTTGATGACGTTTGATGGCGTGACCAATAAGCCCAGCACAACAAACAATACCGCTTGTGATAACCATGCAAAGCTGTCCATCACCCGCATGACATGCTCGGTCGAGCGTACTTTATGGTTTCCTATCAGCACCCCAGTGAGATAAACAGCTAAAAATCCGCTCCCACCGATCAAATTGGTCGCTGCAAACACCGCCAAGCCAGCAGAGAGTATCAAGATGGCATACATGCCTTCTGCCAAATGCACCTTGGGCAATAATCGCGCCAATAAGTACCCAAACAGTAAGCCCATCCCTAAGCCAAAGCTAAGCTGTTGTAACAGCAAGCCTAAAAAGCCAAACACGGTTTGTCCGGCAGGGTCAACATTTAAAGCAATCAATCCTGTCACCAACAGAATAGCTAAAGGATCGTTGGCACCAGACTCTAACTCTAAAGTCGCTTGTACACGGTCGTTAAGTTTGACGCCGCCATTACGCAGCAGTGAAAATACTGCTGCCGCATCGGTCGAGCCGACAATAGCCGCCATCAATAGCCCAAAGCGCCAATCGACATCAAGCAGCCAGGTGACGAATACACCCAGTATCATGACCGTCGCAAGTACACCCCAAGTGGCAAGCGTGATTGCTGGTTTCAGTCCGACTCGGAAAGATTTAAAAGAGGTGCGCAGTCCACCATCTAGCAAAATACAGGCCAACGCCGCCTGCCCGACGAAGTTAGCAATGCCATATTGAGAAAACTCGATACCCAATATACCTTCTTCGCCGGCGAGCATCCCGACGACTAAAAATAATAGCAGAAGAGGAACGCCCAAACGCGCCGATAGCGTACTTGCCATGATACTGGCAAAAATTAATACTGCTCCTACGAGATACAGGATATTTAAGGTATCCATCTTTTTTAAGCCCTATTTTTAATCATTATTATGTGAGTGTGCGCTTTAATATTTTCTAGCGTCGTTGTTCCAAAAAGTTGCAAATTTAAGTGCTCTAAATTAAATAATCTTAATTTAATTTTCTTAAACATCTAACCTTAAAAGCCTACTCTATTGTATAACATAGAATCCTAACGGTAGTTTGTGTTAAGCGTCGCTAGCCTGCAATTCATATAAAAATGTCAATGACTACTCATTTATATCGTCCAATCATAAAGGCTTTTAGCGCACCTATAAACTTTTTAACCATCAAAAAAGCCCTACTTAGCATAACGCCAAATAGGGCTTTTCTTGTTTATAAACGCTTAATAAATAATTTTAGTGAAAAAACCTTATATCTACTTAGGCTTAAGGGCGGCACTGATATCAGCTAATAATGGTGGAATATCATGCTTATCGGCAATCACCTCTAACATCACCAATTTATCTTTGGTAGCAGCTGCTTTCTTTAAAGCTGCTTTTAATTCGCCAGCAGTTTCCACTTTCATAATTAAGCTATTTTCTTCCGTTGCACCAAAGGCTTTTGGCATCATCTGCCAATCACACTTGGGAATATCATTATAGCGTTGGTTCTCACCATGAATCGCGCGCTCAACGGTATAGCCGTCATTATTAATCAGTACAATCACAGGATTAATGCGCTCCTGAATCATTACTGCAATTTCTTGAATGGTCAATAAAGCAGAACCATCACCAATCAGTAAGATACTGCGTTTATGCGGTGACGCAATCGCACCACCTAAACTCGCGGGTAAGGTATAACCAATCGAGCCCCACATCGGCTGACCATAAGACGTCACACCTTCTGGTAGACGCACATCACTGATACCAAAATACGCCGTACCTTGGTCAGAAAATACCAGATTTTTATCATCGAGCGCATCAGCGATGATGTGCCATAAATCATCTTGGCGAATAGGCTCATCATCCTTGCCATTTTGCTCATGGGGTTTCATCTCTCTACAGAACTGCTTAGGTACGATATTGATACCCGAGGTCATGACTTCATGCAGTGTTTGCAGGGCATCCTTTAGCGCAATCGGGGCAAAGTTCTGACCGCTAATAGACGCACGCTCATAATGTAAATCGACCACGACTTTTTCATCGATGTCTTGGCTAAAGCCTGCGGTAGTGGTATCGGTATATTGCACGCCGATTTTAATTAAACATTCGCAATTTTCTACTGCGTCTTTAACCACAGGACGCGATGCCACGCCAGCATAAGTACCTGCCCAACGCTCGCTATTTTCATCAAGCAAGGTTTTGCCCCATGATAACGTTGTATAAGGAATGTCGGTATCAGCAATTAAGGCTTTCAGCTGACTCTGTAATCCCAAACGATGCACCATCAAGTCTGCCATCAAAGTCGTAGTTTTATTGGGTAAAAATTCTATCAACGCTTGCTTAAAGTCTGCTAGCGCCGCTTGGCTAGTGATGTCTTCTTCACTATCAACAAGCTTAGTCGTCGGCGGATAAATCGGCGTTTTTGCCACATCTGGTGATAGCAATAAGTAACCTGGACGATGCTTTTTAAGAATCAAGCGGATGACACGATCAATCTCAGAGGCAGCGTTATCAGGTGTAATGTGCGCCCGTGCGACTGTCACTGGTTCTACCATTTTAATAAAGTGGTTAAACACCCCGTCACCCAAGGTATGGTGGATACGACGTTTTGAATCTTGCAACGCCGTACTAGGCGCACCGACCACATGCAGCACTGGTGCATATTCAGCAAAAGAGCCAGCGGTAGCATTAATCGCCGACAGCTCGCCGACACCAAAAGTCGTCACCATAGCCGCAAAGCCTCGCTCACGTGCATAGCCGTCAGCTGCATAACCAGCATTTAACTCATTGGTATTACCAACCCAGCGTAATTTATCAGAAGCAATCACGTTATCCAAAAACGTTAAATTAAAATCACCGGGCACACCAAATATTTCAGTCGCACCAGCTTCTGCGATGCGATCGAACAAATAATCAGCGATGGTATATTGTTGACTCATACTACTTATCCTTAAGCGTTATGTTTATTAATCATAAATATGATGAAAGTCATTATAAAACTGCATTCCAGCCTATTTATAGAAAGCAAAGCTTTTGGAATGTAGATTATAACAATCTGTTATATCATAGTTCTATACTGGAATAACATGCCTACTTTGCTAAATTTTACTTTTCTTCTTGATGACTATTGACACCCTCAGAAAACTGCGTATAATACGCCTTCATCAACTGACGATAGTTAATTGATAATTAGCGGGAATAGCTCAGTGGTAGAGCATAACCTTGCCAAGGTTGGGGTCGAGAGTTCGAATCTCTTTTCCCGCTCCAAATATTAAGAAAGCCTCACTTAACAGTGAGGCTTTTTTTTGTCCATTTTTTAGAGGTTGTAGCGATTTCTAACGAATATTTTTTTAAGAATAGTTAAGTTTAGCTACTCAATAAAAAAGCCCATTTTCGGCGTGGTGCCCATTTGGTGCCCAAACTGTGCCCTACCCTAAAACTACAAATGCTTAACTGACCACAACCTTGACAATTTATATCGTTGACACCTAACCTAAAAGGTCGAGTGTCATCTCAACTTTGAACCCAACCTCAATTCATTAAAAATCAATTAAAACTGCAAGATTAAAATACATTTCATTTTTTCAAAATGTCATTAAAATTTGTGGCACCCGTATTTACAACAAGACTGCCTAAAATTAATCTTTTTCTTGAAAGAGACCACAACCTAATATTTGATAGCAATTGGACCAAGTAAAAGCTTTAGTATATCTAAGCTTAATAACTCGTAACTCCCTGCTATCAAATGCCTTAGTAAGCATTCTAACTTTCTTCTGAAGCCCCTTCCTCACAAACCTTATCTTCTTCATAGAGGATAATATCTCCAGGTGTGCAATCCAAAAGCTTACAAAGCTCATTTAATGAATCGAAATCTATTCGAGTGACTTCATTATTGTACATCCTGTATAAAGTAGACCTTCCTAGTTTAGACAACCTATCAGCATCCGCCACACGGATACCTCTTTGTGCAAATAAAACAGGTAAATTGAGTTTAATCATACATAAAATCCCTAAAGTGATAATAAAATGCTTGCAAGTGATAATATTTATAGTTAATATGTACTCATTAGTGATAATTAATAACTCACTAATAGTAAATTTATTCCACACGGAGAACTATTATGTCACAGACTTATCTCACTACTCAAGAATTAGCTGAACGTATCAAATACGATGCACGTACTATCCGTAACCAACTTAAGGACACTGTCTTAATTGAGAACATCCATTACATTCGTCCTTTTGGCGGCCGTAAGATTTTATATGTATGGGAGCGTATCGAAGAGGATATGTGCAAGCCGGTTATGAGTGCCATCAACGGTATGGCTTTACAGTAAGTTTTATTTAAACAAGGAGATTAACAATGGCATCAGTAAGAGCAAGGCGTGGCAAATTATTTATAGATTTCACATTTATGAATATTCGTTGCCGTGAGACAACAAACTTCCCTGACACTCCAGCAAACGTTAAAAAGCTGACTTTAGTAGCAAAAAAAATGGAAGCTGAAATAACCCTAGGCATCTTCGACTATGGCGCTTACTTTCCGAAAAGTACGCGTTTAAAAGAGATGACAGCACTGGCTGATAGAGCCGAAGCTTGTATCAGTCGTAATCCCACCTTTCGGCAGTTTGTTGATATTTGGTATGAGGAGAAGAAGATTGAATGGCGGCCGAGCTATCGGCAAAAGACGCAGATTATTTTGAACAAGTATTTGTTGCCTGAGTTTGGTGGCAAAGCAGTACATACCATAAAAAAACCAGACTTGCTGACCTTCCGTAGCTCCCTCGCCAAAGTTCGTTACGGTAAAGATGGTCAGTCAAGTCTGTCAGTAGCACGGATCAACCAGATCATGATACTACTTCGTATGATACTAGAAGAAGCATCAGATCGCCATGAGTTTGAGATGCCTTATAAAAATATTAAGAATCTTAAGCAAGCACGACCTGATGTGAATCCTTTTACATTGAATGAGGTATGGCTGATTTTAAAGCATGTCCGTGCTGACTATAAGCCCTACTACACCATTCGCTTCTTTACAGGGATGCGTACCAGTGAGATCGATGGGCTTAAGTGGGACTGCATTAACTTTGATCGGCGGGAGATCAGTATCCGTGGTGCGTTAGTCAACGGTGAGATGGGTCCAACGAAGACGTTAGGCTCACAACGTGATATCGCAATGTCGCAGTTGGTCTATGACGCTTTACTAGAGCAGAAGACGCGTACCTATGGTAAGTCAGAGTTTATCTTCTGTAATAGCCAAGGCAATCCGATTGAGTATCGCAATGTGAATCGGCGGGTATGGAAACCTACGCTTGCCCTACTCGGTCTGAAACATAGGCGGGCTTATCAAACTCGGCACACAGCAGCAACGCTTTGGCTGGCTGCTGGTGAGAACCCTGAGTGGATTGCTCGCCAGATGGGTCACAGTAGTACGGAGATGCTGTTTCGGGTGTACAGTCGCTATGTCCCCGATATCACACGCCAAGATGGCTCAGCAATGGATAATTTGCTACTAGCGAGCAAGGAGAAGCTAACCAGCGCATCGAATAGCTTTAAAGCTGATGGAATGACTGCTAATGCACAAACTGACAAGGAGACGTCACTATGACAATTATCAATTATGAAGAGCTGTTTGCTGAACTTAAACCTGACGGTGCAATCAGTGCAGATGCAAACCTTATTGCTAATGCATTAATGCGTGAGTTGTATGTTTCATCGGGTCATAACCTTGCTCGCTTCTTGGGAGTAAAGCGCTGCTTTAATAACGATATGGCAATGCGTGTATGGGTACAGAAACACTTGGATTCCAGTCTTGGCTATGTGATAGAGGATATGCGTTGTCAGCTTCAGAGCGAGCTTTATGAGCTACTACCGCACTCTGACTATGTCGGCTACTAAGGAGAATGTGATGAGTGTAAAACTTCAGCCGAATATGACGCAGAACGCACGAGATCTAAGAATCTGTGAGGATTACTGGTCATATGATAATAAAGGTGATTATATTGCTCATGTAGAAACCGTCTGTGAAAAGTATGATATTAGCGCACAAGTACTATTCAAGACAATCGGTGAGTGTTTTGCTTATTTAGATGATGTGCGATGCGAATACTGTGGTTATGTGTGCCCTTTACAGATACCAGCAGACATTCCGTATATGCGCTCAAAAGAGCGTTGGTGCTGTGAGGTATGTGAGCATGCTGTATGGCGGGAACATAATCATAGATAAGTCGTTCAAAATATTAAAGCCAGACAGCTTAGGTTGCCTGGCTTTTTTCTGGATGATATATCTTGGGGCTGTACCGATTTAATGTATTACTGCTCAGTAGGACTAGAAGTCAAAAGGACTTAGACTACAAAACACCATGAAAAAACAGATATAGTTTAATTATTATCTTCAATCTGCGTAACCAAGGTCTCTCAAGTTATTGTCTACGAATTTAACAGCATGGATCATGATTATTGAGTAAAGCATTCTAAAACTATATTCTTCTAATCAATATTTGATAAAACAATCATTGGCTTTTAAGATGTTAAAAACCTTGTCCATTTCTTCTAAAATCTTATCTGCCATTGTGCCTTGATTTATCATTAGCCATGCCTCACTCGAACCCTTCCAATCCTGTGGACAAAAGTAATAGTATGCTGGCCATGATGGTGATGAAAGGACCTTCCTATCTGTTAAGACGTCATTTAAAACTGTTTTCATTTTTTCCGTATATGGACAAGCTCTTGCTGCTTCTGCGGAAATAAACGCAATGCCTAAACATGGGCGGTCAAAATTTGCACCTTGAAACTCAAAGCAAATATATCCATTATCATAACCAGGTATTAGGAAATAAATCTGTTCATATCTTTTACCGTTACCAATATAACTAACATCCACCTCATAATCAGTTTTTTTACATTTTGCTAATAAGTCTATTTTCAGCTTTGCTATAAGCTCTTTCTTCATGCGATCTACTGTATTAGACACCTTGATACTGGCATCGATGGTAGCTGCATCTTTTTTAATAATATTTAAAACTGCATTATCTTCATTCATATCTTCGATCCCCATAAACTGTTTTTGAATAAATTTAACTAGCTGTACAATAAATTCACTGACGCTGTGATTCTGGCATTCAACTTGGCAAACTTTAAGCCAATCAATTAAGTCACTATAACGAAGAGAACTATATTGATTGTTATTGATCCATTCCTCTAAAGTAATAGGGTCGACACTTTTCTTATCAGGTGTATCGTTATACTCGTTTAGATAAATAAGATGCCAAGCAGTATGCCTTCTATTCTCAAGCTCAATAGCATAATCTTTCATTTGCTCAAACTGGTCTACCGCATAGGGCTTATTCTCAATACAGATACCATAGCTATTATCACCCACCTGACAGCTCAAATAAATATCCATACGGCGTTGGGTATTGCTTTTCCCAGTTACTTCTTCAAGAAAAACTTCCGTTTTCTCAAGGTTATTAAGAAAAATTTGCCTTTCAGGAGTTTTATACATACTGGGTAAGCAATGCTCGACGAAGAGCTTCAAAAAGGTTTCTTGCTGTGCATGACTGCCTCTAGGATCAAGAAGAGCCGCTAAAATACGGCTAAGTCCCAACTCATCCGTATTGATATAATCAAAAGTATTAAAATCCGGTGAAAGCTGCCGGCTATAAAGTGCTTGCGCTGTCTCTAAAGAACTTATCTTTTGGCTCACTTCGTTTATCAAACTTTGTACTGTGCTCATAATCACATGTCCTTTTAGAGTCTCGTTCGGTTTTAGTCACTTAGCTTGCTGATCATCGATTTGCTTTAACATTTTGATAGAGTTTATATCGTAACTGCCTTCAAAATACTGATCCAAAAGCTCGTTAAAAACACATTTTTTATTAGAGGATGCTAAAGTAAACAACGTAAGCGAAGAGTGCAATTTCAGCGTATCGATTGATCCGAAAATTTCTAAAGCGCTTTTATCAGGATGCAACAGCAGTAGTTCCGCGCACTCTCTTAACCGTGCTCCAAGCACGTCATGCTGCAAATACTCCTTTGCTTGCTTTAGACTCTCAATTGCAAAACGCCGAGCCATTGTGCTGTATCCCAAGCCTTTCACCTGTGGAAAAATAAACCACATCCAATGCATGCGCTTCTGCCCTTCGGTTAACTCTTTAATAACCGATGGATAAACAGTATTTTGAGCTTGGATAAAATCATTAAACAAAGCTGTACTCATATCTCTCACCTTCTATATTCTTTGCTTCTTAAGCGATAATCGCTTTCCAACGATGCCTACAATTTTATTTAAGCTATATTTATATTTAATACAACTACGAAACCATATATATCATACCCATCCAACAGTGCTCATTCTTATCGACAACTTCTGTATTATAGAAAGTATATTCATCTTTTATACCAATTTTATCAAAAACATCTACTACAATTTTAAAATCATCAAGCGTAAATTCGCGATCACTTTCAGCTTGAAACATCATAGCGTTTATAGTGGTATCTTTAGGAATCTGATCAATGATCTGACTGAGCACTTGGTCTGATTTAGACATTCCTAATGCGCTAGCTTGTATAAACTTACCAGGTTTCGCAAAACTTAGCGCCTCTTCAACGTCTGGATAGGGTATAGCCGTAAACTCGTTGCAAAATACACCTTTAAACATATTCATGACTTTTTGCACTTCATCAGGCTGACAAATAATAATGCCATCCACCACATCAAATTGCTTAATAGTTTTTTCAGTCGTTTGCAAACCGAGTAAGAACTCTGGCGCTGTTTTGAATCTTAGATCAATTAGTGATTTTTCATCCCAATTATCACTAATAAGAAAAAATCCATAACGGGATAGGTCATATTCGCTCATTTGCGGCGTATACAACTTGGTAAAAGCAATATTTTTAATCCACAACTCATTATTACGATACCTTTCAATAATGCTCATCGGTAACTGATTAACTAAATGAGCAGGGATATCTAATCCACGTAGATGCGTTAGGTTAGCCAAGCTATCAGGAAGCTGTTCTATTTTTTCACTAATGACAATAAGCTCCTCTAACTCACTTAACTGCCCTACTGACTCTGGTAAACGCTCAAGCGCTTCACAATTTAGCGTTAGGTGAGTTAAGTTATATAAGTAGCCAATACTTTCAGGTAGCTTAGTTAATTGGCTACAATCAATACTCAGGTCTGTTAACGCTAATAGTTCCGCCTGATTGCATGGTAAAACATCTGCAGAAACCTTAAACTTATCAGCCCATGTCCACAGCTCTGTCATCCATTGTTCTATATCGTTGTTTCCGACTTTACTATTCAGCTCTGACATATAATGGGCTTCTTTGTTTGTTTAAAAAATTATTTACTTAGTAAATTATTATCGTTTAAAACTTCATAATACCCATCAAGTTCTTTAATTATTTTATATGCCATCTCACCGTTATGAATTTGTTCCCACGGTTCAGTTTTAGACCACCAATCATGTGGTTCAAAACTGTACCAAGCACACCAATAACCGCCCTTTGACTTATCTTCTTCTGCTTTTATATTTTCACCAGCAATACTATTGCTAGATTTACACTTCGTCAGAATTTTTTCATAATATTCATAGTCTGGTCTTACATCCTCATTAGCTATAAAGATACCCAAGTAAGGAAAGTTAAAAACCGTACCTCCGAAACCTAAACAAAAATCTAGAGCACTTTCTTTAATATTAAAGGTAATTTGCTCTTCTTTATTAACACCTTTTAATTCTGTTTTAATCATTAAATAAGGTTTGTTTTCTTTTTCAATAATCATCATGAGATCGCGCTGTAATTTCTCAATGAGTTGCTTTTTCATTTCATGAGCACTTAAAGCGATTTTGATAGAGCTAGCAACACTCTCTTCGCTAAACGACATAACCTCTAATATCGACTTTAACTCATTCATATCCTCTACCCCCATAAACTGCTTTTGAATAAACTTAATTAGCTGTGCAAGAAACTCACAAACGCTATGATTCTGACATTCAACTTGGCATGCTTTGAGCCAACCTAATAATTCGCTAAAACGAAGATGCGTAAATCTTTTCTTATCTGTTAAAGCTTTTAAATTATCAGCTTTGATACTATATTCACTTGGTCCGTTATCAGATTCATTCAGATATACTAAATGCCAAGCTTTAGGATGTCTTTCTTCGAGTTCTATAGCATAATCTTTCAACTGTTCAAATTGATCACCCGCATAAGGCTTGTTCTCAATGCAAACACCGTAACTGTTATCACCCACCCGACATTGTAGATAAATATCCATACGGCGTAGGCTATTACTTCTTGATGTAACTTGCTCAACAAAAACCTTTGTTTTATCAACATTATCAAGAAAAATCTGCCATTCAGGTGCTTTGTATATAGTAGGTAAGCAGTGTTCAATGAATAGCTTAAGGAATACCCCTTGTTGAGCATGGCTACCCATTGGATCAAGTAAGGCAGCTAATATACGACTAAGCCCTAATTCATCAGTATTAATGTAGTCAAAGGTATTAAATTCTGGCGAGAGCTGTCTGCTATAGAGTGCTTGCGCGGTCTCCAACGCCTTCACCTTCTGACTGACATCATTTATCAAATTTTGCACTGTGCTCATATTCATACCTTATTTAGTAAATTATTTATTTAACAGATCTTTTTTCCAATCACTCAACTGCATCAACATTTTTATCGTGTCTATATCGTAATTGCCTCCAAAGAACTGATCCAAAAGCTCGTTAAAAACACATTTTTTATTAGAGGACGCTAACGTAAACAACGTAAGTGAAGAGTGTAATTTCAGAGTATCGATCGATCCAAAAATTTCTAAAGCGCTTTTATCAGGATGTAACAATAGTAATTCAGCGCACTCTATTAGCCGTGCTCCAAGCATATCGTGCTGCAGATACTCTTTTGCTTGCTCTAGACTTTCTATTGCAAAGCGCCGAGCCATCGTACTATGTCCCAACCCTTTAACCTGTGGAAAAATAAACCACATCCAATGGGTACGCTTACGCCCTTCGGTTAACTCCTCAATAACCAATGGATAAACAGTATTTTGAGCTTGTATAAAATCGTTAAACAAAGTTTCACTCACAGTGCTTCTCCTATGTAATTAGTTTTCATAAAGCTCTATCCCACTCTGCAAACGCTCAAGAATCACTGTTTTCAGCTCACTTGGCTCAACAACCACGGCAAGCTGCGACATACTTACTAACCAATCTTGCAGACGCTTAGTATTGGCAACAGTAGCGCTGACTCGATTCCAAGTATCATCTATCATAGTAATCTGCTGATCTTGTGATAATGGACGCTCATAAAGATGATGACAGGCATATTTTTGTACCTTTAAAATCAATTTTATCTGAGCATTATCAGTTGGCTCCAACTTGCCCCGCTTACGCAAATACTGTAATGACAGACTGTCTCGCCCTACCCAGTCAGGGACAGGTTTATCTATGACTACTCCCTCAGTAATACGATTAACTGCAAAATTACGATGCGCTTCTAGCAGCACCTCATCATCGATATGATCATCAGTAGGATTAAAGCCTGTGAGGTAGATCATATTGTCAATAAAGATAAGTCCTTTGGGATAGATGACTCTCTCAGCAGAACTGCCATGCCATTTATTTTGATAGCTTATTTTAAGTTGCAGTCTATTTAGCAGAGCTTGGTGAATGCTTGCCATTACATCATTCTTAAGCGTCGGTGCTTGCACTATACTCGGTAAAGTAATGAGATAATCTTGCCATTGTCCTAGCTTACTTTGATGGAAATCATCCTTATTATGCCGACCTAATTGGGTGAGCTTATCTGTGATATTTTGCTTAAAAGATACTGGTAAATAGTTTGCGGTATATTTATCTAGCATCTCCCAAAAGAACACTGTTTGCTCATTGATAATATCGATATTAAAGCCAGGCTCAATATAAAACCGTGCTGTCTGTCCACTAATATTTTCACCCCACGCTGGGACTCTCACTAATGCGTTACTATAAAAAATATCGTTAAATATTTGATTTAAGCCAATCAGATCATTCTCTAAGTTTTTACGTTCATTAGCGAAATTATCTGAATCATCACCATAACCAACCATAAGCTCTGTTAATGACATAGCATCATCTTCACTCCGAGGCAGACATTGATATAAAGCGAATAGACGTGTCGACTTTGTATAGCTTGCGATTGGGTGTGTGGGCATATGGGTTTCTCAGTTAAATCGTTCAATGGTAAGTTTATAGCTTCATTACTAAAACAATGGTTCAATCAAAACGAACCAAAATCGCTGTCCCATTATCATAAGCATCACCCTCTGAATCATAAACTTGGTTTTTAAGAGTGATTAGCCAATGCTGTAAATCTGTCTCCGCACTGACAGTTTGCCACTCATGACTCGGTACTAAGTCATGAATCCCATCTGTACACACCAAGAGACAGTCGCCACCATTAACCTCAATCGTTAGAGATATGCTCTCTGGTGCTTCACTGCTTGTATAACTGTCATCAGTGGTCAATGCAAAGCATTCAGTAATGCTATATAAGCTTCCCGCCATCCCTTCTCGGTTATAGTCTGAAAACTCTGCGTAGCGACCTTGCTCATGCGCCTTCTGGTCGATGAGTTCATTTAGCAGATTATGATCTCGAGTCAGGCACTGCCATTCTGCCGCGCCTTCGGGTAGCCAATAAACACGACTGTCACCCAGATGTGTTATCGTCGCCTTTATAGTTCCATCACTATTTAACTCTCCAACCACCATTGCGAGGGTTGCCGCGGCACCATGACGCTTAGATGAATGCTTGGTTTTATTAATCAGCTGATGAATAGTCTCTGAACGGATGCTCTTATGCTCGCTCCATAGCCGACTAACTGCTTTTACCACCGCCTTTGAGCAGTACTGTGAATAATTAGAGCTGGCAACACCGTCAGAGACTGCTAAACACAAAGGAAGCTCGACTGATGTCACTGCCATCACTCCTAAGTCTTCTTGATACCAATTATCCAAAAAGAAAAAAGCGTCTTGTTGCAGATTATTACTAGCGTTACCTTTGAAGGTGATTGCACAAGCTTGTGCTATAGGAAGCATATTTTGGGCTGCATGGTTATTTGAAGAGATATTCATGATGCTAAGCCTATATATTTATCATACAGGCTAGTATAACGAACAACCTATAAAATTATTTTCTAGGTTAGATTTTATCTAAATGAAATGCATACATTCAAAATTATTTTTCTCGAAAGCGAGAGTCATCTAAATTCGGTTTTTGTACTGATTAATAGCACTAAAGTTGATGTCTATATCTTGAATAATTATTCCACCTACTTGCCTCTTAAACCTAAATAAAATAACCCTTATTTCCTTTATCAAATTCACCTTGAATTAAACTAATGTTTGTATATGAAACTAAGTTAATTATTGCTAGAATATAACCATTTTATTAAAGTGGATATGCGTCATGTATCAAAACAGTTTCTTTTTTTAAGTAGCGGTTCAGCAGCGTTATTAAAATTAAAAAGCTATTTACTACTGAAATTTGACGTCAAATTAGCGCTAAATCTTCAGCAAACAATATAAGAGTATAAAAAGGACAATTAGGATGTTAGGAAGAAAATTTATTGTTTTTTCAGTAATGGCAAGCCTTGCCCTTAGTGGTTGTAGTAAAAACGAGTCCGTTCCAGACACCGTAAATACTACCGATAATATGAGCGTCGAATCAAAAAAAATCGAGACAGAATTAAATAAAAAGCCGAATACAGAAGTGGCACCAGAGTCAGATGAGTCACCAACTGTAAAGACTGATTCTAAATTGGTCCAATATACTGTGGCTAATGGTGAGTATTCAGAAGTATGTGGCTTTAAAAATAGTGAAGGAAAGATTATCTTAAAAGCAGAGTATGACTTCTGCGGTGATTTCCATGATGGCATGGCTTATCTACTCAAAAAGAATCTAAAGTCTGATTCTGACGGCGGCTATTACATTGGATACGTTAACAACTCAGGCGAGCTTGTGATCCCAGTAAATATCGAAGCAGATTATGGCTGGATGCTGGATGCAAGAGATTTCAGTGAAGGCGTGGTCGCTATTCTAAATAAAGACCAATGGGGATATATGGATAAAGAAGGAAACACAGTTATTCCTTTTAAATATGAAAGTGCCTCAGATTTTTCTAACGCTCTAGCAACAGTATCAAAAGACTACAAATACGGCGCAATTGATCATTCTGGTAAAACGGTCCTTGGGTTTAAATACAACCATTTAGGGGAATTTAAAGATGGTTTGGCGAGCTTTACACCGGCAAACTCAGAAAAACATGGCTTTATTAATGCTAAAGGCAAAGAAATAATTGCACCCATTTGGGATCAGGCAATGGACTTCTCTGAAGGGCTAGCTGCGGTCGCTAAAGGTGACTATGACAACGCTAAGTGGGGATTCGTTGATACCTCAGGCAAAGTCGTTATAGAACCACAATATGATCATGCTTTTCTTGAACCAGGTGGAGATTCACCCGATGTCATTGGTGGCTATTTTGAAAACGGTACTATGGTTGTGTACCAAGACGGTGAGGACGGTCAAATTGCGGCGATTACGATTGATAAAAATGGTAAAGAGCTTAAGCGAAAAAACTATGCAAATTATTCTGATTTGCTCTGATAGATCCATAGTCAAACATAAAAGCGGTCTACACCCATAACGTCATTTCTCAAAGTTAAAGTGACAAGATAGTAAAAATAAAAAAGGTTTTATATCTTACTTTATACCTGTGAAGTCTCTTATTTTGAGGGATAAACCCGCAACTACCGTTCGTCGGATCAATATTTTAACGCTAAATTAAGCGATATAATTTCGAATACGAATCGAGTTTAAAAAAAACATCTTCATTCAATAACAAGGAATACAACTTATGATTTTATCCCCTAGCCGTTTGCTTTCTCTGGCTGCTGCACTTAGCCTTTGCTCTTTTACATTATCTGCCCAAGCTTATGTAGATAACTGCAAGCCACCAAAAACAAAATACGCTGAAGTATCTTGCACAGCAGATGATAAATATTTTGTTGGACACAACGCTGACTATAGCGTGCAAACCTTATTGGACAAGCAAGGAAAGGCACTACTAAGTTTAAAAGGTTATGAGAATGTAGACTACTATGGTATTGAAAACGGTGTCTTTGCAGTGATGAAAAATGGCAAAATCGGCTATATGAACACTCAAGGTAAACTGGTTGTGCCAATGGTCTATGACAGCCTAGGAGATCCTGATAGCAAATACGATGAGAGATGGGCTGAATCTCCATCGCAAGGTCGTATCATAGTTGCCAAAGGTGGAAAATTAGGAATTATCGATACTTCTAACAAAATCATTATGCCTTTTAGTAATAAATACAGTTCTATTGAATCCTTTAGTGAAGGCGCAGCACCTGTGATGTCAAAAGCAGGTAAATGGGGTTTTATCGATAAAGAGGGTAAAGAAATTATTGCTCCGCAGTATAATGGAACAAACGGTCACTTTGGTGGCGTCTACGGTTTCTCTGAAGGATTAGCTGGTATGGAAAAAGGCGGGAAATGGGGCTATATCACTAAGACAGGTAAAGTCGCTATACCTTTTGTTTATGATGAAATACGTCCATTTAAAGAAGGCGTCGCGGGCGTCTTAAAAGGTAATAAGTGGGGCTTCATTGATGGCACGAATAAAACCATCATTCCTTTTAAATACGCTGATAGTAATATTGAACGGTATAGCGTCAATTATATGGGTGCCAACTATTTCATATTCGAAGATGGTGTAGCAGAAGTTGCGACTATCAATGAGCAGACGGTTTGTATTAATAAGTCAGATAAAAAAGTAGCCTGCCCACAATAAATGCGTTTTGCTATTTATGAATAGTTATTAACTACTTTTAAAGGAATTATATAGTGCTATCAAATCGTCTACTTTCAGCTGCTGTTTTTATGGGCTTTATTGCTTTATCTGGTTGTTCTGACAAAGCCGCCGTTGAGGAGACTAAGCCAGAACCCACTGCTAAAGAGGCAGTTACCACAGAACCTGTCGTGACTGCCTCAACGGATGCAGTTGAAACCGAGAAATCAGCAGAAGAGGCAGAGGTTGTCGTTGAAGAAAACCCACCTAGATTTGCCAGCATTACTGACTCGCTTGCGCTTAAGCCAAATGCAGAGTGGAGTTGGGATACATTAGCAAACACACCTAATATTAAAGATTGGGATCCTAAAACACCTACTAAAGATGAGTACTTACCTGAAGAAAATGGTTATTATATTTGGGGTGAATTAGATGATGTAGGTGGCATGAGAATAAGGGGTACTAGGGCACAACCAGAAATAATAACTATTGGCTCTGGTCAATCAGTAATGGAAGATGAGACAGGTAGTAAGGTATATAAAATTGAAGATCTATTTAGAGAAAGTGAGCTTACTCGAGTGAAATCGAACTGCGATACAGCTGAAAGTTCTTTATCCTCACAGTATTTTTATAGATGGCACAAACCAGGGTATCAACCGCTTTATGTCTACTCCATCACTGACCAGGCTAATGCTGGCGCCTCAAGTGATGTCGGTATCGCTAAAAGCTTCGATATTTTTTTTGATTCTGAATATAGTGATGATCTTCATAACTTAGGATCTTTCGATGCTGAAGGCAATAGTGTAACTTGTACTTTTGAACTCTAATCATCACTCAATACATTTGAATCTTAATGAACTAAATCATATATGTGAACCGCCCCAATATATTCGGAGACTCAACACTCTGAGAGAATAGGACCATACTAGGGCTGTTCATATTGCTCAGTATTAGGTAAGTTTAAATCGTGATACCAGTAGTTAAAAAGTAAAAAACTGGAGATCAATATGGCTTTTACTTGTATAAAGAATGATAAACAAATTCATAGTTTTGTATACAGCCTAAAAGACTGGATAGCTTTAAAAGAAGATAAAAATTCTAGCTTTAACATGGTTTGCTGTGGCAACCAAGCAACGCTGAAGACAAGTAAGCTAGGCACACAGTTTTTTGCTCATAAAATTAAACCTAAGGATTCTAACTGCTCTACTGGTGGTGAAACTGCAGAACACATACATATTAAATACCTTGTTATGAAAGAATTAGGTAGAAACGGTTGGGATGTAAAAGTCGAAAAAAGAGGGGTTACACCTAGTGGTGAGGAGTGGGTAGCAGATATTTACGCAGAAAAAGGCAAAGCCAAGATTGCTATTGAAGTGCAATGGAGTCCTCAAACCTTTATAGAAACAAGACGCAGACAAGAAAAGTATGCGCAGTCGGGGGTAAGGTGTGCATGGTTGCTCAGAAGTGGCTCAATGAAAGAGACAAATGCAATTACAGGCGATTATACCTACAGTACGAAAGATCTACCTGTCTTCTCTGTTTATAATAACAAGATGCAGAACGGACAAAATTATATGGTATATAACGTGAATAAGTTAGATAGTAACAATAGCCAGTATAATCATCGTTCATTCAAACCTATTACGCTACCATTAGATGATTTTATACAAAGATTAGTATCACAAGGTATAACTTTCATACCTTGTGAGCGATTTACTTCTACAAAGTTCAGACTTAAAAATAGCCCTATCGTTGAAATGTTTTTAGCATTAAGCAATGGATTTTGCAGCATATGCAGTCACTCTAGCAAGATAGTTGCAGAAGTGCGGTTTAAGGAAAACTATAAAATACGTTCTAAGAAAATAAAAAAATGTAGCGCTAAAGAAATTGAAAATATTAATAAATATTTTGCTGAAAAGTATCTTTTTTCACCTATAAAAAAAATACGCAGTCAAATTCTTAATAAAGATTTTATTGTTAATTCTTGTACTCAGTGTGGTTTTCCTATAGATCGTGATGGTGAATATGCAAGCATTTCAAACAAACGTATTACGAAGTCAATTTTTATAAAGCGTAAAGGTCTTAATACGGAAAAAATCTATAATGCAAACACTATGATTAATACAGAATGTGTTTATAGCTTTAATAACAGTATAAAAATTAAATATAACGAGAGTTTTAAGTTTGGTAAATGGATAATAAAAGAGAGATAGTAAAGCAGATTTCTGACCTCTGCTGTCAAACTTGTATTTGAGCATGCAAACATTGTTTTTGAAGAGTGGTAGTAGCGATTTGCAACGAATTATAGAACACAAGAGCGGTCGCAGTGAGCGCGCTTCAAACAAAAGGTGCATAAAATGAAAAATTTGATGTTAGGATTGGTTACTGTAATGATTTCTTTTGGGGCTAATGCGGAAAAATGGGACTACTCATCAGGTGACGATGATTTTGACAGAAGTTTTGTGGCGGCGTCCATTGCTTCGGACAAGGATGGTTTTAGCGTCGTTATCTCTAATACAGTTGAATCAGGTTATGAGGCGTCTATTGGTATCCCTGATGAATACACTGCATCAGATTGCAGTCTCACTAAGTGCGAGATAACGCTATCAGCCAAGGATAAAAAGTCTAAGACATTTTCGACGGAGATAGATGGGTTTGGTAATGGGTGGGTCGTTGAAGAACAACAAAAGGCATTTCTTGCTTATTTTGAAAGCAACAAAGTGGTTAAGTTGAAAGCGCCTGTCGGTAAGATCTCAAAGACTGTCACATTTACTCAAGAAAAGCGCATAAGCTCTAAAGATTTAGAAGCCAAAGGCAAAAAACGTAAGTAACCCAACGCTTATTGTGGGAAATAAAGCTAGGTGATGCTTTAATGAAAACTCAACGATACTTGTAGCCTTCGATGGGTCTTAATAATGCTCTGATTAGAACTATAGATTCAATCATATAACGGATGCTGTATTAGCTAGGCGTATACGCCAGCTGAACAAATTATTTCACCTCTGCAAAGGCCAATTATGACCACATACATACTCGACACCGAAACCACAGGGCTTGTTGAGCCGCACATGACGGAAGCCGCCTACTCTATTGTTGATATCATTAATGGCAAGGTGACTGTGTTGCAAGCGCCAAGAGCGAAACGTTTTAATCCTCTGAAAGAAATCAGCCTAGGCTCTATGGCGATATCACACATCTGTGATGAGGATGTGGCGGATGAACCACCTCATACAGACTTTAAGCTACCTAGCAGTGTTGAGTACTTGGTTGGTCATAATATTGATTTTGACATGTCCGTTCTTAAAAATGCTGGCGTGACCCATGAGCCTAAGTTAATTTGTACCAATGCAATGGTTAACTTTCTACTTCCTACGCTTGAAAGCCATAAGCTAGTATCCCTCCTCTATCACTTTCACCGTGATATAGCCCGTGCTCAAGCAAGAGATGCTCATACTGCCATTGCTGATATTTACTTCACTGAGCTGGTGCTTGGTAGTCTGATTGATTTGGCGAATAGCCAAAGTTATGAGATAAGTGATGTGAAGAGCTTATATGAATTTAGTGAAATGGCGCGCGTACCCACGCATATGAGTTTTGGTAAGCATAAAGGTGAGGCTATTGCAGATTTAGCCACTAGTTCTGAGGGTACTGGCTATCTTAAATGGCTATTGAAACAAGATACGGTTGATCCTTATCTAGCTGAGGCTTGTAAGAATGCTTTAGATCAGTCTTCTTAAATATACGTATCATCAAGCTAGCGCTTTTATTGTTCGCCCATTTTACCGGCTTGTAGCATCAGTATCATAAAAGCGAAAACCATCGTATTATTTTTCCTGTTGCATTCCCTCATACAATTGACGCCGACGCTCTTGCGCCGCTTGATAACGATGAGCTTTAGCCAGCTCAATCTCTTCATGAGTTTGGATTAGATCAGACGCCATAATAAGCGCTTCATCCATATTGATCGTATCGACATACATAGCATTACCTGTGAGAATTGAACGCAATACTTTATTGGCATTAGTTTCATGAAGACTTTCAATCACAGCAATGCATCTATCAACATCAGCTAACTGTAGCTTAATCATCATTTGGGCATCGTAATAAGATTTATAATAACCATTACTCACTGCCAGACACCATAATGCTACTAATACTTCAGGGCTGGCGACAAGTATATCAGCCACGCCAAATATCTCTTTAGGTATAGACTGACAAAGTGTAAGAGCTTTAGGGGCGCTTTGGAATGAAAGTTCAAGAGGATATTTTTTAGTCTCATCACTATCATCTTTGACAGCAATGATGAGCTGTTGGTAGGCATTCCATATAAAATCAATGCCATGCTTTTTAAGGACGCTTTCAAGTTTACAGCAGTCACTTTCAGAAACCCTGAAATTAATATTGGTAGTCGCACGAGGAGGTGCATACTCCGAGTATGCAACTGTTCCAATAACCACGTACTCAATGTTTTCTTCTGACAAAACATAGATGAGCTGTTTAAATAAGTTTTGGTATTTATTCATTCGGCTATCTGATTCAAACAACCTTAAAAGTTCCATTGACTCACTCATATCTACCCGCCAAGTTTTATATCAGTTATTGTCAGTTGTTACTCATCGTCTTGCAGAACTTCTAATATGATCATTCTTTCGTTTGATCATCACATTGAACCATGTATCTTTACAGTCGGCTCTTTTATCGGCCGACAACCATATATCACATTCAATCACTTGCGGTATTTTAGCTACAATGGTTTTCCAGCGTGCTTCATCCATATCACAAAAGAAACGCTTCTCATCTACTCGCTCCCCTTCTCCATATTTAAATGACAAGTACATTACGCCTTCATCAGTCAAGGTATCTAACAATGACTCTATAATGCAAGGTAGCTCGAGAAAAGGTACGTGTAGCAATGAGGCGCAAGCCCAAATACCAGTGAACTTATTTTCCCAAGCCTGCTTTTCAATACTGCAAAAGTCTAGATCATACCAAGTAATTCTGCTCGATATATGATGTTGCCGAGCCCACTGAATTAACTTAGCACTGGCATCTATTGCTGTTACGTCATAGCCCTGTTTAGCAAAATAATCCGCATCTCTACCTGAGCCACAGCCGACATCTAAAATACATTGCATGTCTCTTTGAGGGAGCTGATTAATAAATAGCTCGTATAAATCATGCATATCTATACTTACCGTTTGACCAGCAAACTCAACGGTATTTTTATCATAATAATTAAGCGTTCTTTTAGATAATTGATTGATCATAAGGTGACATATCTATTTATCAGGCTCTAAGCTGTGGTAGTGCATCAGGATTAATTGGCCGCAACTTTATACCTGGTTTTGGTGACCAGACCAAATCCTCATGCTCCACCGCTATTTGATAAGCCCACTGGCTAATCGTCTCTGAGCGTTGCTGGTTGGTTATAAAACCTATGGTTTTTGCTTCCTTTTCAATCGTATTGCTGTGCTGTTGATTACGTTCTAACCACTTCTCATAAAATAATTCTTCAGCCAGATAGTCACGTTTGCTGTTATTACACTTATGATCAGTGAGTACAAAGTTATGAGTGGTATCAATGGGGTATTTCGACCAAGGAATGAAATGATCAACTTCGATGTCGTTTTTAAGTGGCTTATTACAGTAGAAGCACTGCCCTTGTTGGGTATCAATTAATATAGACTCTAAGACCTTTAAACTTTGTCTTGATTGATTAAATAGAAATTGTTGCAGGTCAATATCATCGCTAAAATAAGATTGATTGTGACGGTTCTTACGCACGAACTCTGTCCAATATTGCTGACAAAGTTTATGAATTATCTGACTGAAACGGGTAAAGCAATATGCAATCCCAGGCATCAATATTATCGCGTTTTCTTTAGGCTTATAAACATATAGAAATTCGCGACTGACCTTATCTTGGGCACTTTGTAAATACTTTGCCGGGTTGTTTTTGATGGTCTGAGCAATTTCTTTAATCGTTAACTGCCACTTTTTAATATCACGCGTACAAGCTACACGTATGCTGGTAGTTTTAGTCTCTTGTTGCAATTTCAGTATGCTAGTAATAACCTTAGCTTGACTCCCTGCATTACTCTGTTTCAATACAGAGTCATCATCTTGATGTGGAAACGGCAGTGATTGTGTCCAGTAAAGCTGAACAAACTGCTCAGCTAACTGCTGATAAGAAATACTGCACTCTCTGCCATCATTAACCCCAGACTCTATAGCTAAGTTAGCCGTTGCTATTAGTAAGGCAAACTTATAGGTCGAGGTATAAGAGCTAGACTCAAGCAACCACTGAATACGTTTTAGAAAATTGAGCTGAAAGTCGGCTGTAGGCACTATGAGTATCCTTTTAAAATAAAAAAACTTATTTTAATAAAAAGAGGTATATTACTCATGAAAATTCTCGCATAAGTCATTTGATATATACTTAGTCAGCTTTTCCTCTATTGAGTACATCCCAGCTCATTTTTATATAAAGTTGTCAAATACCTTACCAATCAAAACCCTGCTGCTCTTTTGATTCTTTAGCTTCTTTTTTCTGAGCCTGTTCAATATATTTTTGGAAGTCAGCCTTTTTCTGTTCGATTAGCGGGATCAGCTCTTCATGATTATGCTGCTTTAGATACTGCTTTAAGCTTTGAAGTAGAGGTAAACGTCTACTCAATGCTCCTGAATAACTACCACTGTAGCTAAATACTTCAATTATATTGCTATCGATCATATTTGATAAATTAGCCTCAGGTTCACCGCTTTTAAGTAATAGTTCATTGAGAAGGTTAAACCACTTAATCTCTCCTTCATCTGAAATTTGACAAAACTTCGAATTAGAAAACCAAAAATCTATTTTATTTTGATGATTATCTAGCCAAACTAAAACTTCTGCTTCATTAACTTTAAATAATAACTCTTTAAGACCTCTATTCATAATGATATATTTGAATTGGTCATTACCATATATCAAATTCAAAAGCTTACTAGAACTACTAACTAATAAGGCTTCTAAAATATCTCCAAGTGAGTTTGATTCTAAATTTGATAAATAACTCTGATTATTAATCAATTCTTCAACTATATCGAATATTTTTTGATTGCTATCTTCAGAATTCATCATCATAAATTGTAATGCGTGGCTATAATCGTAATAATTTCGAGACTCCAAAGCTTTTGGTAAAAGTTCTAACATTTTATCAATATATTTATCAGCTATTATCTTATGATGCCTACTATCGAACAATAATGCTTCAAGAACTATATTATCCTCATTCAAGCTGATCATCTTGTCCAAAACAAACTCAAATAGTTCGGGTGTAATATATTGATGTAGCTTTTGAAAAGCTAGTTGATCCCCTAAATAATTAAAATTAACTTCTGAGTATTGAGTAATCTTATCAATAATAAATTCAAAGTGTTCTTTCTTCGTACTTACTTCTGCCATTACTCTAGGTGCGATAATATGAAACGATGGTACTGATAGAATGTAATTTATAAGTTTAGTATAACTAATCCAATCATTTTCTATTAGTACCTTCGATAATCCTGATAGAAAGAATCTATTGTATAGTGGCTGTTCTGTATGTGTTATAGCTTGCAAGTCGGAGATAAAATCATCAATGCTTGAGTATGCAATAGCTACAGAATTTCCAATATCGCGCACATAATGATTACTTGAAGTCAAAAATTCATTTAGATTGTCTCTCACTATTTGGCTAGTTAAATTGTTTCCAATAAATTTGATTAAATCTTCAATATCAGTGAAACCTGATAAAGATAAACCTAACTCATCACTATAATTTGCACTACTATTGAAAAGGTGTGAGGCTGCCGAAAATACATAAGTTTTTATAAGAGATGATACCTCATTTTTATCTGGTTCTAGGTAGCATTCAATCCCTCTAAGTTCATCTACAATATTTGGAACATTTACCAGTTGCTTACTACGATATTTTATAATTTTTTTCACTTCTAGCAGCGCTGATGTAAATGGCTTCCTGTCATGAAATATTTTTAGATATTTTATGGCTTCGTCAGTTCTACCACTGATCCAAATTATACTTTTAAGATTGCTTGAGAATATTTTACGGCATTCATTCAAGTATTCATTATCTAAAACATTCAATTTTCCTAATAAGAAATCAAACCAATCCCAAATTTCATTATAGGTTGCTCTATAACTATAAGTTTGAACCAGGCCATTTTCATCACCATAAATAAAGATTGTACGGGTGTCTGAGCCTAACCCATTATCGATAATATCTAATATATATTTATGGTAACCCTCATTATTAAACAACTGCTCAATCATTCGTTTTTTAGTAGCAAAGGATGCTTCAGTCTGAGATAAATGATAATTAAACAGAGAACTAAACAGCTCTTCCAATGAGTTATCTTGAGAGTCGTTATTTCCATCAGTTTTTACAATTTCAAATAACAGCCAGAAAGCTTTTTCAAAGTTTTTATCAAAATAAGCTAAATTACGCAGTAATTTAGCTAAACCATAACTATTTGGATTTGAATTTGATAGGAAATTACTATCTTTGTCATGCTTTAATTTTAATACATCGAGTAATTCATCTGGGCATATTGAAGTAAGTAAAGAGATGTTCCTTAAATCTTTTTCTGTTAATTGCTCATCTAATATTTTTGAGCCAAAGTAACCTTCAGGTGCTAGCCAGCCCTTAACAAGACTTTTGACTCTATCATTGTCATGCAAATAACTGAGGCGTTTTAGAAACGATGTTTGAAACCTTTCAGGTGTATCTATTAATAACTGGTTAAGCTCTGAATTTGAAACCCCTAATATCGCTTGCTTTGCTAAGTTATTAGCTAAGGCATGAGGTAAAATAGCTCGAAAATCACCACGTTCTTGAACAATATCTTTACCATGTAATTTTTCTATTAATCGGTAAGCTTTTCTTGGTGTGACGTCTGCTAGCTCTGATAGAATATTTATCTCCGATGCTGTTTCATTGCTATCTTCAACATTAAATGAGAAAACTAATGAAAATATCTGTCCGATATTTTGTGCTTCTTCGTTTAGCTCTCCTTTTTGATAAAACAACCTTTTGAATAGATCCTCATCTGTCAAAATAGACAAATTGTCTGACTTATCAATATTTGAAGCTATTGCTAACGCCAATCGATAATTACCTCCTGAAAAATCAGCAATTTTATTGATGTTAATACTTTCTAGTTCAGGATAATGTCTCTCTAGGACCTTCTTTAAAAGTTCGGTTGTTGTCGGTTGCATTCTATAAATACTGGTTTCTTCAGGTAAGCCATCGTTCACATCATATTCAATTGTTAATAGCGATATTTTCTCACTATCTTTCATAGACTTAGTTAAAGATGAATGTAACTCTTGCCCACAATTATCTACGATAACAAGAGTAGGCTTATTCCCTTCAATCATTTGCTCAATAAAATGTTGCGGATTTGGATCAGGTGAGTCACCTAAGTCACAATACCAGACGTTTCTAATATCGAGTGCACTCTCACCTATTCGCTTATCAAATAAAGCTTGAGCAAAGCGAGTCTTGCCGACCCCAGATAAGCCTACCAAGCGGATAGATGAGTTTTTTTGAACTAATTTGACTCTAATCTCATTTAAGCCTTCGACTACAGTTATTGAATTCAGATTATTGTGATTTGGTGAGATTATTTTGACATCTTTATCTATGTAATACTCTGCTGCTACATCAGTACTTTTACTTGACCAGTCACCAAATCGTTTCCAACCTTTATAATCGTTATCATTAAAAAAATATCTAGCTAAGTCATTATTAGTTACACATACAAAAGGTGAGTGAAAAAAGGATTCATTAGTACGCCAGTCAATCTCTATGTTTAAACTCAACGCTAAAGCTTCAATATCTTTTTCAGTTTGAGTAACACTTTTGACTTTTTCAGGATAATTCAAAGTCCATGTTTGGTTAGTATAAAATATTATTTTAGTTAGTTGAGGGTAATGACGCCTAGCATCTTCAAGCATTTTAAATAGTTCTGGCTTTTTCTTACTCAACTCAGCTTGGTAAAACTTAGCTTGAAAGCTTATAACCTCTCCACCTCTTTCAATAGGTTCTTTTTCAACCGCAGGTTGATCTTTATAGCCATGCCAACCTTTATCTAAGTCAAACTCTCTACAAAATAATAGATAGCTGAACCACTCGAAATATTCTTGAGGATTGCTATGAAATTTAGCTTTAAAAACGTCCCAATCAGGCTTGACTAGCATTTAAAATCTCCAAGTAGTATCGTTTTTCATAATGAGTTGTTAGCGATGAAATTGAAGTGCTTTGAGCCCCTGCTGTCCAATTAGCAAATGCTAATTAATAGGTTTAAATAAGGAGTTATAACTATAGAAGTTAAATCATAATAGCGATTCATACTAGTATTGCTAACCTACTTTTAAGATATTATATGATATAGTGCAATTTTCCGCTCATAATGTAGAATATCAAAGCATGTTAAACCTACCTGAGTTTATTCATCCTGCGCTATCGCAGCAGCAACAGTTAGACCACCAGAATCTTAATCTTCGTAATACCCCCCCTAGCATAGCCACTGGTAGCTTAAGAAGCTCGCAAGATTTTATGCCTAAGAGTATTCAACTGAACAGTTTATCTGAATTCTTACGTGAACATGTGGCAAAAGATATTGAAAAGCTGCAAGCAGCAAACGATCCTTCTGAATTACTATCTCAGCTCGATCACTATGGTACACTTTGGCTCGACTTGGAGATTAACCCTAAAAACAATCAACTGATTGACGGTGCATTTTTGGTTAATGACACCTACTGGCGTTTCGATGCTAAGCAATTCCAGACACAAACGCTTCTTATCTATAACTTATTAGATAAAGCGCGCTACTTAGGCGGACATCACTTAATTGAGTTTGATCTACCGCACCTCATATTGCTACTAATAAAAGCATTATCAACACCCAATGCTAAGCATAAATTTTTGCTAAGTAAACTTGCTGATTCTAAGACCTTACATCATTGGCAAGGGAAAGCATGGGATACACTGATACTTAGCTGTCTTTTCATCCCACATCAGCCAAGCCATGCGTTAGCCAAGCTCTATAAGGCTAATGTTGATTACAATAACCCTGTCCTCGATTGTTTAGAGAGTCGCTGTGTATTCAAGCTCTGCGCTCAGTCATGGAAAAACTTATCTTCAAATATACAGATTCTTTTCCATAAGCTATTACCTCAATTAGGCCAACTAAGTAATGCTAGTTATTATGACTATTTCGCTATCGATAAAAAGAATGTCTTTGATATAAAGATAATATTCGATGACCTGCCAGCTGGTAATAAAAATGAACTCATTTTATTATTAGAGCGCTGTATTCTAGATAGCGAGGTAATACAAAACTATCTAAAGGAAAACAAACCAGCTTTATGGCAAAATCTTGGCCTAGCTACTTTTATTAGTTGGCTCAGATACTTCAATAAACCGCAAGCTCGCCGCCCCGTCTGGATCACAAAACATTCTGTCCATCGCCAAAGCTTTATACATGCTGAGCAAGCTTTTTGGCATTTAAATGAGCCAAGCGAAGATTGGATTAATGAGGAATGTCAGCATTTCTTTGGCTTTGATACTTTGCGAGACGGACAAATGTCTATTGTAAAAGCAGTTCTAACCAATAAAGATATTCCTTTAGGCATACTACCAACCGGCGGTGGCAAAAGTTTAACTTTCCAGCTTCCTGCTCTAATATTAAGTAAATATCAGCGTCAACTTACTGTAATCATCTCACCGTTAAAAGCCTTAATCGAAGATCAAGTTGTCAATTTACACTCTGAGTTACCCGACTATGAAAGCAGAATCGCCTATCTGACTTCTGGCCAAACGATAGAAACCCAAAAAACAATCTTAGACGGCATTTGGCAGGGTGATATAGACATTATCTATTTGAGTCCAGAACGACTGCGTACTCATAGTATTCGCCAACTACTAAAAAACCGCCCGCCTACATTTTGGGTACTAGACGAGGCGCATACCCTCAGTCAATGGGGTACGGATTTTCGCCCTGATTTTTTGCGTATCGCTGACCATATGATGGCTTGTTATAGTGATGAGCTTAGACAGCACTTTCAACAGCAAATTGACATGAAAAACGCTGCGAAAGACGTAATCCCTCAGCTTGATTTATTGAATACAGTTGGAAACAACACTGATGACAATATCTTATCTAATCTTTCTGATCTGACCTCCTACAATTCTAAGCCACCTGACTTTATACCACCTATTATTAGCTTGGTCACCGCTACTGCTTCATCACGGGTAAAAGACGACTTAGAAAGTGAGCTCGTTAATAAATTAATAACTCTGACTGATAATAAACCTTTAGTGCAATATGGTACGCCAATAGAACAACTCAAAATTTGGCGGGATGATATCAAGGCTTATTTTAGAGACATTCCAAAGGATGCTCGTAAGACTAATATTTATCAGATTTTACGTGAACGTAAAGCGTGGTATGAAAACCAATACCCGGAACACCCTGAAAAGGGGGTAGCAATTGTTTATCTACGTAATCGTAAAGGCTGTGACGAATATGCCAACGACTTCGCCCAGCAACACTTAGCAGCTGCCGCTTATCATTCAAAGCTAGATGATGTACAAAAAAAGAGCGTGCTAGAGAAGTTTAAAAACGATGAGCTTGATGTGGTGGTCTGTACCAATGCTTTTGGCATGGGCATCGATAAAGAAGGCATCCATACAGTCATACATAGTGGACCGCCGAATAATATTGAGTCCTATATTCAAGAGATTGGTCGTGCTGCCCGTAAAACTTATGAGGTGGGCGAAGCCTATATGCTATGGTCAGAAGAAGATATCAATGCGTTATTTTTTCAAGAACGCCAGTCGCGTATTCCTAATACAAACACCCTAAAAGACTGTTGGACTGCGATACGCCCAACACTTAAAAAACCGTTAGAAGATCAATGGTTCCCAACTAGCACATTGGCATCAATACTTGCACCAGATAATGAGATTGAGCAGCTAAATACCCAAGTTCGGGTGGCATTATTAGCTCTTGAACGCTATGGATTACTAATCGAAAAAGAACAGCAACCTGCTTGGATTAGTATTAAGCTAGCTGAGCTAGCGCCAGCAAGTGAGCATACACGTATTGCCAAGCTGTATACACAATTACAGCAGCTCTCTGATGATACTATTAGCACTACTGATAGCGACCAGCTGACTCGTTACCACCTACCCGAATTGGCAATGGCGCTCGGCTATTCAGTTAAATCCTTACTAAGGCTATTAAGAGATCTGGTTAATCAAGGTCATGCTCAATGGCAAGTGGTGGTACGTATACGCCTGAAATATACTCATCGTTATCTAAAGGGTGAATTTAATCGCTTGAGTCGTATTATCAGTGCCTTAGAAGACTGTATTAATAGCACATATGGAGGTCTTGATGCTTCTGAAGATCTAGAGACGCAGGGTTCTTCACGTCTTAATACCAAGGCTTTAGACAACTGGCTAACTCAGCAACGACATAATTTATCTTGTAAACGTCATATCTTACCAATGTTTCGGGCCCTAGGTATTCTAAAAATCCGTAGCCATGGTTCCACACAAGTCTTTGTCTCATCCTCTAATCAAACCAAAACTTGGCAATACGAAGAAGAATTACAAGATGGTTGGGCAAGTTGGATTATTTATGCTAAACAGCTTCTAGAGGACTTAACTCCACTATTTGAAAACCAATTATTAATCAATCTACCTGACAAAAAGGATGGTGACAGTCAAGCATTTAACCTAGATGATCTTGCACTTCCTCTAAAGCGCTCACCTGATCAAATTCTTGCACAGCTTGAAACCTTACAAAGACTTGAGATGATTGAGCTTAGTCGCTTAGATGATGACCAAGATGCTATTTTTTTCATTGGTGCGCATCGAAAACCTACCTCAAAATATCATGAAACAGCCTATCGTTATCTACAAGAACACTATCAAGATCGCTGTGTACGTATCCATATGTTGAACTTTTGGTTACAATCTGAATCCTCTATTCAACAAGCGTTGATTGAAGACTATTTTAGCAAGCCATTATCTGAGGTGGTTAATACTTATATAGGTAATGATATTGATGTAAATAAACCCTATATAAAAGACTATGAAAAAGAGATCTTACCTGATTTTTTTAGTGATATTCAAACTAAAATCGTTAAAGAAACTAATCGCGCAGCAATGGTGCTAGCAGGACCAGGCTCTGGTAAGACAACAGTAGTAGTACATAGAGTCGCCTATTTACTGATGATAGAAGAGATAAAACCTGAGAAAATATTGATTTTGGCATATAACCGTTTAGCAGTAGCAGAAATCAGAACACGGCTACATAAACTTATTGGATATCATGCCATAGACGTGACCATAGAAACCTTTCACGGATTGGCAAGGCAAATCACAGGAATGAGTGAAAAAGACGCACCAGATGCTGCTCTTGACGACATCACTAAACGTATTAAATACCTCAGCCAAGAAAAAAATATTCAAAAACGGCGTGATAATGCACGCTATCAATGGATGATAGAACAAGCTATTAGCCAGTTACAAGAAAGACCTCAACATTTCCAGTACATTATGGTTGATGAGTTTCAAGATATCGATGAATATCAATATGAAATGATAAGCCTATTGGCAGATTTACAGATACTAGATAGTGATGATGCTGAAATATTTGAAGCCATAGGAATGGATGATGCCTATGGCTCAGATATAGATGAGTTTGAGCAACGCGGTTATCTAATGGTGGTCGGTGATGATGACCAAAACCTATATGCGTTTCGTGGTGCAAGTATTCAGTATATACAGCAGTTTGAAGATAACTATCACGTTAATACTCAGCAAAAATACTACCTACTGGAGAACTATCGTAGCGCTGATAATATAGTGAGCTTAGCCAATGATTTTATAGCATCAGCATTGCCAAATGATGAGCGTTTAAAAAAAACTGATCATGAAGTCAAAGCCACTAATATTCATCCCGACTCCCCTATTCGCCATGGTTATTATCAACAAACTAAAGGTGTGGATATGGCAGCATGGGTAGCGTCTGACATTCAGCAACGATTAGTGACCGCTAAAGAGAGTCAGACTGAAGTTTCTGAAACTATAGCTATACTTGCACCCAAATGGTCAATATTTGATGGTATACAACATTATCTTGAGGCATTAAATATTCCTAGTCAGCGCTACAATGAAAATGAACAAGTTATTCCCATCAATAGCATGATAGGACAAGAACTATTTGAATACTTAAGTACTGACAGGCTAGCTATTATTACTGGTAATGTACATGAGCATCTAGAAAATTGGCGGCAGGGACAAGAGTTAAATCATGTAGATAAAGCATGGGATGCAATACTTCACTGCATTCATAATATGCATGATGTCACTTATGAACAGGTGATCAATGCTGTTGAGTCCATACTGTATAATAAAACTCAGGTAATTCTTATCACTTACCATAGCGCGAAAGGTATGGAATTTGACCATGTATATGTCATTGACGAGGAATCGTCAAATAATTCATTGAAAAATAATAACGATAGCAGACCTTTATATGTAGCAATGACTAGATCTAAGAAAACTCTGACGCTACTTCAACATAATAAATATCACAATTCTACTCTCGCTAAAATAGTAGTTATTCATACAGAACCTATCGAGCTACCACAAGTTCCCACTCCTCAAGTTTTAAGATTTCATCGATTTATGCGTTTAGATGAAATGATGCTAACCCCGCGGGCGTTAGTCAGTGAGACAGGACGGAGTTTTGTTAAAAATATTTTTTGTAGAAATGGTTGGACTGAAAACCGTAATGACCTTACTGGTTTATTTAGCGTACGATGCTATCAGAAACATAAGCAAAGTGACGGATTTTACTCAAATAAGGGGCAACAGGTTGCGCAGTTTTCGAATAGCTTTGCGAAAGAGCATTCTAGCAGTGGTAAAGGTAACCAGCATTTGGTAATAACTGGTTTTACAACAACATTATTTTATCAACAAGATATTTCTTGGTATGAGAAAGCAGGGTATAGAGGTCAGGAAACTAGCCATTATCTGATTGTACCGTATGTTTGTTTTAGTATTGACTGTAAATAAACACCTTCAAACATTTATTTTCACATAGGAGATCAACCTCAATGTTTAAATCAACATAAGATATAGGTTTTAAGATATAGCTATAAAATACTCTCTTCTAATCAAGATACACTCTAAATCTATTATCATTAATCATAATAGGTATGCGCTTTTTGACATTTTTAGTATCTACTCACCTACCAGAGAAAACAGTCAGCTATCAATATTATTGATATAAACATAAATTAGTTAATTTATGCACACGATCTAATAAGAATGATCATAACAACTATCCAAAAAATAACACCGAAAATATTACTCCCATCTGTTTTAGAGCTTTTACTTTTTTCCAAATTATTATTACTCGAACTAGAGTATGGTTTAATTTTTGGTGGCTGTTGGAACTGATTATTTACATTGCTTGTAGGATTAACATTAGGCTTCCTATTAGTACTTGAGACTTTAACCGGTATATTGGCTGATTGACTCGCTTGTGTTCTAGTAGCGTATGAATTGCTGTTAGTGCTAGAAGTCACTTTATTAGCCGACTTAATCTCTTTCAAGATATCCTTGTTTTTCGTTGACGAAGAACTAGTAGAGACTCTAGTACTTTTGCTGCTTGTGGTTTTTTTGACTGTATTATTAGTTTTAACTGGTTTTTTTAACTTAGGCTCGACTTTATTACCTATTAAATTTTCAATAACTTTTGCATTATCCTTTATAGAAATAGCATCAGTTTTATCTTTTGTTATAAATGCATCTAAAGCCAAGTCTTGCGAATTAGAATGGTTATAATTTTTAGCATTAATTCTTCTATCGTATTCTTTTTGACTGATTATAGATAGTTGGTTATTTTTATTAACTGTAATAGTCAAATGATTATAGTCGAACTTTGGATTATTGTAAGGGGGCTCCATTAAGCCTTTAATGCTAATCCACTTACCAATCCAACTTCTATCTGGTATATCATCGATCTTATCAATGCCTTCACTCCAAATAGTAACTTTAAAAATATCATCTCGCCAATCACCGAAATTAAGAAAAATATAAGGTTTACCTGCTATTGATTTAGCAACCTTAACATCAGTAATTCTACCAACAACCTCAACTTGATCACCCATGCTTTCAAGACACTTATCATAATTATTAGCATCTAAAACTGGGTACTGGCTATAATACATATCACTAGACAGCGCGCTAGTTGTGATTCTTGTATTAGACTTGATAGAAGCTTCATTCATTTCTCGATTGATAAAACTATCAAGCGAGGGTATATCATTAATAGCTTGCTGGCATATATAACCAAAGACTTTGATATGTTTTTCTAAAGATAAATTAGCACTTAAAAGTTGAAAAACCGATGATTTTTCAGGATCATTGTAGTCGTTAGCTGTGAAAACAAATGAATCCATATCTGAGTTGGTTTTTTTCCAAATTTTGGAATCTTCGACCAAGGCATTAATAGACATCCATAACATAATAAATGAAAATCTATCAAGTTTACTATTGAAAGGGTTAGTGTTCTTACGTTGAGGATGCTGAAAGTTAATATGTCCTAATTCAGAGCTTCCTAAAGATGCCAAGCTGTCAATATACATTCCATCATAATCGATAAGCTTAATGGTATTACCTTGATCCGCAATCATCAAGTTACCGGGCTGAATATCACCATGAGCAATATCATGGGATTCAATAAAATCTGATAATTTTACAATAGCGCCTAATAAGTTTTTGAGTTTCGAAGCATTATCATAGTTATTCTCTATGAACTCGCCAAGGGTTTCACCTTTAGCCCATTCCATTTTCACTAATGGATATCTAGAGCCACCAACGATAATTCCTTCTTGCTGGAACTCAAATTTCACGAAATAGTCTGATTTTAATGAGTTTATTTTTTTAGAAATCTCTTTATATCTAAACTCAAGATTTTTTGATTCTTTATGAAAGCACCTAACAGCAAACTTTTTACCTTTTGTCTCTATAGTATATGTTAATGCAAAACCACCACTGATAACAATTGGAAGCCCAAACCCAGTTTTTGCTAGCTTACCTGTGCTAAGTTCTTTATCAACAATAAATTTTTGATAGTTTTGAATCGCTTCGGTATATTTATCAATTCTAGGATATGCCATTAATCATACTCACATTTCAATATCACCAGAGTTGAATCATCTACTGCCATTGTTTTTAATTCTCGGCAACTAACGACAAGCTGCTTGAATTCATCTTTTTCTTGTATAAAACTTTTCAATAGCTCAAAAGTTTTCTTATGCCCATAACCTTCCAGGTGTTTAAAAATATATTCGGCCACAGCATCAGTTGCACAAACCAAGTAAGTGTCTTTATGTTCTTCTAAATCTAACTCATTATAATAATCTGTATTTTTTAAATTATTAAAATCTAAGAAACTGTTATTTATGATTTTTGTGGATAATAAAGTAGGATTCTCTGAAAAATTTGGTTTTGGAAAAACCTGTTTTGCTTCAAGTACATCTATATTCTCAAAATTATTTCTAAGATTATTGAAGAAAAATATATAACTATCTCCTATACAGGTAATTTTAATGCAATTATTTTCATTCTTAACACCTATCAAAGTTGCAAAACTGCCTTTTTCAAATGCTATACACTGACTAGCTGTAAGGTTAGAAAAATCCAATCCCTTAATATACTTTTGGATACATTCCATCATCCATTCTTCAGAAACCTCTGGTTGCATAATGAAGTGCTGGGCTAAAATATTAGCCCAGCTTTTAGAATCAAATGATTCACTAGCACCGTCACATAAAGAAAAGGTCTGATTTAAACTGCTAAATCTAAAGGCATCTTCATTAGAGCTCGCAAGGATACTTTCCTTAGGTATAGATTCAGAAAAAAGTAGTTTAATCATCTAAGTTGAGAAGCCCTAGTTCCAATATCGAAGAAATCAACAATATCAGAGGCTTCAGCGTTAAGAATAAATCCTCTTGATTCACCGCTAACAGTATATCCTCTTTCTTGAGCATAACTTGTTAGGCCTGGAGGTAATAAACTTGACATTCTAAACAGCATTTTAGAATACGAGTCAGATAAGTTCATCTCCCCTGCTGGGAAAGATATAGGCGTTTCGCCTGAAGTGCTTACATGAAGATTAAATACTAATACTTCCCCATCGTTTGTTGATATTTTCTTCAACTGCTCTGCGATCTCTTCAGGGTTGCCATCTGTGGATTCACCATCTGTAATATGTAAAACTGTAGGTGGATAGCTTTCAGGGTTATTATCACACCAATTCACCAATTCTTCAGCAGCTAATGTCAATGCTGCGCGCATCGGTGTGCCACCATTCGCAACAGACTTATACCAAACAGGAAACTTAATATCTAATTCAATAATACCACCTGCACCATCATCCATTTTCTTCTTTCTTTCTTCTATTTCTATAGGGTTTTGTTCTAACTTTGAAATAGGATTAATGACTTGTTGAGAAAGCTCACCTTGCAATGCATTATCAACAGTCTCATGTCCATAACCTATGATACCTACCTCAAAGTAATCCCGTACGCCCTCGGATTTCGAACACTTAGCAACTAACTCAGTTATAGTTTTATTCAGAACATCTGCAACAAAATCAGCTTTACTTTTACCTGATGACATCTTATCTGTCATTGAGTAAGACTGATCAACAAGGAATAAAAAAGCTGTAGGTTTTGTACGACTTATTTGAGCTTCGTAAGACATAAAGAAATCCTTTAGATGGAGGAAATAAATAATAACTTTTTTCTGATTAAAAGTTTATTTTAATGTACATCAGGGTATCAGTTAAAAAAATTTAATACAAATAATTTAGGGGCGATATAGTCAGTTCAAAATAAAATTTTTATGGCTAGGGCAAATATCATAAAATAATTTAGACAAATCATTTTACATCCAGCCTTGGCGTAGAAACTTCACCTGTGCCCATTTCTTTTTAATGGGATTTAAATCAGGGCTGTAGGGTGTCAGCCAAAAAATACGATGGCCATGGATATTTAATGAGACACTGTTTGATTTTGTGTATGTATTCATCCTAAATGATAGTTACAAAAAACCTAGGGTACCCCGATGATTACAACTACAAGCCCTTCAAATGTTTTGATAGTTATTTCCAAAATTTTAAAATTGACCGTCAAAGTGAGGAGCGAAGGGAATATCGTCATCTACTGGTCCAGGTGGAAGCCCATGATTGACATTTATTTTAATATTGGGTGCTTCCTGGTCGTTCTGAGGCTTTTGACGGTCCGGATGACTGATTTGTTTTTTGTTATCGTCATTACTATCTAGCATCTGCATCTGGTCAGCGCGAATTTCAGTCGCATAACGGTCGCTACCGTCAGGGGCTTGGTACTTACGAGTACGTAAGCTACCCTCAATATAGACTTTGCTACCTTTACGCAGATACTGAGCGGCGATTTCACCTAAACGATTGAATAGTGAAACACGATGCCATTCGGTCGCTTCTCTTTTTTCGCCACTTTGTTTATCAGTCCATTGCTCAGAGGTCGCTACTGATATATTGGTAACGCTACCACCATTATTAAATTGACGTGCCTCGGGATCTGCACCGAGGTTTCCGATGACGATGACTTTATTAACTCCGCGCATAATACTTCTCTCTTAGTTTGGTAATTATTCAAATAATACATTGTAGTAGTTGCGCGACATCTCCACACGCTTCTTTACTTGCTCTATCAAGGACTCATCAGGTTCAATTTTTACTAACCTAATGCGTTAGTGATTTCGAAGTTGAAGAGTTCTTTCCTAAATACCCAAAATATATTATAGATAAAGGTAGATATTCTAAAAACGACTCGTCACTTAGTCTGAACCGCCCCGAGTATATCGGAGGCTGATTTACTTGAGTCAGGCAGCTTCACCTAACAGATTAAGATTCTCATAATATCGCTTTTCAAACTCAAAGGGTGACACATATCCAATCGTGCTATGCAGCCGTGTTTTGTTAAACCAGTCAACCCATTCAAGGGCTGCCAGTTCAAGATCGTTCACACCAGTCCAGTTCTGCTTTAAATAATGAATCACCTCAGACTTATAAAGGCCATTAACCGTTTCGGCTAATGCATTGTCATAGGAGTCACCAGTCGTGCCCACAGAAGCGCTAATGCCAGAGTCAGTCACCCTAGAAGTGTAGCGAATGGATAAATACTGAACATCTCTATCACTGTGATGAATCACGTTTTTGGGCTTGTTTCTATCTATTATCGCTTGATTTAACCCTGCCATCACCATATCGGTATTCATACGATTAGATACTTTCCAACCGACGATAGGACGAGAAAAAACATTAATAATAAAAGCGATATAAACCCAACCACTAATTGTCTTGATATAGGTAAAGTCCGCAACCTACAGTTGGTTAGGGCGATGAGCTGTGGAGTTGCGATTGACTAGATCATCCGCTCGCAGTTGATCGTCGCGAGATTTAGTCGTGACCTTGCTTTACCGCTCCAAGATTGTTGGAGAGCTCACTCTCTAGAAAAAACAATAATAAAAATATAAACACACTTCTGATATTGTAAAAATAGTTATTTCGATGATTATCGAAGCATCAAATTACCAACCTTCACAATGTGACCATTCATTTCCTAAAAAGCCAATTATATAACTCAGTTAACCAAAATCACTCTATGTAGAAGCTTCTAGATCTATTTAAGCCATGCAAGATTGATAAACCTGTTCAATAAATTCTTGATGAACTAGTGTCTTGCAAACAGACGACTACTCTATAAATTGAAAGCCTTACATTCCTCAATAGGTCATGCGTCATGATCTTGACGCTTCCCTATCCGTCTATTCTCATTAAAAAGCTAAAAATTACAAATAGATACAATATAAATTGCTCATAATTTATATCAAGCCAATATATAAGCAATAATTTATAAAATACATACCTTATATTTAATTACAATCTTATGGATGCTAATGCGGCAAAGGCCTTCAAAACCTTCTTTATAATAAAAACCCATTAAATATTTATTAATTTAAATACCACCTTCTAGTTATTGGTACGTTATTGATTATTCATTTTAATATTAACTAGAAAATTTTATACATACTGCTCGTTGGACTAATAGAGAAAGGCTTGCACTCTTGAAAAAATTACTCTAATATTTTTCGAAATACGGGTTGGAGTCTCCCTTGATAGAACATCTAACGTTAAGACATCTTAGATCAAGCAACATCTTACTTGATAATTTCAATACTAATTTCTACATCATTACTAAGAGATATTTATCTAATGAGTTATTTCTAAAAAAGAACTCCAAGGCAATTACACATATTTTAAGCCTCAATACAATATTAGATAAATCAGAAAGATTTTGTTTTATAAAAAACAACTTTTCTATTTTATTAATTTTAGAGAATGAAAAAATAAATAAAATATATAAAGATGAATGCATACTTACAAACACTAAAAAAACAATAAATAATAGTAATGTGTTTTTATTTAAAGAGACATCTTTTCTTATAAAAAGCTTGTCTGGATACGGAAGTCATTTAATGCATGCATCAATATATAGATTACTGAAAGCACAATTGACGCAGAGTGACTGTATAGAGCTGTTTGGTATTAATAAATTTACCATTAATGACTATATTAAAGCCGTAGATATCTCACAAAGCACGTTCGACAGATCGAGAAGGAAAACTTATGAATAATAAAAATCAGCCAAAAATAATAGATAACTCGTCTGTAGTGGGTGCTATCAAAAATTTTAACCTAGATGGATTGAGTTTGGAAAAAAACGCATTTGAACTGCTACAGAATATTGCACTTTACATCCATGAAATCATCCTAAAAAACAAAACTCTCAATACATCAGAACTTCGAAAATACGCTGAAAAACATGACTTTGAGTATAATATCTCAAGGAAATGGTTTTCCACTCAACCATATATATTACAAGTACTAGCACTATTTTTATCAGTACTGAACCATAAAACCTATAAAGCTGAATGGTTAGCAATCGCTATTTATATCAATATACTTCTAAAGGCTCACGGTAAACCCGAGGAAGAGGACTCTACAACACTACTTATCAGGTTCAAAACTGCCACCTTTTATCAGACTAAAAACCATATGTGGATTTGGAGTTTTTTACCTGATATTACTGACGATATCACTTGATCCCCGGATTCTATAATAAATATCTTTTCAGAAAAACTTGAAGAGCTGAAGGATGAAAATGAATGTGCTATAGCCAATAAAGAACTAGGTATTTTTGAGAGTACAGAAACAACAGATTTCAGAGCTAAAAAAATCAAACAACTTTCTATCATTAACAGATATCTGAACAGAGCCTGGTATCCTGACGAAAAAACGAAAAAGTCAAAGAAAACGAGTGTTAAACCTAGACAATCAAAAAAAGGAAAACAATCAAAAAAAACCAAACCTCCTAAATTGTCTCACCAAGATTTTTCTACCTTGAATCTAACTAATAATGAATTTATGGTTAATGGCCACGAAAGTGGTAGGCCAGCGATTAGAACTTCTATCAACTTTCTTACTAACGGCGCTGATACAGCCGCTAGTATCGAAGAAAAAGCTGATAACTATGAATCTCCATATTTTGGTTATCGTGTCCTTATCCATAAAAATAGGAGATCTCACTTTGAACTGGAATCTCTTGATTTTAGTGTGATGCAAAATCACATCAGTCAACGTGATTTGGGATTTAATTCTAATCCCAGACTGTTACCTGAGGTTGGTTGCAAACTTGTTTTCAATAGATTGGCTACTGATATTAAAAGTAATGATAGTGAAGTTAAGGCTATCTCATCTGTCCTATTACTATCCATGATTACTGCATGTCCAGTTTCCACATTAATGGAAAAGGGATTTTTGACGGATTCAGGCCTATTCGTTATCGGTAAATATAGATCGTATCTACAGTCAGATTTAAACATTACACAAGTAGAAAACTACGATCCACAAAAGAACCTGAATGAAAAATCTTTGATAAAGCTTCCACTACCAACTTATTTGTTGAATCACGTGAAAGAAACTGCTTATAAAGTAAAGAAAGAGCAAATTACCAACTATTTAAAAATACTGAAAGCTGAGCTAGGACTGACCAATTTATCTATTTCTAGTATAGAACCTGCATTACATAATTTTTTGTTACGTTACACTGATGGTAGCGACTCTCATATTGCTGATCTTATCTGTCGAACGCCATCATCAAAAGCTCCAGCCATTTTTTATAGCAGTCATAGTAATCAGGAGCTGGTCAGTCATTATAGAGCAGCCCTGGAAACACTGGATATAAATAATATTTTCGATCTTGGCTTCATTGACAAATATAAGGAAAATTTCACCACTGGATCTGGATTTGCTCTATCGTTAGACTATGTAAAATCACTCATACAAAAACTGGCGTCTTGGGTATTTTCTAGCAAATCTGAAAATGATTTCTTCAATCGTTTTACCACTTATGTCTGGTATGTATTCTGTATTTTGACAGGTGCTAGGCCAAATAATGGACTGACCAATGTAATGGATTTAGACCTTGAGACCGGTTGGTTCTTAGTTGATGATAAGCCAAATCGCAAAACCCAAAGCCATCGTTTGATTCCTCTTTGTAATTCTCTTATTGAACTATTTGAGCTATATAAAATTTACCTAAGTGTGTTCGACGCCCCTTATAAACATCAAATCAGTACTGATATCTATAATATAAAAAACGGGCATGATATAAGTCTATTAAACCTTCTTAGTAAAACCCACGACTCCTTGGACGCTATAAAACGTGGGCAAATCATTGAGCTGAGTCGAGAATTCGCACCGTTCTCTGATCCATATTGGACCAGGCACTTCGTACGCGTACAACTAGAAGTTCAGCAGCTTAACATGTCGCTAATTAACACTATCATCGGTCATGAGAAACCACGACAACAAGCATTAGGTAGCTTATCCTCAATTAGCAAAGCTCAAATCTTTAATGCTCGTAAGAACTTTGAGCATATAGCTAAAAGCTTAGACTTTAAAAACCATACTCCTTTTATTGATAAAATTATTGAGATCTACCCTTATGCTAAAGCCTATTTACCCACCTAAAATTGTTGATGGCTTTACTCATCCACATGGCAACTTGGGTTACCAACTGATCAGAAATGAACAGGATACGCCAAGTCATATCTATGATAAATATCAATTTTTAATTTATATGCAAACACAGTGGGATAAGAAAATCACACTTCAAAATACTGTGAACAACATCCAAAACGATAATTACCGTCAACTCAAATCTGGAAATAAATATCTTCAAAACTTCAAAAATATTCTCCCTGTATTGCAATTCTCATTTGCAACGAAACCTTTATTAGACAGTGACTACCTCACTTGGCATCAATACATTGACGCACACCAGCAGATGTTAAATGCTCGTAGGCAAGTCTTATCTAATGAGAATTTTGAAAAACTTGTAGATACAATCGAAAACTATATTAAAAAAACCTATATCACTGCTGCCAAGTTTAGGTGGTCTTATAACACGTTAGCTAAATTTATAAAATTTTATAATCATTACTATATTTTAGAGCCTTATCATTACCCCATACCTCAAGAGCCCAAACAGGTTAAAGTCAACCCACTGCGTATAGGGGCTGATTGGCTACATAACGGTAAGAACATAAAACAAGTTATTGATGCCGTTCACTGTCATTGGCAAACTCAAAAAACATTTACTTTAGAGCAAACAGTCGCATGGTTAGTGTTTTCTGGGATAGTCTACGGTGGTATAAATAATAAAAACTGGCTGTTGCCATGGCTACATCAATGCTTAAACAATAAATTTCAGCCCTTTATTGATTACCACTTAATAACGACGATTCGCTACTCTCATCCTAGCTACGGTAATGAACGTGTTGAATATAATGAAAGAAGTAAAGATCAAATCAAAAGTAAAATGTATAACAGCCAGCAAATTGTATTAGACCGAGTTAGTCAGTGTTGGCTAATTCACTATCATCAAATTAGAAAGGACAATCATTTTGGATTGAGCTCTATAAAAGATATAGAGCAACTACTAAAGCAAGCCCTATCACCTTTGCTCAAACCATTAGGCATTAAGGTACCAACGCTAATTAATTTGCTTGGACTTTCAAGCTACCATTGGGAAATGCTACCAGGTGTTAGTATTGATCAAGCATCCGTAGGTGTGCTTCAAGGAGATGAGAGAACGACTGGGTTGATGGCTCATGACTTTATCACTTTAATGGGTAAATCATACGTCAATATAGACAAACCCTACTCTCTTCAGGAGCTACTGAAATTATCAATAAATGCCAAAACCTATCAAAGCAGTCAGAAAAATTTAAAAACTGATTATCGTAAGGCAGATATTGTTAGCTATCTAAAGAAAATACTACAAAAGACTCAACCTAAAAAATCACGCTATCCTAAGTTTTGTCAGTCATCACTTCAGTGGGATCTAACACCGTATTATTTAAAACCACCAAACTTACTCATTGACTGGTTGACTCATGGGGTAGATAAAGAAATAAGCATCTTGCTGACTGAGCAGCGACCATTATATGAAAAAATTATCGTTCAATGGGTTATCTTGTTATTAAAATCACCTGAAGAGCCCAAGCGTACAACTATTGATGGATATCTTGGCGTTGTCGGCTATGAATGGTGTTACTTTTATAAAGAACAAGATATCGAAGGATGGGACGAAGAGGACTTTACTGACCTTTATGAGGATATTCTAGAGCACAAAGCTATAGAACGAGGTAATACTGACATTCAATACTCAGCAAAACTCTTACAGAGGCTGCACAAAGTAGCAGAAAAATATTTTGATTTTCCATCTGTCACAATTAAACAAGCCAAATCGCAAATTAAAGTACGATCAGAATGGGTATCACCACAAGCCTACTATGCAACTCTCAATCAAATAAAGATTTCAATAGACAGCGTTGAGCGTGACATGCTGATGTCATTATTTATCTTAGCCTATCGAACGGGTATGCGCAAAAAAGAGCTTCTAGGTTTAAAAATTAATGATATTGAAGGGCTAAAAATAAGCGAGCCTTCTGCTGTATTACGACCGAATAGCTATCGTAAGCTTAAAACAGAAATTAGCAAAAGACGAGTGCCTATATTTGCACTATTGACTCCTACTAAGCTGCGTTTTTTTAACCGTTATGTTCGGTCGCGTAGAGGACAAGGTGAACAGACTTATATTTTTAGCTTGTCAACAGACACTCAGCCACTCCCTTCACATGTGCCATTACAGTTATTTAAGAAAATTATGGAGGATATTAGTAATAAGCAAGTTAGCTTTGCTTTTCACGGTTTTCGTCACACTGCAATTACTAACCTGGCTTTGGTACTAAACGCTAGATCCCAGTTGGCAACGGCCCTTACTGGTTATAGTGACACTCATATTAGCACTCTTAAAAGAGGAGTACTTGGTGTAGATACGGAGGGGCCTGATAAGTGGCATGCCTTATCAGGTATTATGGGCCACCTATCGGTTAAACGTAGTTTTGAGTATTATCATCATGCTGCAACTCTGATAGGAACTTTTGAGCTTGCTCATGCAAATATCCGTTTGCCAGCATCTATGTTTACAAACATCACAGGCATTAAGAATCAACGTATCAAAGAAAATAAGATTATTGCTCAAGGTGATTCGATCGCTTTAAGGGATGTTGCAAAGTTACTATTTAAAGACTCTACGCAAAGGCACTATAAAAATTCAATAAAGCACCCTATTTTTACAACTAATATCGATGAGTCTGCTGAAGTGAAACTATTCGACTCCTTCTCATCAGATGAGCTGTTGAGTCGTTATGGTATCAAGCAAATAACTACTTTATTGAATGAGGTTCAAAGTAATTACACGATTGAAGAGGCTGCCAGTAAAGCAACATTAATGGTGGCGGATGCTGAAGTGCTAATATATAGAGCTAAAAAAGTTGCTGCTATAACTACAACAACACCCGGACATTATCGATTTGTACTTCTAAAAGATCAAATAACACCAATGCGTATTTATGAACGTATTGAGTACAAATTTTTGGATATATTTTTTAGAAACATTATGAGCTTACGCCGTGACAATAATGAGGATTATCAGTGGTACCTTACGAAGGCATCTTCGGGCATCACTGCGCACTCAGCTACTATCTCATTCCCGGAAAAAAGCCTTAACGAATTTAAACGGTTCTTGATGATTAGCACTTATCTGTTACCTAACAAAAAAGCGTGGCTAGTGACCAGTAACAAGAAGTTGATTAAAGCCGTTCGAGACTTGGCTGAAACGAAGAATATGAAAAAATCTGAAAACGAAGATTTTTCAACTTGGCTTTTTGGCATTTGTATACCCGATAAACATGAGAATAATGCAGGAAAGATACGCTACTCCTCATTACTAAGATTTATTGTTCATATGATGTTAATTATGGATGAAGAAGTTGTCCTTTAGTTGACTCTTACTGAGATCTTTTATTCATGAATCTACTCTGATAAACACAAACACCTAAAACAGTCTGTTATAAGTGGTCTGTTAATAGGTTTGAAGGGTGAAATAGCTGGTTCCCTTGGGGTATACACCATTCATACGAGACTATTCGATAAAAAAGCCACGATATAAACAATGTTAGTTTATATCGTGGCTTTTTATTTTAGTAAATATGGACCATAGCCTTTTGAATCAATGAAAACGTTTACTAGCTCCACATACCAATAGAGCTTTTTAAAAACAGCCATCTACCGCTATGCCTTTCATAGCTTCATTCTCTAGGAAGTCCTTCAATAAAGAATATATCTGTTTACTTGATAGCTTAGGCAACTCTATCTTTTCATGCTCACTTTCCGTTTCTACCTCAGTAATTTCAGGCTCAATATTTGTACTTTCTATATTCTTTTTTGATTTATTACCCTTGTACCTTGATAAGGCAGCTAGCGCTAGAGGTGTTGCTACACTTCCTATTCCCACACCCAATAATGCTGCCGGTGCTACTGCTAATAGTGCCGCGAATCCTGCTGCTCCAGCACCTAGCGACAATAAAGAGTTATCAGTGTCTACGACCACTGTATGTTCTTTGATTTTTAAAGATTCAGATTCAGATTTCTCCAAATATGTAAAAACTTTTTCTTTCTGTAGTTCCAATACAGCTAGTTCAACAACTTGAGCAAAATCCCTTAATGAGATCTTATAAATACCGCACAGTATAAAAATATGCTCTATCGTTATATTTGCAGAACCGGATTCTAGCTTAGATATAGTTGAAGCAGGTAGATTGGATATTTCTGCGGCAGTAGCTTGGTCCATATTACTTACGTGTCTAAAGTGCTTAAAAATACAGCCGGCTGTCATATTAAGGGATGCTGACCAAATATAAGAAGCCATTTTCTCTCCAAAGTTATTGTATTTGGTTGGAATATAACCTTGAATCGAATAATTGTCAATTACATTGTATAATCAATGTAATAAATATATTCAATAGTTTACTTACTTTCGATAATCGAATATTATAGCGTTATTGCATCAGTGGTCGCTGGGCAAATCCTACCCAAATATTAAAAAGAGATGCTGTTATGGAAAAAATTTTACAAGCAATCATCAAAGCTGTTGTCACCGAATTAGCGAAAGTTGTTGTTACAAGCTTAAATGACTTTTTATCCAGCTACTTTTCAAGAGACAAAGGACAAACAGCATGAAAGCACTGAAAATAATTAGAATTCTTAAAAAAAATGGTTGGATACTAAGTCGTACTAATGGAAGCCATCTACATTTTCGGCATCCAGAAATAACACAATTAGTAACGCTACCCTTCCATGGATCGAAAGATTTAAGCCTTAATATATTAAATAGTATTTCAAAAGCATCGGGGGTGTCATTAAGATAAATTTATCTTAATTTTTTTAAATGATTCAAGGCTTTGTGTTAATTAATAGATATTAAGATATAACTACTTAAGAGTATAGACGTCAACATAAGTAGTTTTTAAGTAGATTTGTTTTTTTGGGGTCCAAATAGAGCAATGCCCCTTTCATGACTGCTTACTTGCTTGAGAAGTATACCTACGGCTAAACAATAAGGTGCTCTCACTGGTTCAGTTCATTAGTTAAGACTTGAACATTAGGCCGTAAGCCAATAATTCAAATTAACGAAATATTGGTTTAAATAGGATTTAAGTTAAATAATTACTTTAAAAAGGATGTCTCATGGAAAAAGAAGTTAAAAACTCGACTATTGCGGCTGGGGTTGGAGCCTTGGCTACAGGAACTGTAGCTGCTACCACAGCATCTGCTGTTGTAGGTGGTTCGGCTGCAACCATTATGGCTGCTACAGCGGGAACAACTGGTGCAGCTTTAGCTGGTACGGCTGGAGTTGCAGGTACAGCAGGTGCTGCTGCTATTGCCTCAGGTATGGCTACAATTGGCAGTGTTGTTGGCGGGGGGATGGCTGCAGGTGCCATTATTACTGCCGCTGCACCAGTTGCTGCCATTGCAGCTATAGGTTATGGCTTATTTAAATTATTCGAAGACTAATATTAATTCAAGTAGTTGATATTGTTGGTTGTATTGGTAAAAATATAGTTATTTAACTTACGTTTTGTTGGCACTCTTTTTTAGAGTGCCTTCTAATTCCAGCTATTAATAACTACTTATATAACATAAATCTTTAATGTGAGAGATAACTTGGAAGACTTTAATATTAAAACTATAGCACCGTGGATGACAGATATTTGGTTGGATAGTATCCCCATTACTCATTTATATATGCCATCAATGAAGAATTATTGTTTATCTGAGTTTGCATTTTTTCTCATTGATGATGGTTGGGACGTAGCATCACTGACCAACCTAAAACATGAAACAGGAGCGGCATTCTTATTTGGTTTGCAAACTACTAGCAAACGTATTGATAAGCTCGATGTAGTAGACGGTATTATTGTCTGTAAGACTAATGAAGTGAAACAAGTAATGAAAGTATCTGAATTCATGTCAAGTAGGAGGGGTAAATTAATTACTACAGATTCTGATGTTATTAAGCAGGCACTCCAATTCACAAAGCCTGCTCGGTTTATACAGGCCACTGCAATGGGTACAGATAAATTAGACCGAGCAAAAAGAGCAATTAATCAAATTATCAGCCAGATTCCTCAAAATATTAATATGCATGTTCTGATACTTAGGATTAAAGCTGACTATGAATTATCACTTGAAGAGTACTTCGTTGTAAATGAAGCTATTGAAAATATAGTTACTGATGACATAAGTATTTGGTACGGCAATGGTCTGATTAATGTATCTGATTGCTGTTCGGTAGAGGCGATATATATGGTCAAATAAATATTTCGCAATATTAATTATTGGCTTATAAAAGACTTAATTATTTAAATAAAAAGCCCAGCATATTCGTGTTGGGCTCTTTTATTTAATTACGTCTAAGCTATAGATTAATAAAAACACTCAAAACAGCCATCTATTTTTCCAATTGCATATAGGTATAGTTTATAGGCTTTATTAGATAATTTTACTCAGTTTTTTTTCTTTTTTTATCACCTGCTTTTTGTGCAGGTGTTCGATCATCACCTGTATTTGTAGTATGATTGTGCCCACCAGTTTTTTTATTCTTCCCAGTTTCTATAACTCCATGCGCATTGTTTGGTACTTGCTGATCAGTTACGGCTTTAGTGAATCTATCAAAAATACCCATAATCTATCTACCTCTAATTCAAAAATTGATTAGGTTAACTATATCCGTTTTTCTAACGTAGTCAAGATATGTATAAATAAAAGTTCGGTTTAATCAAATGGTTTTATTAAAAGTAATAGCAGTTTTAAGATTATTTTATAGATTAGCTGTATATGAGTAAGTAGTGCTTGAAGACCTATCTGAACCGCCTCGGTGTTGTCGGAGACCTAACTTTCCGATAAAGTACGACAATTAAAACACTAAACTACATGACCCCTGCCGTCAAATCCGTACAGTTAAACTTGGGAGATTTTAGTTACGCAGCCTGACGATAAAAGTCAAACCACACCTGTCTTGGCGACTTATAGCCCAAGCCCTTTTGAATTCTTGATTGGTTGTAGTACAGCTCAATATAGCCGATGATATCGTTGATGGCTGCAAACCTTGTTTTATAGTATTGGTGATACACAAGCTCATTCTTCAATACGCCCCAGAAGCTTTCTATGGGTGCGTTGTCGAAACAATTGCCTTTACCACTCATTGAGCCTTTAAATTGATGCTGCTTGATAATCTTGTGGTAGGCATGGCTGCAGTACTGACTGCCTCTATCAGAGTGAACGATTAGCCCTTTGCTTGGACGTTTGTTCTTAATCGCCATGTTGAGTGCACGACAGACCAAATCTGCGGTCATGCGCTTATTGATAGCGTAGCCAACCAGCTCTTTGGTATATAAGTCTTTAACGCCAGCCAAGTACAGCCAGCCCTCATGGGTCCAGATATAGGTGATGTCACTGACCCACGCTTGATTAGGCCGGCTGGCATCGAACTGCTGATCAAGTACGTTTGGATAAACTAGCTTATTGTGACTAGAGTCAGTGGTGACTTTAAAACGCTTATGACGACGGCATTTGATGCCATATTCTTCTTTGATACTTCTAACCATGTATTGGCTAATATGATGCTCTTGCTAAGTTAGCCGGGCATGTAAACGCTCATAACCATAGCGCTCTCTACTTTCACTGTGAGCGGCTCTGACAAGTAGCTCACAATGGTTACGGTGTATTTGTTGCTCACTGATATCGCGACTCAACCATTCGTAGTAGCTTGAATGCTTAATCTTTAGCACACGACACATAGTAGTAATGCTGAAGAGGGGCTGGTTATCTTTAATAAAGGCGTACTTCACTAACTGTGCTTTGCGAAGTACGCGGTGGCCTTTTTTAATATTTCCCTTTCCTCTTCGGCCACTTTAAGCTGTCGTTTGAGCTGCTTTATTTCCTGAAGAGCCGTCATAAGATCAGGATCATATTGTTCTGTGCCGATAAGCTTACCTTGATTGGCTTTATTATTCCAATTAGATAAGGTCTGCATGGCGATGCCAAGTTGCTTTGCAGTAGATGAAATATTACCATTATTGTCTGCTATCTTCTTAACGGCTTCAGCTTTAAATTCTGCACTGTAGATTCTGATTTTCTTGGCCATGGTAAACTCCTGTGAATATGCTTAGTTTACCAAGTTTATTTGTATGGTTTCTTCAGCATATAGTCAATTCACAATAAAAGAAATACAGCCCATATCCTGGAATAGTTTAGGCAGATTATTCTCCATCCAGCCTTGGCGTAGAAACTTTGCCTGTGCCCATTTTTTCTCAATGGGGTTTAGATCAGGACTGTAGTGTGGTAGCCATAGAATGCGATGACCATGCCTGTTCAGTAGTTTCTGGATACGTTTATTCTTGTGAAAGCGGGCATTATCCATAATGATCACGCATTTGGTTTTAAGACTTGGAATGAGCGTGTGTTTGCACCAGTGGTAGAATATGTCACCATTAATATTCTGCTCAAAGTAATCAAGCGCAAACAGTATCTTGTCATACAGAGCACCGATGACGTTAGTTCGCTTTTTTGCTTGCCAGTTGTAGCTATCGATACAGGGTTTGCCTATCGGTGCATAGCCATGAGAACGAATGGTTTCAGCCTCAAAGCCGCTTTCATCCATATAAATAATGGGATAGCCTTGCTGTATAAAACTATCAAGTTTACTCTGATAAGCCGCTCTTTTTATCAGACACGCTTTTGGATGCTCTAAGGTCTTTTTTTTGACTGATACCTAGACGTTTTAAAGCAGTGTGCATGCCTGTCTTACTACAGTTGAAGCGCCTAGCTCGCTCGTACAGATAATCATCAGGATATTGTTCAACGTCTTTTAACAGTGCTTCATTCAGTATTTTAGTCGGTGGCTTATCCCGAGTTTGTTTGATACTTGAATCTTTGAGCCAGCGCTGTAATGCGGTTTTGCTAATATTATAAAAAGTACAAGCCTGACGGATACTCATGTCTTTGTTTTTGACACTTTTAATCACTTGTGCTCGAAAATCTGCTGAATAGGTCATTTGTTCTTCTGCCATTTCGCTTGTTTTAAAACGATTGTATCTTATTTAAAAAGAACTGACTATAGCTCAGCTATATAGATTCCAAAGCTTAATTAGATATCATCATTAACAAATTTAACCTGTTCCTAATATGATTTTAGGTTGATCTAGGCAACATCTACTTAATAATGGATTTGTAGTGTGCAAAATTACCACCAATATAGCTATGCCTTCTTTATAAGTAATTAAGTAGCTGCATTAACCATCAGCAGTGCTCCAGTTATCACCAATAATCCATAAATTAATTGCCGGAAACGCTTCTCGTTTAGACGGTTATGCAGGTATTCCCCTAATAGAACACCGACCACTAGCAATGGCAGATAGAAGACAAGACGTGGCAAGCTAGGAATCAACGTGCCGTCAATCAGAAATAGCACTGATAAACAGCCATTTAATGTAAACCATACAAACAACAGAGTGGCACGCATGCGACTCTTGTCTAATTTTATGCCACCCAGGGCATAAACTAGTAACGGACCGCCTGATGCGAAAAGACCGTGCGTAATGCCTGCGCCAAAGGTTAACGCTCGACTCAGCATCAAAGTATGTGGGACGATTTGTATACCGCGATACATACGCCAGAGCTCACGACTGGCAAACCAGAACACCAACGCGCCAAACAGCAGTTTGAGTAAAGAGTCACCAAGCCAAGGTCGCAACCCGTATCCAGCCAGTGTCCCTAATATCATTAGCGGCAAAATTAGTTTAAGTAATACGGGCCAGTAGATATGACGACGATTACGCCAGACCAAATAGCCGGTCATTATAACGTTGAGAGGCACCACCAACGGCATCATTTGATTTATTGGCAGTATCAACGCCCCTAGGGAAAGCGCTATCACTAAGCTGCCAAAGCCAGTTATTGCTTCTACCGTGTAGGATACCAGAATGAAAAAGCCCAGCCAAACCCAAGGATCGAAAATCAATTAAAGTCCCTTATTATAATTCGTTGGCAAAGCGCTTACGCATTTAGTGCAATTATAGAGCAAAAGTATTTATAGCTAAACCGAGTCCTAATATTGCGGACTGCATTAGGATATTTATTTATATTCAGCCTTTACTGCTGCTCACTAAGTTAGTTGCCGTCATGATCAATCAACACTACTCTCTAAGCAATAAAAGATATTTAGTCGACTTATTAAACACCGAATGATTAAATGTATATTGATTTCCATACAACGTTAAACCAAACCATGCATTTTTCTGTCACTGCTGTGCACAATCTGCCCTTTAGCAAATATAGGTCACATACCTCACAACTGTTCCTCACTTAACCTATGAAGTATATTGGTCCATAAATAAGAGCTGACTGATCCAGATCTCAATCTGCCTATTGTTTAGCACAAATTCCTATATCCATATTAAAAACCCCATAAATCATAAAGTCTTAACCAGCCCTATTAACAATAAACGCTCGGTGAAGCTAATTGAACAGCGCTATAATAAAAAATCAGTGCAAACAAGGAAGGTGAGCACAGTATATAGATCTTGTTTAATCGATAAATAAGATTTGGACGTATAACCACACAAATGCATTATAGGGAGATAGGCGATGTCAAAGCTTCGATCGAAATGCCAATATATTACTTTCAAAAGTCATTTAAGCTGCTTCATATTGCCAGCGCTACTAGTTAGTATGATACCTAGTACACAAGCAGCTACTCCCACAAAGGCAACTTCGACCAACAAATCTGCTATTACAAAACCTGTCGAGCTAATCACGGATGTCATCACTTATGCCGAGCGTGATTGGCGCTCAGATGATGGAAAATTCTTATTAACGATATATTCAGGGGTGTGGAATCCGCATGGCACCTTATTTTATCTAAACAAAGAGGGCGGTGTATCAGTCGAAGGATTTCAGAAAGGCTTGAATATAACCTTAAAATCATATGATCCAGAGCTTGGTTTAGAAGCGCCACCAGAATATGCCATCGATGGCACCCTAAATCTGCGTAATAATACCTTAGTAGGAACAGTCACCCACTATCCTGAGGGCAAAGCGACAATCAAAAAAACCACTTTTGCCCCAGCAATTCCTGTTAAAACGTATCCACAGTTTGTCTTTAAATATTATGGCGTCGACGATGAGCGTTGGTATCGCTCTGCCATTACCCAAGTTGATGTCATTAATAAAGATACGAATAAAGTGGTGCAGAAGTTAACGGGTTTTAAAGCAGCGGCGCACAGTACCAGATATGTGGACATGAACTACGACGGCTATTTTGATCTGGTATTAAACGTCGCAGAAGGCGATCACAGTGATAAATATATTTACTGGCTCTATGATCCACAAAGCAAAAAGTTTGTGCGTAATAAAACATTGGAGTCAGTTTTAGGCTATGCAACACGTTATCCGCATAAGCAACTGGCACGCTTTAAAGACGACACTCTCAAACGTGTAGAGGGTCAATGGAAAAGAGTGCCCTGCTGCTAGACATGCTAGATATACACTGCTGCAGATGTCTGTTAGCTATTTTGGACGGGATATATCTTGATTAAAAAATCTTAATGACGGCGCAGCTCTTTCGCATTTAGCCTCCTATCATAAGCTTTGCAGCCTTTTGCATAACCGTTATTACAAGCGATTTGATACCACTCTTGTGCTTCGATTTTATCCTTAACAACGCCTTTCCCCGCTTCATACATCACCCCAAGGCGATATTGAGAACTGGCATCATCTTGATCAGCAGCGTCTCGGTACCACTTCAGCGCCATATTATAATCTTGACTAACGCCTTCTCCTTCCTCAAACATCAGACCTAGATTATATTGTGCGTCTGAAAAACCTTGCTCCGCAGCTTTTTGATACCATTCAAAAGCCTTCTCATAGTCTTGAGGTAAGGCGACGCCTTGGTAGTAGCTTATTCCCATATTATACTGACCGACTGCGTCTCCTTGGTTCGCAGCCTTCGAATACCACTCAAGGGCTTTGGCATAATTTTGAGTAACCCCTTTACCACTATAGTACATTGATCCAACGGTGGCTTGAGCCGAGGCATAACCTTGGTTAGCAGCTTTTAGATACCACTCAACCGCCTTTGCATTATCTTCTGCCATACCATAAGCATTTTTATACATCCAACCAAGGTTATATTGCGCGTTTGCATATCCTTGATTAGCAGACTTTTGGTACCACTTAAAGGCTTGGGCATAATCTTGATCTATGTCTTCGCCGTAGTCGTACATTAGGGCAAGGCGGTACTGGGCATCAGCATACCCTTGTTCCGCTTTAAGCTTAGTGGTTGCAAAGTCTGCGGCTATTACTGGCACAGCTAACGCAAGCAATAAAGCTAAAATCGTTACTGTATGAATAGAAACCGTTTTCAGCATAGAGACAGTCATAGCTTATCCTTAATAATACAGACACTCATAATGATAAAGATTTTGCCTAGATACAGCGGATATGCGGAACGCTTTATTAATTTAGTGTTCTCGAAAAGACAGCGGTTACTGATTGCAGCTCATTTCTACTCCATTCCCACAAGCTTTATTTAACCATGTATCAGCTTGGGATTTATCTTGCGCTACCCCTCTGCCATAGTTGTACATCTTGCCGATGACATATGCTGCCATCGAATCACCTTGCTTAGCGGCTTTGAGATACCAGTTAAACGCTTGCTTATAATCTTGCTTTACACCATAGCCATTCTCAAACATCCAGGCCAGATTATATTGGGCTTCAGATAAGCCTTGAGCGGCGGACTTTTGATACCACATCACTGCTTTCGCATAATCCTTAGCAATACCACTGCCATTTTCATACATGACCCCAAGATTATTTTGCGCATCGACTTGTCCTTGTTTGGCCGCTTTTTGATACCACTCAAACGCTTTACTATGGCTTTGAGCAACGCCTTCGCCATGACTGTACATGACTCCAAGGTTGTATTGAGCTTCGTCATAACCTTGATCGGCTGATTGCTGCCACCACTGCCTAGCCTTGCTATAATCTTGCTCAACCCCTCTTCCAAAGTAGTACATCGCTCCGAGAACGTACTGGGCTTTTACTTGTCCTTGATCAGCTGCTTTGGTGAGCCATTCAACAGCTTTGCTATAATCTTGTGTTATCCCATCACCTTCGTGATAGAGAACGCCAAGTTCAAACTGAGCATTCTCATTACCTTCGTTGGCGGCTTTGGTAAGCCATTCAATCGTTTTAGCTTGATTTTGAGGTCTGCTTTCTCTATTAAGGGTTAGAAGCTGCAAGTTATTCTTGGCACCATTATTCCCTTGAGAGGCAGATTTTAAGTACCACTCTATGGCTTTGCTATCACTCTGCTCGACCCCTTCCCCTTTGTGATAAAGAGCACCAACATTGAACTGCCCCTTAGCATCACCTTGCTCTGCTGCTTTCAGATACCACTCAAACGCTTTACGAGTATCTTGCTCAACACCTTTGCCTTTATCATATAATTCGCCAAGATTATTTTGAGCCTCAGCATTACCTTGAGAGGCAGATTTTAAATACCAATCGAATGCCTTGGCATAATCTTGCTCAACGCCTTTACCCATATAATATTTAAAGCCAAGCCTATATTGAGCATACGCATCATCTTGCTCTGCCAACGCTTGAGTCGTAGCAAAGTCTGCACTAACAGCTGGTAACGTTAATCCCAGTGATAAGCTCAAAATCAACACGTTATAAATAATAGACGTTTTAAATCTAGTCATGACTACCACTCTCCTTACGAAAAGCAAATATCTAAGCAATTAAAAGCAACAGCAACTTCTTAATTCTAGCTATATTTAGCTTGATTGGATATTGATATTATATATCTTGTAAAACTACCATTCGATTAACTGCTACTAGCAACAGCTTAAAAAGCTTGTAGCAGCTTATACAAGAGCTCCGAGAGATTACGAGATTGTCGTAATCTCTCAGAATGGTCAGTCTCTGCCAATACTTGGTCGGTTCAGTTGTCCGATCTTTTTGTAGTGGGTAGCCAATAGTAGTACCATTATTTCTCACTATTTAAAGGTACAAGTAACTTCATCATCATTCGCATCTATGCTTCGTACTTCCAAGTTTAGATTCTCGTTTTCAGGTTTAAAAAACTCTTCTAAGCTTCTTGCTATACCAAGTTCTGCTCGCGCACTCGAAGTATTAAGCATAGTGACATCGTAAATATAAAAAGGTTGAAATCCTTTCTTTTGCCACTTATAGAACTTCTGACTAAAGATTGAATCAACATTACAATTAGAGGGAATAAGACTTAGGTCTTTTTGATTAAAAAGATCACTAGCATGATAAACTCCTTCAAGGTGTTCGCTTTCTAATGCACTTTGATCTGATGATATGACGATAATATTTGGCTGATTTTGACTACCATAAGCTGCTATCCAACCGGTATCACTTAAATCGGCACTAATAGAATAGTTTGAGGCTCCAGAATCGTCGTTTTTGACCGGTTTTTTATTAAACCATTCTTTTGCAGAGGGTATCGCCGCTAGCTTATCCCATGTCCAATTTTCATTAGGTTTTAAAGCGAGATAATCAGTTATGGCGATGAATTGCGGGGCACCAGAACTCTTCGCATCTAGAGTCTCCTCATCTAAGTTATCAGCCTCATCATCGAGTTTATTATCAGTAGTACCTACCCCATCCGGGCATTGAGTCTCCTTACCCTTTTTATTAATACAGAAGGTACGACCCTCTTTATCATTAACGACAGCAATACCATTATTAAAATCTATTAGACCTTCACTATCATCCCAATAAGCCTTGATAAACTGCATGGGGATTACAAGCTTACCTGTCTTATCAATGTATCCGTATTTAAGGTTGTCACTGTTTTCTTCGTAGCTAAAGACAGCAGCCAAGCCATCTGAGAAATCATTGACAATTTCATATGCTAAATTTATTGTGATAATCGCTTTGTTTTTTGTATCAACATAACCCCATTTACCGCCCTTCTTAACAGCGATGAGCGACTCGCTTAAGTTGCCCATACTTTCATACATAAAAGGTATAACCACCTCATTCTTTTTATTAATCAGTCCATATTTACTTTCATAATCTTCTGGATCTTTAGGTGGACGAGCTGCTGTGGCGAATCCATCATGGAAATCAGCTAAAGCTTGGTATTCAAACGGGATAACGGTTTTACCTTGTTTATCAATAGCGCCATAAAGATCTTCAACACTGACAATAGCGAGTCCGTCAGAGAAACTACTTGCCCACTCGTACTTTGGCTCTATGACTACCTTACCCTTTGTGTCAATAAAACCGTACTTATCGTTTTTACTGACAGCAGCCAAGCCTTCTGAGAAGTCATTGAACGCTAACGATTCTCCACCCTCTCCTGCCACTATCGCATCAAACTCAAACGGAATAATTAATTGTCCGTCTTTATCGATATAGCCTACTCTATTGGTTTTATCATATCCATCGTTACTCTGCTTAATGACCCCTGCAAGTCCGTCTCTTAAGCAACCGACTTTGTCATAGCCCTCTCCATCAGGTATAACGCACTTTTCTTCTTTTTTATCATTTTCAACTTCAGCAGTATCGACTGCCTTTTTTTCACTTACTGACGATGGCGTCACTTCAGCATTATTTTTGTCACTACATCCTGATATGGCGAGAAGGCTAAAAACTAAGGGTAAATAGATAGGTTTCAATGCAACGGTCCTTGTTAAGTGGGGATATTTAGAAATTTGAGGTTGATATAAATATTTGATAATAATTTCTAAGATTATGATTGATCATTTTTGAGTCGTAAAAGCTATAAACTTCTGGAGTCATATAACTATCACTTTTAGATTTAGCAGTATGCAAAGGCTGAAACGTTTAGCGGGCTTTATAAGGCTAGATTAAGCCCTTATTTAAAAGATAACTAGATTGATATTAACGATTTTGAACTGGCAACCCTCTAATGGATAGACTGGTTTAACAAAAAACGACTACATAGCAAGATTAGTTATGTGCCAACTTTCGAGTTTGAAAAATAGTATTATGTTAGTTTAGTCCTGTCACGCACCGATGCCTAACTTAAGTTAATCAGCCTCCGATAAAGTCGGGGCAGTTCAAAAATGTTACCTGTGAGTCTTAGTAGATATTTTTACAATCTAAGTAAAACAGTAGTAAATTTCTAATGAAATTGCATTTAAGAAAGCTTCAAAACTTGTATATGATGAAGTTCTGAGGCTTTCTTAAATCTACTGATTTATGTAGATAAGCTTATTAATATAAAGACTTGAGCATAATGATACTTTTTTCATCCTCAAACTTACTCTTCATTAATCGTTCAAAATAGCAATTCTACCAATCACAGGTGATAGTTTTTTGTTTTGTATTGAAAATCAACGATCTATTCCGTTGGTCATCTGACATTTTTACTTCATATCCACTGGCATTATTTTCTAGCACCTTCATGTGTACTGGATTAATTTTTGGTAGTTTGAATTTTGGACGTAAAGTCTTGAACTTATTATCTTTAAAAAATAGTGTTAAATGTCCCCATTCGTAACCTGATAGTACTTCAATCTTTACCAAAGGCATACCGAATGCTGTGGAATCTTTCAAAGTATAAGTAATGATAATTTCGTCACGCTCATCATTGTTATCACCTTTCACTTTTTTACTGGCAATTGAAGCCTTGTAGCGATTGGGTATATCGGTATACTGAAGATCCTCATCACATCCTAACAACATTGGCTTTAAATACGGTGTCCAGTCTGTGGCAGCGTTTACAATAGTTGTTTGACCTAAAAACGCAATACCCAAAATCATTAAGGATTTTTTCATTTCTCTTTACTCTTATATTATGATTGTTTAATTGGTGTTAATTTTTAAAAATCTATTTAAATTATCTTAAATAAATTCTACTGCCTATATCTTTGAAAGCTATCTATAAACTACTAACTATCTTAGGATGCCAACATACTTTGCTGTAGAATACTGAAAAACATATCATGGTAAAGTTGATACCTCTATCGAAAGTACTATCTATTACTTTAGTTTCAGCACAGCTTAGTAGGATAACTAAAAGCAAGTATATATCTTATAATTTAATTCGTTAGCGTTCAAAATATTGAATAAATATTAGAGCTCAAAAGTACAAGTTATTTCATTACCATCATCATCAGAAGCTATTAAATTAGGATACATATCTCTGTTTTCAGGCTTATAAAACTCTTCAAAGCTTTTAGCGATACCAAAATCTTTAGATGTACCGGAATTTCCTTCATCTGTCATTGTAAGAACATAAAGAGGCTGATAGCCTTCTTTTTGCCATTTGTAAAAATGCTGGGAAAAAGAAAAGTCTTCGTCTGTATCACAATTAGACTCCACACGCGTTAATTCTTTTTCTCTAAATAGATCTTCAAGCTTATAAACGGCGCTTGTTGTTTCATCTTCTGCTATGCCCTGACCAGAACTAATATTAACTAAACTTGGTTTTGTTTTAGTACCATAAGCTGCAACATGGCTATGATCATCTAAATCACCAATGATGGAATAGTTAGTATCTCCATCTAAAGTGGGTGTTTTATTTCGCCATTCTCGCACACCAGGTATTCCAGCTAGCGTTTCCCACTGCCAATCAGTATTGGGATTTAAAGCGAGATAATCAGTAACCCTAGAAAATCTAGGCGGGTTTTTTTCTTCGACAACCACTTCTTCAATAACAACGACCTCTTCTTCAGCAACTACTGGCTCTACCGCATCCACTTCGACAACAGCCGAATCTTCCGTAGTAGCTTCTTGAGTTGATTCTGCTTTTTTATTGTCCGCACAGCCAGATAACGCAATAATACTGCTTATAGCCACCAATGATAAAACATGAACTGATTTCATAGTTAAGCTCTTAATGTTGTTAGAAAATAAGTTGAAGTGCTATAGGAAGAAGAGTCAGTCTTTAGCAAAGGATAATGGTTACGAATAAATCTTCATTAATGTACCGAGCGCTTTTGCAGCTTTAAACTCATAAACCTATGGATCTGCTAGACAAACAAAAAAAGTCGTCCATTGTTTATATGGACAACTGTTAATGGCTTAATAAAATGGTAATAGCTATTTACAGAATTTGGCAAAGAGGTTGTTCACTACAGGGCGAGGTAGTGTGTAATCAGCCATCGCTTCTTTTAAGCTTCTATAATCTGCATCACTTACTATGTTTGAATTTATTGGACTTGAACAACTAATGTTTAAAACTCCTCTAAAGGAGCTTGTTTTGCCATCAGCTGTTAAAGCAATCAGCAGATTATCTGGCTTTTTAAGATTAGCGCCTGTATAGCTCTCTATTGTCATAGGATATGCAGTCCAAGTAGTGGTATAGACACCACCGTCTTGGCTGGTATAGACATTAATACCATCTGAAAAACCAGGTGCCGCTAGTGCGCTAGTAGATACAAGAGATGGCAAGGCTAAAAAAGCTAAAGATAAAAAGTAAGTAAGTTTCATTACCGCTCCAATAATTGACATTCGTCGTAACTTCTTATTACTCTCATAATATAACACAAATGTTTTATATTGTTACGTAAACTTAATTAAATGTATTGAGTGACATATAAGGCTGATAGGCTAATTCCTACACTACCCTTTGATGTTTTATTTAGAAATTATGGATTAAATCAGAATCCTACAAATGAGATCTAGAAAATAAAAATATTTGAGCTAGAAATTGGTAAGATTACTAGCATTAGTGGATTTTTATTTATTTTAGTAAAATGTAGTGGTCAACTAATTTAGGACACCTGATAAGAGGTTTTGATTAAAGTAACGTTTCTCTTTTTCTAGCGGTGTTAAACAACCATTAAAACGGTGTGGCCTTACGGATTGATAATAAACCCACATATAATTACTGATGGCGATCTTAGATTCAGTAATATCCTCATAACCGCCCTTTGGCATCCACCCTGTTTTAAAGCCCCTGAAGAAGCGTTCAGTTGGCGCGTTGTCCCAACAATTGATCCCTGCTGTCAAATCCGTACAGTTGAACTCCAGAAATTTTGATGACGCAGCCTGACGACAAAAATCAAACCACACCTGTCTTGGCGATCTATATCTCAACAGAACCAGTCATTTCACTCTTTAAATCTCTTGATAGACCACTTAAAATAGACTGCCCTAATGGAAATACTTATAACAGACTGCCCCAGTAATATTAAAGACTCAGCATGCTGACACAATACAATAGCCTTCATTCGCTTTATTCTGCCAGTTAGATAAGGTTTGCATTGCTATGCCTCACTGCTTTGCAGTCGCTAAGATATTGTTATTCTCTAAGATTTCTTCAGCATAGCTTAATGTCACTTTTGACAAATGCTAAACAGATTGTTATGATTAAAAAAAATCGTGGGTTTACGGCTACTTCCAGCGCGATGAAAAACAAAGACTGGTAAAACGCACAACTCCTTTTCGCTCTGTAAGGTGACTGTGTCGTTTTAATTTGGCACAGACAGAGCAACAGGAGATTTCTTTATGACTACTTCTAGTCTATTGATTCCAAAATTCATACTTCTAAAATATTCTTCTCATACTCAGCTACTGAGTCTTATGAGAGCTTTCTGCTTTCCTGCTTTTTTAAGCCAACCCTTCAAACAGCTTCATAAAATGTTATCAGTTTCAGTTACTGATAGATCAAGCTATGTTAAAAATATGGCTTACCTTGGTTTTATTACTGTGCCCAACGACTTTGAAGTTTGACACATCACAATAAAACCCACTAAAAATTTGAATGCATTCACCTCATTTAACGATTATTAAAAGGTAACCTTATGACAGCATATAGCGATAAAACCAACCAAGATAACAACGCCACTCACAATCAAGATACGCGCGTTGAAGACTGGATGACAGAGATATGGGACTGGATTGATAACCATGATATAGGAGACAGCACTGTACCTCGTGAACCTGAAGCATTACGCCAGTTAGAGCGACTGGATTTGGGATATGGAAAATCCACAAGTTATAGCTATATTAATAAATCAGTATTACAAAGCGAAAGTGAGTCTACTGAGCCATTACCTGGCGCTATCGGCCATTTAAAAAACCTAAAGTACCTTAGGCTAAGAGGTTTTAATGAACTACCAGAAGAGATTGCTCAATTAGATAGCTTAGAGACGCTAGTTTATATGAAGTGCTCTTTTACCGAATTCCCAAAAGTACTTTGTAAGTTAAAGAATCTTAAATCGCTTAATATCTTTTCAAAAAGCTTAGAGAAGCTTCCTAATGAGATCGGTAATCTATCATCGCTGACCAGTTTTGATATGAGAGGAACGCAGATTCAGGAGTTACCAGACTCTATTTGCAATCTAAGCAAGCTCACAAGTATTCAACTGTGTGCTAATGAGTGTTTAAAGGCTTTGCCTGATAGTATAGGATATTTAACAAACCTTATAAAATTAGACGTGCGTGGTTCTGATCTAATCACCCTGCCAAGCTCGATAGGCAATTTAAATCAATTGAAAAGTCTTGGACTCTATCAAAACGGTCTAAAAACTTTGCCCGATAGTATTGCACACCTAAAAGCATTGGAACAACTGGATGTTAGTGAGCCTATTCTCTCGGGTGTATCAGAAGCTGTCAGTCGATTTTTGAGTAGTATAGGTGGTAAGGCTACTTAGACGATGTTGTATGTGAATACTGCAGTTATGCTTGCCCGATTGTAGTACGTGCATACACTCCTTATATGTGTGCAAACTCTAATTGGTTATGCATCATATGTGAGCATGCTTTGTAGTGGATAGACAGACAAAAATAAGTATTGATCACAAGAAAAGCCAGACAACTTAGTTGTCTGGCTTTTTTGTATATATCATCTATTAAAAATAGTTTAAGGCTTCTGTGCTACTAAAGAACCTAAGGCTTACGTCCGGTAAAGCACTTTAACCACATGCCAGCCAAACTTGGTTTTTACTAAATGTGGGGTAAAGAGTTCACCGTTGAAGCAGATCTTATCAAATGCCGGTACCATTTGGCCTTTTTTAAACTCACCTAAGCTGCCGCCTTTTTTAGCTGATGGACAGGTGGAGTGTTTCTTAGCAAGCACATCAAACTGCGCGCCTTTTTTAAGCTTGGCAATAATATCGTCAGCCAGCTCTTTGTCTTTTACTAAAATGTGTAGTGCGCTAGCGGTACGAGCCATAATGTAAACCCTTCATAAAATATCGATTATCAGAGTATTATATCACTGCTTAGTTTGGTTACTAACCTACTTGACTGTACTACTACATCAAAATTATTCTCTACACAGGGACTACAATTTGGATGAGAATCGATACTTTTGAGTGTCGTTGCCACTACACATCAGTCTATCTTTTTGATGACCGCGAAGAACCTCGACCTTTTGCAGGACGCTTGCCACGGGCAGCAGGTTTTCCATTGCCAGCAGACTTCTTACCATCACCAAAGGGACGCCTATCTTTACCTTTAGAACCCGCTGGTTTTCTAGCATCATCTTTGGGATGTTTAGCATTCCCCTTTGCTGCATCCGTTGATTTTAAAGATACTTTTGACTTTGTCGGGGTATCAGTACCCGGTTTTTTTCGTGGCGTATTACGCGATTTCTTAGCCGCAGTATTGTCTTCCGAGGAAGAACTTTCTATAGATTTAAGTAAAGCAGATAACTCTTTTGGGGTTAAATCTCGCCAGTCTCCAACCGGAATACCCTTAAGGCTCACATTCATAATCCGTGTACGTTCAAGCTTCATGACTTCATAGCCAAAATGCTCACACATACGGCGAATTTGACGGTTTAAACCCTGTACTAGCGTGATATTAAACACGGTAGGCGCCACCTTAGTCACCGGGCATTTTTTCGTCATTCTCCCCAAAATAGGCACACCACCTGCTAAACCTTCAATGAAATTATCCGTTATCGGCTTATTTACCGTCACCACATAATCTTTTTCATGATTATTACCCGCACGTAAAACCTTATTAACCAAATCGCCATTGCTCGTTAAAAATATTAAACCTTGGGAATCTTTATCCAAACGCCCAATTGGGAAAATACGTACGCTATGTCCAACAAAATCAACAATATTGTTTTTCTCGGAGCTTTCTGTGGTACTCACGATGCCCACTGGCTTATTCAACGCAATAAAAATGAAATCATCTGCTTCTCGTGGCTCAATAAGCTGCCCATTAACTTTTACCGTATCTCCAGCAATCACTTGCGCGCCTACTTGAGCACGCTTGCCATTGACGTACACGTTACCTTGTTCAATAAAACGGTCAGCGTCGCGCCGAGAGCAAATACCGCTTTCGCTAATGTATTTATTTAAACGAGTCGAGGAAGTGTTAAACATAAAGTGCCATTTTCACCTAATAAAAAGCTTTTTGTGCTAAAAAAAAAGACTGAATTGAATGTATTATAAATAATGAGATGACTGACATTATATAGGAAATTCAGTGTCTATTTTAGGAGAGATGGCCAAAAACCTATTTCTGATCACCGAAAGTAACTTAGCTACTCATTGAGCCGTTAATATTATGTAAAATACATCCTTAAACACATCTCAAATTTAGTATGACAGCGCTCTATCACTTGCAATAATAATCATCTAAAATGGATGCCATTTATATAGACCATCAATTTATTACAGGGCAGATTACTGCAAACCCTTATTGCATAATACATATGAATTATATAGCTATGCTACTTGATACATGCCACATCAGCAGTAAGTGACTGTCCGCTCCACCAACGTAAGGCTAATCATAATGATACCAGTAATTAGAGTCGCCATCGCAGGTTACGGCAACCTCGGCCGCGGCGTCCAAGCCGCCATCAAGCAAAGTCCAGACATGCAATTAGTCTGCGTATTCAGCCGCCGAGATCCCGCCTACGTCACCCTAATTGACGACAGCGTACCCATGTACGCGATGGACGATGTCGCTCAATACAAAGATGATATAGACGTGCTGATTTTATGTGGTGGCTCAAAGTCTGATTTACCTGAGCAAGGCCCAAAGTTGGCTGCTTTATTTAATATCGTCGATAGCTTTGATACTCATGCTAGGATTCCTGAATACTTTGCAGCGCTTGATACGCCTGCCAAAAAAGCTAACAAAGTTGCCATGTTGTCTGTTGGCTGGGATCCCGGTTTATTCTCTATCAACCGCTTATACGGTGAAGCCATTTTACCGGTTGGTAAAACCTACACCTTTTGGGGCAAGGGCTTAAGCCAAGGGCACTCAGATGCCGTACGCCGCGTGGATGGCGTGAAATCTGGCGTACAATATACCCTTCCATCAGAATCTGCCATGGCACGGGTACGGAATGGCGAGCAACCAACGCTAAGCACCCGCGAGAAGCACACCCGCGAATGCTATATTGTGTTAGCAGATGGTGCTGATGCCGATAATGTACGCAAAACCATCGTGACTATGCCGGATTACTTTACTGACTACGATACCAAGGTGCATTTTATCGACGAACCAACGTTTGAGCGTGATCATCAAAAGATGCCGCACGGCGGTTTTGTTATTCGCAGTGGCGTGAGCGGTATGGATAATGAGCAGAATAACCAAGTGCTAGAGTTCTCATTAAAGCTGGGCAGCAACCCTGAGTTCACCTCTAGTGTGCTCGTGGCCTATGCCCGCGCCGCCTATAAAATGAACTTGGCAGGTGAGACTGGAGCGAAAACCGTACTCGACGTCGCACCTAACTTATTGTCGCCTAAGACACCTGCGCAGCTGCGTAGAGAGCTGCTATAAACGTCTGATCTAGACTAGAAATAAAAACTGAGCTAAAAAAAGCACAAGGCCATTAAGGTTCGGTGCTTTTTTTATAATCTGGTTTTTGGTGAGCTATGCTAAATAAAAAGTTGAAACCTTTCTACGTGATTTCTATATAATTTCTACGTGATTTAAAGCTCATTGATGATATATAAGAATTTTGCTTTATAAATCATTTAGACCCAACCCTCTTCCAAAAGCTGCTCGGTGTTACTCACTTTAAAATCATGATATAAGTTAAAAAACACCGTTGGATCTTCAATATTATCGAGCAACCCACGTTTATTGAGTGCGACAAACAGCGCCAGTGCATAAGCCGCACAATGGATAGATTTCTTAGGATTAAATTCACGATCGGTAAAAGCTTGATATTGCATGACTGCCTCATGCAGCTGAGGATTTTGCTTTAGGGCATTGACATACAGCCAGTCATAAAATGTAGTCAATGGCTCTACACTCCATTCCATGCCAAAATAATTATAGCCAATCAGTTCACCTGAGGTTATTAAACGCTCATCCTTTTTGGCTTGTCTTGGCGGCACTGTCAGCAAGTCAGTATAAGGGCCACCATCCTCAAAAATCATGCTGCTCTGAAAGGCGTTTTCGACACTATACGCTTGACCATCATGTTCATTGGTTAGCTTTAAGCTTAATGGACTGAGCGGAAAACTCAGTTTATTGCCAGATTTACTAGATAGCTCCAAGACATGACTAAAGCCATATTTTTTGCGAATGACTTGATGCATATCATTGATAGATTTTTTCTTTTGTCTACTTGCAAACCCCACGTGCCGCTCAAATCGCACCATGTCCGTTTTGACCAAATTTTCGCTATTGACCCTAGGCATAAATACCGGTCTGTGTTCTACCGCGCTTTGCATTTGTTCCATAGGGTTCTGTGTTTGTTGCATTACGATTTGCCTTATCTCTCAATTATCAATGGTCTGGTATAAATGTGTTTTCATAACTAGTATTCTATAGCTAGTTTTTTTCAATATAGTCAGTTTAATATAAAAAAGGTCGTTCAAAATAGCATTCTAATATAAGTTTTCTGCGCTATTGGATAGAACTGTCTACAGTCTCTTAAAAGCTTTATGATTAGTTTTAGGATGATTATGATACCCCATTAGCGGCAGTATTTCATAAAGGGATATTATTTTTTGCTTAACACGCTTTATAATAATGGCTTGCAGTGGTGTTATTAAGAGATAAGTGCTTGAACGTTATTATGCTTAAGCCATAAAAAAGGTAGTTAGCGCTATTTTTACTATAACGTCAACCACCTTTTTATTGACGACTTTACGGAATTGCTTAAGCAAAAATGACTGCTTAGAATTGTCTAACATTGTTTAACTGGGCTTACGTGCCAACATGGTCGCAAACTGTAATTGCGCGCCGTTGTGCATGGTACCGACATCTTCATTATATTTAATCAACTCCCAACCCTGATACATGTCGCGCAATTGACCTTCGTTTAAGGTAAATGGAAAATTAACGGGACATGGATACGCGGGCGTGCTCATGGCACAAACAATCAAATTATAACCCCCAGCCAGCGTACGCGCTTGCATATCGGCAATAACCGCAGCAACACGAGTAGGGTCAAGGAACATAAGGGTAACCGTGCAGCTGATAAAACCGTAATCTGCATCAAGGCTGGCACGATTAATATCGTATACTTCAGCTTTGATGTTTGTCAGCGCTTCTTGTTTAATAATATCTTGCAACATATTTACAGCGCTAGGATTGGCATCTATCGCCGTCACATTAAATCCAAGTTGGCTAAGATACAAAGCATTGCGCCCATTTGAGCAGCCCATGTCCAGCGCATTGCACGGTTCAATAATTTGGCACGCTTCTACGACTTCACTGTGAGCAGCATTCAAGCCGTAGTGGCTATTGAGATCAACGGTCATGGCAACCCCTTATATTTAATTGAGAGATTTTATCATAGCACTAATGACGGTTGATGAAAGCGGCAGGAAAAACCACCACGTCATCTTTTTCTTGCCACGGATGGAACTTAGTCATCGCTTGTAAAAAAAGCGGATGGGAGAGCCAGTCTTGTAGCCAGCGCTGTAAATTTGGATAAGGTAAATCGTAAAAAACATCGCGATTTACATGGGCGAATTGACGGACAAAAGGCATAATACCAATATCAGCGATGGTTATGCTCCCCCCTAACAAATAAGAATTTTTAGTTAATAACTCCTCTAAAAGCTGTAAAAATACTTCACCCTGTTGTCGATACTCTGTTTGGCTCATCTCGAGATGACGGTCGGCGTATTTGTAGCGATCAAGCCAATATTTAAACTCATTGTCGTTTTTATCAATCAGCGCATTCGCTTCAAGCAAAGTCTCTGCATTAAGCAATCCTTGCGAATCTTGCTGCGCAAGCGCCCATGTCATTATCTCTCTACTCTCTTCAATCACTGTCCCGTCTAAAAGCTGTAAAACAGGCACCGTACCCTTTGGGCTAATCGCTAGCATCTGTGGCGACTTATTTTTCAGCGTTATCTCGCGCAGCTCCACCTGCAGCTCGGCAAACAGTATGCCAAGTCGGGCACGCATGGCATAAGGGCAACGACGAAAAGAGTAAAGACAAGGATAAGAGGGAGTCATAGAGGTGTTTCGCAGTTTGATTAAAGTTAATAGCCTTATAGGTAAAAGCTATTATTTATTATAAAGGCACGTTTCGATTTTAAAAATGATTGTATTAGCCCCTTTGCTTGCTCATGATAGCAATGCCAGTAGTTGCCTTCAATGGTAGGTTTGATGCTTAAAAAGATAGTGCGTTAAGATCAGTGATGTTAATTAAGTTCACACCATACAAAAAGCCTCACTATCATAAAAAGTAGTAAGACTTGTGTTTAATCTAAAACATTATAAAGGCGGTTTTTTAGAATTATAAGATTATAAAATTAATATTGCTTAGGCTATTAAACACTTTTAGATTTTGGTAAGTCGTACTCGAATCTCTCGACTTCTTTATCTTGCAGTTCAATAATCAAGCGATAGCCTTTTATAGTGCCATCGTACGGTACATTAGCCCCACGCTCTTGATAATGCGTGCGGATACGCTCTTTAATAATGCTTTTACGCGCAGCTTCCTCTAGTTTAGCAAATCCAATTGGCAAATCTACATGAGTCCAAAGTGAAGCGCCCCAACGAGACAACCAATTTGCGTTACCATCAAAATTAAAATCAACATCGGCGTGTAAACGATATTGAGGTTGCGGCTTAGAACCCTGTGCTATCTCATCCTTAATCTGGGCGATATCTTCTGCAAATGGCTCATAAGGCAAATCGAGCACCAAAAATAGCTTGGCTAAAAACTCATCGGCGGTAAAGTATTTATCTCTATAGCTGCCATCAAGGCCAATATGTTTATTAGACAACACATGACGTAAGCGTTCACAGGCAGGCATGGTATGTTTTAAAGGGTAACCCATGGCTTTGACAATATCTTGCGCACGATATTCTAACGTATCTATTTGAGCGATGACGTATTGTGCGAGAGGATGACACGGCTGATAACGGCGAGTATATTTGGATGGATTGCTAGATTGGCTCATGATAGTGAAGACCTTAGATTCCTATAACTCCGACGAAAAATTATAAAATCAGGCACAAATGAGGATGTCGGAGTACAGGCTCATGCGCTTTACCAGGATTGTTTTATATCGTGCTGGAAGTTGCAAGGTTTGTACGCCGCCACCCATTGCAATTACGATAATTTGCAATAGCGAATGGCAATGACAAAACTGTTAAACCCACGATGAAGGACTCAATGATGATAGCACATCAGCTGATAGAAAATAAATACTGATATGTTTACTTATTCTTTAACAGGGCTTTTTGTTTACCCTTAAATACCTGCTTTTTCAGATTGTCTACTCTTTTAGGTTGAGCACGCGCTTCAGTCTTCACCATGATACGTCGCCTCATCCATCCAAACGATAGGGTCTTCACACAAATGTACCAAGTGATACCAAATATCACTGCTACGGGCGATACGGTGATGACCGCCGTCAAAATAATCGACTTCCCAGCTATCAGGCAGATTGACTAAGGTTCGTTTAGCGACCGCCACATCTAAGCTTTCATCGTCGACTTCCACCATGACTCGTACCATCTCAGAGTTTGAGGTCGGAAAAGACAATTTCATATCCGCCACTGCTGGAATACGATCTGCTAAAACCTCACTTGGATAAATACAAGGCGCAATCAATAGCGCCCGCAAGTTATATTTGTGGGCAAAATGATTGGCAAACCAACCACCAAGCGAGTGCCCTGCCAATACTACGCGTGGATACTCATGCATCTTCTCTTGAATTAAAGCGTCATAAATCTCAAATATTTCTACAAAATCATCTCGATAATTGACCGTTTGACAATATTTTGGCTCACGCGTAATACAAGTATATTTACTGGTCTCGCAACTCGAATCGAGACCATGGAAAAACAGTAAAAACGTGCCGTTATTTTCGATAGGAAACATCATAGCTTTCTCCTTTTTTCATTATTATTTAGATTTATTGTTATTAATCTGGCCAATTATTTAAACCGCTTTTTGATTGGCTATCTGCGCTTGGTATAAACTCAAAATCTCTGCACAAGCTTGCATTGAGATATTCTTTGCAAAACCTTTATCAAACCAAAAATCATAAACGGCTTGGACAATAGCTTTTACCGCCTCAGCATCTTTTGGCTTTTGCTCTTTTAATTTACGCGCAATATCTTTTGCCTGAATATCAGACTCATTATAGGGCGCACTCCAGCCCACACAATAGCGATAGAGCACATCATTAATGGCCAATATAAATATGGCTTCAGCCACACCATACTGATCGATAAATTGCTCTAACACCCAACAGCGCTCCTCATAAAGTGCAGGCTCTATCGGCATCTCATCATGCTCAGTCACACACTCACTACTCACTACGTGCGAGGGCTTGCTAAAATTCTCCCAAAGTAGTGGATAAGACCCGCCAATACCGCCCTTCTCCACCACATTAAACTGCCAAATACCATAATGCGTATCAATGCCCTTGTAAGGCACACTGATAAACCACTGCATCAGCGCATCGCTATCATAAATGATATGAATACTGCCAATAAGCACCCCTTGCTTGGGTAAAATGTCCGTGTATAAACTATCCATATCATCGCTATAAAGTTTTACTTTTTCCACGTTTTCAACATTGACATCACCAAGCTTAGCCCTCGCTTCATCTATGTTCCGGCACAGCCTAAACGGCGCGACAAAACTCAGTGTGTCATCAGTATTATTTACAAAATACACATCATCTTCATAATTATTTATTGAAACCGTCTCAAGATAAAATAATGGGCTTTTACGTACGCGCCCTTTCTCATCACTCGCCAGTGCCGTTATTCCAGACAGTTTTGCGCCATGCGACCACTGCACATTGTCTATCCGTTTTTGCTCAAATTGATACGTTAACTTTGTCATCGTCATATCCTTATTATTTTGATTTTAGTTTGCTCGTTGCAGTATTTTTCGTATTTTTTTTCTTGCTTTCTTATTTTTTGGTTTTTGTTAAGCGCAATTTTAAGCCAGCCGAGTCTATTTGCCATTTGGTTAAATGACATCATTAGCTATAAAGTAGAATAAGTTAATTAGTTTGGTTGCGTATAAGTTTTATGCTTAGCTGGTTTTTAGCCGCAGTTTTGCATTATCGTAAAGCTACTTTTTATCGTTATTACTCTTAAAAAATGAAAATTGAAGAGCATTTTTCTATTCAGTGTTTATGATTATCAATCAATATATTTTTTGGGGCTTAGGTTTGGATTTTTGCAGGCGAAGCGGTTTGGGAATAAACGAAAATAACATTGTTCAAAGGACATTATTAAAAATGCTTGCTAAAGACAACTCAGTTAAGAAGTGAAGCGTTGCGCTCCGAGGGTTAACGGTTTGTCATGTTATTTTTGCCTGACTCAATAACTATAATATAAAACCTGATGAAAATAAAGAGGCTAAAATAAGCCGCGCGACAACTGCTGTCGCTCAATCATTGATTATTAGATTTATCACTAGATTTCTCATTAAATTCACTATTCATTGAATCAGTTTATACAAAAAAAACCCATAAGCTGCATGCAACTTATGGGGTTATCTCTTGCCAAATTGTTAATCAAATATTTAAAATGTAGCACACAATATACTAGCGTTTGATGAATGATTTGATGAATGATTTGATGAATGAATTAACGTTCTAAATGGAGATACTGCATATGACATTCATACTGATGCAAAATATCGACCAGCACTTGCTCTTTAGTATAGCCAACTAAGTCATATTCTTGCGAGCCATCACTTAAAAATACCTCAGCGCGGTAATAAAACTCGGCCTGCTTGCTTGAAGTATTAAGTGTAAAGTTCGGACGCTCAGCTTTGATGAGATTGACTTCATAAATAAAATCATCTTCATCACCATGACCGACGCGCAGTTTTACCCCATCTATCTGACCGTCATCTTCATCCATCCCAGCATCTATATCTTTACCGATACTCGCCAGATTTCGGATATCCAATGAGGTTTTAAGACCACCATCTTTTAGCTCTTTTTCAACTTCAATCATAGCAGGCTTAACGACCGTTTGTAAAAAACGTTCGACTTGTTTATGACTGGGGAAGCTAACGATACGTTGCAAGCGCGCTTTCCAACCTTTACCACTATCGAGCACGTTTGCCGTGCCAACGGTACTGGCTTTGCGCTTATTGCCCTCTTCTTTTAATGAGTTCCACATAGCCATCATGTAAAGCACTAAAATAAGAGAGAACGGCAAACCGGCAATCACAGAGACGGATTGTAGCGAGGCAAAACCACCCGCAAATAATAGACCCAGAGTAATCAAACCTGTAGCTGCCGCCCAAAATAAACGTAACCAAACAGGTGCGTCGGTATCATTGGTCATACCTCTTGAGCTGAGGTTCGCAAGGACTAAAGCGCCTGAGTCAGCGGAAGTCACAAAAAATATCAGTCCAATAATCACGCCTGCTAATGAGAAAATATCGCTATAAGGGAAGTATTCAAACAAGGCAAACATACCCATCGCCGCGTCATTAACGGCGATTTCACCAAGTTCGGTGGCGCCATTGGCGACCAAATCTATCGCTGAATTACCAAAGATAGAGAACCATGCAAAGATAAAACCAAGTGGGATAAACATCACACCAAAGACGAACTCTCGCAGGGTACGGCCACGGCTAATACGCGCGATAAATAATCCTACAAAGGGTGCCCAAGCGACCCACCATGCCCAGAAAAATATCGTCCAACCTGACTTCCATTCGGCACCAGCCGTACCATCATAAGCATAGACATCAAAGGTCTTAAAAATAATGGTTTGGAAATATTGACCAATATTTTGGGTAAAGGTATTGAGCAAATAAACCGTATTACCCAGCACCAATATTGCCAATAGTAGCAGTATTGATGACAGCATATTAAATTCAGATAAACGGCGTACGCCTTTTTCAACGCCCGTCATGGCAGAGATAGCTGCAGCAATAACCACGCCTAAGATAATAAAGCTCTGCACCATTTTGCTAGATTCGATACCGAAAACATGAGTCAAGCCGGCATTGGCCTGCAATACGCCAATACCTAAGCTAGTGGCAATACCCATCAGTGTACAGACGACGCCAAAGGTATCAATACCATCACCAAGCCAGCCCTTTATTAAGCGCTCGCCAAAGATAGGTGTCAGTGGTGAACGTAGTGCCAACGGCATGTTTTTACGATAAGCAAAATACGCCAATGCCATACCGATTAGTGCATAAATACCCCAACCATGTAGACCCCAATGTAAAAAGGTCTGCGACAGTGCTTCACGCATCGCTTCTGCACTGGCAGACTCTAAACCAGTATGCGGCGTTAGATAGTGCATCAAAGGCTCAGAGGCACCAAAGAACAATAAATCAATGCCGATACCAGCGGAGAATAACATCGCCGCCCATGCTAAAAAGGGAAACTGGGCTTTTTCGTGGTCTTGCCCAAGCTTGATATCGCCGTATTTAGAAAAACCAACAAACAAGGCGAAAATACTATAAGCGGCAACCACCAGCATGTAATACCAGCCAAAGCTTTCTGATACCCATGCCATACTGGCGCTTAATAATGTCTCACTATAATCTGGAAACACAATCGTCCAGATAATCAATAAAATAGAAATAATAGCTGAACCTAAAAAAACCGTCTTATTTAGAGTCAGGGGTTTCGTCGCATCTTCTGATGGCGAGCTGTACATAAAAGACCTCAATAGGTAAATTAAACAGGGTCTGATATTGCTTTGTCCGTCATAGTTTTATGACTGATAGCCAGATGAAATATGTATCACCGCATGACGCACAAAGCAGTACCAATAAATAAGATTTGCTATATATAAACTGTTATTAACATAGCAAAGCAAACGCTAAACAGAGGCCGCCTTAAAGGCTCGACCTGCTTAACATGAGCGCTGATAAAAAAGACCTTTACTGTGAAAGGCCTTCTTTTTTGAAATTGTCTTATATTAGTTATTGTTTAATAGTTTGCTCAGTTTCTTAAACAATCGTTTAGATACTGATTTAGACAGTCTTTCAAACAACAGATTTATAAACGCGCATCGGCTCGGCTCTGAGCGGTGCGCCATTTGCAACGTAATAATCTACCGTCGAGCGTGGTAGCTGTATGCCACGCATCTTATCGACGATTTTTTCGGCCAGCATAATGGTGGTTGCGTTCAGGTTACCACTGATAATATTTGGCATAATTGACGCATCGACGACGCGCAGGCCATCGGTACCGTGTACCAGCCCTTCTCCATTAACCACCGAATCATTGCCCTCGCCCATCGAACAGGTGCATGACGGATGATAAGCCGTTTCGCTATGGTTACGGACATACTCGTCTAACTGCGCATCGGTCACCAAATCATCGGTTGGCGCGATAGCACGACCACGATAATGGTCAAGTGCTGGCTGATGCATAATCTCACGGGTGATACGCATGGCAGCGCGGAACTCTTGCCAGTCTTGCTCATGCGACATATAGTTAAATAAGATACTCGGATGCACACTTGGGTCTTTCGAGGTCAGCTTGACGCGACCGCGACTTGGCGAGCGCAATGAGCCCACATGTGCTTGGAAGCTATGAGATTTCACCGCACTGCGACCGTCGTAACGCACTGCTAACGGTAGAAAATGATACTGGATATTAGGATGAGTAAACTTCTCATCGGTACGGATAAAACCGCCACCTTCGAACTGATTTGACGCCCCAAGCCCTGTACCATTAAATAGCCATTCAGCACCAATCGCCGGCTTATTCCACCATTTATTGGCGGGCGCAATCGAGACCGGCAGCTTACATTCATACTGCATATACAGCTCTAAATGGTCTTGTAGATTATTACCGACCCCTGGTAAATCTAGAATCTCATTGACTCCCAAATCTTTAAGCCATTGACCAGGACCAATGCCTGAGCGTTGCAATAATTGCGGCGAGGCAATCGCGCCAGAAGATACAATCACTTCACGAGACGCATAGAATTTTTTGGTTTGACCTTGATGTGCGACTTTAACGCCCACAGCACGTTTGCCATCGAACAAAATCACATCAGTCAATGCAGCCGTTAAAATGGTGATATTGCTACGCGGTTTAGCACGGTCAAGATAACCGCGCGCTGTTGATGCGCGGCGACCATTTGGCGTCACAAAACGATCCATTGGCCCAAAGCCTTCTTGCTGATAGCCGTTTAGATCATCCGTACGTGGATAGCCAGCTTGCACGCCCGCTTCAATCATCGCTTCAAATAGCGGATTGACACCTGGCTTGGAGGTGGTTATTTCAACCGGACCGCCGACGCCATGATAGTCGTTCTCACCAGCGTCACTATCTTCTAGTTTTTTAAAATACGGTAGGCAGTCTGAATAGGTCCAGTCTTCTAAACCTTTGATTTTGGCCCAATCGTCAAAATCCAACGCATTGCCACGGATATAGCACATCCCATTAATCAGTGATGAGCCGCCCAGTCCTTTGCCGCGACCACAGTCCATAACACGGTTGTTCATATACGGCTCGGGATCGGTTTTATAGCCCCAGTTATAAGTGGTTCCTTGTAACGGCATCGCGAGCGCCGCTGGCATCTGTGTGCGAAAGTCTAAGCGATGGTCCGGACGACCCGCCTCTAACAGCAACACCTTAATGTTGGCATCTTCGGTCAAGCGGGTGGCCAGCACATTTCCTGCTGAACCTGCGCCAACGATGATGTAGTCATATTCAGGTGTGGTTGATGTCATAAAACGCTCCATAATATTAAAAAATCCATCATTTGATATCAGTAATGCGGTGTAAAAGGACAAATTATTCCTAATACGCCAACCTTACTGTTTTAAAACTCTTACCATGCAACTGATTAAAATACCGATTCAAACTTACCCAGCTCTACTTGGATAGATTTAGTCTGCGTATAGTGCTCAAGGGCTTCAATGCCATTTTCGCGGCCAATACCTGAATGTTTATAACCGCCAACTGGCATTTGCGCTGCAGACTCACCCCAGGTATTTAACCAGCAAATACCGGCTTCAATCTGCGCAATCACGCGATGCGCGCGGGTTAGGTCTGTAGTCACGACCCCTGCCGCCAAGCCGTATTCGGTATCATTGGCACGGCGAATGACCTCTTCTTCCGTCTCATACGTCAATATTGACATTACTGGACCAAAGATTTCCTCACGTACGATAGTCATATCATCGCTGCAATCTGTAAACACGGTCGGCGCGACAAATGCACCGTTGGCAAGCTCGCCTGTCGTGATACGTTCACCACCCGTTAATAAACGCGCGCCGCCCTCCTTTCCTTGCTGGATATAGCCAAGCACTCTGTCCATATGCGGGAAGCTAACCAATGGACCCATATTAATATTTTCATCCATCGGATCGCCAAGCTTGATACGCTTGACACGCGCTAAGATAGCTTCTTCAAACTTGACTTGTAAGGCTTTCGGGATAAAGACGCGTGTGCCATTGGTACAGACCTGACCTGTGCTATAGAAATTCGCCATCATCGCAATATCAGCGGCGGTATCGATGTCCGCATCATCAAATATAATCAGTGGCGACTTACCACCAAGCTCTAAGGTCACGTCTTTAAGAGACGATGATGCCGCACTCGCCATGACTTTTTTACCCGTTGGTACACCACCGGTAAACGATACTTTAGCGATATCAGGATGCTGGGTTAATGCTTCGCCGACTTGATAATCCCCTTGCACAATATTAAAAACGCCGTCTGGTAAGCCTGCTTCTGTGAAGATTTCTGCCAATTTTAGTGCCGTTAACGGTGTGACTTCTGATGGTTTGAAAATCATTGCATTACCAGCGGCTAATGCTGGCGCTGCCTTCCACATCGCAATCTGAATCGGATAATTCCATGCACCAATACCTGCTACTACGCCGAGCGGCTCGCGGCGGGTATAAACAAAGCTAGTATCACGTAGCGGAATCTGACGACCTTCAAGCATTGGTGCGAGACCCGCATAATATTCAACGACATCAGCACCGGTGACGATATCGACATATTTGGTTTCAGAGAGCGCTTTACCCGTATCTTTGGTTTCGAGCAATGCCAGCACATCATTACGCTCGCGCAATATGGCAACTGCGTTTAATAAAATGCGACTGCGCTCAACCGCTGTCATTGCCGCCCAAACCTTTTGGCCTTTTTGCGCCGCTTTTACCGCCTCATTAATCTGCTCATTAGTTGTTTGCTGAATGGTTGCTAGCACTTCACCCGTCGCCGGATTAATATCTTCAAAAATCGCTAAGGATTCATCGATAGCCAAATAACGACCGTTGATATAAGCGGTTTGTATTTGCTCTAAATCGATGATGTCTTTTAAGTTGTTCAGCTCTGTTTTTGAATCAATATTTGTAGCTGTCATAGGTTCTCCTATCGACGACTGGTAAAGGCTTTATCAAAAGCCAATACCAAATAATGTCGTCATGGGTTAAGTATTTAAAAAAATTTATATCGTCTATTTCTAAAATATTTTCTTTCAGTGTTTCTTTAAGTATTTCTTTGATAAACGCTTGAAGCGACGCATTTAAAGCATTGTTTTTGAATCAAAGGAAAACTAGCGTTTTACTCATGCTCAGGTTGGGTCATTTTTAGCAAACGCTCACGTAATGATTTTTTATCGGATATATTAATGCCGGAAAAATCAGAGAGCCAAATACCATCAGCGACCAGACGCACCATACATAGCGTTTCAGTATTATCAGTTGGTTTATGCTTATCTAATTGCGCATTTGACCACTCAGCCCACAGCTTGCGCAGCTCACTGTCCGCCAACATCAATACATATAAGGTTGCTTGATTATCAAACTCTTCCTGCCCTTTTTCGCCCAAGCTAATCGTGGCATTGATGTAGGCACGGGTAAACGAACCGTAAGGCACTGGGTCTTTGGCCATTGCCGTATCGACCTCTGTCTCAAACTTTTTCATCGCGTCATGGAATACTTCCAAAATCAAAGCATTCTTGGTGGTGAAATGATGCATCACCCCACCTTTGGTCACGCCAACTGCATCAGCCACCGCTTGAAAGGTAACTTTAGACAACCCTTGCTCTAGCGTGATGCGTGCTGCCTGATCAAGCAGCGCACGACGTACGATTTCTGGCTGTTTTTTACGTTTATAAGCATTTTCTGTTTTCATTTTTATCTCGATGTTCATGCACCAAAGAGTTTGAGAATAAGTTTGTCGCCACTATTGCTACTGTTGCCGCTTCCTATGCCATCAATAATTCTGACAATTTTGACAATGCTAGTGATAGCAACTAACACCGTATAACCAGTCTTTATTAAATATCTTGCGCCAAGCACTTGAAAAATAATGACTCTTGCAAGCTCGTCATAAGCTTTCATTAGTGATACTAAGACGCAGCTGTGGAGTTTCAGCTTTACGAAAGATATGGATTATTTATTTATCCTAAGCTCAAAAAGCAGTTTTATAAGGATACAGTTATCTACCGTACAAAAGAAACCACACGGTCGGTATTTTATAGAAATAATACAGCAATGTGAAGGGCTGGTATGTATCTGGGTTTTACAGAACACTATTCTAGAGAAAATCGTGTTAGAAAATACTATTCTAGAAGATGCTGATTTAGACCACACTGGCTTAAATAAAGCCGCATGGTCTAAATAGGTAGAGAAGTGAATGTTGAAGTTTTAAATCAAGTAGACTGATAGAGATTGTTAAGTATCAATCTTAGGCACTGGCAGTATCAACCAGCTATAGTAGAATTACTTTAAAATCGATACAGTGCGACTGGGATGAATTTTTCGTAGCCTCTGTGATAACAGCAAGCAAGGAAAATTTATACCAGTCGCACATAGCTATAACGTAGCGCTTTTATTTTGAACTGACTATACTATCAACTCAGGTAAATTTTTAACGCCGATACTTGCTGCATCGATAGCACCCGCAATATAACCGGGGAACTGTTCTGACCACTCGCTACCAATACCGGTCAGACCGTTTGCCCATATGCCAGATAATGCTTTAGACATAGGTGCAGCGGCATGCTGACCATCACTATTAACGTCGGCAGCAGTTGCCGTAAAGGGCTCTTGCGCCCAATCTTTAAGATACTCAGCCTTAGGCGAGTCTGCTTGCTCCCCAAATAAACGCACCAGTTGCGCACGACAATGCGCCTTCAATACTTCTGCGGAGACACTTTGGCGTGTGGCTGCAGGTACACCTATAAAGCCAAATAATGCCCCGCTGCCATCTGCCACCGATGCATCATGAATCTCAACCATTGGTCCTTGTCCGCTGCGTGCTGAGCCTGACAATCCTTGTTCTTGCCAAAACGGACTGTCATAAACAGCAAGGTACTTAGCGTGCGGCGCCATCCAAGTAGCCGTTCCTCGCCACTGTGTCGTGATATTAGCGGGTAAAGCTGGCTCAAAGGTTATGCTTTCTTCTGCCAATCGAGGCGGTAGCGCCAGTAACACATGCTGCGCTTGCCATTGCTGTGTCTGAAAAACAGCCACTTGCCCAGACTCATCTTCGCTAGTGATTTCAATATACTGCCCAGTATTATGCAACTGATGCACTTTTTGATTGGTCAAAATTCGCGTGGCATCTAAACGCTGATAAAGTGCTTCAATCAATGTCGCCATACCACCCTTAAGCCGCATAGACGGCGGCGCACTTTTATAGCCATGTGTACGCATAGCAGACTCATTAGGCAAGCGCTCAACCAGCATATCTCCCTCCTCGAATTGCGCAAAACTCTCTAATTGCAATTCATCAATCAGACGCGCCAACTGCTGCTGATATTCTGGCCAAAACCATGATGGTCCCAAATCAAAACCATTCATTTTATCCGTTATTTGTGCAGTATTTAAATCCGTTGGCCGCGCTGTTACAATACGACCGCCCAAGGTTGGACGCGCTTCTAAGAGCACATAATCAACGCCTTTTTTCTCTAATAAATAAGCCGCATATAAGCCACTTAAGCCACCACCTACAATCGCCACAGTTACTGTTTGCATATTATGCTCCTTCCACGTCAGCGCCGATGATATGAGACAAATGACCAGTTTTGAGATAAAACGTAGCGCAGTACTCGCCTGCTTTTATTTTGGGAAGCGCACCTACCGGTAAGCGTATCCAGCCACCGCGAGTATAGGTTTGAGGGTTAGCTGTTATCTCTCCTTTTATAAGCTCGTCCTTTATCAATTCACCGTCTAGTACCAGTATCTCTGCGCCGCCTTTGACTGCGTCGGTAAATAGCACTTCATGAGCATCTAAGCGCTGTAAGCTGACCTGTTCGCTGGCGTCTGAAAATAAATGACAAACATCACGATTACTTTGTTTCTGCCAATTTGCCGCATCGTTGGTATCGATGGCGACATAACGTGCCTCTTCTGCTGGCATTTGCCAAAGTTTGACAAAAATAACCGCGCCTTCTTTACTATACGGTTGATGGCCAGAGTTTGGTGGATTGCGTAAGTACCAACCCGCTGGATAATCGATATTATCTGCCGAAAAAGTACCCGACAACACCAAAATCTCTTCGCCGCCCGGGTGCAAGTGATGTGGAAAATTAGAATCAGGGGCATAGCGCACGATACTGGTGGCACGGGCTTTTTCTGCGCCGACACGGTCAAGCATGACACGTTCAACACCATTTTGCGGTGATGACACCCATTGATATTGTTCGGGCGCTAATGAAGCACGGCGGGTAAAATCTGCATTGATAAGCATAAGATATTTTCCAAAGATAAAGTTTAATGCCGTCGATTATCAACTGATTTACATCGGTTGACAAACGAGATAATATTCACTTATCTAAAAGAAAATATTTGTCGCTATGAAAAAACTTGTGTATTTAAATGCCCTACGTGCGTTGGAAGCGAGCGCCCGTCATCAAAGTTTTTCTGCGGCAGCAGAGGAACTCAACGTGACTCCTGCTGCCGTTGGACAACTGGTTCGTAGTTTGGAGGATTCGGTAGGACTACCGCTGTTTTATCGCAAGACCAGTGGTAAATCGCGCTTAATCCCCACTAAAACAGTCGAGCTGGCATTGCCTCATATTCGTGCCGGATTAGACAGCTTGGCACAAGGATTGGCGCAGTTACAAGCAGGATCAAATAGCGGCGTGCTTACGGTAACCGTCAGCCCTGCCTTTGCCGCTAAATGGCTGTTACCGCGTATCGATCGATTCCAAAGCCTGCAACCAGATATCGATGTACGGCTTGATATCAGTGCCAAATCGATAGACTTTGCCGTTCAAGACGTGGATATCGGCGTACGCTATGGTGCTGGCACTTGGGCAGGATTGCTGAGCGAAAAGCTGATGGAAGAGGAGATTTATCCGGTTTGCTCGCCGCAATTATTACAAGGAAAAAGCGCGCTTTATTTGACCCAAGAAACGCTCATTCATGACCGCTCAATGGATGGTTATATTGGTTTTCCTTCGTGGGATGATTGGCTTGCACAAGCAAGTTTAACTAATGCAGCGCTCACCAAAGTAGATACCTCGCGAGGGATGCAAATCAATAACTCAGCAGCGGTGCTACAAGCGGTCATCAATGGTCATGGTGTTGCGTTGGCGCGTAGTGTGATGGCACATGATGATGTCGCTGCCGGACGTTTGATGCGATTATTTCCTGAGATTACCTTTAGCTCGCCACTGGCTTATTACGTCGTTTATCAAGCGGAATCTGCCAATATGACAAAGCTTAAAGCCTTTCGCGATTGGCTATTTGCAGAAGTGTTGTCCACTCATGAGAACAAATTTATTTAAGTATAGTCAGCTCAATATAAAAAGGTATAGCCGATTCAATTTAGAGAAAAATACTGCCTAAACCTATTCAGCGGTTTAGGCAAAGTTCAGCATTCTTCTCAGAATAGGGCGTGTTCTTATTCCCTACCCAACTTTCCTACCCAATGATTCTCAAGCATTGACCTGCATGATACAAAGTCAGTCCCAGCTCAGTAAAGCCAGACTTGATACTTCCAAAAGAGACTTTTGCCTCTTCTAAAGTCTTAAATGGTAAGGGGATACTGTCTCTATTACCCGTCATTATATAGTCTGCAAAGCACTTACCCATTAGCGTGCCTGTCGTAATGCCGCGACCGTTATAAGCCGTTGCTGTCAGCAAGCCCTCAGCGGGCTCCATGACTCGAAAAATATGATCTTGCGTAAAGCCAAAGCTACCAGTCCATTCATACTGCCACTTAAATGCTGGCAAATCTGGATAATAGCTTTTTTGCACCGCATTGGCCCATGATTGATAAAAGGATTTTGGTTTAAGCTGTGTACCACCCACCGTTCCCAATAATAGGCGATCATCGTCATCACGGCGAAAGCTAGACAAGGCCAAGCGTGTATCCCATGCCCCTGTTTTGTATGGCAAAATCCGATCTGCCGCCTCTCCGCTGAGCGGCTCAGATGCAATCTGATAATAATAAACCAGATAAAATGTCTTTTTAATTTCTGTCCATTCGCCTTCGGTATAAGCGTTGGTTGCAATAATGACGCGCTCAGATTTCACGCGCGCTTTAGAAGTCCTTGCATACCAATAGCCATCCACCTTTTCTAAGGCTTCAACAGCGGAATGCTCATAGATAGTGACGCCAAGATCTTTTGCTACTTTGGCCAGCCCTCTGACATAAGCTAGCGGGTTTATGGTACCAGCACGATGATCGAGTAGTGCCTTATTGATATTCTTGGTACCACAATATTCATGGCATTTACTGCCGGTTAATACCTCAACATTCGCACCGCGACGGCTAAGCTGCTCGTATCTAATATCGACATCGACTTCACCTTTAGCGTTATGTGCCATATGGATATTACCGGCTTGGGTGGCTTGTGCATCGATATTATAACGCTTGATTAAATCAAACACTAAGCTTGGCGCTTGTCCAAGGGCTTCTGTCAGACGCTCACCGGCTGCTTCACCTAGCGCAATATTCAAATCATCAGGGCGTGCCCAAGTACCTGCATTGACAAGACCGACACTTTTACCCGAGCCGCCACTGCCTATCGTATGGCTCTCTAAGAGGATAACTTTGACACCTTTTTCTGCCAAATGAATCGCAGCCGATAACCCTGTATAACCGCCGCCTATAATACAGATAGTTGCTTCAGTATCGCTATTCATCTGGCTGTAGGTATCAATAATAGGTGCGGTCATATTCCACAAACATTGCTCTTGCAACATCTTATATTCCTTCTAAATTACGCGTTGTCTACAGTGGAGAGCGTGCTTGTGTCGTTATTAACAGTAGGTTCTTCACGGGGGATGAATTTGTTCAAGACCACCCATAACAAGCCAAATAGAGGCGATAACCAGCAGGCGAAAGCAAATGGCGCATAAGTGAGTGTCGCAATACCTAAGGTTGCGGCGACGAAACTACCGCCCATGTTCCAAGGAATAAGGGGAGATAACAGGGTGCCAGTATCTTCGATAGAACGGGTAAGCGTCGTGCGCTTGTAGCCCATCTCTTGATACTTGTCTTTGAGTAGGCGACCTGGCAACACCAATGTGGTATAGACGTCACCGATGAGCGTACCCACACCGAGCGTGCTAGCATAAGTGGTAATCACTAAACCGAATCTCGATTTCACCATTTTATTGATTTTTGCCATGATGGCTTTGAGCGTACCGTAATGCTCAATGGCGCCGACGAATGCTAAGGCAAATATGGTTAAGGTCACAACCCATGTCATCGACATGACACCGCCTTTAGACAGCAGTTGGTCAACGACAGCAAATCCAGTCTTACTGACAAAGCCATTTTGTAGGACGTTAAAGATATCGTGAATACCCACACCTTGCATAAAGAAAGCGACTAATCCTGCAACCACCACACCTGATAATACCGTTGGAATGGCTGGCATTTTCATCACCGCCGCAATGACAACGACAACAGCAGGCAATAAAGTAATAATACTAAGGTTATAGTTAGCTGCTAGCGAGGCTTGAATGTCTCTGATTGATGTTAAATCGACATTTTCTGCGCCGTAGCCCATCCCAATCCAAGCATAGATAATTAGGGCAGTCACCATGGCAGGTACCGTGGTGGGCAACATACCGCGAATGTGTTCCCAAAGGTCAACACCGGCAGCGGCTGGTGTTAAGTTGGTGGTGTCAGATAATGGAGACATTTTGTCACCAAAAAAAGCGCCAGAAACAATAGCACCGCCTGTTAGTGACGGCGGAATACCTAGTCCTAAACCAATACCCATCATCGCAAGGCCGACCGTGCCGACCGTTCCCCACGAGGTACCCGTTGCGACAGATATAATGGAACAGATAAGACAAACAGAGACTAGGAATGACGAGGGAGAAAAAATGCTAAAGCCATAATATAAAATCGTGGGAACGGTACCAGCGATAATCCAAGCACCGATGAGCATACCAACGCCCATCAAGATGATCATGGCAGGTAGACCGATTTTCACGACCTTTAAGAAACTCTCTTCCATGCCATGCCAGTCACGGCGCCGCAGCTTCATAAACAAGCCAGTAATTAAAATACCGCAAGCCAAAGGAATGTGAGGGGTAAAATCTTTGAATACAAAAAACTGAACCATCAGAATAATGGCAGTCAACACCAGAGGTGCAATATCTAATAAAAAACTAGAAGACGGACCATAGCCATCTTTAGCTTCGTCATAAGGTTTATTATCCATCATAAGACACCTACCTTCCTTAGTAGTGGAAACTACTGCCATAAAAATAACAGTAGTAGAAACAACCAATCCATGGCTGCCGATAATTCTAAAAAGGGGATAAAAAGCCTGTTTTTGAAATCATGAATATTTATTCATCACTTCCGCAGGCTTTATTAATAAAATAAAAATACTTGATAATTAGTTTGTTAAATAGGCTCTGAGCCTACTTAACAAACATCACAACACGTGATTGATAAAGACTATTAAATGACACTATTTATTAGTGACATACCGTTGTTATTAGCCAAAGTTGATGCCTTGCGCGAGTGGTAGCTCGGTTGAGTAGTTGACCGTATTGGTCTGACGGCGCATATAGGCTTTCCATGCATCTGAACCTGATTCGCGACCACCGCCGGTTTCTTTTTCACCGCCGAATGCGCCGCCAATCTCAGCGCCACTGGTGCCGATGTTGACGTTAGCGATACCGCAATCACTGCCGCGATCACTGAGGAAAGTTTCAGCTTCACGTAAGTCATTGGTAAAGATACAAGAAGACAGCCCTTGTGGGACATCGTTCTGCATCGCCAGCGCATCGTCAAACTCTTTATAAGGCATGACGTATAAAATTGGCGCAAACGTCTCACTACGTGCCACGTCATTTTGCTCATCAAGCTCAACAATCGCAGGAGTCACATAATAGGCATCGGGGAACTTATCCATCAGGACTCGTTCGCCGCCCGTGATTTTCCCGCCAGTCTTACGAGCCTTTTCTAACGCCGCTTGCATGTTATTAAAGCTGTCTTCATCAATCAGTGGACCGACCAAATTACCTTCGAGCGGATGGCCGATGCTCACAGTATCGTAGGCAGACTTAACGCGCGGTAAGATATCGTCTTTGACCGACTCATGAACGAACAGACGACGTAAGGTGGTGCAACGCTGACCTGCCGTTCCCACTGCGGAGAATAGAATGCCACGTAGCGCCAAATCCAAGTCCGCCGTTGGTGCCAAAATCATGGCGTTATTACCACCAAGCTCAAGCAAGCATTTACCAAAACGCTCAGCCACTTTGGGTCCTACTTCCCGGCCCATGCGTGTACTGCCCGTAGCACTAACCAAGGCAATGTCTTTATTTTCAACCAAAGCATTACCGATATCGGTTTTGCCCAATATGATTTGCGATAAATATGCTGGTGCCTCACCAAATTTTGCCAACGCTTTTTCAAATAATGCTTGGCACGCTAAGGCGACGAGCGGGGTTTTTTCTGAAGGCTTCCAGATGACAGGGTTGCCACAGACGATGGCCAACGCAGTGTTCCAAGACCAAACGGCGACGGGGAAGTTAAAGGCAGAGATGACGCCGATGACACCAAGTGGATGCCATGTCTCACGCATGTGGTGACCCGGGCGTTCTGAGGCGATGGTTAGACCATAAAGCTGACGCGATACGCCCACGGCAAAGTCACAGATATCAATCATTTCTTGGACTTCGCCAAGGCCTTCTTCTTTGATTTTTCCGGCTTCTAATGATACTAAGATACCTAAATCTTCTTTGTGCTCACGCAGGACTTCACCCAACAGACGAATCAACTCACCACGTTTAGGGGCAGGAACGACACGCCATTCTTGAAAAGCTTGTTTGGCATTTTGGATTTTAGTATCGACGTCGGCGACTGTATCTAATGTGACTTTACCGATGACTGAGCCATCAATTGGGGTGGTGACTTCAAAGTCGCCATTTTGATAGTGTGCTTCTTCTACGCCCATTGCAGACATATATTGCTTAATCATAATCAATCCCTTGCATATTGGTATAATGGTTTACTACGTCCTTGACTGACTTATAAAATTACCCTGCTACCTACTAAGTTGCAAAATAATAAATTTCTTGCAGTCATTCCTTTTTGGAATGACGTGCTAATAAGTCGGCTATACGCTAGACATTTCTAGCATAATTTGTTAGATACTAACACTAGACAGGCACTGCTCAAGACTTTGAGCTTGCATCGCTTCATACAATGCCATCTCATCGTGAATAGCTGCTCCCAAATCACGCTCAAAACTTTGTTGGCTTGAGCGACCGTCATATTGGCTTGGCTGCGCCTGTTGCAGATTTGATTGGAAAATGCCAGCGGCACTGACGGGCAAAAAATCCTCATAAACGATAGGTTCAATGCGAAGTACCTCATCATTAATCAGAGCGCTCAGCTTAGCATTAGGCACTTTATTCAAATCATCATTGGTTAAGGTAGCGGCCAATAATGCTTGACCATCTTCAGAATCTAGGGTGCTATCCGTCAACTGGTAATAAAAATACGCCAGCCCTTCATCGTGTAGAGTTTGATAATTATCAGGAAAAGCGGTAAATGCTTCGGCTAAAATTTGATTGTACTGAGCCGCATTATCCTCACTTGGGGTAGCGCCAAGCTGGCGGCGAGCTGCAGCCAATAATTCATCATAAAGCGCGCGACCCTTTTGCGTTAATGCCACACCGCGTTGCTCAATCTCTCCAAAGCGCGCGGTATGATACCCTTGCTCATACTCTTCATGGCTAGCGTCTGAGTTATTAGCAACTTTAAAGCCAACCGCTTCTTGTAGCGCCTTAAAACTGGTTTGCCTTAATAATATAGGACACGCTCTACGCGGCGGTCCTTCGATGATGGCTTTTGAGGGTATGCCGCGGGCTTGCATACCATGTTGTACGGCATCAATATCCAAGGTTCGAGGCGTTAAATGATTGATATGCGGGCCCTTAAAGCCGACCACATCAGCGACAAGTGGATGCTGATCTAGTAAGCGCTGATAGAGCGCTTTTGCCACCGGCGTTTTATCATGCCAACGAAATGTCTCTAGCGCTTCTTGGACAAACTGCTGTGCTTGCTCAGTGGTCAAGCCACCTTGCGCCTCGAAAATCTTAATTAGCTCAATAACTTCAGTAGTGAATATCTGACGCTGCGCCAATGTGGCCGTGGCTTCTTGTTGTAAGGTCTCATCGGCAATCAAATCTAAACGCAATAACGAGGTAAATACTCGAAAAGGACTTTTATGCAATGCGTGCGAGTCAAGCGCACGAAAGGCTGTTGAGTGGACTGGCACACCAGCAGGTGCTAAATCGTAGTAGCCAACAGGGTACATACCCATCACCGCAAAGAGACGGCGCATCATGCTCAGCTCTGCTGCGGTACCCAGTCGAATCGCCCCGTGGCGCTCCATGCTCAGACGCTCAATCTCGCCCGTATGTAGCAGTTGTGATTTGACATCGGGGTGTGAGGTTAACACCTCTGCATTGACATCACTGACCAAATCAACCAAGTCACCGTATAGCGGCACCTCATTTTGGTACATGGCTGACATGGCCATAGAAAAATGATGACGTATATCATCGCTGCAGATAAAATCCTCATCTAGACTGACGCTATTATTTTTCACAAATAAACATCCTTGTAATAGAGTTAATAAATTTTTAGCTTAATAATAAGTATTTTATTTCGAGCATTTGGTTATAACGATGCGCTATCTGTCCTAAGTACTCTTAAATATTCCTAAACATACCTAAGCATTAAGCGACAGGTAACCCATCAGGAAGTGCGATGAGCACCTCTTTTAGAATAGCTAACCCTTCTTTTAGGATCTCAGTTTCTATGGTTAGTGGCGGCAATAAGCGGATGATATGGCGATGTTGCCCACTTGGCATCAGCAATAGACCACGCTCGCGTGCTTTGGTTAATACTTGCGCCATCACACTTGGATGCACATCATGCTCAGGATGGCGCAGCTCGATACCGCGCATCGCACCGATACCCGTAAGACCAAACAACCAAGGCGAGATACCTTCTTGCTGCCATTGGCTGATGGTCGTCTCAATCGTCTGGGCATAATGCTTAGCGGACTGCCAAACGTCATCGCCCTCCATGATATCGAGCGTGGCATTGGCAGCGGCGCAGGCGACTGGATTGCCCGAATAGGTACCACCCAAACTGCCTTTGGGTAGACCATTGACCACACTAGCCTTGCCTATGACTGCGCCTAAGGGCAAGCCGCCCGCGATACTTTTGCCAAGTAAGATAAGATCAGGCTCTATGCCTAAATGGGTAAAAGCAAATGGCGTGCCAGTACGTCCATAACCAGATTGGATTTCATCCATGATGAGTAACATGTCGTGCTCATCACAAAACTTACGTAGATACTGCGCAAAGGTGGGCGACAACAACTGGAAACCGCCTTCCCCTTGTACGGGTTCGACGATGATGGCACCGATATTGTCGATATCGGTTTCTACCACAAATAAACGCTGTAGCGCGTCAATCGCTTGCTCGTCGCTGACGTTGTTATCGTGACTGGGGAAAGGAATGTGATAAACGCCGCTGGCCAAGGCACCAAGTCCGCGCTTATAAGGCGCGACCTTACCATTGAGATTGACGGCAGCCAGAGTGCGTCCATGAAACCCACCATCAAATGCAATGACGCCCGTGCGACCCGTTTTCATACGCGCTATTTTTATGGCATTTTCGGTCGCTTCTGCGCCGCAGTTGGTAAGCATACCTGCCAGCTCACCGCTGATAGGCACAAGCTCACACAATCGCGGCATAAAGGTTTGGTACGGCTGATGCGCTGCCGCATTGTAGGCATAGTGAATCAGCGACTGGGCTTGATGAATGATGGCGTCAACGATGTGAGGGTGGCAATGACCAAAGTTTAAAACACCAATACCGCCGACAAAATCTATATAGCTGCGGTCATTATCGTCCCAAACTCTGGCGTTTTTTCCTTTGATGAGCGTGAGCGGATGCACCATCGTAAAGGCATCGGTCACGTTATAAAGCTTGTCCATGATGAATCTCTATCTCTTCCTTGAGTTAGACTCATTTCAACAAAACATCACTTAGGCAGCAAACGAATAATAGTTGTGGTGGCATTCCTTTTCGTCATTGCCAGTATATTTATTCACCAAACCATTTCTTTAAAAACAAAAAACTGCGTATTAAGGCAGCTTTTTAGATTGGTGTAGCTGCTCACATCGGGTAATTAAATTCTCACCACAGTTAGTTTTTCAGGATAAAAGTCACAAAAATATCACTATAAAAATACGACCGAAGGGCGTTATAAAATCAGCCCTAACGCCTTTTCGCGCTCATCTGAGATTGCCAAATAGGCCGTAATCCATTCTAAAACTGCTTTTACCTTATGTGATTGTCCCGAAGAGAGAGGATAAGTCACATAATAGCTGCCGCGACCCTTTGCCGCATAATCCCACGCCATCACCAAAGCGCCTGATTGCAGCTCGGGTTCGACCAAACGTAACGGCACCAAAGCAATACCATAGCCAAGTAAGGCGGCAGAAATGCAAGCATGAAAGGTCTCAAAACGCGGACCTACAAAGGTGCCATCAACGCTGACATCTTGCTGCTTAAAATACTCATACCACGCACTTAAGCGCGAGCTTATTTGCAATAGCACATAGTCATCTAAACACTCAGCACTCAGTGTTTTATCTCGCAAATACTGTGGCTGACAGACTGCAACGCAGTATTCATCAAACAATTTTATAGCTTCCATATTGCTCCACATGCCATCACCATATAAAAAAGCAATATCGACATTTTGGTCTTCAGAAAAAAATGGCCCCGCCAGCTCTTTAATATCCAAGTTAATAAGGGGGTATTCTTGACAAAAGCCACTCAGCGCTGGAATCAACCAACGGGCACAAAATGTAGGATGCGAGACAATTTTTAGCAGCTCGGTATTACTGCTATGCGACATCAAATTGGTGGTCGCTACCTCGATATGCTTTAAAATCTCTAAAACTTCAAGATAATATACTTTACCAGCAGGGGTCAGTGAAATCCGATGCGGCGTCCGATAAAACAAAGACAGGTTTAGCATCTCCTCCAACTGCGCCACTTGCTTACTGATGGCGCTTTGAGTCATGTGCATCTCTTGCGCCGCATTGGTAAAACTCAAATGACGGGCAGCGGTCTCAAAACATTGCAGCGCCGTCGTTGAAGGGTATCTTCTAAAGGCTAATGGTTTATTGGTGTCGGTTTTCATAGATTGTTTTTCTTTTATCCCATCTTAGTAAAATATTAATAACTATTTAAAATCACGTTATCAGGCATTTCTAGCCTATGGCGTCATCATACCTATATTCAAGCTTAAATAGCGATACCTCACCATAAGCACTATGTAACTGACACTGCTACCATTATCGGTTTTACTTAATCATGAATTTGAAAGTCCACTTAATTATTCAGTCGCCAATTTTAAAGACTCTCGTACAAAAAACACCGTCGATTACTGATAAAATAGAGATCTCTGATGATAGGCTCTGACATACCGCAACTGATTTGCTATCTTGACCTCGTCCTTTTCATCATAACGACGTATTTCCGCCATTATTCTTAAGCTCAAAATTATTTTAAGCTAACTTTCGTTATTAGCGCCCTCTTTATTTGTATTGGATCATATGAAACATAACCTTGAGGTGAGCGCAAATGCTCGCCGAACTCAGTATTTTCAAGTATTTTTGATGGGCGTCAGCGCCTTTATTATGAATACCACCGAATTTGTCCCCGTTGCTCTATTAAGTGACATCGCCCAAGATTTTTCTATCACCACGGCAGAGACTGGCTGGATGTTGACGCTGTATGCGTGGATTGTCGCGGCCATGTCATTGCCATTGATGCTGCTTACCAGCCGCTTTGAGCGCAAAAGCTTACTTTTGGGCTTGTTTGTGGTTTTTATTGCTAGCCACGTATTGTCAGTATTCGCATGGAGCTTTGATGTATTGCTGATTAGCCGAGTGGGCATTGCGCTATCACACGCGATATTTTGGTCCATCACCGCCGCAATTGCTATCCGCGTGGCACCAGAAGGTAAAAAGGCGCTAGCACTTAGCGTACTCGCGACCGGTACTTCATTGGCGATGGTGCTAGGCGTGCCATTAGGGCGCTTAGTCGGTCAATGGTTTGGCTGGCGGGCAACATTTGGTGGTATTGGGGTGATTGCTTTTATCGTATTTATCTTGCAAGCAAGGCTATTGCCAACACTACCAAGTATGTTTGAAGGCTCTTTTAGAAAGATTCCAGAACTGCTCAAAAACCCGTTATTGGTCTGTCTATATTTACTCATTTTATTGGTATTTACCGCCCACTATACGGCTTATTCTTATATCGAACCCTTTATGCGGCAGGTTGGTGCTATTAGTGAAAACGCCGCGACTGTTGTCTTGCTATTATTTGGAGTAGCTGGGATTGCGGGCAGTGTGATATTCAGTCGGTGGGGTGATCGTTTTAATACCAGATTGATGCTGACATCGATAATATTAATGCTAATCTCTATGCTGGTTCTATTGTTTGCCGTGACCTCCATCTGGGCACTCAGCTTGATTGCGTTACTTTGGGGCGCGGCGCTTATGCTGCTGATTATCTCCATGCAAGCAAAGGTCATCATGGTAGATGTCACAGCACAAGACATGCTGATGTCGATGTTCTCAGGGATTATTAACTTAGGGATTGGTGCAGGTGCGCTATTCGGTGGTTATGCAGTGACGCATATTTCCATATCAAGCGTGGGCTATGTAGGTGCAGCTATCGCCAGTGTGTCACTGCTATTGATGTTGTTTATGATAAAACGCTTTCCTGAGTTAAGCAGAAGACTTGGTTAGCTAAAAATCTGATAGTAAATAAGCCTATAAAAAAATGCCAGCCACTTAAAGGCGCTGGCATTTTGCTGTTTGGTTTATTTAAAAGTAGCAAAAAAAAGAGCTGCCTATTTAAAAATCCACTTTACCGCGTAACACTTTGGTTTTACCGCGCTGGGTTTTTTGATCGACGCGTTTACTTTTGGCATTTCTACTCGGTTTGGTAGGCTTGCGAGTTTTATTGACATAAGTGGCTTTTACAATAAAGCTCTGCAGCCGCTCAAACGCATCAATCCTATTGCGTTCTTGAGTACGAAACTGCTGCGCCTTAATAATAAGCACGCCTTCTTTGGTGATTCGATTGTCTTTACTGTCTAATAAACGCTGCTTGTTGATATCACTTAAACTTGACGCATGAATATCAAAGCGCAAATGAATCGCAGAGGACACTTTATTAACGTTTTGCCCACCTGCCCCTTGTGCGCGTATAGCGCTAATTTCAACTTCACTGTCATTAAGACTGATATTACTGCTGATAAAAATCATAAAATACTTTTATAAATCATGGATAGATGAGGTTAATGATAAAGCATTCTCAATTAACTCGCTACTTGCCTGCTTAACGGTTCTCAAAAATCCATATTTCTTAACATCTATAATCTGCAATTTATAAGGTAAACCTCATAAATGTTATCGTTTGACGTCACTATGTCTATCCTCTGTCTGTAAAGCGTAAGCCCGTCCAAAAATTCTTTTTTGCCATGCTAGGATGATTTTAAATTACTAAGACATTTTTTGATTAGCTGTCTATTTAACAATCAAACTTTTTAATAAACAAATTCTTAGCCCATACTTTTAAAACTAAAACTAAAACTACGAGCTGATAGGAATAAGTCCTTTATGAGCAAAAATAATAATAAAACTAAATCTTCTTTTACCACCAACCAAGTCTCAGCTGATAACAGCATTCAGGTCAGAGGCGCGCGGGTGCATAATCTCAAAAATGTCGATGTTGATTTACCGCGCAATGCGTTGGTTGTTTTTACGGGTATATCAGGCTCGGGCAAATCTTCGCTGGCATTTGGTACTCTCTTTGCAGAGTCACAGCATCGCTATCTTGACTCAGTATCGCCTTATGCGCGGCGCTTGATAGACCAAGTTGGCGAGCCTGATGTCGATTCGATAGAAGGCTTGCCACCAGCCGTCGCCCTACAACAACAACGCGGTACGCCATCGGTACGCTCATCGGTTGGTAGCGTGACCACCATCTCAAATGGTCTGCGTATGCTGTACTCGCGAGCAGGCGAATACCCTGCTGGGCAAGACATGCTGTATGCCGATGCCTTTTCACCAAATACGCCAGAAGGTGCTTGCCCTACTTGCTCAGGTATTGGTCGCGTGTTTGAGGTCACAGAAGATTTGCTCGTGCCCGATAAGACTAAAACCATTCGAGAACGCGCCATTGCTGCATGGCCACCGGCATGGCAAGGGCAAAACCTAAGTCGGATATTGACGACACTTGGCTACGATATCGATAAACCTTGGAACACGTTACCCAAGCAAACCCGCGATTGGATTTTATTTACCGATGAAACCCCAGAAGTGCCGGTTTACCCAGAATACAATCTCGAGCAAGTACGCGAGGCGATTAAAAAAGGTGAAAAGCCCAATTATAAAGGCACCTTTACCAGTGCAAAAAATTTCGTCTTACATTCTTTTGCCACCACCCAAAGTCCGCGTACCAAAAAACGTGTGGCGCAGTTTATGCAAATTTCAGAATGCCCGAGCTGCCATGGTAAAAAACTTAAAAAAGAATCGCTGTCGGTTAAATTTGCGGGGCTTGATATTGGTGAACTATCACAATTAACCTTGACTGAACTGGCGCTAAAAATTCAAGACGCTGCTAATAAAAAACTCAGCGATGATATGCTCGACCGTGAAAAAGCCATCGTTGCCAAGCGTATTTCCAGTGACATTTTATCGCGTGTGCAAGCGTTAACCAAACTTGGGCTAGGTTACTTATCCCTTGAACGCACCACACCTACCTTATCGCCCGGCGAGCTACAGCGCCTAAGACTTGGCACCCAAATTCGCTCTAAACTATTTGGCGTGGTTTACGTGCTCGATGAACCGTCTGCTGGCCTGCATCCTGCCGATACTCAGGCGCTATTAGGCGCTCTAGACGAGCTGGTAGAGGCGGGTAATTCATTATTCATTGTCGAGCATGATATCAGCGTCATTCGCCATGCCGATTGGATAGTCGATGTCGGACCAAAAGCGGGCAATCATGGCGGTGAAATCATGTATAGCGGCCCTGTCGAAGGCTTGCGAGATATCTCTGATTCCTATACTGGACAATATCTTTTCAATTATGATTCCATAGACCATCAATCGAAAAGCCAGCAATTAACAAGCCAGCAGCCAAGACAACCTAATCATTGGCTAAAGCTTGCTAATATCGAGCGCAATAATTTACAAGGGTTAGATATCGCATTTCCTTTAGGGATATTAACAACGGTAACAGGCGTTTCAGGTTCGGGGAAATCGAGTTTGGTCAGTCAGGCGTTGGTTGAACTGGTCTACAATGCGCTAGGGCAAAAAACCGTGATTGAAACGCCCACTGATGAAGCGACTTTACTTGAGCAAGAGCAACAAACGCCAATAGGCGGTGAGATAGTCAGTGGTATGGAGCATATAAAACGCTTAGTCACCGTCGACCAAAAAGCCATCGGGCGCACGCCGCGCTCGAATTTGGCGACTTATACTGGACTGTTCGACCATGTGCGCAAATTATTTGCCGCTACCAAAGAAGCAAAAGCGAGGCACTATGATGCCGGACGTTTTTCATTTAACGTTAAAAAAGGACGTTGCCCAAATTGTGAAGGCGTCGGTTTTGTCAGTGTTGAGCTGCTATTTCTGCCGAGTGTTTACTCGCCTTGCCAAGTTTGTCATGGTCAACGCTATAATGACGAAACCTTAGAAATTAATTATCAAGGTAAAAATATCGCTGAAGTGCTCGATTTAACGGTTGAAGCCGCTTCTGAATTTTTCGTTGATGACGCCCCGATAATGCGCGCATTAGACGCGCTATTAAAAGTTGGGCTTGGCTATTTAAGACTTGGGCAACCAGCGACCGAACTGTCTGGTGGCGAAGCACAGCGCATCAAACTTGCTACCGAACTGCAGCGTACCCAGCGCGGCGATACGCTGTATGTGCTCGATGAACCGACCACTGGCTTACATCCTTCTGATGTCGCGCTGCTGATGGCACAATTAAATGGGCTGGTCGCAACCGGTAATACCGTTATTATGGTTGAGCACGATATGCAAGTTGCTAGCAACAGCGATTGGATTATCGATATGGGCCCGGGTGCTGGCGATGAAGGTGGTCTTATTGTCGCAGAAGGTACGCCTAAAGAGATGGCTAAGTCCAAAGAGAGTCGCACTGCGCCTTTTTTATTGAGTTAGTATTGATATAGCAATGCAAGAAGTGAAATGGATGAATAAAAACATCGGTATAAAAAAACCGCATTACTATTAAAGTCATGCGGTTTTCTATTTTTAAACATGCATTGCTAACTAAGCAAGCATACCGCCATCTACAACGATCGTAGCGCCCGTCGTATAACTTGAGGCATCAGACACCAAATACAATACCGTGCCTGCCATCTCGTCAGGATGGGCAACACGCCCTAGAGGAATAGCGTGTAGCGCCATTTTTAAAACTTTATCATTGGTGGTCAACGCCGAGGCAAACTTGGTATCCGTTAAACCTGGCAATAAGGCATTGACGCGAATATTTAATGGACCGCACTCTTTGGCAAAGGCTTTGGTCATGCTGATGACAGCCGCTTTAGTGATTGAATAGATACCTTGCTTGTCACCTGCGACTAGGCCATTGACCGAAGCAGTATTTAAAATCACCCCGCCGCCCTGCTCGCGCATCATCTTGCCAGCAGCCGTCGACATAAAGAAATAACCGCGAATATTGACTTCAACGGTTTTATCAAAAGCAGCTAAGTCAGTATCTAAAATATGACCGTAGTAAGGATTTGCGGCGGCGTTATTTACTAAGATATCGATTTGACCAAACTCACTTTTTATATGCTCAAAAATCGCCTCAATCTGCGCCATCTCGCCCACATGACAAGCAAATGCACTGGCTTTATGACCGTCAGCGACGATGCTATCCGCCACTGCTTGGCAAGCATCAATCTTACGGCTAGAGACGATGACATGCGCGCCTCTTGAAGCCAATAGACGGGCGATAGATTCGCCAATACCGCGGCTAGCACCCGTCACCAAAGCAATTTTACCGGTTAAATCAAATAAATCTTTCATAGGTGTTCCTTATATTTTTAAATATTTTAATAAATACTTTTGATGTTAAGCCAACATACCGCCATCAAGGGTAAACGCATGACCATTCATAAAGCTGCTTTCATCGCTCGCCAGCCAAGCAATGGCTCCCGATACTTCATCAACTTCACCCAAACGGCGCAGTGGACTGGCATTAATAGTGGCTTTTTGCGCGCGCTCGCCCATCTTCGCCATGGTATTTTGCACCATTGGCGTATCAATAAAGCTTGGGCAAACGGCATTAAAGCGGATATTGACTCGAGCATATTCATGAGCAGCAGATTTAGTCAGCCCCATCACGCCATGTTTAGCCGCACTATAGGCGGATAACAGCGGCGCAGAACGCAGGCCTGCGATTGATGCCACATTAATCACATGCCCGCCACCATTCGGTGCCATACAAGTAACCGCAGCACGCATACAATGCCAAACACCTTTTAAATTAACGGCGATATTGCGATCAAAATCCTCATCGCTAAGCTCATGCATCGGCGCAGGTTGATGGTCGATACCCGCATTATTTATAACGACATCAAGACCACCAAGCGTTTCCATGGCAAAGGCAAATAATGCGCGTACTTCATCGCCGCTAGTGACATCAACTTTTTTAAAGACGATACTAGTACCAGCATCTTGCGCTTTCTTGGCAACAGCAGCACCCATCTCTTCTGCCAAATCGCCAATCACTACTTTAGCCCCGCGACTGGCTAACAATAGCGCACTTGCAACGCCAATTCCAGACGCACCGCCCGTGATTAAAATACGTTTACCGGTTACGTCTGAGGCAATTTTATTTGTATTCAGTGTCATGATTTATCCCTCTACCTTAAGTACCAGTTTGCCGAAGTTTTCACCTTTAAATAACATCATCAAAGTATCTGGGAAGGTTTCGATACCCTCGACGATATGGTCTTTTACTTTAATGTCGCCCGATTGAATCCAGCCAGCAATGTCTTTCATCGCTGTCGGGTATTCTTTAATATTATCAAAGACGACAATGCCTTCCATACGCGCACGATTGACCAACAGTGACAGATAGTTTGATGGACCTTTGACTTCTGTGGTGTTGTTATATTGGCTAATCGCACCGCAAATCACAATACGCGCGTGCAAATTAATCTGTGTCAGCACATCATTTAAAATATCGCCGCCGACGTTGTCAAAGAATACATCGACACCTTTTGGACAGGTTTCTTTTAACGCTTTTTTTACATTCTCATTTTTGTAGTCGATTGCCGCATCAAAACCTAGCTCATCGACTAAGAACTTACATTTCTCAGCACCACCTGCGATACCGACCACGCGGCAGCCTTTGAGTTTGGCAATCTGTCCAACCAAACCACCAACCGCACCAGCAGCGCCAGAAACAACGACCGTCTCGCCCGCTTTTGGCTCGCCTGTTTTTAATAGACCAAAATAGCCAGTCATACCCGGCATACCGAGTACACCTAGGTAATAAGATAACGGCGCAATTTTTGGATCCACTTTGTATAGACCACTGCCCTCACTGACTGCATACGATTGCACGCCATTGTGACCGGAAACATAATCACCCACTGCAAATTTCTCATGCTTACTTTCAATAACTTTACCCACGGTACCAGCACGCATTACCTCGCCAATCTGTACTGGCGGTATATAAGATTTTGCATCGTTTAACCAACCACGCATTGCAGGATCCATTGAGATATACTCAATTTTTATCAACAGTTCACCGTCTGTAATAGTCCGCAGTTCCGTCTCGGTATACTCCCACGTATCGGCGCTTGGTTCGCCAATTGGTCTTGCTTTTAAGCGCCACTGCTTATTGATTGTCGTCATTATTTATTCCTTTAAAATCTTATCCGTTATTAATATCAAATATAGTCCAAAATCGCTTAGAACCACTCTGCTTGCATGTCGGTACATACGGCATTGTCGTTATTTAACAAAGCAATATCGCGATTGATTAATGGCAATTCCCAATCAATAAAGTATTTTGCTGCTTGTATTTTACCGTGATAGAAGTTTTGCTTTTCAATATCCTGTGTTGCGCTTAATAATTGCTCCGCTTTACTGGCTTGGCGAATCCAAATCCAACTCACCACGATGGAGGCAAAGATATTCATCAATGCTTGCGCGTTGCCAGTCAGCGTTAGTGCTTTTTCCGTTTGCAAGATTTTGCTTAAATGCACCAACACTTCATGCAGATGACCCATATAAGGCATCAATTTACCAGCAAGTTTGGCAGTCTCGGGCGTACTAATGCTTTCTAAATCTCGCGTGATTTCACGTTTCAGAATTTGAATACCAAGACCCTTGTTTTGCCATAACTTACGAAATGACAAATCTAACGCTTGCACGCCATTTGTGCCTTCATGGATAGGATTCAGCCGATTGTCACGCCAAAATTGCTCGGCCTGATATTCACGTGTATAGCCTGCGCCGCCCAATACTTGAATACCCAAATCATTGGCTTTAGGCCCAAATTCAGACGGCCATGCTTTGAGCACTGGTGTTAATAAATCCAGCAGCTCTGATAGCTCAGCTTCTAGTGTGGCGTCTTCACAGGTATTGATACGATCAATCAGGTTTGAGCCATATAAGCAAAGTGAAATACCGCCTTCAGAGTAGGCTTTTTGCGCCAAAAGCATACGCTTGACATCACCATGCTGAATGATTGCCGTTGCCGCATCTTCAGGTTTATTATTCGGCGCGATTCTGCCTTGTGTTCTATCCTTTGCATAATCGAGCGAGTACTGATAACCACGATAGCCAATCATCGCTGCGCCAAAGCCAACCGCAATGCGCGCTTCATTCATCATCTTAAACATATAGCGCAAGCCGAAATGCTCTTCGCCGATGAGATAACCATGACATTCGCCTTTGTCACCAAAGCTTAATGCCGTAGAGGTAGCACCTCTATAGCCAAGCTTATGAATGAGTCCCGTTAAATGCACATCATTGCGCTCGCCGACCGATAAATCATCATTTAAGCGATACTTCGGTACGGCAAATAAAGAAATCCCTTTGACGCCACCAGGACCGCCGGGCACTTTGGCTAGTACCAAATGTACAATATTGTCAGACAGTTCGTGATCACCCGCTGAGATATAAATCTTACTGCCTTTCACACGGTATGACCCGTCTTCTTGTTTCACTGCGATGGTTTTGATGTCAGCAAGTGATGAACCAGCATGCGGCTCTGTTAACGCCATGGTTCCGGTAAATTCACCGGTTAACATACGCGGCACAAAGGCATTTTTAATGTCGTCACTGGCAAAATGTGAGATGACATTAATCGCTGCAGTGGTTAAAAATGGATATGCGGTAGTCGATGGATTGGCCGCCATAAAATAGCCTGCCACCGCTGTCATCACTGTTTCGGGCAATTGCATCCCGCCATCTTCAAAACTATAACGACCTGCGATAAAACCTGATTCACGAAAGGCATCGAAGGCGACTTTGACATCGTCTATCATGCTGACTTTTTTGCCATCAAACTGCGGCTCGTTTTTATCCGCGACATGGTTATGCGGTAAGAATAACTGGGTCGCGATTTTATTAGCGGTGTCCAATACTGCATCGAAGGTTTCGCGGCTGTGTTCTGCAAACTTCGGATGCTTGGTTAAATGCTCAGTACCCAATACATCGTAAAGTTGGAACGGTAATTCAAAGTCATTGATAAGCGTATCTGCTGCCATAGTCATTTCCCTATTATAATAGTGATAAATAAGCGGTCATAAATAAGTGATGAATTAATATTAGTCTAATTTAACCCATTGCCGTATTGTCATTTATGACATAATCATGGTTAAATAAGACATTTATAAGCTAGCCAGCTAGACAATTTCAGCCGAAAAACATTTTGTTTTAGACAGCAGCTATCAAAAGATAGCTATGAAAAACAGATAAAGGAATTTAGACACCCATGCCCTACTTTAAACCCTTTAAAGTGATTATTCTTGGCTTCGATGGCGTGCTTGGTAGCGTGCTTGCTGGGGCATTAGACTTATTTTCATTTACTGGTGTCAGTTGGCAACGATTTTTGGGTGAAGCCGTAGAACCGAGATTTAATGTACAGATAGCGAGCCTAGGCGGCGCAGATATTAGATGTAGCAACCGCTTAATCATGCAAGCGCATTGTGATATTCAAGATGTAGATGAGTGCGACCTATTATTAATCCCAACCATTGGCGATTCAATCGACAAGGTATTGAGCCAGAATAGCGCGTTATTGCCGCATTTAAAGCGACTGGCAAATACCAAAGCAGATATCGCTAGCAATTGTAGCGGCGCTTTCTTTTTAGCAGAGGCAGGGTTATTAGACAATAAAACAGCGACAACTCACTGGGGCTATGCCAATAAGTTTAAGGCAGATTTCCCGCTGGTTGATCTGCAAGAAAATCAGTTTGTCACCCAATCAAAAAGAGAGTCAAAAAGCCAATCAGGCACTATCTTTTGTGCAGCAGGCGGTAGTGCCTTTTATGATTTGGGATTGCTATTAATAGAGCGTTATTGCGGGCGTGAGATTTCCACACAAGTGGCAAAAACCCAAATCATCGATAGCAAAAGAGGCAATCAAAACAGTTATACCAATGTGACTTTGCATAAACCGCATGCAGACCAACTGATCAAGCAAGTACAAGAGTACATCGAGGAAAATTTCAATCAGCCTATACAAGTGAGCAGCTTGGCAGCCATGGTGAATATTACGCCGCGCACCTTAAATAGACGCTTTCAGTCGTCTGTCGCTATGCGTCCGATTGAGTATATTCAAGCAGTGAGAATTGAACAGGCGAAACGCTTATTGGAATTGGGCGATGTGACGATAAAATCGCTAGCGGAGCAAGTCGGCTACGATGATATCTCCTCATTTACCCGCCTTTTTAAACGTGCCACTGAGCTGACCCCGAAAGAGTATCAGGATAAGTTTTCGCGATTGGCTATTTAGTTTTTAGTTGTTGCTGATTTCGCTGATAGCTACAGGTTTTGCCACAAGCCTTCGACATGAATGGCATCCGGCTTAATCGTGGGATAATCGCTAAATGTCAATTGATAGCCATCGACTGTATTGGGGCTAATTTGACACGTTGCCCCTAGTGGAAAGCTGTGTTTTTGTCCAATATGACCAAAGCTCATGCCGCTATAAATAGGCAATCCTGTCAGCTGATACAGTTGACGAACCACGGTGGCGACATCATAACGCTTGTCGTAGCTGTCCTCACCTGTACTCGATAATGCACCAAATACGATTGCTTGCTGACCTTTAAACGCGCCTGCTAGATACAAATCATACAGCATGCGCTCAATACGATAGGCTTGCTCGCCCACATCTTCTAAGAACACAATACCGCCGTCAATACGTGGTAAATACTCACTACCTGCCAGCGCCGATACCACACTCAGATTGCCACCCCAAATAGTACCCGTTATCATTTTTGGCTCGCCATTTGTCAGAATACTCGGTAAATTTGGACTGGTTAAAGACGCGTCTCTTATGCTGATGGTCAGGTTTGGGTTAGTTAATGATTCTACAAATTTTCGGCAGCTGACTTGATCAGGTTTGTTCTTGCCAAACTCGCTATAGAGCATCGGCGCAGCCAGCGAGCTCATGCCTCCTTTTGCGAGTAGCGCGCACTGGATGGCCGTCACATCACTAAAGCCTGCGAGTATAGTGCCGCGCTCCTTCATGATGCGCCCCAACGTTGACCAATCAACCATCGGTAATAGACGCACAGCACCATAGCCACCGCGTACGCCAAGCAGCAATCCGGGCGCAGCGATTGCTCCCGTCGCAATATTTTGCAAGTCGCTGGCTCGCTGTGAATCGGTACCAGCAAAACGCAGATACTGCCGAGTAGTAATCGCAGGATTGTCGACTTTAAAACCTGCACAAGCCAAACGATCTAATGCCAATTGATTACGCTCATTACTACCGCCGACATTGGAGCTGGCAAAAAGCCGCGTCTCAATACTTGGTATGATACAGCTCGTTTGCGCCTGTAATGTTTCGGGCGCTGCTTCTTGTAATGTCAACGCCGTTGGCAGATCGTCTTTGGTAAGCTGTGTACTTTTATCTTGTTCAATACTACTAGAAGCCAGTGCCTGAGTAATACTTTGGCTCGCTAATAGCCCTGCCCCTGTGCTGATTCCGACTTGACGTAAAAACTGGCGACGATTAAGTCCAGATATGGCTTCACTCGCTGTATGAGCATTTTTACTTTTATCATCTTTTAATAACTGACTTTTAGAAACCATATCTCGCTGCTACCTTGTCTTTTTTATTTTGATATATTTTTTAACTATCTTTCTTTATCTTGGCAATTCTGCAACCTATTTACTTAAACACCACAGCAGCATATTGTAGACGCTTTATTGGCTATAATAGTTGCCTAACCTTTGCCCGTATTTACTTTTTCGCTACTCTATACACTAAAAAAACAATCCAATTAAATCTATCAATAATACGCAATATTGGCGCACGCCACGACTTTGTTGTAGTATGAAGATACCGATTGCGCTTAAATAAGGATAATAATGGCAGATAAAGCGACTGATAAGCAGGAAAAAGATGACATCTTGGATGCCGATTTAGAGTACATCATTCATGAGGAAGAAAAACTACAAGCAAAGCTAAAAAATAGCAGTCATCTTGAGCGCTTCACTAAAGATTTGATGCTATTTATGAGCCTGATTAAAGATTACTATAAAGGTAATTATCGCGACATTCCCTACAAGACCATTTCAGCGGGCGTCGTTGGACTGCTTTATACCTTGAATCCGATTGACATCATTCCGGATTTTATCCCTTTTATCGGTCATATTGACGATGCGCTAGTACTCACTTTTTGCTTAAAACTTATCGAAAAAGATTTGCAGAAATATCAAATGTGGAAGAAGAGCCAGTCAGCGGTTAAAACTGCTACCAGCTTAAAGAAAAAAGCTTAAACGTTCGCCAACTACAAGCTTGAAATGAGTATTTTGAAAAGCCACGGCTGATGAGCAATTTATCAGCCGTGGCTTTTTTATCAACCGCTAGTCATTCATTTATATGGGTTAATCTGGCACTTCATAATTGGCTTTTTCTGGATTTAGACCAAATGAATACACAAACGTAGCGACGAGGCTATTCACAATAATAAAGGGTAAATCAACGGCAATATGACCAAGCAAGTAGCGGCCGATGAGCCATGAAACAATCAGCATAATAATAAAAAATCCGCCTAGATACGCCAATATAGCAGGATGTTTAAGATTATAAGGCTGCTCAGGTTTCGGCTGTTTATCTAGGATATAGCTTCTGACCGCCCAACCCGCCGCATAAGAAAATCCGCCTAACACCACATAACTAAAAAAATTCATATTGCCTGACTCTAATGACTTAACTATTTATGAGAAACGATTATTTATAAAGAGGTTTTATAATGAATAATGGTCACTTAATAACTGTTTGCAATTCACTTTTATTAGACCTTTCAGTCTCTATCAAACTCTTCATTTAGCTGCCCGTACCGACATTATCAATGACAATATTGGCATGAGGATTGGCTAAAATGTCCGTATTGACGTCGTCACATTCGATACGGTAAATAGTGTTTGCACCTTTATAGATATAAGATAAGTACTCACTATCAAGTAGCGGATCGATATTAGCGTAAACAGGCTTCACATGCGCAAGTACTAACACTCTATCCGGACGACCGATGACCGCATCGACATTATCAGGGTCGATAGAAAAATATGTCGGTATGTCGCTATTTTCAATCACCTCTAACGGCTCAGCATCATCCCAAACGCGCTTGGCACTTGCTGGCTCTTTCATTTGCATCACCCACATACCGGCTTCTTGGCTGACTTTTATTTGCGCAGGCTCGTCATGGCTGACAGTGTAGCAGCCTTCAAATATGGATAAATCCGCTGGCGTATCAACCTTTTTAGTATCAGCTTGCGTATTACTATCATTGCAAGCACTCAAAAACAGCGCGCTACTTGCCATGATAGCGACCATTAAGGGCGTCAATTTTCTATAAAACACGTTTGGGCGTACGGACATCATAGGGTTATCCTGCATTTGGAGATAAAAAGCTGATATTGAGCGCATGACTAAAGACAATTAAAAAAACAATAAAATCGCACCATCGTATTATCATCAAAGCCATTTTAACAGAAAACCACCGCGTTATTATTATCATCACTACTATCATCTGTGCTTTTACGATTTTGTGAATGGCAGCTGCCCATAGCTGGGATAGATTTGCTATACTCAACCCTAAAATATATCGTGTTAGCTAGTGTAAAAATAGCACTACCGAAACCGCCCTGCTCCACGTTTACCATTTATTAGGTCAATACGCTTTTATGTCAGACACTTTTACTTCAGCGCAGTCATTTAATACCAACAACGCCATAAATCCGTTGGCCGCGAAACCCAATACGACAGTTGCTTATACCGACGGTGCTTGTAAAGGCAATCCGGGTGCTGGCGGCTGGGGCGCGCACCTGATATTTAGCGATGGTTGTACGCAGGATTTATATGGTGGTGATAAAGAAACCACCAATAATCGCATGGAGTTAATGGGCGCGATACAAGCACTGACCCATAGTCCGCATGAGCACAATCTCGAGATTTGGACAGACTCAAGCTATGTCAAAAAAGGCATTACCGAATGGATTGAAGGCTGGAAAAAAAGAGGCTGGAAAACGGCGAGTAAAAAACCTGTCGCCAACCAAGACCTTTGGCAGCAACTCGATGAGCTGTGCCAACAGCGCGATATCGATTGGCATTGGGTCAAAGGTCATGCTGGTCATGCGGGCAATGAAAAAGCGGACGAGCTGGCAAATTTGGGCGTGACCTCTAGCAGTGAAGATTTATCAAAAATAGGCGCGCAAGAGACTGCTAAAAAAAAAGAGCAAATAGTGACCGATAATACCCAAAATGCTAGCGATGATTGGCTAAAATTTGATCCATTAGGCTTTGATATGATGGATGATGAGCTTGATGCCGAGCTAGAAAACCATACAGAAGAAAACAACGCATTAGAAGACGATGATAATAATAAGTATGACAATACTATAAATAATAATATTTTAGTCGAAGAAAACCGTCATCAATATGAAAATCAACATCAGTATAATGCTAGCGAACCCATGAGAAATACCGATATGTCAGATATAGATACCAATATGGATACTGAAGTAGAAGCTAAAACGGAAGCTCGCATGGAAACTGATACACCGACATTCGATGGTGATACCAGCCGTGCCAATCCGTATTTTATACCGCTGCTACCCAAACCTATTCATCGTCATGAATCTGACCGTCAGCTTATTATGGATACCGAGACCACAGGTCTTGATCCAATGAAGGGCGACCGTATTATCGAAGTTGGTATCGTAGAGATGATCGGGCGTAAATTTACCGGCGAAAAGCTCCATGTCTATATCAACCCGCAGCGCGGTATGGATGAAGAAGTGATTCGTATTCATGGTATCTCTGAGGCGTTTTTAACCGATAAACCAACCTTCGATCAAGTCGCTCAGGCGCTGTATGATTTTATGGACGGTGCCGAAATCATCGCCCATAACGCCACCTTTGATATGAACTTCTTAAACATGGAGTTCGCTAAAGTTGGCATGCATGACTTTGCGGAGCGCGTCCAAGTGACTGACTCACTGGTTATGGCCAAGCAGCAATATCCGGGGCAGAAAAACACCCTAGATGCCCTTGTTCGCCGCCTAGATGTCGGTAAACAAGACCGTACTTTCCACGGCGCTTTACTTGACTCAGAGATCTTGGCTGAAGTTTATTTGGCAATGACCGGTGGACAAGTCACCCTTGCTATAGAGGACGACGCCCAGTCTGATGGCGGACATACAGCGCATGCAAGCTTTGCTGATTTGGCCGCGTTATTGCTTAAATCGAGCAGCAATGAGAGTGCCAATCAAAGCTGGTATGCGGCGCTTGCAGACGATTATCCTGCGCTTAAAGATAAAATGTAGCCGCTATAATAACTACCATTAAAATCATTTTTTATTAAAATAACCCCTTATACTGGTAGTTAAGTCAGTTAGTCTCTTTATACTGGTAGTTAAGTCAGTTAGTCTTTATTATGACAATAAGGGTTGAAATCTTACTCATATAATTTTTTAATCTATCCTCCAAATCATTGCTATTTTCATCAGTACGTCATGGAAAAAAACAACTATGAACCATTCTACGCAAATGAAATTAACTGCCCCAACCTTGAGTGTGACTGATTTTAACTTGCCATCGCTGCATTTATTGCACGATGAAATTAACGTCATCTTAAAAGACACTGAGATTCATTTGGGCGAATTCAATGATGATAATAGCCAAGCGCCTTTATTGTTAGACTCTATTATTGTGTTAAAACAGCTGTCTTGTATTTTTGAGCTGATTGCTTTGGCCGGTGCTGAGGCGCTCAATAACGCAATCGTACATGGCTTACAACAACTGTATGATAGTGGTGATAATAGCGATACTGCTCTAATTATGGACTTATCAGAAGCCATCATGACGCTTGATCGCTATATTGAATTTGTCCTACTGACAGAATCGGTAGAGCCTACATTACTACTGCCTATCATTAATAAGCTCAATGCTCACGGGCAAGGCGCACCTATCGCTGCCGATTATTTTTCCACTTTTGGTAGCAGCAGCGTCATCATTGCCAATCCTGAGAACAATTTTCAACCGCTTCACGAGCTTAACCTTGACAGCGACTTACTGACTTACGCTTATCGTAGTGGGCTTGGGGTTGCTTTATTAAATCAAGACGGTAATGTGAGCGACGATGAGCAGCAAAAACTCGATGCGATGTCAGCAGCTTGCGCCTTGATAGCGGCAAACTCTAACCGTTTGTTTTGGCAAGCAGCAACCGCCGCCGTTGCCGATATTGCCAGTATCTTACCGCTAAACTTAAGCCAAAAGCATACGCTTATTTACTTAGAGCAGCAATTCCAAAGCTATCTGCCCGTAATGGATACGCGCTTTGCGGACTTGGTTAGCTTTGCTTGCCAGCGTGATACGGCAGAGGCCAAAATCCTACGCGAGCAATATGCTGCCAATCAGTTAGAGACACCGCAACTTGAGCAGATGGCGCGCTTCTTATTTGGTCCTAACCGTGCTTTAACCGATACGTTAAACACTATTATTCAAGCACAAATCAATAGCATCAAAGAAAATGTCGATAGCTACGCACGCGGTGATTCCATCAATCCTGTCGATATGCAAACCTCGCAAATCACCGAGCAGCTGACTGAGCTGAGTTCAGCTTTTCAGTTATTGGGTTTAGCAAATGCTGCCAACAGTCTAAATGCTGCCGCAGAGGCAGTGAGCAAATGGCGCGCACCTACGCCAGAAGATTTTGACCATTTATTATTGGCATTGATGCATGCTGAAAATGCCACTATCGCTATGGCAGAGATGCATACGCCAGGGGCAATTTATTTGCCTTTGAATAATCCGCATATTTCATTACATCAGCTAAACACAGCGTATGATACGCTGATACAAGAAAGCCGTACCGCCATTGCCAGTGCCGAACAAGCCATCAATGATTATTTGGCGGAGCCTGAGCGTGATATCCTCAATATTCAAAATATCCCTGAGATGCTGCGCCAAGTGTCAGGTGCGGTGCGCTTTTTACAATTACCAACCCCTGCCAGTATGCTCAGCCAATTAGCGAGTTATTTGCAGCAGCGCATTGATAGTGGTGCACGAATTGATGACGGCACTTTGGCTTATATCGCCGATGTCATTATGGCCGTTGACCATCATTTAGATGGTTTTGAGAATAATCGTCCTGTGAATAAACAGGCACTAGATGTCGGCCAACAAAGCTTAAGCCAACTGCTTGCAGCCTAAGTGCTTAGCTTCTTAACTGCTTATTTTCAACAGACTCTTACCCAAGCGGATATGAGTCTGTCTTTGATTGTTTGGAAACTTATCCTATGACCCATGCCTTTATACTTCGTGACGAGACGGTTTTATGTCGTCAAACGCCTAATGGCTGGTGGCCTGTGCAGATTCAGTTACCAAAGTCGGTTAATGATACAGCGTTAAACACTCATGACATTCATAACATGCAGCCAGCCTATCAAGTTGGACGAGTCACACTATTTGAAAGCTTAGCCCCGAATCATTGGTTAGTTAGCGCTGATAGCGGTCAAGTTGAAGATAGTTTGGACGATTTTAAAACCGAGGCTGCCAATACTTTTACGGCACAAGCCACCATAGCGATAACTTATGACTATGCCATAGCTCATCATATTGATTTGCCTATTGTTTTAGAAAGCCACAATTCAGAAAACAGTAATTTAGAAAGCAATGTTCTAAATAATAGAGATTTAACAACTAATAGCGAAGAAAGAAACACTCTAGATAATGACGAGTGCGCTTTTATTGCTTATCGCTTGCTTATCACGCAACTGCCATTCGCCTTATCTGACCAACTTAGTCAAGCCATACAGCTGTTACGTTGGCAAGCTGATACGCAGTTTTGTAGTCGCTGCGCGGCTCCCGTGGTACATGCCGCAAGCGCTGAGCGCGCGATGGTCTGCCAAGTTTGCCGCTTACGCCAGTATCCGCGCGTGCAGCCGTGTATCATTACCGCCATTACTCGACCAAATCCACAAACGGGTGAAATGCAAATTTTACTGGCGCACCACCACCGTTATGGGCAGCAAAAAACCCCTCAACAAGCGCTACAATATGGTTTGATTGCTGGTTTTGTAGAAGTCGGTGAAAGTTTGGAGCATGCGGTGGTACGCGAAGTGGCAGAAGAGGTGAATATTAGCCTCACCGATATTCGCTATGTCAGCAGTCAACCTTGGCCGTTTCCGTCTAATTTAATGCTTGGTTTTCGAGCGTCGCATGATGGTGGTGATATTGTGATACAAGAAGATGAGCTGTCACATGCTGATTTTTTTGACCTGTCAAATTTACCAAAAATACCGTCGAAAGGCAGTATTGCTTACGAGCTGATTGCGCAAATTGCTACTGAGCATGGCATATCACTTTAACTGATAATGGCAAGACATCATTTATAAATGCAGTTATTGTTTATGGATGTTTACGGACTTAACCTAGCAGCGCTTATCTCATTTGCAGATTTAGCGCTCCTTACTATTACCCTATTTATTCTAATGTCAGTACCTAGCACTGATATCAAGGTTTTACATTAAATGCAAAGTACCATGAGTAAAAAAAGCCATCTTATCCGTTTGACCAATCTGCCTATTTTATTCAACAGCTTGGACATAGAGAGCTTGCCTGACGCCACCCAAGAAAAGATTGCGCGCATTGACGCCTGCTTGCCGCAAACCCAATGTGGACTTTGCGACCATGCTGATGGCTGTTTGCCGTATGCGGTGGCGATTGTTATCGACAAAGAGCCTTATAATAAATGTGTGCCCGGTGGGCAGCCAGTGACCGATGAGATTGCGCAAATTATCAATCAAGATAGCAGCGATACACAAACCTTTAGCGCTGAGCCGTCAAAATGGCCGATAGATGCTAACTCGCAGCGTCCAGTAGAAGTGCGCGCGGTGATTCGGGAAGATGACTGTATCGGCTGTACCAAATGTATCCCTGCCTGCCCTGTTGACGCCATCGTCGGGACTGGCAAGCATATGCATACCATTTTTACGGACTTGTGCACGGGTTGTGAACTATGTATCGCGCCCTGCCCGGTTGATTGCATTGACTTAGTCACCGTTGAGCGTACCCTATCAACAGCTGAGCGCACGCTTGAACAAGAAGATTTGCGCCAACGTTATCATACCCATTTGAGACGCGTTAGTGAGCAGCTGGCTGATAGCAGCAATAGCAAACCTGTGGTCAGCATGGTGGAGGCAAAACTGAATAATGCCGCCAGTCAATCGTTAAATATCAGCGAAGCACAAGCAAAAAACACGATTGCCGCCGCCAAACTACGCAGTAAAATTAAGAAGTTAGAAAAGCAGCTTAGCGTACGTCCAAATGACAGTAAACAAGCAGAGCTTGAAGGATTACAAACAGAACTCGCGCAACTTTAATAGCAAATATCTGCTTCTGAATAACCAATGAATAAAGTAATGGTAAAAATACCATGAGTAAAACCGTTAAACATAAAACTGCCGATACGCCACCATCGAGGCGGATGCCCAATCGTGATGTGCGCCCATTCTTTGAGAAGTTGGCTGCGACTATCGAAGAGCCAGTTACTGAACTAAATTACGGCAGTAACTTTGAGCTGCTTATCGCCGTCATATTATCGGCGCAAGCGACCGATGTTAGTGTCAATATTGCGACCAATCAGCTCTATTCGGTAGCGAATACGCCTGAGTCCATTTTGGCATTAGGTGAAGAAGGCCTTAAAGCGTATATTAAGAATATCGGTTTATATAATGCCAAAGCCAAAAACGTCATCAAAACCTGTCGTGACTTGATTGAGAAGTTTGATAGCACCGTCCCTGATAACCGTAAAGATTTAGAATCTCTAGCGGGCGTCGGGCGCAAGACGGCGAATGTGGTGTTAAATACCGCCTTTGGACAGCCGACAATGGCAGTCGATACCCATATCTTTCGCGTCGGCAACCGTACTGGACTTGCAACAGGTAAAAACGTCTTAATCGTTGAGAAAAAACTGCTCGAACGTATCCCCGATGATTTTATCGTTGATGCTCATCATTATTTGATTTTGCATGGGCGCTATACCTGTCAGGCTCGCACCCCAAAATGCGGCGCTTGTCCTGTTTATGAAGAATGTATGTTTAAGGATAAAGCCCATTTTTTAGAGCTTTAAAGACTGTTAGATATTTTCTTTCTAAATACTTCAGCTTAATGCTTTACCTTGAGGAAGCAGAATGCAGACCCTGACCGCACTCGTATTTGATGACTTTGAAACCTTAGACTTATTTGGACCTATTGAGCTATTTGGTAGCCTGCCTGAGTATTTTCATATCCAATTTGCGTCAATGAAAGGTGGTATCATTCATAACCATCATGGTGTTGCCTTACAAACTGTCGCAATAGCAGAGTTAGCCCAGCAAACGAATATATTATTGGTCGTCGGCGGTAAAGGTACACGTCCACTCATCAATAATAGTCATTTTTTGCAGACCCTGACTATGCTCGCTGATAACGCCGACTGGGTACTTAGCGTCTGTACAGGTAGTGCTTTATTGGCAAAGGCAGGCATCTTAGACCATAAACGAGCCACGTCAAACAAGCGTGCTTGGCAATGGGTAACCGAGCAATCGACTGCCGTGCATTGGTTAAAGCAAGCACGCTGGGTCGTAGACGGCTAGTTCTATACCTCTTCAGGCGTCACAGCAGGCATGGATATGGCGCTCGGTTTTATTGCTGATAGACACGGGCTTGATAGCGCAAAAGCAGTCGCTGACTATACAGAATACCGTTGGCAAGAAGACAGCCGCCTCGATGATTTCTACAATTGTTAGCCGTCATGGCTGACACTAGAGTTTTAACTCGATTCACGGTAAAATACCATAATTTTTTGATTCACTTTTACCTTCTCTTTTCCGTTAACATTTAATAATGACTGAGTTTATATATTACAGTCCCTGCAATTAAGCGATCCCATTATGCGCGAATACAACTTATTTACCTCAGAATCTGTGAGCGAAGGTCATCCTGATAAAATGGCTGACCAAATTTCAGATGCTATCCTTGATGCCATTTTACGTCAAGACATCCATGCTCGTGTGGCGTGTGAAACGCTGGTTAAGACTGGCGCGGTGATACTGGCAGGCGAAGTCACCACGACTGCCAATATCGACGTTGAACGTATCGTGCGTGATACGGTAAACGGCATTGGTTATCATCACTCAGACTTAGGCTTTGATGGCGAGACCTGTGCCGTTATTAATATGCTGGGTAAGCAGTCTCCTGAAATTGCTCAAGGTGTCGATCGTAGCGACCCTGAAGAACAAGGTGCCGGCGACCAAGGCTTAATGTTTGGTTATGCCAGCAATGAGACCGAAGTATTGATGCCAGCGCCGATCGAATATGCGCATCGCTTGATGGAGCGTCAATCTGAGCTGCGCCGTGGCGGTGATCTGCCTTGGTTACGTCCGGATGCCAAAGCCCAAGTGACCCTTAAATACGACGGTAATAAACCGGTTGCCATTGACGCCGTGGTTTTATCAACTCAGCATGATCCAAGTATCTCGCAAGCAGACCTGCAAGAAGCGGTAATGGAATCTATCATCAAGCAAGTATTGCCAGCAGATTTATTGCATGCCGGTACGCGCTATCATATCAATCCAACTGGTAAATTTGTCATTGGTGGTCCTGTCGGTGATGCTGGTCTTACTGGTCGTAAAATTATCGTTGATACTTACGGCGGTATGGCGCGTCATGGTGGCGGCGCATTTAGTGGTAAAGATCCTTCAAAAGTCGATCGCAGCGCTGCGTATGCGGTGCGTTATGTGGCTAAAAACATCGTCGCTGCCGGTATTGCAGATCGCTGTGAGTTACAAGTGAGCTATGCGATTGGGGTTGCTGAACCGACTTCGATTTCAATTAACACCTTTGGTACTAACAAAATCAGCAACGATGAAATCATTAGCCTAATTCGTACCCATTTTGACCTACGTCCTTACGGTATTACGCGTATGCTGAACTTGTTACAGCCGATGTACCAGCAAACGGCAACCTTTGGTCACTTCGGTCGCCAAGGTTCTGAAACTGCCTTTACCTGGGAAAAAACTGACAAAGCAGAAATCTTAAAAGCCGATGCAGGTTTATAAGCCTAAGGTTAGATTTTTTACTATTTTATCCATTTTTTGATTTATCCAGTCTTTACCCTTCTTAAGTTTAAAGACTGCCGTAATATATTTAAATTTACTTACCCTTATTAGGAGTCGCTTATGTCTCAAGACAATATGCTAGACAATGTTCAAAACGACGCTCAAAACAATGCCAAAAATGACGATATTGATGCTGCTCTTGAAATTACCCCTGAGATGCAAGCATTTTACCAGCGTGCCGATGCGATTATTGGCGTGGCAAACAGTCAACTAGGTTCTGAAGCACATTCAGGTCAAGTAGGCGCGTCACTGCTTTATGCAGCGGCACGTTATAGCGCTTCAGTTGCCTCTATTGGCTTTGTAAAGGGTGATGATTTCGCCAAAGAAAAAGACGATATCGTTGAGTTTTATACCAAACAATATCGTCAAATGTTAAGCGATAACTTGACTGACTACGCACAAAACTTTGATAAGTATGTACAGCTTAATAAAGATGATAAACCTGCGCAGTAAGCTTTCTAAAATCTTATTCAAGAATTTTATTAAGAAGTAACATAAATAACCCAAGCCTTATAAGCTTGGGTTTTTATTGTTCTAATACTGCGCTTATTAAATGTGAGTAGCGAATTGAAAGCTCAGTTGTGCATTTGCTTTTTGTTAAAAACTGGCGTTTAATACAAAATAAATGACGAAAATTATATAATGACAAAAACTGTATAAGGATATTTATGATGAGCGCTCTATCTAAACCATGGCTATCTTTATTAAAGCCTTCTACCCTCGCCCTATCACTCACCATAACTTTTACACTCGGTTTAGCAGGTTGTAATAATATCAGCCCTAACTCAAACCCTATGCCTGATAGCGCACCTATTCAGCCGCCCGCTTCTCACACCAGTCATCCTCCCAAAGGAATCGTTGCCCAGTGTCCAACCTTTAACCCTGAAAAAACCATGTGTACAGCGCAATACGATCCGGTCTGCGTAAAAACTCAAGTCGGCTCAGTGATAAGCTATCGCACGGCTGGCAATGCTTGCTCAGCTTGTAGCACGCCTGAGGCAATTAGCTATGTAAAAGGCGAATGTTTATAACAGTAATAATAATTTCGAAATCATATTGTTAAATATCTATCATTCGCTAAATACCAATACATTATTAAACGCTAATAAAGAATCCCAGCTCAAAACTGGGATTTTTCACATTATTAACTATTAGCATTTTTCAGAAAATTAAATTTTTGAGTTATCTAAATAGTTACTCATCAATTTTCTTAATGCTCGGCGGTCCCGTCAATAACTCTTCATCACGGAACTCATTGGCGGAGTTGTGCTCAGCCGATTCTTCAGTGATAAACCACTGCTGATTACGATAAAGTATCAACCTATCACGGCTCAAGCCCCGCAGTAATGAATACATCATAATGAAAATGACCACGGCAAATGGAAGGCCAGAGACGATAGAAGCGGCTTGTAGCGCACCCAAACCGCCTGCGGCTAATAGCACCGCCGCTATCACGCCTTCTGTGCCCGCCCAGAATAACCGCTGGATTTTCGGTGGGTTGGTGTCACCGCCCGAGGTCAGCATATCAATGACAAAACTGGCAGAATCTGATGAGGTGACAAACCAAAGTACAATCATCACCACGATAAGTCCGTTTAGTGCTGCGGTCAGCGGATACGACTCCATCAATTTAAAGATAGCACTACCAGTATCTGCTCGCACTGCTTCAACCAGTCCTGGACTTGCGATATTTGGGTCAACCGCTGCCATCAGTTCCATATGAACGGCTGAACCACCAAAGGCGGTGAACCATAAGAATAAAATAGTAATCGGGATTAATAACACCCCTAGGATAAACTCGCGAATGGTACGACCACGAGAAATACGGGCAACGAACACGCCAACGAATGGTGACCAGCTAATCCACCAAGCCCAGTAGAACACCGTCCAAGACGACTGCCAGTTGGCTTCCCCTTCATAAGACTCTGTCCACAGACCAAGTGGAATCACTTGATGCAGATAATTGCCAATATTCTCAAAGAAACTGTTAAAAATAAACTGGGTTGGACCCAAAATAATGACAAAGCTTAATAGCACAATGGTGAAGAAAATATTGATATCACTTAAGCGCTTAATCCCTTTATCAAGTCCCATTAATAGCGACAATCCTGCCAGCATAGTGATAAAGGCAATCAAGATAATTTGCACGGTGATGTTATTTGGAATACCAAATAAACTCTCAAGCCCCGAGTTAATCTGTAGTACCCCAAGACCTAATGTCGTCACCACACCAAACATGGTGCCAAATACTGCCAGTGTATCGACCGTATGACCCATAGGGCCGTAGATTTTTTTGCCAATTAACGGATATAGGGTTGAGCGAATCGCCAACGGCAGACCACGGCGATAATGAAAATACGCCAAGGATAATGCCACCATGCCATAGAGTGCCCAGACATGCAGACCATAATGCAAGAACGAGATGTTCATCGCTTGCTTAGCGGCGGCAACACTTTCAGGCTCACCTAACGGCGGCGCCATAAAGTGATATAGCGGCTCAGCCGTACCCCAATAGAGCAAGCCAATACCGATACCTGCGGAAAATAGCATGCCAATCCAAGACACCAGATTGTATTCTGGGTTCTCGTTCTGGTGACCGAGCCTAATATCGCCATAGCGGCTAAATATCAGATAGATACTCATCACCAACGTTAAGTTGACCACCATGATAAAAAACCAACCAAAGCGCATCGATACAAATGCCTTCGCTTGGCCAAACACTTCGGTTGCCAATTCATTAAAAAAGGCACCGAAAATAATAAACGCGAGGATTAAAATCGCTGAGGTTAAAAAAACAGGTCTACTTACCCGTGGAAAAGGGCCCAATCGGCCAACTTTAACGTGATCCATTCAGTCGTCTCAATTTTTTAGGACGCCAACCTTAACAAGATATTTACAAACTATCAAATCGGGCCAGTCATCTGCTAATGGTAAAAATCAAAAAATCCTAAGATAACGATGCATCTTAGGATTTTAAATGACAATTATTATATTGTTTTTAAGTAAAACTTATAGCATCTAACCACATGATTACGTTAATAAAAATACTTTTAAACTTACTATACGTAGCCTATTAATCACCTTTCGCAATTTTAGGCGGGCCTTTTAATAGCTCTTCATCAACGAACTCATTGGCCGAATTATGGTCGGCTGACTCGTCAGTAATGTAACGCTGCTGGTTGCGATATAAGATAAGACGGTCGCGACTCATGCCACGTAATAGCGCATACATCATCACAAATATGACCAAAGCAAACGGTAATCCTGCCACGATGGCCGCCGCTTGTAATGCGCCTAAACCACCTGCTGCTAATAAAATTGCCGCAATCACGCCCTGCATAATTGCCCAAAATAAACGCTGAATTTTAGGTGGATTGGTATCACCACCAGCCGTCAGCATATCAATGACAAAACTGGCCGAATCTGATGATGTCACAAACCAAAGTACAATCATCACCACAATTAATAAGGTGATGGGTTTGGTAAATGGATAGTATTCAACCAATTTAAAAATGGCACTACCCGTATCAGCTTGCACCGCGGCGACCAATCCTGGGCTGACCAAATCAGGACTGATAGCGGCTAGCAGCTCCATCTGAATGGCAACGCCACCAAAAGCCGTAAACCAGAAGAACAATATCGTCATAGGGATAAGCAGAACGCCAAATACAAACTCGCGAATGGTACGACCACGGCTGATACGCGCGATAAACACGCCGACAAACGGTGACCAACTGACCCACCATGCCCAATAAAATATCGTCCAAGCGCTTTGCCAATCAGTGCCACTATAAGCTTCGCTCCACGTCGATAACGTGACGATGTTTGCCAGATAGTTACCAATATTTTCAATAAAGCTGTCAAAGATAAATAACGTGGGACCCAAAATCACCATAAAGGCTAATAGAATACCGGTCAGTCCCATATTGATATCACTGAGGCGCTTAATGCCTTTATCAAGACCTAACATCAGCGAGCCACAAGCTAATGAAGTCACAAAGGCGATGATAATAAACTGTACGGGCAACGTATTAGGGATACCAAATAAGCCTTCTAGACCCGAGTTAATCTGCATAACCCCGAGACCTAAGGATGTCACAACCCCAAACATCGTGCCAAATACCGCCAAAATATCGACGGTATGTCCCCATTTACCATAAATCTTTTGTCCAAGGATGGGGTACAAGGTTGAGCGAATCGATAACGGCAGACCACGGCGGAAGTGAAAATAGGCTAACGACAAAGCAACGACGGTATAAATCGCCCAAGCATGCAGCCCCCAATGTAAAAATGACAGATTCATCGCTTGCTTGGCCGATTCTACAGTCTGTCCCTCACCAATGGGAGGCGCCATAAAGTGGTACAAAGGTTCTGCTGTGCCCCAATAGACCAATCCAATCCCGATACCCGCCGAAAAAAGCATCGCAATCCATGAAAACAAGCTATATTGCGCTCGTTCTGTTTGTTTTCCTAAACGAATATCGCCGTAGCGACTGGCAGCAAGGTAAATACAGAACACCAGCGCCACGTTAAATAAGATGATAAATAACCAGCGGAATTTTTCGGCGATAAAGTCCTGTAAGAAACTAAAAAGCGCGGCTGCAGTTTCAGAAAATAACGAGCCAAAAATGATAAAGCCGACAATTAAGATACTTGAGGTGATAAACACAGGTTTATTTACCCGTGGAAATGGGCCGAGCTTACTTATTTTTATGTCGTTCATTCGCTAAAACCTTATATTTAAGAAAGGTTACCTTAACAAACTAACCCCTAATTATCAATTAACTACCAAATAAACTCCATAAAGACATTTTTTAGTCACAAGTTGATCGGCTGTTTTACGGCTGTTTTAAGGTTGATTTGAGAGGTGCTAAGCAATTATTTTAGTTATATTGTTTAGCTCACTATTTATATATCTCATGTTATATAGTTCATCATGCAGATTATTAGAAAATCCACTAATTGGGTAATAATCGCAGCAGCCTACCATTAGCGTCATCTTCTAATAACCATACTTGTCCATCGACATTTAAGACACCACGAATACGCTCACCCATATCATAGCGATAGCGTTCTGCCGCTCCCTTATTTTTATCGAAATTCACTACGATAAGCGCTTTTGATGATAAACCACTGATAAGGGCGTTGCCTTGCCATGCTGGGAAGTCATTGTATTTACCCGCTTTATAAATACTTATTGAAGAAGGTGATATCACGGGCGTCCATGATATTTTTGGCGCAGCAAAATCAGGGCGCGTGTCGTGATCAGGAATATCCGTCCCTGAATAGTTGCGACCATTGGAGACAACTGGCCAGCCATAGTTCTTACCTTTTTCAATGAGATTAAACTCATCACCGCCGCGTGGACCCATTTCGTGCGCCCAAAGTCTGCCTTTGTCATCGAAAGCCATACCAAGTACATTACGATGCCCGATGGTCCAAAATTGGGTGGCAATGCTCGTATCACTGCCATCTTTCGAAAATGGATTGTCGGCTGGCGCTGAGCCATCAGGATTTAATCTAATAATTTTACCCAGATTTACACTCATGTCCTGCGCAGGCGTTTTTTCTTGGCGCTCACCCGAGCTGATATATAAATACTTGCCATCGGGTGATAAGAGCAAGCGATGGCTATAATGCCCTTGTCCTTTTAGTTTTGGGAATTGCTCCCAAATTGGCGTTATGGCTTTTAAGATTGGCGTGTCAGTATCTGACCCCGTCAATGTCGCTTTGATTACTTTTGCACCGAACTTATTACTATCAGCGCCCTTACCTGCTTCGACATAGCTGATATAGATATTATTAGAAGTAGCAAAATCTGACGCAAGGATAATATCGCCAAGTCCGCCCTGCCCGCCGTAAGCCACTTTTGGAATACCTGTCACGGCAGTTTTCATTCCTGTTGCCGTATCAACAATCAAAAGCTCGCCTGTTTTTTGGGTCACCAGTAGTTTAAGCGTTTTATCCTTAACGTTAGGCAACGCCGTCATTGCCCAAGGTTCATTAAAGGTAGCAACAGTATTGGTTATAAAGGCAGGTTTTTCAGTGCTTGCTGCTGATTTATTAGCCTCAGTTTGTCCTTGTTTATGTTCTGTCAGATCGGCATCGGTATTGACGGCTGAAGGATTGGAGCATGCAGATGCACTAAACAGTAGTGACGTCATGAGTAACGATAATAGTAATGGCCTGTTTTTCTGTTTTTTATTGGTTATCATCCTGATGCCATCTCCGTTAATTTTGTCGTATTCTTATCTGCACTATCATTATTTATACCATAATCAATACACGCAAACGGTAAATAATAATAGCGCACAAAAAAACCCCTTACTTACCATAAAAATAGGCAAATAAGGGGTTGGTTTTAAACCATAACCGTCATTTAATGATAGTCATTTAGTGATAGTCATTTAGCGTTTGCTATTAGCTCATTCTAAGCTTATCAAAAGTTAGCTTATCATCAGCGCCGACATCGACTTTGATGATATCGCCAGCGACAAAATCACCTGCCAGCAGTTTCAATGACAATGGGTTTTCAATTTCTTGTTGGATAGCACGTTTTAGTGGACGCGCACCATATACAGGATCGTAACCAACTGCCACCAGCTTGTTCATAGCATCGGCTGATAACTCGATATCCAACTCACGCTCATGCAAGCGCTGACGCAAGCGATCCAACTGAATCGCAGCAATGCCTGACATTTGCGACATACCCAGTGGATGGAATACTACGATTTCATCAATACGGTTAACGAATTCAGGGCGGAAATGCTGTCCAACCGATTCCATAACCTCAGCTTTAATACTCTCGTAGCTTTCACCAACCATCTCTTGGATTTTGTGCGAGCCCAAGTTACTGGTCATGATGATAACGGTGTTTTTGAAGTCAACCACGCGACCTTGCGAATCCGTCAAGCGACCATCGTCCAATACTTGTAGCAAGATATTGAACACATCAGGGTGCGCTTTTTCAACTTCATCAAACAAAATCACACTATAAGGCTTACGACGTACCGCCTCAGTCAAAGCACCGCCTTCTTCATAGCCAACATAGCCTGGAGGCGCGCCTACCAAACGACTGACGCTATGCTTCTCCATATATTCACTCATATCGATACGGACAATCGCATCCTCACTATCGAATAAAAAGTTCGCCAATGATTTAGTTAGCTCTGTTTTACCAACACCCGTTGGTCCTAAAAATAAGAACGAACCTGAAGGGCGATTTGGATCCGACAAGCCCGCACGACTACGGCGTACCGCATTGGCGACCGCTTCGACCGCTTCATCTTGACCGATGACGCGCTCATGAAGCTTTTCTTCCATCGCTATCATCTTGTCACGCTCGCCTTGCATCATTTTATTCACTGGAATACCAGTCGCAGCTGCTACGACTTCAGCGATTTCATGATCGGTGACTTTATTGCGTAGCAATTTTACAGTGATTGGCTCGCCAGCTTGCTCTTTTTGCTCTGCCGAATCAATCTCGGCAATTTGTTTTTCAAGCTCAGGTATCACACCATATTGTAAGCGAGACATCTCTGCATAATCGCCTTCTCGACTGGCTTTCTCTAACTGAATACGTGCTTTATCCAAGTTTTCTTTATGCTGTTTACTGCCTTCAACTAAAGCTTTTTCGGCCTGCCAAATCTCATTGAGATCGGCATACTCTTTTTCTAGCTCTTCGATCTGACTGTCTAATATTTTAAGCTCTGCTTGCGCACCTGCATCCTCTTCATTTTTGAGCACTTCGCGCTGCATTTTCAGCTGAATACGGCGGCTATCGAGCTTACCTAAGGCTTCAGGTTTACTATCCATCTCCATCCGCAAGCGACTGGCGGCTTCATCAATGAGGTCAATCGCTTTATCTGGCAGTTTGCGATCAGTGATATAACGATGGCTCATGCGCGCTGCCGCTATAATCGCGCTATCTTGAATAACGACACCATGGTGCAGCTCATAACGGTCTTTTAGACCACGCAAAATCGCAATGGTATCTTCGACCGTTGGCTCATCGACCAGTACTTTTTGGAAACGACGCTCAAGCGCGGCATCTTTTTCGATATATTGACGATACTCATCGAGTGTCGTCGCACCGACACAATGTAACTCACCACGAGCTAGCGCCGGCTTTAGCATATTACCAGCGTCCATCGCACCATCCGCTTTACCAGCACCGACTAAGGTATGTAGCTCATCGATAAATAGAATGATATTGCCTTCTTGCTTTGATAAGTCGCTGAGTACCGCTTTGAGGCGCTCTTCGAACTCACCACGGAATTTGGCACCCGCAATCAATGAGCCCAAATCTAACGACAATACTTCTTTATGGCGTAGACCTTCTGGCACATCACCACTGATAATTTTCTGTGCTAAGCCCTCAACAATAGCGGTTTTACCAACGCCCGGCTCACCGATAAGCACTGGGTTATTTTTGGTACGGCGCGATAGTACCTGAATGGTACGGCGAATCTCTTCGTCACGACCAATCACCGGATCAAGCTTACCAAGTTCTGCCTGTTCAGTTAAATTAATCGTATATTTATTCAGCGCATCACGCTGATCTTCGGCATTTTGATTGTCCACTGTATCATCACCTCGCAATTGCTCAATCACGGCTTTTAACTTACTTGCGGTCACGCCAGCACTTTCAAATATCTTTTTAGTGTCGCCTTGTTCAGCGAGCGCCAACATCACCCATTCAGTGGCGATAAAATCATCGCCTTCTTTTTGTGCTTGACGATCTGCCAAGTTCAAAATTTTAACTGAATTGGGGTTTAAATTAACGTCGCCTGTTGGCTCGCTAATCGTTGCTTGATTCTCAAGCGCTTTTGCCACGCCATTTTTTAGCGCAGGGATAGACGCGCCCGCTTGTTGGCAGATAGATAAGTTAGACTCATCTTGCAGTAATACCGCAAGCAAATGCACAGGGTCGATACCTGTGTGGTCGCGACCTAGTGCCAAACTTTGTGCCTCTTGAATCGCCGACTGCAGTTTTTGGGTAAATTTCTCAAATCTCATATTTTTGTCCTCTTATAATTGATAATAATTTATATCTGATAGTAGCTGCGGCTTTTTATAAGTATTAAGATGCCGCAAGCTTTTCGTTATTATCTATATCGGGTTTATTGAGTAATATTTCAATGTTAATTTAACTTTAATAAATAATTATTACAGGCTTATTAATGTCAATTCCTATCAGTTAAGAAGCCAATACACAGCGCTGAAATATCACCTTATTAAAATAAACCTTACTTATAACAATGATATGACGATAAAGCATTAATAGGCACATTTATGAGAGATTTCAAGGGAATATAGAAAAGAAAAGATAGGAAGCTTGAGTATGAGCAAAAACAAAGAAATGTATTTTAGAATACTATTAAACCAATAGAAAATACTAAGGCGTGTCCTCAATTCAATCGATGGGTATCTAGTCGATGGACATCTAAATGGGCTAAAAATAAGCTGAATAAGAATACCTTAACTATGTTAACAAGGTATTTATTCTACAATTTCGATCGCGGTGCCAATCTTTACCGCAGCCATGATTTCATCCATCTCATCATTGGTCACCGCCATACAGCCTTCCGTCCAATCGCGTTGTTGGTTGAGTATGCCAAATGCACCAAAGCCATTTTTCTGCCCATGAATCATGATATCACCACCAGCACTGACGCCTCGCGATTTGGCGCGGGCTTTATCGGCAGTATTTGGATAACTGACGTGAATAGAACGGTAATATCCAGAGTTTTCATTTTTATAATCGAGTGTATAGTTGCCAACAGGTGTACGTTGATCGCCTTGTTGTTGCTTATGTCCAATAGGATTACCACCGAGCGCAATGTGATAAGATTTGATCACTTTATCATCGCTTAGCAACTGCAGGGTGCGAGCGGATTTATCAACAAAGACTTTATCAACCATCATACTTTTCGGCATAGCTTGTTTGTTCTCTGAAGTACTCTCAGCAGCAATGGCACTCGTGCTGGTAATGATAGCGAGGCTAAAACCTATGACGATAAATAACCAATGTGAATATTTACTATTTATATTGAAAAAAAACATAGCTTTTGCTTCTTAAAGTTAAGCGCTCATTGATAAAACCATCTTTGATAAGATAGCAAAAGACTATGTCAATTTGTATAAAAATCTTATGAATTAAACTTAAAGTTCTCAAAGTCAAAATCTAAAATTACCTTACACCATACGAATCGCACCATCTAAGCGAATGACTTCACCATTAAGATAGGCATTATCAATAATGTGTGTGACCAGTTTGGCAAACTCATTTGGATTTCCCAAACGCTTAGGATATGGTACTGCCGCCTCTAGTTGCTCACGCGCCTTCTCAGGCAGACTTTGCATCATAGGTGTTGCAAACACACCCGGCGCAATAGTCATCACTCGGATACCATGACGAGTCAGCTCACGTGCTAGCGGCAACATCATACCAACGACCCCAGCTTTAGATGAGGCGTAACTTGCTTGCCCTACTTGCCCATCAAAAGCAGCGATAGAAGCCGTATTAATAATAATTCCGTTGTCAGCATTAACTTCGGCGGGTGTGCTAGCCGCCACACGCTTAGCAATACTGGCTGCCACCAAACGTGCCACGTTAAAAGAGCCCACGAGGTTGATATTAACCCCGCGACTAAAAGCCTCAAGGTCAGCAGGATTATTTTCACGATCTAACAACTTTTGTACGACAGCGATACCTGCACAGTTAATGGAACCTTGCAGACCTCCGAATGCCTCTTCAGCCATAGCAACAGCCGCTCGAACGTCATCACCACTGGTGACATCACAGCGCACAAAGCGTACATTGTTACCTAGCTCATTGACCAAAGCCTGCCCAGTTGATTCGTTTAAATCAGCAATGACGACCTTACCGCCTTGCGCGACGATAGCACGAACCACTGATTCACCCAGACCTGATGCACCGCCGGTGACTAAAAAACTGTGTTGTTCAATTTGCATAATTATTCCTTTAATTGATGTTTTATTACTATTTTTATAAACTCACTATTTTATTATTTTCAACTACTATTAAGACTTCGATTCGCTTAAACAGAAGACAAACTGCGCAGCAAGAAACGCTGAATTTTACCGCTTGGTGTTTTTGGTAACGCAGCGACAAATTCAACCTCACGCGGATAAGCATGGGTCGAAAGACGCTTACGTACCAAGTCTTGAATCTCTTTGGCAATCTCATCTGTCCCAACGATACCATCTTTTAGCACCACATAAGATTTAATAGTGTGACCGCGCACTTCATCTGGCACACCAACCGCTGCGGATTCTGCGACTGCCTCATGCTCAAGCACGGTGTTTTCGACATCAGTTGGCCCTACGCGGTAACCTGCCGTGATAATAATGTCATCATCTCGCCCTGAGAACCAATAACTGCCGTCGCTGTGACGCTCAACCACATCACCTGTCAGATAATAATCATCAGCGAACGCATCTTTTTCATTCCAGCTATAGCCGCGGAAATAAAACGCGGGCGATTGACTGACCACCACTGCCAGTTGTCCTTGCTCGCCATCAGGCAAGATGTTCATGTCATCATCTAGCACAACCAATGTATGTCCCGGTAGCGCCATCCCCATCGAACCGACTGGACATTTATGCTCTAAAGCATGGTGCTCGCAACATGTCATGCCTGTTTCTGTCTGCCCATATTGATCACAAACTTTACAGTTTAAGTAGGTTTCAACCCAGTTGACCACTTCGGTATTCAAGGTCTCGCCTGCTGAATTGGCACAGCGTAACGATAGCTTGGCATTGGCGTCGCCGTGAGCACTTTCAAACACACCGCTGGATTTCATCATACGAAAAGCAGTTGGTGATGAAGCCAAATTGCTAATCTTATGGCGTACCATAAAATCGCGAGTATTGGCAGCGTCAAAGCCGGACTCGTTAAAGTAAGTCGTGACGCCCATTAATAAAGGTCCAGTAATCGCGTAATATAGTCCATACGCCCAACCGGGATCGGCCATATTCCAGTAGTTATCATCCGCGCGCAAGTCGATTGCGTAGCGCATATAGAGATAAAAAGCCGAGAGTGCACTTAGTGGCACGCTGACGCCTTTTGATTTGCCCACCGTACCCGAGGTAAACATTTGCAAAAACTGTGCATCTTTATCTAACAAAACAGCTTCTACCGTTTGCGGCTGCGTCGCCATCATTTGTGCATAGTTATCATCGCCCCAATTATTGTCTAACTGTCCATCATTCTCACTGCTAACCATGACCATTTTAGTTTGCTTAGCCAAGTCGTCGAACTTGCCGCGATTATCAATATTGGTAAAAACTACTTTAGTATTGGCTTTATCCATCCGATATTTAATCGAATCATAACCAAAGGCAGTAAATAGCGGCTGATAGACTGCACCAATCCGCCAAGTGGCTAATACAATCGTGAGTAGCTCAGGGGTGCGCGGTAGCATAGTCGCTACTTGGTCACCAGCTTGCACGCCATAGGATTTTAATAAATTGGCAATTTGCGCACTTGCCTTATCAAGCTCTGCAAAAGTCATGCGCGTCACATTACCCGCTGTATCTTCATGCACCAGTGCAATATTATCGCCGCGACCATCACGCACATGACGACCGCAACACGCTATATAAGCATTCAAACGGTCGTCTAAATGCTCACCAAATATTTCTGTCAATAAGGTATCCATATCAAAATTATGGTAATAATCGTTGTAGCTTGTTATTGTATTGACAGTATTTACTGCGGCGTCTGTAGATGAGGTGTTCATAAGCTAATCCTTTAGCAATCGAGGTTCACTGACGATATCAGCGATTAATAAATAATAAAATAAATCGTAAAACAGTCACATCCTATCAACTGTTTAAACCTATCAAATAGCATATGCTCTATTAGTAACGTATTTTTTCACTTATTTCAATACATAACGTATCATTTTTATTTTTCAATAGAAAGTATCTAATAGGTGAAGGTTTACTGTAGAGCGCTTAAAAATCCAAGCAATGCCTTCTCTTCACAGCTTTGATGTTGCTTAGTGCGTCCACGGCGCGCTTGTTTATAAGGCTCAAAAAACTGCCCTACTAAAAACTGCTCGATAATAATAGGATTGATATAAGAAGATCGGCACACCGCTGGTGTATTGCCCAGCTCATCAGCAACACTTTTTACCATATTAGTCACCAGTTGCTGACGCTCTTTACCATCAGGCTCACTGGCTAAAATCACTTTGCCAGACTTGGTTTGGAGTTCATCATAAAGGTAGCTTGCTGCCAACACACTGGCCATCCATGTACGAAAATCTTTTGCACTATATAAATTGCCGCCATAACTTTCACTGTCACAGTTATTACCGCAGGTATAGATGCGCAGATAATCATTGATATCAGCACTATCGACGACTTGCTTATCACCATTTTCATCTAAATACTTAAATACTTGATAACCGGGCAGCTCAGAGCAGGCATGTACAATTTCAATCAAACGCTCATCTTGCAGCTCTATATGATGCTCCTTGGCACTTTTACCGACGAAATCAAATGCCAGTCCAGTATCCGTTTCACTGACATGCTTGCTGCGTAACGTGCTTAAACCATAGCTTTTATTGAGCTTGGCATAGCGACTATTACCAATACGAATTAAGGTCGTTTCTAATAGTTTCACCACTGCTGCCAAAACATTGTCACGCGATAGCGGCGGCGCTTCTAAATCTTTCTCTACTTGCGCACGCAGGTTAGGCAATGCTTCAGCAAAACCTATCATGGCATTAAACTTGGCTTGATCTCGCACGCGATCCCATTCTGGATGATATAAATACTGCTTACGGGCTTTGTCATCACGTCCTGTCGACTGTAAATGCCCTTTGTCATCATGGCATATCCAAACCTCCGACCACATCGGCGGTATCACTAAGGCATCAAAACGCTGACGCAAGGCTTTATCTTTAACTGTTTTGCCTGTGGCATCTCGATAAGTAAAGCCACGTCCCGAACGCCGACGCCCGTATCCTGGATCGGTATCGCTGACATATCGCAAGTTCGCGAGGCTCGCCAAGTGCTCATAATCATGGCGTATGTCTTGTGTATTGGTTGGTTGATTTGACTTCGCCATAAAAAATACTCATCTGATAATATCGTTGTTTTAGCATAATCAACTGCCCTTATCTTTGCTGTGTATTTGCCATGGACAATGTGTAATCCTGTGTAAAATAAAGGCGATAAAAGCCTTGTGGATTTTGAGCGTTACGACATAATTTAAGATACATTTACTGAAGGCACCGCCAACATGACAAATTCCACCCTTATGAATTCAATCAATGGCTCTTTAAAAATAGCGCCATTATCTGCCGCTGACTATGAGTCTTGGCTCAGCTTATGGCAAAGCTATCTCACTTTTTATGAGAGCAGCTTGCCATTAGAAACGACGAATGCAACGTGGAATAATGTGCTCGATAGCAACGTACCTATTTATGGGTTTGGGGCTTGGTTAGAGGATAAGTTAGTCGGTATCACTCATGTGGTGCTACACCCTAATACTTGGAATAGCACTGAATGTTGCTACTTAGAGGATTTATACGTGGCTGAATCTGTGCGAGGGCACGGTGTAGGACGAGCATTGATTGAGTATGTCTATGAGTTTGCTCGCCAGCAAAACTGCAACCGCGTTTATTGGGTTACTCAAGAAGAAAATACAGCTGCACGCCGCCTCTATGATACGCTTGCGACCAAAACCAATATGATTCAATAACGCAAGGATTTATGATGGCTTGCTTGTAATTTTTGATAAATAAATAGATAGCTGCTTTTTTATAACCTAGTCGATGTAAAAACAAAAAACGCCAAGTATTGAATACTTGGCGTGTTTATAATTCATATTAATACAAGCTAAAAAACTATTCACCATAGGTACATAGATAGGCCGTTTCCACTGCTACTTTTACTTGAAATTTCTGATTGGCTTCAATAGTAAATTGCTCACCAGCATTGAAGGTTTGCCATTCATCACTCTCTGGCAGCTTGACCGTCAAAGCACCGCTAACAACTGTCATCGTTTCGAATTCGCTGGTGCCAAATTCGTATTCACCAATCTCCATCACACCAACAGTGGCAGGCTTGGTAGCGGTTTGAAAGGCAATAGAAGTCACTTTATTATCAAAATAATTATTAACGCTTGGCATAATTTTCCTTAATTGACTGTTGGTTGATATTTTGTAAATTTCTTTATGGCCTAGCTTTACAGTCCAGCCTTAAGACTCGCTTCGATAAACTGATCAAGGTCACCATCGAGCACCGCGCCGGTATTAAAGGTTTCAACGCCCGTACGCAAGTCTTTAATACGTGAGTCATCGAGTACGTAAGAGCGAATTTGACTGCCCCAACCGACATCAGACTTACCATCTTCAACCGCTTGCTGGGATTCCATCCGTTTTTGCATCTCAAGCTCATAAAGCTTGGCGCGTAACAACTTCATCGCTGTGGCTTTATTACCATGTTGGCTACGCTCGTTTTGACAAGTGACCACAACGCCAGTCGGTTCGTGAGTAATACGCACCGCTGAATCGGTGGTGTTCACGTGCTGACCACCTGCGCCCGATGAACGATAAGTATCAATACGCAAATCAGCTGGATTGATATCAATCTCGATATTATCATCAATCTCAGGCGATACAAAAACGGCAGCAAATGAAGTATGACGACCGTTATTACTGTCAAACGGTGATTTACGTACTAAGCGATGCACGCCAATTTCAGTCCGTAACCAACCAAAGGCATAATCGCCTTTAATTTCAATGGTTGCCGATTTGATACCAGCGACACCGCCAGCAGACACTTCGATAACGTCCACTTTAAAGCCATGCGCTTCTGCCCACCGTGTATACATACGCAGCAGCATCTCTGCCCAATCTTGTGCCTCTGTACCGCCACTGCCTGACTGGATGTCCAAATAGCAATTATTTGGATCCATCTCACCGCTAAACATCCGGCGGAATTCTAAATCAGCAACGCGTTTCTCTGCATTATCGAGCTCTGCTTGCACATCAGCAAGCAAGGATTCGTCTTCTGCTTCTACTGCTAAATCAAGCATAGCAGCGGCATCTTCTAAAGTCGTTTCAAGCGAAACGACCACGTCAATGACGCCATCAAGCTGGCTTTTTTCTTTATTAATCTTGGTCGCGCGCTCTGGATCATTCCATAGCTCGGGATTTTCCAATTCTAAATTAACTTCCTCTAAGCGTTCTTGCTTACCATCGAAGTCAAAGATACCTCCGAAGGTCCTGTCCACGCTCAGATAAATCTTTGATACGTTCTTGATACGGATTGATTTCCATAAATCTTCCTGTCTTTTTAAATAAATATCTCACTGATATGGCGCTATTTTAAATTAGATTGACGCTAAATAGTTGGCTAATTAGTACTGCCTTTATATTAAATAGTTATAGACCACCTAAATCGACCAATCTTCTACTGCCCAACGATGAGCCAGCGCATGCGCATGTAACGCATCATCGGGTGACACGCAGATAGCTACATCCGCCCATTCGAGCAATGGAATGTCATTTTTGGAGTCTGAATAGGCATAGGTTTTATCAAAGGTAGTACCTACTGATTGTCGTTTATCCAACCACTTATTAAGATGGTAAATCTTACCTTCTTTAAAGTTAGGTTTATCGGTTAATTTGCCGGTATAACGCTCTTTTTTTATCTCAAGCGGTGTCGATAATACATTGCCATCTTCAATACCAAAACGCTTAGCAATAGCTGATACCACAAAGTTATTGGTCGCAGAAATAATGACTACCTCATGACCTTTTTCGACATGATGACAGAGCGTCTCCATCGCTTTTGGGCGAATATGTGGCTCGATTTCAGTTTTAATATAATCTTCGCGCAGCTCATGTAGCCTGTCCATAGGTAAGCTACTTAAGAATTGCGCGACAAATTCATTATATTCGGTCGCATCAAGCGTACCTTCGATATAATCTTGATAAAACTTTTGATTGGCGGTGCGGTATTCAGCTTCGTCAACGAGATTATGCTTAACGATATACTCACCCCAGAGATAATCGCTATCGACGTCGAGCAAAGTATGATCTAAATCAAAGAGTGCCAACTCTTTTGGTGCATGTCCTGCTTGTGTTGCCTGCATAATGGAACCTTATTTTTTATTTATTAAAAGAATAATTTTTTGAATGTAAAATATTTTAGAAAAAATATTGGATATAAAACGTGCTGCATCATTCCCTATAAGCCTACTGTTTACCAAACAAATTTATGCTAACTTATTTACTTTAATGTCTCATTAGCTTATCTTTAGCCTGCTTGATAATAACAATAGAGAAATTTATGAAAGCGCCTGATGATAAAACTGTTTTGTCTAATCGACCGCGACGTCCTGCCCGTTCAATCAGAGAAATCAGACGACGTCAATTAGGCAAAAGCTACCAATCACCTTTTGACCGTCTGCTTTATGCGCTGTTAAACGCGCTATTATATGGTTTTGGCGGCTTACTTATCGACCTTGCGATTGTTGTTATTCGCTCAATCGCTGGTATGGGTAATGGCGAGATATTCTGGCTATTTACCCCGTTTATGCTAGTTTTGGGGGCGTTAACAGGCTTTATCGTCGGTAAAAGCGCTGGTGCTGAAAGCGTCAATGCCTTAAATATCGACGACACAGGTAATAATCATTATCTTAGTGACCATTCTATACGCCATGATATCTTTCGCGGTCTGATTATTGGCATTATCATTTTTGCCATCATTTGGCTGATCATGATGCTAATGGCATAACCACTGTTTGCTTAAAAAGCATCACAACGTCAAAAAATAAATTAACATTCATAAAAAGGATTGCTCACTATAAAGCCATCCTTTTTATGAATGGGTTTTGACTTCTATTGTTCTAACATCTATAGTAATTAATCAGGCATGGCTATTTCTGTTAAGCCAGTTTTAAACTTTTGACAACGTTCCGCATAGTGCATTGCCGACAGTTTTAACATTGCCGCTTGCTCATTGGTCAAAGTTTTGACCACTTTTGCCGGAGCGCCCATCACCAGCGAATTATCGGGAATCTCTTTACCTTCAGTGACCAAAGCTTTGGCACCAATGATACAGTTTTTACCGATTTTGGCATTATTCAATACCACCGCGCCAATACCAATCAAGCTGTTATCACCGACTTCGCAGCCATGCAGCATCGCTAAATGTCCAATGGTGACATAATTACCAATTTTTACCTCAATGCCTGCATCGGTATGAATGACGCTGTTTTCTTGCACATTACTATAATCGCCAATATGAATGCGCTCATTATCGCCGCGAATCACCGCCCCAAACCATACGTTAGCTTTATGACCCAAATACACATCGCCTATCACGCGAGCGGTATCTGCTACCCAACCGTTAAATGGTACTGCAAACTCTGGCGCTTTGTCTAAATACTGATAAATCATAATCCATCCTTAGTCGTTATTTTTATACAAGTTTATACATGGTGAAAAGTGTGTCGTAAAAAATGATAGTGTTAAAATCATGTCATAAATAAATATGATCTAAAGCGCGATAGTTGTAAAGAATGACAAAAACTTTATAGTATAATGCTGCCGATAAATAGAGCCGCTAATTAATAGAGCAATTAGCATTTAGAATAAAGCCGCATGCCATTTATCGCTATAAAATGACCAGAAGATTTTATACAGACAATTAACGCTCACCAACCCTCTTTAGGATCGCAGCAATGATCAGCAAACAATACGCCCCTATCATTTTATTATCGACCAGCTTGATGGCTGCCATCCCTGCCCACGCAGACAGTAGCTCTACCACCAAGGTAGGCGATGTGCTCGCCTTTGCGATACCGGCAGCTGCTTACGGTAGCACTTATTATATGGATGATAAAGAGGGTCGTCAGCAATTTTACTATTCATTTGCGACCAACCTTGCTGCGACACAAGTGCTAAAGTCAGTGATAGATAAAGAGCGCCCCAACGGTCGTGATGAGGACTCCTTCCCTTCTGGTCATACTTCAGTGGCGTTTCAGGGTGCCAGCTTTATTCATAAACGCTATGGTTTAGAATATAGCATTCCTGCTTATATTGGTGCAGGATTTGTGGCATATAGCCGCGTTGAGGCCGATGAGCATGATGTGACTGACGTTCTGGCGGGCGCTGCCTTAGGTATTGCCAGCAGTATGTATTTAACCAAAAGCTATTATGACGACCAATTGCATATCGCCACCAATTTATCACCCGACTATTATGGCTTATCGGTACATTATAATTTTTAACAGTCAGTTATCTGGCTTATTTAAAAACGTGGCTTATTTAACGACGTGTCTGATTTAATAAAGTGACAGCAACGCTATAGTAGAATTACTCTAAAATCGATACAGTGCGACTGTGATGAATTTTTCGTAGCCTCTGTGATAACAGCAAGCAAGGAAAATTTATACCAGTCGCATATAGATATAACGTAGCGCTTTTATTTTGAACTGACTATACTGTCTCAACTGATTGGTCTTAAGACGTGTCCTTATCTTAAAATGGCGCTAAATATAGATCGAAAAATAACAGACGAGAGAAGGTGCTAGCCCTTAACGCAAAACTCTAGTATAATGCGCAAAATCTGTGCCAAAGCGAGCGGACATGATGTAAGTTACTTATTCACCCCTTAGTGAATCCTGTACCTTTTCGTCGATGATGTCTTCTCGCTTTTTTGTGGAAAAAATTTGGCTTTAACACTTTTTTATCATTATTTAACAGCCGTTAGGTAGAGATTAAAACGCACTTTAGAGCAAGTTTTTAACCGTAAAACATCATGGCACTCACCAATAACAGCGGAGGCAACCCTTGAATTCATCGGCAGAAATACAAGCAATTTTGGCACTAGCAGACGGTACGATTTTTCGCGGTTTGAGTATCGGTAGTCTTGGTCATCGTGTCGGTGAGGTGGTATTTAATACAGCCATGACAGGGTACCAAGAAATCCTCACTGACCCAAGTTACGCGCGTCAGCTAGTGACGCTTACCTATCCGCACATTGGCAATACTGGTACCAACGCTGAAGATGTCGAATCTGGCAACGGTCATCAAGTGTGGGCTGACGGTCTTATTATCCGCGATGCAACGATGGTTACTTCAAACTTCCGCAACTCTCAATCATTGAGTGATTATCTACAGAGCCATGATACGGTCGCTATTGCTGATATTGATACCCGCCAATTGACCCGCCTACTACGTGATAAAGGTGCTCAAAACGGCTGTATCATGACCGCTTCTAACGGTTCAACGATTAGCAGCGAAGATGAACAGCAAGCCATCAAACTGGCGCAAGAGTTCGCTGGTATCGAAGGGATGGACTTGGCAAAAGAATGCTGTACACCGACGACGTTTGAATGGACAGCCGGTAGCTGGGATTTATCAGACACTCTACTGAACCGCGATGTACCAGGTAGCCATGATAGCGGTACGGGTGGCTTCTTTAAGCATTTGGGTACGCATGTCGAAGCAAAATATAACGTGGTCGCCTATGACTTCGGTAGCAAAACCAATATCCTACGTATGCTTGTTGACCGCGGCTGCCATGTAACCGTCGTACCAGCGCAAACACCTATCGCAGATGTGTTAGCAATGAATCCAGACGGTATCTTCTTATCAAACGGCCCTGGCGATCCTGCTGCCTGTGACTATGCCATCGACGCGGTACGTCATATCATTGAAGAAACGGACATTCCAACTTTTGGCATCTGCCTAGGTCATCAGCTGATTGGTCTTGCCAGCGGTGCAAATACCATCAAAATGAAAACCGGTCATCATGGTGCTAACCATCCCGTACAAGATTTGGCCACGGGTACCGTTATGATTACCAGTCAAAACCATGGTTTCGCGGTTGATGAAGACACACTACCTGACAATGTTAAATCGACCCATCGCTCATTATTTGATGGTACCAACCAAGGGATTGAGCTGACCAATAAGCCAGTATTTAGCTTCCAAGGTCACCCAGAAGCAAGCCCTGGGCCGCACGATGCCGCGCCACTATTTGATAAGTTTGCAGAGATGATGGCAGCCGCTAAAGCTTAAGTTATCGCTAATTAACTACAAGCAACATATAAGCATAAAGCTTGAAGCACAGACAGTATTTCAAGCTACTCCAGACCAAACACGATAAGCTCTATTGAAAATACAGATTAATCAAAATATCACCCAAACGAAGGTAGCCTTAACTATGCCAAAACGTACCGACATAAAAAGTATTCTTATCATAGGCGCAGGTCCTATCGTCATCGGTCAAGCGTGTGAGTTTGACTATTCAGGCGCTCAGGCGTGTAAAGCACTAAAAGAAGAAGGCTACCGCGTCATATTGGTCAACTCAAACCCTGCAACCATCATGACTGACCCTGCCATGGCTGATGCGACTTATATCGAGCCAATTACGTGGCAGACGGTTGAGCAAATTATTGCTAAAGAACGTCCCGATGCAATCTTGCCAACCATGGGCGGACAAACCGCACTAAACTGTGCCTTAGAGCTAGATAAGCATGGTGTATTGACCAAGTATAACTGCGAATTAATTGGTGCGACCAAAGATTCCATCGAAATGGCAGAAGACCGTAACTTATTTGATAAAGCGATGAAACGCATCGGCCTTGAATGCCCACGCGCTGAAACGGCTGAGACTATGGAAGAAGCCTTTGCAACCCAAGAAAAAATGGGCTATCCATGTATCATTCGTCCCTCATTTACGATGGGTGGTTCGGGCGGCGGCATCGCTTATAACCGCGACGAATTTATCGAGATTTGTGAGCGCGGTTTTGACTTATCGCCGAACCATCAATTGCTAATCGATGAATCATTAATCGGTTGGAAAGAGTATGAGATGGAAGTGGTTCGTGACAAAAACGACAACTGCATTATCATCTGTGCCATCGAAAACTTTGACCCAATGGGCGTGCATACGGGCGACTCAATCACCGTTGCACCAGCACAAACGCTGACCGATAAAGAATATCAAATCATGCGTAATGCTTCATTGGCAGTACTGCGTGAGATTGGTGTGGAAACGGGCGGCTCAAACGTGCAGTTCGGTATCAACCCTGATACTGGTCGCATGGTTGTCATCGAGATGAACCCACGCGTATCACGCTCATCAGCATTGGCATCAAAAGCCACTGGCTTCCCGATTGCTAAAATCGCTGCCAAACTAGCGATTGGTTATACGCTTGATGAATTGCAAAATGACATCACGGGTGGCAAAACGCCAGCGAGCTTTGAGCCTGCACTTGATTATGTCGTGACCAAGATACCAAGATTCAATTTTGAAAAATTCCCGCAAGCGGATAACGTGCTATCGACGCAGATGAAATCGGTTGGTGAAGTGATGGCAATCGGTCGTAACTTTCAAGAATCGATGCAAAAAGCGCTGCGCGGCATGGAAACTGGCAATGATGGTTTTGATGAGCAAATTGACTTATCAAAAGTGAGTATTGAAAAGGCACGTAGCGAAATTAATAATCGCTTAACTATTCCAACGCCTGAACGTATTTATTATATTGCTGATGCTTTCCGTATTGGCATGAGTGTCGATGAAGTGTTTAACTTAACCAAAATCGACCCATGGTTTTTGGTACAAATCGAAGATATCGTCAAAACTGAAGCGCAAGTTAAAGCATTAGGTTTTGGTGGTTTAACTGAAAAGAACTTACGCAGCTTTAAGCGTAAAGGCTTATCAGACTTGCGTTTGGCGAAACTGCTTGGCGTCTCACAAAAGCAGCTACGCACCAAACGTTGGGATTTAAACGTTTATCCAGTATATAAGCGTGTCGATACCTGTGCCGCAGAATTTGCCACCAGCACTGCTTATATGTACTCAACGTACGACAGTGAATGTGAAGCCAATCCGACTGATAATAAGAAAATTATGGTTATCGGCGGCGGTCCTAACCGTATCGGCCAAGGTATCGAGTTTGACTATTGCTGTGTCCACGCCGCACTTGCCATGCGTGAAGATGGCTATGAGACCATCATGGTCAACTGTAACCCTGAAACGGTTTCGACCGATTATGATACCTCTGACCGCCTCTACTTTGAGCCAATTACGCTTGAAGATGTATTGGAGATTGTCCGTATCGAAAACCCTGATGGTGTGATTGTACAGTTCGGTGGTCAAACACCATTGAAACTGGCCCGCGCCCTTGAAGCTGCTGGCGTCAAAATCATTGGTACCAGTCCTGATGCGATTGACCGCGCTGAAGATCGCGAACGCTTCCAACATATGATTCAGCAATTGAACCTGATCCAACCAACCAATGCTTTAGCGACTAGCTTAGAAGATGGTTTGGTCAAAGCAAAAGACGTTGGCTATCCGCTAGTAGTACGCCCATCTTACGTACTTGGTGGTCGCGCGATGGAGATTGTCTATAACGAAGATGAGCTCAGACATTACCTACGTACTGCCGTACAAGCCTCAAACGAAGCGCCAGTACTCCTTGATCGCTTCTTAGATGATGCCATCGAAGTCGATGTTGACTGTGTTAGCGACGGTACAGACGTCGTGATTGGCGGTATCATGCAGCATATCGAACAAGCTGGCGTGCACTCTGGTGACTCAGCCTGTTCATTGCCGCCTTACTCATTATCTGATGAGCTGTGTGATGTGATGCGCGCGCAAACGGTTGCGATGGCAAAAGAGCTTGGCGTTATCGGTCTGATGAACGTCCAGTTTGCGGTAAAAGGTGAAACGGTTTATATTTTAGAAGTTAACCCACGTGCTGCGCGTACCGTGCCGTTTGTTTCTAAATGTATTGGTACTTCTTTAGCGCAAATCGCAGCGCGCTGTATGGCTGGCACGTCATTGAAAGACCAAGGCTTTACCACTGAAATCGTACCGTCGTTTTTTGCCGTCAAAGAAGCGGTATTCCCATTTGCTAAATTCCCTGGCGTTGATCCAATCTTGAGCCCTGAGATGAAATCAACCGGTGAAGTCATGGGCGTTGGTAAAACCTTTGGCGAAGCATTCTACAAAGCGGTCATCGGTAGTAATGAGCGCTTGCCAGGTCTGCCAACTGAGGGCGAAACCAAAACCGTCTTTATCTCTGTACGTGATAGCGATAAAGAACAAGTTGCCCCTATCGCCCGTCAGCTAATCGACTTTGGCTTTGATATCGTTGCGACTGCTGGTACGCAAAAAGTGCTTGCTGAGAATGGTATTGAGTGCAAACAAATCAATAAGGTCACTGAAGGTCGTCCGCATATCGTCGATGCCTTGAAAAATGGTAAAATCGACCTTATTATCAATACCACTGAGGGCAAACAGGCACAAGAGGATTCATTCTCTATCCGCCGTAGTGCCCTACAAGGTAAAGTGTTTTATGTGACGACCCTAGGGGCAGCAGATGCGGTTTGTAAATCTTATGCCATTGACTTACCATTTGATGTGTATAAGTTACAAGATTTGCATGAACAAGCAAAGACTATCGCTTAGCTCTATTGACTTAGCAGCATAATTTCAGTAGATTAAGCATAATTGCACCGCTTGTTTAAAAGCTGATGCAAAACGTGTTATCGATATTCATATAACAGTAGTGCTTTAAAAAACGTATTACTTTAAAAAAATAAAGTTTTAAAAAGACAGACCTAAAAAGCATAGTGGCTAAACTGCGACTATGCTTTTTATTACGTAAGGTTAATGTGCATTATCTGTCAGTGTATCGATGCTCACAGATAAGCGCGCGTTTAGTTGTTACGCAGTCTAAACCTCATTCTTTTTATATCTCATACTCATTGCAACAACACTGACACCATCTCACTATTCACTAGGAGATGGTGTGGTGTTATTGGTTTAAGGAAAAAACATGCAACGTTATCCCATGACTCCGCAAGGACATGCGGCTCTAGAAGCCGAATTAAAACAGTTAAAAAGTGTCGACCGTCCACGTATCACCGCTTCTATCGCTGAAGCCCGTGAACACGGCGACTTAAAAGAAAACGCTGAATATCATGCAGCCCGCGAACAACAAGGTTTTTGTGAAGCGCGTATCCGTGATATCGAAGCCAAACTTGGCGGTGCTCAAATCATCGATCCTACGACGTTACCAAAAGATGGTCGTGTGATATTCGGCGTCAGTGTCGTTATCGAAAACATGGACACCGAAGAAGAAAAACAATACAAAATCGTTGGTGATGACGAAGCTGACTTTAAAGCCGGTAAAATCTCAGTCAACTCGCCTATCGCGCGTGGTCTGATTGGTAAATCTGAAGGCGACGAAGCTCGTATTGAAACACCAAAAGGTGTGGTTGAATACGAAATCATGAAAGTGATTTATGATTAATATGGTTGGCTTTTATAGTGAGTAAAATAGTATTTTTCTTAAGAAATATATAAAGCAAAGCACACAAAAAGTTATTGTTTATAGGAGAGCAGTTACACAACGCTGCTTTTCTACTCAATTCGTTTTAGCGCATAATTGTTGAGTTGAAATGGCTAAATAATTGGGCGCATGGCACATGCTTAGCTTTTCATTAAAATAATGACGGATAAATCAGTAATTCGATAGTTTATGATTTGATCGTTTGATAACACGCTTCGATAGATAGCTTATATCGTTTGGCTGTTTCTGACTATTATTAGTACTGCTACCCTCGTTGACCTGCTCTATAGAGTCAATTAACGAGGGTATTTTTATCTAAGTGTTTGTCATTTTTGTTTTACTTATTATAACTTTAAAGGACTTTATCATGACCACTACTATTCATCGCTCATCAAGTAGCATGCAAAAAACAACGACATTTACCGCAATATCAGCACTGTTGGCAGGCGCAGTGATGTCTATCGCCACAGCCAATGCCGCGCCTGAGATAGCGGTTAGCTCGTCTGTTGGTAGCACGACGGTGGTTGAGCAGTATTCTGATGGTAAAACGGCGGTCATCACCGCAACGCCTAATAGCATTACCATGCAAGATGGCATGCCGTTTGCGGTGACACAAGTGACCAATGTTCCGCGCTATACGGTTCGCCAAGTCGCCAGTAACGGTGTTAGCAATACGGTCGTTACCCAAGGCAGTGCCACGGTTACGAGCGTGCCTGTGACCAACCAGATGACCAATCAAACCAGCAGAGTAGATGTCATAGCCGTGCCAATGACTAGCGTGACAGAAGTCTTGCCTGTGATGACAGCTACCCAATTGCCAGTCATCAATGCGCCAACGACGACCGTCGTGACTAACCAACCGGCAACGACGCAAATCGTATCTACCTCTTTAGACGCTCTGCAACTGGTCCCAACGTTTAGCACCCCTGGTGTGGTCAATGCACAAACCAAAGTCATGAAGATATTAAAAAACAAAGATGGTCGCGAAGTAGCCGTACCAGCCAATCATATCGCGCCTGGCGACATCATCGAATATCACACCACTTATACCAATACCACAGCGCAGCCTGTTACTGATATCAATGCGATGGTGTCATTACCAAACGGCGTGCAACTGGTATCATTAAACAGTCCATTGCCAACGCTTGCCACCACTGGCGGCGACAGCTATCAAACTATCCAACAAGTTGGCAATACTGTAATTATCACAGAAAACTATTCTGGACTAAAATGGAACTTGGTTGACCTTCCTGCTAACGCGCCGCAAACGGTTGTTATACGTGCGAAAGTTCAATAATAGTTATCTTGTATAAAAATGTACTTTGCTAAATAATTGCTCTAAAAGTCCTACTAATGCAGGGCTTTTTTTGTTTATAGATAATATAAACGACTAACTTATTTTTGATAGTAACTTTTCGGCAGTAATTTTTCAGCTATAACTTCTCGCTAATAAATTACTGTCACCTAACGACACTATCTGTCGTATTGTTCTTGAAATTCTCCACTGTTTACAATGACTTAATGCCAATTTTGTTAGAATAGTCGTTCATTAATGCATTGGTAAATAGCGCTCATGGCAACCATCAATTATGAACGACTGCAAGGCAAGCTTAATATCTTAGCGGACGCTGCTAAGTATGATGTCTCTTGTTCCTCCTCCGCTGGCACGCGCAAAAATCAAGGCGGTGGTCTTGGTGATGCTTCAGCAACCGGTATTTGTCACAGCTATACCGAAGATGGTCGCTGTGTTAGCTTGCTTAAAATCCTACTGACGAATCATTGTATTTACGATTGCGCTTATTGCACCTCACGCAAAAGCCATGACACCCCGCGCGCCGCTTTTAGTGTCGAAGAAGCCGTCGATTTAACCATGCAGTTTTATCGTCGCAACTATATCGAAGGGCTATTTTTAAGCTCAGGTATTTTTAAAAGTGGCGACTATACGATGGAGCGCTTGGTCGAGGTTGCCAAGATATTGCGTACCCGTGAGCGCTTTAATGGCTATATCCATCTAAAAACTATTCCCGGCGCGTCAAAAGAATTGTTATTAGAAGCGGGATTATATGCCGATCGCTTGAGCGTCAATATCGAGATTCCAACCAAATCAGGCTTGGCTTTACTCGCACCAGAGAAATCACATGAGCAATTAAAAGCACCAATGGAAACGGTGAAAGAAGAAATTATTACCATTCGTGAGAGCCGTAAAACCCATAAAAAAGCGCCGAAATTTGTACCAGCAGGTCAGACCAGTCAAATGATTGTTGGCGCCAGTAACGAGACTGACTTGCAAGTGATTCAGCTGTCGAATCATTTTTATAAGCAATATGATCTTAAGCGCGTTTACTATTCTGGCTATGTACCAATGTTATCTGACAGTCGCCTGCCAGCTATCGGTACACCTGTCCCTATGATACGTGAAAATCGTCTGTATCAAGCTGATTGGCTGATGCGTTTTTATGGCTTTGGCGCGCACGAAATCGTCGAGCCAGATTCGCCATTTCTAGACTTGGATTGCGACCCGAAACTTGCTTGGGCAATCCGCCATCGCGAGCATTTTCCGGTTAATATTCAAACCGCCACTTACGAGATGATTGTGCGTATTCCCGGTATCGGTACCAAAACCGCTAAAAAGATAGTTAAGGCACGCAAGTTTAATCAGTTGACGCTTTATCACTTGAAGAAAATGGGTGCGGCGGTTAATCGCGCCAAATACTTTATCGCAACGACGGGTAAAAACGAACATCTTGCCCATTTAACGCGTGACAACTTCCGTCAATACGTACTGGCACAAACGCAGACCAAATATAAAGATCAACGCAGTGGGCAGTTGGCGCTGTTTTAGTCAGCATGATTTTGATTAGCATGGTTTTAATGAGTATGGTTTTAATTACCGCTATTTTAAATAGGAACATAAATGTCACAACTGATGCAAAGTCATGACTATATTGTCGGTCAATTAACGCCCAGTATTGTGCTTTATGAGCCTAGTTTTGAAGGTTGGCTGAGTGCGGTATTTTATGTCTATGCTAATAAGTTACAGGACGATGAATCCTTACAGCTAATTGCTCAAGACTGCTATGTACCTTCATTAATCTCACAAGCGAGCAGTGTTGCAACTGATGAAGACAAAGCAGAACGCGTACTATCAAAGCTTAATCAACTACTAGGTCGCTCAGGTATGCGCAATATTCTGTGGGGATTTCTATCAGAAAAAGACAATATCGGCACCACTTTATTTCAGGTGGTTAAATATGCCATTGACTACCCTAACCGCCCTATTATGGAAGATTTGGGTAATCTCAATGTTTTAGAGTTGGTACAAACCGTCAAGTCTGTCGGCCGAGAAAAGCACCGTATGGAAGCTTTTGTGCGCTTTGAGCATACCACTGACGACATTTACTTTGCCCGCGTTGAGCCTGACTTTAATGTCTTGCCATTGATTGGTGAGCACTTTCGTCAGCGTTATCAAGATCAGCATTGGGCGATTTATGATTTGACTCGTAATTATGGTATTTATTATGACAAAAGCCAAAGCACGCCCAAGCGCCCCGCTGCCCTGCAAACGATTACTGACTTTGATGATGCGGTACTGCGCAATCCTGCCAGCATTCATAGCGAAGATGAGCAGCGCTATCAGAAATTCTGGCAAGGGTACTTTACCAACGTCAATATCAAAGAGCGTAAAAACCCACGTCTGCATAAGCAGTACCTACCGCAGCGCTATTGGAAATACTTAAGTGAGAAGCAAGTACTACCAAATGCTGAACATCTACAAAAACGTCGCTAGCTTTTTAAGATTGATACTAAGTTAACTGTCATTAAATGATTGCTTTTAGCTAAAAAAAGCATGGAAAATTTGACCTTATCTTTTTATCTTGGTGGTTGAGTTTTCAGCACTTTTAACTGACAATAGCAGCTTGATATCTTATTCGGTGACCAACGCTATTATGAAAGTTATGCGCTTACTGTCGTCTTTAAAGCATGATGAATCCGAGCGCGGTATTTTTCATCTGGGACGCGCTTTGGTTAAAAACGAGCATACTTCTATCATTATCTCCAGCGCTGATGAAGAAAACGACTTGGTCAAACGCCTAAAGCGTGACGGCAATATTTACCATCAGCTTTATATGAATAAGAAATCTTGGCTGTCACTGCTACAAGTTGCGCCGCTGCGTCGCTTGATTGAAAAATATGACCCTGATGTCATTCATGTGCATTCGCGCACACCTGCATGGGTACTACATTTAGCACTGCGCCGAGCGCGCGTCAAGCGTCGACCAAAACTGGTCTCGACCATGTATGGCTTTTATCCCATTAATAAATACTCGCAAGCGCTACTCGATGTCGATACCATAATCACGGTCTCTGATAGCGTCACCAATTATCTAAAAAAAGGCCTGCGCCGTGAGGAGCTAGAACCCAAAGTCATTAAACGCATCTATCGCGGTGTCGATACCCGCCGCTACCCATATCGACACAACCCTTCTGTTTATTGGTTGCGGCATACGTTTGCCGAATATCCTGAGCTTGAACATAAAAAATGGCTGGTTTTTCCGACTATCATTGGCAATGAATATGGGCAAGAATGGCTGATTGATATTTTGGGTAATCTACAAGGACAATTTCCCAATATCCATGTCATTATTATGGATGAAGATTATCGCGAGGGTGATGTGGCGCATGAAGACTTCCGCCAACGTAGCAATACGCTTGGGCTTTCTGAGCATATCACCTATGTCGGTAGCAAACGTAATGACATGCGCGAATGGCTGTCAGCTGCTAATATCGTCATGGCGCTAGCCAACGAACCCGAATCGATTGGTATCAATGCCTTACAAGCCATCCATTTAGGTACGCCTGTGATTGGCTGGGATCAAGCGGCATTTAGCGAGATTTTACAGCCACTCTATCCGCAAGGATTGGTGAAAAAATATAATGCTAAAGCGTTATGTAAAGCGGTACGCAACCAGCTAGAGAGTGTCACGCGCCCTGAGATGACCAACAAATTCACCATGCGTGAAATGATTGACGAAACTCTCGCCGTGTATCGAGGTTTATATGACCAATCGCTTGCAGAAGAACAAGCACAGGCAGATGCAGCAGCAGTTAAAAGAATTAAAAAGAGTCTGAAACCGACGCTAAAACCTTTTGATAAACTCTCTGAGCGCTTGGTCACTCCAGAGCCTGCAACAGCCGTTAATCTCAAAAAGAATAGAGCAATTGAGCATAATAATCGTGCTATGAAACCTGGCAATGAAGTGGTGGAAAATAAACATAGTATAATTTTAAAAGATAAAAAACTGGATACTGAAGCATTAGATAAGTAGTCTTTAGATAAAGATTCTTTGAAAAGTAATAGGTTAGACTAAAATTAGCTAATAATATTAAGACTTACTTATGGCATTTTATCTTCAAAAAACGGGATTCATATTACTGAATCCCATTCATGATTTTATGAAAATCAAAAAAATATAAACCTCGATAATTAACTAATGTCAGAACACCAGTATTTGATGGTTATATATTCTTCAATACCATATTTTGATCCTTCACGGCCAAAGCCAGATTGCTTGACGCCACCAAACGGTGCTACTGCAGTCGATATCAAACCAGTATTGTGCCCGACAATGCCATACTCTAAGGCTTCTGTTACCCGCCACGAGCGTGCATAGTCGCTACTATAAAAATAAGCGGCTAAGCCAAAAATGGTATCATTAGCCTTCTTGATCGCCTCTGCTTCATCTTCAAAAGTAAATATCGTAGCAACAGGACCAAATATTTCCTCTTGTGCGATATCCATATCAGATGTCAAATTAGTCAATACGGTTGGATTAAAGCTTAGCTTTGAGGCATCATTAGGATCGCCGCCAGTAATGACTTTAGCGCCTTTGTCAGTAGCATCTTTAAGTAGGTTTTGGACTTTCTTCAAACCATCTTCGTTGATTAAAGGCCCAATATCGACGCCTTTATTCATACCGTTACCAACTTTAAGCGCTTTTACTTTTTTGGTAAAGATGTCCAAAAACTTATCTTTGATGCTTGCTTGTACATAAGTGCGATTGGCACAAACACAAGTTTGACCGGCATTACGGAATTTAGAGGCGATAAGGCCTTCTGCTGCGGCTTCCAGATCGGCATCTTCAAACACAATAAAAGGTGCATTGCCACCAAGCTCTAATGATAGCTTTTTGATGGTCGGTGCGCACTGTGCCATTAAAGTACGACCGACCTCGGTAGAACCAGTGAAAGATAGTTTTTTAACGCGCTCATCACTGGTCAAAACCTCACCGATGACCGACGATTTACCAGTTACTACTTGAATAACACCTGCAGGAATGCCTGCTTGCTCAGCCAATACGCCAAGTGCTAAAGCAGAAAAAGGTGTTTCGGTCGCAGGTTTAATAATAACGGTACAGCCTGCCGCAAGCGCTGGACCAATTTTACGGGTGATCATCGCCGCGGGGAAGTTCCATGGCGTAATAATAGCGCAGACCCCAATAGGCTGCTTAATAATTACGTGGCGCAAATTTGCATTGGTTGCGGGTATAACATCGCCATAAACGCGCTTCCCTTCTTCGGCAAACCAGCGGATAAAGCTATTAGCATAATCAATTTCACCGCGCGACTCGGTTAAGGGCTTACCTTGCTCAGTAGTCATAAGCACCGCTAAATCTTCGCGATTGTCATCAATGAGATCTGCCCATTTTTGCAATAGCTCGCCGCGTTCATGTGCAGTTTTGGCAGCCCAAGAGCCTTGCTTTTCATTGGAATAAGCAACGGCATCTAAGATATCTTGCTCCGTCAAACTCGGAATCGTACCAATAACTTCGCCGTTAAAGGGGTTTTGCACATCGATAGTTTGACCATCGCTGGAATCTTTCCAACTGCCTTTTATTAAGCATTGTTGCTTGATTAAATTTTGATTGGATAATTTCACATGACTAGCCATTATTATTGTCCTTATTTTATTTATTGCTTGTATATCACCATGGGTACGATAATAGCTGCTATAAAAACTAAACTCTATCTCCTACTTTCTATATCACACATCTAACCATTATAAAAAACATAAAACCGACTAGCCACCCTTACTCACATTTCTCTCACCATTTCATGGGTAACACAACCAGTTCACAACATAAGAAATACCTTTTATATAAGGTAAGCGGCTATTAATCTATAATAAAAACTAAAAGAACGCTTGAATCCCAGTCTGGGCACGTCCTAAGATGAGCGCATGAATATCGTTCGTCCCTTCATAAGTGTTAACAGCCTCTAGGTTCATCACGTGACGGATAATATGGAACTCATCAGAGATACCGTTACCGCCATGCATATCACGAGAAACACGCGCGATATCTAACGCTTTACCGCAGTTATTACGTTTAATAATCGAAATCATCTCAGGTGCCGCATTGTCTTCATCCATCAGACGACCCACACGTAGCGCTGCTTGCAGACCTAGTGCGATTTCTGTTTGCATATTCGCAAGTTTCAACTGCACGAGCTGCGTCGCAGCTAATGGACGACCAAACTGCTTACGGTCTAGCGTGTACTGACGGGCAGCTTTCCAGCAGAATTCAGCTGCACCCATCGCGCCCCATGCGATACCATAACGGGCTTTATTTAAGCAGCCAAACGGTCCTTTTAGACCACGGATATCAGGGAAAGCATTGGCTTCAGGGACAAACACTTTGTCCATTACAATCTCACCGGTGACTGAAGCACGCAGTGAAAACTTACCTTCAATTTTCGGCGCTGATAAGCCCTTCATACCTTTATCTAAGATAAAACCACGAATTTCACCAGCATCATCTTTTGCCCAAACCACAAATACATCAGCGATAGGACTGTTGGTAATCCACATCTTATTACCCGTCAGCTCATAACCGCCGTCAACCGCTCGTGCACGAGTCGACATTGAGGCTGGATCTGACCCTGAATCTGGCTCAGTTAGACCGAAGCAGCCGACATACTCGCCAGTAGCAAGCTTCGGCAGATATCTCTCTCTTTGCTCTTCAGTACCGTATGCATGTATAGGATGCATCACCAAGCTTGATTGCACACTCATCGCTGAGCGGTAGCCTGAATCAACGGCTTCTACTTCTTTGGCAATCAAACCATAAGCCACACTAGATAAACCGGCACAGCCATAACCTTCAATCGTAACGCCAAGTAAGCCCATCTCACCCATTTGACGCATGATATTACGGTCAAAATTCTCATGACGATTGGCTTCAACGATGCCAGGCATCAGTTCTTTTTGAAAAAACTGGCGGGCGCTGTCCGTAACCATGCGCTCTTCGTCAGTAAGCTGATCGCGTAATAAAAAAGGATCTTCCCAGTCAAAACTTGGACGCGTAGATGTTGCCATGTGGATCTCCTTGATATCAGTCATCCTGACCGACGAGTAGTAATTAATGAGTAAATTGACTTAATAGGTTATTGACTTACTAATTCCGCTGTGCGAAACTTAGTTTCATAATTTAAATCCATTAAAACAAAGTTTCGGGTCGCTGTAAATCTTTATCAAATAAAATGAGTATAAAATGACAAAAAATATATCAGCAGCTCTACCATTACTGACTCGAATGAATAGCATCCTTGAGAAGAGTAAAGATGATAATGACAGACAATTCGTCACTGCATTGGGGCGTGGACTGACTCTGTTATCAGCATTTGAGCATCATGAGCAGCTGAGTCATCAACAGTTATGTCAAATGACCGGACTGCCTAAAGCGACCATCACGCGTCTGATTCATACCTTGATGACGCTTGGATTTTTGCGTATTACGGAGCACGGACAGTATCAATTGGGCAGTAGCGCGGTGCGACTTAGCGCCACTGCATGGAGTCGTCATGACATGGTGGCGGCAGCTGAACCGTTACTACGACAGTTTGCTATTAGCAATGAGGTATCAGTAAACTTGGCAACCGAGGTCGAAGGAGAAATGCGCTATCACGCTTGTTGTCGTAGCCCTGCTCGCCTATCGGTCAATTTGCAAGTTGGCTCAGCAGTGCCTGTCGCCCGAACCGCTATTGGACGCGCTTTTTATGCGGCTAGCTCGCCAGCAAGACAGGCTTCAATTCGTAATAATTTACAAGAGCACTTATCTACAGAAGATTATAACCATGCGCAGTCTGCTCTCTCTGATGCTGCAGAGCATTATAGAGCGCATGGCTATACGGTATCAGATGGTGAGTTTTCTACGGATATATTGGCAGTAGCTGTTGGGATATATGATGTTGCGACTGGGCAATATGCTTATTCGCTCAATGCCAGTGTGCCGAGTGCCAACTGGCAAAGCGACGATTATGCGGCGATGATTGTGCCAAAACTACAAGCGTTGGCTGAAAGGATTGGGAGTGGTGGTTAGAGAAGGTAACTGACTTATTAATTTTTCAGCGGCGTATAAAGATACTTATAATGTGATGAAAAAAAAGTGATGCATACCTTGATGTAGGTGGTTTGTATTAAGGGCTAAATTTAATATTTTTTATTAAGGAAATGTTATGGAAGATACGGATTACTCCAAAATTACTTATACAAACTTGCAGCTAGCCAATGCATCTAAAATGATTGAAAAGGGGCAGTTTGAAGAAAGCTATAAACTATGCTTATATCTGAAAGATCTTTTAGAAGAAGTTAGTAATTCTACTGAACCAAATTTCTGTTCTACACTGTATAGGCTAGGAATGTTGTTTGTTGATTTAGGCAACATGGCTTCAAATAATAAAGCAGCTGAGCTGGGTATTAACATAATGGAGTCTGAAGTTTTTGCAAGTATTTTAACTTGCGATAGTTATTACTATAATCTAGGGAATGCAAAAAGTAATCTAATTCGAAGCGCATTTGGAGATCAACTTGATACCAATGTAGAACTAATAAAGCAACTTGTAGAAGTGAGTTCTCTGTTTTTTAAAGCTGTCTTATCTTGCAGAAAACAAAGTATAGACCCCCTACCTGATTACCTTGTTAATTTAGCTATAAATTTACAGAGACAATATAGATTTTCAGAGGCTTTAGCTTTGTACGATCAAGTTATTGCAATGAACTTAGACATTCCACAAGCTTGGACAAATCGAAGTGAGTGTTTAAGTGTAATAAGTCAAATAAATAACTTTTCCTCAATTAAGCAAGGTAGAGAGATTGCTCTAGGTTTTAGAAATGCTAGCAAGTCTAGCAAACTACCACATGATTGGGCAAAATCTTATCTCATTAGAGCTGAGAAAATAGATAGTGATATCGAAAAAGATTGTTTGGATATGGGAATAGCTATAGAAGATGATAGCCATTTAGATGAGCAAGAATACCAATCCTTATCAACATTTCGAAAATGGTGTTTAGATAATTTCTTAAGTCTTAGTGAGCATGGATTGTATTGCAAATGCTATGGAAGTGCCCGTGATAATTTAACAATTCCATTGACTAATAGACCTATTAATGGGGATTTCATATATCCTATGGAAAAAGTCCTTAACAGGCTAAAGTCTGAATTTGGACTTGCTCGACTAATGCTATTTGAATACAAAACAGCTGATAGAAATCATTCTATTGAAGATGAGGCTTGTTATTCAGAATTATATGATAATGAAATACTAAGCATAGATATTGAAAAGCTTCGGACTGCTTTTAGATTATGCTTTGGAATTTTAGATAAAATAGCAAATGCTACAGACCTATTATTTGACTTTAAAACTAAGGGTAATATATATTTTCCTACTTTCTGGAGGCTCGATATACAAGAAAGATTGAAGAGATTTGAGGAATTGAATAATACTGGATTAATTGGACTGTTCAGTATCGCATGTGATTTAAACCATCAGGCTAAAGGTGAGCTAAGTTTTTATAAGAAATGCCGTAATTCTTTAGAGCATAATTTTGTATTCATCTATGAAAATAAAGAACCAAAAGAAATTAAAGACTCAATTAGATACTATAATAATGCAGAATTTATTTCAGAAGATGAATTTTTAGAAAGCACTGAACACATATTACAGCTAACTCGTTCAGCAATCTTTTCTTTCGTCTACGCAGTTAGAATTAAAGCAGAAAAAGAAGAATAAAAGGACTCTAGAAATTTATTTCAACATAGAACTATGCAGAGAGAGAAATTTATGAAACTCGCCGAAACCCTACTCATCCGTAGCGATATGCAAAAGAAGCTTGCCCAAATTAAAGGGCGTATTCGTAGCAACGTCAAAGTCCAAGAAGGCGATACGCCAAACGAAGACCCAAACGCGCTGATGATTGAAGCCAGCCAAATCATTACCGAATTATCCATTCTCATTGAACGTATTCATCGTACCAATGCCATTGCAATGACGGATAAAGGTCAGTCGATGCTGACGTTATTGGTCGAGCGTGATACATTAGAGATGCGTCATAAATTATTGATTGAGACCATTGAAGCCACGGGCAGCGAGGCTGACCGTTATAGCCCTCGCGAGATTAAATGGAATATTATGATCTCAGTCGCAGGCTTACAAAAGCAAGCCGATGACATCGCGATGAAGCTACGCAAGATTAATATTGTCATTCAAGCCAATAACTGGCAAATTGACCTTGTTGAATAACTAACTTTTGAACTGTTAGTTTTAGAATTTTCTATGTGCTTTATATAAGCGCATGGACTGCCTCTTTGGAACCGACTGGGCGAGTGTCAGACCCCAAACCTACACAACAGGGGGTTGAAAATATACTGTAGTGTCCGTCACGCGTTGCGGGCAGACGCTTTTTTTACTACTCATGCCCTGCACCCGTCACCGCTCACAAGGCACCATTTAGACCTTACTACCAGACACTGACAGTCGGTTTCAATCTTAGTTTTAATACTTTGCACCTTTTTGCTAGTGCCACTGAATGCCATTTCCTTATCTTCTACGCCAAACCGTCAGTAGAAAATCATTTAAGACAATTAATCAAAGCAGTTTACGTCTGAAAACTGTCATTCTGAGAGCAAAATTAGCACTCTGTTACCCAATTAAACCGTCGCAGTGATATCATATGTGTATGATGTACGCGATAAATTTAAGCATTTAAACCACACTCAATAACCATGTTTATGACATGGTTATTTTGTTATTGATGGTTTATTTTCTTACCGTCGCGTTTTTATTATTTACGTATCACTGTTGAGTATCGTTATGCCCCAATCTCGTACCAATCTAAATCCAAAACCCAAACATGACTCTCCTTATTTAGTGGGCGTCATGTTGCGCTATAGTACTTTTGCCGCCGCTGCCTTGTTGTTTATAGCAGGGCTGTTATTGATGAATTGGTGGCTGATCATTCTTGGCGGGCTGGGTGTATGTTTGGGAATTTATGATGTCATACAATCAAAGCATGCCATCTTAAGAAACTATCCGGTTGCTGGTCATATTCGCTATGTGCTTGAAGACTTCCGTCCTGAGATTCGTCAATATCTATTAGAAAATGACAAAGAACAAGTTCCCTTTTCACGCCAGCAGCGCGCGCTGGTTTATCAACGGGCCAAAAATGTCAGTGATACCAATGCTTTTGGTACGCTTGATAATTTATATGCGCACGGTAAAGAATGGTTTTTACAATCAGCCGTCAGTCAACCTTTAGAAAATAAAGACTTTCGTATTATCGTCGGCGGTGAGCGTTGTCAGCAGCCGCATGATATGTCAGTATTTAATATCTCAGCGATGAGTTTTGGTAGTTTATCAGCCAATGCCATTATGGCGCTCAATCAAGGCGCAAAAATGGGCGGTTTTACTCATGATACTGGCGAAGGCGCGATTAGCCCTTATCATCGTAAGTTCGGTGGCGATTTGATTTGGGAGCTGGGTACGGGTTATTTTGGTTGCCGTGATGCAAATGGTAATTTCGATGCACAATCCTTTGCCGAAAAAGCGGTCGACCCACAAGTAAAAATGATTGAGATTAAACTCTCACAAGGCGCAAAGCCAGGTCAAGGCGGCGTCTTGCCCGCCGAAAAAATTACCCCTGAAATCGCTGAAACGCGTGAAGTGCCGCTCGGACAAGATTGCGTCTCGCCCTCGTCGCACAGCGCATTTAATACACCACGCGAGTTGGTTGCTTTTTGGCAGCAGCTGCGTGATTTATCAGGTGGCAAGCCCGTCGGCTTTAAGTTATGTGTCGGTCAACCGTGGCAGTTTATGGCAATCGTAAAGGCCATGATAGAGACGGATAACTATCCTGACTTTATCGTGATCGATGGCGCAGAAGGCGGTACAGGCGCAGCGCCCGTGGAATTTATGGACAACGTTGGTATGCCTATGGTCGAAGGGTTTATGTTAGTTCATAATACCTTGGTCGGCGCTGGTATCCGCGACAAGATTAAAATTGGCGTCAGTGGTAAAATCGTTTCAGGCTTTGATATTGCACGTATGATTGCGCTGGGCGCTGATTGGTGTAACTCAGCGCGCGGCTTTATGTTTGCCGTTGGTTGTATTCAATCGCGCTCATGTCATACTAATACCTGCCCAACTGGGGTTGCAACCCAAGATCCGTATCGTCAAAAAGCGCTCGATGTGCCGAGTAAAGCTGAGCGCGTGGCAAGCTTCCATAAAAACACCCTTAAATCACTTGCCAGTATCGTGGGCGCGGTTGGTCTTCAGCATCCAAGCCAGTTGCAGCCGTATCATATTGCGCGCCGTTTAGACGATGGCCAAATCAAGCTATTATCGAAGTTCTTTTACTTTGCCGACCAAGGCGCACTGCTTGAACAAAATGCCCGTGCTGACGTCTTTAACCAAATGTGGGTCATGGCAAATCCTGACAGCTTCCTCGCCAATAATGATGCGCTGATTGCTTATAACAAAGACTCGCGTGATCGAGGTAAAGAAACCAGTGCCCCTACAAACTTGCACCCAGATGATTCGGTAGATCTTATCGATGGTGGTTTATTAATTGGTAACGTCAATAATACTTTTCGTGAAATTCCATCACTAGATGATTAAAGGTCATTAAATCCTTAAGACAGATAAACTTTATCCCTACCATAAAGATAAGTCATCGATGCCAAGTTCTATTTTTACGTTATCTTACTCACTGTTGACGGCAGCGCTCGTTGCATTAAGCATCAGCGCCTGTCAACCAATAGACGATGTAAACAATGACGCGATAAGCAATGATAGCGAGAACTGGTCATGTCAGTCGCAAAACGTGCCCTTTGCTTATAGCGTTTGTCGTATCGAAGTGCAGGCGTTATCAGACCCACGCTATTCATTGCAGCTGTTTTGGCAGCAAGCGGATAGCAGTGCTAATAACAACCAGCCACTACTAACTTTCGATAATTTATTAGCATCACTGCCCTGTAATCAAACGCTGAATTTTGCCATGAATGCTGGCATGTATAATGAAAATTATGCCCCGATTGGCTATACCGTTATCGAAGGTAAAGAGCTGCGCGCGCTAAACCTTAACGAAGGCGGCGGTAACTTTCATCTATTGCCCAATGGCGTGATGTGGTGGGATAAGTCTGGCAAGGTGCAAATTACTGAAAGCAACGCTTTAAATGAGCAGCTCAAAAGTGGCAGCGCACAACCTTGGTATGCGACGCAATCAGGTCCTATGTTGGTGATTAATAATGAGATTCACCCACAGTTCAATCCTGACAGTACCTCGCTTAAGCTGCGTAATGGTGCCGGTGCTTGCAGTGACGGTAGTATACAATTTGTTAATAGTGAAGCGCCGGTGAGCTTTTATCAATTTGCTGCGCTGTTTAAAGATGAATTAAACTGTCCAAATGCATTATTTTTAGATGGTGGTATTGCTTCGGCACTCTATGCACCGACTATCGATAAGTATGATAAAAAAGAGATGGGCGTGATGATTGGGCTGACAGAAACAAAGAATTAGAAAAGAAAGAGTAATAACAAAAAAAATAGAAATAAAAAAAATAGCCGCTATATTTTATAACGGCTATTTTTATGAGTGTTTCAATAATAAATAAAGCAAATGATTCTTACAATTATCAATTAGCGCGCCAGATAATTGGTCATCTCTTCCACCCCATGCAAGGTCATCGGATACATTTTATTGTCGAAGAGTTTTTTAATCTCAACGATGGTTTGCGTATATTGCCAATAAGTAGGATTTTCAGGATTGAGCCAAGCGACTTTATCAAAATGCGCAAGCACTCGCTTAAGCCAAACGATACCCGCCTCATTATTCATATACTCAACACTACCGCCGACCGTCATCAGCTCATAGGGCGACATCGACGCATCACCAACGAATATCACGCGATATTCACGGCCGTACTTATTGAGCAGCTCGTACGTTGGCATCGGAGCACTATGGCGACGATTATTATCCTTCCAGACATAATCATATAAGCAGTTATGAAAATAAAAAAACTCTAAGGTTTTAAATTCATTTCTAGCGGCAGAAAACAGTTTTTCTAAAGCTTCCACATGGATATCCATACTGCCCCCAACATCAAATAGCATTAGCACTTTGACGCGGTTGCGGCGCTCAGCTTGCATATGAATATCGAGTACGCCTTTTTTCGCCGTGCGCTTAATAGTCTCATGAATATCTAGCTCATCGGCGCTACCTGTACGCGCAAACTGGCGCAAGTTCCGTAGCGCCATTTGAATTTGGCGCGTACCAAGCTGACTGTCATCATCGAGGTTGCGATATTTTCGCTGCTCCCACACTTTAGCAGCGCTGCGCTTACGCGACTCACCGCCGACGCGCACCCCTTCTGGATGGTCGCCATAGGCACCAAACGGTGACGTACCGCCAGTGCCGACCCATTTACTACCACCTTGATGACGCTCTTTTTGCTCTTTAAGACGCTCTTCAAGCGCTTTCATAAGCTCCTCTAATGAGCCGTATTTTTTTAGCAAGCGGCGCTGCTCTTCGGTTAGATCTTTTGGGTCGAGCTTTAAATCTAGCCACTCTTTAGGGACGTCAGTTAGCTTTGCCATCAGCTCATCCATATCAAGACTATCAACACCCTCAAAATAGTCAGACATGGCGCGATCAAACTTATCAAAATGGCGCTCGTCTTTGACCATACAAAGCCGAATCAGCCGATACATATCTTCGCGGCTGGCAAAGGTAGACAGCGCTGAATTTTCAGGATGTGGCTGCATCATCAGCCCTTGATCTAACGCAGCATTTAAGTCAAGTAGCTCGCGCGTACTGACCGGCACACCGTAAGTACGTAAGGTATAGAACAATTTGATAAACATAAGAGTCGTATCACTTATTGGCTGATATGGTGACGAGTGAAGCCGTTTCATTAACTTCAATCATAAGCTTTAATCATGATAAATGGTCTGTGACTTAACGACGCATCATGTTAGCAAAGCGCTGCAGCAAGCTCACATCGGCTTCATTTTTAAGCAGCGCGCCATATAATGGTGGGATAGACTTTTCGCCGCGCAAGTTTTCTTCTAACTCTGCTTGTGCCATGTCATCTGCCAATAACAATGTCAACCAATCAACCAATTCTGACGTTGATGGTGGTTTTTTAAGTCCCTGAATATTGCGTAATTTATAAAAGATATCCAATGCATCATTAACCAGCTTTTCTTGGATATTGGGGAAATGTACGTCGATGATTTGACGCATGGTTTCTTCTTCTGGGAAGTCGATATAATGAAAGAAGCACCGACGCAAGAAGGCATCTGGGAGCTCTTTTTCATTGTTTGAAGTGATAATTACCACTGGACGCTGCTCGGCGGTGATGGTCTCACCCGTCTCATAGACGTAAAATGACATCTTATCGAGCTCATGTAGCAAGTCATTCGGGAACTCGATATCAGCTTTATCAATCTCATCAATCAATAACACACTGCGCTCGCTGCTAGTAAATGCCTCCCACAGCTTACCGGGCTTAATATAGTTGCCAATCTCATACACCTTATCATCGCCCAATTGAGAGTCTCTTAAGCGCGATACCGCATCGTATTCGTACAGGCCTTGCTCAGCCTTGGTGGTTGATTTAATGTGCCACGTAATCAGCGGCATACCCAGACTTTCAGCAACTTCTTCAGCCAGTAAGGTTTTACCGGTACCAGGCTCACCTTTGATAAGTAGCGGCTTTTGTAGCGTCATCGCCGCGTTGACTGCCAGTTGTAAATCATCGGTGGCGATATAGCTTTGCGTGCCAGTAAAGCTTTTCTTGGTTTTATCCGTCGTGTTTGTCATAAATTAAGTCTCAGTTATTGTTATAAATTAAAAGAATTAAGAGGTATTTGATGTGTGATAAACAATGAATTAGACTAGCACAGCTACCTTGATTGCCAAAATACTCATGCGTTCGCAGTTGCTAACAAATAAAAACGGCTTGGCATAAAAAAAGACACGCAGGGTGTCTTCTATCTTAGTCAATCAAATCTAATATTATTCTAAAGCTGGTCAGATTTATCATTCTCAGCTTGTTTCGATAGCTTATCGCCTTTTGCTAAACGGACTTCAGCTTCTGTCTTACTTATTTCAGTCTTAGCCATTTCAGGTTTAGACATCAATGATGAATGATCAGATGGCTTTGCTAAATCATACGACTCGACTAAACCAGCATCGTCTACCAAATAGTTACCTGTAGTTAGCTGCATAGTCGCTTGCGTATCTTCTGCGGTACGGCTGCGTGCTTTATCTAAACTTGACTCGAACGCGCCGCGAATCAGTTGCCAAACAAAGCCAACAAACAAGCCCACGACCAATACAACGAGTATCGGCAACATATTAGCAATCGCGCCAGCCGTATCTTTCATCATAATAGCGTAGACAACACTGATACTGGCCGGTGCAATCACGCTGGGATCACCAAGCGCCGTGCCTGGGGCAAGCAAAACGGCAAATAATATCATCCAGCTCATACCGCCAAGTGGGCGCGGCAAAACGCGAGCAACCAATACCCAGAGTATCAAAACGATAATGACGCCGCCAAGATACGCATACATAGGTAAGTCTGCGGCTGGCACGTCTTTTACCAACTGCCCCCACCAAATCGTAATCTCACCGAGAATATCACTAATGGCTTCCAGCGGTAAGCTGCTTACAATACCTTTTAACCAGTCCATGCGTGTTTAGTTACCTGCGTTGATAAATCGTGCGTCACTTTTTTGTTTTTAAGCCTAGGTCTTTAAGCCAATGTATCTAAGTCTGTCTTGCCATATATTCTATTTTGTCACGTATATGGCCTGCTAGTTTATCACGACTTTCTACCAAAATGCATGCATGCAGATTTTTAGTAGATTTTTTATCGCTGACTTTTAAGCCTATCAATTTTAAAACGCTATAGTTTCAAAACCCCACTTTTTAGCAAACCATTAAAAATAGCTCAGAGCTATTTTTGTGATACCAGCGCACTAATCGTAAATATTATCTTGGGCTTCACGGGCGCGCAGCTCTGCTTGGCGACGCATGACATCTTGTGGCGGCATTTGTACAAAATACCCTTGCGATTGTAATTTCGCCAATACTTCTTCTTTATCAACGCGCGCTAATTTTGGCGTGGTTACCAAATCTAAATGCATGACAAATTTGCTACGCCCTAAGCCTGCCCGGAAGTCTTTTGGTAATACCCCAAGCCAGTCTTTAATCTCGTCGGTATCGTCAGGATAATCAGGACGCGCGATGTAAACATACATATCATCGTGCTTGGGAAACTTATAAATATCGCAATGCATAAAGACACCTATTGCATACTAAAGGTTAAAATCATCTATCAAAATCGCTATTAAATGACTGCTACTAAATAGCTTAAATTAAATGAATGAGAAAGATAGGAATAATGGCTGCTAGCCTAGCATAATTTGTCTGATTTTCAATAGTGGCTTTGCGTAGCAGGTTTTGCAGAGATAGCTAGGGATGGCTTTATGTTGCCGTATAGAGGTATAAGAAATTGGCTTTTTTAGCGGTTTATTTACCTCAATATCTCTAGACAAGCGCATTTTGGTTAAATTACTCACTTTAATGCATGTGGTGGCTTGTAAAAAAACCATTAACCTTTCATAATAAAAGCGTTTTTCAGGAGAGAGTCTTTAGCACGATATCGAGTGCACTCATTTAATGATTTGCATTGATCATTGCGACAAGACCACCGAAGGCGCATCCACCCTGCCAATCGCTCAGGTAAAAGGACTGAAAAACACATGTCACGACTGTTTCGCTGTCTACCGTCAATCGCGTAGCACACCCAAATACAAGGCATAACAAATCTGGAGAGCGGTAAGTGCGGACGACGCCTTACCCACCGAAGGGGAGAAAATGCGACATCATTGCCATTGTTCTGCAAGCAAATGCTTAGACAAAAAATGATGGTTCGTGTTGAAAATCTCAGGTTACAGGACAGATAGGGCTTCTGCTTAAATCGACGTTCAGCGTTGGTTTGGCTTACTGCTTTATCTTTTTTTTCTGTGCTACCCTTGGTTGCAATGCTTGCACCCTGCAATGTTGTTTCTCGCTACTATGATACTGCACATCACTCATTACTCTACCGAGTACGACTGATGTCCACATAAGGATTTGTTATGACCGACACTCAAAACACCAACACCTCAGCCCCTAAACGCACGCCTCTTTACCAGTCTCATGTTGATAGTGAGGGCAAACTGGTAGATTTTTCTGGTTGGGAATTACCAATCCATTATGGTTCACAAATCGAAGAGCACGAAGCGGTGCGTACCGATGCTGGTATGTTTGACGTCTCACATATGGTTGTCGCCGATGTTAAAGGTAGCGATGCCAAAGCATGGCTACAAAAACTGCTTGCCAATGATGTTGATAAATTAAAAACCGTTGGTAAAGCGCTATATTCTCCAATGCTGAATGAAGAAGGCGCCATCATCGATGACTTAATCGTCTACCTGATGAATGAAGACGCCACCGAATACCGTATCGTCTCAAACGCCGCCACTCGCGATAAAGACATGGCACAATTTGAAAAAGTCGCCAAAGGTTTCGATATCACCATCACCGAGCGCCCAGAGCTTGCTATGATTGCCGTTCAAGGCCCAAACGCCGTTGAAAAGCTGGCGCAAACCAAACCAAGTTGGGCCGATACCTTGGCTGGTCTTAAACATTTCGTTGGTGCTGACTTGACAGACATCGAAGGCACCGATTGGTTCGTTGCTCGTACCGGCTACACGGGTGAAGATGGCGTCGAAGTGATTATGCATGGCGATGAGGCACCAGCCTTCTTTGAGCAATTGAAAGCCAATGGCGTTAAACCTGCGGGTCTTGGCGCGCGTGATACCTTGCGTATGGAAGCGGGCATGAACCTCTACGGTCATGATATGAATGAAGAAACCAGTCCTTATGAATGCAACATGGGCTGGACACTGGCGCTAAAAGACGAGCGTGATTTTATCGGTCGTGAAGCCTTAGTTAGTAAACGCCAGCAAGCAAAAGACGACAACACCGCCATGAAGCAAGTAGGTCTACTACTGACAACACGCGGTGTATTGCGTGAAGGCATGACAGTAACCATCAATCAAGGCACGGATAATGAGCAAACTGGCATCATCACCAGTGGCACCTTCTCCCCTAGCCTAAAAAATTCGATTGCCATTGCCCGTGTACCTGCCAGCTTATCAGACGATGACAGCGTGCAAGTCGATTTGCGCGGCAAAGGTAAATTCGTTGATGTACGTGTACTTAAGCTACCGTTTGTCCGTAATGGTAAGCAACAGTTTGACGCGTAGGCATTATAAATTCTATTATTAGCTTCCACTATTTTTGTAAACCATCCTCTATCACTTAGGAGAGAGACCATGAGCAATATCCCAGCAGAACTAAAATACATCGCCAGCCACGAGTGGCTACGCCTAGAAGACGACGGTACTATCACTGTTGGTATCACTGACCATGCTCAAGACCTATTGGGTGACGTGGTATTTGTTGAATTGCCAGACGTGGGTGACATCATCGCGGTTGATGACGAAATCTCAGTCGTAGAATCAGTAAAAGCGGCCTCTGACGTTTACGCGCCTATCTCAGGTGAAGTCGTTGCGATCAACGAAGCACTAGAAGACGATCCGGAAATCATCAACTCTGACCCATACGGTGAAGGTTGGTTCTTTAGAATGAAGCCTGACAACATCGCTGACTACGAAGCGCTGCTGACTGCTGATGAGTACGAAAACGAGTTGTAATATCAGCAGCTTTGCTCATCCCTTTAAAAGCGGTATTTGACTGAAATAAAATATCACTATTTGCAACTTTAAAAAATGTAGCTTGAAAAATATAACTTGTTATGACAGATATTGGCGTCAGCTGATATCTGTACGCATTTATCTAAAATATTTATCGCTCAATTGACTACTGCCGACTGCTGTTCGATTTACTCATATTCATCACTTGTCAGACACTATTGAAAAGAGATACTCAATACTGACCTAAGTTGATCATTCAATTCCCAGTATGGATTCTAATATGACCTCTAGCACTGATAAGCAAGCAAGCTTTGCCACGCCTGATAATACGCCTCAGCTACAAGCGTTTCGCGAAGTGGTTGAGTCACGTCGTTCCGTTCGTCGCTTTACCGACACAAAGATACCTGATGACGTGTTAGCAGATTGTCTGCGTTTGGCCATGCTCGCGCCGAACTCGAGTAATCTACAGCCGTGGGAATTTTATGTGATTGATGATGCGGACAAGCGCAAACGCGCGGTAAAAAACTGCATGAATCAAAACGCGGCAAAAACTTCAGCTCGCTTAATCGCGGTCGTTGCGCGTACGGATATCTGGCAAGATCACGCCAAGCAAATCTTACGTGAATACCCCGATACGCCAGTGCCAAAAAAGGTCAAAGGCTACTATAACAAAGTTGTGACCATGGACTTCTTGCGAGGACCGGTCAACGTAATTTCAGCAGCTAAATGGGGCGCGACGCAGGTTGTCAGACGAGTAAAAGGTCCGATCAAATCACCCTACTATACCTTTGAAGACACCAAAAACTGGGCCACCAACAATACTGCTCTTGCAGCTGAAAACCTAATGCTTGCCCTACGCGCGCACGGTTTTGATAGCTGTCCGATGGGCGGCTTTGATGAGCCTGCTATGAAACGCTTATTAAATTTAAGTAACGATCACCATATCATTATGATGATTGGTGCTGGCGAGCGTGCTGATAATGGTGTCTACAACACCCAGTTCCGCTTTGACCAAGAACAGTTTGTTCATTACGTATAAAAACGTAAGCCGTCATTATTTATTGTCAGTTATTTTAGCCATCTCCTTTATCATCCCTTTTATCAAGGACTGTTATGACTATCTCTCAAAACCCAACGTTTGATACTTTCAAAGGTTTATTCAACGAAGCTGAATTTGTCTATCGTCATTTAGGCTCAAATGATGCCAAACAAGCTGATTTGCTCAGTGCAATTGGTTATAACGATATGGCAAGCTTTATCAATGATACCGTGCCTGAGCCAGTGCGCTTGCATAAAGAGCTAGATTTGCCAGTGGCGATGAGTGAGCATGCTGCACTTGCTAAATTGCGTACCATGGCAGACGACATCACGGTTAATAAAAGCTATATCGGTCAAGGCTATTCGCCAGTACGCATGCCAGCGGTTATTCAGCGTAACGTTCTTGAAAACCCAGGCTGGTACACCGCTTATACGCCTTATCAAGCAGAAATTGCCCAAGGTCGCCTAGAAGCCCTGCTTAATTTCCAACAAGTATGTATTGATTTGACGGGTCTTGAGCTTGCTGGCGCGTCGTTGCTTGATGAAGCAACTGCTGCTGCAGAAGCGATGGCGATGTCAAAGCGTGTGAGCAAAAGCAAATCAACGCAGTTTTTTGTTGATGACCGTATCTACCCGCAAACCTTAGATGTCATCAATACTCGTGCCAAGTATTTTGGTTGGGAAGTAATCGTTGGTGATTTCGAATTGGCTAAATCAGGCGACTATTTCGGTGCTATTTTCCAATACGTCGGTCAAGAAGGCGATGTTAAAGACTTGACCGACGTTATCGCGGCGGTGAAGAAAAATAAAACTTATGTGAGTGTCGTCAGCGACATCATGAGCTTGGTGTTATTAAAATCGCCAGCCGATATGGGCGCAGACGTGGCATTGGGTAGTACCCAGCGTTTTGGTATTCCAATGGGCTTTGGTGGTCCACATGCCGCCTATTTTGCCTTCTCTGATAAAGCCAAACGCTCAGCGCCTGGTCGTATTATTGGCGTCTCAAAAGACTCGCAAGGTAATACTGCGCTACGTATGGCGCTGCAAACTCGCGAGCAGCATATCCGCCGCGAAAAAGCCAACTCAAACATCTGTACTTCGCAAGTATTGCTTGCTAACTTAGCTGGTATGTACGCCGTTTATCATGGTCCAAATGGCGTTAAGCGTATCGCTACACGTATCCATGCGTTTGCCACTGCCTTTGCTAATGTCATTAGAGAAGCAAACGACAGCAATCTAAACGTGGTACATGATCAGTTCTTCGATACCGTCGTGGTTGATTGTGGTTCAGAAAGTCTTGCAACGCAGATTTTTGAAAATGCGGACAATGTCGGCTATAACTTATGGCGTTTGGGCGACAGTAAGCTTGGCGTTGCATTCAGTGAAATCAGTGATGAGCAAGACTTTAACGTTTTAACTCAGCTATTTGTTAGCAAATCACACGGTTTACCTGAAACAGCTAGCGTATCACTCGATAGCGCTCACTTGCGTACCGATGACATCTTGAGCCATCCAGTATTTAACTCGCATCATACCGAACATGAAATGCTGCGCTACTTAAAGTCGCTTGAAGATAAAGATTTGGCGATGAACCGTAGCATGATTTCACTTGGTAGCTGTACCATGAAATTGAACGCTACTAGTGAGATGCTACCGATTACTTGGCCTGAATTTGCCAATGTGCATCCTTTTGCACCACGCGATCAAGTCACGGGCTATATCGCTATGATTGATAGCTTGCAAGAGCAACTCAAAGCCATCACCGGTTTTGATGAAGTGTCTATGCAGCCAAACTCTGGCGCTTCAGGCGAATATGCTGGTTTATTAGCAATCCGTCGTTACCATGAATCATTGGGCGAAACTGACCGTGATGTTTGCTTGATTCCAATGTCGGCGCACGGTACCAACCCTGCTACTGCCATGATGATGGGTATGCAAGTGGTGGTGGTCAAAACTGATGACAACGGTAACGTTGATATCGACGACTTAACCGCTAAATGTGAAGAGCATAGCACCAATCTAGGTGCCTTGATGATTACTTACCCATCAACGCATGGTGTGTTTGAAGAAGGTATCCGTCATATTTGTGATTTGATTCATAAGCATGGCGGTCAAGTTTATATGGACGGTGCTAACATGAACGCGCAGGTCGGTATGATGCAGCCTGCTGATGTTGGCGCAGACGTACTACACATGAACTTGCACAAGACTTTCTGTATCCCACATGGCGGCGGCGGTCCAGGCATGGGCCCTATTGGCATGAAGTCACATTTGGCACCATTTATCGCCAGCCATACTATTAGCCCAGTACATAACGCGCAAAATGATTTTTCAGCTGTATCAGCAGCGCCTTATGGTTCGGCAAGCATCTTACCTATATCATGGATGTATATTGCCATGATGGGTTGTGATGGTTTGCTAAAAGCCACTGAGCTTGCGCTATTAAATGCCAACTATGTTGCCGCGCAGCTTAAAGATCATTACCCTGTTCTTTACACCGGTAAAAACGGCCGCGTCGCTCACGAATGTATCATCGATATTCGCCCGTTAAAAGAAGAAACTGGCATCAGTGAAAGCGATATCGCCAAGCGCTTGATGGACTATGGTTTCCACTCACCAACGATGAGCTTCCCAGTCGCGGGCACTTTGATGATTGAGCCAACTGAGTCTGAGTCGAAAGAAGAGTTAGATCGTTTTATCAGTGCGCTAAAATCCATAAAGGCCGAAGCGATGAAAGCCAAAGCTGGCGACGATGGTTGGACGTTAGAGGACAACCCATTGGTCAACGCACCGCATACTGCGGCGATGATTACCAGCAGCACATGGTCGCATCCTTACAGCCGTGATACTGCTGCATTCCCACTGCCATACATCCGCGCCAATAAGTTCTGGCCGAGTGTGGCACGTGTTGATGACGCCTATGGTGATAAAAACCTCATGTGTTCTTGCCCAAGCATTGAAAACTACATGTAGTTTTCAAACAACTATAAACATTTGATATAAAAACAAACCTCCAAATCAGCAGCTGATTTGGAGGTTTTTATTTTGCATATATAGTCAAAACATCCTAAAAACGCTACGGTATTGCTGATATCAATTTTTTGTAGCCTCTGTCTGCGCAGGCACAGCAAGCAAGGAAAATTGATATCAGCAGTGCGTGATGTATCGATATTACTTTTTACTGACTATAGATTGTCAACGTTTTTCGCTGTTGTTTAGGCTTAACCACCTAACCAACCTTTATCTAACCCACATTCTATCCAGCTCACTTTTACCTGATCTGTAATGTTAGCATTAGGATAAGTAAATGCCCCGCCACCAAGATAAAGCTCATCGCCAATTTTATATGATTTTTCTTCAAACAGTAGAATCTCTTTATCTGCATCCCACGAAAATGAAGTATCCGCTAATACCAATAAATATGTATTGTCTTTCGTCGTTGGCTCTCTACTATCCCTAGTCATAGCAAGGCAATTTTCAAATTTTGTTAAATAGCCAAACCCCATAGCGTTAAATCGACCGTTATATTTAGTTGGTGACCAAGTAGCAATTTGCAATGGCGGCTCAACTACTAACTGTCGGCTCACTATTGGTACCTTTGGGAGAACAGATACAGGCTTTTCTAACTCTTGACTAACGCATCCTGATAGCGATAGAACCGCGAATATTAAGAAAAAATACCCTAGATAATTTGACAACCTTTACCCCTAAAGAGTTAATATAAAACAACCTGTCTGTTAGCTTATTTTAATAAAAAAGCGTCGATAATAAATATTATGATATTACTCATTTGGGCACTGTGATGACACAAAAAGATATTCAACAAAAAGCACCTAAACAAAAAAGCCGCGTTATTCTGATTCATGGTCTGCATCAAACCGCTTGGATTATGCGGCCATTGGCCAAACGCTTGCAAGTAGCAGGATTTGACACCCATCAATATGGCTATCGTAGTATGCGTGATGGCATCAAAACCAATAGCGCCCGCCTAAATGACTGGCTAGAAACGCATCATCATCTTGACCAGCCCATAGATTTAGTCGGTCATAGTTTGGGTGGTTTGATTATTCGTGATTTTGTTAATGAATATCCACAATGGCAAATTGGACGCTGCGTGACACTTGGGACACCGCATTTAGGTAGTGTTTGTGCAGATTATATTTGGCGCTTGACCCCAGCTGTGGTGGGACGCTCATACATCGATGCACTAGATGGCACCGTCGCACCTTTACCGGAGGATCTTACCTTAGGCGTAATTGCCGGAAATCGTCCTTATGGTTTGGGGCAGTTGTTTCTGCAATATCATAATCGCAAACTACGTCAGGCAGACAACATGCCATCAGTAGAACATCTACTACACGATGGCACAGTATATATAGAAGAAACCAAAATAGAGGCAGCCACCGATCACATTATTTTACCAGTCTCTCATACTGGCATGCTGGTCGATAAAACAGTGGCCGCACAAACCAAACATTTTTTACAACATGGACAGTTTGACCATAAAAAACTTAAAGAGTTATAAATGCTACTCTTTATCGCTTATCGAACATTGACGCCCATACCCTGCTGCAACTCGGTTTTATGCGCTTGAATGACCGGAATCAAGGTTTGCATCACCCAGTCGTTGCGCCAGCCTTTTAGCCCCTCTGGTAATTCACTTAGGTCTTTATCAAGAGCAATCACTTCATATAATTGCCCTAGCCATTTTTTACGCATCAATACACTAGCAGGTACGCCGGTTTTTTCTGCTTGGTCGTCTATTGCTTGTTGCACCGCTTTTGACAGCATTTTGTTTTTTGAACGATACGGCGGCAATAGACAGTCTGGGTGCTCAGTAGGATGCAGATTTTTTGCTTCTTTGATTACCTTCAGCAGTTCTTCACCGTATAAACGCAGCATACTGCGATGCATCGTAGTCTTATGCGCAAGCTCGCGCATATTGCTTGGCTTTTCAGTGATAATCTCTCGTACTGCTTGTTTTTTTATCACAAAGGTACGCGGCTGATTGGTCGCACGCGCCAGTTCCTCACGCCACGTCGCAACCGCTTGTAGTATCGCCATTTGCTCCGAAGTATAACGATAATCTGCCATCGTTAGATACATCGCGTCGTCTTCAACATGCTGCGCGTCATACAAATCACTGGCATAAAGTTGGCAGTCCGCCCATACATAATCGTATAAACCTTTCTTTTTTAACTCATACTCAAGGCTCAAATAAAGCGCTGGCAAAAAGCGCACGTCATCAATCGCATACTGCTCTTGCTCATCTGATAGCGGACGTTGCAACCAGTCTGACTGACTATGTTCCTTATCAATATGCATATCTAACTGGTCATCAAGCGCCTGCTGATAGCCCATTTGTAATTGACCGGTTAAATAAGATAGGGCAATTTGCGTATCAAAGATATTGGTCAATGGCGGACAACCAGACAGTAGATAAAAAATCCCTAAATCTTCACCGCAAGCATGCCAAATAGCAACATCCACTTTCATCAGCGCCTGCCACAGCTCAGCCAATTGCAATTGCGGAGCATCCAATAAATAAACATGATTACCGGTGTTGAGCTGCACCAATGCCAAACGTGGATAATAAGTATCACGCTTGATAAATTCAGTATCTAAGGCCACTCGCCCGCAAGTCGCCAAGGCATCGATAACTTCAGCCAAACCATCTTGCTGACGCACCCAAGTGACAGTAGCTTCATCAGCAATGTCCAATAGCGCATCGATATCCGGCTCTGGCGGCAAATCTGCTGGCGCTATCTCATTATTAATTGATAGCTTTGAAGGTTCATCATCAGTAGCAGTAGAACTGTCTGAGTGGTTTGATTGGGTGGCAGCGACTGGAGCTGTTGAAGCATGGTTGGACACGGGCAGATACCTGCATAAATAGGAGAAAATAAAACGCTAAATTGCGTCTTAATAAAAATAAATAAGAAAGCAATTATAACAATTTCATCAAATAAAATGGACAAGACTTGGTTTTTATAGAGAATTTATGGAATTGCTATAAAGAATACTATAAGAAAGAACGATTTTGCATGGCTTGGCCAAGGGTCATACTATCAAGATACTCAAGCTCACCGCCCATGGGCACGCCTTGCGCCAAGCGTGTCACCTTATTGACATGACGACCGACCGCTTCACTGATAAAGTGCGCGGTGGTTTGACCTTCGACGGTAGTACCAGTTGCCAATATCAACTCTTCAACAGGCTCTTGCTTAACCCGCCAGACCAGCTGCTCAATATTTAAATCATCAGCGCTGATTCCGTCAATCGGTGATAAGTGACCGCCTAACACAAAGTAGCGTCCACGATAGCCTGCCGTTTGTTCGATAGCCATCACGTCTGCTGCGGTTTCGACCACGCATAACAAGCCATCATCACGCCTTGGGTCTTGGCATAATGGACAAACTGCCTCATCACTAAAGCTGTGGCAGCGCTGGCATTCGACGATATCACGCATCGCCTCGTCCAAAGCTTGCGCTAGCGCCATACCTTGTGGACGCTTTTTGGTCAGCAGATGTAGCGCCATACGTTGGGCACTTTTTTGCCCCACGCCTGGCAAAATACGCAGCTGTTTGACCAGCTGATCAAATTTGGCTGTCAGCAAAGTAACTTCCTTTATTTAACTTAATTTATAAATCGTAGCTATAAAAATGGGGTCGTATCATGTCGATAACAACCCCGTTTTTGTGCTCAATCCGCAGTTTTTCGCGCTTAAAAGATTAATATTTAACGGCTTTGTTTTTAAAAAATTAGTCTTTAAAAGTTTCGTCTTAAACAGTTTAGCGCTGAAAATCCAGCTACTTAGAACATACCTTGCATACCCGGTGGTAAACCCATACCTGAGGTCGCGCCAGCCATGGTTTCTTCGTATAACTCATCCGCTTGACGTACTGCATCATTGATGGCGGCAGCGATCAAGTCTTCAATCATATCCGGCTCATCTTCCAATAAACTTGGGTCGATGGTTAAACGCTTAACCACATGACGACCCGTCATAGTTACTTTTACTAGACCACTGCCCGCTTCGGCGTGTACTTCTTTATTAGCCAATTCTTTCTTAGCGTTTTCAACGTTTGCTTCAACTTTCTTTTGCATCGTTTGTGCTTGTTGCATCAATGCTTGAATATTCATAATTGCCTCTTTGGTTTTTTAATAATAAATGATTGGTATTTTACTAAAATAAAATGCTAACAGCGATTATACCGTTATCTTTACAAACTGTCTAAACCACGCGCCAAATCTTTGATGATATCTTCCACATCTTCTAATCCTACCGACAAACGGATAAGACTATCGTTGACACCTGCTTCTGCGCGCGCCTCTGGCGTTAGGCGAAAGTGGGTGGTGGTCGCTGGATGGGTAATCGTGGTCTTGGCATCGCCCAAATTATTGGTGATAGACAGCATTTGCGTTGAGTCAATCACATGCCAAGCAGCAGCTTTTGGATCAGAGCCCTTTAAATCAGAGCTAGCCGACGGTTTAACCTCAAAGCCCATGATAGCACCATAACCACCTTTCATATGATGTTGGCGCGTAGCCAATTCGTGAGCGGGATGATCACTTAAACCTGGGAAATGCACGGTACTGACATTGGGATGATTGACTAAGAATTCTGCCACTTGATTGGCATTGTGACAGTGCGCTTGCATACGCAATTTAAGCGTCTCAAGCCCTTTGGTAAAGATCCAAGCGTTAAATGGACTCATGCTTATACCACCTGAGCGCACCACGGTAAATGCCTCTTGCATCAGTTTATCACTGCCGACCAATGCGCCGCCCAATACCCGACCTTGTCCGTCTAAATATTTGGTCGCAGAATGAATGACCACATCAGCGCCTAAGTCGAGGGGACGCTGCAATGCAGGCGTAGCAAAGCAATTATCAACGACCAGTAAAATATCATTGGCTTTACACAGCTCGCTCAGATAACCGATATCGCAGATTTGTGCCAGTGGATTACTGGGGCTTTCGCAATAAATCACCTTGGTATTCGCCTGAACCGCATTTGCCCAAGCCTCATTATCGAAGCAATCGACATAGCTAACTTCAACGCCGAACTTTGCCATATAGTTATTAAACAAGCCAATCGATGAGCCAAATAATTGATTGGCAGCAAGTAAGTGGTCACCTGCTTTTAAGTAGGCTAAGCACATGGTTAAGATTGCACCCATGCCCGACGCCGTTGCCACAGCACGCTCGCCATTTTCGAGTGCTGCTAAACGCCGCTCAAAGGTACGCACACTAGGATTGGTGTGGCGCGAATAAACGTTGCCCGACTTTTCGCCATTAAAGTGGGCAGCGGCATCTGACGCCGACTCATAAACATAAGAGCTGGTGGTAAAAATTGCTTCTGAGTGCTCGCCCTCGTCAGTGCGATGTTGCCCTGCTCGTACCGCAATGGTCTGCATGCCATAATCGAGGTCTAAATTGAGCGCGTCACTGCGCCAGTTTGGATCTATTTTATTCAAATTGCTATCATCATGCGTTTGCGACTGACTCATAAATTTTCCATTGCACGGGTTATTATTAAACATACGGCTTATTTTTGATTATAAATACCATTCATTCGCGTTATCATAGCATGCCAACTTATTCCAAACAGCTGCTTTCAAAGCCATGCTAAATATTATTTTTGCATACTATTTAGTAAGAAGATTCTTAAGCATTTACAACCAAGACTGGTTAAAGCATTTGTAAGAGTGCAATGCAAGCGCAAACGATGACCGGAAGATATTTGTAGCATGGCTAATAAAGCACTGCATCTAACAAAAATAACGTATTTATAATAGGCACAGATGACGACAACTGCTAAGCTTAGCGGCGCTTTGAATATTGCTTTGAGCGATATTATCATAGGCTACATTATCAGTGCTATCATCGCTAAAAATAGCCCAAAAATTCAACCCCATTTAACAAGCGCTGCGTTATATTCAGGCTCACGAAGGTAGCTCATTTATGTCGATATTCAGTATAGAACCAAGCAACTTATCGTTGAGTCTAACGCTTGGGCTCACGTTAGGTCTTAGTGGCTGCCAAACTTTACCAAAACAGCCGCATTTGCCTGAAAGCCAAGCATTATCGGCACGCGTTGACGCTTTATACCAAAAGAATGATAGCCAGCAGGACGCTAATCAACAAACAGATAATCAGCAAACTCCTACTCTAGAAGACAGTAGTAATCAAGACAGTGCTAATAAAAATAGTAGCCAAGATAATAACGCAAATACAAATCCACAAAGCAATAGTACGGATTTGGTGGCAGCGATTAGTGAACAAAACGAGATTCACCCTGATTTATCTGGTTACCACCCGATTGTGACGGGAGCCAATGCCTTTGCGTCACGCAGTATTTTGACCAATATGGCCACCCGTAATATCGATGCGCAATATTATATCTGGCATAATGACCAAGCTGGACAGCTGATGCTAAAAGACTTGTGGGATGCGGCCGAGCGCGGGGTCATCGTGCGCCTGTTACTCGATGATTTTAATAACAGCGCCAAGTTTGATCAACATCTATTACGTTTTGCCAGCCACCCTAATATTGCGGTACGTATTATTAATCCATTGATGTACCGTAAATTTCAAACTTTAAATTTCGTAACTGGTTTACCGCGAATCAATCGCCGCATGCACAATAAAAGCATGATTTTCGATAAGCAAATTACCATTATTGGTGGGCGTAATATTGGTGATGAATACTTAAGTAACGATAAAAACAGCCAATTTGCGGATTTAGATGTTTTACTGATAGGCAAAGTCGTCGCCGATATTGACAACAGCTTTGCCAGCTACTGGTCGGCACCAATCTCATTTGATATTCAAACCTTAGCGACCCTTGATAAAGGCGAAACCACGGACTTTTTAAAAGGTTTGGATCAACTAAGAAGTGATGAGAAAAATTCCAGCAAGAGCAGCTTGGAAGTTTATAAAACCGCTATCGAAGACTCGTCTATTGATACTGATTTAATCAATAAACGTGTGCCCTTTCGCTGGACGAACATGCAGTTTTTGAGTGATGATGTCGGGAAACTGACCAAAACTGTCCCAGCGGATACCAATTTGGTGCATCAGCTGCGCACCCTATTGGGTAGCCCAAGCAAGCGCCTAACTATTATCTCATCTTATTTTGTACCGACCAAAGATGGTGTTAACACCTTGGTAGCGCTGGCAGAATCGGGTATTGAAATCAATATTTTAACCAACTCTTTTGATGCCACCGATGTGACCGCCGTGCATTCTGGCTACAGTCAATGGCGTCCTAATCTGCTACGTGCAGGAGTAAAAATCTACGAGCTAAAATCAACGGCCTCTGAAGAAAAACGCGAAAACAAGCTATGGAAGGCGCGCAGTCAGTCGTCAACCAGCTTGCATGCGAAAGCTTTTGCCGTTGATGACTATCAAGTATTCATCGGCTCATACAATGTCGACCCGCGCTCCGCTAATATCAATACCGAGATGGGTGTGATTATCAATGACGATGAGCTCGCAAAACAATTACATGATGCGCTGAGCGATGATTTATTAACCCAAGCGTACGAAGTAAAGTTATTAGAAAATGGCAATTTACAGTGGCATACGATAGAAGGTGGCAAAAAAGTGGTCTACGATTCAGAGCCGCTTGTTGATATCAGTGACCATGTTTGGCTGACCATCATGTCATGGCTACCGATTGATTGGTTGCTATAAGGGTCGAACACTTTATCGAATAAATTATATTCGATAAATCTTATTTAATTACTTTTGAATAGCTTTTCAACAAACAGAGCAAGCTTGAGCGCGCCATTTTAAATAGATGAATTGTCGCTCAGGTATTTTTTAGCGCAAAACTTTACGTCTTCAGCAAATTATTATCCAGCTATGCTGGTTTCTTGTTTTTTACTATAGTCGGTTATCTAGATAATAACCGTCTTGATAAACTCTTCTTTATGTGGTGCTTGATTTATTATGCCTTCTCGTTCTCAATATGCACTAATGTCTTCCAAAGATAGAAATGCCGTACTATTTATCTGCTTTAGCAGCGCAGTCGCGTTTTTTGATTTTTTGATTTATTTATATCTCGCAGATATCATTGCAGCCGCCTTTTTCCCTGCTAATACCAGCGCGGCGATGGCGAAAATACAAGGGCTGGGGCTGTTTGCCATTGGTTATTTGGCCCGTCCATTTGGTGGCGTTATCTTCGGGCGCTATGGGGACAGCAAAGGTCGTAAACCGATACTATTAATCAGTATCTTGGTGACCGCAGCTAGCTTACTGGCGATGGCCTGTTTGCCTGCTTATGCTCAATGGGGCTTGTTTGCGCCAGCGTTATTTATTATCTTACGCCTGATACAAGGGATGGCTTTTGGGCTTTTTGTGCCACTGGCTTGGGTTTTTGTCTCAGAACACGTGCCGCGTCAATATTTATCAATTGCCTGTAGCTATGTGACCGCCAGCTTTTTTGTCGGTGTCCTATTCTCTAACGCCTTTTTTCTTTGGCTGACCAACTCCATGACCACAGAACAATTGGCTGACTATGGCTGGCGAGTACCATTTTTTGCCGCAGCGATACTCAGCGTTTTGCCACTATTGGCATGGCGCTGGATAGACGAATCGCCTTTTTTCATTGCCATGAAAGCCTCAAAACCAAGTGATTATATTGCTAAGCCCTTTACCTTACTCTTTAAGCATTGTAAGCATTCTATTTTTATCGGCTTGCTTCTTACCCTTATTATATCGAGTGTCACAACCGTTATCGTCCTGTTATTACCTGATTTAATTGAGTTGCGCTTTACTTTAGACAATGATTTATTTCGATTTTCACACAGTCTAGGCATTGTATTTATGATTTTTGGCTGTGTATTTTATGGTCTTATCTCCAATCATCAAAACTTCGGGAAAGTGTTGGCAATTGGCTCTACTTTATTGATTGCGCAGATGTTTGCCTTCTTTTATCATCTGCAAGCAAGTGGCGATTATATTCTTATCATGTATGCGCTGTTAGGGTTTTGCTCTGGTATTGTTGGCATGGTACCGGCAATCTTGGTGCAATTATTTCCAACCAATGTGCGACTTACCGGCATGGCGCTTTGTTATAATGTCGCCTATGGTATAGTCGGAGTCTTAGTACCTTTTGGGCTTGGTTATGCGACTTTATATATCAGTTTTTCGCCCGCCCTGTATATCGCCTTTATCGGCTTTATTGGTATCATCATGGGCATTTATTTTTATAATTTGCCCGAATTCAAAAAAATTGATGAGGTAATTTAGAGAATAGCTGTTTAATGTGACCACTATTCAATTTATCTCTATTTCGCTATTGCATTGATTTTTTTACTATTTAATCTATATAGATAAAGTGATAAAAAAAAGGCGTCATGGACATATAAACCATGGCGCTTTATCTATTATCACTTTAACTGTACTTAAAAATGCACTGAAAATTATGCATGTTTAATAACGAGGCTTAACTCTAATGGTTGATATGACCAACAAACGACTCTCTGTTGCGCCCATGATCGATTGGACGACGACAGATTATCGCTACTTTGCACGGCTGTTTAATCCGTACGTTTATCTTTATACCGAGATGATTAGCACCGGTGCGCTGATACATGGCAATCGCGCGCGGCATCTGCGCTTTGATGCGCTTGAACATCCGCTGGTGCTACAACTGGGCGGCGCAGATATTAGCGAGATGACCCAATGCGCTGAATTTGCGCAGCAGCATGGTTATGATGAGGTCAATATCAACGTTGGTTGTCCCTCTGATCGCGTCCAACATAATAAGATTGGCGCTTGCCTCATGGCGGAGCCACACACGGTTGCCGATTTAGTCAAACATATGCAAGCGGCGGTCGATATTCCGGTGACCGTCAAGCATCGTATTGGAATTGATGATTTTGACAGTTACGAGTTTATGGTAGATTTCGTAGAAAAAGTAGCAGCAGCAGGTTGTACGCGCTTTATTGTTCATGCGCGTACGGCATGGCTACAGGGCTTGAGCCCGAAGCAAAATCGTGAAATACCCCCATTACGCTATGACGATGTGTATCGTTTAAAACAAGACTTCCCGGCGCTTGATATCGAAATTAATGGCGGTATCGAGACGGTTGCTGATATTAAAGCGCATTTGCAGCATATCGATGGGGTGATGATTGGACGGGCGTTTTATCATAACCCGTACTTATTGGCAGAAGCCAATAGTTTATGGGGTGCGCCGAGTCCTAAGCGCTCAGATATTTTAGCGAAGCTATATCCTTATTTAGAAGAACAAGTCGCTAAAGGTGAAGCGCTACCAACGATGACGCGGCATTATTTAGGGTTGTTCCAAGGTTTGATAGGCGCACGAAAGTGGCGACAGGCATTGAGCGGAAAACCGCAATTGACGATTGACGATATTAAACAAGCCGCTGCTGAAGTCTTAGCCTTAAATCCAGAGGCATGAAAATAAGTAACTACCCTTCTCGCATAAAGTAGCGGCTAATTGATGCAAACACTCACTAATTAGCCGTTAGCCGTTAGCCGTTAGCCGTTAGCCGTTAGCCGTTTATAGTTAAGCATTTATGCAACTTGTGCTAAATACTGCCACATGGCTGCCCCATTATTAATGATATGTAGCAACATCGGCAGCACTAGCGATCCCGACTTAATACGCGCGTAGCAAAATATTAATGCCAGCACCACAATGGTACTAATCTCATAAAGTCCATATTGCAAATGAATCACTGCAAATATCACGCTTGTCACTAAGCTAGCGATGACTGCCCCGCGATGCTCCGCATAGATTGCGTCCGAGAATTGCTCTGCGATAGCCGACCACAACAATCCACGAAATATAAGCTCTTCATAAATTGGCGCGACAATCACCATTGCAAATATCAATAGCCATACTGAGCTCACAGACTGATATAAAGGGTCGACAAAAACCAGTGGCGATTCATTAAGTAAATAAGTCAATGCCTGACTGCCAATCATAAATATAAGCAACAGTCCTAGCATGCCAACACCGACTGTCCATGAAAATGACTTTAATGCCAGATACTGCCGTACATTCCCGCCTCTCACACGAATCAACAAGACACTGATTGCTACCAATAATACACAACCAATAATGATAGAAAGACTGACCACCGTGCCATCGTTACTACCAAAAAAGAAAATATCGCCCATGGTTGCATTTTTAGCGGCGGGCAATACTAGTTTGCCGGCGATATATACACCGATTAATTGACTGATAAAAAATGTCACTACCATGCCTATGACCAACAGCAGCGCACCCAAGCGTGAAAATAGCGCTGTAGGCTTAGCTGCTGTAGTCATAAAAGATGGGGTCATAGCAGGTGCAGGGTTCGCGTCTTTTAGCATAAAGTATCACTCAAAAGGGTGTACGAGCTGTCCATATTACATTTATTATCAGCTCTAGCACTAATAAGCATCAGTTTGCTTTGGCAACTGCTGTTTGATAAGCTCAAGCGCTTGCAGCGCCACAGACTCTGGGTGCTCAAGTGGGAACATATGACCACCTGCATGGGTTTCGTAATCGATATTAAGGCGTGATTTGATTTGCTGCGGAAATCGGCGTTTAAGAAATATACTGTCTTCACCAATGATGAGTGTCACTGGCGGCTTAGGCGCACGGTTTGGGGTTAGCCAATACCATGACGGGTTGGTACGAAAAACCTCAACTTCGCTGGCTTTAGGAATGGCCAGTGTTACCTTTCCATCAGCACGCTCATGTAAACCATGCTCGATATAGCCATCAAAACTACGCTCATCGAAGTCTTTAAAAAACCCTTTATGACGCAGCTTATCATAGGCATCTTCGCGGCTATCCCAAACATCACGGCGATGCTTAGACACGCCCGCTGGCGACAGTTTATCCATCAAACGATTATTCATTAGCGGTAATCTATCTGCGGTTTTAGCCAAATGCCATAGCAAGCTGACTTTGCCATAAATCCAAGGTGGATCCATCAGCACCGCTTGCGCAAAGATTTCTGGCGCACGGTATAACGCCTGCATAGTACACATCGCACCAAGCGAATGACCGACACCCACCACCTGACTAACGCCATGCTGCTCACAGGTACGTTCCACACTATCAATAATCTGCTGCGTCAGGCTCTTCCAATGATCATCTACTGGATAATCGGGCGTATTACCCAACATTGGAATATATTCAATGGTAAAAAATTCAGTAAGCGCTGCAAAAAACGGCGCATAAACAGCACTTGGCATACCATTGGCATGAGCAAAATGAATGACCGGTTTTTGGGTTATTTTAGATTTGGGTAATGACGCAAAGGTCTGTAAATTAATGGCACTCATGACAGGCTCTCAGTAATTTAAATAGTGATTTAAACAGTTGTTTGGAATAGTTATTATAAGAATCTAAATTTATATACAATTAAGGCTGAGTATAATCCTATACTCAGCCTTAACAATCATACACATTAAATCTAAAATATAAAGGGCTTAGCGCATCTGCGCATTACCCTCTTCTTGTGGTAACACATCAAGCTTGATGCTTGAACCAAGGCCTGCACCTAACTTAACGGCGAAGCGATCCATAAATAAACTAAATGGATCAGTTGGCGTGTAATTGACCACATTTTTAAGCTTAAGCTGCTTCTCTAAACTTGAGATACTGCCCTTTTTGTCTGCTAAACCAAGCTCAATAGACTGCTCGCCGGTCCAAAACAGCCCTGAAAACAGTTTGTTTTCCTCAGGGTTTTTCAGACGATCACCGCGACCTTGTTTGACCGCATTGATAAAGTGCTTATGAGTATTATTCAACACTTTTTCGACGTGCTGCTCTTCATAAGCAGTAAGCGGACGTGACAAGCTTAAGATATCTTTATACTCGCCTGCGGTAATAGTACGGTCTTCAACACCGAATTTATCCATTAAGCCTTCGATATTATAGCTTGGCATAATCACACCAATCGAACCAACCAAGCTTGATGGATTGACATAAATCTCATCCGCTGCCGAGGCAATATAATAAGCGCCAGAAGCACCCATATCACCAATCACCGCGTAGAGTTTTTTATCAGGATATTCTTTACGTAAATCCATCATCGTCTGCCAAATTTCATCAGACTGTACCGGCGAGCCACCAGGTGAATTAATATCGAGCGCCACCGCTTTGGCATTGCTGTTTTTAAAGGCACGCGTCAAGGCTTCATTGACATCATAAGCATTGGCGGCATCACCACTACTAATCGTCCCCTGGATTTCAACCACTGCCAAATGCGGCTTGCTGGTATCTACGCCATCGAGACTGGTTGGTGTTTTAGTGCTGCAACCGCGACCAAGGGTTAAAAATATCAATAAGATATAACCAAAGGTCAATAGCTTAAAGAAAATACTCCAGCGACGGGCGCGGCGCTGCTCAACCACACTGGCCAATAACGTATTTTCAATCAGTCGCCACTCTTGTCCGCTTGGCTGATTTGACTGCTGCAGGGGCGTTGGCTGATTTGCCGAGTTGTCAGGACGTTTGTTAGGGTCTGGTGGCCAGTTGGGCATATAACTTCCTAAGTCAGAAACAATATAAAACGATAAAAGAGAGGGTCTTAAAACTCAATCGAGCAAAAACTTAATACAACCGCAATAAGCATATTTACTTATAGAAGTGTGTTTTGTAGTGCTTTCATACAAGTTAAATAAGCTACTAAGTATGGTGCCATTTCCCTCATGGTTCAATAGCAGAACTGTGAAATAGCTTGATATTATAAGGGCGACACCTTTATAAGAGCGACACCTTATAAGCAAGGCATTTTATAAGAATAACACTATTAAGGTAAAGCCTAAGGTTAATCCTTACTATCAGTATTAAAAGATAAAGTGGCATCTAGTGGCTTATTATCGTAAGTGATTATCTCATGGATTTGTTGCTCACTTATTACATCTGCAGATATATGCGAAGTGCTGCGTCCAAGCCATGTCGTGCTATTTATGGCATCATCTAAGGTATTGTTTAATGCGTTGTTTAAAGTGTCATTTTTAGCATTCGGTTCAATCGCACATAATAACGACCACATTTGCCAAACGCGCGGATGCGTATCGGCATTCAGAATCAAGCGTGATTGAGGATTTTTAGTTTGAGAAGGTGGCGCTTCTATATCGGACTGAAGCGTTTGTATATTAGCAGGTAATGATTTTAGTGGCTCAGCCGCATTATAATTTATCACTTGAATAGGCAATCCACTATCAATAGCAAGTGTACAATCCCACACACTGGCATCGTTTATTTTGCTCCAACCTGTTATGGCTTGCAAAGTTAAATCACCATTTGTAAGTTGCCAGATCTTACCTTGCTCACAACCTTGGGCGCTGATGGTTACATGAGTTTTAGCTTGACTGGTGGTTTGATAAGCGCGCTGAAGCTCAGGCCAGCGCTCACTACGCCCTGCTTGCCAATATTGAGCCGTTGGGAAACGTTGACTTAGTTGCGCTACTGTCATTGGTAGTAATTCAGCATTGCTCGGATTAGAGTTATCTGTCTTAGAAGTAGCGGTCTTAAATGTCTTGCTGTTGTTAGTCGAACCTGTCGATGATGTTGACAATTTAGCACTCAATGCAGCGCTACTACTTTGCACCACGATACCTTCTAAGCGCTTAATGGATAAGCTGTGTAGTTGCTGCTCTAGCGTCGCGGAAAGCTTATCAGCCGTTAGCGTACTTGGCATCGTACGGATACCATTAGGTCTATGATCGGCTAGAAACAACCAACTGACATTTTTCTTATTTACCCTTTTAGCGGATGCGTCTTTATTATTATCTTTATACGAATTTTCATTGGTTAGCACAGGATATTGCAGCAAAACCGCACTCATATATTGGTCACCCGTCGGTAAAATATAGAGAGTTGGTATCATAGTTAACGACTGCTGATTGGCATATACCGTCATAACCAGCAGTGTTAGCGGCGGTAGCGCGAGCCAACGACTGATAAGCCCGCGAGGCAATAACCACGGCAACATAGCCAATGAAACCATCAATAAAATAGCCGTATTGACTGGCGTATAGAGCCATGCGCCTGAGAATATAGGTAATGCTGTCAGCCACGTGATTAGCTCGTGTAAATAAGCAACGATGGCAATCACTAGCGTCCAAATAGCATCTGCTAACGTGGGCAAGATAAGATAGCAAAGCCCCGCTAGTAGATTCAGCGGTACAATCACCCAGCCAAATAAACCAATGGCAAATAGGTTGACGACAAGCCCTAACAGTGAAGCCTTGCCAAACAATAACAAGGTAATGGGCAACAGCGCGATAAATAGCCAAAACTGTAACTTAAACAGTCTTTTAAAGCCAAGCGCCATGCTTTTAAGCATATGCTTGCTTGTATTATCATCATAACTAAAAACCGTTAGCTGGGTGAATTCTGCTTGACTCGACTGTACTGAGCTATCCTCATATTTTAACAATAGCGCCACCGCTATAAAAGACAGCCAATAACCTGCCTGCCACAAGACGTACGGGTCAAGCCATGCCATCAATACTGCCAGCGCCAACAATATACGCATGGTACTAATCGGTAGTAGTGTCAGACGTATCAACCCTATCGCTAATAACATCCATGCCGTACGCGCAGCAGGCACATCAAACCCTGTAAATAAGGCATAAATAAAAGCCGCGCTAATCATGACCCACCAGCGCACTTGCCAGCGCGGAATATAACGATATAGAGATGAAAAAAAACGATTCAGCAATGAGACCGCCAATCCCGCTAACACAATCGCTAAAAATAAAACATGCGTCCCTGAGATAGCCAATAAATGAGAAATACCGGCCAGCTGATATAAATCTTTGGTATCGCGATTGATTAAACTGCGATCACCGGTCAGTAAACTCAAAGTCACTGCTTTTGCTTGCTGCTCTTCTGTGGTTTGTGCGGTCCAATCTTGATAAAAGTGTTGGCGCAGCTGCCAACGTCCTTGGTCGATAACGGTACGAAAACGTTGTAGATAAGAATCGTCAGCTTTAGATGATGTCGCTGAATAATTAAAGGGAATAGTTGCAGTACTGGTCGCTAATATATTAGCGACCCCATCGATATGCCGCCCTCGTAACCACCGATAACTATCAAATCCCGTTGGATTATTTATTGCTTGCTCAGAGTTAGCAAGTGGTGCTAGCGTCAAGGTCATCAATAACTGATCACTGGGCTGCAGATGATTTAAGTCTATAGTCTGCGATTGCTTCTCATTACTTTTTTTAGAAGGTTTTTTAGGCTTTGGCTTTTTTGGGTAGGCGTTTAGCAATACACGGTATTCAGTTTTATCAAATCCTGCAAAAGTTTCAGCACTATCTCCGCTCAAATCATCTTTATTTTCTCTATTATTGCTTAGGCTATTATCCAGAGCTTCTCTATAATTGGCAGCGTATTGTGCCGTCAACTTGTCCAAATCCTGCGCTGTCAATTCAGACAATAACGGTGATATTTGACTGATGGTGGCGACCTGTCGATAGCCACTATCGCTTGTAATATCATAGACACTATCGCTTATTCCTTCGATACTAACTAGCGCTTGTACACGCAAAGGTTGCTTTATGGCGCTATTTTGCGCCTCCTGATGGCTCATTAAAGCGAGCAGCCCACTACCTATAATCAGCACCAACGATAATCCTGCCAATAAGAAATAGCGGATACATTTAGACAGTAGTGACAAGTTATAAGATGAGGTTGTTGTAGAATTTAGAGAAGCATTTTGAGCAAGAGGTATTTTGACGTTAAAGGAATGAGGAAATGAAAAACGACGTTGACTGACGACTAATAAGACAATAGTAAGTATCGTTAATAATAGCGGCAATATCGTAGCAGCGCTGAGGTCTGCTAATAACGGACTAACAGGCAGTGTCATACTATCAGCAACGGCCAAAACGCCCATCATAACGATGATTATTAAGCTACCAAGTAACCAGTACACCAGCATTCCTTGCTTGATACTCTGTTTAGATGACGACTGACTTTAGTCTTAATAGTAGACACTAGCGTCAGGCGATGGCATTTATTCTACTATTACCCTATACTGAGCAGAAATATTGCGACGATGATTATCCAACATTATCCTCCTGCTTTTCTGATAACATTCTTATCTGTATTTTTTATTAATAATATCACTGCATAACAGCCTAGCAATATATTTGAGCGGGCTGCAGATAACGAGTAAAGGCAATTCTGTGCCAAATAAACGTCTAAAAGACCTACTTCCCACTCCTGAAAAAATCTTAGCCAGCCGCACATTAAAATGGTTTGCGCCGCAACTTGCCGACCCGCGTTTATGGCATTTTAATCGCCACAGTTTAAATAAAGCGGTTTATATAGGCGTGCTTAGCGCATTTTTTCCGCTACCAGGACAGATGTTACTGGCATTAATCGGTGCGCTCATTTTCCGTGCCAATGTACCGATGGCGCTCGGTTTAACGTGGATTACCAATCCAGTAACCAGCTTGCCAGTCTTTTATGCTGGCTATTATATTGGTGCCAAAATCCTTGATGTACCAATGATTAGCTTGCGACTTATCGGCAGGATGATTGCGGATTTTAGCCTATGGGCATTATCAGATGGTGCCAACCCCTTTATTACTTATAAAGGTACGGTATCAATCGCTGCATTTTGTTTAGGGTTGACAATTTTAGCTATTATCAGCAGCATCGTATGCGGCTTAGCATTTAAAGCAATTTGGCGCTATAAAACCGTCACCAGTTGGCAAAAACGTCAGAAAAAGCCTTCTGATAAATTAACCAAGCGTTAGTAGATTTCTATTATTAATAACTATTCGTTAAAAAGCAGTCTTATTATAAAAACAGTCTTATTGAAAAAAAACAGAAAGCGCCTATTTTTTACGCAACGTTATAGCTCATCTTCTTGCTCTTTATGCTTTTCAATAGCATTGAGAACATTATCAGTAAGATTAGTATCCATCACAAAAATATCAATCACTTTTTCATCTTTCAGCAGCGTATAGCGCTTGCCGGTTGCACTGTCCTGCGCTTTTAAATCGTAATCCGCACCCGCTAAAGTAATCGAGTCAAAAACGGGCGTGAGCAACTCTATTTGTGCCTGTTTATCAATGGTGTCAAACAGCGTCGCATCCATATAAGGCTTTAATGGCTCGTTGCCTTCTTCGATACTGCCAAACGCTTCAATTGGGTCGTCATCTTTATCCATCTTATCAATCCTTATTTATGGCTTTATTCATTAGTTAAGGCTGCTAGATGCAGCCTCTCTTTTTTCGCATTTTTTATGAGCAGCTTTTATAAAAAGTCCAACCGTATCATGCTACCGCTAAGTAACGGTAATCATGCAACTTTTAGAAGAAACGGTTAAAAATATTATTAAAAACGAAATATTAAAGATAAAGGTTTAATAATCTTCCCAATGACCATTACGCAAGAGTAGCTGACGATCAGCAAGCGCCGCTAAGCTACGGTCATGCGTCACCATTAATAGCGCTGTTTGCATGGTACTTTGTAGCTCTGATAACAGGCCAAACACGCTTTGGGCATTGTCATAATCCAAGTTACCCGTTGGCTCATCTGCCAAGATAAGCGAAGGCTTGGTCACCAGCGCACGGGCAATCGCCACACGCTGACGCTCACCACCTGATAGCTCACCCGGCCTGTGTGCCAAGCGATGCTCTAGACCAACACTGTTTAAAATATCGATAGCTTGTTGGCGCGCTTCTGTGGTCGACATTTTTGGACGCATCAATAGCGGCATAGCGACGTTTTCAACCGCAGTAAATTCCGCCAATAGATGGTGAAACTGATAAATAAATCCTAAGTGCTTATTGCGCATCGCGCCGCGCTCAGTTTCATTCATCGTATTTAGCAGCTGTCCGTGTAGCCACACCTCACCGCTGGTTGGCGTATCAAGTCCGCCGAGCAAATGCAATAAGGTGCTTTTTCCTGAACCACTGGTACCAACAATCGCAATGCGCTCACCGGCATTGACGGTCAAATCTAAACCTGTCAATACTTGGGTACTCACCGCCCCTTCATCGTAAATCTTATTAATATTGGTCGCTTTTAAAATCGCAGACATAGCGCTTCCTTTATTGTATTTATCATGGCATTAACGCCTGTAGATTACTCGTAACGTAGCGTTTGAGCGGGCTGAATTTTAGCCGCTCGGCGTGCTGGATAAATGGTCGCCAAAAAGCTCAATACAAATGACGCACTGGTAATCAGCACCACATCGGTCAAACGCAACTGTGATGGCAGATAGTTGACAAAGTAAGCATCAAATAAATTTAAACCAAAGCTATTATTGATAAAGCCCAAAATGTCACTGACGGTCAGGGCAAATATCACGCCCAGTATCGTACCCGCAATCGTACCGATAAAACCAATAACCACACCCTGTACCATAAAGACATGAGTAATCAAACGCGGTGAGGCGCCAAAGGTTTTTAAAATGGCGATATCGGCTTTTTTGTCGGTCACTAGCATGACCAGACTTGAGACAATATTAAAAGCCGCAACTAAAATAATTAAGAATAAAAGCAAGCCGACCATGGCTTTTTCCATTTGAATAGCACCAAACAGATTGCCGTGCGTTTGGGTCCAATCGCTAGGATATAATTGCTCAGGAGCAATGGCAGCAGCTCTTTGGGCGGCCATCGGTGCGTTAAAGATATCATCAAGCTTCATGCGGATACCCTGCGCGCCCTCTGGCAGACGCAGTAATTTTGCCGCATCACCCATCGGAATAAACGCCATTAGGCTATCTACTTCTGGACTGATGGTAAAGATACCTGTCAAGGTAAAACGCTTAAAGCGCGGTATCACGCCCGCTGGTGATGGCGAGGCTTCTGGTAGCACCAACGTCACTTTATCGCCTAAGCGCAGCCCCAAAGACTGTACCATCTCTTCGCCAAGCACAATACTGAATTCGCCGTTTTGCAGCGTATCAATACTGCCTTCTACCATATGCTCGTTGATGATAGAGACGTTCTTTTCGTATTCAGGATCAACACCGGTGACCATAATCCCAGCTACTTGACCGTTGGAGGTCAGCATACCTTGCAGCTGGATAAAAGGCGCAACGGCGGCGACTTCTGGGTCTTCTTTGATCTTATCTGCCACCTGCTTCCAATCACCGATAATCTCAGTCGAAGTGACAGTCGCTTGCGGCACCATACCCAAAATACGAGTCTTTAACTCACGATCAAAACCATTCATGACCGATAGCACCGTAATCAATACCGCCACGCCAAGCGTCAGACCAATCATTGAGATCAGCGATATAAAGGAGATAAAGCCATTACTACGCTCTGCTCGGGTGTACCGTAAGCCGATAAATAACGCTAAAGGACGAAACATATTCAAACTCTTTATCTTATCCACGTGCGACTTTATTTATGTTATAAAATCAGATGCAACAACCGCCTCGTAGCATTACGCTTAACAAAGCACTTGCCGCAAAAACATATCAATCGAACACAAAAACAGGGGTTATGACCAGCAAAATGCTGCTGTCAAAAGGGAGCTAGTTTGACACAATTTGACTTATATGTGCCAGTCATTAGCGCAAACTGCCGGTATTTTTTAACAAAAACTTAACTTTTAGCATTATTTTTCATGAGGGGCTTGCTATTAGTTGCGTCTATACCTATATATTGTATGCTAAGGACAATTGTCATTAACCCCTCATTGTTGTTTGTTGCCTCTTTACTGACGACATTGCTGGTTATCATAAACCAATCCGCTCATATATTGGATAATGGTCAGCAATCACAGTTTTAGACCCAAACCTCATGGCTGACTTAAGTTTGAGTATATTCATGACCATTAATTATCAATATAAAAACATCCAATCCCCTATCAAAATCACCCTAACTGACGAGCAGTCTGCCGGCCACGCCGATCATTGGCGCATTTTGACCGATGACATGAGTCAAGACGTGCCAGAATGGCTACAAAAGATGATTGAAAAAGCGGCCATGCCAAAAGGTCTCAATAGTAATGTCAGTTCTGCAAAAGACAGTTGCTTACTCTTATCTGAAGACCAGCCTTGTCATATCAATCAGGTGCTGGCGATGAAAGATGGCAAGCCTGAATGTTTTATCAATGCTTACCCTTGTGTCGATAGCCCGTATGGATTGACGTGCAAAATCGAGCGTATGATTGTCAATGACAATACCCATGATGCGGTCTTGCGCTTACGCACCGCTGATGGCAGTATCATCTATGCTTTCGACCAGCTTTATACCGCTAACCGTCATTTATATCAGCAGGATATGGCGTATTATGTGAATTTTAGTGCTTGGGCGCATGAGATTAAGCTGAGCGAACAAGACGAGGTGATTATGGTCGAAGACCAAGAGGCCATTCGCTATCATCGTGCTTTTAACGACATTGTCGCAGCCAATGATGGAAAAATGCCTGATGATTTACAAGAGCAAATCAAAGCATGGCAACCAGAGACCAAAGAGCAAATGGCACCCGTCGAGATTAATCTCGGTCATATGTGTGCTTACCTGTTTGGTGACACCTTAGGACAAGAAGATGAAGCTTGGTGCCAAGGTCAGGTGCTTGGTAAGCAAGAAACGGTATTTAATAGTCAAGCCATTATCTTATTTGATGTAGTGGTACTGCGCGAGCAAGATGCTGACCCGTTTGTGATTCGTATTGGCGCACCTAAAACCTCAACGACTGCTGCTATTCAAGTGCATGACTATGTACAAGCCAATATCTGGCTACAAGCGGCGATTTATAAAGAAAATCAAAAATCGCAAGCCAGCGCGCAACACTCAAAAGCCAGTTAATTCAGAAATTACTTTACTGTTAAATTCTTCGCCAAAAAAGCCCTTAATATGTATTAAGGGCTTTTTTGTGTTCAATGTTATTTATATAAAAATGAAAAGCAGACCATTAAGCCATCGTGGTCATTGATTTAATATTACTGTAAAGCTCTTTTTGCTCAGCACTTGGGCGCGCCGTTTGTACGGCCATTAATTGTGACATATCGCCTTCGACACGAATCTTACCACCCATAAATGCACCCATGATTTCATTGGTATCAAAATCGGTGATGATTGATTGCAAGATGCTGCGATCAAGCAACAAGGTGGTCGTCGCTGCGTCATTTAGCCCACGATGTAACAAACCATCTGCGAAACTCGCTTCAATATCTTGTTCTGTGTCAGATACCTTTAGGTTAACGATCATATTAGCCAATGCTGGTGGTAAATTTAATTCACCGGCTTCGTTGCCCATTTGTTCAACTTGCTCAAACCACTCATCTGTCAAAAAAACTGCCATATTATTATCCCTAATACTTATTATGGTAGGCTGTTGCTGTGTAGCGCTCTAGCCTAACCGCTATTTAAATGGTTAAAAGTGTCACTAACATTAATGCCAAAAGCACTTTATGACTCATCATGCTAAGTGTCATTATAAGATGCGACTTGATAATAAGTAAAACCTATTTGTAGCACTAAGGCTGCAATTGTTACAAAACCTTCGTAACAATTTGTTTTTTGAGCTTGCTAGCAGTATATTTTTTCAACCCTAGAATAGTATGAAGATTGGGTATAAAATAGAGGAACAACGCAGCAATAATAAGTTGTTTGCTAAAATTTTTACCAAAGAGTTTGTATTTTGGCGCATAGTTCTGATGATATTTGATTAGGTTTGCGTTACAATACCCTTAAACAGAGTCGGGAGTTTTAACTAAACATTACGTAAACATGTGTTTTTGTCAGCCGCCGCTAGCATACATCAATGGTGTATAAGCTTTTTATCATCCGTTGAATATTAGTATTTATCTTCGTTCATACTACTATTAGTAGTAATAATTAAGATACATACTCAGCCTCAATAGATGCTTGATGCTCAAGGAAGGCGCATTTTCTTATTAAATCTGACCGTTTATTAACAATCCTACTATCGACTAGCTGTGAGCGCAGTGCGTTTTTATCGCCGTCCTCTACTCATCAGCGACAGCTGATTACTAGCGAAAGCTTAGCTTGATAGTTAATAATGTAAGAATGATAAGAGTAGTCAAAAAACAGCATGTACCGCAATCATTATCTACTTATAGATTTCTATAGGACAGATGCCGCGGAGAGTTAGTTAATTCTGTTGATAATTCGGGCTGTAAAGGAATCATCCAATGAGTTTACAAAACACAGCAGTCGCCCCAGTTGACCGTGAATATGAAATCACTGTCGTAAGATTCTTTACGATAATGGCCGTGATATGGGGCATCGTCGGCATGAGTATTGGTGTGTTCATTGCTTCACAGTTAGCATGGCCAGCACTAAACTTTGACATTCCATGGCTGACTTTCAGTCGTCTAAGACCGCTACATACCAACGCGGTTATTTTCGCGTTTGGCGGTTGTGCCTTGTTCGCGACGTCATACTATATTGTTCAACGTACGTGTAAAACGAGGCTATTTGCCCCTTATTTAGCTTGGTTTACCTTTTGGGGTTGGCAAGCGGTTATTGTATCAGCAGTCATTACCCTTCCTTTAGGTCTGACTTCGACTAAGGAATATGCTGAGCTTGAGTGGCCAATCGATATCTTGATTGCTTTGGTGTGGATCTCTTACGCCATCGTGTTCTTTGGTACGCTCATCAAACGTAAAACCTCACATATTTATGTGGCTAACTGGTTCTTTGCTGCTTTTATTATTACGATTGCACTGCTGCATATCGTAAACAGTATGGCCATCCCTGTTAGTGCATTTAAATCTTACTCATTATTTGGCGGTGCAACCGATGCGATGGTGCAGTGGTGGTACGGGCATAATGCGGTAGGTTTCTACTTGACGGCAGCTTTCCTTGGAATGATGTATTACTTCGTTCCGGTACAGATTGGTCGTCCTATTTATTCTTACCGTTTGTCTATCGTTCACTTTTGGGCATTGATTGCTTCATATATGTGGGCTGGTGGTCACCATTTGCATTATTCAGCGCTTCCAGATTGGACGCAGTCACTTGCAATGGTGTTCTCAATCATCCTATTTGCTCCATCTTGGGGTGGTATGATTAACGGCGTCCTAACGCTATCAGGCAGTTGGGATAAGCTACGTACCGATCCAATCATTCGCTTTATGATTGTGGCATTGTCGTTCTATGCGATGTCGACGTTTGAAGGTCCGATGATGTCTATTAAGACAGTCAACGCCTTATCTCATAACACGGACTGGACAGTAGGTCACGTACACTCAGGTGCGCTTGGTTGGGTCGGTATGATTACCATTGGTTCGCTATATGTACTGTTACCACGTATTTATAACAAACCAAAAATGTATTCTATCAGCTTAATCACCACGCATTTCTGGTTAGCAACAGCGGGTACTATCTTCTATATCGTCTCTATGTGGATTTCAGGTATTGGCCAAGGCATGATGTGGCTTGCAACCAATCCAGACGGTACATTGGTATACAGCTTCGTTGATACGGTTGAGTTCTCACATTTCCCATATATTGGTCGTGCTTTTGGTGGCCTATTGTATGTATCGGGTATGTTTGTCATGGCATATAACGTTTATAAAACACTTAAGATGCCAGAAGGTAAGCCTGTCAGTATCGCAGATCCTACTGATCATGAACCTAGTGTTGATAAACCTTCGGCAGCTAACGTATAAGGAGCGATCATGTCTGGTACACCGCATGAAATTATTGAAAAAAATACAGGCTTGTTGGTTATCTTTATCGTTATCGCGATCAGCTTTGCAACACTTGTTGAAATCGTACCGCTGATTTATGATAACAAGGGTCCTGAAGAAGGTGGGGTGAACGCTCCCCTACCTGCTATGGAGCCATGGACGGCGCTTGAGTTTGAAGGTCGTGATATTTATATCCGTGAAGGTTGCCACGTTTGTCATACGCAAATGATTCGTCCGCTACGTGCTGAAGTTGAACGTTATGGACCATACTCACGCGCCGCTGAATCAACGTGGGATCACCCATTCTTATGGGGCTCAAAACGTACGGGTCCTGACCTTGCACGTGTCGGTGGACGCTATTCTGAAGATTGGCAAAAACAGCATCTGATTGCGCCACGTTCTTTAGTACCTGAGTCAGTAATGCCTGGCTTCCCTTGGCTTGCAACCAATGAAGTTAATGGTACTAACGTTCAAACCAAAATGCGTCTATTCCGCGATCGCTTCGGTGTGCCTTATACTGAAGAAGATATCGAAGGAGCGCCAGATGCTGTACTTGGTGCCACTGAGCTTGATGCTTTGGTTGCCTACTTACAGCAATTAGGTACCGCGATGGAAGGACAGCGCTAATGGGTATTGGTGAATTACAAACAATTGCGACCGTTTCTGCCTTTATTGCCTTCGTAGGCGTTGCATGGTGGGCGTATTCGCCAAAAAACAAAAAACGCTTCGAAGAAGATGCACAACTTGCGCTTGATGACGAAGATATCGAATCTTTGTCTGAAGAGCAGCGCAATAAGGATAAACGATGACATTTTTTTGGAGTTCTTGGATCACCATACTAAGTATTATGTGTTGGGCGGGTATCCTCGGTGTTTTGCTAATGGTTTTAAAGTACAAGCCAGAAGTAGAAGAAGACGGTACCACAGGCCACACCTACGATGGTATTCAGGAATACGATAAACCACTACCTAAATGGTGGTTAGTGATATTTTTTGGCTCAATCATTTGGGGTGTCGCCTATTGGGTGTTATTCCCTGCCATCTTTCCATCAAAGTGGGAAGGTATTACAACCGTAGAAGTAGATGGTAAAACTGTGCCATGGACTTCTCATAATGAGTTGAACAGCGAACTTGAAAGTAATAACAAAGTATTTACCGATAACTTTGAGCAAAACATTTTGGCCAAAGCCGATGCGAGCGGTGCAACTAAAACCTTAGCAACGCTTTCTGAGATGCAAGCAACGATGCGTCGCAGTGAAACACCGCCTGCCAATTTGCAAACTGAGATTGATGAGAAAATCGCTGAACTTGCGCCATACGTAGAAAAGCTTTCAGAAAACCCGAATGCGTTAAAAGTTGGTAGTCGTCTGTTCTTACAGAACTGTGCGGTCTGTCATGGCTCTAATGCTAAAGGTGCACTAGGCTATCCAAACTTAACGGATAATGATTGGTTATATGGTGGCGAAGCGTCAAACATCTTAACCACACTACATAATGGTCGTATCGGTGGTATGGCTGCATGGCGTGATCAAATCGGTGAAGATGGTATTCGTGCCGTGGCTGAATATGTGCTATCAATCTCTGGTAACCAACCAGGTTATGAGCTTGATAAAGCAAAAGTGACTCAAGGTAAGGCCATCTTTAATGAGCCTACTAACTGTGTGCTTTGTCATGGTCCAGATGCTAAAGGCATGACCTCTACTGGCGCGCCAAACTTAACAGATAATATCTGGTTATATGGCGGCGATCGCGAAACTATCCGCGAAACCTTGCGTTATGGTCGTGCAGGCGTAATGCCTGAATGGGAAACCAAACTGGGCAATGAGCGTATTATGCTACTTGCTGCCTATGTTTATTCACTATCAGACAAAACGGCTCAACCTGCTAAAGCGCAACCTGTTTCTGCTACTGCTCCTAAAGCAGCAACGGTAGCAGCCGCATCAGAAACTAGCGCCACTAACTAATAACTTTTAGTCAGTCGCTATATCGTAAAAGTAAGTTTAAAAAAGGGAGGGCTGTTATTGCAGTCCTCCCTTTTTAGTTATTTATAGGTTTTGCTTCTCATTTTAGGTTCTGATTTCTATTTAGAGCTTCTGCTTATTATTAACTAATGGGATTAACGTATTTATAATTTCATTAATTAATAATAAATTTTTAGGATTGATTATTCGTGACTACTGTTACCCACTTGTCTATCAATAGTTATGATATAAATGTTGCTTTTTAACATTCTCACCCCATTTATAGTAGGGAGAATGCTAAAATAGCAATCTATTAGAAACACTATTGAATCATCCATTTAAGCATATTTAACTCAATTATTTACAATCGCTCATTTGGTAGCTAAGCCCGCAGATTTTGGCTTTTATTATATTTCGCTACTTACTGACATTGATAACATCGCACACTCATATACCTAACGATTAATGGTATTTGTTCATCATGCCAGCAGACTGATTCTTTTTTTAAAGAGGCACGTTTATGTCAGCACAACCATCCAATAAAATCCCTGTCGTTGAGGTCGATCTTAACGCCAATAAAAAACGTATCCACCCTAGATTTGTTACCGGATTTTACCAAAATATCCGTGTTATTAGTATGTATGCATTTTTGGCGTTATTTTTGATTTTACCGTGGTTACGCTATAACGGTCGGCAAGCAATCTGGTTTGATGTGCCGTCACAGCACTATTATATTTTTGGCATGACCTTTTTAACGCAAGATTTTTACTTTATTGCCGCCTTTGCGCTTATTGCCGCCTTTACACTGTTTATGGTGACTGTCTACGCCGGACGAGTATGGTGCGGCTATGCTTGCCCGCAGACTATTTGGACGCATATGTTCCAATATGTCGAAAAACTGGTCATTGGCGATCGTAATAAGCGTATCAAGTTCGATAAAGAGCCGATGAGCGCACAGAAAGCGTTTAAGCGTTTTTTGGTATATTTTATTTGGTTTGTGTTCTCGATGATTACCGCCACGACTTTCGTCAGTTATGTGTCCGGTACAGAGGCGTTGTATCAAAATTGGCAGATGATAGGGTTTATCCCTTTCCCTGATTGGTCAACGTGGATTTGGGTATCAATATTTATTTTTGCTTTCTCTACCTACGTCAATGCAGGCTATATGCGTGAGCAGATGTGTGTTCAAATCTGTCCTTATGGTCGTTTTCAAAGTGTGATGTTTGATAAAGATACGTTAATCGTTTCTTACGATTATGAGCGCGGTGAGCCTCGCGGCGCCCGTAAAAAAGGCACCAACCCTGAGAATTTAGGCGACTGTATCGAATGTCAGATGTGTGTACAGGTCTGCCCGACGGGTATCGATATTCGTGATGGCTTGCAAGTCGCTTGTATCCAGTGTGCCGCCTGTGTCGATGCCTGTAATGACGTCATGGATAAAGTCGGCTACCCACGTGGCTTGATTCGTTATACCACCGAGCGTCAATTGGTAGAAAAAGAACCAAGTCGCCTATTCCGCCCCCGCTTTTTTGCTTACTTAACCTTACTGACCGTACTTTGTGGCGGTGTTATTTATGCCTTGAATGATCGTGTACCGCTAGAGATTGACATTCGCCGTGACCGTAACCAGTTGTCTTCATTGAATCAGCAAGGCATGATTGAGAACAGCTATATCGTTAAGCTAACCAATAAAACGCAAGACGCTCATACTTATAAGATAAGTCTTGAGCCGCAAGACGGTCTAAGCTTAGAGCTACGTTTTAACGACGTACCGTTAGAAGCTGGCGAAAGCTTTGATATGCCGGTCAGTATTTATGGTGACCCTGATGTGATTGAATTTGGTCAGACACCGGTTACCTTAACGGTGAAGAGTGAAGATGGTAAATACAATGTCAGCAAACAAAACATCTTTACCACGCAAGGGCAATAAGCCTTTGTGTGCTTGGTGAATATATTTTACAACTCTCATGCGTTAATTATTGATTATTAGTTAAAGCTATTTATCATTGATTAACGGGTGAATCATTTGGCAATAAACTGGCCGCATTTAGCTGTCAGCTTATCCGTTGATACGACTTATAGTTAGCCTTAACAGTTATCTATAAGCGAATATCTGATTAATAGGTATGTTATGTCTAGTCCAGCACCAAACTTTAAGCATCAAGACAGCCAACCATGGTACAAAAACTATATGGTGGTTATCTTTGTCATTGGCATGCCAGCTTTTGTGGTAATCGCTTGCATCTGGTTTGTTTATTATTCTTATCAAATCCGTGATAGTGTTGTACGTGATGACTGGTATATGGATGGCAAAACTCTCTATCACGACGTCTCACGTGACAAGCTCACTTACGATTTAGATTTACACGGTAAGATGCAGTTTACTGATAATGGTGATATCGTGTTTTATTTAAACTATCCAGAGCAAAGCTTGCGGTCTGGTAAGTTATTGAACGGCGAGCCGGTAACTTATCCTGATACCTTAGAGTTATCTATCTCACACGCCACTGATATCAAAAAAGACCGTGACGTGGTCCTAAAGCATGAAGAAGGCAATAAATATAGCGCCCAAGTAGATATCGATCCTGTTAAAGCGAAGTACTATTTGCAAGTTAGTAACGACGGCAAGGATGATTGGCGCATGCAAGATGTAGCAAAATTGCCTCGTTCAGAGGTGACTTTCAATCCATTACAAGTTTTTGCAGAAAGCTAATACTATTTAAATAGCTACTGTTAAGATTAAAAAAACCAGCCCTTAGTTATTACGGGCTGGTTTTTTATAGGGCTAACTTTTATGGATTTAACTTTATAAAATTAACTTAAGATTATCTAAGCAACATAACTTTAGACGATCAACTCATTAAATAACGGGGTTAATGGTTGGAATTTTCTGCGTCTTAGAACTATTTTTCGTTATCTCACCTGCTGCTTCTGCATGCTGGTTATGATCCTTATTACTGGCAAATTTAGGATTAAATATTTGAGTTTTTGGTGCTAAAGGTAAGCCAATTTCAGCCAGACTATCGGTCTGCCCAGCTTGGATATTATCCCCTTCAAACAAACGCTCGTTATCATCACGATCCAGACTTAATGTCTCAAAATCAAATAACTCACGATCGGCTAATTGCGACGGTGCCACGTTTTGCATCGCTTTAAAGATAGACGCTAAACGCTGCGGATGGGCATCATCCCATTCGCGTAACATGTCATTGATAATCGCCCGTTGTAGATTGGTTTGGCTACCACACAGATTACATGGAATAATTGGAAATTCTTTTAAACGCGCGTATTCAATAATGTCCTTTTCTTCAACGTACGCCAGCGGACGAATAAGCAAGTTTTGCTTATCATCGCTTAGCAGTTTTGGTGGCATCGATTTAAGCGCGCCGCCGTGGAATAAGTTTAAAAAGAAAGTCGCGAGCATATCATCGCGGTGATGACCAAGGGCAATTTTGGTCGCGCCAATTTGTTTGGCAAAACCGTATAGCGAGCCGCGACGCAAACGTGAACAGGCCGAGCAATAAGTTTTACCTTCTGGCACCACGCTTTTGACGATACTATAAGTGTCTTTTTCTAAAATATAATGGGCGATACCTTGTTCGTTCAGATAAGCTGGCAAAACATCTTCAGGATAACCGGGCTGCTTTTGGTCGAGGTTCACGGCGACGATATCAAAGCTAATCGGGGCAATGCGCTTAAGTAGCAATAAAATATCGAGCAACGTATAGCTGTCTTTGCCGCCTGACACACAAACCATGATGACGTCGCCATCTTCAATCATATTAAAATCGCGAATCGCCCATGATACTTGCCGACGAAGCTTTTTTTGTAGTTTGCGAAATTGTGCCGTTTCAGTCGGTAGCAGTTGCGTAGATGGCGATTGCTCTGCCACATCATCATCATTCGTAGCCTCGTCAGCGATATCAGCATAGCCATCCCAACCAGTATCCATAGAGGCAGCATCAAACTGAGGGGTGATTTTTGGCGTAAACAAGGTCGCTACGGTCATAAGTTACTCAATATCTTTACAAGGTTAATTTTGCTACAAAGTCGTTAGCAATATTTTTTGGCAGGCGCGCTTTAAAAGCAGCGATTATAACAAATTTTGCTAACGGATTGAAAACTAGCACAAAATTATTGGCACTTTAATCCTACTTTAATAACACCCTCAAGCTTATGTAATGATGCTATTTTTGCTAAAATAAGCATTTTTCATAGACTAATAATAGATACGAATATGACTCTCGTTACTGCGCAGACCTCCGCTACCAATCCAAAAAACGACGCTAACTCAACCGCTTTGCATAAAAGCCAAAATGCCGTCGTGCTTCTGTCGGGCGGCCTTGATTCCGTGACTTGTTTATATTGGGCAAAGGCACGCTATGCGTCTGTGACAGCAGTTAGTTTTAACTATGGTCAACGTCATAATAGTGAGCTTGTCGCTGCCAAAGCCATCGCTGAAAGCGCAGGAGTCAATCATCGTATTATTGATATCGATATCGCGCAGCTTGGCGGCTCATCACTCACTGATCACAGCATGATTATCCCTGACGGCGATACTGATAAATTCCCGAGTAAAAATCGTAATGAAGTTGATAACGATTCCATCCCAAATACATATGTGCCTGCGCGTAATACCATATTTTTATCTTATGCCTTAGCAGTCGCTGAAGTGACCGATGCCAACCATATCGTCATTGGCGTAAGTTCAGTCGATTATTCAGGCTACCCTGATTGCCGTCCAGAATATATCGCCGCTTTCGAATACATGGCAAATCTTGCCACCAAAGCTGGCGTTACCGGTCATCATTTATCGATTCAAACACCGCTGCAGCATTTAACCAAAGCAAAAACCATCGAGCTCGGTTTATCGCTAGGGGTCGATTATGGGCAGACGATTTCTTGTTATCAGGCAGATGCCAATGGTCTTGCTTGCGGTGTCTGCGACAGCTGTGTGCTACGTCGCCAAGGATTTGCTCAAGCTGGGGTTATTGACCCTACCCATTATCAGCCTTAATAGTATTAATAAATACTGTAAAAACAGGCTTATAGCTATCTTAAAGTAAGAGTATAATTGCCTTTATGCAGAAGCTCATTAAACATTTGCGCAACATTTGCTTGCATTAACACAGCACGCTGCCGTTGTATTTTAAGCGATTTCCTTGCTATGGTATGGGCGACTATATCAGTGACGACTGTTAGCTGCTCATGGTTAGGTAAATATAATGAGTAATATATACATAGAAAATTTCCTATATATTTATCTATAGACGTTATAACATGAGTGACAAAATCATTAAAAACACTATTAATTAAAAAAGTGACAAAATAAAACGACCAAGATTTTTATAAAAAAATCTGAGAAATCGACGCGACCCGTAGAGGATGTTTATGAAGTTTTTGCCCGTATTACCCCTAGCCCTAGCTGCTCTGTTTGCATTGCCACAAGCAAATGCTGCCGATATCAAACAGGCTAATATCAATACCTGTGTCAATGGCGCGGTCAAATATAAAGTCGCTGACAAAAATACGGCGACCAAACTATGCAAATGCACCATCGGTGTCCGCAGCAATATGACCATCGGTCAGATGTGGGAAATCGAAAGCTACGCACAAGATAAAAAAGACCCATCAAGCTTACCTTACGTGAAAAAAATGCAAAAAGACCTGCAACAATGCACGGTTGGCTTGGATTTAAAGCAGCCACAAAAACCCGCATAAGCTACTTAAAAAATACTTGCTACAAAATACAAAAGACTGGTCATTGCCAGTCTTTTTTGTTGCGAATGAATAAGTGAAGTGTAAAACTGGCTAGTTATTGCGATGAATCTGCCTATAATAAGACCACTGAGCATAATATACGCATAAGCGAAACTAATAAGGATTTTATAATGGCTAAGCCGACCACTGAAACTATTACCCTACCCGATTTTCCAGTCACCATCGTACGCGAGCTTGACGGTAACTTTATTCATGACGATATCAGCCTAAAAGAGCTGGTCGCTCATACCGATAAAGGGCTTATCTTATATTTTTATCCAAAAGACAATACGCCAGGCTGTACCACGCAAGCGACAGATTTTACCGCGCGGCTTAATGAGTTTGATGAATTGGGCTACGATATCATCGGTGTCTCGCGCGATAGCGTTGAATCTCACGAAAAATTCATCGCCAAGCACAATCTGCATATTCCGCTTATTAGTGATAATGACGAGAAACTGTGCCAATACTTCGATGTCATTAAAGAAAAAAACATGTATGGCAAAATCAGCTTAGGTCTTGTACGTTCTACCTTTGTCTTTGATAAAAATGGCACCCTTACCCATGCGCAGCGCAATCTGAGAGCAGCAGGCTATACTGAGCGTTTACTTACGACGCTAGCAACCTAGTTTTATTAATGATTTTTTGATAATTTTTAAAACCTATCCTCTATGATAAAATCCTCCTTATTTGAGAATAATATGAATAAACAGCCTGATAGCGCTGCTGATAATAGCAACAATAAAAAAGTGACACGCAAGGTATCGGTTGCAGTCATTGGCGCCGGTACTGCCGGTCAAAACGCCTTTCGCCAAGCCAGAAAACTAAAAGACGACGTCTTGATTATTAATGATGGGTTTTGGACGACTACCTGTATCGCTGTTGGTTGTATGCCAAGCAAATTACTGATTGCCGCCGCTGACCGCGCCCACGATGCCAATCATTCTGGCGAGTTTGGTGTGCATGCCAGCGTGCAAATAGATGGTAAACAAGTCATGGAGCGCGTACGCGCAGAGCGTGATCATTTTGCCAGCTATGTTGAGGAGCAAGTAGAAAGTTGGCCTGCAGAGACAAAAATAGCGGGTCGCGCGTATATCAATAAACAAGGCTTGATTGAGGTCAATGATGAGCTGATCGAAGCGGATAAAATCATTGTTGCCACTGGCAGCTCAACCTTTATCCCAGATGGCTGGAATGATAAGCTTGGTGATACCTTACTTACCTCCGATAGCGTCTTTGAGCTACCCGATTTACCAAAGTCATTGGCTGTGGTTGGTGCAGGCGCCATCGGCTTAGAGCTTGCGCAAGCCTTTACTCGTTTAGGCGTCGACGTTACTTTATTTAATCGTGTCAAACGCGTGGCGGGTCTAAAGGACGATGACATTAGCAATAAAGCCATTGATTGCTTAGGCCGTGAGCTGACCATGCATTTGGGTAGTAACATTACCGACGTTGGCACTCAAGAAAATTCGGCTAATGAAGACTCAAATGAAGGCTCAGTTGCCTTTATTGATTACGAAGATAGCGCAGGTCAGAAGCAGCAATGGCAAGGTCAGTACGTTTTGGTCGCCACCGGTCGGCGCAATAATATCGATACACTTGGCATTGAAAACCTAGGCGTTGAGCTTGATGATAAAAATCGCCCAAAACAGCTTGATAAAAAAACCGGTAAAATCGGTGATTTAGAAGTCTATATCGTTGGTGATGCCAATGCCAATCTCCCTTTATTACATGTTGCCAGTGATGAAGGTTTTAGCGCGGGTAGCATGGTTTGTGAAAACAACCAAGATGCTCATATCCGTCCACCTGCTACGCCATTTTCTATCGTATTTTGCTCACCGCAAATCGTTAACGTCGGCATGTCGCTACCTGATATCCAAGCAGACTCAGAACTTGAACATGTCATCGGAAGTGTGAGCTTTGACAATCAAGGACGCAGCCGCGTGATGGGTGTCAACTGCGGTTTATTGCATATTTACGGTTGCAAAAAGACAGATAGAATCTTGGGCGCAAGCATGGTCGCTCCTGATGCTGAATATATTGGGCATATATTGGCCATGGCGATTACCAATGATATGAGTATCAAAGACATGCTTGATACGCCTTTTTATCATCCGACGATATTAGAAGGCTTGCGTACCGCATTACGTGACGTGCAGCGACTGATGAAGATACCTTATCAATCGCATGATACCCAAGAGGGTAATTTTTAAACGTCTGTTTGGCTCGGTGCTTTAAGTTAATTTACAAGCAGATTTTTTATTACCCATCTTATTTAGCCCTAAACTTCGCATGGATAAAACAATGGCAATCGCTAGTATTACTGACTTCTTTCAAGAGATTGTTCGCGACCTACATACTAGCCTATACCTTGCTATTGGCGGCACTATAGATGAAGACTCCTTAGACTGGTCAGCTAAATCGGTAGAATTGGTGAGTACGGGTATCAAAATTCTCATACTGCTGGCGGTATTGGGATTTTTTTATTGGCTTGCGATTTATATTGTCAAAAAAAGCAAAACCAGAATCCGCCTAAATGAACGCCGGTCTAAAATTGTTCGCTCAGTGCTGCGCTATATTTGGATTGTGACCAGCTTGATAGCTATCATGAGCCAGCTAAACTTTGAGCCGGAGACGGTCAAAGCTACTGCCAAAGCCAGCACTTGGGCGGGTATTTATTATGTGCTGTGGACGTCATCAGGGCAAATTATTCATAAAGTCCTGCAACATTATGGTCTGAACGCTTCTATTGAGCAGCTGCTTAAAAATATTTTATCTGTGCTGTTATTGGTCTTAGGACTTGCCAGCGTCATGGCACAATTTGGCTTTGATATCGTGTCATTGGTAGCAGGTTTGGGTATCGCTGGTTTGGCGGTCGGCTTTGCTGCCCAATCGACGCTTGCCAACTTTATCGCTGGCATTACTATCTTGCTTGAGCAATCGTTTCAAGTGGGCGACTGGGTCAATATCAATGATAATGAAGGGCGCGTCGTGGTTATCGCTTTACGCACCACCCATGTCTTAACCCGTGACAATATCACCGTTATTATTCCTAATTCAAACGTTGCTTCTTCTGTGGTCACCAATTTAACCTCAAAAAACTTTATACGCTTTGATATCCGCATGCGTATTGCTTTTGAAGATGATATCGAGAAAGCGCGCGAAGTAATTTTGCAGGTATTGGCTGATAGCGAAGTGGTGCTAAAGCGCCCTGAAACGTCAGCGACCATCGATGAAATTGGCGAATATGGTGTATTTTTTATCGTGCGTTTTTGGGTCAAGCCTGCGGCGGTGGCGCGTATGCCAAAAATTAAAGAAGGCTTACGAGAGCATATAAAAAGTGCCTTTGATGCGGCAAACATCTCCACGCCCTACCCGCATATGCGCTTGCTGATGCCAAAAGATGTCGATTATCCTATCGCCACCAAACCCTTTGCCACCACTACGCAATTAGTTACAGAAGCAGTATCGTTAAAAAAGGATGATAAATAACGTCTTATTAAAGCGTGCTCCTAATCTAGAAAAGTAAGTTTAAAAACCTTAAACCACAAAGACTACTTCAAACATAGCTCTCTAGGATATGGCAAGAACAACTAGCGTAGCTTGTAAGGTCTAAAAAAAGCTCATATATTTTGATAGCTTATATCGTGAATATACTCTTAAAGATTTGCTTATGGATTGCTATAACCATTATCATATAAATGCAGCATTTTTAAAACAAAAAGATAATAGCCTAAATCGGAGTAAATAATGATTACCCATGTACCTGATATGACTTTCAAAACTCGTGTTCGCGATGACTCTATCGGAGGAGACAATCCATTCACATGGTATGACCTAACCACAGATGAGTTATTTGCCAATAAAAAAGTGGTTGTGTTCTCACTACCAGGTGCCTTTACGCCAACGTGTTCAACCAGCCATCTACCTCGCTATGAAGAGCTTTACCATGAATTTAAAGCGTTAGGCGTAGATGAAATCGTTTGCATTTCTGTCAACGATGCCTTCGTCATGTACCAATGGGGTCTAAAGCAAAACCGTGAAAACGTTTTCTTGCTTCCTGATGGCAATGGTGAGTTCACTCGTAAAATGGGCATGCTGGTTGATAAGAGTAATCTTGGCTTTGGTATGCGCTCATGGCGTTATTCGATGCTTGTAGATAATAAAGCCATCAAAAAAGTGTTTAAGGAAGCTGGTTTTGACGACAACTGCCCAACAGACCCGTTTGAAGTATCAGATGCAGACACCATGTTAGCGTATTTGAAAAGTAATGCTTAACCACGATGCTTAAGTACAATGCTTAAGCACATTGACGCTTGATTGGTATTTTCAGGCGTTGATAGATACTCAAATACTGATGCTTGAATACTGATGCTTGAATACTGTCGAACGGCGTAGTCCTTGAATATAAGGGCTGCGCCGTTTTTTTATGGTTTTTTTACAAGAATCTCTATCACTGAGCGATTTATTTTCCTCGCTGACTGCAATTTATCTCATATTTATTACCATTTTTAAAATCAGGACACGCTCTAGATCAAAAACCAATAATGAGCCATTTTTTTAATCTCACGCTAGATAGCCATGCTTTTAATAATGCCTTAAAGGCAAAATTTTAAACCCTGTCTTTTAATCAAAGCCACTTAAACCATCCATAGCGTAATTATGGTAAAATTAGCGGTTAAACATCTTATTTTATGATGTACTTTATTTATCAATATTTATCAATTTAGCCCACAGGTATCCGTATGACCGAAACAACCATGCCCAACTCCTTACCAGCCACTTCAGCAGAGTTGTCGCTTGACCTTATTATTACCTGTGCCGATGGGCTTGAGGCACCGCTACAAACTGAGCTGACCAGTTTCGGTATTGTGAGTGATATCAAGAGTACCGGTCGTTTGGCAGTCACCGGTACATTACGCGACCTATATACCATTTGCTTATGGTCGCGGGTTGCGTCACGGGTATTGATGCTGATTAAGCGCAAAAATATCAATGCCGAATACGATGTGGCAGAGCAGCTTTATGGTTTGGCAAAATCGGTCGATTGGACGCAGCAATTTAGCTTAGAGCAAACGTTCGCGATTCGTTTATCGGTTGATAAACGTGTGGCTGTCAGTCAGCAGTTTGCCATGCTGCGTATCAAAGATGCGATTGCCGATACCTTTAACGAAGTCTATGACAGCCGTCCTAACGTCGATAGTAAGAACCCAGATTTTTCTGTGTTTGCCACGGTCAATGACAAGCAAGCTGAGCTGTATTTAGATTTATCAGGCACCAGTTTGCATCGCCGTGGCTACCGCGTGGCCATGACTGAAGCGCCATTAAAAGAGAATTTAGCAGCGGCGTTGCTCTATAGCGCAGGTTGGCATAAGAAAAATGAACAAGGTGATGCGCCTTTCTATAATGCCTTAATTGACCCGATGTGTGGCTCAGGCACCTTTATAATTGAAGCATTGCTGATGCATTGCGATTATGCCGTCGGTATCGATAAAGCCGCCAATCAATTTGGTTTTTACGAGTGGCAACATCATGACGATGTGTTATGGAAACAAATGATTGATGATGCGCAAATGCGTTTTCGTGAAGCATTAGAAATCATTAACGAACAACCAGATACTTTGCCACTGATTTTAGGCTTCGATGCCGACAGCGGTGCGATTTTGGCGACAGAAAAGAACTTAATTGCCGCAGGTTTGCAGGATTTATTACCATTACTTGACCTTGAAACCCGCGCCCTTGACCGACTCAGCAGCATCTTAAAGCCATTGGCTGATGATGGTCGTTTAAGCAATCCTTTAATCATCACCAACCCACCTTATGGTGAGCGTTTGGGTGATGAAGAAATGATTAAACCGTTATACCAAGCGATTGGGCTTATTCTACAAGACAGTTTTGCGGGTAGTGATATCAACTCAATGCTCGGAATCTTGGCGGCCAATGTCGAACAAGTGGACATCTTACCGATTAAAGAGCCAAAAACCTTACGTTGTCATAATGGTGCTATCACGGTTTATTTCCGCTATGGCACCTTGATTGCTGGGCAAACGGGTAATTTGGTCAGTCGCTTTGAGAAACGTGAGATTGAAGTGGAAGAAGGACAAGACTTCATCAACCGTTTGCAAAAGAATCTTGTCAAACTGAAAAAACTGGCTAAAAAAGACACTGTTAGTAATTTACGCGTTTATAATGCGGATTTGCCCGATTTTAAAGTAGCGGTCGATTTATATGGCGATTATGTGCACGTGCAAGAATACGCACCACCAAAAACCATTCCACCTGAAACGGCGAAAAAACGCTTTAATTTGGCGTTAATGGGTATCCGTGAAGTGTTTGGGATTAACCGTGAACAAATCTTTATTAAAACCCGCGCCCGTCAATCTGGTAATGATCAATATAGCAAGCAAGGCAATACGGAAAAGCGTGGCAAGTTCTATGTCGCTCGTGAAGATGGCGCGTATTTCTATGTCAACTTTACCGATTATCTCGATACTGGTTTGTTTATTGATCACCGTAATATGCGCGCCCGTATCAAAGACAACAGTCGTAATAAATCCGTACTGAACTTATTTGCTTATACCTGTACGGCAAGTGTCCATGCGGCTTTGGCTGGCGCGAAAAAAGTCACCAGCGTTGATTTATCACAGAATTATCTCGATTGGGGCAAGCAGAACTTTGCTTTAAATGGCTTAAATGTCAGTGGCAATAAATATCAATTCGTCGCGGCTGATATTTTTGAGTGGATTAAAGACAATACTGAGCAATTTGATATTATCTTTATCGATCCACCAACCTTTTCGAACTCGAAAAAGTTCCAAGGTACCTTTGATGTCCAGCGTGATCACTCTGCCATTATTAATCGTGCAATGAATCGCTTGACCGCTGATGGTATTTTGTATTTCTCCAACAACTTTACCCGTTTTGAGCTCGATGAGCAGTTGACTGAGCGCTATGACGTTGTTGATATCACCCAAAAAACCATTGGTTTTGATTTTGATGTTAAAAAGCCAATTCATCAGAGCTTTGAGATTCGCCATCGTTAAGGCTTATAGTTTAGGTTTATAGATACTTATAAAGGTTAATCAGCGCATTTAGGCATTGTTTTGTAATGTGAACATCGTATTCGCATTTAAAAACAGTCTTTTATAGTCAGTCTTATCTTATATATAGCCGTACACATAACAATGACCCAATCAGCTTTGATTGGGTCATTTTTTGTTGCTATGATAGAGCGTCACTAAATACTAACTAGGTAATAGCTAAGCAACCGTGAAGCGTAGATTTACGAGCGCTTTAATCCCAATATTGCGATTTTTTTTATTTATATAACTTAACTATCAAACCCTTAGTCACTCTAATAACAAGGATAACCCCATGGCTTTATCACTTAATAAAGGCGGTAACTTATCGCTTACCAAAACCGACCCAAATTTGACCAAGCTACTTATCGGTCTTGGTTGGGATGAGCGCGCAACGTCTGGCGCTGAATTTGATTTGGATGCCAGTGTATTTTTACTCAGCACGGCGGGTAAAGTACGCGGCGATCATGACTTTATCTTTTACAACCAGCTAAAATCTGACAATGGCGCGGTTGAGCATACCGGCGACAACCGTACTGGTGAAGGCGATGGTGACGATGAAGTCGTTAAAGTAAACCTGACCCAAGTACCTGCTGATGTCGATAAAATCGTCGTCACGGTGACCATTCATGATGCAGCTGCTCGTAGCCAAAACTTTGGTCAAGTCGCCAACGCTTTTATCCGTGTTGTAAATGAAGAAACTGGCACGGAAGTGGTACGTTTTGACTTAGCAGAAGATTACTCTGTTGAAACCGCGATGGTATTTGGCGAAGTCTATCGTCATAACGGTGAATGGAAATTCCGCGCCGTTGGTCAAGGCTATTCAGGTGGCTTGCAAGCCATGTGTCAGCAGTATGGCGTCGATATCTAAATTGATATTTGACCCGTGTTAACAGCTTTAACTAGACAATAAACACGTCCAAAACTTAAAGTTATGCTATATCATTATGCGCTGTGATTAGAACTGTAAAATGTGGTTGCAAAATAGTCACAATTTTCAGTCGTTAAATGATTGGTAATGCTTTATGTTTCGTTTAAAATTATGCAAAAAAGCGGTTAGCGATAACCGCTTTTTTGTGGTTAGTGTCTATAATAGACCGACCTTAGCTTTATGCAACCAGACAGGATGTGTCATGAGACATTTTTATTTAGACTTTATCTTCACGGCCATTGCCCTAGCGGTCGCGGCATGGTGGGGATATTCACATGGCGGTATGGGCGGTATGATAACCACCTTATCTATTACCGCTATTTTGGCCGTCATGGAGATTTCATTATCGTTTGATAATGCGGTGGTCAACGCTTCAGTCCTTAAAGGCTGGGACGAATTTTGGAAAAAGATATTTTTAACCGTTGGTATTTTAGTCGCAGTCTTTGGTATGCGCTTGGTATTCCCTATCGTTATCGTTGCGGTCACTGCTGACTTGGGTATTATGCAAGTGGTCGACCTAGCGCTAAACGATCCTAAAGAATATTCAGCCAGATTATTGGCGCATCATGCTGAAATCTCAGCATTTGGTGGTATCTTCTTATTGCTGGTGTTCTTGAACTTTATCTTTGACGATAAAGAAGTACATTGGTTTGATTGGCTTGAGAGCCGTTTGGCAAAACTGGGTAAAGTCGATGCCATGAGCGTGTTTGTAGCGCTTATCGTGTTGATGATTGCGGTATCATTTGCCAATCCTGAACAGTCAAATGCTGTCTTAGTCGCCGGTATTTGGGGTATTTTGGTATACCTTGGCGTACAAGTGGTTTCGGGTATGCTTGAAGGCGACCTTGAAGCAGATTTAGAAAATGAAGAAAATAGCTCGGGCGCTGCAGCGACCAGCGCAATTATGAAGGGCGGTATTATCGGCTTCTTATACCTAGAAGTCCTTGATGCTTCATTCAGTTTCGATGGTGTGATTGGCGCATTTGCGATTACCAATGACGTTATCGTGATTATGCTTGGTCTTGCAATCGGTGCGATGTTTGTGCGTTCGATGACTATCTTCTTGGTCGATAAAGGCACGCTTGATGAGTTTGTTTACCTTGAACACGGCGCGCATTATGCTATTGGCGCTTTAGCTATCATCATGTTGTTATCGGTGAAATTCCATGTACCAGAGATTATCACTGGTCTGATTGGTATTGCGTTTATTGGTTGGGCGTTTATCGCTTCACTCAATTATCGTAAGCGCGAAGCGAAGTCGATTACTTAGTCTTAATTTTAGTTTAATTTTTACCACTAACTTCAAATTAAGTAAAAAGAACTTTGATAAAAGATATTAGCAATGACAGGTTATATCAAGCAATTGGTATAACCTGTTTTTGTATCTGTATTTGCATACTCTGAATAATTGAATGTTTTTGAATAATTAGCTAAATCTTCGGCGTTAATTTGAGTTTATATACACATTTGATGCATGAAAAACACCTTACCAATATATACCATCTTCAATACCCTCAACCTAGCTGTTTATTTTTACTTCCCTGCCAGCACTTTCTGCAATTTCGCCAATATCACACCATATAAAGGTAAAAAGATAAGCACGCCCATCACTATCTTAAACAAGTAGTCCATCGCGCCAATCTCAACCCAGTGCGAGGCCATAAAAGGGTCTGGGCTTTTATAAAAAGCGATGGCAAAAAAGCAAAAGCTATCGACCAGATTACCAATAAACGTCGATACTAAGGGCGCAATCCACCAAGTTTTAAGTTGGCGCAATTTATTAAAGATTTGGATATCTAAAAGCTGGCCAACGACATAAGCGCTGAAGCTTGCAAGAACAATGCGAAAGACAAATAAATTAAAATCTAGCAGATGCTCATGACCGACAAACTGTCCATCAGCAAATACGACCGAAAAATAGTACGAAATTGCTAGTGCAGGAAGCATCGCAAAAAAGATAATACGTCTAGCCAACTGCTGACCAAAAATTCGCACAGTCAAATCAGTAATCAGAAAAATAAACGGAAAGGTGACGGCGCCCCATGTGGTAATAAAACCAAATAGCCCGACAGGTATTTGCACTAAGTAATTACTGATAGCGATGATAAAGATATGCAGACTCGCAAGCCAGAATAAAGCACGGCTGTAGCGAATAGATTGAATCGGGGTGGTTAAAAGTGTACTACTGCTCATAAAGAGTCCTTTTTTTAAGTCAGGGTAGAGGGAACCTGGGCGCGCTATTATAAATCATAATAAGATAAATAGCCAAAATAGGTCTGATATCGCCATAAATCCCTTTTTTTATAAATAAAAATATAACTGTCAGATAGGCACACAAAATACGCCTTGCTTAGTAAGCAAACGCTTAGTATAGTAAAACGTAATGATAGGCAGGACATGGCGTACAGGTCGATTTATTTACCTTCTACGCTCAGATACTTTCGCTAAGTCAGTTACTTTCGCTAAAAGAGTAATCACTGCCCTATTTTTAGTTTATTTTATAAAACCAAATCCACTTAACTATTAATCCAAAGGATATTTATATGGCTATTAGCTTAACAAAAGGCGGCAACGTAAACTTATCAAAAGAAGCGCCAGGTTTAACCAATATTACTGTCGGTCTAGGCTGGGATCCACGTGCTACTGACGGTCAAGAGTTTGACTTAGATGCGATTGGCTTTTTGGTCAATGAAGCAGGCAAAGTCCGCAACGACCAAGACTTTATCTTCTTTAATAACTTAAAGTCAGACAACGGTGCGGTTGAGCACACAGGCGATAACCGTACTGGTGAAGGCGACGGCGATGATGAAAAAATTAAAATCAACTTAGCTAGTATCCCAGCTGACGTCAGCAAAGTTGCTATCTGTGCCATTATCTATGAAGGCCAAGCCCGTAACCAAAACTTTGGCCAAGTTGGCGACGCTTACATCCGTGTGGTAAATGATAATGGCGAAGCTGAAATCGCACGTTATGACTTATCAGAAGACGGTAGTACTGAAACCGCAATGATTTTTGGTGAATTATATCGCCATGCTGGTGACTGGAAATTCCGTGCAGTTGGTCAAGGCTTTAGCGGCGGTCTAGGTCCATTAGCTTCATCTTTTGGTGTTAATGTTTAAGATTACAAGCTGAATTTGTAGAATCAAAAAAAGCCATCAAGTGTGTCCAATTATCACATTTGATGGCTTTAAAAGTAATTGGCTAGCAAAAGTTTGCTTTTAGATAGAATTCTTTATACAGGCGTTTAAAAACAAAGAAATAACTTTAAAAAAATTAAATCACTATTTTAATATTGATACAAGGATTTGCACCCCATGGCCGCAACGTTTAGCTTAATTGGCACTATTGAACCTTTTTTGCATTGTAACTTAAAAAAAGGCGACTCTATTTATTGTGAAGCCAATGCTATGGTGATGATGGAGTCGAACCTTGAGCTGAAAGGTAAGCTACAAGGCGGACTCATGCAGTCACTGATGCGCCGTTTTGCTAATGATGAATCACTATTCCAACAGCAGATTGAAGCCGTCAATGGTGAAGGTGATTGTTTGCTGGCACCAACGCTAGATGGTGATATGCAAATATTGGATGTCGGCGCGCAGCAATATACGCTTAGTGACGGTGCATTTGTAGCGGCGCAAACAGGTGTCGAAGTCAAAGCTAAAATTCAGCGTAACTTAGGTGGCGCTGTCTTTGGAGATACTGGCGGCTTTATGGTGATGCAAACCCAAGGTAATGGTCAGGTAGTGGTATCAGGCTTTGGCTCGCTATTTGAGATTGATGTCGAACCTGGCAAAGATGTCATCATTGATAACGGTCATGTGGTCTGCTGGGACTCACGTTTAGAATACAAGCTATCGGTCGCCACCAGTAAGAAAAAAGGTTTTATAGGTAATATCATCAATTCGGTCACTAGCGGCGAAGGGATGGTTTTAAATTTCTCAGGAACTGGCAAAGTCATTATCTGCTCGCGCAATCGTGATAGCTATCAAGGCTGGCTACAAAGCATTTTAGGTACTAGCTCAGGTGGTCGTGGTGGCAGCAGTGGTTTTTTAGATAATATCTTATAATTTAAGTTTTATTTTATAATTAAAGTTTATAGCCGAGATTGATAGCTATAAAACAGCGTAGAGATTAATAACTAAAAAACAGTACTAAAAGATTAATTACTCCACTCACAATTATTATAAGGATTTTCCCATGGCAGTTAGTCTACAAAAGGGTCAAAAAATCTCCCTCAGCAAAGAAGCTGGCGGTGAGCTTACTCAAGTAAAACTGGGTTTAGGTTGGGACGTATTTCAAGGAGCGCAAGAGAAAAAAGGCGGCTTCCTAGGCAAGTTATTTGGCGGCGGTAGCGGCGGCGACTCTATCGATTTAGACGCTTCATGCATTATGTTTGATGCCAATAAACAAGCGGTCGATGCGATTTGGTTCAACCAGCTACAATCAAAAGATGGCAGCATCCTGCATACTGGCGATAATCGCACTGGTGATGGCGACGGTGATGATGAAGTCATCAACGTTGATTTATCGAAAGTTCCAGCTAATGTAGTTTCACTGGTCTTTACGGTCAATAGCTTCACTGGTCAGACGTTTGAAACGGTAGAAAACGCCTTTTGCCGTATCGTCAATGCCAATAACAATACTGAAGTGGCGCGCTATAACTTATCGTCGCAAGGTACTCATACGGCAATGATTATGGCAAAAGTGTATCGTCATAATAATGAGTGGAAAATGCATGCGATTGGTGAAACGGCTTCTGGTCGTACTTTCCATGATTTGATGCCGGCTATCACACCGCATGCTTAATTCATTCCAGCATAACTTGTAAGACTGTTAGCAATCTATAAGCAATCAGCCCGTCTATTTATAATAGACGGGCTGATTTTTTGTATTAAATAATACTATTAAAGCGCTTACTTGCTACCACGCTTCCAGCTAAAGCCCCAATTAAAGGCTTTATCCATCTCTTGATGGCCTTTAAAATACTCATTAATACGTTCAACATTGATACTGCCATTTTGATTGACCAAACGTGCGATGGCGCACATTGGTAAATTACCAGCACCTTCTGTCAAACGGGTTTCAATCGGCGGCTGTTCGGGTGCATGAATGGTCACCACGCCATCGGTTTGTGCCCAGTTTGGTGCGCCTTCATAAATGAAAGCAAAGATAAAGACTTCTTCAATCTGCGACCACTGTTGCCCATTGATATCGAGCCACTCACCGCCGCTGACTTGTCCGGTTCTATCATCGGCACGCAACAAGACATAAGGCGCTGATTGTAAGTTACCAAAGCGATTCCCTAAAGCTTGAATCAGCGTTTTTTCACCGTTTTTCAGATGAATCATCGCTCCAACATCAAGGTCAATACCAGCGGCTTTATGCTGCTTAAATAGGTCGCCGAGCAAGCCTTTTTTAGGCGCTTGCATACTGCTATCTGGGCGTTGATTCCAATTAAGATTGACAGAAATTTTACCAAAATCATCACGTTTTTTTAGATTGATGCTAGATTGGTTTTTGGTTAAGGTAATTTTGCTTAGGTTAATTGACGGATTTGGAGAAGCTGTAGGAATTGGCGGTGGCGTAGTTGTTTGAGGCACACTACCAGCTTTTTGCGTATTGATAGGTCTTTGCGTATTAATAGATTGAGACTGGCTTGGTGCTTGATTTTGTGACTGGCTTTGAGCTGGCGCTTCATCGGCAATCTCAACACCGAAATGCTCAGACAAAGGTTTTAAACCACCCTCAAAACCTTGGGCGATAAAACGGAACTTCCAGCTACCTTGGCGGCGGTAGCATTCCGCTAAGATAATCGCTTTTTCACTACGTCCAGCAGCGCTTAGTTGGCAAGTCATCAGCACTTGGCTGCCTTGTAAGACTTGAATATCCACATCACCAACTTGAGCAAGCGTTTGCGCACTAGAAAACGCGAGGGCTATCTTCTCAATACTTGCTGGCTGCGTAGGTAAATTAATATCAAAAAATCCATCGCTATCATGACCACGGAAGCTTACGCTACCATCATCGCTACGCGTCTGACCATAAAATATCATGTCACCATCGCCGCGTACTTTGCCATCAGTGGTCAAACGATAAGCGGCACAATCGATAGCACTTTGGCTTAAAATACGGATGCTGATATTATCCGTTGGTAGCGGCGCATTGGCGCCAGCAATCAGTTTTTGAGGTTGACTCATCATTTATCCTTTAGGTTATTTATTATTTGTTGATATGGGTGCTGTTGGCTATCGCTATATAGTAGCATGGATAACGGCTGATTTTTAAAGCGCACGCCTGTTCAACAAAGCGTTAACAACCCTGCAAAAATATTTTTACAAATACTTAATGCTATTTTGTCAGCCGCATTTATAACGCTTAGCATTTGTATATAATAGACCCTGCTATAACCAACGCTGTTGACCAACTCCGTATTGCGCCTTTGGTTATCGCCTTATTAAATGCCAGTCCCAGTTATTCCCTTCTAAAATTTATGATAACGCTGAGAGAATTATGAAAACCCCTGCTAACGAAAGCCTTCATACAACGTCGACTGCCGCGCCATCTGCCGTTTGGTTAGCTGAAGGTCAGTCAAGCCAGCGTGATATGTTAGCCAGCCTGCAAGCATTAAAAACCCAATCTGATAAACCATTTAACATTATCGCGTCACACCGTCATAATAGACCTGAGATTTTTGAGTTTGCCGATAGTGTTTACCGTGAGCCATCTACAAGCGCCACAGACAGCGATGAGCAAGCAATGCCCGAATCTGTTGAGCCATTGATGCCGCGTTGGGAGTTTGTCTTAGAGCAAGCTCAGAAAAACAACGTGAAAGTATTACTCACTGGACGCAATGGTATTGATTATGAAACTCATCGCGAAAAATTTGCGTCAGCAGGTATTCGTTTATTAACTGGCGCGACAAGTGTGGCGGCGTTAGAAGCAATAGATGATAAATTTGCCTTTATGCAGCAATGCTACGGGCATAATATTCCCGTTGCCGATGCATGGCGCTTTGATACTCTCGCAGAGCTTGAGGCATTACTTGCTACGCACGGTCATCAGCCTTTATGCGTCAAACCGGTTACGGGTATTTTTGCGCAAGGATTTTGGCGTTTAGGCAAAGTTAAAGAAGCGGATAAAGAGGCTGGTAAAAATGCGGGCAAAGAAGCAAGCGAGCCTTACGATAGCTTTGAGCATTTATACTTTACCGAAGAGAAAAAAATCAATACCATGCAGTTTATCAATGCCTATGCAAACAGCCTAATGGTGCATGAGCGCCCTATTCCTATGTTACTGATGCCTTATTTATCAGGGCAAGAATATTCTATCGATGTCGTTTGCGAATATGGCGAAGTATTGGCGGCCGTCACCCGTTATAAAACGGGGAAAATTCAGCATATCAGCTACGAGCAATCGGTCATGGATGTGGTTATTCCTTTGATTAAAGCCTTTGGCTGCGATGGTATCGTTAGCGTACAAACCAAAGCCGACGATGACGGTCAGCATCGAGTGCTTGAAATTAACAGCCGCCCCTCTGGTGGCATTGATTACACCACCCATAGCGGGGTCGATTTAACCCAAGTTGGATTCGGCTATTGGCTGGGCTTAACTGATAAGCCAAAACTGGCTGATATCTCTCAGCAAATCATTCCCTGCCAAGTCCGCTCAATCATGGTCAGCGTAAAGATTGAAGAAGATGCTAGCGAGTAAGTAAAAACAATGAAATAAAAAATCGGCGGTAATAAATTGACGGTAATAAATTGATAGCAACCGAATATATTCAATAAGAGGCAAACGATGACAGCACAAACCACGTTAGTGTTAGGGGCAAATACGGTTATCGCGCAACCCAATTGTTCGGTCGCTTTTGCGACGACAAATCAGCTAAAGTTTGGCGAGCAGCTTGGGCTATTATGGCTGCCTTTGAATGAGCATCGTAAAGCTGCCTGTAGTCCGGCTTATCTGCATGAACCAAAAGAGTGGGCGCAGCTCAATAGTAAGGATAATCCAAACGCATGGCAACTGGATTTGCCTGCATTGTTTGATAAACAAGGCGCAAGCTTTTTACAACTGATTGCTTACGTTTATCATGAGCCAAGCCTAAACTTACCCGCTATCGAATTAAGCAAGGTAAATTTAACACTAAACAATGGCGATATTCGTTATGAATTTATCGCAAGTGAGCGCCATGTTAAAGCAGCGATCATATTAGAGATATACCGGCGTAATGGACAGTTTAAATGCCGCGCCCTTGGTGAAATCTCTACCCAAGGTTTGGCAAGCCTTGAGCATCGAGTGCAAGTCAGCCTTGATATTCGTCCACCAGATACGCATGCGCTGATTCAAGAAAACCAACGCCAACAAAATATATCAGGAACTAATAACGAATCGCGCCCACCACGCCAAGTTCAGTCTGGTGAAACTTGGACAGGGACGGCCTTTGCTATTGATCCTTATCATCTACTGACTTGCTATCATGTCATTGAGTCGGCGGCGATGATTGGAATTCGCCAACAAGGACAGCCTGATCGTGAAGCACAAGTAGTATTAAGCGATATCGGCAGTGACTCAGCCATTATTAGAGTAAGCGAGCCGCTGCCCAGTTATTTACCCTTAGCACAGCGTTGTACTGATAATTTGGGTGAAACTATTACGACTTTAGGGTTTCCATTATCAGGATTGAGCAGCCAATTACAAGTGACTCAAGGCTGTATCTCAGGACTGACAGGACTTAGCGATGATATTCGTTATATGCAATTTACCGCACCGATTCAGCCCGGCTCTAGTGGCAGCCCTTTATTACTGCCGACTGGCGAAGTTATCGGCATGGTAACGTCTAGCCTCGTGCATGAACATGCACAAAATATGAACTATGCGGTGAAATTTCAGTTATTATCCGCCCTACTCGCGAGCGCTGGAATCAGCTTGGCTGATTTGTCCGATACTTCACACGCTAACACTGGCGCTCTAACGACACCACAGCTCAGTAAAAAAAGTCGCGGTGCTTTGTGGTTGGTAGGATGTCAAGGTTAAGCAATCATTACAACGATATAAAAAATTGAAAGACCAAAGGAAAATAAATGCTAAATAAGCAATACAGCACAACCATTAACTTACCACGTGGCACCCTTGATCTAACCTATCAAACTAATGTGGCTACAGACAACAATAACGTAGAAAAGTCTGACAGCTATCAACTAGAAGACTTGCTCGATTTCGCTCAGCGTATTAACCCAAAACGCGCGTTTTTGTTTGTGTCAAAAGTTTTAGGTCGTCATATTCCAGTCGCGCCTAGCACCATGCGTCATGCTTTTACTGATTTATCAAGCCTAGTACCAGATGATTTGCCTGAGCCAATCTTGGTCATCGGCATGGCAGAGACGGCCGTTGGCTTATCTGCAGGTGTGCATCAAGCGCTACAAACTCGCTATCCCAATGCGCTGCTATTAAACTCTACGCGTCATGCGCAACATGGCAGCGATAATAATCATGCTTTGCTAACCACATTTAGCGAAGACCACAGTCATGCTAGCCAGCATTTGATTTATCAAAGTGCAGACAACAGCACTCAAGCGCAACTACTTGCCAGCAAAACGTTGATTATGGTCGATGACGAAGCGTCAACGGGCAACACTTGCGTCAATGTCGTTACAGCCTTACGCAATGCGAGGCTTGACCAGTTACAGCAAGTACATCTGACCACTTTGGTAGATTGGTCCCTAAATCAGCATCAGGGTGCAGCTGACTCGGATGACGTTGTGTCTGACCAAATCGCTAAACGCCTCCCTAATATTGAGTTTCAACGTCATCACTTGTTATCTGGTGCATGGACATGGACAGATGCGCCTAATCCTGAACCGATAACGATGCCATCGGTCGATACCACTGAGGCTGGCAGTCATACGTTAGGTGATACTGGCAACTGGGGACGCTTCCCAACCCTAGACAGCACCGATGGCTTTGCTAATTACCTTTTGAAGTTTCAAACCGCATTCAAGGTATTTAATAAGCAAGAGCAGTTTGAGAAAGAGCAGTTTGATAAAAAGCATTTACCACAGCGGATTTTAGTATTGGGCAGTAATGAGTTTGTCTGGTTACCGTTTTTATTGGCGGAATGGCTGGAGACGCAAACTCAAAACTCTACGGTTAACTTTAGTGCGTTAACGCGCTCGCCGATTGCCCTTGGTGGTGCGATTACCACGATGCTAAGTTTTAGCGATAACTATGGGCTTGGTATGGCCAACTTTGCTTATAATGTTGAGCCTAGCGATTGGGATTTGATTGTATTATGTGTAGAGACATCAGCGGATAGCGTTGATGACATGTGGAAAGATTTGGATAATGTCTTGGTGGTGAGTCCGACGCTTTAAGCTGTTTTACAAAAGTTAGCTTACAAAGGCTATCTTATAAAAGCTGTCCTATTAAGACTATCCTTTAAATCCTACTTTTATTTTCACATTTAACCCTTACGCACGCTTTTATGGCAAATAATATGACTACCCTATTTTTTCAAACCAACCCCGATATCGTTAAACCCTACGCGCTGATGGATTTGGACGATACGCTTTTTCAAACCCAACGTAAAATCGATGCATGGAATTTGCCGACGGCTGAACCAGAAAACTTAGTTTGCGCGACCGTTAATAAACAAGGTAAGCCACTAAGTTTTATGAGTCAGCGCCAAGCTGCGTTCTTTAATTGGCTGCTGCTTAGTACAGAGCTGATAGTGGTCACCGCACGCGACCGCAGTGAAATCAAACGCGTTAAGCTGCCTTTTGACAGTTGGCAAGTCTTAACTCATGGTGCCATTATTCTTGATAAAGACGGTACGTTACAAGCGCAGTGGCAACAGCGTATGCATAGTCAGCTTGCACCACTGCAAGATAAATTGCAGCAGCTAAGCCAATTATTTGCCAGTCATAGTAAAAATGACAGCAGCCAGCTGGTTTTTACACCGCATATTGATCACTTTAATAATGGTACTGTGAATGAAGAATTGACCATTTATTTGGCTATTAAGCATGCGCAAAAGGACCATCAAGCGTTAGTAGATCTAGCTAAAAAGTTGCCAACGTTAATACGTGACTTTGAGCAAGATTTTTATGTGCACGTGAATGCGAATAATCTGGCGATATTGCCACACGCGGTTCATAAGCGTCATGCAGTACAGTTTTTATTAGATAATCATTTAGACAATCAGCGTCCAAGCTTTGGCTTTGGTGATAGCTTGGCCGATTTACCATTTTTGCAATTGCTTGATTGGTATGGCATGCCCAATCATGGTCAGTTGCACGATAGCTTTATCTCTCAGTAATTCTAAACACTCAATAACTTTTAATCCTCAATTATTCTCAGCTTTTAATCGCTTTAAAATCTAAATAACTATAATAATAACCACTATTTATAGAAGTAGAAAACATCTTATGACCAATCATATGACGGACCCTAATATTCAAAAACTGGAGACATATGGCTCAGGCAGCTATCTTGCCAGCGATGTGACCGTACTGCTCGATATCGTCGATAAAGCGTCAGTTGCCGATGTACCGGTTAGCCAAAAAGAAGCGCTGATTCAAAGCGGTCAGCGTCATTATTCAGACATGTTGACGTTAGAGCAAGCACCAACTGCCATACACGAGCAATTGTATCAGCAAGCATTAGAGCAAGGTACAACGAGAACCGCGACTGATATTACTAACTTGGCTTATACGCTGCATCATACTTTTCAGCAAACTATGGTTACTGGACGTCCATTAGTATTAATCAGCTTAGTACGTGCAGGTTTGCCCATTGGCGTATTATTGCAGCGCGCTCTAGCAGATGCCAACAGCAGCTATGCGTTGCCAAGCGTGCATTATGGTATCAGTATCATTCGCGATCGCGGCCTTGATGCAGTCGCTTTACAGATGATATTAGACACTCATCCAAACAGTGACATCGTATTTGTCGATGGCTGGACGGGCAAAGGAGCCATTTATCAAGAGCTGGCTCGTAGCTTAGAAGTCTTTAGTAACCCTAATCATCCAAATTTTGCCAATATTTTTCATCAAGGTGAAAATGTTATTCCCTTATTAACCCTTGCTGATCCGGCTGGCGTTGCTTGGCTAGCAGCTAGTGAGGATGACTGGCTGATTCCTTCAGGTTTATTGAACAGCACCATATCGGGACTGATATCACGCAGTTTATATACTGAGCCACAATCGGGGCTACATCGTAGTGTCTTTTATGATAGCTTGGTTGAGGTAGATCATAGCCTAGCCTTTGTTGATCATATTGATACTGCACGGCGGGCATTGTCTACGCCTCTCCAATACTTGCAAACGTTTAAGCAACCACGTTATCAGACCGCGGATTTAATCGATATGCTGGCAGCAGAATATGATATTAGCAATCGCAACCGCATTAAGCCGACCATTGCAGAGGCGACACGGGCGATATTACGCCGTGATCCTGAACGCATCTTGCTTGCCACCGCCGATCACCCTGATACGGTATTATTGCGGCATTTATGTAGCGAGCGTGATATCAATATCACGGTATTAGGTGCTAAAATACTCCCCTATCAAGCGATTACGTTGATCAAGCAGCGCGCAACAGATCGTTCATGATTTATTGATGCCTTGATGTATTGATGTATTGCGAAAGAAATATATCCGTATTGCACTAGCAGCGCTGTTTTTATCATACGTCCTTATGCTATGACCTTCCCTCTATAAACCATTCATTTATCACTATTTACGATGCCAACTATGTCCGATATACCGCACAACGAGTCCAACCTTTATAATAACGATCAGTCTTACGCCCACCTGATTACTGAGCGTCATGCGATGCTTAAGCCGCATACTCATCACCCGTATCAATTGGGTGCCAGCCTTTACATGCCTGCGACGCGGCAAGATATTTGGCAAGTCATTACGCGCGAAAAATTATCGACGATTAACAGTATTATTATCTGCTTAGAAGATGCGGTCAGCCATAGCGATGTTGAGCTAGCGCTCATACGACTGCAAACGCTGCTACATACGTGGGCAGCGCATGTCGATAGTATCAATGACCCAGCAAAAAAACATGGCATTCAATCAAAAGAGCAAACCGATCAGCCAACCAGACCTTTAGTATTTATACGTCCGCGTCATCCAGCGATGTTAGAGCAGCTGGCAGATTTTGCTCATATTGATTTGGTCGACGGTTTTGTGATGCCAAAAGTCGATATGTATAGCTTGTCTAATTGGCGTATGGCGTCTCAGAATTTAAGCACTGAGCATTTATTGATGCCGACGCTTGAGACGGCAGCGCTGTTTAACCCGCATCACAATCAAGAATTGGCGATTGCATTTAAAGAAGCTTTTAGCCAGCCCGTTTTTGCCTTGCGTATCGGTGGTAACGACTTATTTGCAGCGCTACGTTTGCGCCGTCCTAAAAATAGCATCGTCTATGATACCCCGATTGGTACGCTCGCCTATCAGCTGCTTGGCTGCTTTGTACCGCATGGTTTTTATCTTACAGCTCCGGTATTTGAATACTTAGAGCAGCCAACGCTGTTTATGAAAGAGCTAATGCGTGATGTAAACTTGGGACTGGTCGGCAAAACAGTCATTCATCCCAGTCAGATTGCTTTGGTACAGCAAGCGTATTGCGTGCCGCTAAGTACCTTGGATGAAGCGCAGGCAATCTTACATAGCGAGGCAAAAGCGGTATTTAAATATAACGATACGATGCTCGAGCCTGCCACACACCGTGCATGGGCAACAGAAATCGTCAATCGCGCTGAGGTCTTTGGCACCCTTGATGATATTAATACTGACTATACGACCCGGTTATAAATAAAGACATCAACCTTATTGCTTTAGAGTATGTTTTTTAAAACTGCCGCTTTAAAGTTAATCTGTTCATCTAAGTTTCAATAAAAAAGCCGTTATCCTATTTAAGATAACGGCTTTTTTTCGTTTAAATACTTTATTAATTGCTATGTCTGATTCAAGACTGGTTCCAGTTTAGCTCAAAGTTAGACACAGTTTGCTAAAAAGGTATTAATCACCTTATTCACTTGCTCAGGTTCTTCTACCGTCGCCGTATGCCCAGCGCCTTTGATAACCGCAAGCTTCGAGCCTTTAATCGCAAAATGCATCCGCTCAGCTTTTGCATAAGGTGTTGCCGTATCTTCATCGCCAACGATAATCAGTGTCGGCGTGGTAATTTCCCCTAGCTGATCATAAGTGGCTGAGCGCTCAATAACGCCTGTAGTTGCCTTAACCACTCCGCCCTTACGATTACTTTGTAGCATCGCTAGCCACTCTCTACGGTCAGCCTTACGCGACTTATCTGTCAAAAAGCTGCTGCCAAACATAATAGGCATTACCTTTTGACTGACCCGCTTCATACCCAACCAACGAATGGCTTTCATCAGCTTACGATATTGTGGCACGTTTTTAGGATCTTCAGGATCGGCTGATGTTTCAAGTAGCGTCAGCGATAGCAGTAGCTCTGGACGTTTTAGCGCGATACGCTGAGCGACAAAACCACCCATGGATAACCCTAAAAAATGGCATTTATCAATATCCAGCGCTTCCAATAATGCTAGCGTGTCTTCGGTCAGTGTCTCCATATCATAGCCAGATTTGGTGATTTCAGACTGACCTTGTCCCCGAAAATCAAATGCAATACAGCGGCAGCCAGATTTGAAATATTCCACCTGCTTGTCGAACATGCGCGTATTCCATAGCAAACCATGGGCGAATACCATGACAGGTTTTTGCTTATCCTCGGGCGCACTGTCTTCATAATAAATATCGACATTATTGACATGAATAATTGGCATAACCACTTCCTTGTTGGTGTAATAAAAAATCAAACCTTTTAAAATCTGTCTTCTAGCATAATGCACCAAGCAAATACTTCATAGCGTTATTTTGGTACGGCAGATAGTATATATTCGATTATATAAATATAATAAAATAAGGAAAAATAAAATATTTTTGTCTGTGTCTTAAGCGCCTACAAAACTCGCTTCTATAATCATAGCAAGCTGCTATAGTAATCAGCTTGAATGACTTGTTACACCTAAGCACCCTATCCATCATAACGTCCATTGTTATCAGCAATGCTTATCTAACATTCTTACTAAGGAAACCAAATATGTCACAACCTCTGGTCGAATATCATAGCGAAAACCATATTGCCACTATTACCATGAATGACCCTAAGACGCTAAATGCGTTTAGCACACCATTAAAAGGCGCAATGATGGACGCGCTTGATCAGGCGGATCAAGATGCTGACGTCCGTGTGATTGTATTACAAGGGTCGAATAATAATTTCTCTAGTGGCGGTCATATTGGTGAAATGTTAGAGAACGGTATGGAATCAGAAGCATTGGTGGCAAAGCTTGATTTTATGCTCAGAGAAGTGGCAGAAGTAAGCCTAAAGTTGCGTAATATTCATAAGCCAATTATTGCTAAATTAGAAGGTGCAGTGGCTGGTGCTGGGATGAACTTGGCATTAACGTGTGATTTCCGTATTGCCGCTGATAATGCCAAATTTGTGCAAGCCTTTGTCAATATCGGTTTGATTCCAGATGCGGGTGGCATTTACTTATTGAATCAATTGATTGGTGCGGCGAAAACGACTGAGCTTGTGATGCTGGGCGATAAGCTCACTAGCGCTGATGTCGCGCGTCTAAACTTAGTCAATAGCGTCGTGAGCAAAGATGAGCTTGACGCCAGCGTACTGGCATTGGCAACGCGCTTAAGCAACTTGCCGGGAAAAGCCTTGGCATCAATGAAGCATATGATTAATGTTCATGCTTTTACGGGCTTAAATGAAGCGCTCGATATGGAAGTGGATCAACAAACCATGATGGCCAAAACCGCTGACTTTGCTGAAGGTATTACCGCCTTTATGGAAAAACGTAAGCCCGTTTATCAAGGTAAATAAAAACCTAATAATGCTATCGTCTGTACTACTAAAAAAAGGCTGCCTAATAGCAGCCTTTTTTTTGGGTCATTTAATACGATTAATCTATTTACTTATGAAGAAGCAGATGGAGTTTTATAATGATGCGGTAAGGTAAATATCTTGTCAAAACCCAAAGTAAATACAAAGGTATAAACCAAGAAAAATAGCAATAACGCTGCCTCCATCATAAAGGCTTTGATTAAACCAACATCGTACCAAATCATATATAGCGGCAAGCAAATCAATACCAAGCCGCCTTCAAACCCTAAAGCGTGAGCACTACGGATTAATAACGTGCGCTTGGTTACTTGCTTGCGCCGCTCCCACGCTTCAAAAGCCGTATTATATAAAAAGTTCCAGATAACCGCAGCCAATGACACCATCACAGCAACGGGTAACGACTCTGCTGCATCGCCGCCGCTTAGTTTCATTAATACAAAGGTAGAAGCAATGACAGCGATAAGCTCAAAGATGGTCACATAAACGATACGACGTTTGAGTGGGGATAAAGTAATCAACCAAAACTCCAAAGCACTTGGCACTTTAGTATAAACAAAAAATTGCCTAGAAAAGTATCGGTCCGTCCCGAGATAGAAAAAAGATGAATGAATTGCAGAGCCACGGTTTCCGCCTGCCCTTATATTATACATAAGATAATGAGAGAAACCAGTTAGTCTATTTGCAAAAACACTCTTCATCATGATGCGAAACTTTTTGTAAGTTACTAAAATACAATTAATCTACGCTATCCTTAGCATGACTTTCATAATGAGCTTGAGTTAATTCAGATGTAAGATTATCATCCAAAAATACTTTTAAGATTAGATCTTTAGAGACTCTAGTAGTTAAGAGTATTTTAGTTTCATCAGCATTAAATATTATTCGACCTACTAATGAAGGATATGTTTTACAAAAATTTATAATAGCTGAGTGTGGTACGTTTTTTTGAATCACAGGTGAATTAGCAGAGATTTTACTTAGTTTTCTAGCGAAAGAAATATCAGTTTCTATAAGCTCTTCATAACACTCAATATTTTCGATACATCCAAAATCTCTCAGTGTAGTACATGAAAGCATGGCTTTTTCTTTAACGACACGATGATACCCTGCATGCTTTTCAATAAACTTCATATTAGTTATAACTATACTTCCATTAACTTGTATAGCCTGAAAACTACTGTTAATCAAAAGTAAAGGACTATCAACTTTGGTAAGTCTGTTATCAAACAACCTAAAAATAAATTTATTTTTACCTAGAATCTCCATCGGATAAATGTGATTATAAATTTGTATTTGGTTTGTAGAATTACCGATATCTATGACCAAAGCGCATAGCTTACTCAAATCATCATCTAAATCAAACTTATCGTATGGATCTCCATGATTATCGTTCAATTCAACAAATGAACCTAACTCTCCACCGATTTCCATATCAAGCTTACAAACAATATCTCTTCTAGCATCACATTCAGAAAGATTCATTAAAGTAGTCTCTCTTCCATACAGGCTACTATTCTTTAATGATTGCTCCATATAGGTTTTAAGTTGTTCAGTAAGTTCACCATCAAAACTAACTCTTTTAATCTCAAAAACTTCTTCCGATTTTATAATAGCGTATATATTTAACACACAAGTTGTATCAGAGAAAATATCATTAATTTTTTCCTGTAAATCATTCAAATTATAGTTATTTTCCATTTAATATATCACCTTGCCAATATATACGTGATTGCTAATTTTAATATAAGATACCTCATCCCCATTAATTATACTATCTTTAGATAGTACAGTGATCAACTTAGTTTCGTTACCTCTGAATCCAGCTTCTACTTTATAGATAGAATAACCCAGTATAGCTAGTGAAGGATTAGAGAAATACATATCGGTCTTAGCATACATATAACCTATTACTAAAATTAAAGTTACAAAGAGCATTTGATATCTATAATTATCAAAATCAAATGCCACTAATGGCACTATATAAGTAACTAAAAAAACCAAATGCTCATAGCTATCGTTTTTAACTGACTTGACATTAAATGGAGTATGATTATTAGCCTTTAGTTTGTTATTTAACTTTAATACTAGAAGCACAGAATATAGGAACAATATTAAGTTAACTAACCAGAAAATATAGACAGGAAATAAATCCTTTAATCCGATCAATTGACAGTTTGCACCCCAACAAGATGGGAATGTTAAGAAAAGTACAAACAAAAATAGCATCGATAATGATATCAAATATAATTCATATTTTTTCATTACGTTCTCCTATGCTGAGATATTAAGTCTATTGTATAGAAAAGAAAATTATAAAGTTGATCATTAACAAGATATAGCGACATACAGCGTCGTGTTATTAGCAAACTTGTTAATTGATATATTTTTGTTTTGAAAGTAAAAAACCCCGCATCATAATGATACGGGGTTTCTATTTAAATAAGATTATTAAAACTTAAAAATTTTACATTAAGCTTTAACCAAAATTAGGTCAACTGAGCAACGTTAATTTTATCCGCTTCTTCAGTATAGGTTTCCATACGGTCGAAGTTCATATATTGATAAACCTCTTCGCCCATGCTATCAAGCATACCAGCATACTGCTGATACTCTTCGTTAGTTGGTAGTTTACCAAGTACCGCAGCAACAGAAGCCAGTTCAGCAGATGCTAGATAAACGTTAGCACCTTGACCGAGACGGTTCGGGAAGTTACGAGTAGACGTCGAAACGGCCGTAGAGTTCGGCGCGATACGCGCTTGGTTACCCATGCATAATGAACAACCTGGCATTTCAGTACGAGCGCCGGCTTGTGCATAGATGTTGTAGTAACCTTCTTCCATCAACTGACGCGCATCCATTTTAGTTGGTGGCGCAATCCATAGACGAGTTTTCAAGCTACCCGCTGGTACGTCTTGTAGCAGTTTACCGGCTGCACGGAAATGACCAATATTAGTCATACATGAACCAATGAATACTTCATCAATGGTGTCGCCAGCCACGTCAGCTAGCGTTTTAGCATCGTCTGGATCGTTCGGACAGCAAAGAATCGGCTCTTTGATATCAGACATATTGATGGTCATGTCAATAGCATATTCTGCATCTTCGTCAGCACGCATCAGGCTTGGATTAGCAAGCCACTCTTGCATTTGCTCAATACGGCGACTAATGGTACGTGCATCGCCATAACCTTCTGAAATCATCCACTTAAGCAAGGTGATGTTTGACGTTAGATACTCAGTCACTGACGCTTCAGATAGCGTGATGGTACAACCAGCAGCACTACGCTCAGCTGAGGCATCAGACAATTCAAACGCTTGTTCAGCGGTTAAATCTTCTAGACCTTCGATTTCAAGAATACGACCGTTAAACTCGTTGATTTTACCTTTCTTGTCAACGGTTAACAGACCTTCTTTAATCGCTTGGTAAGGAATTGCATGCACTAGGTCACGTAGCGTGATACCAGGTTGACGTTCGCCAACGAAGCGTACACGAACCGATTCAGGCATATCAAGTGGCATAACACCAGTCGCAGCAGCAAAAGCGACTAGACCAGAACCCGCTGGGAATGAGATACCAATTGGGAAACGGGTATGCGAGTCACCACCAGTACCAACGGTATCTGGAAGGAGCATGCGGTTTAACCATGAGTGAATAATACCATCGCCTGGACGTAAGCTGACGCCGCCACGGTTCATGATAAAGTCAGGAAGTGTATGCTGAGTTTCGATATCAACTGGCTTTGGGTAAGCAGCCGTATGACAGAATGACTGCATCACTAAGTCTGCTTGGAAACCTAAGCAAGCCAAGTCTTTTAGCTCATCACGGGTCATTGGACCAGTGGTATCTTGACTACCGACCGTAGTGATTTTTGGTTCGCAGTACATACCAGGGCGCACGCCTGCTAGACCACACGCTTTACCAACCATTTTTTGCGCTAGTGTAAAGCCTTTACCAGTATCAGCTGGCTCTTCTGGCTTAGCAAATACGTCTGAATGACCAAGACCCATATATTCACGGGCACGGTTAGTCAAACCACGACCAACGATTAATGGAATACGGCCACCAGCACGAACTTCGTCAAGCAATGTTGGCGAGTTTAGCTTAAAGGTTGATAGTACTTCATCAGAGTCATGCTTGGTGATTTTGCCATCATACGGATAGATATCAAACACATCACCCATATTTAGGTTATCAACCGCTACTTTTTCGATTGGTAATGCGCCAGAATCTTCCATAGTATTAAAGAAGATAGGAGCGATATTGTTACCAAGTACTAGACCGCCACCACGTTTGTTCGGCACGTTAGGAATATCATCGCCCATCAACCACAGTACTGAGTTGGTCGCAGATTTACGGCTAGAACCAGTTCCTACCACGTCGCCAACATAGGCTAATGGATGACCTTTTTGTTTTAGTGCTTCGATTTGTTTCATTGGACCAATTTCACCCTCAACGTCAGCAGTAATGCCGTCGCGAGAGTTTTTATGCATGGCTAATGAATGTAATGGGATATCAGGACGGCTCCACGCATCTTGCGCAGGAGACAAATCATCGGTATTGGTTTCGCCAGTGATCTTAAACGTCGTATAAGTGGTCTTTGCTGGTACAGCATCACGGCTCAAGAACCACTCTGCATCTGCCCAAGACTGAACCACTTCTTTAGCGATGGTATTGCCCGCTTCCGCTTTTTCAGTCACGTCATTGAACGCGTCAAATACGAGTAAGGTTTTTTTCAACGCATCAGCAGCTTCTTGCGCGACTTCCGCGTCGTCTAATGCTGCAACTAATGGCTGAACGTTATAACCACCTTGCATAGTGCCTAAAATTTCAACGGCTTTTTTCTTGCTGATAAGTGCTGAAGTCGCTTCGCCTTTAACGATAGCGGCTAAAAATGCTGCTTTAACATAAGCGGCTTGGTCAACACCGGCAGGAATACGGTTTTCAAGCAAGTCCATTAAGAACGCATCTTCGCCCGCTGGTGGGTTTTTCAGTAGCTCCACCAATTCTGCTACCTGCTTCTCATTTAGTGGAAGTGGTACAGTCCCTAGCTCAGCACGTTCTGCGACATGTTTACGATAAGCTTCTAACACAATAGTCGTCCTCGTCGGTTGGTGACCAGTACATCACGTGAGTAGTCAGGATGACAGCCTACATCGATGTACTGCATTGAATAATTATCCGTGCAATCATAGCTCAAAACGCTCAAAATGTTAATGGCTGAGCCGCGAAAAGGCGCAGAATAAGGCCATATTGGACATTTATTATAAAAATAGTGCCATAACCAATATGATTGACGCGGTTAAATAAAAACCGCGTGCCTGCTATACTCTTATCCTATAAGAAATTATCAGATGGATTTCATCAGCAAGTTTTTGTATATATGACTTGATAAAATAGAATTTACCCGTAAATATTAAGGATAATAAGATGGACGATAATGCCAATTATAAAAACGGTCTAAAAGTTCGTACCGAAGTGATGGGCGAGGCGCATGTCAAACGCTCGCTTGACTCAGCGACGCCATTCACTCAACCTTTGCAAGACTGGATTATCGAACACGCTTGGGGCAGCACATGGCAAGATGACGCCATACTGCCACGCAAATATCGCTCATTGATTACCATGGCTTTTTTAATTGCACAAAAAAGTCCGGGTGAGCTAAAAGGTCATATCCGTGGGGCAATTAATAATGGTGCCAGCGTCGCTGAAATCCAAGAAGTATTGATGCATAGCCTGCCTTATTGCGGCGCACCTGCCACCCAAGAAGCGTTTCGCGCTGCCATAGACGTACTAAATGACATGGATATTGATATCAATAAATAAAACTAGGGTAAAGGTGAGCTTCGTAGTAGTCTTATTATTTATAAAAACCTTATTTATTCCTAGTAGCTTTCTTAGTTATCTTAACAAGATTGCCTAAAAAACCTTGACTCATTATCTGCTATAATAGTTTCATTCATAAAACATTCTAATAATGCCATAAACCCTTATACTATCAAGGGTTAAGAGAACATTTGATTATGACAAACGCCGTACAAACCCACGTCCCCGCTGCCCGTGCAAAGCCAAAAAAAGCCATCCAAGGCGAAAAGCTACGTGGCTACGACAAGGTCGCGCGCATCCCAATTAAAGTGATTCCGACGGTCGAGGCAAAGAAAAAGCCTGATTGGATTCGGGTCAAAATGTCGTCACCTGCTGAAGTGGCGCGTATCAAAGCCACGCTGCGTGAGCAAAAGCTTTATACCGTCTGTGAAGAAGCTGCCTGCCCTAACCTGCCGCAGTGCTTTGCCGATGGTACGGCGACCTTTATGATTATGGGTGATATCTGTACCCGTCGCTGCCCGTTCTGCGATGTTGGTCATGGTCGTCCGAATGAATTAGATAAAGACGAACCACGCCATACCGCTGAGACCATTCAAGGCTTGGGTCTGAAGTATGCTGTCATTACATCAGTAGACCGCGATGATTTAAAAGATGGTGGAGCCGCTCATTTCGTTGAAGTCTTGAACGAATCTCGCGCGCTAAGCCCAAATTGCTTAATCGAGATTTTGGTGCCAGATTTCCGTGGTCGTATGGAAGTTGCCTTAGACTTGCTAACGGAAACGCCGCCCGATGTGTTCAACCATAACATTGAGACGGTGCCGCGTTTATATAAAGCTTTCCGTCCAGGTTCTGACTATCAGCATTCACTAGACTTGCTCAAGCTCTATAAAGAGCGTCGCCCTGATATCGCTACCAAGTGCGGTTTTATGGTTGGATTGGGTGAAACTGAAGAAGAAATCTATGCGCTGCTTGATGATTTAAAAGCACATAATGTTGATATGATTACGGTTGGACAGTATCTACAACCTAGTAAAGATCATGCGCCAGTCGATCGTTATGTGCATCCAGATGAGTTTCAGCGTTATATGGACTATGGCAAAAAAATTGGTTTCTTTAGCATCTGGGCAGGACCGATGGTACGCTCAAGCTACTTTGCTGACCGCCAATACTATGGTGAAGATTGCCCAGCACCAATTCGTAGCAAAAAGGCGTTAGAAGCGGAAGGTAAGCTTGGCTGCTAGATTTTAAAACCTTTATTAATATAAAAAAGAGACCTATCATGGTCTCTTTTTTTGTGTTGATTTTTTACCTTTGCAGTTATAGTCTTAAAAATCTGTAAAATAAAACCGCCACTGATACCAATAACGATACTCAAACTAATACTGATAAACAGTAAGGAAAACTTATGAACAAACTATTTGCTTCAACCATCATGCTTGCTACATTTGCGCTGGCTGGCTGTGCCACCAATGATATCAATACCAATGCTGGCACGGCAATTGGTTCGGCAAACGAGATTGGAATGAATATCTTTAAAGCTGCGATTGATAACCAATGCCGCAGTCAGATCGAAAAACAAAACGCGTGGCGTATTGCCAGTGTCGCGATGACGGATGCCCAAGAGGAAGAAGTAAAAGGGAGAGTTTGTGGCTGCGTCAGTGAGCAAGCGCCGCAGCAAGTAACTATCGTCGAGCTCGGCAATGCGGCGATAGACGCCAGCTATCGTACACAGCTCGTTACTAGAGTTGTGGCAAAAACCCTACAAAGCTGTTACGGCAGTATCGTTAAATAGGCTGCTTATTAAGCTCGCTATTAAAGATTTTCATGTTTACGAAATAGGCTGGGTTGGCGATTGCTAAACCCAGCCTATTCATATAGATTACTTAATATTACGAATGATAAATGGAATTTATCTTTAACTCATATCAAGGATGACTGATGAAAAGACGTGCATTTATAAAACTGGGGGGTCAGGTAACGGTAGCTGGTACTCTACTCACGCAGCTCAGCGCTTGTTCGTCAGATGACGATAACGTTAAACTGCCAAATAGCCTCGATGATTTAGATGACTTGGGTTATCAAGGTGCAGCACCTTTCGTACATGGTATTGCCAGTGGTGATCCGCTGCATGATCGCGTGATACTATGGACACGGATTACCAACGACGGTAGTATCGAGGCCTCTAGCATCCCTGTTGCTTATACGGTGGCAACAGACCAAGCGCTTAAAAATATCGTCGCTCAAGGTCGCGCAATATCGACAGCGCAATCTGACTTTACCGTAAAAGTCGACCCTAAAAACCTGCAACCCAATACCACGTATTATTATGCTTTTGAAGCATTGGGCTATCTCTCTCCTATCGGTCGCACACGAACTATACCGCATCAAGACCTGCCAGCAAACGAAGTCGATCGCGTGCGCTTAGCAGTAGTTTCCTGCTCGAACTATGGTTTTGGTTACTTTAACGGCTATGCCAATATCGCCAAGCAAGCTGATATCTCTGCCGTCATACATTTAGGCGATTATATCTATGAGTACCCAGAAGGCTTTTATCGCGATAACGATTTAAAAGAAGAGCGCCCTTTAGAACCCAAAAATGAAATCATTAGCTTAGACGATTATCGTCGCCGTTATGCTTGCTACCGTATCGATATCGACTTACAAGAATGCCATCGCCAGCATCCGTTTATCGCCGTTTGGGATGATCACGAAATAGCGGATAATTCATGGAAAGGTGGCGCAGGTTTTCATACTGAGAGTAAAGGTAGCTATATAGAACGCAAAATGTCCGCCGTGCGCGCCTATCATGAATGGATGCCTATCCGCGACGACAGCAGTAACGAGCTAGACAGTCAATTACGTATTTATCGACGTTTTGAATTTGGTAAATTGTTTGATTTAAACATGTTAGACACCCGGATATTTGGTCGCGAAAAGCTTGATGCCAAAGCCAGTAATGAGCCTGAACGCCAATTATTAGGTCTTGAACAAGAAAACTGGCTTTATTTAAAGATGATGGAGGGTAAACGTCGTCAGGCAACGTGGCAAATACTCGGGCAACAAGTTATTTTAGCGCCATTTAAAGGGTCTTCTGCAACCAATTCTGGGGATATTTGGAATGGTTATGCCAGTGCGCGTACACGTTTATTAGATTTCATCGAAGAAAATAGTATCGATAATACGGTGGTCTTAACCGGCGACTATCATGCCTCATTTGCTTTTGATGTTTGTCAAAATCCTTTTGATACCAATAGCTACAATCCAGCGACTGGCAAAGGCTCATTAGCAGTAGAATTTGTCTGTCCTGCCCTAACTTCTCTAGCCTTTCCAGAAAGTGGCGCAGGAGTAGAAGAAAATCCACATCAAAAATTCAATAACCAAACCGATCACGGTTATATGTTATTGGACATTAACGAACAGGCTTTACAATGTGAGTGGTATTATACCGAGACCTTAAAAAAGCGTAATGATAGCGTTAGATTTGCAAAAAGTTTAGTTACTCAAACACAGACTAACCACTTGATTGACGGTAGTCAATCTCGCCCGCTTACCAATGTCGCTGCCCTATCTGCTGCTGATAAATCTATGGCAGTGAAAAAGTCTGACGTTTTAAGTGGCGCTTAACACCATATTTTACACACTCAATGTGAAAAAAATATAAGCCAATAAAAAAGGGTAAATCATATATGATTTACCCTTTTTTATTGCTCATTTTATTATTAATAGTCTCTATAAAATGCTGACGCCTTATGACGAGTCAACTTATAATTTACTATTAGGCGATGGACTAATAGGTAAAGAAGCGGTCGTTGGCAATATTTTACTACGATGAAAATACTTGGAAGAGCCGTCAATTATCTTATCTACTTCTTTAACCAAGGCATGGATAACATCATCATAAACGCCATGATATAACTCGGTCTCAAACGCTGTAAAAGGATGCTTACGCGATGCTGAGCTCACTTCTGTCACGCCTTGCTTAGTATAAAAAATATCGACACGACCGTCACTGTTGAGTACACAGTTTAATAGACCGCCTTCTAACTCCATCTCTACACGCTCAGGCATAAAGATATAATCATCCACATCCATGAGCTTTTTTTCTACCTCTCTCTTAAAAAAAGATTTGATATCAAACATATATACACCCTTTGTCTTAAAATTTTAAAAACCTTTAGCACGCCTATTTTTATGATCTTGGTCTAGCACTTATTTTTAAGATTAATAGATCGTGCTTTATTAACCTATTCTATAAGCTGGGCGGCTGATTTTTAAGACAGAATATGTAAAACTGCGTTTGATGTTGGTAAAAATTGCGTGCTCGTTCTATCTATAGGCTATAAAAATGATTGGAAAAATAAAAAAGGAAAGATGCCATCTAAGCCATTCATCTTTGAATTAATTAAACCATACGATTAAGCTTATTCACACCCAGCCTTTCTCACGAAATAACTGCAACGTATCGATAACCACCATCATCTCTTCGGGTGTACCGAGGGTAATACGATTGAAACCTGGGATAGAAGGAAACTCACGACCGACCGCGATGCCATGCTCCTTCATTCTATCTATGTATATTTGCACATCGCCATTTACTTCATAAAAAATAAAATTGGTCTGCGAGGGCAAATAACGCAGTCCTAGCTTATCGAGCGCCGTCTCCATCATGTGCCTTGCTTGATTGGTGGTTTGTAAACTGTGCGCTAAAAAAGTTTCATCTTCGAGCGTTGCGATTGCAGCGACGGCACCTGAGATGTTGATATTATCCGTAGACATTAAATGCCCAATTTCTGCAATAAGCTGCGGACTTGCAATCGCATAGCCAACGCGTAGACCTGCAAGTCCAAATAGTTTTGAGAAAGTACGAACGACAATCAGGTTATCAGATAGCCCCTGCTTTACCCAATCAACGCCACTCTCAAAACTTGGGTCTATGACATACCCAAAGTAGGCTTCATCCAATAAGAAATAATGGTTCTTTGGGGCATTTTTTATCCAAGCTTTGAGCGTATCCGTCGCAGTAATAATTGCCGTGGGATTGTTAGGGTTGCACAGATAAAATAAGCTAATACCGTCAAACGCAGCGGCAGCTTTTTGTAGATTGTCAAAGTCTAAATCATAGTCATCGAGAGTTAATGGTACTTTGACCACTGGTACGCCAAGAGAGATTGCATACAGCTCTGCACAGCCAAAGGTTGGGTCTGGAATGACTAACTGAAACCCTACGTCTGTCTTCAAGGCTTTATCATGCAGCATTTGTACGACAGCTCTGATACTCTCAATTGAGCCATTACCCAACAAGACCTGTTTTTCAGGTACACCATTAAGAGCTGCTACTTTGGTCATTAATTTAGCGCGCTGCTTATCTGGATAACGAGAAGCGCCATCTAAAGCAGTAAGGATAGCTTCTTTGGCAGAAGCTGACATGCCTAAGGAGTTTTCATTGAAGTCTAATCTTAGTAATTCATTGGTTTTATTATGGGTAATGGTATTTATATGCATGATAGATAATCCGCCTAAGTCGTCCGTGAGTAATAAAGCGTATGCAGCTGCTTGATATTATCTTAAGTGGCATTTGGTATAATTACAAGTTATCTAACGGCAAATTATTAGTTATCAATTCTAATGGGTAAAGCTCTACCTTTTACTCCTAACATATACCTCTAAAATATAAGACTTAAGTTACAAGACAATGCTCTCAATCTATGATCATTCAGCTTTTTTATTCTCTGCATAAATATCGGGTGCGGCTTCAAATACTAGACAGCCTTTATTAATCTATGCTATATAAAAGAGCTTTTTTTGATTATGAGTCGAAGTAAAGGTTAGCAATAGCATAATCAACTCAAATCAATAACGATCATCATATGTTATCTATAACTTATTATACATACACGAATTCTCTGAAATATATGAGTACTTAAAGGAGCATATGAAATGATGAGTGAAGAAGCGTCTTACTTGCAAGAAATACGCATTGCACAAGAACGAAAGTCTTTTTTCTTGCACCATAATTTAGGCGTTGAAGTACACTGGTTATTTACCCAAGCACTTTCAGCATTGGATGCTGAGCTTTATTTACCAGCTTGCACAAGCTTTATAAATGGCATTGAAGCTTCCCTCAGAATTACTATGGCCCAAATTGAAAAACCCTGTACAGTGACTAATCTTGATAACATACCTACTTTAAGCAATAATTTGTTACTAGCAGCTCAAAATAATGGGCTGCCTATAGAAGCACTAGCCTTCCCAGAAGAAAGTCTATTTTTGGACAATTTAAACTCTAAAAAACCAAATAAAACCGATGTGGAAATAGTGCGGATAAGACACAATCTTTGTCATGGTAATTTTTTGGAATATACAAATCCTGAATTCTTTACTCCTGAATGTTGTCGTCCATTAGCGCACCAACTTCATAACTTGTGCTGTGAATGGACAATACAGCTAGGTAAGTTCAGAGAAGAACTAATTAAAAACTCTACTCAGATTTAATATAATTATTAAGTAAAAAAGGCGAGCTAACTAATCGTTAACCCGCCTTACTGTTTTTACATTCTACATCTTAATTTCTAAATCAAATGCGCTTTTAACTCCAACACTTTATCACGCGTTTTCGCTGCATCTTCAAACTTTAAGTCGCGCGACATCTGCTTCATAAGTTTCTCAAGACGATTGATTTCTTTAGCGAGCAAATCAGGACTGCGTAAGATACTAATATCGACATCAGGTAGATTACTCTTGATAGGAATCACTTGATTGTCATTGGCATTATGGTCATCGCCCGTATCGATTTTATCGGTGATACTACGGCGCGCGCCTGTTGGCGTGATGTTATGCTCAAGGTTAAAGGCCACTTGCTTTTCACGGCGACGATCGGTCTCATCAATCGCTTTTTGCATACTGTTGGTAATACGGTCGGCATAAAGGATCGCTTTACCATTAATATGACGCGCAGCACGACCAATAGTCTGAATCAAGGCACGTTCCGAACGCAAAAAGCCCTCTTTATCGGCATCAAATATCGCGACCAATGATACTTCGGGCATATCAAGACCTTCACGTAGCAAGTTAATACCAACCAGCACATCATGTACGCCCGTACGTAGCTCATGGATAATCTGCATACGCTCAAGGGTATCAATATCCGAGTGTAGGTAAGCGACTTTGACATCGTATTCTTTGAGATAACTGGTTAAATCCTCTGACATCCGCTTGGTCAAGGTAGTGATTAGCACCCGCTCATCTTTTTCACGGCGTTTAGTAATCTCAGACAGCACATCATCGACTTGCGTTAATACTGGACGAATCTCAATCTCAGGATCAATCAGACCCGTTGGACGCACGACTTGCTCGACCACTTGCTCGCTATGCTCAAGTTCATACAACGCTGGCGTTGCGCTCACATAAATGGTCTTAGGCTTGATACGCTCCCACTCTTCAAACTTCATTGGGCGGTTATTCATCGCACTTGGTAAACGAAAACCATAATTAACCAAATTTTCTTTACGCGATCTATCACCTTTATACATCGCGCCAATCTGCGATACCGTCACGTGTGATTCATCAATGAATAGCAGCGCATCTTCTGGAATATAATCAAACAGCGTCGGAGGCGCCTCGCCTGACGGACGACCAGACAGATGCTGCGAGTAGTTTTCGATACCGTTACAGTAACCTAGCTGTTGAATCATCTCTAGATCATACTGGGTACGCTCTTTAAGACGCTGAGCTTCAACCAACTTATTATTGTCGCGGAAATACTCAAGACGTGGCTCAAGCTCCGCACGAATCGTATGACTGGCCGCCTCTAACTTATTACGCGGCGTCACATAATGTGATTTTGGATAAATAGTAATACGCGGCACCGTACGCACCGTTTTGCCCGTTAAAGGGTCAAACCATGTAATTTTTTCGACTTCATCATCAAACAAATGCACACGTACCGCCAGCTGCTCAGACTCAGCAGGATAAATATCCAACAGCTCACCGCGCAGACGATACGTACCACGCCCAAAGTCGAGCTCGTTACGCATATATTGCATTTCAACCAAGCGCTTAATCGTCGCAGTGCGGTCTATTTTGTCACCAACGACGACATGCAGCAGCATTTTGAGATAACTTTCTGGATCACCCAAGCCATAGATGCACGATACCGACGCGACGATGATCGCATCTCGACGCTCTAATAAAGCACGCGTGGCTGAAAGACGCATTTGGTCAATATGATCATTAATGGCACTGTCTTTTTCGATAAAGGTATCGCTCGCTGCGACATATGCTTCCGGCTGATAATAGTCGTAATAACTGACGAAATACTCAACCGCGTTATTGGGAAAAAACGATTTAAACTCCCCATATAACTGCGCGGCAAGCGTCTTATTATGCGCCATGATAATGGTAGGACGTTGAGTCTCAGAGATAACCTTTGCCATGGTATAGGTCTTACCAGAGCCCGTCACACCCAGTAGTAGCTGCTCATCCATGCCAGAATTAATACCGTTAACCAGTTTTTTAATGGCTTGCGGCTGATCGCCTGCGGGCTCAAATTCGGTGACCATTTCAAAGGCGCGACTTGATATTTGCGTACCAGACGCATTGACACCACTAATTTCAGCTTCACCTTGTAGCTGAGTGGCCAATTGGTTTAACTGACGCGACGAGCGCGGTTCAGGCATTCGCATAATGGCTTTCTTCTTTTGAAGGTTTATAACAATGTGGGGGCTAAGCTAGGGTTTTTAAAGGTAATTAAGGGTTTTATCTTACCATCTTCTCTTGCAATACGAGCGCCTAGACATGAGGTCACAGGCCCTATTTCTAACGAATAAATAGTACCTTCGTTATAAAAAACGCACACAGCATCCGCTAAATTTACAAAGCTTTTCATGATTAACAAACTTATTACACGACCACCTAATAAAGCCTAACGCTTGAGGGTTCCAACCTTCATTTAAGCTGCTATTATTCATAACGAATCAACAAGTAGCTCATCAGCAAAATACCAATAACAACAAATGAAATTTTCATTAAAATAATACACATAACGGAGTAGAACATGAGAGAACGTTACGCAAGTGGAATAGATGACGCAACTGCGAAGAAAATGATCGACTTATTGAATGCTAACTTAGCGAATCTGATTGATTTAAGTATGGACAGCAAGCAGTGCCATTGGAACTTGCAAGGTACTGGCTTTATTGGGGTGCATCAGCTATTAGATGACACTTATGGGCGTTTAACGGAGGCTTATGATACGGTTGCTGAACGTATCGTTATCCTTGGTGGTAAGGCCAATGGTATCTCTAAGCGTGTCGTTGAGGACTCTATCTTAGAGACTTACCCGACTGATATCACTGATGTTGACCAGCATGTTCGTGAGCTGACCAATCGTTATAAAACCATTGCTGCGTCTTTGCGTGAAGGGATTGATGCTGCTGGTGATGCCGGCGATGAAGATACCGCTGACCTGTTAACGGAAGTCAGCCGCACCATCGATAAAGATGCTTGGTTTATCGGTGCCAATGCGCCTAAAAAAGATACGTCTAAAAAATAAGTCTATATTAGAAAATCTTAACTTATTTGCTAAATAGAAAAAGGTCACCTAGATGGTGACCTTTTTTATGCGTTCTATTTTCTAGACTGACTTTAAAAATATCTCAGTTAAAATCTAGGGTAGAATAGCTAACTTAAAAAATACCTTTCACGATTTGCTTCATCTGCGGTAGCAGTTCGCCTAGTTGCGCTTCGGTTTCACTGGTATCTTCAGGTAGGGATTGCTGTAAAAAAGCAGCCGTAATTTGCGGCTGTTTTGCGAGAATACTTTGACCCGTTTCCGTATCATAAAATTTGATTTGGGCATCAACTTCCGATTGCGTATAGTAAGTATTAGCCGCACTGATATAAGCTTGCGTCAAAGTTTGCGCGTCTGTTGCATTGCCTATCCCATTGCTCATAATCTTAGCATACTCGCCTAAGACACTTTGAATTTGCTCCTGCAGCTGACGTTGACGCTTATTTAGTGGCTTATCATTTACTTGCTGACTGGCGTTTTGAGCCTGATTTTGCGTTTGCATATTGATGGCATCGATAGCTGCCTGTTGACCATTGACGATAGATTGGATTTGCTCGTCAATATGCATCACTTGCATAAGCTTGATAATAGAAACATCAGTCAGTGCTTGTTTATTATTTTTCTGATTGGCAATATTATTGGCGTTGTTATTAACCGTATTGGGCTCACTATGGACAATTAATTCTGCGTTAGCATTGACGATAGGCGCTGATAAAAGCGTCGTTACTACTAAGGTGAGCAATGGGTTTATGGCACTGGTATGCTTTCGCGACTTTTTTATAGTGGGCTTATTAAAACGTTTCATATTAGGCTCTCATTATTATAGTTTTTAGTATGATGGATAGCAGTTGGTAGTGATTAAGCACTGTCCTTAAGAAGTATCAGCTATCTGGTAGGCGTAAAATCTCAGCATTAGGGACTGACAACGTTAGGATGGCTTCTTGAAATAGCGGATTGGCACGAAACTGATTTTCAATATCTTCAAATTTTTGCGCGATTTGCTGTTCTTTCTGGTTACCAGCGATGTCTACTGCGGCCACCATAAATACTTTTTTGGGTCCGACCCATTCCAAATGTAAATAAGAGACGCTATCGATATCCGGATGATTTAATAACTCAGTTAATATGTAGCAATGCATTTTTTCTGAGACTTTATAGCCAACCAAAAAGTCGCGATTGCGGCTGATTAAAAAGATAGCGACCATACCCAACAGTATACCGACAACAATTGACCCAAGCGCATCCCAAAAAGGTTGTCCGGTATAAGCATGCATGCCCATCGCCGCTGCGGCAATGACCAAGCCAATGACTGCTGCTAAATCCTCAAAGAAGACGCCGCGCAAGGTTGGGTTTGAGGTATCAATAACATAACCAAGGGCGCTAAGGTTGATAGCCTCGCCATGTTTTTTACTTTGCAAATAAGCTTGCAACAGGGAAAAACCTTCAAGTACAAAGGCCACTGCTAAGACAATAAAGCCGATGGTATAGTTGGTGTCAGTTTCGGACGCATTCCATTCGGTAATACCGGTATAAATAGAAACAATGGAGCCCGCCATAAAGACGCCAAAGGCAGCAATCATCGACCACACGTATGATTCTTTACCATAGCCTAATGGATGGCTTTTATCAGCAGGTTTGATCGATTTTTTTTCTGCAACGATTAATAAAGTACCATTGCCCGCATCTGCCCAAGAGTGCGCAGATTCCGCTATCATAGAAGCAGAACCGGTCATAAAGGCCGCAATTGTTTTGGCAATCGCAATAATAAGATTTGCCCCAACCGCAATCAGCACAGTGATCAATGATGAAGATTTATGATCATCTTTTTTGTCATTATTATTGGGTGCAGGGTGAGAGAAAGTATTCGTGACATCAAGACACGTACTATTACCACCGCGAGTGCGACTGGCCTGCAGTATTGACTGCTCTGTAGAGTAGGATTCTGATAATCCTGAGGGTTTTGAACTCATATGAGTCTCTGTTTTATATAATGGGTTAAGGCAGCCAAATAAAACAGTCGAGCTATCAATGTTAGCCGTTTTACCTGTTTTGTTATCTGCCTTATTTACCATTAAATTTAACCAAAAACCGAGCGCTAGTCAGTAAGGTTTTCGTGAGACTTTGTTTAAGTATTGATAGCTTTAATAGACGAGATAGTTTGAGAGCGCCCTAGCCCTACTTCGCATTGCTACGCTGAGAAAGCTCGCCAACCATGCCTTTATCCGCTTTGTTTTCAGCGCCTATATTTGCAGCGCCTAAACTTTCACCAATCATTTGATTAATATCACAACTGGGACGATGCGAGCCTTCCATACGCAGGTTTTTACGCGCTAAGCCTGCATCAAAACGGCATTGTTGCATCTCATTTTTAATCTCAAGCTCAGGAACAGGCGTGGGCTTGCCATTGTCATCAATTGCCACCATGGTAAAGTAGCAGCTATTGGTGTGGCGAATCGTACGGGCGCGAACATCTTCGGCTTCCACACGAATTCCCACTTCCATAGACGTTCTGCCGACGTAGTTGATACTGGCTGCAAAGGTAACCAACTCGCCGACATAGATAGGCTCACGGAACATTACCTGATCGACCGATAGCGTCACGACGTAACTACCACTATAGCGACTGGCGCAAGCATAAGCGACTTGATCAAGCATCTTGAGCAAATCACCGCCGTGCACATTGCCTATGAAGTTTGCCATATCTGGCGTCATTAACACCGACATATATAACTCATGGTTTAAAGGTGCACTTTTGGCAGTAGAGCTGGTATTGTATTGCGACATAATATTCCTTACCGTTATCAGAAGCCTATCTATTTTGAATGTCCGTTATACAGTAGCATCTGATAAATCGCAAATAAATGCCCGCTAAAGTACAGTCTTACGGGTATAAATGCCAAATTTTATGTCATGATAATAAATAGCAATTAACCAAAGTATCTTTGATTAACTCGTAAATGCGCTCACTGAATCGGCTCATTAGCTCAACCAATGAAAACGATACGCAAGCCAAGCGACAATCGCGCTAACCGTGCCTGTTAACAGTCCGCCCCAGACAAAGTCTACCAATGCAGTATCTAAGGTATAGCCTTTATAAAGTGCCAAGCTGGTAAAGTCATAAGTACCGTAAGCCATCAACCCTATCAAAGCACCCATTAAAAAAATATGGCCCAGCGAAGCCTGTGCTTTGATTTGTGGGTATAAGATAATGATGCACAGCGCCAATAGATAAAATAGATAAAACACGCCCGCGGCAATCATATTGGGCTCATCGGCAAGCAGATGTCCGATACGCTTTTCATAAAAAAGACCAGTCATCGTCTTTAGCCAGACCGAATCGATGCCTAAAAATATAGCCACGGCAGCAAGATAGATATATACATAACCCATAATAATATCCTTTTATACTAGGGACTAAAAATGCAGCCTATTAATGCCATGCATCAATATTGTTTGGCTTGACCGCGGTGACTTGTACTACTCCAATCGTCCGCTCCAAAAATCCGCCTTCGCAGTAGCAGAAGTAAAACTCCCATAGACGAATAAACGCTTCATCATAACCGAGCGCTTTAATCTCTTCACGCTGTGCCATAAACGCAGTACGCCAATCGCGCAGTGTGTAAGCATAATCAAAGCCGTAGTCATGCAACTGCTTAATGACCATATCTGTCTGTTCGGTAAACTGCGTAGTCAATTCTTGATTGGATAATAGACAACCACCGGGGAAAATGTGGGTCTGAATAAAATCGACTGACTGTATATAGCTATTATAATTTTGGTCGTTAAAGGTAATGGCTTGCAATACCATCAAGCCCGTTGGTTTAAGCAAGCTATTACATTTGGCAAAAAACGTTGGTAGATATTCGTGTCCGACTGCCTCAATCATCTCGATACTGACCAATTTATCATACTGTCCGGTCAGCTCACGATAGTCTTGTTTGAGTAGGGTAATTTTATCCGACAGACCAGCCGCTTCGACGCGGCGCTGCGCCTCTTCATACTGGGCGTCCGAAATAGTAGTGGTGGTGATTTGGCAGCCATAATGCTTGGCGGCATAAATCGCAAAACCGCCCCAGCCCGTCCCAATTTCGAGCACATGGTCGTCAGCGCTGAGTTGTAGACGCTGACAAATCAAGGCCAGTTTATGTTGCTGCGCCTCTTCTAATGTTGTATCTATATTTTTATAGACTGCTGATGAATACATCATCGTATTGTCTAAAAAACGCTGGTACATCTCATTGCCCAAATCATAATGCGCTAAGATATTAGATTTCGCGCCAGATTTATCATTGCTGCGCAGCTTGTGATTTGCCCGCTCAAAGGTTTTACTAATACTTGCAAAGCGGCTTTCTAACTGGTTAAGTAGCGCTAAATTACGTGCCGCCAGTCGAATTAAACCTGTCAAATCATTCGTATCCCATTCGCCATTTATATAGCTGTCCGCTAGCGCAATAGAACCGCCAAATAACAACTGACGATAAACGCTGCTATCATGAATCATAAGTGTGATGTCTAACGGATGACGACCGATAGCTGAGCTGCCCATGTTGTCAGAAGATGGTTTGCCAAAAAGATGCGGCTTAGCATCTTGTCCAACAAAATCCTCAATAATAGTAATACTGCCAAATTGAATATGAGTGAGAGCACGAAATATGGCTTGTTTTGCCACATAATTCACGCTGCTATTGATAGGTTGTAAAATAGCGCTTTCATTAATCGTTCGGCTCATACGGGCGCTAATTCTTCCTAATTTTGAGGCGGGTGCTCTGTCGGTTGGTCGTGCTGACATTCTGTAATCATCCTTGTTTAAATGCATCATGCTGAATATTAGACTTCTAAAGTCGTGGGGCTTATTTTTTCAGTTTATTTCTCATACCCGGTTTTTTACCCGTCTTCGATTGCTGCTGTTGGCTATCGGCTAACTTTTCATCATAGTTAATATAAGGCACTTTTTTAATGGCATAAAGTTTGAAAGCATGCCAATAGATACGGGTCAAAGACGTCACATTCATCAATGGGTTTTTGCGCAAACTTTCGCGAATGGTGATTGCTGTCATTGGTGTACCAGACATTTTTATACCTGTTTTTAAAACCTCACCGCGCGCGTCACTGATATTAATAGCAATCCGAACTTGTAAACCGTTTTGCGACTGTTTTTTTGTCTCAGTTTTTACTGTACTTTTTATCGCAACTTGCCAGCAATATTGCTGATCAACGGGATTAAACGGCGACACATGAAAGTCTTTATCATGACAAAACTCTGTATTTGCGCCTTCTAATAGAAACCCATAATAATGGCGTTTGTCCCATGGCGTGTTTGACACCTCTGCTAGCAGATGAGTAGGATTTTGCTCGCTATCAAAACCTAGATAGAAATTCACTGGGCTAAAATAAATACCAGCATTGCGGCAAACAAGCATGCCAAGCATATCGCCTGTTGGCGCACTACCCGTCTGTTTAGTAAATGCCTGTATTAAACGCTGCTCTAGCGCTTGGTCAGCGCTTAATGCCTTTCTTGTATTTGATCCTGTATTCTTATTTTTACTTAGGCTATTTTTTTCTAAACCTAACCCTTGTAAATAATCATTGGGGTGGAATTGCTGCAAGGCCTTTTTGGCACCAGAGAATAAGAGCAGTTTTTTTAAAATCTTACTTTTGGAAAAAACTGGCGTATTAATATTAACTTCTGTGAGTGGTTGCCCTGCCGCTAATGCACTAATATTGACCCCCCAATAACGATAAGGATAAGCAAATTTATGCATACTGGGTAACAAGCGACTGTGCCATGTACTTCCATGAAAAATTTGGTGCGGCAATCTAGTATGAATATCATCTAAGTCTTCATTTGACTTAATATTAGACGGTTGTAACGCAGTATTCATCATGACCTCCTTGGCTAAGCCTACTAACTGTTTTTGGCTTTACGACAAGCGAAAAATCCCAGTTTTTTCTTACTATCTACTTTGGCAGATGGCTCTAGAGTTGCAATATATGCCACCAATTCTTGATTGGTCGTGGCAGTGACTATCTGACATTTTTTAAGTTTACGTAACTGTTTGTCTGCCTTTATTGGCAAATCTTTATATCGGAACGGCGTATGAGCACTCTCGGTATCAGGCAGATGATTTGGGTTAACGGTATCCTTAATATCGATGTCGCATCCTAATGCCTGACAGACGCGTAGTGCACTTCTTACGCCATCTTCATGAAAGCCATTGAACCAATAAGCACCGCAAAAATGGGTATGCAAATCAACACCAGAAATACGTGACCACTCATCTTGTGCAGCAATCATCTCGTTATTGAAAACTGGGTGGCTATAATCAATCTTTTTAATCACTTGGTGCGCATCTACTTCATGATTTAACGTCACTAGGTAGTTATGACGCTTGGTTAGGCGCTGCAAGATATTCATATGGTAGGTCAATACCGGTTTGGCAGTAGGTGGCGCCTGTCGATTATCACTCTGCTTGGCATTTTTATTATCAAGCAAATAGTTCCAACTTGCCCAAGCGAGCGACCTCTTTGGTAAGACGGATGTATCGGTATGCAAAACGGCAGTGTTATTGGTAAAGGTAAAATGACTTAATACTTCTAGCTCGATAGGATTGGCGTTCTTTAATATTTTAAGCACCGTATCTGCATGACAAGCAAAGATAACTTCATCAAAAACCAGTTCTTGGACGGCTGCATTGCCTTTATCTTTTATACTGCCTTTATTTTTAATACTGCTCTTATCATTGGCGTCAGTTTTATCAGCAAGCGTCAACGTGACTTTATCAGCATGACGGATGACAGACTGCACCGGAGTATTGACCAAAATGCGACCGCCCATTTTTACAAAGCGTGTCACAAGTTTATTGACATACTGTTTAGAACCACCTTTGATAGTGAACCATTGCGGGCGATTGACCACATCAAGCAAACCATGATTGTCAAAGAATTGAGCAAAAAATATTAACGGAAATTCTTGCACGTCATTCAAGCTAGTTGACCAGATAGCAGATACCATCGGCAGTAGATAATTATCCTTAAACAACTCACCATATTTACTACTATTCAAATAATCGCCTAGCGTTTGCTTAGCAAACAAACTGATATCCTGCCCTTGTGTACGAGCTGCCTCATAATCTTGGCGCAGCTGGCGCACCTGCTTATTGAACTGCAAAATATCGGTGATAAATGCCCAAAACTTAGGACTAAGAATATTTTTGCGCTGCGATAACAAAGTATTGAGCGTATGACCGTTGTATTCAAAATTGCGTGCGGTATTCTTGACAGAAAAACTCATATCCGTTGATTGAAACGGCACTTGCAAATCATAGAGCAAGCGAAAAAAATTGGGATAGGTACGCTCATTAAAAACAATAAAGCCGGTATCTATGGCACTTTTTTCTACTTTGCTAGATTTCGCCTTTTTGCCCTCTTGTAGCGCCACATCGATGGTATTGACGTGTCCGCCGATATAATCATTGGCTTCAAATACCGTGACATCAAATTGCGCTGCTAGATAATGCGCACAAGTCAGTCCTGATACGCCCGAGCCGATGATAGCGACTCGTTTTTTCTTATGGATAGCGGCATGGCTAGAGTCTAGCGAAACACTGGGAGACTTTTTAGCCGTCTCTTCTATACTGCTACGTCTGCGGCGGATGAACGACATAAAAGATTTCCCTTGTTAGACATTTTACTCTGTTATTTTTTATTGATTTTTTCACTGACGTGTTGCCAAACCACATCAGGTAATGTCCCCAATACCTTTAATGGTAAAGTCAATTTTTTGGGAAATTCAATGACGTCATGACCGCTCTCAATACCAGTACGAATCGCTTTACTTGCCTGCTCAGGCGTTTGTAAAAACGGCATCGGAAAATCGTTTTGCTTGGTCATTGGCGTCTCAACAAAACCAGGTACGACCAAACTTACTGACACCTCATACGGTGCAAGGCTGATCTGCAAGGTTTTCATTAAATAATGGATTGCGGCTTTTGAGCTACCATAAGCTTCAGCGCGAGCAAAAGGCACATAAGCTGATGCTGAACCCATCCCAACCAAACGCCCGCGTGAAGCGATAAGCTTAGGTAACACACCCTCGATAGCATGAGACAGCGTACCCATATTGACCGACATGACTTTCATAAAAACACTACTATTGAAGTTTGGCATATCTAAATATTCACACATGCCCGCCCCACAAATCGCCACATCTATCTGGCTAACTTTGTCAAACGCTTCTATTACCTTCTCTCGATCCATCAAATCCAAATCAAGCGTTTCTGCTCCTAGTGACTTCAATTCAGCTAAGGCGTGCTCATCACGACCAACGGCATAGACATGATGTCCTGCTATTAGATAATCTTTTGCTAGCTGATTACCGATGCCTGAGGTCGCGCCAGTAATAAGAATATGCTGTTTTTTAGAAGAGTCTGTCATGGTGAACGTCCTTTTAGTAGTGTTAGTTTTTATCATCCGTGTAGTTTTATTTTGAGCGTGCCGTTTTATTTTAATAATGTTCTAACGCTCTCATTTTTATTATCACTCAGCTTATGCTACATGTAAAGTTTAAATTAACCACATGATTCGACTATTTATCAAATCTAAACAATTATAATGTAAAGTAGTGGCTTGATTTGTTGTTACTGCGCAATCATACCTATAACAGCTGACCTACAATAACGCTTATCTACTCAGTAAAAGCATAATATTTGCTAAATATGAAAAAAAAGCTTGACGTATTTTTTATCTTTGCTAGAATACGCCCCACTTAGCAAGAACTCGTTAGAGACTTTCTAAGCATGCTGTAAGCAATTAAACCCTTACCGCTTATTCTCCAATAGCTCAGTTGGTAGAGCAACGGACTGTTAATCCGTGTGTCCCTGGTTCGAGCCCAGGTTGGAGAGCCATATTTTAGTAGTACATTTTTTGAATCTTTTTTGATTCGATTATGGCATTTGCCAAGACCCTCATCACTTTGATGGGGGTTTTTTTATGGCTGTTGTTTTTATTTTATAACCCGACAAGCCCTAAAAAATAGTTTGTCGCCTGCTAACATTCATCATTAGATTATTCATTTTTTTATACAATAAAATCCGTAAATAAAACAAGCGCAATCATTAGTATGTCATCAAACTTCAATAAAAACTGGAATATAATTTAAACGGTATTGGAGGTTAATCAAGCTAAATGCTGACGATAAAATCATAAATAGCATTGACCCCTTAAAGCTTTGTCGTTAAATTGGTGATAGCAGTTATTTATCTAAAAACAATATTAAGGATAGCGCCATGACTATAAGCATCATTAAGCCGACGTTACTGAGTATTGGACTGATGAGCATGATTGGCTGTACTGCTATGCAAACCAACACAGAACGGGTAAATACGGAACAGGCAAATACAGGACATGCAAGTAACTCAGCAACTGTTTATTACAATGGCAATATCATCACTATGGAAGGTGAGCAGCCGCAGATGGTCGAAGCTTTAGTCACTCAGGCAGGCAAGATTGCTTACGTTGGTGATTTAAATACTGCCCAATCAAAATATAAAAACGCAGCACAAGTGAATTTAAACAGCAAAACTTTGTTGCCAGGTTTTATTGATCCGCACAGTCACTTTGACATGGTGTCAAACACCATGGGTCAGGTCAACTTAAACCCGCCGCCGGTTGGCGAGATTGATAGTATGGATAAATTGCTAGAAGCCTTAAAAGACTATAAAAAAGACAATAATATTGCTGATGGCGAATGGATATATGGTTGGGGTTATGATGAGAGTCAATTAGCGGAGGAGCGTCATCCAACCAAAGCAGACATCGATAAAGTATTACCTAATAACCCAGTATACTTGCAACATACCAGTGGTCATATGGGTGTAGCCAACAGCAAAGCCTTAGTAGCCCTGAACATTACCGCGGATACTAAAAACCCAGATGGTGGTAATATTGCACGAGTTAAAGGTTCTAACGAACCAAATGGCCTTGTCCAAGAAACGGCTATGTATCCCTTTGTGGGGCGGATGTTAGAGGTGTTAGAACCTAATCAAGCCAAGTTCTTTGAGCAGACCCAAGATTATTATGCCAAAAATGGTCTGACTACCGCGCACAATGGCTCAACGGCTCGTAATACCATTCAGTTTTTCCAAAAACAGGCCGATGCAGGCAAACTTAAAATCGACTTAATCGCACTTGCTGGCGCTAGTGACTTAGATGAAAACTTAGCGGACAAAGACTTTGTCTGGAAAACCTATCAAAACGGCTTTAAAGTACAAGGGACTAAAATCATTGCCGACGGCTCGCCTCAAGGTAAGACCGCTTACTTTAGTCAACCTTATTTGACGCCAGTACCAGACTGCGAAAAAGACTGTCGCGGACTCCCGAGCATTAGCCAAGATGAGCTTAATGAGATGTTTGTAAAGGCTTATCAGCGTGATAACCAATTGTTTATTCATAACAATGGTGATGGCGCAACAGATATGATTATCAAAGCACATGAATATGCGGTTAAGAAGACTGGACAAGCCGCTGATAAAGATCGCCGTACGGTGCCTATTCATGCGCAGTTTGCACGCCCTGACCAGCTAGAGTCCTTTAAAAAGTACAAGATGCTACCGTCATTTTTTACCAATCATGCCTATTTTTGGGGTGATGTGCATGTCAAGAATCTAGGTAAAAAACGCGCTGATTTTTCGAGCCCAATAGCGACTGCGGATAAAATGGGGTTAAAATATACCAACCATTCTGACGATACCGTGACCCCAGTCAATCCGCTATTTACCGTTTGGTCAGCGGTCAATCGCACCTCGCGCTCAGGCAAAACTATTGGTGTCGATGAGCGCGCTACGCCTTATCAAGCACTTAAAGCCATTACGACCAATGCTGCTTATGAGTATTATGAGGAAAATAGTAAGGGTACATTAACGAAGGGTAAGCTGGCTGATTTGGTTATATTAGATGCCAATCCGTTAACGATAAATACGGATAAGCTTAAAGATATTAATGTCGTAACAACTATTAAAGAAGGTAAAATAATCTATCAGCGACCAGCAAAATAAAACTATAATGACAGCATACTAAGACTGAACACTTTAATACTTTATAGTCAAATCTCTATAGGTTTGACTATAAAGTATTTTCTGTCTCTTTTATATCAACATCAGGATTCGTTTATGAGTAACACCGAACAAATTACCTCCTCTGACAACACCCATTATTTGCATCATACTTTTTTTGAGCCAAGTGATAATACGACGCCGATTATTGCTACCCTACTGATTGTGCATGGTATGGCAGAACACAGTGAGCGTTATGCAGAATTTGCGCAGTTTTTAGCAGATAACGGTATTGCGGTCGCCACTTATGATCAGCTTGGTCATGGACAGACGGTTAAATCAGCCAGTGATTTGGGATTCTTTGCTGAAGAACATCCGGTGCAGTCATTATTAAAAGACGTCATTATCATGGCAGATAGCCTAAAGGCACGCCATCCTAACGTGCCGCACTTTGTCATGGGGCATTCGATGGGCTCGTTTATCGTGCGCAACGTCCTCAAACATCATGCGCGTAACTTTAGCGGTGCAATTTTAATGGGCACCGCTGATGCCAATCCATTGACCAAAGTGCTACTACCGATTAATAAAGTACTGGCAAAAGTGGCGCCTAAAAAGCCAAACTCAGTTTTTGCCAATACGATGAATAAAGTGCTAAACAGCAAGCTTGATAATCGTATTTCTTCCTCAAAATTTGCCTGGTTAAACGAAGACCCTGCAGCTGTCGAAGCCTACGAAGCCGATCCATTAACTGGCTTTGAATTTACCAATAATGGTTTTCTAACCTTGTTTACCTTGATGGAAGCTGGTCTCAATAAAAACTGGGCGACAACGATTACCAAAGATTTCCCCATATTATTGGTCAGCGGCGAGAATGATCCTATTGGCGATATGGGCAAAGGCATCCGTAAAATTGCCAGCCGTTTAGAAAAACAGAACTTTAGCAATGTTGCGCTACAACTCTACCCGCATATGCGCCATGAGCCAATTCATGAACAGAATAAAGCGCTGGTTTATCAAGATATTTTAGAATGGATAAAAATTAACAGCGCTGATCATTAATATCAGCATTAGCAATAATAATAGCTCTGATAATGGACCTAACCTATTTGCTAAAACTCGCTAAATTATCGGCAATACCCAAAGCTTTTTATAACCGACCACACTTATTACCATCGTTTTATTTACCTTTACCAACTTTAGGAATATTTATGTCATTGCAACAAACCATTGAAAAAGCCTTTGAAAATCGTAACGACTATAGCCCAGCAACCATGCCACAAGACGTACGCGATGCTATCAATGAAGTGCTTGAGCAACTAGACAACGGTAGCTTGCGGGTGGCAGAGAAAAAAGATGGCGAATGGGTGGTCAATCAGTGGGCTAAAAAAGCGGTTTTATTATCGTTCCGTTTAAATGATAACTATGTCCAAGCTGCGGGCGAACACGTACAGTTCTATGACAAGGTACCAACGAAGTTTGCTAATTGGACAGAAGCGCAATTTAAAGCAGCTGGCGTGCGCGTGGTACCACCAGCAGTTGCTCGTAAAGGCTCATATATTGCAGCCGGTGCCGTATTGATGCCCTCGTACGTCAATATCGGTGCCTACGTCGACCAAGGCGCGATGGTAGATACGTGGGCGACGGTTGGTTCATGTGCCCAAATCGGTAAAAATGTGCATTTATCAGGCGGCGTTGGTATCGGCGGTGTCTTAGAGCCGCTGCAAGCCAATCCAACCATCATTGAAGACAATTGCTTTATCGGTGCGCGCTCTGAAATCGTTGAAGGCGTTATTGTAGAAGAAGGCTCAGTGATTTCTATGGGGGTGTTTATCGGTCAATCGACGCGTATTTATGACCGCGAAACGGGTGAGATTCATCGCGGCCGTGTACCAGCAGGCTCAGTCGTTGTACCGGGTAGCTTGCCATCAGAAGACGGTACGCACAGTTTATACGCCGCTATCATCGTGAAAAAAGTCGATGCGCAAACCCGTGCTAAAACATCAGTCAATGAGTTATTACGTTTGGCCTAGCTTTTTAGTTATCACGTTTTAATTATTACATTAATTGTTTTTATCATAAAAGATGCTAGGGCTGACTCGAGCATCTTTTTTAATGCTTTATGGCAGGTTAATAACAGCTTAATAGTAAGTTTAATGGCAGTTTGATGTAAGAGATTACGTTATAATCTTTGCCTCGTTTGTACGCTGAAAATCCTAGCGTTAGACAAATTATTAAACCTTTTTTATTTGATAAATGCTTACGGTATTATCAATCTCTACCTGTGTTTGAAATATTATGAGTGAGTTATCTTTACGTACCTCGGCGATTCCTGCCACCGATCCTGAAGCAGGGTTACGTTTGACGGAGATTTTTTATTCATTGCAAGGTGAAGCAATGACCTCAGGCTTGCCGACGATATTTATGCGTTTGACCGGTTGCCCACTGCGCTGCGTCTATTGTGATACCGAATACGCCTTTAATGGCGGTGAACGTCACTCGCTAGAAGCTATTATCACGATTATCAAAAGCTATCCTTGTAAACGTATCTGCTTGACCGGCGGCGAGCCATTAGCACAGCCAAATACCATTGAACTAATGCAGCGTTTGTTAAATGACGGTTATGAGATATCGCTTGAAACCGCTGGGGCATTAGCGGTAGAAAATGTACCCCCTGCGGTCAGTAAAGTAATGGATCTTAAAACGCCAAGCTCAGGCGAAGTTGATAAAAATCTTTGGTCAAATCTTAGCTACCTTACTCAACATGACCAAATCAAATTTGTCATTATGAACCGCACTGATTATGAGTGGGCGAAAGAAAAACTGCTTGCGCATCAGCTGGATAAATTGGTTGGTACGGTTTGGTTTTCACCGATGTTTAATGTCGCAGAAGAGTTACCTGATAGTGAAGCAATGAGCAGACCTGAAGTGCCAGTATTGGCACGTGAGTTAGCTGAATGGATGCTGGTAGATGCTTTACCGGTACGTTTTCAATTACAATTGCATAAGATTATTTGGGCCGATACCAAAGGTAAGTAACTAAATGACTTTTACGCAAGTTATATAAGTCAACAGTTCAGATAAGCAAATATCCAAAACAACAAACTAAATATACTCTAAATAGCTAACAAGCCGACTGCAAGGACGCATGCATGGTCAAACTGATTTTATTGGGCTTATTGGCGGGGGCGTTCTTTAGCTCGACATTTATTTTAAATGAGCTGATGAGTAATGCTGGCGGTCATTGGTTTTGGTCAGCGAGCCTACGCTATGTCTTTATGTGGCTGATTATCACCGCCATTATTATCCTGCAACACGGCTTTGGTCGCATCAGAGAGCTTGCGAGCATTTTTCGTCAGCATTGGCGCTTTTGGTGTCTTACCGGCAGTATTGGCTTTGGGGTATTTTATACAGGCATTTGCTATGCGGGCGACCACGTCGCTGGCTGGGTCGTTGCTGCTACCTTTATGTTTACTGTCGTCACTAGCCTATTGGTACTACTGGCTTTTGGGCAACGTTTTGATAAAAAGTTTCTCATTTACGCCTTTTTGGTGTTTATCGGAGTGGTATTGGTCAACGTCAGCGAAGGCTTGCGCGCCTCTGCCCTCGCCGATATTGATAGCGCGCCGATGGCAGAAATGCTGCTTTACGGTGCCCTACCTGCACTCATCGCGGCTTTTAGTTACCCAATCGGCAATCAGCTGGTTTGGCAAGTCTCACACAACTCACGCAAACGCAATTCTCGTAAACACAGCGAGAAGCTGCAACAAGCGCGAGAAGCCGATATTAAACTCAATAATAATAAAAATCATAACGTCGATGCTAACCAAGTACTTGTCGCAGAAGCTTTCGATTTATCTACAGTCATATCTAGTACTTCGGATAACAATGTTACTTTAAAAACAACCTCTAGAATCGAAGCTAAACACTCCTCTCCCCTACAAAACCTCATCGCCCGTATTCCTGCTATCGAAACGACACTATTACAAAATGCCTTTAATAAGGTTTGGCTCATGACATTGGGTAGTTTTCCATTTTGGCTAATTTTAGGCGTTTTTATACAACCTGAACCTCCTGCAACCACCCAGTTATTTAATATCTTGCTAGTGGCATTGCTGGCTGGCGTTGCAGCGACGAGCATATTTTTTTATGCGCGTGAACAAGCAGTGACCTCAAGTGAAGTCGCAGGCGTTGACTCGACCCAAGCCAGCGAGGTAATCTTTGCTTTGATTGGCGGTATACTATTGTTGAATAACGCGCTACCTTCAACATTGGGATTGGTCGGTATTGGGCTGATTATGCTAGGCCTAATATTATTTGCAAAAGACGGTTGAGGCTTAAATAAATCATGATAAGTAACTTTATTTTTCCCGATATTCTGCTGTATTTATTAGATATGGTGGGCGTCATTGCTTGTGCCATTGCCGGCACCTTGCTGGCGCAACATAAAGGCTTTGATATTGCTGGCTGTATTTTGGTTTCTATGGTCAATGCCATTGGCGGCGGTACATTACGTGATATGGCGCTCGATCGTCATCCGCTATTTTGGATGACTGACCTCAACTATGTCATCGTCATTACCCTCACCTCTCTTATTCTACAAATTTTCTTTCATCTGTATCATAAGATTGATAAAGCGCTTAAGCTGTTTGATGCGATTGGTCTGGCGGCTTTCAGTGTGATTGGTTTTAAAGTGGCTTTGGCGCAAGATATGTCGCCGGTTATTGCGGTTATGATGGGAGTTTGGACAGCCATTATCGGTGGCTTATTGCGTGATATTATCTGTAATGAGATACCGCTAGTGTTGCAGCGCGAGATTTATATCACCGCCAGTATTGCAGGGTCTTTGAGCTATTTGGCGCTTGATTACTGGGGTGTTGACGCGGTTATCAATGAGTTTATGATGTTATTTATCATCTTTGCCGTGCGTATGTTGGCACTTAAATTCGACTGGCATTTGCCTTCTATTCGCTTGGTTGATTAACTAATTAGCCGATTTTCATGATTAGCAAAAAAATAGCACTGTTTTAATAGCCATGCTTTAATATCAGTGCTTTAGTGAGAAAAACGCATGCTCACCATTGCTTTAGATTCTGAATTGATTACTACTTTTGACCCGCGCTCGCTTATTTATCTATTTGATATGATTGGGATTGTCGCTTGTAGTATTTCAGGAACGATATTGGCCAAGCATAAGAACTTTGATGTCTTTGGCTGCTTACTGGTATCGATTGTGACTGCCATCGGCGGTGGTACGGTGCGCGATGTCATTCTGGATCGTCATCCGCTGTTTTGGATGGTGGACATGAGTTATCTGACAGTTATTACTATCTCATCGCTAATGATGCAAATATTCTTTCACCCTAACTCTAGGCGCGTTGATAAATTTCTCAAGCTCTCAGACACTATTGGTCTGTCGGCCTTTACCTTAATCGGTATCAAGGTTGCTGATAGTATGGGCACCAATGTGCCAGTGGCATTACTACTGGGAGTGATTACGATTATTGTCGGCGGTATCATCCGCGATATGATTTGTAATGAAATTCCGCTGGTGCTACAGCAAGAAATTTATATCAGTGCTGCTTTAACAGGCGGTATCCTTTACTTTGCGCTGCACAATCTTGGCGTGACCGCTTGGATTGCCGATATCTCGGCGATGGCGACGATTTTTACTTTGCGTATGCTTGCCATTCGTTATGACTGGCAATTTCCGACTATTGAATGGAAGTATTAAAGCCATAGAGTTATTAAAGCATGGAAGCATTAAAGTCTAACAGCTATTAATAAAATCACTGCCAGTCCCATCAAATCGCTAGCTTTCTGCTACCGTCTCTTTTACCAGCGCCAAATCTTTGACCATCAACTGTAAGCTTTGTTTACCATTCCACTCGTTAATGTCTAGCTGAAATAATAAATGCACTTTGTCGGCGCGGTAATCCCAAGCATCGCTATCAAAATTAAATTGGATTGCCTCAATCGGGTATTGCACATCGGGATAACGTAAGGACAGTTTAAGATGCTTATCCTTTAATACTTTAAAACTTAGCACCTCAAACACGCCATCAAATATCGGTGGCGCAAAGCCATGACCCCAAATACTGGCATTGGCTAGATGCTCTGCAAACCATAAGCTAAAGTCACCCGCTTGCAATGGTCCATCGGTAAATTTCTGCTCAGCAAAGACTTCATCATCCATCTGCGCCATTACTTCGTTAAACGCTGTCACAAAGCCATCAAAGTTGCGACGTTTGATGGTCAAACCTGCCGCCATGGCATGACCACCAAAATGGCTGATTAAATCAGGATATCGTTCGGCAACTTGCTCAATCGCATCACGAATATGTACGCCAGCGATAGAGCGTGCCGAGCCCTTGATGTCATCGTCGTCCCCCGTACGCTCTGTATCGGCTGGCGCAAAGACAATACTGGGCAGATAACGACCTTCTTTTAGACGACCAGCGACGATACCGATAACGCCTTGATGCCAATCATCTTGATATAAAATAATGCTGCGATTTTGATTATTAACAACCTGTTGCTCAGGCTTATGCTGAATAATAGTAGCATCGCTCTCATCAGAACTATTATTAGAATCAGTAGCAGCTAATGCTTGCACAATACTATCCGCTCGTGCGCGCATCTCACCTTCCACATGGCGGCGGGTACGATTCAGCTGTTCAAGCTCTTGTGCCAAACGCTGTGCGGTGCTCCAGTCATCGGTTAGTAAGCACTCGATACCGATGCGCATATTATCCATACGCCCAGCAGCATTGATACGTGGACCTAAGACAAAACCAAAGTCCTGCGCCTGTAATTGCTTAGGGTCACGACCCGCTTGTTCAAGCAGTGCCAATATACCGAGCGAACAGCGACCTTGACGAATGGCGTTCAGTCCATGATGGACTAAAATGCGATTGTTTTTATCAAGTACGCCCACATCAGCAATCGTTCCAAGCGCGACCAAATCCAAATACTGGCTGACTTGCACGCTAGACTTGCCTGCTTCACGGCGCAGTTTTGCTAAGCGTCCGAGCACATAAAACGCCACGCCAACCCCTACCAATGCCTTACTGCTAAAGTTACAGTCGAGCTGATTGGGATTGACAACGGCTTCTGCAGGCGGCGTCTCTTTGGTAGTCAGATGATGGTCGGTAATAATCACCGTAATGCCATCAGCCTGCGCACGCGCCACGCCTTCATGGCTTGAGATACCATTGTCTACCGTGACGATGACTTGCGGTTGATAGGTCTTAATTCCCAAGTCAACAATCTCTGGCGTCAGACCATAGCCGTATTTAAAACGGTCAGGGACTAAAAAATCAACCACTGCCCCCATTTTTTTCAGGGCGCGCATCATAAGCGCCGTACTGGTTGCTCCATCGCAATCAAAATCACCGACAATTAAGATACGCTGCCCTTCATCAATAGCAATATCTAATAGACGCACTGCTTCGGTGACGCCATGCAGCATCTCAGCAGGCAGTAAACCAGATAATCCAGTCTCTAGCTCATCAGGCGCAGTGATACCGCGACCGGCATAAAGCCTAGCAAGGGTGAATGATTGAGCGGCAAGCGGTTGCAACGCGGCGGGCAACTCGTCGATGCGAGTGCTGGTATAACGGGGGGTTAAATTTAGCATGTTGGTATTCTACTGGCTTTGACAGATAGCCACAATGGGAATTTTTAGCGCTATCGTCTAGGTTTAGCGATTGCGTCGCTGCGTCTGATAGCGTAATTTATATTCCATGCATGGCACACAAAGTTTAAAAACGGCTTATTTCTAAACGCCTTCTTGCTAAGCCGTTACTTATTTACAAAAACGGTGCAGAGTGACTGTAATTTTCTGCATTTTGCTACAAAGCAATGATTGTACAAGGCTTATAAATCCATAAAATGGTAAACATCTAAGAACTTATAAGATATTTATTAGAAATTCATAAGATACTTATCATTTTGCCATTTTTGCTTTTACTATATTAACTATTTTCTGTTTTTAAACATTTTAAGGACGCTTTATGAAAACCACACCAACTGCTGAAAAACTGCCTAATACTATTGATCCTAATTTAGATCTTGAGCAAGTGAAAAAAGAATGTCTTGCTATGGTCAAAAGACGCGCTAGAGTCTCTGCTGGTGTTGCTATCGTTCCTGTGCCGTTTTTTGATGTGGCAGTCGATGCTAGCATGCTGACGATGTTATTGCCTGAGATCAGTGAGCGCTTCGGGCTTTTAAAAGATCGTCAAGGCGCTGTTGATTTAGAATCACGTGCAGTACATTGGAAAGAGTTAAAAAATCGTACAATTGATTTTGCCGGTTTAATGGCAACTCGTGGTATCGTCAAAAAGACGGTTCAAGGCTTTGGTGGTCGTATCGCAGCCAAGCAAGTGACCAAGTTTATCCCATTAGGTGGTCAACTGGTCGCAGGTACAATGGGCTATATGATTTTCAAAAAAATTGCCACCGACCATATCAATGAATGCTATAACTTGGCAAAAGATATTCAGCAAAAGCAACATGGTAAAAATGTCTAAAAATATAACGAATTAAAAGCTTAATAACTGATTAACATTTGAATAACAATAAACCCAGCTAAGAAGCTCTTAGCTGGGTTTTCTATTTATATTTAATTAAGCAAAATATTACGCCAAACTTCTAGCTACCTTGCTTCTAACTAACTTGTTTGCCAATCCAGTTTTTCATCTGCTCAATCTCAGACTGCTGAGCGTCGATGACAGCTTGCGCTAGCTTACGCATTTCGGCATCTTTACCATATTTTAGCTGAACCTTTGCCATATCAACCGCGCCAACATGATGCGGCAACATGCCACGTGCAAATGCCATATCAGGATTAGGATCAGCAATACCCGCCATCATCTCATCATGCATGGCGTCCATACCATCGGCATAGGCTTGTTGCATGGCTTTGGTATCCGGTGTGGCTTCAGATGTATCAGGATGACTGGCTAGCCACGCTTGCATTTGCTCAATTTCTGCTTGTTGAGCCTCGATGATCTCTTGTGCCAGTTGACGCATCTCTTTATCAGTACCGTATTTCAGCTGAATCTCTGCCATATCAACCGCGCCAATATGATGACCTAGCATCCCTTTTGCAAAGGCAGCATCTGGATCGTTATATTCCATCCCGACCATCATCTCGTCATGCATCTTTACCATAGAGTTATTGTACGCTCGATGCATTGGCGTCATATGTTCAGCATCTGCCATTGTGCCCGCAGACATATCGTGACTGGCGTGCGGACCCGTAGCCTCGGCTGCATCGTTAACATTATTAGTATCATTAACTACCGTTGTGTTTTCTGTAGCAGGTGCAGTCGCAGCCTTTTCATTAGCAGGCTGACAGGCACTGATTAGTAATGCCGCACTGATGCTAGCGGTTAGCACGGCAAGACGTGAATAATGAGTGATTTTCATGGTATATCCTTTATGTAAGTAGAAAATAAAAAATGGTAAATCAGTTAAGATTTACCAATAAAAAAAATATTAAAATAATGGGCTAAATAAATGGGTTAAATGCCGTTAGTTCAAAATAATTACTTATGAAACGATCTATTTAAGCGCTTCAATAAGCGCCTGCATCTCAGCGATTTCACGCTTTTGCGCCTCGATAATATCATCGGCAAGTTTCTGTACTTTTGGGTCTTCGATATCAGCGCGACTACTGGTCAAAATAGCAATCGAGTGGTGTGGTATCATCGCTTGCATCCAGTCAACTTGATCGACGGTTGCTTGAGATCTGACGCCCCAAATACCCACGGCAAACATCAAAACACTAAGACCGTAAACCATAAGATTGAGCTTGGTTTTTTTATACATATTACCCATAAATGCCAGCATAATGACCGCCATGCCAGCGCCCATATACAGTGCCATATATGCTCTGGTCTCGCTAAAATACACGTGCTCCCATTGATAGGTATTGAAGTACATCATGATATACATGACTATCGTCGATGTTAAAATCATCAATGAGAATTTTACATACGGGTTCATTTTTTCTTGTTCTGAATGCTGCATACTCTAGCGTCCTTCTACATTACTTAAATTATTTTTCTTATTTAGATAGTACTTAGGCTATTTAAAAGTTAATTTATTGTTAAAGGTGTTTACTCAAAGACGTTTCTTCCTTTATTAGTTCCTTTCTTTACTAGTTAGTTCCTTCCTTTATTCGTTTCTTATGCTATTAGCTTATAACTGCTGCTCAGCAGACTCAATATCTGCATATACTTGGTTGGTACCATCTTTGTTTATTTGCATAATCTGATAAGGCGCAAACTGCCCTTGATACTCCATACCCGGACTGCCCATTGGCATACCAGGCACGGCAAGACCGATTGCTTGTGCCGGTGGATTGGCTAAAAACTGAGCAACATATTTAGCGGGTACATGACCCTCAAACACATAACCATCAGTCGTCACCGCAGTATGGCATGAGCGCATTTCAGTCGGCACGCCATAGCGGTCTTTGAATAATGACAAGTCTTTTGGATGCTGGCTCGTCGCTGTCAGACCATTATTTTGCGCATGTTCTATCCAGTCTTTACAGCAGCCGCAATTGACATCTTTATAAATGGTCGCTGAGACGTTTTTGAGTAAATCAGAATGCTGGGCTTTAGTATTTATCGTAGCAGATTGGTTGGTGTTTTCTACATTATCCGTCGACGTATCTACATTAGCATTTGCCTTAATATCGGCTTGATTACAGGCAAAAAGTGTCGACACTGCTACTATCATCAAGCTGCCGCGTAGAGCTTTCTTTACGAGCTGGTTAGGTTTTAGCTGACCGGACTTAGATTGACGACCAAATTTAGTGGCAAGGATAACCATAGTAAATGTCTCATTAATGGTAAAAATAGCAGGTATTTTTAGAAATGCATGGCATTGGTAGTTGTAGTAACAGTAATAAGGTCTAGGGTTAAAATATTATATAAAAATTATAACAACATCAGCCTGACAAGCAGATGACGCTAAGATGACAATTTTGTCATCTTGCCAGCTTAGCATAGGAATAGCGCTGCCATTGCTCTATGATTGATGGCAGAAAATCTAGCAATATCGCAACTGCACTAGCATAAAAATATCATAAATAATGAGCATGAATAATGAGCATAGATACGCTATGAAAATACTATTGGTCGAAGATGAAATATCGCTTGGTGACTATATTAAAAAGGGCTTAAGTGAAGCAGGTTTTATCGTTGAGCATCATACGACTGGGTTGGACGGTTATCATGCTTTGATGACCGAGGATTTTAATGTGGTCATTATGGATGTGATGTTGCCCGATGTGAGTGGCTTTGAGTTGGTGCGCAATTATCGGGCAGCGGGCAAACTGACGCCAGTACTATTTCTAACGGCAAAAGATGATTTAAGCGACCGCGTAAAGGGCATAGAGATCGGTGGTGATGATTATCTGACCAAGCCTTTTGCCTTTGCTGAGCTACTGGTCAGAATCAAAAACCTATTGCGCCGCGTCAATCAAACCGATTATGCCAGCACAGTGCTACAGATTGCCGATTTAAAAATGGATATTGCTAAACGCACAGTATCGCGTGGTGGGCAGATTATTAAATTAACCGCCAAAGAGTTTGCGCTATTGCAGTTTTTCCTTGAGCGACAGGGTGAGGTGCTGCCGCGTTCTGTGATTGCCTCGCAAGTATGGGATATCAATTTCGATAGCGACACCAATGTGATTGACGTGGCGATACGGCGTTTGCGGATTAGAATCGATGATGATTTCGATATTAAGCTGATTCATACGGTGCGCGGCATGGGTTATCGGCTCGACCATATTGATAATAGCGACATCACAGCGATGAGTCAGTAATATGACACCGATTGCGACAGATGGTCGCTTATCCCTATTGTGGCGCACTATCCTGTTATTAAGCCTGTGCGTTATCGTCACCCAGATATTTCTATATATTTGGATACAGCGCTCGGTTAATGACCATTTTGAGCAAATGGATGCAGAGATTTTGACCCATGCGGCGTTTAATTTACGCCAATATATGGACAGCAATCACATCGGCGACACTATGAATACTGGTAACACTGGTGACATTGCCAACATTAATAATATTGCTACTACCGATGCTGACTCTAAAAAGGAAAAACTACTTTCTCAGCAGACGCTCGCTTTACAGAACGCTAGCATTGACTATGAAGTCAAAACCGTCATTACCGACAATAACGGGCAAGTCCTTATTAGTGTGCCCGCAGGTTTTATCAATCAATCGAGTAATGATGGTGCCGTTAAAAATCTGTGGCAAAAACATCATGAGCAGCCGTTTGATTTAACCATCAATGACCGTCACTATCGCGCTATTGTCATTCAGCATGCCAATCGCTTAGCACTCATCGCCCTACCCATCGATGTTCATCATCAGTATCTAGCGCAATTTAACCGTCAACTGATTATGATTTTAATCGCTATTACCTTTATTTTAGTATCTATCGCCGCTTTTAGTGTGCATTTGGGCTTTACGCCGCTGGCAACCATCAGGCAAAAAATGAGCGGCATCAATGCCGAACAGCTCGACGATAGAATTGTGATAGCTGATATGCCCAGTGAATTACGCCCGCTTGCTGAGACGTATAATGCGATGATGGATAAGCTGGCGCACAATTTTGCATCGCTTTCGCGCTTCTCAGACGATATCGCCCACGAGCTGCGCACACCGCTTGCTACCCTTAGCACCCAAACCCAAGTGATGCTTAGTAAACCGCGAGATAGCCAAGAATATATCGAGCAGCTGCATCATCAGCATGAGACCTTAGCGCAGTTATCCAATCTCATTAACAATATGCTGCTACTGGCAAAAACCCAAAAAGGGTTGATTCATTCGCAATTTCATCGCGTGAATAGCAATCTATTGCTGACTAAGATGATTGATTATTATGAATGGATAGCGGAAGACCGTGCTATCTCTTTTGAGAAAACAGGTGAGTTTAAAGCTGTGCTTGGTGATGAAAGCTTATTGCAAAGGCTGTTTGCCAACTTACTTGCTAACGCGGTCTATTATGCCGCCAGTGATAGTATTATTTATATTAGCGCCGCAACTGTAACGGATAACGTTGCAGATAATAGGCAGGTTTTATCTTCATCAGGCATGCCTATCTCGTACCTGCAAATTACTTTTACCAATCGTCTTACCGCACCAATGACGCAAGCAGAAGTAGATAAATTATCAGAGCGCTTTTATCGCCATCATAAAACGATAAATATGCACTCTGGCACCGGTCTAGGTTTATCCATTGTGCATGCGATTGTCAACGCTCATAACGGTAAAATAGCCATCACCGTAAAAGATGAGTATCATTTTGAAGTGAGCATCAAGCTTATTATCGCATCATAAGAATAGGTAAAAACCTTCAAGAAAACTGATTATTTTTAGAGCTGGTTCTCATTAAAAAGACATTTAATAAGGCACTAAAAAAGCCCTGCCATTGCAGAGCTTTTTCATTCTTTAACCTTGTTAATGACTTAGATATTAATCATTTACAGGGTTTTCAGGTTGGTAGTTTGAATGTGATGGTTTTGCAAAGGCAAACTTAACGACCTGCAATGCCACACAAACAGCACCAGTAATTAAGACCACGTCACCAAAGGTACGAATCCAACGTAATGTCTGTAAGAAATCTTGTTGTAAGAAACCTTCACTACGAGCGTACCAGAGACCTTCGGTCATTGATGCGTGCGCTTGGAAAATACCAATCGGTAATAAGCTGGTGACAATCATCAATACCAAGCCTGCATTTAGTGCCCAAAAACCGGTTTTGATGAGGTTTTCACTAAATACATAATCTGGGCGGATATAACGCATGACCAGTAAGACAAACCCGATTGCTAAGAATCCATAAACTCCAAATAAAGCGGCATGTGAGTGAACGGCAGTGGTATTTAACCCTTGTAAATAGAACAGCGACACAGGTGGGTTAATCATAAAGCCAAACACCCCTGCACCCAACATATTCCAGAAGGCGACCGCAACGAAACACATGATAGGCCATTTAAGTTTATTCATCCATGGTGCTTGACGCTGCATAGACCAATGCTCATAACCTTCGTAACCTAGTACAACCAAAGGTACAACTTCCAAGGCACTAAATGAAGCACCGATTGCCATCACTGGCGTGGTCGTGCCTGAGAAATATAAATGGTGGAAGGTACCTGGTACACCGCCGAGCATAAATAGTGCGGCTGAAGCGATGGCAGAACCTGTCGCGATTTTTTTGTTGACCAAGCCTAAGTTATAGAAAATGAAAGCCAATGAGACGGTGGCGAATACTTCAAAGAAGCCTTCTACCCATAAATGCACCACCCACCAGCGCCAGTATTCCATGATGGTTAAGTGTGTACGCTCGCCGTAGAACAAGCCGGCACCGTAGAATAAACCCACGCAAACGACTGAGGCAAAGAAGATGGCTAATAAGTTTTTATCGCCTGGCTCTTTAAATGCTGGTAAGCAACCACGGGTCATTAATACCAACCAGAACAACACACCTACCCATTTTAAAATCTGCCAGAAGCGACCAAGATCAATGAACTCATAGCCTTGATGACCAAACCAGAAGTTGTATTTTGCAGGCATAATGCCGGCAATCGCAAAGTATTGACTAATAAATGAACCGACGACGACAATAATTAACGCCACCCAAAGGATATCAACGCCCAATTTTTGGTATTTAGGATCTTTACCACCATTGATAAGCGGCGTTAAGTACAAGCCTGCCATTAAGAAAGCGGTAGCAATCCAAAACAAGGCTGCCTGAACATGCCACGTACGTACTAACGAGTATGGGAAGTAATTGGAGACGGCAATACCGTAAAACTCTTGTCCTTCAACGGTATAATGCGCGACGAAACCGCCAATAAATACCTGAAAGACAAACAGCCCCATGACTAAAACACCGTATTTTGCCAACGCTTTTTGCGAAGGTGTTAACGCTATTTTGGTTAATGGGTCAGCATCTGGTGTGATTTCTTTGACATCTTCTTCTTTACGTAAGAACGACCAACCCCAAATGAGGAAACCAACCCCAGCAATTAAGAACACCACACTGGCGATAGACCACATGATATTTTCTGACGTTGGTACGTTATCAATTAGCGGCTCATGCGGCCAGTTATTGGTATAAGTTGCATCAGTACCAGGACGGTTGGTAGACGCAATCCAAGTGGTCCAAAAGAAAAAGTTAGTCAGTTTTTGTCTGTCTTCAAGATCTGCCAAAGTATTGTTTTTCATGGCAAAGTTTTCACGCGACTTTTGCAATGAAGGCTCATTACCGTATAGACCGATATAGTAAGGCGCGACTTCATTGATGGCGGCGATACGCGTATCTGACAACACCACTTGATTTTTATCATTGGTATTGCTACCACGGTATTCTTTTTTCAACTGCGCATTGAGCACCGCTTTTTGATCGTCTGTTGCAGTGGCAAAATCATGCCCATATAATTCTTGTGCTCTGATATCTAACCAAGCCACAAGCTCTCTGTGTAACCAATCTGCCGTCCAATCAGGCGCTTGATATGCCCCATGCCCGAGTACGGAGCCTAGCTGCTGTCCACCGGTACGCTGCCAAGCAGATTGACCGTCTAAAATATCTTCTTCTGTGATTAAAACCTTCCCATTGCTGTCAATATACTGATCAGGGATAGGAGGTGCGGTACGATAAACTTCCACGCCGCCCCAGCCTAAAAAGGTAAAGGTGACCACGAGGACGGCGATTAAGCCCCACCAATACTTCTTATATTCGCCCATATCTTGCTCCTAATGGCTAGATAGATAATTTGAACACTTAAACATACATTTAAAATGAATTTTTATAAGTGTAATAATGTTTCCAAAAGTAAAAAACTAATGTTGCCTATTGCGATAAATCTATGAATAATCATGTATGATATTGAGCCTAATATAGATTGAGAATTGAAAGTAAAGGCTCAAATTCAAGATGATGTCATTGCCAAATGGATAGATTTTATCGCTTCATTGGCTAAAATTATTTGATGATTATTTACATCTAGCATCAAATTGGAAACATCTTAACATTCATTTAATATGAATGTTAAGAGTTATTTCTATTTATTCTCATTTTTATCATAAATTGCACCGTTCACTCTTTATAAAACCACCAGTGACTTCCTTTACTCATAACCAAATTTAGATAAAAAAACTCAGGATAACAAAAACTTGTGCTTAATTAATGTGCTTAATGAAGAGGCATAAAAAAACCAGACAACGCTACGTTGTCTGGTTTTTTAAGTTTACTTTATCTATTACTATATTCTCGAATGTTTGTTAAATAGATTACGCCGCATTCAATTTTCTACTTACTCGGCAAGATATAGCAGCTGATAACTGCGCTCAATGACCGGCGCATCGACCATATTACCCTCTACTTTAAAAACTGCTTGCCCACTGCGCTCGTATTCTTCGATTACCCGCTGCGCAAATTCAAGCTCACTATCTGTTGGTTGCAGTGCTTGCTTGACGATGTCTACTTGCTTAGGATGGATACAAAGCATGCCAGACATACCCATCTGTGACCATAGCTGCACGCGCTTGTGCAGACCTTTACTGTCATTAAAGTCTGCGTACACACTATCAATAGGCGCGAGCAATTGATGGACTTTTGAAGTCAAAATAAGCTGATAGCGAATTTGATTGGCGATGATATTCGCTGACGCGGTACCCACTTGCACCTGTAAATCATTGCACAAATCTAAAAATCCATAGCTAAATGCAAGCAGTCCTGAGGCTTTTGCCATCTCATCAATACGGTATAAGCCGATTGCATTCTCTATCAAGGCAATCACGGGCAGACCTGTCTGTTGGTAAAATTTTTCGATATCTGCTGCTTGTTCCGCTTTTGCTAATAGCACGCCTGCCAGCTTAGGCAACTGCTGACATAGCGCTAAATCTTTAGCAAATTCAGCGCTACCTGCTTGATTAATACGCAGCCAAATCGGGCGATAGCTTTTAGCCTCATGTTGAGCAGCATAATAATCTTTTAATGCCGCGCGAGTTTGGGCTTTGTCTACTTGTGCAACCGCATCTTCTAAATCAACAATCACCGCATCCGCACCACTGGCAAAAGCTTTTTCTACCCGATCTATTCGCGTTGCTGGCACAAATAACCATGTCTTGGTATCAGCAAGTGATTTAATCATCACTCGGACATTTTGCGATTCAGTATTGGTATCGATGCCCATATTTTTATTGGCAGGCTGATTGATAGAAGCTGACATGCTTGATTCCCTAGATGAATAGATAAATATCCATCTTATCAACATTCAGCATTATTGTGCCATGACAAAAGTACTTGTAATAGCACAATAACTTTATAGAAAAATATCTTTAATAATTAAGATTTTTCTGGTTTATCAAACAACTTTTCGATAGGTTTACTATGGATTTTGGAGCTATTAAACATTGATTTATTACCGGTGTCGCCTTCTGTCCAAAAGTTAATATTAAACTGGGCATCGTCACTTAACTCTACACGGTGCCAATATTGAGGCGGGCTGACCGCAAATTGACCGGCGTTAATAACGACTGTTTTTTCTGGCTCAGTGGCCGCTTCGTCTGCAAAACCGTAAAAGGTCACCGTACCTTGCATGACACAAATTTGTCCGTAGACGCCCTCAGCCGTGTTGTGATGGGTCAATAAGGCGTTAGGTACTTTATCTTTGGTGAAGAAGTGTGTTGAACGTTTTATTTTCCAATGGCTTGGAATGACGGGATTAGTGTTGGTGTTCGTGGTATTGGTATTGGTATTGGTATTGGTAGCGGAACTCATGATAACTCCTTGGCTAGTTTGCTTGATGTAGATTTTTATCTCAATCTACCTTAAAAATTCAATACTCAATTGAGAATAATTATCATTAATATAAAATAGCACCTTTTAAATGGTTTTACTACCCTCTTGTGTTTTTGACTATTAATAAAAATGTAACGCCTTAAATGCCTTTGCTGTCTTAATTAACCTTTGTCCTCCCCATTAAGTAGTATGGAAAGTAGACCCTATACTGCTTTCGCTCAATGGTTATGATTCTCCTTTATTGCTATTTTGTATCCATTATCAGCATCAGAATTTATAATGGGGACATTACCATGCATGCAAAAGAATTACTCGAGGTTGAACGTCGTGATATTAGGGCACTGCACTATACGTGGATTGCCTTTTTTCTCACCTTTTATGTCTGGTTTAATATGGCACCGCTTGCAACGTCGATGCTACAGACAGAAAGTTATTTAACCCCTGATCATATCAAATTATTTTTAATTGCTAACGTCGCGCTAACGATTCCGGGGCGCGTCCTCGTCGGCATGGCATTGGACCGTTTTGGTCCGCGGCGCGTGTTTTCTATACTCATGGTAGTGATGGCGATACCAACGTGGTTTTTCGCGTTTGGTAACTCTGCCTCGCAACTATTCGTCGCGCGGTTATTTATGTCTATCGTCGGTGCAGGTTTCGTCGTTGGTATTCATATGACGACCTTATGGTTTAAACCAAAAGACATCGGTTTTGCTGAAGGTTTTTATGCCGGTTGGGGCAATTTTGGTTCTGCGGCAGCGGCGATTACTATTCCAACCGTTGCCTTGCAGTTTTTTGGCGGTGATGATGGCTGGCGCTGGGCAATTGCTTTATCTGGCTTATTAATGGCGTTATATGGTGTGGCATATTGGTTTTTAATCACCGATGGACCAGAAGTTGGCACGCATAAAAAATCTCGTAAAGCGGGCGCGTTAGAAGTATCTACGTGGAAGGACTTGTGGTTATATTGCTTGTTTATCATTCCTTTATACGGCGTGTTGTCGTTGCTGGTATATCGCACACAAGCAATGGGCTTTTTGAGTGCAACAGGCGCTATCATTGCTTATAGCACGATTGTATTAATGGTTGTTTATCAAATTTATAAAGCCCTCAGTGTCAATCTACCGATGCTTAAAGCCGGTATTCCAGAAGATGATAAATACCCCTTTAAATCAGTGGCGGCGCTGAATGTCAGCTATTTTGCCAACTTTGGCGCAGAGCTGGCGGTAGTTTCTATGCTACCGATGTTCTTTGCCGCGACTTGGAAACTTGATCCAACGGCTGCGGGCTTGATTGCTTCTACCTTTGCCTTTGTCAACTTATGGGCGCGGCCACTCGGCGGTTATATCTCCGATAAAGTCGGTAATCGTCGTTTGGTCATGCTAATTTATATGTTTGGTATTGGCATTGGTTTTGTGCTGATGGGCGTGCTCAATGCCGAGTGGCCGTTATTTATCGCCGTGGTGTTTACCATTCTGTGTTCGGTATTTGTACAAGGGGCAGAAGGCGCGACGTTTGGGATTATTCCTTCGATTAAGCGTCGTCTAACTGGTCAGATATCAGGTATGGCAGGCGCTTATGGTAACGTTGGCGCAGTATTTTACTTATTCATTTACACCTTTGTAGAGCCCAACCAGTTCTTTTATATCATCGCGGTCGGCGCATTTATTGCATGGATTGTGTGTTATTTCTGGTTGGAAGAACCTGAAGATGCCTTTGGTGATGAATATAAAATGTCCTCTGTCGATCGGCAGATTGCGGCAGAACAAGGCTAGTTATTAATAATACCTTCGATAAAAAACAAAAACCCACTTAGCCAGAGTTAAGTGGGTTTTTAATGCGCGCTATACTTATCGCAATTTACTCTAGCCTAACACGACGGGCACATTGCTATAACCACCTAATGGCGGCTGCTCACGCTCCAAAGGTAAATCCGCGGCTAACTGTAAGTCTTTAAAATAGGTCAATAATGCTTGGGTGGCGATTCTAAGCTGCCAAGTAGCAAGCAAGCGCCCTGGGCAGACGTGCTTTCCGATACCATACACCAGATTAGCGCCGGCATGCGCTTCGGGGGCGAAACCGTTGTCGCCAAATACCACTTCATCGCGATTGGCTGACGTCCAGTTTAATTGTACTCGTGCTCCTTTAGGTAGCTTATACGCGCCAATGGCAACGGGACAAGTAGTAATACGGCGGTTTGAGACAAATGGATCATCGATACGTAATATCTCGTCGATGATGGCCTCGAGTTCGCTATCAGAAGCCTTTGTCCAAACGTTTACTTGCTCAGGATGCTGCGCAATATAAGCGATAATAACGCCCATACATAAAGCAATAGAACCCAAATCACCGCCAGTCCAATTACGTAATATAGAAACCAGCTCGGCTTCGCTTAGCTCACGCCCATTGATGCGCTCACAGCATAATTTAGCGGTGATGCTATTCATATCAATGCTATTTATATTAACGCTATTTACATCAATGCTGTTTTTAGCAATGCTAGCGTTAAACATGCCAGCCATTGCGTCAGCATTACGATACGGGCTTATCACCAAGCGAATAATATCATCGAAGTCTTGCGCGACTTGCGTCATTCTTGCGTTGTCTTTTGAACGGCTGGCGCTATGATTATCACGCATCCACTGTAAAAGTCTTGGCTCTAACTCAGCAGGCCAGCCAAGCCACGCGCATTGGGCGCGTACCGCAAATACCGCGCCGATATCATCGACTGCATTGAGCGTTTTACCTTTTGGTAGCTCACTCATTAATTCTGTTGCTACCTTTTTAAACACAGGGACATAAGGCATCAGCGCATCTTTACTAAGATAGCTATCAATCAGCGCCCTAAAATGCTCGTGCTCTGCGCCATCCAAACCATTGGGCACTTGCAAAAAACGCGACACCTGACTAGAAAATCGCTTGTCATCTAAAGCAGCCGCCACCACGTCAGCATGGCGTAGTAACACCCACTCACCTGCTTCATTTTTTATCACATCATGCTGCTGACGTAAGTCATTAGTCAAAGCCCGCAGGTCACTTTCTTTACTAATAATGACCTCAGCATTCAAATTAATGGTTTTTTGGTCAAGTAAGTTGGATGTCATAATAAATCCTTACAGCAGTGTATTGAGTCTTGTAGAGCCTCTCTATTTCTTAAAGATTTTATGGTGAATCTTATAAACATGATTCACCATCAAATGCTCAAATCTATAAAATTTTAACGGATAAAACAGTACGATTTAAGACCTTCTTTACTTAGATAAATGATTCACCGTCCACACCGCCGCTTCTACTCGTGTGCGCAGACCAGTTTTATTGAGGATATGCTTAACGTGTACTTTTACCGTTGATTCGGCAATATCTAGATTATTGGCAATCATTTTATTACTCAGCCCTTCAGCAATCATCTGAATGACTTGTAGCTCTCTACTGGTCAGATTACTGGCGATATCTTCAATACTGGGTGTGCGCAACGTTTGGGCAAGTATCGAAGCTAAGTTGGGACTAATAACCAACTCGCCACGCAGTATTTTTCTGATATCAATAATAATCAGCTCAGGCTCCATATCTTTTAACAGATAACCGTCGACGCCCAATTTTAACGCCTCTTGTACGTCCTCACCGCTATCTGAAACCGTAAACAATACGGTCTTAGTATTAATATTTCTGGCTTTGATTTCTCGTAAGGTTTCGATACCGGTGAGCACTGGCATTTTATGGTCTAGTATCACCAAATCGACGTCGTTATTTTCCAAAAATGCCAATGCCTCTTGACCATTGCTGGCTTCACCAACGACTTTGACATCGTCCTCAAGACTTAATAATTCAGAGATGCCGCGGCGTAACATGGGATGGTCATCGACCAATAATAGGCGCGCGGGCGACGTACTGGTATAAACTTTGGTGCTCATAACATACTCACAAATAAAAAAAATGGTACAAGGATTTTATTATTTAACACGTACTAACTAGGGCATGTCCTCAATTCAATCGATGAACATCTAAATGGGCTAAAAATTAAATGTCATAACGATAAGTTAAGCGCTTAACACTATCGTTCTATTAACTTATAAATAAGCGTCCTGATCGTTTTCTTCATCAAAGAACTTGGGCTCAAACCTAACCGTGACGATAGTACCGCGTGGCTGGTTATCGGTCACGATGAGATCGCCGCCGATATTATGAGCGCGCTCTTTCATAATCATCAGGCCATGATGCTGGGTTTGATCGACACTGCCTGACATGCCAACGCCATCATCGATGATACGCATGAGGATATGCTTATCACCTTCTTCATACTGCAGATGAATCTCGACATTTTGCGCTTGTGCATGCCGACTGATATTTGATAGCGCTTCTCTAGCAATTTGAATTAAATCTATTTGTTCATGAGCGCTCAAATTGAGCGTCATAATGTCATTGTTTACCTTTATGATAAACCCGCCTTTTAAAGCAAATTCACTAGCGGCTTCATGCAAGGCTTCATCAAAATTATTATTATCAATGGTTAAACGAAACGTTACCAATAAGTCTCTTAGCTGCCGATATGCCGAACCCAAACCTACTTTTATTTGTTCGATATTCTGATAGATAGCGGGTGCCTCTGGTTCGCTCATTTGGTTTTTGAGGTGGCGCTCTAAAACACTGACTTGGATTTTTAAATAAGACAACGACTGCGCCAACGAGTCATGCAATTCTCTGGCAATCGTCGAACGCTCTTCAAATAAAATCAGCTGATGCTCTTGTTGTCTTTGTTTACGTAGTGATAGCGCGGTACTGATTAAATTGGTCAGCGAGACGATGAGCTCGTTATTTTGTGCATCTAATTCAGGACTGCTAAACGGGAAAATACTCCCTGCCTCTGTCATTCTTATGCGCTGTTCAGGCGTTATATCATTACTTGTTTCATTATTATTAATGCCATTATCAGCGATAAAAGAGCGATTCATCACCAGTGCCGACTTTGGTCGTACGCGCAATTCTCCAAACGCTTCTTGTTGATGGACGATGGGATAGGTCTTGGTATGCTCGCCATTTTTAGTAATACAACTATCACAGCTAAGCTTTTTACACAGCTCTTTCATTTGGTCGCCATGCAGCACGATTGAGTTTTTATTGGTGATATATTTATTCTGGATACACAAGGTAAATTCTAAATGCGGCAAGGTTTTACTAAAATCTGCAATCAAAGCATCGAGGCGATATAAGCTCACTTGGCTGGTGGTCAGCGATTTTGAAAAGTCATAAAACAGTGACAGTACTTGGTTGGCTTTGACTAGATGCTGGGTTTTTATCTGCACTTCACTTTCAAGCGAGCGCTGATAGGTTTCAATCGTACTTGCCATGTCATTAAAAGAATTACCCAGCACTTCAAACTCTCGATAGCCCTTGATTGACACCCGAGTCTGGCTCTTACCTCTTTTAAATTCATTATTGGCTGTAATTAGTTGCTTAATGGGCATGAGTACCAATTTTTGCATTCGGCGCATACCGATTAATACCATAATAACGATGAGTATCAATGAAAGTATTTGCAGGTTTTGCTGCCAGGTCTGGCGCTGCTCGTTTCGGTACTGCAGCTCACCGACAAAGTGATTCACATCTTCGATATAGCGCGATGAAACGCTATAAAAACCTTGCTTGTCTTGCGATAATAACGCCGGCTTTAAATCTTGATACCATTGCTCTTTTATCTCATTAAGCTGCTCATTGATGCGCACATGTCTATTGGCGCTCGTCAGCTGATAAACCTGTAATTCTTCGAGTCGATTTTCCATGTCTCGACTGAGAATATCTATCTTTTCAGGGTTAGTTTTATTAGCGAAGTCTAATTTGTCTTGTTTGGCGCTCTGCTTATTCTCTTTATCGCTTACGTCGTTTTGGCGAATACTTAAACTTGGGCTAAAAGGATGGTCATCTGAAAAATCTGTCGCTATCTGAAAGTTGATACGATAGGTTGCCATGCGTATTGAGCCTGCCGTATTAATGGCTTCCGCATCAGATTTTGCGACCCACGCCAGTGCCCCACTACCTAGCGCCGACATCAAAGATAAGATAGCAATGATGATAATAGCGCCCCAAGCATGAAGGGCCAAAGACTGCCTGCGTTGATTAGAACTCATGAATAGCATTCACCCAGCAAAATTAGCGGAAAAAAGGGTTAAATATGGCCAGTGAAGCGCTCTGTTTAAAAGCTAGCGCACTTAAAGTAAGTTAAACGTAATTAGATTCAAAACTGCCGCACTTCAATACTTCAATACTTCAATACTTCAATACTTCAATACTTCAATACTTCAATACTTCAATACTTCAATACTTCAATACTTCAAAAGAGACCACTTTAAAAACAGGCCTTTAAAAACAAACATTTGAAATAACAAAAGCGCTTACTAATCAATAAAAAAGCAAACTTTTAGTAATAATTCTGCCCCTAATATACCCCTTTTAGCCATCAGTATACCACTATGTATGAATACTCTTCATCGCGATAACGAAGTACTGTGAGGTATCATTTTTATAAGATTGATAGTTATCATCATTGGTTGTCATGATTGCTTGACACGATTAACTGTCACGATTGGCTGTGCTTATCAAGTGTCATGGCTAATGCTCACCAAAAACGCCTTGGCAACCAATATAAATTTTCCGCACCAATCTAACATATACATAAGCGGTCATCATAAATCAATAAAACGACTGCCTATGACAATTTTTATAGCTGCTTAGCGTTATAAAAATATCCATCATAACTAAGCATAGATGATATTAAGTGAGGAATAGTATGGGCAATGATTACAACTCCAAAGGTGGTAAGCTCATCACTGACTGGCGACCAGAAGTAAAAGAGTTTTGGGAGGGTGGCGGTAAAAAAGTCGCCCGTAGAAATTTATGGATATCTATTCCATCCTTACTATTGGCATTTGCGGTATGGATGGTATGGAGCGCGGTCATCGTGCGCTTACCGGAGATTGGTTTTGATTTTGATGGCGGGCAGCTATTTTGGTTAGCGGCGCTGCCCGGTCTATCAGGGGCAACGCTACGGATTTTTTATTCTTTTATGGTCCCGATTTTTGGTGGTCGTCGTTGGACAGCGATATCAACTTTATCTCTGTTGATTCCAGCGTTATGGATGGGCTTTGCGGTACAAAATCCTGAAACGCCGTTTATGACATTTGCCATTATTGCGCTGCTTTGCGGCTTTGGCGGTGGTAACTTCGCTTCGTCCATGTCCAATATCTCGTTCTTCTTTCCAAAAGCAGAACAAGGTACTGCACTTGGTCTAAACGCCGGCTTAGGTAACCTTGGCGTCTCGGTCATGCAGTTCGTGGTACCGATGATTATATTGGTAGCAGCCTTTGGTAGCTTAGGCGGCGACCCACAAGTAGCTGAAAGCGGTAAACTGTTTTATTTGCAAAATGCTGGCTTTATCTGGGTACCTTTTATCCTGCTATTTTCAGCGCTGGCTTGGTTTGGCATGAACGATATTGCCACCGCCAAGGCCTCTTTTAAAGACCAAGCGGTTATCTTTAAACGCAAACATAACTGGATCATGTGTATCCTTTATATGGCGACTTTTGGCTCGTTCATTGGCTTTTCAGCCGCGTTTCCGATGTTGATTAAGAACTCGTTCCCTGCTATTGATGCGCTTAAATTTGCCTTTTTAGGTCCTCTGGTCGGCGCACTATTTCGTCCACTAGGTGGCTGGATATCTGATAAAACCAGCGGCGCAAAAGTTACTTTTTGGAACTATATTGTGATGGTATTGGCAGTATTTGCGGTGATGTATTTCCTACCTAGCGAAGCCCATGAGGGCAGCTTCGTTGGCTACTTTATCTCCTTTATGGTGCTATTTATCACCACAGGTATCGGTAACGGCTCGACCTTTACCATGATTCCGGTTATTTTTAGAACCTTTCATGACCGCCGTGAGCCTGAGAAAGCAGGGACAGAAGAGTTGTTTGTTGAGATACGTAAAGAGTCTGCAGCGGTGGTTGGCTTTACCTCAGCAGTTGCCGCTTATGGTGCGTTCTTTGTACCGAAGATGTTTGGTTCAGGACTGGGCGTCGATGGCACCTTTATCGCCTTAATTGTCTTTTATGTTCTTTGTATTGTATTGACTTGGTGGTATTACAGCCGTCCTAACGCTGAGATTCCTTGTTAAGCTGATTCATTTATATAAAGCTATTAAGGATATTTCTTTTAATTCAAACCTCTCTCTTTATAGTGCTACTTGCCAGCGTAAGTAGCACTTTTTCTGTTTTAAATGCTTGTTCAAGGCTTTTGAGTTATTAATCATCATTAATAACTTAGATTTAATAGTGTTTTAAATGAGTTCTCAGTTTTAGCTACTACTAAGGTGGTAGTGCTCTGCTCATGTTAGCTGATAGTAACAGCGTGATGGCTTAACTAAAATGACACCATCGAAAAATATTTACGGCTTATGTGCATAGCAAGATAAAGATAGAAGCATTCTGCACTCAGCTCTAGATACACCATAGGCAATAAAACAGAGGATAGCGAAATGAGCCATTTACTCGACCAATTCCGTTTTTTTAAACGTAAACAGGGCGAATTTTCCGATGGGCATGGCGAGACGCGTGATGAAGCTCGTGATTGGGAAAACGTATATCGTAGCCGCTGGCAGTATGACAAAGTTGTGCGCTCAACGCATGGTGTCAACTGTACCGGTTCTTGCTCGTGGAAAATTTACGTCAAAAACGGCTTGGTGACGTGGGAGACGCAGCAAACCGACTATCCTGAAACCCGTCCAGATCTACCAAACCACGAACCGCGTGGCTGCCCACGTGGCGCAAGCTATAGCTGGTATATGTACTCAGCCAACCGTGTTAAATACCCTAAGGTACGTAAGCCGCTTCTAAAATTATGGCGTGAAGCCAAAGCGCAGTATCCTGATCCAGTCGATGCTTGGGGCAGTATTGTCCAAGACCCTATCAAAGCAGAACAGTACAAATCTAAGCGCGGTTTGGGTGGTTTTATTCGCTCGACGTGGGCGGAAGTCAACGAAATCATCGCTGCCAGTAACGTCTATACCGCCAAAACCTTTGGTCCTGACCGTATCGTTGGTTTCTCTCCGATTCCTGCGATGTCGATGGTCAGTTATGCTGCGGGTAGTCGTTATTTATCGTTGATTGGTGGTGTTTGCTTGTCATTCTACGACTGGTATTGTGATCTACCGCCAGCGTCGCCAATGGTTTGGGGCGAGCAGACTGACGTGCCAGAGTCAGCCGATTGGTACAACTCTGATTATATTATTGCTTGGGGCTCAAACGTTCCGCAAACGCGTACACCAGATGCGCATTTCTTCACCGAAGTGCGTTATAAAGGCACCAAAACCGTCTCTATCACCCCTGACTATGCAGAAGTCTCTAAACTTACTGACTTGTGGTTAAATCCAAAACAGGGTACTGATGCGGCAGTCGCGCAAGCATTTTGCCATGTCATTATCAAAGAATTTTATCTTAAGCAGCCAAGCGATTACTTCTTAGATTACGCCAAGCGCTACACTGACTTACCCGTACTGGTCATGCTAGAAGGTGAAGAAGGCGCACGCCATGCTGGTCGCTATCTACGCGCTTCTGACTTAATCGATAATTTAGGGCAAGAAAACAACCCAGAATGGAAAACGATTGGTCTCAACAGTGATGGTGAACTGGTTTCTCCCCTTGGTTCCATCGGTTATCGTTGGGGCGAAAAAGGCAAATGGAATCTTGAGCAAAAAAGCGGCACCACAGGCGCAGATATTGACCTAACCCTGACTTTAAAAGACAGCAATGAAACTTGCAAAGTCGGCTTTGATTACTTTGGTCATGTATCACACCCACACTTTACCTCGGTACCGGGCGAAGCGATACAACAAAAAACTGTCCCTTGCAAAACCATTACCCTTGCCGATGGCAGCACAGCGATTGTCGCTACTGTGTTTGATTTAACCGTTGCCAACCTTGGTGTTGATAATGGTGTTGGCGGTGAACACGTCACCGATGATTACAATGACGAGACTGTACCGGGTACCCCTGCTTGGCAAGAAGTCATCACGGGTCTTAGCCGTGAGCGCGTTATCCAAGTCGCACGTGAATTTGCTGAAAACGCTCATAAAACGCATGGTAAATCGATGATTATCATCGGCGCGGGTATGAACCATTGGTATCACCTCGATATGAACTATCGCGGCGTGATTAACATGCTGATGCTGTGTGGCTGTATCGGTAAATCTGGCGGCGGCTGGGCGCATTATGTTGGTCAAGAAAAACTACGTCCACAGACCGGCTGGTTGCCATTAGCATTTGCCCTTGATTGGCATCGTCCACCACGTCATATGGCGGGTACGAGTTTCTTCTATACGCACAGCTCACAGTGGCGTCATGAAACCATTTCTGCCCATGAAATCCTATCGCCATTGGTTAATAAGAAATTCTTCCCAGAGCACATGCTTGACTACAATATTCAAGCAGAGCGTGCAGGCTGGTTGCCTTCAGCGCCACAATTAAACCGTAACCCATTGACCATCGCGGCCAAAGCCAAAGATAGCGGCAAAGATATAGAAGAATATGTCGTCGACTCTCTCGAAGATGGCAGCTTACGCTTTGCTTGTGAATCTCCTGATAATCCAGCCAACTTCCCGCGCAACATGTTTATCTGGCGCTCAAACTTATTGGGCTCATCAGGTAAAGGCCATGAATATATGCTCAAGTATTTCTTGGGTACCAAAAACGGCTTGCTCAATGAAGAAAACGCCGAGGGTCATCTGCAACCAAAAGAAGTCGATTGGGTAGAAAAAGGTCCTACCGGTAAATTGGACTTGGTTGTCACTCTAGACTTCCGTATGTCGTCGACCTGTCTGTATTCTGACATCGTGCTACCGACTGCGACATGGTACGAAAAAGATGACATGAATACCTCAGACATGCATCCCTTTATCCATCCACTCACCGCGGCGACCGATCCTGCTTGGGAATCTAAAACCGATTGGGAAATCTATAAAGGTATTGCCAAGAGCTTCTCTGAAGTCTCAAAAGGTCATTTAGGTGTTGAAACTGATGTCGTCACCTTGCCGATGCAACATGACACCCCGGGTGAATTGGCACAGCCGTTTGGTGGCACTGACTGGAAAACGGCTGGCGAAAAACCAGTACCCGGTAAGAACTGTCCGATGATTATGGTGGTTGAGCGTGATTATCCAAATACTTACAAGAAGTTTACTTCTATGGGTCCTGCCCTAGAAAAACTAGGCAACGGCTCAAAAGGCTTAAATTGGGATATGAAAACCGAAGTCAAACAGCTCGGTGATTTAAACCACCGTGTGACTGAGCCGGGTATTTCTGAAGGCAGACCAAGTCTTAACACAGCGATTAATGCTTCTGAGATGATTTTGATGCTCGCGCCTGAAACCAATGGTCATGTGGCGGTAAAAGGTTGGGCGGCATTGTCTGAGTTCACCGGTCGCGACCATACCCATCTTGCCAAATCTAGCGAACATGAAAAAATCCGCTTTAAAGATATCGTTGCCCAGCCGCGCAAGATTATCTCAAGCCCGACGTGGTCAGGGATTGAGTCGGATCAGGTCAGTTATAACGCCGGTTATACCAACGTTCATGAGCTGATTCCTTGGCGCACCCTGACTGGTCGTCAGCAGTTTTATCAAGACCACCCTTGGATGCAGGCATTTGGTGAGCAAATGCAACAGTATCGTCCACCGATTGATACCAAGACCACTGAGCTGCTCAAAGACGCCAAACCAAATGGCAATAAAGAGATCGTACTGAACTTCTTAACACCGCACCAAAAATGGGGCATCCACAGTACCTACTCTGAAAACTTGCTGATGTTGACCCTAAGCCGCGGTGGACCTTGTGTTTGGATGTCAGAAGTCGATGCGGCAAAAGCAGGTATCGTCGATAACGATTGGATTGAATTATTCAATGCTAACGGTGCCCTTACCGCTCGTGCCATCGTCAGTCAGCGTGTCAAAGAAGGCATGACCATGATGTATCACGCTCAAGAAAAACTGGTCAATATCCCAGGTTCTGAGCAGACCGGTACGCGTGGCGGTATTCATAACTCAATGACTCGTACTATCTTGAAACCGACACATATGATTGGTAGCTATGCCCAGCAATCTTATGGCTTTAACTACTATGGCACCGTGGGTTGTAACCGTGATGAGTTTGTCGTAATTCGTAAAATGTCAAAAATTGATTGGTTAGAAGACAAACCGGATAACGAATTACCGCGTCCACTACCAACCACCATTGAGGATTAAAGCATCTTCTTCTATTGAGAATATGTCGTTTTAAAAAACTCTTTTAAAACGACATCTTTTAAACAACCTTGATGAAGAATAAAGCCTGCTTTTTCTACTAATATTTGGAGCACAGATCCATGAAAATTCGTTCACAAGTCGGCATGGTGCTTAACCTTGATAAATGTATCGGTTGTCACACCTGCTCAGTCACCTGTAAAAACGTTTGGACCAGCCGTGAAGGTATGGAATATGCGTGGTTCAACAACGTTGAGTCAAAGCCCGGTATTGGCTATCCCAAAGAGTGGGAAAACCAAACCAAATGGAAAGGTGGCTGGATACGTAATGCCAATGGCACCATCAATCCGCGCATCGGTGGTAAATTTAGAGTATTGGCCAATATATTTGCCAACCCGGATTTGCCAGAGATTGATGATTATTACGAACCGTATGATTTCGATTATCAGCATCTGCATACCGCACCGATAAGCAACCATCAGCCTATCGCCCGTCCGCGTTCAGCCATCACTGGCAAGCGCATGCAAAAGATTGAATGGGGTCCTAACTGGGAAGAAATTTTAGGGACGGAGTTCGAAAAACGTCGTAAAGACAAAAACTTTGACAATATTCAAGCGGATATCTACGGCGAGTACGAAAACACCTTCATGATGTATTTGCCGCGTCTATGCGAGCATTGCTTGAACCCAACGTGCGTGGCGGCTTGCCCTAGTGGTGCGATCTACAAGCGTGAAGAAGACGGCATTGTCTTGATTGATCAAGAAAAATGCCGCGGCTGGCGCATGTGTATCTCAGGCTGCCCGTATAAAAAGATTTACTATAACTGGAAATCCGGCAAATCTGAAAAATGTATCTTCTGCTATCCACGCATTGAAGCTGGCTTGCCAACGGTTTGTTCAGAAACATGCGTTGGTCGGATTCGCTACTTAGGCGTCTTACTATATGACGCTGACAAAATCGCTGAAGCGGCTAGTACGCCAAATGAAAAAGACATTTACCCTGCGCAATTGGATTTATTCTTAGATCCTAACGACCCTGCTGTTATTGCTCAAGCACTAAAAGACGGTGTCCCGCAGTCAGTGATTGATTCTGCACAGCGTTCCCCCGTCTATAAGCTTGCAGTTGATTGGAAGCTTGCCCTACCGCTACATCCTGAATACCGTACGCTACCAATGGTTTGGTATGTACCGCCATTATCACCGATTCAAAACGCTGCTGAAGCGGGCAAAGTTGGTATGGACGGTCTAATTCCAGATGTTGATAGCTTACGTATCCCACTACGTTATTTAGCCAATCTCTTGACCGCTGGTGATGAAGAGCCAGTACGTTTGGCGCTAAAACGTCTGCTTGCGATGCGTAGCTACAAACGTATGCAACTGGTCGAAAAACAAGAAGTACAAAGCATCTTAGACGACGTTGGTCTGACCAAGCTACAAGTTGAAGAGATGTATCGCTACTTGGCCATTGCCAACTACGAAGACCGCTTTGTGATTCCAACGGCGCATCGTGAAGAGGCGTTAAGTGACGCTTTTGCTGAACGTAATGGTTGCGGATTTACCTTTGGCGAGGGCTGTTCAGGACATTCTGACAACAGTATGTTTGGACAACGTAAAGCCAATCGCCGCGATTTCATCGATACTGTCCAAAAGTGGGAGTCATAAGATGCAAACTACTCAAGTTCATACTAGCAGTTCAGTAAATGAGCCTATTAATTCAGCGATTGAGACGCCGATGATTGGCGCTTCAGACTTAAAAATACTCAAAGTCCTAAGCTTACTTATCGACTATCCAAGCAATGAGCTATTTTTAGGCGATACGCTTGCTGATTGCACAGAGATTGTTGCTAGGTCAACCATTATTAGCCCAGAAGTACGGACGCAAATCATCGACTTGATTGAAGATTTAATCGACACCGGCTCTCTTGAAGCGCAAGCGCGCTATGACGGTCTGTTTGAGCGCGGTCGTTCTTTATCGCTGTGGTTGTTTGAACACGTGCATGGCGAGTCGCGCGACCGTGGTCAAGCGATGGTCGATTTGATGGGTCAGTACGAAGAAGCTGGCTTTGCCATTAGCGTCAAAGAGCTGCCTGATTATCTGCCTTTATATCTAGAATTTTTGGCGTATCAAGCGACGGTTATCGACGATGATATTCAGATTCGTATGGATATCGCCGATGTCAGCCATATTATTGCCTTGCTCGCTGCCAGACTTGAGCACCGCGGCAGTATGTATAAAGGCTGCTTTAATGCACTATTGCAGATTGCTGGAAAGCCTTTAGACATAGTCGAAGAGTATCAAGAGAAAATCAGCAAAGAAAAGCCCGATGACAGCTTTGAAGCCTTAGATAAAGAGTGGGAAGAGGAAGTCGTGACGTTTTTGGATGCGCAGCAAGAAGAGCGCTGCTCCTCTCAAACCAGCACCCAAAACCTTGCTGCAAAAGCGGGTGTTAGAGCCAATCCAAATGCTGTCGATGCCCCTGTGCACTGGGTAGACTTTAAAACCACCTCAGCGGTTAAACCATAATAAGGAGAAAGGACATGAATATTGCAGATCCTAGTGTACAGTCTTTAGCCAACCTCAGTTGGCTGCAAATTTTCCTTTTTGGCGTTTATCCGTACGTGGCATTAACCATCGCTATCATTGGTACTTGGGTACGTTTTGATTTATCTCAGTATTCATGGAAATCTGGTTCGACGCAAATGCTCAGAACCAAAAACATGCGCCTTGCCAGCAACTTATTTCACGTCGGTATTATCGTGGTATTGCTTGGGCATTTATTTGGCATGTTGACGCCGCATTTTCTTTATGACCGCTTTATCAGTGCCGGCCATAAGCAAATTTTAGCGGTGGTTGTCGGTGGTATCGCGGGGGTATTTTGTTGGTTTGGTTTGGCAATGCTGATATGGCGGCGCTTTACTGATGACCGCATCTCAAACACTTCATCATTCTCGGACAAATTGGTACTGGTGCTGTTATTTATTCAGCTTAACTTAGGTCTTATTTCCATCTTTACCTCAGTGAAGCACTTAGATGGCTACACCATGATGAATTTGGCAGGCTGGGCACAAGACATCACTATCTTAAGACCTTGGCAAGCAGCGGCGCGTATCGAGCAAACTGACTTGATTTATCAGCTGCATATGGCGCTTGGTATCACCCTGATTGCGATATTCCCATTCACACGCCTTATTCATATTATCAGCGCACCAATCTGGTATTTCGGTCGCCGTTACCAGATTGTAAGAGAGAAACGTTCGCAATAGAAACGTTGCCAATAGAAATAAGCACAATAGAAATAAGCACAATAGCGATACAGCATTGATGTTTAGATAAAGTTACGATACCATAAGATTCATTTTTAATGAATCTTATGGCAGTCGCTTAATTATTAGATGATTACAGGCTTAATCCCAGCGCTCTTTATAACGTCTAATAATGGTTGTCAGGTTCTTAAAAAGAACTTTAATCCCTAAACTTATCAATGTGAGATATCACTAAAGGATCCACCATGGCGTCACCACAAACATTAGAAATCGTGAAAGCAACCGTACCTGTGCTCGAAGAACATGGGACAGCGATTACTACCGTATTTTATAAAAACATGTTCAACGAACATCCTGAACTGCTAGACATTTTTAACGAAACCAATCAAAAATTAGGCCGTCAGCAAACTGCACTGGCTATGACCGTTTTGGCAGCAGCCAAGCATTTGGAAAACTTAGCGACACTATTGCCGCAAGTTACCCAAATCAGCCATAAGCATCGTGCTTTGCAAATTTTGCCTGAGCACTATCCTATCGTTGGTCATCATTTATTGGGTGCTATCAAAGAAGTTCTCGGTGAAGCAGCAAACGATGACATCATCGATGCTTGGACAGAAGCTTATGATGAAATTGCCGATGTCTTTATTCAGTTAGAAAAAGGCATGTATGAGCAAGAGATGTGGGAAGGTTTTGCGCCGTTTACAATTACCGAAAAATCAGAAGCAGCGACTGACATTGCAGCCTTTACCGTCGTTCCTGCAAACGATGATATTGATTTAAACAAACTTAAACTGTCTGCCGGTCAATACATCACCGTTAAAACCGATCCAACAGACAGCGAGCATATTGCTCTACGTCACTATTCTTTATATTCAGCCAATAGCGACAAAGGCATTCAGTTTGCCGTTAGGCGTGACAACCGCAATGAATATAATGGTTTAGTGTCAAACTACTTACATGATCACTTAGACGTTGGCGATACGATTTTATTATCTGCCCCTGCCGGTGATTTTGAGCTCAACCAAGACTTGGTACAACAAAACGAGATCCCATTGGTATTGGTCAGTGCAGGTGTCGGCGTCACCCCAATTCTATCGATGTTAGAGGCGCAAGTAGCGGCCAATCCGCTACGCCCTATCGTTTGGGTTTATGCCTGTCAGAATAAAGAACATCATGCCTTTGACAGCAAAGTTAATGAGTTGCTTGCCGCTGCCGAAAATGTAGAAAAGCACATCTTCTACTTTGACTCTGGGCAAATTTTAGATGAGGCGTGGCTTGCCAATTTACCAAAGCCTGCCGATATTTATGTCTGTGGCTCTATGATGTTTATGGAAAGTATCATTGATGGCTTAATGACTCTTGACCATGGCGTTGATAGCGTTCATTACGAACCCTTTGGTCCAAAGATGAGCCTAGAGCTGGCTTAATATTATCAGTCTAACTAAGCATTGAGTAAGATAGAAAATGCGCTCAATACTTTGTTAAAGATAGTGTAAAGTCACTTAGCAACAGCCATAGAGCCACCTTTAAATGCTTCATTAGCAGTAACATCATTTAAAGGCGGCTCTATTTTTTTATTTCGCTTTAATACTCGTTATCTTTAATGCAAATAGTTTCTAGTACAAATAATTTTAACAAAAACCTTAATCGTCATACTCATATTAACTGTAGTTTAAGATTGACTGTATTTTAAAATTCCTATTACCAGAACCCTTAGTGGAGCAAAAGCCATGACTGTCAGTACCTACAATCCAGCCGACCACACGACGACTAATAACGTAAATAACCATGTAAATAATAACGTTAGTAGTGACACTCATATTGACCATGCTGCTCATGCCCCTACTGGTGCTGATAACACACACAGCGGTCATAATTGTGGCCATGACCACAGCCACGATCATGATCATAGCCATGAACACCATCATCATAGCCATGAGCACAACCATAGCCATGGTGATGATATCGTGCATCTGATGCCAACCTTGACGGATTTACAAAAACCACATTCTGATCAAGAGTTTATCGAAAAAGCGATGGCAGAAGAACGCAGCAACCATAAGAACCTGATTGCCTCTAGCCGTGATGAGCTGCCTTCAGTGACGGTTAATGGCGTGATGATAGATAGAACCAATATCGCCCAAGAGCTACAGTACCATCCAGCGGAAAACAAAGAAGATGCGGTATATTTAGCGACGCAAGCGCTGGTTGTGCGTGAATTACTCAGATTGGCGGTTTTAGATGAGCCAAGCATTGGCGAGACAGCATGGAAAAACGACGAAGAACAAGCCATCTCGAGCCTGATAGACAAAAACGTCCAAGCGACGATGCCAGATATGGCAACTTGTGAGCGTTATTATAATCAAAACATCACTGATTTTAAGACCGATCCTATTATGACCGTACGCCATATTTTATTGGCATGCCTGCCTGAAGATGGCGATGAGCGCTTAAAGCTTAAAAAGACCGCTTATGAATTGATTGAACAAATCAAAAACAATACCAATCCTGATGCTGAGTTTATTCAATTAGCACGCCAGCATTCAGCTTGCCCTTCAAAAGAGCAAGGTGGTGAGCTAGGCGTTATTAGCAAAGGGCAAACCGTACAAGAATTCGAAGGTGCGTTATTTAAATTAGACGCAGGACTTGCCCCAAGCCCTATCGAGAGCCGTTACGGTTTTCATATCGTTGATGTGCTCAATAAAGAACCTGGCATACAGATGACTTATGAGCAAGTTAGCCCTGCTATCCACAATAAGCTGAGCCAGCAAGCGTTTCACCAGTCATTATGCGACTACTTATTTACTTTAGCGAATGAAGCTGAAATCGAAGGTATCGACATGACGCTTGAGCAAGAGAATATTTTCCGCGGCTAAGCAATATGCTGTCAGTCGTTTACTTCTTATGTTATAAAGTAGCTCTTATGTTAGAAAGTAGCTCTTATGTTAGAAAGTAGCTCTTATGTTAGAAAGTAGCTGCTACGGTATAAAGATTGCTAGCATATAACCTATCCTTTATACCTATATGCAGTTTCATATTAATAATACAGTTCAATCTTAATAAAATGAGTAGACATTTATGATTACGGTTGCAGGGCTTATCTCTGAAATACAGCAGCGTATAGAGACTTATAATACTAACGACTATCCGCTCAATAAAAGAGACGTCGTTAGCTACGACTTATTAGACAGCCGTCATCATATATTGGCAGAAGATATCGTCTCGCCCTTTGCTATTCCAAGGCAAAACTTATCGGCGATGGATGGTTATGCGATTGCTAAAGACAGCGTACTCTCAGCAAACAGCACAATTGATATCGTCGGTGAATCACAAGCGGGCAGCCCTTACAGTGGTAATATACAATCAGGGCAAGGTGTCCGCATTTTTACCGGTGCGGTCATTCCTGATAACTGTGATACGGTCATTATGCAAGAAAACACCAACTTTGCCGCCATAAAAGACAGCATAGATAAATCGCAGCCTTACGCTATTACCCTCAGTAAAGACGCTAAGCCTGATGATAATATCCGTAAGCAAGGCGAAGAAATTGAAACTGGCGAAGCGGTTTTATTAAAGGGTAAGCGCTTAAATCCTAGTGATATCAGCCTACTGGCTAATTTAGGGCTAGATAAAGTCAATGTCTATCAGCCTTTAATCGTTGGGGTACTGGCGACGGGCGATGAACTGGTGGCGATAGGTCATGAGCTGAACAGCTTGGCGCAAATCTATAACTCTAATACCCCCACTTTAAAAAGCTTGCTCTCTGACTTGCCCGTCACTATTCGAGATTATGGCATCATTGCTGATGATTTAGACAAAACTACCGCTGCCGTAACTCAAGCCATGCAAGAGTGTGACGTCCTTATCTCTACCGCGGGCGTATCGGTTGGCGACTATGACTTTTTAACCACTGTCATTGAGCAGCTTGGTCAGATTAACCATTATAAAGTGGCGATGAAACCCGGTAAACCGTTTGTCTTTGGCGAGCTAACTAAAAACCTTGCCAAGCCCGTATTATATTTTGGCTTACCCGGTAATCCGCTATCGACCGTGGTTGGCAGCTTGCAATTTGTCATTCCGGCTTTGTGGCAAATGGCAGGCGCTGCACCACAAGAGCGACCCATGCAGCTCAGCCTAATCGCCACCCTTAAAAACGATATAAAAAAATCAGCCGGACGGATGGATTTTCAAAGAGGTATTTTGTCGCAGAATAAAGCTGGCCAGTTTGAAGTTGAGAGCTTTAGCAAGCAACAATCACACCGTATCAAACAGCTTAGCCACGCCAATTGCTTTATTGTTTTGGCGCAAGATTCTGGCAATGTAGCTGCTGGCGAAACAGTAACCGTACAGCCCTTCCCTTGGTTACATTGCTAAATAACAGCTAAATAATTGATCTATTGATAACTGTATAGCTAAAAAGCTGCATGGCTAATCAATGGCATAAAGAGTTACACAGTTAATAACTCTTTATACCGTTAATCATGAGAAACTGATTGTTTACTATCAAATACTATCTACTACTTTGGTAGTAGTTTTTAGCTCACTTACGGTTAATTGTTATTTGCTTGCAAGCTGTCATAATCATACCTAAATAGAATTTCCCACTCATAACCTGAGGCAACGCCTAAAAGTACACACTATACTTAATATTAATGGTAATCATCTATGAACCATCTTGCCCCCAACGCAGCCAATGTGCAATTGTATTCGCCTACCGCTGCACCCGCTGTTTTTGATGCTGACTCATCGAAAACTGCTATCGCGTCGACGTATTCTCCGGTCACGCTCTCTCAACCATTAACCGATGGTTTCGCACGACGTCTAACCTATTTGCGTCTATCGATTACTGATTTCTGTAATTTCCGCTGTGAATATTGCCTGCCAGATGGCTATCAAGGCAAACCACCACAAAACGAGCTCAGTATCAGCGAAATTGCCACCTTAATCCGCGGCTTTGCCGAAGTTGGCACTAAAAAAGTCAGAATTACTGGCGGTGAACCCTCTATACGCCGTGATGTGGTAGAAATTATTAGAACCATCAAAAACACCGAAGGCATTGAAACCGTTGCCATGACCAGCAATGGCTATAAGCTTGGCAAGCATTTAGCTAACTGGCAAGCAGCTGGATTGAATCAGCTTAATATCAGTATGGACAGCTTTAATGCTGCTACTTTTCATAAAATGACTGGCTTTGACATGTTGCCGCAGCTCTTAGCGGATATGGATACTTTACTTGCGACCACAGACATTAAGCTAAAGATAAATAGTATTTTAATGGCAGAAACGGCCTTTGAAAATCTGATGAATGCCATCGAATATATCAAAGACAGACCTGTCACTTATCGATTTATTGAATTTATGCAGACCAGTGACAACAGTGACTTATTTTTTGCCCAGCATGCACAGTCCGATATTATTACCAATTACTTATTAAAAAATGGCTGGCAAACCCATATACGTGGCAGCAATGACGGTCCAGCGATAGAATACAGCCATCCAGATTATAAAGGGCGTATCGGTATGATTGCCCCTTACGCCGCTCATTTTTGTGATAGCTGCAATCGCCTGCGGGTCAGTAGTCAAGGCAAGGTGCATCTGTGCTTATTTGATCAAGGTAACTACGATATTCGTCACTATCTTGAGCAAGATGATGTGGCTGGTCTCGTTAATACCCTGCACAGCTTTATGCCGATTAAACCTGAGCATCATCACCTTCACGAATCAAACAGCGGCATGATGAATAATTTGTCGATGATTGGTGGTTAACTTATTAATAATAAAAACTTTTATTTCCATAACAAGCGTATTTATTAAGGAACATCCATGAGTAAGCTGCAAGCCCCCTTTACCCCGCTTAATATCGCCATCTTGACGGTTTCTGACAGTCGTACTCTTGCAGAAGACAGCTCAGGGCAGTATTTGGTCGACCAACTGACCGCAGCAGGTCATCAGCTGGCCGATCGTCAGCTAATTATCGATGATATTTATAAAATTAGAGCTGTTATCAGTGGCTGGATTGCAGACCCAGATGTGCACGCAATTATCACTACTGGTGGTACTGGTTTCTATATCCGTGACAGCATGCCAGAAGCAGTCGGCGTATTATTTGATAAATCGGTTGATGGTTTTGGCGAGATGTTCCGCTTAATCTCAAAAGACGATATCGGCATGTCTACCATCCAATCTCGCGCCGTAGCTGGCATGGCAAATGGCACAGGTATTTTTTGCCTACCCGGTTCTTCAGGTGCTTGCCGCACCGCTTGGGAAGGTATCTTACAAGAGCAGCTCGATAGCCGCACGCGTCCTTGTAATTTTGTGCCGCACTTTATGCGCACCAACCCAGGTCATGATTGATTCATGCTTGAAGTGGCGGATAGCTTAATCCAAACAGATGAACTCAGTCATTTAGCAGGTATCGTGATTTTGGCAGGTGGCGCCTCCAAACGTATGGGGTCGCCAAAAGCTGAGCTTATCTTACCAACAGGCGAACGTTTGCTTGATTATCATGTTAGGCAGGCGCTTGAATTAAGTGCCGCGATGATGAGCAATCTACCTATCATGATTGCGGATAATGGGCGTGGTTTCACTATCACTCCGGATTTAATCGTCAATAATCAGCAAGTGCCAATCATTCATATCGCTGATTATCTGTCTAGCAATACTCTTTATGGTGATGATGACGAGCAGATCGAAACAGGCGGCGCGTTGGTAGCGATTGAAGCAGCACTGCAATCTTTGGCAAGTTCAAACCAATTAACGAAAGACGCAAACTGGCAGCAATCTTGGTTGATTGTCATTAGCTGTGACAGCTTGATTCCTATCAGCTATTTATGGCAAAAACTGAAACCTTATATCACGCAGGCTGCAGACAAATCTGTCATTTGCCTGACCGATAACGAGCATTTATACCCATTATTAGCCGTTTATCGTTTAAGTATTGAGCCTGAGTTAAAGCATTATATTGACGCTGGACAGCGGCAAGTAATGAAGTTTATTAAGCCGATTGTGCAGCCTGTCCCTTTTATAAAAACATGGCAAGATTTAACCAATTTTAATACGCCTAAAGATTTTGTACGTGCTTGTTTAGCTTTGGGCGACTTATAAAAACTTTGGTTGAGAGAAACAGGCTTTAATAAAAATCCGCCATTTAAGAAGCACTGTATTTAAGAAAAATTAGCCATTTAAGAGAAATAAAGAATGAATAGCGACAGTCAAAAAAACAGTAACCAATTAACCAAGCAGTCAAGCAAGCAGTCGGGCTTATCACATTTAGATAGCGACGGTGATATCACCATGGTTGATGTGAGTGGCAAAATAGCTAGCATCAGAGAAGCTTGTGCAGTCGGACAGGTCGTTTTTCCTGCAGATATTTATACGCAAATCAAAGCCGCTGACGGTATGACCAAAAAAGGCAGCATCACCCAGACCGCTCATATTGCCGGTATCATGGCAGCCAAACGCACCCATGACCTGATTCCACTTTGTCATTCTCTGCCTTTAGATAAAATCAGCTTAAGCTTTGCATACGATGATGACCAAAACAGTATCACTGTGACCGCAACTGTCAAAGTAACTCATAAGACTGGGGTAGAAATGGAAGCGTTAACCGCCGTTAGTATTGCCTGCTTGACTATTTATGATATGACTAAGGCAATCTCGCATGACATTGTGATTGATAATATTCATCTACTGAAAAAAACTGGCGGTAAGTCAGACTATCAGCATGGGTAAATCAGCTTCATTAACGCCATATATAAAAAGCTTAGTAATGAATCAATAATGGAGACTTCTATGAGCACTTTAATCGACGACAATACTGATGCCACGATGAATATTAATGTCTTATACTTTGCCAGCTTGGCTGATGAAGCCAATTGCCATGAAGAAAAAATCACGGTGCCACAGTCAACTTCATTGACCGAACTGTATGAGCAGCTGCGCCAAAAGCATCGCTTTAGCCGTCCGAAATCAGAGCTGCGAGTGGCAGTAAACGACTATTTCGCTAAATGGACAGATGAGATTTATGACGGTGATAGTGTGGTTTTTATCACGCCGGTCGCTGGCGGTTAAAACCCTCCAAATATTTATTTATATCGCTAATAATCTTAAAATAATAAATAGAGAAAATAGTTATGACAGACACGGTACATGGCCAGTCGATGAGCATCAAGCGTAGCATCGATGAAGCGTATCTCATCGCTGAACGTGATGGTTTTGCACTGTTAGATACTGATATTGATGAAAGCCGCCTTAAAAAAACGCTCGATGATGACAGCTGCGGCGCATTTGTGTGCTTTGAGGGACGGGTACGCAATCATAATAATGCTAGTAGCGTTAATCGTTTGACCTATTATGGTTATGAAGACCTCGCCATCAATCAAGGTCGCGTCATTATCGAAGAGGCCAAAAAGCGCTTTGAGATTACTCATGCCATTGCCATCCATCGTATCGGTGCGTTAGAGATTGGCGATGTGGCGGTTTGGGTTGGCGTCGTCTCCGCCCATCGCTATCCTGCTTTTGACGCTTGCCGCTGGATATTAGATACTATCAAAGCAGACATTCCGGTTTGGAAGCAAGAATATTACCAAGATGATTCTTCTAAGTGGCTTAGTAATAACGGTTAAAATGCGATTCAAATAACTGCTCAAAGCGCTAGCTAGCATTTAGCAATAACAGTGAGCAATAACGAGCAATAATAGGAAGGTGCCATAATAATGAATAAAATAGTAACCATAACCTCAGTTTGCTTAGCATTAGTGCTAACTGCTTGTAGCAAAGAGCAAACCACTCAGCCTATTCAAGCGGACACCGACAACACTACTGAGCAGAGTCAAACGCTGCGCATCGCTGCTGCTGCCAACTTATCTGATGTATTGCCTGAGATTATTGCGGGTTATAAAATGGATAAAAACTTGCCTGCGCAAGAGATTGAGGTGAGCTATGCTTCTTCAGGTAAGCTATATGCGCAGATTACCTCCGGCGCACCTTATGATATATTTTTGTCCGCCAATCAAGAATTCCCTGCCAAACTTGCCAAAGAAAAGTTAGACAACGCCAATTCTGCTGATGAAGCTACCCATCAGCCCTTTACTTATACGCAAGGTCAACTAGCACTATATAGTGTTAACAAGTCTCTTGACGGCCTTAGCGCTGCTAGCTTAAACGCATTATTAGTGAATGAGTCTGACAGCAAAATCACCATTGCCAATCCAGAACTCGCCCCTTATGGCAAGTCGGCACAAGCCTATCTACAGGCGCAAAATATCTTTGACACTCTCACTGAGCAAAATCGTATTATACAAGCTGAAAATATTGGGCAAGCGTTTCAATATGCCCATACTGGCAATGTCGATTATGGCTTTGTTGCCCAATCACAGCTGACGGCGATTAAAGCCACGCCTGAACAGTTTTATACGTTAGCGCCAGAGTCTTACCCAGCTATTTTGCAAGATGGGATAGTGCTTAATAATAATACTGCCGCGACAGATTTTTCGAACTATTTGCGCTCACCTGCTGGACAGCAGTATTTTTCTAAAGCAGGTTATCTTGCAGTGAACTGATGTGGCTTTAATTGATTGATTGATTGATAAACTAAATATATTCATTTATTGATAAACTTGCAGATAAACTCAACAAGTAGACGGTTAGGATAAATGAAACGGTTAGCATGGACTAAGCCAGTTGATAAGTAACGCTATGATTGCTCAATCTTTGATAGCTGACATGCTAAGCCCCGTTTGGGTAAGCATCAAGCTTGCGGCTATCACCACCTTATGTTTGCTGCTGTTCGCTACGCCTGTGGCATATTGGCTTGCCAAACCCAGTCGTGGACAAGCGGTATCTCGTCTTAAGGTTTTGCTGATCGGCATCATTGCCATGCCACTGGTTCTGCCGCCTACCGTGATTGGTTTTTATTTATTATTGCTACTGAGCCCCAGCGTCGGTATTGGTAAATGGCTTGTCGAGCATAATTTCAGCCCCTTGGTTTTTACCTTTGAAGGACTGGTTATTGGCTCTATTATCTACTCCCTACCCTTCTATATTCAGCCTGTCTATGCGCAGTTTTTACGCATTCCAGCAAGCGTGATGGAGGTCGCAAGCTTACTAGAGCCCAGCCGTCTTAGACGCTTTATAAGGGTTGCTCTACCACAAGCGCGCATTGGTATTATTTTGGGCAGTTTAATCAGCTTTGCCCATACCATTGGCGAGTTTGGCGTGGTGCTTATGATAGGTGGTAGCATTTCAGGTGAAACCAAGGTTGTGTCGATTGCGATATATGAGCAAGTAGAAGCGCTAAATTATGAGGCAGCGCACATGATGTCGGGGATTCTTATCATTATGGGTATTATTATGGTAGCGCTGATTGCCAGTGTTAGCCGGCTTAATCAACGCCCATAGCCATTTAATTAATCAATTAATAACAATTTAAACTTCTTATTTAAGAAATTAAATTTCTATATTACTGGGTTTTTTTCGCCAAATCCAACTCGTTGGCATAAGCAAATAAAGCCGGTGCACCGCCAGTATGCCAAAATAAAACGCTGTCTGTTTTGTTGATTTTCCCTGTACGAATCATATCTATGAGCCCGCCCATCGCACGACCGGTATAAACAGGATCTACCAATATCCCTTCTGTTTGCGCAGTCATAGCAATAGCCTCATTTTCTAATGCGCCCACTACGCCATAACCTTCGCCAACATAATCAGAGTTAAGAATCAAATCTGAGGCGGAAAATTCGTAATCTGCATCGATAAGTTTTGCCGTTTTATTAGCAAGCGCCAATGTATATTCATCGAAAGAAACTTTATCGGTTTCACCTTTATCAATATTGATGCCCAGGATTTGATAAGGTGAGTTAAAGATTTTGTTGCCAAGCATTAGGCCTGCTTGCGTACCGCCAGAGCTTGACGCAAACACGATATGGGTAAAGGAGATACCCATGCTTTGACGCTGCGATTCTAGCTCTTTAAACGCTTCTACAAAGGCTAACGCACCTTGCTCACTTGAGCCACCGTACGGCACTACATAGACACTCTTACCTTGGTTGGTTAATTGCTCAACGATGCGAGGAATGTCTTCGCCTTTGCGATTGGCGCCTGCCCAGTGAATATGACAACCGAATAGCTTATCTAGCAACAGATTGCCACTTGCCAGCTCCGGCTCTTCGCCGCCCAAGACTAAATGACACTCCAGCCCTAAGCTCGCCGCCGCAGCAGCCGTCTGACGACAATGGTTTGACTGTATCGCGCCGGCGGTGATGATGGTATCAGCGCCTTTATCAAGCGCGTCACCGAGGATAAATTCAAGCTTGCGAGTTTTGTTGCCACCCAATGCCAGTCCCGTATTGTCATCTCTTTTCATATAAACTTTGGGACCGCCCAAGGCTTTACTCAATCGTTTCAGCTCAATTAACGGGGTTGGAAAAAAACCTAACGGCTCTCTAGGTAGGTGATTATAGTCCATGGTGTATTTTTATCCCTATGATATTATTTATCTAAATTTACCTGTTAGCACCGCCAGTAAAAGCACGATAAGCAATGCTAGCTTCCATTTTAGCTGGATAATATAACTTTCTGTTACTTTCTGCCTGTTAATTGCTAATTGCCCCTTGCTGTAATTTATAAACATTAACGCCGTTTAATTAAAAACGTTAGGTCAGCCGTTATTAGAACTATAAATCTAAGCGACGTAATCTAAGGGCATTCCCAATCACCGACACTGACGATAGGCTCATCGCCGCTGCCGCTATCATCGGACTAAGCAGCAGACCAAACGCTGGATATAGCACGCCTGCGGCAATCGGTACGCCAATCGCGTTATAAACGAAAGCGAAAAATAAGTTTTGTCTGATATTACGCATGGTCGCGTGGCTAAGCTTATAGGCTTTAGCAATACCCATTAAATTCCCTTTTAGCAAGGTAATTCCTGAGCTCTCCATTGCCACATCCGTACCTGTACCCATGGCAATACCGACATTAGCCTGTGCCAGTGCAGGCGCGTCGTTGATACCATCGCCTGCCATCGCTACCAATTTACCATTATCTTGCATCTCTTTAACAATGCGGTTTTTGTCCTCTGGTGAGACATCGGCATGGACTTCATCGATGCCTAATTTATTGGCGACAGCTTGTGCGGTTTTTTCGTTATCTCCTGTTAGCATGACGACTTTTAGCCTAGCCTCGCGTAGCAGTTTTATAGCATCAGCAGTACTTGGCTTAATCAGATCAGTAACCGAAACAAAACCCGCCGCTTTACCATCTCAATATCTCTAACTTCTGGATGCATCGGACAAATATAGACTGTACCAGTATAATTTTCTGGTACTTTATCGTATTTACCAGCTTTGATAGGCATTTTCTCGGTAACATGTTTCATAAAATCATTCCTTAAAGACAGCAAGTGCAGATAATCAGTCAGGATTTCAAAGTACTATCAACCATCCTAGACTGCTATTTATCATACTGTCAAATGAGGTTTATTATAAAACTTCGCTTAATACAACCTTTAGTTTTTATTACATAAATAGTTAGGTAATGCCGTGATAACAGGCGCTCTTTTTATACATTTAGTTTCGTTTCTTATAAAATTAAACTACTCACTAGGATCAGAACCCGGTGGAAAATCATGACGGAGCTGAGCGACATTGGCAGCAGTGACTTTATCGGTAAATTTATTCAGATCACTATGCACATATTGAGTGACTGCTGCTATTTGTTCATCGTTCATCATGCTGTGAAAGGAAGGCATACCGCGTAGACCATTCATCACAACACTAATAATATAATATTTTGATTGCATCTTACTGTTATCGGCAAGCGGCGGATAGTAACCAGCGCCTTGTGCGCCCTTGCCATCTGGCATATGACAACCCGCACAAGAATCGTCATAGAGCTTTTTGCCGTTGGTCGTTATAAAGCCCTTTTTACCTTCAGAGCTACCTTCGAATTTTGTAAGCCATTTTTTCAGGCTAGCATCTTCTGTCATTGTTGGTATTGAGCTGATATCGACGATATTAGCTCTTGGCGACCTAAGCGCTTCTTTGGTCATATAGACGGCACCCCACGCACCATTATTGCGACTGGCTTGATTGTCAAAGACCATTTGTGTGGCTTGTTGCTGACTGGCAAGGGTGGCTGTGGTATGAGCGGTTTGGTCTTTTTTATATTGACTACAGCCAGATAACGCGACTGTGCCTCCAATAGTTAATATCATTGCCACAGCAAGTAGGTTTGATTTGCTCATATCCATGATGACCTCTGAATTTATTACTGTTATCACTATTTAAGTTAAGCATTTTTACTAATCAACGCCACCAATCAATGCCGTTAATCAACAACCACTCCGACTAGCCGAGCTTTTTTGCTTTTTGATGTAGTCGCTGAGCGGCATCCATGCCAGATAAAATTGCGCCTTCTTGCCATGCTGGGATATGTGAGCAGTGTTCACCTGCCAGCACGATACGGTGATCAATCGCGCATAGCGTATCGTAGTACTGATCACGGCTTGATTCACTCCAGATACCATAGCAACCGAGCGACCATGGAATACGATGCCAGGCGACCGAGGTTCCAGAGCGGAACTCTTTGGTATATTGCGGATGAATATGCTTGCCATACTGTAATGCCGAATCAATACGCTCTTTTGGATTAAGGGTATTAAATTTATAAGAGGCTTCCCCAAATCCATAGGCGCCAAGTAGCACCCCTGAGCCTGTGGTAAACATATCGTGTGAGGGATAGGAGATTTGGGAGATTGGCATATCGGTATAGCTGATACCGCCATAAATCCACTCGTCTTCTTCCCAAAAGCGGCGTTTGAACTCTAAACCTACTTTATAAGAGGTGTCATAAGGTACCGCTGCCATCGCTTGCTTCATTGATGCTGAGACGTTAACGTCAATCTGGGTCAATACCGACAATGGAATATTGCAAATACACCAGTCAGCGCGCACGGTTTTAGTGGCGCCATCAGGATTGTTACTATTGCTGCTGCTATCGACGTAATCAACAGTGACGCCGCTCTCATCTTGATAAATCTTAGTGACTTTAGCATTGAACGTAATCATATCTCGGCATTCGTGAGTGAAGGCATCACCTATTTTTCCCATCCCGCCAACGGGCTGAAACATGGCTGGTTGATGGTCATATATCGTATAGTTGCTATAAATATCTGACCACATGCCTGAATTTAATAGTTTGTTCATCGGTATTGGCGTCGAGGGTTTGGCATCAGGCATCAAGCCGCCACCCGGATAAACGCTATAGCCACGATGCTTACTGGTTTCATGGCTTTTAACATAGCGATAATTATTATCAAGGACGCCCCACCCTTTTAAGCCTTCTAATAGCTTCTCTCTGTCCTCTTTATTTACTGTCTTATCAAGGCTACCGGTATTTACCGCTTTAGATAATAGCTCTGAGACATAACCCCGTATGTCGCTTTGTACCTCGCCTAAGCGCTGCGGTGCCCCATTAAAATGGCTGGTACGGTGTAGATAGGCACGGTCATTAGTTTGTATAAAGGGCTGTAATGCCACACCAAATTTTTTACAATAATGAAATACGGCATAATGGTGAACCGGCAGCCGCCATGGTCCGCCGTTAAAGTAATTACCTTTTTTAAAGTCGCAAGTCACCTCGCCGCCACCAAGCTCAGTATATTTATCACCAGCATTTAGTGTCCAACTGCGACCACCACCTCGATTTTGAAATTCTAGAACAGTGACTTTATAGCCAGCCTTCCGTAGCTCATAAGCAGCTGTAAGCCCGCCCAATCCTGCGCCAAGTATCACAATGCTTGCACCAGCAGGCGCACCCTTTAAATTCATCTCTTGCTTAAAGCTAGACTCAGAAGCAAAGCCCAATGTGGTCATTGCCTGATACATTGCTGTCGCTCCTGCGGTCTTACCAATCATTGACAGCAGTTGCCGACGTGTGGGCGATTGAAACATATCATTCATTTTATTATCCTTGTTATAGAACCGTAATCCATGACATCAGGTAGTATTAGGTGTTTTTATAGCTAGATTAATAGTGTGATTAATAGACCTTAATTTAATATGCGTTTGACGTCAGCAGCACTCACATTACTAGTTGCTAGACCACCGAAATTTATCCGCACGTAATTGGTAATACTGGCAATCTGCGCATGAGTTAATTCTTTCTCGAAGCCGGGCATTTTGGGTGCTGTGTTTAACGCCCCTTTTGCACCATAAGCAATGACATTAATCAGCGCGTCTGGCTTAACGCGACGAATACTACTCAGTCCTACGATAGAGGCGTAACGAGCATCGGGCTGCGCGTAACCATCTACTCCGTGACAGCTAGCACAGGCAGCAAGATATAGCGCTTTTGGTGAATTTCGGTCGTTATTAGAATTAGTATTAGTTATAGATTTTGCCTGCGCCAGATAGTCTTTTTGTTCAATTAAATTATAGGTAATAGAGCTGCTGACTGGACTGGGTAGCCGCGATGTATCTACGGGTATCACGTAATCGTCCGTCTTGAGGATAGGGACGACTTTTAAATAAGCAGCCATTGCACTCAAGTCTTCATCGCTTAGATAGCGGGTACTATGGGCGACCGCTTCAGCCATAGGTCCACCGGCATAAGCGCGTTTATCGAGCATACCAGTACGTAGATAAGTGACGATATCATTCTCGCTCCAACGCCCGATACCACTGTCAGTATCTGGGGTAATGTTGGGTGCATACCATTTACCAAGCGGCGCGCCGGATAAGTATTTTTTCTTATCAAGACCTTGCGTAAGGTTGCGCGGGGTATGACAAGTGCCGCAATGCTCTAAATTATTCACCAGGTATTCACCGCGTTGCTGGGTTTGGGTCAGTCCTAAGCGGTTTTCGGTAGAAGGGACATTAATCACGTTCCAAGCTAGCATTAAAGTGCGGATATTTAACGGAAATGGTAGCTTAGTTATTTTTTCAGGTGCCTCCTCTACTGCAGGTACAGTTTGAAAGTAAGCGAATAACGCGCTGATATCCGCATCGGCCATACCATGATAAGAAGGATACGGCATTGCAGGATAAAGCTGATGCGTAGGCGCCCGACCTTTTTGCAGCGCTTTTCTAAAGTCATTTTCGGTATAGTTGCCAATACCATAACGTTGAGAAGGCGTGATATTGGTTGAATAAATATTGCCAATCGGGGTTTCAATCGCGACGCCGCCGCTATAGTTCTCGCGATGACACGCCATACAGTCAGCAGTACGGGCGATATAGGCACCGCGATTGGCAAGATTACTATTGGCAAGGCTGACATTGGGTAAGCTTATCGCATGAGTTAAGCCAGCGCTATCAGCCATGACAGCGCTGGAAGCCATACTAAGTACAAGTGCTGATAACATTATAGAAATTGGCTTCATAGTATCCTCGCTAGGCTGGCAAAAACTCATTTTTAATAACGTTGGCTATAACTCTATGACACGCTGATTATTTACTAAACTTAAAAAACTACTGTTTAGCTGCTTCAACTTGAATATTTAAAGTCAAGTTTTTAGTCATACCAAATAAGACATATTTTTTGATGTTCCACTGAGTACGGTCAATCGTGGCGGTAAAGTTGCCGCCACAGACCGTTCTATTAAGTGCAGAGCTCAGGTAACAATTAAATTTGGTCGCCAGTAAGCTAATAGGATGGGTCTGACCGTTTAAGGTTAGCTTGCCATCCACTCGTGCGACCTTTGGATTGTCTTTGTCAGAGCTGAAATGCCATTTGGTAGATTCAAAACGTGCTAATGGATACTGTTCCATATTAAAAAAATCAGGTCCCATCAGTTTAAGATTAAAAATCTTGTTACCGGTATTTAAGGACTTTATCGGAATAATAAGAGAGATGTCGCCGGTTTTTGCGCTCGGGTCATACTGGAGTATTCCGGTCACATTATAGAAGCCGCCAGTGGTAGCAGAGGTTTTGAGGTGGTCAATAGCGAAGCGTACGTTGGAATGGTCAGGCTCAATTTTATAGGTAGCAGCATGGCTAATCACCGTACAACCTGCCAGCAATAATAGTGTCCATAATCGCTTGTAGTAACGTAATACGACTTTGTCGAATACAAGCTGGCTCATGACAACATTCCTTTGTTGTGTGATCTTATTTATGACACGCTTTTTAAAATTTTACTAGCCCTATCTTATTAAACTGAATACAAGGGTCGTTCACTACAGCAGATAAACAACTATGTTTTCAATTAAATACTATCGATATTACGTCGAGCCGTTAAACGACGTTTGATAAACCAAGCAATAATAATAACCACAGCGAGTAATAAGAAACCCTTAGAGTACGGCGCTAGCATAGTCTCAATCACTTCGTAATTCTCACCAAAATAATAGCCAGCAATGGTTAATAAGCTTGTCCAAATGCTTGAGCCCAAAGCAGTAAATACCAAAAAAGGAAGCATCGGCATTTTACTCATTCCCGCAGGGATGGATATAAGTGAGCGAATACCCGGCACCATACGTCCAAAGAAGACCGCTTTGCTGCCATGTTTATCAAACCAAACACTAGAGGAACTTATATCACTAGGCTTAACGAATACGTATTTGCCGTATTTTTCAGTAAATACCATTAAGCGGTCTTCATTCAGTAAGCGCCCTAGATAATATAACGGCAGTGCTCCTATTACCGAGCCAAGCGTACCTGCTAGGATGACTAATATTAAGTTTAAATCACCTCTTGCCACCGCAAAACCAGCGGCAGGCATGATTAGCTCAGAAGGTATGGGCGGAAAAACATTTTCAGCAAACATAGCAAAGATAATACCGAGATAGCCAAATTTTGCCATGATAATTAGTACCCACGCGCTTACCTGACTCATTGAAATACCTTGTTAAGTAACCGATGTAATTTTTGAACCATGTACCATGAGCCAATATATCATGCACTTCTATTTGTACCTCTATTATCATAACTTAGCTTGGCGTTAAGATAGCGTTAAGGTGATGGCTAATATTAGAAATAGTTTGAAGTGATAGCTTGTTTTTAGAGATGTAGTGAACGCTAGACAGCCACGCCAAATAACCCTCCAATCAATGAGGTTGCAACCATCGCTAGCACGCCCCAAATGACTACTCGAGCAGTAGCAGGAATAACAGGTGCGCCACCCAAACGCGCCGATATTACCCCAAGTAGCGCTAAGCCTATTATGGTCAAAGATGATAATGACCAAACCAGTGTTTGTGCTGGCAACAGCAGAATACCCATAATCGGTAATATCGCCCCAGCAATGAAAGATAATCCAGAAGCTACTGACGCATGAATCGGCTTAGCTTGACTTAAATCCGTTAAGCCAATCTCATCTCGGGCGTGAGCTTCAAGTGCATTGTGCTCAGTCAATGCTACCGCAACTTGATGTGCCAATACGTGATCGAGTCCGCGTGTCTCATAAATTTTCGTCAGCTCAAACAGCTCGCGCTCAGCGTTATGAGTCAGCTCATGTAACTCTTTATCCAAATCTGCCTTTTCGGTATCTGCTTGTGATGATACTGAAATATATTCACCAGCTGCCATTGATAAAGCGCCTGCTGTCAACGCTGCCATTCCTGTCAGTAGTAATGTCTGACTGCTCGTACTTGCTGCAGCGACACCGACCAGCAAGCTAGCGGTTGAAATCAAGCCATCATTCGCGCCCAGTACTGCCGCTCTTAACCAATGATTGCGATTGCTTAAATGTACTTCATCATGAATAGAATGGTGCATAGATATCTTCAAACCTCAAACGGTGTTGACATGAATTAGAATATGTCAGTGTAGCTTATAACTGCTTACAACTTCACAACTCTTCATGCATAATTATTTGGCTTGTTTTAGCGCCAATAATCGATAGGTCATCAGTACAAAGACTGTCGTTTGACTAGCTGCATAAAATAACAATAAAGGCAGCGCTCGACTGTCTGAGCCGACCATAAATACATGAATACTAATAAACATGTAAGCCATAAAGGTTAAAAAGTGTAGCCAGCGCCATGCTGATTGTCCAATATACTTCTTAATATAAAAGCTAAAAGCGCAGATGAATAATAGCCAAAACCCCAATTGTCCTAATGCAACGCCCACACGCTCAGTTTGGAAACCAAAAGGCAGTAAAATTTGCCATAAGTTAAGATTTAAGAAATTATCTGCTAATAAGATACCCGCATGGAACGCGGCAAAACCCACTGCTATCAGACTTAAATACTGATGTAAGGCAAATACTCGTGCCATATTAAAATGCTTGCCTAAACGAGTGCTGAGCAATAAACCAAAAACGACTGCCAGCCAAAATAACGTATAAGCGATAACACCACTTGCCCGTGATAAATACCAGAAATGTTTATCCGTGGCTGTCAGTAGCTGAGAAACTCTCTCTCCCCAAGTTAACAACGCATAGCTGCCGACACCAATAGCAATGGTTAAGATTAAGCCAATGCATAGCGCCTTAGTAAGAAGGTTTGTTTTGAAAACAGTTTGAGTGTTGGTAGGATTATTAATGTTCATAATTATGCTCCTATGCTAGCAATCAAGTTTTCTTGGATTAAATTTGGATGCATAGCAGCTGTCACCAACGCTTTGTTATTCGTATCGATTAAGAGCGCAGCAATATCATGCTTATTAAGCCATGCCATCGCCTCTGTAACGCCAAGAAGCACGCAGTATTTTGCATATACCTCCGCTGTTAGCGTGTCAGTAGTCAATACGGTTGCTGTTAAAACGTCACTGCTTACTGGACGAGAGTAATGAGGATGGATCAAATGATGTTGCCAACGACCGTCGTGCCACCAGCGACGATAGTCTTGCCCAGAGGTGGCGACAGCGCCCGAATTAATGGCAAGGATTGCTACATCTTCATCATCGTGGACTTCCTCATCATTAGCAAAATACGGTTTAGCAATAGCTACTCCCCAAGTAATGGGTTTATCTATTTGTTCTGTTGGAACACCAATTGCCATATCTCCACCCATATCTACTAAGCAGGGAATTTGCCAGTCATGAACGTGGCTAATATGCTCAGCCAGTTGCATGGCGCACCAGCCTTTGACATAGCCATTCAGATCTAGTGCCATGTCAGCTGGCAGGTATACTTGATGCTGCCCGTCAGTTAACTGGCGCAGTTGGATACGCCCTATTTGTTGATTGGCATGGTTTAATTTAAAATTTTTCGTTATAGATGCATCTTGCAAATCTGTACTGGTATTTAAGTTAATGTTTGAGGAGGTATTTGAGCTAATCTTTGATGAGCTAGCCTTTGAACCAATGATGGTCACACATGGCTCAGACATTTTGGGCAAAGTCTCAAATGAATGCTGATAACCTGCTGACCAAAGTTCTTTCAGTAAAGTTGGTGTTACCAAACCTTGAGTCTTTGAGACAAAATGAATAGCGCGTTGTAAAACTTCAAATAACTCTGCACTCACTTTAGTCCATTGATTGGTATGGCTATTAAGTTGCATCAGCTCACTGGTCTCATGAAAACGACTGAAAATGTGTTCCCATTGCGCTATGCGTTTTTGAATATCACTTGTTAGCAAAGCAATTTGCTGGTTTATGGCTATCTGTGAATAACGCGGGTTAAGCCTTGTGGTATTCAAGCTGATTTGAATATGACAACCCATGGCGAATAGTTTAATCGTTACCAGTTCAGGTATGTTGCTATCAGGCATATTGGTTTGCATTTGCCGTTTCCTTTACCACAAACTTAAATTCAGTCACCGTTAAATTTCTCTTCACTTATTGAGAAGAACGTGTACGGGCGACCACTCTTATTGCCTGAACAGGTGCTACCTCATTGACCTGCCGCAACTGGCTGATATCAACGATGGGCATTTGCTCAACAGCCATCTCGCTATTCTGAGAGACCGTAGTGCTTAACACAGCAGTATTCATAGCTGGCGTGTCTGTCTCTTGATTAAGTAATACTAGCCATCCCGCCATGGTGCCTGCAATTGAGACCAGCATAATGCTACTTTTAAGAGAGGCAAAAGGATCTACTTTTTTAGTCGTCTTATTCACGGTTTTAGCCTGATGTGGTTTGGTATTAGTCATCGTAGCTACCCCCATCAAAGCCATCCTCATCATATTGCTGATAGCTCGTAGCGATTAGGCGACTATTTTTTTTGTCATACTTATCGTGATGCTTTTCTTTGTCGTGTTTATCATCATGATGCTTATCCTTATGGTCATCATCATCATCATCGTCGTAATCATAGCTCTCAACGTAATCATTACTGGTCGCGACTGGATTGAGAATGGCACCAAAGTTGGCGTCAATATAAGTAGTACCACTGTCGAATAACACTTCATAAGCGGCGGTGCCGTTATAGTTGATAAGCTCTGGCTCTGCTTGCAATATCGCATTGGGTACATCTTGTTTGGCAAGGGCGATGGCTTGCGCAGCGCTGAGGGCAGCAAGCGATGAGGGTTGAGTAAATTGAGGTTGCGTGACGGGGTTAACCACTGACAGCACGCTATCAGCGCTAGGCGATTGGGCAGATAAGGCGATGACACCACCAAAGAATACTAGTGAGGTCGCACTGACAGTCAATAATAAGGGTTTTAATAGAGATAGGCTCATAGGATGTACTCCGTATATGTTAGTAGGGAATACAAACAGCATACGGGGTGAATATTAACTCAAGCTTAAGACAGCTTATTTTAAATGCTTATAGTTCATTTTTATTTCTGACTGTTACGATAAAGCCAGTGTCTGGCTCGGAGCGGTTGGTAAACTCCAATTTGAGACCATGAAGCTCTGCTATTCGATTGGTAATTGATAGTCCAAGACCGCTACCTAATTGGCTTTGACCGGCTGGACGATAAAAGCGTTCGCTCAAGCGAGTGAGTTGTTCTGGCTCTACACCTAAGCCATTATCAACCACTCTAATCGCATTACTATCAAGTTGAAGTTCAATCAATGAGCCTTCGGGACAATAGCGAATAGCATTGTCTAACAGGTTGCGAATTAATAGTTTAAATAAAATGGGATTGATAAGAATGGGGAGAATGTCAGCAGGATTATCGCAGTTCACGGTACGTTTTAACTGAATATGTTTTTCACGCGCCAGACGATTGATATCACTAAGGACAATATCTGTCAGTAGCAGCCAATCTGGTTTTTCTAATTGCTCAGGGGGCAATTGTTGTTGTGGTTCTATTTTAGCCAAAATCAGCAGTTGATCAACTAAATGCGTGGCGCGCTCAATACCGTCGCTGATTTTTTGGGCATGATAAAACAGCTGATTATTATCTTCCACGCCAGATTCTAAGCCAGACAATTGCAATATCTGCTGCTGTAATAAGTCAGCTTGTAGTTTTAATGCCGCCAGTGGGCTTCTAAGCTCATGCGAAGCATCCGCGGTAAAGCGTTGCTCACGGGCTAAGGTATCAGCAACTTTCACAAATAAGGCATTCAACGCTATAACCAAAGGCTGAATCTCTTTCGGTACGTCTGCTGTGATGGGACTGTCATCTTGCGGTTGACGCTGTTCAAGCTCGGCACTAATCTGAGTTAATGGCATAAAGCCGCGTCGAATCAATAAGACCACCAAAGCCATAAAGGCAAATAGACCAATTAACATTGGTAGTACTTGTACAGACATAGCATCAACAATCATCCCTTGGCGAGATTCAAGGTTTTGACCAACGGCAATCACCCGACCTTCATGCTTATCATCGTGGTTATCATGCACATAAAATAAACGCCAGCGCTTACTAAAAGGGTTAAGGCGCTGATAGGCAGAATCCTGTTCTTCTAAAAACCCACGTTGGTCTGGCAAAAAAGCAAATGACTGACCATTTTCATCAGCCATCAATAGACGTCCTTTTTTATCCCAAATGGCAAAGCCCATATAGTCGTCTTCAGCTTCGCCAAGGTCACCTGATAGCTGCTTACTTTCTAGGTTGTATATTTTGGCGGGACGCTTCTTTTTATTTTTACTATCCTCTTGCTCATAATCTTCCCTATCATGGTGGTCGTCTCTATCATCATCGTTTTTAGGAGCGACACCTATTAAGTAACGGGCAACTTGGGTAATCTGCGTATCATTCATCTCATTGATTTCGTGCCATAAACGCCACGCAATAAAGCTAGAGGTGAGTACCCAAAGCAGAGGTAAACCAATCAGTAGAGATGTTAATAGCCGTTGCTGGATACTTTTCATAGGCGTACCTATTAGGAGGCAAATAGGAGGCAAAGTGTTAGAGGGCAAGATAAATAAGCCAAACGTAGACGTAAGTCGTCTTAGTGACCGCTAACTATGACTATAAGCGGGATTAAGATAATAGCCGATACCACGTTTGGTTAAGATAAAATCATTGCCCAGTTTTTTACGTAAATGATGAATATGCACTTCAATGGCGTTGCTTTCAATATCTTGTTGCCAACCATACAGTTTATCTTCTAAGCTCGCTCTACTATGTATCTGTTTAGGATGAGTCAGCATTTGCTCTAATATGGCCACTTCCTTGATGGTCAATTCAACGACTTGACCTTGATACGTCACTTGCTGAGTATGCGGCTGATAGGCAACCTCGCCATAGCGGATTTCAGGTTGGCTACGTCCCTGACTGCGCCGCATCAAAGCTTGGAGACGGGCAATGACTTCATCTAAAGCAAACGGCTTGACCAAATAATCATCAGCACCAGCATTGAGTCCAGCCACACGATTGGCAATCGCATCGCGTGCCGTGATAATCAATACCGGTGTGTCTATCTGTTTGGCGCGCCAATTTTGCAACACCGTCATACCGTCCCCTTTTGGTAAGGTTAAATCAAGCAGTACCGCATCAAACATGCCCTCTTGCAGCGCCATTTCACCTTGCTTGGCATCACTAAACCAATCGACCATCATGCCGTGACTTTTTAGCCCAAGGATGATGCCTTCAGCAATGGTAATATCGTCTTCTATCAATAATATGCGTGCCATGTTTATTCCACCGCTTCGTTTATTTCACATCGGACGGCTTATCCGTCACCGTTTTCTTGCCCGTTATCATCGCTTTAATCAGGTTTTGGCGTTGCCAATAACTCATGGCAATCGCAGCGACGATATGTAAAGGAACGAGTAAATATAAACTGTTGGCTAATAACTCATGTATTTCTTCAAGCACATCTTTATTACCAAGCAGCTGTATGTGACTAAAAAAATCTGTTTCCATCAGATAACCGGTTATTCCTAACCCTATAATTACTGCCCATAACGATAGCATCATAATGGCTGCCAATGGGTTATGACCGAGGTGCTGTTCATCAACCTGGCGAACATTTAAAGCTGATAGGTGATGTTTCAGTCGTGCCGGTGTGGGGAAGAAATTGGTAAATCGTGCATAGCGTGTTCCTATTAGACCCCACAGTAAGCGTATAACCACTAATCCTACCACGGTATAGCCTACATAGACGTGAAGATCGCTGCCGTCTTCAGTAAAGAGTAGATTAGCAATAATACCAGCCGCGACTGTCCAGTGGGTAAATCTTACTAGAATATCCCAAACTTTGACTTGCCTAGTTTTAGGATTGCTAGGTAATTTTATGACGGAATCGTCGACCACATCAATCATGTCTTGTTGGCGCATGGTTGTCACTCCCTTAATAAATCGTTTATTGATTGACCATATCCTGCTGCTAAAAACAAAAGCTAAGCGAGATATCGTAAGCAGACTAGAGTTAGCATCGTCTGTCTTATCGCTATTACAACAAACAAATCTTAAGATGAGCTTAGGAAATGAAAAAACAAGAATATTTAGGTAGTGGTTAAGCGGTCATAGTATTCAGCGAGAATAATATGGTATTAGTTAGAGATACGGCTTAAGTGAATATACTGGTTTGATGTGTGACTATAGTCATCATCTTATAATACGGTTAAAGTGAGAAATTCATTCTTTGTCCATATTGATTCTACCAAAGAAAACCATCGCCAGCCCACAAGCTATCGTCCATGCCAGAAGCATCGACACCAAGGTATGACTAAAAAAATGGTCGCCAAAGAGCATTTTGTACAGCCCCATCGTCCATCCTAAAACTGTGACGATTACAAAAATTTTATAGCGGTGTTTTTGTAATGTCGGTAAAAATGCTAACCCATATAAAGAGAATCCTGCGCTGGCATGAGCCGCTGGGAAGCACTTTGCTGGTGTCATGGCTACTATACTTTGCCAAAGATTAAGATAAGGTAAGTCACCATTGAATAGAAATAAATGATTGGGGCAACTGACATGGGTGAAGCTTTTGAGCGTCGCGATAACCGTGGGCACCATAACTATAGTGATTACTAAATAACCTATCTCTCGGCTAGACAATGCTGCGATTGGTCTAACAAAGTATGATTGAGCATTCACGTTAGTAGAGTATCGACTTTGCCAATAACGCCAAGTTAAAATGGTTATTAAATAGACGCCGAATAATATTAATAATAATTTAGGCAAGTCATAAAAGATAAACGCATAAGGCTGCGCGTCTTTCTCAAGTAGCCAATGTCCATTTTTATAGAAAAGCTCACTAATATGAACATCAAATTGGCTGTGTTCAAACGTCAGTGTGGCGATAATCGTTAAGCACAATAATTTGAGCCACATCCAATCAGTTGAATTTTTTGCTAGAGTCATTGAGTCACCTTGTAAACTATATTAAACCAAAAATATCCAAGTATTACTTAATATAAAAGGTGGCATAACGCCATTACCCATAAGATAAACAACAGTGCTAACGCCAAAAATTGCGCTGCAGAACCCACATCTTTAGCTATTTTAGCGAGTGGATGCTGTTCTGTTGAGGTATGGTCAACACTGGCTTCAATACCAGTATTAAACAGCTCAACGATAAGGGATAAAAAAGAGGCGATTATCAGCATCATTTTTATGCTGATATCAAAAGGGATAAGTATGATTGCAATAAATAACACAAGGTTGAGCCAGAACACTTGTCTAAAAGCGGCCTCATATTTATAAGCGGCTTTAAAACCATCTAAAGAATAACCGGCGGCTTTTATAATACGAGAAAGACCTTTGTTGCCTTTAGCAATACTCGCATAACTATCGGGTACAAGTAGCTGATTAGAGGTTTCTTGGCTCGAAGTATCATAATTCATCTTTTTGTCGTCAAGATTGATAGGGTTTTCATTGCTCATATTGAGTGCTCAATAGTCATTATTATCAAGGTATATGGTAAATTTTAAGTAGTATAAGATAGTAGAGATTAAGAAAGCGTTAAGGGAGTATTGACTTATTGGGACAGAAAATGCAAAAAATAATTACTCTAGAGATATTGTGATAGTGTTATTACTGATTACTTAAAATCTAAACACTAAACGAGCAATAGCCGATACCATGTCTATCACAGTATCGGCTATTGCCTGCTATTTGGGTTATAAATTAACAATTAACAATTAACAATTAATAATTAACAGTGACAATTTAAGCGTTTGGTTTAATCATCATCTTCTACATCCACTTGACTACTTAACACTTTGCCAGTATTGGCATCTATGCTCACATCATATATTTGATTGCCTTTGACAACTTCGATGTCATAAACAGACTGCCCTTTTTCTAGCTCAAACTCAGCACTGATGACTTTGCCATTCAAACTTTGTGCTGCTTTTTGCATGGCACTGGTCAACGACACTTTTGCTTGCTTCATGGCGTTATACTCAGCCAACTCCTTTTTATCTAGTTTCTCTTGCTTAGTCTTAAGAACTTTACCGGTATTGGCATCAATCTTCACTTCATATGACGTATCGTTAGATACAAATTCGACTTCATATTTACCGGTACCTTTATTTTTGCCATCGTCGTCATAATCAAACTCTGCACTGACCAGATCGCCTTTAGCATTTTGTTTGGCGATATTGATTGCCTGCGTTAGGCTAATTTTACTTTGCATAGCACTGAGCGCTTCACTTGAGCTTGCCACAGCTTTAGTATTGGCAACAGGCGCTGCAATAGCGGTTGCGCCGATACCGGCAACAGTTAGAGCGACAGTCATTGATTTGGTTAGCATTGATAAGTTTTTCATAAGCTTCATCCTTTGTATTAAGTCGATTTGTGACATTACGTTCAGTAGTTTTGTCAGCTACCTTGTTGGTATGAATCCATAATACGACCTAAAACTTAAGAGAAGCTTAACGGGAATTTAGAATTTAATTAGTAAGTAAAAATAATAGAGGCACCTTTACTGGACAAGTGATTGAAACAATTATTTCATACGATTGATGAGCTTATCTTTTAAAATAAACTGATGATAGAGTGCTGCGCCAATGTGCAATAAAGTAAAGGCTATAATCATCGGCCAAATAACACCCGTATGTATATTTTCATAAAAACGTGCTGTACTACGATTAGGGGTTACAAAAACAGGGATTTCAAACAGTCCAAACACATCAACTGGATGACCACCATAGACTGACGTTAATAGGCCAGCCACAGGCATTGCAATCAGAATCATATAAAGAGCTAAATGAGTCAACTGCGATATTTTTTTTTGCCAAGGCGGCATGACAACAGCTGCTGGTACTTTAATCAATAAACGATTGAATCCACGTGCAATCATCCAAAACAACACACTGAGACCAAAGGCTTTGTGTAAATTAATATATAAGTTTTGATCAGTATTTTGGTACACAACTATTAGTATCCAAGTTATCAGCAATAAAATCGCACTTATCCAGTGAAATATTCGGCTGCTAACTGGCCATTTTTGTACTTGTATTACCTTTTCCATATATCACCTCATATATAAATATATTTTTGTTATTATTGGATTTTTCATGGATATAGTAGATTTCTAAGAGTATTCAATAGTTGTTTCATGCTCATTCTAAATATATTGCTTGATAGTCAATAGAATCAAAGTACGTGGCAGGTTATTTAAAATAAAAAGTGCAATCAGTCATATGGTTGTAGTCAGTATCCCAGTGTAGGAGGTCACAGGTTAGCACTTGGGTATGAGTATGAGCTTGGGGTTGTTAAGAAGATGTTAAGGTTAAATATTTTTCATTTATTCTTTAATCTTCATCCTCCATATCAACCTGACTGCTTAAAACCTTGCCAGTATTGGTATCTATGCTTACATCGTATATCTAATTGTTTTTGACCACTTCGATATCATAGCTAGTAAGTCGATTTCTGACAGACCTTTCGTGGTGTTGTCAGCTACCTTGTTGGTATGAATCTATAATACGAGAGACGACATAGGAGAAACTTAGCGAGGATTAAGAGTTTGATTAGAAGGGGTTGGTTAAGTATGGTTTGGAGACAAAAAAGGTGAGTGAAAGTACTACGAATAGTAGACTAAGCGAGCCTGATGCTATTTCTGACTTATATAGGATTTGACTATATTTAATCATCGTTTGGGTGGTTTAAAGCCCACTCATAGAGTTTTTTGAGTCCATAGCTTCCGGGGTCAACGAGTTCAAGCATATCTGCACAAGCTTCAGCACACGATACTCGGTATACAGGATTGTAAAAGCCAGGCGTCTTTGGTCTAAATAGAGCGAGATAGTCATATTTAAAGTGTTGGCGTTTTTGAAACCAGCGCAGAACGTAACCCATATCGCACATCACTGGTATCAGAACCCAGTGACTGCGCGACATATCGATACTCTTGCGTCTCAGTCCGCCATCACGGTGGCTTGAGCCAATACAATCGTAGCATCGATTACCAAGATCCTCGACTACCAGCTCGCAGTGACTATAAGGTGAGCCGTCAATCAGACTAATAGCTCGATCTAACAGCGTTCCATGTGTCGCCGTATAAAAAGCCAAATAGGTAGGTTGCATCAAAAACCTCCTTTAATAATCATAGTTTGCTAGGGGTTTTGCTAGGGAGTTTGCTTATATCTTTAGCTATATTCGTCTGAGTAGCCCATTCATAGAGTTTTTTGATTCCGTAGCTTCCAGGGTCCACTAACTCTAGCATATCTGCACAAGCCTCAGAACAAAATTGAAAATGAGCAGGTTCGTAAAAGCCGGGAATGACGGTTCTAATGATACCAAGATAGTTATATTTGAAGTGTTGACGTTTGTTGAACCAACGCAGAACATGACCCATATCGCACATCACTGGTATCAGAACCCAATGATTGTCTGACATATCAATCTTCTTACGTCTCAGTCCACCATCATGATAGCTTGAGCTAATACAATCGTAACACTGATTACCAAGATCCTTAATGACAAGCTCACAGTGACTAAAAGGAGAGCCATCAATCATACTAATAGCTCGATCTAAAAACCCTCCATGTTTGGCAATGTAGAAAGCAAGATAGGTGGTTTGCATTACATAATCGTGTCGCATATTAAGCCTCCAAAAGTCCTTTTTCTTAAACTTGACACTAGGGTGAAATATGGTTGATAACAGCGATTTTCATAGACTTTAGCATAGCATTTGTCGATAGTATTGGTACAAACCCTTGACACAGATTACAAATAAAGGAAAAAGTCTTAAAGAGTAGTCGAGGTTAATAATTTGATTAGCAGAAACTGTTTATATTAAAAGGTAAATGATGACGTCTTAACACTTTCTTAATAGCTGGATGGCTACTATAAGTTGAGAGCGTAGCAAATATAGTGCTATGTCTTAACCATCCTAAAAAAGGAAAGCACTCATGTCTACCTCCCGTCAAATACTTGCATCAGAAAATAGCCTATCCAAACCGTCTAAGCTTGGTCATATGCTTAATAAAGTGCCTGAAATTACGATCGTGTTTTGGCTGATCAAAATGATGTCAACCACAGTCGGTGAAACTGCCGCCGATTTTATGATTTTTAATTTCAAGCTAGGTCTGCCGACGACGTCTCTTATTATGACCGTGCTATTTGTAATCGTATTAGTAGTACAGTTAAAAGCTAAAGAATATATACCGTGGAAATACTGGCTAACCGTCGTATTCGTCAGTATTCTTGGTACGCTGATTACCGATAATATGACAGATAACCTTGGCATACCACTAGCGTACTCAACGATAGGATTTAGCATACTACTTGCAGTAGTCTTTGCGGTTTGGTATGCCCGAGAGAATACTTTATCTATTCATCACGTTGATACTTTTCCTCGTGAATTATTCTATTGGACAGCCATCTTAGCTACTTTTGCGCTGGGTACTGCTGCAGGCGATTGGTTTGCTGAAGGGCTTAATATCGGCTATCAAAACTCTACATTGATATTTGCGACAGGAATCGCTCTTATTACAGCTGGGTTTTATGTGTTTAAGTTAAACAGCGTTTTATGCTTTTGGTTGGCTTATATTTTGACCCGTCCTTTGGGCGCAGCGCTTGGTGATTGGTTATCACAACCGATAAAAAGTGGAGGTTTGGCTCTAGGCGTGACCAGTATCAGTATTGTATTTTTATTGATGATTGTGGGCTTGGTAGGCTATGAGACCTATAAAAAAAGATTGTGAAATTGAAGGCTGTATATGAAGTTAATCTCATCTCTGCTAGCAGCCTATGCTATAGATAATAAATTATGATGAAAATAAAAATTAACTGGTAATGGTTCATTGCCCTCATTACCATCGAAAAAAATACAACCCTCATTGGGAAGCTCGTTATATGGGGATCGAGACTGGACCTGGAGCTGCCATGAGGCGTATTAAAGGACTAACAGGTACCAAATAACTTATCTGCGATGTATTTGGAAGCTTTGTTAAAACTAGCGCTCAATAGATACTATAATCTGAACAATAATCGATACAGTTTGATTGACACTATGATAAGAATATCAAATGCGTTTCTTAGCCACTGGCGCTTATTAGGCAGTCTACTAGGTGGAGCAGTTATTGGCTTAATAGTAGCGGCAATATGGCCACTCTCTTTTAGTACCAGCTTTATTATTGGTTGGGACAGTGCTATTTTGATCTATATCGTCAGTATCATCATGATGATGCGTGCTAATACCATTCATGGTCACCTAAACGAAGATCATGAAGGAAAAGTAATCATCTTGAGCCTCATCAGTACTGCAAGTTTAATCTGTTTATTAGCGATCTTTAGGCAAACTCAGATTGGCAAAGACTATCAAGGTACGGCACGCATTTTAATTATTGCACTTACGGTCGTTACTATTTTTATTACTTGGCTGATGATACAAGTCATTTTTGCTATGCAATACGCTTATTTGTATTTCTCTAAACAACGTAGCGAATCAAATCTACCTTTTATGTTTCCTGAGGCAATGGTTGAGGATAAGGGTAGCAGCGCTGAGTCAGCAACCATAGTAAACGCTAAGTTTGAAGATTTCTTTTATTGTGCAGTTGCCATTGGTACTTCAGGCCAAACTGCTGATATTGCTTTTACTTCAAAGGCAGGTAGAAAGCTTGCTACCCTACACAGCATCATCGCCTTCATATTTAATTTGGTTATTATCTCTTTATTAATTAATATTATAGCCAGCTATATATAATTGATTTGAGATTTGGAGAATCCTACTTGTAATAAATACTAAACTTACTACCGCCTGTAGCATTGGCTTGATGGATAAGCTTCCAATCCATATGAGTCATGATGCGTTGTACAATGCTAAGACCCAAACCGCTACCTTCTACCTGATCGCTTATATTTATGTCATTTAGACGCTCAAATCTCTCATAGAGTAACGGCATCATGACCTCTGGAATACCAAGACCGGTATCAGTCACTGTAATCTTTTCAGCATCGATAGTGACAATGACTTCACCATCATCAGTATATTGAAAAGCATTTTTTATCAAATTGCCTAACGCCATTTTTAACAGCTCAGGTCGTACATAAGCCATATACTCTTTATCAGCGACTACTTTGCAAGTTACCGATTTATGGCGGAGCAAATATTGTAAGCGTGATACTTCGCTCATAGCGATGGTGTTGATAGAGGTTTGCGGTGTATCCAGCTGTTCAGGCGCGCGCGATAACAGTAATAAAGCACTGATGATTTCAGAGGTTTCTTTGGCAGTCGTGCTAATACGGTTGGCGAATTCGCCCAAGTAACCGTTGTCTTCAAGCTGTGAGGCTAGTACTTCAGATGCGCCCATGATGATGGTCAACGGTGTGCGCAACTCATGACTGACATCGCCGGTAAACAGCTGCTCACGTTTTAGATACTGCTCTAGCTTATGGTTTTTTTCATCGATAGCTCGTGCTAATACCCCAACCTCTGAGGGTAGATGGGTTAATTCGGTTAAATTTTGATGATCGGTTTCTACGGCCTTTTTTAAATCTAGTAAAGGCTTGATGATTTGCTTAGAGGATAAATGGGAGAATAGCGCAGCAATGAGCAAACTTAGGATAACCGCCATTTTCAATGCGTCGGCAAATATACCCTCTAATTCTTCGAAGATGGCCAAAACAGGATAGTGTTCCATCACCATTTCAGACCCTTCTAAGTAGGTCAAAACATACTTTTGCTCATTTTGTTGATAGGCAAAAAAGTGCAGATTGGCCTCAGTGTTGCCCGCTTTACTATTCACGCTCACCCGCATCTCTTGAACCGTTCCATTGGCTAGCGCTTTTAAATTCTCTGGCGCGCTATCATAATGATAAATTTTAATACCGGGATCTGCTGTATAAATAGCCTGCTCACCATATTTTTCTTGACTGAGTTGCAGCTGTTGCAGTAGACGCCCTTTTACTAAGTCCTGTTCAATTCGCATCTCAGCATACATAAAAATACTGACGAACGTGGTACAAAGCAGTAAGGCGAATAAAAAATATGAAATTCGAAACTTATTAGCGATTGAGTCTATAGTGAACATGGCGTGTGCTTATTTAGTGTAAGTCAGTAGATGGCGTAAGAAAAAATACAGATACGACTGTTTATAATAGACTCTAATCTGTAAATGGTATTGTGAAATTTTAGACTTTGTCTGGGTCAATAATTTGATAACCAACACCAGCTATCGTTATTATCATGACTTTATCAAAGGGTTTATCAACTTGTGCACGCACACTGTGCAAATGTGTTCGAAGCGCATCACTACTTGGTATATCCTGTCCCCATACCTTTTCCTCAAGCTCAGTTTTACTAACTACCCGAGGCGAGGCACTCATTAAGGCATGCAAGATTTTAAATCCTGTGGGAGTTAGTTTTAGCAGCTTGTCTTCTCGTTTGATACTGTGTTGCTCAGTATTTAGAGACAGCTTACCGACCTCAATAGTATGCTGAAAATGTTCATCTTGATTACGACGTATCAGTGCTTTGATACGTGCTTCTAATTCAACCAATGAGAAAGGTTTGACCAAATAATCATCAGCACCACTATCGAACCCTGCTACCTTATCCAAAACAGTATCACGCGCGGTTAGCATCAATACGGGCGTTTTATCATGCAATTCTTCTCTAAGCGTTTTGCACAGCTTGGTACCGTCCATTCCGGGTAACATGACGTCTAGCAATATAACGTCGTAACGATTGCTTGAAGCAAGCGCTAGGCCACTTAGTCCATTATGAGCGTTGTCCAACTCAAAGCCCTTTGGTTCAAAAAAAGCATAAATATTGGCTACGATATCAGGATTGTCTTCAATGACAAGTATTTTGTGCATAAAAGTCTCGTGTATGAATGCTAGTTTTTAAAACGCTGATTTACTTAAAGAAAGTTGGTGCGGATGCCACTTCTTGAGTCGTTATATTAAAGAACTTCAGTAGGGTCGGTGTAATAAAATCATGCGATACTGGCTGATCGATCATACTAGAGAGGCTATTATTGTCGATGCTATTACCATTCGGTGACCAGATAATCACTGGCACCTGCTTTTGAGCATTCGGTGCAATACCATAGGGTAAACCATGTAAATACACGTTGTTTTCACCCAAACTCTCGCCATGATCACTAATATAGACCATCACCACATCGTAGTCCTGCTCATATGATTTTAGCTTATCGATAGTGACATTTAAAAAGTAATCGGTATAGCGAATCGCATTGTCATAGCCATTAATAACTGACTGGTCATCGCATTTAGACAGCTCATTGGTCATACAGACGGGCTTGTATTCCTCAAAATCTTTCGGGTAGCGTTTATAATAAGCAGGACCATGATTGCCCATTTGATGTAGTAAAATTAGGGTATCTTGTGGCTGAGCCGCTGCTTTGCCCGCTGTATTCGACTTAACTAAAGTATCAAAACCATCGAGCATACCTATATCGCGACATTCAACATCACAATCGGGGTTTGTATCGGATGTTCTATAGTCCTCAAAAGTGACTCGGTCTGCCACGCCTTTAGAGCTAGAATTGTTGTCCCGCCAAATGACATTAACACCTTGTTTGTTGAGGGTATCCAGCACATTTTCATGATACTCAGCAGTGTCTATGTCGTAGTCTTCTCGGTTGGCATAACTGAACATACAAGGTACTGAATACGCTGTAGAGGTTCCACAGGAAGCAGCATCTTTGAAGCTATAGATATCCGCTTGCTTAGCAAGTAGCGGCATCGTATCGCGCTTATAACCGTTTAAGCCAATATGATCAGCGCGAACCGTTTCACCGACTACAAATACCATAAGCTTAGGTTTTACCTTGCCAACCGTAGTTGTCCGCTTAGCATCTACAGCGTGAGCCGTCATCGTATCAGGGCGACGCAATTCATCGACATAGTCGGTACCGAGTTTTATGACTGAATAAATGGGCGTAATGGGATTGGTATAACTACGCACCATTTTATGTTGACGAAAGAAGCTGGCATACTGGTCACCAAACGGCAATAGGCAAACCGCTATCAACACAATAGACAAAATCAAGGTAATTGCCTTTTGTACGATTGAGCGACCTATAGACAAACGCTTTATACGAATCTTACTGATAATAAAAGCAGGTAACACCCCTAATAATAGCAGTCGAATAACAAAGCTTGGCGCCATCAGTCCCATCGCTTCTGCTTGGTCCGTCTGTAAGCTATTAATCAACATACCGCTATCAAATATTGTTCCGTAGCCATCGGTAAAATAACCACATATGGCCGCAATAATGAGCATTATGCTAAGCACAGGTTTTGCTATCGGGCGGTAGCATAATAGCTGAAACAATAACCACATCAGCCCAAACAGTAAGCCTGTAAGAGAAACTATAAAACCCATGTTATCAGCAAACGGATAGATCGCTAATACTTGCTTAAAGAAACCTATATTTGCCGTAGCAACGAGATATAGTACAACGACTACAATCAAGTAATTGAGGTTGACCTCACGATTATAGAATCTTCTTTTCTCGCTGGTCCCATTATTAGTTGTGACAGGACCTATATTATTGGCTTCTGCAATACTGGCATCAGTAACTAAGTGTTTTGACATACACGGACTTCTTAATAGAATGAAAGAGGACTTTATTCGCTAAAATAGCATGTACTGTGTTAAGAAGGTGTTAAGAGTGCTAGATAATAAAATTTATAAAGTATTTAATGTTTTAGGAATTTATAAAACATCTACAACCACTGTTTCCAGAAGAGAACTCTTACCCATGACCAACCTTATCCAAGAAAATCAGCCGTTGCTCATATTAGGAAGCTTAATTCTATCAGTGATGGTTGTGTTATGGGTTTTGCAATATGGATTGATTCGTTATGGTAAGAAAATACTGAATCACGCGCTGCGATATTGGACGGCGATTAAACAGTATTGTAGTCAAAGCAAACGACTTATTCGATTAAGAAATAATTATCCAAAGTTGTATCATGTTTTATCGCAAAGGCTTCATATACAGCATTTTTATGGCTTACCTCTGACACTTTTAGTGCTAATCATGGGTTATATTCTATTTTTGTTTCTCGGCTTGGTTGAAGATGTCGTCACTTCAGATACTATTGTGGCAATGGACTTTTTTGTGTCACAGCAGATGAGTATGCTAAGTGAGTCGCCCCTAGTAACGTTTTTCATCCTAATTACCAGCTTCGCCTCTACCGCAACGACATGCTTAGTTGTATTTTTAACCTGTATTTTATGTTGGATAATTCGCCAGCGCTATATATTAATAGGGTTACTGGTAGCCACTTTAGGAAGTACAATATTTACCTTTCTTAGTAAACTATTGTTTCAACGCGATCGACCAATTCATATTCTGCTATTCGAGCAGACAGATTCCTTTCCAAGTGGACATGCAACAGTTACGGTTGCGCTATATGGATTTCTTGCTTATACGGCCATTCGTTTTAGCCGCAACTTTAGTCAGCAAGTCCGTATAGTGGTAATGACTGTCTTTTTTTCTATACTGATAGGCTTAAGTAGAATTGTACTCAATGAGCACTATTTAAGTGATGTGCTAGGAGGTTATTTGGTCGGCACATTATGGCTCACGGTAGCGATTAGTGTGACAGAATGGCTAAGAGCGAGTGATAGAATTGACTGGCAAGCAGAATGGTCAGTTGCTCATCTTCGTCTGGTCTGGTTCAGTGTTGTATGTGTCATCATTGGCTCATTTATCTATGCGCTATTTTATCAATTTCCCCTCTTAGTATAATGAGAGTCGAGTCAGTAGTTGGATGCCTAATACGAAAAAACCAGCGCGCATTGAATCGACAGATAATTTATCTCACCATTTGGTTGATTTAACACCAGATAGCTATAATAGTATTTTACAGACACAAAAAAACCTCAAGTAAACGAATACTTGAGGTTGAAACTTTGTACTTAATAATATAATTAAAACTAAGTTTTAAATATGGCGCAGCGGACGGGACTCGAACCCGCGACCCCCGGCGTGACAGGCTAGACACAACAAACTATCTTAAACACCCTTAATATATATTAACACCCAAAGCCTTACTACCAAAAGGTTTAGTCTAAAATATAGCAATGACCTTTAGCGTATATTAAAGCCTTTTACCGAGTATATATAATCATTTTTGGTCACATTAATGTATTATTTTTAATACATAGATATAAAATTAATGTATTAAAAATAATACTACTCTTTTTTAAGAAGTTGAAATTGCCTTCTTATTATCAATCATCTTTACTGTCAATCATAATTACTAATCCATCTGATAAAGCGATAAATCACACCTAGTAACTAAGTGTTGTGGTCAATTAATTTAGGATCTCTGATATTACAAATTTGTCGATGACATTTATCTACTGTGGCTTATGAGATATCTACTATTTTTAAGTTTATATAGGCGACTCGCTTAATATGGGTTTGACAATATGGAAATCAATCCAGCCGAATTAAGTATTCAAAGGCCTTCAAGTATCTAAAGGCCTTTTCTATTTGAGGTAAATTATTGATTACAACTCTATTGCGAGACGTTAGCAAGTGAGTATCAAAGTAATTATTGCGGAAAAACATGAATCACTATTCTCAAGCTGGTGGCGTACCTTCGGCGTTGGATACGACAGTATCAATCTGTATCAAAGCATCCATAGGAATAGCGGCGACACCAATCACTGTTCTGGCTGGTAAGTCGCTATTGAAGAAGGTCTTATAAATATCATTTACCGCATCGATATCCGTGATGTCTGTAAGTTGGATAGTCATTTTTACCACATCATCCATAACATGGTCGATACTTTCTACAATGGCTTTGATATTTTCTAAGCACTGCTTGGTCTGCGCTTTTATATCACCTTCGATTAGTTTACCCGTTTCAGGGTTGATAGGTAATTGACCTGAGAGATGGTTGTAATGAGAGAACGCCACCGTTTGTGTTGATAGCGGGTTCTTCGGCGCTTTATCAGTATTGTTAGCCTTAATAGTGATGCCATGTTTATCTTCAACAGCTTGTGGCGGTGTGCCATTTCCGTGAGACACGATAGCATCAATCTGTACCAAAGCATCCAGCTGTAAATCTGACGCTATAACCATCGTCAGTGCAGGTAAATAGCCCGCGCTTCCATCACTGGTTGACTCTGGAAAGAATTCTTTATAAACGTCATTTACCACGTCCACATCGGCAAGATTTTTTAAAAAGATATTTACTTTGACAATTTCATGGAGAGGAACGTCGATACTCTCTAAAATCGCTTCGATGTTTTGTAGGCATTGCTGCGTCTGCTCTTTGACGCCACCAGCGACCAGCTCACCAGTTTCAATATCTACAGGCAGTTGCGCTGAGATATTGTTGTAATGAGAAAAAGCGACCGTATGCGGCGATACTGAATCCTTGTGTACTTTTTCATTGTTTTTGGGTACTTTTACCAGCTCAACGGGTGCTTGTGGATACGTACCTTCACCGTTCGAGATTACAGCGTCCATTTGTACCAAAGCATTATCCATCGGTAGCGCTGCTACTGCTATGACCGTCCGTGTCGGCAGATAGCCTTGAAAAAACGCAGGATAAATCGTATCTATTTCTTTAATATCTTCGATATTTTTCAAAAATATATTAATTTTGATTACATCATTCATGTCATGATCGATGCTTTCTACAATGGTTTTGATATTTTTTAAGCACTGCGCGGCCTGTACTTTTATATCATTCGCGACTAAATCACCGGTGGTAATATTGACAGGTAACTGCGCTGAAATATAGTTGTAATGCGAAAAAGCAACGGTTTGCGTAGATAGTAAATTTTGCGGGGCAATGTCCGTGTTTCTTGATACTTTTATGATAGTGTCGTTCATATCGATATTCCCTATTTGATATGTGTTTTTAATAGTCTCAGTTTGATAAAGCTAGCTGTGGAATAGGACGAGAAAATTAAACTCAAAAAGCCGCAAGAAAATCTGTGCGGCTTTTTAGATTTATCATGATAACTGGGTTGCAGCACTAGTAAAGATTAGCCAGCAGCCAATACCCCACCAATGATAGCAACCACGCCGCCTAATGCACGAGTAATACGGTTATCGGCTTTGAGCATCGCTGTGCCTAGACCGCGACCAACAAAGGTAATGCCTAAGGTTGCGACAACGAAGCCGGCCATATAAAGCAGTAAGCTTGAACCTTGGGTCATCTCAGTTCCGTGAGCATAACCATGAGCGACCATAAATAGCGCAACCAACGTGCCGCCAACAGCCGTCGGCAGTTTGGCAAGCGTTGCGATGAGCACACCGACTAGCAGTACTGACATGGCGATGCCTGTCTCTATTCCAGCCAAATTGACACCAGCCCAAGCAAGGCCTGCGCCCGCTATCATGCCACCGACGACAAATAAAGGCGTGCCACGTTTCATCGTGGTGTTTTGGCGGATACTCCAAAAACCAATCGCACCCATGGCTAATAAGTGGTCAAGACCCATGAGTGGATGTAATAACCCACTCATGAATCCATTACTCACGGTCTCGCCATGGCCTGGGTGGGCAATGGCTAAAGTAGCCGTTAGCATCAGCCCGATAGTCATTAATAGCTTTGCCACTGGCAACTTGGTCATCTTATTCATGGTGTTCTCCCTCTGTTATTTTTGTTTATTGTGAACTGGTATATAACTGTTATTTATATCTTACTTGTACTATAAAGGCGTTTAAGCACTGACAGTAAAGCACTGATAACAAGGCACTGATAATTAAGCATCAGCCCTTAAGCATCAGAGCCCTTAAGCATCAGAGCCCTTAAGCATCAGAGCCCTTAAGCATCAGAGCCCTTAAGCATCAGAACCCTTAAGCATCAGAACCCTTAAGCATCAGAGCTTAGCTTGCCAGGACGACGCTCAGGTAACATGCCTTGCTTTAAAATAAAGCTAATGATTTCTTCTACGCCCACACCGTCATACAAGTTGGTGAATATAAAAGGACGCTCGCCGCGCATTTTTTTCGAGTCACGTTCCATCACATCTAGGGAGGCGTGTACATATTCAGCGATGTCAATTTTATTTATAATTAGCAAGTCTGATTTGGTAATACCCGGGCCGCCTTTACGAGGGATTTTATCACCAGCAGCGACGTCGATGACGTATAGGGTTAAATCAGAAAGCTCTGGGCTAAAGGTCGCCGCTAGGTTATCGCCGCCAGACTCTACTAACACCAGCTCTAGATTAGGATGACGCGTTTGCAAATCATCGATTGCGGCCAGATTCATAGAAGCATCTTCGCGGATAGCAGTGTGCGGACAACCGCCCGTTTCCACACCAAGAATACGATCAGCAGGCAAGGCGTCGTGCTTAAGTAAAAAATCAGCATCTTCACGGGTATAGATATCATTGGTGACCACGGCAATGTCGTAGTGATCTTTTAAAGCGCTACATAACTGGCGCAATAAGGCCGTTTTGCCAGAACCAACGGGCCCACCGACACCTATTCTTAAACAATGTTTCATGGCTATCTTTCCTTATATATTAGTAAAAGCTGTTATAAAATCGAAGCTGTTATAAAATTAAAGCGATCGTAAAATAGAAACGGTTGCAAAATAAAAATGATTAGCTTCTAAACAATCTTGAATATTGGGTTTCATGTTGAGCACTACCGAGTGCTAACCCCGGTAAAATCGGACCTAACTGCTCATCAGTTAATGCCAGCGCAGTATCAACGGCAGCGACCAGTTGCGGGCGCAATTGCTCGTTCAAACGTTGCGCAGCGGTATGACCTAATGGCATCGCTTTACATGCAACCGCCAGTTGGTTTTCCAGCCAGCCCCAAGCAAAGCCGAGTAGACTTTGGCGTATAGGCACTTGGCGTTGATGAGCGGTCCAAGCAAAAACGGTCACATATCCGGGCTCTTCTGGTAGCTTGGCATGACCTAACGCTTTCTGCGGCTGCAACTCTAAGCTGTTGAGCAAACGCATCAATGCTTGACCTAAACGTGTGTCTTCATCGCTGAGCTCAGCGGTCTCACGATTGGCATGTATCCAGTCATTCCAAAAGGCAAGACCCTCACTGTCACCATTCTCCCAGCAGGTTTGCAAACGTGCCAGCACTGGTAATTCGCAGCGCGACATACCATCGTCAAGTACGCCCTCTAACCACTCGCCAAGCTCAGCCTCATTACATACCCAGCCAAGCTCAAATGCACTCTCTAGGCCTTGCGACCAAGCGAATGCCCCGATTGGCAATGCAGGGCTAATCAGTTGCATCAGTCCCAGCAGCGCCAAATCGCTGGTTGCCTTTGGCTGCGCGTCAGTGTGCATGGTTATGGTCGTCATTATGGGAATGTCCATGGGCATGATTGTGTTCGTGAGAATGCTCATCTGCATGTTCATGTGCATGTGCATGTGCATGTGCATGAGAGTGTTCACGGCCAGCTTGCGCATAAGCACCAGATTCGGGATCGAATGGCGCTTGGTGATGACTCAAGGTTGCGCCCAACAGAACCGCCAACTCTTCTAATACATGATCTGGCGGGAACCGCACCCAATGACGCCCATCTTTATCACTCCCAAGGGCGAGCGATACATGACGATTACCTAAGTGATAACCAAGTCGTCCCAATGCTAAACCGCCCTCAACATAAGCGGTAGTGACTGGCTCATCAGCGGCACATACTTGGATGATCTCGCCGCTGCTCGCTTGTAATAAATCACCATGACGCAGTACCGGACCACGATCAAGGAACAAGCCAACATCGAGGCCGCTATCTGTCACCGCTTTTAGACGGCCACGTATGCGTAGCTCATAAGGTAAAGTCAGGGTGTCGTGTACATCGACCTGAGTGCTGCCGTCGATTCTTTTTATTAATTCAAGCATATTGATATCCTTGCAAACGCTTTAAAACAAATGATAACGTTGGGCTAATGGCAATTCAGACGATGGCTCACAAGTTAATAACACGCCATCTGCACGAACTTCATAAGTTTGTGGATCTACTGTCAGCTCTGGGCAGGCATCATTGAGCTTCATATCACTCTTACGCATTTGACGGACGTTTTTACACGCCACCAGCCTGCTCTTTAGACCAAGTCTTTCTTCTAATCCGGTATTCATTGCTGCTTGACTAACAAAAGTGATTCGAGTTGCGGCGGCAGCACGACCAAGCGCACCAAACATACGGCGATAATGTACGGGTTGCGGCGTAGAAATAGCGGCATTGGGATCGCCCATTGCAGCGCCCGCTATCATGCCACCTTTGATAATAATTGATGGCTTAACCCCAAAGAAGGCTGGCTTCCACAACACCAAATCCGCCAGTTTATCAATTTCGACAGAGCCAACTTCATGACCAACACCGTGAGTGATAGCTGGATTAATAGTGTATTTGGCAATGTAGCGCTTCACGCGGAAGTTATCCGTACCGCGTTCTTCATCTTCTGGTAACAGGCCACGTTGCAGGCGCATTTTGTGCGCAGTTTGCCAAGTACGACATACCACTTCACCGATACGACCCATCGCTTGCGAGTCAGACGAAATCATCGAAATCACACCCATATCATGGAGGATGTCTTCGGCAGCAATAGTCTCGCGGCGAATACGCGAATCGGCAAAGGCAACGTCTTCTGGAATACTTGGGTCTAAATTATGGCACTCCATCAACATATCGAGATGCTCATCGACGGTATTAATCGTATAAGGACGTGTCGGATTAGTAGACGATGGCAATACGTTGGGCAAACTACAAGCGACGATGATATCAGGCGCATGACCACCACCAGCACCTTCAGTGTGGTAAGTATGAATACAGCGGTCTTTGAACGCGGCTATCGTGTCTTCTACAAAACCAGACTCATTTAAGCTATCGGCATGAATAGCAATCTGTATATCGTAGCGGTCTGCCACATCTAGTGCATTACTGATAGAAGCTGGGGTCGCGCCCCAATCTTCATGGATTTTTAGACTCATCGCCCCAGCTTCTACTTGTTGTATCAGCGCTTCAGGAGTACTGGCACTACCTTTACCAAGAAAACCAATATTAATGGGCAAGTCATCTACGGCTTGCATCATTTTGCCTAAATGCCAAGGGCCGGGCGTATGGGTAGTTGCGATTGAGCCAGTCGCTGGCCCCGTACCACCACCAATCATAGTCGTTAGGCCACTCATTAATGCTTCGTCAACCTGCTGCGGACAAATATAATGTACATGCGTGTCAACACCACCCGCCGTCAGAATCTGACCTTCACCCGCTATAATTTCGGTACCGGGGCCAATGACGATATCGACATCAGGTTGGGTATCAGGGTTACCGGCTTTTCCGATAGCAGCGATGCGGCCATTTTTTAGACCCACATCGGCTTTCACGATACCCCACCAGTCGATAATGACGGCATTGGTAATGACAGTATCCATCACGGTATCGTCGCAGCGCTGACTTTGACCCATGCCATCACGAATCACTTTGCCACCGCCGAACATGACCTCTTCACCATAATGCGTGTAGTCTTTTTCTATCTCGATCCACAGCTCAGTATCGCCTAAACGAATTCTATCGCCGGTCGTTGGACCATACATATCTGCATAAGCTTGGCGAGTAATTTTCATGAGTTCGCTCCTGAGTCTGAGTTTTGGTTCTGACCCTGATTCTGACCTTGATCTAAAGGACCCATTACCTCACCACGGAAACCATAAATATGGCGTAAGCCTGAAAAAGGAATTAAGGGGACATCACGGTGTTGACCCGGCTCAAAACGTATCGCCATGCCTGCTGCAATCGCTAAGCGATGCCCATAAGCTTTTTTACGGTCAAATTCTAAGGCCGCGTTGGTCTCGGCAAAGTGATAGTGAGAGCCGACTTGGATAGGACGGTCACCCGTGTTTGCGACGTTGATAGTGATAGGTTCACGATCGACACATAACTCAATGTCATCGCTCTGTAGCTGATATTCACCAGGAATCATAGCAAGTCTCCTCAGACAATAGGGTTATGAACGGTCACAAGCTTCGTGCCGTCGGGAAAGGTTGCCTCAACTTGTAAGCTTTCAATCATCTCAGCGATGCCATCCATGACGTCATCTCGGGTAAGGATTTCGCGGCCCGCACTCATCATCTCTGCTACGGTACGGCCTTCACGCGCACCTTCCATAATGGCGCAACTGATCAGCGCTATTGCTTCAGGGTAATTCAGTTTTAGGCCTTTAGCCTTACGGCGCTCAGCAAGCAGCCCTGCCGTAAATAACATCAACTTATCTTTATCTCTTGGCGTTAATTCCATCGCTGACTCCTTAATTATATTATGGTTATCGTTATCGTTTTATGGAAAGCCTATGTCGTTAGAAGGCTTATGTTATTAGTTGTTAACTATCAATAAATAGGCATATAAAAGCATTTGTCAGCACTTAAGAAAAAGCTTGGGCAGCAGTCGTTAAGTCAACCAAATTCGTGGTGTAATAGCTTTGTGTCCGGTCAATCGCGGACGTAGCACTTCTCGCGCTTGCTGAAATATATTCCAAGCTTCGTTACGCTCTATGCCTAAATAGCGTAGCAGCAATACGCCGCGACGATAGGTAACTGCCCAGTGATTGGCAGCTGGAATATGCTCACGTAGTGCAGTGATAGCCTCTAGCGGATCGTCCAATCCAACCGCCCATAATGTCGCATGGACGGTGGCACCGCCCTGGCCCCACATGCCGGAAAATCTTGGATGATCGGGGTCTATACATTGGCGTTCTATCCATAACGGGCGACCATTACGGGTGAGATGAAAGCGCTGTTCGAGACGGCCACTGACGAAAGGTAGCTTGCTGGCAGGACGGCCAAGACCAAGAATTTCCCACCCCAAGCACTTGGCGTTGTCTTCTAAATCAATGATGATGGTCTGCTCGCCGCGAGAGCCGTTAAAAGCGAGCGTTTCCTGCGGCAGCCATTCTAAAGTAGCGTCATTAGCGATTTTTAGGTGGGTATGCTGGTTCCAAGCAACGCCATTACTGTCGGCTTTATAAAGCTTATTGGCAGCAGGCGTCGTTAACAAAGTATGGGCGTTTGCCGATACAGTGACATCTATATTGAGTGCATCGCCACTGGCAATACCACCAGGCGGATGCAGCAGATAGACGTGACAGCAACCATCGCGGCCTTCAGGATAGAACGGTCTTTGCACACGCAAGGGACCATAATGGCGGGCTATATTCATGCGGGTAATGCTAGTCTCAGATTCAGTGTGAGCACCAAATCCTAAGGTCAAAAATGCCGCCCAATGACGGTTGGCATCAAATTGGTGTCCTGAGTCTTTAGCAGTCTGTTGTACTGTAGATTTATGAGATAAAGTCGTCATTCCATCGAACACCTTTTTATAGGCCCAGCGCGACACATATCGCTGAATCGTTAGCCAATCATCCTGAAAGGCAGGGTATTAGCTTACAGATAGCAAAATGAGTAAAATATTCACGTGCGCGGGTGAGGTCAGGTTGACAATACTGGCTTATTAGCCGTCAATGAATGTCAATATTATGTGGGCATTAACTGCCTAGAAGCTGTGATACGAATACTGCTGATAAATTACTGTAGAAAATCAGGGTAGAAGACTCTGCCCTTGGTATGTGTAAAAGTTGTATTGCTTTAAATATTGAATACTAAAAAGTAGCTATAGGAAAACAACCATACTATTTACCTCTTATAAACTAAAAGTATATGACTGTCAAACTATTTACTTCCTTATCCAGAGAAAGATAGCGTTAATTATGGTTAAGCTACACAGTCTGTCTTGCAGAAATAAAACACAATAATTAATCAGAGGAAGGCTTACTGTACAGTGGTTAGAGCGGTTCTTTTACTTGCAACAATTGTATGTAAAACGGCGCTTTTTATGCGCAGATTCTCTAAATTAAGTTAATGTGAGACTATCATCACATCATCTCCCTATTGCTAGGGTTAAAACTTGGCCATCGCTTGCAAAAAGGCAGATACGAACCTCAGCCAAATAAAAACCTTCATTAATAAAGGTTTTATAGAAAAATAACTGATTCTGCTCTCATTATAAAACCTATATAAACACCAAGCCATCTTCAGTTTGATGCACTTTAATATCGACATCATAAACATCGCTTAATTGTGGACGTGTCATCACTTCACTAGGCGTTCCTTGTGCAACAACTTGTCCACCATTTAACAATACCACCTTATCAGTATAGCGATATGCATGGGTCAAATCATGGAGGACAACCAAGATACTTTTGTGCTGCTGTTTCACCAAATTATGCAAGTAATGAAGCAAAAAATGCTGATGGCGAATATCAAGATGATTGGTCGGCTCATCGAACATCATAATATCGGTATCTTGCATCAGCGCTCGTACGATAGCCAAGCGCTGCTTCTCACCGCCTGATAAGGTTTGCACGCGAGCACTGACCAAACTTAATAACTCAAAATCCTATAGTAAACGTTGCGCGTGGACAGTCAATGCTGGCTATTTGGGCGCTGATACCATGCAGGATTTGGCGAGACTCCTAACAGTGCATAATCCAGTACCGTTAAAGGCAGCTCAAAACGCTCATGTTGTCTAACCCAAGCGATATGTCCATGATTCATGACCTCGTTGATCGGCTGACCGTAAATCTTAATGTGGCCATCTGTTTTAAGCGCGGTTCCTGTGTGTTAACCCAAAACCGTGTGCAGCAACGTGCTTTTACCCGCGCCATTTGGTCCGATAAAGGCGATCAGCTTTTGACTGACGCCTGCTGTCAGATCTATAAAACTAAATATGGAAGATTTTATATCAGATAGCTTAATAACGCATACTATCAATTTTATGGTAATTAAATTCATACCTAATGTTAGTAGTTCGATACCTGTAGAACGCACTGAATTACGTTCAAAAATAAAGTCACATGATTTGGGTAACTATGAGTAGCTATTCACTCAATGATCTCAAGTTAATTACAAGTTGTCTAATGCTATGGGATGATTTTACTTATCAAGAAAGCTTAGAGGAAAAAGAGAAAGACAAAGCAGAGTATTAGCAAAACTGTGAATTGCAAATGAGCGCGCTACGCGAAAAGCTAAGCGCCATTGAATTATATACCATGTATAGCGGCCTGTTATAAATGGCAAGCTCTTACCTATGCTATTGATTTTATATTTATTGATCTTATCGCTAACACTAGTAGTTTGATGCCTGTATAACACACTGGACGCATTCCATAAAGTTATAATAATTGAATGCTAACCTGACTTATGCTAAGTATCCAATATAGGCAGGCGGTTCAAGAATTCTGCATTTACGAAACCAAAGCTGATAGTCTTTGTAGACAGTATAGTGCTTACTAAAATACGGGGGGGTAAGTCATGCCAAGGGCGACCAAAAACCATTTGATAGACAATACCTTCGGCCGTCTGTCTCAGATTTCCTTTGTCATAGATATTTAGTTCTAATAGTATCAGTATTAGTCTGGTCCAGTGATTATCTTTGAGCATGGTGCCAGACATAACGAATGGTATCTTTTGGTGCGAGAGCTTAAAGATCACTTGTTCAATATTTTTTTTGCTAGCATTTTATTGTCCATGCTCAACAGAGCCTAATTAAAAAGATAGTAAAACGACTATTTCGTGTTGAAGCTGTAAATTAAATTTCTCTTAACATTTATGCTTATAGACAAAATCTCGCTGACGTCCAAAATAATCAGCAAATTGCTCGGCACTAATCCTATTTCCCATAAGCTCTAGATATACATGCTCTAACTGTTTTGAGCTCTTAACAATATTTCGAAGTCCATGAAAGTTATTGCCGAGTGCTGACATATTTGCTTGAGATAAGGACTTCAAGAAATCTAATAAAATTAAAGTTTGCAAATCATCTTCAAATGCTTTTTTGCTCTGACCCTCCACTGGACTGAGTTCTATGGCTACTAACTGCTTATTCGTTCTCAATACTTCATCATCGAACCAAGGGTTAAAACAACCTGCAACTATCTGATAATCAATACTCTCTTTTTCTTTACTTTTTTTAGGCTGATTTAGTAACTTCACCTGTTCACGATTTGAGATCAAATAGATAGTTTGTTGGCTTAATTGTAGGTTGTCTTGGAACATTTTAATAATAGTGCTATAAAACTCATCACTATAAGACTTCATAAAGGATTTATGAAGCCTTTTTGTCATTGGATGCCAAGACAGGTTTGAGTTTTTCGCAATCCTTTTGATGATAGATTTATTCATATGTTACTCATAATGTAAATTATTAAGCACTTTATATATTACCGATTATAATTATATTCTAATATGTTATTATTAATATCATCTAAAATTATAAATTTATAGAAACAAAAAAATTGTAGTATGCGGTTATAATGTATTTTGCTACTACCTTTGTAATATTTTTCTTTGGAACTAGCAATACCTATACTGGCTTTTACTTTCTTAGTATATTTTATTTCTTTTTTATTATTCAGTAGATCATAGTGTACGTTGGATTCTGGCAACTTATTAAGTCGATTTTTCCATTTATTTACCAACCTCTTATCAGTACAACTTTGTAAGTTTCGAATATCTATATGAATTAATACCTTAGGCAAAAGATTAATTATATAATTTAAAAACCGATCAAAATCCTCAAGATTTTCAAACCTGATTTTATTTTGAGTGTACTCACAATTTTGTAGTGTATAGCTTATAAACCAATCGAGACCCTCTTTATGTTTTTTTGATAAAGATAGTTCTTTAAAATTAAGCTCCATACCCTCCATTACTTTCTGATCTTCTGCAATTAAATTATAGCTTGGAACAAGCAGGTTTTTTTGCTCTGATGAAAATAGCCTTGAGCCACCGAACTTAGTTTGATACTCAGAACTCTCCTTTAAGTATAGTCAGTTCTTTTTAAATAAGATACAATCGTTTTAAAACAAGCGAAATGGCAGAAGAACAAATGACCTATTCAGCAGATTTTCGAGCACAAGTGATTAGAAGTGTCAAAAACAAAGACATGAGT
>NZ_CAJGZM010000001.1 GCF_904846175.1 Psychrobacter immobilis | reverse complement strand
TGCAGGCACTTAGTTCAGTCGATTGAAGACAGTTTAAATAATCGACCTAGAAAGGTGCTAGGGTTTAGAACACCGCTTGAGGTAAAATCTAGCTTCGGGTGCGTTGCACTTCGATGTTGAATCCAAGTAGGATAAAAAATGACAGACTTGAATAAATCAAATGACAAAAATACCGATATCGATTTTGATGACAATATTAATACCGATACTAGCATTGCTGCTAAAAAAGTAATAAATACTACAGATGCTAATCTGCATAGCCAGCAAGTATCAATCAAAGCTTGGTCACAAAAACTACTTGTGGTGTTGCTATGCATGGCCAGCTTTTATGGCGGCTGGAAATCTTATGAGTCCAATATGGTCAATGAATGTACGGCTAATGGTGGACAAATGATTGAAGGTCAAAGAACCATGCTATGTCAGTCGTTGTAGGAAATAACGATTTAGATATAAGAGCTTGCCTATGTTAAAGCTCACCTTTTTGGGCACCTCAGCAGGGGTGCCAACCAAGCAGCGTAATGTCACAGCGCTTGCCATCGAGTGCTTGAATCCTTATAGCGCGGCGGCAAATCAACAGCAAAATAAAAAGTCGCGTCCTTGGGTTTTGATTGATTGCGGTGAAGGTACACAGCAGCAGTTATTGCATACCAAGTTATCTTTACATCAGCTCGAAGCGATTTGTATTACCCATGTGCATGGCGACCATTGTTATGGTCTGCCAGGATTACTGGCGAGTGCGGCAATGTCAGGACGCCGTGAGCCGCTGACCTTTATTGCGCCAAAAGCGATAGCAACGCTGCTTGAAGCTATTACTGTAACGACTGAACTACATTTTCCATTTGTTATTAACTTTATGGCGATAGAAGATTTGCTGTCTCAGCCAAATAGTAAAAATAAAGGTCAGGTAATGATCAGCTTAGACAATCAACATCAGCTGGTTATAGATATTCATCCTTTATCGCATCGTGTTGCCTCTTACGGTTTTGGACTTACGCAAACTATCAGCCGACGTACGCTTAATACCGATAAATTAACAGCAGCAGGTATTCCAGCAAGCGTACTGTGGGGCAGACTGCAACAGGGCGAGGATGTTGTGACCAAAGACGGACGTAAGCTTTATTCAGCAGATTATGTCGAAAATGAAGTGCAACGTACACGTGTAGTGGTTGCAGGCGATAACGATACGCCAGAATATCTAAGCGCTGCGGTGGTCGATACCGATTTACTGGTGCATGAGGCCACTTATACGCATGAAGTGTTAAATAAGATTCAGGCAAAAAATCCAGACTTTGATCCGATGCATAGCAGCGCACAGATGGTAGGTAGGTTCGCTCAAGAAAACAGCCTTAAGAATTTAGTTTTGACCCATTTTAGCGCTCGCTATCAAAGCTTTGATAATCCAAATAGTAATACACCCAATATGGCACATATCCGCTTAGATGCCGAAAGTGCCTATGCAGGCAATCTATGGTTAGCAGCAGATTTCGATCAATACATGGTAAGTGGCGCAATTGAGGCAGTAGATTTGATAGGCGAAGAAGAGGGTAGCCGCGTGCAGTATTTAGGCTCTGCACGCATTTATAAAAGATAATTTTTAGTCAATATTTAAGATTGATTGTCCTCAGCGGCTAATCGTGTCTGTCCTATCCAGTAGCGGCTAAACTGATATGCTACTCGTCCTGAACGTCCGCCGCGCTCTGATGCCCAACGTAAGGCCGCTGCTCTGATATTATCAGGTAGCGTCTTATTTTCTTCTTCATTATTACTTTCTTCGTCATTCGCATTATCTAGGCTGCGATTTGGTGAAAGTGATAAATAATGGCGCACGATGTGTAAGTAAGTGTTTTGATCCATTGGATGAAAGGACAACCATAACCCAAAGCGATCAGACAGCGATACCGTCTCATCAATGGTTTCGTAAGGGTTGACCTCATCGGTTTGACCATTATAAATATTGACGTTGTCTTTCATCAGCTGTGGCAAGAGGTGGCGGCGGTTACTGGTGGCATAGACCAATAACTTGTCTTGCTCTGAATCTAGCGAGCCGTCCAGCACACTTTTTAACGTCCGATAACTCTCATCTTGACCGTTAAATGCCAAATCATCACAGTACACCACATAGTGGCAGCCACAATCCGCTGGCAGCGCATTAATAGCGGCACGTATCTTATCAAGCACCCGCAGGTCATCACGGGCAATTTCAATAATACGCAATCCTTCGTTATGATAGGCTTGTAGCAATGCCCGAATCAGCGATGACTTGCCAGCGCCACGTGTGCCTGTCATCAAGACGTGATTGGCAGGATAGCCTTTTAGAAACTGGCGCGTGTTTTGTACCAGTTTTGCCTTTTGCGTATTGATACCATGCAAGTCATCTAAACTTAAAAATAAGTTAACTGCCAATGGCTCTAGATGCCCCTGATGACCGCCAACCCAGCGATAGGCTAGCTGGGCAGGATCAATCTCGATAGTTGGCGTAACCTGCTCTTGCAGATACTGCCCAAGTAAATCTAATAAATGTTCGGGTAGGGCATAATTCATAACGGTGTTAGTAGATTGGGGCATAATACTTAGTCGCTCATATAAATTAAAATGTCTTTTGGCATATTAGATAGATAGAGGCATCACTTTACCATGAAAAATAGTGGCAGTAATCCATCTACAGAAAAAGCGTGTGCGACGCAAGCAAGTACAGAAAGAATGTCTTCGAAACAAGCGTTACAAAGGCAAGCGCAGCAAATTCTGCCAGTACTGACTGGTTTATTCTTAGATTGGCATTATAGCGAGATAGCTCACCAGCGTATCAGCCAGCAAACTCATAATAGCGAGATTAATTACCAAGGTTTAACACGAGGCCAACATCCACAATTTGGGCAGGTAATGATTAAATGGCAGTTAAGTACTGATGCCAATCAAAACTCGGCTGATTTAATCTATGAAGCTGGCATTTTAAAATCTATAAATAGTTTATCAACCAGTAAAAATAACCTGAAAAGTCGCCTGCCCGTTATCGCTCCGCCAATATTAGCCTATGACAACCTAAGGGTGCAGATCTTAGCGCAGTCTTTGCCATTAACAATACTTGTTATGCCTTATTATCTAAATGGTAGCTTGGCAACTCAGCTTGACGTTCGAAATCATTCGTTATTAACCCTTCAACGAAAGCATCAGTTTATTGTGCAATCTGCCCAACTTATAGCCAATCTACATAACGCTGGTTGGTTACATAATGATATTAAACCTAGTAATATTTTGCTAGATGGTTTTTTGTCAAGTAATGCGGATAATAGCAGTATCATTCCTAATTTATTATTGACCGATTTTGCCTTAGCTGAGCCAATTAGTAAATCAGTAGGAGCTAGTCTTGCTGGTACGCCTGCGTATCTTGCGCCTGAGCGCTGGCAAGGGCAGGGCGCAACGGTGCAAAGTGATATTTATGCATTTGGAGTAATGATAACTGAGATATTAGTAGGCGAGCGACCATTTAATACAGACTCACTAAATGATGAGCCGTTAAGAGAATGGGCTATTCAGCATTGCCAACAGACTATTCCAACCTTACCGTTAGAATATAGTCGTTATCAAGGTATTGTTGATAAGGTATTGGCGAAGCAGGTTCAAAAGCGCTATCAAAGTATGAAAGAAGTTTTGAGGGATTTTTAATGATTAAATAATAGGTAAAGCGTATTATTGATAGTATTGGTAGAGCTGCTCAACAGATTTATCATTAACAACGCTTTGACACTGAGCAAACTGAGTATTAAAAGCATCTCTCAATTCATGAACCTGATCGACATTCATTTTGTCAGTATCAGAGTAATAATTTTTTGTGCCAATAGCATAGAGGTTTAATGTGTTTAACGCCTCATCACAAACCTCAAAAGGTGCAATCGTGGGCAGACGATTCACATTCACATTATCGATGATTCTATAGGTATTGCTAATGGTGCTTGCTAATAGTTTGTTATCTTGGTTAGCAGTCGCGCTTTCCATTCCCTTTTTTAGAACGGTTAATTTTTCTAAAAGTATCTCTGCATCATGATGAAAGCCACTAAATTTATCTAAGCTCATCATAATCTTGGTATTTGAGTCTGTATCTACACCAGATGAAATGTCAGCTGAAGTAGCGGGTTTATATAAACTGCGAAGCCCGACAAGACCACCTGCTAATATCACTAGTAGACCTATCGTTAGCCAAAATTCTTTATTCATGGTTTTAAACCAGTCATTTTATGCCTCTAATAGATGGTTTGATTTGCGCTAATGGCAGTCTTGTTAAGGATGACACTATTTATGAGGTATCGGTATTTTACATAAACCTCGAACACAAAAAAACCTGCTCAAAGGCAGGTTTTAATATTTGGTCTAAGATGTACTATCCGAAAATGGTGGGGCTGGAGAGACTCGAATTCACTACAACATCATTTTTTAATTTATAAGTTTGTCAGACTCTATGTTTTATAAGGGTTTATTGGTTATATAGGCGCAAGTTTTTAGCCCACGCTTAGCCCATATGATTTCAAGAATAATCAGCAAATTGATTAAAAAATATTTAGTTTTTATCTCTAAAAAAAATTGGGTGCATGCATGAATTGTATGTAATTAATGTAAAGTTATTGATTTTAAAGGTATTATTGAGTAATTTATAGGTAATATATAAGTAATTAAATACAAATATATAAGTAACATTACTTTTAGTAAAAATACTAATTAAATCATAGTCTTATTATTTAGTTATAATAACTATTACATAATAATACTTTTAGTCAGTAATCGCTCAAGCACTGAAAATAAAGGCTTTCAGATTAATAATACAGTGAATTACATTGCTTACATAGTATTCAAGACATGACATAATAATAGCCCTCACAAGTTACTGACTTGCGAGGGCTATTATTAGAAATAATTAAAATTAAATCCACAACTTCTTATTTTATTATATAAGGATTATTTACAATAACGCTTGAAAAGACCTTCTACCGCTCCTCTCGCTATATAGTCTTTATAGTTAGGATCACCAAGGCCGGGTTCAATGGCCATAGAATCTTTTAAGCTTATTGTACCGTTATCACCACGATCTATAAAAGATTTGCTTGGATAAGTGCAGTCTATTACCACCGCATCCTGAAACATACCTGAGTAGCCACGTTCTTCAACATAAAATTGTAGAAGATCAGGTTTTTTAGTCTTTTTATTAACCGACATGACATACATAGGCGTTGCATACCAAGTATTACTTCTATGATCTAGTGGAATATCATATATCTCTACTTCTTCTGTACTAAAATATTTTTCTGCTAAGACCCAACTATTCATGTTGTAGTAGATGCTCTCATCACGAGCCATCGCAACATTAGTTAAAGTCATACCAAGGCATAGAGCTACGATTGTTTTTGTTAATCTTTGCATAACTGTATCTCAATATAGTGTTTTTCAAAAAAAATATTTATAAGTAAAGTCTAGGAATAGACTTTATACGGGTCTTATAGATAATATACTAAATTTTTGGGTGATGAAATATTCAACTCAAGATTTAGATATACTATTTAAAAGACTGATTATATATTGGTTTTTGTACTTTCTAATGCCTTAGAAAGTCTATCAATTAAGTGCCTACAGTCTTCAGGAATAAATTTACCATAGTGCTTGTGGATCATGTCGGTATTAGCGTGACCTAGCTGCTTGGCTAAGCACTCCGCAGTAACAACGCCATTAGATAATACTTGACTAGCATAGGTATGAAGTCCGTTGTTCAGAAGCCTATAGCGACTGTTTTCTTTCCTATACACTGAATGTAGCGCTTAATATCTAGCTTTCAATATTATTGAACCTTAATCTATCTAAATTTTTTGATATTATATTAAGTAGCTTACTACGATCATCTGCACTAAGTTCTTCTTGTGTCTCCCAAGTATCATAACTTAGGATAAGATTAGCCCATTCTAAAAACCCTATTATTTCATCTTGAGAGTAATGAGATTTAAACTTTTCGGTGCTTAGACTAGTTACGATGTGAGAACTAACAATAGCAAAACTTTCTCTAGTGTATGTCATCACTTCATCAGCATGAATACTTATTTTTCCCACGTAAACATGACCGACGCGAAACTGCATACGATTATTATCTATATAGTTCTGAGCATTAAATAATGCTGCTATTAGAGGGTGTTCGGAACGTCTGACACCACCCTGCATACGCTCTACAATCATCTGCATTCTATAAAACATATTATATTTTCCTTTTCAGTTTTTTACCTGTTAATTGTATGTTGAGTACTGAAACTAAGTATCAAGCATCTCGCTTGAGAGAGCTTGCGATAGTCTACTAATAATGTGTTTAGAGTCTTCAGGTATGAACTTACCGTAATGCTTATGGATCATCTCAGTATTCGAATGTCCAAGCTGATTTGCTAACCATTCTGCTGATACTTCGCCTGTAGATAATACTTGACTAGCATAGGTGTGACGTCCATTGTTTAAGGGCCTATAAGGCACATCACATTGATCAAGATGTCTTTTCCAACGTTTTTCTAGTTGAGAATAAGTGTAATGACTATTAGTATTAGGATTGTGCCACAAAAATGTTAAATTTTGCTGACGATAGCTATGGTTATCTCTATCTAGAATGTTGATTGATGCAGGGCTATGGCTTGCTACTTTCTGACATTGGTTGTTTAAGGCCTCTAAAACGATAGGTAGTAGCTCAATCTGACGTTTGCGACGACGGTTCTTGGTTACGCGATAAACACCTTTTACAAAGCCTCTACTGATATGAGCATGACCTTTATGACGGTTAAGATCCTCGACTGCTAAGGGTAATAATTCATGACTCGATAATCCTGACCAAATCATAACAGTCCACAAATTTCTTAATGATATTTCTTTTTCATTACTTATGATAATGCTGATCTCTTCTCGTGTAAAAGGGTTTATATCGTCACTATCAGGTCTATTAAGTTTAATATATTGAGTAGGATCATTAGGGTTCTTCTGATGACGTGCCCATAGTGTCCATATGGTCTGAAACAAGCCTAATATATCCTTGATGGTTTTCGGACTTAGTGCTTGCATAAGCTCCTTATAAACCCATTTTTCAACGTCTTCAGCTTTAATTTTAGCGATTTGTTTATCGTTCCAATAGGGCGTAACATGATTTTCTACTTTACTCAGATAAGACGACCATGATGAAGGCGCAACCGTGATTGATGCTGTATCTATCCAAAGATTAATGTAATGTCCGAAGTAGGATTCTTTTTTCTTAGCCGAGTTTGGAAATATCTGATCTCTATCAAATACGCCTCTTTCTATTTGAGTTTTTATAGCATTTGCTAAATTTTGAGCATCCTTAATGTTTTTTGGTGTGGGCGGTGTATCGTACAGTGTCTCTCGATCTCTAACACCATCAATACGCCACCATACTCTTATACTAGTTTTAAGCTTTTCAATCCCGGCTGACATATATTATTCTCTTTTATTTTATAATTAGATAATAGGGTCTGTTTTAGACTGTTCGAAAACCCAACAACGTTTGCTTTTTTCAGTTATTCTTGAGCTTATAACTTTGTTTGCCGCAATAAATTTGAATTGACGTGACTTTTTCAGTACTTGTTCCATCTCTTTCTGCGGTGGTAAGTTATAACGATATTCATTAGATAATTGATATATATCTACTAAACTAATAGCTAGGAGATTTTCATCTCTTGAATGGTTGAGATGCGAACGTCTTATATGATGACCTACTTCGACTTGAGTATTAGGTATACTATTCAAGCTATATAAAACTTCAAAAAACTGAATGTTAAGTGCATGCTCAATATTTAGAGTACGATCACGTTCCTTAGCCATGTTTAATACCTCTTCGCAAACTTCAGTTTCAATTTTTGCAAGCTCAGGTAAGAGGTTAAGCTTAAATGCTTCGAATAATGCCAATAATTGAGCATGACAGTGAGCGACACGAAAGTTTTTTATACCCATGTCTTTAAGCCATTTTTCATGAGTCATTTTTGTTTTGAAAAAGGCTTCTAATATCTCGCTTTCAAGTTTGAGAACGTCCATTAAAAAGTGACTTACACTCTCAGTTCCTAGGCTTTCAATACACCGAGCAGCAATTTCAGTCTCAGTTGTTTGAGCTTTTGTATCGAAGAATAGGTGACAAATCCTACTCATAATTGCTTGAGAACCTACAACAGGCAAGTTTTGACTAATGACAACAGTTCCTCTAAATGGAGGCTCATAAACCTCATTACCTCCGTTTTTTACCCCACGTGTACCTATAGTGCCGCCATTAAATAAATTTTTTAATTCATCCCAATCGAATTGGCTATTACTGCCGCCAACTCCTGCACCATCACGATCTGACTCAATAAACACGCTTGGCATATTTGATACTTGCGATAATGAGCGTAAGCGGCCTGCCTTCGTACTCTTATTGGGATCAATTCCTTCATAGTCTTTACGACCTAAAAGTCGCCAAAAAAAGCTAAGCAGTGTTGATTTACCGGTGCCTGGCTCCCCAACAATCTCTAAGAATGGATACGAAGCTTGCTTACTGCGAATTTGTTGGGCAAATAAGCTTCCTATAAATCCTATTAAACTAATGACGCCTTTAGCACCCCAACCTAATATTAGATCCCCAAGCCAATCAACACTCTTTTTTGGTCGTTCTTCTATAGTTATAATCGGGCTAGAAGCCAATGTCTTTAGACTTTTATTGTTAGGTAAATCGAAGTAGTCGTCTTTATTCAGCAAATAAGATTGACCGTTGCTAATGGCAATGTTACTAAATACGTAAGTATTGTGTTCTTCACTAAAGCCAATAAAATCAATAGTTTCTACAGTTTTAATATCTTTAAGTAGATTAAGTAAGATGGCATTTAACTGCTTTGAATCACCTTGATAGATTACTCCTAGCGCAATGCTTAACAAACGCTTTTTAAACTCACTAGCAGTTGACAGTTGACTACCTGTAAACGTGTTTTTTGAAATACCCTTGATTGTCTTTATACTAAAGTAGTACCAACTTTCATCTGTGATTTGGTTACGTTGAAAATATAAAGCTTTAGGTTGACAATTCATAAGTAAAGTTAAGGTAATGCATGATTGCATCAAATCATCATTCCAAAGCTGATATGCTTCTTTAAATTCTTTTTCAGAAGAAAATTGGTCTTCATTAGGTTCACTATTTGCATCCGCCTTCTTTGCTTTGTCGAAATTTTCTATACTTACTTTTACCCAATAAGTAGAATGATTAAAAAACATAGAAAAATTTGTATTACCATAATAGTTGTAGACTAATAAAGCCTTATCTTTGGCGGTATTAGCAATTAAAAGTGCGCCATAAAACTTATAAAGTTGAATATCAGTTTTACTGAGCTTTTTGTCTTTGTGTAATTCGCTCCATTTTCTTGACTCATTATGCTCATTACTTGAATGCGCAGCTGTTGCTGTAAAACCTTGTTGGCGAGCAAGCGCTACTAAATTATCTGTTTGAGTTCTAGAAGTCTTATTATTAAGAGCGATTATAATTTTGGGATAAGATATACCGAGTTCATCAAGTCTGTTTTTAATTTGGATTATGGTAGTTTTAGGATAGTTATTGGCAGTGATATTACTGATTGCGTGAATGCCATTCTCAGTAAGTGCCATAGCATCAATAATACTTTCAGTAATCCAAAGCTCTTCAACATATGGCCATACTCCATTTGTCAAATTTAGCTTTGGAGGTATCCACGCTAGGCCTTTATAATTAAAGCCTATCTGTATTTTATCTTTATTTATATCTGACGTAGCATCTATAAGGCGCTCCCAATATCCAACTGTATTGCCTTCACTAGTAATATGAAAACGTACTGTCGGGCAAGTAAAGTCTGACTCGTAACTTTTATAAACTTCTTGACTATAGCTACCACGCCATTTTTCAATATTAAAACCACACTCGGACTGTAAATAAGCCTCTACAGTCGCACTTGGGTTCGTTATAGTAGTTGGAAAAGACTCATACCAATTATCAAAAATATCGGGGTAAAGTTGGATGGCTGATATTTCATAGTTGCAATCGCTTTTTAGGCCACATTGAATAAGGTAGGGACTGTTAGCATCAATGAATAATTCATTTTCAAAGCATGAAGGGCAACGACCATATTCAAGATGTTGACCATCTGAAGAAAATTTGAGTGCAAAATCCCCTATGAGACGAGTTATTAGCTCGTCCCGAGTTCGAATATTCATAAGTTTCATTGTTTACTCTTTAGATGCTATACAGATGGGTATTTATTGGAAGTAAAAATAATAATTAAATGCGGATTGATTTTTTAGATCTACATATTATGAACATTATTGTTTTCATTTATTGCTCTACGGAGTATAAGTAAAATAAATTCACTTACACTCAAATTATATTGAGCAGCTTTTTGAGCTAATAACTCTTGTTCCTGAAGAGTTGGATAGATATCGACGTTATTTAACATTTTTAACTCCTTCTTTTAGGTTTGTATTATCATGATAGATATCAATACTTGATAACTCTTGATTACGACCTTTCATGTAACGTCTCATAGCGACGAAGCTCATAGATCTTTGTTGCTCATTAGCTGTGTCTTTCAGCTCTGTGTGATCATCATCTAACAAACGAATAGATATTGAGACTCGCTTCGATTTGAGTAGCTGTTTCTTTGGTGTAGAATCTAGTGTATGCATGATCTGTTACCTTGTGCTTTGGTTTAAAGTGCTCTGCTTCGATAATTAAATTCTAATGAGTATTTAGGGGATATGCAAGCATTTTAATAGACGATTGGCAATTATTTTTTCATATGACGAACTTTACTGAACATGTGACAATCTTTACTGAACATATAATGACCAAATTTAGTTGTATAACTTTATTTTTTATATGTGATTAATATTTATCTGAGTTATTTTTTAAATTTTATAGGAGATTTATATGATTAATGAGAGTAACGAGTCGATTGGTAAAAGAATAGAGCTAGAAAAAATACGTTTAAATTTAAAAAACTCAGAGGTTTGCTCAGCGTTAGATATACATTTAAGTACTTATCGTAACTATGAGACAGGTAAGCGAGATATGCCTATTTCTCTCCTAGTTAAGCTACGCGCGATGGGCTTTGATGTTATGTATATATTGACAGGTGAAACATTGCGTGAATGGGCTAATGACCTAGACAGCGTTGTTAGGGGTGATGAAAAACCTTCTTTTGGTAAACGTTTGTTGCCAAATAGAGATGAAAATAGGTATGACGAAGTTTTGGAAAAATTAATTCTTGTGGAAGATACACTGCAAAGAGCGGGGGCTACGAGCATTACAGACTATACACTCAAGGATATCGTGCAGATAGCTTTAACAATGCCTTCTCTAAAGTAGAATGATAGAGATAAATTTTGGATATTCATTAAAAAAACCTACTTTAGTTTTATAATATTTTGGAAGCCAATATGAATAATGTCACACCATCTACCTTGCAACAAATTCTTAATGACTATCGTGAAGTGACTCAAAGTCAAAGGGACTCAGGTACGTTGTTCGAAGAGTTGATGATTAAGTATTTTGAGAATGAGCCAAAGTTTAAGTCTGAGTATAAGACTGTTTTAACCTATGCGGATTGGGCAGAAAAATATGAAGAAGAGCTGAATATACCTAATAAGAAGGACGCAGGTATCGACTTAGTGGCAACCAATTATTCAGGAGAGCATCACGCTATCCAATGTAAGAACTATATGCCTAGCCATAAGATGGCTAAGTCTGATATAGATAGCTTTATGAGCGCATCAGGTAAGAACTACTTCAGCTACAGAATTATCATCAGTACTGTTACGGATTGGACGGATAATGCAAGTAATATGCTTGAAGATCAGATGCCACCTGTAAGTACAATCAACTTATTCGATCTAGAACAGTCAGTGATTGATTGGGATTTGTATTACAAGAATCACGAAATAAAAACCGTCGAAAAATACGATCTAAGACCGCATCAAAAAAGCTCTCATGATGCGGTTGTCAAAGGTTTAGCCGATGCTGAAAGAGGTAAGCTGATTTTAGCTTGTGGCACAGGTAAGACATTCACTTCATTGAGAATAGCTGAGACTTTAGCAGGTAAAGGCAAAAAGGTGCTTTTTTTAGTACCAAGCTTAGCTTTACTTAGTCAAACATTGAACGAATGGACGCAACAAGCAAAGCTACCGCTAAGGAACTTTGCCGTGTGTTCAGATAGTGATATAGGTAAGCAAAAGATAAGTGAAGATGACCGCGTTGTGGCTATTCGCTCAGAGTTAGATTTTCCATCGACGACTAATGCGAAGAGTTTAGCCAATAGCATTAAGGGATTACATAATGATGAGTATATGACAGTCGTTTATAGTACTTATCATTCGATCAATGTTCTATCAGACGCTCAAATGAGTTACAACATTGGTGAGTTTGATCTCATTATATGTGACGAAGCACATCGTACTACGGGCGCAACCTTTGATGGTGAAGACGAGTCCAATTTCGTCATGGTGCATAATGATGACCATATCATGGCAAAAAAACGACTGTATATGACCGCTACACCGCGTATTTATAGTGAAGATGCAAAAGCGACTGATGGGGTCGCGGTTGTTTCTATGGATAATGAGAAGCTATTTGGTCGAGAGCTATTTGTACTCAATTTTTCCACTGCGGTCTCGTTGGGATTGTTAGTGGATTATAAGGTAATTGTTTTAAGCGTTGAAGAAAGTGTGATTAACCGAAGATTACAAACGTTACTTCAAGATGATAATAATCAGCTTAATGTGGATGATGCTGCCAAAATCGTTGGTTGTTGGAAAGCTTTATCAAAGCAAGGTTTAGAAGGTCAAGGTGACCCAATGCAGCGAGCAGTTGCTTTCTGCCAAGTTATCAACACTGACTATAAAGGTAAAAAACACAAGGTATCTTCTAAACTCATATCTGAGATGTTTAGTGATGTTGTTGAGGCTTATCAACAAGCTGAAATTGCTGCATTACTAGAAGCAGATGAAAACGCAGTTATATCTAAATCGCTAACTTTATCCTGTAAGTCTGAGCATGTTGATGGCAGTATGAATGCTAGTAAAAAGCAAGAAAAGCTAGATTGGCTAAAACAAGACCTAGAAGATAATACTTGTCACATTCTGTCTAACGTACGCTGTTTATCTGAAGGTGTGGACGTACCTGCACTTGACGCTGTGATGTTTATGACGCCAAGACAGTCACAGGTTGACGTGGTGCAGTCCGTTGGCCGTGTGATGCGTAAGGCCCCGGGAAAGACGCAAGGTTATGTTATCTTACCTGTTGTCGTTCCTGCAGGAATGGATCCTTCTGACGCGCTTAATGACAATCAGGTATATAAAGTGGTATGGCAAGTACTTAACGCCCTACGCTCACATGATGATAGCTTTGACGCTATGATTAATAAGCTAGAGTTCAATGGTCGTGACACTAGTAAGATGGAAGTCATAGCAATTACTGATAAAGTTCAGAAGAGAACGAGTGGTGGTGGTAAAGGAAAGGGTAAGCCCAAAGGTAAGGGTCGTGGTATCGGTGGTGGAAACAGAGGCGTAGACGCTTTACCTGAACAGTTGCCAATGGATTTTGAAGTTGGTGAAATCGAACGCGCCCTATATGCCAAGGTCGTCAAAAAATGTGGCAACCGACATCATTGGGAGGATTGGGCGAATGACATCTCTAAAATCGCCAATACTCATATTGATCGTATCAAAGCTATCTTAGAAGATGATAGCCATGAAAAGGAAATCGCATTATTTAATAGCTTTGCTAACGAGCTACGTGATGATTTAAACAGTAGTATTACTGACGAAGAAGTAATTGAGATGCTAGCACAGCACTTGATCACTAAGCCTGTCTTTGATGCGCTGTTTGAAGAATATGAGTTTGCCAAGAAAAATCCTATATCAGTTGCCATGCAAGATCTGCTTAACGTGATGCAATCGCACAATATCGATAAAGAAGCCAAGACGCTGCAGTCTTTTTATGAGTCAGTAAAAATGCGTGCTAGCGGTATTCATAGTGCTGAAGGTAAGCAGCGCATCATCCTTGAGTTATACGATAAGTTCTTTAAAAACGCCTTCCCACGTATTACTGAACGTCTAGGTATCGTCTATACACCTACGGAAGTCGTAGACTTTATCATCCACAGTATCGAAAACGTCTTAAATGATGAATTTGGTTCTAGCCTCGCTGACGAAAATGTCCATATTATCGACCCTTTCACCGGCACGGGCACTTTCGTCACTCGTCTATTGCAGAGTGGCATTATTCCTAATGATAAGCTAGCTCATAAGTACAAGCATGAAATTCATGCTAATGAGATTGTGCTACTCGCATACTACATTGCCTGTATCAATATCGAAACGGTCTATCACTCTGTGATGATTGGCGACACTACAGACAACTCTAAGAGTAATGAAGTCGGTTATGAACCTTTTGAAGGCATCTGCCTAACAGATACCTTTGAGATGTATGAGAAAGAGGACTTGGTCAGTGAGCTATTAGAGGATAATAGTGAACGTCGCAAGCGCCAAAAGGCTTTAGATATTCGGGTAATTATGGGTAATCCGCCATATTCAGCTGGTCAAACTAATGCTAATGATGACAATGCCAATGTTGCTTACCCTGCGCTTGATGAGCGCATCCGAGAAACGTATGCAGAGAAATCTACAGCCACTAATAAAAACTCTTTATATGATAGCTATATTCGTGGTATTCGTTGGGCTTCAGATCGTATTGGCGATAAAGGGGTAATCGGATTTGTTACTAATGCAGGTTTTATTGAAGGTGGTACAGCTGACGGTATTAGAAAATGCCTAATTGAAGAGTTTAGTGACCTATATATTTTTCATTTGCGAGGCAATCAGCGTACTAGCGGTGAACGCTCTAGAAAAGAAGGCGGTAAAATTTTTGGGTCAGGTAGTAGAGCACCAATTGCTATATCCATTTTAATCAAAAACCCTGACGCTAAACATTTAGGTCAGATAAAAATACATGATATTGGAGATTATCTAACTCGCGAACAAAAACTAGAAACAATCACTAGGTATAAAGATCTTAATGGTGTCACTGAAACAGATAGTTGGCAGCATATTGTGCCTAACGAATTTGGTGACTGGATCAACCAACGCGATCTTAATTTCGATAATTACATATCTTTAGGTGATAAGAAAGATAAAAAAGTTACAACCATATTTCATACTTATTCTGCAGGAGTAAAAACGAATAGGGATGCATGGATATATAATTTCTCACGTAAAATACTTTCTAATAATTTAGATACTACTTTGAATACATATAATCGTGAATTGGCTAAGTTACAAGATGTTGAAAAGTTTCTTGGTAAGAATGATATTGAGAATGATCCAAAACTTATTAGTTGGAGTGGTGGTCTTGTACAGTCTTTAACCCGACAGGAAGTCATAACTAAAAACCTAGAAAATATAACTACTGCTCTGTATAGACCTTATACTAAAACGTTTATCTATTATGATAGAGCCCTTAACGAAAGGGTTTATCAGTTCCCAAAGATTAAACCTTCAGCTGATCTTGATAACTTAGTTATTTCTATAGTGGGATTGGGTACTACTAAGGATTTTTCTGCATTGATGACTGATACTTTACCTGATATTCAGTTAATGGGTAATGGTCAATGCTTTCCCTTATATTTGTATGAAAAGATAGAAGATGACGAAACATTTAAAGGAGCAAACTTTGATTTATTAACAGATTCTAAGCAAGAACTTGTAAATAGTGCGTATACCGTAACTGATAAAAATGGTATTCCGTTATATAAACGTACAGATGCCATTACTAACGAAGGACTAGCTCATTTTGCCAATTACTATAGTAGCCAAATGAATGAAGGCGATAGCATCACTAAAGAAGATATTTTCTATTATATTTATGGACTTCTCAACAGTGAAGACTACCGTGAGCGCTATGCTGAAAATCTCATGAAGCAGCTACCAAACATTCCAAGAGTTAAGAAATACAAAGATTTTATCGATTTTAGCAAAGCCGGTCGTAACTTAGCAGACTTGCATATTAACTACGAAAACGTAGATATGTACCAAGGAGTAAAGTTCAACTCTAAGCTTACTAACCTAAAGCTTGCAGACGGACAAAATTGGGCAAAATCTAATATAAGCGATGATCAGTTTTATGTTACTAAGATGAAGTACGCTAAGCGTAAAAATGATGAGACAGGTAAGAATGAAGATGATCCTACCAAAATCGTTTATAACAATCAGATAACGATAGAACATATACCTGAAGAAGCATATGACTACGTGGTAAATGGAAAGCCCGCAATTGAATGGATCATAGAGCGTCAATCTGTTAAGACTGATAAAAATTCTGAGATAACTAATGATGCTAACGATTGGGCGCTTGAGACCATGAATAACGCACGCTACCCGTTAGAGCTACTACTGCGTGTCATCAACGTGAGCTTAAAGACTCAGAAGATAGTGAATGGTTTGCCTGATTTGGTGCTTGAGTAAATGTATGTTTTACAAACTTGAAAACCAATACAAGCACTAGGGTAGGCTAGATATGGATATTGAGTATTTTACGAAAGAGCGAATCAAATTTACTAAGTACTTTTATGAGAATGGATGTATTCCGTTTCAAGAAACTATAGATTTGATTGAGAGAGAACAACATCCGTATGTGCCTGTCTATGATGAGTCAGGTGAGCCTCAGTTTATGAGTGAGTGGCTACAAGCACGAGATGGTATAGAGTCTATAGGTCTAGCTTCATTGTCGATGCTTTCATCGTCATTACAGATATATATGAATGCATGGTTGGATCGCTTTAACGTACCGAGTTCTAAACGCAAGGGTAAAAAGGGATGGTTTGATGCTATGAAAAAAGCGATGCGAAACTGTGGAGTGGATTTTACTACTTGTAAGTTAGACCTAGATATTTTGGAGCAGCTAGTTTTAGCCAGAAATAGGGTTCAGCATGCCGATAATATAACTAGCAACACTGTTACTCACCTACCCAAAGAGCTCGCTAGATTTCCTTCACCTACGTTTGTAGATCCTAGTTATTTGGGCTCAAAAAACACATGGTTTAGCTACCCTCGTGTTTATGTGGATCAGCCTAAAATTGATGAAACAGCTTCGCTAATAGAAGGTTTTTGTGAATGGCTAGAAGCTGAGTTTGTCCGTTTAGAACAAGACAGAGTGAGGAAAAAGCAAAAAGTATAAGTATAAGTATCATATAGTATTAACAATATAAATATATAGGATGTCAAAATGGGACAGGCAAAAAATAGAGGCACTAAAGAGCAGCGTATAGCTGAAGCTAGAGAGAAACAGATGAAATCACTTGATATCAGCCAAAAGCCGATGGAGGAGATTTATCAAGAATTTGATCTGCCTGAAGATAGTGATTTCTTAGGCTACGTTATCAATATTGTAGAGTCGGATGAATACTTGGCTAGTTTTAGTGATTCAGTCGATGAGAGACGTGTTAGTTACGCAAAATCTCCTGAGTTAGGGTTACGTTTTGAGGATTTCCACGAAGCTTTAGACGTAGGTAAAAAAGTAGCAGAGAAGTACGAAACTGATATATGTCTTTTATTTGAGACTACTGATCAGTATAGAGTGATACCTTCATTTACAGTCAATCTAGCTAATTTTCGACAATAAACGATACTAGATTTAGTGTAATATTAAATTTAAAGCTCATCCTCAGATGGGCTTTTTTTTGTCTAAATTATTTAGCGATGAATACGGCACATAAGGTGAAGTGTTTCACTGAATCCCTTGGTATCATTGACTCATACTAAGTATTCAGTATAATAAATAGTATTGTAGCAAGCACAGACAGCGACCCCTATTGCACTTCGTTTCATAGTTATCGCTATCGTTCTTGTAAGGGGAAACCCCTTAACCCCAAAAGCAAAAAACAGAATAAATGGATTAAATATGGCTAACGGTTTACGAACTAAATCAATAAAAATTCGAGTTACATTAGCCGAACTAGAATACCTTAAAGAGAGAGCAGAGGACAGACCACTTGCTCCTTTCATGCGTGAGATTTGCCTTAATAAGGAAATATCCAAACGTAAAGTGCTTCCTAAAGTAAATCCCGAATTCATGCGAGCTTTCGCAGGTGCTTGTAACAACATTAATCAGCTTGCTAAACAGGTCAATACATATGGCTATGGCCTACGACAAATTGAGTTAAGGGAAGAACTTATGTTACTTCGGGAAGAAATAGAGGAGTTGAAAAAATATGCTAGTCAGTTTCAATAGACGAGGTGGCACGACTGATAACAGAAAGTCGAGCGGTGGGAAAGCTGTAAGAGATTATTTACTTGGTAAGGATAACAACAGAAGATATTCAAGAGTTTTGAAAGGTGAGCCTGAAATCACCACTGAAGTTATTAACGGTTTAAATTTTGCAAAAATATATACAAGTGGCGTTTTAGCATTTGATTATGGGGAAGGGGACAAGCTCAACGATAAAAAGAAGCTTGAAATTATAGATAGCTTTGAGCAAACACTATTTCCCAATCTTACCGTAAATCAATATACAGGGTACTGGGTAGAACATACAGATAAGGTGTTAATCGATCAAGACAGTAATCCAGTTCTTGATCAAGAAGGTAAGAAGCAAAGACGATTGGAACTAAATTTCGTTTTCGCTAATGTTGAATTGACGAGCGGTAAAGCACTCCCTGTTTATTTTCATAGGAACGATATTAATTTAGTGGATTCATGGCGTGATGTAATAAATGCGACTTACGATCTTGCTGATCCAAACGACCCTAAACGCAGAAGAATACTTTCAATTGTTTCAGACTTACCGAAAAAATCTGCTGAAACACGAGAAGATATTCATGATTTTATTGTCTCAGAAATCGAACAAGGTCACATAACAAACCGCTATGAGGTTTTAAGAGCTCTCGATAGTTTAGGATTAATAGTGGCGAGAGAAACAAAGACAAGCATTAGTGTGAAGAATCCTGATGGCAAAAATAATATTCGATTCAAGGGTGAGATATATGAGCGAGAATTTGAAGTCGAAAAACTTAGCAGATCGCATAGCACAAGCGAAGGCGCAGAGCTACGAGAAAACGAAATTGACATTAAAAGAGCAAGAGAACGACTTTGCAGTACGGTTAAGAACCGTAGTAAAAGACTATCAAAGCGCTTTAGCAACACAACAGCAGCTAGCAGCCCAAGCACAAGCCCCTTCAATTTTAGCTCATTTAAAATTGCTCACGATAGCAACAATGATCCTATCCCTCGTCGTAACAATGTTGCTAATAAGCGTATTGATGTCTCAACCATTGAAACAGTTGGGTATGTCAGTGTTGATAACAACAATTTTATCAGTGCTGATGACTCTATTAATAGTTTGGAAGATGCACAAAAATACAGATTAGATACAGCAGTATTAACCTTTATCAAAGTTTTTACCGATGAATATACAGGTGTCAGAAGTGATTGGTCAGGTAATGGTAGCACCGGGACACTAGTCCACAATGAAACTAAAGCTAAGTTCAATGGACGTCAGTTAAATAAGTTAAAAGACATAAAGGAATTAAACTCATATTCTGACGATAAAGAAGTACGTAAAGTACTCGAGAAAGCTGAAAACGAACTAATAGTTGCTCTCTTAATCGACCCAATAACGGAGCGTAAACAGTATCAGCTATCATCAGAAAATGATAAAGCACCTGTAACAAGTCGAGAAATAGAAACATCGTCTAGTAATAAGTCTATTAAAAAACCGCCCGTTTCAGAATTAAAATATCCCAAATATACTCCATAATATTTTCTATCCAATGAGCATTATATTGCTATGTAGTTATAGCACACTGATGGTAATATCATTAAGGAAACAGAAGTCCAATTTTTTAATGGTGAGCTAACTTATACAGTCAAACTATTAGAAATAATAACTACTTATAGAGAAGATGATATGGATATGCTACTAGATGACTATGTTGGGCTAGTAATAGGTTTAGATGATACAGGTCGTGTTTATGAAGAAAGCTTCTATGCTACTGTTAAGTCAGTCTTAGGATTGAAATTAGATAGATCGTCGTCAGTAGCTAATATGTATAGGTCCTTGGTAGTTGGCTATGATTCTTCTAGTTCCTATAGTTCTCCCGATTCATATAATCTTGGCTACGATAGTCTAAACAATAAGGTAGTGATAGAGCTACTTGGTAGAACAATGGCGCTCGCTAACCATGCTATAGCAGATTCGATCAATCCTGATGAGATCTTCAAAATAGATGTGAAAAATTTTACGAAAGATTTTAGAGGCTTCTACATACATACTTTAGCAAGAGCTATTGAATATTATATTGAAAATATCAAGAATAAAGATATTTCAAGATTGGAGTCTTTGCTCAAAGACGAAGAAGAAATTATTGAAAAAGCTAAACTAGATTACCAATCTGAAGAGTCAATGCTAAATTTAGAAGTGAGAGCTTACGCATTGAGAGACGAAATATACTATAAAAAAAAGCCTACGACATTCATCAGTTTTTTGAATTTCTTGAGATCAAATGGACTTTGCTATGACTTAGAACAAGATGAAGTCAGAATTGCTACAGAGCTTAGAGAGTATGTCAATTCTCAACAAATTCAAGATATAGAATATATAGATGATATTGAGTTAAAAAGATTTCCTACTATAAGCTTTGCTCAATTTATCACTTCAGAATTTTTTGAATCTTAGATCGAACAGTTCGGTCTAGAATAAAAAACAGCCTCATAAGTTATTAACTTATGAGGCTGTTTTTTTGGTGCGTTATTTAGTGAAATACTCTTTACATAATGTAATTGAGGGAACATAGGTAAAAGCTGATTCTAGCCCACGGAAGAATATGGGCTAGAGCTACAAAAAACTCTCCAAACACTTACGTTTCAAGGCTTTTAGGATAGGGGTATAGTTTATGCTATTCCACAATTAAGCCCACGGGAGATACTCACATCAAATTTTAGGCATAAAAAAACCTGCTTGAGGGCAGGTTCTATATAGGTTTGAGACAATCTAATCACTATCGAAAAATGGTGGGGCTGGAGAGACTCGAACTCTCACACCTTGCGGCGCCAGAACCTAAATCTGGTGCGTCTACCAATTCCGCCACAGCCCCATTTTCGTTACTCTATCATCAAAAGCAGTTAAATTCAAATGCTATCAAGATAGTTAACTGATTCGGTAGTGCGTCTCAGTGGTTGGCTATTATATAGAGTTTGAATGGTTTGGCAAGCCCTATTTGTGATTATTTTTAATTATTTGGCAGTTAATTTTAATGGGTTCTATAAATTATTGATATTACTAATATTTTAATTCGGCAGTTTGTAGTTTTAATTCCAATTATTTGGCGCCTCTGATGCGGTAATCCCTAATTGCTGCAATTTACGCGTCAAAGTATTGCGTCCCCAACCAAGTAAGTTAGCGGCTGCTATCTTTTTGCCACCACTATGGTTTAAAGCAGCCTTAAGCAACACACGTTCAAATTCTGGCGTTGCGGTTTGCAAAATATCTGTTTCACCAGTTTGTAGAGACTGCTCAGCCCATGTGGCAAGTGCCTGCTGCCAGCTCTGGTTATGGTTATGGTTATTTTGACTGACTTGATTGTTTTGAACGTTTTGCTTGTTTTGATGGTTTTTATTGGGACTATACGCGCCATCACTGTGTTGCTGATTTTGAGTTGCTTCTATTGAGGACTGCTTGTGATGTAGAGGCGAGGGCATATTTTCAAGTAACTCTGGTGGTAAATCCTCTACCATGACAGTATCGCCCGTTGCCATCACGGTCAACCAAAGGCAGACATTCTCAAGTTGACGGACATTGCCACGCCACTCAAAAGATTGCATCACCTGTAGCGCTGTCGGATGAAGCTGCTTCTCCGTGCTATTCATCTGTTTAGCGGCGCGCTGCATAAAGTAGTTGGCTAATGCTGGAATGTCTTCAGGTCTTGTCCGTAATGGCGGTAATGGCAGACGAATCACATTGAGGCGATAAAATAAATCCTCACGGAATTTGCCTTTTTTGACGAGCTCTTCTAAGTTTTGATGGGTGGCGGCAATGATGCGTACATCTACTTTGACCGGCTGCTGTCCGCCCACACGAAAAAACTCGCCATTGGCCAGTACGCGCAGCAAACGCGTTTGGGTGCTATACGGCATGTCACCGATTTCATCTAAGAATAGCGTTCCGCCATCAGCTTGCTCAAAACGACCTTGCCTAGTCGTCATTGCGCCAGTAAACGCGCCTTTTTCGTGACCGAATAACTCAGATTCAATCAAATCATGTGGAATTGCTGCCATATTAAGAGCAATAAAAGGTTGCTGCGCTCGCGGAGAGTGCTCATGGAGTGCGCTAGCAACCAACTCTTTACCCGTACCTGATTCTCCTGTAATCAAGACGGTAATAGGTGAGTGTGCTAAGCGCCCAATAGCGCGAAATACCGTCTGCATCGCTTGTGATTGACCAATAATGCCGCTGGGATTGCTATTAGCATTACTTTTAAATTCAGCGTTATTTTTGGTGGTTTTATTAGGCTTACTGATAGTATGAATCTTGCTAACAGGTTTAATCGGTTGCTTTGTCTTATTACTGTATTTTGAATAAGCATTGGTTTTTGAAATGGCCTCAGATGGAGTGTCAATTATTATATCGGTAGCAGGCTCATTTGACTGATTTACTAGCTCCTTATTCGGCTGATAATTAATGGCTTTATAAATCGTAGCGACCGCGTCATCTAAATCAAAGGGCTTGGGCAGATATTCAAATGCCCCAGTTTGATAGCTACTGATAGCAGAAGTAAGATCGGAGTGAGCTGTCATAATGACAATTGGCAGCTTAGGAAAGTGCTTATGTACCCAATCACTAAACGATAAACCATCCATCATCGGCATACGAATATCGGTCAATATCACATCTGGTAATTGGTTGACTGATTCGTGCTGTTGCAAGACATCATTAAGGCGTGTCCACGCCGCTTGCGCTTGGGTAAAGCTAATAACGTTGAGACCGGCATCCTCAAAAGTATCTGCCAATACCAAACGCAGCGCCGCATCATCATCGATAAGCCATAACGTCGCAGGATTATCATCAGACGCATTATTTACGGTGACCATTGGGATTTGCTCATTGCTCGTAAGGTGGTGTTGAGTATCATTATCCTGATTCATGTGTTTCGCCTAATAAGCAGTGAGAAGAAGTAGGTGGCAGCATTAAATTGCAGTGATTGGCTGCTGAAAAGGTAGGTAAAGGGTAAAACGGGTCTGACTGTTGTTGTAATTATAACTGGGATTATCGCTTTGTGATGAATTTGAGCTGACGTCAATCATACCATGATGGCGGCTGATGATATCTTGCACAATAGATAAGCCAAGCCCAGTACCGGCGGCGCGACTGGTCACCATCGGAAAAAATATCTGACCAATTAGCGCATCATTTATTCCTGAGCCGTTGTCAGTGATGGTGATTTGCAAGACCTGTTTATGCTGTTGGCTACCGATAGTATGTTGAAAGGCAATCCGCGTCTGGATATGCAGTTTTGGTTGATAGCTGCTATCAACGTCAAGATAACTTTGCGCAATATCTGATGGTAAATTACTAGATATGGCTGGAACATGTTGCTGCAGCGTTTGCTTAAACTCAGTCATGGATTCACAAGCATTGTTAATAAGGTTTAAAAACACTTGGATTAATTGATCTTTATCAGCGCATAACTCAGGTAATGACAAATCATAATCACGCTGTAGCATCACTTCTGGATATTGATTAACTATTAAGGCTAGAACATGCTCGAGCGGCTCATGGATATTTAGCATTTGCCATTTTGGTAACTGACTTGAGCCAAGGAACTGCCCAATCAACTGGGTCAAACGGTCGGTCTCTGAGATAATGATATTGGTATAATTACGGAGCTTTGCTGCATTTTTTTGCAGGTTGTTATTCTGATTTAAATCGGTATTTTTATTGAGGATAGCAGCGGTAGCCTCTCTGTCAAAAGCAGACATATCACTAAACTTGATAAATTGCCGCTGCAATAATTGCGCCGCACCGCGAATGCCCGCCAATGGATTTTTAATTTCATGGGCGACCGAACGTAGCATATGACGGGCAACGCTATATTGCTGCTGTTGACGCTGTTCTTCTGAAATACGACTCTGCCGGTCTTTTCCCCACATCTCAATAATAAAATAAGGTTGCTGCTCGTAAATAACCGGTGTCACGCTATAATCTACGGAGAGTGTCAGTCCGCCATTGAGCTGGGTGTGTATGAGATAGTCATGATCGATAAACGGCTGTTGATAGTGCTGGGCTTGAGAAAAGCGCTCAGTCAAAGAGTAAGTTTTATCTTCTTGATTGTTATTAATAAGACTGTCTTTTAACGTTAGCTCATCGGGTGCAAGTAGCGTCAGTATTGATTGATTAAGCAAGCGTCCGCTACTGATGGCCAGTAATTGTTCAGCTTGGGCATTTAGCCAAGTGATAGACAGTTCATCGTCAATCCATAAGATAGCCGTAAATAAATGCTGTGATATAAATATCAAATCTGGCGTCGGTTTTTCGGTGATCAAATCAGCTGTCATGACTGCGGCCTAGAGTAAAGAGATGCGCGATATAATATTTAACCATAAATCAACACTATAGCGCGGCAAAACTGGCGGTTTTTGCAAAAAAAACGTACAATGCGCACAGCCATTTTTCTCTAGCAAGGTCAGCCATGCCCAAAACTTATACCGAGTCGCTTAATACGACTATTGCCACTTCAAAGCCAGCTTCTACATCATTAGCTTCTATGCCAACAGCTTCTATGCCGAAAGACACTGCCACTATTTTTAATCCTGCTAAGCCGACAGCAACGCCCGCGCAAAGCTCGACTGACAGTGTTCAACCTTATCACCATAAAGCCAACCACAATCAAAACCGTAGCATTGAGCAAAGCAGCGATGTGGTTGCAGCGGCATCAGCTAAAGCGACAGCAGCGACTATGAATGCGCCAGTGAACGCAGCGCCAAAGATTGGCTTTGTGTCGTTAGGTTGTCCAAAAGCCTTGGTCGATAGTGAGCGCATTATCACAGAACTTAGCCGTGACGGTTATCAAGTGGCCAGTGATTATGAAGGCGCAGACTTGGTCGTGGTCAATACTTGCGGCTTTATTGAGTCTGCAGTGCAAGAGTCATTGGACGCCATCGGTGAAGCGATTAGTAAAAACGGTAAAGTGATTGTCACAGGCTGCTTGGGTAAAGAAGCGGAAAAAATTCGTGCCATGCACCCAGCCGTGTTAGCTGTGACCGGCGCGCATGCTTATGACGAGGTGATTACCGCTGTAGCGCAGCATGTGCCTAGACCAAACCGCAGTCAGGATGCTAACTACGATCCAAAAATAGATTTGATTAATGAGGCGGGTATCAAATTAACGCCAAGCCATTATGCTTATCTAAAAATATCGGAAGGCTGCAACCATCGTTGTACCTTCTGCATTATTCCAAGTTTGCGCGGAGATTTGGTCTCGCGTCCGATTGATAGCGTGATGAATGAAGCCATGGCGCTTAAAAACGCTGGTGTAAAAGAGTTGCTTATTATCTCGCAAGATACCTCTGCTTATGGGCTGGACTTGAAATATAAGACCAGTTTTTGGAATGGTATGCCGCTCAAGTCAAAGTTTTATGACTTGTGCCAAGCATTAAATGATTTAGGTATTTGGGTACGCCTGCATTATGTATACCCGTATCCTCACGTGGACAAAGTCGTTGAATTGATGGGCGAGAAAAAACTACTGCCTTATCTTGATATTCCATTTCAGCATGCTAGCCATAGTATTCTAAAAGCAATGAAGCGCCCAGCGCATAGCGAAAATACCTTAGCGCGTATTAAAGCGTGGCGTGAGATCTGCCCTGATATCGTTATTCGCTCAACCTTTGTGGTTGGTTTCCCTGGTGAGACGGAAGAAGATTTCCAATGCCTGCTTGATTGGTTGGTAGAGGCGCGCCTCGATCGCGTCGGTGCCTTTACGTATTCAGAAGTTGAAGGTGCGGTTGCCAATGACTTGCCAAATCATGTGCCTGAAGCCGTCAAGCAAGAGCGCTATGAGCGTTTGATGACGTTACAGCAGGACATCTCAGCACAGAAATTACAAGAGAAAGTCGGTAAAACTCTAATGGTATTGGTCGATGAGATTGATAGTGAAGAGGGTATTGCGATTTGCCGTAGCTACGCGGATGCCCCAGAGATTGACGGTCACGTCTACGTTGATGAGATCACTGCCCAAGTCAAAGTTGGACAGTTCCTAACCGTCACGATCGATGACGCTAGCGAGTATGATTTGTTTGCCAGTTATAAAGGCTAAGCAGTCACTACAATAGGCGCGTGAAAATTGCCCAATCGTGGGCAGTTTTTGCTACAATTAGCGCAATTTAGCCTTTTTACACGTTTGTCATCAGTGGTAGTGCTTTTATGGCATTTCGAGTCAGTTCAAAGGCGAACTCTATTTGTGTTTTACCGCTCATTTTACTTATAATTCAATGCTAACAAGGTGCCCTCATGTCTGACAAAAACCCGCGTTACTCTCGTATCTTGCTGAAACTCTCTGGCGAAGCCTTAGCTGGTGGCAAGGAGATGGGAATTGATACCGAAGTGCTCGATAAGATGAGCTTGTCTATCGCCCACTTGCGTGGACTTGGGGTACAAGTCGGTATCGTCGTTGGCGGTGGTAACTTATATCGCGGTGCGCAGCTACAAAAAGAAGGCTTGGTCGGTCGGGTTACTGGTGACCAGATGGGTATGCTAGCCACTGTGATGAATGGTCTGGCCATGCGTGATGCCCTTGAGCGCCGCAACATCAAAACCCGTTTGATGTCAGCCTTGCCAATCGGTGAAGTCACTGAAAGCTATAGCAGTCGTAATGCCATCCGTTATTTAAAAAACGGCGAAGTTTGTATCTTTGTTGCGGGTACTGGCAATCCTTTCTTTACCACCGATACTGCCGCTTGCTTACGCGGTATCGAAATCGAAGCGGGTTTGATTTTAAAAGCGACCAAGGTTGATGGTGTTTACGATAAAGACCCAAGCCTACATGCTGATGCCAAAAAATATGATGGCTTAACCTTTGATGAAGTGCTCGAGCAAAAACTTGGTGTTATGGACTTAACGGCAATCGCTTTATGCCGTGAGCACAACGTACCGCTACAAGTATTTGATATGACCAAGCCTAACGCCTTATTAAACGTTATTATGGGCGAAAATGAAGGCACGCGCGTTTATCATTAAGCACAGGCTTTATCATTTATATGAATATGAAGTTACTGATGTATTAAGCATCGGCATTTAAATAAGATTTATACCTAACAGCTTTATACCTAACAGCAATGAATGATTTGTCGCTCGCGATAAATAAGGATACGTAATGATTAATGAGATTAAGAAAGACGGCGAAGCGCGCATGGCAAAGACGCTAGAAGCGCTTGAGAGCACCTTTAGTAAAGTACGTACTGGTCGTGCCCATCCAGGTATGTTATCTGGTGTGATGGTCAGCTACTACGGCGCAGATACGCCACTGAATCAAGTGGCGAGTGTCAACGTCGAAGATTCACGCACGCTATTGGTGCAGCCATTTGAGCGTACTATGGTACAAGCGATTGACAAAGCAATTCGTGAAGCAGACTTGGGCTTGAACCCGATGACCGCTGACGTGATTCGTGTACCGATGCCAGCATTGACTGAAGACACACGCCGCGATATGCAAAAGCTTGCCCGTAGCGAAGCTGAAAACAGCCGCGTTTCTATCCGTAATATCCGCCGCGATATGATGAATGATATTAAGGATTTGGCGAAAGAGAAAGAAATCTCAGAAGATGATGAGCGCCGCGCCAGTGATGACATTCAAAAAATCACTGATAAATATATTGAGACTATCGATAGCCGCTTAAGCAAAAAAGAAAGTGATTTGATGGCAGTGTAAGCGATACCTTTCTTCTTCAATTGAAGACGATATGCTATTCATATTTTTCTATAAAAAACAGCCAATACTAAATGGTGATTGGCTGTTTATTGCTTTATAAGAAATTAAGCTTTTATTTTGCCATAAACCTTATATACAAGATTTTTTAATACGTATATGTCTTTTAATACGTCTAAGTCTGTTAATAATTGCTTTGGCAAATAGGCAATAATTGTTGCAAGGCATAAATTTAGTTCGCGTACCATCACTTTACCCAAATAACAAGCAAGTTAGCCTATGTCTATTCCAGATGCTTTAACTCCCGCTCTTCTTCCTCGTCATATCGCTGTTATCATGGATGGCAACAACCGTTACGGTAAAATCAATCATTTAGGTCAAGGTCAAGGGCATATCGCTGGCAAAAATGCACTAGATCCTATAGTCGAATGCTGTGTCAGTACGGGTATTGAAGTACTAACCGTCTTTGCATTTTCTAGTGAAAATTGGCAACGTCCACCGAGTGAGGTTGCACTGCTGATGCATTTGTTGAGCTTAACGATTAATGAGCAATTGCCGCGTATGCTCAAATATCGCATTCGCCTGCGTTTTATTGGCGATCGCAGCCAGCTTAGTGAAGCTTTGCAAGCTTTGATGCTAGATGCTGAGGCAAAAACGGCTGACTTTGAAGCTATGACATTAGTCATTGCTATTAGTTATGGCGGTCAGTGGGACATTGCCCATGCCGCCAAACAGTTAGCCAAGCAAGTCGAAGCGGGTAATTTACGCGCGGAAGATATTAATAAAGAGATGCTCGGTGAATATGTCCAATTAGCCGACGCACCAGCGGTCGATATGTTGATACGTACGGGCGGTGAGTACCGTCTGTCGAACTTCCTATTATGGCAATCTGCCTATGCTGAATTGTTCTTTACCCAAACACTGTGGCCAGATTTTAAAGTAGCAGAGCTGGCTGCAATGATAGCAGAATTTGCTCAGCGCCAAAGACGCTTTGGCAAAACCAGCGAACAAGTAGTGATCGAGCAACAAACTCATTAAGACGAGCGCAAGCAATAGAGACTGTAAAAATGATAGGTTAAGAAGTTCTAGTAATTTGAATTACACTTGTTTGGTTAATGATAAGCTGTTTTAATGAGCGGTAATCATGACTAATGGGCTATTATGGTTCACTGGCATAATGCCTGATTGTGATTCATTCTTATGATTCATGATTGTGGCTCACTGTTATAGTTTATGATTATGATGTATTTTGACCAAACATTCTTCGTTATATAAGGCTCGATAAGTATGTGGCAACGAATTAAGACGGCAATTGTTCTCGTTATTATCGTTGGTATTGCAATGTTTGCGAGCCAAACCCCTATTTTATTTGCACCGCTGCTAGCGCTTGGTGTCATTATCGCTGCCCACGAATGGACCAAACTGATGCCGAAATGGCAGCAGCCTGCACTATTTGTACTCTTGGTTTTAGCACTGACCATCGTATCGCTGATGTTTAAAGTCACTTGGCTATTTTGGTGGGTGGCGTCACTTCTCATCTGGCTTATGGCGCTGTCTTGGGTACGAGTATTTCCCACTCATACCAACTGGTACGGTAAGAAACTGGCATTGATGGGTGCGGTTATATTAACTGCCGCCATTACTGCCATGTTTTACTTATGGCAGCTATCAGCATGGTGGCTATTGTATGTATTCTTACTAGTCTGGTGTGCCGATAGTGGCGCTTACTTTGTTGGGCGTAAGTTCGGTCGCCGTAAGATGGCGCCAAATGTTTCACCCAATAAAAGTATGGAAGGGCTGGCAGGCGGATTAATCACAGGCTTGCTTGTGGTCATCGTCATCAGTGTCTTTAAACTACAATTGACTGGTGTTCCATTAATCGCTTTTGTAGCCTTGTCGGCGTTGACAATTTTAGCGTCCGTATTGGGCGATTTGTTTGAGTCGATGCTCAAACGCCGTGCTGACGTTAAAGATTCTGGAACAATTTTACCGGGGCATGGTGGGGTTCTGGACCGCATTGATTCGCTGCTATCTGCCACACCGATATTTGCACTGGGCTTTTGGGCGATACAGCAGCTTGGTTTAATTGTCGTATAACAATAAGTAGTCTAAGAATAAAAAGCTATCAGACTAAAAATAATATAAAAACAGCTAAGGCTTATATATTTGATAGCGACTAAGCTGCCTATTATTAATTCTTATACCTTAATCTATTTTCCTTACTTCTCATTTAATTTCACCGTATTATAGGCACAGATGGTTATGACCCAACGCATCGCCGTACTAGGCGCGACAGGCTCGATTGGCGATAGCACGTTAGCAATTTTAGCGGCGCAACCACAGAACTATGAAGTTTATGCCTTATCAGGCTACCACCGTTTAGATAAGTTATTGGCGCTTTGCCAGCAATTTTCGCCAAAACGCGTTAGTGTACCGACAGCAGCGGTCGATGATTTTGCTCAGCGTCTTAGCGCCGCGGGTTTAAATATCGATGTGGTAGGTGGCGCCTCAGGGCTGGTCGATATTGCGACCGACCCGCAAACCGATACCGTGGTTGCGGCTATCGTAGGCGCAGCTGGTCTGCCTTCTACTTTAGCTGCCGCACGCGCAGGTAAACGCATCTTATTGGCCAATAAAGAAGCATTGGTTATGGCAGGGAAAGTCATGATTAATGCGGTTAAAACGCATCATGCGACCTTGTTACCGTTAGATTCAGAACACAATGCCATTTTTCAGTGTTTACCTTTAGCGATTCAACAAGACAATACCCAAATTCACAAGCCTAATCATGGGGTACGCAAATTATGGTTGACGGCATCTGGTGGGCCATTTTTGCAGCAGTCTTTTGCACAGATGCAGCAAGCTAGCGTCGCTGAAGCGGTCAAACATCCTAATTGGTCGATGGGACAAAAAATATCGGTTGACTCAGCAACGATGATGAATAAAGGGCTTGAGCTCATCGAAGCTTGCCATTTATTTGATTTGCCAGAAAATAAGATAAATGTGGTTATTCATCCACAAAGTATCATTCACTCAATGGTAGAATATAGCGATGGCAGCTTCTTAGCGCAGCTAGGCAGTCCCGATATGAAGACGCCCATCGCCCATGCACTCAGTTATCCTGACCGTATCTATAGTGGCTCGCAGCCATTAGATTTATTTGCGTTAAGTGGTTTAGAGTTTATTGAGCCTGATTTGCAAAAATTTGCCTGTTTGCGTTTGGCAAGGCAGGCCATGCAAGCGGGTACGCAGGCCACGATTGTGTTAAATGCTGCTAATGAGATTGCCGTTGCAGCCTTTTTAAATGGTCAAATTCGTCTTACTGATATTGCGGATATTAATGCGCAAGTATTAGATGAGATACAAGTGTCCGTATTAGATGAGACTGCCGATATTGAAGATATTTTGGCGATTGATAAAATAGCGCGCCAGCATACTAATACGCTGGTGGCGAAGTTGGCATAAAGCTATAAAAATCCAGTTATTTGATACGTTCTGCGAAAAAATGCTGTTAAAAAGTGATGTTGATAAGCGATGCTAAAAAGTACGCGAAGCATTGCGCTAAGAAGTGATAGTCATAAACGATGTTAAGAGACAATACTAAGAGCTAATACTGAGAAAAGATGATGACGTTTTTATTAACGCTGCTTGCGGCAATATTTGTCTTAGGTCCGCTCATCGCCCTGCATGAGTGGGGTCATTACATTGTTGCGCGTCTTTGTGGTGTTAAAGTGCTTACCTATTCTATCGGCTTTGGTCCCAAACTCTTTGGCTGGACCAGTAAAAAAAGCGGCATTGACTATCGCATCTCGGCGCTACCGCTTGGTGGATATGTTAAAATGCTCGATGAGCGTGAAGGCGAAGTCGCAGCAGACGAGTTGCATCTGGCCTTTAATCGTCAGCATCCGCTGAAGAAAATTGCGGTTGTTGCGGCTGGCCCTATCATGAATTTTGTCATCGCTATTGTGCTGTTTTGGGTGTTATTTATGACCCCATCTGAGCAATTAGCGACAAAGATAGGGCAAGTATTACCCGATACTCCTGCGGCGATAGCGCAGTTGCCTATTGGTGATAAAATTGTTGCGATTGATGGTCATGACGTGCAAACGTGGGAAGGTATTAATTATCGCCTTGCTGGGCGCATGGGCGAGACGGCTAATGTAAGCGTTACTTTGCAATCAGAAGTAGATAAAGGTACAACCAAGACCTACCAAGCGCCTGTTAAAGAGTTTATGCAAGGCGCTGCGCAAGGCAAAGATGCGTTATCAAGCTTTGGTATGATACCGTGGCAACCAAACATCGCACCGATAGTTGGCGATTTAACGCCCGATGGGGCAGCCAGTCGTCAAGGCTTAAAGGTGGGCGACCGCATTACTGCTATTAATGATGAACAGATTAAAGACTGGATCAGCGCCACGCGTGTCATTCGCGATAGTCCTGAAACTTTGCTCAATTTTACCGTATTGCGTGACGGCGAACAGGTTCAGTTATCCATTATGCCGCAAGGTAAAAAAGACAATTTAGGTAACGATTATGGGCAAATTGGTGCTATGGTGGCAGAGTCTGAAATCGTCATTCCTGATGCCTACAAAACCACTGTCGTATATGGTCCGGGCGAGTCACTGGTTAAGTCATTCCAGAAGACAGAACAGTTAGCGGTGATGACTGTTAGCTCAATGGGTAAGATGCTGTCTGGCATGATTGGTTTAGAGAATTTATCAGGTCCGATTACCATTGCTAAAGTTGCCAAACAAAGCTTTGATATTAGCTGGCAGATGGTATTATCGACAGCAGCTTTAATAAGTTTAAGCCTAGCCGTATTGAATCTTTTGCCTATTCCAGTTTTAGATGGTGGCCATATTGTCTACTATCTTATTGAGCTGATACGCGGTAAACCACTCTCTGAAGGCGTGCAAATGGTAGGTCTTAATATCGGTTTACTCTTGCTGGCAGGTTTCATGGTGTTAGCAATTGGTAATGATATCAGTCGGCTGTTTTGACAAAAGATACGGCACTTTGATAACCAAGGTGCGATAGATTAATGCTTGTGTGCTTCTCTAGAGCAAACAATGAGAGCAATACGGCGTTTATTTTCTAATATCGCTACTATACTAATTTCATTTTTTAGTTTATTTTATGATGCGTTTTATATAAAGTGTCCTGAGTCTGCCATGAGTGCATAAATGATTGTGTGCGAAATAGGCTGGACAAGATGTGCTTTTTACCTTAACTTAAGCAAGTTTTTTATTGACGGATAGTGTTTATGCGTACGCCTTTATTTATGAGCGCGGCTGGGTTGCCGTTAGTTGTAGCAATGATGAGTATGCCGGTTCAGGCTGCAGAATTTGTGGTCACTGACATCGGTTTCAATGGTCTACAACGCCTAACTCCTGATAGTCTCTATCCAGTTTTACCGATTACGGTGGGTGAGACGGTTAATGATAGTAGTTTGGCTGCCAGTATTAAGGCGCTATATGCGACTGAAAACTTCGCCGATATTCAAAGCCGTGTCGAAGGTGGCAAGCTACGTTTTGATGTTGTCGAGCGTCCTATCATCGCTGAAGTAAACTTTGAAGGGAATAAACTCATCCCAAAAGAAGGGCTTGAGCAAGGGCTTGGTAACGCGGGCTTATCTGTCGGCGATGTACTTAAGCAAGCTACCTTGCAAGGTGTTGCCAACGAGCTACAACAGCAATATATCAGTCAAGGTTATTACAATAGCAATATTGAAGTCGACCAAACGCTGCTAGATGGCAATCGCGTAAAACTGGATGTGCGCTTTATTGAAGGTAAGCCTGCTAAAGTAGTCGATATCAATATCATTGGTAATAAGCACTTTAGTGATGAGCAGATTAAGGACGTCTTTGCAGTAAAAGAGTCTTCATGGACACGTCTGTTGTCTAAGTCTGATCGCTATGCCAAAGAGAAATTGGCAGCCAGCTTAGAAAACCTTAAAGCGCTTTATCAAAACGATGGTTATGTGCGTTTTTCAGTAGACAATGCCGTCCTTAATATCAGCGAAGATAAAAGCAGTGTGTTTATCGAAGTCAGCTTGAGTGAAGGTGAACAATATCAGTTTGGTGACGTGAACTTCTTAGGTAAGCCAACCTTTGATAACAATGAGCTAAAAGAGCTGGTCACGTTTGCGCCCAATGAAAAATATTCACAAGCCAAACTTGATGCGACAACGGCCGCTCTTAAGAGCCGTTATGGCAATGAAGGCTATTATTTAGCGCAAATCAGACCGGTTCCGCGTATTAATGATGAAACCAAAGTGGTCGATGTCGATTATTATATTGATCCTGCGCGTCCTATCTATGTTCGCCGTATCAACTTTACGGGTAACATAAAAACTCAAGATGAAGTATTGCGCCGTGAAATGCGTCAGTTAGAGGGCACACTTGCCTCTAGTGATAAAATTCAGTTGTCACGTACACGTTTGATGCGAACCGGTTTCTTTAAAGGCGTTAATGTCGATGTCAAACCAGTACCTAATCAGCCAGACCAAGTCGATGTGAATTATGTGGTTGAAGAGCAGCCTTCTGGTAGCTCAACCATTGCTGCCGGTTACTCACAAAGCGGCGGTGTAACGTTCCAGTTAGACTTGACCCAAAATAACTTTATGGGTACTGGTAACCGTGTGAAAGCAGCACTATCACGTTCTGAGACGCGCGATTCTTATAGCTTAGGTTATACTGACCCGTACTTTACAGAGAATGGCGTGTCACAAGGTGTCAGCGCTTATTATCGTGAAACCAAGTACGATGACAGAAACGTAAGTAACTATGTCACCGATGCTTATGGTGCTACCCTGAACTATAGTTACCCTGTTGATGAAACCAAACGCGTCAGTGCGGGTGTGAATATTGATAATACGACCGTACGTGGTGGTAGCCGCCTTGGTGTCTCAAACGTCCAGCAAATTATTGACGATGGCGGTACGTTTGAGAAATATAATAATGATGACAACGAATTCTCTGGTCGTACCGGCTTTAAAAATGAATATCAAAGCTATAACTTACTATTTGGCTGGGATTACAGCACGTTAGATCGCCCAGTATTTCCAAATAAAGGCATGAGCCATACGGTCGATGCAACCATTGGTCTTGGTGATGCCAGTTATCAGAAACTGGTTTATCGTGGCAATATTTATCAACCTATCTATAAAGATTGGGTGGCGCGCGGTTATACTAAGCTTGGTTATGGTAATGATTTGCCGTTTTATGAAAACTTCTATGCCGGTGGTTATGGTTCAGTACGTGGCTATGAAGCGTCAACGCTAGGACCTAAATCGCAAAGCTATTATGATGCGGTTAGTGATAAGCCAGGATCATTGAAACCAGAAGAGATTGGGGGTAACGCGCTCGTTAGCTTCGGTACCGAACTGATTTTACCAATGCCATTCAAAGGCGATTGGGCAGATCAAGTACGTCCAGTAATATTTGCTGAGGGTGGTCAGGTATTTGATACGACCGATAAAGAAGATCGTACCTTTATCGATCCGGCTACTGGAAAAGATACCGGTGTACCATTATTAACCCAAGATAATAAGATGCGTTTTAGTGCTGGTTTAGGTGTCACTTGGTATACGCCAATTGGTCCAATTTCACTCAGTTACGCGGTGCCTATCGGTGATAAAGAAGGCGATGAGACTGAAAAAGTTCAGTTCCAAATTGGTAACACTTTTTAGTCTAACCAATCCCTGTATAATCATTTAATTGCTTTGGTTTATATAAATAAGTAAATTAAAAGTCATTTAAATTTTAGCGGTCGCCAAGATGATATCTCAACTTGGCGACCATCTTATTCATACTGACACTTATAGCAATATACTAATAACAATTATGATAACGATTGAGCAACTCATCACTCGGATTGAGCAGCGTCAGCCTGTTCTTAACAAGGCTGAACTTAGCGCTGCGCAATTATGTCTACATTTAGACGGTATTGGTAATTTAACCACTGCCAATCCGCAGCAATTAAGTTTTTTAGCCAATCCGCATTATATTCCTAGTCTGGCTAATAGTCAGGCAGGGGCTGTGCTGACCACTACAGAACATCAGGACAAAGTTGGTCAAAATACTATCGCATTAGTCGTTTCTGCGCCTTATTTGGCTTATGCTAGCGCCAGTCAGCTTTTTGCTTATCAGTCCTTGATGAGTGGTATTCATCCAAGCGCTGTAATAGCCGAAAGCGCTGTAATTGGTAATGGGGTGACTATTGGACCTTTTTGTGTCATTGGTGAAAAGGTACAAATTGGTGAACGTAGTGTACTTGATGCAAATGTGGTCATCGAAGCGAATAGCAATATTGGTACCGATTGTGTGATCAAATCGCAAGTGGTAATCGGGCATGATTGTGTGCTTGGTAATCATGTTAGATTGCACGCTGGGGTTAGCATAGGGGCTGAAGGTTTTGGTTTTGCGCCTACGAGCAATCCTAGTATCACAGGTTGGGAGCGTATCGCTCAGCTTGGACGCGTCGTGATAGGTGACCATGTAAGAATAGGTAGCCAAACCTGTATTGATCGCGGCGCTATAGACGATACGGTGATTGGCAATCATGTTATTATTGACAATCTTGTACAAGTTGCCCATAACGTCCGTATCGGTGACGGTACTGCCATTGCGGCGCAAACTGGCATTGCAGGTAGTACCACTATTGGCAAACGCTGCATTATCGGTGGCGCTGTTGGCATTACCGGTCATATTGACATTACCGATGATGTAACATTGTCTGGCATGACTATGGTGACCAAATCCATTACAAAGTCGGGCTCGTACTCTTCTGGAACAGCCGCCATGCCAACTGCCAATTGGCGCCGTGCGGCGGTACGTTTTCGCCAGCTTGGGCGTGACTAGTACAGCGATATTAATACCTGACAATAAGTGCTTAATTAATACGATATTCAATTATTTATAGAGTTTAAAAACACAGCAATGCTTAAAAAAGCAAAGCTTAGGATATAGCAAGGAAGCGCCATTATGAGCACGACTGATATTGATAGACCTAGTGATGAAGATATTAAAAGCTTGGCTGAACAAGGCTTAGCACTGCCATTAACCTATCATACCCTGAAGCATTATCTGCCGCATCGTTATCCTTTTCTGCTAGTAGATAAGGTGATATCTTGTACACCTGGCGAATGTATTACTGCTATCAAAAATGTGACCATTAATGAAGAGTTTTTTAATGGCCATTTTCCTGATCAGCCGATTATGCCAGGCGTATTGATGGTTGAGTCAATGGCTCAGGTGTCGGGGGTTCTTGGTTTTATTAGCGCAGGATTGACGGCAGAGGATGGTTATCTGTATCTGTTTGCCGGAGTGGATAAGGTGCGTTTTAAGCGTCAAGTTATTCCTGGTGATCAGCTGATTATCCGTGCCAAAACGGTGATGCAAAAGCAGGGTATTTATAAATTTGATTGTACCGTCCATGTAGAAGATGAGCTTGCTGCTAGTGCTCAAATTATGATTGCCCGTCAGGAACAATAGAATACACTGACGAATTGTGCGGACAAGTTGGTAAGATTAGCTAATTGGTAAAAGCAGCTAAAACTTGTCGTCAATAAATATGATGACAATTATATCTGTATTTTAGACAGAACCGGTTTGTTAGGCACAATCGCATTTTTACACAGAGCTGGTATTAGGATAATTCCTAAGGCTAAACTGGCCGTATTGGTTTTACCATTTACTCGCATCAGATGATACAAAGGCCCTTATTATGAGTCAGATCCATCCAACAGCACTCATCTCACCGTCTGCTAAGATTGATAAAACTGCAATTATCGGCCCTTATTGTATTGTCGGTGACGAAGTTTCCATTGGCGCACATACTGTTTTGCATCGGCATATAGTAGTGGCAAGACTGACGCGTATCGGTGCGTACAATCAGTTTTATCAGTTTGCCAGCATCGGTGAAGACCCGCAAGATTTAAAGTACGCTGGTGAGCGCACTTGGCTTGAGATTGGTGATCATAATACCATTCGCGAAGCGTGTAGCTTGCACCGTGGTACCGAACAAGACGGCGGCTTGACTAAAATTGGCAGTCACAACCTTTTGATGGTCAATACCCATATTGCTCATGATTGCTTAATTGGAGACCATAATGTGTTGGCCAATAATGTCGGTATTGCAGGACATGTAACCATCGGTAATCATACAATTATCGGTGGTAACTCAGGTATTCATCAGTTTTGTACCGTTGATGATTACAGTTTGGTAGGGGGCGCCAGTCTTATCCTAAAGGATGTGGCTGCTTTTACCATGGTATCTGGTAATCCTGCAAAAGCGCATGGTTTAAATGTCGAAGGTATGCGCCGTAAAGACTGGTCTAAAGAAACCATCGATGTACTGCGTCAAGCGTATCGTACTGTCTATCGCTCGGGTTTAACGACGCCTCAAGCGCTAGAGATATTGAAGGAAGAGCTGTTGCCACAAGAACCTAAAATCGCTTTGCTTATTGATTCTCTACAGAAAAGTCGTCGTGGGGTTGTGCGCTAAATCCTGTTTTAATAGATAGATAATACATTTTAAACGTTTTTTATTATAAAAACTAAATGTTATAAATACTAATCATAAATATAAAAAGCCATAACTAATAGTTATGGCTTTTTATATTTATGATTACTTGACTTTTTTAGTTGCTTAGCAGAAACTGACTTATTGCCTGTAGTAAGGTTACAGCAACTTATTTTAACTCACAGCTGATTTGTGATCTTTTTGATTATTCCAATTCATTTAAAATAAATACTGAAAATAATCGAAGAGATGATTGATAAATTTTAGGAGTGTTACATGGCACAGCAAAGGGAAAATTGGTCTGGTAGAACTGGATTTATCATAGCCGCTATTGGATCGGCGGTAGGCTTAGGTAACATATGGCGTTTTCCTTATGTGGCTTATGATAATGGTGGTGGGGCATTTATGGTGCCTTATCTGATTGCTTTATTAACAGCAGGTATCCCACTATTATTTTTAGATTATATTATAGGACATAAATATCGTACGGCGGCGCCTCGTGCTTATAAAAAATTCTCACCATCTGGACAGTTTGTAGGGTGGTGGCAGACGCTAGTATCTTTCGTGATTGCTATTTATTACGCAGCTGTTATTGTTTGGGCTGGCAGTTATATGTTTTTCTCGTTCGGGCAAAAGTGGGGTGAAGACACCACGAACTTTTTTGTCAGCGACTTTGTAAGACATACAGGAGATTTAACCTCGGTATTTGTACCACAGATGTTCATAGGTTTGGTCATCGTTTGGGCAGTATCTATATTAATTATGTTTGGTGGCATCCGTAAAGGTGTGGAACTTGCCAATAAAATTTGTTTGCCATTGTTGCTGGTATTGTTTGGCATTATGGTATACAAAGCAGTTAATTTACCGGGTGCTATCGTCGGCCTCAATGCCTTTTTTGAGCCAAACTGGGTGAAAATGAAAGATCCTAACGTCTGGTTAGCAGCTTATGGACATATCTTTTTCTCGCTATCAGTAGGTTTCGGTATTATGGTCACCTATGCCTCATACCTTAAAAAGAATACAAACCTAACAGGCGCAGGCTTAGTCGTTGGTTTTGCGAACTCATCGTTTGAGCTTATTGCAGGTATTGGTATCTTTGCTGCTATTGGCTTTATGGCAGTATCAACAGGTCAAGATGTCTCTGAAGTTGCTAGCGGCGGTGTTGGACTTGCGTTCTTCGTCTTTCCTAAAATCATTTCTACTATGGGATCGAGTGGCGATATCGTTGGTTTCTTATTCTTCGGCTCTTTAGTCGTTGCTGGTATTAGCTCTCTCATCAGTATTTTAGAAGTACCTATTTCTGCTTTCCAAGAAAAATTTGATTGGTCACGCAAAAAAGCGGTTTCTATAATATGTGGCGTATGTGCGGTGATCTCTATCTCAGCATTCTCTACTGGTAGCTCATTGGTATTAGTAGATGTCATCGATCACTTTGCTAATAATATCGGTATCGTTGCTGGTGGTTTAATGTCAATTGTATTGGTCACTTGGTTTAACCGTAATAAAATTCCAAGTCTATTGGCTCATAGCAATCGTATCTCTAGCGTCAAACTAGGCGGTGCTTGGATATTCATGCTAACTGTTATTACACCAACGGTACTGACTATCGCTTTGGGTCTTAAGTTTATTGATTTGGTTAAAACACCTTATGAAGGTTATTCTTCAACTATCCTATTACTATTTGGTTGGGGTGTAGTTGTATTCTTCGGTCTAGGTGCATTTATACTAAGTCGTATGAAGGGTGTCCATGATGATGAAGATGCTAAAGCTCGTGCCATTGATGAGGCGCGCTAGTTAGTGAACTAAATAGTTAGCAGGTAGATTAACATTTCAATAGGAATTTATTATGAGCACTTCAGCTATTATTTTTATGATTATCTCAATGGTACTTATATGGGGCGGTTTGATTGCTTCCATCATACATCTAAGAAACAATCCAGATGTGCCAATGAGTCAAGTACCAGATGATAACTTTTAAATCTTTAAGCATAGAATATTATAAGCGTTAAAGTTTTTAAGAGTTATAAAAGAAAATGCCAGTCAGTTTAAGCCGACTGGCATTTTTGTACTTAAAATATTTTAATAACAGGTTTATTATTAAGTCAGAATCTATTCAAAGCAATTAACGCAAATTTAATTCAGGCACTGTTTGTCCACGCTTGGCATAAAACTCATTGACGAACTCATCAAATTTATCCGCTTCGATAGCATCTCTAATACCTTGCATCAAACGTTGATAGTAACGCAGATTATGAATCGTCGCTAACTGTGCGCCCAGCATCTCTTTACATTTATTCAAATGCGATAAATAAGCGCGGCTAAAGTTCTGACAAGTATAGCAATCACATTCAGGGTCTAACGGACCTTCATCAGTACGGTACTGGCTGTTGCGTATACGCACCACACCCGCGTTATCGGCATCACCTGTGACAAAGTAATGACCATTACGCGCGTTGCGAGTTGGCATGACACAATCGAACATATCGACACCGCGGCGTACGCCCTCAACGAGGTCCTCAGGCTTACCAACACCCATCAGATAGCGCGGTTTATCAGCTGGCATATCATTGGCGATGTAATCTAGAACCTCTATCATCTCTTCCTTTGGCTCGCCAACAGACAGACCACCGATCGCATAACCATCAAAGCCAATCTCGAGCAGGCCTTCAAGTGATTGCTTACGCAAATCGGCATACATACTGCCTTGGATGATACCAAATAACGCATTGGTACTACCAAGTTTTTTGTGCTCATCGACGCAGCGCTGTCCCCAACGTAGCGACAACTCCAATGATTTTTTAGCTCCGTCATGAGTGGCAGGATAGGGCGTACATTCATCGAATTGCATGACGATGTCTGAATTCAAGCTATACTGAATCTGCATCGATTTTTCTGGTGATAAAAAGACTTTGGCACCATCGATAGGCGATTTAAAAGTTACGCCTTCTTCGGTAATTTTACGCATTGCACCCAGACTAAATACTTGGAATCCGCCCGAATCAGTCAAGATTGGCTTATCCCAATGCATAAATTTATGCAGGCCACCAAATTTATCAATAATATCCGTACCCGGACGTAACCATAAATGAAAAGTATTGCCCAAGATAATATCCGCGCCAATCGCTTCGATATCACGAGGTAGCATACCTTTAACGGTACCGTAAGTACCCACTGGCATAAAGGCTGGCGTTTGCACGTCACCATGATTGAGATGAACCGTACCACGGCGCGCACGCGTAATGCCGCTGGCCGTTTTATGTAAGACAAATTGCATAAGTTAACCGCTATTTAAGCTAAGAAAATAACGCCAATTATAGCATTATCGGGCGTTTTTGGGGACTACGATATTTATGCGTCAGATAATCTGCATAGATAGGAAAAGCAATTATAAAAATAGCCTCAGCATATAAATCATAGGGTTAAAAATTAGTATTTTCTATTAGAGGAATATAACTAAAATACACAGACAACTTTGCCCAGTAATTGCTACAGTAAATGAATAACTGCTGCAAATTTAAGAGTATTGAACGCTATTTTTGCACAGCGGAGAGAAAGTATGAGCAAAGCAAGCTACCTATCATCGAAACATTCGCTTTTGAATGGAACGGTATTGAATAGAACGCTATTAAGTGGCGTATTATTAACCAGTGCGTTATTACTATCAGGAGTAGCTATGGCAACCGAAGAGCCGAAATATACTGTACTAAAACAGACCGAAGACTTTGAGTTACGTCGCTATGAGAGTCAGCTGGTGGCGCAAACTTGGGTGTCTGGTGACCAAGATGCGGCTAGTCGTGCAGGATTTAAGATATTAGCGGATTATATATTCGGTAATAATACTGCGCCGAGTGGCGAGAGTAGTAAAATTAGCACGACAGCGCCCGTAGCCATGCAATTTGAAGCAAAGCAATCTGCAACCAAGAAAAATGGAGGGTCGCAAAAAATTGCTATGACAGCACCAGTGTCTATTAAACAAGAGCACCAGCAACAAAACGATGGTAAATGGCGCGTACAATTTACTATGCCAAGCCAATATAGTATGCAAACGTTACCGAAGCCAAATAATCCAGACATCACAATTATCGAAGTGCCGCCGCAGACTTATGGTGTTATCAAATTCTCAGGGCTAGCTGGTGCTGAAAAGGTAGCTGCAAAAACAGCAGAATTGCAGTCTTGGATGCAAATGCAAAAATTAAACATAATAGGCACACCAGAACTGGCACGTTATAATCCCCCTTGGACATTACCTTTTATGCGCCGCAATGAAGTAATGATCGCTTATCAAGCAAAATAACCCATTATTAACGAAAATTTTTCCATAAAAAAAGACAGCAAGCGCTGTCTTTCTCTAATTTAAGATTAAGCCCATTAATTTAGCGGTTTTGCTCACGGATGATATTTAACATACGACGTAATGGCTCTGCTGCGCCCCATAACAGCTGGTCGCCGACAGTGAACGCGCCGAGGTATTCAGGTCCCATATTAAGCTTACGCAGGCGTCCTAATGCAACCGTCAAAGTACCAGTCACGGCTACGGGCGTCAAACGGTTCATAGTGGCTTCTTTATCGTCTTCCACCACGTCTAGCCATTCATTACCGCTATTCTTCAATGCCGCTTCAATTTCTTCTAATGGAATGTCTTTTTTAAGCTTAATTGTTAAGCCTTGTGCATGACAACGCATCGCCCCAACGCGAACACACATGCCGTCGATAGCAATCTTATCTGTTTCAGAGTTGCCAAGGATTTTATTGGTTTCAACGCCACCTTTCCATTCTTCACGAGACTGTTTATTTTCTAATTGCGCATCGATATAAGGAATCAAGCTACCCGCTAATGGTACGCCAAAGTATTGTTTAGGGAAATCGTCTGAGCGCTGAGTCTGAGCGATTTTCTTATCAATCTCAAGGATGGCGCTGGCAGGATTGGCAAGCTCATCTTTGACAGCATCATGGAGTACGCCCATGCCTTCGATTAACTCGCGCATGTTGTTCGCACCAGAGCCACTTGCTGCTTGATACGTCATGGCGCTGACCCATTCGACCCAGCCTTTATTAAACAGCTCACCGATAGCCATTAGCATCAGTGACACGGTGCAGTTACCGCCGATAAAGTCTTTTTTACCATTTGCAAGCGCACTATCGATGACGCTGCGGTTAACAGGATCAAGAATGATGATGCTGTCGTCTTCCATGCGTAAGGTGCTTGCCGCATCAATCCAGTAGCCAGTCCAACCGCTATCACGGAGTGGTTGATGAACCTTTGAGGTGTAATCGCCACCTTGGCAGGTAATAATCACATCACAAGCAGCAAGTGCTTCAATATCATGAGCATCTTTTAGTTGGCTGGTCTTGATACCATCAAAGCTTGGTGCGTCGCCGCCCGCGTTACTGGTTGAAAAAAACACCGGTGTCATACCGTCAAAGTCTTTTTCTTCACGCATACGCTCTATTAATACTGACCCGACCATACCGCGCCAGCCTACCAAGCCTACTGTTAAATTACTCATGAAACTTAATCCTTTTTACAATAAATTGTTGCATCGTCAACCGATAACAATGCCGTGAATAGCCCTAAAAAGCAAGGTTTTTTAGAGAACTTTCAGGGTTTTTCATACACTTATCGCTATGTTCATTATAACATTGAGTGATGGATTGGTTAACGATGCCAGTCAGATTTGCTATCCAATCTGCAGCTGACTACTTATGGAAATAGTTACTTAGTAAAAGGGTGCTCTATTAATAGGTTCATATTCTAACGAGAGGTTTAGATTGTAACTTTTTATAGTGACTATAACGTAATTTATCTTCAATAGTAGGCGCTGCTGTCATGAAATGCTAAAGTAAGCAGCGGCTATTAACGTTGATATTAAAAGTTTAAATATCGACAATTTGGATAGCAAAGACATTAAATAAATTTAATATCAGTTCGGGCTTGTCCTCAATTCAATCGATAGACATCTAAATGGTCTAAAAATGGCTAAATTTTGCCAAACTTCGTCAAATAGCTGGGTAATATCCCGATATTAACTGCACTATTTTCCTTGTTTGGCTGCAATTTATCTCATTTTTATCACCATTTTTAAAATGAGGACGCGCCCTAGTAAAAACAATTAATCAATACCATCATTGGCTTAGCCATTCATTTAATAAACGGTCGATACATATTATGGATTTCTCCCTATTATATTATGGCGCACAGTGGTTGGCGGGACTAATCGCATTTGTCACCATTTGGGGCTGGTTACCACTTGATCATTGGTGGGTGCGCGGTGTTGAGTTTCCACGTATTCAAATTATGATATTGGGTATCATTGCATGGGTTGGTATGCTGGTATTTGGCACAGAATGGCAACTGGGGCAGTGGCTGCTATTTATCGTTTTGAGCATTACTTTAGCCTTTCAGCTGCGTATGGTATTGCCCTATACCAAACTGTGGAAAAAAGAAGTAAAAAACGCCGTTGATAAGCCGGAAGTTCAGGACTGTCAGTTAAAAATCATGGTTTCAAATGTATTGACGCCGAATGATGAAACCCAAAAACTGATTGAGTTGGTCAAAGATAAACAGCCTGATATCTTAATTACTTTAGAGACGGATGAGAAATGGGAAACAGCGCTCAATCAAATTGAAGCAGATTATCCGTATACGGTAAAAGTGCCATTAGACAATCTATACGGGATGCACCTGTATTCCAAGCTTGAGCTGATAAATCCTGAAGTAAAGTATTTGATTATAGATGACATACCCTCTATTCATACACAGATGCGCTTGCAAAGCGGACAAATAATTTGGTTATACTGCTTACATCCGATGCCACCAAGTCCGACAGAAGCGGATAAATCTACGACTCGCGATGCCGAGCTACTGATGGTTGGAAAACATATTAAAGAGAATAACCAAACCGCTATATTGGCGGGTGATTTAAACGATGTTGCTTGGTCAAAAACCACCCGTCGTTTTCAGCGTATCTCAGGCTTGCTAGACCCACGTATCGGACGGCATTTTATCAATACCTTTCACGTTAAGTACCCATTTTTACGCTGGGCTCTAGACCATATTTTTCACAGTGCTTGTTTTACGGTGGTCGATATCAAGCGCATGCCGTCTATTGGCTCTGATCACTTTCCGGTAATGACGACCCTACAATATGAGCCAGAGCAGGCGAGTAAACAAGAAGACAATGCGCCCACCGAAAAAGCAGAGGATGTCAAAGAGGCAAAAAACACCATTGAAGCCGGCAAGAAAGAAGGCTGCAAAGTATCAAAAGAGCACGCAGAAGCAGAATAGAAGAGCGATTGCTAAGAAGGTTGTAGTATCTAGATAAAATGCTGATAAAAAGCACTTGCGACGTAAGCAAATGCTTACGTCAAATAAGGTCTTTAGCCTCTAGTCGTCTCGCATAAATTGGCCTAGAATACAATCATCAACACAAGGATACGCAAGGATGCAGTGTTGAGACAGTAGCCATAAAAGCACAGGTCAGCCCGCTGTCTTATAAGTTACTGTTTATGACTTAGGATGAGTCAACACGGAAGAGATAATAACAACAATATGAAACGCCATAGCCCTGAACCCATCGCCCTAGGTTCGGGGCTTTTCTTTGTTTGTGATTTCTATATATATTTAAAGCTTTTTGCAACTGTTAATAGAGGCGTTAACGGATTAAAACTCCAAGGTAGAACTTATCTCATAAACAATCGTACTTTTAACAAATGATCCAGATTAAAAAAAGGCATATGCATTGGCATATACCCTTCTTTATAAAATACTTTAACTAATATTTGGTTAACTTAATACTAACTAACCAAGTACCTGAATGTAAGCGCCGGCGCGTAGTTCTTGTAGCCAGTCTTCTTTGGCTTGTGGGGCAAGACGCTGATATAGCGCTTGGCGTGCCATATTACGACGGTACTCATCGCTGACATCTTGTTGACGCTTACCTTCAACTTTTAAGATATGCCAACCAAATTGCGTTTTGAATGGTGCAGAATAATCGCCGACCGCGGTATTTTTCATCATCGCTTCAAACGGACCAATCATTTGCTCTTCACCAACCCAATCCAAATCGCCACCGCGTCCTGCTGAGCCGGAATCATCTGAATAAGTCGATGCTAAACCAGCAAAATCAGCGCCACTACGTAATTGGGCATAGAGGTCATTGATTTTTTGTTCAGCAAGCGCATCTGTTTGCAACTCATCGACTTTGACTAAGATATGACGCGTATGCCACTGCGGTACTAGCATGGTATCACTGGATTTTTTATCAGCCAGTTTAATAATATCAATGCCTTCAGGGGTTATGAGTGGCGCGCTCACTGCGCCGACCTCAAGCTTGGTGATTTCGCTTGCCAGTTCAGTCGGTAAAGCTGCTGCTTTATGGAAACCCATGTCGCCACCTTGCAACTGAATGGGATAGCTGCCTTGACTTGCTGCGATAGCTTCTATTACATCAACATTTGGTGCTTGTAATCGTGTACGTAGACGCTGCGCGACTTTTAGTGCCTCATTACGCTGAGCTTCTGACAAGCGGCTGTAATCATCCATATAGGGGATACGGACATGAACGGTTTGATATTCGCTTTGACTTAAACGCTTAGCTTCAGGAGAGGCCAAAAAGGCATCGATATCTTGCTCACTAATGCGCACGCGGCTAGATATTTGGCGTTGTTGCAAAGCTTGGATAGCCGCATCTTCAATCAATTGCGCGCGCAGAGTAGCATAGCTACCTGGTTTTGCAGCGTCCAAACGTTGCTGCAGTTCACTAATGCTATTTAGTCCTTCCGCTTGGGCAATTTGAGCCAAGCGTTGATTGATGGCTGCTTCATCAGGATTTAATCCAACACGTTTGACCATGGTTAACTGTAATTCGCGCAAGATAAGGGCGTTTAATACTTCAGACTGCAGCTGGGCTGAATTGGCAATCGGTTCGCCAGCCGCTTGCGCACGTGCTTGGGTTTGCGCAATAGCAGCGATTAAATCACTTTTTAAGATCGCATTTTCATTGACCAATGCAATGATGCCGTCTGTACTATTGGCAGGCGTCAAACGATTCACGCTATTTTGTCCAGCTGCGACATTTGCTTGAGAGGCTTGCGCTTTTGCAGGCTTAACGGTCGCTGCTTGCGCACTAAGGCTTAGGGCAATAGCACCAGTCACACTCATAGCAACTAATACAGCTCGGCTGGTTTGACGTAAAGAAAAAAATCTCATGATGCTCCTCATCAATGTCATTGCATCGGATGGTAATCGGTTAAGCCTATTGACGATACTCTTAATTAAAGTAGCGGCTAAGGTTGTCTATAATAAATAGGGTACAAACACTGTTATATGCTGTTATAGCACAAATACTACTCTATAAATAACGTCATCAATCATACGTGAATATAATCGTATAAACGACACTTTATTAATCCTTCCAGGCGCTTTGAACGGGCTCAAATCCTAACACTTTGTCAGAAAGTAAGCGCGTTAAACGGCTGCTACCGCTACCAAGACCATTAAGTCTGATTTCTGCCATAATCGCTTGCGTCGGTTTGTCTTTGATATTTAAGTCATTATAGTAACGGCGACCATAAACGGCAAAACCGAAACAACAATCCTCATAATCGACACCAACTAACGAATCGAGCATCTTATCACGATTATAATCATACTGACCTTGCGCCAATACGCGCCAGTTATTATTGATCGGGAAAACCGCTGAGGCGGTAAACGCTGACAAAGGTAATTGGTCAGTGTTTTCATCACGCATACGCTTCACAAAACCGACGTTAAATAAGCTGTTATCAGATGGCTGATAACGTAGCTCAGTAGTGATGTAGTTTAAATCATAGTTATTAGTAAGCGCACCGCTCATATCGATCCAGACATTGTTATAAGGCTGAGTACTCGTATCCCATACCATTCCTGAAGACGATGAAGTTAATACAGGTTTTTCGTCATCAAGGGTCACACGCCCATCGTCGATATAAAACTGCTCTGCGATACTACCATCAAAACGTGTCACACCCGTTGCGTCGATGTAACGATAATTAATACCCGGTGTAAAAGCATGCAAATCTTGCAAACGGTCATGTCCTAAAAACCAACTATCAGAAAACAGTTGCTCGTAATTGATAGAGGCAATACGGGTATTAAAGTTAGGAATCTCATTTTGATCTTTATACGGCGAGTAGGTGTATTTTAAGCGCGGACTGAGTAATCGATAACCACCCAAAGTATCATCAAACGCGCCAAAAGGTGAGCCTGCTTGATAAAAATGCAGACCCGCGTCAATACTGGCTTGCGGTACAAATACCGATTGGCTACCATCGTCCTTATTTAGGTCGTTGTCTGCTAAACTGTCTTCATCATAAGAGGTATACAGATGCTGTAAGCTGAGTTTTGGCTTGATATAACCCCAAGATTTTTCCATAGGGTAAACGGCGCTGAGCTTATTATAAATTCGCGTACCACTTTTTTCATTTTCAGAACCATCATCGATAGACTTTTTAAAATAAGCGGTATCACTTACCCCTGTGATATCAAAGCTTTTTGCCCATGGCAGACGATAGTCCAGTGTGAGCTGCGGCAGACGCGAGTAAGGCTTATCTTTATCCTGTAAGGGTTGCCCACTATTGGTAATGGCATCCAGCGTTTGGAAAGTTTCTACCTTTAGCTCACCATTGACATAGTCATTATAATAATTTACTCGCGCACGGCGTGGTAGGTTTAAGGTGTTGTCTGACAAACCTAAAGTATCAAAGTCGTTGAGATAGTCCGCATCAGATACGTAGCTGTATTTTGCATCGCCACTTAGACGCGGAATGCTTTTAGATGCCCAATAATGATCATAAAATAAGCTGCTGCGATCTTCACCGTCATACTTTTTATCATTAGGCAGATATGAGCCGTTAAAAATACCTTCGCCATAATCTTCAGTCAAATAGCGAAACTCACCTGAGAGCATCGGGTTACGGTTGGTATAGACGTGGGTATTAAGGGTTGCATCATAGTTGGGTGCTAAATTAAAGTAATAAGGTACATCAACTTCAAGACCGCTTTCACTACTGATACTAGCATTAGGTAATAAAAACCCACTACTGCGCCGATCGTCTATAGGAAAGTTAAAATAGGGTAAATAGAATACCGGCACATCGGCAATACGAAAAGTCGTATTATAAGCTTCACCGCGACCCGTTTCCGTATCTAAGTCGATACTTTTGGCATCAAACTGCCATTTACGATTGGTAGGCGGGCAGGTGCTAAACATTACCTCGTCGAGCTCGTACTGTGTCTCATTAGGTCGATTTAGGCGCTTGGCATAGCCATGTGCTTGTAATTCTACGCTGGCAAAAGCGACATCGCTAGCGGTTGATTGCCCAGTCTCAGTATTATAATTTAAACTGTCTGCGACACCGATAAGTCCACCTTTTGAGGCTTTGTCAGTGAGGCTCGCATTATTATTTTGAATATTGTTGTTGTAAGGTCTGCTGTTTTGAGCATTGCCAGCTTGGGATGGAATAGAAGATTGATTGCCATTCCCCGTAGCTTGATCGGTAAACATCACTTTACCTTGCGCGGCTGCTACATTGTTATTCAAGTCTATAATAATTTTGTCCGCTTCGATATGCTGCGTACCTTGATCAACAATCACATTACCTGATAGCTCAGCATAATCGACATTATCATAGTAGCCATAGTCAGATTCTGCAAACAGCGGTGCTTGATTGTTGGGAATGCCATTTAGATTGGGTGCTGGCTGACCGTTGCTTGCACCGGTTTCATTGACTGCTCGCTGATAATTGGGATTTTTCTTTGGGTAAACCCATTGACCTTCGCAGCGTTGGGCACTATCGACGCTATTTGGCAGCAGCTTTAAGTCGTTGCCTACCGCCGGAATGGTTCGCGCGGTAAACGTATTTTGAATATCATTTTGGTTGTTATCTGCTACATTAGCATTGCTATTATTATTTAACGTTGCAGGATCAGTTTCAGGCGTTAATTCATAAAATTCTGCCAAGCGTCTGAGACTTTCTTGAATACTTTCATCACTGTCGTTAACCTGGCGGTTATCGGCTTTAGTTTCAGCTGTAGCAGCACTATTTACTGGCGCAGCGGCATTATTTTGATTATTATCAGTTGCATCAATACTGTCATTAATTTCCGTGATATCGATAGTGTTACTATCTAAAGCATTATCAAAGCCAGAATTTTGCCTTTGTACCTTTTGATAACTGATGTCTTGATTGACACTATTAATGTTGTCATTGAGATCGTTATTGACGTCAGCCGCTACTTTTGGCTCATAGGCGCTAGCACTGTTAACCGCTGACGGCTCAGTGGTCTGCGTATTTATCTGTGCATCATTACTATTAATAGCGGCGCTGACAGTCAAGCTAGATAAGCTTAAGGCGCCAAATAAAATCAAACGGATGCTTTGGTAAAGCGGAGAATATAACAAGGGCACACCTATGTATGATTGTAGAGCCTATTGGATTGCGATCATTAAATCACTTTGGGTATTTTAGCGATATTTAGCGGCTAATAAACCAGTAATTTATATGATAATCTCGAAAATCAGAACGTTTTATATATAATGACGACTAATCATAGTCAAAAAAAACCAAATCAGCTACACTATTTAGCAAAATTTATAATATAGCTCAATAAACTGGCCGAGCTTAGTTAATAGCTAGCCCAGATAGTAAGTTATAGCTAGTAGCTTATATATACAGACTTACTTTAAGCAGATTTATAAATATACATTGATTAATTTTCTTAGAGCCGATTGTTAAGGTAAGCCAAGCGCTCCCTATTTTAACAACTATTTGCCTCACTTATCACTACTTTAGTCGTTTACGACTGATATTTAACCTGCGATGTTTCTTATGACCGATAAAACCATGTTAGAACCTAGCGTACCCGCTACTCGACAGCAGCAGTTAGAACAATGGCTGCAAGAAGTATTTGCTAATCAACCATTTATTCTTGATAGTCTGCCCGGTGACGCCAGCGCACGCCAATATCACCGTATCCAGCTATTAGATGATGATGGTGTAGAAAGCGCGCGCTATATTGTCATGGATTCTGCTGATGAACAAGAGGCGTTGCAGCAGTTTATTAATGTGGCAAAGCTGATGTCACCAGCAATCAATGTCCCGACGCTAATTGCCCAAGATATAGCAAAAGGCTTTTTGGTATTACAAGATTTTGGAGCGGTAGAGTTTGCTCATCTGTTGGTAGATGCGCCGCCTACTCAGATTAACGATTATTATCAATTGGCGATGCGTACTTTGGTGGCACTACAAGCGGTACCAGTGGCAACTGCAAAAGCCGACTATCAATTACCAGATTATGACGCGGCGCTGTTGAACCGTGAGATGGATTTGTTTAGCGAATGGTTTATCCCTTATATTGGCGTAGAGCTTGAACAGACGCTATGGGAAAACCTCAAATCTGCCTTAATAGCTGAAATTTTGTCGCAGCCGCAGGTCATTGTGCATCGTGATTATCACAGTCGTAATCTCATGCAAGACCAAGCAGATCATACGCGCTTAGGCGTCATTGATTTTCAAGATGCGGTAGTGGGCTCGTATACCTATGATTTGGTATCGTTAGTACGAGACGCCTATGTAGAATGGCCAGAGAGCCAAGTGACGAGCTGGGTACAGGATTGTTGGCAATTGCAAAAACATGCAGGGCTTTTGACCGCTGATAATGCGGCTCAGTTTGAAAATGATGTGAATGTCATGGGCGTACAACGGCATCTAAAAGTGTTGGGTATTTTTATTCGTTTATTTGAACGTGATGGCAAAAATCGCTATCTAGCCAATATTCCAAAAGTCATGCGTGACCTGATTTTTGAGCTAGAATGGCTTGCAGAATACGGTAATCCGGATATGAAGCAAGCAGTTAAGCCTTTTAACGAATGGTTGCGAGAGGTTATCTTGCCTGCTTATCAAAGTAAATTTGTGCAACAATACATTTAAACCCCAATATTAAATTAAAAGTGGTTAAGAATATCAGCTGCTTTTACTTAGTCTAAAACGGTCAAAAATTAAAAATAGGCAGTAATACAGCCAACGATAAGGAGCGTGTATGTCAGTAATAACGCAAGCAATGATTTTGGCAGCTGGCAAGGGTACACGCCTGCGTCCGCTAACGCTTGAAACGCCAAAGCCTTTGGTTGAAGTCGGCGGGCAACCACTGATTGTCTGGCATATCAAAGCGCTACAAGCTGCTGGCATTACTGATATTACTATCAATGCGTCATGGCTTGCGGATAAGCTGATGCAGACATTGGGCGATGGTGGCCAATATGGCGTCACGCTGCATTGGTCAGTAGAAGACGATGAGCCGCTTGAAACGGCTGGCGGGATTTTTAGTGCGCTACAAACAGGCAAGCTGCAAGATGCGCCCTTTATCTTAGTCAACTCTGATGTTTGGACGACCTATGATTTTGCTCAGTTGCAGGACTATAAGTTGGGTCCTGACCAGCTGGCTCATTTATTATTAATTGACAATCCTGAGCATAATAATGGTGGAGATTTTGCTATCAATAATGGACTGGCAAGCGAACAGCCTATTGCTGATGCCGATAAATATACCTTTGCCGGTATCAGTGTCATCTCACCTAGACTGGTCGATGGCTTAGTATCAGGGCAGCCCGCGCCACTTGCGCCACTACTAAAACAGGCAATGCTAAAGTTCCAAATTAGCGCTGAAGTGATTAAAGACAATTGGATAGATGTTGGTACACCCGAGCGCCTAACGCAAGTCAATGATTATATAGAAAGTCACGGCGTCGATAACCATTGCGGCGCATAAGCTGTCTTTATCATAGTCACAATCTTTATGATAGTGACAATTAAAACAAATAAAAAAGCAGCGCTGAGTATTAAATATTCAGCGCTGCTTTTTTATGGATATAGAAATGTAGGTAAAAGGATACGTTTTAAACGCCCATTGCCAGTTTAATTAACTGTGCAATGATAAAAATAGTCAAAAAACCTGCCAGATATAAGCCAATGAACCATGCCCATTGCGATTGTTTTTTAGTGAGATTTTTCATATTCAACTCCTAGTTAGCGTTTAAATCAGCTGGTTAGGCTTAGCTACCATAATGACTTACGGCAGCTGTGAGCTATTAATCACTATTTATTCTTAATACATGTGCTCGTGGTCGGTTTTACCTTTAAACGTGTAATAGGCAAACGCGGTATAACTCAAGATAATTGGCAGCATAATACCAGCACCAATGAGCATAAAGGATAGCGAAGTATCCGCTGCCGCCGCTTCATAAATTGTCATTTGATACGGTACGATATATGGGAATATTGCAAAGCAAACCCCGATATAACCCATCAAGAATAGCGCGACAGTCAATAAGAATGGACGATATTCACGCTCGCCAGTCAAATCTTTACGCATCAAGAAGAATAACAGCACGACGATAATTGGCATCGGTGCAAGATAGAGCAGACCTGGGAAGCTGAACCAACCTTCAAGCGCTTTGATATCTGAGAAGTACATAAACATCGTGACGCCGATCATCGCCACTACTAAAGCACTTAGCATCCAACCAGAGACTTTACGTGCCCATACTTGCAGGGTATGTTCCGTCTTAATAATCAACCACGTCGAACCGAGTAGCGCATAGCCAATGATGAGCGCGATACCACAAGCGATAGAGAACGGCGTGAACCAATCAAAAGGACCACCAGTATATAGGCGATTGCTGGCCTCTAATCCTTGGACTAAAGCACCGAGCATGATTCCTTGGAAGAAGGTGGCAACGACAGAGCCGATAAAAAAGAAGTAATCCCATACATAACGATGCGAAGTCGCTTTAAAGCGAAATTCAAACGCCACGCCGCGCATGATGAGACCGAACAGCATAAAGGTCACTGGCAGATAGAGCCCAGTCATAATGATGCCATAAGCCACGGGGAAGGCGGCAAACAAGCCACCACCGCCCAACACTAACCAAGTTTCATTGCCGTCCCAAAAAGGGGCAATAGAATTCATCATGCGGCTACGGTTTTTATCGGAGCCAGCAAACGGAAATAAAATACCGCAGCCCAAATCAAAGCCATCAAGCAAGACATAAATAAAGACAGATAGAGCAATTAAGCCGCCCCAGATGAGGGGTAAATCTAATACATCACCAAAATTAAACATTAGCGTAACCCTCCATCATCGACGTCATCGGCAGGTTTATCAAAATCTTCTACTTTCTCACTGGCGTTACTATCACCACTTAACGTGCGACCTTGACCTTCAGTGATAGAATGCTCATAGAAGTTATCATCAGCAGGATTTTCGTACGGCTGTGGACCTTTAGCAATCAAGCGTAGGATGTAAAAGCTACCCGCGCCAAACACAAAGACATATAGGACAATAAAGCCAATCAGCGTCGTAGCAACTTGTTGGGCAGCAACGGGTGACATACTTTCAGCAGTACGAATGACACCATAAACAGTCCATGGCTGGCGTCCAGTTTCAGTCACGAACCAACCAGCAAGTAGCGCAATAAAACCCATTGGTGTCATAAACATCCAAGCCCGATGGAACCATTTGCTGTCACCATCGAATTGTTGTTTTTTAAAGTATTTATAGAGACTAAATAGACCGACAAATACCATCAACGTACCAATAGCAACCATAATGCGGAATGACCAAAAAACGATAGGAACGTAGGGCCGATCTTCTGGCGCCCAGTTTTTAAGTCCTTTAACTTCGCCGTCTAATGAGTGGGTTAAAATTAAGCCCGAGACATAAGGGATTTTAATTTCATAGTGGTTTTTTTCTGCTTTTTGATCGGGAATACCGAATAACACAAGCGGCGCACCGCGCTCGTTTTCCCACAGACCTTCCATCGCTGCGACTTTAGCGGGTTGATGTTCTAACGTATTTAGACCATGCATATCACCAATAAATATTTGTGCTGGCGCCACAAAGATGGCCATGACCATTGCCATACCGAGCATGACACGACCATGCTTACGATGTTCAACATGTTTTTTGGATTGCAAATAATACGCACCGATACCACCGATAACAAAAGCAGTCGTCAAGAAAGCTGCGGTCATCATGTGCGCATAACGGTAAGGGAATGAGGGGTTAAAAATGATTTCTAACCAATTGGTCGGATAGAGCAGACCATCGGCACCAACCATAAAACCTTGTGGCGTCTGCATGAAGCTGTTGGCCGCCAAAATCCAAAAACCCGATATCAGCGTACCGATAGCAACAATCGCTGTCGCGGCAAGGTGCATGCGTTTGCTCACGCGACCCCAACCAAACAGCATGATACCTAAAAATGACGCTTCTAAGAAGAAGGCGGTCAATACTTCGTAGGCAAGTAAAGGGCCTAGAACATTACCAGCTTTATCAGAGAATACTGCCCAGTTGGTACCGAATTGGTAGGACATCACCACGCCCGATACCACACCCATCCCAAACACCACGGCAAATATTTTCACCCAGTGTTTATAAACTTCTGCATAAATAGGCTCGCCGGTCTTTAACCAGCGAAACTCTAAAACCGTTAGAAAGCTGGCAAGACCGATAGAAAAAGCTGGAAAGACAATATGCCATGAGATAACAAAAGCAAATTGAATTCGCGCGAGCATCAGCGCATCAAGCTGACTGATCATAAATGTAGCGAACATAAACGGTTACCCTTATCTGTTAGCTGAATAGCGCTAGCTTCCATGATACGCTGAAGTAACTGTCCGTAGTGGTCCATCAATCAGGACGATACGGACAATGGCTAAGTGTTATTTAGCATTATTGTCGTTTAGATAATATTTTAACTAAGATAGTTTGATCGCTTAAGATAGTTCGATCGCTACCCTTTAGTTAGATTAAACAGTTTATATCCTTATAAACTATAAATTATCTATCCTATGACAGTGTTAATATTATTTACTGTTCAAGTATTATGCGCCTGACCATGCGTACACGCAAGTTAGGTGAGCTTCTTAATACACACCTATTAGTCATAATTTATTAACAATATTATTTAATGTAATTTCAATTAATAGCCATTGTTTAAGTAAGGTTATCAATAGACACATAAGAGTAATCTAAAAAAACATTTTTTAATAATAGTTGTTTGGTGCGCACTATAAAAACATTACTTACAAAAAATATTTGAGCTAATTTTTTAACTGCTGATGCAAAATACGACGGAGGGTCAAAATAGTTTGCGGATTTTCTTGAATACTATGACCACCATTAATCACGGTCTCTGATGCTGCTCCTTCAAGGTGAGCACTGGTATAGGGCACGATACCGTCCGAGAGCTGCTCGGTTAATGCTTGTCCAATCTGACCGTCGACCGTCACTGCGGCGACAAGCGGCTGACCTGGCAACTCATCGCTATCCGTTAAGAGCTCATTGGTATTATTGGCACTATTACCCTCGATAACGTCATCTGAACGCCCGTCTTCCTCCGCTATTTCTGCTGATAAATCGAGCTTTACTCCGGCGGGTTGCATTTCTGCCAAGCCTTTGGTGATATCCGGGTCGTTATTGGCGATGATTGAATGATAGGTGATGCGCTCATTGATACTGATGTCTTTGGTCAATTGAATAAAGGAGGATTTATCACTTAATTGACTGGCACCATTTTGTAAATATAACGCGCCGAGTGGGTTTTGGGCTAAGTCACCTTGAATAGCAAGCGTTGCCAAGTTATCGGTGACCGTCTTGACCAAACCGACGGGCAAGTAAACTATGCGGCGTAACGCACGGGTAAACCAACGGTCGGCATAATCGGTGCCGCGAAAAGGTGACGATAAAAACACCGCGGTATCGACTTGCGGTAAGGTTTTTAGCTCGAAACGCTCGCGTAGTTGCTGTTGGCCAAATGATTCTTTTACCGCGTCACGTATTTGGCGCTTCTCATTCATTGACAATACGTCTTGGTCATCCAGTCTGTCTAAATCATCGACCAAGTTTTCATCAGAAAGCATCATACGCGCAATGATACCGCCCATACTGTGGCTGATAATAACGCTGTTTTTACTGGCAATATTTTGCCCTGTTGGATCTGTTTGCTCATAGGTCGCATTGATGAGCTTTTGGATTTGATAGCGGTTTTCTAAGATAGGCAAGTTGGTTGGATAAAAAATCTGCCAGACTTGATAGTTATTGCGCAACTTATCATCATTAAAAATATCGTTGGTCAGATTAACCCAAGTTGCTGGGCTAGACGCTAAGCCATGTAGCATAATGATGACACGCTTATCTGGGTCATAAGGCTCTAACATAAAGAGTTTTGGTAAACTGGCTTCTTTTTGGCGGGTAATTAAATTTAGGTAACCAACGCCATCGAGCTGGTTTTCTGCCAGCCATAAGCCATATCCCGCCGAGAAGTTGGCGGCAAGCGGATAGTCATCGCCTAAGATATTGGCGCTCTCACTGCGGTAAGGATTATATAAATGGATATCGAGCTGCTTGCTGGTCAAGGTATCGAGCACGCTATCACCAGCAGGCTTAATCAAGCCGGTCATCAGTAAATGTCCAGTCGGATAAATGCGCGTACTGGCATCATCACTGTCTAAGCTGTCCTTTGCTAAACCATCCTTTGATTCTTCTTCTATAGTACGATTACGGGCTTTTTGAGGGCTGGCTTCTTGACTGAGCCTGCCTGATAGCGAGGAGACCAATAATTGGCGAATGGTAGTGGTATAACGGTCATCTAATGAGGCGACTAAACTAATCCCCAAACCTGGGCGTTTACTGATGGAGTTTAGTCCAGAAAGGCGCAGCTCGTAGGTTGAGACCAAATCTGTTAAGGCAGCGGTTTGTTGATTGGCATTTTTGAGATAGTTGTTTTCGTTGGGCAAATATACATTGAGATTATAGTTATCTATTTGCATTTTCATGACTTTGATTTGATCGGTGGGTTTACCATTTATCGGTGTACTATTAGCAATCGCTGCTTGCTCGCTGCTATCACGAGTACTCGCCAACGTTGGTAAGTATTCTACCTTGGTATCACCCATCATTTTACCGCTGCCGTCAGCCGACTGATAAAGCTGGGTAATCACATCGTTGCTGGCCGCGTTATAGATATCTTGGGTTTGGATATCCATCTCACTTGGGATACGACTTTGCGCCTGTGAGCGAGATTTTTCTTTATCCGCGCCTTCAAAGTCATGTTCTAAACTGTCATAAAATAAGTAAGTGTAACTGTATTTAATAGCATCAAATAAACGCCCTTGATAACCAACTAAGCAGCTATCGGTTCTTTTCTGCTGCGCTGTGGCATCATCGTCACTTAAAGGCGCGTTGGCATAATAAGGGTCAAGTGGCGGGCGCGCAAGGGCATTGCGGCAGTCTTTAGATTCGCCAAGCTGGCGCGCTTTGGCGTAGTGTAATTCAGCAAAAGCCGCCAATGCTGGACGGTAGTGCTCATTCAGCATACTGTCCGTCAGCTGCGTTAAGCATAGATCAAACTGTTGCATACAAGCTTGCTGATTAAGCCCTGCTGACAACAAAGTCGAGGCGGTATCGCTACTGAGTTTTTTATCGGTGACGATATTACCGCGCTGAGCAGCAATGGTTTTTGCTGATGCCTGTTTATTGACAGAAACAGTACTACAGGCAGGCAATATCGCCATTGCTGCGACCACTGCCAATAGAGAAATAGGTCTTTTATTTTTATGGCTTGGTGCCGCGATATTATTGGCAGGGTCAGCAAAAATCATAGGTAATTCCAGTGAATAATAGTCAGGAAAGCACAACAAAGACAGAATAAATGACACATTTATCTGTCCATAGAAGTGTAGCGCAACTTTTGTTAGGAGACTATTATATTTAATTAAGAAGATATTTAATTGAGGAGATATTTAATCAAGGAACTTCTAATTAACAGGCTCTCAATTAATAAGCTATAGAAATAAAAAATTTTAGGAATAAAAGATTATAGGCTAATGAGTGAAAATTGCTAGTTTAGTGAGAAGCTGATGATAAATGAGTCAGTCATTAATATAAGATTGACGTTTGTATTAGGCATAAAAAAACGCGCTTAAATTATTGCTAGCAATAATTCAGCACGCTTTTTGGTGTTTATCTTAGTTATGCGGTAAATGTCTAAATTATTAACCTTAAATAACTGGTTTCTAAAAATAACGATTACCTAACTAGGTACTTGGTTTGATATTGACGTCTGGTGCAGGGATATCCCAAATATAGAATTTACCGTCTTCGACAAGTTTGATTTGTTGACGAATCATCGCATTGTTAGGCGTTTTCTGCTCTAAACGGCGCAAGCGTTCTAGGGCTTTGTCGCGGCGATCACTCAGTACGTCCGATTGCGCTAAGCTTTGCTCGGCTTCGGTATAGCCGAGGTTGACTGCTTGATCAAGGTACTTTTGACCCTCTTTAAAGCCGCCACCTTCTGAGAGCATCATGCCGTAAATGAAATTGGCTTCACCGCTATCAGGCTTCAGTTTGATCGCACGATCGACATACTGTCCGCCGCGTACCGTATATTCTGAGCCTAAGTCTAAGTTACGTCCCATGCCATTCAGTTTAGCAGCACGAATCAAGACATCAAATGAAGCATTTGGTGCTTTGGCATACGGTTCAATCCACTCGGTCATGACTTTTATTTTTTCACGGGCGTTATGACGTTGGGTGCGGGTAGGAAAGTTTGGCGGATAATGGCGCGCATTTGGCGACACCTCTTTAATAAACTCATCGAGTAAGCTGACGTCCAGTTTATCGGTGCCAAGTCCTTGTTGCTGCGATATTAGCACGGTCGGTACAAAGCTTATATCTGAGATATTCACTTGCGGTGCTGGGATATTTGGCAGCTGACCGCTACGTAAATCAATACCCGTTGCGGTCATTGGACCACGCTCATAAACACGCGTCGTGCCAGTCAACTCTGACGTATCCGGCGTCGGTACGGCTGGTGGCTGGGCAATGTTTGTAGTATTCAAAGGCGCACGGTTTGGTTGAGTATTACCCGCTTGAGAAAACGTAGGTTGCGCCATGTTATTTGGTTGAATGGCATTCTGCTGAGCGTTATTTTGAGCCGCCGTATTTGCCCGTACATCGGGTTGAGCAGTGTTGACAGCCGCATTTGGTTTGGCTAAGCGAATTACCCGTTTACTGGAATCGATTGCGCTAGGCACTGATGTGCTAGTAGAGGCTGCAGCGGTAACAGCTTCTTCAGCTGCATTCACAGGCGCCGATAGCATCATGGCACAGGCCGCGGCTAATGCGGTTAGGGTTGCAAATTTCGGCGCTTTGCTAGATGTATTTGGTTGGCTGATGGCTTTCATAAAAATAGTTACCTTATTTATTTAATAATCATTTTGTTTATTGAATCGTTATCTAATAATCCATTAATTGCTCGTTATGTCTTATTTTTCCGCAAAATCGTACAAATTTTTAATACCCTAGCAAATTAACTGGAGTGCTAACAGTAGTAGGATTGTTAAAAGTAGGTAATAACTCGCTATCGCTAGCCGTTATGACAGAGAATTAGCCCAATATAATAAATACTATTATAGACGATAAACGCTTATAAGTGATAAGCAGTGGCTTTCATGCGATTGGCCATCCAGCGCATGGTATAACGTACCGGCGGTGACAATGCCGCGCCGCCATTGGCCAGTGCCAATTCGCGATGGTGTAATTCTTCAATATCCATTTGCGCCAGTATTTCTCTTGAGCGTTTATCTTGTGGTGGTAATTGTCCAATATGATCTTGCAAATGCTCACTGACTTGCGCTTCAGTTTCTGCGACAAAGCCCAAACTAAACTCGTTAGAAATAGCACCTGCTACCGCCCCAAGCCCAAATGACATGCCATACCATAATGGCGTGAAAATACTAGGATGACTGCCAAGCTCATCCAAACGTACCTCGCACCACACCAGATGATCGACCTCTTCTGCAGCGGATTGTTGCATGGCTTGTTTAACATTATTATCTTTTGCCGCAAACGCTTGCCCGTGATACAGCCCTTGCGCGCATACTTCGCCAGTATGGTTGATACGCATCAGGCCTGCGACATGCCGCGCCTCGGTGATACTCAGCTCAGGAATCTCGTCGCTACTCACGGGCAGCGGGCGAGTGCTAGGATTTGAATGCGGTACGACCGCTCGTAATGCCTTGTCTACCCCCAGTAATAAATGGTCAATTTTTGATAAGGGACGCTGCGCCATGGTTCACTCCTGATGGCTATGTATATTATAAATATGCTCTATGATTAACGGCTTTTAAGCCAGTTGAAATTCGCTTAAAATAGCAAGTTTGCACGAGTAGTAAGCACTGTCTATTAGCAGTTTGCTGATTGCTGATGAGTCTTACTATAACAAACAACTATAACAAACAATATAGACGGTCAGCAGCAAAATTATCAGCTTGATGATTCACTTATAATAGCATCTTGCAGTGTTGCTAATTTAGATGGCTTGTTTAGATGACTTGAATACCTAATCGTGTCGATTACGTTCATCATCATGGGTTTGAATGACCGCTTGTTTGATATGTTTATTAAGTTTCAGGTATAAAAATACCCCAAAAACCAGATTCAATATGCCCGTTACTAAGAACAGTTGCGGTAGGGTCATACCTAACGTATTTAACACCACAATCGAAAAAATCGCCGAGCTGACCATAAAGATGGCATTAAAGATATTGTTGGCACCAACAATGCGCGCACGATGGCTTTTTGGCGCATAAGCTTGCATAGAAGCATATAAAGGCACGATATATAAACCGCCGCTAAAACCTAAAAAGAATAAGTCGGCAAACACACGCCAGCTACCGCTCATACCCCATAAGTCGCTAATACCGAGTAACGCTTCTGTATTAACGTTGATATTGAGTCCTGACAAAGAAAAATATAAATCAATCGCAAAGATGCTGAGACCAGCGATACCAAACGGCAATAAGCGCAGGCTGACTTGGTTTTTGGTCAATGATTTACAAAGCAGAGAACCAATCGAGACGCCGACTGAAAACAGCGTTAATAGAAAAATAACCACTGACTCGTCGCCATGTAAAATGACTTTGCTGAACTCTGGGGTTTGGGTCAAAAACGTCGCGCCGTAAAACCAAAACCAGCTATTACCAAGGATGACAAAGAATAAAAAAGGCAGCGAGTATAAATAGCGCACTGTCGCCATGCTAGTAGTAAAGATGTTCCAATTAATCTTCAGGTCAGGTTGCATCGCTGGCATGGTTGGAATAAAACGAGATGCAAAATAGCCTATTGCCGCGACGATTAGTACGGTCACACTGATCCAGAATAGCGGCTGCGTTATCTGGGTCAATACCCCAGCGATAATCATACCAAGCAGGATGGCAAGCGAGGTACCCATTTGAAACAGACCATTGGCACCGACCAGCTCATCTTCTTTCATCGCTTGCGGTAAATACGCATACTTAATCGGACCAAAAAACGTCGATTGGGCACCCATTAAAAACAGCGCCACAAATAATAGTGCATACCATTCAAAGACAAAGCCGATGGCGGCAATAACCATGATGGATATTTCAAGCAACTTAATCAATCGCGTCAGTTTTGATTTTTCAAATTTATCGGCGATTTGACCTGCCAATGCCGAAAATAAAAAGTACGGCAAAATAAACAACATCGCCGCTAAGTTGTTTAAAATACTGACTTCCATACCCAACTGGCTGGCAGCGGTATAAGTCAGCACCAGTATCAGCGCTTGCTTAAAGATATTGTCATTGAACGCGCCCAAAAACTGGGTAAAAAACATGGCGCTAAAACGGCGGCGCTTAAATAATTGAAACTGATTGGCCATGAAAATTCCTACAGATGGGTCGCAACTAGTATGGTGAGAGCAAGGTAAAACGCAGTCATTGATATATAAACAATTGTTAATGGTATCAAAAACTTATCGAAATATAGCATAGGTTTTATCAATGTTAAGCCGTATAATAGCAAGGCTTTGGTAAAAATACATGCGCCCGATGCTATGATTTGATAATTAACTAAGTTATGATTTGTAAATTTTAGCTGCCCAAACCAATAATTTCAGTTAACTGCTCTACTTTTATTCACCGGTAAGACTCGTCAAATTGTGCCGCGTGAGGTGATAGGAAATAAATATGAAACATCAGCCTTCAACTCTAGCGCACAACTCATCGGTTATGTTGCGTGATACATCGGCAGACATGTCAAAGGGCACAGCTAAACTTGCTCATCTTAGTTACGTTAATCGCACCCATCGTATCGATAGTCCGCGCGTTTACTTTACGCGTACGGCGATTTTTAGGGCGTTGACCACCAGTTTGGTTGGTTTTGGGGTGAGTATCGGTATGGCGCCTGTCGCTTTTGCCGCTACTGATTTAAACAATAATACGGTCAATAGCCCGAACAGCAGCCAAGTCATCGAAAATAGCGAAAGTGATACGACCACTGCACAGCCGCAACTTCAATCGCAGCCAACAACGCCAAAACCGCCTTCTAATTCTTCGGCTCAGTCCTCGTCTAAACGAGCATTTTCTAAAGATGCCTATGAAGATAGGCAGCTTGATATCGCTTTGGATGCCTTACGTCTAAAAAAAGCCGTTGAAGAAGGTGTTATCGATCAATCGGTATTGGATGATTATAGCGAGCAGAACTTAGGCATTAAAAATCCTAACAAAAATTCTACTACGCAAGCAAATAACACCGATAAATCCCAGTTATCAAATAATGATATTGCTAGTGTTAGTGATTTTGCTAATACTATCGGTAATGGCATAGATAGTCTAGGCAACAACCAAGCATTTGATAGCAATGAAAACTTAGAACAGCAAGTCAATATCGTGCAGCAACAAGGCTATCAGATGATGACGCCTGACGAGATTGATCGCGAGCTGGCGGCAATGGATAGGCAAAACGCTCAAGATATTGACAGCATTAATCAGAGTAATGGCGTTAGTAATATCAATGGCATGCGTCGTAACGACAGCGATTTTCAAGCATTTGGTGAAGCGTTTAATGCACCTGTAGCAAGGTTGGACGATAGCACGCCGCCGATTGGGCTGGACGTGGGATTGGATACCACCAATCTAGCAGCGCCAAGCAATCTTGATACCTTAGGTAGAGATGAGACGGCTGCGAAACAGGCAGAGACTGACGATGTGATGTCGCGTCCTATTAACGTCAGTGATTCGGTTATTAGTGATGGCGATAGTAGTACCAGTACCAACACTAACGCCAGTGCCAGTGTAGAAACGGATAGCGATGATGTAGAAAATGCCCAGTCAGGCAGCATCAATCCTGATGATTATTTACCGAATTACGAAAACGATATTAACGCGGTAAAAGAAAGTATCGAACAAGCGGCAAAACCTAAAACTATGGCGCGCAATAAGAAAGGCAATATCGTTAAGCGTCTTTATAATCGTTTATTTAATGGCGGTGTGATAACGCTACCGCACGTAGAAACAACAGTTTATCTGCAACAAGCGGCGGCGGATAACTTAAGCGACAATAGTGAAAACAATAGTACAAAAAACAATGCGCCAAACAATGCCAGAAACCTTAAGCCAACATTAACCAAAGCCGATGATGATATTCAACCCTTTAAGAATATCAAAGCTGCGATTGATGAGACTACGGTGCAGTCTGTAGTCGATTTTACCGCCGCACTACCGCGTCTACGCCAAAGCGCATTAGATGCCGCCAAAGCCGTTGGGTACTATGATGTGACCTTACGTTTGCGCCAAACCAATAGCGATACTATCGATGTCATTATTGAGAAGTTAGGCGAACCAGTACGCGTTGATAGCCGTATTGTTGATATTCGCGGCGAAGGTAGCGAGCAAGAAGAATTTGCCACGCTTGAAAAAGACTTGCCGCCACAAGAGGGTGATATCTTTAATCACCGAGTTTATAAAGACAGTAAAGCGGCGCTTGAGTCACTTAGTGATACCTATGGTTACTTTGATCAATATTGGCTAAATAAATCGGTTGATATCATCTTGCCGGACAATACCGCCGATGTATCGCTGGTCTACAATACTGGTGAGCGCTATGAATTTGATGAAGTGGTGTTTTTTACTTATGACCAAGAATCACGTACGCTGACGCGTGACCCTGAAAAACTGCCGGTAGAATTGTCATTATTACATCAGCTAGTAGGCTTTAAAGAAGGCGATCCGTTTTATCGTCCGGCGGTGACCAAATTTAGTAATGATTTATCAGCGACCCGTTACTTTAATACCGTCAACGTCGAGTCGATTTTGCCACCAGATGAACGCAGTGAAAGCAGTACTTTAGCCTTTGATAATTCACCTAATAGCAATAGTACTGATAATACCGATGATGGCGCCGACATAAATAATACGGGGCAAAATGGCGATGGCATGACTCAAGCTGATGGCGAGCGCTACGCCACTAGTGGCGATAGTGTCAATCCAGCTGACATTGCTGCGATTGAGTTTGAGGCTGATGAAGAAACACTGGCTAAGCTGCAAGCCATTAAACAAAAAGCCGAACGTCTAAGCCGTTTGCCGAATGATCGGGTATTGGACGAAAAAGACCAAGAAGCCAATAGTATTTTAGGTAAAATCAGTGACTCTATTAGTAACATTGCGCAGAAAATTTTTCCTGATGAAAAAAGCATTCTTGCTGATGAAAACTTTGTACCGCCAACGCTTGCTGGACGTAAAACGCCGCAAGACGTATTAGAAAATAAAAAAGTACCATTGTATGTCTTTGTGTCTGCGAACAAACCGCGTGATGCTCAAGTCGGTCTAGGTTATGGCACCGATACTGGCGTACGTGCAACCGCCAAGATAGATTATAATCTGCTCAATCGTAAAGGCTATCAAGCAGGCGCAGAAACCGAAGTATCACGTATCACCAAGAACGTCGCCCTTTACGCCAGCCGACCATGGAAGCACCCTTTGAATGATAAGTTGGATGCGCGTTTGACTTATGAAGAAGAGGTCATCGACCAAGGCGAAGGTAATTTTGACTTATCTACCAGAACCTTAAAAGCCGCATTGGCACGTAATATCCGCCGTGAAAACGGCTGGGATCGTAGTTACTCTGTGCGCTACCGTTTAGATGAGCTAGAGACCGGCGTGGATGAGGATGAGTTAGACAATCTTCCGGTACGCTTTACTTCCTCTAAACCTACTCAGCAAGCCTTGTTATTTGGTTACGGCATGAGTAAGACAGACGTTGATAATCCCGCCAATCCTATGCGTGGGTTCCGCCAGTATTATTCGCTTGAGGCAGGTTCAGAAAGCGCTCTGAGCGATACCGATTTGGCGATAGTACGCGCGGGCGTCAGCGGTATTTATAGTTTCGGTACTGATAACAAACACCAAGTGTTGGGTAGTTTAAATACCGGTTATATTTGGGCCGATGACTTTTACGAAGTGCCTTATAAACTACGCTTCTTTGCTGGCGGCGACCAAAGTATCCGCGGTTATGATTACGAAAGCCTATCACCGATTGATAAAGGCTATTTGACCGGCGGGCAAATCCTTGCCGTTGGTAGTGCCGAATATAACTATGAGTTTAAACCGGGTTTCCGCGGGGCATTTTTCACCGATGTCGGTAATGCTTATGATAAAGACTTTGAAACAGATACCAAAATTGGCGTCGGTGTTGGTATCCGTTGGGCGTCGCCGGTCGGCGTGGTGCGTGTCGATGTGGCTGCGGGTGTGACAGAAGACAGCATTCCGGTTAGACTGCATCTTTTTATCGGCTCGCCTTTATAAGCAGTAAGCAGCAAAACAGTCCTAACTGTAATATTAAGTACAGTACTATTTTTTATCCTAGCGCATGCTGGTAATCATTCTTTAACGTAGCTGAGTGTCATGTCGACTAAAAATATCCTGCCAAACAAGCCCTCGGATGAAGATCCAGCACAACGTGACGCCCGCGCCGTAAGACGTTGGTATCCACTGTCTTTTTTGCTCAAATTGATGGTGCTTATTGTTATCGTATTAGCGATTATGTTCGCCGTTTTTCTGTATGCGGTCGGCACTGAATCAGGCACCAAGTTCGTTTTAGAAAAAATCAGCGCTGAGACGGGTATTAAATTCAAATATGGACGCGGCAATCTGCGCGATGGTATTTGGGTCACTGATATCGATATCAAGGCAAACGAAGACCTTGAGATATTGGTCGATAAGGCTTATGTCAAAATTGGCTGGCGCGCGGTATTTGCCAAAGAAGTGCACCTGCGCGATGCAGATATCCAAACCATTGAGATTATCAATAACAAACCGCCAACCGGCGAGCCGTTCGATTATCGAACCCTTAGTTTGCCGGTCAATTTGCGTTTTGATCAAGCAAAAGTAAAAACCATCATTTATAAACAAGTTACCAAAGACCCTATCATTGTGCATGATATTGAGGCGCATGATTTGACGTGGGTTGGTAGTATAGTAACGGTTGGTCGCGGTAAATTACAATACGCTGATATCGTTAAGGTCAGTGCTCTAAAAGGATATGCGGATTTACAAGGTGATTATCCTTTAGATTTGAGTGCCATAGCTGAAGTAAGCGCGCTAGGACAGGCTTATATTGACCCATTAGATATCACTGCAACCGGCACGCTTAAACGCACCGTTGGTAAAGTGCGTAGCCGCTATAACGACAGCGATGTCAGTGGCGATTTTGTGGTGCAGGGTCTGGATAAGGATTCGCCATTTCAGGCGAAGCTTGAGTGGGATGATATTATTATCCCGTATGCCGACAGCCAAAATATCCACCTAAAAAGTGGTATGGCGACGGCATCGGGTGTTATCCCAGAGATACGTCTGCGTATTAATACCGAATTGACCGCCAAAGATATCCCCTCTGGGCATTATCAAGGTCGCGCTATCATTGCCAATAGCCAACTGCGCATTGATCGCTTGGATGCGCAGGTGCCAGCCGGCAACTTGGTGCTACAAGGTATTTTAGACTGGAAGGGTAGCTTTGATGCAAGAGTGCGCGCCACGGGCAGTAATTTTGATGTTCGTCGCGTGATTCCTAAAGATTACGCGGATTTTAAAGCGTATGCCCCGCAAAAACTCAATGGTCGCTTATCCGTACATTATCAGCATAAAAATAAAACTGGTAATCTAGAGATGGATGCAGATTTGCGTCAGCGTGATGGTGAACATATCAATGCCAATATTGTGCAGGGTAAACCCTTAGCACGTGGCAGAACATCTAAATCTAAACAAGTAACGCCTTGGTATATCGATGCTAAATGGCAAAATCTTGTACGTCGTAATGTGCCTAATATCGGTAATATCGACAGCCCAAGCGGGCAAGCCGCTGTTGTTATGCGCGGTTCAAACTTATCGGTCGATGGCAAGGCGGTGATTAATGAGCTAAATGTCGCACCTAAAGGCAACTACGATGTGCGTGTGCGTAAAGCAGGCGACGTCATCGATATTAATCGTCTTAATTATAAAGGCATAGTAGGCGATTTATCTGGTACTGGACAGATTCAACTGGCGAGCAAAAAACGCCCGCTAACGTGGCAGGTTGATGCGCGTACCACAGGTTTACTACCCAAAAAATATCGTAGTGATCTACCACTTGAGCGCTTAACAGGACGTATCAATGCACGCGGGCGCATGCTCAATATCAGTAAAAACCGCGTCAAAGGTCAGCGTCATATCATCAGTTTTAACAATACCGATCTGCAAGTAAACCTTGATGCTAGCCAAGATAGCCGCGCTATCGGTATCACGGGCAGCGGTGATGCCAGCGTCGATATTATCGGCGGTGAGCTATCTGTTTTTGATGCTCGTTTTGATGGTCACATTGATACCGCTGATGTGCCAAAAGGCAGCTTATCGATTGATGCCGCTGGGACGCCAAAGCTGATTCGTATCCGTAAACTTAACTATAACGGTGAAGCCGGCGCAGTAAAGGCAAACGGTGTTATTGATTTACGTCAAAATATCGGTTGGACGGTCGATGGCCGCTTTGATAAATTTAATCTTGGCTATTTTTTACCGAATAACGCCGCCATTATCACTGGTGATTTAAAAACCAGCGGCGTGTGGCAAACGCCGCCAAAAAATAATCCTAATGCAAAGGGTAAGATTAAAAACTTTGCGGTAAAATTTGATGGTGTATTAGACGCTGAGCAATTGCCAGCTGGTAAACTTACCATCGATGCCAGTGGTGACGCCCAGCTGATTCGTATCAAGCGTTTCCGCCATGTCGGCGCGGCAGGCAGTATCGATGCCAATGGTACGGTTGATGTGCGTAAAGGGATTGCTTGGGATATCAATGCGGTGATGAATCGCTTTAACTTGGGCTATTTCTTTAAAGACATCCCAAGTACCATTACTGGCAGCATCGATACTGATGGGCGCTGGAGCGACAATCAGCAAATCATTAATATTAAACAAGTTAACTTAAGTGGTATGTTAAAAGGCAAGCCCTTAAGTGCTAAAGGTAGTCTAGCCGCGAAAATGCGTCTGCCAAAAGACTTAGGCAGTTATTTCAAACGCTTACAAGCACAAGATGCACAGGGGCAATATAAACAAGTCAATGCGCTAATTGATAGCTTAAATGCCAATAATTTAGTGCTACGTTGGGGCGATAACTACCTCACAGCCAATGGCAATGCTAAGCAGCTACAAGCTAAGATTAATATCACCAGTCTCGACCAGCTCTCAGATAAGCTTGCTGGCAAAGTGACGGGCGGCGCGACCTTATCGCAGCCAGCAGGACAAGCGCTGCCCACGATTTATATTGACTTGGTTGGTGAGCGTCTAGCGCTACCGGGCTTTATTTTGCGTCAAGGGCGTATCCGCGGTAAGCTCGTCAATTTGGCCAATAGCCCAAGTCAGCTTATTATTAGCGCAGAAGGTTTGGATGCGGCAGGACAAAGTTTTAAAAAGGTTAATGCGACCTTTAATGGCACTGAGCAGGCGCATGTGGTCAATCTTGAGGTGGCGAATGATGAGCTTGATATCTCAGCTAGGCTCAAAGGTGGCTTTAATCGCGATAAGCTCAGTTGGTCAGGGGTGATTGGTAAAGGTCGAGTCAAATCGAAATATGCGACGTTAAATCAACTACAACCTGCGCAATTGATTGTGAATCTACCCAAAAAACAAGGTAATAATTCTACTGACTTAAAAGTGCAGCTTGCCGCTCACTGTTGGCAAGCGAGCGACCAAACGGGCAAGCTGTGTTTACGTGAGAATCTAATTGCTTCACCCGCCGCGGGTCAAGTCAATTTAGCCGTACAAAATTTGGATACATCGCTATTCTCAGTCTTTTTACCCAAAGATATTGATTGGCAAGCGAAAATTAATGGTAAAGCCATCTTCGGTTGGCAACGTGGTCGTCCGCCGACGATTAATACTACACTGTACTCTGACAACGGCAAAATCGGCTTGATTCAAGATGGCGACAGTCAGCCTGTTACCTTGCCTTATAAGCGCGTGTCCGTTATTGCTTTGTCGGTCCCTGAAGGTATCAAGCTGCGCACGGACATCAATACCGGTCGCGGTGCGCGCGGCTATGCTGAGGTTATCGTTGACCCTTATAAAACGCCAAAACCTATCTCGGGTGCACTGGTGCTCAATGAGCTTAATTTGGCGATATTTAAGCCTTTCTTCCCCGGTATGCGGGTGCTCGAAGGTAATATCACCATGGCAGGTGGCTTGGGTGGTACGCTTGATAAGCCGCAGTTTTATGGTGATGTAAAATTGGCTGACGGCCGTATTGCGATGCTTGATTTGCCTATTAACTTAAGAAAAGTTAATGTCGATGGCAAAATTCGTGGAACGCAGGCAACTATCAACGGCACCTTTAATAGTGGTACCGGTACAGGTAAACTGACCGGTACGGTGAATTGGCAACAAAAGCTACAAGCCAAGCTAAGTATTATTGGTGAGCGTTTGGTATTAACCCAGCCGCCATTATTATTGGCTGAGATTAATCCTGATATCGATATTATCGTGCGTCCGGGTGACCGTTATGTCAATATCACTGGAGCGGTCAGTGTGCCGTCAGCAACCATTCGTCCACCAGAAGCCAGTGAAGACATCATTACCCAAACCGAAGATGCGGTCGTCCTTGATCGTCGTTTGATTGGTAATATTGATGAGGTTTTAGCTATCTCAAAACCTTGGTCAATCAACGCCGATATCGGTATCGACTTGGGCGATGATATTAATTTCCGTGGCTTTGGTGCCGTGATTCCTTTAGCAGGGGCGATTAATGTCACACAAAATGGCACGGGCATTATGCGCGCCAAAGGTGTGGTGCAGGTTTCTCGTCGTACCAATATCAATGCCTTTGGTCAGAGTCTAGAGCTCAATTATGGTCAAGTGCGTTTTAATGGCGATGTGATGAAACCCAATCTGAGTATCGAGGCGGTTAAAACCATTAGCGGTAAAACAGTCGGCGTGCGCGTAAAAGGCAATACAGAAAATCCAAATATTATCGTCTTTAATAATGCCGGTCTTACCCAGCAGCAAGCGATGAATGCCTTGATAACCGGTCGTATTAATAATAAGAGCGCCACCCAAATCAGTGAGCAAGGCTTTAAATCGCAGGTGACCAATAACCTTGCGGCGGCAGGCTTAAGCTTTGGGCTTAGTGGTACACGCAATCTCACCAACCAGATAGGTCAAGCGTTTGGCTTCCAAAGCCTGACCGTTGACGCTTCAGGCAGTAGTGAGGACACCAACGTCAATGTCACCGGTTATGTCACCCCTGATTTATATATCCGCTATGGTGTCGGTGTGTTTAATGCCCAAAATAGCCTATCTATCCGTTATCAGCTGACGCGTCGGATCTATGTAGAAGCAACCTCGGCGGCGGAGAATGCAGTCGATGTGGTTTATAGTTGGCAGTTCTAAAGCTCTAAAGCTCTAATCGTCTAGCTGTCCGTTTGTAAGTCGATAGTTAGCGGTTAATTTAATCCAATAAAAAACGCCTTTTAGTAAAGGCGTTTTTTTATGCGGTGAACAGTCTATCTATTTGGTCAAAATTAAGCGGTTGTTGCGCGTTAAGCGTAAGCGGTATTCTTCGCCTTCATGCTCGATACGCACTTCTTTAGTCAGTGCAAATAAATGCTGTGACTGTAGCGTAGGTAAGCGATTTTCGCGGCAGTTTAAATAACGAGAGATGACCATGCTCATAATAAATTCCTTTTGATAAAATAATTGAATTAAATATAGTGATATAAAGTAAGTTATTAACGATAATAATTATCATTTACATTGAGAGCTTTTGCAAGCTATTTGATAAAATAAATGACAGTTATTATGTAAACTTATATAAAGCCTTATTTACAAAGGCTATAAATACTCTAAAAACTATCAATCAAGATAATAAAATATCGATAAATGCATCCATAAATATTTTGATAAAGGGCACTAAGATGGCAAGTCAAATAATGACCTCGATAGAACATTCATCAGATAAGAACGCGATGAGCAATACGAATGCAATAACAGTCGTCAATGTTGCAGTGGCAGTCATTTATCATGATAATCAGTATTTGCTAGGATTTAGAGACGCTTCACAACATCAAGGTAACCGTTATGAGTTCGTAGGAGGCAAGATAGAGGGTGACGAAACGGCTAAGCAAGCGCTGAGACGCGAAGCCGCCGAAGAAACGGGCATTGATATCGCTAATAATAGTGCTGTAAAGCTTGGGCGCCTGCATCATGACTATGGTGATAAGCAGGTTTGCTTACAGGTCTATAGGGTAGCGCTGAGCGCGCAGCAGTATGAACAGTATAAACACCGTCATAAAGGTTTAGAGGGGCAGATACTAACTTGGGTAGATAAATCGAAGTTACTGGCAGGAGATTACCATCTGCCTGCGGCCAATAAAACCATTCTTGAATGGTTGCGCTTACCACAACAGATAGCAATTACCTATCCATTGGCACACTTCGGTGACGCGGCTGATCCAGCAGCTGCATGGTTACAGTATCATGCGGTGCACTTAGCGCATGACGCATGGGTTTATGTCCGACCAAAAGCCATGGACTCAGATAAGAATATAGAGCAGTTATTAAGCTTGCGACCCGATATCCATGCGATTGTGCCTACTGAATTTGAAAGCAACGCAGCGCATAAGCAAGCCATAAACATAAACCGCCAGATTGTAGCAAAGCATTTAACCCAGACGCAGCTTATGCAGTGCTCAAGTTATGCCGATAACGATGTTCATCAGAGTAACAATGTATCGCACTGCGGCATATATTCAGACCATTTATTAAGCTATCCACTGATTGTAAGTTGTCATGATGCTGAGAGTATTGATGCTGCTAATAAGTTGGCGCATGTGCGTCTAGAGGAGCAATTACCACCCATCATCGGTATTTTCCTGTCACCTGTTTTAGCAACCCAAACTCATCCTGACACTCAGCCGCTTGGCTGGCAGGAATGGTCAGAATTAGCAAAATTAGCAGATATGCCAGTGATAGGTTTGGGCGGTTTATCACCAGTAATGAGCATACAAACGGAGCAGTATGGCGGTGTTGCTGTTGCTGGAATTAGGCAGTTTTTCGAGTAATACATCGAATGGCTTTTACACTATTGTTTTGACCATTCTTATCATGGTTGATTAACTGAAAACGCCTTTTAGGTAAGGGGTTAGAGCAGGGTGTAAGGCAGCTTAAATGAGTAGTCTAGAGGATTACAAAACACTGATTTCAATACTGTTCTAACAATCAGTAACTATGTGTTAGTTCTATCAGATAAATGTAGAATTACTTACAAACCGTTGCGTTTCCCTACATTGCGACACTGTTCTCATGGCGTCTTTGCCATTAATATGAACTGTCAAATTATCAAAGGCACTGAATTAGTTTGTTATATATCTATTTGGCAGCTATTTTCCAAAATAGGTTTCTAAAAACAGCTTCTTATTGTCATGTACTTATGACATTTAGGCAGTGCCTCTTAGAATTTATAGCGTATAAAAGTTTATAGCGTATGCGGTTATAACCGTATTTAGTTTTTGCGCTTTTATATTTAAAGTGATTATTGAGAGTGATTTGATACTTTTCTAATAAAGAATTTTTAACTATCCTTATTAATAAATGGTACTCCTATGAAAACCAATAAGTTACCTAAATCAGCATGGTCTGATTCTCAGGCAGCTGGTTCTCAATCGCAGCAGACTAGCCAGCCAAGTCAGCACCATCTTACAAAGAACTATCTTAAGAAAGGCCAGATGAATAAAGGCCATCTAAAGACAGATAAGCCGTCAGAGACTGGTAACGCCAGCAACGACGCTAGCTATCATTATGAACACTATGACAGTGCTAACGACGAACACTCCAACCATTTGGTGACAGATACGTCAACACATGACAGCTATTTTGGCTACAAAAGCGTTAAAAAAAGCCTTCATGAGGCAACAGAGTCTGCAATGATTAAGAATAGCAATCATAAAGCTAGAAGCATTATTGGTATTGAAACTAGCAATATGAAAAGCAAGCCGAGCACGAGTAATGTTGCTAGACACAATAAAAATAATAAGAGTGCTGAAAGCTCGCAAGACTCGCAAAGTCCACGGATTAATCATGGATATAAAAAAGCCCATAGCTATCAAAAAGTGACAAAAACGACTGATATTAATATTGATGAAAATTTAAAGGTAGATACACAATCATCAAAGCTGCACTCTGTTGAAGATGATATGGTAGAAGGACAGGCAGATGCTATAGCTACGAAAGATAGCCTGACTAGAAAGAATAAAACCAAAACCAGTGACTCTAAAGCAAAAAACTATCTTTCTGCTGACACTATCGATGCAGCTGTAACAGAGATACCGGAGCGTATATTTATGAATGGACTTATCAAGCACACAGGTATTGCCTTAGCGATTATTATTCCATTGGCGGCGTTCTCAGCGTATGCGGCGACGCCGCCCGTCACTACTGCGGCTAAAGCTAATGTGACCGCTAATGCAACGACGGATAAAACCAGCACAGAGACATTATCCATCAAGCCGAGTGCTATCATTCATAAGTCTGCAAGTGTACCAACTACAGTAGATAGCGTTGATCTTAAAAAGTACGCGGGCACGTGGTATGAGATAGGTCGTTTGCCAATGTATTTCCAGCGCAATTGCGCCAGTGATGTGACCGCGAATTATGTTGAAAAAACAGATGGCTCAGGCATCAAAGTAATTAACCAGTGTAAAGCGCAAGACGGTTCAGATATCGTAGCTGAAGGCTTAGCCAAACCAGCTGATCCGACGGGCAGCAAATTAAAAGTTACTTTCTTACCTTCTTGGATTCGTTGGTTGCCTGTCGGTCGCGCGGATTATTGGGTACTGGCGCGTGATGCAGACTACAAAACGGCGTTGGTTGGTACGCCGGATAAAGACTATTTATGGTTGCTAGCGCGTTCGCCAAATGTGAGTCAAGAAACCTATGCAAAATACCGCCAGATTGCTCAACAGCAGGGCTATGATTTAAAAGAGTTCAAACTTACGCCGCAGACCAATCAGACAGTGAAATTGGTGCCATAGAATATCTATTAGTTATGAAGGCCAATTATCGATTATTAATAGTTAGTTATTAGTATTTCGTTATTAATAGTCTGTTACTGACAGCTACTTAAATATTTTATATTCATCAGATTTCTACAGCGTTTTTGGCTCATCAAAAATGGGACAGCAAGTTTAGCTGTCTTTATTTTTAACAAGCAGGCTATATTTTAATAATCTGCTTCATAAACGCGGCGAATTCGGTTATCACTAGCAAAATAAGGCATTTTAGGCTAAAATCCCCCTTATCTAAAGACTATGCTGATAAAAACGGTGACCATAACCATCGAAGCAACAGTCGAGCGTTATCGTTTTAGAATCATTACTTAACTGAATGATGACCTATCTATTTATATTTCTTCATACTTTACTGATTACCTAATTACTGACCATAAGGATGTTTCTCGTGAGCAACGCTGATACCTTACGCCAATTACATCAAGACCACTTGAGCAATTATAACCAACAAGAGCAACAAGCCATTGAGCTGATGGGGCTATTGAATAAGCTTTATAACGAGCAAGATGTGCAAGTGACTCTATTTGGCGACACGCTAGATACGACTTCTGTAGGTCAAATATTGGCATTGCATCAAAAAGTGGCGTTACGTGAGCAAGGTGCTAAAGCTATTGATATCGCTGACACGTTAGCGATGGTTAAGGTGTTAGCCGAGAATAAAGATATCCAAGCGGCGCGTATCGATGTCGGTCAGCTGATGGCGAATGACAATGATTTACAAGCGGCTTTAAAGTCTATTGGTACTGATAAAGGCGCTAGCAATGGCGCAACTGATGTCGTGCTATATGGTTTCGGTCGTATCGGTCGTATCTTGACGCGTCTATTGTTGTCACAAGCGTCAAGTGCCAAGGGTATGCAGTTAAAAGCGATTGTTGTACGTCCTGCAGCAGCGGGTGATTTGGCTAAGCGTGCCTCATTGCTTGAACGTGATTCGATTCATGGTAGCTTCGCTGGTGGCGTGGTTGTCGATAACGAAAATAACGGCTTGATTATCAATGGGCGCTTTGTGCAAGTGATTTATGCCAAAGACCCAAGCGAGATTGATTATACTGCTTATGGTATTAACGATGCATTGGTCATTGATAACACGGGCATTTGGAAAGATGAAGCCGGTCTTGGTAAGCATCTGCAGTCTACTGGCGTGAAAAAAGTATTACTAACCGCACCTGCTGGCGGCGATATTAAGAACGTTGTCTATGGCGTAAATAACGATACCGTTGGCGATGACACTATCGTCAGTGCGGCGAGCTGTACAACCAACGCAATTACCCCAACACTAAAAGTATTAAATGACGAATATGGTATCGAAAACGGTCACGTTGAAACCATTCACTCGTTCACTAACGATCAAAACTTAATTGATAACTATCATAAAGCCGATCGCCGTGGTCGTAGTGCAGTATTGAACATGGTTATTACCAGTACTGGCGCGGCAAAAGCAGTTGGTAAAGCACTACCAGAGCTTAGCGGCAAATTAACGGGTAATGCTATTCGCGTGCCAACGCCAAACGTCAGCTTAGCGATTTTGAACTTAAACCTAAAAACTGCGCCAGCTAGTGCTGATGCGTTAAATGAGTTCATGCGTAAAGTTTCTAATAGCAGCCAATGGCAGACGCAGATTGCTTATACGGACTCTACCGAAGCGGTCTCGACTGATTTCGTCGGTGATACGCACGTCGGTATCGTCGATGCCCAAGCAACGATTTTGACTGATAACCATGCTATCGTTTATATTTGGTATGATAACGAAGTAGGCTATAGCACGCAGGTATTACGTTTGGCAACGCAAATGGCTGGCATCAGCTATACGCAAATCCCCGCGTAAAACATTGCACAGCTACTATTTTAGCTGTTTCTATTTAGACGAAATAGTGATACGAAAGTAAGTTTTATCTTAGATAAATCGGTGTAAATGGTTAAAGGCAGTACTCAAGCACCCGATAGTCCGAATGGTTATCGGGTGTTGTTGTCATAATAAATGCTAACTAAGAATGACATTGCATTCTAACTGGCGTAATTTTTTAAAGAATTTTTTATACTTATTAAGTTTTTCATAACTACCCAAATATATAGCTACTACCTAAAATACGGTCGTTGACTGTAACCAGTTTATAAACTGGATGGTAAATAAAGGAACGTAAGATGCGATTTATTGATGAAGCCGTCGTAACGGTAAAAGCAGGTGACGGTGGTAACGGAATCGCCAGTTTTCGCCGAGAAAAGTATGTCCCTCGCGGTGGCCCTGATGGTGGTGATGGCGGTAAGGGCGGAGATGTCTATGTCATTGCAGAAGACAATACCAACACCTTAGTTGACTATCGTTATACCCGTCGTTATGACGCCATGCGCGGTGAAAACGGTCATAGTAAGAACTGTGCCGGTAAAGGGTCTGATGACATTTATTTGCCAGTCCCAATCGGTACGACTGTGGTCGATACCGAAACTGACGAAGTGTTGGGTGATTTGATTGAGCTTGGTCAGACTTTACTGATTGCCAAAGGTGGCGATGGTGGTTTGGGTAATACCCATTTTAAAAGCTCGACCAACCAAGCACCGCGTAAAGCGACGTCTGGTTTTGAAGGTGAATTAAAAGTTCTTAAGTTTGAGCTAAAAGTTGTGGCTGATGTGGGTTTAATTGGTTTGCCTAATGCTGGTAAATCGACCTTTATCCGCCAAGTCTCTGCTGCTAGACCAAAAGTGGCCGATTATCCATTTACCACGTTAGTACCAAATTTAGGCGTGGTAGATATCGGTCGTCATCGCTCATTTGTCATGGCCGACATTCCAGGTTTAATCGAAGGCGCTTCAGAAGGCGCAGGACTTGGCATCCGCTTTTTAAAGCATGTCGCTCGTACGCGTCGTCTGTTACACTTGGTTGATGTAAAACCAATCGATGGCAGTGACCCAGTAGAAAACGCCCGTATTATTTTAAATGAGCTTGAGCGTTTTTCACCTGAATTGGCCAATTTGCCACAGATTTTAATCTTGAATAAAATCGATCAGGTTGCCGAAGAAGACTTAAATGAGCTTTGTACGCATATTGTGGCTGAGCTTGGTTGGACAGGTATTGTATTCCGTACCGCGACATTGACTGGCGAAGGCGTCGATGCCGTTAAATACCATTTAATGAATGAGATTGAGCGTGAGCGTGAGCGTGAAATCGAAGATCCTATTTTCGCTGAAGCACAAAAAGAGCGTTTTGAGCGCTTAGAAGCAGAAGTACGTCTGAACACGGAAGCACAGCGTGAAGCCTATCGTGCGGCTCGCAAAGCTGCGCGTGAAGGCATTGACTTAAACGACGACGATGATCTAGATGATGATGGTGTTGAAGTGATGTACGTGCCTTAAGCGTACTTCTTTTAACTTCACAAGCTTTAAGTTCACGAGTTTTGACTTTAGGTAATTTAAATTTACGTTCTTTAAATAGGTGTTCGCATATTTCTTAATTTAATCCCGTAATCACTTTACACTAGCAACAGGAGTTTATATGGCAGTTGACATAGAGAACACGACCGAAGAAGCAAGGTTTGTTAAGCAAGCTCGCAACTTTGATATTCAGCGCGTTATTGTCAAGATTGGCTCATCGTTATTAACCAATAATGGGCGAGGGCTTGATCGAACTGCCATTTACGAGTGGGCAAAGCAGATTGCCAAGCTGCATAAGCAAGGTGTTGAAGTATTGCTTGTATCTTCAGGTGCGGTTGCTGAAGGCGTGGTGCGTATGAATCTTGAAGAGCGTCCGAGGAAATTGGCGGCGCTACAAGCTTGTGCGTCTATCGGTCAGATGGGCTTAATTGAGACTTGGTGGTCAGCATTGATTCAGCATGGTATTCAAAGCTCGCAGCTGCTACTGACTCATGATGATTTGTCTAATCGTAGTCGCTATTTAAATACCACTGGGGCGTTGACGCAATTATTAGAATGGCGCGTGCTGCCAGTGATTAATGAAAACGATACCATTACCATTGATGAGATTAAATTTGGCGATAATGACACCTTAGGCGCGATGGCAGCGGCGATGGTAAATGCCGATTTATACATTATCTTGACCGATCAAGAGGGTGTCTTTACCGATAATCCTCGTAATAATCCTAATGCCAAAATGATCCGTCAAGAGCGGGCGATGGCTGATTACTTATTTGATATCGCCGGTGACGGTGGCAAACTTGGTCGCGGTGGTATGCTGACCAAAATCCGTGCCGGTCGCTTGGCTGCCATGGGCGGTTGTCCGACGGTCATCGTCAGTGGTGCTATCGACGATGTTATCACGCGTGTGGTTTCTGGCGAAGCGGTCGGTACGTTACTGACCACCAATGACGAAGATAAAATCATTGCACGTAAACAGTGGCTAGCGGCGCATTTGCGTATGTCAGGCTCTTTACTTGTCGATGCTGGTGCTGCAAAAGCAGTGGTTGAACATCACAAGAGCTTGCTACCGGTCGGTGTAGTAGAAGTCCGCGGCGATTTCGATGAAGGCGACGTGGTTGAGATTGTCCACCAAGATACGGGCGAGCGTATCGCTGTCGGTCAAGTGAACTTCTCATCGCGCGATGCTTGCCGTGTGGCTCGTGAGCGTACAGAGCAGTTTGATAGAATCCTTGGTAACAAGGAAGAGCGCGTAGTTATGGTACACCGTGATAACTTAGCGCTGACCATGTAAATCGTTTAGCGAATTTATCTTATTTTGTATGTAAGTAAAATATCAGCACGACATTATTAATTAAAGGCTAACAGCAAATGACGCTCTAAAAATTCTAAATACGACTTTATAACGGTTGATCCATAACCCGTTATTCAGCAAATTTGGGATTCTGTAATAGAGTGTCGCTATCTGAGCATTTTAATATTCTTTTCTTTAACTTATTTTATCCAGCCTTGTTATGCATTTGCTTAACTGTTCATTTGAATAACGATAGGGCTGTTTTGGAGATTTGTACATGAGTGCTTCAGACAATAATAACGCGCTAGAGCAGAATTTTGCGCCTTTAAAAAATGATAGATTACTACGCGCACTGCGCTTTGAGCCGATAGATACCACACCTGTGTGGATGATGCGCCAAGCCGGTCGTTATTTACCAGAATATAAAGCCACCCGTGCTGAAGCGGGTGATTTTATGAGCTTATGTAAAGATACCGCCCGTGCTACGGAAGTCACTTTGCAGCCACTACGTCGTTATGACTTGGACGCTGCTATTTTATTCAGTGATATTTTAACCATTCCTGATGCGATGGGGCTTGGCTTATATTTCGAAACCGGTGAAGGTCCAAAGTTTAAACATCCTATTCGTACGCAGGCAGATTTAGATAGATTGCCAGTACTCGATGTCAATGACTCGCTTGATTATGTGATGCGTGCGGTGACAAGTATCCGTACCGCGCTCAATGGTCAAGTGCCTTTATTTGGTTTTTCTGGCAGTCCTTGGACGCTAGCGACTTATATGATTGAAGGCGGTAGCTCAAAAGATTATCGTTATACCAAAGGTTTTTTATACAGCAATCCTGAGTTTTTACATCAATTATTAGACAAGCTAGCAACGTCAGTGATTGATTATTTGGATGCACAAGTGGTCGCTGGGGCGCAAATCTTACAGATATTTGATAGCTGGGGCGGGGCGCTTGGCCATCGTCAATTCGTCGATTTCTCACACGCTTATAATAAGCGCATTGTCGCTGAGCTAAAGGTACGTCACCCCGAAATACCAGTAGTATTGTTTACCAAAGGTGGCGGATTATGGCTTGATATTCAAGCGGATAGTGAAGCCGATGCCTTGGGTTTAGACTGGACAATGCCCATTGATCGCGCCCGCCAAGTCTTGACCGAAAGTCAGCGTCAATTGACTAAGCAGCATAAAAAGCTACAAAGTAGCAAAGCCATTCAGGGTAATTTAGATCCCGCGACTTTATACGGTTCACCTGCAACTATCCGTTCTGAAGTTAATGCCATGCTAGATAGTGCTTATGCCAATGGCGAAAAAACAGGGTATGTGGCAAACTTAGGTCATGGTATTACTCAGTGGGTCAACCCTGATAATGCTAAAGTCTTTATCGATGCGGTACATGACTATAAGATTTAATATGGCTAATTTTTAAAAGTAGCTAACATTCAGAAGCGTGAGTTTATTAAAAGCGATAGATCTAGACGCTATAATGTTTATACTTAAGGTGTAAAGATTATAGCTATCTAACATTAATTGAATAAGAAACTGAATAAAAGAAAAAGGGCTATCTTATGATTTCAGCAGCGATTGTCGGCGGCACAGGCTATACAGGTATTGAGCTGATTCGCTTATTATCTGCCCATCCTGAAGTGTCTATTGATTTGCTAACCTCACGTAGCGAAGCTGGCACCCGAGCTGATGAGATATTCCCAAGCTTACGCGGTATCTCAGATATTATTTTTAGCGACTTAGGTGATGAGACGCTAGCGACCTTGCAGAAATGCGATGTGGTATTCTTTGCGACCCCACATGGCGTGGCAATGAAGCAAGCAGAAGCGTTAACCGCAGTGGGCGTAAAGGTGATTGATTTGGCGGCGGATTTTCGCTTACAGTCATTAACGGAATTTGAGCACTGGTATCAGCAAGCGCATGCCTGTCCTGAATTATTAAAGACAGCCGTTTATGGTTTACCTGAAGTCAATCGTGAAAAACTTGCGGATGCTTTGGTGGTAGGTAACCCTGGCTGTTATCCAACCACGGCTATCTTGGGCTTAAAACCTATTATCGATGCGCAAAATAAGCAAGCAGAAAGGTTGGTTGAATCACGTATCGTTATCGATGCAAAATCTGGTGTTTCGGGTGCGGGTCGTCAAGCAAAGCTTGCCCTTAACTATGCTGAAACCACAGACAATTTCAAAGCCTATAGCGTTGAAGGTCATCGGCATTTACCAGAGATTGAACAGGGCGTTGCCCAATTATTAGATAGTAAATTTAGCCATCGTATCCGTTTTTTACCTCATCTTGTGCCGATGATACGCGGAATGTTGAGCTCTATTCATCTTGAGCTGACGGATGCAGGCGCTGCTATTGATTGGCAGAAAATGTTTGAGACAAGCTACGCTGCAGAAGCCTTTGTAGATGTGATGCCAAAAGGTCTTTATCCAGATACGCGCAGCGTGCGTGCTAGTAATCGCTTACGTATTGGTATCCATCAAGACAATGCGCGTGCTGAGCTGACGGTAATTGTCGTACAAGACAATTTGGTAAAAGGTGCGGCTGGGCAAGCAGTACAAAATATGAATGTGATGTTTGGTTTCGATGAATCAATGGGCTTAAACTTTGCTCCTATTGTTCCTTAACAGATGTTCATCTATTATCAAATCCTTCATATTTATGGCGCTAGGTATTGATTATAAATTCCGCTATAATAACCTGCCCTTACTGTTAAGAGATATTGTCTAAATGCGTTTGAAGAATGTACTACGCCTTTGCCCACAGCCAGCACGTTTAGCGTGTCAAGACTCTATTTCCTATAATGTGGGGCGTGATTCGCATCTCTCTTACGCTGATTATCGCAATTGTTATCGCAGCATTGATGTGGCTATCCGTCGCCATGGTATCAATAGCAATGGCATCAGTCACTCGCAGCAAGGTGCATCTACTTTAGTATTGGCATTATTTGTAGTAGCGATATTGGTAACGGCGGTGGTTGGGCTGTTATTTGGTCATAAGCTTGGCTATCAGCGCGGCTATTATTCGATGCAAACCGAAGCTAAGCAAGCGGTTATTACCAGTAAAGAGGCGACGCAAGAGCTAAAAGATTTACGCCTTAGCAGTAAAATCGCGACCAATGAAGCGGCTACCGCTAAGCAAGAGCTGGAAATAAGTCTGGCAAACCTAAAAGAGTTGCGTGAAAATCAGCAAGAACTGACCGTTGAAAATAAACAAGTAGCACAGCTTAATGAGATATATGCCGAACTGCTTAGTAAACAAGGCGGTATGCCACTACAGATACTTGGCGCGAAGATTCAACCTTTACCTGAGAACGCTTTTGAATATGGCTTTGATGTTGCGATGCTTGCTAACGATGGTAAAGCCAAACGCTTAAAACCAACGTTAACATTGCTCAACGACGATGACTTTGTAGAAGTGCCGTTAGAAACAGCCAATTATACTATCGAAGGTATTACCCGTATTCGCGGTCGCTTTATGATGCCGTCAGGCTTCAAGCCTTTGCAGGTTAAGCTGAGCTTGAAAGCAGGCGGGCAGGAAGTAAAGCAGTTATACGATTGGAAGCTTGGCGACAAGGTTGATAATATGCCGCTGTCGTTATTAGACTTGCCAGAGGTTGATGAAAGCCCGATTGAACCTTAATCTTACAAGGTTTGACTGAACCTGACTGTTTACACCTTTTACTATTTCATGTTGCTGTGTCCAATAGCTGACGCTTAGTAATGTCTTAACACGTCGACATATCTGCTAATTTTTTAATCCTCCTTTATGCTGTTATAAACCCACCTATTAATTTGTATTCTAATTATGATAAAACAAACCATATTACAATCAACGCCCACCGTTGCTGATTGGCATTTCCCCAATCTGCCGCTGCATTTTGCTCAAGACGGCGATACCGAGAGTGAAACCACGCCGCAAGCTGATGTATTGGTGGCAGAGCCAGAAGTGGCAAAACCGCCGATGTATGCGGTGGTGATGTATAACGATAACTACACGCCGATGGAGTTTGTCGTTTATGTACTGCAGTCAGAATTTCGTCATAGTATGGATTCAGCGGTTGAGATCATGTTGACGATTCATAATAGTAGCAAAGGTATTGCGGGTATTTATCCAAAAGATATTGCTGAAACCAAAGCCAAAAAAGTTAATAGCCTTGCCCACCGTGAGGGCTATCCTTTATTGACTCAAATCGAGCCGCATCAGGGCGAGTAATTTTAGACTGCTTTTGTAGCAAAGTTTTCTTCGTTTGTCGCGGTTTTTACTTTTTGTGGTTTCCAGCTTTTGCTTTTTTATTCGTCAAAATATCTTTCTAATATAGAGCAATCCTGACGAGTTACTCAATGGTTTGCCCTAATATATTTATTCACATTAAGTGTAATATTAATCCTTCTATTTATTATCCTCTAAATTTTCCTATCCTTTAAATCCAGACTTGATTTTCCTCTGATATAACCCTATATATTAAAGTATACTCTTGTACACTTAATTTTATTTATTCCTCGTTTTTCCAAGTCGTTTTAGCATTTTTATTCGTATTATATTTAACAGCCAATCTCAAAAGTATACACTCGAATGATTTCGTTGAGTATGATTTTTTGACTCTATAAATGTCCCTAAAAGGCCTGCTGGACACTTCGATACATTTTAATCAGTGTTAATAGATTGACTATCTTTAAGTATCATGTTGATATAAAGGCGAGCTGAAAATAGTACTTAAGTCATGGAAGTCCTCATTTAACATCATTCAGTAAAGTCTCTTAATAATCCTAACATTGCCCTTGAACAATCCATCTATCGCCCTGATTTAGTCACTAACTCATTCATAAAGCTATCAATAATAAGATAGGTACAACCGTAGGAAGTCCTTATGTTAAGTCGTCATCTTGAAGTTTCTTTGCGTTTAGCAATGACACTTGCGCGCCAAAAATCGCATGAGTATCTCACTGTTGAACATCTACTATTGGCATTATTGGAAAATACCAATGCTGCCAATACCTTGACTGCTTGCAATGCCAATGTCTCAACCTTGCGCAGTGAGCTAGAAGCTTATATCAATAAGCATACACCAACGGTAGATCCAGATACTGAGCAATCACCGCAACCGACCCAAAGCTTCGATCGCATCCTGCAACGGGCTATTTTCCATGTGCAGTCTATTGGTGGCGGTCGTCTGGTTGAAGGGTCTGATATTTTAGTATCGATGTTTTCAGAGCATGATACTTACGCCGTTTATTTGCTTAAAAAACAAGGCATCAGTCGCCTTGAGCTGACCCAGTATTTATCACATGGTCAGGACAAAGACGAGCCATCTGAGCCACGTGCTTCGATGACTGGTGAGCGCCGCAGTGCCTCAGAAAAAACCAGTAAAGATCCCTTGGTCGAATTTGCAACCAACTTAAACCAACGCGCCGCTGAAGGTAAAACCGACCCATTGATTGGTCGTGGCCCTGAGATTGAGCGTGCCGCCCAAGTGCTATGTCGCCGCCGTAAAAACAACCCGTTATTGGTTGGTGAGCCAGGCGTTGGTAAAACATCGATTGCCGAAGGTTTGGCATGGTTAATTATCAATGATAAAGCACCAAAACCACTTAACGGCTGCGTGATTTATAGCCTAGATATTGGCTCGTTAATCGCTGGTACTAAGTATCGTGGTGATTTTGAAAAACGTATGAAGTCGCTACTTGATGCGCTAAAGAAAAAGCCCAATGCGATTTTGTTTATTGATGAGATTCATATGATTATTGGCGCAGGCTCGTCAATGAGTAGCAATATGGATGTGTCAAACTTAATCAAACCAGCCCTTGCCAATGGTGAGCTGCGCTGTATCGGTTCGACAACCTTTACTGAATATCGTCAGGTGTTTGAAAAAGACCATGCATTATCACGCCGTTTCCAAAAAATTGATGTTAAAGAACCTAGCGTCGATGACACTATCGATATCTTGCGTGGGCTGAAAACGCGTTATGAAGAGTTCCATAATGTTGAATATACCGACGAGGCTTTGGTGACTGCTGTTCAATTATCGGCTAAGCATATCCATGAGCGTTTTTTACCGGATAAAGCCATTGATGTCATCGATGAAGCTGGTGCTTATAAGCGCTTAGGTATCGTGGCTGATTTGGACGATATTGACGCCGAAGAGAGCTTTATTGCTGATTTAGAGCAAGATTTTGATGCTCAAATCGATGCTGATGAAGAGGGTCTTGATGCTGACAATGACAACATCAATGATAGAGATACGTTCAACGAGATGCAAGATGAAGCAAAGGTTGCAAAAGCCAACGATAGAGCGAAAGCTGATGGGTCTAAAAAATCTAAAGCTAAGCGTGCACCGATGAAAATCGATGTCGCCGATATTGAAGCCATCGTTGCCAAGCTGGCGCGTATTCCACCCAAATCAGTCTCAAGTGATGATAAGAGCATTCTTCAGCATTTAGACCGTGATTTGAAGCATTTGGTATTTGGGCAGGACGAAGCCATTGCAACGCTTGCCGATGCCATTAAGCTTTCGCGCGCTGGCCTTAAAGCACCTGATAAACCGATTGGTTCATTTATGTTTGCCGGACCGACAGGTGTTGGTAAAACAGAGGTCTCACGTCAGCTAGCAAATTTATTAGGTGTTGAATTAGTACGCTTCGATATGTCAGAATATATGGAAGCCCATACTGCTTCGCGTCTGATAGGTGCGCCTCCAGGTTATGTCGGTTTTGATCAAGGTGGTTTGCTTACCGAAAAAATCAATCAGCATCCGCATTGTGTGTTGTTGTTTGATGAAATCGAAAAAGCGCACCCTGATGTTTTTAACTTGTTATTGCAAGTGATGGATCATGGTACCCTGACGGATAATAACGGCCGCGTCGCTATCTTTAAGCAAGTGATTGTGATTATGACCACCAACGTAGGTGCGGATAGTATCAGTCGCTCTTCTATGGGCTTTACGCAACAAGACCATAGCCGTGACAATACTGAGTCGCTGAAACGCGTGTTTACGCCTGAGTTCCGCAACCGTCTTGATGCTATTATCCAATTTAACCCATTGGATACTTCAGTCGTTGTTTCTGTGGTTGATAAATTCTTGGTTGAGCTACAAGTACAGCTTGATGATAAGCAAGTAACGTTAGAGATTGACGATGAGGTACGTGATTACTTAGCTGATAAAGGCTATGATCGCCTAATGGGTGCGCGTCCTATGCAGCGTCTGATTCAAGACGAGATTAAGAAGCCATTGGCAGGCATGATTTTATTTGGTGACTTGGTCAATGGCGGGGTTGTTCATCTAACCTTGGAGCCTGAAGATGCTAAAGGTAAAGACGGCGATTCTGTCAAGCTTGAGAAAGGGTCAGACAAGGGCTCAGCGGACAGCCGTATTATTTTAACGGTTGTTGAGACGCATGAGCCTCATCCAGACTCTGAGTCCTTAGCCAGTTAGTGTATTTGTCGCACTGCAATAAAAAAACGGTTACTACAGTAGCCGTTTTTTTATTGCTATAATTTATGATAATGCCATAGGTTATAATCATGCCACTTATAAGTCTTACTGCTAGGAATTTTTACTGCTAGGAATTTTCAAATGCACCGTAAACCATTAGCGACAACATTTTTATTATCTTATAACAAATAAAAAAGGACATACCATGGAATTGTTCCACGAAAAATCCGCAAAAACCGATGCCCAAAAACAAGCGATTTTAGATAATGTACGTTTACCAGAAGACTGGAAGAACGCCTTAGCAGAAGAATTAACCTCTGACAATATGGATAGCTTACGTGCCTTCTTAAAGGAAGCCTATCAATCAGACGATAGTATCTATCCACCAGCCCCTTTGATGTTTAATGCGTTGAACTTAACACCTTTATCACAGGTTAAAGTTGTTATCTTAGGTCAAGATCCTTATCACGGACCAGGGCAAGCAATGGGCTTATCATTTTCAGTGCCCAAAGCCATTCCAAAGCCACCGTCACTGAACAACTTGTTGAAAGAGATGGCAAGTGATATTGGTATCGCACCGTCAAAACATGGTGATCTAACTTATTGGGCGCAGCAAGGGGTGTTATTATTAAACAGCTCATTGACCGTGAGAGAAGGAGAGCCAAACAGCCATCAGAATAAAGGTTGGGAGCAGTTTACCGATGCGGTCATTGATGTGGTTAATGAACAAACAGAGCATACCGTATTCATATTGTGGGGCAGTAAAGCGCAGAAGAAAGGCAAGTATATTAATACCGATAAACATCTGATTCTGACCGCTGTGCATCCGTCGCCACTTGCTGCCAACCGCGGTGGGTTTTTTGGTTCTAAGCCATTTTCTAAAACCAATGATTATCTGGTACAGTACTGTCAAACGCCTATCGACTGGCAGTTACCGCAGTAGTAGTTAAAGATGGTTGTCAAAAGTAGTTTTCAAAATAATTGTTGTCACAATAGTTGTACTAATAAATGAAGCAGACACAAACGATAAGCTTGCAACCATATCAGTTAGCGAGCAATCCGATATCAACGAGTACATTTTGGTCACTTCGAGATGTTCACTGGATGCAAGAAGCCCTTGAGCTTGCCAAGCAAGGCGCTGCGCGTGAAGAAGTGCCAGTAGGGGCGATACTGGTGCACAATAAGCACATAATTGGGCAAGGGTTTAATGAGCCGATCGGACGTCATGATGCGACTGCTCATGCGGAAATTATCGCGTTAAGAGATGCTTGCAGGCGTTTAAATAATTATCGCTTGCCATTACAGACGACGTTATATGTGACTTTAGAGCCGTGTACCATGTGTATTGGGGCGCTTATTCATGCGCGCGTGGATAGACTTATTTATGCCGCAAGTGAGCCGAGGGCTGGCATGGTTGGTAGTCAAATGAACTTGGCGGCACAGTCCTTTTATAATCATAGTATTCAAGTACATAAAGGCTTGTGTAGTCAGCATAGCAGTCAGATGCTGAAGGATTTTTTTCGACAACGCCGCCAAGCGGTAAAAGAGAACAAGCGGTAAAAGTTTCAGTCACGATAAACCATTAACAAGATATTATGCTCACTGCTAGTGATAGGGAAGTTTGTTTGCTATACTATCGCCCTATTTGCTTACGAACAAGTTTGTCGGCGTGCAAGCGCTTGATAAACCAGTAGAAATTCAGCTTTTTACCATTTTGTAAGCTGTGCCGACGATTAAGTGACTGTTATGACTGCTTTATTTACACTTGAGGCTAATACTAATGACAATAGTGATACGCCATCATTGCGCTATCCGGTTATCTGTATTGATGGTCCCAGTGGGGCAGGTAAAGGTACGGTTACTTGGCGCTTAGCGCAAACATTAGGCTATCAGTTGTTAGATTCAGGGGCTTTATATCGTATTGTCGGTCTAAAGGCGTTTGAAGCCGGTTTGCTAAATGTCGCTGGCGAGCAAAATATTGATGAGGCGGCACTGTTAGCATTGACTCAAAGTTTGCAGATCGTGTTTGAGCCTAATACTGATTCAGGGCGCGTGGATATCATTGTCAATGGTGCCAAGATTGGCGAGCAAGTACGCAATGAAACCGTTGGCGGTTATGCTTCACAAGTCGCAGTTTATCCAAAGGTGCGTCAAGCGTTGCTTAAATTGCAGCAAGACATGGCGACCCAATCAGGATTAGTTGCCGATGGTCGCGATATGGGTACCGTGGTTTTCCCCGATGCCGATGTTAAGGTCTATCTGACCGCAAGTGCCAAAGCCCGTGCAGAGCGGCGAGTAGCACAGCTTTTACAGGCTGGACAAGCTGCAGATTTTGAAGCGATTCTTGCGACGATTAAAGCGCGTGATGATCGTGATGAAAACCGAGCGGTGGCACCGTCAAAGGCTGCAGAAGATGCGCTGGTTTTAGACAGCTCAAACCTAGACGCTGATGCGGTTTATGAGCTGGTAAAAAAACATTGTCAGGATCAAGGTATTTGTTTTAATCGTTAATAAAAACAACATATTAAGTACTAAAAGGTTTCCTATGGCTTTCATTTTAGTATAAAATTATAGAAGGTAATTATAAGACAGTTGTTGCTAGTGAGTTTGCTGACCCATTCGCTTATTAGCAACAAACGTTTTTATATATGGCTGCATAGGATATAAAACCAGTATTCTCGTTTTATGCAATCATACATTTGATCCGTACTGTGCTGGACAGGATACGGCTATACAAAGGTAGACATAATGGAATCATTTGCTGAACTATTTGAAGCGAGCATCGAAGAAACAGGTCTGGATATCGAGCGTGGCTCGGTTATCACCGGTACTGTTGTCGCCATCGATAACGACTGGATCACTGTTGATACGGGTCTAAAATCTGAAGGTATCGTCGCTCGTGAAGAGTTTTTAAGCGAAGAAGGCGAACTTGAAGTTGAAGTTGGCGATACAGTAGACGTAGTGGTTGAAGCAGTTGATAACGGTATGGGTCAAACCTTACTGTCACGTGAAAAAGCCAAACGCGTTGAGACTTGGAATTTCCTTGAAAAAATCTCTGATAACGATGAGATTGTAAAAGGTATTATTTCTAGTAAAGTAAAAGGCGGCTTTACCGTGGATATCGGTTCAGTACGCGCGTTTTTGCCAGGTTCTTTAGTAGATGTACGTCCTATCCGTGATACGACGCATCTTGAAGGTAAAGAGTTAGAATTTAAAGTTATCAAACTTGATCAAAAACGTAACAACGTTGTCGTTAGTCGCCGTGCGGTTATGGAAGCTGAAAACTCAGCTGAGCGCGAAGAGCTATTGAACAAGCTTGAAGAAGGTATCGAGATCGAAGGTATCGTTAAGAACCTTACTGATTACGGTGCATTCGTTGATCTTGGTGGTATTGATGGTCTATTGCACATCACTGATATGGCATGGCGCCGTATCAAGCATCCATCTGAGGTTGTTGAAGTTGGTCAAGATCTTAAAGTTAAAGTACTTAAATTTGACCGTGAGCGCAATCGCGTTAGCCTAGGTCTAAAACAACTAGGTACTGATCCTTGGGATAACGTTGGCGGTACTTATCCAGTAGGTGCAGTTGTGAAAGCTCGCGTAACCAATCTAACTGATTATGGTTGTTTCGCTGAAATCTCTGAAGGTATTGAAGGTCTAGTACACGTATCAGAGATGGATCACACCAACAAAAACATCCATCCATCGAAAGTTGTTCAAGTGGGTGATGAAGTTGAAGTGATGATTCTTGATATCGACGAAGAACGTCGTCGTATCAGCTTAGGTATCAAACAAACTTTAGCCAATCCATGGGATGAGTTTGATAAGAAACATGAGCGTGGTGATAAAATTACTGGTACGATCAAATCAATCACTGACTTCGGTATCTTTATCGGTCTAGATGGCGGTATTGATGGGCTAGTTCACTTATCAGACATTTCTTGGAATGAAACTGGTGAAGATGCTATCCGTAACTACAATAAAGGCGACACCGTTGAAGCAATGGTATTGTCTGTAGATTCAGAAGCCAATCGTATCAGCCTAGGTGTGAAGCAATTAACTTCAGATCCATTTAACGAATACCTAGTCAACAACGACCGCGGTGCTATCGTTAATGGTAAAGTAAAAGAAGTAGACGCTAAAGGTGCTACTATTGAACTTGCTGATGAAGTTGAAGCGTACCTACGTGCCTCTGAGATTCAACGTGACCGCGTTGAAGATGCAACTAAGCACTTGAGCGTTGGTGATGATGTTGAAGCTAAAATCATCAGTGTTGATCGCAAAACTCGTAACATCAGCCTGTCAATCAAAGCAAAAGACGAAGCTGAAGAGCGCCAAGCGATTAAAGAGCTAAGCAGCACTGGTACTACTAGTACTACTGCTAGTACTGATGCACAGCCAAAAACTATTGGTGACTTGATCAAAGAACAAATGCAGTAAGCTGTATATTGTTGATATAATTAGCATATAAAAAGAAAGCGACTCCGGTCGCTTTTTTTTGTGATTAAATTTGAGTATGAGACAAATACTTAGCGATTTCGTATAAAAGGTCAAACTCTTATTCCTATTTACGCTAATATCCGCTATTATTTGCAACATTGAGTAACGAGATGTGAACGTAAACCTAAATAATCATAAAATTATTATTTACTTCATAATCATCTTATCCATTAATCAATAAGGTCCGTGTGATAATGCAGCAAGCAATTAACAAGTCCGAATTTATTAGTAATCTGAGTGCGAATTGTGACAACATGACAGATATCGTCGTCGATGATGCAGTACGCGAAATATTAAATTTGATGACCGATACTTTGGCCAATGACGGCCGAGTAGAGGTACGCGGCTTTGGTAGTTTTTGTCTCCATCATCGCCGTGCACGTATGGGACGCAACCCTAAAACAGGGGAAAGCGTGCCAGTACCTGCCAAAGCGATTCCACACTTTAAGCCTGGCAAAGCGCTACGTGAAGCAGTCAATGATAAAGTAGCCCACGGTTAGTAAGGTAAGCATAATATTAAGGCATTTAATCTTTTAATTATGAGAGTTGCTTATTACTAACGCTTCTTACTATTAAAGCTTTTCGTCCTTAAACTAGTACAATAAGCTAAGATATATAAAGAAAATCTCTTTATATGAGGGATTAAACAACAAGCGTCTTTACTAGCAGTCAGTATGGCTGCGTTATTTGCTAAAATTTTCATACTATTCACCATAAAAGGATACGTCTGATGCGCATATTACTGCTGGTATTACTGTTTTTAAGCTTTGCTTATTCGCTAGGTTTAGTATTAGCCAATAACACTGAAGTTGGGGTGAACTTGTTGTTTTCACAAGCACCGACGATGAACTTGGGTTTATTGTTGATTCTGTGTCTGATACTCGGCATCATTATTGGCATGATACTAGCATTGCTCATCTTCCGTGTTCTACAAAATAAGTGGGAAATCTCACGTCTACAAAAATTAAATGCCAATCTACAAGAGCAGGTGACACAAGCCAATATTGTGATTGACCGTCAAGCAAATGCGCCGTCGGTAGAAGAGGCGGTCTATGGCGCAACAGCGACCAATGTGCAAGATGACATTGCCAGCGATATAGACGACAGTGCAATTTTAACCAAGCAAAAGCGAGACTATTAGTCGATTAGATGACTATTTTATTACTAATAGGTCTGTATATAATCATTTGATAAACCCGATAGAAAGTGGCACAACTATGAATAACGCAAATATTTCTCCCGTCATCGTTGCCTTAGATAATATGACGAGAGATGCCTCGTTAGCACTGGCTGACCAATTAGATCCAGCGTTATGTCGCTTAAAGGTAGGTAAAGAGCTGTTTACCCGCTGTGGTCCTGAGATAGTTAAGGCCCTACATCAGCGTAATTTTGAAGTATTTTTGGATTTAAAATTCCATGACATTCCTAATACCACTGCACAAGCGGTATTAGCGGCAGCTGAGCTTGGCGTATGGATGGTCAATGTGCATGCAAGCGCGGGTTTAGAGGCAATGTCATTAGCCAAACAGCGCTTGTTAGATGGTAGTTTTGAGACCTTACTGATTGCCGTCACCGTGCTGACCTCTATGGACAATCAAGCATTGATGCAAACGGGTATCACTGATGGCTTAGATGCTCAGGTTGGCCGTTTAGCACAGCTGACCAAACAAGCAGGCCTTGATGGCGTGGTTTGCTCAGCCCAAGAAGCGAAAACGCTCAAGGTATTATGTGGCCAAGATTTCAAGCTAATCACCCCGGGTATTCGTCTACTAGACGACAATGCCGATGATCAAAAACGTATTTGCACGCCGAAACAAGCGTTAAATGATGGCTCTGATTATTTGGTGATTGGTCGCTCAATTACCCAAGCAGCAGATCCCGCGGCTAAATTACAAACCATACTTCAAAGTATTTAATGATTGATAAAATCTCTAGGCTTTCATAATCAGCTAGGGAATTTTTAGCAGCATAATCATAGAAAAGACAGCCTAACGTGCTGTCTTTTTTACTTTTTTTCAATTATCAAAAAAGTGCTACACTGGTTAAATTTATGCTGATAGCAAGCCTAGCAGTAGGCTTTTTTTACTTTCAAGTTTTCGCAAACGTCATGATAGGACAATAGTAAACCCTATGAAATTACAGATTTTGAGTGACTTACATATCGACAGCTATTCTCGTCAATCGCACCCGATGGGACATATCCCTAAAACGGACGCAGACATCGTGCTAGTGGCTGGAGATACGGCAAATAGTGATAGTGGTATGCCGTGGCTGCAAGAGCAAGCTGCGCGCTTACAAGTACCATTAATTACCATCTCTGGTAATCATGAGTACTTTAATGAAGATGTACTGCATTTTGATAAAAAGCTGGCAACTTGGGATAATTATAATCCTGAATTAGATCAAGGCGTGCGCGTTTTACAGTGTCAGTATATTGATATTGGCGAGGTGCGCATTTTGGGCTGTACGCTATGGACAGATTATCAATATCAAGCTAACGAAGATACGATGGCAGCGGTTAGACGTTTTATGCGTGATTATAAGCAAATTTATGCGGGTAGCGAGCTGTTTTCACCTGAAGTATCAATGCAAATTCATGCTGAGCAGCGTCAATGGTTACAGCAAGCATTAATGAATGCTAAAGCACTAGGTAAAAAAACCGTAGTGATGAGTCATCATAGTATCAGCCCATTATCTGTGTCTAAGAAATATGCTGAGCTGCCAAGTAATGCTGCTTTCGTCAGTGATTTATCAAGTTGGATGTATGAAGATTGGGCGCCCACGCTTTGGGTACATGGACATACCCATGAAGCTTTTGATTATCAAATTCATAAGACGCGTGTGATTGTTAATCCGCGTGCTTATCCGAATGAGGTGAGCAGTACTGCATTAGCATTTGCTTGGGACAAAGTAATCGAGATTTAATAAATCGTCTCAAATAAGCGCTTCTACTGATAATTGCAATATACGCTATATTGCAACTGAACTTATATTTTGTTCATTGATGTCAAAAAATCTGCTACGCTTGCTACCATGAGTAAACTGCCTAATAACACCTTATCGAAACTATCGGCTGCGCAGCGTGCGAGTCACACGCCAAGTGCACCAGCGCCCTCTCACTTACCTGACAGTATGATGTCTTCGGTCGGCTTATTGCCGATGGATAAACGGCTGATTTTGTTTACCAGACACTCTTTACGTGAGCGCTCTGACGGTAACGGTTTTGCCAGTTATCAGCTGCCGCTGACCCAAAAAGGTCGGGTGTTGGCAAAGTCTTGGGGGCGTTGGTTGGCAGGACATCTGCCGTATTCGCTCGATGTCGATAGTATTTCAAGCCCAATTGGTCGCTGTATCGATACCGCGCAGCTGATGCAGGCGGGCGCAGGGCTACAACGTGATATTTACCATCAGTCATTATTGGTCGAACCCGGTAGTCTGGTGACTGAACCTGAGATTGCCAATCCGGTATTTAAAGAAATTGGCGTGCTCAACTTTATCAATCGCTTTTTGCAAGGTAATCTTGAAGGCACTAAAAATGCCTATCAAGGTGGGCTTGATATTTTATCGCTGTTTTACCAGAATCAGCCCCAACATGGGCATTTAATGCTCGCTGTCAGTCATGATACTTTGCTATCAGCGTTTTTGGCGGTGATGTTTGATGTGACTGAGATTGATTGGAATGACTGGCCAAAGATGATGGAAGGGGTGTTTTTGTGGTTTGATGATAAACCCTTCGAGCAAGCCAGCGCTTATCTTGTCTGGCGCGGTGAGGTTTATGTGCGTCCGATACATACCTTATTAGATGGCTACCGTGCGGCTGGCTTTCATCCGAACAAATTGCTATTGCCACCAGAAGTAAAATGGACCTAAGCGTTTTTTGCTGAACATTATTTTCTAAAATTGTTAAACACTTTTAAGCAGCTATAAATAATAAATAAAATACTAAATAAGCAGGCATAAAAAAACCTTGCCCCAGTATTAGAACCGGTAACAAGGTTTTAGTCATCACGCTATAAACGCGAGATGCGGTCTAAACGCAACCAATCTTAAGCTTGTAAGCCTTTGATAGTTTTGTTTAGGCGGCTCTTACGACGAGCAGCTTTATTCTTATGAATAATACCTTTGTCAGCCATACGATCAAGAACCGGTACCGCTTTTTTATAAGCTTCGGTAGCCGCGTCATAATCTTTAGCAGCGATAGCCGCGTCAACACGTTTTAGATAAGTACGAACCATAGAGCGTTGTGACGCAGAGTTCTGACGACGTTTGGTGTTTTGACGGGCGCGTTTACGAGCTTGTGCAGTATTAGCCACGCGTATCTCCTTGATAAAGACAGATAAAAATATGAATGTTGATTGCAATAATAATGGGTTTAACAATCATCGGTGACGAGCAGCCTCTCGCCAAACATGATGTCGATGTCTGATATTAGAGTACCTATCTGTTATTAAAGGCACCTAAATTAGTAATAGATCATCGCAAGCGCCAGAACTGTTTGGAATAATTAAACAGCGTTGACGTGTAAAGCCGGTTATCTTAGCAAATTATTGCGCTTAGAACAATATATTTGATGATTAATGCGTAAAGAAGTTATGCTAGCACACGGATTGCTGGTTTTTAGTATTTTTAATTAAGCTTTTATTAGGTAAACGAGCGAAATATCTAGCAAAAATGCTGCTTTTAGATACCTAATTGGCGCAATCAATTTCATGGCTGATAAAATCTCTTACAATAAACTGTGTAGAATAGCGTCAGTTATCTCTGAATTTAGGTATGATACGGAAACAATAGGTTTTTAAAATACAAATCTTCTTGGCATTATAAATACTCTAACATTATATAAATGGATAGGCTATGCAGCGAAAAGCGATTTTGATTGGCGCCACAGGATTAGTAGGACAACATCTTGTGAAGCAGCTTAGTGAGCTTTATGACACGTTAATTGTGCTTGCACGGCGTCCGCCTCGCTATATTAATGCCAGCATGCGTTTTTATCAGGTCAATGATTTTGACAATTTGGCTGAAATATTTGCCAGCGTTGGCGCTGATAGTAAGACAGATGCTTTTAGTTGCCTTGGTACCACCAAAAAGCAGGCGGGTAGTGATGAAGCTTTTCGAAAAATCGACCATGATTACAATGTCAATTTTGCCAAACTCTGCCAAGCTAAAGGCGTAGAAAACTTCTTTTTATTGTCTTCAATGAATGCGGACATCGACAGTCGATTTTTATACAATCGGGTCAAGGCGGAAACTGAGCAGTCTATTATGGCGCTAGGTTTTAAACAGTTGGTCATCCTTCGTCCTTCTTTATTGTTGGGCAAACATAAAGGTCGTCCGCTTGAAAGCTTTGGTCAAAAAGCGTTTAAACTTATTTCGCCTTTGGTATCAGAGTCACTATCATTACACCCTATATCTGCAAAGCGCGTTGCCAGTGCCATGGCAATGAGTGCGCATGATGTTTATCAGCGTAATAAATACCGTAGTGAGCCCGCAATTCAAACCACAGATATTATCGAAAATAAACAAATGCTAGCGATGACTAAAGTCAAAAAATAGCCTAAGTATTAAATTAGAAAATTAAACTCAGAACCTATCTATTAATAGACTAAACATGAATAGCAAGGAGCGTCGCCATGCCAGAATCAACGATGAATAAAGAGAATTTTGTGACTTGTGATTTATTGGATGCCAATCCTGAGTCACAGGTATGTTTGCCCAATATCGAAGGCAAGTCTTTCTATAGCTTTGGTGGTAAAGACAGATTTTGCGGTGAAATCGTGACGGTGAAATGCTTTGAGGATAACAGCCGCGTGAAATCGTTATTAAATAGCGATGGTAAAGACAAAGACGGTAATGGCAAAGTATTGGTCGTTGACGGTGGCGGTTCGATGCGTTGTGCGCTGTTAGGCGATATGATTGCACAGTCGGCGATTGATAATGGCTGGGCAGGGGTGTTGGTATATGGCTGTGTCCGTGATGTTGATGATATGGCAGCAATGGATATCGGTGTCATGGCACTTGGTTGTATCCCACGTAAATCAAACCGCCGCGATGAAGGTCAAACCGATCTTGAAATCAGCTTTGGTGATTTAACCTTAAATTCAGGTATGTTTGTTTATGCAGATAACAACGGTATTATCGCTAGTGACAAGCCATTAATTTAGAAACAGCTTTTATTTTAAAAAAAGTTTAACAATTAAAACTCAAAAACCTCAGCTTAACCGTTGAGGTTTTGACATTTACTCATTCTATTTTTGTATCCGAGTATAAGTTTTATCAGCTATTTAGCTATTGGGTTTTTAATAAAAATGCTAAGTGACAAACCGTTACGGCATAAATTTTGGTAATTGCCAAAATATTCGTATAATAGCTTTCTGACTCTTAACCTTGATCCTATCCTTTATGCCTATCACTGCTTTGACTGACGCCTTTGAACCGATTAACCAGCAGTTATTCCCTATCCAGAATGCCCAGCGGCGTTGGCTGGCACCTGTGCATGGGGCAGTCAGTAGTTTATGGCTGGCAAGTCTGGTGCAGACATCGCTATGGAATGTTGCCGACCGTCTAAAGGTTGTGGTAACGCGTGACCAAAACCAGCTTAATCAGATAGAGACAGAGTTAGCATTTTGCGGCGTTGATGCTTATGTATTCCCTGATTGGGAGACATTGACCTATGATGAGCTGTCACCGCATCAAGATATCGTCAGCGAGCGTATCAATCTATTAACCGATATGCCAACGTCAGGCGTGCTGCTTATCTCGGTTCAGGCGTTGATGCATCGGGTCGCACCGCCAAGCTGGCTGATAGGACAGCATTTTGATTTGAGCGTGGGTGATCGATTTGATATCAATACCCAACGTGGCTTACTGGCAAAGGCAGGTTACCGAGCGGTTGAGAACGTCTTTGAGCCGGGCGAATTTGCCGTACGCGGTAGCATCATTGATATCTTTGCGATGGGTCAGCCGTTTCCGCTACGTCTAGATTTGTTTGATGATGAAATTGAAACCATTCGCTTTTTTAATCCGCAGACCCAGCGCACACTGACCGTTGATGACCTCAAAACCATGATGAATGGCAACGATAGCAGTATGGACAAAGAGTCGCTGTCGCTACTGCATAAACTGCCAGATATCTCAAAGCCTATTAAGCAATTTCAAATCTTACCGGCAAAAGAGTTTCCGCTTGATGAAGGGCGCGAGACATTCCGTACCAACTTTGCCGCGATGTTTCCTAATGCTAGCAGCCGTAAGTTTGAACTACATAAAGATGTGATGGCAGGTATCGCTAGTAGCGGACTTGAATATTATCAGCCGCTATTTTTTAATTTAAAAGCTTGGGAAGCTGAGAGTAGCTTATTTGCTTACTTACCAAGTGACGCCTTATTTATAACAGATGAGCTGATTAACGAAAAACAGGTAGATTACTGGTCACAAATTCAGCGCCGTTATGAAGAGCGTCGTCATGATATTGATAAACCCATCGTCGCCCCTGAGCTATTGTATTTATTATCAAATACTCTAAACGAGCACCTCAATCACTATCCACGCGTGATTTTAAGTGCTCGTAATGAATTGGCTACCATGACCGATGTCGCTGCGATTGATAGCAGTGATTCATTACTAGAAGATGCTTCATTGCTAGAAGTTGAAGAGCAGTCAAATTCACAGCCACAATTATCGCTTCTGCAGAGTAAACAGCAAGGCTTGGTGACGTTAAGTGCGCTAGAGCCGCCTCAATTATCAGTCAATCATCAAAAAGCTGAACCACTGACTGAACTGCTGGAATTTCTAGCGCTACAAGCGCAAACGGCGACACCAGTATTAATCGTTGCCGAAACAGCGGGTCGGCGTGAGATTCTAATCGAACTGTTTAAAGGTAAAATAGATATCAAAGCTTATGATAGCTTTGAGGCGTTTTTAGCCGCTGATAAAACTACTGGTCTTAATGCTAAAAAGTTGCCACAGGTTGGTCTAACCGTTGCGCCCATTGAGCGCGGGGTTTATGTTCCTGAACGTTTGGTGCTGATTAGTGAGACACAGTTATTTGGTCGCCAAGTATTGCAAACACGCCGTCGTCGTCAAAGCGGAGTATCAGAAGAGTTCTTGGTTAAAAGTGTTACTGAAATAACCGAAGGTAGTCCTGTTGTTCATATCGAGCATGGTATTGGACGTTATCACGGACTGATTACGCTAGATGTGGGTGACGGTGAGCAAGAGTTTATTCACTTAAAATATGCCGATGATGCCAGTATTTATGTGCCAGTCGCCAATTTACAAATGATTAATCGCTATAGCGGCGGTGATCCTGCGCTTGCGCCATTGCATAAAATCGGTAGCGGAAAATGGGATAAAGCCAAGCAAAAAGCGCTCGAGCAAATCCATGACGTAGCGGCTGAGCTGCTTAATATGCAAGCACGGCGCGAAGCCAAAGTTGGTATTCATTTCAAAATAGATCTATCGCAATATGAGTTATTTGCCAGTCAGTTTGCCTTTGAAGAAACGCCTGACCAAGCCAATGCCATCCATGCGGTGATGGAAGACATGAAGCAAAACCAGCCAATGGATCGTCTCATCTGCGGTGATGTCGGCTTTGGTAAAACGGAAGTTGCTATGCGCGCCGCCTTTATTGCGGTCAGCGCCGGTTATCAAGTGGCAGTGTTGGTGCCGACAACCTTGCTAGCCGGTCAGCATGAAGACAATTTCCGCGACCGTTTTGCTGATTGGCCGGTACGTATCGAAACGCTATCGCGCTTTGGTGGCAAAAAGCATCAAGAAACGGTGCTAACAGACCTCGCAGCAGGTAAGGTCGACATCGTAATCGGCACCCATAAATTATTACAACCAGATGTAAAATTCTCTAATCTAGGTTTGATGATTGTCGATGAAGAACATCGCTTTGGTGTGCGTCATAAAGAGCGAATTAAGGCGATTCAGACCGATGTGGATAGCATGTCGATGACAGCTACACCGATCCCTAGAACGCTCAATATGGCGCTCTCAGGTATGCGTGATATGTCGATTATTGCCACGCCACCAGCTCGCCGTCTGGCGATTAAGACCTTTGTCATGCAAAAGACAGAAGCTTTGATGAAAGAAGCTATCTTGCGTGAGCTGCTACGTGGCGGTCAGGTTTATCTATTGCATAATGACGTGGCGAGTATTGAGCGTATGGCAGAGACTATACGTGAACTGGTGCCTGAGGCGCGAGTAGGGGTCGCTCACGGGCAAATGCAAGAGCGTCAACTTGAGCAAGTAATGCAGCAGTTTTATCATAAAAAGTTCAACGTGCTGATATGCTCAACCATTATTGAAACGGGTATTGATGTACCCAATGCTAATACGATTATCATTGAGCGCGCGGATAAGTTTGGCTTGGCTCAATTGCATCAACTTCGTGGTCGCGTCGGTCGTAGCCATCATCAAGCCTATTGTTATCTACTGGTGCCGTCTATTAAAGGTCTTAAAGGCGATGCTAAACGCCGATTGCATGCGATTGAACGCGCCAATACTTTGGGTGCAGGTTTTATGCTGGCAAGTGAAGACTTAGAGATTCGCGGTGCTGGTGAAATACTTGGTAAGCAGCAAAGTGGTAATATGCAGGCGATTGGCTTTAGCTTATATATGGATATGCTTGAGCGGGCGACAAAAGCGATTAAAGCGGGTAAGGAACCTGATTTGAGTACGCCATTGTCACTGACTAGCGAGATTAATCTGCATAGCTCGGCATTGATTCCTGAAGAATATTTACACGATGTCCATCAGCGTTTATTGTTCTATAAACGCATTAGTAATGCCGATGATAAAGAGGCATTAACTGATATCCGTACCGAAATGATTGACCGTTTTGGTGTTTTACCAGAACAGACCAAGCAGTTGTTTGCTATTCATGGACTGCGCATACAAGCCGAGCCGCTAAAAATTAATAAGATTGATGCTAATAGCAACAGCATGACGTTAGAGTTTGCCCCTGATACGCCAGTCGATGCGTTAGCAATTATTAAGTTGATTCAATCAAATGGGCAACGCTATCGTATGAATGGTGCATCTGGTATTCGTTATCAGGATGCTAATAAACTGGCAACACCGCAGCAGCGCGTCACTGCGATTCAAGAGTTATTACGCTATTTTAGCGAGCATATGGTGGCAGAGTCAGCTTAGCTTCATTGATTTATATCGTTAAACTAAGTACATTTGCTAAATGGTTTAAGTAATGCAAATGTCATACCCTAAGACAATCAGTCATGGCGCTATTTTATCGATTGGATAACTGATAAAATAGCGACACCCTATATTTAGCTTATTATCCTTATAGCTTATTAATTTTTGAATTAATTCTAATTCCTTTTATTCAAGCGTCATAACAAGAGAACCGTCATTATGTTCCAACTTCATCATAAACTTGCGGCTGATAGTTTTTTAGTGGGTGATTTCCCATTATCGACCTGTCGTTTAATCAATGATTGTCAGTTTCCTTGGTTGATATTGGTGCCGCGCGTATCAGGTATCAAAGAATTATATGAGCTGTCTGAGGCAGACCAAACGCAGTTTTTACGTGAATCGAGCTGGTTATCAAGCCAATTGGCTAAGACTTTTCAAGCCGATAAAATGAACGTGGCAGCACTCGGCAATCAGGTGCCGCAGCTACACTTCCATCATATCGTCCGTTATCAAAACGACATGCAGTGGCCAAATCCAGTATGGGGCGTTCCTGCTGTGCCTTATACTAAAGAAGTGTTGGCGCAGATGCAGCAGACATTAATGATGGCATTACGTGGTCATCATCAAATGCCGTTTGATTGGCAAATGTAATCAAGCGTTAAACGACTATTTAAGTTGTTTTAACCATAAAGTGTTTTACATTTGTCTGTTATTCATTATATTAGAGAGTGGGTTGGTTAAATGGATATAGCCAACTTATCTGCTCGCAGCCGTTTTTTTGCGTATTAATCAGTAAGCTTGATTTAGCGCATTGGAAAAGCTTCGAGGTATTTAGTCTTGGATTGAAACCTTTCAATCTGAGATTTCACTCTATGTTAAGGATAACAGATGGCTACTTCCTCTATTGCATCCCCATTACTACGACCTTCTATGTTACTTATCTCAATTTGTACCGCCGCTCTCGGTTTAACGGCCTGTGAGACGGATTCAACTGAAGCTGCTTCATTACAGGCTGACTCAACACAGTCAGTATCCGTACAGTCCGATTCAGGGCAAACCATTACCGAAAATACCTCAGCATCAGACAGCTCTGTCACGTTAAATCATAGCGCCTCTGCCATGTCTATGAGAGGAATGCCGACAAGTCAGTATCTCGTTGGTAGCGGTAAGGCAGATATCACCGGTGCGGCTGCCGAAACTGGCATGTTTGGTTATGCTTCTGGTCAAGTGGTACAAGGTATTAACGACCGCTTATACTCTCATGCTTTTATTATCGGCGAAGCGGATAAAAATGAGGGCAAACGCGTCGTATATGTATCAGCAGATATGGGCGCGATGTTTACTGCGGTAAAGCTTGAAGTCATCAAACGCCTGCAAAAGAACTATGGCGAACTATATAACGATGATAACGTCATGCTCACCGCCACTCATACTCATGTGGGTAATGCTGGCTACTCGCATCAACAGCTGTATCAAATTGCCAGTACCGACGATACGCTATCAGGCTATAGCAGCCAAAATTTCAATGCTATCGTTAATGGCATTGTCACCTCGATTAAGCGTGCTCACGATACCTTGGCTCCCGGCACGCTATCTTTGGCGCAAGGCGAGCTAAAGGGTGCAACGCTCAATCGCTCAGAGTTTGCTTATAACAATAATGTTGATGCAAAAGACTTTGATAGTAATGTCAATGAGACCATGACTCAGCTGCGCCTAAATGCTGCCGATGGTACACCAGTGGGTCTGATCAATTGGTTTGCACTGCATCCAACCAGCTTTAGTAATCAATTTATGCATCTAAGCGCTGACAATAAAGGCTTTGCCCAACGCGGCGCAGAAAAGATCTTTGCTGGAAAATCAGACAAGCCGTTTGTCGCAGCTTTTGCCAATGCGGATGAGGGTGATGTACTGGCCGCAGGTGGCAATGCCAACTCAAAACCTGGCTATCAAGGTAGTGACAATGAGTGGGAAAATGTCAGGCGTGATGGGCAACTGCAGCTTGATAAGGCGGTCGAGCTTTGGAATCAAGGTGCGCCCGTTGCTGGTCCAATAAACGTACGCGCGCGCTGGATTGATTTAAAGGGCTACCAAGTCGATGGTAAATTCACCAATGGCGCGGGCAATAAAGTTCTATGTATGCCAGCTCGTGGTTACTCCTTTGCTGCTGGCGGCGAGAATGGGCCATCGAACATACCCGGTATGTATGAGGGTATGACGCGAGAAAACTTCCGTATTAATGACGATATTAATAAAGTGGATCAATCCTTTTTAGGAAGCTTAACGCGCGGCGCGTTTGGCATTGTTTCAACTGTCAGCCAAGATGATTGTCAGGCTGAAAAACAAGTCTTATTGCCAACGGGCAGCTGGGGCTGGATTAATACTCAGCAACCTGTTCAGCTGATGCGTATCGGTAATATCGCCCTCGTTGCTATTCCCGGCGAGCCGACCACCATGGTTGGACGACGAATGCGCGCTGCCGTGCTTGCACAGCTAAAAGACTCAGGGGTCGACACGGTTATTATTAATGGTTTGGCGAATAACTATAGCGGCTATTTAAGTACGCGCGAAGAATTTGCCACCCAGCATTATGAAGGGGCGTCTACCGAGTATGGCCCTTATCAAGCCGCTGCTTATATACAAGAATATACGCAACTGGCCGAAGCGCTGCGTGATGGTATCGAGGTTTATGACAATGCCACACCGCCTGATCGCTCAGGTAAATCGTTTAATGAGCGCCCAGGCGTGGTATTTGACGATAAGCCTTTAAAACAAAGTTGGGGACAAACCCTTACTCAGCCCAAAGTCAGTTATCAAAAAGGTCAGGTTGCCACAGCCGTATTCCGCGGCGCTCACCCTAAAAACAATCTACGCACCGAAGACAGTTTTTTAAAGGTGCAGCGTTTTGAGAATGGTCAGTGGATCGATTATCTGAGTGATAGCGATTTTGATACCACTTATACTTGGAAGCGTGAAGGGGCGGCTTTTAGTAAAGCCATCATTGATTGGCGAATCAGTAACGATACCCCAGCGGGTACTTATCGATTGACCCATCAAGGCGACTGGAAAAATGGTTGGACGCATAAAATCAAGCCGTATTCAGGCGTTTCTAATAGCTTTATCGTTCGGTAACCAATTTTTATAGCTTCATTTTCCACTTAATCTTTACATATAAAAAAGCCAGATAGCAATTATCTGGCTTTTTCATTTTTGTCACTGTTATTCGCTTAAATCATCTCTATTAACCGTTAACTTTAAACCGCTTTTCAAACCAATAAGCGACCAGTGGTATGCTTTTTCTTACCAGTAACCTAGGTTCGATGGGAATAAGGCAGTATAATGTATAGATTTACTATCTACTTATATTATCAATGGTTTATAAAGGCAAGTATTGTCTAAAGCACAAATGATGATATAGACCTTATTTTTATTTAAATTCCTGATGGTTTTTCTTTAGGCGAATATCGACCATGGCACTTGTAGAAGCATCACGCCCAAAGACTCCTGTAAAGGATAGCGATAGTAAGACCTATCAGTTCGATTATCCAGAAATCTTCGTTTTAATACTGACAGTCATCTTGCTCGCTGTGCATTTTAATTTTAGTGCAACTTCAATGGCGCTGGCTGTCATTGTCTGTCTGCCTAGTTTGATGATTTTAATTTATAACTATCGTCGCCAAAGCAGTTTTTGGACGTCTAATATTGTCATCATTTTATTGTCAGCGGTCATTGGTTCGATACAGTTCTGTGCTGTGATTGCACTCAGTCTAGCAGCACTCATTGGTCTGCGCGTTATTCTCAGTCGTCCTGAAAATCATCTAAAGCTTATTGCTGTTTCAGTAGTAACGATGATTGTTTTTTATTATGTCAGCGTCACGTTAAGTAGCGCTGAGATCGATTGTCACGACAGCTTAATCACGCCTGTCGTCTTATTGGCCAGCATGATTGTGATATTGTGTCATTTTCGCCACGTTTATCATGATTATATAAACTATGAAGCTCGAGCGCAGCAAGCGGTTGGGCGTCTAAATACCATGGTTTCTGTGATTAATAAATTGACGCGTTTTGTCCCGCCGCAAGTTTGGGAGCCAATCGTCAAATCTGATAGTCCCGTTAGCGTCGAAAATAAACGTGCCAAGCTGACGATTATGTTTTCAGATATCGTTGGCTTTACTGAATTGTCAGATAGTTTGAGCGCGGATAATTTGGCGGATATTTTAAATACTTATATGCACTGTATGACGTTAATTGCCAATAAACATGGAGCGGTACTGGATAAGTTTATTGGCGATGGTATGGTATGTTTTTTCGGTGAACCAAATAGCCGTGGACCGCGTCAAGATGCGCTTGATTGTGTCGCAATGGCGATAGATATGCGCCGTGAGATGCGCACCTTGCGGCAAAAATGGCGTCTATTGGGCTTTGAGGGTTTGTATATCCGTATTGGTATTACCACTGGCTACTGTCATGTCGGTAACTTTGGTAGTAATAATCGTCTAAGCTATACGCTGATTGGTAAAGAGGCCAACCTTGCATCAAGGCTTGAAGCGGCTGCTAGTAAAGGGCAGATATTCATTAGCGAAAGTACCCATGACTATATATCGCATGATTATGACTGTGAATATGCGGGTGCTTTCCAGCTAAAGCGTTTTGATAATAAAGTAAGCGCATGGCAAGTACTTGACCCTGATGAAAACAAAGGTCAGTTATCAAAGTGGGTTGACCATACGCTACCAGGTTTTAATTTGCACCTAAACTTTCGAGATATGCAAGATAACGATTATCAAGACATTCGAGATCGTCTAAATCTTGCGCTCGAACGTATCGGACAACAAGAGAAAGCAGTCGCGCTTGAGATAATAGCAGCAAGTAAGCAAGAAAATTCTAGTCATAATTAAGCAAAGATTGATTTCGACTTGGATGCATTTATAGAAAATGAGCATTTAAAAAAGGCGAGTTAAAATTGCGCGCAGAATGTCACACTTGTAAAAAGAAAAATCCAGTTATGATGAATAACTGGATTTTTTAGTTTAGATTTATACGTTATTATTTAGTGATTTTCTTTAGCATGGTTTAATGTGTATTTAGGAATTTCGATAGTTAGGTCATCATCCTCAAGCATCACTTGGCATGATAAGCGTGAATCAGGCTCTAAGCCCCAAGCGCGATCTAGCAAATCGGCTTCGACATCGTCCATCTCATCTAAGGTATTAAAGCCCTTACGGACCACGACATGACAGGTGGTACACGCTTTTGACATCTCGCAAGCGTGTTCAATTTTAATGCCTTTTTCTAGCAAAGCTTTACATAAGTTGCTGCCTGCTTCTAGCTCGACTTCGGTGCCTTCAGGGCAAATTTCATGATGGGGTAATATCGTAATTTTTGGCATAAGTTATCTGTCCGCTGCTAATCAATTAAAAAATAAAAAGGATAAAATTAGTACAGTTACTAAATAAGTTTCTTAAGCGTCCATGTTGCTTAAACGCACATAGTATCAACGCTATCTACTACCAATCTTGCGCACTGGTGCCTGCCATGCTGGCTTTGACGCTTTGATTCATAATGCGGGCAGCAAAGGCATCACTATGTGGTTTCAATTTGGCTTGTTTGGCTTCTATGGTGGCTAAATCGTCAGTGCTGAGTGCAGCTTGCAACCCTTGCATAGTTTGCGCCAATGACTGCTGCTCTTCAGGTGAGATTAGCGCTGCAAACTCATTAAGCGCCGATTGTAGCGCCAATAATTCACGTTCCGCTTCTACCTTGGTCTCAATTAAAGAGCGTGCATTTTTATCTTCTTCAGCGTATTTAAAGCCAGCTATCAATAGTTGCTCTTTTTGCTCATCAGACAGACCATAAGATGGCACAATCTCGATTTTACTTTCAGTCTTAGTGGTGGTTTCTTGCGCACTGACGGTTAGCTGTCCATTGGCATCAATACTAAAGGTCACTTCGATACGGGCAAAGCCGGCTTTCATTGGAGGAATGCCATAAAGCTCAAAGCGTCCAAGCGAACGGCAGTTATCGACTGTTTCGCGCTCGCCTTGTACCACATGAATGACCATGCCAGTTTGACCATCTTGATAGGTGGTAAACACTTGGCGTTTTTTGACCGGAATAGGGGTGTTACGCGGAATCAATACTTCAACCAACCCGCCCATTGTTTCAAGACCGAGCGATAGCGGCGTCACATCGAGCAACAATAGATTGTTATCACTATCGCCATTGACCAATTGATGCGCAGTTTGTGCTGCCCCTAAAGCGACTACTTCGTCTGGATTCAAGCGGCAAAGCGGCTCTTTAGCAAAAAATTCTGCAACCACTTGTTGAATTGCTGGCATACGCGTAGAACCACCGACCAAAATCACTTCATCTAAATCAGCGGCAGATAACTTGGCATCGCGCAGTACTTGCTCGCAGACGCTCAACGTGCGGCGACTGACAGGTTCTGCAATAGTCATCAAATCTTTAAGGTTTAAAACACCTTGATAAGATTGCCCATTGACGACAATATCGATATCAACTTGCTCAGCATCGGTCAATGCTTGCTTATAAGCTTTGGCTTGTTGAGCGAGTATTGATTTGTCATGCAGACTTACGTCTTTAGGATCGATATTTAATTGCTTAATCAGCCAATTGGTCAATAAGCGGTCAATATCATCGCCGCCAAGCGCGCTATTGCCGCCCGTAGCCAATACTTCAAATACGCCATCGCTTAACTTTAAAATAGACACATCAAAAGTACCACCACCCAAATCGTAGATTAAGTAGTATTTTTCAGTATTGTCATCGCTAGGTTGGTCTAGACCGTAGGCGACGGCCGCAGCGGTAGGCTCATTTAATAAGCGCAATACATTGATACCAGCTGCTTGCGCCGCATCTTTAGTGGCTTGGCGCTGCGCTTCATCAAAGTACGCTGGCACAGTAATCACCGCGCCTTGTATGCTGTCATCTGGCAAAGCACTTGCGGCACGTTGTTCTAACGCCGCTAAAATACGCGCTGAAACCTCAACAGGAGATACTTCCCCTTGCGCCGTCACAAACGCTGGCATCGCATCTTTGCTGCCACTTAATTCATAAGGATGGGAGAATTTAATATCTTCTTGGCTACGACCCATAAAGCGCTTAGCCGAGATAATCGTATTTTTTGGATCATCTGCTAAGTGGGCAAGGGCGTCATAGCCGACCAGTGGCTTGCCAGTGCTTGGATAGTAGACCACAGACGGTAACAAGGTATCTGTCGTTGTGCCTGCTTGCAAAACTTGCGCCTTGCCTGAGCGTACCACAGCAACCAGTGAGCGCGTGGTACCAAGGTCAATTCCTAGACCAAAACGATGCTGGTGAGGTTGGGCACTTTGATTGGGTTCGGCAATTTGCAATAAAGACATAAGAAAACTCAAAGATAAAATGAATAAGTGAAATGGAACAAAGGCAATATACGGGCGACTATCATTTAACCGCTGTGCTATTAATCTCTATTAATAATTAGAAATAGTTGAACATAGGCGTTTGAAAATATATGGATTTAGTAAGCAAGAGTAAAAATGGTAAAAGTATTTAATATTCACAATTATACGGGATAATAGCTGTTATTTTAACCATATCCTTATATAAACTCTTCAGTTTTAAAGTTAAACCGTTTTAATTATCATGATGTTAAACATATAAATCATCGTCATCTGAATGTTCAGCAGAGGCCACTGTATCAAGCCCTGTGGTCACATCGGCATCTAGCTTTACTAAGAATTTTAACTTTTGCGTGGCGTCAATCGCGGTTTGCCAGTCTTGGCTTTGATAAGCGGTGTTAAAGCGCTCAGATTGTCTGGCTAAACGCTCAGTAATCTGCGGATGTAATTGCTTTAGCGTTGCTATGTCTTTAGCACCAATAGCGTCGTCTAAGTCTATACGCATTTCCATCGCATCTTCTAAAAAGTCTAAATCGGCAATAGAATGCTCTAAATTCTGGGCTTGACCTGCGATATCTAATAAGTAGCTGGCACGACTATCGGGTACACTTAGCGTTTGATAAGCTTGGTTAATAAGTGCTGATGCTTGTTCTGATTGCTGTTTAGCTTGCGCACTATCTGCCGCATTTTTAGCATTTGCTACCGATAGATTATCCGGATGATAGCGTTTTTGTAGCAGACGCATCTGCTGATCAAGATGCTCTTGATTGACTGCAAATTGTACAGGTTGTTCAAATAGGGCAAAGAAATTATCAAACTGTGCTTCTGAGTTGAGGTCTGTCATATCGTCTGCCTTCATTTCTATTTATTATTGTCAGGACTTTACTGTTTTGATGATCGCTTTAAATAGTGATTTTTTTAAAACCAGTATTTAAGCGCTAAGCGTTTGTATGTTAACCGTTTAGCGCACTCTCGTTTAAATTTTTAAACCGTAAACGATTCACCACAACCACATTCACCTTTTTGATTGGGATTGGTGAATTTGAAGCCTTCGTTAAGACCTTCTTTTTCATAATCCATCAATAAGCCATCTAAATAGACCAAGCTTTTAGGGTCAATAAAAATATTAACGCCAAGACTTTCATAACGGGTATCATTTTCGTCAGGTGTGTCAACAAACTCTAGGACATAAGCCAAGCCTGAGCAGCCCGCTGTGCGGATACCCACTCGAATGCCTTCACCTTTACCGCGATTGTCCAAAAAATCTCGAACATGCTGAGCGGCGCGTTCTGTCATTTCAATCATGCCAACTCCCATTGACTATCAAAAATCGATAATAATAATTCACGTAAAATGCTTTTTTTGTATAAAACATGATACTAATAACATAGTGCTAATAAAGCGTTGTGAATAATATTCTGTAAATAAATCATTAAAAAATAAATAAAAGGTGACAATTACATGAGCGTTATTGTCACCTTATTAGCGTTAGTAGCTTCTAACGTTACTGCTCATGGCTTTTGCTAAAATACTGCTATTAAAGTATTGCTACTAAAATTTGGCTACTAACGCTTATTACATTAATAAGCGCATACGCTCTAAATTATCTTAGCTCGTTGCTTCTTCTGTTATCGCAGCAGCGTTATGCTTACCTTTATAGTCGCTAATCGCGGCTTTAATGGCGTCTTCTGCAAGTACAGAGCAATGCACTTTTACTGGTGGCAATGCCAATTCTTCAGCAATGTGGCTGTTCTTAATCTCGCCAGCTTGATCCAAACTTTTGCCTTTTAGCCACTCGGTGACGAGTGAGCTTGAGGCAATTGCTGAACCGCAGCCATAAGTTTTAAAACGTGCATCTTCGATGATGCCGTTATCATCGACTTGGATTTGTAGACGCATCACATCACCACAAGCTGGGGCTCCGACCATACCAGTACCAACGTTTTTGGCATTTTTGTCAAGATTGCCGACGTTGCGTGGGTTTTCGTAATGATCAATAACTTGGTCACTATAGGCCATGGGGTTTTCTCCTAGTTAGGTGATGAGTAGGTAGTTAGACGATGAAAATGAATCAGTCACTTACTAACGCTAAATGGTTATCTACTCATCGATAATTGGGGTCAAACATGTCGTTCATAAAACTGTATTTATAAAAACTAGATGTATGATTAATTGTTTGTCATAATGGTTATATTTGATAACCATTAGACGTTTTAACTATTAAAGGTTTTACTGATAAATATTAATGCTCAGACCATTCTACCGAGTCTAGATCAACACCTTCTTGATACATATCCCAAAGTGGCGATAGGGCACGTAATTTATCAACCGCTTCATGCATCTGCTTGATGACTGTATCGATGTCTGCTTCAGTGGTATAACGACCAAAGCTAAAGCGGATTGAGCTATGTGCCAATTCATCTGGGCGACCAATAGCACGCAATACGTATGATGGCTCAAGCGTTGCTGAAGTACAGGCAGAACCTGATGATACCGCTAAGTCTTTTAGCGACATCATGAGTGACTCGCCTTCAACGAAGTTAAAGCTGATATTTACAATATTTGGTACACTGTTTTCTAAATCACCGTTTAGATAAATCTCTTCGATATCTTGTAGACCGTCCCACAGCTTTTGACGTAATTTTGCCGCGTGCGCATGGTCTTCTTGATAGCGCTCATTGGCTAAAGCAAATGCTGCGCCGAGACCAACGATTTGATGCGTCGGCAATGTACCTGAACGCATACCGCGCTCATGACCACCGCCATGCTGTTCCGCTTTTAGGCGAACACGTGGCTTACGGCTGACAAATAATGCGCCGATACCTTTAGGACCATAAGCTTTATGACCTGAGAAACTCATTAAGTCAATTTTCATCTCTTGAAGATTAACCAATACTTTACCAACTGACTGTGCACCATCGACATGGAAAATAACGCCGGCTTCGCGAGTAATTTCACCAATCGCCGCGACGTCAGTAATGGTACCAAGCTCATTATTTACCATCATCAGCGATACTAAAATCGTATCATCACGTAGGGCTTCTTTAACTTGCTCTGGTAAAATCAAACCAGTGCTTGGCTGCGGCTCAAGATAAGTAATCTCAAAACCTTCTTGCTCAAGCTCACGGCAAGTATCTAATACGGCTTTATGCTCAATCTTACTGGTAATAATATGCTTACCACGGGACTGATAAAAATGTGCTGCGCCTTTGATGGCTAAGTTATCTGATTCTGTCGCGCCAGAGGTAAAGACGATTTCGCGTGGATCCGCATTAATCGCTTCAGCCACTTGCTGACGAGCCGTTTCTACCGCTTCTTCTGCTTGCCAGCCATAGCCATGTGAGCGTGATGCTGGGTTACCAAAGATGCCGTCTACCGTCAGATATTCGCTCATCTTGGCAGCGACTGACTTAGCAACTGGCGTGGTGGCGGCATAATCTAAGTATATAAGGTTGTTATGTTGGCTCATGCTGGGTTTGCCTCGCTGGTCGATAGAGTAATAGTATTGATGTCTTTTGTAGAGATGTCTTTTGGAAAAGAAATATGCTGACGGTCTGAGACCGACTGCACGTGTTCCATGTCTAATAATTGCGCTAATGTTATATTTTTCAAGTACTGTTCGACATGATTTGAAAGGGCACACCATAAATCATGTGTTAGGCACATTGTACCACTTTGGCAATCGCCGCGTCCTTCGCACTGCATAGCGTCCACAGATTCATCGACGGCAGAAATGATGCTCATCACATCAATCTCATCAAGTGGTTTGGCTAGGTGGTAGCCGCCTGCTGCGCCGCGAATACTGGTGACTAAACCACGCTTACGAAGCTTTGAGAATAACTGTTCAAGATAAGAGATAGATATCGATTGCCGCTTGGCAATATCAGATAACGAGACGGCGCTGTCTTGTTGGCTGGTTTGTAATGCCAAATCAAGTAAAGCGGTCACGGCGTATCTGCCTCGAGTAGTCAAACGCATGTGTTATCTCCAAACCTTTTAAGGATAAATTTATTTAACAACGATCTTAGTCATGTCGTATTGTTAGAAGTGCATCACTAGCGATAAATAATGAAAGTCTGTAAGTGCTTTATTAACCGCTGGCCATTAGTAATTAATACTATTAAATAACTAATTGATATTGAATAACTAATGCTATCTACACTTCTATTAAGGGAAATCATCTATGGACTAAGTGGTGTCTTGTCGCTATTAAACAGCAGATGGTTTACCCGATGTGTGCAACGATAGAGTCATTATAATCAATCCTGAGTAATTTAGTCAAGATTAAAGTGTGGTTGAATGGTGAGTGTGACTAATTGCCATTATTGATAAAAACAATGATAGGTAAAGTAGGTAGATGAGGAAAGTGAATACTTGAATAATAGCGCTGAGTTCGTGACTCTAGTTCATGACTTAAAGCGTTAATAAAAGCGTTTAATAATTTTGAGTTTATTAAACGCCAGATAAATAAGAGCAATGACTTTAAAACACCTTACTAATGAATTAGGCGGCTATAAATTGAGTCATTATAAATTAGGTCACTACTAATCATGTCATTATAAATAGAGCGATAATGGCAGCAATAGCGATAACAGCAGTAATAACTGTGGTAATCATAAAGGTCTTTTGCTTACTTTGTAACTCTTTTACCGTGGTTTCAAGCTCACGGTTTTTGATGGTCAAGGTAGTGATTTGAGTTTGCTGCTCTTTAATACGTAGCTTGTAGCTCTCTTTTTTATCAGCCATTTCTGCTTCAGTAGGCTTGTGCTTGCTTTTGTCACCCTTAATCTTTTTAATCAAACCTTGAATTAAGCTACCAAGACCCAGCTGCATAATAAACTGCTTTACCAACTGCACTTGTATCGACTCGCCACGCATTTGCAGCTTGTCAGTGGTTTCGCTGTCATGGGTGATGATGGCATTAATGACTTGAATACTATAAGCATTGATAACAACGTCAGGCTCAGTACGACCAATAGGCAGGCGGTTATCCAACAATACGCCCTTGGTGCTAAAGGTGGCAAAAACTTCCACATGCGGTAAATACAGTCTTAGCGCAACAACAGTCTCTTGCTTGGCAAGCGGATAAGCGGCTTTACGGAGTTCTGGGTCTAAACGTAACAGCAGGGTCAGCGCCGACTCGATAAACACCAAGATGATATTAAGCAGAGAGTGAGACAACGTGGAACGCTTCATTTAAATAATCCGTTTTTATCGTGTAAGTAAAAGAGAAAAGGACAAGCAAGGATCAAAATCGACCCAAAATAGGCAATAGAATGGAGCTTATAGTAACGCCTTTATAATAAAAAGTAACGCCCGTTTCTGTCAGTTGGTAAATTATTACCTTACAATTTGCCAGTCAATAAATACACTGGTATTTATGACTGACAATGTACTAGTATGGCTTGGCAGCTATTCATTATGGGCAAACCTGATTTTTAGGTAGCGAAGTTAGCAATTTACATTTCGTACTGAAGCCTATACTGAATATCTGATAATGCTGTCATGCTATATAGGTAAACCACCGATATGACGATACATAGCTAAACCAACGATACTAAACTGTCTAAGACAAAGTAGCGATTTAGTAGAAAAGTTGCAGCAGTTTTAAGTAACATTGAGTGTCAAATAAGTAGCACAGTGGACAAAAATATGTAAAATCGCTTGCGCTCCTTATGCGGCCTTGATATAAAGACGTTAACAAAGCGAAACCTGTTTATGCGTGAGGCCAGTGGTTTTTATTGCTTAAGTACTCTGAGAGCGATACAATACTTGGTGTGAGCGTTTTTTACCCCCTAAAACTTGAAGGAAATTTTATGAATAAGTCAGAATTAATTGATAGCATCGCCGAAAAAAGTGGTCTAAATAAAACTCAAGCTGGTGAAGCTTTAAATGCAGTAATGGAAAGTGTTGGCGAAGCTCTAGAAGCTGGCGATAGCATCTCATTGGTTGGTTTTGGTACTTTTAGCGTAAAAGACCGTAAGGCTCGTACAGGCCGTAACCCTAAGACTGGTGAAGAGCTTAGCATTCCAGCGAGCAAAGTACCAAGCTTCAAAGCCGGTAAAAACTTAAAAGAGCGTTTAAACTAAGTCGTTTAAAGCAAACCGCTTTATTTAAGCCCTTTAATCTATTTTATGCCACACAGATGCTCGTTGACGACGTGATATACGAATAAAAACGGTGTTTGTTGGTAATAAATTGATAATGGCAACTCATGGTTTAAAGTACAATCAAAGCACAGTCTGAGTCATGAGTGATGTAGCAAAAAAGCACCTAGAGATTAGGTGCTTTTTTTAGTGCTATAATTTGTATCAATTAGTATGAATAGTAGCGTGAATATTTTGAGTATATCTTAAAAATCACGTATCATAGGGCGCGCGATAGCTGTGTTGTTTAAACAAGTGTTTTCAAAAAACCTTGTCATAAGCTTCATCAATCAGCCTTGTTTTACAACGATAAAATGCACACGTTTTTTTCTTACCATTGCCTGCTTATACAGCGTTGATATTATTAATAGTATTACAATGGTCTTTCATCAATATAGGTTAATAAAGCAGAGATAACTATGGATAAATTGCGCGATTTCTTAAAAAGTTGGCCGGGTCGCATTTTATTGATTCTATGCCTATCGCCGCTCGCTCTATTGGGTGTCGAAAGCTACTTTGGAGGCGGGGTCGATCCCAACCAAATCGCTCAAGTAGGTGAGGCAAGCGTGGGGATGTCCGAGTATCAGACGGCGGTAAATAGTCGCCGTAGCGAGCTTTTAGACCAAGTTGATGATGCCAGTTTATTAAATGAAGATGTGCTACACGAGCAAGTCTTAAAAGGCTTGATTGATCGCACCTTACTAGAGCAGCAGGCTGGCAAGCTTGGTATGACGGTTTCTGATGACACCATCAATCGCTTGTTGCGCCAAGAAGAAATCTTTAAAGATGCGGAAGGTAACTTTTCTAACGAGCAGTTTTCAAACTTTTTACGTCAGCGCAATATGACCAAAGACCAGCTATTTGCAGAGTTTCGCAATCAGTTAAGCCTAGATCAGCTCAATGCTAGTATCGTAGGCACCGCAGTTTATCCAATGCAAGCGGTCAGTCAATTGATTGACCTGCAGCTAGAGTCGCGCAATATTTGGCTGCATCGTTTTAATTGGCAAGACTATGCTGAACAAGTAAAGTTGAGCAAGGGTGACATACAAGCCTATTATGATGCCAATAAAGACAAGCTAAAAAGCGCGGCCATGGTGGATTTGGCTTACTTGCAACTGAGCCCGCAAGCGATTGAAGTTAATGAAGTCAGCAAAGAAGATGTTCAGCAGCAATATGAAGCCTATAAGCAAGGACTAGCCGTGGTTGACGAGCGTAAAATCAGCCAAATTTTGTTAACGGGTAAAGATGCCAAAGCGCGTGCTGATAAGATTAAAGCCCGTCTTGCTAAAGGTGAATCATTTGCTAAGTTAGCCAAAACCGAGTCTGATGATCCATCGGGAGAAACAGGCGGTGCTATTGGTAGCTTTAATCCCTCAGTATTTGGTAATGACGCCGCAGCAGTTGAAAAAGCGCTTGAAGGCTTAAGTGCTGGTGATGTCAGCGCGCCTGTGAAGACCAGTTTTGGCTATCAGATATTTACTGTGACCGAGGATAATGGTAGCAAAATACCAAGTTTAGAAAGCATGCGTGCAGAGCTAACGGCTAAAGCCAAAGAGTATAAGCGTCAGGAAATGTATGCCGATAAAGTCACGGCGATTAATGACTTGGCAGCAGATGGTTTTAGTATCGAAGACATCGCTCAGCAAGAAAATGTGCCATTAAAACGTATCAAAGATTATCGTAAAGAAAATAACACCTCTGTTTTGGCACAGCCAGTCGTAATTAAGCAGGCGTTTGATGAGTTTACTATTCAAGACCAAGCAGTGACGGCGGGTATTGAGGTCGGCAATGGCACGGTATGGGTACAACCAAGTAATTATCGTCCAACCAAAACATTATCTTTGACGGCAGCGACGCCACAAATAACGAAGGTATTACGTCAACAAAAAGCGACGGCTTTAGCATTACAAGAGGCGAAAAAACTAGCAACTGGTATTAAGACGCCTGCTGATATTGCTAAACAAGCCGTTAAACTGCAAGCGTTAGGCGAAATAAACCGTCAAACCACGCAATTGACTGAAAAAGAGCGTGGCTTAGCCTTTAGTCAGCAAGCGGCAGCAAATGGTGTCGTAGCAGTAGCGAGCGAGACTGAGATGGGTGCGACGCTATTGGTCGGTGATCGTATTAAAACAGAGCAGCAATCACCGTTGTCTGATGCCCAAAGAGCACAAACTGCCGCCATTATTCGTGATAATTTAGGTCAAGATCAGCTGCAAGATTATCTAGATTATCTACGTATGGTCTATAAAGTTGAGATTAACGAAGCCAATATGGCCAATGCGCAAGGAAGTTAATCGATTTATAAGGCATTTGTTGAACCATTTGTCTTAATAAATTTTATTAAATCTTAAATATAAAAAAGCCACTATTGATAGTGGCTTTTTTTATGCAATACGATTTTTATTTATTCTCAACGCTTTTGTCTTAACAGCATTATTTTAACTGCTGATTAATGGCGGAAATGACGCATACCAGTGAATACCATGGCGATACCATGCTCATTGGCGGCAGCAATTGTTTCGTCATCACGCATAGAGCCACCCGGTTGAATGATAGCAGCAATGCCGACTTCAGCAGCGTTATCGATACCATCACGGAAAGGGAAGAAGGCATCTGACGCCATTACCGCACCTTCAGTGGCAAGACCGGCGTGCTCAGCTTTGATAGCGGCGATACGCGCTGAATTTACCCGGCTCATTTGACCCGCGCCAACACCGATAGTGCGTTGACCTTTGGCATAAACAATCGCATTTGATTTGACATATTTAGCGACATTCCAGCTAAATAACAAATCAGCAATTTGCGCTTCCGTTGGCTGCACGTCAGTAACGATTTTTAAATCATTAGCGGTAATCAAGCCCAAATCTTGCTCTTGCACCAATAAGCCACCATTGACGCGTTTATAATCAAGTTGGCTTTCGCGTTGCTCAGGCGTTGGCAATTCACCGCAAACTAAGACGCGCACGTTTTTCTTGCTCGCAGTCGCCTCAAGAACGCCATCTTCGATACTTGGGGCAATAATAACCTCGACAAATTGATTGTCAATAATGGCTTTGGCAGCAGCAACCGTTAGTGGGCGGTTAAAGGCGATAATGCCACCAAAAGATGACTCAGGATCGGTACTAAAGGCAGTGCGATAAGCGGCTACTTGATCGTTATCTACGGCTACACCGCAAGGATTGGCATGTTTTACGATGACACAAGCGGGTGCACTAAAGGCTTTAACGCATTCAAGCGCGGCATCGGTATCAGCGATGTTGTTATAAGACAGCTCTTTACCTTGCAATTGCTTCGCGGTTGCAATAGACGCTTGCTTGCTTTTTAGGGCATGATTTTCAACATAAAAAGCAGCGTTTTGATGGGGATTTTCACCGTAGCGTAGGTCTTGTACTTTCTCAAGTTGGACGTTAAAGGTACGGGAGAAGTTCTCTGGTTCTTGAGTCTCATTCACTCGGCTGCCCAAGAAATTTGCAATCATACCGTCGTATTGTGCCGTATGCTCAAAGGCTTTGACGGCTAAATCGTAGCGTAAGGCATGGGTTAGGGTAGTTCCATCACCGAAGGCTTCGAGTACGCGCGTATAGTCAGCAGGATCAGTCACAATACCGACATGGGCGTGGTTTTTTGCTGCTGAACGCACCATAGTAGGACCGCCAATATCGATATTTTCGATCGCATCGTTCATAGTCACATCAGCACGAGCAATGGTTTGTGCAAACGGATAAAGGTTGACGACGACCAAGTCAATACGCTCAATGGCGTGCTCATTCATCACGGAGTCATCAGTACCACGGCGCCCTAAAATACCGCCATGAATCTTAGGATGCAAGGTTTTAACACGGCCGTCCATCATTTCAGGGAAACCGGTATAGTCTGATACTTCGGTGACAGCGACGTTGTGCTCGGTTAGCAAGCGGTAAGTACCGCCGGTCGATAGTAAGCCAAAACCTGCTTTCAACAGACCTTGAGCGAATTCAACGATATTAGATTTATCAGAGACTGATAGTAGGGCAAGCGGAGTTGTACTCATAAAAAAATTTCCATAAAAAAAGCCTGACGTAAACGTCTGGCAAGGTAATAATGGCAAGCAGTGCAGAGCATATCGGCTTTGATAAGATCATAAACTATAAACGTGCCATACATATTGAATGTCAGTTAGAAATGGTGATAAGGGTGGTGAGCACTATATTTGATGATAATAAGCAAAAGCAGGCGGCACAAGATATTAAGCCTTCCTACATCAAACTATAGACTACATTAAACCATAGGTTTTTAGCTTTTTGCGTAGTGTACCGCGATTGAGACCTAAAATTTGAGCACACTTGGTTTGATTGCCACGGCTCTTTTCAAGTACCACAGACAATAGCGGTTGCTCTATCTCTTTTAAAATAAGATTATACAAGTCGGTTGGCAGCTCATCATCTAACATCGAAAAATACTGCCGCACCACACGTTCTACGTGTACCCGCAATGGTTCATGAGCATGCATACTACTGTCTAAAAAAGACTCAACCTCGTGAATGGAGCGATGGTAATCCTCTTTATAGTAATCAGCAGGATTCTCAGTATTTTTATCAAGATGAGTGGCATTATACTGTGCATGTGTTGCCATAAGATAATGTCCTTGAGCGTAAAGAAAAACCATTAGGCGTTTAAGCGCTATTATATCAAAGCCAGCGCCTATCAGAGCAACAGATTGGGTATTAAAGTAGGCTTGAGGCTACTTATTTTTATCTATTATTACCGAGTTAGCGTGATTGGCTTCAATGTGATTGGATAGCATCGTGTTTTTAATAAACGATGCCCTTACTAAGAACTTTCTGTAATAAGAGCTGTCTTTTATAAAAGATAATTTTGCATAAATCATGTGCCTATTAACGGTGTTTTTAATAAGCGATACTTTTAATAAACGATATCGTTAGTAAATAGGCTCGACGCTCACTTTGCTGATTTGAGCATTGGCAACTGGTACAGTGAACAATAGCTGCTTGCGACTTGACGCGCCTAATTGGCTTTGCGCGCTCAATAAATAATCCTCTGGCGCTGCGATAAATGCTCCGATAAGCGCATTGTCCCCATAGACACTCACTTTTACGTGAGGAAGTAGTTGTGCTTGTGCGCTTTGATTGTTTAAAGTGATGCTGATATCGCTAAATGAGCTGGCAGTTTTAATACGACTGGTCTGGTGCTTAATATCGCTTGTGCTCAAAGCTGCTAAATTGGCGCTAGGCAGGCTACAAGCGGCGATGGCACATACTTTTTGCAAACGCTCGGCATGGGCAGGATTTTTAACCAAGTCATCTAAGTTAAAAATGACATACTGAGCAAAAAGTAGCAGCGTTAAGACCAAACAACCGAGTGTCCATAGCAATGAGGCAATAGACCACCTGGCAGGCGTTGGTGAAAACTTGTCTTGGGCCTTCCGTTGTTTAACACGTAGCGCATTAGTATGGTCTTCGTCTTTAATTGACACACCCATACTGGCAAGCAGTTCTGATAAGTCTGTCTGATCTTTTGTGGTATCTTCGCTTTGATTTTGCTCTTTTAGTAGTTTTTCAAGCCATGATTCATCAGCATTGGCATCAATATTGGCATGAATATCATTAGCGGCGGCTGAGCTGAGAGCAACGTGTGCAGCTGATGAATCCTTGTTTAAGGAGGTTTTTACTAAAGAAGCGTTTTCTATTGGGCTCACAGATAGATGAGAGCTTTTATCTAATGTCTTAGAGTTGTTTTTTTCTGAATGAATGTTTTTATCTTTAATAGCAGTAGGATTGCTATCCGTTGCTTGTGTCAACCAGGCATCCATACTGTCTAGTGAGCCGTATTCTAAATCTTGCTCTTCAAAATCCTCAATATCCATATCGTCATGAATCAACTCATCATCTATTAAGTCATCATCAAGCATATTATCATGGATGAGAATGTCCGCTTCTGCTGGCTTTGATGTGGTATTTGGCTTTGTTATAGTTTTTGATTCTGGCGAAACAGTGGAATTTTGCTTATCAATAGAAATGTTAGAAGTACTAAGGGCAGCAGTTTTATTTTCAACCACGATATCATCAGTAGATTGTTCTGTAGCAGCGGTGACAATAAGATTGTTATCAACCAAAAAACTTTGCTGACAATGTTCACAGCAGACAGTGGCTGTTTTCTGGTCTAGTTCCGTTTTATTAACATTAAAAATAGCATGACAATGAGGGCACTGGGTTTTGATTGGCGTAGTCATAGGGTCGGAATCCAAAAAGGTATAAGTATTAATACCGCATAGCCACTCGCCAACCTTTGCCAATGATTCTAATGTCCATTTAGATATACTAAATATCATAACTTACAGGCAGCGATAGAGCAGCGTCAAATACACAACATTATTTAACTGCTCCTCTATCGTAACAGATGTAATTAAATGTTGCTAGCCTGTAAATGTACCAGATAAACGCTGCCAATGCTGATCTTCTTGCGCGGTAAAAGCGTGCTTAGGATCAAGGTCAAAATAGGGCTGATAGGCTTCGGTTACTTGCTCAGTTTGCGATTCAATCAAACCTGCTAGTACGATACGACTTTTAGGTGCCATCAAGGTTGCAAAATAAGGCGCTAAGCCAATAAGTGGCTTGGCTAAAATATTGGCAACCATGACATCTACAGGTTTAATATCATTTTGTTGCCAGTAGTTATTGAAGTCTTCTGGCAAAAATGCTTGCAGGCGATTATCGACGTCATTACGCGCCGCATTTTGATTGGTCGCAAGCACCGCTTGTGGGTCAATATCAACCGCATAAACTTGACGGGCGCCCAATAAAAGCGCGGCAATGCCTAAAATACCTGAGCCACAGCCATAATCAATCACGACTTTATCGATTAGGTCTTGTTCTGTTAGCCAATCAAGGCATAAACGGGTAGTGGCATGGTAGCCGGTACCAAAAGCTAAACCTGGATCCATAATAATATTGGTAGCGTCAGGGTTGGGCGGTGTCAGCCAATTAGGCACAATCCATAAGTCGTTGGCGCACTCAATCGGCTTATAATTAGACATCCATTCACGTTCCCAATCCTTATCATCGACAGCGCTGACCCACGTTCGGCTGGCTTGTACTTGTGCACCGATTTCATGACTTAATTGCTCAATCGCCTGACGATTGCCCGCATCAGTGCTGGCATCGAACAAGCCTGTGAGTATGACCTCATCCCACAATGGCGATTCACCAGGAAGTGGCTCAAATAAAGGCTGATCGCCTGCGTCATCTAAGGCGATTGAGAGAGCGCCAGCTTCTAATAACAGTGCCTCAGCGAGATCGACGTTATCTTTTTCACATTGTAAATGCAGTTGTTGCCATGCCATAAGGGTTACCTTCATGTTAAATTAAAAACGGAGTGATATCTTTTAATATTATTGATTCATCAATAATGTTAATAAGAAATAGTAAAAGAGAAAGATATTGGCAGTTGATAAATCATATATTTTGCAGAGAATGTCTTAGCGCCAATTTATAATTGTTTAATAAGCATTTATAAATTGGCGCTAATAAATAAGTGAATAACAGACAAGTCGATAATCATTGACTTAATAACAGTCATGATACGCTTAGCGTAGCGCTTGTTTAGCTTCCTTTATCACGCGGGCGTTGCCTTGTGCTTGTCCTGATTGCAAGATGATTTGCCATAGCGCGCGGCGACGATTGCTATCTTGAGCGACGGTCAGACCACGGCGGGCCATTGCTTCAGCTTTACGTGGTTGGTTCTTTTTAAGTGCTACTTGTGCCAAGTAAAAATAAACGGCTGATGATTTAGGCGCCAAGCGCTGCGCGCGCGTAAAGCTGCTTTCAGCACCATTTAGATTACCAGATTTTAATTGTTCCGTACCTACTTGCATAAGGTTGCGAAAAGCTGGCAGGTTGCTATTATTGGCTGTACTTTGCTGAGTGCGCTGCTGTGAGTTCTGGCGCGCCCGCTCCAATAGCTCACTATGTGAAGGTAACCATGGTTCAGGTATCATGTAATCTTCGCGAGAAGGCGTAAGGATTATGGCATCATGGCTATCAGGCTGAGTGACTATTGGACTTTGCGTAGACGGCGTATAGATAGGTGTTGCTTCGGTTAACGGATTTGTCGCCGTGGGCTGCTCAGGCGGTGTATAAGGCTCAATAGTATAAACATCACCTTTATAGTCATTGCTTTCATTAGTACGGTTTTCAAGGACAGGTGCTTGAGTCGCCGTTATCTTTTGAGTCTTTGTTTGTTGTGCCGTTGACTGCTTGGCCGTTGATTGTTTTGAAGTGGCTTGCTGCGCAGTTGTTGGCTGAGTTATTGATGGTAACGTTTGTGCAGAAGAGGTTTTAAGTGCCGTGGGCGCTGTTTGGCAGGCGCTTAGGCTCACCATGCCGATAAGCGCACTTACGGTAAAAATGGTATTAATACGCTTAGCCTGTGCTCTAGACGGGGCAGTGATAGCCTGCTTAGCGGCGACAGTTTGCTGTATCAATAATGCCATGTTAAAACCCCTTTTTAAGTTTTAAAAACGCTAGAACCATTCAACGGCGCGATCATACCAAGTATCGGCACGATTGCTTGACTCAGCCTCTTGGTCAGCGTTGTTGTCTTCGTTATCCGCATCAACCGCTTCGCCATTAGGAATATCTAAGCCTTCACGGCGACGCTGTTGATTGATAGAACCTTGCTCATTTTGCCATTGCATCTGTTCACGGTCACGATCTTGCTGATACAGACCCATTGCGCAACTGCTGGCTTCTTCGGGTAAATGTGCTGACATCACAGGCAGGTAGCGCGCATCGGCACAGCGCTCATTAGACAGCTTGCCTGAGTTGTTCTCAAGCCATAACCATTCAATCCCTTCAGGTTCTGGCAGCGCCACCGGTGTCAGTTTTAGACGGTTCATATAATCGACCCACACTGGTAAAGCGCCACTACCACCGCTCAGACCAATCGGCTTATTGTCATCACGGCCGACCCAAACCACACTGACATAGTTACCACTGTAGCCGGCAAACCAAGCATCGCGGTAATCGTTAGTGGTCCCCGTTTTACCCGCAAGATTTAAATTGCTGCCAAGCGATTGTATGCGTCTGGCCGTGCCATTTTTAACCACATCTTGCAGGGCATAGTTAATCAAAAAGTTGGTCTCAGGCGGGATACTGCGCTGAGTATTTAAACCCGTACGCTGTAAGATACGCCCACGATCATCAATCACGCTACGAATACTGTGGATAGGCGTCCGGAAACCGCCGGTAGCAAACACTTGGTAGACCCCGAGCATATCCATCGGGCTAAGGTTAACCGAGCCTAATAAAGCCGAAGGATAAGGCGGGATTTTCTCTTTAATCCCCATACGCTGCAACTGCTTAACAAAGGTAGGAACGCCAAATTCCATGCCTAAACGTACCGCACTGTGATTATAAGATTGCGATAAAGCAGTGGTAAATGGCACATAACCGTGGTCACGATTGTCGTAGTTTTTGGGATTCCACTGAGTACCGTCACTGAGATTGACCGTAATCGGTGAATCATCGACCGAGCTTGCCAAATTATAACGTCCGCTTTCAAGCGCCGTCATATAAATAATTGGCTTCAACAAAGACCCAACTTGGCGTTTGGCATCGACAGCACGGTTAAAGCCTGTGAATTCACTACCACTACCGACCACTGCCACCAGCTCGCCTGTTTCAGGGTTGGCACTAACCAATGCACCTTGTAAATCCTTAGTTTTACTGCCACTACGGCGCAGCTCACCAAGCTTTCTCTCAACCGCTTTATCGGCTGCTAACTGGGCGATAGGGTCTAAGGTGCTGATGATAATTAGACCTTCGTTTTTTAGGTCATCAGAGTAATAAACTTTGTTTAATTCGCGTTTAACAATATCTAGAAAATCAGGGAACTGGCTTTTGCCTTCGACAGGTTTATCAACCACACCAAGTGGCTGCTCGATAGCTTTATCGTAGTCTTCTTGACTGATTTTCCCTATCGCTAACATATTGCTCAGCACTGTATCACGACGCGCTTTTGAATCGTTTGGATGGCGACGCGGGTTATAAACGCTTGGTCCTTTTGCCATCCCGACTAGTAGTGCTTGTTGGTCTAAACGCAGCTCTTTGAGTGGTTTATCAAAGTAAAATTGCGATGCGAGGCCAAAACCATTAATAGAGCGGTTACCGTTTTGACCCAAGTAAATCTCGTTTAAATAGGTTTGTAGAATTTCATCTTTACTATAATGCAGTTCAAGTAGTACTGCCATCAGCGCTTCGTTGGCTTTACGCTTCATCGTCCGGTCAGAATTAAGATAAAAGTTTTTAATCAGCTGCTGGGTGATGGTCGAGCCACCTTGCCTAGCACCGCCAGTAAAGTTATTCAATACGGCACGAGCGATACCACGTATCGATACGCCTTTATGCTCATAAAACCCGCGGTCTTCTGTGGCAATTAGGGCGTCAATCAATGGCTGCGGTACTTCATCTAGAGACACCACCATACGATCTTCGTTACTGTCTGGGTAAATGCCACCGATATTAACCGGCTCAAGACGAATAATGCCGGTTTTGGCTGGCTGGGTACTTTGTACCGACTCAATCTTATTGCCAGCAATGGTCATCTTGATAACTTGTTCTTTATCGACATCATTGGCGCTATAAGTAAAGCCGCGTGTATGGATAAAGTAGGTATTGCCAGATTTATGGTATGTACCCGTACGGTCATAGGCCTTGTTGCTTTGATAATTGAGCAGCTCAAGCCACTTTTTCATCGTGTCTGTATCGACGCTAGCGCCTTGATATAGCTCTAAAGGCTGTGAGTAAACTTTAGCAGGAATATCCCAGCGTTTACCCTCAAATTTGGTGGTGATGGTGCGATCAAGTTTGACCAAGTACAGCGCCAACAGCACCATAGCGGCGATAATGACAATTAATAAAATACCACTAAACACCATGCCGCGCTGCTGTGAAGGTAGCGTATTGATAGCAGGCTTAGACGACTGTGGTCGCTTAGAATTAGATTTTTGCACTGATGACACACCATTTTGGGATAAAAAACTGCCTCATAATGACGCAAATTGACAAATTTTTCAATCTATCATCGTCAACGCACGCATTCATTGAGTGCTCATTGTACATTTATTACACGTGGTTTAGATGGATTGAGAGAGTGCGAGGAAGGGTTGTGCTGCTTAGCGCACCTGCTTGTAGTATAATGTTTGTTTTACTATTTAGGTCTATAGCAACAGATTTTCCATAAAGCGTCTGCTATTTCTAATAGGTTTTATAGATGCCATATATGTAAAGCAAAATTCATGGTAAAAAGTTTGTTACATAGGGATTGACTCTAGTTAATCATAGCAAGTTTGCTGAAAGCCGGTCGGCTGCAAGTAAACTTGTCGAAAGGAAATAGCGCGATTATGTCCAGTATCCCCTCATCCATGCCATCAAGCAGCAACCTTCATTATCAAGACCACTCGATTACTGAGGGTTTGGTGCTGCCGCTTGCCGGTCACTGTTTTCATTGCGGTGATCCGGTGCCGCAGCCGCCGTTTCATACGGATATTTTAGGCCAGTCACGCGAGATGTGCTGTATGGGCTGTCAGTTGGCGTCGCAAAGTATCGTCGAGGCAGGACTTGAGCAATATTATCTTGACCGCTCGGAGATTAACCGTACGGCAAGCTTACCCACCCAGCTGACTCGCCTCGAAGCTTATGATCACGATGAGATAAAGTCGCAGTTTGTCTACGCCCAAGATGGCATGTCGGTAGCCGAGCTGTCGGTAAATAACCTGCGTTGTGCCGCTTGTACGTGGCTGATTGAGTCGCGTTTAGATGAGTTAGATGGCATCAGTCAATGTCAGGTCAATTTAACCAATCAGCGCATGCGGGTGATTTGGGACGAAGATAAGCTGCCGATTAGTCGTATTTTGGGTGTTATCAATGAGATTGGCTACGAAGCCAAGCCTTATAGGCAAGATACCCATGAAGCCATGCTGGCACGTCATAACAGTCAGATGCTATTGCGCCTTGGTATCGCTGCGCTCGGCTCGATGCAGGCAATGATGTATGCTGTCGCGATTTATTTTGGTGAATATAGCGACATGCTGATATTCCAACGTGATTTTCTACGTTGGGTATCGCTATTTGTGAGTACACCAGTATTCTTTTACGCGGGTATTCCATTTTTCACCTCAGCATGGTCAGCGATTCGTGCCCGTCAAGTCAATATGGATGTGCCGGTTAGTATTGCCTTAGTGGTGACTTTCTTTGCCAGTCTTTACGCTACCATTACGGGGCAAGGAGAGACGTACTATGATTCGGTCAGTATGTTTATTTTCTTCTTATTGGCCGGGCGCTATATTGAGCATAATGCGCGCTTAAAAGCAGCCACCATGGCCAATGATTTGGTGGTGGTCGAGCCTGTCTTGGTACAAAAAATTGCTGAAGATAAAGATGCGGCTGAGCGTATCTTGGAGCAGCTAGCGCAAAATGCGCTCAAGGAGACTGCGCTTGATAAGAAATCTGAACAATTTACCAATCCAAATAGTAATTTAGCGGTTGATGAGACAAGCATAGTATCAAAATCGATGCCCGACTTTATGCAAAGCATGGATGTCAATATCCAGCAATTGACATCACGCATCGCCCAAGACTGGCAGCAATCAAATAATACGCCCACGAGTCTCTCAAAAACGGAATATACGCTTAACAACAAGCCAAAAGACAAGCAGATGGTGACTGCGCATAGCTTGCAGGTGGGTGACATCATCATGGTGGAGGCAGGTTCTGAGATTATCAGTGATGGTATCTTGCTCAGCCCAACCGCTACCGTTTCGCAAAGTCTGTTAACAGGTGAGGGTGATTTAATCCTTAAAGCCCAAGGCGATTATATCGTTGGCGGCGCGCAAAATGACAGTCAGCCATTCGAGATGTTAGTGACGGCCTTGCCAGAAGACAGTCAAATAGGGTTGATTGACAGGCTGATGAACCGTGCCATGAGCGAGAAGCCGAAGCTCGCCCAGCAAGCGGATAAGTTAGCACGTTGGTTTGTGGCGCGGATTTTAGTATTGTCTGCTTTAGTATTTATCGGTTGGTATATCGTTGACCCGAGCCAAGCGATTTGGGCGACAGTTGCGGTATTGGTGGCGACCTGTCCCTGTGCGCTGTCACTAGCGACACCGATTGCCCTGACGGTCGCGACCAATCGACTGGCAAGCTATGGCTTTTTGACTACGCGCGGACATACTTTACAAACCCTCGCTGAGATTACCCATGTGGCGTTTGATAAGACGGGTACGCTGACTTACGGTAAGCCTAATTTATTAAATATCGAACTAATGGCAAGCAATGATGCGACAACAGATACAAACGATGCTAGTGATAAAAAAGACCATCTATTAGCCATTGCTGCAGCGCTTGAAGTAGGCAGTCGTCATCCGATTGCTCATGCGCTGCTTACCGCTGCTTATCAATTGCACCTGCCAGCTACGAAAGCGTTGCAGCATTATCCGGCAGGCGGCGTGGAAGCGATGATTGATGGCATGTTATATCGCATTGGCCATGTAGATTTTGCTTTAGATAGAACAAATAATAATGCCAATGCGGATAACGATTTAACGCTTGATTTAATTGCTCATCGTGCGAGCTCAGCGGTGGTATTGTCTTGTCAAAATAGTCAGTCAAATGCATGGCAAGCGCTGGCTGGTTTTTACTTTAACGATAAGGTGCGTGATAGTGCGCCGTCTATGCTTAAGGCTCTAAAAGAGCTTGGTATTGAGCCTGTGATGCTCACAGGAGATCCAAGTCCGCAAGCACTGGTGCTGGCTGAGGATTTAGGCATGAAAGCCGCCTATAACGGTTTGTCACCCACCGATAAAGTCAATCATATTCAAGCGCTGCAAGCAAAAGGCGCGGTTGTACTGATGGTCGGTGATGGTATTAATGATGCGCCAGTATTGGCCGCCGCCGATGTTTCAACCTCGATAGCGGGCGCGGCAGACTTGGCACAAGTATCGAGTGACAGTATTATTCTAAACGGTCAAATTGAAGCTATCACTGCGGCGAAGCGTATCGCTGATAAGACAAAGCGTATTATTAAGCAAAACTTGCGTTGGGCACTTATTTATAATAGTAGTGTCTTGATACCGGCGGCTTTGGGCTATGTGCCACCTTGGCTTGCTGCCATTGGTATGTCATTGAGCTCATTGTTTGTGGTATTAAATGCGCTGCGCCTAAAGCGTGCTTAGCTTAAACCAGTTTAAACCCATTTAAATAAACCTTGAAAATGACCCACAAAAAAACCGCCTTTTAAAAAGACGGTTTTTTTTATTCTAATTAACGGCTAAACAGTGTTTAGCCTAGTCTTGTAGGTAGCTTAGCAGACGCATGAATTCGATATACATCCATACCAGCGTTGCAAGGATACCAATACTGAATAACCATTCGTAGTCTTCTGAAACGCCCATCGCCACGCCGCGATCGATATTGTCAAAGTCTAATAGCAGCGTAAAAGAGGCGATAACAATCACGAATAAGCTAAAGCCGATAGCGATAGCGCCACCTTCAAATAAGAAAGGTAAGCTCGAACCGAACGCTAAAGACAGTACCCACTGCGCCACATAAACAAGCATGATGGCAATCAATGCTGAGGTGACGATTGAGCGGAATTTTTCAGTGACTTTAACCAAACCTGAACGGTATAGTCCTAGCATCACAGCTGCCGTGACAAAGGTCGCACACATCGCAGTGACTGGCACGCTTGGGTACATGCGCATAAAGAACAGCGAGATACCGCCTAAAAAGATACCTTCTAATAAAGCATAAGGTACGGCAAAGGTTTTGGCTTTTTGCGGTTTAAAGGTGATGAAAATGGCAAGACCAAAGGCGGCAAACATACTACCAAAAGCTGCCATGGTAATAAAACTTTGTGATAAACCTGCCATCAAGGCATAAAAGAAAAATCCAATACCAGTAATGGCCGATAAGCCAAGCAACAAACTGGTTTTTTGAATCACACCCTTCACCGTCATCGGCACGCCGCCAACGGCAAGCTCTGCGCGACTGACAATAGGATTGGCCATAAAGTTGTCCTTAATAGAATGTAGATAAATTAGATGTCAGCTACTTTAGCAAAACAGCCATTATTGTCAACTGTGTTTGCGTGACGGCATACAAGGCTTACAGCGACTATTATGCCGCCTATGAACCAGTATACGTAGAAACAGTTTGCGTAATTTGCGTCAGTGGTAGCTAAACAAACTCGCCTAAAAGTGGCGTATGATAGAAGATATGTGGGGCCGATTACGACAGTTAACAACGGAAATTGATAAACATGCTAGTCTAAGCGCTGATTTCTCGTTATCATTGCCCTGTAATTTACCGTTAAGCCGAGTCGTTTTATGGAAAACTCAGCGCAGTCCGCACGATTGCCGCATTTACATGAATCAGAGCTATTCCACGCTATCAAAAATCCTGCTTTCAGGCGTATTGGTCTGATGGGCCGTGCGGGAAAACGTAGTGTCACCCAAACTTTGGTGCAGATTGCCCAAACCATCAATGATATGAATCTAACATTGATTATGGATGTGCAAACGGCCAATTTACCGACATTAAATCTTACTGAGATTGAGGTAGTTAAAATCGTCAAGCGTAGCTTGATTGGCGAGATTTGTGACTTGGTCATTGTCGTTGGTGGTGATGGCTCAATTTTGCATGCCGCTGAAGCACTGGCGCGCTATCGAGTGCCTGTTTTAGGCGTCAACCGTGGTCGTCTGGGATTTTTAGCCGATGTGAAGCCTGATGAAGCCGCCTTTAAGTTACGCCAAGTATTGATGGGTAATTATCAGTTAGATCACAGGTTTTTGCTCACCATGGAGATTCGTGAAGGCCGCAAGATTATCCACGAAGATATGGCGCTCAACGATGTGGTGCTGCATGCCGGTAAATCAGTACACATGATTGATTTTCAGATGAAAATTGACGGTCATGATGTTTATCGCCAGCATAGTGATGGGCTCATTGTGGCAACGCCAACGGGTTCGACCGCCTATGCACTCTCTGGTGGTGGTCCTATTATTCATCCGAGTATGGATGCGATTTGTTTGGTGCCCATGCATCCGCATACCTTGTCTAGTCGCCCCATTGTGGTCAGCGGTACAAGTGAGATTTGTATTCGCATCCATAAAGATAACCGCACTCAGCCGCAGGTAAGTGCCGACGGCAAGCCTAGCATTGCGCTTGAGCAAGAACAGCGCCTTTATATTCGCAAGCATCCCGATAAGCTTACCTTGCTGCATCCGCCAGGGTTTGATTTTTATGAGGCTTGCCGCACCAAGTTGCACTGGAACGTCCATGCCGAAGAGTTCAGTATGGATGTCGATGATGATATTATAGAAGAATGAATCTAGTGCTACATTTCTCAAAATAGCGCTGTGTTATAAAAATAGTAGTGGAGAGTAGGCACGATGGACAAACAAACGATATTAGCAAGTGTGACCCCAGAAGTGGTCGATCAATTCCGTCTAGCGATTGAGCTGGGTAAATGGCCAGATGGTCGTAAGCTCACGCCTGAGCAGCGCGAAACTTGCATGCAAGCAGTGATGGTTTGGGAGCATGAACATCTGCCGCCAGCCGAACGTACCGGTTATATCCATAAACCTGTAAGAGAGGATGGCTCTATTGTGGGCACTGAATGTGATGTTGAACATGAGCATCATTACCCCAATATGCCCAATCCTAAAGGGGCGGTACAACCGGTTAAATTTCACAATAAATAGACTAACAGCAAAATTTTTGATAAAAACTCACGCACAGAAAAAAGCCACGCTATTATCATAGCGTGGCTTTTTTTAATGACTTAAAATGATTTTATTAAAGCGCTGTGGTATCGACGCTTGGACGTATGGTTAATGGATTTTTTTCCATCAAAAACCCTTGCCAGCCCCAATGTAAAAAATTGCGAATATTGGCATGGTCGGTACCCTTAGGGGTCGCTTGAACCTTGGCATAATGCTCGCCAAACAGCTTTAGCGTGTCTAATTGATTTAGACCATGGTGCTTGGCAAAGCCAAAAATCTTGGCGCTGCCTTCGTTTTCGCCCGCAGCATTATGGACCATGCCATTAACAAAAGGCGCTGGCGCATAGCGATAAAAATCATCAATAAAGCTGATGACATCATTGAATCCAATGGCTTTTTTATTCAAACCATTAAGTAGAGCCGATACATCTGATTGGCGGATACTCATAAATACATGACCTCAGAGCAGATTAGAAAGCAAAAATAGGGTGCTTAATTTATGCTCAATGATTATTGATAGTTAGATAATAACGAACAGCTTAGCGATTAAAATAGTCTTCATCATCGAATGAAGGCGCAAAGCTGCCTTGTTCAAGATGTTGCATTTGCGATTGTACCGTGCGTTCATGCTGAATACGCTGATAAATCTCTTCACGGTGTACGGCAATATCTTTTGGCGCATTAACGCCGATTCGTACTTGATTGCCTTTGACACCTAGCACAGTCACACTGACCTCGTCGCCAATCATTAGCGTTTCGCCCACGCGGCGTGTCAAAATTAACATGCGTCACACTCCTTATGTCGCATCAAGAGATTATTACTCATCAGATTGCGTCTCAATTACAGGACATCACCGCAGCACTAGATAAGCAAGGTATTCATCATAAAAACAATGCCTAAGGTGGTGCCAATAGCGGTAATGATAGGTAGATTCATTTAGCCCAAATGAAAGCCCCATTATAGGGGGCATAACAGATACTGTCACGGGTTTTCACAAAACTATTAGGTATATACTTACCTGAGCAATAGTAGTAAAAGAAAATAGAGCCTAAAAAGACTCTATTTAATAAATAATTTGTTAAAATTAACCAATCGCTATTTGCTTAATAAATGTGCAAGCAATGTGGATTTTTATTAATGTGCCAACATTTATAACTTATATGCGCTAGCTATTAAATATTATAACCCAGCAATTTTGCTATCACCGTCTTCACGGTCAAGCCCAAAAGCAGTATGTAGTGATTTGACTGCTTTTTCTAAATACTGCTCTTGGATAAGGACAGACACTTTGATTTCACTGGTCGATATCATTTGGATATTGATGTTGTTTTCGGCCAAAGTCTGGAACATAAGACTAGCAACGCCAGCGTGCGAGCGCATACCAACACCAACCAATGACACTTTAACCACTTCGTTGTTGGCCAATATCTCTTTGGCGCCGATCTCATCTTTGACTTCGCTTTCTAGCACTTTCATGGTTTTATCCATGTCAGAACGGTTGACGGTAAAGGTGAAGTCAGTGGTGCCATTGGTCGATAGGTTTTGAACGATCATATCGATTTCGATATTGGCGCGACCGATAGGGCTTAGAATGGCAGAGGCGATACCAGGGTGATCAGGTACGCCGCGCACGACTATTTTTGCTTCGTCGCGATTAAAAGCGATACCTGAGATGATTGCCTGTTCCATGTTGTCTCCTTCGTCTATCGTAATTAGGGTGCCGACATTGTCTTGAAAGTCTTGGTCGAAGCTACCATCGTTGTTTTCATCAAAGCTAGATAATACGCGCAGTGGTACACCGTATTTGCCAGCGAATTCTACTGAGCGAATTTGTAAAATCTTAGAGCCAAGGCTTGCCATCTCAAGCATTTCTTCAAAGGTGATTTTTTCAAGTTTTTTGGCTTTTGAGGTGACGCGAGGGTCAGTGGTATAAACGCCATCGACATCGGTATAGATTTGGCATTCATCCGCGCCTAATGCTGCTGCAATAGCAACACCAGTCGTATCAGAACCGCCGCGACCTAATGTCGTCGCGTTGCCTTCTTCATCGATACCTTGGAAACCTGCCACAATAACAACGTTGCCCGCATCTAGTTGCTCACGGATGTTTTTGTCATCGATGCTTTCGATACGCGCTTTATTGTAGGCGCTATCAGTTTTAATGGCGACTTGGCGACCAGTGAATGAACGTGCGCCTATACCTAGCTCTTTAATCGCCATGGCAAGCAAAGAGATAGAAACCTGTTCGCCCGTTGAGACCATTTGGTCGTATTCGCGTGGGTCAGGCTGGCTGCTGATTTGGCGGGCTAAATCGATCAAACGGTTGGTTTCGCCGCTCATGGCAGACACCACCACAATCACTTGATGACCGTTGTCATGCCAGCGCTTGACTCGTTTGGCGACATTTTTGATGCGGTCGATACTGCCCATCGAGGTGCCGCCATATTTTTGTACTATTAACGCCATAAAAATCTACCTATTATTCACCAATGGCCATCTGTTACTTATCGACATCAATCCGTCAGGAAACTGTTTGTTAATTCAGTGTGAGATTAATTTTAATAACGATAAAGCCGGATTATAAAAACTGCGCCCTTTATTTTACTTTCTGATGTTTTACGCTCTGCGGTTTTACTATTGATAGCTAGTGACTTGATATGCTCACCTTTGTTTAAGCGTGTTACTTTATACCATATTAGCAACATAACTTTAAGTGCTAGCAGGCATTAGATATATGGCGATTGGTTATAACCGCTATAACCAATCACGTATTATCCTAAGCTTCAGGTCTAAGCTTAAAGTCTAAGCAAGCTTTTCTGCAATCCAAGCAGGGAGGGCGGCGATAACCGACGCGCTGTTATTGGATTTTGGCGCACCACCTTGGGCATAGTCGGGTTTACCGCCGCCTTTACCACCAAGCTCACCTGCCAAATGACGAATAATATCACCGGCTTTGACGCGATCGGTCACAGATGTATCGACGCTTGCTGCTAATGCTAATTGCCCATCTTTATCACCAATCAAAACAATGACACTGTACGGCAGTTTTGATTTAACATCATCCATCAGCATACGGACTGATTTACCATCAACGCCGCTTAAGGTACTGATAAGTACTGGCGTACCGGCGATGGTCTGAACGTCATCGAGCAAGTTTGCGGCTTGTGCACTGGCAATTTTTTGCTCTAAACGTTCGAGCTGCTTCTCTATCTCACGCTGCTTATCCGCCATGGTACGCACACGCTGCGCCACTTCAGGACGTTTTACTTTTAGTTGACTGGCAAGCTCACTCAGTTGTTGCTCACTTTGCTGCATGTTTTTAATCGCATTCATACCGGTGACCGCTTCAATACGGCGAATACCCGCAGCAATACCTGATTCACTGGTAATTTTTAACACCCCGATATCGCCAGTGCGCTGTACGTGTAGACCGCCGCATAGCTCAATAGAGAACGGCTTACGTTGACCATCGACAATGATATCGGTACCCATGGTTAGGACACGAACGTCATTACCGTATTTTTCACCGAACAATGCCATCGCGCCTTGTTTCATCGCTTCGTCGATAGACATATTCTGGATACGAGCAGGAGTATTGGCTTGAATTTGCTCATTGACCATACGTTCGATAAGCATAATTTCAGCGCCGCTGACAGGTTTATCATAGGAGAAATCAAAACGTAACACTTCGCTTGAAACCAATGAGCCTTTTTGCGTGACCTCATCGCCCAATACTTGTCTTAGCGCGGCATGTAATAGATGCGTCGCCGAGTGGTTTTTGGCACTAGCAGCACGAATGCTTGATAATACTTGTGCATCAGCCGTTTGCTGGGCGTTAATTTCGCCCATAGTGACCACGCCATAATGAATAATTGCTTGCCCAGATTTTTTGGTATCTTGCACTTCAAAAACGCCCGTTGCGCTGCGAATATCGCCCAATTCACCTACTTGACCACCACCTTCCGCATAAAATGGCGTACGGTCAAGGACAATAACGCCTTCCATACCTTCAGCCAAACTCTCGACTGGATTGCCATCTTGATAAAGGGCATGAATGATCACGCCATCTTCTTCAAGCTGCTCATAACCGATAAAGGTGGTTGGATTTTCTACTTGAATAACGCTGCTGTAATCGACATCGAATTTACCCGCGTCACGCGCACGTTCACGCTGCGCTTGCATGTGCTCATCAAACTCGGCTTCATCAATCACAATACCGCGCTCACGGGTGATGTCAGCGGTCAAATCAAGCGGGAAGCCGTAAGTATCATATAGCTTAAATGCGGCTTCTCCAGAGAGCGTATCGCCGTCTTTTAGACCTTCAAGTTCACTGGCAAGTAAACGCAAACCTTGTGCCAAAGTTTTGGCAAACTGTGCTTCTTCTTTTTGAATGGCATTTTCAATCGCGCTTTGTTTAGCAACAAGCTCAGGGTAAGCAGCACCCATCTCTTTAACCAATGGCGCGACCATTTGATAAAAGAAATCGCTATCCGCGCCAAGCTTGTTGCCATGACGAACGGCTCGGCGAATGACACGGCGTAGTACATAACCGCGACCTTCATTACTTGGGGTGACGCCATCAGCAATCAAAAATGATACCGCGCGAATATGGTCAGCGATGACTTTTAATGACGACTGCTGCTGATTTTCAATACCTAAAATCTCTGCCGCTGCATCCATTAAATGCACAAACAAATCTATCTCGTAATTGCCATGTACGCCTTGCATAATGGCGCTGATACGCTCAAGACCCATGCCGGTATCAACACTTGGTGCTGGTAGCGGTAACATGGTGCCATCTTTTTGACGGTTAAACTGCATAAAAACGCAGTTCCAAATCTCGATATAGCGATCGCCATCTTCTTCTGGCGTACCCGGCAGACCGCCTGCGATATGAGCGCCGTGATCATAAAACACTTCGGTACAAGGCCCACAAGGACCGGTATCGCCCATCGTCCAAAAGTTGTCTGATGCGTAAGGCGCGCCTTTATTATCACCGATACGGATAATGCGCTCACTAGGAATGCCGATATCTTTATGCCAAATATCAAAGGCTTCATCATCGGTTTCGTAAACGGTCACATATAGGCGGTCTTTATCGATTGCTAGCCACTCATCTGAGGTTAGAAACTCCCAGATATATTCAATACCAGCTTGCTTAAAATAATCACCAAAAGAGAAGTTACCAAGCATCTCAAAGAACGTATGATGGCGCGCTGTGTAGCCGACATTGTCCAAATCATTATGTTTACCGCCAGCACGTACACATTTTTGCGAAGTCACCGCACGGGTATAGTCACGCGGCTCCATGCCCAAAAAGGTCTCTTTAAACTGATTCATACCGGCATTGGTAAATAGCAATGTCGGGTCGTTATAGGGAATCAAGCTCGACGAGGCGACGGGGGTATGCTGCTTGCTTATGAAAAAATCGATAAAAGCTTGACGAATATCGGCTGAGCGAAATGGCTGGCTCACAGCGGCTCCTTACTGACGGATGTATTAAGTAGAATAAGTAAAATAATTTTGCAAGCGATTTTAGCACAAACGTACCAAGGGTGTTGAAGATTCATAAGCAAACACACGGTAAATACGGCTTAACTTCTTTTATGAAGCAGGCGCTTGCATTGAATATCAGCTCTTATTAAATCGATTTATTTCAGATGAATATTATGAAGTTTATAGAAAAATCTTTGTATTACAATGACTGTATTAAACAACTAGGGTAAGTTAATTGGCTAAATAAATCAGTTGGTTAAAATAGTCACATCGGTTTTATCGAGCTTATCTTGAATGAGTGGATGCGACTCAATCACCTGGACGGGCATATAGCGTAGCTGTAGCTTAATGGGTAAATAGTCGGGGAAATTATCCACCATATCTTGCTCTATAATCGCTTCGATTTGACGGACATCGTATGAGCTGGGTGTTGTTTCGCCGCGAATCACCGCCCGCACGACTTGATTGGTATCACTTTTATCAAACTGCGTATTGGTCAGCACGTTGCCCTTATCGCTAAAGTAGCTATTAATCGTCTCTTTAACGTTATTTTCAAAGCCCTGTTGTTTAGCACTGGTTTGTAGATTGATGGACAAGTATGTTCCCAAACCTCCCAATAACAATAAAGTCACCGCATTACGTCGTAAAAAGGTCAAATAGGTTTTGGATTTATAATCGTCATCGACCAAACGGCGAAAACCTAGTAGCCATAACACTAGGGCGTTGGTAAATTGAATGGCGATAATATTGGTCAATGCCAATAGTAAAGCACCAAGTCCCATTTGCATCTCGCCATTGGCAAATAAAATCCCACTGGCGGCAAGCGGTGGCACCAATGCAGTAGCCACTGCGACTCCAACCACTGCCACCGACAGATGCGGCGAAACCATCGCATAAGCACCTGCCGTACCACCAGCAAGGGCAATCATTAAATCCATCGAAGTCGGCTGTGTGCGCGATAATATCTCGACGGTTAGCGGTTGGTCTTTGTGTAGCCAGCCAACGATAAAACCAACCAATACTACCAAAGAGATGCCAAGAAGCACGGTAACCAGTGATTTGCGTAGCAGCGGCATGCGGTGATCGATGATCGCAAGTGCGATGCCAGTGATAGGCCCTAACATCATAGCGACTAGCATAGCGCCAATGACCACCGCGGCTGAGTTGGTTACCAGTCCATAGCTGGCGATAATAGCTGAGAGTATATTCATGATGAAATACATTTTACTCGGCAGCGCATTGGCCTCGATCCTAACGCGCACTTCTGGATAGTCTACTTTCTTATTACTAAATTGCTCGGCGACAAACTGCTTGTAAGATTCAAGTTTGGCTTCCTTTTTTTCTTTAACCTCTTCGCTTTCTTCTTCATAACTTTCTTTGTCGACTTCTTTATTGTCTTTTTGATCGCTTGATTCGTTATTGTCACCCGCTTTATCTTCGTTTTTTTCGTTTAAAGTTTCCGGGCTTTCTTTAAATAAAGCTTTAGAGTTTTTTGTGTTGTTTGATGACTGTTGATTGGAGTCGATTTTATTGGCTTCTACGCTCACTTCGGCAGCAGACTGGTCCTGAAAGAAATTTTCCTCGGTGCTAAAGGTTTCAGATTCTGCGTTTTCGTTTAAGGAATCATCCATAGGTTGAGAATCTGCTTCAGTTGTTTCTAATGAAGCAACCACCACATCAGGCGCTACGGTTTCCATCTTTATCTTTGCTTCAGGTACTTGCGCAGCTGCTGACTCTTTTGCCGATTCCTTATCTCTATTATTATAACTGCCATCATTTGGCGATTTATTGACAGAGCTTGAATCGTTAGAGGTTTTAGTCGTAGGTGAGGTCATATAAGAAGGCTTTGTTAGTTAGTGAAGACAGATAGCTAGAAGTTGGCGAATACAAGAAACTAAAGAGTATGAAGAACTAACTATTGTAATGATAAATGCATTATAGAATATGATTCTTTTGCGATTAAATAGCGAGATGGTGAGTGGATAAAAATAGTTATTGTGATGGTATGTTTAGCACTAAAAACACAGGATACAAATCAATCATTATAATATGGCTTTGAATATGAATCACTTGCTATAAATGGGCTGCGGGTCTATAAGAAAATACTTACTTTTTGTGTGGATTTAGTGTATAAAGTAGTTATACCCACACGAAAAACGAGGAATACATCATGAACTGGCCACTATTTTCTGTCATCTATTCAATAGCCGCAACCGTGACTATCGGTGTATTCATGATTGCTGCTTTGGTCACAGGATTCAACCAAATTCCGCACATTCAAATGGCGGTCGCTGCGGGTTTCCTAGTATCCATTCCTGCCGCCTTATTCTTCACCAAAAAAGTTGGAAGTATTACTGGTAACGAAGAAGGCTATAAAACGCAATCCTAAAGATAAGCTATCAATAATAACAATAAATAATGCTTATTCTTAAAGTGCCTAGCCTTTCACTGTGTATAAAATAAAAAACAGCCCTTGATAAAGAGGCTGTTTTTTTTATTGGCTTATAATTTATATTAAGAGTTTGTATTATTTTAAGCAAAAAAAGACCTCGATTACGCATCAAGGTCTTTTTTATTCGCTAGCATGAACTACTAACTATTTTAGCTCAACGGTTGCGCCATTTTCGATATTGGCATAAACCTCTAACACGTCCCAGTTGGTCAGACGTACACAGCCTGCCGAGGCTTGACGGCTAATACCTTCAGGTTTTGGTGAGCCATGAATACCATACGATGGTTTAGATAAGCCCATCCATACCACACCGACAGGGCTATTTGGGCCTGGTGGTAGCATATGGATTTTTTTATCTGCGCCATTACCGACAGTGGCTTTATACCAAGGCATTTTTACCTTGTTAATGATTTTAAATGACCCTTGCGGTGATGGCGTGGCATCACTACCAATGGTGGTTGGATAAGTGGCGACCAATTTATCATCGTTATAAGCATATAAGGTTTTGTCGGCTTTATTGGCGACCACGCGGTTGATACGCTGCTTAAGTGGGGCACGGGTATTCAAAACAGTGATGGTTTCGCCCGCTTTATACTGCTTGTTTTTATTCAATTTATCTAAATAACGCACATCCATATGGAAGCGCTCACCAAACATCTCTTTGATGTCTTGATAGTATAAGCCTTTCATTTTTGACTTGGCTTCTGAACCTGCAGGCGTGGTAGCAAAGTTAGTATTTACATCATCTTCAGTGATGGTATAAGTTACTAGCACAGGCTTATTGGCTGGAATGTTTTTATTTAGAGCATCCCACGTTTTCTGATCCATTTTACCAGTCGCTGGCAAGCCTTTCATGGTTTGAAAGTTAATCAGTGCTTTTTTACTGTTCATACCCCAACCGCCATCGATAGCACCCGGAGAGGCATGGTTCCAATCCAATAGCGCCTGCATTTTGATGGTCATTGCAGAGTTGACTTTCATATTCGGCGACCAACTGGCACCGTTTACTTGCTTGGCGTAATCCGATAAGTTCAGCGTGGTATGCTTTTTACCATCCACATCTTCGATACTTTTAATAGAAGTGTCGTTTGCGCTATCAGTACTTGCTGCGCTAGGAGCAGCGACGACTTGACCATCGCTTATATCATCGGTGCTATCCGACTGCACATCTTTACGAGCCAGTTCTTCTACGCTCATATTGTCAGCGCTGACAGCTGCTGAATCTTCTTCTGCTTCTTGCTTTGCGTCAATCAGCTGGGTCATACGATCAGATGGCTTGGCTTGGGCTTTATTGGCAGTCGGTGTAGCAGTACCACCATCAAGTGAGCTGCTGCGATTTTCCTGCACATCAAGGCTGACTTTTTTGGCAATGCTAGGCTGAGTAATAGTAGGCATTGAATCAGCTTTACGTACTGGCAAGGTACGCGTCGTGTCCGCAGGTGCGGCAACAACGCTAACGCTGGCACTAACGATAGCAATTGATATAGCAGTAATAAGGGGCTTCATTTTCATCATATTGGGATACTTATGGTTATAACTAATGGGGCTATTATGCGCATAATTTGAATGCTTCGCAAACTTTTGACACATCTTTTTTCGTTTAGGGCTTGCTAAACGTCAACGGTTGACGTATTCACTACAGTTGGGAAATAATTTAGTCATGCTGGGTATAGAGTTGCCGGTAATTTTTACTAATAGTGCTAATTTTCTACTTTATATTTAAATGTTATCGTATTACTCAATCTCACTTTACCAAATACCTAAATCTAACAGAATAAAAGGTAGGCAATTTTTTTTGCCATAAAAAACATAGTAGTAACAAACACAGTCATTGGCGCAGGATGATGTTTGCGTCTATAATGGCTGACACGTTTTTTATTTAATAAATCAGCTGCTAATCGACAGTGATTTAACCCATACGCATGTAGTTAGTGAGCATGTAATCAGCAAGGTGTGATATGTCAGAAGACCAAACCATGAGCGCAGAAGAGTTTCAAAATCAGTATTTTGATGATGAGTCGCAAGGCTTAGATGATGAGCTGGAATACGATTTAAAAACAGGTCTGCTCGTTGAGCACGATGAGCTTGCTAACCTGCATGCAGAGCTTGAAGAAGCACGTGAGCAGCTAGTCAGTATCCGTGATTTTATTCGTTTCGCAGTCACGCAATTACGCAATTATGATGTGGTGGTAGCCCAAGGAACGACAGATGAGTTCGCTGAAGCCTCTGCGATTGTGTTGCATTCTTTGTCTCTAGATTGGGCTGCCAATGAGCAGATTTTGGATTGTCGCCTGACCACATCAGAGAAGCAGCTTGTCTTAAGCTTGCTAGAAGAGCGTATCGCTGAGCGTAAGCCGTTAAGTTATCTCATTAATCTATCTTATTTCTGTGACTTGCCTTTTTATGTCGATGAACGGGTTTTAATTCCGCGCTCGCCTATCGCTGAGCTGATTCGCCAGCAGTTCCATCCATACTTTGAGATTAGTGAGTTGGCAAAGCCAGTTGGCACTAATGTCAATAATCAATCACCGGCTTTTTATGATCATGGCTTAGAGATTAAGCAGTTGTCACAGCCTGAGCGTATTTTAGATTTATGCACCGGTTCTGGTTGTATTGCTATCGCGCTGGCGACCCGTTTTGTTGATGCCCTAGTAGATGCGGTTGATATTGATAAAGCGGCGCTAGAAGTTGCGATGGTCAACGTCGATCATCATGATCTTGGTCATCAAGTGAACGTGATTGAATCTGACTTATTTGCTAAGATTCCTGCCGAACATCAATATGAACTGATTGTGACTAATCCTCCCTATGTCGATGCCGCGATTATGGCAGATTTGCCGCCAGAGTTTTTATATGAGCCTGAGCATGCGTTAGCTGCTGGTCAAGATGGCTTGGACTTGGTACATCGTATCTTATTTGAAGCACCAGATTATCTAAGCCCTGAAGGCTTGCTAGTTTGTGAAGTAGGCGATAGTGAGTGGGCGTTAAAGCAAGCTTATCCTGAAATTCAATTTGATTGGTTAAAGTTTGCTCATGGTGGTCACGGTATTTTTGCGATTACTTATGATGAGTTGATGAGCTATCATTCACTATTCGCTAATTACGTACAGTTATTAGATAGCAATCAATAAATCAAGATTGACACAATAGTCAAAATAATCAAAGATCGACTTCAGTTATTTAAGGATAAATATGGCAGGCAATAGTATTGGACAGCTTTTTACCGTCACCACCTGCGGTGAATCGCATGGTGCAGGTCTTATGGCAATCGTCGATGGCGTGCCACCAGGTTTAGCCTTATCTGAAGCCGACTTGCAAATAGATTTGGATCGCCGCAAGCCGGGTACTTCTAAATACTCGACCCAGCGCCGCGAATCTGATGAAGTTGAGATTATCTCTGGCGTCTTTGAAGGTAAAACGACGGGTACCTCTATCGGTTTGCTGATTCGTAATACCAATCAAAAATCTAAAGACTATGGCGAGATTAAAGACACTTTCCGTCCCGGTCATGCTGATTACACCTATAGCATGAAGTATGGCTTTCGAGACTATCGTGGTGGCGGTCGCTCATCAGCGCGTGAGACTGCCATGCGTGTGGCGGCAGGTGCTATTGCCAAAAAATACTTGCATGAGCGCTTAGGTGTGCAAATCCGAGGTCATGTGACCCAAATCGGTAATGAGTACAGTAATGTTCTAGAGCCAAGTAAAATTGATTGGGATTTTGTGAATAGCAATCCGTTTTTCTGTGCGGATAAAGAAGCAGTCAGTCGCTTTGAGAGCTTGATAGACAGTTTACGCCGTGAAGGTACGAGTTGTGGCGCCCGTCTTGAAATTATCGCAAGTGGCGTCCCAGTAGGCTTGGGTGAGCCAGTATTTGATCGTTTAGATGCAGATATTGCCCATGCCATGATGAGTATCAATGCTGTAAAAGGTGTTGAGGTGGGTGATGGTATGGCGGTAGCAGGGCAATTTGGGCATAGCTCACGTGATGAGATGACGCCAGAGGGTTTTACTGCTAATCATGCTGGCGGTGTATTGGGCGGTATCTCGTCAGGACAAGATATCCGTGTCAGTATCGCGCTTAAGCCAACCTCTAGTATTACTACCGCTGGCAAGAGTATCAATAGCCAAGGCGAGTCGGTCGATATGCTGACCAAAGGTCGTCATGACCCTTGCGTAGGTGTGCGTGCAACACCTATTGCTGAAGCGATGCTAGCCATTGTTTTACTCGATCATTATCTGCGTCATCGCGGTCAAAATGCTGATGTTAAGCAGCCAGTAGAATCGATTACTTAGAGTATTGGTCGTAAATTGATTTGCCCTTTATCGCATCTACTGCTGGTCTATTAGATACGCTAGAGGGTTTTTTTGTGAACATTTAAAACGTGAATGATGCAGCTTATAAAGCCTAATTTCAATATCAGTTTTATTTATTAGTTAAAGGACGCTAAAAATTATGAGTAATTACTTGGATGCAGTTATTGTTGAACATAACCCGGCACAAAAACAGATAGATAGAGCTGTCATCTGGCTTCATGGCTTGGGTGCTAGTGGTCATGATTTTGAGCCAGTGGTACCGCAGCTTGGTTTGGCTGACGATATGGCCGTACGTTTTATTTTTCCGCATGCGCCCAATATTCCAGTGACGGTTAATGGTGGAATGGTGATGCCAGCATGGTATGACATTTTAGAGATGAGCCTTGAACGTAAAGTTGATGTGAATCAGATTGAAGCGTCTGCGCAGCAAATACAGGATTTGATTACTCGTGAGATTGAGCGCGGTGTTAAACCTGAGCATATTGTGATTGCAGGATTTTCGCAGGGCGGGGCAGTAGCGTATCATGTGGCACTTGGTTATCCAGAGCGTTTAGCTGGCTTGATGGCACTATCTACGTATCTCGCGACCAATGATAACATTGCCTATAGCGATGCTAATAAAGACATGCCGATATTAATAGAGCATGGTACGCACGACCCTGTTGTTCCGGTCATCTTAGGTGAGCAGGCTCAGCAGCTTTTATCCGCTAAAGGCTACAATGTTGCCTATAATACCTATCCGATGGCACATCAAGTATGTATGCCGCAGATTCAAAATATCGGTAAATGGTTAAATAAAGTCTTGGCTTAAATGATTCAGCTGTAACGTAATGTAATACGGACGTCCAATAGGTTGCAAGCGGACGTATATATGCTATATAATCATCGGCCTTATTGGGGATGTTCTGGCTTCGACGCTGGTGATGAAACTCAATGATGCATGTCGAGAGTATATGTCCTCTCGTTAATCAAACATATATTGTTATAGTCGCAAACGACGAAAATTACGCTCTAGCAGCTTAAACCCTGTTTACATGGTTTAAATCCTGTTTACTTAGTTGCTGATCACCTACAGTTGGTCAACTAAGTTGAAGCGTCCGCATGTAGGATCGCCACAAGGGATTGTCTCAATCGCTTGGGTTCAAAAGTAGAGAATCGGCTAATCCATCCTGACTGTCGGATCGGTGCAGACTAAAATTAAAGACAGAAACTAAACATGTAGATTCATGAGCGTAATGCTGGCGGACGCGGGTTCAACTCCCGCCATCTCCACCAAACAACGATAAAGGGCTGACCGTCATAGACTGTTAGCCCTTTATTTTGGGCGTTTTTCAGGTATTGAGGTTTATGTAGGGGTATAGCGTCCTATATAGAATGTTGGTATTATTGTTGGTATTAGAGTTTATACACGCGCTCAATACCAACAAAGGATAACCCAATGCCCTTAACTCATACCGTTATCAATAAGCTACAGCCCAGTAGCACCTCGATTGATACAAAGCGACCTGATAAGCATAGCGATGGTAACGGGCTGCAATTATGGGTGCGTTATACGGGCGTTAAGTCATGGATCAGCGCCTATCGCTGGCAAGGTAAGCAGCAAACCCTCACTATTGGCACTTATCCAGTAATGAGCCTCCAAAATGCACGCCAGCGCAATATTGAGATCAAACGCTTAATAGCTGATGGTGTGAACCCTAAAGACCATAAGAGAGAGCAGCAAGCCAGCCAAGATGGTTTAAATGTTTTCGATAACATAGCCCAGTCATGGTATGCAGAACGCAAAACCTACCTAGCAGAAAGCACCTTTTCCCGTAACTATTCCGCTTACATGCGCGATGTAAAGCCCTCTATTGGTCAAAAGAACATAAACGACATTACCGCGCCTGATGTTTTGGCTATCGGTAAAGCAGTAGAGAGCCGCGGCGCTAATGAAATGGCAAGGCGGACTATTAGAGAGATAGGGCAGATATTCAAGCACGCTATACGCAATGGACTAGCCACGCATAACCCAGCCACCGACCTAGCCGAAGCCATCAAGCCACACAAAACCGTCAATCATAGTCGCATTACCAGCCAGCAATTACCTAAGCTACTAAAAGATATTAATGCTTATCAAGGTGATGTACTGGTGAAGCTAGGCTTATGGTTTTTATGCTATACGTTTGTGCGCACCAATGAGCTTAGATTTATGGAATGGCAGGACATAGATTTTAATCGTGGCTTATGGACTGTCCCAGCTGAAAAGATGAAAGCTAGGCGTTTGCATATTGTGCCACTAGCACCGCAAGCAGTAGCGATATTAAAGCAGATCAAAGAGCTAGGCTTTTCGGATCAGTATGTTTTCTTTAATACCTCAACCCGTAAGCCTTATAGTCAAAGCGCATTTATTAATGCCCTATGGAATATGGGCTATAAAGGTAAGATGACGGGGCACGGGTTTAGAGGGCTTGCCAGTACCACACTGCATGAAAAAGAGTTTATGCACGAAGCCATAGAGCTACAGCTGGCACATGATAGAGAAAACAAGATCAGTGCAGCCTATAACGGGGCGCAGCACTTGCCATATAGAATAGACATGATGCACCAATGGGCAAACTTCATTGATGATGCTTATGCTGGCAAATTGGATAAATCTTAATATGTTGGTCAAAAATTAAAAACTATTGATATGTGTTATTGGGTTAAATTCTTAAATTAGGCAAAGCGTTATGAGCGACCTAGAATTAAAAGACAGACTAAAACTAGCAAGAAAGTTTGCAGGACTTACTCAAAAAGATATTGAGATCAACATACTTAATATGAAGCAGTCAACTTATAGTGAGTTAGAAAGAGGATTAAGTAAGAGTACTTCACGTATTGTAGAGATTGCAACGCTATTTGGAGTTCAACCTGAATGGCTAGCCAATGGCACAGGCGAGATGATCCTATCCTCATTCCAGTTAAATAATGATGAGAATGTTTTAGAAGTGAGTTCCAATAAATCACACCTTACTGATGAAGTAGAAATACCGCACTATTCGGAAATAACAGAAACATGTTTAAAGCATACAAATTTAATAAGTGTACAACCTGATACTACAATACGAATAAAGGCCAGTTTCGCTAAATTGTCTGGTGCAAATAGTAAAACATCTTTTAGCTACATATGCGACGGTGACAGTATGGCTAAGCGTATTTCAAATGGTGCAAGATGTACTGCAGACTCAAGTAATAAAACCGTAAAAGATGGAAAAATCTATTGTTTTAAGCACGGTGTAACTACCCGTACTAGATACTTATTTCGACAGCCAGACGGTGGCTTACTAATAAAAAGTCATAATGTTAATTATCCTAATGAGATTATTCAGTATAAAGATATGAAAGATATAGAAATATTAGGATGGGTTTGGGAGTGGTCAAATATTGACCGATGGTAACTATTAGGTATCGCGCAACCAGTCAACATTTTATTTGCCAATTATGCAAGGCTAGGATTAATTACCCGAACGATAGCTATTCACACCCTTAAGCTATCACTGCCTTGCACCTACTTTAATTTAAGGGTGTAGGGGTGTGAATGTGAGTAAAGATAAAAGTTTTTACGACCAATTCAATTCAATTATGACTAAAAATCAGGGTTACTACGCCCAGTTTAATAATTGCGACAACATTAGAAATAATTTTGAATATTTAACCGTCGCAGAAACAGCAATTTTATGGTGTGGTATTCCTAGAAATGAATTAGCTAATGAACTAGCTCAGTGCGTTCCAAAAGGAGATGAAAGTTCACTGTCCCGAAGTATTGTTAGGCACCCATACGTTCAATGCGTTGAGCCTAGATGTGCATTACTTCATCAAGCATTTGAAAATGGTAAGTTGAAAATGGGCAGAGATGGCGGTAACAGTGACTATAAACATGGTCAAAAAGATAAAAAAGAGTCTGACTTAGGTATTAGTGGTATAGGTCATATTAATCATGACAGACGAACTATAAAAATTGCTGACTTAAAAGAGTTTATTGTTGAGTATCATGCTGATGATATGCCTAAAACATTATTTTCAGATATTGATATTCATAAATTAAAACCCATCACTCATGATGATTACTCAGCCTTACTAGCCAAAAATCAAGTCTTAGAAGCTCGTTTAGAAGAAGCTAAAAAAGTTTATATAGAACAACGTGAAAATATTCAAGCTTTAAAGAAAAACTTACAAGCTCAAACAGCTATTACTGAAAATGATATACCGCAAGCAAGCGTGTATCAGCTAATTAATACGATGAAATCATTGTTATTAGATAGTGAAATAACAGAAAGTCTATTCGCTAATACTGACAATTCAAACGCTAGCAAACTGCCGACACAAAGTATGCTTGTAAGTTATATAGCAGATATGAATATCAAGAACTTAAGCGAAAGAACTATAAGTGGAATATTTGCTAAAACAAACAAAATATAGTTAGATTTGCAATTTGCAATTTGCAATTTTGTTATTGCAGCTTGCAATGACCTAGAAACCCCCACCCCATAAGATAGCCCATACAAGCAGAGGCATAACGCCAAGCTACATTATGGAGCTACAAACATGGCTAAGCAAAAAATCACCTCAGATAACCCAGTAATTATATTTACTGATAACACCTCGAACGACACCGAACCAACCAACGCAAACAGTCCAGCTATGCAACTGCCTACTACTGGCATGGGCAGAGCAAAGGACATTTTGCCGTTCCTACCTTTTAGCAAAACTACCCTTTTTGAATGGTCAAAAGATGGGCGTTTCCCAGCTGGCAAAAAGTTAAGCCCTACCATGACCGCATGGAGTTATGCAGACATTCACGAATGGCTTAATTCTCACACCTCAACCACTAGCGAGGTGTAACCCATGAACACACGGCAACCAAAGCAGAACTATAAACAAATCATTCTTAATCACATGTTGGCAGGCAAAAGCCTATCCACTTATGAAGCGTACGACCTCTATAACATAACGTGCTTTTTACAGCGTGTCAGTGAGCTAAGAGATCAAGGCGTAACCATTCAAGATGAATGGCTAAAGAATAACGGCAAACGTTTTAAACGCTACTGGATAGACCAGCCAACAGATAACAACAATAACGCTAGTGGGGTGCAACTATGAGCCAGCCAAACGACAGATTAGAACCGCGCCTAGTGGCAGTAGATAGTTATTATCTATCTGTCATTAATGACCGCATACAAGACCTATCAAACGATGCTGAAAGCCTAGCAATGGCGCTTAATGCTATCAATGCCGATGATGACGCAAGCAAGGGCGTGGTAGTCGCTGTAAGGTCTGCCTTACTTGCTAATAGTGAGCTGGCAAGCATTGTTAGTGAAATGATAGATGGGCTTATAACCTTGCCAACAGCGGAGGTAACAAGCCATGAGTAATCATAACCAAACCAATCTAAAAGCCAGCCACGGGGCACACACTCTCAAACAGCCACATAAGCGCGGCTTACTACTTAGCTTTATTATATTCATGGCATGGGTAGCAGGTATTGGCTTGCTATTATCATTAATCGCTTGCCAGCCAGTGAATGCAAAACAGATTGCAAGTGATGATAGCAGCGGTTACTATATAGACCTCTCAAATCTTATTAGCGACTTGCCAAGTCGTAAACCTTTGGCTTTTTTTGTGCCTGATAATAGCCCAGCCTCTCAAGCTGTCACTATACAATCAAGCACCGCCCCACAAGCGCATCAAGGGGGCAAACCATCATATCTATAGCAAATCACTTGCTAACCGACTATGACGGGTTGACGCTGCAAAATAAAATAGCCGTAAGGCGAATATGCAGGGCGGTTACTAACGTTACCGAGAGTAAGACCCGTCACCCTATACTTTTACCGTATAGCGTGGCATTAACTCAAAAAACGTTAGGAGGCTATCATGCCTAAATCAATCCGCACGACCTCAAACACTCAAACCACTGTCAATAACAAACCAGCGCATCAAGCCCTTAACGGCTCGCATGATGACGGCTTGTCTATTATTCACACTAGCCAGCGTAAAGTTATCGACACCCTAGCAATGACAGGTTACGGCAAGGAGGGCAGCCAATGAAAACCTACCCACCAAAGCAAAGCCGTAAGCACACCAAGCGCAAAAGCTACTATAAAAAATATAGAGCCACACGCCAGCCGAACCAGTCGAAAGCAAGGGGGAACAGATGACCACCACACCACAAACAGACAGCCATCAAAAAGCCCGTGCATTTAGCACAGGCTTTACAGTGGTAATGAATAGTTTTGATGCAGTCACACGGCAAGGACTGGCAAACGATAAGCTATTGCTTAAACTATTTGACCTACTACCGCCCAATAGCTTGTTAAGCGTTACTGATGATCTTACTACAAATGACGCGTCAGTAGTACCGACAGCTGGCACGATAGCCCTACGATTGACCGATAAACAAGGCGATATTGTAGGCGCGGTATTCTACACACCAAACAGCAAGACTAAGCCCATTGTTATTGATCCTACAGGGTATGGTGCTATCGTCATTGGTGACACTAACAAAGCGAATGAGATAATCGCTTTTGATGATTTAGATAATGGCATAGATGCTTATCAGTGTATGGCAGACGACAAAACAACTTTTATTATCAGCCCTCAAAAGACAAAGCAATGCTTTAAAAAGATGGTGCAGCATTGGAGTAGCGGATCACTGCTAACCGTACCAATGACCATAGATAACAAAGGCATGATAAACCTATTGGCAGGTGTGAATGCTAGGGCATTGGTCACTGTGGCTGATATTGTCACAATGCTACATGCCAGTCATAGCTATGAGGCAATACTGGCAGCTGATGACACCCAGCTAATCAACTTAAAAGACACTGCTTACTATCCTGAATGGCGCGATGATCCACAGCTGAATGAGCCAATGATTCATGCTGATGGACGTTTTGAGCTATACCATGACGGACTGTTTTTTGTGAAATATAACGATGACGACCCAGCAAACATAACCTTTAAGTTTAAGGCGTTTGTTTGTTCACCGATTGAGGTTATCGCAAAGACACGGGACACAAGCAGCGGTACATGGGGGCGGTTACTGCAATGGCGTGATGATGATGGTGTGCTACATACGTGGTCAATGCCGTTATCACTGCTACAAGGTGATGCCCGTGAGTATCGTAGAGAGCTAGCCAGTCAAGGATTGAACATTACCACCAACGGCAAACAGCGCAATTATCTAGACACTTATATTCAGGACTATCCTATTCATAAACGGGCGCTATGCGTGGATAAGCTAGGCTGGCATGATGGGCAATATATATTACCTGATGGCGCAATAGGCGGCGATGGTAAGCAGTTAATCGTCTATCAGTCTGCCAATGCAATCAATAGCACCATAGCCCAGCAAGGGACATTAGCCCAATGGCGTGATGACCTATGCAAACCACTAGCAGATCAAAGCCGTTTTGTTTTCTCTATTGCTTGCGCGTTTGCTGGTCAATTACTTGAAATGTTAGATGATGACGGGGGCGGCTTTCACCTTTTAGGATCATCAAGCATGGGCAAGTCATTATCACTTAAAACAGCGTCTAGCGTATGGGGCAAGCCTGACAGCTATACTAAGACATGGCGCAGCACTGATAATGCCTTAGAGGGCACAGCAAGCGAGCATAACGACAGTTTTCTACCACTTGATGAAATCAGCGAATGCGATCCACGGATAGTAGGTAACAGCGTTTACATGTTGGCTAATGGCAAAGGCAAAGGTAGAAGCACCACCACAGGGCATAACCGCACTGCTAAGACATGGCGCATTATTTTCTTATCTAATGGTGAGGAGTCATTACAGAACTTCATGGCACAAGCAGGACAGAAAACGAATGCAGGTATTGAGGTGCGAGTAGCGCATATAGATGCTGATGCTGGTCAAGGTTTAAAGACGTTTGATAGTTTGGTACTGGCAGACACAGGCGCAGCACAAGCCGATAGGATCAAGGAGTTATCACACACTTACTATGGTGTAGCTGGCACAGCATGGCTAGAACATATCACCAATGACAAAGCAGCGACCACAGCCACCGCTAGGCAGCTTGTCAGTGACTTTATGAGTAAGTATAGCGACCTTGCACCGCAAGCGCATAGAGTGGCTAAACGCTTCGCTATTGTTGCCGCCGCTGGTGAGATGGCAACAGGTGCAAGCATTACAGGCTGGCAAGCAGGACAAGCAACCACAGCCGTTATGACATGCTTAGATAATTGGCTTGATAACTATGGGCGTGATGGTGAACACGAACAGCGCCAAATCATTAAACATATTCAAGCATTTATTGAACTGCATGGTAGTAGTCGCTTTCAACCATGTGAGAAGTCTTTTTATGCTGATAGTGAGCAAAAAGTAACTAACCGTGTTGGCTATCGTAAGCAAGGCAGCGATGATTACTATTTTTATATCAATGCATTTGAAAAAGAGGTATGCACACCGTATGAGCTTAAAAAAGTAACGCAAGTATTAGATGATGCTGGTCTGCTAATTACCAATGAAACCAACAAAAAGACGTTTAGAGTCCCAGCACCAACAGCAAAGAACCCCAAAGCCCGTACGCGTGTTTATGCCATCAAAAGCGACATACTAAGTTATGAAACTGATAAAAGCGCAGGGACAGCGCGGACACAGCGGACACACCATATAGGGCAAGGGTTAGAGGCTGTCCACAGCCAAAGGGACACACGCGGACACAGCGGACACAGTGAGCCACAAGTAGATGAACTGTCCGCCTTGTCCGCCTTGTCCGCCACTAAAAAGCAAGGTACAACAAAACAGGGTGTAATTGATCCTGATAATGAAATACCACCGTTTAGCAGTGAAATAGATTATTCATAATTCATTAATGATTTAACAAAGGGTAGGCGTTTATCGTCTGCCTTTTTTATTGCCTGATGTTGAGAAATGTTGAAACCTGAATTACTAACCCTTACCGTAACCTTACCGTTATCAAAGTCATGGTTTTGGACTGCTATTACTCTATTGACCTGTTAAGTATTGTTAAGGTTTAAAACTGAATAAGTAGCATTAATTGGACAAACCAAGCCTTTTTATAATGCTCAATAACCTAAGGTTTCCCTAAGGTTTTAGATAAACAAAAACCGCGCCGCATGTTGATAAAAGATTACATTGGCAGCACTCAAAACATGAGGTTACCCCTAGTTTTTAGATGCGTCCAGTTTTGGACTTATCTCATGCAAAGGGTAGTTTTCGGACACGTTAGAACCTCACAAAACCTCACATTCATTTCATTACTGGCAGCACCTATCACCCCAAGAACACCACAAGGTTATAACCTTACAAAACCGTACATTCAAAGCCGATTAATACAGCCGCCGACTTGTCAAAACTTGTTATTCAAAACCTGATAAAACCTTACATTCAAAACCAAATCACACGCCGCCCAATGTTAACAAATGCTAACATCGAAAAAGCAATCACTCATCATTGCAAATGTCACAAAGCTATGCAGCATAAGGGCTTAGCTAATTAATGGACAAGTATCGCGCGCGCACGCGAGGCAAACACCAATTACAGGGTTTTTGAGCAATAGAAAAAAGGAGTTTTTGGAAATCTTAGAGGGGTAATTTTTCGGACTGTTATAAAAGTGCTGGGGTAGGTTCTTGGAGTCCATACAAGGGTACTTTTCGGAGTCCATAAAAGAGCCATTAAGATAATACTTGGAGTCCATAATGGGGTAGGTTTATGCAACAGTAACGCGCACGCATGACGATAGTTTTGCGAGTCCATAAAAAAGAATTAAACGATTTTTAGTTCAATCCTTTTACATAATTTTTTGAAAAACTAGGCTTCCAAGTTTCTTGTGCGCTTTTATTTTGTTACCATCAGTTTACAAAGTCGTAAATATTGCTACACATACTTAAATTTTACTATTAATTAATAGAACCACTTTCGGAGAAAGCTATATGAATTCGTTTGACAACTCTCTAACGATCAAGGCTATAGGAGCATTTATTGCTCTATCAACTTTATCTTATACAGCATATGCTAAACCACCCATTAAAGAAAAATATGAAGTTTTATCTCAAGCAACTAAATATGCAGAGTCGGTAGCTTGCAGCACTACTTTTTCAAAGGATAACGGAAAGTATAGAACTACAATTAAAGATATTTATTTGATAGAAGATACTGAAGATTATGATAATAAGGGTAAGTTAGGATTTGAGTATATTATTCTTTGGGGTGGTGATGTTGGCTGTAATGGTGGCAGTGGTACATATAGCTATTATTTAACCTCTTTTTCAAGGCATAGCGAAAACCGTCCTTTCTTAGTTAATCAAATGAACATATTAGATGATGTTAATAGTGAAACTTATCAGATAAACGATAGGTTTATCGAAGATGTTAAATATGATAATGGTGTTTTCGTTATTACTGCATCTGACTATAGTAATGAAGGAGATGATGCAGGTAACAACTTCCCCGCAAATCGTTATAAATATAAGTTAACTCACGATAATAGTCCTGATAACTATAAATGGAAATTAGTTGATAAAAATTTTATTGGTAAAACAAAAAGTGCAATTAAAAAATAATGAAACCATTCATAATTGACCCGTTTCCAACGATATAAACAATACATCATTTACCATTAAGCCTTTACTGACTTAGTGGTAAATGAACAAGCTACGATAGTGCAAATCAAACTTGTTTAATGATTTAGATAACCTATGTAGTGATTGTATTTGAAAAAATAAGGTAGCTGAAAATATGAAATCATTGAACCGAAAACTATCCTTTCTAACATGTGTGATAATTTTAATAACTTGTTCATTTGGAGTAGCAAACGCTAGTATTGACTATTTTGCACAAGCAAAAGCAGAGATTGATGCTGCTGCCCAAATTGCAATATCTGACCAAGTACAATCAAAAACTCCATTCATAGGGGAACTGTATTTTGATTTTGTTGGTGCAAATTCCACACTCGAAAATATCACAATTAACCCTAGCGGTTATACAACTATTATGGCAATACCAAAAAACACTCCTGCTTACGTAATATATGAAGGTATGTATAGCTCAATGATGCCCGTACATGAAAGTAAAGGCTATTACTCAGTCATTGGAAAAAATGCAATAGCTCAACTAGATAGCAGCGGCAACCTTATGTATGGTTGTAAGTTAGATGGAAATGAACCATGCATTTCAAAACTAGGGCTTTTAGACTGATACCAGCTTATTTAACTTAAGAATATCTATGCCGCCCACTGCCAATACTTATAGCCTTAGTGACTACGCACAGCTAGACATTAAAGCCTACCGTAAGCAGCTACAAGGTAAAGAAGCCTACAACGTAGCAATGAGCTATCAATATAAGGGCAATACATACCGCTATAGCATCAAACTGCTAAAGGCGCGCTGCAATTATGGCGGCTATCGGTACTGGTGGGCATGTCCATCATGTAGTAAGCGCATAGGCATGCTGTATTGTTCTGGGCTTTACGTTTGTAGGCATTGCATAGTCGCCTTATAGTCCTGACCTAAACCCTATCGAAAAGAATGGGCGCAAGCAAAGTTTTTACGTCAAGGCTGGATGAAGAATGATTTATCCAAGTTTTTTTATGATATTTGTCCCAGTCATAACACTTTTATTTTGAAATGACTATACAAGACATTTCAGAACTCCTTAGAAATTAAGTATGCCGTGAAGATAGTTAAAATAGTGATATATATTACTTCTAAAAATAAAAAATTTCCTAAACTATTACTTATGAAGTTTTGCCAAAATTCTTTTAGAGGTAAATCCCTAAATAGTAAGAATGGAATCGCTAGATAGACAAAAAACAACAATAATCCCATCGGTCTTCTTAAACTTTGAAGTTCCATTGAAGAAACACTAAACTCTCCTGTTTGAGCCCATTTTTTGCCATCTCGTATTTTATTTTTGGTATGATTATTTAGACCTTTAAAGACGGTAAAAGAAGATAATGCTATAATCGTAAATATTATAAAAAATGTGAAACTATCATTAATTACGTAATTTGTCTTAGAAAGATTATTGTTCTTTGATAAAAATGTAATTTTTGTATTTAAGTTAAATATGTTAAAAGCAAAATAATAGAAAATGACAAATAAAAAATTTCCCCACCAGTAAAAGTATGGTGAGGGTGAGAAATCATTTAAAACTTGGAAAAAAAAATAATCTGAGTTGGGATGTGTTTGTGAGTTTTTTTTCTTATAAAGTTGTCCAAAAATTCTATTCATAATAAACCACAAAAAGTAAAAGCTAAATTAATTATTTAAAATAATATCACGAAAATATCAATAAGCAAACAAAAATCCGTTAAAAGTATAATTTTTCTATACTATAATCAAGCCCATTTAAAAGTGTTATAAACTAATTATCAAACCCAATTGTTATCATAAAGACCATGACTTACTCACTAGATCTTCGCTGCGCTATTATGGACTTCAATAAATTAGATTTAAAAAAGTCATATCAACATGGCTAAAAGCTATAGCCGTTATACACTTTACTAGCTTAAATAATATTAATTAGCTTGCGGTTTATAAGTTGAAATACATGATATTTGCGCGAATTGTGCACGATATTGCACGACCCCAAATAGCTATTTCAATCGCGCATATTAAGTTTTTATCAAATAATACTCTTATAATCATGTTGAACTGACAGACAGCGCAAACAATTACAAAATAATATTTAGTTGATGAGGTGAACATTGAATAACAGCAAAATCAAAAACGATTGTTGGTATTGTGGTTGGTATCGTCTTATTATTAAATTAAGATAGTTATATAAATCAAAATCTTAAGTGTATAGTTTAGTTTCCGCCATCTCCACCAAATATTAAAAATCCGATCACTTAATGTGGTCGGATTTTTTTTGGTTTAAATTTAGTAATAAGTTCAGAATGTGAAATTCTAATGAGAATAGAGTGATGATTAACCTATCTAGTGGGTTTGCAAAGACAAGAAAAGTGCTATTTTCTTAAAATATTTTTTATAAGAATAAATAAGGGAGTTAAGAATAAAAAACCCTAGAATAAGAAAAAGGCTTCCAATTGCTTGGAAGCCTTTTAATAAAATGGTACCCGGAGCCGGACTTGAACCGGCACGCTATTACTAGCGAGGGATTTTAAATCCCTTGTGTCTACCAATTTCACCACCCGGGCAAAACTTGTATTATCTAAAAGTAAGCTTTCTACTTGTTAGATAGTGGTCGCTATTATAAGCATTTTCGTTAATAAAGCAAGCTAAAATTAACGTAATACTAATAAATTTTAACCTAAATAATTGGAGGCTGAGGTCGGAATCGAACCGGCGTTAACGGAGTTGCAGTCCGCTGCATGACCACTCTGCCACCCAGCCAATCAAGGATGCCTATATTAACAAAAATAATTTAAATTACAAGTCATTTTTTAGTTAAAGGCAGCTTATTCACTAATTTTTCGGTATTTGGCTATAAACTAGTCGTTATTAAAGTATTAATGCGTTATTGCTAAGATAAAGGCAACATTGATTACGCGATTAAAGAATATACTGCCAAGCATAGAAAACGCATAGAAAACGCATAGAAAACGCATAGAAAACGCATAGAAAACGCATAGAAAACGCATAGATTGGTGTCTTAAAGGATTTAGTAGCCTGTATAGTAAGTGACTCTGTCATCACGTAAAAACCCAGCTAGCCCCAAGCCATAGCGTTTAGCGACGCGTACCGCAGTACTGGTCGGTGCCGACATTCCTACTAACCAAGGAATACGGCTACGAATGGATTTTTGTACTAGCTCAATAGACAGCCGCGAGGTCATCACCACGCATGTCATCTCTGCTTTATTACGCAATTGCCAACCGATGAGTTTATCAAGCGCGTTATGGCGCCCAACGTCCTCAAATAAATATAAATCATTGCCTTGCATGGTGGCTGCGGCATGTGCTGCACCAGTCAACTGATGGGTATGTTGCGCAGCGTCAATATTTTGTCGTACTTGTAATAAATAATTCAGATTAGGAATAGCTAATTGTACTGGTTTTCTGTCTTGTGCTAAGCTTGATGATAAATAATTACTTAAATCGGGAAGGGCTTGCGAAAGCCCTGTAATACCGCACATACCGCAGCCTGTACGTCCTGCCAGCTGACGTCTTTGCGCTTGAATACGCTGATGACAGCGCTGATTTAAGACCAACTCTACTACATACACATCGTAGTCTTGCAACTGTGCTGAAAATTGTTCAAATCCAGTTTTTTCGTTAAGTAAGTCATCCGTTAAATCATGGGTAAATCTCTGATAACTGGCAACATCGGTCAGTTGCGTTACCTCCCAATCTAATAATTCATGACTGTGATGAATCAATCCTTCGCTATATAGAAAACCAATGGCAAGGTATTCAAGCTGATAGGGGCTTGCCATCAATATAGCGTAATGGATGCCATTAATGACAATCGCAACGGCTGCTTCTACTGCTAGCATCGCTGATTTATCATCAATCTCCATTTCTGGAGCTTCATAAGACACATTTGATGTAGATAAATAAGCATGTTTTTGTACCAAATGTAGACGCGATAATGGTACTGTCTGCGTATCCATTATTGGCTCAGCAGTGTTAGTAGCATTATTTTCTAAACCAACCGCTGAGCGATTTACCAAAGCTTCTACGGTCGCTAAGTTGTTTTTACTGACCATTATTTTTTAACCATGACTTTAATCAAACCATCCTTATTAAGCGCTGGCTGCTAGTTTGCTTTCATTAACGCGCTGCAAGACAACCGTGACGGACTTATAAGCGGGTGTCCTTGAGTCGGGCGCATGACTGTCTAAGTCGATAAGGTCATTACATTCAGGATAATAGGTTGCCACCGCGTTGGCGGCGATATCCATCTCAGTAAGTATTAAAGGGCCTAAGGTGCGCCGTTCATCTTGACTGTCTTGCCGCGATACCATGACACTATCGCCTTTTTGCCAACCTAAACGCTTGATTTCATCGGGATGCATAAATAACACATCGCGGCGGTTGGTTTGACGATAGCGGTCTTGATGGCCAAAAATCATGGTATTAAATTGATCATGACTGCGGACGCTGGTTAGCTGCCATACTTTTTGCTCGGCAATTTCTTCTACATTGCTATTTTTAAGATTACTGTTTTCAAAACTATTGGCTTCAAAACTACTATCTTTAGAAGCATTATTTTTAATATTGCTTTGATAGCTGGATGTGGTTTCTGCCATTTGTGCTGCGACATAAGTAATGGGATATTGTGGCACTTCAAATTGGGCTTTGCCACTATCGGTATTCCAAACGCGATGACGTGCAGGATGGTACAAATGAAAACCGCGCTCGTTTTCACGAATACGATCGTTAAAGTTCTCAAAGCCTTCAATAGCTTGGGCGATATAATTACGGATGATATCGAAGTCGCTACTCATGGTCTGCCACGGAATGGACGAATCAGAACCAAGCACGTGGGTTGCCATATCGGCCACAATTTGTGCCTCAGACTTTAACTCATCACTGATAGGCTTTAAACGCCCTTGCGTGGGCACAACCTGGCACATAGAGTCTTCAATCGTCGCAAACTGCTCGCCTTTAGCGGTTATCAGGCGTTCAGTGCGTCCTATACATGGCAAGATAAGGTTATGTGCACCCGGATATAGCATGGTTTCATTAAGTTTGGTGCCGATAAAAACATTAAGCTGGGTAGTGGTTAAGGCAGTTTGAATCGCACTTTTATCAGGTGCGGCCACGGCGTAATTACCGCCCATACTGATAAAAGCTTTAAGCTTACCCTGCATCAATGCTTTCGCCCCAGCGATGACATCAAGCCCATCTTCTTGCGGCATAGGGCGCTTAAACACGCGCTCAAGGCTATCAAGTAGGCTTTGTTTAGGACGCTCATGGATTCCCATAGTACGGTCACCCTGTACGTTGGAGTGACCTCGAACCGGTGAGGCGCCTGCACCATCGACACCAATCATACCCATCAGTAGCAGTAAATTGGTAATCATGGCAACATTATCTTCACCTTGGACATGTTGGGTAATGCCCATGCCCCACGTACAGATAGTAGCAGGGCTGTCAGCGACGAGCTTAGCAAGGTTAATAATTTCTGCTTTACTAATGCCGCAGCCAAGCTCTACATCTGTCCAAGACTGCTGACGTAACCAAGTATCTAACGCGTCATAACCTGACGTGTGCTGCTCGATAAAATCATTGTTGATTTTACCGTTTTTGGTCAGCCATTTGGCCAAACCAGTCAAGAGCGCGACATCACCACCGATTTGAATTTGAATGACCTCATCGACCATCTCATCGCTTTGTCCTGCAGCCATATGGGTTGGTTTTTGCGGATTTCTAAACTTGCTCAAACCTTGCTCGCGCATCGGATTGATAGAGATAATACGGCAGCCTTGCTTATGCGCGTGCGCTAGCATTTCAAGCATACGCGGATGATTGGTCGCAGGATTTTGCCCAAATAGCATAATCAATTTCGCCTGCTCAAAATCTTCCAAAACTACGGTGGCTTTACCGACGCCTAATTGTTTACCGAGCATCACTGATGTTGGCTCGTGACACATATTGGAGCAATCTGGTAAATTATTGGTGCCAAAACAGCGCACAAACAGCTGAAACATAAAAGCAGGCTCATTGGTCACGCGCCCTGAGGTGTAAAATAAGGCTTCATCTGGCGAATCAAGATTTTTTAACGTATCAGCGATATGGTCATAAGCTGCCTGCCAAGAAATCGCGACGTAACGGTCTTGCGCCGCATCATAATATAATGGCTCTGATAAGCGTCCGCTGTGCTCAAGCTCGTATCCTGACCAGCCTTGTAGTTCTGATACGCTATGTCTGGCGAAAAATGCTGCATCCGCACGTTGATTCATGGTTTCACTAGCAATGACTTTGATACCGTTTTCACAAACATCGATCGTTTTATGTGTTTTATGGTCAGGCCATGCACAGCCCGCACAGTCAAAGCCGCCCTTAGGCTGATTGCTATGTAAGACGCTGACACTACCACGCATAAATGCTTTGTAATCCATTAGCTTACGAGTAGATGCAATCAAAGCTGGCCAACCAGCGGCAGGGTGGGCATAAACAGGAATTTTGCGCATGACGGACCTCATAAGCGAATGGCGATAAGTAAGTATGGCTATAATAAAAATAATTGCATTAAGCACTACTATATAGTGGCTAGCCAAAATTTTTTAGTATCATTAACTATAGATAACAAAAAACCTCAAAGCAATTCATGCGTTTGAGGTTTTTTCTATAAATAAAATTGCCATTAATGATGTTTCGGTGTGCTACATCATTTAATAACGAGCATCTTTAGGTTTGTTGCCGTTTGGCCAGTCGTTTACTGTACCCGCAAAGTCAGGACGTGGTTGATGGGTGAAAAATTCAGCGACATCGATCGCGTCTTGGTCGCTGAGCACGTTGCCATGACCCCATAAACCTTTGGTTTGAATACCCATCGGCATATTATATTTCACAAAAGCTGCGGCTTTATAAGTGCGTGCTAACCCGGCGCCAATGTTAAAGGATTCATCGCCCCATAATGGCGGGAAAACAATATCACCGCGACTGTCTTTCATGCCTTCGCCATTGTCACCATGACAAGTGGCACATTGTACTTGGTAGATTTTTTCACCGCGTACAGGATTACCGACCAAAGATTCATCCACTTTACCGGCATTTTGAATATCGACCTTTTGCTCTTTTGGCGTATTTTGTGACAGCCACTTCATATAGGCCAACATTGCCAGCATTTCAGGGGATTCAGGTTTTAATGGTTTGCCATTCATTGAGCGCTGGAAACAGCCGTTAATGCGTTTGGTCAAATCGACTTCTTTACCAGCACGAGGCATCACCCGCGGATAGAAGTTATAACTGTTGATATAGGGGTCGCCAAGGGGGATTTTACCTTGCGAGATATGACAGCTATTACAGTTCATTTGCGCGCCAACATGCTCGGGCAGTAAGCGCTTGGTTTCATTTAATAAGCGCTTACCATAAAAGATCTCATCAGCATTCGGCTCATCTAGGATAGAGGTGTCTTGCGGCAATACATAAGTGCCAATGTCTTCGTTGGCATCATCAGCGGTGACTAAGCCATATTGAGGAGCGTTTTGCTCAACTGGCTCGGGTTGTGAGCAGCCACTACTGATAGCAGCGATACTAAGCGCTGAAGCAGTGAGGATAGTGGTGGTGAAATTACCCATTGTTATTTTTTCAGAGATAACGCGAGCAATAGTAGGCAAGTTGAGTGGAGAGTTTTTCATTATTTTGCTCCTTTTGTTTGCGTATCAATACTTAAGTCTGGGGCAATATCGGTACTGGTTTTTGGTTTTTTGGCGAGGAAAGCGCGCATTTTTACCACATCATCAACACCAATTTCAGGCGCTTGGTTGGTCCAGCTATTACGTACATAGTTGACCACTTCTGCCACATCCGCATCACTCAGGTTGATAAATTCAGGCATGGTAAAGGCCATGCGGTCGTGCGGAGTTTCGGGCATGCGGCCACCGCTCAAGGTGATTTGTAGTACCGAGTCAGCATTTTTAGCATATACCGCACTATTGCCATCAAGGGCAGGGAAAATACGCGGCACACCTTTACCATCAGCACGGTGACAAACTTGGCAATACTCGGCATACAGAATTGAGCCGCGCGAATCATAGTTGCCATCAAGCAGTTTTTGCGTAGTAATGTCTTTTTTCGCTGGCAAGGTTTTTTCTTTGTTTGGTGCAGGAGACAGTGTTTTTAGATAAGATGACATGGCGTTGATATCATAGTCTGTCATATATTGCGTGCTGTGCTCGACCACTTCGGCCATGGCGCCAAAGGCAGCTGTGGTGTCAGTGCGACCGGTTTTAAAGAAATCATTTAATTCTGCAACGGTCCACGTAGCCAAACCGCGATGCTCACCGCGAATACTTTTAGCACGCCAGCCATCGATGACCGCACCGCTCAAATATTCTTCTGAGTCGGCATTGTTTAAGGCGATTTCTTGGAAACCGATACCGCGCCCAGTATGACAAGAGCCGCAGTGACCAGGACCTTCAATTAAATACTGTCCACGGGTCAATATTGCATCATCACTTTCAGCGACAAAGTCACGTTTTGGATCAAACAGTGCTTGCCAGTAAGCCAAAGGCCAGCGCCAATTTGCCACCGGTGGTAACTCACTTTTTAAATTGGCTTGCTTGACAGGTTTGACGTCAGACATAAAAAAGGCGTACATCGCGGCCAAATCTTCATCTGGCATGAGCTGATAAGACGGGTAGGGCATCGCAGGGTAAAGGGCTTTATTATCACGACGGACGCCATGCTTAACGGCATTTTTAAAGTCAGTAAAGGTATACTGACCAATACCGGTTTCTTTATCAGGGGTAATATTGGTTGAATAAATGGCACCTAGTGGCGTCAGCATAGGCAGGCCGCCGGCATAAGTTTCACCGTCAAGCGTCGTATGGCAGGCGACACAGTCAGCGGTACGCGCGACGTATTCCCCTTGTTTAATAAGGGCAGGGTCAGTGATATTAACTTCAATGTCACTGCTAGTCGTGCGCATATTAGGCAGTATTTGCCCAATGATAAACGCTAAAATTAGCCCGACAATGGCTACCATAATAATGATTAATGGCCACTTTTTCATAAGCCTGCCCTCCATAAGATATTTTTACTAAGCTTCTCATTTATCATCACTATTTTATGAGGACTATGAGATATCCATATTGAAATTAAATATTTGGGATTTAAGCTTAGCGAATTAAAAGTTACACGATTATCATCTAGTATAAACTGGCGGGTAATATTGCGATATTGTGGAAAACCACATTATAATTAAGGTTTTCATTTATAATGAATGTTTGATAGCTCAAATGCAAGGCTAGGTTTATGGATAAAAAGTCTAAAGTCTGGGCTACCTTGAATGCTTATTTTATTATCGTTGTAGCGTCCTTTGCTTGGTTAATGCTAGGCAGCGCCAATGCACAAACCTACTATTTGGGCGTGCTGGCACCGCAAGGTGAAACGGTGGCGCAAGAGCGTTGGCAACCGTGGCTTAATCAGCTTAATGAGCAACTGCAAGAGGACACAGTGGTCTTGGTGCCGCTGGCGTTAGAAAATTGGCAGCAGGAAATCGAAGCACAGCAGTTTGCTCTAGTGCTTGGACCGCAAGTACAACTGATTAAAATGAATACCACTCATTGGCGCTGGCTTGCGACCTTGCAAGCTGAGACAGCACTCGCTCAATTGAATGCGCCTGCTGATATCAATAGTAAAAACTTTAATGAAAAAGGTTTCAGTAAAACCGCTGATAAGCAATTTTCGGCAACGGTTAATCTAGCCAATGAGTTTAATAAACTGACTCAGGATAAGCATTTAAAAGAACCCAGCGCCATGGAAGAGGTCGCCAGTGCGCTTTGGGTAAAGGCAGACAGCGGTATTTATCAGTTACAAGATTTGCAGCAGCGTAAAATTGCTGCCGTGGATGCCGAGGCATTTGGTGGTTATCTACTGGTCGCGCATTTATTACAACAAAACGGCGTACCGTCCAATCGTTATCAGACCCAGTTTGTCGGCTATCCTATTGAGCGCACATTACATGCATTGGCGAGTGGCAGCGTAGATGCAGCGATTGCGCCGCTTTGCTTGATGGAAGAGATGGCACGGCAAGGGAAGATTAGTGAGAAACAATACCGTCTTATTCACCCTGTGGCGACCGCTTCTAGCTGCCAATCTTCCACGCCGATATATCCAAATTGGACATTGGCGGCGACCGAGCAAGCACCTGCTGCCTTAATTCGGCAAATTAATCAAAATTTATTTGGTACGAGTCAATCAGAGCAAGCGTTGTTAGGAATAGGACAGCGCTGGCTACCACCTGAATCGAGTAGCGATGCTGAACGTATCCTTTATGATATGAATCGTCATCCCGCCCAAAAGCAGCTTGGCGCGCATATGGTCGACTGGGTCAAGGCGCATCGATTGTGGATGGCCGTTATTGTTTTAATTATACTGATATCAACGGTGAATTACGCGTGGATGAGCTGGCTAGCATGGCGACGACGGCAAAAAATCACTCTGCAAAATCAACTGATTCGCGATTATGACCGGCAGCTACGTCAATCAGAACGCTTCGCTGTTATCGGTGAGATGAGTGGTTCAATTGCCCATGAAATCAATCAGCCGCTGGCGACCATTCAAAATTATGCTCAAGGCTTACTTATTCGCAGTCAAAGCAGTCAAAGCAATCAACGCAGTCAAGATGATATAGGGTTAAATAAAGACGCTGTAAATAATTTGACTGCGCTAGCAAAGTCCCTGACTGATAAACAAGCAACAGACAAACAAGCGACAGAAAGTGCATTGCAGCAAATTGTCAATGAAACCGAACGGGTCGCGGCTGTCATCAGTAATATTCGGCGCTGGGCAGGGCGCTCTCAGCCGGATGAAGTGAGGGTAGATATCGCAACGACCTATGAGCAGTGTGTGTTGCTACTCGGTGAAAAGGCTTTAGGTATTGGTTTTTGGCTAGCGAGTGACTATCGATCGATGCAGTTACCAAGCCTAGTTCTTGACCAGTTATTTATTAACAGCATGGTCAATGCCGAGCAGCAAGGGGCGACGCAAATAATGTTACGCTGTCAGGCAGAAGATTATAATGGCAAATCCTATATAGTATTGCATATGACCGATGATGCGGGCGGCTTTAATGAGATGCAGTTGCTTGATCATAAACAGTTAGTTGGTAATAAGCAGTTAGTTGAGAGACAATCACAGCAGCGTCTACCCAATCATTACGCCACCAAATCAACCAAAGAAAATGGTTTAGGCTTGGGTTTGATGATATGCCAGCGGCTTTGTGAGTCACTTGGCGGTATGATGCAGCTTAGCAATATCGAAGTGCAGCAGGAGCTAAACACCATACAAGCGTTAGACGGTTATCAGCAACGTTTTAAGCGGTCATTAAATGGTCAAGTGCGCTTGATGAAAACTGATAACATTTATCCATTAGTAAATAGGGTAGGCGCGCAAGTGTCTTTTTATCTGCCGTTACATTTGGCTGATAATGCGGAGAAATAAAGCTATTAAAAGAGACAGTAAGCAAAAGCGAAAGTGAGCAAGAGAGAGTTATCAACAACCAAGCATTTATAAACTTTGCAAATTAAATTAATCATAAGGTTGCGTATGAATGCTCAGAATAATTCAGATAAGCGCTCAGAATGGCAAACGCCAGTTGATAACAGTGGTGACCCTCTACTGATTCATATCATCGACGATGAAGAAAGCGTGCGTATATCATGTGATTTTTTGATTAGCAGCTTGGGATTGCCGACCCAAGTATGGTCAAGTGCGCTGATGTTTTTACAGCAAGTCGATATCTATCACCCAGCAGTAGTGGTTAGTGATTTGATGATGCCAGAAATGAGCGGTCAGGCACTGCAAGCACATCTCAATCAACATGACAGTCCGATAGCGCTTATTGCATTGACTGGCAAGGGTGAGATTGCTGATGCCGTCAATATGCTCAAACAAGGCGCGGCGGATTATCTCGAAAAACCGATTAATAGTTACCGTCTACAAGAAGCGATTGAGCGCGCTCAAGCATTAACACTCAAACGTGCTCAACTTTATAGTATTAAAAAGCTTTATGCGCAGCTGACCGATAAAGAAAAACAGGTCGCTAATGAGTTATTAGAAGGAAATCTGAATAAAAATATCGCCGATCATTTAGATGTGTCCGTACGAACGGTCGAAGTGCATCGTTCACAAGTGATGAAAAAAATGCAATCGCAGCATGTCAGTGAACTGGTGCAAAAATTGATGTTGCTTGAAGTCTAGAGTGTGGAATTATTACCATAATCATAAAAAAACGCCTGCTATTAAAGAGGCGTTTTATCTTTTAAAATTCAAAGTATTTTGCTAAATGATTTAGCTTAATATCAAACTATCATCTTCGACTTTTTCACCGCGGGTTTGCTCAAACATATCAAGTAAATCATGCACATTCATGCCTTTACGAATATCGCCAGATACGTCTAATACCACTTGCCCTTGATGAAGCATCACAGTACGCGTGCCATGGGCTAACGCTTGCTGCATCGAATGCGTGACCATCATCGTTGTAAGCTGATTGTCTGTTACGATTTTATCGGTTAACTCTAAAACAAACGCCGCCGTTTTAGGATCAAGGGCAGCCGTATGCTCATCAAGCAGTAGAATCTTAGACGGCTGCAATGATGCCATCAGCAGACTAACTGCTTGACGCTGACCACCCGATAATAATCCCATACGGTCAGTCAGACGATTTTCTAGACCCAGTTTTAATACCGATAGTTTTTCGCGAAATAAATCACGGTTATTCTGGTTTAGGGCAAATTTTAAACCACGTTTGCCGCCGCGCTTATAGGCAAGCGCCATATTTTCTTCAATGGTTAATGCTTCACAAGTCCCAGCCATTGGGTCTTGGAATACACGAGCCACCCAATGAGCGCGTTGATGTGCGGTCTTTTTGGTGACGTCAATGCCGTTTAATAAGATTGAACCGCTATCGACGCGTGTGGTGCCACTGACTGCATTTAAAAAGGTTGATTTACCGGCGCCATTGGTACCGATGACAGTGACAAATTCACCATCGGCGATATTGAGATTGATACCACGTAGTGCAGGGTTTTCAATGGGCGTTCCAGGATTAAAGGTCAACCGCAAATCTGTAGCTTGCATCATAATAATTATTCCTTATGGTTGCACATTGACATTAAGCCCGAACTTTACGACTTAAAAATTTATTTTTAGCTTTGGGCAATACCAAGGCCAATACCACGAGCAGCGCTGTAATCAAGTTTAAATCTTGTGGACCAAAACCAATACTACGAAGCGTGTCGCTCGATAAAGCAACCTGAATAAACAGCTTGTACAACACCGCACCGACAACCACAGCAAAGGTAATCAGCCAAATACGTTTGGCAGGAATGATGGTCTCACCGATGATGACTGCTGCCAGACCAATGACGATCGTACCGATACCGATCGAAATATCTGCGCCACCTTGCGTCTGCACAAACAGTGCACCTGCTAGAGCAATCAAACCGTTAGAGATTGCCATACCTATGATGGTCATCCATGAGGTGTTGATACCTTGCGCTTGTGCCATACGTAGGTTTGAGCCAGTTGCCCGCATCGAAAGACCGGTTTCAGTACTATAAAACCAATTTAAAAATAACATGGCAACCAGCACGACGATACCAATAATCAGACAGCGCATCCAGTAACCATTGCCATCATTGACCAAGGTACTAAATACCGTGGTTTCACCCAACAGCGGCAAGTTTGGCGCACCCATAATCCGCAGATTGACAGAATATAAGGCAACCATCACTAGGATACTGGCAAGTAATTGCAAAATGCCCAGTTTGACGTGTAGCCATGCGGTGACAATACCGGCGACTGACCCTGCTAGCATACCAAAGGCGCAAGCAAGCCAAGGATTAATACCAGCAATGATAGAAATACCAGCGACAGCGCCACCCAACGGAAAACTACCGTCAGCGGTTAAATCCGGAAAGTCGAGGGTACGAAATGAGATTAGGACGCCAAGCGCCACTAGGCCATAAATCAGACCACTTTCAAGCGCACCAAAAAAAGCAATTAAAGACATAAGAGATCAGTAAGTCATAACCAAGCATTTAATCAATCATAGCAAGATAAGTGAGTGAAAGAGACGGGCGGCATTCACTGTTACCAATATACCAAGGTCGCAATGTAAGCATGTCACGTTATCTAGTAGCCATTTTAACCAAACGACGAAGCGGTGAATTTAACAGATTGGATTATCTGCAGCTAGGGTAAAGCAAAACTTATCGCTACTATGGATAACTGTAAGTTTTGCTCATTTAAAGCCTTTAAAAAAACAAGCCCAGCCTAATGACTGATAGCTGGGTGTTGTCTTCGCTAAATAAATAGCGGTATCAAATCAACCAAAACGATAATTGACAAAAATTACCGTCTATAGATTAGATACCAGAAGTCACAGTTATTCTACCACTACTTTTGCTTTATCGATAACCGCTTGTGGCAAAGTAATGCCTTCGGCTTTCGCGTTTTTTGGACTGACATATAAATCAAGTGATTGCGGCGTATAAACAGGGATAGCGCCCGCTTTTTCACCGTTTAAAATGCGAGTGACGATTTTACCAGTTTCGCGGCCCAAATCGTAATAGTTGACCCCCAAAGCAGCAACGGCACCGCGCTCAACAGAGCTGGTATCAGACGCAATCAATGGAATTTTACTTTCTTTAGCGATTTGGTACAGTGACTCATAAGCTGAGACGACGTTGTTATCTGTTGAGGTATAAATCATATCGACTTTACCTTCAAGACTGCGGGCGGCCATCGCGATATCGTTACTACGCTGCGCAGGCGCTTCATGTACCTTGATACCCAATGGGGTTAGGTTATCTTTCAGCGCTTTTAAGACGATGGTTGAGTTAACTTCGCCTGGACTATAAACATAACCGACGTTTTTTAAGCTTGGGATGATTTGGCGCATCAAATCGATTTGCGGTGCATAAGGCAGAGCATCAGAGGCGCCAGTGACGTTGGTACCAGAACCATCAAGCTTAGAGACCAGTTTAGCCGCTACAGGGTCTGTCACTGCTGAGAATACCATCGGAATGGTGCTGGTAGAGGCGGCAACAGACTGTGCCGATGGTGTTGCAATGGCAACAATAACGTCTGGTGCATCAGCGACGAATTGCTTGGCAATCTGACCAGCAGTCGCAGTATTACCTTGGGCGCTTTGGAAATTGATGGTTAGATTCTCGCCTTCTTTAAAGCCGGCGTCATTTAATTCATCGATAACGCCTTTACGCACGTCATCGAGTGCTGGATGCTCAACAATCGCAGTAATAGCGACCGTTTTCATGGCGGCTTTGGCATCACCACCAGTTGCAGCGCCGTCAGTGGTGTTGGCGTCTTGTGCTGGCTTGTTACAGCCGGTCAAGATAGCGGTGCAAACACCGCCCCATAGTAAAGCTTTAGCAAAACGATTTTGATACAACATGGGTCTGACTCCTGAGAATAATAATGTGTCCGTACATTATATAAAAGATAAATAAAGGGTAGCGCTGACTGCTTGTTAATCACGGTCTTTCTATTTATTACTGTTTACTAGTGACTACTTACTGGTTTTTTTTGCTTCTTGATCGACATTAATAGCGTTCTTAAGTAACTCTGCTGATAGGCTAGTACCTTGTTCAGCGGCATGTTTTGGGCTGACGTATAGCGTTAACGTATTCATCACTTGTGGTGCGATATCTTTTGTGGCTTCACCGTTTAATACTCGATAAACCATTTTGCCCGTGGTACGACCAAAATCATAATCATTAACACCAAGCGCCGCAGTCGCACCGCGTCTGACACTAAATTCATCTGAGGCAATGACTGGAATATCAAGCTCATTAGCCGCACTTGCCATGGCTTCAAAAGCAGAGACCACGTTATTGTCCAGTGAGGTATAAATGACCTCTACCTTCCCTGCAAGACTACGAGTCGCCATCGCAACGTCGGTAGGGCGATTAGCGGTGACGCTCAATATCTTAAGTCCGCGTGCTGGCGCTGCTTTTTCAAGTTGTTTAAGTACCACCACAGAGTTGGCTTCGCCTGGACTATAAACATAACCAATGGTTTTTACATTGGGCACAATTTTTTGAATGTTGTCTAACTGTGGCTCGATGGGTAATTCGCTTGATAGACCAGTCACATTAGTTTGGATGGGCACATCATTTTCGTCAATAAGTTTCGCTGCTACAGGATCTGAGATGGCAGTATAAATAACGGGAACGGTTTTGGTCGACGCAACGATTGATTGGGCAGAAGGTGTTGAGATTGCGACGATGGCATCCGGATTGTCCCCAGCAAACTGCTTGGCAATTTGCCCAGCAGTTGCGGTATTACCTTGCGCACTTTGGAAATTAACGGTTAGGTTTTGCCCTTCTACGTAGCCATTTTCAGCCAACTCATCAATAATGCCACGGCGCATCTCGTCTAAAGAAGGATGTTCGACAATCTGAGTGATGGCCAAGGTTTTGGCAGGCTTATCGTTAGTCGCGCTATCATCAGCGTTGACCGCAGGGTCAGTAGCATTATTAGAGCAGGCGGTTAGTCCAAGCGCAGCGCTAATAGCAGCGCCGCACAGGCTAAGGCGTAAAGTAGTGGCAAAGGTCATTTTATTTTGGCTCATAGGTTAAAAAATGCAGGTTACCCGAGTCAATGTTATGTGCATGCTGAGATAACGGGCGAACATTATGGTAATCAATCCATTGATCATTACGTCCATATTATGACAGTAATGTAACTTATGGCAATAAGAAAATAAAACGCATTTGTCATTGATTTTATAAAGGTTAATACGGACAGATTTTTGTTTATGATTTTATTTTTCGTGCATACTTTTTATACTTAATCACTAATGAATTTCAGGCAATAAAAAAGATGCCATGAAAGCATCTTTTTTATTCTATAAGTACAACATCTAAGCGAGCACATCACCAATGACGCAGTTATCCGGTAATGTCACTACCGTTAGCTGAGTTTTTGGATTGCCCGTTGATAACACCATCCCTTCTGAGACACCAAATTTCATCTTACGCGGCGCAAGATTGGTGACGCAAATCACCTTTTTATCCAGTAATTGCTCAGGCTCATAAAACTTACGGATACCGCTAAAGACATTACGGGGTTTGTCTTCGCCAACGTCCAAGGTAAATTGTAAAAGCTTATCGGCACCTTCGACATAATTACAGGCTAAGACGTGAGCGACTTTCATCTCAACTTTAGCAAAGTCTTCGATGCTGATATAGTCAGTTTGCTCAGCATTTGTATCAGTATCAGCTTTTTCTGCTTGCTGAGTGTTTACCGCTGCTGGTTTGCTATCGGCGTTAGCAGTAGGAGCATCTGCTTGCGTCAATGAAGCTTTTGAGTCTTCAATCATTGCTGCAACGTCTTTTTCTTCGATACGCTGCATCAAAGGTTTAAATTTATTGATTTTATGACCAAGTAACCACTCATTACGGCTAGCAAAACTCAAATCTTCAATGTTTAAGAACTCTTTGGCATTGGCCGTTAGCTCAGGCAATACGGGCGCAAGATAGACCATTAATTGGCGGAAGATGTTAATGGCGACCGAGCAGACGTCTTGAACTTCTTGCTCAGTACCTTCTTGTTTAGCCAGCGACCAAGGCTTTTTACCATCGATATATTCGTTGGCCTTGTCGGCACATTGCATGATCAAGCGCATCGCACGCGAGAACTCACGATTCTCATAAGCGGCTGCAATTTCATCACCAGTCTTAGTAATGTCTTCTAATAATTCTGACTCTACGCAAACCTCAGACAGCATACCGTCGTATTTCTTCACTAAGAAGCCCGCACTGCGACTGGCGATATTGACCACTTTACCAACCAAGTCAGAGTTGACTTTTTGCATAAAGTCTTCTAAATCAAGGTTAATATCCTCGACTTTGTCAGACAGCTTGCTGGCAAAATAATAACGCAAGTATTCAGGATGCAGATGATCCGCGTAAGTTTCGGCCTTAATAAAGGTGCCGCGTGACTTACTCATTTTCTCGCCATTGACCATCAAGAATCCATGCGCGAAGACACCCGTTGGCGTACGGAATTCACTACCGGCTAGCATGGCTGGCCAAAACAGCGCATGGAAGTAAACGATGTCTTTACCGATGAAGTGATAAACCTCGGTCTTGTTCTCGTTTTCTTGCAGCCAATAACGGTCGAAATCAAGCGCTTGGTCTGTACCTTCGCGCTTATCGCATAGGTTTTTAAAGCTTGCCATATAACCGACTGGCGCATCTAGCCATACATAGAAGTATTTGTCTGGCTCATCGCTTGGGGTATCTGGAATCTGAAAGCCAAAATAAGGCGCATCACGCGAGATATCCCAGCTAGTTAAGCCAGCGTCGAACCATTCTTGCAGTTTATTGGCAACCGATACTTGCAAGCGATTGTCACTACGCGTCCAATCTTTTAAGAATTGCTCAAACTCAGGCAAATCAAAGAAATAATGCTTTGAAGTTTTCAGAATTGGCGTGGCATCAGATAACGTTGAGTGCGGGTCTTTAAGATCGGTCGCATCATAGGTGGTACCGCACACTTCGCAGTTATCACCGTATTGGTCAGGGGAATCACACTCAGGGCAAGTTCCTTTAACAAAACGATCGGCTAAAAACAGCTGCTTTTCAGGGTCAAAAAGTTGTTTGACGTCGCGGGTTGAGATATGTCCAGCACTGCTCAGCCTGCGATAAATCAGCTCAGAGAAATGTCTGTTTTCTTCTGAGTGCGTGCTGTGATAGTTGTCAAAGTTAATCAAAAATTTGGCAAAGTCAGCTTCATGTGAGGCTTTTACCGAGGCGATTTGCTCTTCTGGGGTAACGCCATTGGCTTCTGCTTTGAGCATAATCGCAGTACCATGAGCGTCATCTGCGCAAACATAGGTAACCTGATGACCTTGCGCTTTCATGGCGCGTACCCAAATGTCGGTTTGAATGTATTCTACAAGATGCCCCAAATGGATATGGCCATTGGCGTAGGGCAGCGCACTGGTTACTAGAATCTCACGCACAAAATCACCTATATTTTTATATAAACGGGTTGGTTATCAAACGTCTCAAGCGCTATATGATGAGCGGGCGCGATATTATCAACATTAGATTATCAATGCTAAAAACGTCTAAAAACTTATAAGAAAGCGAAAAATTAAAAAAGTGTGCCTATGATACCGTAATTCGGCTGAATTTGTGACATTCCTCAGTAATTAATACGGTAACTCATATGGTAATTAACTCTATATCACATATAGATTGTTATTCACTCATTAGGTATAAATAATTGATTTTATTTAGATAGGTTGATAATAATGTGACCATAAAAAACCCACCAAGCGATTGGCTAAGTGGGTTTGATAAAAGGTATGTTTATTTGATAGCTAGAGTCTTTCCTGAACACCTAGATATTTCTTAAAAAGAACCAAACATCGTGCCTAAAATAATAACAGCGACCACAGCGATGAGTGGAATGATTATTGTGACCATGGCGACGTTTAGATACGACTGCTTATGGGTCAAACCACAAATCGCCAGTAAGGTAATGACCGCACCACTGTGTGGCAAGGTATCCAAACCACCTGCTGCCATCACGGCAACACGGTGCATCAGTTCTGGATCAATACCAGCGGCGACGGCCATTCTTAAATAGTCTTCACCCAACGTCGATAGCGCAATACTCAAACCACCAGACGATGAGCCAGTGATACCCGCCAGCGTGGTCATCGCGACGGCTTCTGAGATGAGGGGGTTGCCTGGTGTTAGGTTTAAGATACTGTCACGAATGATAAGAAAGCCTGCTAGCGAGGCAATAACCGCCCCATAACCAACTTCTGATGCGGTATTGAAAATCGGTAACATCGAATCATAAGTGCCACGGTTAATGGTTTTTTGTAGATTTTTCCAATGACCAATACGCAGTACAATGAGCACGGTACAAGCAACGACCAATGAGATGATAATTGACCATAGACCAAGTGAGCCTGCGATATTTAAGTCAGGAAATTGAGTTTGTAAGCCACTAAAATCGAGCGAGGGGAAAATCGCATAAGTTAATAAAGCGTTTAGGGCGATGACCAATACCAGAGGAATCATAGCCACGGTAAATGACGTGTGATGCGTACTCAGTGTCTCAGATTCTTTCTTAACGGCACCAACGCCCCCTAAATCTTCTTCGTCATGCTGACCATAGCCTTCTCCTGCTGCATTGGCTTTTCTAGCCCGTGACTGCAACCATAACCAGCCACAGATAAACATGATCGTACCACCGATAACACCTAAAATAGGCGCCGCAAACACATTGGTATTATAGTAGGGAATCGGAATGGCATTCTGAATGGCTGGCGTGCCTGGTAACGCTGTCATGGTAAAGGTGAATGAACCTAACGCAATCGCTGCTGGAATCAAGCGCTTAGGAATATCCGCGGCTTTAAACAAATCTTTGGCAATTGGATAAATAGCAAATGCCACGACAAATAACGAAACGCCACCATAAGTTAAGATGGCACAAACCAAGATAACCGCTAAAACGGCTTTACTGGCACCGAGCTTTTCGACCACGGTATTGGCAATCGCTGTCGCTGCGCCAGAGTCAGCCATCAAACGCCCAAATAGCGCACCCAATAAGAAAATAGGGAAGAACTTCAGTAAGAATCCGCTTAGCGCCCCCATAAATACATCGGTGTAGGCGGGAATACTACTTAAAAAATCACCTGAAAGTAATACGGCTAATATCGCCATAATCGGTGCTAAAATCAGCACCGAATAGCCGCGATAAGCAAAAAACATCAATAGTAATAAAGTGATGACAATAGCAAATGTGCTCATCATGATCGCCCTCCTTGGCAAAGTTCAAGCCCCGAGTATGCAGGGCATATTGACATGGGTCAATAAAATTAATCAAAATATAGGATGGATGATATTTTATTAAACATAAATCTAGACTGATGCCGTAGCGATTTAGTATGTACTGAGATACTGCGCTGGCCGGTAAGTTCTTACGGTTATTCTCTTCTCGCTACCAGAATAATATGTTAAGTTAGTATAAGCGCTATACCTAATATATCGATAGAAATTGTATTATTATAATTTCAATTGATGATGGATATTAATAACAAAAACTAGACGTGCAAGGAGATAAGCATGAGTCGCTCAAAAGTATATAGCAGTGCCGAAGAGGCGTTAAAAGGTATCGTTAGTGATGGACAAACACTCGCTATCGGCGGTTTTGGTCTGTGCGGTATCCCTGAAGCGCTCATCGAAGCGTTACGTGATAGTGGGGTTAAGGATTTGACTTGCATCAGTAACAACGCAGGCGTTGATGAGTTTGGTTTAGGTCTGCTATTACAGACCCGCCAAATTAAAAAAATGATCTCATCGTATGTCGGTGAAAACAAAGAGTTTGAACGTCAATATTTAGCAGGTGAGTTAGAAGTTGAGCTGACGCCGCAAGGAACATTGGCAGAAAAGCTACGATCAGGTGGCGCAGGTATTCCAGCGTTTTATACGGCGACGGGCGTCGGCACGCAAGTGGCTGAGGGTAAAGAGACGCGTGATTTTGATGGACGCACCTATGTACTTGAGCACTCATTACGTGCTGATGTGGCATTAATCAAAGCGCAAAAAGCAGATAAAGCGGGTAACTTAATATTTAATAAGACTGCGCGTAACTTCAACCCAGATTGCGCCATGGCAGGCAAGATTACCATTGTCGAAGTTGAAGAAATCGTAGAAACTGGCACCTTCGATCCGGATGAAGTGCATCTGCCGGGTATCTTTGTGCAGCGTATCGTCTTAAACAGCAATCCTGAAAAGCGTATTGAGAAGACGACCACTAAAGCCGTTGAAGGTGCTTAGATAAAGAGTTTATCAACATAATTATTAAATACTTAGAGCAATGATAATAAAGTATTTTAAAAATAAAATATCGTAACAATAAGGAAATCACCATGGCATGGACAAGAGAACAGATGGCACAGCGTGCCGCACAAGAGCTACAAGACGGTTATTATGTCAACCTAGGTATTGGTCTACCAACCCTAGTCGCCAACTATATTCCTGAAGATGTGGATGTTTGGTTGCAATCAGAAAATGGTTTATTAGGTATTGGCGAGTTTCCAACCGCAGATAATGTCGACGCTGATTTGATTAATGCTGGCAAGCAAACCGTAACCGCAGAGCCGGGCGCCAGTTACTTTAGTAGCTCAGAGTCATTTGCGATGATTCGTGGCGGTCATGTCAATCTTGCAATACTAGGTGCGATGGAAGTGTCAGAAAAAGGAGATTTGGCAAACTGGATGATTCCCAAAAAAATGGTTAAAGGCATGGGCGGCGCGATGGACTTGGTTGCAGGCGTGCAACGGGTGATTGTGCTCATGGAACAAGTTAATAAACATGGCGAGCCAAAAATCCTTGCCAACTGCGAGCTGCCATTAACGGGTAAAGGGGTGGTTGATCGTATTATCACCGAACTTGCCGTATTAGATGTCACAGACAATGGATTGAAACTGGTTGAGCTGGCAGATGGCGTTAGCTTTGATGAGCTACAAGAAAAAACGCCAGTAAGCATTGCTCAGTAAACCTGTTTAATAAATACGCATATTTGAGACAGGCATCCAAAAAAACCTATTTATAATGGACTATAAAATATGGCAACCACATTACAACAAGATTTGACCGGCAAGGTGGCGTTAGTCACTGGCGCTGCCAGTGGCATTGGACGTGACATCGCTGAGACTTATGCCAAGGCAGGCGCTGCAGTTGGTATTGCTGATGTTAATCTTGCAGCCGCACAGCAAACGGTGGCTGCTATCGAAGCCGCTGGCGGCCGCGCACTTGCAATTGCCATGGATGTGACTTCAGAGGATGCCGTAAACGATGGCGTGCAGCAGTTAGTGGATACCTTTGGCGGTATAGATATTCTTGTCTCCAATGCCGGTATTCAAATCATTGACCCGATTCATAAGATGGCATTTGATGACTGGAAGAAAATGCTCGCTATCCATTTAGATGGGGCATTTTTGACCACCAGAGCTGCTGTACAACATATGTATAAAGGCGATAAAGGCGGTACCGTCATCTATATGGGCTCAGTACATTCGCATGAAGCGTCATTATTTAAAGCGCCTTATGTGACCGCCAAACACGGACTACTTGGACTGTGCCGTGTGCTGGCAAAAGAAGGGGCTGAGCATAATGTACGCGCGCATGTGATTTGCCCAGGGTTTGTGAAAACCCCGTTGGTCGAAAAACAAATCCCGCAACAAGCAGTTGAAAAAGGCATCAGTGAAGAATCGGTAGTGAATGACATCATGTTGGTCAATACCGTTGACAAAGAATTTACGACCGTTGATGATATTGCCCAATTGGCATTATTCTTAGCAGCTTTCCCAAGTAATGTATTCACCGGTCAATCTATCGTTGCCAGTCATGGTTGGTTTATGAATTAACTGGTCTGCTGGTTGTTTGATTGGTTTAAGAATCATTAGCTTGCTAATAAAAGACCAATCCATTAGGATTTGATTCTATGTTAACTTGAGCCAATTATATTGGCTCTTTTTTATGAGCGCCTGTTGCATAATGTTGCGCTGCACGGAGTAAAAATAATGAATAATGAAGACTTAGCGTTGACCTTTGCTGCAAAATTAAGCCGTGCTATCGAGCAGCAGCAGTTTGAGCAAGCGATTGATGAGGTGAAAGCGCTACGACCTATTGATGTTGCTGATGTGCTGGCGATGATTGAATCCAAACTTGCTTGGCAGCTACTAGAGCATCTGCCCAATCGCTCGACGATATTTGCCTATTTAGACGCGGATATCCAGGTTGCACTCGCTTACGTATTTCCACGAGCTGTTTTAGCGAAGATAGTCGGGGAGATGCCGTCTGATGAGCGTACCGACTTATATAAGCGCCTGAATCAGGAACAGCGAGATGCATTGCTGCCAGCACTTGCACAGGCAAAACGTGAAGATATTCGCCGTTTATCCGCTTATGAAGAAGGCACTGCTGGCGCGTTGATGACGTCTGATTATGCGACATTAGCTGCCGAGATGACTGTTGCTGAAGCCCTAGACGCTCTTAGACTAGAAGCACCCGATGCCGAGACTATTTACCATGCTTATGTCATCGATGATGTCCGTAAGCTGTTAGGTGTCGTGTCATTAAGAGTACTTATTTTAGCATCGCCAGAGCAGCTGATTAATGACATTATGGTGCGCTCGGTCATATCTTGTGATGTAAACGATGATCAAGAAGATGTCGCCAAAACCGTTGCTCGCTATGACTTAATTGCCTTGCCGATTACTGATGCCAGTGGTGCTTTAGTCGGTATCGTCACCCATGATGATGCCATGGATGTCGCCAGTGATGAAGCCACCGACGATTTTCATAAGTCGGGCGGTGTCTCGACCATGGTAGGTAAGTTAAAAGACGTCAGCATTCGCATGTTATACCGTAAGCGGGTATTTTGGTTGGTATTTTTAGTATTTGGAAATTTACTCTCAGGGCTTAGTATCTCAAATTTTGAAGATGTCATTGCGGCCAATCTGGTATTGGTGTTTTTCTTACCTTTGCTGGTTGATAGTGGTGGTAACGCCGGCTCTCAGTCTGCAACCTTGATGGTGAGGGCGCTAGCGACAGGCGATGTGGTCATGCGCGACTGGTTTTCACTGCTCGGTCGCGAAGCTTTAGTTGCGCTTATGCTTGGTGCTACGATGGCCGTTGCTATCGCGCTTATCGGCTATGTGCGCGGTGATGCGGTTGTATCACTAGTGTTGGCCCTGAGTATGATGTCGGTGGTCATGATTGGTTGTGTGATTGGCATGAGTTTGCCCTTTGTGCTCAATAAACTAGGTTTTGACCCTGCCACGGCTAGTGCACCCTTGATTACCTCGGTATGTGATGCGGCAGGCGTACTGATTTATTTATTCATTGCCTCACGATTCTTAGCCATTTAATAAGGTGAATATAAAGACAGCACTTATTAACACCAATCATTGGAAATAATAGGCGGTAGGATAGATGAGTGGTACAACGCTTCATCCTATTGGCGTTGTGGTTTTTTTATACTTGCAATTGAGCTACACTGTCACGATAAAAGGTTTTGTTAAAGAGCTCGTGGCCAATGTGATTTAGCCTATTTGCAACAGTATGAACTGAGTTTTTTACCATGCCCACCCACTTGTATAGGCAGTAACGGTAGCTATGTTTAACTTTATGAAGAAAAATAAACCGACCATAAAAACTGAAACCCCGCAGCAGCAGGCAGAACGCGATAGTGCCGTGGATAAGGTGCTGCTCGGCTATGAAGTAGGCACGATTAGCATTGCCACCATGGTAACGGGGCTTGAGCGCAACGGTGAAGAGCTTACTTTAGACTTGCGCTTGCCACAAGACAGTAACCCTGAAACCATCCAACAAGAGCTTGGACAATTGCTGCATCCGCATGGTATTAAAACCATTCATATGAATGTCCGTTTACCGGCACCAGCCAAAGGCGCAGGATCAACCTTACCGAAGCAAATGCCAAAAACCACAGATGCCATGGCAAGTCAATCCAAGTCTAGCGACCACGCAAATACCAACAGCGAACCACCGATTACCAAGGCAGCTCCTACCCAAGCGTCACTTGCAGCGCATCCACGTATTCGTCATATTATCGTGGTAGCGTCAGGCAAGGGCGGTGTGGGTAAATCAACGACGACAGTCAATATAGCCTTGGCATTACAGAAGTTAGGCAATCGTGTTGGCGTGCTAGACGCTGATATATATGGCCCGAGTATGCCGACGATGCTGGGCATGGATAAGGTAAAACCTGAGCTGGAAAATGAGCAGTTTGTTCCTATCGATGCACATGGTCTGGCAATGCTATCGATAGGTAGCTTGCTCGATGGCGATAATACGCCTGTGGCGTGGCGCGGACCAAAAGCCACTGGTGCCTTGATGCAGCTTTATAACCAGACCAATTGGCCGCAGCTAGATTATTTAGTCATTGATATGCCGCCTGGTACTGGCGATATCCAGCTGACCTTAGCGCAGCGCATTCCGGTGACAGGCGCGGTGATTGTGACGACGCCGCAGCATATTGCCTTACTTGATGCACAAAAAGGCATCGAGATGTTTAATAAAACCAATATTCCGGTACTTGGTGTGGTTGAAAACATGGCATTGCATACGTGTAGCAACTGTCATCATACCGAGGCTATCTTTGGTACGGGCGGCGGTGAAAAAATCGCCGAGCAATACCATGTGCCACTATTAGGGCAGTTGCCGCTTGCTAGCGGTATTCGCGCCCAAGTAGATAAAGGTGAGCCGAGCGTGTTGGTGGATGATGAATTTGCGCCGTATTATTTAAGCATTGCTAAAAATATCGAAGCCAATATCAATAAGTTTGCCAAACCTGTTGATGATAAGCGTATTTTTTAGTGGCTAAGCTTTACTGCTAAGATACTAGGAGCCGCAGCGTTTTAATGTTTAGTGAGCTATTGTTTGCTATTATAAGAAAGTAGTAGCAAACGATAGCCATTACATAATAAACACCTTAACTCTTGGTATAAACTTGGCTAGGATGCCGCAAAGATGAATAGATATGACAGCGAACAAAATGAACAATACCCATCTAACCTCTTAAAACCAGTTGACCTTGACCAGCTTATTCAAAATGGTCAGCCTAATTTTGGCGTATTTGCTCATGTAAAGAGCATCAACTATCTTGACTATCATAGTCATCTTATATCGCAAAAAGCGCTGCCAAATTGGCGTAAAGAGTTAAAAGCCAACCAATTCTGTTTTATCCAAATTATCCAGCCGCCGTATCGAGTTTGCCTAGCACTGGCGACGATTAAACTTGCGACCAGTGCCTTCGTTTATCTTTATAATGATGAAACTAATGAGCTAGAGGTTTGCGAAGCCTTGCAGCCTTTCACTCGGCAGACGCTATTAGAAGGCGATTGCTACCAAGGTCAAATGGCATTTACTCATTCCAAACTAACCGTTAATTTAGACTTTACGCCTTCGCAGATTAACGTTGTGCTAGATAGTCAAAACCTTGCGCTTAATGCAACCTTAGCAAGGCAGTCACAGCCATTAGCTATCTGTACACCAACGGGCAGACGAGGCTGGACGTTCACTCAAAAAGAGCCATTAACCGCTGTATCTGGGCATTTACATATTAAAAATAATTCAAGATTTAACGCTGATGCTACTCATATTCCTAATTCTCCCGATGCTAAAGCTAAGCAAATAGACTTTACTGACACCACTATTGCCAATCTAGATTGGACGCTCGGCTACATGCGCCGAGAGACCAACTGGTTTTGGACGTGTATCAACAGCTATTTACCCGATGGGCGTCATTTTACATTGAACTTATCAATGGGTGTCAATGAAACCGGAGCCAGTGAAAATGCGTGCTGGCTTGATGGTCAGATAGTGTATTTGCCGCCTGTGATGTTTATACGTCAAGATTTGGATGCAGCCGCGCAGAAGACTTGGCGTATTTATCATCAAAATCTAGGTTGGAGCAAGGTTGATATTGATTTAACCTTTACGCCTATCACTGTCTATAAAAAGACTGACAACTTCGGCGTGCTTGCCAGTATCTTTGAGCAATGGCTTGGTTTTTATAGTGGTGAGATACGGCTAGGAGATGAAGTGATTAAGCTTGATAAGGTAATGGGCTTAGCAGAAGATCATTTTGCTAAATGGTAGTGTAGGGAGCGTAGCTAATTAATGAGAACAAAAAATCAGCAAGACGTTTAACTGACGCTTAACCCTTAATAGTATGCTTTATTTTAAAGTCGCCACTGCTCTATAAATTCAGCCGCCAATTCCGTATAATCGTCGCTATCAAAATACCATTCATATTATAAGTTTTATTATATATCTGCTAAGGAATAACAATGTCTATCAAATCTGACCGCTGGATTCGTAAAATGGCCGAAGAACACGGCATGATTGAGCCGTTTGAAGCGGGTCAAGTACGTTTTAATGATGCAGGTGAGCGTTTGGTTAGCTATGGTACGTCAAGCTATGGTTATGATGTACGCTGCGCCCCTGAGTTTAAAGTCTTTACTAATGTCCATTCAGTGATTGTAGATCCTAAAAACTTTGATGAAAAAAGCTTTATTGATGTTATCGGTGACGAATGCATCATTCCGCCAAACTCGTTTGCATTGGCGCGTACGATGGAGTATTTCCGCATTCCACGTGATGTATTGACGATTTGCTTAGGTAAATCAACCTACGCGCGCTGCGGTATCATCGTCAACGTCACGCCACTTGAGCCTGAGTGGGAAGGGCATGTGACGTTAGAGTTTAGTAATACCACCAATTTACCAGCGCGTATTTATGCAGGCGAAGGCGTCGCACAAATGCTGTTTTTCCAAAGTGATGCTGATGATGTCTGCGAGACTAGTTACAAAGATCGCGGTGGTAAATACCAAGGCCAACGCGGTGTGACGCTACCAAGAACATAATGGTCAAGAACTTAAGCGCGAAGAACTTAATAGTTTAAACGCAGAGCCTTGTAGACCAAAAACGAGAAAGCTGGACGTATTGAATACGACCAGCTTTTTTTGTTTGTACTATTCTTAATACTAATCTTATTTTAAGACTTTTAAACCAGCTTTATTGTCGCGCTTAGGCTTAGGAACTACAATGTTTGTTTTAGAGCTGCTACTCGCAACGGCATCATCTTCAGGTTCATAGTCATCATATTCATTAGGATCAAAAAACATACCTTGTGAATTTTCTTTGGCATAGATGCCCATTACCGCCGTCAATGGTACCCAAATCTCTTGGGAGACGCCACCAAAGCGCGCACTAAAATGAATATAATCATTTTCCATACTCATATTACCGGTTGCACGGCTAGCGATATTGAGCACAATACGCCCATCCTGTACATGTTCCCTTGGAATTTGTACATTGTCAGCAGTCGCATCGACCATCAGGTAAGGGGTCAGTGCATTATCTTCTATCCATTGATATAGCGCGCGCACCATATAAGGACGGGTTGGGGTAATAGAGGTGGTTTCTTCGCTCATTGTTGGTTTCCTATACTCATGATATTAAATAATGATTAAAAAATTTTAGCGACAAAGGGGGATTTATAGAATAATTGCTCACATTTTAGCATTCTTCTATTTTAAGGTAGCAGTAGACGGTTGTCTCATTAACGCACACTTTTTTGAAAGCTATCACGCTCAAAGATACGTTTTTGATAGTCAAATAGGGGCCTGCTAATAGCACGCGGTAGCTCAATACCCATTTCTTCCAAACGCCATAGCAGAGGCGCTAACAGCACATCACACCAACCAAACTCATCTGCCATAAAATAAGGCTTATGCGCAAACAGTGGTGATATAGTAATTAGTGAATCGCTCAGCTGTTTTTTTGCCATAGCAGCTTGGGCTTTATTAAAACTGTCTGGATGCATCAATAGACGCTTACCGAGTACCAGCCAATCGCGCTGGATACGCCAGGCCAACTGGCGAAACTGTGCACGCTCTTGCGGCGTGTCGGGTAAGAGCTTATTGGCATGATAACGTTCTTCAAGATATTCAAAGATAACGTTAATCTCATACAACGCAATTTCACGCTGCTGTAAAACAGGTAGAGTATGATAAGGATTAAGCTCTGTTAAATCTTCGGGACGTTCAGAATGCAAACATGACAAGTAATAAGCCAGTTTTTTTTCTTCAAGCAATAGGCGCACCACATGACTGTCGTAGCCATCATCAGCGTATAAAATCAGCTGACTACTTGGAATGTCATTCGCATCAATCATGAAAGCCTAATGTATTAGTAAAGCCTGTTATCGTAAACAATGTCGCTCCGTTTATCAAGGCAGCGTACGTAAACATTGCACGTAGGGCGACCACTTAACAGTTAATTTGCCGCTTGATAATCTTTTCAAACATAAAAAAGCACTACCGAAGTAGTGCTTTTTTTAGATAAAATCTTGGCTTTTATTGCTTAATTATTTTACGTCTTTCCAGAATTCTTTATTTAATAAATAAACTGGAATTAGTAGTACTAATAAGAATAAAATCACAAAGAAACCAATCACTTTACGGTCATGACGAACAGGCTCAGCCATCCACGCCATAAAGTTAACCAAGTCACCAACCTCAGATTCAAACTCTTCTTCACTCAAGGTTTCTTGCATATTATGCAAGACGTGAGGCATAGCAGCGTTTGCAAGCACTAAGTTATTAGCACCCCAAGGACGACTTGGATCTTCATAGAAAGACAATAAGTAAGTATATACCCAGTCATCACCGCGCAGACGGGTCTCAAGAGACAGGTCTGGAGGTGCCGCGCCAAACCATGACGCTTGTACTTCAGGGTCAATCTCAGCATTGATGTGCTCACCGATTTGATCCGTAGTCACCATCAAATACTTCTCGACCAACTCAGGTGGTATCTCTAAATCTTTAGCAATGCGCGAGTGACGAACGTACTGGGCAGAATGACAACCAGCACAGTAGTTCATAAAGATTTTCGCACCATTTTGTAGCGAACCCTTATTGGTAAAATCAATAGGAGCTGTACTACAAGCTAAGTGTTCAACCACACCATCTGCATTGGTAAAAGTACCACATCCACCACCTGCTGCGCTTGTTGTGCCAGCAGTCAAGGTCAATGCCGCGCCTAAGCCTAGACCAGCTAGGGATTTAATTAGCGTGTTCATTAGTGACCTCCGGTAACGCGTTCTGGTGGCTGTTTACACTTCTCAATAGCAGTGTAGAACGGCATCAATAAGAAAAATAAGAAATACAATACAGTGAATATACGCGCCATAATGGTTGCTGTTGGTGAGGCCGGTGTCGCACCCAAATAACCCAAGACCACAAAGCTAATCGCAAACACAGTCAATGCAATTTTCGACAAAATACCTTTATAACGTATAGAACGTACAGGTGATCTGTCTAGCCATGGAATTAAGAACAAGAATGCAATCGCACCGCCCATTGCAATAACACCACCAAGCTTATTAGGAACGGCTCGTAAAATGGCGTAGAAAGGCGTGTAGTACCATACTGGCGCAATATGTGCAGGTGTTTTTAGTGAGTTCGCTGTCTCAAAGTTTGGTGGCTCAAGGAAGAAACCGCCGCCTTCTGGGAAGAAGAATACCACTGCAAAGAACAAGATAAAGAAGACCACAATACCAACCATATCATGCACAGTGTAGTACGGATGGAATTCGATACCATCTAATGGCACACCATTTTTATCTTTTAGCTTCTTAATATCAATACCATCAGGGTTGTTTGAACCAACATGATGCAGTGCGACTAGATGCATAAAGACTAAGCCCACAAGTACCAGTGGAATAGCGACGACATGCAAAGCAAAGAAGCGGTTTAGCGTGATACCTGAGATAATATAATCACCACGTACCCATTCAGCAAGACCATCGCCAATCACAGGTAGAGCAGCAGGTAGGTTTAAGATAACCTGTGCACCCCAGAATGACATGTTGCCCCAAGGAAGTAGGTAACCGAAGAAACCTTCTGCCATCAATGCTAGGTAAATACCCATACCGATGAGCCAAATAAGCTCACGTGGTTTTTGGTATGAACCGTATAGCAAGGCGCGGAACATATGCAAATATACGACGACGAAGAACGCAGACGCCCCAGTCGAGTGCATATAACGGATGAGCCAGCCACCTTTGACATCACGCATGATATATTCAACAGACGCAAATGCCCCTTCGGCACTTGGGTTGTACATCATCGTTAGCCAAATACCAGTCACTAACTGGTTGACCAATACCACCATTGATAACACACCAAAGAAGTACCAAAAGTTAAAGTTCTTTGGTGCATAGTACTTTGACATGTGATATTCATAGGTTTCGGTCGCAGGAAAGCGCGCGTCCACCCAATGCATTAATTTTTTACCCATGCTCATATTAAGCCTCCCCAATCGTCAAGATGGTACCATCCATGTTGTAATCTGGGATGGGTAAGTTAAGCGGCGCAGGGACACCACTATAAACACGACCTGATAAGTCGTATTTAGAGCCATGACAGGGGCAGAAAAATCCACCATACCAATCATTACCACCTAAGTCAGCAGCGCCAACATCAGGACGATAGTTTGGTGCACAGCCTAAATGCGTACAAACGCCTTCTACGACCAGTATTTCTGGTGAGATAGAACGCTCAGGATTTTTACAGTATTCAGGTTGCAAAGATGCATCAGAATCGGGGTCAGACAATAACGACTTTACAGAATCAAGTGTGGTGAGCATCTCTTCAGTGCGCTTAACCACAAAGATAGGTTTGCCGCGATATTTAACGACAATCATTTGTCCTGCTTCGATAGAACCAATATCTTGGGTCACCGCCGCACCAGCAGCTTCAGCTTTAGCACTTGGGGTCCAAGAGCGGACAAAAGGTGTTGCCACAGCAGCTACCCCAGCTGCACCAATTACGGCAGTCGAGGCAATCAGAACTCTACGACGTTGTACATTAACGCCTTCGGCATGGCTCATTAATACTTCCTCCAGGTGAATGAAATGGGATTATCCCACACTGGGTTTGTGGCTTAGAAAAATTACAATTATCAAGCCACGTTAGCTGTGCCTAATTTTACTAATTGTTGCTATTCTAAGCTATTTTGGTCATAAAATAAATTATTGTGTTAAAAATAAAGCAACCTTGATAGGGCACAACAGATGGTTAAACAAGATAAAAGGTATAAAAAACCTTAATTATCAATGTTTAACATAGGTCTTTGTACTAGCAAGGCTGTTATAAATGATGACCTTATAATTAATAAGGGTATTCAGCAATAGGGAATGATACTTGAAATCAAGACAATGTTCACTAACTTTCAGCACATCACACCCTTGTAAATAAGCATAAGCTATTTATTACCACTCTAACGGTAGCGATTTCTATATACGCTAGAGTAGAGAAGTAATAAATAATCCTATGTTTCATACCAGCTTTTAAATACTACCTACTAACTCTCAAGGGTATGCCAGCGCTCAAGCTTAGTCATCATCTCATCTTCGATGACCAATAAACGCTCACTGGCAGCGGTAGCGGCGTCAATATCTTTTGTAAACCACGAACCGTCAGCCAGCTTCTCTTGTAGTTGCGTTTGCTCAGCTTCTAACGCGGCGATTTCTTTTGGTAAATTATCAAGTTCGCGCTGGTCGTTAAAGTTGAGCTTTTTAGCGGCATTATTAGGTTTTACAGCTGTCGCTGACTTATTAGTAGATTTGCTATTAGCCGTATTATTACTAGAAGTTTTAGCTGCTTTCGAAGCTTCTTCACGAGTTTTTTGTACCAAATACTCTTGATAGCCACCGACATACTCACTGACGGTTCCTTTGCCATCTTCATCCGTATCAAACACCCAAGTAGAGGTGACGACGTTATCCATAAATGAGCGGTCATGGCTAATGAGTAAAATCGTACCGCCAAAGCTTGCGACCGATTCTTCTAATAGCTCAAGGGTTGCCATATCCAAGTCGTTGGTTGGCTCATCGAGTACGAGAATGTTGGCAGGTTTTAATAGCTGCTTAGCAAGAAGTACACGATTACGTTCACCACCTGATAACGCTTTAACAGGCGTACGGGCACGTTCTGGCGCAAATAAGAAATCTTGCAGATAGCTCATAATGTGCGTTTTACGGCCACCGACTTCAACGAAGTCTGAACCTTCTGAGACGTTATGCGCCACACTGGCTTCAAGATCTAACTGATCACGCAGCTGATCAAAAAATGCGATTTTTAAGTTAGTACCAAGCTCAACACTACCAGTTTTGATCACATCATCGTCAGACATATCGAGTAGGGCTTTAATAAGCGTGGTTTTACCCGCGCCATTCGGACCAACGATACCGATTTTATCACCACGCATGATAGTGGTGCTAAAGTTATCGACCAATACATGGTCATCATACTGTAGATGTAGATTTTTAACTTTACAGACCAGCTTGCCGCTTTTCTCGCCTTGACCCATGGTAATGTTGACATTACCCACTTGTTCACGGCGCTCACCACGTTCTTCACGTAAGGCTTTTAAGTCACGGACACGACCTTCGTTACGGGTACGGCGTGCTTTAATACCTTGACGAATCCACACTTCTTCTTGCGCCAGTTTTTTATCAAAGTTAGCATTGTTCTTTTCTTCAGCTAACAGTTGTAGCTCTTTTAACTCTTGATAGCGTGCATAGCCACCTTCACCTTGAGTGACGTCATAGCTAGTTAATTGACCACGATCAAGCTCAATGATGCGAGTGGATAGTTTATTAACGAATGCTCTATCATGGGTGACGAATAACAAGGTTAATCCTTGCCAATCGAGTAAGAAACGCTCAAGCCATTCAATACTATCAACGTCTAAATGGTTGGTTGGCTCATCTAGGAGTAGGACATCAGGTTTAGTCACTAAAGAGCGCGCTAATAAAACACGGCGCTTACGACCACCAGAGAGTGAAGACAAATCATCTTCTGGATCTAGTCCCATAGTAGTAATTAGGCGCGTCGCTTCGCGCTCTAAATCCCAACCATGTACTGCATCAATATCATGCTGCAAGTCCGCCATACGCTCACAGGCATCCATATCGCCATTGGCACACAAATCAGTTTGGGCATTATAGTTGATCAGTAGCTCGGCAGTGCGTTTGCTACCGCCCATAACGATGTCCAAGATACGACCGCTGGTCTCGGGCACATCCTGCTCAAGCATCGCGACGCGTACACTGTTATTAATAATAACTTCGCCGCTATCAGGCAATAATGTGCCATTAATCAGTTTAAATAAAGTAGATTTGCCTTCGCCATTACGGCCAATTAAACACACGCGCTCACCTGCATCGATAGCAAAATCAATACCATCAAGGACAGGAGCGACGCCAAAGGCTAAGTGAATATCTTTTAAATGTATCAATGCCATAGAATATCTTAAGCTTATATAATAGTGAGGTAGGGGTTGTTGCAAAATTCCCAGCAGTATAACATGCTGCCACCTAACTGTAGTATGCGTAAATGCCTTTATAAACACTATTTTATAAAGTCTACTTTAAATGGTTGTGTCTGATATTTGATAAAGACCATAACTATATTATCTAATATTGAGAAAAATATGAATGAACCAAATTCGATAGAAAAAAACGCCTCTAATCGTCAAGCTGAGCTGTCAGATAATCAAGCAGATTTACAGGCACAGGTCATTGAATTACAGATGAACCTCTCTCACCTTGAAGTTACGGTAGAGCGGCTTGATGAGGTTATTACGCGCCAAGACAAAGATATCCAGACCCTGCAGCGTCAAGTGCAGTTTATCTATAAGCAAGTTCAAAGCCAAGATACGGAGGGCGGTGTGGCGCCGTTTGATGTTATGGCAGATAGACCGCCACATTATTAAGTACTAGAGTACTCGGGATCAAGCGAGAAATAATAACTACTATTTATTATAGATTTATATGCACATTTTTGTATAAATATACTGTCTGATGACTATTCAGTCATATTAGAGAAATAATGTGTTTTCAGGTTGTCTTAATGTAAAAAAAACATTAGTATCCTTCACCTTAGATACTGTCTACCTAACAAAGTTCGGTGTAGCGGTAAAACAATGTGGATGTTTGGAGATACACAATGGGCGCAAATTTCAATCTAAAGACTCTTACGGTAGCTTTGGCTGCTCTTTCTGTAGCTAGTATCGCTAGTGCCGCAGGTCTTGATCGTTCAGGTCAAGATATCACGGCATTTTTGCAAGATGGCACCTATGCCGAAACTGTTTATACTTATCTAGACGCTGATGTCAGTGGTTATGATAACGCTTATGTTGGTAGTGATAAAAACGCTTATCAGCAAGGCAATAAAATTGATGATATCGCGGAGTCTTATGACTTCTTCCGTTATGGTGTAAAAGCCGATATCAACGATACTTTCAGCGTTGGTGTTTTATATGATGAGCCTTTTGGTGCTGCTGCTGACTATAGTGGTGACAATAATTTTGTTGCTCAAGGTGATCGCAATGCTACTATCAATGCTGTATCAGGTGGAAAAATTAAGGATTTTGCATCAACGGCTAAAACAGTCGGTGAAATTAAGTATAAAATTGAAAATAAAATTGAATTAACGCCTACAGAGCAAGCACAGTATAAAGCATTGGCGCCAGCTGTGGCTGCTGCACAAGCAGAATTTAATAGCAAAGGCGAAGGAACCAACGTTGAAGTTCGTACTGAAAATATCACTGCAATTCTTGGTATGAAGTTTGGCGAAAATAAAAATTTCCAAGTTTATGGCGGTCCGGTTGCTCAACAAGTACAAGCAGACGTAAAACTGCGTGGGCTTGCATATAGCGCTGCGACTGGCTATACCGCTCATATTAGCTCAGATCAGGATTATGGCTGGCTAGCAGGTGTATCTTATAGTAAGCCAGAAATTGCCCTACAGGCTGCCCTGACGTATCGCTCAGAAATTGATCATACTCTACCAATATTTGAAAGCTATCCTGCAGCCAGTATTGAAAAAGCTGGTGAGATAGATATCACTACTCCAAAATCTGTAAACTTTGATTTTCAAACAGGAATTAATCCAACGACTTTAGCGACAGCAAAAGTACGCTGGGTACCATGGAGCGACTTTGCAATCGTACCCCCTGTTTATACAGAAGTGAGTAAAGTGCAGTATCCTGAAGGTTTAGCTTTAGTCAGTTATGATGAGGACCAATGGTTAGTAGAATTAGGCTTAGCCAAACGTTTAACACCCGCGTTGGCAGTGACAGGTACTGTTGGTTGGGATAGTGGTGCTGGCAATCCAGTCACGTCACTAGGACCTATCGAAGGTTACTACAGCGCTGGTCTGGGTGCAAAATATAACTTCACTGAAAACTGGGCTATTTCTGCTGGTGGTAAATACCTATGGTTCGGCGATGCTAAAGGTCAAATTCCAACTAAAGCCGTCGTTAGTAACTTTGAAGACAATGATGGTTTCGCGCTTGGTGTGAAGCTGTCTTACCAAGCTAAGTAAACTGGAAATTGCTAATATTTATATAAATTATATTTTAAACATAAAAAAACGACCTTAAATGGGTCGTTTTTTTATGTTTAAAATAAAGAGAGTGTAATAATAAATACCTTTTAACTGAAAAATGAAAATCTTTAATTTCCGATTTAAGTTTGCCAGTGATATCGATTATAAATTAATGATTGTATATTAAGTAAACTATTGTTTGTAAAAGAGATTTAACGTTTTGTACTGCTCAGTCATCAACAAGAAATAAAGCGTTTTAATTGTTGTTTTAGTGTCAAAAAGTCATTACTATTCATTTCAGGACATCGTTTACATAATCTTATATTTCGCGTAACAATGCTAAATATCAATTATTACAACGATTAAACAACGAGGATGTTTGGAGATATACAATGCGCGCTACTTTTCATTTAAAAACTCTTGCCGTAGCGATAGCTACTCTTTCTGTCGCCAGCATGACCAATGCGGCAGGTCTCGATCGTTCAGGTCAGGATGTCACAGCATTCTTACAAGATGGCACTTATGCCGAAGCTGTCTATACCTATATCGATGCTGATGTTAGTGGTTATGATAATCAACGCGTTGCCACTGATGACGCCGGTTATGTTCAAGGTAAGAGTACGGGTGATGTTGCTGAGTCTTACGACTTTTTCCGTTATGGTGTAAAAACCGATATCAATGATACCTTTAGTGTTGGTATTTTATACGATGAACCTTTTGGCGCAGCAGCGGCTTATAATGGCGATAGCAATTTTGTCGGTGCGCCAACGGCTGCGATTGATGGATTGATTGCCTCACAATTAGCTGGAAAGTTACCGGGAGTCACTACCGCTCAAGGTTTAGATACCTATGTTAAAGGTGCTCAACAACAGCTCGCAGCTGGTAGAGAACAAGTTAGACAGGCTGAAGCAGCCATTGCAGCAAATCCCGCACTTGAAGCTACTTTACGCCCACAGATTGTAGGCGGGAAAGCACAAATCGCAGCTGGGGAAGCACAATTGGCTCCACTACAAGGGCTGAATGGCTATGCAGCTAGTCAACTTGCTAATACTGAAGGTACTAAAGTTGAGGTTCGCTCTGAGAATATCACTGCCATAATGGGTATGAAGCTTGGTGCAAATAAAAACTTCCAAATTTACGGTGGTCCAGTCGCTCAGCGCGTTCAGGCTGATGTAAAGCTACGTGGTAGTGCATACGGACCTGCTACAGGCTACACTTCCCATATTAGCCCAGACCAAGATTACGGCTGGCTAGCGGGTGTGGCATATAGCAAACCTGAAATCGCTTTAAAAGCAGCTTTGACGTATCGCTCAGAGATTGACCATAGCATGGACATCACTGAAACATATCCATTAGCAGGTCTTTTAGCGGGTAATCCAGCGGCAGCTACCCAAACCAATAATATGGAAATCACCACGCCAAAATCAGTAAACTTTGATTTTCAAACGGGTATTAATCCTACGACATTAGCCACGGCAAAAGTACGCTGGGTACCTTGGGGTGATTTTTCTATCGTACCGCCATTATATAATGCCGTTAGTAAAAATAACCCTGCATACGGTCCAGATGGCTTAGCTTTAGTAGAATATAGTGATGATCAATGGCAGGTAGAGCTTGGTCTGGCTAAACGTATCATGCCTGCTTTGGCGCTAAGTGGTACGGTTGGTTGGGATAGTGGTTCAGGCGATCCAACGACATCATTAGGTCCGATTGATGGATACTATAGTGTTGGTTTGGGCGCTAAGTATAATGTCACCCCTGAGTGGGCTGTATCAGCCGGTGGTAAATACTTATGGTTCGGTGATGCTAAAGGTCAATTACCAACACAACAAATTGTTGGTGATTTCCAAGACAATGATGGATATATTGTTGGTGTGAAGTTGTCTTATCAAGGTAAATAACTATACTCTCTATCAATAACTGAGAGGATTAATGTTCGTAAAAGCAAAGCAGCCATATAGGCTGCTTTGCTTTTTTTTAGAACTTTATATTGAGTATTAGGTGTAAAGAACTATTAAAATCTATAACTACAACGCATAAATTTCTAATAATAATGTAATAATTACATAGCTTTAAGCATCGTCAATGGCTTTGTATTTTTTAGTGGATACACTATAAAATTAAATCTATTCGTTTAAATTTAAAAAAGAGAGTTGCTATAAGACTCAACTTTAATTATGATACTTAAATCGGTTACGTTATCTTACATAGCTGTAATGTCTGATAGCTAGAAAAAGTAATATCGAGTAATCGTTTGTTACTTCTAAAAAATTAGTTCAAAGTCGTTTGGCAAAGGATTGCACCGCATCAGCTTCGATTACTTATATAGATTGCCTAAGTAATTGAGCTATTTGCCAGTTATTTTATTCATGGAGGATGTTAAGTGTCTCAAAAATTCCCTATCTCTAAGCTTGCTTTAGCTTTATTTGCCTTATCTGCTGCCTCGCTTACGCAAGCGGCTGGTCTTGATCGTTCGGGTCAAGATATCAAAGGTTTCTTTAATCCTGGTACTTATGCAGAAGTTGATTTTGCTTATATCGATACCGATGTGTCTGCTCATGATAATGCGGGTGCTATCGTCACTCCAACTGGAGAGATTCGTAATGGTATTACTTCCACGGAAGCAGCATACGAAAAAGGCGTATCAACCGGAAACGCTACTCCAGATTCCTATAGCTTTATGCGTTACGGTGTCAAAACTGATATCAACGACAATATCAGTATTGGTGTATTTTACGATGAACCATTTGGTGCAGAAGTAGAGTACTCAGGTGATAGTACGTTCGTATCTAAAGCAGGAAAACAGACAATCGCTGATTCGTCTACTGGTACTTCTGTTCCAAATGAACTGATTAACTCCTCAGTTTTAGATCCTGATTATAATAAAAACACCAATGTAAGCGTTCATACAGAAACTTGGACCGGTTTATTGGGCTTTAAGTCTAATGGCTTCCAAGTATATGGTGGCCCCGTTATGCAAAAAGCTAAAGCGGATGTGCATCTGCGCGGTCAAGCATATGGTCCTCTGACAGGATATGATGCGAATGTCAATGCAGATACGGACTATGGTTGGGTAGCAGGTCTTGCTTATAGTAAACCTGAAATAGCGTTAAAAGCAGCCTTAACTTATCGCTCTGAGATTGAGCATAAAGCTGATATAGCAGAAAGAGTACCTTTATTAGGTTCACCTCTAAAAGGTGTCGCATTAGGTAAGCTTGGAATTGATCCAAACTCTGAGCTTGGTAAGTCTATTGGTCAATATGCAACGACTGAGGCTAGTGTTACTACGCCTGAATCAGTGAACCTAAATATTGAAACTGGTCTTAGCGCAAAGTATCAGTTATTAGGTACCTTAGATGTACGCTGGGTACCTTGGAGTGATTTTAGTATTGTACCGCCTCTTTATAACGCTTACTCTAAAGCTGCAGCGCCAGAAGGGCTTCCATTATTATCTTACGAAAAAGACCAATGGAAAGTTGATGTTGGTTTAGCCAAACGTTTTAATGAAAAGCTGGCTGGCTCAGTCGTTGTTGGTTATGATTCTGGTGCGGGCGACCCTGTGAGCTCACTGGGTACTATTGAAGGTTTTTATAGTATTGGTGGCGGTGTCAAATATAACGTAACACCTGAATGGGCAGTATCGGTTGGTGGCAAATATCTTAAATTTGGTGACGCTACAGGACAATTACCTAATGGTAGTATCGTTAGTAAAGCTGAAGACAATGACGGTTACATCGCTGGTGTAAAGCTTTCATATCAGAGTCAATAACTTATTCTAATAAATATCATATTGGATAGAATTAAAAAGCTTATCTAATAAACGGGATAAGCTTTTTAAAAGTTGAAATTTAAAAGTTAAAATTAATTTTCTACTATGTTGCAAAGAAATATCATTTAAATATTCATGGAGGAATAAGAATGTTTTCTAATAATCATTCAAGTCTTAATAGTTCGTCGTTAAAATCTTTCAATACCCCTCTAAAAGCTAGTGTGGTACTGATTACCGTCATTATGTTATCTGCCTGTGGAAGTGATAACAATAATTCATATAATCTTGGCGATATATTTGACGGTAGTCCAACGCCAACGCCAACGCCTACGCCAACGCCTACGCCAACGCCTACGCCAACGCCTACGCCAACGCCTACGCCAACGCCAACGCCAACGCCAACGCCTACGCCTACGCCTACGCCAACGCCAACGCCAACGCCAACGCCAACGCCTACGCCTACGCCTACCTATCAATCTGGCTCTGAAGCTATTAAGAAAGGTGCACAGGCTCTAAATATCGATGCTTCTGCTGCGTTACCAGGGACCGTGTTTAAAATAACAACTCGTGATTTTGATATTAACTCAAATAGTTTAGTAGCAAGAGCAGATTTAGCATCTGGAAGTTTGTTACCTAAAGTCACAGTTACAACGTCAGGAGGTAGTGATTCCAGTACTTCAAACGGTTTTAAACGGCATGATGATAGCGTTGTAATCCCGACTTCATTAGGTGAGCTACCTCTAGCTTATAGCTCAGTATATAAAGACTTTGGTACTCAGATGCGTATCGGTCATATTGATGGTGACGCTACGTTATCTGCTGAATTCGGAGGTGCCAAACTTCCAGTAAATGGTGTAGCAGTATATGGTAATAAAACACTCACTTTACCTACAGAAGGCAGTGTATCATATGGTGGTGATGCAACTTATCGAGCAATCGGTTTGGATAAGGCTATCGAGTACGGTAGTTCTGTGTTTACAGCTGATTTTGCTGCCAAAAAAATTGATGGTACTTTAACGTTCAGTCAAGCTAGTAATATTGGTATATCTGGTACTATCAGCGGTAGTGAGTTTTCAGGTGAAAAAGGCGGCTATGCTACTGAAGGTGCTTTTTACGGTGATAATGCTAAATACCTAGGAGGTATATTCTCAGGTAATAATGCACAAGGTACCTTTGGAGCTGAAAAGAAATAAAGCCATATAACCGTATGAATTAATAAAAAAGCGCTCTATAGCGCTTTTTTATCGCTCGCATGTAATATTGATTGCCAGTAACTATATACATGTATCATTTACTATCAATTAAAGTGAATGTACAGTTTCTTAATTTTAGTTGACTTTATTTGACAATTTTGATTATCTATAGCAGTACTATGTTTTAAGCTTTATCTAATGGATTATTATAAACTCTTCATGGAGGAAGACGAATGTCACCTAACCGTCATTCAATTTCAGCTGTATCAACAGCAAAAAAATTAAATACCCCCTTAAAGGCAAGTGTGTTGTTAATCACTGCTATTATGTTATCAGCATGTGGTAGCGACAGCGGTGATTATCCGTACATGCCAACGCCAACGCCAACGCCAACGCCTACGCCAACGCCAACGCCTACGCCTACGCCAACGCCTACGCCAACGCCAACGCCAACGCCAACGCCTACGCCAACGCCAACGCCAACGCCAACGCCAACGCCAACGCCTACGCCTACGCCTACGCCAACGCCTGCAGAATATAGCTCTGCAGCAGAAACTAAATTATCAGGTGCACAGCATTTATCTGTTGATGCAATTCTATTAGAGCAAGGCGTCAAAACAACCACTACTCGTGACTTTACTATTCGTAGTAATTCAGATGTCGATGCCCGTGCTGACTTAGCGCTTGATATTCTACCAGAACCAATAGCAATTCAGGTGTCAGGTGACAATGATGCTGAAACGGAAAATGGCTTCAAAGCTTATGAAGGCACTGGCAACGTCACAGGTGAAGGTGATTTGGCTTACATTGCAACCTATAAAGACTTTGGTGCAAATGGTGAGATGCGTATTGCCCATATAGATGGCGCAGCAGCCAATGGCGCTGTACCTGTAGATGGTGTAGCGGTAGTAGGTAATAAAACAGCAACACTACCAACAGAAGGCACGTTTGAGTATGCTGGTGATGCCACCAATCGTAAAGTTGGTATAGATAATGCGGTTGAATACGGTAGCTCTGAGTTCACCGCTGACTTTGTTGCTAAAAAAGTGGATGGTACGCTTAAGTTCGCTAAGACAGAAGATATTATTCTTTCAGCTAATATTGGAGGGGAAGACATTGCAGCTAATGAATTCTCTGGTGAGAAGAATGGTTACAATACTAATGGTGCTTTCTACGGTAAAGATGCCAACTTTATCGGTGGGATCTATGAAGGTAACGGTTCTCAAGGTACTTTCGGTGGAGAGAAGGGTGGTACACCAGTTGACCCAGTTGATCCAAATCTACCACCGGCTGACACTAACATAACTGGTTTCCAATCGACTGCACTAAGTAGTAAAGAGCGTGAACTACCATTGAATCAAGGTCAGTTAGACTCAGCGATTGGCTATTCAGCAATCCGAGGTGATAAAGATACTTGGTCCGGCAACCAAGCAGATGTTGCTGCAGATGGAACTCTTCCTAACGATAAAGTATTAGATACCGGTGATAACTTCACTGCATTTGATATATTGTCGTTGCGTGCTGACATGGTTAAACCGCAGTCTGTACAAAAAGCGCTTACGGTAAATCCAAAACAGGAAGGGTTAGGTAGTCTAAAAGTTGAAGCGGGTAAAGGCAATTTTAATCCAGACTTTAAGTACAATGCTGTTTATAAAAGCTTTGGCACACAAATGCAGACGGGTCATGTTTATGGTTTCATAAACTCAAGTGTTGCCGGTGATGTATCTAGAGTAGCAAATGTCTATGTTCAAGGGAACTTAACCAGCCAAGCTTATATGGACTCCCTCGCTAAGGTGAATGATGGTAAAGCTCAATATGTTGGTTCTGCCACATATATGGAAAACATTCACCTAGACGATTTCGGAACTACTGTTTCAGGATTCAAATGGACTGCTACTCCTACAGAAGGCGCTATCATAGCACCAGTGAATGGTACTTCTAATTTTGATGTTGACTTTGTTAACAGCAAGCTTGAAGGTACATTATCATTTGATGCTGGCAACTATAAATATATGCCTACTGGTAACAAGATTGCTATAAATGCAGATATTACTGGTAACACTTTTGCTGGCAATGTGAATAACATCGACACTGCTGGTGGGTTCTACGGTGACAAAGCAGAGTTCTTGGGTGGTATTTACCAAGATGCAGGTGATATAGCTGGTGGTAAAGGTGCAGGCGCTGGAACGGGTACTAAGTTCCAAGGTACTTTTGGTGCTGAAAAGCAATAAATTTATGAAATAAATAATCTTAAATAAAAAAGCGCCCTAGGGCGCTTTTTTTGTTGCACATAATAAATTGGAGTGATATTGCTATTTTATATACATTATATTAATTGACTATTATCTACTAAAAAATGATAGATTTCTAAAATTGAATTGTTATTTTATATTAATAGTGAATTATTATTTACTTTTTAGTTACAACTGAATGTATATCAATTAAAGCTGTGATCATTATTTCAGATTATTATCGATATATTCTTTAATTTTTTTATTTAATCCAAAGGCTTCCTCTTAGATATTTGCTATACAATCCTTCTACTATGCAAGTTTCGATAGGTATTCTTAAAGTTATTGAAGTACATTCCATTTGGTGCGTCTCTGATAAACAATGATCATAACTTCAATATTACCACTATCTAATAAGTAATACTTAACCATACCTTGTTTAATTCAACTATCCAGTAGAAATACAGTTGACTTATGCTCTTTACGTTATAATATCCGCAAGTTTCTCGTACAAAAACAGTTCCTGATTCAGTCTTATTTATATACAATGCACTAAAAAATTGATCCTATCCACACAGCGGCCCTTTTGATAATTCGTATTATTTTGTGAATATCCTTTTTAATGAATATTAATTAGTAACTAGATATTACAGTAAACAATATTTCATTAATATAATTTGACTTTTTGTATCTAATTTGTTTATCTATACAAGCTACTAGATAAATGTTGTGCCTAATGGATTAGATACTAAAATATCATAAACTCTTCATGGAGGAAGACGAATGTCACCTAACCGTCATTCAATCTCAGCTATATCGACAGTAAAGAAATTAAACACCCCGCTCAAAGCGAGTGTGGTTCTCTTAACCGCTATTATCTTGTCGTCGTGTGCAACAGACGGTAGTGATGACACCGTCACCCCAAAACCATCACCTATTTTGCCAACAGCGGATGCGGGTGGAACCAGTGGTAGTGGAACCAGTGGTAGTGGAACCAGTGATAGTGGGACCAGTGATAGTGGAACCAGTGATAGTGGAACCAGTGATAGTGGAACCAGTGGTAGTGGAACCAGTGGTAGTGGAACCAGTGGTAGTGGAACCAGTGGTAGTGGAACCAGTGATAGTGGAACCAGTGGTAGTGGAACCAGCGGTAGTAACACAGGCATAGTTGTTACTACCAATGAAATAGAAAAGTCTATCAAAGCTGCAGAGGCCAAAACTAAAGTGGCTGAAGAAGCACTTAAAGTAGCAGAGGCTAAAACTAAAGCAGCGGAAGATGCACTAAGAGCTGCACAAGAAAGGTTTGGCAAAGAGTCAGAGAAAGCGGCAGAAGCTGGAAAAATTGCAATAGAAACTGCAAGAGCAGAAGTAGTACAGGCAAAAGCGACGGCGGAAGCCGCTAGAGCAGAAGCAGTAGCGAAAATTGAAGCAGCTGCGAAAGCATCTAAAGAGCAAGTAGATGCCGCTAAAAAAACTGCTGCCGAAGCAGTAGAAAAAGTTAAAAATGCCGAAGACAAAGTAAAATCTGCAGATATCCGGGCTAATTTAGCAGAAAGCAAGGCTAAAGAAATCGAAGAATCACTCAACGCAGAAACAGCTGCTAAAGAAGCGGCAGAAGAAGCTAAGGAGAAGGCAGAACAAATAGCCAAAGATGCCAAAGCGCAAGCAGAGCTTGAGAAGCAGAAAGCTAATGATGCCAAAATAGAAGCTGATAAAGCCAAAGGGGAGTTAGCGAGCGCACAAGCTGCCTTAGATAAAGCTGAGAAAGATCTAGCAGAAGCCTTGGTCAATGGAGGTAATCCAGCAGCGCTACAAGCAGAGGTGGATCGTCGTCAAGCAGCCCTTGACGCAGCGAACGCTAAAGCCACTGCAGCCGAGCAAGCACAAGCAGCAGCGACTGCCGCAGCAGAGGCACAAGTGGCAGTAGCCAATCAAGCCGCCAAAGATGCCAAAGATGCCTTAGCCGCCTCGCAAATCAAGAATGCACCGGAAACTAAGAAGACTGGGGTGCAGCATGTCAGTATCGACGCTTCAGGTTTAGGCCAAGGCGCATTGACAACCACCACTCGTGACTTCGGGATTACCGATGCAACACAAGTACAAGCTCGTGCGGATATCGCTTCTGGAGGTCTAGTCTCAGACCCTGTAGCACTTAAAGTCAGCGGAGCCAATGATGCAGCAGTAGCAGGCTCTAATGGATTTAAATCATTCGAAAACACCACCAAAGTAGTGACCGCCTCATTAGGTGAACAAGACTTAGTTTATACCTCAACCTATAAAGATTTCGGTGATGATTTAAGAGTCGCTCATATTGATGGCACCGCTGCTGGTCTATTACCCGTCAATGGTGTTGCAGTAGTGGGTAACGCAACCCAAGTTATCAACATGCCAACAGAAGGTAAAGTTGGCTATACAGGTGATGCCACCTATCGTGAGATCGGTTTAGGAAAAGACATCCAATTTGGAACCTCAGTATTTACCGCTGACTTTGTTGCCAAGAACCTAAAAGGTGATTTGACCTTTAGTAATAAGACCATTGGTTTAGAAGCTGCTATTTTAGGCAACCAGTTTTCAGGTGAAAAAGGCGGTTATAACGCTGATGGTGGATTCTATGGTGGTGATGCTCAATACTTAGGTGGTGTTTACGAAGGTAATGGCGCTCAAGGTACTTATGGTGCCAAGAGCAACAAGCAAACCGCAGCAGAGCAAGCGGCTGTGAAAGCGCAAGCGGATGCTGATAAAGCCAATGCTGCTATCGCTGCGGTTCAAGCTGCTGCAGATAAAGCACAAGCTGCGGCTACTAAAGCCCAAGCGGATGCTACTAAAGCCCAAGAAGCCTTAGCTGCGGCTGAAGACGCCCTAGCAAATGCAGGTAATGGGCAAGATCAGTTAGCATTAGCGTTAGAGCGTGCCGCCTTAGCAGAAGCGGCTCAAGCTGCTGCTTTAGAAGCTGCAAGCAAAGCAGAAACTGCCAAAGAAGCTGCATTGTTAGCCCAATCTTCAGCAGAAGCTGCAGCCACTGCAGCGCAAGTAGCAGCAGACAAAGCTATTGGTGACGCGAAAATAGAAGCGGACAAGAAAGTAGCAACAGCCAATCAACAAGCTGCTGATGCAAGAGCCCAAGCGGCTGATGCTGAAGTACGTGCTGAAAAAGCAAAAACTGCCGCTGCTGATGCTAAAACTCGCGCTGAAGAAGCAGAAGATAGAGCGCAAGCTGCCGAAGACGCCTTAGCTGCAGAGAAAGAGCTACCGCCAGCACCGGCTAATCCACAGGCACCTGTGAATACAAAACTCAGTGGTTTCCAGAATACTATTTCGGGCAGCGACAATAGTGCTATTAATGCCAATAATTCGAGTAGTTACGATAAACTTAAAGTTCTTTTAGTAGAAACTGGTTCTGGACGTTATGATAATAAAACCACCACTGAGTTTGCTCTGCGCAATGTAGCTGATCAAGATTATCTAAACGGTTTCAAAAAGAGTTCTCTCTACTCACTGCCAGCAGGGTATTTAAATAGGACTTTTAAGTACACCTCAGTCTATAAAAACTATGATGATCAAATGCAGATAGGTCATTTGTACGGTGATCTTAAGACTTCAAACAATGGTACTCGACTAGATACACTATCTAATGTCTATGTTCAGGGTAATGGTACAAACGCTGAAGATATGCAGTACATGAAGACGTTATCACAGTACAATATTGATAATGGTATTAATGATGGCAAGGTGAAGTATGAAGGCGACGCTACTTATCTCAAAAATGACCAAATAATTGGTAATGATCCATCTGTAGGTACTTCTAAATTCAGTGTCGATTTTGTTGATCAGCAGGTCGATGGTACGTTGTCATTCACTGATGTCGGTGTCAAAAAGGTCAAAGCAGAAATTACTGGTAATACATTTGCAGGTAATTGGAACGGTCTTGATACTAAGGGTGGTTTCTTTGGTGAAGATGCAGGGTTGTTAGGTGGGGTCTATCAAGACGGCTCAGGTAAAGGAACATATGGTGCTACTAAAGTATTGCCAGCAGCCGAAGAACCATTCGATCCAACTGTTGTTCCTGTTAATCCAGATGCTGCCGCTAATTCAGATGCTACTGGTACCATGAGCAACACTTTAAGTAGTCAAGCAGGTTTAGGAACCAGTAATGCTATTGGATTCCGTAAGTTCATTACAGACAATGAAACCTATAAGACGACAAGAGGTAGTGGTGAAGATGAGGCGCCAATAATTATTAAAGATAGTAAAGTTGATAACCTAACTTACAATGCTATAGAGGCGCGTCTCGACATTGTTAAGCCTAATAAGTTCAATACTGCCAAACAGGACTTTACACTCACTACGGTTAGAGCAGATGACGTCGCTGTTGCGAACACTGACAGCTTTAAAAAATCATCAAAAGCAAATGAAGTGTTATGGAAAGAAGTAAATACAGGCGTATCTGTATCTCCAACTGCTGATTTGACACTTCCTTATCAATCTGTCTATAAGAATTTCGATTCTCAGATGCAGATTGGTCATGTGTATGGCGATTTAGACAAGCGTAGCGGTATAGCTTCAGGTATCAAATCACGCTATGCCAACGTCTATGTTGTGGGTAATAGTACTGCCCAAGAAGATATGGATTACCTAAAAGCTCAAGCTCGGTATGACGTTGCTAATGGCATCAATGATGGCATTGTACAGTATGCTGGTGTTGCGACCTATGCAGATAACTTGCATCTTGCAGCAGGTGGTCCAATGGGTTTAGTCCTGAATGGTACTTCTACATTTGATGTTAACTTTGTCAATGACTCGCTAACGGGTAACTTAGCTTTTGCTGGTGATAAGAATATTGGCATTAATGCTAATATTACAGGCAACACCTTTACAGGTACCAATGCGGCTAACAATGTTACGACGGCAGGTGGTTTTTATGGTGAAGATGCTAAATTCTTAGGTGGAATCTATCAAGAAGCTAGACCTGACAGTAGTGTTCCAGGTACTGGTACTGATCCAGGTACTGGCACAACTTTCCAAGGAACCTTTGGTGCCGAAAAGCAATAAAGTAATATGACTGTATAAAACAAACAAAAAAGCGTCCTAGGGCGCTTTTTTGCTCGCTTAAACTATTAAAATCCCTTAGGATAATTGAAGTTGAAAAAATGTTTAGAAAACTAGTGATCGTACTTAGGTAAGGATACCCATGAATAATCAATATATGCGCAAACCTATCACAGCTTCTATTTTGCTATCGATGATGGCGTTTTCTCTACCATCAATGGCTGCACCAGACGATCTGCCAGGTATAGAGCCCGAGCTTAACCAAGCTGATGAGCTCTTAAGACGTGAGAGTCAAACCGCTGTAGCAGACCCTACTGCGCCTTCCACCACTGTCACTGACACAGAAGCACAACGTGCTATTAGAAGTCGTCAGCAACTTGCTGCCGCCACCGCTTATAATTTAGCAGCTTTAAAAGCCAACCCAGCTGCATTTAGCAAGTTCTTAAATGATGCCCTAGCTGCGCAAGATATGGTGACAGTGAAGCAGATATTGCCACACTATAAAGCGTTAGAAACCAATGATCCTATGCTGATCAAATTCGCTGACGCCTTGATATATCGTAGTGAGGCTAAAAACAAACAAGCGATTGAGATCTATCGCGGTATGTTAGCGGCAGACCCAGACTTTCATCCTGTTCGTTTAAACATGGCAATTGCGATGCAAGCTGATAAGCAGTATGCCGCCGCAAAAGAGCAATTTCTTAAGCTGCAGTCGGTTGACCTGCCAGCACCTGTGATGGCTAGAGTTCAAAACTCGTTAGCCCAAATCAATAGTTCAGAGAAATGGCAATTTAATGCTTCAGCAAGCTATGTCAGAGATAATAATATTAATGACGCACCATCTAAGTCTATTCAATCTGATTTAGGGCGCTCGATTGAGCAAAAGTCAGCCAATGGTATTCAAGTATCTGGCAGCGCAAACAAGCGCTTTAATTTACCTGATAACTTTTATGCAACTGTAGGTGGCAATGCCTCTTTGAAAGGCTATTGGGATGAGACTGACTATAACGATTATCTATTTACCGCCTCCGCTGGCGTTGGTTATGACGATGCCAAAAATGATCTCTCTCTCACGCCTTTTGTGACTAAACGGTATTATGATGAAGAAGCATATAGCTTACGAAAAGGCGTGACTATTAGTGGCTCACGTTGGGTAAAACCGAAACTAAAGCTAACGGCTACAGGTATCTTATCCAATGAAACCTTTGAAGACGATGACAACCAAAATCGCGAGACAGATGGTCAGTTTTTGGGTTTAAATGCCTTTTATATTAAAGATGCCAAAGAGTATTTTTACGGTGGTTTAGGTAATTATCAAAATGATGTGCCCAAATCAAGTATTATCAGCTATGACCGTAACTCGATTAACGGTGGCTGGGGACGTGAATGGAAACGCGGTATCTCAACACTAGCGTCAGTAGGCTACGGTATCAAAAAGTATGAAGACCCTGCCGATGCTTATCCAGCAGGTAGTGGCGCTTGGAAAGGCTATTATAATGCGGTAGGCGGAGAGCCAGGTTCTAGAAGAGAAGACAAAACTACCTCGCTAGGTCTACAAGTATGGAAGCGCGACTTGACTGTACTCGGATTAACGCCAAGATTGGTATTTGATTATGAAACAACTTCTAGTAACTTTGCTTATTATGATGATCGTGATGAAAAATCAGCAACAGTATTATTAACTAAAACCTTTTAATATAATAAGTTTGTTACCATACAGTGATAATAAAAAACCTCGCCAATTAGCGAGGTTTTTTATCAATAAAATAGTGAATAAACAGTGCTTATTTATCTAAGTTCATTTCCATCTCTTTAAACTTTGCAGATACTGAAGGTTTTGGACCGCCAGTCATGATACTTACTGCAAAGATAGCAATGGTACTTAAGATAAAGCCTGGAACAATCGCATATAACCAGCTGTTTAACGCGACACCATTCATTTGGAAAGGACCATAAATCCATAAGATGACAGTCAATGCACCCACAACCATACCAGCAACAGCACCATTACGGTTCATACGACGCCATGTGAGACTGAAGATAACCAAGGGTCCAAATGCAGCACCAAATCCTGCCCAAGCGTTAGATACTAAGCTCAGTACCGAGCTTTCTGGGTTTGAAGCCAATAAAATGGCAATGACTGCGACCACGATAACTGAAAGGCGACCGACCAATACTTGGCGTGCTTCTGGCGCGTCTCTATCAAAGAACAACTTATAAACATCTTTAGTCAATGAGCTTGATACCACGAGTAGTTGTGAGGAAATAGTACTCATGATCGCTGCTAAAATAGCGGCTAATAAGAAACCTGAAACAAGAGGTGTGAACAGAAACTGTGTAAATACTAAGAAGATGGTTTCAGGGTCCTCTAAGGTCATCGCTGTTTTTTGTACATAAGCACGACCAGCAAAACCAGTCATCAATGCCCCAATTAAACTTACAATCATCCAACTCATACCGATGTTACGTGCTGTTGGTATATCTTTAACTGAGCGAATAGCCATAAAGCGCACGATAATATGTGGCTGACCAAAGTATCCCAAGCCCCAAGCCATTAATGAGACAATACCAAGGATCGTCATGCCACTGGTGACATTAAGTAGGTTCGGATCGATGTTTCTGACCGCCTCAGTCGTAGCTGAAATGCCGCCAAGATCAGTAAAGGCAACGACAGGTACGATAACCATCGCAAACAGCATGATGATACCCTGTACGAAATCCGTCATTGAGACGGCTAAGAAACCACCAAATAGCGTATAAGCGACGACCACACCAGCCGTAACCCACAAACCAGTGCTATAAGAAAGGTTAAGCGAGCTTTCGAAAAGTTTACCGCCACCGACTAAACTTGCTGCGGTATAGACGGTAAAGAATAAAATGATAACCACAGCAGAAATGACACGTAACATGTGTGATTTATCTTCAAAGCGGTTGGCGAAATAATCAGGTAAAGTGATGGCATTGTCAGCGACCTCGGTATAAACACGAAGACGCGGCGCTACGATGATATAATTTAAAAAGGCACCCAAGGTCAAACCTAGTGCAATCCATATACTGACCACACCATCAGCATACATATAACCAGGTAGACCGAGTAATAACCAACCTGACATGTCTGAGGCACCTGCTGACAGTGCCGTAACAGCGGGACCTAGATTACGACCGCCAAGCATATAGCCTTCAGTATCGTTTGATTGCTTAAAATAAGCATAAATTCCAATACCAATCATCACTAAGAAATAGGCGCCGAGTGATATCAGCACGCCACTAGAAACTCCGTTCATATAAACTATCCTTAACCAACATAGTTGGCTGTCATTATTTTTAACGAGAAGAATTAAGTCTTACAAGACGTTGCTTAAAAACCATATCTCAAAATATCTCAAGATAAAAAATCTGAAGACGAAAAAAGCCATTAAGTAGGACATAATGGCTTTTATTCAAATGCTTCTATTAGTTTTATATGATTGATGCTGTTCTAGGGCTGATACTTATAAAGTCATGATGAAACACAAGAGGCAATACATAGTTCAATTTTACATTTTTATTGCTCGCATCTGCTCATCATCTACAAATATCAGTCGTTTATATAACCAATCATTTAAAACCATTCAACCTAATACTTACTATCATATATTACTAGAAGTCTTCAATATATGATTATCAGTGTGGTTAAGGTAAATTAATGTTATCTAAACAACGTCAGCCGTATTATAACGTATGAGTGGCACAAATGCGAACGCGCTAATGTGTCGAATAAATATCTCTGTTAGCAAATAATTAGAATCGCTTGCTCAAGCTCTAGTCAATCGGAGCAAGCAAATCTAACAATGCGGTTACACTGCTTGATTGGGTGAGTTTTGGATTAATAACCACGCCCAAATAACGTTGCAATTCAATATTATCTGCCATATCGATACGTTCTAAATCTTGACTGACCATCGTTTGCGGTAATACTGACCAGCCAAGTCCCACAGAAACCAACATCCGGATAGATTCTAATGGGTTGGTACTCATGGTGGCATAAGGTTTTAGATTATGCTTAGCAAATTCCGCTAAGGTAATCTGACTGGTAAAAGTATTGGCAGACGGCAAAATAGCAGGGTAGCGCGCCAATTGCTCGAGCGTCACGTTAGACTTAGTAGCCAAAGGCGATAAAGTACCGGTCATAAAATAGAGCGGATCTGACCACAAGGTATAATAGGTTAAACGCTTATCATAAACGGGCGGTAAGGTTAAAAATGCGAGTGACAAATCGCCATCGAGTACCGCTTTATGAGCCGTTTCTGAATCGACAAAATGCACTTCTAGTTGTACGGCAGGATAGGCCTGGATAAAATGCTTGAGCACAGGGGCGAGGTGGTGCAAGCCGATATGATGGCTGGTGCCGATAACGAGTTTGCCCGATACGATATGCTTCGAATGCTGGAGATTTATTTTAAAGTTCTCATAATCTTCAAGCCAGCGTTTGGCGTGAGGCAGCATTTCACTGGCAGCTTGAGTCGGTACAATACCGCGCCCGACTGTATCAAATAGGGTGATATTAAATTCATCTTCTAAGTTTTTGATGCGTTTACTGACCGCAGGCTGAGTAATAAACAGTTTTTCTGCTGCACCTGAAATGCTGCCTGTTTGCATAACAGTGACAAATGTCGTCAAATTTGTGGTATTCACACCGATGTCCTTAGCTACGTAGCGAGCTATAAATAAAAGTTGGCTAGCCTAATCATAATGAATTAGAAATAAAAGTTTGTGACTATGCAAAAATCATCAATTATTATTATAGGATTAGCCTGCTATAATCACAAGACATCAAGACGTATTGTCACATATTTATTTTATTAATTTGGTAATCAGTAGCATCACCCTTGTTTTAAAAGTTCATTGCAACAATAAGTATCTAAGAATGAGGCGAGGGCACAACTTTATATATATTCAGAATATAGATAATCAGACGTAGATATAATCAAATATTGAACAAAATTTTTGCTTACACCGAGTAAGCCAGTGAAATATTAAGTAATTAGCAACTAAAAAGGATAGCAGTATGGCCGGTCAAACATTATATGACAAACTTTGGAATGCTCACGAAGTCACCAAGCGTGACGATGGTTCGAGCCTAATTTATATCGACCGCCATTTGCTACACGAAGTGACAAGCCCGCAAGCATTTGAAGGCTTGGAGCTTGCCAATCGTGCGCCGTGGCGTCTGTCGGCTAATATCGCAAGCCCAGACCATAACGTACCAACGGTGACTAAAGAGCGCTCAGAAGGCGTGGCTGGTATTAAAGATAAGGTATCGCGCCTGCAGGTATTAACCTTGGATGAAAATTGTGCGAAGTTTGATATTGCTGAGTTTACCATTAATGATGCCCGTCAAGGTATCTTGCATGTAGTCGGTCCTGAACAAGGTTTGGTCTTGCCTGGTATGACCGTTGTTTGCGGTGATTCACATACGGCTACTCATGGCGCATTGGGCTGCTTGGCACACGGTATCGGTACCTCAGAAGTTGAGCATGTATTGGCAACGCAGTGTTTGATTCAAAAGAAATCAAAAAATATGCAAATTCGGGTCACCGGTAAACTTGGTGCTGGCGTGACATCAAAAGATGTGGTGCTTGCTATTATTGCCAAAATTGGCACTGCTGGCGGGACGGGGCATGCGATTGAATTTGCTGGGCAAGTATTTGAAGACATGAGCATGGAAGGCCGTATGACCGTCTGTAATATGGCGATTGAAGCGGGTGCGCGCGTCGGTATGGTTGCCGTCGACGATACGACTATTGATTATGTCAAAGGTCGTCCTTATGCGCCGACTGAAGAACAGTGGGAGCAAGCGGAAGCTTATTGGCGCACCCTCTATTCAGATGATGATGCAGTATTTGATACCGTGATTGAGATGGATGGTAACGAGATAGCCCCGCAAGTATCTTGGGGTACTTCTCCTGAAATGGTCGTGGATATTACTCAGTCGGTGCCAACACCAGATCAAGCAGTTGATGAAGCGCAAGAAGAAGGCTGGTTACGCGCTTATACCTATATGGGTTTAGAAGCTGGACAAAAAATTACCGATATTCAGCTTGACCGTATTTTTATTGGTTCGTGTACCAACTCACGTATCGAAGATTTACGTGATGCAGCATCGGTGATTAAAGGTCGTAAAGTTGCCGATAATATTAAAGAAGCGATTGTCGTAGCCGGTTCTGGTCAAGTGAAATTACAGGCGGAAGCAGAAGGCTTAGATGCTTTGTTTACGGATGCTGGTTTTGAATGGCGTGAGCCGGGTTGTTCTATGTGCCTTGCGATGAATGCCGATAAGCTTGAGCCACAAGAACACTGTGCTTCAACGTCTAACCGTAATTTTGAAGGTCGTCAAGGTAATGGTGGTCGTACGCATTTGGTCAGCCCAGCGATGGCTGCAGCTGCTGCATTAGCTGGTCACTTTGTCGATGTACGCACGTTTTAATGACCCTATTATCAATGATTGATTTTGAAGTAACTAGAGATTCTGTCTGTATGGGTGATGACGTTGACGCGCCTCATTATGCTAAATTAAGTCTTGAGTCTAACCTACCTTTAAAAGAGTTAGTAACTACAATTTTGAATAAGTATCCATTAGCTAGTGTAGCAAGTCCTAAGGTTTATTGGATATGTAAAATAAATGGTATTCATGTCGCTACTATTACCGTCACTGAGGATTTGTGTAGAAGTATTCAATTTCAAGAAGGCTGTAAGGTTCATTTAGATTTATTAAATAGCGTTCGTTTTAAATATGCTTGGTGAATTTTAATTGAACCCCGTTGGAATATAGGCAGATGCGTCATATTAAAAATAGATAGTCTTGACCATACTATATCTATAGTTCACATCATCACTAAACTTCAAAAAAATATAAACTTAATAGAAAAGGTAACCCTATGCAAGCTTATAACACCCAAACCGGTATCGTTTGTCCGCTCGATCGCGCAAACGTCGATACCGACCAAATTATCGCCAAACAGTTTTTGAAATCGATTAAGCGTACCGGTTTTGGCGTCAATTTATTTGATGATTGGCGTTATCTCGATGAAGGTTATCCGGGTCAAGATAATAGCACTCGCGTTATTAACCCAGATTTTATCTTGAATAAACCCCGTTATCAAGGCGCGACTATATTGCTGGCACGCAGAAACTTTGGTTGTGGCTCGAGCCGTGAGCATGCCCCTTGGGCGCTTTCAGAATATGGCTTTCGTACTATTATTGCACCAAGCTTTGCTGATATTTTTTATAATAACTGCTTTAAGAATGGCATGCTGCCAATCGTCTTGGATGAAGCCATCGTTGATACCTTGATGAAAGCGACGCTTGCCAATGAAGGCTATGAGTTAACTGCCGACCTTGAGCGCCAAATGGTCATTACCCCAACTGGTGAAGAGCACGCTTTTGAAGTCGATGAGTTTCGTAAGCATTGTTTGCTGAATGGTCTTGATGATATCGGGCTGACTTTGCAGCAAAGCGATGCTATTAAAGACTACGAGCATAAAATGATGCAAAAAACACCTTGGATATTTAATGATGTCAGAGCCTGATTTTTAAAAAAAGCTTTTGACAACAAAGCCTTTTACAGCAAAGTTTTGAATCATAAGAATTTTCATAATAAGGTTGATAAAAAACCTCTAATAGAAAAATATTATTCAATATAAACTTATTCAATATATAAAAGTGCTCAGCGCTAATACAGCGTTGAGTTATGGCAATTAAGTGGCTAAAATGAATGGTAATCTATTTTTTATCTTATTGTATTTTTTACCTTATAAATAGTAGCCGCCATTATGAATAAAACACGTTTTGCTATATGGACAAGCACCGCTATTGCCTCAAGCTTATTATTATCTGGCTGTCAGGCATTGACGGGTTATCAACAAATAGAAACAGCGCAAAATGCCAAGGTATGGACAGGAAAAATCACCCCTATCGCTGGAGAAGTAAATATTGCCTGCGTAGGGACTTATCACTGCGAAATTGCTCGCATTGATCAGACGCGCATTATAGGCAGTGATACTCATGAACCTATCAATCCTGCCATGTTGGTAGCGATGCAAAACGTGAATACAGACAGTAAAAGTCGCACGGTTAGTAAGCATGCGACAGCGGCAATGAGTATGGACATGTCACCGCTCATTCATAAAAACGCGATTAAAATTGTCCCTTTGTCGGCGTCTGCTATGCCTGGGCTAACCAATTATTATGCGCGGGTAAAACCTGCAAAACGTGAAGTGCAAGTAAATTTCTATCCAGAAAATAATTTGGGCTATGTCGAGCGGTTTGCGATGATTCATGACTTTGCTGAAGCAGGTACGTATCAGCTACGTGCTTATCAAAAAAAATCTAGCGCAAACTCAGGTAGTTTGTTAGATAGTGCTTCACCAGAGCCGTTATGTGTTGAGCTATATCAAGGCAATAATGTCCAACGCCGTTTTTGTAAAGAGGTCGGAACTGAGCATGAAGGAGAGTTTGTAGAAGCCCGTGTGGTTAAAGCTGAACCTTCTCAGTCGCCATCAAAGCCACCAGCAAAAAACAAAGTGAAAACGAAAGCTTGATGAATAGATTTCTAAAATATTAACAACTTAAAACTCATTTAGATGGATATACCACGACTTCTTGTGCAGCTCATTGCCCAAGAAGTTGTTTTTTAACAGGCTATTACAAGCCTTGCTAGCAATACTATAACTAGCAATACCATAAACAACAACTTACTTACCCATTTACCCACAAGGATTAGTATGGCAACGATTTTAACATTAGCAGGCGACGGCATCGGCCCTGAAATCATGACTCAAGCTATTGATGTGCTCGAAGCAGTCAATAATAAGTTTGCGTTAGGCTTTACCCTTGAGTCTGGACTAATCGGTGGTGTGGCAGTTGATGCAACGGGTGAACCGTTGCCAGAAGAAACGCTACAACGTGCGCGTACAGCAGATGCCGTGTTATTAGGTGCGGTTGGTGGTCCTAAATGGGATGCTATCGAGCGTAGCAAACGTCCTGAGCGTGGTCTGCTCAAAATCCGTAGTGAGCTTGGTTTGTTTGCCAATCTGCGTGTGGCAAAACTTTACCCGCAGCTTGTTAATGCATCAAGCATCAAGCCTGAGATTATCTCAGGTCTAGACTTGCTGATTGTACGTGAGTTGACCGGTGGTATCTATTTCGGTGAGCCGCGTGGTATTCGCACGTTAGAGAATGGTGAGCAGCAAGGCTATAACACCATGGTTTATAGCACCAGTGAAATTCAGCGTATCGGTAAAGTCGCTTTTGAGCTGGCAAAAACTCGCGCCCAAGCAGCGGGTACTCCAGCCAAGGTTTGTTCGATAGATAAAGCCAATGTCTTAGAAGTCACTGAACTTTGGAAGCAGACGATGATTGAGATGCAGCAAGCAGATTATAGCGATGTGGCGTTATCGCATATGTATGCTGATAATGCTTGTATGCAGCTGATTAAAGATCCTAAGCAGTTTGATGTGATGGTAACCGGTAATCTGTTTGGTGATATCTTGTCTGATGAAGCAGCGATGCTGACTGGTTCTATAGGCATGCTTCCATCAGCAAGCCTTGATGAGGCTGGCAAGGGTATGTACGAGCCTTGTCATGGCTCAGCGCCTGATATCGCTGGACAAGACAAAGCTAATCCATTAGCGACCATCTTATCTGTCGCGATGATGCTGCGTTATACCTTTAAGAAAGAAGAAGCTGCACAAGCGATTGAACAAGCAGTCAGTGATGTGCTTGACGATGGTTTACGTACCATTGATATCCTAGATCGTAGTGAAACAGGACTCAAACAAGTAGGTTGTCAAGAGATGGGGCAGGCGGTACTGGCAAAATTGCTTTAGTAATGCAGCTTTAATATAAGCTCATTTTTCAAATAGTGTTAATCTGAAGTTCTAATAGTTAGAAATATTGCTATTTCAAAGCTTTTATAATTAAAAGCCCATCATTTGCTTAGCAAGTGATGGGCTTTTTTTATATCTATTAAAACCTCTTTCATACCGTAACACACTCAACCAGATAGTCGCAAAAAAGTGCTTCTTTTAACACAGACACCGCAGGATATGGGTTTAATTAACACAAAGCGGTTATATGCTCACAGGTTAATGTGTCACAATAGCTTAGCTTAATAAGTCATCATAATAAGAGTTGTTTTTTAACCTTAGATTTTTTACGAAGGAAAAATTTTATTAAGATATTAAAAATTACTGAAAATAAACGTCTTAATAATAAATTTCTATCATTAAAATTTTAATAAGAAGTAATATTGATAACAATAAAAATTTTAGGAGTTTTACATGTATCAATTAACGAAAATCAGCGCGGCAATAGCAGCGATTGGTTTATCAACAGTTTTGTTTATGAATCAAAGTATTGCTGCGACTGACAACGCAAATGTCGCTAATAAAACTGCAGCTAGCAATACTAGTGATATAAGTCCAGTAACTAATGGTGTGAGTCAACAGGTTGCTGGTAATAGTAAAACGGCGGTATCTTTAAATAAGTTGTTACCTACTATTAAATATACAACTGAAAATCTGCCAGTGCAGGCGCAAAAGGTAAATAGTGCGACTTGGAAACAAGGTATGAAGAGAGATCGTGATACTACTACTAAGCTGCAAGCGCTATTAAACTGGCAGCAAAACGGCGTTGGTGCAGTTGATGGCTCTTGGGGAAAGAACTCTCGTAAAGCGATGCAAGCTTTTCAAATGGCAAATGGGTTGGCAGTGACTGATACATTAAATACTGAGACCTGGCAGGCATTGACCAAAAACGATAAATTGATGCAGCAACCAGTATTAGTGAACTATCAGCTTACTGATGCAGATGTTAATATCAAAACCACAACCATTCCAGCAGGCGCAGAAGCCAAAGCCAAACTTGAAGGGATGTATTATGAAACGGTCATTGAAGGTTTGGCAGAAAAGTTTCATATCAGTGAAAACTATCTTAAAGAACTTAATCCAAACGCTAAATTTGCGGTAGGCGAAACTATTACCGTTTATAACCCAGGCAATCCTAATACCAAGCCTGTGAGCCGAGTCGTTGCTGATAAAGCTACTGAAACTTTATACGCTTATGATGATAAAAATAATTTAATTGCCAGTTATCCGACCACGGTAGGCAGTACGGCAACGCCATCACCAACAGGGACGCATACGGTAGAAGTAAAGGTCCATGAACCTAATTATACTTATACAGCAGAAAATGGCAGCAAGTCTATTTTGCCGCCGGGTCCTAATAATCCAGTCGGACTAGTATGGATAGGACTTAGTAAGCCATCATACGGCATTCATGGCTCACCTGACCCTGCTCGTATCAGCCGCCAAGCATCTGCAGGTTGTATACGTTTAACGAACTGGGATGCGCTTGCGCTGCTGGGTGTGATACAAAATGGCGCAAGCGTTGAATTTAAATAATCAATAAATTTTAGACATAAAAATACCGCTGATAGTTAGCGGTATTTTTATGGTAAAAGCAAAAAACAATATTATTAGACTAAAATATGATAGGCAATAATGAGTAGGTTAGCAGTATCATTATTATTATCAGTTAAACCTCTCAAGCATTTATATCAACGCTGTTATAACCATTTTAGTCAAGAAGAATTTAGTTTTTACCACGGTAAGTAATGCGACCTTTTGATAAGTCGTAAGGCGTCATCTCGACCTTAACTTTATCGCCAGTCAAAATGCGAATATAGTGCTTACGCATCTTACCTGAGATGTGCGCAATGATTTCGTGTCCGTTTTCTAAACGAACTTTAAACAATGTATTTGGAAGGGTGTCAATGACTTCGCCTTCAAATTCAATAATCTCGTCTTTTGCCATAATTTGTATCATCAATCAATTTAAAATAAGCCCATATTATACGTAAGTTAGCAGATTAAAGCAATACGGAACCTGATTTTTGCTTGACAGCCTTTAATTGATATGTATATCAGCTCATACTGATTTAGTCGGGGAGGTTTAGCCAAATAGGGGTAAGCGGCGCATTAGGCAATAAGGTTTGAAAATGCTCAGGATAATAGGCATTAATAAAGTAAAGTCCATCACCAGAAGCGGTAGGCGGCGCTATCGTGCGATCCTTTTTAGCCAAAATCTTCAAAAAGTCTGCCGGTTCTAACTCGTGCCTACCAATCGCATATAGCGTTCCCATCAAATTACGCACCATATGGTGTAAAAATCCATCCGCTTGAATATCAAAAACAATAAATTGACCGTGGGCAAAGAGCCTTGCATGACTGACGTTACGTACAGGCCGATTAGACTGACAGGCGGCAGCACGGTAGCTGCTAAAATCGTGAGTACCTACTATGTCGGCAGCAGCCAGTTGCATCGCTGCTAAATCCAGCGGCTCATAGATATGAGTCACTTGATGATTTAAGATAGCAGGACGCTGGGCTTGATTGAGCGTGATATAACGATAACGACGGGCAATAGCACCAAAACGGGCATGAAAGTCATCAGGCATCGGCTGTATCCAGCGTAGAGCTATATCATCAGGCAATAAGCTATTGACGCCGCGCAGCCAGTTATTAGGGGGACGATAGGCGTGCGTCGTAAAATGAGCAATCATATTGCTGGCATGGACGCTTGCATCGGTACGACCGGCGGCGATGACCTCTACTGTTTCATTGGCGACCTTACTGATGGCCGTTTCTAAGGCTGCTTGTACGCCCAATACTTCTCGTTGTCGCTGCCAGCCATGATAGTTTGTACCTAAAAACTCAATGGCGATTGCTAAGGTGTAGGTTGGAGGAGTTTGAGCTTCGATGCTGTTAATCTCGGACATGTTAATCTCAGACATGGATAATATTGGATATTACAGTATTGGGGCTTACATTCTAGTATTAGCGCTAATACATAAAGAGTGGTTAATGAACATCTAACGTTTTTTGATAGTAGTGCCAGCTTGATTGACATTATTAAGCCAACGCTGACGACGTCTTGCTGGACTGTCATAACGCAGTAATAACCATAATAGCCGTGCATAGATAGCGGGAATCGTTAAACGTCCGCCACTAATCACGTGATAATCGTATTGCCAACTACCAGCAGCGTAACTGTCGCTTACCCCACCAAATGGCGACTGGCTAGCGCATACCACCATGTGGCCATTTTCATAAGCAAGCTCTAATGACTTTGCTAGCGATTGCGAATAAGGAACGTTGCCGGCGCCGAAACCTAATAAAATAATCCCACAAGGCGGCTGTGATAATAATGCCTGTAACTGGTCGCTCATTACCTCAGTATCATTTGGTAAGCAATATAAAGCATGAATGCGCGCGTATTTAGCGCTAGCTTCAATATTGCTAACCCATTCTTGCTGATCATCTAGCCAGTGCTGGCGGCGGGTATCTGGTAAGCTTTTGATATAACTATTGGCAGGATATGCCGCTCGAGAGTGACCGGTAAATGCCATTAAATCGTGGCTATGGATTTTTTGTACTGTTTGCGCAGGCCAAGACTCACCGCTGAAACTAATCTTTACGCCTGACTCACCAGCTGCCGCCAGTTTTAATGAGTCGGTAAGGTTATCCCAAGCGTCGCTATGAGTGTCAATCGCGTAGGAGTGTAATATCTCACTATCTAGTAATGGGCGCATACTACCTGTAACGACCACGCAAATATCACTACCCGCAAAAGCCTCTGCTAAAAACGCCCCCAAATAACTCAAAGTATCCGTACCAGTAATAAGCACAAAACGCCTGTCGCCTTGTGCATAAGCCGCTAGCAAAAGCTGGTAAAAATGTACAAAGTCGTTAGCGGTAAGTTGGCTGCTATCTTTAATTAAAGCATTATCAAGCAATGAAACCTGAGGCAGATTATTAGCATTATCTTGCTCAGCCAGTAATTGCTGTAAGGTCGGTAAAAAAATATCTGCTGATAACGGTGCTAAGGGTCGCCCGTAGCTACCAAACGTACCACCAGCATAAATGAGTCGAATAGGATCTGAGAGTGTTTTTATCATAGCAGAGGGAGGCATAGTATAGGCGCATTAAAGAGAATTGGGAGAAGAAAATGAGGCTAAGTCTTAGAGCGTTCTAGCAAAAATAATGAGTAATGATAGGACGCTTAATAATAACTTAATAATAAATAGTATAAAGGTTCAATACAAAAAAAATCAGCAAGTATTCTTATAATAATAGAATACTTGCTGATAATAGAAAATGCTACTCTTTACGCAGTGCGATCTAATAATGCTTGCGCTTGGCTTTGTTGCTCGCTCGTACCTTGACTTATGACTTCATTAAGTAAGCGTTTGGCGCTGTCATATTCGCCCAGCTGTACGTACTGACCGGCTAAGTCTAAAGTCACTTGATTGCTGTCTAACGTTTTGACAAAATCAAAGTCAGCGGCAAAGCGTGATGAGAAATCTTCTGCGCTTTCAATCTCATGCTCAGCAATAACTTCACTGTCAACGTTGCTTTCAATTTCAATTGCAAGGTCAACTGGCGTCGTCGCTGTTGGAGCATCTGACAAAGAACCAAAGTCAAAATCATCATCGATTAAAGTATTGTCATCGAACACTACAGTGTTTGGTGTTTCATGGATCGCTTCATTCGTCTCTTGTGCTTCATTGTCGTCAAAACTAAAATCTTCAAAATCGTCTGCAATAAGAACAGGGGTTTCACTCGAAGGCGTTGTCTCTGCTACAGCAAAGGTATCGATAGCACCAATGCTAGCATTAGGGTCGAGAGATAATGTAAAATCTTCTTGCTCTACTAGAGTGGCTTCTGTAGCGATTTCATTATTGACGTTTTCATCAATAGTTTGAATTTCTAAATCCGCTAAATCTAAAACGAAATCTTCATTATTATCTAATGTAATGTCGTTAGAATAATCATTAGACAAAGTTATGATGGGTGCTTCTGAAGAAGTATCATGCGATTCCGCTAAGTCGAAATCAAAATCAAAATCGGAGTCACTGGCACTTTCTCTACTATTTACCTCTTTAGCAGTAGAAGTTGATAGAGATTCTTCATCAGTGATAGCTAGATCAGTAATAGATGTCGTGCTAGTAACGGCTGGCTCGCTACTATCTTCTTCTAAGTCATCCAGACTAAGCTCAAAAACTTGCTCAATATTATCGAAATCATTAGAAGTCGCTAAAGTGTTTTCAGAGCTGTCAGCTAAGTCGGGGCTATAAGTAGTAGACTGACTAGCATCTTTTTCAAAATCGACATCGACAGCTGAGTGTTGATTTTCAACTTTATTTGCCGGTATATCAAAATCAATACTTTCAAAACCTGCATCTTGGTCATTATCAGCTGGCAAAGCGCGTATGGCTGCTTGATTTTGTTCTTCAGTCAGCAAGGCCTTTAATTCATCAGCTTGAGCAATGCTTTTTGCGTCAGCATGAGCTTTAATAGAATCATAGACTTTATTAAAGTTATCAGATTGATCTATCGTGGCATAAACAGCAAGCAGTTTAAGGGATAATTGGCTGTTATTAGGTGTTTCAGTGAGACCGCGATTGAGTGTTTCAATGGCTTTGTCATAACGCTGTTGATCCATGAAACGTTGCGCAATCTCAATATGATCAAATTTTTTGTCAGTAGTTGTTTCTGCTAGAGTAGGAGCTGCTTTAGGCGCAGTTTTTCCTGCCTTTATACGTGGCTGTTCTAATGGTTTTTGCGCTTTGTTTTTGCGCATGACCAACACCGCTATCAGTACAATAAGTACCAAGCCGGCGATAATATATAGCATGTTGTCCATAGTTACTCCCACGCCTAAGATCAATAGTGCAACATAAGGCATTGATCGATCAGGCAATTATTGATTGCGTAGTTTTTCGAGACGAGCTTGTAGCTCCGCCAGTTTTTGGTTTTGTAATTGCAGCTTTTTAGTATAACTGCCAAGTGTACTGTTGGTCTTTGATAAACGCTGTGCTTGGTCGGCGGTACTTTTTCGAGATGACTTAAGAATATCTAACACATCTGTGCTAAGCCCATTGCCCGTTTCCATACCTGCTTTAGTTTTAGTGCCATCTGCGCTACCGTCATGACCAGGAGCGAGAACAGAAAACTGGGCAGTTGGTAGTGTCTGCGTTTTCTTTATAGCTGGTTTCTCAGTTCCTTTCGCTTGCACGCTTTCAGTTTTTGCTATTGTGGTTTTCTTGACAAGGGGTGTATTTGCCTTAGCATGATACTTTCTTTGCTCATTGATAGCTGCCTTTAGCTTTTTTTGTGACGGTACGACATCGTATCTGGGTAATCTTAACTGAGCATCGGCTTTGAGCTGGTCCGCATTTTTATTGATAAACGCATTGGGGTTTTGTGTTTGAATCTCTTTCATCACGATTTGTACATCAAGGTTATTTTTATCTGCGATTTGCTGAGCAATGAGCCATAAATTATCGTTGCGCTGTACGGTATAGTTTATATCACTACTATTATCGCTAGTGTTAGCTGTGGTATTTTCTACAATTGAAGCATTGGCACTTATAGAAAATGTGTTCGACGCTATGCTCTGTGACGAGGCAGCTTGATTAGAGGAGCTATTGCTATATGGAGCTTCACTAGAGGATGTTTTGCCTAAAGGGTTACTATCAACCGTCGTACTGTCAGAGCTTATTTTAGCTGTTGAGGCGTCTTTATATAGCATTGGTGCCATAGGTTTATTCACCATGATGGTATTGTTACTAATATCATTATTTTTAAGCTGTATCTGACGAGTAATTTTTATATTTAGTATATCGAACGCATGCTCATTAATTGGCGCAGTTTTAGTATTATCTAAAGCGCTGGTGGTGCTGGCATTAGTCGTATTTGCCTGAATAGCCACATTTTTATTTATATCGGCAGTATTATTCAAACGATTAGCAGTAGAGGGCGTTGTATTAATTAGTGTCATCGTGGATGCTGTTGACAAACTTGATAATGTCTTAGGTACTTGAATATTGGCGGTTTGAAGGTTCAGTGTTTGGCTGCTCGGTAATTGAATACTAGAAGCTGGCAATCTTGTAGCCGTTGCTTTTGAAGCAGACAAATCAACAGATGAAGCCTTAGATGCTAATAGTAATGGCGGCGGCGCGCCCTTTCTTACCGTTAATGGCTGAGCATTGGTGGTAGAAACAATGGGTAAGTTGGGTTTATTTGCTGCTCTAACGTTACTGCTAGTAGGAGTAATTGGTAAGCTGTCTTTCAGAGGCATCAATAACGTCTTAGGAATAACATTACGCTGAGTACCATCATTAATCGCTAAAACGACATCTGCAAAAGGCTGAGAAATAGGTTTGGTGGTCGTGATAAAAACTTGTCCGCTAGTGGCTGAAGTCGGTTGGAAACGAACTGTCATTGAGTCAGTTGGTGTCAAGCCCATTTGCTGATAAATGCTAGAGTTCGCCAAACTTGCTGAAAAATCAGCGGTCTTAATATCAGTAACCATAATACTGGCGGCTAGAGGTTCGTGCTGAGCCGAAGTAATAACCGTCTTGCCAATGGTGGCTGCTTGGGCATTAGACATAAGAGCTGCATAGCCGACTGAATAAAGCAGCGCCATTGATACTGAGCGATGTACCGTAGTCAGGCGATGAGATAAGTGACAAGACATGTGCAGCCCTTTAAAATGAGAGTTATCTGTGGTGTTATAACAAAATAGCGTTTAGTTTACCAGTTTATTTCACTGCTGTTGTCAACAATACATGAATTGTTTGCTTAATGTTTACGCTGGCAAATTTAATTTTTTATCAAGCAGCATCGCATCACCATAACTAAAAAAGCGATATTGCGTATTAATAGCATGTTGATATGCTTGTTCGATGGCTGCTTTACCTGCAAAGGCTGAGACTAACATTAGCAACGTAGACTTTGGTAGATGAAAATTAGTGAGCAATTTATCTATCACGCCAAACTTAAACCCAGGGTAAATAAAAATATCGGTGTCACCCGCCCAACTAGAAAGTGCTTTTCCATTGACCACCGTTTTTTGATACGCAGTCTCAAGTACTCGAGTGACCGTCGTTCCAATCGCAATCACTTGCTTACCATTAGCGTGCGTTTGGTTAATGAGATCAGCGGTGGCTTGGGGCAGGTGAGCATATTCGCTATGCATGGTATGATTGAGCAAGTTGTCTGTTTTTACAGGGGCAAAGGTACCAGCACCAACATGCAAGGTAACAAAAGCAGTGTTAATACCTTTTGCGGCAAGCTTATCTAATACGAGCTCATCAAAATGTAAGCTGGCTGTCGGCGCTGCGACGCTGGCAAGTTTGGCTGGATCATGAAAAACCGTCTGATAACGGGTATTGTCAGTCGCATCGGCGTGGCGCTCAAAGTAGGGCGGAATAGGCAGCTCACCATAACGTTCTAAGTCAGGCAGGATAGGCGCCTCAAAAGCTAAGATAAATAAGTTATCTTGGCGACCAATCATCACAGCGTGCATATGACCATCAGCAATCTGCAACTGTTGCCCAAGTTTGGGTGCTTTACTGGCTTTAACATGACAAAAGGCGATATGCTCTTGTTTGACGATTTGGCCATTTGTCGTTTGTAAATGCAGAGCCGCCCTATCTAAGTTTGAGAAATCAACCAAACGCTCAATAAGTACTTCAATTTTACCGCCGGTATCTTTTTGCCCAAACAAGCGCGCTTTCATAACTTTAGTATCATTAAAGACGATTAAATCGCCTGCATTTAGTAAGTCAGGCAGCTGAGAAAAGTGTTTGTCTAAAATCTGACTGTTAGTATTTGCTTGCGTATTCTTGGCTAAATATAGCAATCTTGATGCTGAACGCTGCGCCAGTGGATAACGAGCAATTAAGCTGTCTGGTAGCTCATAATCGTAATCATCAACGCTAAGGTAGTCTAAAACGTCATCGTTCTTATTAATATCGTTATTTAGGCTTTTATCACTGCTGTTATTAACCGTATTATCAAGATTAACATCTAAGCTTATAGGTTGAGAGTCAGTCATAGTCGGTCTTTCAATAGATAGGAATTTTGAGGTAATTGTAGCAGAAATGCGGATATGAAAGAACGGTTTCCTAAGCGCTTACCATTCATAAATAAAGACAAATAATCAAAATAGCCTAAGTATAATATTTGGAATCTAGAAAAGTCGTGGCTTTGCTTAGAAAGGTTGAACGACTTTATTCAAATAAATTTAATTGTGGCAATATTTGAGTAGCAAGCGTTAACGAAGAGAAAGTCACACCGACTAGCCTGATAGGCAACAAGCGCGGAATATCTAAAAACAGCTTATCAAGCCAGTAGTGGGCAGATTCGGCACTATCAAAAGCGGTAGATAAGGTATGTGAGCGGGTGATTTGGGTAAAATCGGCGTATTTGATTTTAAGAATAATGGTATAGGCGATGAGCTGTTTTTTATGCAACTGGTTAAAAGCATCGGCGTTTTGTTCATAGATTTGTAGGCGTAGCTCATCATCGCGGCTTAAATTCTCTCTAAAAGTGGTCTCGGAACCAACCGACTTATGGATACGCTGCGATTTAACGGGGCGTTCGTCACGGCCATGAGCAATGTCATGATAAAACTGTCCACGCTTACCAAATTCATTGACCAATACTGTAGCAGGCGTGCGACGAAGGTCAGCACCGTTACTGATACCCATTACATGCAAGCGCCTAGCAGTTGCCTTGCCAATCCCATGAAAACGCTCAATAGGTAATGAGCTAATAAAAGCATCGGCATCTGCTGGCGTGATCACTGCCGTGCCATTGGGTTTATTGATATCAGAAGCAATCTTGGCGAGCATTTTATTAAAGGACACTCCTGCAGAGGCATTGAGTCCTGTCTGCTCTAGAATTTGCGCTCGTAGCCAATTTGCCATTAGCGTGGCTGAGCCTTGATGCACACTGAGTCCCGTCACATCAAGATAGGCCTCATCTAACGATAAGGGCTCAACGAGTGGCGTTAAACTGTGCATAATGCGGCGTATATCTTGACTGACCGCGCGGTAAATATCAAAGCGTGGTCTGACAAATATGACGTCGGGGCAACGTTTACGTGCTTCATAACACGACATGGCGGAGCGTACACCAAACTTACGCACTTCATAACTGGCCGCCGCAACCACCCCGCGACCATTTGGGTCGCCACCGACGACTAAGGGCTTACCGCTCAGCTCAGGAAAGTCGCGCTGTTCTACGCTGGCATAAAACGCGTCCATGTCTATATGAATAATTTTACGAAGGCTAGGTTGAGTAGGAGCAGTCATAGCCACTATTTTACCTGATTTCATATCTTTTTTTAATGCTTTGATTTCAATCCTTTAATTTTATCATCTGTCGTTTTAGCGTCTTTCAGTATGTTTAAAATGGTTTATGAAAATATCTTTAAAAATAAGGTAAACCTTGGCAACTAATGAATTCAGTATTATCAATATTTTATTTGTAGTTTGAATAAAGGTTTTATTACCATTTATCGGCATGTCAATACCATTTATCAGGAATAAGGCTATTATATGTTACAGTTTTGCTGCTATTGTTTTACAATACAGTATCTAGCAAAGGCAATATCGGTCAAATAAATGGATAGCATTTTTTTTGCCTTTATTTATCGGCAGAAAAAAGATTCTTATAGCTCATATCATGCTCAGGGAGCGAGCAGGGATAAAAGCCACTATCAAAAAGCCAGTTGGTTTAGCGATGGTGCAGTATAGTTAAGGAGCTCGGCATGAATGGTGAGATAACAGGAAGCGATCTGACGCGTGCGCTACTTGAGCGTGGTGATAAACAAGTCTGGTGTGCGGTAGATGATGAAAGTGATGAGCAAGCAATGATGGATCATTGTGGTAACGATTTTACCGCTTATATCGTATCCTTTAAAAACGGCTGCTTTTATTGTAGTTGCGGCACACCTTGGCTATTTGCGGTACCGATTAAAATAAGTGTAGTTACGCAGCATGAGATGAAAATTTGAGTAACATCTTACGCGACCACTCATTTATAAAAAATGGCCTCCTAATATAGAGGCTATTTTTTTGTCAATATTAAGCGCTTAGTGCATTAGGTTGCATCGGGTTGAGCCATAGGGTCAGCATCTGCAAAGGCTTTAAGTGTGCGACAGTGTGCGTCAATCTGGGCGATATTAGGATAAATACTTAAATCTACTTTAAAGCGCCTTGCCGATGAGACTTGCGGAATCAAATAGCAATCTGCAAAAGTAGGGCTGTCACCGTAGCAAAATTTTCCACGGCTGTTATCTTGTGCCAAGTGTTTTTCTAACGCCGAAAAACCCTCATTTATCCAGCGATTACACCATTTTATAACTTTATCTTCGTGTAACGACAGCTCATTACGCAGATATTGTAAAATACGGCGATTGTTAATGGGATGAATATCACAGCCAATCATGGCACTTAGCGCACGTACTTGCATACGACCAGTGGCGTCTTTAGGCAATAGCGGCGTCTCAGGATAAACCTCTTCTAACCATTCTAAAATAGCAGGGCTTTGGTATAACAGTAAATCGCCGACCTGTAAGACGGGCACCAATCCTTGTGGATTAATAGCTTCGAACGCTAACTCAAGCTGTTGGTCTTCTGCCAAGTTAACAGCGATATACTCATACGCCAAACCTTTAAGGTTTAGCGCGATACGAGTGCGATGTGATGTTCCGCTGCGAAAGTAACTATATAGCTTCATCATTATGAATTCCCTTTATAATGGTAGGTTGTTGATGCCATAAATGGTTATAATTATTGATAGCACGCTTATGTTATATAATCAAAGATAAGCATTGTTAAGTCGTATTGTTATGAAATTTCCGTGAGTAAACCATTGATTGAGCAAAACATGCCAGTATCTGAAAACCTGACAGACCATTCTACGACAACCACTAAAAACCAAGGTGGCGTTCAGTCACTTGAAATTGGATTATCAGTATTAGACGTCCTTATTGATCATAATGAGCCTATGATGCTAAAAGACATTGCTCAAGCGATACAAATGCATCCAGCCAAATGTCATCGCTATCTGGTCAGTCTTATTCGCAAAAATTATGCGCGCCAGCTCAGCGATGGTCGTTATGGGCTTGGCGTGCGCGTTAATGCACTGGCAGCATTAGGGCATACTGGGTTTAATCAAAACAATATCTTGGAGCGCCTAACCCATATCGCTAATGAAATTAAAGACACGCTACACTGCGGCGTGCAGATTGCCAAATGGTTTAGTGAAGGTCCGATTATCATTCAGTCTGTTGAGCCAGATAGTCCAATCAGTATCATTACTAGAATTGGCTCACGTATGCCGTTGACGACGTCGGCGACAGGGCAGCTATTTGCTAGCTATCAGCCAGATGCCGTTATTCAGCCATTGGTGATAGCTGAATGGCAGACAGACAATCAAGCTGCCATCGCAGAAAAATGGCGGAATTTCAGCCAATTACAAGCTAAGATTCGTACCCAAGGCTACGCAACGGTCACTGGTGATATGCTCATGGGCATCAATGCCATCACCATTCCTATTATCGTACCGCAGCTTAGCACCGTTACTCAGTCCTCTAATAATAATTTATCAGCTAATGACCAGTCATCTGCTGACAATTTGCCATTAGAATATGCCATCACTATTATTGGCACCACAGAGCAGTTACCAATGAGTGAGCAACAGAATGTGGTTGAGAAAATATTGGCCATCGCACAGCGTTATCAGATTGTGTAATTAAGCCGCATAACTAAGACAATCTCAGCAATTTGTTGATGAATTTGTGGTGCGCCGATGCGGTTTAATCCTTATAATATCGTTCGAGCTATTACTCACCAGCAGGCGCGACTTCTCGTGCTTGCGCCAGTTCCTCTGCATGTAAAAACTGAGTGTGAGCGGGTGCCCTTTTAGTACGTGACCACTCTTCTAACATCTCATACTTCATCTCTTCAGTAATCATCGAGACTTTTTCTTCTGCGGTAATATCATCGTAGGTGAGCTCCATACGATGGCCATTAGGATCAAAGAAATAGATAGAATGGAAGATACCGTGATTGGTCACGCCAACCACATCAATACCATTTTCTTCTAAATGTTTTTTAGCAGCCATTAAGGCATCACGGTCTTTTACCTTCATGGCTAAGTGTTGCACCCAGTTTGGCGTATTGGGGTCAAAGCCCATTTCAGGCTGATTGGGCACTTCAAAAAACGCTAAGACATTACCATTACCAGCATCTAAAAAAACATGCATATAAGGGTCAAAGGCTTTGGTTGAAGGCACATGATCTTCAGCAAATGCTAAGATAAAATCCATATTTAGGTATTTTTTATACCATTCGACGGTTTCTTTAGCATCCTTGCAGCGATAGGCCACATGATGGATTTTTTCTATTTTAAAACTCATATCAATGTCCTTTTGATAAAGCATGCGATTTAATAGACTGTCAGAGCATCATTAACAGGTAATAATTATCTGACAGTGTGTTCCGTTTATTTGTACGCCTATTTTATATTCGACTGCTATTTGTCAAAATCAAATGTCAGAGCAGGCAGTACTTTGCCACGCACTTCACCAAAGCCGACACGAATTCCGTCTTTTTCACTGTAGCCTTTCATAATCACGGTATCGCCATCTTCGATAAAGCTGCGTGTCTCACCGCCTTTAAGGCTGACGGGCTTGGTCGCATTCCACGCAATCTCTAGCATTGAGCCATAAGAGTCCGGCGTCGGTCCTGAAATCGTACCTGAGCCCATCATATCGCCGACTTCTACTTTACAACCCGTGATGGTATGGTGGGTTAGCTGCTGCGCCATTGACCAATACATATATTTAAAGTTGGTCTCACAAACCACAGTGGCTTCGTCAGCATTTTCAGGTAATAGCTCGACCGATAGAGTGATATCAAAGCTATTATCAGAATCTTTTTCGTTTAGATAAGCCAGTGGTTCTGGCTCTTGCGTTGGGCATGAGGTTTTAAAGGGTGCTAAGGCATCCATGGTCACAATCCAAGGCGATACTTCAGAAGCAAACGTTTTGGCATTAAATGGACCTAAAGGCACATACTCCCATTTTTGAATATCGCGGGCTGACCAATCGTTGAGTAATACCATGCCAAAAATATGATACGCGGCTTCATCGACTGCAATCGGTTGACCAATATTATTGCCTTTACCAACGACAAATGCGGTTTCAAGCTCAAAATCCAAACGCTTACAAGGGGAGAAAATAGGGCGTTCATCAGCATTGGGTTTCAGCTGACCAGATGGGCGTATCACATCAGTGCCACTAACGATAACGGTGCTGGCGCGTCCGTTATAGCCGACTGGCATTTCAGTCCAGTTAGGGAGTAAGGCGTTATTTGGGTCACGGAACATGGTGCCAACGTTGGTTGCGTGTTCTTTTGAAGAATAGAAATCGGTAAAGCCTGGCACTTGAACGGGCAGATACATGGTGACGTCTGCTTGCTTAAACAGGGCTTTTTTCTGTAAATCAGTATTGTCGCGCAAGGTATCATTATCATTAGACAAGAGCATTTGAATGGTTGTACGAGCCTTGGTCCAATTATCGCGACCAGAATCAATAAAGGCATTAAGCGTTGGCTGATCAAAGTAAGAGCCGCCATCTAAACTCAATAAACCTTCTGCTTCAAGTACCGACAAATCCAGCACTTGCTCACCGATAGCGACGCCAGCGCGACGCTTACCGTCAACAGTATCACTAAAGATACCGTAAGGCAGGTTATGAATTGAGAAGTCAGAATCAGCGGCGATATCGATAAATGAAGTGAGATTTGTGTCAATCGTTGACATGGGGAGCTCCTTGCTAAAGTATATATTGAATTACGTTATAATTAACTACTTACGCATAATGTAATTTATAGCTTGATACATTGCAAGGTTTTTTTATGCAGTTTTTTAGAAAGTATCAGGCATAAAAAAAGGCTGAGAAATAACCCAGCCTTTTTCTTAATTAGTTTTTTATTTAATCGCGTCAGGTAATTAATCTTTTAAGACGTCGACCATCGCATTGGCAACATAATCGATATTACTGCTGTTTAGGCCAGCAACACACATACGTGAGTTCGATACCATGTAGATGCCATACTTGCTTTGTAGTTGCTCGACTTGTTCTGGCGTTAGACCTGTGAAGCTAAACATGCCGTTTTGCTCAGTTAAGTAATCGAAGTTGCGACCAGGAATTTTTTCTTCCAATACTGATTTGAGCTTTGAGCGCATAGACTTGATGCGGTCACGCATCGCATATACTTCGCCAACCCATTGCTCATGTAGCGCTTCGTCGTTCATGACGATATCGACCACGCGACCACCGTGTGATGGTGGGCTTGAGTAGATACGACGTACCGTAGAGTTCAACTGACCAAAGACGCGCTCAGTCTCATCTACTGTTGGGCAAACGACTGATAGACCGCCGACACGCTCGCCATATAGCGATAAGTTTTTAGAGAATGAGTTACTCACAAATACTGGTAGACCCATTTCGACCGCTTTACGTATAGCGTAAGCGTCGCTGTCCATATCTTCGCCAAAGCCTTGGTAAGCAATGTCCATAAATGGAATCAGCTCACGCGCTTGAATGACATTTAGCACGGTATCCCACTGCTCACGAGTTAAATCCATACCGGTTGGGTTATGGCAACAAGGGTGCAGTAAGACGACATCGTTTTTGTTCAAGGTTTCAAAAAAAGCAATCATCTCATCAAACTTGATGCTGCTGGTCGCTTTGTCATAGTACGGATATTTACCGACTTCGACGTCCGAGCCTTCAAAGATAGCAATGTGATTGCCCCACGTTGGGTCGCTGACGTAGCACTTAGACTGCGGGAACCATTCATGGATGAATTCTGCGCCCACTTTTAAGGCACCAGAACCACCGATAGTGGCGATGGTCGCCACCAAACCGTCTTGTAAGATTTGAGCGTCTTTGCCAAATAGCAACTCTTGACAGCCTTTACGGTGCCCGGGTAAGCCGGCCATTGGCAAGTAAGGACGAGGAGAGATTGGGTCTGCAATACGCTCTTCAGCCGTTTTGACACACTCAAGGACTGGCAATTTGCCATCCTCATCATAATAAACGCCCACGCCTAAATTGACTTTATCTGGGTTGGTGTCGGCGGCAAATTTGTCCATCAATCCTAAGATCGGGTCACCGGCATAATAATCGATACGTTCAAACATTTTTTTTCCTTACAAGGGATATGAGTTAAGGCGTTAAAAAGCATAAACCAGTTTGGCGATTAACTCAACGTTAGATTCAGTGATACTGATTAATTAACGCATTTTTTTGTTTATTGGCAAGTTTTTTGCTGAATTTGAGCCTTTGCCAAACTTAAGTAATGATTTGATTAAGAGAGCTCAAACACTCTGCAAATCATCAAAATGACTGGCGAAGTAAGCCTGCAAAAATTGCTTAAAGGCAATGCTGGCGGGTGATAATGCGCGTGAGGAGCGTTGGTAAATAAAAAAGCGGCGCATTTTGACTGGTTGTGCCAATGGGCGCATTTGCAAGCCGTTGGCGCTAACCCAATCTATCACCTCCGGCATATAAGGCAAGCACAAGGTAATACCAAAACCTTGACGGGTCATCTCAAGGGCAGTGGACATAAAGTTGACTTTATAGCGCGCCTGCTGGATATGGTTGGCGATACTCTCATCAAGCTCAGCGGTCACTTGCTCAATAAATGGACCTTGTAATGTAATAAGTGGAATACCTACCAAGTCTTGCCAAATAATTTCAGATTTTTGCGCTAGCACGTGGCTATCAGGCATTACCACACAAAAAGGCAGCTGATATAACAAATCGGCGCTGATGTCATCCTCTGATTCCATAAAGCCACGCTCAGTACCGACGCCCAAATCCACCTCGATGTTCTGAATGTGTTCTAAGACATTTTCTGCCGAACAATCAAGCAAAGATACGCTGATATCGGGATGGACTTTAGCAAATTGGGCAATGACCGCTGGCATGGAAGATGCGGCAAACTGCGAGACGGCAAGTCGCACCTGACCTTGCGCCAAACTTGTCAAACTACTGGCTTCATTTTCAAACAGCTGCATCTCATTTAAGATACGCCTCGCTTGCGGTAATAAATGATGCCCGACGACAGATAAAGACAGCTGGCGCGTGGTGCGATCAAACAACACGATACCGAGGCTAGATTCGAGCTCTTTAATCAAACCACTGACGGCAGATTGCGTTAAATGCATCTGCTCACTGGCACGGGTAAAACTGCCATTGTCAGCGACGCTGACGAAAGCGGTCAATTGGCGAATACTGATATTCATAAGGAAACCTGATAAATAAATCAAAAAAAACGATTAGTCTTATAAATCAAGCTAATCTAATATAACTCACTCGTCAATAGGAATACTTGATGAAACTTATTTTTTGCTAATTTTTAGCGATTTATACCACCAATTGAAATTAAGGATGATGACAATGTCAGAGTTAAAGGCAGATTTATTTGAAAACCCAATGGGATTGCAAGGGTTTGATTTTGTCGAGTTCGCCTCACCTCAACCACAAGCCGTCGCAGAATTATTTGAGCAGCTAGGCTTTACCCATGTGGCCAATCATCGCTCAAAAGACGTTGCTTTATACCGTCAAGGTGATATTAACCTTATCATTAACCGTGAGCCAAAAAGTCAAGCCAGTTACTTCGTTGAAGAACATGGAGCAGGGGCTTGCAGCATGGGTTTTCGGGTCAAGGATTCTAAAAAGGCTTATGAGCTGGCGATTGAAAAAGGCGCGCAGCCAGTAGATGTGCCAACAGGGGTGATGGAGTTAAGACTGCCTGCTATCAAAGGCATCGGTGGCTCTCTCATTTATCTGATTGACCGTTTTAAAGACGGCGAATCTATCTATGACGTCGATTTTGAGTTTTTGCCAGACGTTGACAGAAACCCTATCGGTTATGGCTTTAAAGTCATCGACCATCTAACGCATAACGTTTATCGCGGTCGTATGGCCTATTGGGCAAACTTTTATGAGCGCATCTTTAACTTCCGCGAAATCCGTTATTTTGATATCAAAGGCGAGTATACCGGGCTGACCAGTAAAGCGATGACCGCTCCTGATGGCAAAATCCGTATCCCATTAAATGAAGAGTCCAAGCAAGGCGGCGGACAAATCGAAGAATATCTGATGCATTTTAATGGCGAAGGTATTCAGCATATTGCTTTAGCCAGTGATGATTTATTCGCCAGTATCGATAAGCTAAAAGCTGCTGGCATTCCGCTAATGACCGCACCAAATGCGGCTTACTACGACATGCTAAGCGAGCGTTTACCAAACCATGGTGAGAATGTCTCAGAGCTACAGATGCGTGGTATCTTGCTAGATGGTACGACTGAAGGTGGCAAACCACGTTTATTGCTACAGATTTTCTCTGAAACTATTCTGGGTAGCCCAGTTTTCTTTGAGTTTATCCAACGTAAAGGTGATTACGAGGATGGTTTTGGTGAAGGTAACTTTAAAGCGCTGTTTGAATCTATCGAGCGTGACCAAGTTCGTCGCGGTACGGTTGGTCAGCCAGAGACTGAAACGCCATAGTTTCTAGTCGGATTTTAGATCAATAAAAGTAATCAATGGGCAGGGCAAAAGGAATTTGTCTTGTCCTTAATGAGCAAAGTACGGCTTAAGAGGGTAAGTCCAAAACACCTAGATTTGGGGTTTGCTGACGAAAAGTAAATGTGCTAACGCTAATAAAAGGAACACAGGCATGGAACGCCTACAAGCTAACAATTCTATCCATCAAGCTCTTAGTGCCAAGAGTGTTACTTCAAAAGCTCTCGGCGCTAATGGTTCTAGCTATACCGATTCACCTGCTAAAAAGCAGCCTTACGTCTCGCGCCAGCCAGACAGTCAGGGTCATATTCATTATAGTGCCGATGAAAATGCTATGTGGCAGGCGCTGCTTGAACGTCAAGCCACGCAAATACCCAACCGTGCCTGCTCAGCTTATCTAGAAGGCTTAGAAAAGCTAAACCTGCCATTGACGCATATCCCGCAGCTACATGATATTGACGAAATCCTGCAAGCCACTACCGGCTGGCAAACCGCTGCCGTTCCTGCGCTTATCAGCTTTGGTAAGTTTTTTAAATTGCTAGCAAATAAACGCTTTCCTGTGGCGACCTTTATTCGTCGCTTCGAAGACATGGACTATATCGAAGAGCCCGATATCTTTCATGAAATCGTTGGCCATTGTCCGCTGCTGACCCACCCTGCGTTTGCGGCTTTTAATGAGACGTATGGCAAGCTGGGCTTGAATGCCAGTAAAGAGGAAAGATGGTTTTTAGCACGGCTTTATTGGTTTACCATTGAGTTTGGTTTGGTTGGTAGTCGTCCTGACAATCGCCGTATCTATGGCGGCGGTATTTTAAGCTCGCCTTCTGAAACGGTTTATGCGCTTAGTGGTAGCGAGAAATTACACCAATCTAAGCATCAGCAGCAACCTCAAAATCAGCCAGAACACCGTCCATTTGATTTGCTTGATGTGTTACGTACGCCTTATCGTATTGATCATATTCAGCCGATTTATTATGTCATTGATGATTTAGATATGCTGTTCGATATCGTCGATAGCGATATTATGGGACTAGTTAAACAAGCGATGTCACTTGGATTGTTTGAACCGACTTATGCGCCAAAAAACTCTTAATGAATAAAAAAACCTGCATTGTTAAATGAACGATGTTGTAAAAAACAGCATTAACACGGACGTAACTGTATTAAAAAAATAATAGTTAACTTAAAAGGACATTATAATGACGACATTATCACAAGCCAGCTGTGAAGCCTGCCGTATCGGCGCTCCAACCGTCGATGACACAGAGGCACGCGAGCTATTACAACAAATCCCTGATTGGTCGCCCATCGAAGTCGACGGCATCAAGCAATTACAGCGTCAATATAAATTCAAGAATTTCGTTACAGCGATGGCATTTGCCAACGAGCTTGCAGACATCGCTGAAGCAGAGGGGCATCATCCGGGTATTTTGGTAGAGTGGGGCAAGGTGACCGTCACTTGGTGGTCACATAGCATTAAAGGTCTGCATCGCAATGATTTTGTCATGGCAGCAAAGACCGATAGCCTACTGGGTAAGTGAGGAGACTGGCAATAATCATTGCAACTCATTAAACTTGTCCTACCCAAAACCAACCCTAACGCCAGAATATATATGATGGCACCATAAGGATGTGTTATGCCTCCACAAGTACTTACCGAGCTATCTCCTAAGGTAGCTTTTATCATTGCTAGCGTTGTCATCGCGATTATGGGTGTCACCATGATCGGCTTTGGCTGGGTGCCGCATCTGTCATTGATGCTTGCTATCGTTGTTTTATTAGGCCTTGGTATGTATAAAGGTCTAAGCTTTGAGAAGATGCAAGAGCAGATGTCGTCGGGCGTTGTCAGTGGTATCGGTGCTATTTATTTATTATTTTTTATTGGTTTGCTGGTCGCAGCGCTGATGATGTCAGGCGCTATTCCTACCATTATGTATTATGGTTTCGATCTTATCTCGCCACAGTATTATTATATTTCTGCTTTTGTTTTGACCTCAATTATCGGGGTGGCTTTAGGCAGTAGTTTGACCACAGCCGCGACGCTAGGTGTGGCTTTTATTGGTATGAGCAATGCCTTTGATGCCAACGTCGCCATTGCTGCTGGCGCGGTAGTTTCGGGTGCCTTTTTTGCCGATAAAATGTCGCCTTTGTCAGATACTTGTACGCTTGCTTCTTCTGTCGTCGGTATCGATTTATTCGAGCATATTCGCAATATGATGTATACCACGGTACCAGCGTGGCTCATTACAGCTGGCCTGTTTTGGTATTTTTCTGGGCAGACGGGTACTGGCGATTTGGGTCAAGTGACCTTATTGCAATCGCAATTGGTCGATAGCGGCTTAGTCCATGGTTATGCGGTGCTGCCGTTTATCGTGCTAGTAGTGTTAGCGTTATGCCGAGTAAATGCCATCTATACCATCATTTGTACGATTGCGACCGCTTTAGTGATTACTTATCTGCATAGTAGCCCAAGCATAGGTCAGCTAGGCGGCTATCTGTTCGCTGGTTATACGCCTGCCGAAAACTTAGAGCTAGGCGAAGTGGCAGGTATGATTTCACGTGGTGGTATGCAAAGTATGTTCTTTACGCAGACTATTGTGATATTGGCGTTAAGTTTGGGCGGTTTATTACGTGCCTTGGGCATCTTGCCAGCGTTATTGTTAGGCATTAGACATATGCTGACAAGTTCAGGTCGTGCCATCTTTGCCGCGGCGATGGCGGCTCTAAGCATTAACGTGCTGATTGGTGAGCAGTATTTGAGTATCTTATTATCAGGGACTGCGTTTCGCCCGACGTTCGAGCGTTTAAACTTACACCCCAAAAACCTATCGCGTACCATCGAAGATGCGGGCACGGTTATCAATCCATTAGTACCTTGGAGTGTGTGCGGGGTGTTTATCAGCCAAGCATTAGGTGTTCCCGTACTTGATTATTTACCTTATGCCTTCTTCTGTTATTTATCGCTATTGCTCACGATATTATTTGGCTTCACAGGTATCACCATCAGTTGCAAAGATGGGTCCAGCATTCGTAAGCAACATAAAGTACAAATGGCCAATTAGCGAGGGGCATTTTAAGATAAACTCAAATACTATTAGTTGAACCAAAAACCACTCTAAGCTGATTAGGGTGGTTTTTTTGGTTAATTTGAACCAGTAAACGATATATCTAAAAGTAGCTGAATAAGAGATAATAGATAACATAGATTTCCGCCCACAAAAGACGTATAGAAAGCGTGGTTTTAGACGCTACTAGCGTTTTTAATAGAAGAAATTCCATACATTTTACTTAAATAAAAAGGCAGTCCTGTATGACCAATAATAATCCATATAATCTTATACCTTTGCAACCAACGGGCAGAAATGAGACCAATACCGCCAATACCTATTCGCCTGAAGACATGATTACCATTTACGAGCAGCAGTTTCTGACCGAAGTGCCAGAAAACAAACTTACAGAGTTCTTACCTTTTTTAAAAGCTTTTTATGATATCGACGACCATACCTTAGATATCAGTGCTGTGATTTTCGATGCTATTGCTGACTCTTGCATTATTTATAATCACAAAGTCAAAGTCGGGCACTATCAAATATTAGAAGGCTTGGTAGAAGAAGAGATTGAACAAGATGACAGCGAAGTAGAGAGCGAAAGCGCTGAAGAGAAACAAGTACAAGCCTATACCCTAGAATGTAAGCGTACTTTTTTTATCAATGAGGTAGAAATGCCTTATCATTTTAATTTGTTTATTCATGGTGATAATTATTCTACCTTGACTAAAAGAGAGAGTTTGTTAGAAAAAATATACTGGTTTGTCAGTGACAGTTTTGATGAGCAGTTATTAGATAATGCTGAAGATACTGAGAGCTTGGCATCTATTAATGAGCAATTGGCAAGCTTGGGTATTCGGGAAATGGATTTGACCACTATCCATGAGCTAGTGGACTATATAGAAGACAGCATCATAGATGACGCCATGGCAGATGCGGTTAATAAATTGTTGGATGAAGCCGAGTAGAATTGAATATACTTTCCACTGTTAAAAAACAACCACGCTAAGCTAATTAGCGTGGTCGTTTTTTTGATAAGAAGTATATTTTTAAACAGCAAGCAATAAAAAACCCTCGCAATCGATAGATTGCGAGGGTTTCGTATATGGTACCGGTGGTCGGACTTGAACCGACACGCTTTTAAAGGCAACGGATTTTGAATCCGTCATGTCTACCAATTCCATCACACCGGCGTGTTAGGTGATAAAGTCTTTAATGCTAGACTGTATCGAATTGGGCTACAGGGTTATCTCTGTATAGGCTGCGTATTATAGCAGCCTATTTTCGAGCGTCAAGAATTATTTATCATATTTACGATAAAAATTCATTTTAACCAACGAAGGCGCGTTCGACAGCATAATCCGCTTGTACACCCATGCGTGGAGAAACGGTGAGACCAAAATCGTCCAAAATCGCTGACACTTCAGCGTTAAACGGCATACTACCGCAAATCATGACACGGTCGTCGTCTTTATTCATAGGGGGCAGACCAATATCTTCAAAAAATTTACCAGACTTCATCAGGTCAGTGATACGGCCGGTATTTCTAAACTCTTCACGGGTGACCGTAGGGTAGTAGATAAACTTCTCGCGAAACTCTTCACCAAATATTTCGTCGTTTGGCAGTTCTTCTTCGAACATCTCGCGATAAGCCAAGTCTTTGACCTGACGTACGCCGTGTACCAAAATAATCTTATCAAAACGCTCATAGACTTCAGGGTCACGTGACAAGGCTAAAAATGGCGCAAGCCCTGTACCGGTTGATAGCATATATAAATGCTTACCCGGTAATAAATCATCTAGTACCAAAGTGCCAGTCGGTTTTTTACTGACCAATAACTCATCGCCCACTTTGATATGCTGCAAACGCGAGGTCAATGGACCGTCTTGTACTTTAATAGAGAAAAATTCCAGATGCTCTTCATAATTAGGGCTGGCAATCGAGTAAGCGCGCAATAGCGGTCTACCATCGACAACGATACCAATCATCGCAAACTCGCCATTACGGAAGCGTAAGCCATCGTCACGCGTGGTTTTAATGCTGAATAGAGAGTCATTCCAATGATGAACCTCTGTGACCGTTTCGGTGCGGAGTTTTGACATAAAGCCCTCGTTAGTAAGTGGTAATGTGTATTCGCCAATTGAAATCTGTGTTAAATAAAAAAGTTTAATAAGTTCAACGTTATGTAACGTTTTAATAAAATAAAGCGTTTATTGAGTCAGACAAGCAAATGACGCCAGCAAAAAACCGTTATTTTAACATTATTATCAAGTTTTATAAGACGTCAGGTTTTATCAAATCAGCCTTGTTCATAAGAGTAAGTCTTGATGCCCGTACTTTATGAATGAAGGCTTTGTGAGTGCAACTGTATGAATGCAAGCCATTCTCAATAAATTTCTCGCTCATCATAACAAACTTTAAAGTAAAAATCCGTCTGGCTGCCTGTCTGTAGCATGATAAAATGGAATATCGTTAGCGAATAATTTTCTATGATTGGCGCGTGCCATTTATTATCAGCCATTTATTTTTTGGGATTGGATTTATGACTTGTCAGACTACGGCACATTTAAGCCATCATATTTCGCCTATTATTGGCTACCACCGTGCACCGCTGTCGCAAAAATTTGGCGCCCCAAGGCAGCCAAATTTGGTGGCGCTTACCAGTGTGATTGAGATGCTCACGCCGTATGATACGCCAGCCGCATTTATCGGATTGGAAGATTTTAGCCACATTTGGGTCAGTTGGCAGTTTCATCATAACTATCTATATAAAGACAAGTTATATAAAGACAAGCAGACCAGTTTAGATAACCATAATCAGCAAGAGAAAGTCGATAGCGCTTTTCGCCCGCAAGTTCGCCCGCCACGCTTGGGTGGCAATCAAAAAATCGGCGTGTTTGCCAGTCGCAGTATGTATCGTCCATCCGCGCTTGGATTGTCTGTGGTAAAAATTGAACGCATTGAGATTGTAGAAGGGCGAGTGTTACTTATCATTAGCGGTGCTGATATGATAGATGGTACACCAATCATCGATATCAAGCCTTATGTGGCTTATAGTGATGCGCTACTTGAAGCAAAAAGTGGCTTTGCGCCCGCTGCGCCGCATCTGTTAGATGCGGTAATCACTGAATTTGCCTATAAGCAATTTTTACAAATTATAGATAAGCAACATATTTATAATAAAATAGAAAATACTCAAAATGAAAAACTAACGGTCGAAGCGGTTATTTATAAAACGCAGAAACAGCTGCTTATAGATGATCTCGATAATATCAAAGCATTAATTGCACAAGACCCGCGTCCTGCTTATCGTCGCAGCGATATAAATACGTCATTTGTCATGCGCTATAAGTCTGTTGATGTCAGCTTTCAATTGCTGGAATCAGGTGAATTACAAATAACGAATATTGTCATAATAGAATTAAAGTAAATATCAGAGTTATAGTAAATATCGCCGCCGACCAAATGCTCTAAACCATAGAAGAAGACAACTATGCCTGCTCAAAAATATTCGATAGTGATTGATTTACGTTGGTGCCTAGATGAATTGTTGGCAGACAGGGTGATTGATCAGCGGGGCTATAATCTCGTCATTACCAGCCGCCGTAATAAGGCGCAGCATCCGCTCTTGACGATTAGTGAGTTTGGGCTACCAAATGGTCATGCGCTTGATAGTAATTCTGAGAATAAATTAACGCTGGCGTGGCTCAATCAATGGTTGGCTGCCAAAGCAGATATGCCGCTAGTTCGTATTGATCCGTTAAAGGTCGATGTACCGGCAGTGACGCGACTAATGTCGTTTGAGTATGCGCGATCGCAGCATATTTTACCGATTGAAGTGACACTTGATGAGGTGGTTATTGGTACCGATCAACCGTTTTATACCGATTGGCATGGCAATATTGAAAAGCTCATAAAGTCAAAAAGCTATCGTACGGTCTTTATTAATCCTGAGCAAATCAATCGCTATCGGCAAGAGTTTTATCAAGTCACGCAAGCGATTGCAGGGGCAAACTCCTTACATAAGCGCGCCGCCGCGGACGTCACCAACGTCGAAGCTTTGCTGCAGCTAGGCGATAATGCCAATCCCGATGCCAATGACCAACATATTGTCAAAGTGGTCGATTGGCTGTTGCAATATGCCTTTGAGCAGCGTGCTAGTGATATTCATCTAGAGCCACGCCGCGAGACAGGCAAGGTGCGCTTTCGTATTGATGGAGTGCTGCATAGTGTGTATGAGATGCCGCTCGCTATTATAGTGGCGGTGACCGCACGTATTAAAATACTAGGGCGGCTGAATGTGGCAGAAAAACGCAAACCACAAGATGGACGTTTAAAGACGCGGACACCAAAAGGGTTAGAGACGGAACTGCGCCTCTCTACCATGCCGACCGCTTTTGGTGAAAAGCTTGTGATGCGGGTATTTGACCCAGAAGTACTGGTGCGCTCATTTGCACAGCTTGGCTTATCGGGTAAGCAGTTGGAAACTTGGCATGAGCTGACCGCGCATCCAAATGGCATTATATTGGTCACTGGTCCGACGGGTTCGGGTAAAACCACCACTTTATATAGTACCCTTAAGCAGCTCGCCACTGAGCAGGTCAACGTTTGTACTATTGAAGACCCGATTGAAATGATTGAGCCAGCCTTTAATCAAATGCAGGTCAATCCAGGCGTTGATTTGCATTTCGCCGACGGTATTCGCTCTTTGATGCGTCAAGATCCAGATATCATTATGGTTGGTGAGATTCGTGATGCTGAGACCGCAAATATGGCAGTACAAGCATCCTTGACTGGGCATTTGGTGCTCTCAACGCTACATACCAACGACGCACCAAGCTCTATCACTCGTCTGCACGATTTGGGTATTCAGCCGTTTTTAACCTCAGCAACGATATTGGGCGTCATGGCGCAGCGCTTATTACGGATATTATGCCCGCATTGTAAGCAAGCAGTTGATGTGGAAGCAGATAGTGAAATAGCTATTCAATGGCAAGAATTGGTACAGCCTTGGCGCGCCCCAGTGCCAGCACAAGTTTATAAGGCGCAGGGCTGCGAGCACTGTCGCCATACGGGTTATCAAGGTCGCGTTGGGCTATACGAGATTATGCCATTATCGAATGAGCTAAAGAAACTGGTCGCAGCCGATGCTAATTTAGATGTGCTTAAGCAGCAAGCCTACCGTGAAGGCGTACAGCCACTGCGTTTATCAGGAGCAAAGCGTATTAGCGAAGGCGTAACCACCATAGAAGAAGTAATGCGCGTGGTGCCATTAAATTGATAACTGCATTGATAACTGCCCTCTAAATGTAAGCTCTTTAAAAAGGTATTCTTTAAAAAAATACTCTGATAATAAAAAGATTTAAAAATACTTATAAAGGTGTTTTTAAACACGACTTGAAAAGCATGCTTATCAGAACAATTAATACTATTACGATTACTAAATTCTTATTCTAAAAAATTCCATTTATTGATTTTTATTAACGAGATTGTTTATGTTTACTGATAGCCATTGCCATCTTAACCGTTTGGATTTAACCAAGTATGATGGTCAATTGTCCGGCGCAATTGCTGCGATGAAAGAAGCCAATGTCACCCGTGCAATGGCCATTATGTGTGATTTCGCTGAATATGATGAGATTGCCAATATTGTCAGTACTTATAATGACGAGACGCTACATCTTGGTATGAGTGTCGGTATTCATCCTTGTGAAGACATCGGCGTATTGCAGTCAGCGACGGTCGAGCGCCTGATAAAAACGGCTGATGCTGAGCATGTGTGGGCGATAGGGGAAACCGGGCTGGATTATTATTGGTCGACAGAAAACAAAAAAGAGCAACAAGCCAGCCTTGTGCGTCATATTCATGCCAGCCAAAGTTTGAAGAAACCCCTAGTCGTGCATATGCGTGACGCCAAAGAAGATACGCTTGATATCCTAAAAGCAGAAAGCGCTGCACACGGTATTATTCATTGCTTTACTGAAGATTGGGAAACCGCAAAACGGGCTTTGGACTTAGGGTTTTATATTTCATTCTCAGGGATTGTTAGCTTTAAAAGTGCGCAAATGATTCAAGATGCAGCAAAAAATATGCCCAAAGATAGAATACTTATCGAAACTGATAGCCCGTATTTAGCGCCTGTCCCTAAACGTGGTCGACCAAATGAGCCAGCATACGTGCCATACGTGGCAAGTTATCTTGCTGAGATGTATGGCTGTAGTGGCGAGGAAGTCGGCGCACTGACTGCAAAAAACTTTGAAAATTTACTGGCACAGTATCACTAAAATGGTTATGCTATGACTAATCAGTCATTTATTAACTAGTCTTGGGGTTTGGTGTTTGAATTATTTTTAAGACTAAACCTAACTGCATGATTATTAATGACTATTTAGCAAACATAAGCATATTTCCTTTGATGGTATTGGCGTAGCTGTTATACAGTTAATTCGCGCGCTGCCAATATACTGATATAAGGGACGGTCATATGCATGATATTGTCAGTTTTTAGGAGAAATTATGAGTCGTCAGCACCAGTTCAAGGTACGAGAAGAGAATATCTTAGCGATGGCAGAGCAATTGCTACTTGAGTCAGGCGATGGTGATATCACTTTGGACAGTTTGGCGGACCAGCTTGATTTGGCTAAAGGCACCTTATATAAGCATTTCTCCAGTAAAGATGAGCTCTACCTGCGTATTATTATCCGTTATGAAGAGCAGTTATTTGAGATTAATCGTATTGATGACTGTCCGTCGGCAGGCGTCGCGCGGATGATTTTTCAGCAGTTATTTAATCCACAAAAAGCCATGCTGCTTAACCAAATCGAAGAGCGTTTGGCAGCATCAGTCACGGGTCTGAACCGTTTATTCGGCGAGCTTTATGATATTCGCCGTCAGCGTATGAAGCGTTTGATTGATATTATCAGCGCGTATTTACAAGAGCAGCATAGTAGCTTAAGTACGCGTGATTATTTGTCCTCAATTTGGGCAATGGGTCAAGGCGGCGCGGGATTATTAAACTCAAGTTTTTATCAGCGCTACTTAGGTCGCCGTGATACTTTGCGTTATGCCTTTGTTCAGCAAATGCTTGAGTTACCAAGCCATTATCCAGCTATTGATGACGAGGTGATGGATGAAGATATGCAAGAATTGGTAGAGCAAATAGAGACTGAGTCAGAAGAGCACCGTAATACCAATTACTAGCTTGTTATTATATTTTGAACATAAGCCGCTATTCTTTTATAAAAATCCGTGTTGTTATATTCTGTATGGCAGCACGTTAAATTTATCTTCTAAAATCTGTACAGATTTATTTTTTTAATCAGTCATATCTATCGTTTTATCTACACCATACTTATACCACCCAATTCAGTGTTATTTCTAATCAAATGACGCCATTCTAGATGACTTCTGTATGTCAAAACCGACTTCCTCGATTTTCTCAATAGCAGCTCCTAACGTACGCAGTCGCATCGGGCAAGCGGGATTTACCCTTGTTGAAATCGTGGTAGTGGTGGTCATTTTATCTATATTTGCTGGCATGATGAGCTTATCAGTTGGTAGCAGTGAATCACGTAAAAACCGTGCTTTTTATGAGCATTTAACGGATTCATTGAGCTATGTAAGGCTTTTATCGGCTGAGCGCATGCAACCTATGGGTCTAAGTTTACAAGCCAATAAGCAAGGTCAAGTCACGCCTGTCATTGTCACTCTATCTAATCCTTATGTTGCTTATCAAACTCAGGCTTCCACCTCTTCTAGTGGAGACAGAACACCTAAGAACGCCATGGAGTTGTCAGCAAATTTGAAAAGTATGTCAGCTGCCGCTTCAGATAAAGAACCTATACCAAGCTGGAATATTGAGCCAGAAGTTAGCCTGCCTACCTTACCTAATGGCGTGAGTTTAAGCGTCCAAAGCCTAGATGCAGGTAACCGGTCAAACGCAGGACAAACGCAAGCGCTGCAGCCGTGGTTCACCGACCAAAACGTACCACAAGTGCTATGGTTCGGCACAGGGCAAGCAACGCCAGTGACGATTGAAGTGCGTCATAATTCACGTTTGGTAGGCGAGGTCATTACGATTATGCCTGATGGCAGTATGTCGATAGGACAAGGGCTGTAGCTAATGATAGATAACGATAAAGCCAAACCTACCTACATAAACCCAAAGCCCGTTATATCAAAGCATGAGGGCGGATTTACCCTAATTGAGGTCATGGTTGCCTTAGCGATTCTAGCCGTCGTTGCCGTCGCTGCTAGTCGTGCGAGTAGTGCGTATTTAAGCTCAGTCGATGTATTGCGCACACGCACACTGGCGCAGTTCGTGGCACAAAACGCCGCAGCAGATTTGCGTATTCAAGATACGTGGCTTACGGCTAACAAAACCCAAACTATCAATGCTCAAGGTCGCGATTGGCAAGTGACGATGACCGCCACAGATTCCATCACACCCGCATTAAAACAGGTGAATATTACTGTTGCTCCCATTATAGATGGACAGACACGCAGCGCGGTGACGGATATCAACGTGATACTAAGTAACGCTGAGCAAGAGGTTGGTAGTTTGGATTTGAGTTCATTAAACCCTAATGGAGGTAATCCATGAAATCAAATCATGGATTCACCTTGCTTGAGCTGATGGTGGCGATGGCGATATTTGCCATGCTGGCGGTTGCAGGTTGGCAGGTATTTGATGGCGTTACCCGTGCTCGTGAACGTGCGCAATTTCATGCTGATAATTTAGCAGTTTTGCAATATGCCTATTTGCAATTACAACAAGACATGAATCAAATGATTCCCTATCAGGCAGTGGATACGCAAGGTGCTAATTCCTTAATTAATAATACCGGAAACGATAATACTAATAATAGCAATCAAGAAAACGCACTAGCGCCTGAACCCTTTATGAGTCTAGACGGCGCACGTATCAGCTTTGTTCGTTTTGCCGACCCTGACCCACGTTATCAAAGCAGCGCTAGTGTGCGGCATATCGAATACATTTTTGCTGATGAACGCTTAATTCGCCGTCAATATACCAGTCTTGGCAGTGACAGCATAAGCTTAGATAGTGTATTGCTTGAAGGTGTGACGGCTGGGCGCTGGCAAGCTTATTTACCTGAAGTAAGCGCCAAATTTCCCAATAAAGACAGCAGCAATAATAACAATGCAGCATCAGGGCAGTTGGCGAATTCAGACAATAAAACGTCTGAGATTATGCTGTTACCAAAAGGGATTGCGCTTAACTTTACTTATCAGGATATGCCGATTACTTGGCAATGGGCACTTACTCCGCAGCCAATACCAAATGTCAGTACAAATACCAGTAATAAAAATATTCCTAACAATCCTAATGCTAATAACCCTAATGGCAATGATAGTAATAGCGGTAACAACAATAACGGCAACAGTAATGGCGGCACTAATAACGAAGCTGATGGCAATATAGCAGATAATAATTCAGGCAGCAGTAATGAAAATGCCCCATTTGGTCAATGATAGAGGCTATTTATGCTAAGTAAGCTAGCAATGAAGCCAGTTGCACCCATGAATGCCAACTCCCAACGTGGAGTTGCACTACTGACTATCTTATTATTGGTAGTCAGTATTACTGTGGTTGCAGGGGCGATGCTTGCCAGTCAAAAGATTGCCATTAGGCGCAGCGGCTTATTGTTTGATCAAAACCAACTCTTACAAGATATCAATGCAGGTCAACACTTGGCTGTCACTCTCATTCGTGCTGATGCTAAATTAAATGACACTGATAGCATGCAGGATATTTGGGCGCAGCCAATACCGCCTTATACGTTAGGCGGACATAGCATTGGCATCGAATTACGCGATGAGGGCAGTCGTTTTAATATTAATAATTTATATCACAATGGCGCCGTTGATACTGCTGCCTTGGCAGTCTTTCAAAGGTTGCTTACACAGCTAAATTTAGAACCTGATATCGCCATTGCTGTCCTTGATTATCAAGATGCCGATAGCGAGGTCTATCAAGATGGCGGTGATGAAAGTGTGGTTTATGCTCAGCAGTCTAATCGCGGCGCGGATAAAAATCTACCCAATCAAGCATTGCTTAGTATTGATCAATTAGCCGAGGTGAAGGGCGTTAATACGGAAGTATTAGCGGCACTACGTCCCTATATCACCGCGGTGCCGTATTATTTACCCATTAATATTAATACCGCCAGTCCCGTCTTGCTGGCCGCTTTGGCAGAGGGTGCGAGCAGTCAGCAAATGCAGAGCGTTATTGAGTTGCGAGCAAAACAAGCATTTAGCTCTATTGATGATGTCTGGCAGTTGCCGATATTAAGTAGTGTAAAAGAAGAGCAGCGCAAAGCGTTAACACCATTATTAGCGGTTGATAGCCAAGCCTTTATGGCGCTTATTACCGCAAGTGATAATGCGACTGTTGATGAGGCAAGACAACGCTTTGCGACTATTATTATTAGCAAAACGGCCGCTGATAGTGAAAAAGCAAATAGCCGTAATAATAACAGTAATGAAAATAGTAATAATGCTAATAACGCTGATGGTAATGCTAAAAACACTCAAGATACTGATAATAAAAAGCCCAAAGAGGTACGCGTGGTAACGCAACGACTTTGGGCATTTCGACCAAGTTTTTGATGGTTATAGATAACCACTATTAAACCACTCTTAAAAATTAAGCCTAATTAATCACTTAAACGGGTTTCTTCGGTAGACTTCCAGTTGTAAGCACCATAAAACAGCATCTGTGCTTGCCGAGTACAGTTATGCAGCATCAACTGCTTTTTCTTTTCTATCTCAGCCAAATCGACCTCATCATCGTGGTCTTCGGTATAGGTCAGCTCTAGCCAGTCAATAATCCAAGAAAAGAACATATTGACCCCAGCTTCAGCCAGCAGCCGACGGTCATAAGTATTGATATGGTTAAAGGCAGGCTGGAGGGCTAAATCCTCTGCTAGGCTTTGTCCGTGCTTTTTAATCAGCTCGTTGATGGCTTTACGTACCGCTTCTGAGCCGCCATAGCGTTCACTCACTAAAAATTGCCAGTAGCAAGGCTGCTCGCTGACCATATATAAAAACATCTGAATACTTTTAGCAATTTGACGCTCAAAACTGCGTTTGCGCCCAATTTGCAAGTTTTCACTTAAGGTTGCAAGCGTTCCGCCCAACTCTTCGATAACCAAGGCGCGACCAAGCGATTCCATATCATCAAAATGGCGATAAAACGCCGTCGGCACCACACCAACCTCGCGCGTGACTTGTCTGAGACTGATTGAGCTAAAAGACTGTCCTGTCATACATAAATCGAGCACCGCATTGAAAAAAGCGTGCCGAGTTTGAAGTTTCTTTTGTTCGCGACTACTCATAATATTTCAAAATTACCTGATAGATGTCTATCATACTCATTTCATTGTGAAAATACGAATAAAATAGATGATTATCGTTGATGGTTTTCTTAAACTGAGGTTTGGCTCGGTTTTAAATTGCTTCTAGACTGAGTTTTAAAGCTATTAATTTAAAACCTATTGATTTAAAACTTACTGCTTAGACAATGGTGCCCCAATGTCCTTGTAGCTCTTGCGCCAATCGATACGCTTCATGGTCATTCATACCAGTGATAAAGTCTAAGACATTAAGCATATTATCATATGTGTTATCAGCTAGGACACGACGATGCTCATCAAGATGCGGCTGTAGTAATTTTAGCAAACGCTGCTGCTCAAAGGACATTTGAGTCATCGAAGTGCTGGTCTCATTTACCCAAGCCAATGGCATAAAAGCATCGAGCAGGCGCTGAAGACATTGATTGGCCATCAGCTCCATCCGTACTTTGCTTGGGTGGTTGAATATCTTTTCACGCGCCAATTGCTTAGCTTGGTTGATGCCGCTTTGTACGGTTGCATCACAATGGGTAAATAGGCTGCCATGTAGCGTCCCTGCCAGCAAAGCGTCCCTGTTGGCTACAAAGGCATCGGTGACTGCATTGACCAAACGCATCATTGCCCGTGCTCGCAGCGATGCCAAATGCTGCCTAACTGACACTTGCGTTGGTAGATTGAGATGATTAGGGTGCTCGCCAATCAACTCATAAAAAATAGCTGCTACCTCCGTATAGGTTAGCATATTCAAATTGATACCATCCTCTAAGTCTATCAACGCATAGCAGATATCGTCTGCCGCTTCTAATAAATAAGCCAGTGGATGACGAGCAAAGCCATCGTGCTGCTCGGAGCGCGGGAGATGTAAACGTGCTGCTAGCTCTTCTAATTGCGCCGCCTCACTATAAAAGCAGCCAAATTTTTGCATGCTAGTGGTGGGACCGCCTTGATAAATAGAGCTGTCTTGATAAACACCATTGCTATGGGTCGCAAGCCAAGGGTATTTCATAAACGCGCCCAAAGTGGCACAGGTTAGGCGCATACCACCCATATCAGGATGATGCTCATTGCGGGCAAGGATGCGAAATCCCTGCGCATTACCTTCATAAGCGAGCAAGTCTAACTGCTCATTACTGTTTAGATTTTGCAAAACTTTTTGACGGTCAGGATGCATAAACCAGTCACGAATGGCGTACTCTCCGGCATGACCAAACGGCGGGTTGCCGATATCATGCGCAAGGCATGCGGCTTGGACAATGACGCCGACATCAGCGGGCGCGACACCATTTGGTAAACCGCCATCTAATTTATCATGCAGCTTTTCTGACGCCATGATGCCCAAAGAGCGCCCAATACAAGAAACTTCTAGCGAATGCGTTAAGCGGGTATGAATGCCTAGCTGATTGGTCAGGGGATGGACTTGGGTTTTTTGATTCAACTGACGAAAGGAGTGTGAAAACACCAGCCTGTCGTAATCTTTATGAAAGGAGGAACGTGCGCTGTCTTGCGCAGGGGCTTTTTTATTACTACCTAAACGTTGGGCGCTAAATAGCTTTGCCCAATGGTCACTGGGATTAAGTACTTGATTAACAGAAGCAGTCATAGTTTATAGTCCATTATTTTTATCATTTTATTTTATTGTTGCTTTGGTGGGGTTAGTTATCCCAATGCTCTTCCTTTATTATAATAAAAAAAGCCAGCAACGAGGCTGGCTTTTGGTTGTTCTCTACTAAGACTGTGTAAACACGCAATACGCTAGTTAATGTAAAAAGTTAAACGTTAAAGCGGAAATGCATCACGTCGCCATCTTGCACGATATAGGTTTTGCCTTCTAAGCGTGATTTACCAGCTGCTGCAGCGCCTTTTTCACCGTTGTATTCGATAAAGTCATCATAAGCAATCACTTCAGCGCGGATAAAACCACGTTCAAAGTCGGTATGAATCACACCAGCGGCTTCAGGAGCGGTTGCGCCAACAGCGACTGTCCAAGCGCGAACTTCTTTAACGCCTGCAGTGAAGTAAGTTTGCATATCAAGCAAATCATAACCACCGCGAATCACTTGGTCAAGGCCCGCTTCTTCCATATCCATTTCAGCTAGGAAATCTTTTTTGTCATCTTCATCAAGCTGAGCAATTTCAGATTCGATTTGGTTACATAAGGCAATGACAATAGAGTCTTCGCCAGTGGCATAGTTACGGACTGCATCTAAATATGGATTATTTTCAAAACCGTCTTCAGCAACGTTAGCGATATACATGGTTGGTTTTAGGGTAATAAGACCATAACTTCTGATGAGTTTTTGTTCGTCTTTGTCTAGATTGGCACCGCGAGCGGCCTGACCTTCCGCTAATAATGGCTCGATTTTTTTGAAAATATCAAGCATGGCGCTCGCGTCTTTATCACCGCCTTTGGCTTTTTTGCTTAAGTTGTGGATAGCGCGCTCAACGGCTTCCAAATCGGCCAAGGCCAATTCGGTATTGATGGTTTCGATATCATCAATAGGGCTGACACGACCGTCAACGTGGACGACATTGTCATCATCAAAGCAGCGTACCACGTGGGCGATCGCATCGGTCTCACGGATATTGGCTAAGAATTGGTTACCCATACCTTCGCCTTTTGAGGCACCAGCAACCAAACCTGCGATATCAACAAACTCCATGGTCGTTGGTAATACGCGCTCAGGCTTGACGATATCAGCCAGTTTTTTCAGGCGTGGATCTGGCACAGGTACGATACCTGTATTGGGATCTTTGGTACAAAAGGGAAAGTTTTCAGCGGCGATACCCGCTTTGGTCAAGGCGTTAAACAGGGTGGATTTACCCACGTTTGGTAGACCGACAATGCCGCAATTAAAACCCATAACATGCTCTCATTATATTAATAAAATCAGCCTGTATAAGACTTGGTGATTAGTCATTATAAAGCTTAGTAAAATAGTAACTCAAAATTGGGCGTATTGTAGCAAATTTCAGTCAAAATGGGTGAGGTTGTTGCGCTTACTGTTTCAATTTTTATAGTCAATAACAATACTTAATATCATCATTTAATATCAATCCTCGTTATCAACGAAGCTCAGAGCTTTGCCTATTATGATAAGCTATTAACTATAAATGATGATTTACGCTGCTGCGCTGTTATCAATAGATAGCACGACAAACCATACCGAGGGCAATTGTTAATAATGACCACCATTTTTGCTACCCACCATTATAATTATCCGCAAAATTTCATTGATATGAAACCCAAGCTTAGGCGGCTTGAGCAGGCGATTAAAAAGCTCGAGGCCAATTTGATAAATGTGGATACTGAAATATTAGAGCAAAGGCTCGCCAGTGATTTAGGTTTGCAAGTGGATTACGCCAGTGAGCTGAACCCCAATCAGCTATTGGCTGCGACCACAACTGAAGGCAAGGTGCTGGTCATCGCCGGTGCGGGTTCTGGCAAAACCAAAACGTTGACTTATAGAACCAGCTATCTGATAGAAAACGGAGTAGCGCCAAAAGAGATTTTGCTATTAACCTTTACCCGTAAAGCGGCTAATGAGATTAAAAGTCGGGCTAGAACTTTACTGGCAAGCCGTCTGTTAAACAATGACCACATAAATGGCAAGGCGCTAAACGATATCACTAGCGGCACTTTTCACTCTTTTTGCAACATGTTATTACGCCAATATTCTGGACTGCTTGGTATCAACCCGCGCTTTACTATTTTAGATACCGGTGACAGCGAAGATGCTATTGATTTGATTCATAAAGAAAAGAAGTATCCGACCAAAATAACCAATCAGGCATTTCCGCGCAAAAAAACGTTGCAAAATATCTTTTCAACCTCTAGAAACCGTCGTATTCATATTCGCGATTTAATCGAAAGCAGTTATCCTGATATCGCCGTGCATATTCCAATTATTGAGCAATTGGCCGTCGACTTTCATGAATATAAACGCGCCAATCATTTATACGATTTCGATGACATCATCAGCCAAGTGGTACGGCATCTAAAGCACAATGACACCTTTCGACAGCTACTACAAAAGCAACATCGTTATATCATGGTCGATGAATATCAAGACACCAATATCCCGCAGAAAGAGCTGATCGACCTTATCTGTGCGCCTGCGTCAGTGTCGCTGATGGTGGTTGGTGATGATAACCAAAGCATCTATGCTTTTCGCGGCGCCAATTATGAAAATATCTTATTGTTTGGTGAAAGTTATCCTGAAGCAAAACTGATTAAGCTAGAGCAAAATTATCGCAGTACGCCAGCAGTTTTAGATTATATCAATGCTTTATCGGCTCAAATCACTTTAGGTTATCAAAAGCAGCTGTACTCCGGCGTGTCAATAGAAGGCACAAAGCCGGTCTTTCGCCGTCTCAGTGACGAAACGAAAGAGGCAAAATATATTGCCGACAAAATCATTGAATTAAAACCGGACTATGATTATCAAGATTTTGCCGTCTTGTGCCGAACGTCCTTTCAATCTAACTACGTTCAGCTTGAATTTATGGAGCGCAATATTCCATTTATTGTCGTAGGCGGTATCCGCTTTATTGAAAGACGCCATATCAAAGACGTCTTAGCATTTGTCAAAATACTCTATAACCCGAATGATACGATTGCATGGCACCGTATTTTGACCTTGTTTAAAGGGGTGGGGGCGGTGACGGCGACGCGCTTGACCCAAGCAATTAATGCCGATAGAAATCTGAATAACAACACTTTCGAGCCTTTATTAGCACCGTCATTTGCGAAAAAAAGCCCTCATCTTAAGTCATTGCACGCGACTTTAATTAAAGCCAGTCAGGCAGAATCGGTCGAAATGGTGATTGAACTGATTCTCGAGTTTTATATTCCAGTTTTAAAAACGATTGAAGAGAATTGGCGCGAACGCAGTGAAGATTTCCGTGTGTTAAAAAACCTAGCGACAGAGTACGACAGTCTCGATAAGTTCTTAGAAAATCTTGCCCTCGATCCGCCTAATGATTCAGTGGCGACTACGGATAAACCAGAAGATGACGATAAAGATAAGGTAACTATCTCGACCATTCATAGTGCCAAAGGCCTTGAATGGCCAGTGGTGTTTGTCAATTCTCTCGTCGATGGTATGACGCCGCACTATCGCTCACTCAGTGATTTTGAAGAGTTAGAAGAAGAACGTAAGCTTTTTTATGTCGCTTGTAGCCGTGCTAAAAGTAGATTGTTTTTAACTGCGCCCGATTATTTTTCAAGCTATTCAGGATATTTTGATAAGCCGTCACGGTTTATCGCTGAGCTGCCTCCTGATAAGCTGACGGTCGAGACCAGCAAAAGTTTTTTAGAAACGCTAGAGAGTGAGGATCCGATTTGGTGGTGATTGATTCATGATATTTTATTTATTCAAAACATGCGTTTTTTATTAATCACATCTTCATTATTCCTATCAAAAATACCTTCCACTTAAACGCATAACCAAAAGTATTGAATAGAAAAAATATTTATATCATAAGGGTTTAATCTGGCGCGCAATGCGTTACTATTACTCCCTTATCTGTTATTTCTCATATTTGATATTCTGTATTAAGATCTTAAAAAAGGACATTTTATGCGCTATGAAGTGATCGTTATCGGTGCAGGTATGGTCGGCACCTCAGTTGCTTGGCATCTACAAAAAAATAACGCTCAAGTTTTACTTTTGGACAAAAAACTACCGGGCTCTGAGACTTCATACGGCAATGCCGGTTTGATTCAACGCGAGGCGATTCATACCCATCCGTTTCCACGTCATCTATCTGAAATGATACGCGTACTGCCGAATCAAGGCACCGATATTCGCTATCGTATTCCAGCAATCTTGCGCTATCATCAGGCGCTATTGCAGTACTGGAAATACTCTACGCCAGCCTCGGTCAAAAAAATAGAAGCCGAGTGGCAGACGCTGATTGAGCATTGTACCAGTGAGCACCAAACCATGATTGAAGCTTCTGGTGCTGATGAATTGATTACGCGTGATGGTTGGTTGCAGCTGCATCGCTCTGAAGAGACTTTTAAAGAAGCCATTGCTGCCGCTATTGATGCACGCAATCAGGGCGTTGAGCACAATGTATTGACAGTAGATGAATTAAAAGTAATGGAGCCTAGTGCCAATTTTGACGAGTTCGTAGGCGCGATTCATTGGCTCAACTCTTGGCAGGTGTCAAACCCAAGCTTATTGGTTAAATCATACGCAAAAAACTTTCAAGAAATGGGCGGTATCATTAAAGAAAGCGGCGTAAATGAAATTGTGCAAGAGGAAGGTGGCTGGAAAGTCATTACCGACAATGACACTTATTACAGTGACAAGTTAGTCATTGCCGCTGGACCTTGGTCTAATGATTTAATCAAACCACTTGGTTATGATTTGCCGTTGTTCCCGATGCGCGGCTATCATCAGCACTTTAAAGTGAATGAAAAAAATACCATTCATCATAGTATGTTTGATATGGATAAAGGCTTCGTGATGGGGCCAATGCAACAAGGTATCCGCATTACCACCGGTGCTGAGATGACCACGATGGATGCGCCAAAGAACTTTGGTCAATTAAATACCGTATTAAAACTTGCGCGCAAAATTCTCCCGCTAGAAGATGCCGTTGAGAGTGAAGCATGGGCAGGCTCACGTCCTTGTATGCCTGACATGAAGCCAGTCATCGGTCATGCGCCTCAGCATGATAAATTATGGTTTGCCTTTGGTCATAGCCATCAGGGTTTCACCTTGGGGCCAATGACAGGTCGTCTGGTCGAAGAGATGATTCATGACAAGCCGTTATTAGTCGATATTAAGCCCTTTAGTGCAGAGCGTTTTTCTCGCTAAGTTCTTGTTAAGCGCTGTTTAATAAAACATGAGCCGTTTATATATTTGAAAGCTCATGTCTTTAAGAGCATTAAAAAATTAAGGATAATAATCCATGCAAAAGCTCCATAGTAATCAACGTATGAGTCAAATTGTGATTCATAATCAGACTATCTATCTATCTGGTCAAGTGGGTAATGGCGAAGATGATATCAAAGCCCAAACCTTGACGTGTTTAGAGAAAATACAAGCACTGTTAGAGGAAGTGGGCAGCGATAAATCAAAGCTTCTATCAGCAACCGTTTGGCTAAAAAGCATGTCAGATTTTGCCGCGATGAATGAAGTGTGGGATAAATGGTTCGAAGGCGTCCAGCCACCAGCGCGAGCTTGTGGTGAGTCTGCGCTGGCCCGTCCTGAGTTATTGGTCGAGATTACCGTTATCGCTGCTGAATAAATACTTCTATTTAATTAGCTATACTAGGTGCTTAGGTTGATAGCGAGATAGAGTAAAAGGGTGTGATGTGATATCACGCCCTTTTCTATGAGCTATTTATACAAATTAGTCTATAATCAACACCATCTAACATATTTGACGCGCAACCAAACAAGGTCACCCATTATGATTAATACCAAAATATATAAATCCATATATGTTTTAGCAGAAAAACTGCTAGAAGCGGACAGTAAAAATGATCAAAAAACCTTTGATGCTCTATATGCACAGTTAAAAGATCTTTGCATCGAAAATGAAAAAAGCGATAAAGACCATCCTGAACAGTGGGAGACACTGGCTGACTTTACCGAGGATTTGGATGAAGCGCTGGTTATCTATCAAAAGGCGTTAGATAAAGCCGCGGCGATTAATTCAAAAGACCATTTGTCATCGATTGCTTTTTCTATGGCTGAGCTGCAAATCGAATTGGGTCAAACCGATGCTGCCATCAAAAACCTAGAGAATGCTAAAATCAGCGCTAATAAAATCGAAGACAGAGAGTTTAAAGTCGAGATAAATGAGTTGCTAGCAAAACTCTTGGCAGAGTAAATTTAAGCTGTGGTTGTGAGTACATAGCTAAGCATTATTTGAATTCATAGCCGCTACTTTAAAGTAAAAAAGCGCTCAAAGAATGGTAAAACCCACGCTCTAATATGTGGGTTTTGTTTTATCTGTATAAAAATTACGGTGGTTTCCTTGAAGACATTTATAGCTCCTACGATTGCAAATATAGAAAATAACGAGCTGCGTCAGCAGTTGCAGCAAATCATCGATCAAAAGACCAAGCCGCTTGGCGCCCTTGGACGCTTAGAGATGCTTGCTGTGCAGTTGGGTATGATTCAAGGTACGACCGCGCCGCATATTAATCAGCCTCAAATTCGAGTATTTGCCGCCGACCATGGTCTAACCAAGCATGGTACATCCGCGTTCCCAAGTGCAGTTACTGCGCAAATGGTTTACAACTTCTTGCAAGGCGGCGCTGCCATTAATGTCTTAGCGCGTCAGCATAACATTGATCTGAAAGTAGTCGATGCTGGTGTCGACGCTGACTTTGCACCTAATGCTCAATTGCTCAATTATAAAGTCCGTCACGGTAGCCGTGATGCGCTAACTGAGCCTGCGATGACTACAGCAGAATGCTTAGCTGCCTTAGAGAACGGCATGAACGTGGTTAAGAACATGGCAGGCAATCTACTGATTGTTGGGGAGATGGGCATCGGTAATACGTCCGCTGCCAGTTTATTGCTGGCAAGGTTGGGCGATATACCGATTAATGATTGCATCGGTCGCGGCACCGGTCTTGACGATGCAGGATTACAACACAAGGCAAGTATTTTAACGCAAGTATTAGCGCGGCATAGTGAAGCGCAAGCGCCGCTCGATGTACTTGCAGCATTAGGCGGGCTTGAGATTGCTATGATGGCAGGGGCACTGATTCAAGCTGCTAGTGAGCGGCGTATTTTATTGATTGATGGCTTTATTGCCAGTAGCGCGTTGTTGGCGGCTGAGCGTCTAGCGCCCGGTGTTGCTCAATATGCTATCTTTGCCCATCACTCGGTTGAACCAGGGCATGCGCATTTATTAAAGCTTCTTAATGCTGAGCCATTACTTAATATGGGTATGCGCCTAGGCGAGGGCAGCGGTGCAGCACTGGCGTATCCACTATTACAGTCAGCTTGTGCCATTATAAATGAGATGGCAAGTTTTAATGATGCCGGTATCAGTGGACAAAATAGCTAATGTCACAATTATCAAAAAAGCCATCAAAAAACCCATTAAATCAACTAGAGCCGCCACAGCAATCATCGTCTAAACCAAGGGTTGGTCAATTTATAAAGCATGAATGGCGTCTATTATTGGTGGCGGTACAGTTTTTGACGCGCTTGCCCGTACCGCAATTTGTCAATTATGATCCGCAGTGGTTGCACCAGAGCAGCCGTCATTTTCCTGGAGTAGGTTTATTGATTGGGCTGCTCTGCGCTGGCGTATTTTGGCTAGGCAGTATCTTATTTACGCCCTTGGTAGCAGCAGTGATAAGTACCGCTTTTGGGATTAGGCTCACTGGCGCTTTCCATGAAGATGGACTTGCTGATAGTTGCGATGGTTTAGGCGGTGGTCTGACCCGCGAGCGTACTTTAACCATTATGAAAGACTCACGTTTAGGAACTTATGGTGTACTAGGGTTGGTATGCGCGTTACTTATCAAAATCAGTTTACTGACTGCCATGCCACTATCGGTGGCTATTGTGGCGCTGATTATTGGTCATACCGCCTCACGCTTATTATGTATTAACTTACTGGCGCTATTGCCTTATGGCGGTGAGATTGAGCATGCCAAGGCCAAACCGATGGCGCAGCAGCTGACGCCCTTTCAAGGAATATTGAGTAGTGGGTGGTTGCTATTGGCTGGCGTACTCGTCCTGCTCCTGTTTCCTGCTACCGTGCAGCAAATTGGTATCTGGCAATGGCTATTGGCTTTATTATTAGGCCTCATAGCTACAGACTATATGCGCCGTTTATTACGTAGACGTTTAGAGGGTTATACGGGTGATGGATTAGGTGCCACGCAGCAGCTGAGTGAGATTGCCATTTATATCGGACTTGCTGCCTCTATATCTATACCGTTTATCTGATATAAAAGTGATGGTCAAAACAGGATAGTAACAGCAAATGATTTTTCATATTTGGCGGCATCCAAAGCCCATTGCGGCCAATGGGTTTTGTGTCGGACAGACGGATATCAGTGTCGATAAACGCAAAATAAAACGCCTTGCTAATAAAATACAGCGCTTTGTGCGTCTGCATCAATTACCAAAATTCATTTGGGTCAGCCCGTTACAGCGCTCCTTAAAAGTGGGTGAGATGCTAGCGAAGCAAGGCTTTCAATATCATGTCGCCCCTGAGCTTGCAGAGATTGATTTTGGTAACTGGGATGCTCAGCCTTGGGCACAAATACCAAAACAAGAAATTGATGACTGGTGTAATAACTTTGCTGATTTTGCACCTAAGCACGGCGAAAGTTTACAGCAGTTATTTGAGCGTGTGGAAAGTTGGATAAATGAGATTGCTAGACAAAACAGCAGTCATAGACCAATATTGGTCGTCGGTCATGCAGGTTGGATAAATGCTGCTAGTATGATAGTTGCTGGACAAGAAGTGCCGAAGAAAGCCGTTGAATGGCCACGACCCGTCAATTATTTAGAGCATTCTCAACTAGATTTTTAACCAAAAAAAACTGACCATTTATAATGGCCAGTTTCTTGAAATAAGGTATTTTCTAATTTATCTTTCATAATTATATGTCTGTCATCAATACATAAATAAAAACTGCCTAAGCAATCTTATCAAACCAAGCTTTATTATCTGCTGCACTCATAGAATCAAAGCTAACATAAATACCTTCGTCATCTAAAGTTGCGTACCAATGGTCATCATTACTACCAGTCAGCAACTGAAAGTATTTATTATTCACGATTCTACCAACGGTATATACCTTACCTTCTGAGTAAAATTCATTACCTTGGATACAGATTAATTTGTCATCAGTATTTATCATAGCGTCCCATTTTATCCGTAGTTATACATTTATATAGGTATAGGATAGCAATTAAGATGTTGATATTAAAGGTGACTTTATAAGCAGTAGTTTATTATTAAGTATAGATTGTATGGGTATTTTATTACCAATTATTGCTCTCAGATATCATTGTAAGTTTTTATTAAATAGTTTATCAGATTCAGCTTGGCGAGATTCAAAACACAAAAAAGCCAGCAACATGACGTTACTGGCTTTTCTTTAGACTCGTACTAAATATTACTCTTCAGAGTAATCTTCGTTCTCGTCTTCAACTTCTTCTGCTGAATCTTGAGTGTCGCCATCTTCTGAAAGAATGGTTACTAAGATACTAGCAGTAACGTCGTGGTGTAGCTGAATATCAACATTATATTCGCCAACTTGACGTAAAGTGCCTTCAGGTAGCTTGATTTCAGCACGGTCAACTTCTAGACCTGAGTTAGTCAATGCTTCAGCGATATCGCGAGTACCGATAGAGCCGAATAGCTTGCCTTCGTCACCTGATTTAGCGCGCATGATAACATTAACGTCAGTTAATGCGTCAGCACGTTCTTGAGCAACAGCTACTTCTTTTGCTTCTTCAGCTTCAAGCTCAGCACGACGTGCTTCGAACTTTTCAATGTTAGCTGCAGTAGCAGGTAGTGCTTTACCCAAAGGGATAAGAAAGTTACGTCCGTAACCTGGTTTCACATCGACAGTTTCACCGAGTTTACCAAGGTTGACGATACGCTGTAACAAAATAATTTGCATGAGTCATTCCTAGTTAAAGTTAACGGTTAACCCTGATGGTTATCAGTGTATGGAAGTAGCGATAAATAACGAGCTTGCTTGATAGCAGTCGCTAGTTGACGCTGATACTTAGTAGATGTACCGGTAATGCGGCTTGGTACGATTTTACCATTATCACTGATGTACTGTTTTAGCAATTCAACATCTTTATAATCGATGTGAGTGATGCCTTCAGCAGTGAAACGGCAGAATTTGCGACGGCGATAGAAACGTGCCATGAGTATTCTCCTTTAATTAGTCTTCACTGTGGTCGTTGTCGTCACTGTCGTTTTCACGACTGTCAGGACGACGAGTAGTTGCTTTGCGTGCGCGTTTTTCATCGGCATTCTTGGCTAACTGCGACTCTTCAGTGACAGCATCGTCACGGCGCATAACTAGACTACGAATGATCGCGTCGTTATAACGGAATAATTCTTCAAGTTCAGCTAAAGTTTCACCGTCAGTTTCAATGTTGAAAAGAACGTAATGAGCTTTATGAATCTTGTTGATTGGGTAAGCCAGTTGACGGCGGCCCCAATCTTCTAGACGATGGATTGCACCGCCGTTGTCTTGAACCAACTTGATATAGCGTTCAACCATGCCGACCACTTGGTCGCTTTGGTCTGGGTGTACAAGTAACACCAGTTCGTAATGTCGCATTATGACTCCTTACGGATTAGTAGCTATTAACCCTATGTTAATAGCAAGGAGATTTATAAGGTAAGCCCAAATTTTATCGGATTTTACAGAAAAACAATAGGGGATAAGCTTAGTTTATAAAGCGCCGTATTATAACAGTACTCAGTGCTTAACACAAAGGTTAATCACTAAGCGGCTGTTAATAAACAATAAAAGCAGCAAATACTGCTCTACTAATAAAAAGTGGCGCCTAAACGCCACTTTTTAATATAACTTTATGATATTTATAATAATCTGTTTATAACAAGGCTATAAATTAATTATTAAGTTAATTATTTTACTTTTGGCTGTTTGATTAATTGGCTGCTATCCGCTTTTACCACCAAGGTTTTAGCAAGTTTGTCATGCCAACCGATATTTTCAGGGCTTTTTGATGCCATATAATAATGAACAATAATGACCACAAAGCCTAAAAAGCTGGTAAATGAGAACAATAAGTTATAAATAATAAACAGTAGCAGGGTACGCATGCCGATAAGCTTGGTAAAAGATGGCAGACGATGGGTCGTTTGATCAACGACGCGAATACCGGTAATCAGCTTACCAAGTGATTGCCCACGCAAGGTGATAAACACTAGTTGCAGCGCAAATAAACCAAATACCATCACTTGTGACATCATCAAGGTGCTGCTTGGAATACTTTCCATCAGCGTCATTGAGTACTGATAAGCGGCATCCATATCTTGGATATTTTGAAACTTGGTATAATCCACATCCATTTTGGTTAATGCCATGACTAGCGGAAAAATCGCTAATAAATATAGTAGAGCATTAAGTGCCGTCGCCAATACCCGTGACATAATAGGCGCAAGGACGACATTACCTACGACTTTATCTTTTGCTGAGGTGGCATTAGTCATACTAGATTTATTTAATGAGACATTGCCAGTTGGCTTGTATTGACGATTGGTTGTCATGTCTACTTTGCTATTTTTAGCATTTTCTGCCGGACGTTCAGGCTTGCCGTATAATCTGTCTAGCGATACAGTTTTATTATCTTGACCCGTGCTGCTAGCAGAATCTTCTGGAAAGATAGTGACATTATTAATAATAGAATCGTTATTATCTGCCGACAGTATAGGAGCAGGACGGTAGTAAGGCTGGTTGTTGGTTAAATTACCAACACGCTGCCACTGATCTAAGCCTTCATGCCATATCAAATCATCTAATACGACTTCGCCAGAAGTGAGCATAATATTGAGCTGATCCAAGGTGTATGGACCGGCTTGTACGTTATTTCGAGCAAGGAAAATCTGCATAATTGCCTACATAGTTAGTCATATCTTAAGTCACTGTTTTTAAAAAGCTATCTTTAAAAAACGGCTTTTAAGTCACTTTTGGTAATACATTATATTAGGGTCTATTTGAAAAAATCAAATAGACCCTAATGATTATATTTTACATGACAATGTGAGTTAACGCTGTGACTGAACGTTACGGCTTACTTCGCTTCTTCACCGGCTAAGAAGAACCAAGTATCTAATACTGAGTCAGGGTTTAATGACACTGAGTCGATACCTTGTTCCATGAGCCAGTAAGCAAGATCTGGGTGATCTGATGGACCTTGACCACAAATACCAATGTATTTACCCGCTTTATTACAAGCTTCAATCGCCATAGATAATAGTTTCTTAACCGCAGGATCACGCTCATCAAATAGATGTGAGACGATACCTGAGTCACGATCTAGACCAAGCGTTAACTGAGTCAAATCGTTTGAACCGATCGAGAAACCATCGAAGTGCTCTAGGAACTCTTCTGCTAGTAAGGCGTTGGTTGGTAACTCACACATCATGATGACGCGCAGACCATTTTCACCACGTTTTAGACCATTTTTCTCAAGTAGCTCGATGACTTCTTTGGCTTCGCCAACGGTACGAACGAATGGAATCATAATCTCGACGTGAGTCAGACCCATCTCATCACGGACGCGTTTTAGTGCTTTACACTCAAGCTCGAAGCAGTCACGGAAGTTATCAGAGACGTAGCGACTCGCACCACGGAAACCAAGCATTGGGTTTTCTTCTGATGGCTCGTATAACTTACCACCAAGCAAGTTAGCGTATTCGTTTGATTTAAAATCAGACATACGAACGATAACAGGCTGGTCCATAAAGGCTACAGCCAGGGTTGAGATACCTTCGACCAATTTGTCAACATAGAAATCAACTGGTGAAGCATAACCGGCGATACGCTCATTAATAGCTTGGGCGATTTCACGTGGTAAGCTGTTCATGTTAAGTAGCGCTTTTGGATGCACACCAATCATACGGTTGATAATAAACTCAAGACGCGCAAGACCGATACCTTCGTTTGGCATTTGGGTAAATGAGAAGGCGCGATCTGGGTTACCAACGTTCATCATTACTTTGAATGCAAGCTCTGGCATAGATTCAACAGAGTTGGTCTGTACTTCAAAATCAATCTGACCTTCATAAATAAAGCCAGTATCACCTTCAGCACAAGAAACGGTGACGTCTTGACCGTCAACCAATAACTCAGTGGCGTTACCACAACCAACGATAGCTGGAACACCAAGCTCACGAGCGATAATAGCAGCATGACAGGTACGACCACCACGGTTGGTTATGATAGCAGAAGCGCGCTTCATTACTGGTTCCCAATCTGGATCCGTCATATCTGATACTAATACGTCGCCATCTTGTACTTTGTCCATCTCGTTTAAGTTGCTAACGATACGTACTTTACCAGCACCAATACGTTGACCGATTGAACGACCTTCGCATAGGATTTTAGCATCACCAGTATTGATGATATAACGTTCCATGACATTGCTGTCTTGGCGGCTCTTAACGGTTTCTGGACGTGCTTGTACGATAAAAATTTCATTGGTATCGCCGTCTTTTGCCCACTCGATATCCATCGCTTGACCATAATGCTTTTCAATGGTCATCGCTTGTTTGGCAAGTGAATTCAGCTCTTCAGTTGATAAAGAGAACTGCATGCGCTCTTCTTTTTCAACATCAATGATTTTTACAGATTTAGTGGTGCTACCTTCATCACCGTAAATCATTTTCTTATGCTTGCTACCTAGGTTGCGACGGATAATCGCCGGTTTACCATTAGCAAGTAATTTTTTCGATACATAGAACTCATCTGGGTTGACCGCGCCTTGCACAACCATTTCACCTAGACCGTAGCTTGAGGTGATAAAGACCACTTGATCAAAACCACTTTCGGTATCTAGGGTGAACATAACGCCGGCAGCGCCAGTTTCTGAACGAACCATACGCTGTACAGCAGCAGATAGGGCAACACCTTCATGCTCAAAACCTTTATGCACACGATAAGAGATAGCACGGTCGTTATATAGAGACGCAAATACTTCTTTAATCGCAATTAGGACGTTATCAATGCCGCGAATGTTCAAGAAAGTTTCTTGCTGACCAGCAAATGAAGCATCTGGCAAATCTTCAGCAGTCGCAGAAGAACGTACCGCAACCGCGATGTCTTCGCCGCCACTCATGGTTTCAAATGACTGACGCACTTCTTGCTCAAGGTCACTTGGCAGCTCTTGCTCAATGATCCACGTACGGATTTTTTTACCCGTTTCGGCAAGCTTGTTGACATCATTAACATCAAGCGCTTTAAGCTCGTTGTTGATTTTGTCTAGTAAGCCTGTTTCTGTCAAAAAACGATTGAACGCATTTGAAGTGGTCGCAAAGCCACCTGGAACGCTGACACCCAAATCAGATAGATGGCTGATCATCTCGCCAAGCGAGGCATTCTTGCCGCCAACCATATCAATGTCATCTTTTCCTAGCTGATCAAGATTGATTACAAGTGCTGTAGATTGCGCTGCCATGATAACTCCAGAAAATAAGGTTATTTAGTAAAGATTATAATGGTCGATTATACCCCTATATTTGGATAATTTCGATACCTAGAACCAAAAAATTCGTCAAAAAGATACAAATTGTGGGGATTGCTACATATTTGCGCGCCAAGAACATAATATTTGCCTGCTAGAATATAATAAAAATGTAGGTATGATAGGTTCTATTAGTTCATTTATAAGCACTAATATTAGATAAAGTAGCCGAAATTAACTTAAGGCTGTCATAAAATAGCCTTAAAATTTGTGTCTCTATTTTTCTTTTACATATAGGTGACTATATAACTGTTAAATTCTGGATAACTCTTAAAGCATTGCTAAAGTGTTTAATGATAGATTTAAAAGTGAGCTTTATTTTGATGCTGGCTTTTATGATAGCTTTTAAGTGTACGCCTGTAACATTGATTTCTATTGAACGGCTATTATGCGTATAATATAGCGCATAGATTGTGCTAAACGCGCTTATACTAATTAAGCGCTATTTAACAGCCAATGACTATTAAATAGCATGACAAATAAATATCATAAAAAAAATTTTACGATAAGTTTTTATTAGAAGTTGCCATAAATGGCTAGCAAGAGCCGATTAAAGATTTTTCAGCGCTAAGCAAAAGCGACTATTGATGTTTTAACGTTTTAACAAAGGTGTTCACGTTATGTTCGCAAACAATCCGCCCGAAGCAGCCAATCCGACTATTCAAAACAAACAAGCATTGCAAGTAGATAACGACCAAAATATCAGAACCGCCTTTTTTATCTCTGATGGCACGGCAATCACTGCCGAAACTCTCGGACGTGCTATTTTAAGTCAGTTTGCCTCTGTGCCTTTTGAGACTCGAGTATTGCCTTATGTCGATAGCTTAGAGCGTGCCGAAGATGCGGTTGAACAAATCAATACTGCGTATCAACGCGATGGTTTATTGCCATTGGTATTCGATACGATTGTCAGCCCCGAGATTCGCGAAAAAATTAACTCAGCACATAGCTGTAACTTGGATATGTATGAAGGCTTAATCGGTCGGGTAGCGGAAGAGACGGGTGTCGAGCCGGACGGACATTCGGGTCATGCCCATGATAACGTTGATTCTGAGACTTATAAAGAGCGTATCGATGCCGTGCATTTTGCTTTAGACAATGATGATGGGGCACGCACCCGCCATTACCATGCGGCAGATATTATTCTTATCGGCGTTTCGCGCTCTGGTAAAACGCCAACGTCATTATATTTGGCGCTACAATTTGGTATTCGGGCGGCAAACTATCCTTTAACTGAAGAAGATTTAAACGACAATAACCTGCCCAAAGCCTTACGTGAGCATAAACATAAGCTATTTGGTTTGATTATCGATACAGATCGCTTGGTGAAGATCCGCCAAGAACGACGCGCAGGTAGTCGTTATTCAAGCTATCAGCAATGTCAGCAAGAGCAGCGTGCAATACAAGGGATTTATACCTCGCAAGGCATTCCAAGCCTTGATGTATCCGAGATGTCTGTTGAAGAGATTGCCACCCGTATCTTGCAGATGACAGGTCTTAAACGCCGGATTGGTTAAACATAGTAATTAATAACGTCCAATAAATAGCTAGGGTAACGGTAACAACCTAACTATAGCCAACATTGCAAAATATCCTATCACAACGTATGGTAGGCACGCTTTAGCGCCATGACTTGACTGTATGTAGACATGCAGACATTGATGACCTAAAAAATAAATAGATTCATAAATTAATAAAGAGGATACGATGGGAAGCAAACCTATAAGCGACGCGACCAACGATATTGGTAAAGACACTCACACCGAAGTGTCTAATAAAGAGAGCGGCCGCGCGCCAAACCCTGAGCATACTGAGGGTAAAACTAAAAAAGCAAAAATTGATCAAACCCATCAGCAAGTCACTGAAGATATCATGCACCATCCTGACTTGGTCAATCCGCTAGATGATATCCGTATTGATATCAAAACCCCTTTTACCAAAGACTCGCAGCGTATCAAAGGCGATAAGCATAAGTATGAGTATGATGTTGTCGTTTTAGGCGCAGGGCCGGCTGGTGAAGCGGCAGCCATGAAGCTGACGAAGTCGGGTAAAAAAGTTGCGGTTATCGACCCACGCGAACAGGTCGGCGGCAACTCTACCCATGTGGGTACGATTCCAAGTAAAGCATTGCGTCAATCAGTCTTTAACTTGATTAACTTTCGCCGTGATCCGATGTTTACCAAAGCGATGGAATATCAGCAAGTACCGCTAAACCGTGTGTTGGCTAATGCGCGTCAGGTGATACGCAATCAGGTGACTACCCATACGCGTTTTTACGAGCGTAATCGCATTGATGTGATTCATGGCTGGGCAAGCTTTATTGATGAGCATACTTTAAATGTCGAAAAAGATGATGGTGTCTTTGAAACCGTCACCTTTAATAAAGCCATTATCACCGTTGGGAGCCGTCCTTATCGTCCTGATATTTTAGACTTTAACCATCCGCGTGTTTTTGACTCCGATAAAATCTTGCAAATGGATTATGTGGTCAAGAAAATCATCATTTATGGTGCAGGGGTCATTGGTTGTGAGTATGCGTCTATCTTTACCGGTCTTGGCTATAAAGTTGACTTAATCAATAACCAAGATCAATTGCTCAGTTATCTCGACAGCGAAATTAGTGATGCCATCGCTCATGACTTTAGACAATTTGGCGTGCTGATTCGCAGCAATGAAGAAATTGACCATCTTGAAACGCATGATGATTATGTGGTTTTGCATCTAAAAAGCGGCAAGCGCATTAAATCAGATGCCATTCTTTGGTCAAATGGGCGCTCAGGTAACACAGAAGGCTTGAACTTAGAAGCTATCGGGCTTGAAGCCAATAGCCGTGGGCAGCTTAAAGTTGATGATACCTATTGTACGGGTGTGGAAAACATCTATGCCGCTGGTGACGTTATCGGCTGGCCATCATTGGCTTCTGCTGCTTACGATCAAGGACGCTGTGCGGCGGCCTTTATGGTTGGCGATAGTGATGCAGAACCGGTATCGAGTGTGCCAACAGGTATTTACACCATTCCTGAGATTTCTTGTATCGGTAAAACTGAGCAAGAGCTGACCGATGAAAAAGTTCCTTATGAAGTCGGGCAGGCATTTTTTAAACATCTGGCACGCGCGCAAATCATTGGTGAACGCTCAGGTGTGTTAAAGATTTTGTTCCATCGTGATACGCTTGAGATTTTAGGCATTCATTGCTACGGAAATCACGCGTCAGAGATTATTCATATCGGTCAAGCAGTGATGAAGTGCAAGAGCAATAATACCCTTGAGTATTTCGTCAATACGACCTTTAACTATCCAACGATGGCAGAAGCTTATCGTGTGGCAGCCCTCAATGGTTTAAATCGCGTTTTTTAATGGTTGGTTTTTAACTGTGAAACCGTAAAGTCAGATACATAAAAAAGCGCCTGCTTAATAAGCAGGCGCTTTTTTTGTGGCATTTTCTAATAGCATAAGTGCTATAAAGCTCTTTTTAACTTAAAAGGCGGTTTTGCTTTGCGTGGTACGCCAGCGAAATAAAAGCAGCAATATAAAGTAAAATAGCCACAATCCTGCCAGTGCATAAAATCCGGTTGCGACTTGCGCTACGCTTGCACCCATCTGATTGAGCTGAACAGAGGTATTGATGCCAGGTGTCGTCGGTATTAACCAGCGTATGATTTGTAAAAACTCTGGCAATTGATGGGCAGGCCATGGATAACCACTGACAAAAAACATCGGCAGTGAGCTGAAAATTAAGATTTGCATACTACGTTCACGCTGGCGGAACCACAGTCCAAACACGCAGCCAAGCGTGGCTACAGTCGGACAAAATAGTAGCAAAAATAACAAGCTGCCGAGCATGTTTTGTCCGCGCGGATAATGATGCAGCTCAAAGGTCCAGCCATAATAGAAGCAGCCGATGATAAAGCTGAACATACTGAGCGCTGCAATGCGTCCGAGCCAGCCGCGAATACTGGTGGCATGACGACGCTGCTCATACCACGTACCAATCAACATCGCTGTAGACATTAAAAGGGTTTGCTGCAGAATAAGAATAGCGACCGCTGGCACCACGTAAGCGCCGTAGCCTTCGGTTTGGTTATATAAAGGAATAATTTTTAAGGGTACCGCCTGCGTGCTTGCCGCTGCGGTCGCAGAATAAGCTCCTTGCGCCACGCTTTTTTTAATCTTAACCCCTGCTGATACCGTACTGACCGCTTGTAGAAACCCCATTTGGACGTTTTTATTTAGCAAGAAATAGCCGCCATTACCCAGTACGCTGACGCTTGCCGCTTTTCCAGATAGTACTTGCTGTTCAAGTCCGCTTGGAATAATCATATAACCAGCGATGTCATCTGACCATATAGCCTTGATGGCATCTTGCTCATTGAGAAAGCGCTTGGTATCTAATTGTGGGCTGGCACTGGCGTAACGGACGATGGTTTGAGATAAGTTACTGTTGTCTTGATCAATAATACCCACTGGCACATGGTTAATCACTTCCGCTGAATACGGCCAAGGATAAAAAAAGCCATAGATAATCGGTGCAATCATTAATAATAACAGCACGCCTTTATCAGAAAAGACGTCTTTAATGGTTTGCAAAAAACTGCCTAAAAAGCTTTGCGATGAAGAACAGTCTTTTGAATCTGCTGCTGCGTTAGATAACTTATCTTTTAGTGATACAGATTCTTTTGGTGAGTCAGGCTGTTTTTTTAATATAGACATTAGCGTGCTCCCCAGCGTTCAGGATGTGAGAGCGCGCGTTTGCTCAATAAAGTGGCTAAGAACATAGCAATAAGGGTCGCTAACGTCAGTCCGTAGACAATTGGGAGTGAGATGGCAACGGGTGCTTGCATCTGTAATTGTGCGATATGCAGCTTAAGATAATGGGTGAGTGGTAAGACGTCTGACCAATGCTGAGCACTGTCACTGATGGCGATATAAGGAAATGTCACCCCTGCAAAAGCATAAGAAGGCGCTGAGATAAACCCCGTAGACGATAAGCCCATACGTAATGAAAATGAGGTTAAAGTAAATATTGCCCCAAGCCAAAATGACAGCATCATAAGCAAGACAAGGCCGATATAAGTAGCAGTAATAGAGCTAATAGCGAGCGTTTGCTGCGGAGCGGCCAGCCACAACGCCAGAACTGACCATAGGCTATAAGCTAGTATTGGCCAAAAGTACTTACCCAATAAACCAAATAGTAAGACTGAAATACTGGCTTTTCTAGGCCTATCATCTTTAATAGAGGTGTTATGGTCTTCAATAGCAGTTAAAGCGGCTATGGTTTTGCTGTTTGCAATGTTGGTTAAATCAGGATGGCCGCTTTCAATAAAGTCATACCACCGACCGATTTGCTTATCACGTAGCTCACGCCCAATGGTCGTGGCACCGATGACCATTGCTAAAATATGCAGCAGAGCAGGGATAACGGTCGATGCTAAAAACTGCTGATAATCCGTTGCGGCATTAAATAAGCTAATACGCTGAATACTAATGGGCGAGTAGGCAATCGCTGCTTGTGAGGGTGCCATCCCTTTTTTTACCAAACGCTGTATCTCAACGCCTGCCGATAGCGTACCAATCACCGATTGCACGCTGGTTTGGATGATGCCAGAGTGAGTACCGTATTGGGCATTTACTTGCAGCACGATAGGCGCAGGTTTACTGGATGAAATATTGCGCGAAAAATCTTCAGGAATAATGACCACAGCATAAATATCACGTTGGAGGAGCGCCGCTTCTACCGCTGCTGGCGAATGATACAGCTGTTTGACTGTGAGATTCGGGTTGGCTTCCAAATAACGCACGGCGGTATTGGCAATAGGACCGCGATCTTTATCCATCACGCCGATGGGTAAATCGGTGATTTGTATTTGTGAAAAAATCCACCAAATCAATAGCACGGTTGCAAGCGGTATCCAAATCACCATGCTCAAATCCCATGGGTTTTTGGCTAAAAAACGTCGCTCGTAGCCAGCACTGCGTACAAAAGCGCCAATCAACCCCTTTTGCTCACCTAGCTTCTTTTGCTTAGTCAAGCGCATGGTTTACTCTTGGCTCTGATTAGCAAGGGCTGGATTGATATTGACAACCACGCTCATGCCCGAACGAATACGGCGATCAGGCGCTGATGGACGCGCTTTAACCTCAAAGGTACGCACATCAAAACCATCGTTATTATTGGTCGGACGCCAAGTAGCAAAATCAGATAATGTTGAGGTGGCATAAACGGTAAATTGCTTGGTATAAGGTTTTTCAGGCGATGACAAAGCGGGAATCGTACCCATAAAGCGTTGACCAATCGCAAACTGATTTAAATAGGTTTCAGTGACGTTGAGTACCACCCATTGATCATTGGTATTTACCAAAGTAAGGAGCGGCACGCCTTGACCAATCACTTCGCCAGCATTAACGATGACATTATCCACGATACCTGCAATCGGGCTTCTTAGATTGGCTTCCTCTTTTGCGACCAAGGCCTCTTCTAGTTGCGCATCGACTTGGGCAACTTGCGCCGTCGCGGCAGATTTGTCTTCACTGCGTGCGCCTTCCATTGCTAAGTCATACTGCAAGCGCGCCGCTTCTGTCTGATCTTGAGTAGCCAAATATTGCGCATACGCTTCATCGCGTTTTTGCCGTGCCATCAGCCCTTCTTCATAAAGACGATTGACCCGCTGATAGGTGTTTTCTGCCAAATCAGACGCCGCTTTATTGGCTTGCCAGGCGGCTTTTGCTTGCGCAATCTCTTGTGGACGAGCACCATTTTCTGCTTTATCAAGCTGACTTTGGGCCATTTGTTTGCCAGCACGCGCCTGATTAATCTTAGCGTTAATCTCGGGTGAGTCCATCTCAATTAACTGCTGACCGACCGTCACCGCATCACCTTCTGTAACCATGATTTGTGCAATACGCCCCGGTACTTTTGCGGCAATGGACGTCTGCTGCATTTGCATCTGCCCTTGTAGGGTGATGACTTCAGGCTCATTGTGTTGATTGCTTTTATATAGACCATAAGCAATCGCCCCTAATATGAGCAGCACAAAAAGCACCAAAATTACCTTTTTGATCATGGCAGATTTATTCGCTTTTGTAGGCTCGCGCTTATAAGGGGGCACAGCTTGCTCTTGGTCAGTATCAGCGCTATCGACACTATCAACGAAGGCTTCAGTCGGTCGAGTGCCATCAATAGCATCAAGAGGCTTTCGCTCATGCTGACTGTTGTTTGATTCAGCGGCTTGGTCTGAAGCATTTAATTTGCGTGAGTCGCCTGATTCGTTATTAGATTCAGTCATGACAGTGAGATTCCTAAAGCGATAAAGTCGGGAATAAGCAGAATAGGTCTGGCGTTATTTAATCTTGGCATTTAATATTTTTTACTAAATGAGCTATTTGTCATATAAGGCTGGTAGACGAATGTCAGCGGCGTTTAGGTAAGCATTAAAGGCAAGGGGCGTACCGCAGCTTTGCATTAGAGCAGCAAGAGATTGTACATAAGTATTCGCCGCTTGCGCCTGTTCCGTACGTGCTTTGAGCGACTGCGTTTGCGCTTGTACCACATCGATAGGCGTATTCAAGCCTTCTTGTAGTCCGAGTTGACGCAAGCGCAATACCTCGGCTGCCAAATCCACATTACTTTGTAATGCCTGATAGCGAGATTGGGCATTATTGACATCGTGCCAGTTTTTTTCGACCAACAATAATAGATTGTCACTGACTTCAATCTCAGACAAATCGGCTTGGCGTATCTTTGCATTGCTAGAAGCTAAGGTAGCGGTTTTATCAAGCCCGCCCCAAAGCTTCCAACTTGCTGAGATACCAGCGACCCAACTGGGGTCTTTTTCAACTTGTCCATAGCCATAAAGCATAACCGTAGGTTTGTAGCCCGTATCGGATAGTGCGTGTAGCTGCTGAGCTTGCGCCCGTTTAGCCGCGACTTTTTGTAGACCTGGATGATTGTTCAGTGCCAAATCTTGAAAATAGTTCACATCAGGCAGAGGACGGCTAGAAACAAATAAAGGTGTGCTTGGTTTAATACGATAATCGGTACGCAAAAGACGCTGTAGTGCCATCATCGCAAGACGCGCATCATTATTGGCATTGACCGATTCGCTTTTCGCATCCGCAAGCGCCGATTGGGCTTCTAAGCGATCGACGCGTGAGATAAACCCTTCTTCAAAAAGCCGCTGCGCCATATGGTCAACTTGCTGCACCGTATCATAAGCATCCTCACGTAAATAAGCGGCAATAATCGCTAATTGTGCCTTAAAATAACGCTCAATTAAGGTGTTATAAAGCTCGTTGGTATCCAGTATGCTATCGGCGACGGCTTCTTGAGTGCGGGCAGTGGAAGCGCCGGTTAATGCCGCTGTGCGTCCAGCGGTGTAAATGGGCCATACCACTCCTAGACCTGCGCCCGTCGTTGAACCTGAGCGCTTTAAGTTGTAATTATCTGGGATACGGTCACCGACCAACTCACCAAAATCCGGTAAATCTTCTATGTTTATGGGTGGGTCGATATTATCAACGCTACTATTCACATCTTTGATAATGCCCGTTTTAATTGACGATAAGTCAATATCGGCGTCTAATTTATAAGCAGTGGCGGAGACACGTGCAAATACCAATGGATGATCAATGGTTTTTAGCGCATCGGTTTCATATTCACTGGCAGCAATCGCGGCTTGATTGGCGGCGATTTTTGGCGAAACTTGCAATAAAATATTTTGCGCTTGCTCAAGACTGAGCAGGCTAGACACTTCTAAGGGATAACTGTTATCAATGCTTTTATGGGTGATGGGGTCAATAAGGGTGCTTAAAGCGATATTGGGCTTTGCTTTATCTAACTCGATATTCAGCGTCGCAGCTTTATTTTTTATAATACTTTTTTGTGTAGGGTTTTTATAGGTTTGAGCCTGACTTATTTGAGTGCCACTTCTTTGAATTGTATTGCCTTGAATTGTATTCTTTTGAGTACTATTACTATTGTCTTGAAGGCTGTTTGGCGTATCCGCGTCAATAATTTGCGTCACTACAACGGGAGCTACTTCATTTTCTGGCGTGATAGTATCATCATTGGCGTTAGCGCAGTGAGGTGCGGCTAAGCCCATGAGCGTAACCGTCATCACAGCAGTAGACAGAGTCGATAAAGCAAATTTCATAAGTCACATAAGCCATTAATTAGAATGCAATGTGTTTCGAGCACAAAGTATTTAGAACGCAAAGTGTTTTGAAGATAGTCAAACAGGGCGATATTATAGACTATTAATAGAAAGCAAAAATTGGTTATTCATAACAAAGCGTACACTGTAGTGCCACAATAGTGACGGGTCAATGCTCACTATTCGCTTATTTTACGTTGAATGAGCGGGGCTTTTATGTTAAGTGTTTAGCTTTAAGCTAGATAATAGCACTGTTTATGGGTGAGGGTTTATGGATGAGTGACTAAAGGTTGCTTAAATAGTAAATTGCTTAAGACAAACAAAAGTACTGGTCATAAATAGATAGCCATAAAAGCAGATGAATCAAACAAGCGCATAAAAACCAAGAAAAACATTATATAAAATAGGATGTAAGTGATGGCTGGATATATTTTAGCGCTAGATCAAGGTACGACGTCGAGTCGGGCGATACTGTATGACGACCATGCCCGCCCGATTAAAATGGTGCAGCAGCCGACAACTTTGAAAACTCCGCAGGCAAGTTTTGTCGAGCAAGATGCGCAGCAGATTTGGCAAACTCAGATTAGCTGTGCCCATGATGTGATTAATCAGGCAGGGCTGCTGGCAACCGATGTTACCAGTATTGCGATTACCAATCAGCGTGAGTCTATCGTGATGTGGGACAAGCAAACGGGTAAACCGCTAGCGCCTGCTATTATTTGGCAAGACCGCCGTACCGCCAGCTATTGTAAAACGCTTGCTGCAGAAAGCACGGGAGCTAAGACCGATAATAACCATGATGACATGGCAAGTGAAGTGCAGCGTATCACAGGATTACGTTTGGACCCTTACTTTAGCGCCAGTAAAATCGCGTGGTTGTTAGAAAACGATCCTAAATTAAGAGTACGCGCCAATAAAGGGGAAATCGCTGTCGGCACTATAGATAGCTGGCTTATTTATAATTTAACCGGCGGCGAGCATGTCATCGATGTGACCAATGCTTGTCGTACCTTATTGTATGATATCCATAAACTGGCATGGTCGGAGGAGTTATGTACCTGCTTTGGTGTACCAATGAATATATTGCCCAAGGTACTGCCATCTGATGGCGATTTTGGTAAAACCAAAAAAGGATTATTTGCCAAACAAATTCCTATTCAGGCGGTATTGGGCGACCAGCAGGCAGCACTGTTTGGGCAAGGCTGCCTTGATGCAGGCATGGCAAAAAATACCTATGGAACCGGCTGTTTTATGCTGATGAATATTGGTGAAAAGCCAAAACTGAGCGAGCACAAGCTATTAACTACTATTGCTTGGCAACGCAAATCAACGCCAACTCGTCCAGAAAATCTATCCTTTGATCAAATTGTCCAGTCTGGCAGACGTATGCTACAGCCGGCTAAAAGAGAAGTCACTTATGCCTTAGAAGGCAGTGTGTTTATGGCGGGCGCTATCGTGCAGTGGTTGCGTGATAATCTCGGTATGATTCAACAAAGTAGTGAGGTTGAGAGCTTAGCGCGGCAAGTAGATAGCAGTGAAGAGGTGGTCTTATTGCCGGCCTTTACAGGACTTGGCGCCCCTTATTGGCGCTCCGATATCAGCGCCAGTATTACGGGTATGAGCCGCGGTACCACCAAAGCCCATATTGCGCGCGCGGCATTGGAAGCGGTGGCGTATCAGACGTACGATGTTCTTATTGCCATGCAAAAAGACAGTCCTCATCCATTGACTGAGCTAAGAGTCGATGGCGGCGCAGCTAATAATGACTTACTCATGCAGTTTCAAGCCGACTTATTAGGCGTACCGGTACTGCGCCCCAAAGACACAGAAATCACTGCTAAAGGTGCGGCTTTATTAGCAGGATTGAAAACCGGTCTATATGATGAATCAATAATGCAAGCGTCATGGCAAGTTGAGCGGATTTTTGAGCCTAAAATGTCTGCCGATAGACGTCAGCAGCACCTTAATAAATGGCAAGGAGCTATCGATAGGGCGCTAAAAGTGATGTAAGTTTCTAATTAACAGTTCTAAAGTGCTATAAAAAATCAGTTAAAAATTACTCAAAATGCTTTACTGACCTACAAATCCATGCAAATTCGTGATAAAGATACAGGTTGTAACGTAAGGCAATCGTAATTTGGACAGAGTTTACATAACCTGTCTATCTGTCGCTATTCATAAATCCCTATACTTTAGATGAGTTAATAAGCAATACCGCTGATATTTAATTTTCTATTCATTAATAAGTTAGCAATTAATAAATCTAATATATAACAAATAATTTAAGGATAATATTATGAATAACGATGGACGCATTACAGACCCTAATAACCGTGTAATCGCTGATGACTATCTTGAAGTCGGCGATAGAGAGCGTATTATCGATGATAATGAACGTCGATTAACTGGCACTGACCATGATATCAATGGCAATCGAATCGTTAGACATGAAAATGACAATATCATCGATGATCATGATGGCATCGATCGTACTGCCGTCAAGCATATGTCAAAAGAAAGTAAGCAAGATTTGAATGCTGATCCAATCACAGGTGAACCAGGTTCACATCCACTCGGTACAGGTATCGGTAGTCTTGGTGGTGCAGCAGCAGGTGCCGCAATTGGTACAATGGCAGGTCCACTTGGTACGTTAATCGGTGGTGCTATTGGTGCTATCGTTGGCGGCGGTGCAGGTCATGCAGCAGCGGAAGCCATCGATCCGACTCGTGAAGAAGCTTACTGGCGTGCAGAATATGCTAAGGCGGATTACTATCGTGAAGGTCATGACTTTGACCGCGATTTACATCCAGCGTATGCTGTTGGTTATGCAAACCGCGCACGTTATCCAGCCGAGGCTCGTTTTGAAGACCACGAGTCAGATTTGGAGCGCTCATGGCATGAAGTAAAAGGTGAGTCGCGTCTAGAATGGAACGATGCACGTCGCGCTTCACGTGATGCTTGGAACCGCTTGTCATAGTATAACCCTATGCTAATAAGACACTAAGATAGCCAATAAAAGTAATGATAAATAAACTGATATTTGTTAATTCTGATAGTTAAGGTTAATTAATGGTTTATTTAATATGAGTAAGCAAACAATACAAAAGCTTACTCTCTCATTACTGGAGTTAGTCGGATTGTAGAGCTTATTCTACTAACGGCTAAAACAAGTTTGTTTTATGTTATTTTAAAGCTTCCAAAGATTCCTTTGGAGGCTTTTTTAATGTATATTGTTATATATGAATATATGGTGATAAAAGACAGTTATTAAAAATAATAATAATAGGTAATTTATGATTAATGATGCGCAAAGTAGTGCTTCTAAACAATTTTATATAGCGACTGCCAATTTACTAAATTTTGCCAATCCTAATCGAATTTATTACGAAAACGCACCTGCTTATACCAACAAAGAATACGACCATAAGCTGCGCGGCCTTATCGATTTATTGGCAAAAGCACATGCTGATATCATTGCCGTGCAAGAAGTATGGGATAGCAATGCCCTCGAAGCATTAGCGCTATCATTGGGATTTGAGCCTGAGCATGTAGTGATTCCGCTGGCAAGCAACGATAGTGCAAGTCCTTATACCCAAGGAAAGGGCGCGCAAAATACACCATCCGTCGGTATTATCACTCGTTTTGAGCAGTTAGAAAGCACCTTGCTAGAAGAGATAGAGCCAAAAGCGGTCATTGATATTCCTGATATTGGACCTTATCAGCGCTTTAATCGCCCACCGCTCATATTACGAGTGAACGCTTATGGGCAGCCGATGACGATTATTACCGCGCATTTAAAAAGCAAACGGGCTTTTTTCTTACGCGATGAAAACGGTCACTTATTAGAAGATATGGACGATCCAAACATTCGCATTCGTGCCAAGCTGCGTAGTTTATGTATGCGCGCTGCAGAAGCCGCCTCTATTCGTATTTCTATCATTGAACGCTTGCATCATACTCGTGAGCCATTGATCTTGTTAGGTGATATGAACGATGTCACCGGTAGCGTTACCACCCAATTGATGACTGAAACTGGCGAAGTCAATTATGATAAGAGTATGCGTGACGTAGCATTGTTTGATGCTGCTCGTATCCAAGCCCGTTATGGTTGGATGAAAGATGTGGCGTATACTCATATTTATCAGGGTATGCCAGAAGTGATTGATCAGCTATTTGTTTCAGAAGAGTTTTTGCCTGATAGTAAGTTTTCGCTCGGTCATGTTGAGCGAGTTGACTATTTTAATGACCATTTGAAGTGGGATTATGCCGATAGAGTCACTGATCATGGTATTATACGAGCGAAAATAAAACTTCACAATTAAACCCATTTTTTGCGTAGTTAGTGGATTATTTTTAACCTATTCATGTCCCTTGCTTGACTGTGTACAAGCGTTTATCATGCCTCTTCATTGAGTATAGTAGTGGTGCTATTGACCCAAATTACCGGTTGATAGAATGTTCTTCGATTTAGGACAGATGCTATCCGATGAAGACTATATTTATAAAGATGGGGCGTAACATTAAGAGATTTATCATGAGTGAAAGTAAAGACGACAAAATTGAAGATGTGTTGGTAGATTCGGAGCTAGCAAAAAAGCTGGTGCCTAATAAATTTAAGTTTACCAGTCAGCAAGGTCGCGCACGCCGTCAAAAGCTATTGATGGGCGCGAAAAAATTGAGTGAAACTCAAGCGATTAACGATATTACCTTGGCTGCTGTTTGTGAAGAAGCAGGTATTCCAAGAGCTTCTGCTTATCATTTCTTTCCAAACATCGAAGCGATATTTTTAGCATTGCGTTTTTTAAATGCCATCGACATCTTAGAAGTACTTACCACTGTTGAAACCGTTGATTATGACAGATGGCAAGCTTATTTGACCGCACTGATTGAGCGTTGCGTACAAATATTTGATGAAGATCAAACCAAAGCCAAATTGATTTATGACACCAATACGCCTGATTTTGAAGGTGACAGTTATGGTGAGCATATGGACAATCAAGTGGTGCAATTGGTCTATAAACGCCTATCAGAGCGTTATGAGATGCCGAAATTTGAAGATATTCAAGATGTATTATTGATTACCTTTAGCATTATCAATGCCATTTTTACGGTTTCTTACCGCCGTCATCAAAGCATTACCGATAAGTATTTACAAGAAGCCAATACCGCATCTATCGCTTATCTGCGCTGCTACTTACCAGAAAAATTACCGCGTAAAAATCGCTAATTGTTAATCCCTATGAAATTAGCCTAGAATTTAAAATCAAATAACAGATATTATTAAAAAGCCGACATGATGTCGGCTTTTTTGCGCGTATTTATTAAACATTTATTTAGCTATCAAGGGCGATCGCCCCAAAAGCATCTAATTTTTATCAATCGTTTTTAGCGCTTGACCGTTACAAGTATCATCGCTTGAATCTAAAGGGGCGTATTCTTCATAATAATGCACGATAAGCGCTTCTAAAGCGACGTTCGCTTTTGAATCGTGGGTGTTAACGAAAGCCTCGTGCGCTTGCTCAAGCCAGCGATCGCCCATCCGAAAGTGACTGTTTGATGATTTTGCTCCGTGCTCACATTGGTCGCTAGCTGCCCATATTAATGACACTTCACTAAAGGCGATTTCGCGTGGCGCACTATTGATGCCGCCACTATCTTTAAGAGCGTTTAAAGTTGCCCATAAATCAGGTCGCATGAGCGCAGAAGTAGACGGAATGTCCTCTATAAGTTCAAGGTCTTCAACTTTATCATTTTTTAAAGCTTGCAAGATATTTTCTGCCGTTTGGGCAGCTTCCACGCCAGCATCTGAACGACTATTCATACTGTCTTTATCAGTGGCATAGTTTAGCCAAGCCTGAGCTTTGTAAGCAAAGTATTGTTGCCGCGCGCTCATGTTTTTTTGCTGATAAGTTTGCAATTCGTTCAACATGCAATTCATAGCGCGCTGTTGGGCGCTTTGAGCTTTAGTAGAGGCTAAGGTTTCAGTATCGTTGCTGCTAAGACAGTAATCTGCTGCCTTTAGTGCATTTTCTTTTGGTGCAGTGCTTGGCGTTGATACACAAGAAACCATTGATAATAGTAACGCAGCAGATAACGCAGTATATAAATTTTTTTTATAGCCGGCGGCTTGAGTGCTAGTGTGAGGCATAAGAACAACCTTATAGTAAGGTAATAAGTATTAGAGGTTTGTATTTAAGGGGGTTAGTTGTCATGGGATAAAAAATATCGCCCCGTTAATACAAAATTGCCGTAAGCATGGCTTACGACAATGAGAATAAATGAAAACTAGGAGGAATTATAACGTAGAATTTGCGCTGAGCGGCTTATTTTTGCGTGAATCTTCGCGTTTGAATAAGTCTTCATCAAATTTGAAGCGTAGTCTAAAGTAAGCACCTTTTATAAGAGTGTCGTTATAAAGGATGTAATACAGAATTCAATTGACTGTCGTATTTAAAGATACATTAGCAGATTTTTTTGCAGGTAAAAGTTTGATGTTCCAACGCACATAACGGTATTCCGAAAGTGGCATATTAGTAATTTTGCCAGCTACTTGACGCATTAATGGTATATCGGCATAGTTTTTTCCATCGATACTAGCTTGGGCGCTAGCGGGATGTGCCTCACCAGTAAATGTCATGCTTGAAGGAATTGGCAAAGTGATAATTAAGTCATTTAAATCTTGTGCTAAGGTATTAGTGTAAGTAGCTTTGTATTCAATAATAGCACCAGTTGAAGCTGTTCTGACAGGTATATAAACTACTTTACCCTTCTGATCCTTAACTACTTCATTAGTTGTTAGCTCCATTTTTACTCCGTTATTAGCATACGCCATATTTAATGAAATTATAGATAATAGAGCTGCTGAAAAAATAACCTTTAAAAATCTAAGGCACTTCATAGTATATTTCTTCCTTAATTCTCATGTTGCTATCTACAAGCTGATTGAGCTTCAAATTGTCTATTAACATTGGTTATTATGTACTTTAAATACTGTATTACTATTAGATGATATAGCGACTATATGATTTAAAGATTATGAGGTAATTCTGAGGAATATGCTATTTAATTATAAAGTGGATAATGTTTATAATTTTATCTAATCAAAATATATTTGAACACTGCCGTATGTTTATAGTTCTATTATAGCTCCTTTAGATTTTTATGAGTTAGCAGCTCTTAAACCTACAGTAGAGGCATACCCTAATTAATTTGCCTACAAATATTCATTTAAAAACTAATCACTATTTATTTCAAAAATACTTGTCATATTGGCATTTATTCATAGCTATAAACAAACCCTCAATAAGTACCTATAATAGAGTGTCATTATCATTTGATAGTGAGAATCGCGTAGCGGATATCGTTTAATTTTACAACGATGTTTATTTACGCCTATGCTAATCTAAAGTGATACGATTTATTTAGAATTCTCTGTTATAACCATGAATGGCAATGCAATGCTTAGATGCAGCAAGGACGTTATAAGGAAAGCATCAAGTCAATCGATTGCTCATTAAGATACGTACCACACTCTGATTTAATAACACCCTGTTATCGTGCAGGGCTGACTGATAAAAAGGATTAAGAAAGATGAATTATTATAAGGATGCTGATAGCACCGAAACCCAAGAATGGCTGGAAGCGTTTGAGTCCGTTATCAAACATGCCGATAAGGATCGGGCACAGTTTTTATTAAAAGCGTTATATAACATGGCAGTACAAGAAGGACTTCCATTTAACCGTCTCGATACGGCTTATATCAATACCATCGCCGTCGAAGATGAGCCAATGTACCCAGGTGATTTGACGATTGAGCGTAAAATTCGTGCTTTGATTCGCTACAACGCGTTGGCAATGGTAATGCGCGCTAATAAGAATGATGATGATTTAGGCGGTCACTTAGCGACCTTCGCTTCAAGTGCGACTCTTTATGAAACCGGCTTTAACCATTTCTTCCGTGCTGCCAGTGATCATTTCGGCGGTGACATGATTTACTATCAAGGTCACTCAGCGCCTGGTATTTATGCGCGCTCTTATCTAGAAGGTCGTCTGACCGAAGAACAGCTGGAAAACTTCCGCCGTGAAGTGGGCGGCAAGGGTCTCTCAAGCTATCCGCATCCGTACTTAATGCCAGATTATTGGCAGTTCCCAACCGTGTCGATGGGCTTGGGTCCGATTATGTCCATTTACCATGCGCATGTGCATCGCTATATGGAAAACCGCGGTTTGTTAGAAAAAGAAGATCGCAAGATTTGGACCTTCTTGGGTGATGGCGAAACTGATGAGCCAGAAAGCTTGGGTGCTATTTCTCTCGCCGGTCGTGAGAAACTGGACAATTTAATTTGGGTCGTCAACTGTAATTTACAGCGCCTTGATGGACCGGTGCGTGGTAACGGCAAGATTATTCAAGAGCTTGAGTCGGTATTCCGCGGCGCTGGCTGGCGCGTGATTAAGGTGGTTTGGGGCGGTCAATGGGATAGCTTGTTAGATAAAGATACCACCGGCGTGCTTAAATATCGTATGGAAGAAGCGGTCGACGGTGAGTATCAGTTGTATGAAGCCCGTACACCTGAATTTACGCGCAAAGAGTTTTTTGGTAAATATCCAGAGTTAGAGGAGATGGCAAACGAGCTGTCTGACCATGATATTTCGCGCTTAAATCGCGGTGGTCATGATCCAATGAAAGTCTATGCTGCCTTTAGTGAAGCCATGAAAACCAAAGGTCAACCGACCGTTGTCTTGGTGAAAACTGTTAAAGGTTATGGTTTGTCAACCCAAGCACAAGCGGTAAATAAATCGCATCAAATCAAAAAGCTCGATCATGAAGCTTTGATGTATTTCCGTGACCGTTTTGATTTGCCATTTACCGATGACGAATTACAGACGTTACCGTTTTATCGTCCAAAAGAAGATTCGCTGGAGATGAAGTATCTAAAAGGTCGCCGCGAAGCCTTAGGTGGTCATCTGCCGAATCGCCGTAGTGGTCATATACCACTCAATATTCCAGATTTGTCTATTTTTGATCGTGTGCTTAAAGGCAGTAATGGTAAAGAGCAATCGACCACCATGGTCTTTGTACGTCTGCTATCAGCCATGCTAAAAAATAAAGACATTCAAGACCGCGTTGTGCCTATCGTTCCTGATGAAGCGCGTACTTTTGGTCTAGAAGGTATGTTCCGTCAATTGGGCATTTACTCGGCTTCTGGGCAAAAATATACGCCAGAAGACAGTGAAGCCTTGATGGGATATAAAGAAGCCATCGATGGTCACATGCTAGAAGAAGGTATTAATGAAGCGGGTGCGATGAGTACATGGATTGCACTGGCAACCAGTTATTCTGTCAACGCCTTGCCGATGATTCCGCTTTATATTTACTATTCTATGTTTGGCTTCCAGCGTGTTGGCGACTTGGCATGGGCGGCGGGTGACTGTCAGGCGCAAGGGTTCTTACTTGGTGCAACGGCCGGTCGCACCACGCTAAATGGCGAGGGCTTGCAACATCAAGATGGTCATTCACAGATTTTATTTAACGTTGTGCCGAATTGCGTGACTTACGATCCTTGCTTTGGTTATGAGCTGGCAGTGATTATGCATGATGGTCTACGCCGTATGTATGGTGAGGGCGAGCGCATTTATTATTACTTGACCTTGATGAATGAAAACTACGAACAACCTGCCATGCCAGAAGGCGTCCAAGAAGGCATTAAACGTGGTATGTATTTGTTAGAGGACAACGGTTCAAGCCAAGTTCAGCTGCTAGGTTCAGGCGTTATTTTACGCGAAGTGCAAAAAGCGGCCAAAATATTACAAGATGAGTTTAATATTTCATCTAACGTCTGGAGTGTGACCAGCTTTAATGAGCTGACTCGCGATGGTATGGCTTGTGATGATTACAACCGCCTGCATCCAATGGATGAAGAAGTGGTGCCATGGGTCACCGAACAGCTTGCTCCGCACGAAGGTATCGTCGTGGCGGCGACAGACTATATGCGCAATTATCCAGAACAAATCCGTGCATGGTTACCTGACAATCGCCCTTATACAACTTTAGGCACCGATGGCTATGGTCGCTCGGACACCCGTGAGCAATTACGTAGCTTCTTCCACGTTGATGCCGCACATATTGTGGTTGCAACGCTTAAGCGCTTAGCCGATGAGGGTGAAGTTGAGATGCGTTTGGTAAAAGATGCGATTTCAAGCTTCGGTATCGAAGCCGACCAACCGCCTGCATGGCAACAACAGCCTCATTATGATCACTTCCCAGATGCGCCAGCCCCTGACAATGTCAATCCGAGCCCTGTACCAGAGTTTGTCGATGAAGATGATGATGAGATAAGTAGCGAAGGTCGCGCAGAAGACCCAGCTGACGCCGCTTTACTCAATGATGATGACGTCAAAGAATAGCCAAAAGACAAGGCAATCATAATATAAGGAGAATTACGGATGGATATTAAAGCCCCCGATTTGGGTGTCGATAGCGCCGAAGTCAGTGAGATTATGGTCGAAGTTGGCGACGTTATTGCAAAAGATGACAATATTATTTTATTGGAATCTGATAAAGCCTCAGTAGAAGTGCCGAGCTCGGCTGCCGGTAAAGTGACTAAGATTAGCGTGGCAGTTGGCGACCAAGTGAGCGAAGGTATGGTGCTTATTGAGCTTGAAAGCGAAGCCGATGCTGACAGTCAAAGCACTGATATAGAAAACGAAATAGATACTGGCGCTGATAAACAAAATGAGTCGCAGGACAATCAGCAAGCAGAGAAGCAAAACGACAATAAAATAGCCGAGCCAAACACTTCTCAATCTGCCAATCGAGCAAGTGAGCAAGCAGGCGAGCAAGCAGGCGAGCAAGTAGGAAAATCAACCACTCATGCTTTGCCAGATTTAGGTGTCGATGAAGCGCAAGTGTCTGAGATTATGGTCAGTGTCGGTGATATGGTTACTGCTGATCAATCAATTCTGCTTATTGAATCTGATAAAGCGTCAGTTGAAGTACCGGCGCCAGAAGCGGGTAAGGTTGAAAAAATATTGGTGCAAGCCGGCGATATGGTCGTCAATGGTCAAGACTTTATCGTTATCATGGGTGATAGTTCAAATAGCGCCAGTAATAATGTTAGTGAATCTAAAGCAGAGACTTCTAAATCGCAAGCATCAAAACCTGCTGACTCCACTAATAAAACTGAATCAGCTGAGCAGTCTGCTAAGTCGCAAACGACTGGCGAGCCCAAAAAAGCCGCTAAATCTACGACTAATACGAACGCTACAAATGCTAAGCTGAGCGAAGCACAAGTCAACGAAAAAATGGTCGATATCTATGCCGGTCCTGCTGTGCGTAAGCTTGCGCGTCAGCTAGGGGTTGATATCACCCAAGTGACGGGTTCGGCGCTTAATGATCGTATCTTAAAAGAAGATTTATTTGCGCATGTAAAAGATAGCTTAAATACGCAAAAAGTAGCACCTGCAAGTAGCAATGGAGTTAGCTCAAGCCTGCCAAGCTTACCTGATATGAGTAATACTGAAATATGGGGTGAGACCGAATTACAAGACTTAAGCCGTCTACAAAAAGTGTCGATACCGCAGCTTAATTATAATACCTTATTGCCGCAAGTGACGCAGTTTGACTTGTCTGATATCACTGACACTGAAAAGTTACGTGGTGAGCTTAAAGGTGCTATGAAAGCGGAAGGTATTGGCTTCACTATTTTAGCCTTTGTTGTCAAAGCAACTGCTTACGCATTGACCCAGCATCCGCGTTTTAATAGTCATTTAAGCGATGATAATACCCAAGTTATCTTACGTAAGAGCGTGAATATGGGTATTGCGGTAGCGACTGATGACGGTTTAATTGTACCTGTTATCAAAAATGTGCAAGATAAAGGGCTTAAGCAGATTGCCGTTGAAATTGGGGAACTTGCGGTTAAAGCGCGTGATAAGAAGCTCACGACTAAAGACTTGCAAGGCGCGAGCTTTACGATATCTAGTCAAGGTAACTTAGGTGGTACTGCATTTACACCATTAGTAAATTGGCCACAAGTGGGTATCTTAGGCGTATCAGAAGCGAGTATGCAGCCGCGTTGGAATGCCACTAAGCAAACCTTTGAGCCGCGTTTGATGTTGCCGCTATCATTGTCTTATGACCATCGGGTGATTAATGGCGCCGATGCCGCGGTATTTACCCGTTATATCGCAAGCTTATTGGCAGATCCACGTCGGATTTTGCTATAGGTTTTATGATTATTTAAAAATAGTATGAATCATGAAAAGACTATCTACGGGTGGTCTTTTTTATATCTGTTATTTCACTAAATTATAGATAAATGACAGATATAAAGAAGCCAGCTATTAAGCTGGCTTCTTTTATTTATGCCGTTCAGTCTATAGCAATGGGCTATATTAGAACTGTTTTACAAAAGCAACGCCATATACCCAAGGGCTGATGTCGATTTCACCAATATCTGCACCGTTTAAAGTAGCATCAGTTTTGATGTCCATATAACGGGCATCAATACGGAAAGACTCGGTAGGAGCAAATGGGATATCAAGACCGATATGACCAGCAACACCGACGCTATCGTCAAGTTTTAGCTCAGTACCTGGAACATTGGCTTTCTCTTTAAAGAAAGTCGTGTAGTTCACACCAACACCAACAAATGGTTTCACATTCATAGGCATATTATAGCCGTCGAAGTGATATTGTAGTGAAAGAGTAGGCGGTAAATGTTGAGTTCTACCTGTGATTTCACCACCATTTGCATCAGTTAAAGTGAAATCATGATGAAATGGAATAGCCGCTAGTAGTTCAACACCAACGTTATTAGCGATAAAGTATTCGCCACTGATGGTTGGACGTACATCGCCGTCAACATCTACAGCATAATTTGTATTACCTATAGTGACGTTACCGTTATCGCTTTTAGGATCAACATAGTGTGCGCCGGCAGCGACTGACCAAGTACCAGCAGGTACAGCGAAAGCAGTGGTCATAGTAAGGGCAGTTGCAGCAGCTAAAACTAGGGATTGTAGTTTCATCGTTTGATTCCTCAACATAATAGATGATTATTGGTTAGTTTCTAATGAGGGATGACATTAGTGACCGATACACAATGTTATAGTTATTGTTAACTCGTAACATTATCTCTCTATTATAATACAAAAACCTTACCAAAAGTAAGGCATTGCATAGAAAGTAGTAATATTTATATCTTAAGTTACAGTTGCGATTGATGTGATAGGTTAAATTAAGATCTGTTTTTTAATCAGTTTTAATTTTTCGCTTTTTCTACTATTTGCTAAAGGTTCTGGTTACATATTATGCTTGGCTATTGTAGTAATTCTCCACTGCGCTGTGAAAACGCCCGTTCAATCAAACTGTTAAACCAACTTGATTCGTGTTGTCCTAAATGTGGTTTATTCTTATTACCTGCGCAAAATTTAAGCAGTCAGTTAAGAGTTGATGAGCGCTTTCTACGCTTGGTCTTTTTTTTGATTGCCATTATATTGTTAGCGGCAACCTACATTTATTATCTAAATTTTGTATAATCATGACTGCTGATGGATAAATCAAAGTAAAATTAGCTTTGATACTTTTAATTTTGACACTTTTAATTTTAAAAGTAATCCATCACTAATTCTCTAAGAAAAACCATATTTTTAGAATCAATTCAGCTATTCATCGATTGTCCGTACTTGGCTTTTATTCATATAAGGCCAGTCTAAAACCGCATAGGGACGCCATGCTACTCCAATCTATACGGCGCTTGCGTCTTTTCGTCTATAACATTCTACAAAACGATGAGCATGATACACTCTTTAGTCGCTATGTTGACTATTTCCTCATTCTTTTGATCATGGCGAACGTCACGGCGGTCATCGCTGAGTCCGTTGACGGCTGGTACTATCCATATCAAGAGTACTTTACTTGGTTTGAGAATTTCTCGATTATCGTATTTTCCATCGAATATTTGCTCAGGTTATGGAGTGTTGCGGAAGCAAAGCCTGACAATACCACGTGGCGTCAGCGTTGGGATTGGCTAAAAAGCCCGTCGGCATTGATTGATATTATTGCGATTGCACCCGCATTCTTAAATTTCTTCGTCAGTATAGATTTGCGTTTCTTACGTATCTTACGTCTGTTTCGCATACTTAAGCTCACTCGTTATTTTGCTTCCTTACGTATTTTATTGGTGGTCATCAGTAAGGAAAAGGGCTCGTTTCAAGCGGTCCTTTTTATCTTAATTATTATGATTGTGACGGCATCGAGTGGGATTTATTTGGTCGAAAACCACGCGCAGCCAGACGAGTTTGAATCGATACCCAAAGCCATGTGGTGGGCGGTGGTCACCTTAACGACGGTTGGCTACGGCGATGTAACGCCCATCACCAATGCTGGTAAGATATTGGGTGCAATTATTACCATATTAGGCGTCGGTCTGGCTGCATTACCAGCCGGTATCTTGGCCACGGGTCTGGCAAATGAGCTCAGTCAGCGCCGTGAAGAGCTTGAGCAAGATTTTCGCGGACAATTGGTCGATAGTGATTTTGATTTGGTACAGAATCAGATGATGATTGAGAAGATCCGCCGCGAGCTTGGTTTGGATAAGGAGCAAGCACAAGAGATTGTGCTGCAAGTATTGCGTGAGCAAGAGCTAGAACGCCGCGAAAGAGAAGTGCGGCAAAAGAATTTTTGCCCGCATTGCGGTGAGCCGTTAGAGTAAAGCTTACGTTTAAGCCTTTTTTTAAAGATAGTTTTTAAGAGCAGCTCTTAAAAGCAGTTCTTGAATTGAAAATTTTGGTGTAAAAAAAGGGTAAGACGCTATTAATAACGTCTAATCCTTTTTATTGTTAGGTACTAATCAGTTCTACCTCTCTAAATTTCTACATTAATGTTAAATCCCTTGCGGAGCAGGCAGGGCACGCGCCAATTCATGTGCCACTTCTTGCGCGGCTGTCGATAGATCTGTCGCAGGCAGTGGTAGATTTTGTAAAGTCAAATGCCAGTCATCCACCTCTCGGCGCAAGTGCGCGACCCAAAGCGTAATGCAATCACGCGGCAGCTGCTTTAAATTAACTTCAAAAGAGCGGTTGCCTTCATCATCGCTTAAATGAATTTCACCTTTTTTGACTCTGCTAAAAGGCTGCCCATGATAAGAGTTTGCAAGCAAAGCGATATGTGTGATGTGCGCGGGGATTTTATCCAAATAAAGCCGGATTTGCTCTTGGTCAAGAGGTGCAAGGTACATCGCTTGCTCACCGCGGTCTTTGCCATTGAGACTATCGCCTTGATGTTTGATGGATTCTGCTTTATCACGTAACTGCTTAAACCAAACAATATCGCTGATGATACAGTTATCGTCATAGAGTACGCAGGCCAAATCGATATCAATGGCACCTTCATTTTTCTTAAAGCGCTTCTTTAAGTTTTTAAATAAACCTTTTTGCTCAATCTTGGTAAATTCATAATTTAGCGCAAAGAATAACGTCCCCGCATCTAAACCCAGCCCTCGTAAACTGTCTGAAAGTAGTGGTGATGGGATAGTGGTCGACATAATATTCCTTTTGGATTTTACATGTTGAATGTTGCGATAGTTATTTTAAATATTATAAGCGTTAGGGTGTTTGAGTATGGCTATTAGATTTTTATAATCATTAATAATGAGCTATTTTTCTTCATCATTTATTGGTTTGTCTAATACGGCTTGATAAAGCAGCGCGGGCTTAGCATCTAATAGACCGCTACCAAAGCCACGTAACCACCAAACCAACTGTGAGGTTAAGTTAACAGTTCCTTGTATGGTCAGGGTTCCATCATTGTTTATGATAACGACTTGGTCGTCACTCAGCTTGCTTTCCGTTAAGCTTTTGCCCGCTTGTTTGGTAAATTGTAGCTCAACCACGGTATGTTTTCCATGATCAGGTAATTGGCTAAATAGAGGATGGCTAAAGCCCATGCCGCCTGCATCTAGATAGTTATCCAATTGGAATTTATCTGGGGTTTTAGCCACGCTTTCTAGTATCTCGACGCTTGTAAATCGATGCAAAGCAAAGGTACGAATAATCATTTCTGGGTCATCGGTACGCGTTGCCAACAGGTAAATAATCACCCCACGCTGAATGATAGCAATAGGGTTTAGGGTATATTCGCTGGCTTGTGATTTATCACTGCGAGTATAGCTCGCTTGTATCTGTAATTGATAAAATAACGCATGATAAATGTTGTCTTTACTGTCCAAATCAATATGCGGCGCAATTAAAGGCTGAGTCGCAGGCTCGATACGTACTCTGTCAATCCATGAATGCGTGACTTTGCTATTTTTGAGCTGCCTGCGTGCTAAGTCAAACCAAGGGAATAACTCATCTAAAATAACCGGCGGTAGCAGCTGACTTAGATTGGCTTCGACCATATTAAAGGCAACCGCTTGTGATAAATTCATATGCGGTAAGCTTTGCAGCGGCGCATCATCTTTCCAGCGCCAGCCCTGTGGATTGGCATTGTTTTTTTCGATAGGAAAGCGTTTAGCAAGAGCATTTAAGTCGCGTTGCACCGTGCGCAAACTGATATCAAAACCTGCCAATATAAGCTGCTCGTAGACATGGGTTGTACCTACCCAGCGATTGCGCTGCAATTGTGACAACACTTGCCATTGCCGCGCCGTCGTCGCGGCTCCATGACGATTATCTGCTGCTTCCTCAGACGCTTTATTATCTGCAGTAACTTCTTCATTTTGCTCAGTAACTTCTCTCATCACTAGCGCAGTTGCTGAATCATCAACAGCTACTTGAGCTTGAATACTATCGGCGTCAGTAGAATGTACAGTCATTAAAGATAACCTTTATTCAGTCACAGGTTTGGTTGCTAGCTTCTCTGAGTTTTTTATCAATAAGAAAAGCAAAGTCAAAGGCAAAACACAAAAACCAATCATCGCAGAAAAGCATGACAACGTCTACAGATGCTCTTCTGTATTTTTCTCTATGTTTTCATCTGGATTTACGTCTGGACTTGTATCTAACTCACCTTTCTCTTTCTTCGACTTTTTTTGCTTATCCTGTTTTTTCTGACGCTTAGCTTGGCGCTTTTTCTTGGCTTTCTTTTTCGACTTTTTATCATCGACTTCGTCATCAGTATTCTGATTCTCATCCCAAAGCATCAAACGGCTTAATACTTTGCCAAATAAGGTTTCTTTACGGTAGCGACCTTTTTTATTCATGGTATCAACAGGCAAACCGGTCATTAAGGTCAAGGCTTCACTTAAGGTATGTACGCCATAAATATGAAATTGCTCTGCTTGAACGGCGGCAATGATGTCGTCACGTAGCATTAATTGTTTGACGTTGGCCATTGGAATGACTACGCCTTGTTGTCCCGTCAGCTCTTGCTCACGGCAAGCGTCAAAGAAACCGGCGATTTTAGAATTGATACCGCCAACCGCTTGGACTTCGCCTAACTGATTCATCGAACCGGTAATCGCAAAAGATTGATTGATAGGGACGTTTGCCAAGGCGGAGAGTAGCGCGCAGCCTTCACTGACCGTCGCACTATCACCATCGATATGGGCATAACTTTGCTCAAAAGCGAGCGAGGCGCTAAAGTTTAGCGCATGATGCTGACTAAATAAGGCGCGCAAATAGCTGGTCATAATCAGCATACCTTTGGCGTGTAAGCTCCCGCCTAAATCCACATCGCGCTCGATATCGAGGATTTCGCCCGCGCCGATATTTGGCTGAATGACCGCTGTCAGACGAGCGGGCATGCCAAACTCGCTATCGGCATAGCTGACGACAGTGAGCGCATTTACTTGTCCAACAGCATCGCCTTGGGTCTGAATAAGCTGTTGTCCATTTTTTAGCTCATCCCAATAAAGGTCGCGCAAATATCCTGAGCGCTCATCCATATCGTCAATAGCATAAGTGACGTGAATGGCACTAACGATATTTTTACCGCTCAAACGTGCATGGCGGTTGGATTCATGTAAGAGCTTAATCAATAAATCGCTATGTAAACTTAAGCGGTCTTGGTCTTCGGCTTGTAAGCTTAAATGCTCAAGTAGAGCGGCTTGTGCGCTGCTATCAAAAGGATAAAGGTTAGCATAATCAATGATGTCAGCCATTTTGGCGACCAATGCCAATTCGTGCTCAGGGCTGCGAGTCACATCATCATGAAAATCGGCGCGTACTTTAAATACCGCATCAAACTCTGGCTCAAGTTCTAGAAGTTCGTAATATAAATCCGCTTCGCCAAGCAAAATCACCTTAATATCAAGGTCAATGGGCGCGGGCGCTAGCGATAAGCTGCCTGTTAAGGTGAGCATCTGCTCAAGGCTTGAGAGTTTGATTTTACGTGATTGGAGGGCGCGCTTAAGACCTTGCCATGCATAAGGGTGCTCAAGTAAGTGACTGGCTTCTAACAATAGATAGCCGCCATTGGCACGGTGCAGGGCACCTGCTCGAATCATACTGACATCGGTGGTCACCGTACCCAATTGGGTGATTTGCTCGACATGACCCAATAGGTTTAAATGCGTCGGCAAATCTTCAAAAATGACAGGTGCTCCACTATCTGGCGCGTGACTGACAATGACGTTCACTGCATAGCGGCTTGGCGTTGTAGCAAGGACTGCCGTCACAAACTCTTCGTCATCGCCATTAACGATACGCTCGACATGCGTGACCATATCGGTAAATACGGTTTTTAGATAGTCGACGACCGATGGATGGGCGGCGAACTGCTCATAGATAGGGGCAAATAAGGGCTGTAGTGCTCGACGTGCAATATTGCGATGTAGCGCTTCAATCGCATCATTGGCTTCGTCTTCTAATTGCTCTAACGCGATGGTTAACTGACTTAAACGCTTTTGCATATGGTTCTTTTGCGCAAAATTATTTAGCTCAGCTTCATATTCGCTCTTGCCGTACTCGTGGCTAGCATCTTTGGTAACGCTATCATCAGCACTAGAAATATGGCCATTAGGAATATTGGCTCTTTGACTTTCCTCTTTTATTGACTTATTTTTCTGGCTGTTAAAGTTTTTGTCATCTTTAACCTCACTATCACTATCTTCTTTTGGTAGTTGGCTTGGGTGTACAAATACCGCTTTATTATCAAATGAACGAAACGTCAGTGCCAAATCGTATTGTTTGCCTTCGGTATTTAGGTCGTCGTAAGCTTGACTTTCTTTTTGATGGGTATCATTTTTGATGGCTTCGATTTTGCTTTGATATTGGTCGCTACGAAAACGCTGGCTAAGTCGTTTTTTGGCTTGCTGCCACAATTGATTGACCTGTTGTTGTAGTATGGTCGCCTGACCAGAAGGTAAACGTAATGCTTGCGGTGTACGTGGATCGGTAAAGTTATATACATAAACCCAATCATCGGGTGTTGGTGCGTCAGCGGCAATCCGCTGTAGCAAGCGACTGATAACCGTGCGTTTACCTAAACCATTTTCACCAGCGGCAAACACATGATAGCCGCTGGCATGAATATCCAGTGCCGTATATAACGCTTTAAGGGCACGCTGTTGCCCAAAGCCGATATCTAAATCGGGGGCAGTGCGGGTATCGCTCGGTAGCTCATTGGTATCCGTATAACGCTTAAGCTGCTCGGCACTGATAAGGCAGCGCTCATTAACATCGATAAATACCGCATGAGGCGTGCTAGGTGCATCTAATGTGCTATCTGGCTCAGTAATGTCTGCCGGCTTTTTGCGTGCCAGTTCTTTTTTAGGTAGCTTTGTTTTAGAGGGCTTTTTTTTAGGCAGATTTGTTGGTAATGGTTCGGACTCTTCTGCTTTATTAACAGGTGTTACCATAGGGTTGTTGTCTTTTGGGTCTTGATTCATAGGTGTATTTTGCGGTTCGGTCATAGTGATATAGTAAGTCGTTTTAAAGGGGCGGAATGGTTATTGAGCTTTTGTTGTTTAGGCGCTAAGTTTAAGAATGCACTTTTAACAATCAATCATTTTTAATAATGAATATTTTTAATAATGTATCAGGACATCTTACAAGATATAGGCGCGTTTTAGACAAGACATTCAGCGCAATTTTGTATCATAGAAAGATGGATATTTTTATTAATTAGGTTGAAGTCATATTAATTTTGCTAAGATAATGTGATGACTGTCGAAGAAGATAAGCCTTCAATATAGGCGTAGATAGTATAAGATGGCGTACATTGGCGCAATCTGCAACTATTCAATAGGCAGCCTGCATGATAAAATAGACGGTTCACATGTCAAAACTGGATAACCCGTATGTCAGATTCTACTAAAACCTCATCATCATCTGCTAACACGGGTAACATTCATATTGACCCGACAGGTTTTGTAAAGCTCGGTGCGCAATTACCCACACTGGCAAATATCTTGGCGCAATCAATAGACGAGTTGGGTCTTGCATTAAGCACGACGCAGCAGCGCACGTTATTATTGTATTTAGACCAGCTTTTATTATGGAATAAAGCGTATAATCTGACCGCTATTACCGATCCAGTCGAAGCGCTTATCAAACATATCATCGATTGTTTGGCTATTATAACGCATTTACCGTCAGGGTCGCTGCTGGATATTGGCACGGGAGCGGGCTTGCCAGCGGTGATTATCGCTATCTGTCAGCCTGAGCGCCAATGTACCGCGCTTGATAGCAATCAGAAGAAAATTCGTTTTATTAAACAAATCAGCAGCGAGCTTGGTTTGAGTAACATGCATCCAATCGCCTCGCGTATTGAGGCGCATGAAGCCAGCTACGAGGTAGTAACATCGAGAGCTTTTGCTAGCTTGATTGATTTTGTCGAAGTCGCTCAGCCGCGCTTGGCAGATAATGGTTATTTATGCGCGATGAAAGGCAAAGCTCCAAGCGATGAAGAGCTACAAGCGCTAGATGGCAGTTGGCAGATTAAGACAATTCCGTTAAAAGTACCGCGTTTACAAGATAGTCGTCATTTAATTGAATTATCTTATAAAAATGTCTAAGCTATGAGCACGCAATACACTGTAAGACAACAATTGTTCTATAGTGACATATAAATGGTCTTATTATTTATAAGCAGGTGTTTAAACAACATTATAGGTAAGCGTCAGGTAATTGAGTAATATAATAACTACAAGTAGCAAAAATGTTTCAGTAAAATCAGTAACAGATCCTAATTAAATTGAGTGAGTGTATGGAAATCATAGCAATTGCGAATCAAAAAGGCGGCGTGGGTAAAACCACGACGGCAGTGAATTTGACCGCCAGCTTAGCGGCCAAGCGCAAGCACGTACTGCTGATTGACTTAGACCCACAAGGTAATGCCACCAGTGGCACGGGCGTGGATAAGAACCAATTAGAGCTGACCATCGCTGATGTACTGCTCGATGGGGTATCGCTGTCTGAGGCGATTGTTGCCAGTCCAGCTGGCTTTGATGTCATCGGTGCCAATCGTGATTTGGCGGGTATGGACATCACTTTAATGAGTAAGACCAACAGTCATGAGCTGTTTAAAACGGCGATGGCGCAGTTGGTCAACGATCAAATCGCCGCCAATAAACCTGCTTATGATTATGTGATTATCGATTGTGCGCCAAGTTTAAACTTGCTGACGATTAATGCCTTGGTTGCTACCGACAGCGTTATTATACCAATGCAGTGTGAATATTATGCGCTAGAAGGTTTAGCGGACTTGTCACAGACAATTGAGCGTCTCACTGAACTTAATCCTAAGCTGTATATTCGTGGCGTGGTCAGAACCTTATTCGATGCGCGTAATACCTTGGCGCGTGATGTGTCTGCTGAATTAGAGGCGCATTTCGGCGAGATTATGTACAAGACTCACATTCCAAGAAATATTCGTCTAGCAGAAGCACCGGCACATGGTTTACCCGTTATAGCCTACGAGAGATGGTCAAAAGGCGCACGCGCGTATCAAAAACTGGCAGCTGAAGTGATGAAGCAAAGTTAATAGTTATAGCTTTCTAATCGTAACTTTCTAATCATAAGCTGCTAGTCATCAGTTAGCTTAAACATTAAAAGTAGCAAACTATATTTATCAGTAAGCCGGCAGTAGCAATCATTTGGCTTTTTATTTTAGCGTTAGAGGATAGGTAATCATGGCAAAGAAAAGAGGGTTGGCTGCCAATCGAGGCTTAGATGCTTTATTAGGGTCAATCAAAAAAGAAAAACAAATTGCCGCCTCTGCCTTACAAGATGATACGGTGGTGCGCGAGCCTACTGTGTCAGATGCAATGTTAGAAACTGAAATATCAGAAGCCAACAGACAGCAACAGGATGCCAACACGGCAGGTAAAGCTGTAGATACAAAACCTATTAAAAAGCCTTCCGCCTCGTCAATCACAGATGAATCTACTGACAGCAATAGTCGTAAAGCGCGTACGACTAAGAAAATTCCTGCTAATAAAGCTCGTGGAAATGTGACAGATAATAGCGCCCCTGAAGACCAAATCAGCTTAGTACAAATCGATGTGACGCGTCTGCAAGCAGGTAAGTATCAACCGCGCCGTGATATGAGTGAAACGGCGCTGGCAGAATTGGCCTCTTCTATTGAGCAACATGGCGTCATGCAGCCGATTGTTATTCGTCCATTATTGGCGAATGAAGACAAAAGTGAGGCGTTGGTTACGCATGAAATTATCGCCGGTGAGCGCCGCTGGCGTGCGGCAAAAATGGCGGGTAAATCGGTTATACCAGCGATTGAGCGTGCGTTATCCGATGAGTTGGCCATTGCATTGGCACTGATTGAGAATATCCAGCGTGAAGACTTATCAGTGATTGAGCAGGCCGCCGCCTTACAACGTTTTCATACAGAGTTTGGTATGAGTCATGCCATGATTGCCGAAGTTGTTGGTAAGGCGCGTACCACGGTATCAAATCTGCTACGTTTAAATCAGCTCCATGATACGGTCAAAGACCATTTGGCAAACAGTGCTTTAGACATGGGGCACGCCCGTACATTGTTAGCATTGTCATCAGAACAGCAGCCTATCATTGCGCAAAAAATCATTGATGGTGGTATGACGGTGCGCGAGGCTGAAAAGCTGGTCAAGTCCATCCTGCAACCAGCCCCAAAAGCCAATCGCACTGAGCAAGTACAGTCTCGTGATGTTGAGCGTTTGACCCAGCGCTTGACCGATATGTTAGGGGCGGAAGTAAAGCTCAAACATAAAAAAGATGGGCAGGGTAGTGTTGAGATATTCTTTCATAGCCAAGATCAGTTAGCAGCCTTGATTAAGCATATAGAAGCGCAGGCTTAATGCTTTTTATGAGCCTGAACTAACTATTCAAATGTAAACCATCTTTTAATAATTTCTAAAAATATAGAAGAGAGTCATTATGTGGGAGCTGGTAAAAGCAGGTGGTTGGCTGATGACACCTATCGTGGTGTGCTCAATATTGGCATTGGTAATTATTATCGAACGTAGCCACACTTTGCAATTTAATAAGATTGTGCCCAATAGATTGCGCGAACAGCTGATAACTCGCCTACGTGAAAACGGAGATATTGGTCGTACGCAGTTGATGAATGTGAAAGAAAAAACCCCTTTGGGCGATATTCTAGCGACTGGCCTGCTTTACCGCCAATACGGCTTAGACTCGATGACGATGCATATGCAAAACCGTGCCAGTGTGCAAGTGCATCAGTTAGAAAAAAATATTAATATGCTTGGTACCATTGGAGCGATTGCGCCATTACTTGGTTTGTTGGGTACGGTATTAGGTATTATCTCGTCATTCTTAGCGATTACGGATGGTGCGATGCAAGACCCAACGATGTTGGCGGCTGGCGTGTCACAGGCTTTGATTACCACGGCTGCTGGTATGATTGTGGCTATCCCAGCTCTGGTTGCTTATCGTTATTTTCAGCGCCGCATTATCGATATCAATGCGCAGTTTGAGACCCAAGCGGGGCTCATGATTCAAGAGTTATATGATTATCATTTGTTAGATAATATTCCTAGTTCTGCTACGTTTCATGCAGGCAATCATACAGCAGTAGATAGCAAAGCGAGTCAAGTAAATAATGAGCTTTCTCTTGACACCTCAGATTTGGATAATACTGCAGCGGCGACTTTATGATAGCAACAGCGTTGTTGATTATTATTTGTTGAGCAAATAAATATAAGCATCTTAAAAAACATTAGGCACATTAAATATTAGGCACATTAAAGAGAGTGATATGCGCTTTAGAAAACCGACCGTTGAGCCGCTTGAAATCAATCTTACGCCGATGATTGATTGCTTATTATTTTTAATCGTATTTTTACTTTTAGCTACTTCGTTTAATCATTTTAGTCGCTTAAATATCATTCTTCCTGAAGCTGAGGGCGTAGCACTGACAGAAGAGAAAAACAGTATTGAAGTGGCCGTGCAAGAAGATGGTAGTTATTTGGTCAATGGCATTACGCTTGCCAGTAGCAACGAGGCTGAATTAACCAGCATGCTACAGCAAGAGGCGGGCAGTAATCGCGATATGCTATTTGTGATTGCTGCCGATGCGAATGCCACGCATCAATCCGTAGTACGCGTCATGGATATCGCTGGTAAATTGGGTTTTTTAAATTTAAATATCAGTACGGTTGTGCCACTTGGTCAGCCTTTACCGCAATCATCACAACAATAATTTTTATAGTATTTGATAAGATGGTAAAGCTCATTAAGCATTACCACCATTATTCTAAAAGCCTTTAATGCTTTATCTTATAAGCAATCGCCATTGCTGTGCACCTTTCATTAATTTCTTTTTTATACCTAAATTGAGGCTTTTATGAGCCAAGCTTATCAACCTGACTCTAAAAAAACTTCTGCTAATAAGCTATCGGCAGCGCCATCAAGTACGCCTAAGCATAAGACCTTATTACGTCTGTTAAGCTACCTTAAACCATATTGGTGGGCGCTATTGCTGATGGTTATCGGCTTTGCTATTAATGCGGCAACAGAGATTTGGATTGCCAAATTACTGCAATATATCACTGATGCCATTAATCAAAATGATCAAAGTAAGCAAGATTTATTTCCGTTTATTATTGTCCTGTTGTTTTTCGTTCGTGGTGTAGGGAGTTTTTTAGGTAACTACTATACAGCGTTAGTGTCGCGCAATCTTGTATATGAGCTACGTGTGCAAGTATTTAATAAGTTACTGCGTTTGCCAAGCTCGTTTTATTTAGCAAATCCAGCAGGGACGATTTCGTCCAAGCTGATTTTTGATGTTGAGCAGGTGACCGCAGCCAGCACTGATTCGATGAAAACCCTATTACGCGATGGCTTGACGGTCGTGGCTTTGATAGGTTTTTTGCTTTATAGCAACTGGCGTTTGACCTTGATTTTGTTCGTCGTGCTGCCACCGATTTTATGGCTGATACGGGTAGCCTCAAAGCGTTATTTAAAGCTTTCAAAGGGTATTCAAGAAACCATGGGCGATGTCAGTCATATCACCAATGAAGTGATTAATGGCTATCAAGTGGTTAAGAATTACGGTGGACAAGCTTACGAGGCTAAACGCTTTGATACCACGTCAAAGAAAAACCTGCGCCAAGGGATGAAGGTCGTTGTGACCAATAGCATCAATACTCCAGCCGTACAGCTATTAATGGCAATAGCCATGGCGGTAGTGGTGTGGCTCGCGCTGCGCCCTGCGGTGATAGATAATATTTCAGCAGGTGAGTTTATCTCTTACATTGCAGCGGCAGGCTTGTTAAGTAAGCCGGTGCGTTCATTGACTGATGTCAATCAACAGTTGCAAAGAGGGCTTGCGGCCGGCGAATCAATATTTGCTTTACTAGATGAGCGAGAAGAAGCAGATACCGGTGTACTTAATCCAATCTTAGCAGGTGAAATTAAACTGGATAATGTCAGCTTGGTTTATCCTGATTCAACTGTGGCGCTGCGTGACTTTACTTTAGACGTGCATGCAGGCGAGACGGTCGCATTGGTTGGGCGTAGTGGCGCTGGTAAATCTTCTTTAGTCAATTTACTTACCCGTACCTTAGACACTTCTGCTGGGCAAATTACCCTTGATGGTATGCCGATTGAAGACATTAAGCTTGAGAGCTTGCGGGCGCAGATTGCGATGGTCAATCAGCAAGTGGTGCTGTTTAATACCACGGTGTTTAATAATATAGCCTATGGCAGTCTGGCGGATAAAACCCAAGCTGAGGTTGAGCGAGCTGCAAAAGACGCTTTTGCCCATGATTTTATTATGAAAATGCCAAATGGCTATCAAAGTGAAATAGGCGCTGAAGGTTTGCAGCTGTCTGGTGGTCAACGCCAGCGTATCTCGATTGCTCGAGCACTATTAAAAGATGCGCCGATTTTGATTTTAGATGAAGCGACTAGTGCTTTAGATAATGAGTCAGAATACTATATTCAGCAAGCGCTGGATAATGTCATGAAAGACCGCACCACGCTAGTGATTGCACATCGTTTAACGACGATTGAGTCAGCGGATCGTATTGCTGTGCTAGATGGTGGTCAGATTGTAGAGCTCGGTACGCATGCAGAGTTGGTGCAATTGCACGGTCATTATGCGCAAATGTATGCTCGCGATTTTGAGTAAATGTGCTCAATGAACGTGTTGAATAAGTGCTCGTTCATAGTTTTTTTAGAATAAAAATCGCTGAATAAATAGGATAGATGGCACACCATCATGAGTATTGAAACCACAATGACACGTGCATGGCAACGTCAGACCGCTTGGCTCTGGCTACTGCTGCCTGTTAGTTGGTTGTATGGATTCGTCACGTTGATACGCCGTCAGGCTTATAAAGTAGGTCTGTTTGCAAGTTATCGTGCGCCTATTCCGGTGCTGGTTATCGGCAATATTACAGTGGGTGGCAGCGGCAAGACACCGTTAATCATTGCGTTAGTGAATCACTTGCAAAAGCAAGGTATAAAGGTAGGTATCATCAGTCGCGGTTATGGCGGTGATAGCAGTCAGATGCCAGCTTTGGTGCATGCTGATAGTTTGCCAAGCATCGTAGGTGATGAGCCTTCTTTAATTGTCAATATGACAGGCGCTGCTATGGCAGTATGCCCCAATCGTAAGCAAGCGATTACAACTTTATTAAAGGCTTATCCCGGTTTACAATTGATTATTGCCGATGATGGCTTGCAGCACTATGCGTTGCAACGCGATATCGAATGGATTGTGGTTGATGCGTCACGTGGCTTTGGTAATCAGCAGCTGCTACCAACCGGTTTTTTACGTGAACCTATGTCACGCTTAAAAGGCGCAAATGTGGTTTACCATGAAAAAGCCGATAGGAAGACTACTGATAATAAGAAAGCTCAATCTGACCGTTTAACGATGCATCTACAAGCTGATAAATTGCAGCTTTTATGGTCTTCTGCTGTTGAGATAGATGACTTAACTGTCGCAGCAAAAATGCCTATGCCACCTATGCCAAATAGTCGGATACATGCGGTAAGCGGTATCGGCTATCCACAGCGTTTTTTTGATACTTTAGCATCGCTCGGTTTCGATGTCATTGGTCATCCCTATCCGGATCATTATGATTTTAGCTTAGATGAGCTTTTACAGTATACCGAGCAGCCTATTATTGTCACCAGTAAAGACGCGGTTAAAATCAGAGCGTTACTAATAGATACGACTAACCGCCAACCACTTAGCGAGAAGTATCAAGAACTCGTTAATCGCTTATGGGTATTGCCAGTGACTGCGGTGTTATCGGACAGTTGCTATGACAGCTTACAGCAGCAATTAAAAGCTTTAAATATTGATATCAATGATGGCTAGAAGTCTAAAAGATTAGATAATTTTTATAGGAATAAATCATGTCGTCAGTCTTAACCTCAGCCAAAACAATAGTAGCAACAACTGAAACAACGCCCGCCAAAACGCATATTGTCATTCCTGCACGCTTTAAAAGTACCCGTCTGCCTGGTAAGCCATTGTTAAATATCCATGGTAAGCCGATGATACTTTGGGTAGCTGAAAAGGCACAGTTGGCTGATTTTGCCGATGATATGTGTATTGCCACGGATGATGAAGCAATTGCCAAAGTTTGTATGGAGGCAGGTTTCGATGTGGTAATGACCAGTAATGCTCATGCATCAGGAACTGATCGCTTGGCTGAGGTAGCAGCTATCAAAGGCTGGGCTGAGCATGATATCGTGGTCAATATGCAAGGTGATGAACCTTTGGTACCGGCATTGCTATTAGAGCAAGTCAAAGCGTTGTTGGTGCAAGATGCAGATAGCGTGATGGCGACTTTATGTGAACCTATCGAAGACTACGTGACTTTTATGCGCCCATCGGTCGTTAAAGTCGTCAGTCAGACGTCTGACCACCTACAGCGAGCATTGTATTTTAGTCGCGCGCCAATCCCTTGTGATCGTGATGCAGTATTGGCAAGCGACAGCGATATACCGCAGCAAGCACCAAAAAATGCTTATCGGCACCTGGGATTATATGCATACCGCGTCAGCTTATTGCAGCAGTTTGTACATTGGCCGCAAACGCCACTCGAAACACTGGAAAGCCTAGAGCAATTGCGGGTATTAGAAAATGGTGGCCATATTGCTATTGCCTCAGCAGCCTGTCATCTACCGGCAGGCGTCGATACCCAAGAAGATTTGGATCGTCTCAATGCCATGAGCTTAGTGGATTTTCAAAACTGTTGATATAGATAATTAATAATAGCCTAAGTAAATAAAACGGTATTTTTGTTAAAAATAATTGGTTTATTTGGTCTTTAAAGGTTTTAAGTGTATTAGTAGATTGAATATATTAAAGGTGTTCAGCGTGTTAAAGGTAGTGAACGCATTAAAAGCATTGAGCGATGACCATGAGGGAGATAACTGAAATGACCAGCACAGTGCCTTTGAGTGATAATATCTATTTTGCACCATTACTACCGTGGCAAAATGAGTTATGGTCACAGCTGACAAAGCGGGTATTAATGCCGCAGCAATCCTTACCGCATGCACTTTTAGCGGCTGGTATGCAAGGGATGGGAAAGCGTGCTTTCGTCTGGCGCTTGGTGGCATGGTTATTATGTCGTGAGCGCGATAGCCATCCGCTTGGGGCTTGTGGGACTTGCGAGAGCTGTCAATGGCTTAGATCCGGGACGCATCCAAGCTTACAAGTCTTGCCAATGATTAGTATGCCAGTCAGCGCCGATAATACTCGTGCTAAAGAAGCAGCAACTAGCACCGCAAAAGACAAAAAATCTGCCAAAGCTGCTAGTAACACTGCGTTAAAAATAAAAGTCGATGATATTCGTGCTTTACAGCCTTTTATTTATCAAGGCGGGCAGGGAATGCGGATTTGTGTACTAGATTATGCAGAGCAAATGACCGTTGCTGCCGCCAATGCGCTGCTTAAAACCTTAGAAGAGCCACAAGCGCAAGTACATTTATTTCTAATCAGTGATACTCCGGCGCAGTTACTGCCAACCATTAAGAGCCGTGTTCAGCAGCTGGCATTACAAACGATTGACCCTGCTGTTTCAGTTGATTATGTGACACAAGCACTGGGTAGTACGGTCAATCGTGAGGCGGTCAGTACGGCTGCCATTGAGCAGCTCATACAATTGGCAAATGGTGCACCTCTAGCAGCGGTTGCCCTTGCGCAAGCGCCTTGGTATAGCAAGCGCGCGCTATGGCTCACAACGTGGCAAGCGTTACGGAGCGGTAAACGCAGTAGCGTGGCGGCAAGCGACTATTGGCAAACCCAGTTGAGTATTAGCGAGTTTATTCAACTGTCTGAGCTGATGCTGGTTGATATGCGCCGTGTGTGTTTGGGTCTCGATGCACTGCAAAAAGACGTTGATTTATCCGCATCATTAAACAACTACAAACCTGCTGAGAGTGGATTTGAGGCGTTTATAAATAGTCTGCAACAAACAAAAATTGCCCTACAACAAAATGTGCAAGAAAAATTCGCTTATGATAAGCTGATGCAAGAATTGGCGTATTTATAAATTAAAATAATTTAAACCTCACTCATAAAGGAAGCGGACTATGGCAATGCCAGGACGTGGCGGGATTTTAACCTGTCATATTGAAGATATGGAAACGTTATACGCAAGCTATCTATCCTTTGTGACCAATGGCGCGTTATTTGTACCGTCTGATAGAATACAAAAACTGGGTGACGAGGTGTTTATTGCCGTGACTTTGCCTAATGCTAGCGAACGCTTACCTATGAATGGTAAAGTGGTTTGGATTAACTCTAAAAGCCAAAGCGGTCGACCAGCAGGTTTTGCTGTGCAGATAGGGACAGATATCGCTGGATTAAGAATTAAAAATGAGGTCGAGCGTTTATTGGCCGGTAAGATTGATAGCTTACAATCGACTTATACCATGTAGTGTTTCTACAGATCAGCAATTGTATTCGCTATGACTAAGATAATAGTTAGCGAAAGAAAAAAAGCAGCCTTATATATTTATAAGGCTGCTTTTTTTGTCAATAAAATTTCTTAAATAAGACGTGAATGAATGTGTTTAATAACGAGGTGGCACATACATATCATCAGGAATTGGCTCGCGGTAGTATTCATCATCGCGCTTACGTTCAGGCAATTCAATCTCATCACGCGGTACTTCTTGATAAGGGATTTGTTCAAGCAAATGGGCAATACAGTTTAGTCGTGCGCGTTTTTTATTATTACCTTCAACCACCCACCACGGGGCTTCAGGAATATGCGTGCGCTCAAACATGGTCTCTTTAGCTTTGGTATAATCCTCCCAGCGGCGGCGTGATTGCAAGTCCATCGCTGACAGTTTCCACTGTTTAAGAGGGTCGTGAATCCGGCTCATAAAACGTGAATGCTGCTCATCATCGGTAATCGAAAACCAGTACTTGACCAAACGAATACCTGAGCGTACCAGCATGCGCTCAAATTCAGGTACCGATTGAAAGAATTCTTCGTACTGGGCGTCGGTACAAAATCCCATGACACGCTCGACACCCACACGGTTATACCAGCTGCGATCAAACAAGACGATTTCACCAGCGGCAGGTAGATGCGCTACATAGCGCTGGAAATACCACTGTGATTGTTCACGTTCTGTTGGAGCCGGTAAGGCTGCAACGCGGCAAACACGTGGGTTTAAGCGCTGAGTAATACGCTTGATAGCGCCACCCTTACCAGCAGAATCACGCCCTTCAAATATCACCACAATACGTTCACCGTATTCAACCACCCAATCTTGTAGTTTGATAAGTTCTCTTTGCAGCCGCAATAACTCTTGAAAATAGGTACGGCGATCAAGCTTTTCTTGCTCACTCATCTCGCGCCCATCAAAACGAAAGTCGCGCACGTAATCGTCTATCTCATTTTCAAGCTCTTCATCATAGCTATCTATCAAGTCTTGATGCATTTTGCGGCGCAGCTCATCGCCGAACACTTCTTTATCCATTCGGGCAATGAAACTCTCCTGTTCAAGTGCTGACAGTTCTTGCCGCTTTGGTGTTTTTAAGGTTTGCTGATTAATTGATGAGGTATCCTTGCTCATAGTAAGCTCCTAATAAATATTTTTATGGCTGCCTTTTATTGTTACTGTGTTTTATTATTAAAATTCTTTATATGACAACCTTTTATATGAATGCCCTTTATAAAGCTATTTTAACATATCTAATGATGCAGCTATGAGTGAGCAGTGTTTGCTTGTTGCATTCGCTTTATAACACTTTCATTTAGACAAAAAAAACACCCTCTAATCATTGGATTAAAGGGTGTTTTAAAAGCTTAACACTATTTATTAACTAATGGCTTATTGCTAATGACATCAGTGAGAAAATTATTTCTCTAGGATGCAAGTAACACCTTGACCACCAGCGGCGCAGATAGAGATAAGCGCGCGACCTGAACCTTTTTGGTCTAACAGTTTGGCAGCAGTGGCTAGGATACGACCACCGGTTGCAGCAAATGGGTGACCTGCGGCAAGTGATGAACCATTGACGTTTAGCTTGCTACGATCGATAGAACCTAGTGGCGCATCAAGACCTAGACGCTCTGCACAGAATTTCTCATCTTCCCAAGCAGCAAGGGTTGATAGCACTTGTGAGGCAAATGCTTCATGAATCTCATAAAAGTCAAAATCTTGTAAGGTCAGACCAGCACGCTCAAGCATACGCGGTACCGCATAAGCTGGCGCCATCAGTAAGCCTTCTTTGTCGCCAGACTTACCGATAAAGTCCACAGCCGCCGTTTCTTGATGAACGATATAAGCCAATGGCTTAAGACCATGTGCTGCTGCCCACTCATCAGTACCTAATAGTACGCAAGAAGCACCATCGGTTAGTGGCGTAGAGTTAGCCGCTGTCATGGTCGGGTTGGCGTTCTTTTTACCAAACACAGGTTTCAATTTAGCCAGTTTTTCAAGCGTGGTATCTGGGCGCAAGTTATTGTCACGCGTCAAACCTTTATATGGGGTGATTAGGTCATCAAAGAAACCTTCATCATAAGCGCGCGCTAGGTTTTGATGGCTAGTAAAAGCAAGCTCATCTTGTGCTTCACGGCTGATGTTCCACTCAAGTGTGGTAATCGCTTGATGGTCGCCCATTGATAAACCAGTACGTGGCTCGCCATTCTGCGGAGTATCTAGTAAGTCTTTTGGATTTAAACCCATTAGCGCTTTTAGACGTTGTTTGTTGTCTTTAGCCGCGCCCAATTTAATCAATACTTTACGTAAGCCATCGCCAACTGCGATAGGCGCGTCAGAAGTCGTATCAACACCGCCAGTAATGGCTGAATCGATAATACCAAGGGCGATTTTATTGGCAGAAGCAAACGTTGCTTGTAAGCCAGTACCACAAGCTTGTGAGATATCATACGTTGGAGTATGTGGGTTCAATGCTGTGCTTAATGTCGCTTCACGCGTTAAGTTGATATCACGGCTCAGCTTCATGACCGCGCCGGCAACCACTTCACCGACTTTCTTATCTTGTAAATTAAAGCGTTCAACCAAACCATCTAATGCTGCCGTTAGCATGTCGGTGTTGCTGACATCTGCGTATGTACCGTTTGAACGAGCAAAAGGAATACGGTTGCCGCCTAAGATAGCCACGCGATGTTGACCTGAGCTAAGCTTGGTTGGGCTGGCTTTTTTAGCCGTCGTATTGGTTTTGTTAGCGCTAGTCGTGTCTGCTTTTTTATCAGCTTCTTTCGGTTTGTTGTCGTCTTTCGCAGCGGTATTTTTACTGTCTTTGGCGGCGCTGTCTTTTTTAGAGTCGTCTTTCTTAGAGCTGTCTGTTTTTACATCAGAAGCTTTAGTGTCCGCTTTTTTCGACTCAGTCGCTTTTGAATTTGCTACTGTATCAAACACGTTTGGCTGCTTAGCATCTTTAGTCGCTGACTCTTTCGCAGCAATTTCGGTATTTTTTGTATCGCTAGCCTTTACAACAGTGCTTTCAACAACAGGGCTATCAGGGTGATTGTTTTTATTACTCATAATATTATCCTTAAAAAGTATGGGTAGAAGTAAAAAGGTAAAAACATAATAATTAAAAGAAAAACACAGTAAACAGTTCTTAATAAAGGAGCGTAAAATGTTTCTATAAAATAAATTCAGCTATTATCAAAAATGCAGTGGCTCATGATAAGGCGTTTTTTAGCACCTTACTGTATGTCTTTAGCAAATGATGTGACGCTACTTTTAAGCTATCGCAAGGGTTAATAACTTTTCACGCCAGTCAACAGCAGGCAATTGGACTGGCTAGTGTTGATTATTTGCATTGCATAACAGGCTATTTGATAATATATTGTTATCTATAAATGCTTTTGCCATAACTTATACGTTAAATTTTAGCATAAGTTGGGCGTTTTGAACGCTAGAAAAAGTTGCCATCTTGTATACTGGCTTGTCTACAGATTGTTATAGACATTAGTGGCTTTTGTACTTGTTTCGCATGGAAGTGTATAGTTGATGCAGTTTTAAGCCCACTTACTAAATACTAATAATTTTTATCAATGCTAATGCGGGTGAGTCTTTATAATACGCGCATCGTATTTTTGTTTACTATTATCTGCCCGCCCATTTTTATTTTACTCGTTAATTATAGGATTATATTATGTCAGACCGTTATGGTGATTTTGTTCAGTCTTCTATTGGTAAAAAAGTAGCAAAAAACTTAGGCTTACCGATGCCAGTAGATTTAGATCGTTTTGATAGTGGTCAGCCTGCGGTACGTGGTAGCGTATTGGTTGGTCGCGCTAATGGTGACAATACAGCGATCAGCGAGTCAGTAGCTCGTATTTTGTCAGAGCTGCACGCTGACGTGTTTGTAAATAGCAGTGATAATGTGAAAGATGCGCTGTCTGATGCTGGCGTTAAAGCCAAGGCCAATACAGGCGGCGATGATAAATTTAAAGTTTTATTATTTGATGCCAGTAATATCAGTAACGCGGATGAGCTAAAGCAAGTGTATGAATTTTTTCATGCCGTTGCGCGCCGCGTTGAAAAATCAGGTCGCGTTATTGTCATCGGTCGTCCACCAGAAGACCTCACGGATATTGAAGCAGCATTGGCTCAGCGCGCGCTTGAAGGTTTTGTAAAGTCGGTCGGTAAAGAGTTTAAGCGTGGTATCACGGCCCAGCTTATTTATGTTGCCGAAGGCGCTGAGAAAAACCTAGATTCAACATTACGTTTTTTCACCTCAGCACGTTCAGCTTACGTTTCAGGACAAGTGGTACGTGTTAGCAACGGCGATAACGTTGACGTTGATTGGGCACAGCCTTTGGGCGGCAAAACCATGCTGGTTACGGGCGCAAGTCGCGGTATTGGCGAAGCAATTGCCCGTGTCTTGGCACGCGAAGGCGCTCACGTTATTTGTCTTGATGTACCACAGCAGCAAGCTGACTTACAAAAAGTCGCGAGCGAAATCAGTGGTTCGGTTTTGACAGTCGACATCACTAGTGAAGATGCGGGCAAAGAAATCGCCGAAGCCGCGCAAAAACGTGGTGGTCTAGATTCAGTGATTCATAATGCTGGTATCACGCGTGACAAAACGCTCGCCAATATGGATGAGCAAAAATGGGATATGGTCATCAATATTAACTTGGGCAGTATTGCCAAGCTAAACCGCTACTTGCTTGATAATGATGTGCTAAAAGAAAACGCGCGTATTGTTTGCGTTTCATCAATCTCAGGTATCGCTGGTAACTTAGGTCAAAGTAACTATGCGACTTCTAAAGCAGGCGTTATTGGTTTAGTAAATGCCACTGCTAAACAGTTAGAAGACAATGCGAAAGGTATGACGATTAACGCTGTTGCTCCAGGATTTATCGAAACGCAAATGACAGAAGCGATTCCTTTTGCTATTCGTGAAGCCGGTCGCCGTATGAACTCAATGAGCCAAGGCGGCTTGCCAGTAGACGTGGCAGAGACGATTGCATGGTTTGCTTCACCAGCATCTGGTGGTCTAAATGGCAACATTGTACGCGTTTGTGGTCAAAGCTTATTGGGTGCTTAGTAGATATACTGCAGGAAAAATTATGCTTAATAACATAGATAATTAATTTCAATTAAGCCTGCACTAAGTATATGATAACCAGTAAGGTTTTAGATTTACCTCACATATGCTTACGAAAAAATTGCTGATAAATTGTAATAAAGCTGCCCTAGGGTGGCTTTTTTATGATAAAAACACAGTAATAATAACTTGCACGGTTTGTTAGATGGTTTTTCACGTTGGTGGCGGGTTATTACTATAATGATAAATAGCTGTATTGGGTAAAGGGAGTGACCCGCTTTGTTGGGCGAAATTACCTTTTAATCAAAACCTATATTAATCAAAATAAGTGTCAGTATTAATCAAAGTAATTGTTAATCAAGTCAATATCAGTCAAAGCTCTTACTAATAAACGAATGCATCGCATTTTACATCTAGCCAGAAAATTTGCTCAAGCCCCACTTAGGATTTATTATGTCAGACAAACATTATGATGCGTTGCCAAAAGCGCATATCACTTATGCTAATATCGTCAAAAGTTTATTGCCTATCGGTAATAGCGGTAAAATCAGTCGTGATCAATTGCCACAAGCGACCTATTATGTAGATGACTTGCACATCGATCAAAACAATCTTGATGACTACCGTAAGATTTGTGGTTTCGCTGACAACGGCAAAGTGCCTGTGACGTATTTTTCGGTCTTATCACAGACGTTGCAAATGAATATGATGGTCAAAGAGCCGTTTCCATTTGCCATGCTAGGATTGGTACACGTGGATAATAGCGTCACTCAGTACCGTCCTATCGGTGAGCGTGAAACGGTTGCCATGGCAGTGAAATTTGATAATCTACGTGACCATGCCCAAGGTCAGCAGTTTGATTTTGTTACCACGGTAAAATCAAACGATGAAGTTATTTGGGAAGGGACGTCTACTTATTTATCACGCGGTAAAAAATCTAGCAGCAAAGATAAAAAAAGCACGCCGCGCCCAGTAACCGTGAAGCCAGCAGTCAATCAAGACGGTGTGCACAGCATCTTTGAAGTACCAGAAGATATCGGTCGTCGTTATGCGTTTGTTTCAGGTGACTTTAACCTTATCCATCTGCATCCGCTATCAGCACGCGCGTTTGGTTTCCCTAAAGCCATTGCTCATGGCATGTGGTCAAAGGCTAAGTGTCTGGCTTTGATGGATGAGCTACCAGATGCTTATACGGTTGAGGTATCATTTAAGCTGCCTATCTTCTTACCAGCTGAAGTAGAGCTGATTGCAGAACCAGTTGCGCAGCTTAAAAATGCAGAAGATACTTGTGAGTTTGGCTTATATAGCGCTAAGAATGATAAGCCGCATCTTGCAGGTGTGATTAAATTGCAAGCTGACAATAAGTAGTATAGGCCATATTTCTAATATTCATATTTCACGAACACATTACTAATTATGACTTTACATGAAAATGCAATAAGTGCAGTTGAGCCTGATAGCTCAGCTGTGATAGACCAAAGCGCTACCGATGAGCAAAGCGACGTTAACCAAAAAAACGCTGCAAGCGTTATAGATAACGGTATCAATTTAGCAAGTATCTTTGAGCCTTATTTTCGTCCTGATGAAAATACGATTGTTTGCGGTGCGCTCGATGAAAAAAAAGTAGCTGCTTTGGCGGCCGCTGGCGTTGAGTTGGTGATTAACCTGCAGCCTGATGACGAGCTAAGTTTTGATGAACGAGCAGCGGTCGAGGGTGCTGGCATGGCTTATGAGCAGCTACCTATAAGCGGCGCGAATGATTTAAAACAGCTAAAGATATTGGCGTTTGATAATATCTTACGTCAGCATCATGGCAAAAAGACCGTTATGCATTGTGGCTCTGGTAATCGTGCTGGCGCAGCAATCGCACTGCGTGCTGGATGGCTACGTGGGCGTAAAATGGATACCGCTTTGGAGCGCGGACGTAGTCATGGGTTGACGAAGCTTGAAGAAGAGGTTCATAATCGTTTATTAGTGCCGCGTTAAGCTATCGTCGATTTCATTTAAACTGATTAGCAGGGCTCAACAAAAAGGCGACCAATAGGTTGCCTTTTTATTGAGTAAATTTTATCAGCATGTGGTCTTTAAGTGTAAGAACGGTTTTTTATAACTCAGATTAAAAATAAAGCGAGTAAATAATGATAAAAAATAATGCGCAAGCAAATAATAATAACGTCCATCAAGCAAGTGAACTGAATCAATCAATTGTATCTATTAACCCTGAACTTCAACAACGATTACAACAATTGCTAACATATTTACAGCTTGATGATGCGCCAGCTGGTGGCGCATTGGTGGTTTATCAGGCGGGGCAATGCATTGCAAAAGCCAGTGTGGGAATGTCACGAGCGGATTTGCCATGGAGCTCTGATACTTTATCGCTTAATTTTTCGACGGGTAAAGGTGTTTTAGCGACTTTGGTGCATGTGTTGGTCTCACAGCAATTACTCAATTATGACCGACCGATTGCTGAGTACTGGCCAGCTTTTGCCGCGCAGGGAAAAGAGCAGATTACTTTACGTAGCGTGATGTCGCATCAGGCCAATTTGTTTTCGATTCAGAGTATCGATGTCGATCATGAAGCTGTGCTCGATTGGAATATGATGCTAGAGAAAGTTGCCGCCATGCCGATAACGTTGCCAGAAGAGAGCGATTTATATGATAGCGCTTATAGTGCATTGGTTTATGGTTGGGTCTTGGGTGGCGTGATAGAAGCCGTTACCGATATGTCGTTAGCTGAGGCACTGCGCCATTATTTGACCGAGCCTCTAGGGATTGCAGATAGCTGTTATTTTGGCATACCAGAAAACAAGGTAAACGATGTTGCGCATCTGGTTAAGTATTTTGAGACAGCAGAGCAGATAGCAGAGCAAGAAGGCGATTTAGCAACAAACCAAGAAAGCAGTCAACGAGGCAGCCCAAAAAAATCGCAACCGCATCCTCGCCGCAGCAAGCCAGTATTAAGGGCAGACTCTGCCAACACCTTGTACACTTATACCAGTCTACCAAGCTATGTTTGTTGGCAAAAAAAAGCGCTAACCAATCAAACAAGCACAAATGGCAGCACAAACGAAAGCACAAAGTTAGATGAGCTACCAAGTCTAGATACGGCAAAAATTAATCGCTTATACTTTAATAATAGTCAGCTCAATCTAAAAAACTATAAATCAGCCCTTATATTAGCCAATAAACAGTCTATTGATTATTATGATAAACGGACGTTACAAGCCATTATTCCTGCTGCCAATGGCGTGGCCTCAGCACAAGCATTAGCGACTATTTATGCCATGCTAGCTAGTGGCGGTACATGGCAGGGGCAGACACTGATTGATGAGGAAACATTCAATGAGCTATCAACCCCGCAATTTACCGGAATGGATGCAGTGATGCCTGCAAAAATGAATTGGCGTTTGGGCTATCATCGCAGGTTTAGTCTTTGTGACAGCGAAGGTAGCAATGATAGGGCGCAAGGCTTTGGTCATATGGGCTATAACGGCTCGGTTGCTTGGTGTGATCCTGCGCGGCAACTGTCATTTGCCTTTATCCATAACTTTGATGTAACGATGCTCAATGACATCCGTCAGTTTGCGCTAACGGAAGCGGTATTGGATTTGGTGGATGCTAACAGATAAGTTTGATTAGCATCATGAGCAATTGATACTAGTGCGACTTATTAGGCGTCATTTTAAGCAGCCTTGTCGCACTTAAACCATGGATAAAGATTGAGGTTAAAATCACAATGGAGCACACTATCCAAAGTTTAAGGGCATCTTCATTATTAAAAAATCCTTGATTGAGCGCATAAGATAAATAATATAAGGTGCCAATACCGCGAATACCGAGGGCAGAAATAGCGTATTTTTCGGTACGTGGAAGATTCAATCCTGATAAAGCTATAAAGCCGCCAATAGGACGAATCATTAATAAAAAGGTAAAGCTGACGATATAGACGCGCCACGTCAGCTCAACTCCAGCTTGCAAGCCTTGACCTAAGAACATGCCAAATATAACAAGCACTAAGGACATCAGCAAACCTTCTGATTGTTCAGCAAAATCGTGCAACTTATGATGATAGCTGTGTTCACGCTCTGAGCGCCGAAAGGCAAAGGCGGCGACAAACACCGCAATAAACCCATAGCTATGCACGTATTCTGCCAGTCCATAGGCGAGCAATGTGATGGCAATCACCACATATCCTTGAGAAATAGTGGTGTTATGGCTGTACTTTGAAAAGACCAGTTTTGCTAAAACTTTACCAACGACAATCCCAACCACCAAACCTGCGCCAATTTTCCACAGTACATCATGGGCGAACCAAGACCAAAGCATCTCACCCGTGAACTGCTGACCTCCGTTATAGGCTTCCGCTATCTTAATCGCGAGATAAACAAAAGGAAACGCTAACCCATCATTTAACCCTGCTTCTGACGTCAAGGTAAAGCGCGGTGCGTCTTCACCACCGGTATTAGGCGGCCCAACTTGAATGCTAGAGGCCAGTACAGGGTCAGTCGGGGCCAGTACAGCGCCAAGTAATATAGCAGCACCTAGCGTCAAACCAAAAGCATAATAGCCTAGGACGGCCATCGCAAAAATACCAATCGGCATGGTAATAAGCAGTAATCGGACGGTCGGACGCCATAATCGCCATGACAGCTCAGTGTCAATCTTGATACCTGCACCCACCAATGAAACCAATACGACAATTTCGGTCAGTTTTTCGATAATGAGACCATTATCCATTGGATTTAAAAAAGATAAACTCGTCCACCAATAACCCATCAGTAAACCAAAACTCACTTGCAACATGGGTAATGAGATGGGCGTACGTTTAAAGATAATAGGAAACAGCGCCCCAAATAAAAAGGCAATGCCGCAGACCAATAAGAATACATTATAATTTTCAATCATAAGCTTGATGCACGCTATTTTATTGGGTCTAAAATTTGATATTAGAGGGTGTTTAATATCCCTTAATAATGAAGGTAAATGCTTTTTAATACCGCAAAAAAACGTTATCAGAATGGCGGCTACGTTGTTTTTTGGTGAAAAAAAAGCCTGCATAGCGCAGGCTTTGGATAATTCCATAAGATTATTGTTTTAGTAATCTACTTTTACAAACTTATAAGCAAAGTTTTTGGTTTAACGCTCAACTTGGCTAACATCACGGACAGCACCAGTATCGGCACTGGTCGTCATAGCCGCATAAGCTCGTAGCGCAGGAGAGACGTGACGCTCACGACTCACAGGTTTCCAAGCATCGCGACCACGTGCTTCCATGGCTTCGCGACGTGCTGCCAAATCTGCATCACTGACTCGCATATTGATAGTGCGATTTGGGATATCAATATGGATAGTATCGCCTTCTTCAACTAGACCGATAGCACCGCCTTCAGCAGCTTCTGGGCTGGCATGACCAATAGACAAGCCTGAAGTACCACCAGAGAATCGACCATCAGTTAATAGCGCACACTCTTTACCCAAGCCTTTTGACTTTAGGTAAGTAGTTGGATAGAGCATTTCTTGCATGCCAGGGCCACCCTTTGGACCCTCATAGCGAATGATGACCACATCACCAGCGACGATATTGTCAGCCAATACAGCAGCTACAGCATCATCTTGCGACTCAAAAATACGTGCGCGTCCAGTGAAGACTAAAATGCTGTCATCAACACCAGCGGTTTTGACCACGCAGCCACGTTCTGCGATATTGCCGTATAGTACCGCTAAGCCGCCATCGGTTGAATATGCATGCTGGGCACTACGGATACAGCCTGACTCACGGTTGACGTCAAGGTTCGGCCATTCTTTGGACTGCGAGAACGCCTCAGTAGTACGGACGCCACCAGGAGCGGCGATAAAGCGTGCACGTGCTTCAAGATTATCAGGATTCATGATGTCCCATTTATCGATGGCTTCTTTCATCGTGGCACTATGAATGGTTGGTAAATCGGTGTGCAGCAAACCCGCACGATCAAGCTCGGCCAATAGCGCAAAGACACCACCAGCACGATGCACATCTTCCATATGGTATTTTTGTGACGCAGGAGCGACTTTTGCCAGACAAGGCACACCGCGACTTAGACGATCAATGTCATGCATTTTAAAGTCAACTTCGGCTTCATTTGCGGCAGCCAGCAAATGTAAAATAGTGTTGGTCGAGCCACCCATGGCGATATCTAGAGTCATAGCATTTTCAAAGGCAGCTTTTGTGGCGATAGAACGCGGTAATACCGAATCATCGTCTTGCTCGTAGCGACGTTTGGCTAATGACACAATCGTACGACCCGCTTCTAAGAACAGCTCGCGACGCAGCGAATGCGTGGCCAATAGCGAACCATTACCCGGTAATGCCAAACCTAAAGCTTCCGTCAAGCAGTTCATAGAGTTAGCCGTAAACATGCCAGAGCACGAACCACAAGTCGGACATGCTGAGCTTTCAATGGCTAAGACGTCTTCATCACTGATGCTGTCATCAGCGGCATCCATCATCGCATCGACCAAATCAAGCTTACGAATCGCATTGCCTTTACTGTCAGTGGTATGGACGTCGCTACCGCCATCGTTATTGTGGCTATGAGCGACGGTGCTGGCAATCACTTTACCTGCTTCCATCGGGCCGCCTGAAATAAATACCACTGGAATATTAAGGCGCATTGCGGCCATTAGCATACCAGGGGTGATTTTGTCGCAGTTAGAAATACACACTAGGGCATCGGCGCAATGCGCATTGACCATATACTCAACTGAGTCGGCAATCAAGTCACGACTTGGCAGTGAATACAGCATACCGCTGTGTCCCATGGCAATACCGTCATCGACCGCAATGGTATTAAACTCTTTTGCGACGCCGCCTGCTTTTTCAATCTCACGCGCGACCAATTGTCCCAAATCTTTTAGATGCACATGACCCGGTACAAACTGCGTAAAGGAGTTGGCAATGGCAATAATTGGTTTGCCAAAGTCGCCATCAGTCATGCCGGTTGCGCGCCATAGGGCACGAGCACCTGCCATATTACGACCGCCAGTAGAAGTTTTTGAGCGATAATCCATGTGATATTCCTTACAAATGAGGGAGATTTATGAACGTGTGCAGCATCCGCTGTCATACTGATAGTGTGCTTTTTATGCAATATGAGTACTAGTGAATAATACTAAGGCGTTACCATACCATTAGATATGGATAACTGAAAATAATTAACCGATAATGATAAAGACTTGAGGGTCAATATTTAGGCAAGACGCTCTAAAATAGCGGTCTCAAACCAAGGTAAGTCGGCTTTATCGGCTTCAAGTTTAGCGATAACGACCAAGGCGTGAGTCGCTGGCAAGAACTGATAGTCAGAGCTAGCATCAATAGTCAGTATTTGCTCATTATTTTCAGCTTGCTCATCAATACTGATTAACGCAGGTTTGGCGTTTTTATAAAGGACGTCAATACGACCAAAAAACTGCCACTCTTTAAAGGCGGCAGTAAGCGCATCCGCTTCATTTTTGGTATAGATTTGCTGAGTGTCTTTGCCCGTATTGGTCCAATGCAGACGTACGGCCAATTGCAGCGCTTCACTAAACACCACCAATGAGCCAATGACTTTGACATGCCAAGGGCTGGTTATCAGCGCCTTATCAATACCGATAAGTTTCGCAGCCTCATCAGCCGTCATTGGATTATTAAATTGTGCAAGTAATGACGGTGTTAATGGACAAGTCTGTTTAATATTGTCATCCAAACTGTCGTAATGATATAAAAAGGGCAGCGGCATATCTTGTGTAGTGGTTTTTTTGCTGATTTTACAATTATGGATACGCCAACTAATCGCCTTATCGGTTAATGCCTCAGCTAAGATAATGGTATTTGGGTCAAAGGTTTGCGTCCGATTTTGCGTAGCAGTATCTGCTACATGATCTTCAAAGCCAACTTGCTCTGTTGCATCCGCTATAGAACCAGACGACAACGTTGTAGCGTAGGATTCTGAATAAACGGGCTGTGAATAAGTGGTGTTATTATCTGCTGATTGGGTTGGCAAGGCGGTCAAATCCATAAACGTAGGGTGATTGGAATAGAAAGTTAATATAACATTTTAAGCGCATCACTCGCCAATAAATTAATTGTGTCACGTGTAGATTGCTTTATGGTTGAACTGAGATTGCAATTGGAATGTTAATTTATCAGCCACTTGTACTTAGCTTATATTTCGTCCACTATATTTGCTGAGATATTTACCCTTTAGTACTGATAACCAATTGATGACGACCAATTACTAATAAACGATTAAGGAATAAAATAATGAGTCAAGATAACCAAAATAAATACGACGATAACAACATTTTTGCAAAAATGCTAAAGGGTGAAATTCCTTATCATAAGGTTTTTGAGGATGATAAAACCCTCGCTTTTATGGATATCATGCCGCAAGCAAAAGGTCATGTATTGGTGATTCCTAAGCAGAAAGCGGTTGACTTGACTGGTCTAGAACCTGAGTACGCAGCGGCGGTATTGATGACTTGTAAGAAAATTATGCAGGCACAGCGTCAGGTGTTTAAACGTGAAGGTATTATTCAAATGCAGTTAAATGGCTCGCAAGCAGGACAAACCGTTTTTCATTACCATGTGCACCTGATTCCATCGAGTATCCATGAGCTTGGTCGTCATGCCGTCATGCAAGCAGATCATGGTGAGCTTGCTGAAATGGCAAAACAATTAGCCGAGGTTATTAATGCTTAATTTTCTAAGTTAACTATTAATAATGAGAGCATTTATAAATATAAGCATCGATAAAAAGGCAGCTAACAAGTTGCCTTTTTTATTGCTTAGTAATAGTCATGTAACAAACGTTAAAATAGTGTTACGAGTGCTAAGTTGGTTTGGGAATTAAGGAAAAACTATGATAAAAGTTGTTTTCGTCTTAGCGCTTATACTTATTTGCACTTTTAAATGTATTACGGTTAAACGAAATATTGTTATATGAGCTGCTTATAGATGGATTACCGATAGAAAATGTATTTTGTCCGATTTCACAAAACTTAGTATTAAAAACAATACCAACAAAATAATCCCTACAAAAAACAATAGCATAAGAACCAGACTATGAAGCATAAAAAATTTCGCTCCACTATTTTGATGCCGGTATTCATACCGACAGCTATCGTTATGATTTTATTGGTCATAGGCGCTTCTGTGAATCCAACAGCGGCCAGTGATCTATTCGGTGAAGTGCTGAGCTTTACCACGGCCACATTCGGCTGGTTTTATATGCTAGCAACTGCGTTATTTTTGATGTTTATTGTGGTGTTGGCGTTCTCACCCTATGGTTCTATCAAACTAGGACCTGACCATGGTGAGGCGCAGTATAATTTTATTGAATGGTTTGCGATGTTATTTTCGGCAGGGTACGGGATTGCTTTGCTGTTTTATGGGGTAGCTGAGCCGGTCACGCATTTTGCGACGCCGCCGCTATCAGAGCCACAAACCGTGGCTGCAGCAAAAGAAGCCATGCAGATTGCTTACTTCCATTGGGGCTTTCATATTTGGGCAATCAATGGTGTAGTAGCCTTGACGCTGGCCTACTTTGCTTTTCGTCATGGTCTACCATTGTCGATGCGCTCAACGTTATATCCTATAATAGGCGATAAGATTTATGGGCCTATTGGCCATGCGGTTGATGTGTTTGCGATTTTGGGTACTTTATTTGGTTTGGCCACCAGTCTTGGTATTTCAGTGTCGCAGATAAATACCGGTTTGAATTACCTAGTACCAAGCATTCCAGTCAATACAACCGTCCAAGTGATTGCAATCGTCTTGATTACGGGGCTGGCCTTGATATCGGTGCTGGCTGGTATGGATAAAGGGGTCAAACGTTTATCTATCTTAAATATGATACTGGCAACGGCGCTGATGCTGTTTGTATTTGCGGTAGGACCGACGATATTTATTCTAAACGCCTTTATGGAAAATACTGGTAGTTATTTGGGTAATATTGTCGAGCGTACCTTTAGTTTACAGGCGTATCAGCAAAGCGACTGGATTACCAGTTGGACACTATTTATTTTTGCTTGGACCATTTCTTGGTCGCCTTTTGTCGGTATATTTATTGCCAAAATCAGCCGTGGTCGTACCATTCGCGAGTTTATCGTTGGCGTCATGCTAGTACCCACCATTTTTACATTCTTCTGGTTTGCGGTATTTGGTGATACAGCGCTACATATGATTATGATTCAAGGCTATGACTCGCTTATTACCGAAGTGCAAAATAACCAAGCCATTGCCTTATTTAAACTGCTCGAGAATCTACCTTTTACCCAAGTAGTCTCTGTACTTGCCGTCGTGCTTATTATCACCTTTTTCATCACCTCGTCTGACTCAGGCTCGCTCGTGATTGATTCGCTCGCAGCAGGTGGGCGTAGTGACACACCCGCGTGGCAGCGCACGTTTTGGGTATTGATACTTGGCGTTGTTGCCTCTGTACTTCTGCTTGCAGGCGGGTTACAAGCGTTGCAAACAGCAGCCATTGTCAGTGCATTGCCCTTTACTATTATTATTTTGCTTGCGATGTACGGGATGTGGCGCGCGCTGCGTATCGAAGGTCATCGCAATCAAAGCTTGGCCAATGACAATCATCTGCCGCCACATCTGTTGAAACTAGATGCATGGCGTGACCGTATTGATTATATGACCCAGCAGCCAACGCGTGAAAAAGTACTGAATTATATTAAAGGTACGGTTTTATCGTCGATGAATGAAGTTGCAGAAAAGTTTGCTGAAACGGGTTGGTTACCTGATGTGAACTTTGATGAAATAAATGATCGCGTGGTATTTGAGCTACGTGGCGGCGATAACGTCGAATTCTGGTACGAGGTGCGCTTATCAGAGCATGAAGCGCCTGATTATTATACGGAAGATATGGCGAATAAACTGCCGCAAGAGCATCATTATCGGGCGGAAGTTTATCTGCGCCGTGGTGGACAAACCTATGATTTGTATGGCTATCAGCCAGAGTCAGTGATTAACGATATCATTGATCAGTTTGAGAAATATTTGCACTTTATTAATATATCGCCTGATATTTTGCCGTGGCGTATGCAAGTACATGATAATGACATTACCTTAGAGCAGGGCAGTGTCTTTGATAAGTAGCGTTTGATAAGTAGAATGCTTGATAAGTGATGTGTTTTATAAACAGGTATTTTGCCAATCAAACTCTACCCAGTAAATGATTGTCTCAATCACTTGCAATAAAGTTAAGAACCCTTAGAATAACGGCTTGTTTTCACTATGAATCAAGCCGTTTTTTTATGTCTATAAATAATCCAGTGTCTTATGAGCCATCAGCAGCGACTGCTAATGACCATCCTCTATTGCAGCCCTTGGTCATTGGTGGCTTGACGATTGAAAACCGTTTGATGGTCGCTCCGATGGCTGGTGTGACTGATAATCCATTTCGACGATTGTGTAAATCCTTTGGCGCCGGTCATGCAGTTAGTGAGATGATTATCGCTGATACCGCACTTTATGCGCGCAAAAAATCACTTTATCGTGCCAATTTTGATAACGAGATTGCGCCTATTTCTGCGCAAATAGCCGGCGCGGAACCGGATAAATTGGCGGAAGCGGCACGTTATCAGATTGATAATGGTGCGCAGATTATTGATATCAATATGGGCTGTCCTGCCAAAAAGGTCTGCCGTAGGTTGGCGGGCTCTGCATTACTGCAAGATGAAGATTTGGTCGCGCGCTTGTTAGATGCGGCGGTAAATAGCGTCAATGCGCCTGTGACGTTAAAAACGCGCTTGGGCTATGAGAATGGGCGTGAGAATATTTTGCGCGTCGCCAAGCGTGCAGAGCAGGCGGGTATTGCCGCGATTGCCATTCACGGGCGTACGCGTGAGGACATGTATACCGGCGAGGCGCGTTACGAGCTGATACGTGAGGTCAAAGAAAGCATCAGTATTCCAGTGATTGCCAATGGCGATATCGATAGCGCGCAAAAAGCGCAACGTGTCTATGAGCTAACCGGTTGTGACGCGGTGATGATAGGTCGGGCCGCGCAAGGGCAGCCTTGGATATTTCGCGATATCGAACATTTTTTGCGTACAGGCGAGAGTCTAGCTGCACCAAGCGTGAGCGAGATAAAAGAGATTGTACTGGCGCATTTGCAAGAGCTATATGAGTTTTATGGCGAATACTCAGGCTGCCGAATTGCTCGCAAGCACATTGCGTGGTATACGACCGGCATTCCTAATTCCAACGCTTTTCGCCAAGCCATGTATGGTGAAGAGAGTACCACTGGGCAGTTTCGCGTGGTCGAAGATTTTTTGCATGCTCACGAATAGCAATAAACGCCCATTCTAAGCATTAAAGCTATTAATAAACGCTTAATTGCTAATAGTTATCAAATTAAATGAACTTTGTTGCCCATTTATTAACTTTACTCCAATTATATTTGCTATGCTTTAGGCGAACATTAATGGATATATTATTTACGAAAAGGATTTTTTATGGCCAATCCCACAAAAAAAGCAATTAGCAAAGCGGTCAAAGATAAGCATATTATTATCACAGGCGCATCAAGTGGTATTGGTGAGCGTACGGCCTATTTGCTCAGTGAATGTGGCGCTCATGTTATCTTGTTGGCACGTACCGAAGACAAATTAAAAGCCGTTAAGGACACTATCGAGGAGCTTGGTGGCAATGCCACTTATTACCCTTGCGATTTGACCAATATGGATGATATTGAAACAGTTAGCACGCAAATTTTGGCAGATTTTGGTCATGTAGATGTGTTGGTCAATAACGCTGGTCGCTCAATTCGCCGCTCGGTGCACGAGTCTATAGATCGCTTCCATGATTTTGAACGTACTATGGATATTAATTACTTTGGCGCCGTTAAAATAGTTCTTGGGTTTTTACCGACGATGATTGAACGTCAGACTGGTCAAATTGTTAATATCTCATCTATTGGTGTGCTGGCGAATAGCCCGCGCTTTGCCGCCTATGTCGCTTCAAAATCGGCATTGGATGCTTTTAGCCGCTGCTTAGCCGCTGAAGTGAAGGGCGATAATGTCACGATTACCAATATCTTTATGCCATTGGTACGTACGCCTATGATTGAGCCTACTAAATTATACCGCTATATGCCTGCGCTTATGCCTGATGAAGCAGCCATGATGGTAGCTAAAGCGATTGTCCATAAACCAAATAGTATTGCCAGTAATATGGGTAAATTTGCGTCGGCTACTTATTCATTAGCACCCGCTATCAACGTTGGTATTCAATCCATGGGTTATCGTATTTTCCCAAGTACCCGCGCTGGATTGACTAGCAATAAAAAGCCGAACCTTGCTCAGCGTGCCTTTGCTAGAATTCTACCGGGTGAACATCACTAAGATAATATGTCTTATCAATTTAAAAAAAGAGATGCTACGGTATCTCTTTTTAATGTCTTAAAAATATTAATAATTATATAAAAGGGTAGGCAGTGGATTTTTTATTTACCGTTATCAGAATAATGGTGGTTTTTCGGGTTCTCTACCGCCCATTTAAGATAATAAAAAGGTAGTAATTTAATACCATTATGGGAATATGTTCATTGCTGTAAGATAGCTAGTAGAACTAAGCCAAGGCATAAGTAAACCTTTCTTCGAAGTTGAGTTGCTCGTCTTGGCATTTAACTTTTTCAAGAATAAAAACTATCTCTTCAAAGCAACTTAGCTTTTCCTTTGAAATATTTGAATTGAACCATATTAGATTAATGGGTCTTTCTACACCCCAGCTTAATAGATCCCATAATGCATCAAGATTCTTACCATAGTAGTGCTGCACATCAAATTGTCGCGCAATCTCTTTATGGAATTCTAATTCAGTTAATATTTTATCGCCGTGAATTTCAATATTCATAATGATTTCCAATATGCATTATTCGGTAGACCAATATTATTAAAAAGCTTTTGACATCTATTATAAGAGCTTTTTTAATTGGAATATAAAAATGTCTAGGCGGTCTATTATAAGCATACCTATGGCGAATCAATCAGGTGCCTTCACTGGTGCGGTACCCTAGTGAGGACTTGAATCTACGGTTGTAGGTTAGTGGTAGCGATGGTTAGAGTTGTTGGAGTAACAGCAGTGTACTTACCATGCATATCCTATTCGTGATCGGTACGCTATACAGGTATCGAACTACTCATGTTAGATATGGATTGCGTGATTACGAAATCGATAGCATAGGTTATTATTAAGCAAATTATTACAAAGGTAGTAACTATGTCAGTCTTTTCCACAAGTTATATAACAAGTCCTGAAGAGGGTGATGAGTGTATATCTTTCGATTATAGTGAGTTCGCTGGTAGAGGGTTTATTAAGCTTCTGGAAGTAGCTATATTGAATCCATATCCAGAAATTTTTAATAAAATAATTGATAGTAAATGTGTTGAATTCTTTCCATATCACGAATTCTATCGATTGGATAGGAATGAAATTAAGCTGGTGATAGAGAAAATAGATGAGTACTTAATTAAAAATACAGCTGATAGCAAAGCGGAATTCTATGCAAAAGACATCTGGGAAAAAGATTTACGCACTGAATTGATTAAAAACTATCTTTCTAACTAAATTTAACTAAAAGTGCCGCTACATCAAGTGAAATAAGGCTTTCACAAATTCCATCATTCCTTCTTCTCAACAGCAGTGCCTTTGAACAAAATCAGCTCTCTCAACAAGTATCCTTTTACTATTTCAAAACATTAAACTCTTGATAACAATATTATAGAGTCGGATGTTCAAGTTCTCACTGAGTAACCGAACCAGTGAAGGCACCTGACTGGTTTGGTGCGCTATACAGGCATCGATCTGCTAGTGTTAGATATAAATTTAATAACTACGAAATCGCTGGCATAGGTCATTATCATTGAGCGGTATGATTAAAGGCTTTCAAGTTAGTTTCTACGGGATTGACAGTGTAGATCAAATTATTGGTTATAGTTAATACGGAAGATAAAAAATGAATAATATACATAATGAGCATATATATTACATACAGCAAACCATTAGAAAATTTGAACTAGGCAATATAGACTTTCATGACTTTAAAAGTAGGATGGTTGGCTGTACTGTTGGATTAGAAAATCATATTAATTGTGACTATGACTTGGATAGACTCATTGATGTTTGGTTTGAGTCTATAGAGTTTTGCTACTTAGAGAAAGATTGGCAACTTTATGGATTAGAAGCTGGTTACTTCATACTCGAGGCATCAAAAGCTTTTCCTAACAAAGTTTATCTTCCTGAAAACTCTAATGTAGTAAAAGACCAATTAATTAGATTTTTCGAAAAATAGGGTATACCCCAAGGGAACCACTTAAAAAGCCCCTTCAAACTAATTAACAGACCACTTAAAACAGACTGGTATAATGGAACCACTTATAACAGACTAGCCAAACACACGCCACATTATCCAAAATAATCCTGCCATAACTGCAGCAATAACTAATAGTCGCTTTGCCCAATAAGGAATTAACGGCTTTTTATAACCCAAATCATTAAGCTGACTGTCAACGCCATCTTGTAGACTCTGGAAGCCTTGCTCCGTTGGCGTAGTTTTAACGCGAGTCTTTGTCAGACGCTCGGACTCTTCTTCTACTTGCTCTCTATCAAAGCTAAAAGCTTGGCTTGGGATGCCTTGTTTATTAGCGATAGTATTGAGGGTTTGCTGCTGCTGGTTCTTTAGCGCTAGCTCATAAGCATCTATCCGAGATTTGGCGGCATCAATACTGATGCTTTCATCGGCGGCCAAGGTTTTAATCGCCTGCACCAAATTGCCTTTTTCGACCATCATCATAACGGCTTTTGGCAGTTTTTTATTGGCGGGCGTTGAGCCTGAATCAGAGTCAAACATGACAGTCCTTATTTGGGTGGGATACTAGGTAGGTGAGGGTATTATAACCATTTTATCGCCGCAAAATTCAAGCAAAAAAATACCGCAACCATCATCATGTCTGCGGTATTTTTTATGGCGCTTAGCGTATTTTAATAAAAAATTGCAATAAACGCTTTTTTAAATTATCTGGGATAATTTATAGGTCTTTCCAACGTTGGATAGACTCTTTGATGACTTCTTTAGCTTCTGGAACGTCACCCCAAGATTCGACCATCGTTGTACCGGCTTTTTTAAGGTCTTTATAGTGGCTGAAATGGAACTGTAACTGATTGATTAGCTGCTTTGGCAGATCTTCTAGGCTGTTATAAGCATTGCCTGTATCACGGTCGTCAGCAGGTACGACGACGATTTTATCATCGACTTCACCATCATCAACGAATTTCATCACACCGATGACTTTTGCTTTTAAGAAAATACCAGTCGGTAAAGGCTGTTCTGTGATGATAAGTGCATCTAACTCATCGCCATCTTCGTCAAGGGTTTGCGGAATAAAACCATAGTTACAAGGTTTGGCAAAAATCTGTGGGTCAACACGGTCAAGCTCAAATACCGCCAATTCGCGATTCCACTCAATTTTATGGCTGCTACCAGCTGGAATTTCTACGACCACATTAATGATACCGCTGTCGACGTCGCCTGCGTCCAAAATTTTATTAAAATCTGCCATAAATTGCTCCAATGTGCTTTTGTTATGAATGCTTCAGTGATAAAGGGTTAAATGTTGGCGCGCTAAGGTTATTGCTGCGCCCAATTTGTACCGCCTGCGATTATAACAACTTTGACTCAAATTTTCTCAAAATGCTTAAGTCTAAGCGTGCACGATATTATGCAAAAAAGGATTATGCAAAAACTGTATTGAAAAAAAATGTATAAGCAAGACTCAAAAAATTACTTTGGGGCGAGCGCACGTAATTGGATATGTCCAGCATGGCGCTTAGCAATATTATCGATAAGCTTTTGGGTCACTTGTTCATAGCTTAAAGCGTTAGATGTTAGCTGAAGTGGGTTTGCAATTGGCTGAAGAGATTTTTCAGCTGACTGCGCGCGCGTTTGCTCATTCATGGCAACAAAGTCAGCCAATCGTAGCATTTGCATCCCAGCATAGCCGCAGGGATTAATCGCATTAAAGGCCGATAAATCACAATCTAAATTAATTGCGACCCCATGATAACTAAAACCATGCTTGATTTTAAAACCAAGAGAAGCAATTTTGCCTAGCATAATGGCGTCATCAGGAAGTGTGTGAGAGAGTGGTTGATAGTTCTCGTTGATAGTAGTATTGATATGGCTATATAAATAAACACCGGGCGCATCACGGCGCGCATGGGCGCTGATAGTATTGTTGTTAGATGCGTGGCTTTTTAAGCAGTCATTGATCACATCTTCAATCGCTTGCTCGGCGTGCGATACCATGTTACGCACACTCCAACCTAGACTTTCCAAATCAAACAACCAATAGATAACCAGCTGCCCATGACCGTGCCACGTCACCTGACCCCCGCGGTCGGTCTTGATAATAGGGGTATTGGTACGTTGCAGGATATGCTCTTCTTTACCGGCTTGTCCAAGCGTATAGACATCATTATGATCGACCAACCATAGCTCGTCAGGGGTACGCAGACCTTGCTCTTTTTTGAGGGCGATACGCGCCAATGTGCGTGACAGCATGGCATCAAGGGTGGGTACGTAATCGGCAGCTGAAAGCGTTTTGCTGACCAACATATCATTGAGAGGTTGCGCGGAATTTTGCATGAGAATGATTGTCTTATGGTTTTGTTATTAAAAAGGGTGTTCAATATTGAGATTTAGTGTAGCAGTTTTAGCATTTGTGCCCAAATCTAAATTTTATCATTTGTGCTATGGGTTAATTTATACAGCTTTGATAAAAATGCTGATAAATTGCTGCAATATAAGCCTTAGCTGACACGTATTTCATACAAACCCAGTAGTCAATCAAAGGTGCTGTTCATTCATTGGTCAATGCGCTACATTAAACGGCATTGAATAAAATAGTGTTAAGCCGCATTGAATGGAATCTCATGCGCTTTTTTATTTTAGCGAATGCTAATTTTAATGGCAGTTTTTTAGTGACTGCTTATTTTAACGACCATACATTCAGAGTCTTAAATCTATGATAGCGTGCCGACTCTAACGCCTATGACAAGGAAGATAAATGACTGATAATAATCAAACGACTGCGTTTCAAAACGACCAAGTCTCCAATGATGCACATGAATCCCTTAGTATCATTAAGAGCGTCGCTGATATGCAGGCGCAATTTTCGCGTCTGCAAAAACTGAGCCGCACGCAACCTATCAATGATTGGGCCACGCGTGAAAATCAACTTGATAATTTAGAGGTGATGCTGAGCGACACTCAAGAATTACTTGCCAAAGCGATTAGCGCCGATTTTGGTTATCGCAGTGAGTCCGAAACTCAGTTTGCTGAGCTATTTCCAAGCTTTACTGGTATTAGTCATGCCAAAAAGAATGGTAAGAAATGGATGAAGCCGCAGCGTGTATCGATTTCAGCGCTTTATATGCCGGCTCATAATGAGATTCAACCGCAGCCGCTTGGCGTAGTCGGTATTATGGTGCCTTGGAATTACCCGCTATTTTTAGCAGTGGGACCAATGATTGATGCGTTGGCAGCGGGCAATCGCATTATGGTTAAAATGAGCGAGGCCGCACCGCAATTTGCTCAAACCTTTGCTGAGACTATTTCACGTTATTTTTCACCGGATATGGTTTCTGTGGTCATTGGCGAAGTTGGGATTGCCGAAGCCTTTAGTAAACTGCCTTTTGACCATTTATTGTACACCGGCTCGACCGCGGTCGGCAAAAAGGTTATGGCGGCAGCGGCACCGAACTTAACGCCAGTCACCCTTGAGCTTGGTGGTAAGTCGCCGGTTGTTGTTTTAGAAGGTGCAAACTTAGAAAACGCCGTTAATCGCGTCATGATGGGCAAAACCCTTAACGCAGGTCAGACCTGTATTGCGCCTGATTATGTACTGCTGCAGCGTCAATATCATAAAGAGTTTATTCGTCTGGCAAAAGAGTGGATGGAAAAACACTATCCCAATATTCAAGACAATCCTGACTACTCGCACATCATTAACGGCGAGCAGTTTAAACGCGTAAAAGGCTATCTTGATGGTTTAGCAGGCGAGAATATTCATCAGCTGACTGATACGGCTGCTGATATCGACAGCCGCTTGATGCCACCAGTAATTGTCAGTGAGCCTGCGCCTGGTAGCGATGTGATGCAAAACGAGATTTTTGCGCCGATTTTACCGCTGATGCACTATGACACCCTTGATGACGCTATTGATTTTATCAATGAGCGTCCACGCCCGTTGGCACTCTATGTCTTTGGTGACAACAGTAGCGAGATAGATCAGGTGCGTAATAACACGGTATCGGGTGGCTTGTGTATCAATGAAGTCATTATGCATGTGGCGCAGCATGATTTGCCGTTTGGCGGTGTTGGACACTCAGGTACGGGTGCTTATCACGGTAAAGCTGGCTTTGAGCGTCTTAGTCATATGAAGCCGGTGTTTGTACAATCGAAGTTGAATGGTCTTAATATCTTACTACCGCCATACGGTGGCTTGTTTAAAAAGGCCATGGCGCTGTTTTTAAAATAACAATACGCTCCAAATAAATAAGCAGCGTTATAAAAAATAGCATCTACTCAGGTAGGTGCTATTTTTTACCTAAAAACTCGTTATTCAAAACAAGTTATTAAAAGCTGATTATTTAAGAAAACTCATTCAAAAAAAGTCATTCGAATAAGAAGTTAAAAATAAACAATTAAAATTAATGAGCATTTGTCATCTTGTCTATAAATCGCTACACTTTGTAGAGCGTCTAATCAAATCTATAGTTAATGTTAGGCGCTCTATAAACAAATAATTTAATAATAAACAATAGACTTTGCGTGCAAAAATACGCTTTACTAAACTTAAGAATAATAACGATAAATAGGATCTGCCGTGCGCCAATGGATTGCCTTTAGCTTATTATTAATAAGCTCGCTCATACTATCTTTACCAGTATCCGCTGCTGTTGTATCAAGTTGTGATGCGCCGATTAAATTTGGCGCGCTCACGTGGGAGAGTGGGCAGTTTACCACTGGGGTATTAAAATATATCACTGAAAATGGCTATGGCTGTCAAGTGACTGAGGTGCCGGGCGCAGGTCCGGCGCTTGAAAATGCGCTGCTGCAAAATGATATCCAAGTCATCGGTGAGCAGTGGATAGGGCGCTCGCCGATTTTAGAGCAAGCTATCGAGGACAAAAAGGTGGCAATCATTGGCGACACGCTTGAGGGCGGTGCGACCCAAGGTTGGTATGTGCCCAAATATGTCTTAGAAGAAAATCCAGGTCTACGTCGTTATCAAGACTTGCCCAAATATGCTGAGCTATTTAAGGATCCTGAAGACCCGCGTAAGTCGCGCTTTATGAATTGTCCAGCAGGGTGGGCGTGTGAGATTTTTAATAAGCGTTTGTTAAAAAATACCGGTTTAGATAAGACCTTTAACAGTGTTCATCCCGGTACAGGCGCCGCGCTCGATGCCGAAATATCCTCTGCTTTTGAACAGCATAAACCCTTATTATTTTATTACTGGCAACCGACTGGTCTCATGGCAAAATACGACTTTGCGCCATTAGAATTCCCCGCGCACGATGATGCCTGTTGGCAAGATTTATTACTCGCTGATGGCACCTCTGACTGTATCTCGGGCTTTCCTGTTTCTCCGCTAAGTATTGCAGTATCTACGCCTTTTATGCAGTCTAATCCTGAACTGAGCAATTTTTTTAAACAAGTTAAATTTACCCCTGACCAGCTTAACGGCGCTATTTTAGAGATGAGTGAAAGCAAGCGTAGCGGTGATGAACAGGCGCTGGTGTTTTTACGTAATAATGCGGATATTTGGCAGACGTGGATGACGCCAGAAGCGGCAGATACTATGGCAGTGAAGCTTGGCATTAATCTCAATGGTGGCGTTTTATCAAATAACCCTGCGTCAGATACATTAAAAAATAACAATACGGCCAATTTATTCGGCTTATCTTCAAGCTTTCCTTCTTGGTCGCTTGAAACCTCGCTCAACAAGGCTTTAGCAACTGTGGTTAGAAACTATGGTAATGTTTTCCGTGGTATCAGTAGCGCCGCCTTGACTTATTTATTGTTGCCCATTGAACGATTTTTAACGTTTATGCCACCATGGCTAGTCATTGCGCTGGTGACCGTCTTAGCATGGTTTGGTGTCCGTAAAATATGGTTTGCGCTGGCATGCGGCGTAGGATTATTTTTAATTGGCGCGTTTGGACTATGGGGCGCGTTGATTGATACCTTTGCGCTGCTCATTGTATCAGTATTGGTCACGGTCGTGATTGGTATTCCCATTGGCATTGCTATGTCGGGTAGTAAAATCCTTCGCAAGATTGTGACGCCGATACTAGATGTGATGCAGACTATGCCAAGCTTTGTCTATTTAATACCAGTGCTTATGTTATTTGGGATTGGTAAAGTGCCCGCGCTATTCGCTACCATTATTTATGCCTTACCGCCGCTGATTCGTTTGACCACTTTGGGCATTACCCAAGTCAATCATGAAATGGTTGAAGCAGGGCGCTCATTTGGTAGCACTCATCTGCAACTGCTTATTTGGATTAAATTGCCGCAAGCGCTGCCTAGTATCATGGCGGGTATTAACCAAGCGGTAATGATGTCGCTGTCTATGGTGGTACTAGCTTCTATGATTGGTGCCCCCGGTCTTGGTGAAGATGTTTTGCAATCGATTCAAACCCTCAATATCGGTCAAGGTTTACAAGCCGGTACTGCTATTGTTATCGTCGCCATCATTATTGACCGTATCACGCAAGCCTTTGGTCAAGGGAAACGCGCGCGGCAAAAAACCATTGATGCAGGCAGACGCCCGATTGGTTAATTATGAATCATAAAAACAAAAAATGAGAACAACAATGAACCATATTCAATTAGAAAATATTAGTAAGATTTATAATGCCAATAGCTCGCAAGCGAAGTCGGCTTTGGCGTTATTAGCAGAAGGTATGGACAGTATTGCCGTCAAAAAGCAGACCGGCTATTCGGTGGGGCTGTACGATATTAATTTAAGCATTAAAGCGGGCGAGCTGCATTGTATTATGGGCTTATCAGGCTCTGGTAAATCAACCTTGATACGCCATATCAATCGTTTGATTGATCCAACTAGCGGTAAAATTTGGGTGGATACGGCTATTAACGCGAAAGAATCAGCGACAGAAACACCTTCTACCTCAATGTCTGTAAGTAGAAAGGAATTACCGAATGGAAACGGAAAATCTTCTGCTATCAATATTTTAGAGCTGAATGATAAAGAGCTACAGCATTATCGCCAGCAGACCGTCAGCATGGTGTTTCAGCATTTTGGTTTGGTGCCACATATGACGGTGATGCAAAACGTCGCTTACGGTTTACGTGTGCGTAAAATGAGTACTAAGGAGCGCCATGACGTTGCAAGTTATTGGCTCAATGAAGTTGGGCTGCCCAATCTAGAACACAGCTATCCTGATGAATTGTCCGGCGGTATGCAGCAGCGGGTCGGACTGGCGCGCGCGTTGGCAACCGACAATCCAATCTTACTGATGGATGAGGCATTCTCCGCACTCGATCCACTTATTCGCGCGCAGCTGCAAGATCAATTGCTTGATTTACAAGAGCGTCTTAATAAAACCATTGTCTTTATTACCCATGATATCGATGAGGCAGTCAAAGTTGGTCAGCGTATCAGTATTTTGAATGGTGGGCGTCTGGTACAAACCGGTAGTGCAAGTGAGTTACGCCACAATCCCGCTGATGATTATGTTGCGCAATTTATGAGCGCTAAAAGTTAATTCAGTTATATTTTTAATCTCATTGATATCAATACATTGATTGGCGTATGCCAATTAATATTAACGATAAAACTCACTATTAAGTAATTGATTGACTTGGTAATATTGATTTTTCATTATTTCATCCTCATATAAACACGACTAAGCATTAATAATTGTCCGCATCATTTCTTTGTACTTACTTCTCTATATCACTACTCTTGCTACGTTGTTAAAAAAGTGTAGCAACCCCTTATTTACTATTAAAGTAAACTCCACTAGCGATGTATACTATTAAGATAGTCTAATGCAGTTACCATTCTTTTAATTTACCTATACCTGTCAATTTATTTATTTTCACAAGCATTCATTCTGCTTAATTGCTTTTGAATACTCTTAATGACCATTAAATATTAAGCGTCTGCTCGCAAGACTTCGTAAAAAGGATCCACCATGCTACCTGATAAACAAGATAATAAGTCTCATAATAAAAATCGTTATGATAAGGGCAGCAACGCTAGTGATTTCGCGACAGAGACACCGCGCGCGGCATCGCGTTGGTTAAAAAACGTTAGTGCTTTTGGGGTAACGACGGTACTAAGTGCAGGAATTCTGGTTGCTTGTGGGCAAATGAGTAGCGCAGAAAACAACTCTAAGAGCAATGCTAACAGCAATGCCAGCAGCCAAAACAGTGGTGTAAAAAGCTCACGTGATATGTTGCCATCTGACATGCTTGGGCAAATGCAGGCGTTGCCGCAATTGACCAAGGGTTTAGGCAAAACAGGCGCTGCGGTCATTGATCCGAATAAGCCTACCTTAATTAAATTTTGGGCAAGCTGGTGCCCGTTATGTTTAGGGACCCTTGCAGAAACCGAAGAGTGGCGTACCGATCCTAAATTTGCCGGTTTGAACGTTGTCACCGTTGCCAGTCCTGGTCACCTCAATGAAAAAGCCGATGGTGAGTTCAGTACTTGGTATGCAGGCGTGCAAGCCGACTATCCTAAGCTGCCAGTATTGTCTGACGCTTCAGGCGAGATGATTAATAAGCTTGGTGTGCAAGTGTATCCAAGCTGGGCGATACTCGATAAAAAAGGCAATTTGGTACATTTGGTAAAAGGTAATATGTCCGCAGAGCAAGCCTATGCCCTTGCTGAAAATGCCGGTAATGACTTTGCCGAGCTAAAAGCCGGTAATGCCAAACCGGCAAATGCCCAAGCATTAGATAGTAATAGTAAGATTGAAACCATCAAGCAAAAAGATGGCGTCTACTATAACGATAAAGGTAAGGCGATTAATACGCACTCAATTTATCTAGCAGGGGGCTGTTTCTGGGGCGTCGAAGCTTATATGGAGCGCGTCGAAGGTGTCGTCGATGCGGTATCAGGCTATGCCAATGGCGATACAGCCAATCCAAGCTATGAGCAAGTGATTCGTGGCTCAGGTCATGCCGAAGCCGTTAAAGTAACCTATGATGCCGATAAAACTGATCTCGATACTATTTTGAAATACTACTTGCGCGTGATAGATCCAACCAGCTTAAACAAACAAGGCAATGATCGCGGTGTCCAGTATCGATCTGGCGTTTATTATACCGATAAGGCAGACAAAGCGGTGATTGATGCTGCTCTCAAACGTGTACAGAGCCAGTATAAACAGAAAGTTGTGGTAGAAAATGTGCCGCTAGACAATTTTTATTTGGCTGAGATGTATCATCAAGATTACTTGGCAAAGAATCCAAATGGCTATTGTCATGTCGATTTAAGCCTCGCCGATGATAAGCCTGAGGGCAGCGCACGTACCAAGCTTGCACCTGTGAGCACAGTCGCTGAGACCCTGGATCCTAAGCGCTATGCTGGGTTTGATAAAGGTGCGCTGAAGAATACTCTAACCAAAGCACAATACAATATCACGCAAGATGCTGGTACTGAGCGCGCCTTTAGTCATGAATACGATAACTTATTTGCACCCGGTATCTATGTCGATGTGGTGAGCGGAGAGCCATTATTTCTATCAACCGATAAATACCAATCTGGCTGTGGTTGGCCAAGTTTTACTAAGCCAATTGATAAACAAGTTATTACCCAACACGACGATACCGCCTTTAATATGGTGCGTACTGAGATTCGCTCACGGGTAGCGGACTCGCATTTGGGTCATGTATTCCCTGATGGCCCAAAAGATCGTGGCGGCCTGCGCTATTGCATCAATGGCGGTGCCTTACAGTTTATTCCAGTCGATGTGATGCCGCAGTCAGGCTATGCGCCATTAGTGAAGCTGGTTAAGCCTGCAAAACCTTAATGATGAATGTTGATAATTCAACTCATGACGAGACGTTAAGTATAGGCTTAACGTCTTTTTTTATGGCTGATATTTCAAATTTATAAGCTATAGCCGCATCATGAATACGTTTATTATCGTTGTATTTTTGCTGTTATAAGCGTTGAATTATGAAAAACGACACAAACTTCGTTATACTCAAAATCTTAACGTTTTCTATTATTAGCATCTTGATAATTATTGATACCTATTTCGTCGCTGGATTTGTTTGGCGGCTTTTCATTTTTGTATTTAAGGCTGTAACATGACCGTTACTCATACTTCTAAAGCTTTTGAACCTATTATTACCTCGTTACTGGATAACGACTTATATAAATTTACCATGCTACAAGCCATGCTGCATCAGTTTCCGCAGACACATGGGGTTTACCGTTTCCGCTGCCGTAATAACGAAGATACGCTTTATCCTTTGGCAGATATCAAAGAAGCATTAGAAAAACAACTAGATAGCTTATGTGAATTGCGATTTTTAGAAGATGAGCTGGAGTATTTACGCGGATTGCGCTTTATGCGTTCAGACTTCGTTGATTATCTAGAATTGTTTAAGCTGAAGCGCCGTTTTATCACCGTCAGTATCGATGATAAAGGTCGCCTATGTATCGATATTGAAGGGCCGATGATTCAGGCTATGTTCTTTGAGGTGTTTGTATTAGCGATAGTCAATGAGCTGTATTTTAGGGCGTTATCAAATACCAGTGTCATTAAAGAAGGGCAGCGTAGACTTGACGAAAAAGTCGCATTATTGCATCAATATGCCACAGAGCAGGCAAAATATGATAATCATACACCGCCATTGATTGTGGCTGATTTTGGTACTCGTAGACGCTTTACTAAAGTCTGGCAAGCGCATGTGGTTGAGACTTTACATAATGCCGAGCCAAAGATTGTTAGCGGTACGTCAAATGTTTATTTAGCAAAAAAACTCGGAATGACACCCATCGGCACCATGGCACATGAGTTTATGCAGGCATTTCAGGCTTTAGATGTGCGTTTGCGTGATTCTCAAAAAGCTGCCCTTGAAGCGTGGGTGCATGAATATCGTGGCGATTTGGGTATTGCGCTGACAGATGTCGTCGGAATGGACGCGTTCTTACGTGACTTTGATTTATATTTTGCCAAGCTTTTCGATGGTCTGCGTCATGACAGCGGCGACCCGTATATCTGGGGTGATAAGGCCATTGCTCATTATAAAAAATTAAAGATAGACCCAAGAACCAAGATTTTAACCTTTAGTGATGGCTTGGATTTAAATAAGGCTTGGGATCTACATCAATATTTTAAAGGTCAAATAAGAACCAGCTTTGGCATTGGCACTAATTTGACCAATGATATGGGCATCACCCCGATAAATATCGTCTTAAAATTGGTCGAATGCAATGGCCAGCCAGTTGCTAAGTTGTCAGACAGCCCAGGCAAGACCATGATCAATAACGATACTTATCTTGCCTATTTGCGCCAAGTATTTGAAGTCGATGAACCTGAATAATATTTTTTAAATATCGCTATTTTCTGTGTTATCTTCTTCAGCAAAAGCGGCATCTAGTGCTTGCTGTACCGCATTAATACGGGTTTCGCAAACGCGATAAGCAGCAATCGACTCTTCAACTGTGGTCATCAGATTATCGATATCCGGCTCGTCTTGTTGCTGTAGTTCAGCAGCATTGGTTTTTAGAATATCATAAGCTGCCTTAAAGGTTTTTGGGGCGGCTTTTTTACGTTTGCGAGTAGGGGTTGTCATAAGGTTTCCTAATTTTAAAATAAAGTATCTGATTAAGTTGAATTGACGATAGGTTCTATTTCTTATTTATTAATATTTACATCAATAATCTGTGCCTTTGCTTTGCCATCTTTTAAGACAATATGTACCGTTTGTTCAGGATAAAGTTGCATACTGCTGGTTAATATCTGCTTGTTTTTTGCATCAGTGAGCATCGTATAGCCTTGTTTAAGCACGTGAGAAGGACGATGCAAGAGTACAATATCGCGTAGATGTTCGCTATCACGTCGTGCTTGTAGCAACTGTTGCTGGGCACTTTGCATAATCGTCTTTTGGTTTGTCTGACTGTGTGTAGCTGCGCTTGCTAACTGCTGATAAGCGGCGGCTTGAGTTTGTGCACGCAAATCGCTGGTTAGTCTGACAGCTTGCTTTACTTGGCGCTGGGCGCTTTGCTGAATACTACGCCAAGCATAGTCACTGTCTTTTTGCAGGGCGGTTAATTGACCAATCGTTTGCGATTGTATTTGGCTTAACTGGCGTGTTGTCTGTTGCTCAGCGATATTTAATTGACGCTGCGCTGCTTGTTTAATTTGCGCTTGGTATTGCAGGGTTTGAGTGACGAGTTGGGCTAGATGCGCCATGATAGCGGCAATGACTTTTGACGGCGTATCAAAGCTGGTATGCGCCACTTCATCTAAGATAACTTTGTCACGCTCGTGACCAATGCCGACCCAAACAGGGATAGGTTGCTCGGCGACCAATGCTGCCAATTCATAATCGTTGAGATATGCTAAATCACCAACCGCACCGCCGCCACGGATAATGACCAACAAATCTGGCAGGCGCTGATAAGTGTCAAAAAACTGCTGTTGGGCGTTAACGATAGCTTGACGGATTTCACTTGGCGCATGATTGCCTTGAAAGGTGGCGTTATGATAATGGAAATGACAGGCACCTGTACGAGCTAAGCGATCGGCATCGGCTTGAAAGTCACCCAATCCCGCCGCTTTTTCAGGGGCGATGACTAAGACATGCTCGATATCAAATGGGAAAGGTAGTTGCTGGTTCAGGTTCAATAAGCCTTCGCCAGTCAAGCGGTCGACCATCTCCGCATATTGCCGCGCTAAGTCGCCTAACGTGTAGCTTGGGTCGATATCTTCAATCGTCAGCGAAAAGCCATATTGTGCATGGAAGCCTGCCGATACCTTGAGTAATACGGTCGAATCACGGTCAAGCGGCATACCTGTTGCGCGCTCAAACTTTGCTAAGACGCGTGCCGCTTTAAAGCGCCAAAGGTTACCGCGGCAGCTAGCAATGACTTTGCCGTCATCGTCTTTTTCTGCCAGCTCAAAATAATAATGCCCGCCTTTACTTGATAAATTTCGAATTTCAGCTTTGACCCATACGCGGTGATTAAAGGTTTGTTTGATGACCATATCGACCGCGGACAAGTAATCACTTAGGCGCAAAACCGTATCTTCTAAACTGACTTCAAGGCTGTTTTCTTGCTCAGCCAGTTCGGCCTCCAAGGTCGCTAAATCTTTGGTTGGCGTCAAAACCTTAGCTTGTTTAGTATGTGACAGGTTGGGTTTGCGCATAATAATAGACCAAAGGTGAGAAGGTTTAAAAACAGGCTGCTTATATAGTAGAGTCACTTTAAAATTCATCCCAGTCGCAACAAATAGCTACTAACTATAGAATGATTCGAATGTGCTGAACATTAGATAGGGTAGTTTACCCCAAAAGTGTCTGTACAAAAAGAGAAGCCAATAAGTCAGCGATGAATGTACTATCTATCTCGCAAACTTACTTGGCTAAAGGCTAAAGGCTAAAGGCTAAAGGCTAAATAATTAACTGTCTTATTGGCAACGGAAATTAATCGTATACTCATAATCATCTTTACGTGATAAATCTGGCGTGCCCGTACCAAAGATTGAACCGATAACCGCGCCCGCTTGTCCAACAATACGGCCAGTTTGCTCATTTAAAATACCATTATATTTTACTTTATCATCGACGATAATAACCTGCTTGCTACCGCAGGTTTTTTGCGCACTACTTATCGCATTTTGCTGAGCTTTTACTTTACTCTCAGCGATGCCAGTAGTTTCATAAATAGAATTGGCACGCTGAATCACAGGTGAAGAAGGCGTACTTTGACAGGCACTCAAAGCTAGAGCAGCAACTAATGTCGCCGTTAAAGTCGCGGTTTTATTAAAAGTATTCATAACTATTTCCTAAATGGCTGGTAGTTAAACATAAAACATAAACAGTGTGAATCTAACCTATCGGACTCTCGATTGTCTAGGCTGTTATTGTGTTTGATATTGCAGGTATATGTCCTATCGGCACTGAAGCAGTGGAGGTTTTTTTGAGATCAGCAGTTATTTAAGGCAATTGCTTATTACCATAAACCTAGAATCATAACTCTAAAATAATACAAACAGCACCAGTACACAGCAAATCACTTGAAATATAAACCATATCTAGGATAATTGAACTATTCATTCTTAATTAGTAAGTAATTCTATGCAACTGATTCCTGCTCCTGCTGGCGTGCTCGAAGTCGACGCCCTTTGGCAACAAGACAATCCTAACGATCCAAACACCGATACGGTGGCGCTGCTTTGCCATCCTAATCCGTTATTCGATGGTACGATGAACAACAAAGTGGTGACGACGATGTATCGATTTGCGCGTGATAACGGTATGCATGTGGTACGTTTTAACTTTCGCGGTGTCGGGCAGTCGACTGGCGAGCACGATTATGCGGATGGGGAAGTAGTGGACGCAATGACCGTGCTACAATGGATTGCAGAGCAAACCAATGCACGTAAATTGTGGTTGGGTGGTTTCTCTTTTGGTGGTTATGTGATAGCGCGTGTCGCTGAGCAAGTGCTGGTATCGCCACATATTTGGGGACTGAGTGATTTTGAGATAGCAAAGGTTGCCCTTATCGCGCCATCTGTTGAAAAAAACGACACCGATGATTTGAGCTTACCTGTTGAGAAAACCTTTGAGATATATGGTAATGAAGACAATGTTATTGCGCCCGCTAGCATGCAGGAATTTGCTGAACGTTTAGGGCTGGCTGTTAGTGTTGTCGATGGCGCTGGGCATTTTTTCCATGGGCGTTTATCTGAGCTTAAAGGCTTGTTAGAAGAACATAGTTTTGGGTCTAAAGATTCGCACTAAAAATAGATTGTGTTTTAACCCGTTTACTTAAGAATGCTTTTAGCTTTTTATATTTATTTTGTCTAATGATGAGTCATATTATGAGTTTATCTCCCTTGCAACGTTACGAGCAGGCCATTAGCACTGATGAGTTTACTCGAGATGAGCAGCAATATCAGGCAATGAGCTATCTAGATGAGTTATACCATCAGCTCAATAGTAGCGTCGAACAAAAAAAAGGCTTTTTTAGCTTTCTAAAGGCAAAGCCTGTTGCGCCCAAAGGTTTGTATATGTGGGGCGGAGTAGGACGCGGTAAAACATGGATGATGGATATGTTTTACGACTCTTTAACCATTGAGCGTAAGATGCGTCAGCATTTTCATCACTTTATGCAGCGTGTGCATCAAGAGCTCAATAATCTACAAGGTCAGAGCGATCCGTTAGAAAAAGTCGCGGATATTATCTATGCAGAAGCGGTGATTATCTGCTTTGATGAGTTTTTTGTTTCCAACGTCTCGGATGCCATGATTTTAGGTGATTTGTTTACCATGCTATTTAATCGTGGCATTACCTTGGTAGCGACGTCAAACATTGAGCCATCAGGGCTTTATAAAGATGGTCTGCATCGTGATCGCTTTATGCCGGCCATTGCCGAAGTTGAGCGTCATACTACAGTGATGAATATTGACTCGGGCATCGACTATCGTCTGCGTGTCTTGCAGCAAGCAGAGCTATATGAGTCGCCTTTGACTAAGGCAAATCACCATTGGCTTGCCAACCGTTTCGCTAGCTTGTCTAACAATCAGAAAATCAGCAATGAGCCTATTACGATCAATGGTCGGGAAGTTAAAATCAATGCACGTACGGAAGATATTTTATTTTGTGATTTCCGCCATTTATGTATGGAGCCACGCTCAGCGTCTGATTTTATTGAAATTGCCAAAGAGTTTAGCACTGTGTTAATCAATGCCGTGCCCGCTTTAGATGATGACTTGCGCGATCCGACTCGCCGATTTATTTATCTGGTTGATGAGTTTTATGATCGCCGCGTCAAATTATTGGTACGAGCAGAGCAGTCTATTCTTGAGCTATATCAAGGAGAGAAGTTAGCGTTTGAGATTGAGCGTACGCGCTCACGCTTACTTGAGATGCAGTCAGAAGATTACTTAAAAATGGAGCATCGAGTCGAAGATACGGATGCAGCATAATAAAAAATAAGGATACATTATGAGTAAGTCAGAAGACAGCTTAGAAGAGAATAAGGATAATAGCGGTAAGCAATTAAGTAAAAACGCGCCGCAAAATAATACCGAAAGCCCCATAGTGCTAAACGCACAAGTGACTGATGAGCAGCTGATTAATTGGATTAAATCAAGACGCAGTATCGGCAATCTGAGTATCCCAGCACCGACAGAAAGCCAGATTAGAGCGGCTATTGATTGTGCGGTTACGGCGCCTGATCATAAAAAACTGCGCCCATGGCGCTTTATCGTCACCCAAGGCAATGCCCGTCATGACTTGGGACGTGCCTTTTTAGCGGCTGCTGAAGCACAAGCGGCTCAAGAGGGCGAAGCGCTGTCTGAGAAGTCTCGCCAAAAAACCTATAATATGCCGCTACGCGCGCCAGTGATTATTACGGTCGTCACCCAAATGCAAGTGCACAAAAAAGTGCCACCATTTGAGCAAATGCTCAGTGCCGGTGCAGCAGTACAAAACCTTATTTTGGCGCTACAAGCTCAAGGTTTTAGTACGGTTTGGCGTACGGGTTTATTATGTAATGAGCCCGCCGTTAAAGCGTATTTTGGCGTAGGACCAGATGATTATGTCACGGCTTTTGTTTATGCTGGCAGCAGTCCTTGCGATATGCCCACGCGCAAGCCTGTTGATATCGAGCCCTTGCTGCGTTTTGAGTCATAGAGGCCATACAGTCCTATGATTATGCAAAGGTTAGAACAGTACAATTACTGAGATAAAGTGACTCATCAAAGAAAAATAATGATCAAACCAGTTATTATAATTCATAAAAATAGCGGTTTTATATCAATAATTGTTGAAACATACCGTCAATCTCACTGTATACTCAGCACAAATTCTATTCATAATTAAGTCAGTCAATACGGATAAAATAATATGACCAGCGCTAATGATAAAAATATAGAGTCAAATATAGATGACAGTCAAACAGACAATAAAGCCGCTGAAAAACAAAACAGTTTGCTATCCGGTATCATTGAGCGTGCCACCAAATCAGGGCTTGGGCGTAAGAAGTTAAATCCTAGCGCAGTTGAGTCTGCTGTAGCAAAAAATATGGCAGAAATCCATAACAATCCAACCAAATTGCGTTTGGCATTTTTAGGCGGTGGTAGCTTTGGTACAGCCATGGCAAACTTGGCCGCCCGTAATGGCTGTGATACCACGCTTTGGGTACGCAATAAGCGTACAGTTAAAGCAATGGCAAAGACGCAGACCAATAAAAAATACCTACCTGGTTATAAGCTTGATGATCGCCTTAAATACAGTCACGATTTACAAGCTGCAGTCAAAGATACCGATATTATTTTTATTGCGGTTCCAGGTCTCGCATTTCGCGAAACCCTTAAAAGTATCGCGCCCATTATTAGCGGGCAATCTATTGTCTCTTTAACCAAAGGTATGGAAAAAGATACCTTTGCTTTAATGAGTGACATTATTAAAGATGAGCTGCCAGAAGTAAACTTTGGCGTAATGTCAGGGCCAAATCTAGCCATTGAGATCATGAAAAATATGCCGTCTGCTACGGTAATTGCCAGCGAATCTGAGCCACTACGCCATGCGGTACAAGCAGCGCTACATAGTGCTTTCTTTAGAGTATTTGCTAGTGATGATGTTCGCGGTGTCGAGCTTGGTGGCGCGCTGAAAAATATTTATGCCATTGCCATGGGTATGGCGGCGGCTTATGAAGTGGGTGAAAATACCAAAGCCATGATATTGACCCGTGGCTTAGCAGAAATGAGTCGTTTTGGCGTGCATGCTGGTGCCAATCCGCTGACCTTTTTAGGTCTGTCGGGTGTCGGTGATTTATATGCTACTTGTAGCTCAGAGCTGAGTCGTAACTATCGTATTGGTAACATGATCGGTCGCGGTATGACGATTGATGCTGCCGTCAAAAAACTTGGTCAAACCGCTGAAGGTGTCAATACCATTCAGCAAGTACATGAAAAAGCCACCAAAGAAGGCATCTATATGCCGATTACCCATGCTCTGCATGCGGTTATTTATGAAGATAAAGCCGCGCTTGGCGTCGCCTTACATCTTATGGAAGCGGGCTTCCGTAGTGATGTTGAGTTTGTCATGGAGCATGACCATAGCAATGCTGCGCTAACCGCACAAATGCAAACCGCAAGCAAGGCTAAACATAAAAAAGATGATGACGATAATAAGTAACGGTTAATAAATGATGCTTAATCAGTAATAGGGCGTTAGGCAGAAGATAGCTGTTCTAGTATTAAAATAGTTTCATCGTCACAAGCTTATTATTATCAAAGTAGTCAGATAAAAGTAACAAACAAGGTAGTTAAGATTATGAAAATTATCTTAGTACGTCATGGTCAAGCAGAAGATGAAACGCGCCCAGACAGTGCGCGTCAGTTGACTGATTTTGGTCAGCAGCAAGCGGCGCAAACAGCAGAGTATATTACCACTCATTATCAACCTGATTGTTTTGTCGTGAGTCCTTATAAAAGAGCGCAGCAGACGCTGGCAGCATTACAGTTGCGTGCCCCTGACGTGCCCTCACAAATACAAGAGAATATCACGCCTTCTGACGATGCTCGTCAGGCGCTGATAGATATTGGTAATATTGAAGCAGAGTGTTTGGTAGTCGTCTGTCATATGTCTATCGTTGCTCATATCGCTGGCCTACTAACGGGTGATTATCCTGAATCCTTCTCTTTAGCAGAAGCGCGTGTGTTTGAGATGGATTTTGTGCTGGCGGGTATGGCAACCGAGATAGACCGTTTTGTCCCAGAACAACCTTATTAGTAACAATAATAAAAACGCTCGTAAAACCCTATATATTTTTGCTAGACCGCAGCTTTAATAAATGACAGCTTCAATAAGCAATGACTTTAAACAGCAGCTTTGATAATTAAGGACACATTTGGTGTTACATGTTTGGTTAAGAGCGCAGCACAGTCCTCTAGCGGTCTGGCATGAAGACATAAAGCAATGGCAAGTTATTGACGGCTGGCAACAGCTGTATGAAATCTATGGTAGCTATAAAACCAATAGTCAAAAATCGGTTTGCCTGTATTTCCCCTCAAGCCATGTCTTGCAAGTAGATTCTGAGCTAAATACGGCTCAGCTCAAACAATTAGGTATGAGCGGTAAGCAGTATTTATTTGAAGAAACTTCTCTGACACCAGTTGAACAGTTAGCCATTCGCCAAATGACTGAGAATAGCAGTCATCATCTTTATGCTTTGGCTCAAAGCGATATCGAATCCTGGCAGCAAAGCGCTAAGCTTGTTGGCATGAACATCGTAGCGTTACTCCCTGATTTCTTATTACTGCCAACGCCAGAAGAGGGCGCAGGGCAGCAAATTGTATTGTACCAAGACCAACAAACGATGCTGCTGCGCCAATCCTTACATCAAGGCATGGCAGTCAGTTACTTGCCTTTAATATTTGAGCGTTTTCCGCATTTAAGTGAAGTGCTGCTATTGCCAGCCATTGATAGTGCCTTTGATGATTCTAATCACGCTTATCATAATGGTCTTGCTGAAAATTTTACTAATGAGCCAGCACTTGGTGATGATATTGATTTAACAAAGCATGAAACTACCGCCAATGCCTTTACTCAAACGGCGGCAATGATTGCCGAGCATCAATTATTATTGACCACGCTACCCGTTGCTCCTAAACCGCTTGAAATTCCTGAACGGCATGCGCTGAACTTTTTTATTAAATCGACCGATTCACAACTATCACCGTATCTGCGGGTGGCGATGATGGTCGCGCTGTCAGCATTGGTATTACAGATGGCGACCGATGGAGTGCAATGGTATCAGTATAAGGCGGCGACAGCGGCGACCAAAACCGAGATTGCCGCTCAGTATCAGGCTTGGTTTCCTAATGAGCCGCTTAGTGCGCGCACAAAGCTCCAAGTACAATTGCAACCAAAACTGAGTAGTGACAGCCAAGCGCCTAACGCTCACATAGCCGTATTATCACGTATATCACCGTTGATTAAACAGTCGTCATTACGCGCGCAGGCTTTAGTCATGCAGCCAACTGCGCTTAGCTTTACGTTGATTGCACCAGACCGCGGCAGTCTTGATCAATTTACCAATACGCTAGTTTCTCAAGGCTTAAACGCCAAACTAGAACAAGTGAACGGCAATGAGCAAGGGCAGTTTAGTGGTCAAGTGACCGTTGATGTGGTAGAAAACAATAGCAGCGTCAGCAATAAAGGGTAACCATGAAAAGATTACAGCGCCTCGCCAAACGCAGCACTATTGTGACTGACCCTAAAAGCAGTGCGTTATCAACGCGGATGAGTAGCTATCAAAGTATCCTAACGACACGTTGGCAGGCATTGTCTGCGCGTGACCAATTAGCCTTGCTGTTATTGTCGGCATTCTTGCTATTATTTATCGGTGGCTATGGCGGCTATAGTGTCCATCAAGCAGCAAATGCGAGCAAAAATGAGTATCAAGAGCAGGTCGCTGATTATTTTTGGTTACGTGCCCAAGCCGGTAACATTGATAGCAATGCGTTAAATGCTGCTAGTACTGCAGATGGCGTAGATGCCATGCCGCCGGCTAGTAGTATCAGTGCGCTATTAAATAATTCAGGGATTGTCGATGCGCAGGTCATTGCGGCTGGCGATGCGGTGCAACTGAGCTTTGCTCATCCAAGCCAAGCCGTGGTGAGCGGCGCACTCGGTAAGCTTGAACAGCAAGGTTGGCAATTTACTCAACTGTCTATGCAGCAAGATTTGGTCACTAAAGCAATTCAAGTACAGGCGACTGTGACTTCTTAATATTTGTAATCAATTATGTTGGAACATATTTAGCCATGTTTAGAGTTTAAAGTTTGCCGCATTGAAACCTAGCTCATTTGCCACAATAATATAGCTATTAGCCACAGAATATAACGAGTGACAGTATGATAAACAATACCAATAATACTATGAGTGATAATAAGCGCCGTTCTTTGATTACCTATAATCACATCACGTATTTGCTCTATGTGCTCAGCTATTTTACCGCAGGGCTATTGTGGATTGTGCCTATTTTTATGAATTATGCCAAACGCCATGATGCTGATGGTACTTGGCTTGCTACCCATTTTGATTGGCAGATTAAGACCTTTTGGTATAGCATCGTCTTGTTTGTTATTGGTGTGCTTATCATCACATTTGCCTTAGGTGGTTTTGGCGTAAGTATGCTCGCTGAAACCAATAATATTGCCATCGGCTCAGTATTGTTGGCCAGTTTGGGTTTTATTATTATGGGCTTTACTTTTATTTGGCATCTGTACCGTATTGTACGTGGTTGGATTGCGCTCACTGATGGACGCCCAGTTCCCTAATATAAAAACACGAATATCAATAAGCAGTAAATACGAATAAATAATACTTTGTAATATTGGCTTATTGAATAAGTCAATTGACAGCGTTAACGATTATTTATTCGCAGGATATAGCGCAATTTGTCCTATGAAACTTTGGTCTTATTTCAGTTAAGCTGATATAATCGCAGCGCTTGACCTCATTCGTTTTTCTTATTTATCATTTATTTTCAAGCAGGGTCTGTCATTACTATGTCTTACGCCTTACTTCGCCCTTTTTTGTTTAATATGGACCCTGAGCACGCGCATGAGATGACCTTATCTTTATTAGATAAAGCTCATAAAGCGCGTGTGTTGGGCTTAGTATATGGTCAGTCAATGCAGCCAACTGATTGTATGGGTTTGCAGTTTGCCAATCCTGTTGGGCTTGCCGCCGGCTTGGACAAAAACGGCGACTATATCGATGCGCTAGCAGAGTTGGGTTTTGGTTTTATTGAAGTGGGAACCGTTACGCCAAAGCCGCAAGTCGGCAATGACAGACCAAGACTATTTAGAATCAAGCAAGCCGATGCCATCATTAACCGTATGGGCTTTAATAATGAAGGTGTTGATTACCTGATTGAAAACGTCAAGCGCTGTAAATACAAAGGCAATATCGGCATTAATATCGGTAAAAATGCGGCGACTCCTGTTGAAAATGCGGCTGATGATTATGTCTATTGCTTAGAGCGCGTTTATCCGCATGCTTCTTATATTACCGTAAATATCTCCTCTCCGAATACCAAAAATTTGCGTGACCTACAAAGTGGTGAAGCGCTAACACAATTATTAGATACCATTAAAAACCGCCACAATCAATTGGCAACCGAATATGGCTTTTATGTACCATTGGTATTAAAAGTTGCTCCCGATTTAGAACCGTTACAAGTCGATTATATTTCCCAGCAGTTGCTGGACTTTGAGATTGATGGTTTGATTGCCACCAATACCACGTTGAGCCGCGTGGGCGTTGAAGATTTGCCCGATGGCGACCAAGCAGGTGGTTTATCTGGTCGTCCAGTCAGCCATATTAGTACGCAGATTTTACAACAATTCTCCGATCAGTTGGGTGGTAAGGTAGCGTTGATTGGCGTTGGCGGTATCGATAGCGGTGATAAAGCCGTCAAAAAAATTGAGGCGGGTGCAGATTTGGTGCAGTTGTATTCAGGGCTTATTTATAAAGGGCCTGGATTAGTGCAGTCTTGCATTCAATCCATCGGTGGCTATTACGATGCCATGGAAGGTTAATCCTTTTAACGACCTTTATAATTGTAAGCTTTTTAATTTCACTGCAATACCCGACGTAAGATGCAAATGAGGCGATAAACATGAGTGGTTTAGACATTGTGATTGCTGTGGTTGTCCTGATTGGCTTATGGCGTGGTTTTCAGGTAGGTCTGATTAAGACAGCTGTTGGTTTGGTTGGTTGGTTTATCGCGCTTATTGCTGCGACGCGTTTGGCAGGTTCGGTCGCGCCGCAATTCTCAGGCATGGTAGAAAACCCCGTTTTGCAGATGGCGATGGCTTTTCTAGTGATTGTGATTGCTATCTTAGCCATCATGCACCTAGTTGCGTTCGTATTCTCCGGAGTACTCAAAACCTTACGTCTTGGCGTCCTCGATAAAATGGCGGGCGGGGTACTTGGGGCGGCAAAAAATGTCCTTATGGTTTTAGTTGTGCTTAGCGTCAGTGCGCCATTATTGGTGCAGATGCCGCAATGGGAGACTTCAGTGCTCGCACCTGAATTACTGCCTTATGCGCCCATGGGCAAAGAGTTGGTCTCAGATATGTTTGGCTTGGCGTGGGATAAGGTCAATCAGTCTTAAGCTTAATATGCGTGATAAGCGCTCAAAAAAAGCTATTCAATCATCTTTAATATTCGTAAAATACACCTCTATTTATCATCAGCAACTTGTCTTATGGAGAATTGTCCTTATCTATTGTCCGTAAGACATTATTCTCAGCAAGATCATCAGCTTTGCGGCAAATGATAGGCGAAAATTCAAGACAACCTTGTCAGCCGTTATTGTGTTATCAATGTGTGGTACAAAATAGGATACAACTATGTGTGGAGTCGTTGGGGTCGCAGCTCATGAGCCAGTCAACCAAATTCTTTATGATGCATTAACCATGTTGCAGCATCGCGGGCAAGATGCGGCAGGTATTGTGACTTTACAGGACGGGCGTCTTTATTTACGTAAAGAAAATGGCATGGTACGTGACGTGTTTATGAATCGTCATATGCTAAAGCTGGTGGGTAAGTTTGGTATCGGTCACGTCCGTTATCCAACTGCTGGCACCTCAAGTAGTGCCGAAGCACAGCCTTTTTATGTCAACTCGCCTTATGGTATTACCCTTGCACACAATGGTAACTTGACCAATGCTGAAGGTTTGGCTAAGTCTTTATATCAAGAAGATCGCCGCCATTTAAATACCGATTCAGATTCTGAAGTGTTGCTAAATGTCCTTGCGCATGAGATGCAAAATTTGGATAAAACCAATCCGACGCCTGCTGATATCTTTGAAGCAGTAACAGCGGTTTATGGACGTATCGAAGGCGCTTATGGCGTGGTTGCTCTGATTACTGGTCATGGCTTGCTGGCTTTCCGTGATCCAAATGGTATCCGTCCGCTGATTTTTGGTAAGCGCATGGCTGCTAACGGCGGCACAGAATATATGGTCGCTTCAGAATCAGTCGCGTTGACGGGTTCAGGCTTTAGTATTGTGCGTGATGTTAAACCGGGCGAAGCTATCTTTATTGATTTAGACCATAAGCTACATACTCATCAGTGCGTCGAGCAACAAGAATATACGCCTTGTATCTTTGAATATGTGTATTTTGCCCGTCCAGATTCTATTATGGACAATATCTCGGTTTATAAATCACGCTTACGTATGGGTGAAAAGTTGGCCGATAAAATCCTTGCCGAATGGGGTGAGGACCATGATATCGATGTAGTCATTCCTATCCCTGATACCTCGCGTACCTCAGCGATGGAGCTGGCGCTAAAGATGAACATCAAGTACCGTGAAGGGTTTATGAAAAACCGCTATATCGGTCGTACCTTTATCATGCCAGGTCAGCAGCAACGTAAAAAATCAGTTCGCCAAAAGCTAAGCGCCGTGCCGCTTGAGTTTAAAGGCAAAAACGTCCTCTTGGTTGATGATTCAATCGTTCGCGGTACGACGTGTCACGAAATTATCCAAATGGCACGTGACGCCGGTGCCCGTAAAGTATTCTTTGCCAGCGCTGCGCCGCCAGTTAAATATCCAAACGTCTATGGTATCGATATGCCAGTGCGTAGCGAGCTTATTGCCTCAGGTCATAGCGTTGAAGAAGTGCGCGAGATTATCGGTGCTGACCGCTTAATCTTCCAAGATTTGGACGATTTGATTGAAGCTGTCAAAGATACTAAGCATAGCAAGGTTGAAGGCTTTGATTGTGCGGTGTTTAATGGCTGCTACATTACCGGACAAATCAACGAAGCCTATCTTGAGCATTTGCAAGAGCAACGTAATGACACAGCCAAGACTGGTAAAAAAGGCGTACAAATCGTGGCTGATACCCCAGTCGATATGATGGGCGTAGAGGAGCTGTAAGAGACTAAATATCTTAAAATAACGACAAAATAAAAAGGCTGTAATCATTGAGATTGCAGCCTTTTTTTGAGCAAAAATAAATGTGATAAATTATTAAACTTCAATCAGCCTAAAAAACGGGTAAATAACCACAAAAAACCATTAATCGTAGCGATACCGACGATCATACTGACCAGTAACTGACGGCTAAGATGATAGATAATTAATACTGATAATAACGCCCCAATTTGTGCCATTAATAAATGTACTTCGGCACTATTTAAGCTAGCTTGTAAGCCAGTATTGCCTGACAAACCTTGATAAGAAAGACTGGTCAAAATTAGCAATACCATCACAGACAGCGGCAAGCTTTCATTCAATCGATGCAGCCAAGGCGTATCCAGTAGCTTTTTGGGTATTAAAGCGGGAAGAGCGCGGGTAATAAAGGTCACTGCGGCCATCGCTAAAGTCGCAAAAATTAGATAACTACTGGTCATGATTGCCTCCTTGTATACTGCGCTGCACCCAAAATCCACGGGCTAAAATCATGAGCATACAAATCGTAATCGCTACTAATAATAGCCAGTTGCTAGTAAACAATGAAGCAATCACTAAGGCAATCACAGCAATACCAATGGGGAAATAACGTTTGATACTTTGGAATTGCTCATAAGCTAAAATGGCAAATAAACATACCAAAGCGAAATCTAAATGCGGTATTAAATCACTTAATGTACTGCCAATCATCACGCCAATCGCACCAGCTAATACCCACCAGCCTTGATTAAACAAACTAATCGGCAGTATTAATGATTGTCGCGACTCGTTTGGCAAACTGGTCATCACTGAAAAAGTTTCATCAGTTAAGGCAAATAAGCAGTAAGTTTTGGCTATCTTGTTTTTTGGCAGATATTGTAATAACGGCATGCCATAAAAAACATGGCGCAAATTAATGGCAGCAATATTGGTTGCGATATTACCAATCGGTAATCCAGCACTCAGCATCGGTAGACAAGCATATTGCGCTGCGCCTGCATACAAGACGACACTTAGCATAATCGTTGCCCACACTGGCAAACCAGCCACTTGTGCGAGCACGCCAAAGGCAATCCCTGCAGGTAAATAACCCATGGCGACTGGCAAGCTTTTCTTAAAGCCTTCTGCCCAATCGTAATGATAGGCTTGATTTTGATTTATCTCGTTTGATTGAGTATTCACGTGACATCCTAATTTTTTCTTACTTTAGTTTTTCGTTTATTGTCTATTTTCTAAAAACACATCATATAAACATCATTTTAGCTAAATGCTCTTAATAATCAGGCTTCAGGCTGCAATTTTTCATAACTGCCTGTTTGATGAGCGCGGAATAAAAATCCACCAAGAATAATTAATCTCAATAATAATAAGCACCAAACGCTCAGCCAGATGCCGGTCATATCCCATTTTTGATACAGTAGCCAACTTAAAGGAAAAAATATAATCGCTAATATCAGTGCGGCATTACGAATGACACTACCTGCCGTTAAACCAAAGAATATCCCATCTAACCAATAAGCGCCAACGCCTACAAGGGGGAGAAGTACGGCATAAAGGTGATAGTCATAAGCAAGCGCAAAGACTGGTTCGATATTGGTCATCAATTGCAAATAAGTCGGCATACCAAGCCACCATATCGCACTTAGCATCAAGGCAAGTCCGTAACTGACAACACCTGTACGTTTGACGATAATACGGAACCGCGGCCAGTCACGTCGTCCAGCAGCTTGTCCGCTTAAGGTTTCTGCAGATACCGCCACGCCATCAAGGGCAAAGGCTGAGATACTCAATACCTGTAATAAGATGGCGTTAGCGGCCAGTATGACATCGCCGCTTTGGGCAGAAAGACGGGTAATCCAAGCAAAGCTTATCGTTAAAATAAGCGTACGGATAAAGATGTCTTTATTTAATGAAAATAGCCTAAGCATTTTATCTTTGCTAAAGTGTTCTTTATTAGCCGTAAATAACGCGCGCCAAGAGATTTGTAGATCTCGACGGCTCAGCCATAATGCCAATACCACGCCAAGCCAAAAGGCAATCGTCGTTCCTAACGCCACTCCAACCAAGCCCATTTGCATCACGTAAACAAAAAATAAGGTTAGTATGATATTAAGCATAGCGATAAAACCTTGCTGATAAAGCATATAGCGGGTCTTGCCTTGACCGGCAAACCAGCCGATAAATGCAAAGTTCATCAGCTCAGCGATGACACCCCAAAAACGTACGCCTAAATAAGTCTTTGCCGCGCTGCCACTGTCAGGATTGGCAGAAAGCGCTTGCAAGCCAAAATCAATCAGCCAAGGTTTTGCAATAAGCAAAACTGCGCCAATCATAAAAGCGAGTAACAAAGCACGTTGTAAAATTGATAGCAGGGGTGATTGGTTTTGCTTAGAGGGGTTTAATGAGGCATTGCTAGAAGTGTTTTTATTAGCGAGTTGACCCAGTGCTTGTGCAGAAAGACCAGATGACGCATATTGCAAGAAGTTAAAGCTGACCAGTATCAAAGACAGCAGTTGTATGGCTAAGCCCATCCCAGCAAGCTTCGCAGTGTCATTCATATTACCGACAATGGCCGTATCAATGACGCTTTGTAGCGGCATCGCAAGATTGGCCAATAATACCGGCAAAGCGATGGCAATGATGCGCGCATAGCGAGTATCAATGGGCGGCATAGCAGTTGGCGGCAAGGTAGATGGCATAACACAGTCGCTTATATAATAACAAGGCAGAAAAGATTTCTAAGCACTTATCAGATGATATTAAAATATAAATGAAAATAGCATAAAGACAAAAGCACCTAGATTTAGGTGCTTTTGTCATGGTAATGCTTATTTGCTTAATAACTAAAAAGTCTAATTATTGGCTTTGATATAAGCATCAGTCTTGCTCAAACATTTTTGGATCATTAAAGGTCACGATTTCTTCTTCAAACTCAGGTTTTACTTTAACGATAAAGTCATCACGTGACAGACCCATTGCTAGAGGAATAGAGCTTGCGATATAGGTAGATGAGTAAGTACCAGCAAGTAGACCGATAAATAGTGCAGCCGAGAACCAGAATAAGCCATCACCGCCTAAGAATAGCATCGCGAGGACAACCAACAGTACCGTTGAGATAGTCATAATCGTACGGCGTAGCGTCTCTGTTAATGACAAATCAATTGTTTGACGCGGCGTAATACCACGCACACGGCGGAAGTTTTCACGGATACGGTCATAGACGACGATGGTATCGTTCAATGAATAACCTATCAATGCCAAAATGGCTGCCAAAACTGTTAAGTCAAACGGGAAGCCAAATAATGCAAAGACGCCGATGGTCACGATAGCATCGTGAAATAGTGACAATACCGCACCAATCGCGAGTTTGAACTGGAAGCGCAAGGCGACGTATCCAAGCATACATGCCAATGCTAATACAATCGACATGACTGAGCTTAGATAGATCTCATTACCAACTTGGCTACCGATGATATTAACGTTACTGATTTCAACATTATTATTAGGAAGTTTTAATGCTTCACTCAGACTAGCATTCAAGCCATCAACGTTATCAGATTGGGGTGGTAAGCGTATTAGTAGCTCTTGACGCGTTCCTAGATATTGTACGACGGCATCGTCAAAGCCATTATCAGCCAACGCTTTGACCACGTCGACTTGCTCAGCAGGATTCTCATAACGCACATCGGCTGAAACCCCGCCGGTGAAATCAAGACCTAGGTTTAGACCATTAATGGCAATGGCGATAATACTACCAATGACCAAAATAATAGATAGAATTGCCATTGGCTTTTCTATCTTCATAAAAGGAATGATACGCTGATCACCAATGGCTTTAATGCCGCCTTCAGCATAGGCCGCTGCGTCGTCAGCAGCATCTCCTAAATCAGCTGATACTAAGTTAGTATCTAAGTGAGTGTCGGTTGTATCAGATGTTTGAGTAGTCAGTACTTGACTGCCTTTATCCGCACTTTTGCCACTACGGCGAGCCTTACTACCTGAGGTTTTGGTAGTGGCATGATTGGTTTGGCTATTGCTACCCTTACCATCACGGCGCGGTTTCTTGCGGCGACGCGTACTGGCTTCGCTATTTGAGCCATTCGGTTCAGGATTGTTCTGTTGTTCTATAGGGTTGTTATTATCGATAGCCATAGTTTTCTCCTAACCGATACTCAGACGTTTGATAGATTTACGCTTACCGTAAGCAATTTGTATCAGCGCACGCGTTACCAAAATGGCGGTAAATAGCGAGCTGACAATACCAATGGCCAACGTAATCGCAAAGCCTTTAATCGGACCTGTACCAATCGCAAATAAGATAAAGGCGACCAGTAAAGTTGTGATATTGGCATCGAAAATACTACTATAAGCGCGATCAAAACCTGCCACGATCGCAGATTTCGGTCTGACGCCATTCGCTAGTTCCTCACGGATACGCTCAAAAATCAGAACGTTGGCATCCACCGCCATACCAATGGTCAATACGATACCCGCAATACCAGGTAGGGTCAGTGATGAGCCTAAGATTGACATAACAGAGATGATGATAATCACGTTAACTGCTAGAGCAATATTCGCAATCACCCCAAATAGGCGATAGAAAATAATCATAAACGCAAAGACTAATAAATAACCAACCTGCGTAGAGAATAAGCCTTTATCGATATTTTCTTGCCCAAGTGATGGGCCAATAGTGCGCTCTTCTACAAAATACATCGGCGCTGCCAATGCACCCGAACGTAGTAATAGCGCAAGCTCAGCGGCTTCCGCACTACTATCAAGACCGGTAATACGGAATGATGAGCCAAGTACCGCTTGAATATTGGCACGGTTAATGACTTTTGTTTCAGCGTAAGGAGTACGTACTTCCACGGTTTCGCCAGTCACTGGATCTTCTTCATAAGCGATACGTTGTTTATTTTCGATAAACAATACGGCCATTTGCTTGCCAACTGCTGTACGGGTGGCATTTTGCATCAGCTTACCGCCAGCACTATCTAAAGTAATACTTACTTCAGGCGAGCCGCTTTCATCGATACCCGTTTGAGCGTTGGTAACTTTATCACCTGTGACAATCGCTTGGCGCTCTAGCAACACTGGTGGACCATCAAGCGTTTCAAATGGGAACGCTTCGGTACCAGCAGGTGGAATGCCGCCCATATAATTTTCAGCGCCTTCAGCGACCATACGGAACTCAAGGTTAGCCGTACGACCAAGGACACGTTTTGCCTCAGCAGTATCTTGTACACCCGGTAGCTCAACAACGATACGGCTGGCACCTTGTGATTGTACCAAGGCTTCGGTTACCCCAAGCTCAGCAATACGATTGCGCAGAGTAGTCAAGTTCTGATTGACCGCATAGCTGTTGATTTCATCAAGCGTTGCATCGTTATAAGCTAAAATCAGCGCAGGACCTTGCTCGTCAATAGAAGACTGTAAGGAGAATGTGTTACCCATCGAACCTTGCAGGACGTTTTGCGCACGGTTACGAGTATCAGTATCAGAAAAATGTAGCACCACGCCACGTTTTTCTGTTTTAATACCTTTAATGGCAATACGCTCAGCACGCAGGTCACGGCGCATATCACGACTGGCGCTGTTTAAACGTTGTTCGAGCGCCTTGTCCATATCTACTTCTAGCACAAAACGCACGCCACCGCGCAAATCAAGTCCAAGTTTCATCGGTCTTGCACCAATATCACGCAACCACTGCGGGGTAGTCTGTGCCAAGTTCAGCGCGACCACGTAGTTCTCGCCCAAATTTTGACGCAGCACTTCCTGAGCTTTTAGCTGATCGACTGGATTGTCAAGACGCACTAGCGCACTGTTGCCCTCAAAGGTACCGTCGTGATTATTGATTCCAGCCTCTTCAAGTAAGCTTTGAGACTGAGTCAAGATACCTTCAGACAGCTGCGTACCTGCTGCTGCACTGGTAATCTGTACGGCCGGTTCATCAGGATAGAGGTTAGGAGCCGCGTATATACCGGCAATGATGAGCACGACGACGATGAGTAAGTATTTCCAAGCGGGATATTGCATAATCACTTCTTTAGGTTGATAAACTACTGGCGACGCAGGCCACAAGTTAGCAGATGGGAAGTTAGCGATAACAAGGGTGTGTGACTAAATGGGGAGCTACTATATTGTTTTAGTAGTCGTACTGAATCATGCACCACTGTAATCATCCGCGATGATAGTAAAGCAAAAAACGATAAAGCGAAAAATGACCGTAAATAATGTACGGTCATTTTAAAGTCATTACAACTATTAATTGATAAATGCCATCAATTAGTCACAACCAATGTTTAATAATTAATGTTTAACAATCATCAAATACATTAATAATGCTTAAACGCTTTCGATAGTACCAGCGGGCAATACTGAAATAACAGAAGCACGTTGTACTTTAACGTCAGTGTTGTTGTTTAAGCTCACAACCGCATAATCGCCTTCTAACGCTTTGATACGACCCATAAGACCGCCAGCAAAGATGATTTCGCTACCAACAGTTAATGAATTGACCATGGCGCGGTGCTCTTTGGTGCGTTTAGACTGCGGGCGAATCACCAAAAAGTAAAAAATGGCAAAAAATGCCACTGGCAACAAAATTTGACCAAATAGTGACGCAGCTCCGGCAGTTTCTGGCGCAGCATGGGCAGCTTGAATAAAAAAGCTCATAATTTCTCTCAATAAGTCATAGATAAGAATAAATTTACAGGCATAGTAACAAAAAATCCCAGACTTGGTAACTGTTAATCATAGGCTAGGCATGTTTTTGTTCAGCATTTACCATACTAACCGCCAATATTTAGGCTAACCATCGTATTGCTATCATAAAGGGCAGGGTAATTAGGGGTTAAGCAAGCAGAAAAAGTCAGTATGTTAAGTGGATATATTGGGTGTCATGGCATGAAAATACTAGCGTAATTAGTATAATTAACCCCGTTATCTTTTTGATATAAATAGTGATTTGTTGTCTGATGTCAGCGTCGCTGTTACCATTAAAGGAGTTTTTAAACCGTTCTAAATGACGCTATAATAGGCTGTCTTGAGCATGATTTTAAGCGCCAGATAGATAAAAATTGGACTTTATCCCTTATTATTTTCTATCTGCTACCGTCAGCTCATGATATATTGTGACTTCCTTTTTCTTCTTTGTTTAGGTTACCTAACTTGTTTACCTCTTTTATATCTGTACCTCGCTTATACCGTCCGCGCGCCTGTCGTAAAGACGCATCCGCTGAACCTCCCCCGACGATGCGTAGCGATACTCGATTGAGTATCAAATCTTTTCTGTTGTTAACTGCAATAACGTTGTTGCCGCAAACCGTTTGGGCAGCTGAAGCAATGGCAGACCCAAGCGCAAGCAGCGTGCTACTACTCATCTTATTTGTACTCGTAGCGATTGGCATCTCGTTTATTTGTTCGTTGGCAGAGGCCGCATTACTCAGTATGACCCCGTCATATATTGCTGACATTCAAGAAAGCAATCCAAAAAAAGCCAACATGCTAAAACGCTTAAAGGTTGATAATATCGATCAGTCGTTGGCAGCTATCTTAACCTTAAATACCGTAGCGCATACTTTAGGTTCTATTGGCGCTGGTGCGCAGGCGACGATTGTCTTTGGTAGCGCTTGGTTTGGACTGTTCTCTGCAGTTATGACCTTGGCTATTTTGTTTTTGTCAGAAATTATGCCAAAAACACTTGGAACCATATATTGGCGTCAATTGGGCGGACTGGTTGCTTATTTTGTCCGCGGTATTATCTTGCTGCTATATCCACTTATTTGGTTTTCAGAAAAATTAACCAAATTGCTAGTACGCGGCAAAGAACCGCAGGCGTTTAGCCGTCGCGAGTTTGCAGCACTTGCCAGCATTGGTGAAGAGTCAGGACAAATCGACCCCTTGGAGTCGCGTATCATTCGTAACTTATTGGCATTTGGTGCCATTAAAGTTGAAGATATCATGACCCCGCGTTCGGTGATGCTGGCGTTTGAAGAACATAAAACCGTTGCTGATCTGCTAGTTGACCGACCAAAACTTACTTTTTCTCGTTTACCAATTTATGATGGCGATTTAGACAATATCACCGGTTTTGTATTAAAAACCGACATGCTATTGGCAAAGTTCAATAATGCTGCCCACAAACCACTGACAGATTATAAACGCGACATTACCTTTGTATTTTCAAAGATGAAATTGTTTGATTTGTTAGAGTTGATGCTAAAAAACCGTCTTCACATTGCGATTACCGTTGGTGAATATGGTGAGGTCAAAGGCTTGGTGACATTAGAAGACGTTTTTGAAACCTTGTTGGGTCTTGAGATTGTCGATGAAATAGACCGCGTCGAAGACATGCAAGCGTTAGCTCGGCAGATGATGGACAGACGCGTTGAGCGCTTGGGTATGAAGCTGAGTGATGACGAGCAGTATGAAGACATTCATACAGAGGATAAAAATTAGAAACACCGACATTAGAAACATCGCTATTAGAAACATCGCTATTAGAAACATCGCTATTAGAAACATCGCTATTAGAAACATCGCTATTAGAAACATCGCTATTAAAAACATTGCTATTAGAAATACAGCTATTCAAAATACCTTGCATTAAGCGACTTAAACTGTCTTAAAACATCAATCATAAGGTGTTGAGATAGTTTTTATAAGTTCACAATGTATTGAATGCAAATAGCCATTTTAGAGTGACATTCGCAATAATTAAACAGGGTGTCACATGGCTGTGAGAATTTAGTGATAGTCTAAATTATCGTAACAAAACGCTGCTTAAAATCTTAGATTTAACCAGATGTAAGATAGCTAATTTATAAACGTATGACTTATTCCTATACTTAATTTCATAAAAGTACGATTTGGTTTTAGTTTATATGATAATTTTTATCTACAAGAGCAGTAATTAATAATTAAATGATACATCATCGTTAAGCATCATGATGGCATGATGAAAATTATGCATGACCATAACGACAATAGTATCACTAAGGAATAGCATGAAAAAATTATGGGGAAAAGGGCTGTTGGCCTTATTGATGAAAAGCGCTAGCGTGACTGCGATAATGGCGGCTGCCAGCACTATGACTATTAGCGCGCAAGCGGCAACCATGACCGAATCATTGGTGCAAAACTACGTTGCCGCCATGAAATCAGCTGCCAATAGCCAAAACACCAATCAAGTGGCGCGTTTGGTCTCTGATGATGCCTTGATTTCAATGTCAAGAAAAGGCAAGTCTACCAGCCTCGACAAAGATGCTTATCTAAAATTACTGCAAAACAGTTGGAGTAATACCTCAAATTACCGCTACGATATCAATGTGGATAATATTGTCATTACCGGTGATCAAGCAAAAGCCAATGTTACCACCAATGAAAGCTGGGTAAAAGACGGACAAAAAGTCTCATTTGTCACGACATCGAGAGTGACGCTTACCTTATCGACCGGTAATGCAGTACTTTTACGCGCTGTCTCACAAGTAGCGATCAATTAGCTATAAGCAGGCCATCATCATCAACAACGTTAGTTAATGAATTGTATAAATCATGCCGCTATTTAGCCATTGAAAGATAGGGCCGATTAAATTCTGTCCATTATCTTTCATAATAGGCTGGTCTTTGTTTGAGATTGCGTACTATACTGTCGATTAACTTTATTTTATCACTTATTGTTGTTAGGAAACTTCCACTATCATGTCTACTGTGTCATCAAAATCTCGCTCATTTATCGCTTTACCACTGACGCTTGCGGTGTCGACTTTACTTATCAGTGCTTGTAGTAATACCTCGGCGGTGAAGAAGACGGGTGCGACCGGCAGCTCAGCTGTGGTTGCGAAGCGTCCTGTCAATCAAGCTGCTAAGCCAAGTACTGGCGCTGATTATTCAACAGCGTTCTTGGATGCTGAAAGCTTAGATGAGCTGGCCGATTTATTAGAAGCCACCGACATGACGATGGTTGAAGGCAATAAACTTGCCATTCAACAATATGGCGACTTATGGAATCGCTTGCGCGCAGGCTACCGTATGAATGGTGGTCAGCCTGTTTATAATCAGCGTATCGAAGCGCAAAAAGGTTGGTTTACCAGTCGTCAAGACTATCTTAACCGTTTGACCGCCCGTGCCAGTCGCTATATTTACCATACGGTACGAGAAGCTGAGCGCCGTAATATTCCAACCGAACTTGCGTTATTACCTGTGATTGAAAGCTCCTACGATCCAAGTGGTACCAGTAGTGCGGCGGCAGCAGGTTTATGGCAGTTTATCCCAAGTACAGGGCGTATCTATGGTCTTAATCAAAGTAGCACTTACGATGGTCGCCGTGATGTCATCGAATCAACCCGTGCCGCTTATGACTTTTTGACCGCACTGCATAACCAGTTTGGTAGTTGGGAGCTAGCACTAGCCGCTTATAACGCAGGTCCTGGTCGAGTACAAAAAGCCATTGATGCCAATGCTGCTGCGGGATTGCCGACCGATTATTGGTCGCTAAGATTACCGACTGAAACCATGAACTATGTACCGCGCTTTTTAGCGGTTGCTGAAATTGTTGCCAAGCCTGAGCAATATGGTGTTTATCTGCCCGCTATCGCTAACCGTCAGCATTTCCGTAGTGTGCCGGTCAACTATGGCGTCAGCTTAGCCGAAGTTTCGCAGACAACTGGTGTCAGTTATGATGAATTGGAAAGACTGAATACGGCACTGACGTCAGCTCGTATCGATGCATCAGGTCCGCAGCGTGTTATCATTCCTAATGATGTCAGCTTGACGACGGATGCGAAACTGAGCGCCTTAAGAGGTAATGGTAGTAGTAATGTGATGGCTTCTAGTAACACCAGTAGCACGCCAAGCTACTCAGGCTCTACTGCTACTACGCCGAGCTACAATAATAAACCTTATACTGGCGGCACATCATTGCCTTCTACGGGTAGCGCGCTTGCTGAGTATGCCGCGAGTGCCAGTGTACCGCAGCAAACCACCAGCTATATTCCACCGACGGTTTCACCGACGAGCAGCTCTGTTTATAGCAGCAATACCTCATTCCGTACTGAGCCGCCACTGACTTCGGCAGAAACCAAAAAGATTAATGCCGAGCTAAAAAGCAGCAACAGCTTACCGACCACATCGGCACAAATCACGCAAAACAATACCATCATTCAAGAACCACCGTTAAGTAAAGCGGAACGTGACTTTATTGCCAGTCAAATTCGTATTAGTACACCTGAAACCAATGTCATCAATGCAGATGGTAATATCAATCTATCGGCAGTACAGACGCAGCAGTCAGTGTTAGAAGCCAGTGGTAAAGAAAAGAAACTGAGCTTCCCAAAAACCTCGGTCAGCAAACCAAAACCACAAGGTACACGCAGTACTTATACCGTAAAACGTGGCGATACCTTGGCAAATATTGCCAGTCGTTCGGGTGTCAACTGGCGTGATATTGCTGAATGGAACCAGATTGATGCTAGCGCCAATCTATTAGCGGGCAGTACGTTATATTTATATAATGCCAAATCGATTGAACCTTTGAGTAGTGCGAGCAATACAGCAGCCAGCCAGCCAGAAAGCTATGTGGTACAAAGCGGTGATACCCTTATCGGCACAGCCAATCGCTTTGGTTTATCGGTGACTCAGCTAGCAACTTATAATAATCTGAGCAGTAGAGCGGACTTGCTACGTGGTCAAAAACTATGGCTGGTTCCTGGTAAAGTAACCGCGCCTGCGACCATACCTGCAGCACCATCGACCAAACCTACTAAGTCAAGTGCGGCAACCAAAAACTATAAAGTCAAACCTGGTGATGGTCTGATTGCTTTGTCACGCCAATTTAATGTGCCGACTACTACCTTGGCGACGTTAAATAATATTCGTACGACCGATTCACTATATGTTGGTCAAAACTTAAAAGTACCAGCCAATGTAGACTTTACGACTGCGCCTACTACGTCTAATAGTGTGACTAGCAGCAATACTACTGCTAGTAACTCAAGCTCAGTGGCAACGACCAACTATAAAGTCAAATCAGGTGATACTTTAATCGGTATCGCAAATAGCGTTGGCATTAGTCCTGAAGAACTGGCAGCCGTAAATACTAACTTTGATGCCAAAGCACGCTTGCAACGTGGTCAAACGATTAAAGTACCTGTCACCAAAGATTTGGTAGATCGTCAGCTTAACGACAAGGCAGTCAGTTATAAAGTCAAATCAGGCGATACCTTGACGGGCGTTGCGCAGCGTTACAATATTGGATTGGGCGATTTGGCCGCTGCGAATAACTTGAAAACCAATTCCAATTTAATATTGGGTCGTACGATTACCATTCCTGCTAATGGGACAGTGAGCGCTTTTACTACTGCTAGTAATGCTAGTAATGCTAGTAGCAGCAGTAACAGTAATAAAGGCAGCAGCAGCGCCAGTGCAGAAGCCACTAGTAGTAGCAATATCGCAAGTAGTAGCGGTAAAAAGCTTGGCAATACTGAGAGCTATAAAGTTAAATCGGGAGATGGCCTTATTGCGCTAGCGCGTCAGTTTGGCATCTCGGTAGAGGATTTAGCGGCTACTAACGATTTAGCGACCAACGCCCAGTTGCAACGTGGTCAAACTATTAAAGTACCAAAAGCGACGGTCAGCTATACCGTTGGTTCAGGCGATAACTTGATTGGATTGGCGCGTAAATATGGCGTCTCAACCAAAGAGCTTGCGGATATGAATAATATCGCTGTAGATACTATGCTGCAACGCGGTCAACGTCTAACCGTACCAAATCGCTAATATATAATGTAATCACATTTAACAAATTTTAAGCATTAAAAAAAGCTGCTCTTCATAGAGCAGCTTTTTTATTGCAAAAGTTTTATAGGTGTTTTATTTATAAGCTTTTACCGTGAGTCTTTTAAAAAGAAAACTGATTAAACCGTCTGCGTTTTAATGGTTTCAAGATAACTTCTAATATTACTCACATAATGCATCGCCTGGCCATAACGGCTATTCGAGGCTCTGTTCTCAGATAAGTAGGCATATATATTTGCCCAGCTTTTATCATCGATACCATTGGCACTCAATTTACGCTGGATACCTTTTACGGCATTTGGACCCATATTATAAGCGGCAAGGGCAAACCAGATGCGGTCGGTCTTTGGTACATCAGCGAAATCCGCTTTCATTTGCTCCAAATACCGAGCGCCGCCACCGATACTTTGGTAAGGATCAACGCGGTCAGAGACGCCCATGGCTTTGGCGGTATTATTGGTCAGCATCATTAGGCCGCGTACCCCTGTCGGTGAGACAGCATTAGCATCAAGATGTGACTCTTGATAGCCCATTGCCACCAGCAACTCCCAGTCATGGTTGTAATTGCGTGCTTGCTCTTCGAAAGAAGATTGATAGTCGGGTAATTTCTCTATCAGGGTCTTTTTAAAATGGTCTTGGCTATAAGCATCTTTTAATAAATTCTGATTATAAAATGCCGCCAATTTCTGTGTGTGTTCAAGCTTCATACTATCACATAAGAAATAACTGGCTTTTTGTGATAACGGATCATTGGCTGAATTAAACGTCCAGCTGACTTTAGGATGTAAACCGTTTTTAGTCAAGCTGGCGTCATAGCCGCAGCTGACATTGACAGAAGATAAATTCATCTGGCTTTTTAGCTGAGTGCTGGCGGTGGTCAATGCCATATCGGCATCACCTGATTTTAAAGCGTTAAGCGCTGCGTCTTCACTGGCATAAGCCTTTAGCTCGATTTTTACCCCGAGCTCATCAGCATAACTACGCACTAAATCGTAGCCAAAACCATGCTGAAAGCCATCAGTCGCAAAGTAAGTACTATCACCTGGCACAGCAGCAATGGTCAGAGTTTTCTCCAACATGACATGCTCATAAGCTGGTATGTGCGTGCCCATTGTCGTCAGACTCTCAGCAGGTAGAGAGAGCAGGGCAATACTAGATATTTGCGCCAATTTTTTGGTCTTGGCGAAACCAGTCACTTTAATAGGTGCAACGGCTGGAACGATGTTACTTTTGGTGCTTAGCAAGCGTTTAGAAGGCTGCAGTATATATGATATACGGCGTTTAGCCCCTCGCGCAGATGCTTTCGCACGATAAGTAATTCGCTGCATGGATGTCTCCTGATTTTAGCCATCCTGCATACCACAAAACGCTGTGTCAATTTATGCTGCTTATATATGCTTATCAAAAGCGTATTACTATATAAGCGGCATGAACTGGCGGTGCATCTTAGATAATATTGTCCTTATAAATAAAATGAGTACAATATCATCTTGTTTACCTATAGTTGGGCTAACATTCGTTATATAAGCGTTAGCACTCAAATCTTTCAATCAGCTAGCCAATACTTAATGTCATCTTTTTTTAAATTTTTTCAAAATAGAAATCATTTTGAACGCTATTCTAAAAAAAAGACACACCGCACCGCGAAGGCTATAAATCGGATGATTCCTTCATCGATACTAGGTTGGCTATTGAATAAAAGACCCGTTATTCAACTATCGTAAACATAGGTAAGGTCATGAATAAATTATTGAGACAAAACGTCGTATAAGCGCGGTACAGCTGCACTTAATCGTTGCAACGCTCATATTATTAGCCAGCTACTCTTTAAATAGGTTGTAGTAGAGTAAATGGTCGATAATACGTACTGTCCAGCGATAAAAACAAGCAAACACTTTCTAACCACTCGTTGAAAATAAGTAGCCATTAGGGCTCGCCTAAGCAGTATCGCGACGCTAATAGTAATACTCACTGTCTAATTAAAAAATAGTTTATTAGACAATAAACACTGTTTTAGCACCATAACCGGAAGCTATAAAAATGGGAAGTCTCATGACAAGACATTCTTTCTTCAGGTACTAATATGCGGATATTCACCATATTATTCAAGTAGGGTTAATAAATTAGCGATAAAACTTAACAATAGCACTATAAACGGTAAAAAATCGCCTCGTTTTCATCAATTCACTGACAATAAACATTAAGAAATTTGCTTGCCAGAGAGAATAAAGCACTCTTAAAAGGCTTGAAATGCTAAATGCTAAATGCTAAATGCTAAATGCTAAATGCTAAATGCTAAATGCTAAATGCTGAAATTATCGCTTAAATTGCAAAGAATACGATAAATTGGCTTAATTGTTAGGCTGGATTGTCGATATCTATAAAAGTCACTGGTAAGCTAAATTGCTGAGCAATGATATCGCCCAAGGCTTGAATACCACCACGTTCTGTCGCATGATGGCCGCAAGCAAAATAATCAATACCAAGCTCACGAGCAATATGCGTGGTACGCTCTGATATTTCACCGGAGATAAAAGCATCGCAGCCCATCAGTGCCGCTTGTTCAATCATATCTTGCGCGCCGCCGGTACAAATACCCACGCGTTCAATAAGTCTATTATTTTGCGTATCAGATTGATTGCTATCTGAGGCTTGATAATGAGCAGAGATGTGTAGTGGCAGGCGTCCTAGCGCGTCGGTAATCTGGGTGATTAGACTTTGAGCACTTTGCGGTGTGCAATTGGCAATATTACCAACCGGATGTGATTCGCTAGGATAAAGCGCGCCAATGATACTCATATCAAGTAGCTCAGCCAGTTTGGCGTTATTGCCAATGCGAGGATGGGCATCAAGTGGCAGATGATAGCCAATCAAAGAAATACCATGTTGCATGAGTTTGCGGATACGTTGACCTTTCATGCCTGTGATGGGTGCAGGCTCGCCTTTCCAAAAATAACCGTGATGCACCAAAATGGCATCGGCTTTGTCAGCAATCGCCGCATCAATCAACGCCTCACATGCGGTGACACCAGTAACAATGCGCTGAATAGGTCGACCACCATCTACCTGTAAACCATTGGGCGCATAGTCTTTAAAGGCTGCTGCTGATAGGTATTCGTCACAAAACTCTGTCAAGGCTTGAGCGCTAATCGTCGTATTTGAAAGTTGGTTTGAAGGTTCGGTTAAGCTATTGTGTTCGGTCATAGAGTTTCCTTATAATTATTACAGTTTCCACTATTTTGCTCTTTTATAGCTTCGATTTTTTACTGTTTAAATGGTTGAAGTTTGTATGTTAAATAATCAAAATATCTATTTATAACACCTATCTATAAATGATACGTGTTATAAATCATCAGGGCTTTATCATTGCTATTTTAGCATGGTGCTGTAAGAGAGTAGACAAGGCGAATAACTGAAACGGTACACGATGCGTTACTATTTGTCGGTGTTGCCAGTTATAATTTGCATACCTGAATCTATATAATTTATAACCCTAAAATTATTCAAGCTGGCGTTAATCATTTCTAATCACATCTGATTGATTAGACGTGTATTCGCTGATTCACCCTTCATTATTTTATAAAAATGGTTTTATAAAAATAGTTTTCAAAAATATAGAGGTTTTTATATGTCGTCATCTCGAAACGCCAATGACAAGGCTGGTCTGGTAAAATGGTTACCTTGGATTTTGTTGCTGATAGTGATTGCAGCATTTATCTGGTTGTTTACGAGTATGAAAACGGCATCAGAGCAAGCATGGGAGCCACCTAGAACCACGCCCGCTGAGCAGCAAGCGTCGACGCCTGTTTCCGATACGCCGGCACCGATTTCTTCTTATCATAATGGCGTTGCTCGCGCCTCACAGTCGGTAGTCAATATTTATACCACCCAAACGATGGCCGAGCATCCTTATATGAATGATCCGGTGCTGCGCCGCTTCTTTGAGTTCCACGGCGCACCCTCAGAAGAGCAGGGTAATACCAATTTAGGCTCGGGTGTGATTGTCTCAGAAGATGGTTATATCGTGACCAATGCCCATGTGATCGAAAAAGCGGATGAGATTACTGTGGCCTTTAATGATGGGCGCAAGAGCCGTGCTAAGCTTATTGGCACGGATCCAGACAGTGATTTGGCAGTGATTAAAGTCGATATGACAGGTCTAACACCACTTGGCTTCCGTAAAGAACCTACGCTAGTTGGCGATGTTACATTGGCGATTGGCAATCCATTTGGTGTCGGACAAACGGTAACCCAAGGTATTATTTCAGCGACAGGACGTACAGGTCTTGGGGTCAATAAGTTTGAAGACTTTATCCAAACCGATGCCGCTATTAATCCCGGTAACTCAGGTGGCGCATTGGTTGACGCTTTTGGTGAATTAGTCGGTATCAATACCGCTATCTACTCACGTTCTGGTGGCTCGATGGGTATTGGTTTTGCCATTCCTACTGCTATCGTTGAGCAAGTGATGAACGCTATTATTAAAGACGGTAAGGTCAGCCGTGGTTGGTTAGGGATTGAGATACAATCACAATTACGTGACCCAACGCAGCTAGAAACCTCAACTGGGGTAGAAGTGCTGAACGTCGTTCCTAAGAGCCCTGCCGCTAAAAGCGGTTTACGTATCGGCGATGTTATCCTGACGATTGACGGCATTGAGATGACCGATGCCAATACCTTGATTCAATATGTCGCTCGTAAAGCACCGAATACTACATTAAACGCGCAAATCTTACGCCGCGGTAAAAACGCGCAAGTGAAGATATTGTTAGAGGAACGTCCGGCGCAAGAGCCGATGGCGCGCCCTGTTGTCATTCAAGATGAAACACTTGGAGGTATGGGCGATCCGAATCTACAAGGTGAAAGACAAGAAATGCCAATGATGTCAGAAGAAGAGCGTGACCGTATGCGCGAAGAGTTATTACAGCTGTTTGAAAGAGATGGTGCACCTTTATAAGCAAATTTATAACGGCATGCTCCATAAAATAAAGTTTAGGCAAACGGTTTTAGAGTTTAGTCAATAATAAAAAAGCGCGCTATCTTGTAGATAACGCGCTTTTTTATTAGACTTTTAATGTTTAATAATAGCTTTACTAATTTAGCAGCTATTTTTCTATTAACTCATGATTGATATAAATAACTCCTTGCACCCGACAGCAGCAGGGCAGGATTTCATCTTCTTCAATCATAGCAAGTGGCTCAAACGGATAATCAATAACGTGTGAGCTGGCAATGCGTTTGATACGGCAACTGCCACAGTAGCCTTCCTTACATTGATAATTAACATCATGTCCGGTGCGTAGCAATCCATCAAGCAGACTTTCGTCATCATGCAAGTAGAATTGCTTCTTACTCGTCATTACCCAAGTCATAATTTTATCCTATTTATATCCCTAACTTTTTTATTACCTATCATTTTGGAATCTCTAAACGATACTCTTTAAAAAGCTATTGTCTACAAATCTAATCTATAACTCAAAATCATCAAAATCGCTGTCTGACAAATCTGAATCAATTTGGCCGACCAAGTACGAGCTGATTTCCGTCTCTTGCGGTGCCACTTGGACATTATCAGAAGACAACCACGTATTAATCCAAGGAATCGGATTTGATTTAGAATTTGGGAATGCCACTGGCAAGCCAACCGCTTCCATACGTAAGTTGGTGATATATTCGATATATTGGCAAAGGATGTCTTTGTTTAGACCAATCATTGAACCGTCTTTGAACAGATAACCCGCCCATTCTTTTTCTTGCTCAGCCGCTCTGGTAAAGATATCAATGCTTTCTTGATAGCACTCATAGGCAATATCGACCATTTCTGGGTCATCTCTGCCATTGCGCATCAAGTTCAAGATATGCTGCGTACCGGTTAAATGTAGCGCCTCATCACGAGCAATGAGCTTAATAATTTTGGCATTACCTTCCATTAGCTTGCGCTCAGCAAAGGCAAACGAGCAGGCGAACGACACGTAAAAGCGAATGGCTTCTAAGACGTTAACGGCCATCAAGCATAAATAAAGCTGTTTTTTCAGCGATTTCAAACTAACCGTCACTTCTTTGCCATTGATGGTATGCGTGCCAGCACCATACATATTGTAGAGCTGTGAATCGTAGTACAAATCATCATAGTACTTAGCGATGTCAGCTGCGCGCCCTAAAATGTGCTCATTTTGCATGATGTCATCAAAGACAATACCTGGATCATTGACGATATTACGAATGATATGGGTATAGCTGCGCGAGTGAATGGTCTCAGAAAATGTCCACGTCTCAATCCATGTTTCAAGCTCAGGAATAGAAACCAATGGCAACAGTACCACGTTTGGGCTACGACCTTGGATAGAGTCGAGTAGCGTCTGATACTTTAGGTTACTGATAAAGATATGCTGCTCATGTGACGACAGATTGCCATAATCCATACGGTCTTTTGACACATCAACTTCTTCTGGACGCCAAAAGAACGACAGCTGCTTTTCAATCAACTGCTCAAAGACAGGGTGCTTTTGCTGATCATAACGCGCCACGTTGACCGGATTACCAAAGAACATGGGTTCGAGCAAAGCATTATTTGGTTTTTGGGAAAAGATTGAGTAAGTCATCGTGCCACCTTTATAAGTTATACAAATGGTTAATCTAAAATTGGATATGCGGTTTTAACAATGCGGTTTTAAAAGTATTAGCAAAATGGGTTATAGGCTCTCTATTATAAATTCTCTAGTGATATTTGTGTTGGTTCGTGTCCATCATTCATATAGGCTTTAAAAATCTCGCTAAGCTCACTATCATCCAATCCTTCTAGCTCATCGATAGCGCTCTTACGCAGCGTACTTAAATCTATGTCTGCGGCTTTCTGTATTTCTTTTTTTAGCGGCTTTTTTACTGTTTTTTTTGCTTGTCTTGTCGCTTCCATCTTTGATATTGCGCTGCTATTTAATTGCTGACGAACCTCATCGATATCGACTTCTACTTGCACGATATGCGAGCCACCATCGTTTAGGTCTGAGAATACGTTAGGGATAAACAAACCACCGTCTTTGATGATTGCGGTATATTGCACGTCTATGACCTCCGTCATTTTTATTCTGTCTGTATTTCAATTATGGTTGGCGTGTCGCAAGCGCATCATATACTTTGTTATTCTCTCTTTTGCCTACTGCTAATACATAAACCACGACCACATCATCTTTGACGGTATAAACCAGACGATAACCTATGGTGCGTAGTTTGATTTTGTAGGCATCCGTATGTCCTGAGAGTTTTGAAGCAGGAACACGAGGATTTAATAAGCGCTGCTGTAACTTTTTCTTAAACTGCTGCTGAATACTTGGCGCTAACTTTTTCCATTCTTTTAACGCTAAAGGATGAAACTCAAGATTATAAGTCATCCAAACTTACCTTTATAGGTATTTGCCCGTCATTCATTCGTGCGCTAATAGTTTGGCTTAATGCCATATCGTCCATCGCTTCCATCATGCGCTCAAACATATCTGTGGAAACTAAGTAAGCCACCGGTTTATTGTGGTTTAAAATAGCAATGGATTCACCGTCCGACTGCTTAATCAGTGCCGAAGGGTTAGTCTTTAACTCTGAGATGCTGGCTGTCTGTGTTGCAAATATTGGTTGCATGATTTATTCTCCGCTAAAATTGTGCTCTAAATATAGAGACGATATTAGCACGAAAATTAGGTCTTAATTGTTAATCTATTTACATGTAATTTGTAGGGTGTGCCTCGCGCACCTTTAAACTTAACCTGGGTTTGTTAACTGTACTTTGATAATATATGTTTTGAAACTCTATCTATCTCTGGAAACAGTTTGGCGTCGTGTAATCCTAATAGCTGAAGTTCTTTCAAAATATTCTTCTTACATTCAGCAGGAATTATAAATCTTAGATGTCCAGATAAAATATAATCAATAGGTATTGCAGCAGGCTTGCTTTTCTTACCGTCAATACCAAATACTAAAAATGCACCATCCTGTCTAATAAGTCTTTGGTTCTCCATCAAGGGCTTTACACATAATACTTTGGATAAATGTTCTGGATTAATTCTTGGTAAAAATCCGTTTTTCTCTTGTTTTATTTCATGTAGTAGCAGATGAATGCTATCTTGTTTGCAGAATGACTCGGAGTCATAATGTGTATTAACATCATAGCTAAAATCGTCATTCATTTTAGAGATGTTTGACAAAATACTAATAGTATCGCTGTCAGAATATTTTATATCTTTATTAGGTATTTTAAATAGAACCACCTCACCTTCTGTTTCTTTTGCTTCCGCATTTAATGAAGGAAGACATGCAAAATAGAGGGCGACTAGTGGATTGCCTGTGATATCTAAAAGTCTCGTAGGAAGATCATAGTGTTGCATTTTCACTAATTTTTGAAAAGTGGTTTTTAAGTTATAAAAGTTTTCAGGAACATTAGATATTAACTCTCTATAGAAGTTATGTTCGTTTCTAAACAAACCGTTTCTATATATAGAAGGTAAAGCTTCCCAACTTCTATTAGCATGTCCCCTAAAAAAAAGTTGGTAATCTTTATCTTCATCATCTTCAAAGTAAATATCGAGATCTGAAAGCTTTTCAACAAATCTGCTTACGCTGTTAACTTTTCCGTTGGAAAGCGTTCTCATAATAACCGTAAAGCGAGGTAGTATATTGAAATCCTCTTGGGTTTTACTCATATTTTCTTTACCTTTTATAGCCGACAGATAATCTAACATTGTGAGTTTTAGAATTAGGAGTCGCTATAGTATTTCTCATATAAGCAAACAGCGGGCTTAACTCAAAAGCCAAACCCGCCATTCATCACTTGCTTAAATCTTACAAGCCCCGCCAGCACAATCATCTTCCATATCCGCTTGGGCATCGTTCGCACCATCACGCGTATTGTGATAATACAAAGTCTTCACGCCAAGCTTATACGCGTTTAGCAGATCTTTTAACAATATCTTCATCGGTACACGACCACCTTCATAACGAACCGGATCGTAGTTGGTATTGGCAGAGATACTTTGATCGACGAACTTTTGCATGATAGCGACCAGCTTTAGGTAGCCGTCATTGTTCGGCATTTGCCATAGTAGCTCATACTGATCTTTTAGCTTATCAATCTCAGGTACGACTTGCTTTAAGATGCCATCTTTTGACGCTTTGATAGAAACCAGACCACGTGGTGGCTCGATACCGTTAGTCGCATTGGCAATCTGACTAGAGGTCTCAGACGGCATCAAAGCAGTTAGGGTAGAGTTGCGCAGACCGTGAGTGGTGATTTCAGTACGTAGCGTTTCCCAATCGAGATGTAGTGGCTCTTGGCATATTTTATCCAAGTCTTTCTTATAGGTATCAATCGGCAAGATACCTTGCGAATAAGTCGTCTCATTAAATGCTGGACACGCACCTTGCTCTTTTGCCAATTTGTTTGACGCTTTCAAGAGATAGTACTGTAACGCTTCAAAGGTTTGATGGGTTAGACCAAGCGCACTGTCGTCTGAATAACGGACGCCATTTTTGGCTAAATAATACGCATAGTTAATAACGCCAACACCTAAGGTACGGCGACGCATACTGCCATTTTCAGCCGCTTTCACTGGATAGTCTTGATAATCGAGCAGGGCATCAAGAGCGCGGACGATTAATTCTGCTGGCTCTTCGATATCACTGACGTGCTCAACTTTACCCAAGTTGACCGCTGATAGCGTACAAAGGGCGATTTCACCAGTTTCGTCATTGATGTTATCAAGTGGCTTGGTTGGTAGGGCGATTTCCATACATAGGTTTGACTGGCGAATCGGCGCAACCGTCGCGTCAAATGGGCTATGCGTGTTGCAATGGTCGACGTTTTGAATATAGATACGACCGGTGCTGGCGCGCTCTTGCATCATCAGACTAAACAGCTCTGTCGCTGGAATTTGACGGCTACGAATGCTAGGGTCATTCTCGTATTTATTATATAGCTCTTCAAATTTGTCTTGATCTTCAAAGAACGCATCATAAAGACCTGGTGTGTCGCTTGGTGAAAATAGCGAGATATCTTGACCTTTAATCAAACGGGTATACATGGTTTTGTTTAACTGAACACCATAATCCATATGACGGACACGGTTGTCTTCAACGCCGCGGTTGTTTTTCAATACCAATAGCGACTCAACTTCTAAATGCCACAATGGGTAAAATAACGTCGCTGCACCGCCACGGACGCCGCCTTGTGAGCAACATTTAACTGCCGTTTGGAATAGCTTATAGAATGGAATACAGCCAGTATGCTGCGCTTCACCGCCACGGATAGGGCTACCAAGGGCGCGAATACGACCAGCGTTGATGCCGATACCAGCACGCTGCGATACATAGCGTACGATAGCGCTGGTGGTGGCGTTGATAGAGTCTAGGCTATCACCACATTCGATCAACACGCACGAGCTAAACTGGCGCGATGGCGTACGTACACCAGACATAATAGGCGTTGGTAGAGAGATTTTAAATTGTGAGGTCGCATCATAAAAGCGCTTCACATAATCGAGACGCTCTGACTTTTCATAGCTGGCAAACAGGCACATACCAACCAGCATATATAAGAACTGCGGGCTCTCATAAACGGTCTTGCTGACGCGGTCTTGTACGAGGTATTTACCCGCCATTTGTTCAACAGCAGCATAGGCCAGGTTCATGTCGCGCCAATGATCAAGATACTCTTCTAACTCGTCAAATTCCGCACGGCTATAATCCGCTAAGATATGCTGATCGTATTTACCGGCATCAGTCAGTTTCTTAACATGGTCATACAGATGCGGAGGCGTGAACTTATTATAAGCAATCTTACGTAGATGGAAGATTGCCAAACGCGCTGCCAAATACTGATAGTCAGGCGTGGTTTCAGAGATAAGGTCAGCGGCAGATTTGATGATGGTCTCGTGAATGTCGCGAGTTTTGATGCCTTCATAAAACTGAATGTGCGACTTTAGCTCAACTTGTGATACCGACACATTATCTAAATCATGAGCTGCCCACTCGATAACCTTGTGAATCTTGTCTAAATCAATAGGCTCTAAACGTCCATCACGTTTGGTTACTTGGATTTTATCGATATGTGTCATGCTGACCTCGTAAGTTGATTGCTTGGTAATCATTTAATGATTATTTAATAATTTATAGTGATGCTGCGCGGTTAATACTGGCAAACATTCTTTATCACGCTATTTTTGTCACGCTATAACATCCTGTCACAGCAGAGTGTTTTTTTAGGCAAAACGATGCCATTGCTCATAGTGATGGTTTAAATCACTGAGCACTACATATAGCGTATTTGTTAGTAGGTGGACACAATATAGCGGGAAAATTTTCAAAATGCTATATTGATTTTAGCGGCAAACTATGTTGACCAGAGGGTAAAGCGTGTCCGAATTTTGGCAAAGGACGATGGGATAAGGGTTAGACGCCAATAAGAAAAATAATAAAAGTTTTGTAAAAAATGGCGCGGATTTGCTTTTTATTGTTGGCTAAATTAACGAGCGCAAATCTGCTGAATAGTGCGTATATTTCGGGTGGAGATTGTACCCCAGACAATAAAAAATCGCCACCCATATGAGTGACGATTCGGACGAAAAACGGGCTGGTTTTTATTAAATCAATAAAGCTGTCGTTAGACGACCATACGTACGGTTTTTGCATTATCGAGTGACGCATAAAGCGTGTTTACTTGCTCAACGGTGGTCAAGTATAAATTGGCACGTACCGAATGGAAGCGTCCTGTTTTTGACGGTTTGACTTCCATAGACGCTAAATCAAACTCTGGAAACTGGCTACCCAGGATAAGCTTCACTTCATTGAGTAAGCTGTCGTGCTCGCCTTCATGACCGATGATGCTGAGTGGGTAGTTCATCGGGAACTGCCAAAGTTCAGGATTTTGGACGTCGGTTTTTTTGCCTTTTAGGATACCGTCATTGGCAACCAGTTCTGTCACCTTGACCTCTCTTTTAGACGTTTGCTCTTGCTTGTTGCTACTTTGGTTTGTGCTATTTGAATTGTTACTTTGATCAGTGGCGTTTTTTGGATCATCAGTCATGATGTTGTCCTTATTTTTTTGAAAATATAAGCTTATGGATTATGCAGGTTAGCGCTTTATTCACCATTTATAAGGACACTCATCATGTTATTCAAGGGTTGACCAGTAATAACTCATATTAAAATCGCTATTTTTTATAACCACATACCGCCACATAATCACCGCGATCATAACCTTCGATGACTTCTTGTACCTTGTCATTGGCATACATAGGATGAGTCAATAAAGTTTGCGCATATTCAAAATCGACAAAACCATTGGCTTGCATCAGCGCGATTTTTTCATCAGAGGTGCGCCAGTTTGCTGACTTCACCAGCTCAATAGGATAAGGGTCAGCAGGGGAGATGTGTTCGAGTAGTGGATGTTCCCACGTATTTACCGCGCTGGCTAAATTGTATAAGCTGGCAAAACCGCTTTCTTTTGGCACATCAATCAGGATAAGCTTGCCGCCAGTCTTTAGAGCATCAAAGGCCTTTTTAATACAGGTATCTAAGTCACTGATATAGCTGACACTGCCGTTAAACATAATGATATCAAACTTATTGGGCTCAATCTCACAGGTTTCAGCAGGGCTGATATCTACTTGTAAGCCGCGCTTTTCAGCAACTTCTGCCATGTCTTTTGATGGCTCGATACCGTGCGTGATATGGATACCATAATCCTTTGCCAGTAGCGATTCGAAAAGTCCGCTACCACAGCCGATAGACAATATTTCGCTATCTTTATCTAGGAAATGGGCGACCAGTTTTAGCTCACTAGTCAGTAAGTTTTGGTTGTCAAAAAACCAGCTGTCATACGCGCTTGCGTGTTCATCGAATGCGGCCATTAAGTCTCTCCTTGAGTATGTTCGTTATTATATTGAGGAATTAGTCGGATTTTTGAATATGAAAGGTACAGGCTATGACAAATCTAACGCCTGCTGCCAAAAATTCACTTCCATACGCGCGGCAGTGTTAAATAACCTTTGGAATTTGTCTGTTTGAGCAGGGCTAGCATCGGCTAACAGCGTATTAATCTGCGCTTCGTTTTGCGCGGTAATTACTTGAAAGTCATCGCTAGAAAATACATTAATCCATAGCTGATACGGATTATCAGCGATAAAATCTTGTTCTTTTATAGACTTGCCAATTTCACCATAACCCATCAAGCAAGGTGCAATCGCTGCATAGAGATCGGCTAGCGAACCTGACATAGCCGCATCTAATATATAGCGGCTATAGGCGATGGTGACGGCAGATTCAGAGGCGTTTTCTACTTCTTCAAGCGCAATACCCCAGTGGTGACAAAAATCCAAATACATACCGATTTCCATATCGAGCATGGCGTTGATACCTGCTTGGCCGACACGCATTTGTGCCAGCGTGTCACTCTTATATACGCTCAGCGCCATCACGCGGGTATAGTGGATTAAGTATAAATAGTCTTGCACAAGGTAGTGGCGAAAGCTGTCAGGGGCGAGTGTACCTGCTGCCAGCTGCTTGACGAAATCGTGCTGAATATAGTCATCCCATGACGGGCAATTGTGACGTAGCGTTTGGTAATCCATAGTTTTTACTTACTTTTATAAAACGCGAGTAAGCAAATGACAAGAAACGAGAAGTGATCAGGCACAAAAAATTTGCCAGTCTAATTTAAATAGATTGGCAAAATATAAAGTAAATGTGACTTATATATCGACACGCTTGTTTCCTACGTCAGTGCTAACTGCATCAGGTTCGCGGGTAACTCTCAGCTATGATTTCGATTGTACTTAAAACGCCAAAATCAAAGCACCCCGACAAGGTTTGTTTTTTAATAATAAATATAAAATTTAAATAGCATTGAGCTGCTGTTAATTAACTAGCCCAACTCTATGATAGGCGAAATCAGCCCTCATTAGCAAGAGGCACTCAAAAAAGTGGATATAAAGAGGGTTTTGGCGTTATAAAATTACAGACACAAAAAAGCTGAGACATTCTCAGCTTTTTTGGTTTGTCATTAGGCGTAATAAGATATGCTTAGCACATACTATCTACATTAGTCATTCTCAAGGAATGAGCGTAAATGCTCAGAACGTGATGGATGACGCAATTTACGTAATGCTTTTGCCTCAATCTGACGAATACGCTCACGCGTTACATCAAACTGCTTACCAACTTCTTCTAACGTATGGTCGGTTGGCATATCGATACCAAAGCGCATTTTTAGCACACGCGCTTCACGCTCAGTCAGATTACCTAGTACATCACGCGTCGCTTCACGCAGACCAGCTGCGGTTGCATCATCAACAGGGCTTGAGATGGTACCATCCTCGATAAAGTCGCCTAGGTGTGAGTCTTCATCGTCACCGATTGGCGTCTCCATAGAGATAGGCTCTTTGGCAATCTTTAGCACCTTACGGACTTTAACTTCGTCCATCTCTAAGCGTTCGCCTAATTCCTCAGGCGTTGGCTCGCGACCCATCTCTTGCAGCAATTGACGTGAGACACGGTTTATCTTGTTAATGGTCTCAATCATATGCACAGGAATACGAATCGTGCGTGCTTGGTCAGCGATAGAGCGGGTAATCGCCTGACGAATCCACCAAGTAGCATAGGTTGAGAATTTATAACCACGGCGGTATTCAAATTTATCGACCGCTTTCATCAGACCGATATTACCTTCTTGGATTAAGTCCAAGAACTGTAGACCACGGTTGGTATATTTCTTAGCGATAGAAATTACCAAACGCAAGTTAGCTTCGACCATTTCTTTCTTGGCACGGCGTGCTTTTGCTTCACCAACGGCCATACGACGGGCGACATCTTTCATGTCGTGGATTTTCATATCGAGCTGCTGCTCGTAATCACGAATTTTACGTTGTAGTAAAATCACATCGTCAGCGACTTTTTCTAGCGTACCCGCAAAAGCAGGCTTACCTTTGATACGCTCAATGAGCCAATCAACGTTGGTTTCATTGCTAGGGAAAGTTTTACGGAACTCATCGCGCGGCATACGACCACGGCGAATGACCAAACGCATGATTTGACGCTCTTGTTTACGCACATCATCATAAACATCATGCATGATAGCCATGACTTGGTCTGACAAACGATTGTTTAGCTTGAGCATCATAAAGCGTTCAGCAAGTAAAGAATACGCAGTATCGGCTTCTACGCTACCACGGCCATAATCAAGCAAGGCTTGTTTGGCTTTGATAAATAAGTGTTCGATCTCTTCTAGGCGCAGACGTACTTCTTCTGGATCGATACCGCCGGTTTCTTCTTCGGCTTCTTCTTCAACTTCTTCTTCGTCTTCGTCATCATCATCGCGCGCCGCTTTTACTTTGGCTTTGATAACAGGCGGGTTTTCTTTTTCTTCTTTAATACGCTCGCGCTCTTCTTTCGCCGCTTCTTTGGCTTCTTGGGCAGCGATTTTGTCTGCTTCGGTTTCAGGATCTAAAAAACCAGTGATAACGTCAGACAGTTTTTTCTCACCATCTTGTACTTTTTGATACTCGTCAAGGACGAACTGTACCGTACCCGGCCAGTAAGACATAGCATGCTGCACGTCACGAATACCTTCTTCGATACGCTTGGCAATGGCAATCTCGCCCTCACGGGTTAAGAGATCAACCGTACCCATTTCACGCATATACATACGCACAGGGTCAGTAGTGCGACCAGGATCTGTCTCAACTGCTGCTAATACCGCGGCTGCCTCATCGGCTGCTGATTCGTCATCATTTGAATCATCGTTCATCAAGATGTCATCGGCATCGGGCGCAGATTCAAAAATTTTAATGCCAACGTCCGTTAGCATTTGCACGATATCTTCAATCTGATCACTTTCAGTAATAGAGTCGGGCAGTTGGTCATTCACCTCAGCATAGGTCAAATACCCTTGCTCTTTACCCATTTGGATTAAGGTGGCCAGTTGAGATGTGGACTTAGAAACTGACTTATCGTTCATAAATACTCGCTTGCTTGCATCGGACATTTTTATATTGTGACTCGCTATCGCTCGCTCAGTGCGTTGATATAATCAATCGATTCATCAAAATATGGCGTAAAGGTTGTCAATAATAACAAAAATGAGTGGATATGAATAAAGGCTCAAAATACTACAATTACAATACTAAAAAACCGCTAAAAATTGGTCATGCGCAAAATACTTCAAAAGCATATTCTCTAAAAAATACTATTAATTAAAAAATAACACTACCTAAAAATACTGTGAGCTGAAAAATGGCAATTCAAAAATACGGCGCTTTGAAACTTATCTTTTAAAAAGCGCATTTAAAAATGCATACCTAAAGCTGTGTTTTTACCTAAAACAGTGCTTAATGATGCGGGTTTATCGTCATCTATTAAGTCGGGCTATAAATAGTTAGCGACACAGTTTAACACAAACCAGCATAATCAAGCACGAGCTAGTGATGCTCGCTGCTATTTATCTACCAATTATTTCTTCACCCATTGGTTTTTTATTAGTAGCCTGATTGAGGGCTGTATATGCAACTGGGCATAATCATTAATAGTGGGGGCAACTACGATGCTTTTAAAGGGTTGCTGCCTATAAATAAAATATAGGACGTGTCATAGCATAGCCGTTAAGATTTCACCGTTGCCATTTGTGCCGATTGTTCTGCTTGCTGCGCGCGTAACCAGTCATTTAATAATTGTGATTGCTTACGGACAATCGCCAGCTTTATGTTGTCAGGGTTTTTCACCAAATCTTGGATTTTTTTCTTCATATGACGTTCAATCAACTGGCTGACCAATTCCTCAACCAAACCATCAAGGCTTAAGATATTGCGCGTGGTAAGCGCTTTATAAAATCCGCCCCAATCGCGGCTAAGCGTCTCTTGGGTTGTTGGTTTGACATTGGATAAAATAAAGTGTGCCGCTGCATTGACGTCTTTTGGAAGATAATTAAGACAGCGCTTAATGGTGCTGACGATATCGAGCAGAGCATTATCTTGCAAGTCCTCCCACGCTAGTGGACGCAATGTATCGGCAGAGGCTTTTTGTTTAATATGAGCCGGCAGCTGTAACTCATTAATACCTGCCTGCTGCCAAATGGCTTCGATAGGGTCATCACTTAAGGCGCGCGGTTGAAATAAAAAGCACAGCTGCAGCTGCTGACTGATGGTCATATCACCATCAAAATCTAGCAGCGCGTCTTTAGCGTCCTTATTCTGATTGCGTTTACCGCCAAGCTTTTGATAAATGTCATTGTTCAGCAAGTAGCGAAAGCTACTGCCTTTAGGTAGGGCGGTGGTCAACGCGCGCACCTGTGACATAAGCTTGGCTTTACCTTCGGCCAAGGTTAAGTCATAACGCTCGCTTAAATAGGCAAAAATATACTGAGATAGCGGCATGGCCGTAGCGATTTGCTCGCGCATCGCATCTGCGCCCTGACTTTTAATAAAAGTATCAGGGTCATGATTGTTAGGTAAGGTTAAAAACCGCAGCTCTTTATCATCGCCAAGCACAGGCAGCGCCACTTCAAGCGTGCGCCAAGCGGCTTTTTGTCCCGCGCTATCGCCGTCGAAGCTTAATGTCAGGGTAGGGTTTAATGTCAATAACCGTGATATTTGACTCTCATTAATCGCCGTACCCATAGAAGCAATGGCACCATAGATACCGGCTTGATAAAGGGCAATGACATCCATATATCCTTCGACCACCAGCCAATCATTTGCGCGCTGCTGGCGAGATTCATAGTAGCCGTATAGTACGTGCTGTTTATGGAAGACAGGTGAGTCAGAGGAGTTGATATATTTGGGCTTCACTTCGTCATCGAGCGCGCGGCCACCAAAACCAATGGTACGACCTTGGTTATCGCGAATCGGGAAAATAACCCGATCACGAAGCAAGTCGTAATCACGCCCTGATTCTGATTTACGTACTAAGCCCAAGGCTTTAAGTCCCTCGATATCCTGTGGGAATTGATGCTCAAGATGCTGCCAACCAAAAGGCGCATATCCTAAACCAAAGGTTTCAAAGATGTCGTCAGTAATACCACGCGATAAAAAATAATGCTTGGCATGAGGATGAATCGTAAGATTGTGCTGATAAAACTGCTGTATCTGCTCTAGCAGCTCATATAAGTTGCCATCTTTATCAGCAGTCCCACTTATATCCTGAACTTGTATGCTGTCATCACTTTCTATCAGCCAAGTAGGCGGATAGCCATTATCAGCTTGATGCTCTGTATTATAAGCATCTGAACCATAATCATCCGCCATATAAGGCATTGAGTCATAGGAATCTAGTGACGGGTAGTTCTCATAGCTATTGCTATTATTATAATTACTATCATTATAATCCGATTGCACATGCCCTGATGACGTATCAGTAGATACTTGCTCAGTATTTGAATGTTTTTTCGGTGTTTGAGTTGCTACTACGGGCTTTACAATTGGCTGTTTTTTACTACGCTGATAGCTGACATTTTGCTGCTCTTCTTTTGGTACTTCGATGCCCGTTTGTTTGGACAGCTCATTAACCGCTTCGATAAAGGTAAGGTTTTCATAATCACGTAAAAAACTGATGGCATTACCACCGACACTACAGCCAAAGCAGTGATAGATGTTTTTTTGCGGATTGACATAAAAAGATGGCGACTTTTCGCCATGAAACGGGCAGCAGCCTTTGTACTCACTACCGGCACGTTTAAGCGTGGTATGGCGCCCAATGATACTGATTAAGTCAGCTTGGCTATTTAATTGCTCAAGAATATGATTTGGGATGCTCATGCAAAAAACAGTTTACCATAGGTCAATTATTTTGGAACAGACAGATTAAGCGATATATAGCAAAACAAGGCCAACAGAATGTTGACCTTGTTTTTGATGATAGGCGCTAAGCGTCTAAAGTAGACGAGAGTAGTATCAGCCTACTCAGCAGGTAATGTGGTGCGGCGTACAGGATTGACGTTTTGTGGATCGACATCGGCTTCTCTAGCGGCATCGCCAGTGCTCGATTGACTAGTCACGCGTTCAGCTGATGCTTCAGGTAAACCTAAGCCAACATTGATACCGCTATTAGCGCGCTTAGGAGACATATTTAGCGGTGCATTAGCATTGGCTGCTGCCGCATTATCACTCGGCAATCTTAATTGGCTGGCATTACGGATCACTTGGGTTTTGGTAGCACCATTGTAATCGCCTGTCGCAACTGAGGTGTCTTTGTTAAAGCGGTTTAATTGCCCAAAGGTCAATTTAGTAAACAAAGTGCGCTCACGTTTGGTATTGAGTTTGACGCGTCCATCAGCGCTGAGCATATTTGGATAGTTGATTTGCAACAGCGTTTTATATTCTTTTGCCAAGTCGTTAAGACCGAGTTTTTCATGGCTATAAGCCAATACTGCAAGGGCGTCAGGCACAGATTCACTTAATGGGTAATATTGGAACACCCACTTGGCACGGTTTACCGCAGCGACATACGCTTCACGCTCGACATACCAGTTTGCCGCGCTCATCTCACTTTCGGCAAACTGATTATAGATAAAGGTCATGCGCTGTGCGGCGTCAGGCGCATAAGGGCTGTTAGGGTATTTATTGATAAGCTCTTGGAAATTGGCAAAGGCAATACGCAAATAAGCGGTATCACGCTCAGCTTGATTGAGCTTAAACAGTTTCAAACCTTCTGATGAGCCTTGCATATTGGCCACGCCGCGTACGTAGTAAGCATAGCTGACTTGCGGATTAGAAGGATATAGGTTAATAAATTGCTCAGCGCTGGCTGCAGCGGTCTCAAACTTGCCACTTTCGTATTGGGCGTACATCATATCGAGCAATGCTTGTTCGGCATATTGTCCGGTTGGATAAAAGGTGCGAAGATTGGTTAAATCTTCGATAGCTTGCGTATAGCGACCTTTATCAATCTGGGCGATGGCTTCGTTATAATAACCTTGCTCTGACTTCTCAGCAGTTTCAACCGCATCCACGTCTTTACCGCCAGTGAGGTTTTTAAACGTTTGACAACCTATCAAGTTAACGCTTAGCGCAAGTAGGGTGATTGAGGACAGTTTGATAAACGTATTGCCAACAGATTGCATACTTCTTCTCCGACACAAGACGCGTAATAGCAGCGACGCTATTAGGCTAAATAATAAAAGGATAATAATAAAAAACAATGTTTGCGGCATCCGCTAACTGTCTATTATTGAGTATGCTCTATAAATAAGCGTACTCATTATCAACATGATTTTTATCGAATGCAGTTTTGCTAATATGAATAAAATGTATTTATTTTAAAAATTCATTGCAACAGCATACAGCAAAACATGGCTTACTTTATAGAATAACATTTGTTTCGTCTATTTTTTCGTTATCTATTTTGTAGTTAAACTGCTAATGCTTTAGGTATGGTTGTTTCTTGCCGTAGTGTAGCATGAGCCGCCGTCACGAGCGATATTGAATATGGCTGACAGGGGCAAATATACAGTAAATTACAGCCAAGTCATATTTTAGAGAGCTAATAGACCGCGTAACCCACATCACCTCAGGGCGAAATAATCATCTCATGACAATCGTATGACAATGATAAAATCATGGATAACACACAGCTTCTGTAGGGCTTAGACGTTCAGCGTGTTACACTATGACGATGTGACTGTTGCTTTTTTTGACCTTGTTTATTTTTAATGGTCAGTAAGCGCTAGTCTGCTCCCTTATGAAGTCGGTTTACAAAACCGTAAGCGACTTTGCTATGTATGAATCCGCTATGAATAATGATGCTATGACGACTAAACTACCCAAGAATAAATCCCTAGATGCTGATCTTTCAACATCAGAAGTGCTAACCGCCCAAGAGCTATCGGCGCAAAAATTAGCCATGAAAGCTTTACCAACGAAAGGTTCACCTGTGCAAAAATCAACGATGCCAAATGAGTTATTAGAGGATAATGAGCTGCTTGATGACAATGAAAGTGCGCTCGATGATTCGATACAAGATATCTCCGATGATGATGAGCTCGATGAATTGATGGACGACGACGTGATTGATGATGAAGATGAGGAAAGCGATGGTGCAGCGCCAGTCGCTGGGCAAGCGGTTCCTGTCATCATTGATGTTACACATACGGTAATAGAAGACGAAGCGGGTTTACGTATTGATAAACTGGCGTCAAAAATATTTACCGATTTTTCACGTGTCCAACTACAAGGTTGGATTGGTGATGGCAGCTTGCTATATAACGGTAGTGTACAAAAGCCAAAAATTCGCGTCAAAGCCGGTGATATCCTGCATTTATCGACGACCCTAGAGCAGCATAGCGAAGATCAGCCAGAGAATATCGACATCGACGTGGTTTATGAAGATGATGATGTCTTAGTGATTAATAAACCTGTCGGTATGGTCGTCCATCCTGGCGCTGGTAATCAGACTGGCACCTTGGTGAATGCGCTCCTATATCATTATCCGCAGCAGCACCATCTGCCGCGTGCCGGATTGGTACACCGTATTGATAAAGATACCTCAGGGCTATTGCTAATTGGTAAAACCAAGCCCGCGCAAATGGCATTGATGGAGCAGCTAAAAGATAAGTCTGTCTATCGTCATTATCAATGTGTGGTCGCAGGGGATGCGGCAAGTTTATTGCGTCATCGCCGTATTGACGCGCCGATTGGTCGCCATCGCAATCAGCGTACCAAAATGACGGTGATGACGGCAGGTCGTGAGGCGGTCACGCATTTATTAACCGTGACCCCGCTTAACGATAACTATTGTTTAGTGGACGTCAGTCTGGAGACAGGACGTACTCACCAAATTCGTGTGCATCTTAGCCATATTACCTATCCGATAGTCGGTGACCGCGTATACGGTGGTCGTCGCCAATTGCGTGCGGGTTTAACAGAAGTGCAGCGTCAAGCGATTAATAATTTCCCGCGCCAAGCCCTGCATGCTTATACATTGGGTTTCGTTCATCCAACGACGGGCGAAGATATCGAAGTCACAACACCAATCCCTGAAGACATGCAGCAATTGATGGCGGTCTTAAGCGATGGTTATGACGAAGAATAATCATTAATGACTTAATGATGTTTATTTAAGAAGCATAAATTAGCGGTAATGCTTTAATAATAACGATAAAACTGGTGCACCGACCATGCCTAGCATAACAAACAATCTGCCTATTACCTTGCTCGCTCAACTTGATGACGTGGCGATTTTCCAAACCGCCGCTTTTACTAGCGATGATAATAACGGTGCTAGTGCAGTTAATTTAAAAGATTATCAGCAAACAGACGAGAAAAGCCAGGCAAGTTATGGCTCGTTAAATTTAGGCTTGCATGTTAATGATAATGCAAAGACCGTCTTAAACAATCGCATGCGTCTATTAACGGTTATCAATGAGCAATTAACAGCGAAACAATGCAAGCCTATTGAGCGCTTACACTGGGTTAATCAAGTCCATGGTAATCATATCCATGACATTGACAAGACAGCGCTAAGTATGGAGCCTATGGCTGCTGATGCCATGGTTAGCCGGCAAGCAGGTTTAGGGCTGGCGATTATGACCGCCGATTGTGTGCCGATAGTTTTATACCAGCCAGCAACGAGGCAGATAGCTGCTATCCATGCAGGCTGGCAAGGGCTGGCATGCGGTGTCATAAAAGCAACGGCTGAGCGCTTTAGCAGTGCTGAACCAATCATGGCATGGATTGGGGTTTGTATCAGTCAAGAAAACTATGAGGTCGGCAGGGAAGTACGAGATAAGCTGCTAGCAGGCTGTATCGATAATCAGACTTTATCAATGCAGCATTTAGAGAGCTTTGAAGAACGCTACGTTTTAGCGTCTGAAGCGGATAAAATTAAGCTGAACTTACCAAAGCTTGCTGCTGATCAATTAAATAGTGCAGGGATTATAGTCAGCAATGACTCCACTGTACCTTGCAGCTATGCTGACCCGCATTATTATTCTTATCGGCGTCAAACGAATCTTGGGCAGGCTGCAACAGGACGTATGGCATTGATTATTAGCCGCAGCGCTTCTATAGAGTAGTTATGCCATAATAAACACGCTAGTTTTCTTGATTAGTTAAGAGTTCTGGTCATATTGCGATAGTTCAACGGACTCCCTTCTTTATTTTCTATTTTTGTTTTGTTTTTAATTGCCATTATTAGAGTTTGTATGAATACATCTGTCACAGCGTCTGCCATTTCAACCCATGATAATGATGTTGCCAACTTATCAATGGCTGTCATCTACCATAGTAACTACGGCCATACCAAACGCGTCGCCGAAGCGGTGGTGATGGGTGGGCGTCAGCAATTAGCCGAAACACAGGTCAAGGCGGTCGATGTTCATGATGTCGATTGGGATTTTTTGGATGAAGCTGATTTGCTGGTGTTTGGTAGCGCCGTGTATATGGGCAGCGTGACAGCAGGTTTTAAGACTTTTATGGATGAGACCTCCAAACGTTGGTATCATCGAAAATGGGAAGGGAAGTGGGCAGCAGGCTTTGCCAATTCAGGCGGTCTTAGCGGTGATAAGCTTGCCGTCCTACAGCAAATTTGTCTCTATACCATGCAGCATGGGATGAATTGGATAGGTATGCCACTCATGCCAACGGGTCACGAAGCGCATGACTTAAACCGTCTCTCAAGTTTTTTGGGTTTGATGACCCAGTCGCTTGACGGCCCACCTGAGAAAACGCCGGGAGAAGGCGATATTAATACCGCTATTTGGTTTGGCGACCATTTAGCCAAGACCATTATTAAACATCAGCCTAAACCACAAATAGCAGCTTCTGACAGTTAGAGTAAGCAGTCGCTATAAATAATTTATTAAGCGTAAAATATAAAAGCAGATATCCATCCGGTATCTGCTTTTTCATTGGTTTTATGGCGCGTTATTTTGTACTGAGACTTTATCAAAGATAGTTTTATTAGGAATAGTTTTAGTAGGCGCGGTGGTATCTGAAGCAGGTGCAGTCGTAGCGGATATGCTGTCAACAATGACCGCTTTGGCGGGAACAGTTTTTATAGGAACGTTTTTTACAGGGATGGGACTCTCGACAAATTGAAAAGATTGGCAAGCTGTCAAAGGCATCGTCGCTGCAAGTAACGTTATAAAGGCAAATGATTTCATAAAACATCTCAGGCGATAAGTAGCACCATTAAAATAGTGCAACGTTAAAATAGCGCTCATCATAAACAAAATAAGGTAAGACGCAAAAGAGGATTTGTTAGTAATATAATAATTTTCCTCGAAATCAGGCTGTCACTAACTCATGGCTATGTATCTATTATGTACGCTCAAAATTATCAAAAACAACTAATAAAGACAAGTTTTAGAATATAAATCACTCTATATATACGTTTTTATAAATAAATTAAGTATTAATACGACTTTAGTAATTGTTTTTAAAGGGATTTATTGCATTATTTATAATTATAATATAAAAAAGCATATCATTTAACTAAGAGTTAGCATGGATTCAACGTTTCTTTAAGTTTTGTAAAAACATGCAGTAAATGAGTTACTATTCAAGTAATAGTCGTGAAATAGTCTTACATTAGTGAGGTGAGTAGACATTCTTTAGTAACTATATTTAATAGCTATACTCATTAACTACTTTTATTAAGTTGTTTTTATCACACTCCTTTATTAAGCATTTATGGACGATTTGCTACATCATTTAATGGACTATTCATTGAGTATGACCAGTCGTAAGACTTTACTCAATATCATTTTCTCAACATCAAATGCCTCGTCCCAACAATAATTACAACACCCTAGGTGCCAGCTATATGAGGATATTATGAAGCCACTTTCTGTGATGTTATCGATGCTTGTCATTGGTATGACCTCCAGCGCCGTGATGGCTGAAGGTGCTAACCTTCCTAATGCCAACTTACCCAATGCTAGCTTGCCTAATGTAAGCCCTGCCAATAGCGAGCTTGTCAATCGCGGTGCCTACATTGCTCGTGCTGCTGACTGTATGGCCTGCCATGGCGAGAACTACACTGGCGGTACAGCGATTGAAACTCCGATGGGAGATATTTATTCAACCAATATTACCCCTTCTAAACGTTACGGTATCGGCAATTATACCGAAGCGGATTTAAAGAACGCTCTGCAAAAGGGTCGTGCGCCCAGCCATATGCTGTATCCCGCCATGCCATACCCTTCTTATAGCGGTATGAAAGAAGAAGACATCAGCGCATTGTTTGCTTATTTGCAAACTGTGCCGGCTGTTGATGAAGCCCCTAAGCAAAAAACTGACCTGCCATTTCCTTTTAACATCCGTAGCTTAATGCTTGGTTGGAATTTTCTCAATGTACCGTCAACTGAAAAGCGTGACGGGCTTAATGAGACGCAAAAACGTGGTGAATATCTGGTCAATAATCTAGAGCATTGCGGTACTTGTCATACCCCGCGTAATAGCACTATGGGCTTTGATAAAAAAATGTATTTATCAGGCGCGCAGCTCGGTCATTGGCATGCGCCAAATATCACACCTGATGAATCAAGTGGTATTGGCAGTTGGAGTGAGCAAGATATTGTCACTTATCTACGCACGGGCGAGCTTGATCAGCGTGCCTATGCTGGTGGTCCGATGGGCGAAGCAGTCGCGCACAGTACGCGTTATCTAAAAAATGAAGATTTGAATGCAATTGCCTCTTATCTAAAAGCAGTACCTGCTATCCAAACCGATGACAATGTATCTGCTGTCAATGTGGCACGTTTACCAACACCCATCAATGAATCTATCACTCATGACTTGCTTGCGCAAAAAGATTATCTAGCCCAAGCAAAAGCAGAGGTTAGCGGCGGTAGCAATTCACCTAAATCCTTATATCTAGCAGCATGTGGTAGTTGTCATGGGGTCGACGGTTATGGTCAGCCTGATGCGCGTTATGCGCCTATCGTTGGACTGAGTAGTCTTCGCCGCGAAAAGCCTGATGCACTTGTCAATATGATTCTTCACGGCGTAGAAGGGGCGACGAACACGTCACCTATCATGCCAGGATTCTCAGAAGAGCTAAACAGCGAACAGATTGCTGGCATTACCAACTACGTCCGTACCAGTTTTGGTGGTCATGCAAATAGTGAGGTAAGTGCTGCCGATATCGATCGCATCGCGACAACAGGTGTCGATAAGCCTTTCTTAATTAAGTACGCGGGCTTACTGGCGATTATCGGTATTATCGTCGCTATTTTCGTCATTATATTTATTATACGAGCCATTTTATGTTCTAAGCGCCGTCGTTAATGACAACTTAGCTATCTGTCATGACTTTTATCATTACGATTTTGATTTAATTTATTTAAATTGGGGTCGTGCAGATACCAAGAGATTAAATAAAATAGCGGGTTATTAATCTTATCAATGCGTTTTAGACCATTATTATAAGACAGGGGTTAATGGCAATACGGTAAGTAAGGCAGTTTGGCAAATAAACGCAGAATTAGACCAAGCTGAAAATTAGTAAAAATGCTTATCGATGAAAATAAGCGCTTATTAATACAACCACTGCCTACCGTTGTGCACGAACGACTACTTTAAGGATACTATTATGAAAGACATGCTTCAATCACCCACGCGGCGCCAACTGCTCTCGATGATTGGTAAAACCGCGGGCGCAACCGCCATGTATCAGGCGATGACGACGTTAGGATTTGCCTCAGAATCGAGCTTTAAAGAAACCATCGACCTCAAAGGTGCGCCACCGGGCGCTAGTATAGTTATTCTTGGTGCCGGTCTTGGCGGACTGACGGCGGCTTACGAGTTACGTAAAGCGGGCTATAACGTCAAAGTACTAGAGTTTCAAAACCGTGGTGGCGGTCGTAGTTGGACACTCAACAGCGGTGATAAATATACTGAGCTTGGCGGCGAAGAAGTTACTTGCGATTTTGAAGAGGGTAATTACTTCAATGGTGGACCATGGCGTCTGCCTAGTCATCATTATGCTGTCTTCCATTATTGCAAACAGTTCGGCGTCGAGATGCAGCCATTTATTCAAACCAATGACCGCGCTTATTTGCACCGTAGTACCCATTTTAATGGTGTACCGCAGCGCTTAGGTGATGTAAAAAATGACATCCAAGGGCATGTATCTGAGCTTTTATCAAAAGCGGTGAATGTTGGCGGTCTTGATCGTTCTGTGAATAAAGAAGATAAAGAAAAGCTACTAGAAGGATTGAAGGGTTGGGGTGTACTCGATAAAGACTATCGCTACCGTGCCAGCAATGCGACCAGTAAGCATCGTGGTTATAGTGTTTTTCCGGGTGGTGGCTTGATGCCTGATGAGAAACCCTCAAAGCCTTTACCTATCAGTGAGATATTAGATTCAGGTATGTGGGCGGATATTTATGGTAACCATATGACCTATGCTCACCAACCAACGATGTTTCAGCCTGTCGGCGGGATGGGGAAAATCGGTGATGCATTTACTCGTGAATGCCGCGATATGATTGAGTTTAATGCAAAAGTGACCAAAATTCATCAAGATGAAAGCGGCGTTACCGTCGATTATGTCGACAGTAACAGCCCAAATGGCGCGACCAAAACCATCCGTGCTGATTGGTGTGTGTGTAATATTCCTCTAACGGTACTGACCCAACTTGATATCAACGTTTCAAAACCCATGAAAGAAGCCATGGCAGCGGTGCCTTATGAGACTTCTTACAAAGTAGGCTTAGAGTTTAATCGCCGCTTTTGGGAAGAGGATGAGTGGATTTATGGCGGTTTGACTTATACTGATATGCCTATTGCACAGATTGCTTATCCTTCAGAAAATATGTTCAAAGACGGTACGGGGGTGTTATTAGGCGCTTATGGTTATGGTCCAACCTCTTATAAATTTAATACTTTAACTCCGCAGGAGCGTATCAATGTCGCGCTTGCTTATGGTAAATATATCCATCCTCAGTATCCAAAAGAGTTCCGTGCCGGTACGTCAGTGGTATGGCACCGTATCCCATGGACACTTGGTTGTTATGGTATTTGGAATGAGTCGACTCGTCGTCAGCATTACGACACCTTGTGCAGTATTGATAACCGTATTGTATTGACAGGCGAGCATTGCTCACACATTCCGGCATGGCAAGAAGGCGCTATTTTATCTGGTATGGATGCCGCCAAGCGCCTACACCAAAAAGCAAAAATGCTGGGTTAATATGAATAACTATAAGAATTCAGAGGCTATCATGGACAATGCAATCGTGAAGAAAAAAGTCATGAAAAACATGACACCCAAACTGCTGACTGTGATGTTGCTGACTGGGATGAGTAGTGCAGCAATTTTAGGCTGTAGTCAACAGTCAGATGACGTACAGACGGTGGCGAGTATACATGAGCAAGACCCCGTCACAACGGATGATTATCAAGCAAGTCGTAATACAGGCAGTTGGGGCGGTGTTTATATGAGTCGTGAGGAGCTTGCCGCACCTGCTATCAATATCGTTGATCACAGCTCACTTCCTACTATGGAAAATGATCCAGGTATTGCTGAATGGGACGCAAAGTTTGAAGGAACAAATGCGTTTGTGACGACAGATGGTAAAAAGCTGTATCACGACTCTTGCGCTGCTTGTCATATGCATAAAGGCGAGGGCGCTTATGGCGCAGGCTATTATCCGCCACTCGCTAATAACAGCAAAATGCAATCGAAGTATTACATCATTGATATCTTAATCAATGGCTTTCGTGGCATGCCATCGTTTCATAAGATGATGAATGATGAGCAGATGGCGGCGGTCACTCAGTATGTCGTCAGTGATTTAAACGGTTTTACTGATACGGTTACCGCTGAAGATGTGGCACAGCTAAGACATGCGGTTCCGCCAGCTAGCGATCCAAGTGATGAGTAATGCAATGAGTTAATGTTTTAGCTAACAGTTTTTAAGTATTGGTTTTTACTTACTTATAGCTAATTTTAACTATAAAAGTCGCACCATTCTTTGAAATCAAAAAAAGCGCCTAATATTTATTAGGCGCTTTTTTATATCTAAGGTTTAATTCCTAGAATCTTATTAATTGGTAAAATGACAAGTTACTTAAGCTATTTAGGGCTCGATGACCAAACGGGCGAGCGGATAGTACCTTGACCAGATTTACCAAAGGATTCGCCACCGTTCAGTGATTTGATGGTCAGTACGCCTTTACCGCCTTGCTTTGAGGCGTAAACCACGCGCTTACCATTGGGCGAAAAGCTTGGGGCTTCGTCGATACCCGTATTGCCCAAGTTGGCAGTCACTGCGCCGCCACTGTTCATGATGGCAGCTGAGCGACCACTTAAAAAAGCAATCTGTGAGCCATCGCTACTAAACTGCGGACTGGTCGCATAACCACTATTTGATACTTGAGTCGTACGTCCTGAACCAAATTCATAACGATAGATGCGCGGTTTGTTAAACCCTGCACGGTCACTGACGAAGACAAAAGATTTGCCATCTGGTGCGTAGCTTGGTTGTACTTCACTGCTTGGCCAATTGGTGATACGTCGAGGCTGACCGCCACTAGCGCTCATCTCATAAATATCGGCACTGCCTTCAAAGCTACTAGAAAACAGTATTTTGCTACCATCTGGTGAAAACGATGGGCTGAGATTGCTACCTGGGAATGGCGTTAATGGTGTCGCACCACCACCGCTCACGCTTTGTATATAGATAACAGGGTAAGATTTATCGCGCTGGACTGAATAGGCAATGCGATTGCCATCAGGTGACCATGTAGGCGAGAAGATAGAGCCTGCCACCTCGGTAATAGTTTTGGCGTTTTCGCCATCAGCATCCATGACCTTTAGGCGTGATACTTTCTCTTTGCCAGTGCCAATCTCTTCGATATAGGCAATACGTCCTGAGAAGTCACCGGGAATGCCGGTGATAAGCTCATATACTTTATCAGCGATAACGTGAGCTGCATAACGCATGCTTTCTTTATTGTTATCAGCAGTTAACGTTTGCTTACCTTCTATCACGCGTCCTGTTTTAACCTCAATAACTTCATAATCGGTGACAACTTTACCGCGATTGCTGCCCGTGCTACCGATGACAAGATAAGGAATGCCCATACTTTGCCAAACCGGTAGCGTGCCTGCTAATTCGCCACTACTATGCGGCTGCTGCGGTAGGTTTTGGCTAGTGACTTTAAGCTCTGTTTTGCTTAGATCATTCGAGATAATAGACGATAAGGTAGTGTCACCGGCAAAGGGCACAAAAGCCACTTGGCTTTGCTGTACTGGAATCTCATAATCCAATTCTAAAACGACGGGTGCCGCAAAGACGCTAGGAGCAAGCAATAAGCTTGAGGTGCTGGCAAGTAAAGAGAGGCATAGTTGTTTATGGATGCGCATGACCAAATCGAACTCCTAGGTTGGGGTAATGTTTGTTATAGGCGGTAAACTAACGGTTAAATGCTATCGCAGCAGTTATAAATGTATCGTAGTGAGTATTAAGTCATTCAAACTAAAGTGTTAGCAATGATGTTTAAGCTAAAGTTAGCAATAATATCGTCTTAGAGCAACTGGTTAATTGCTGCCCTTGAACTGTATGGTAAAGGTAGGATATTTAGGGTCATCGGCATCAATCGGTAAGCTGCCAGTATTTAACACCGCTTGCTTAGCAGCTTCATTGACCGCGCTGTCAGGCCCTGAGGCGGAGACACTCACCACATTACCACTGGCATTGACAGTGATGGTTAAGGTGGTGCGCTGCGTCGAGCCTTTCGCTGCTGTCGGTGGATTATAGTTGCGTTTGATGAGGTTGACAATTTCACTGTTGCTGGCACCGCGGTTGCCACTTGATGCCGAGCGACTGCTGCCTTTTGCGGTACTTGAGGTCGTGGCGTCACCAGATAATGTTGACTGCCCATCATCTCCTAGGCTAAGCGTTTGAGTTGCACTGCCAGAACCACCGGTATTGATTTCTATATTTCTATCATTAGCAGTAGGGCGTTTAATCTTAGGCGGGTTATTTTGCTTGTTGCGAAAATCACCCAGCCTTTTTTGCTCTTCAATAAGCTGTTGTCTTTTGTCTTGTTCAACTTGATCATGTTCTTCGAGCACAGATTCATCTAACTGCGCTGCCCATTCCGCCATATTACGCTCATAATCTTGATTTTGTTCAAGTAGACGTTGGTGTTGCTCTTCGCTCATCAACATCGGGCGACTAGCGGGATCATTGGAATGAGTAAAAACAGGCACACGCTCAGAGTTTGACTGAGTTTGGCTGTCGTAGCTGGTACTGCTATCAGTGCTATTTTCTGACATATTACTTGATGAGCCACTTGAACTGCCGTCGGTTTGCATGGCGCTGGCCGCTGCTGCACGATTGGCAATTATCTGTCCTTGCATCTCAGCCAGTTGCTCAGGGGATATCATGACCGTCTCAATAGTACCCGCGGTCTCGACTTCCATATTCTGATAACTATAAATCAAGATGGCAATCACAAGACCATGTGCCAGTATACTTAGAAACGTAGGCAAGGTTAGCCCGTTACCTTCAGGTTCGGTCGGCACATAAACAGTCGGCGCATTACGCATGGCACTGATACTCGAAAACAGGATACTCAAGGATGCGGTACTCGAAAATAGGGTACTCAAGAACGTGAAACTGAAAAATATGAGACTGGAAAAAGAGCTTCATCAAATTATCTACTTTATTATAACCAACTGCGCTAAGAGTGGGCATATTATAATGCAGGCGCGGGTAAAGGTGCGCCCGTCAATAGTCCTACCTTTTGAATGCCTGCTTGTTGTAAGGTTGCCATCAGGGTCATAATAGCGCCATACTGGTTATTTTGATCGGCATTGATCATCACCTGTAAAGGCTGTGCACCCACTTCGCTACTTTGAGTTTGCAGATTGGATAGCGTATCAATCAGTTCCGGCTCGCTAATCGGCAAGTCGATATTATTCTCATAACTGATAAAAATCTCGCCACTGTCGGTTAAGGATACAATCACGGGTAGCTGGCTTTGGCTCATAGTATTGGTTTGCTCTTTTGGCAAATCAACGTCGACGCCTGTAATCAGCATCGGCGCGGTGACCATAAATATCACTAGGAGCACTAACATGACGTCGATATAAGGAACAACGTTCATCTCCGCATTGAGCGCTTTTTTCTCACGGCGATAGGGACTTTGTTTCATAGACCAGTTACCTGAGTGCTTTTATTAACTGGATTGACTTGGCTTACTTGCGTACTAGGCTGCGGATTCTCGATACTGGTTTCGCGTTGTAGCATCCCTGTCATCTCGTCACAGAATAGGGCACGCGAGTCGTATAAGCGGCTTGATTTGGCGGTAAAATGATTATAAGCCAATACTGCAGGAATAGCGGCAAACAAACCCATGGCAGTAGCAATCAAGGCTTCCGCAATACCGGGAGCCACAGTGGCTAACGTTGCTTGTTCGCTTTGTGACAGTCCCAAAAAGGCATTCATAATGCCCCAAACGGTACCAAATAAACCAACATAAGGTGCGACTGAGCCAATACTTGCCAGCGTCGTCAATCCTGACTCTAATAACTGCTGCTGACGTCCCAATCCAACACGAAGCTTACGTTCAACGCCATCGATAATGTCATCTTTAGGTTGGCGTTTTTTATGCATTCTTAAGTATTCTGAAAACCCGACATAAAAAATCTGCTCAAGACCTTGGCGCTCAGGTGAACCTTGCACGCCTTGATAGAGCTTTGCCAAATCTTCTCCTGACCAAAACCAAGTTTCAAACTGTTGGTCGAAGTTTTTAGCCGTACCTAAACGGGCACTCATACGAAAAATAATCACCCAACTGAGTAACGAGGCTAATAATAACAATGCCATCACAATCTGTACCAATAGACTGGCTTGGGTGATCAGGTCGACAATATTTAATGATTCAGGCATGGGTTAGGCTCATGGGTAATTAATAATAACGGCTTTTATGTGGTTGGCTAAATGCTTATAGCTGCTAGAGGCAAGCAGGTATTCTCATCAGATTTTTATCCTGTCTCCTCGCCACAACCCCCTAGTGTACTGTGAAATGAGGAAAAGGTCATTTATTATAGTGTTAAAGTGTAAAATGATAAATAAAAAGCTTTGAAGTAAGAATAATAATAAAGATTGACTAAGCGCTGAAACATTGTTCGCTTAGTCACAGTTAATTGTGCTAAATTGCAGTTTTGTACCCACAAGGCACGGGTAATGATTGAATTTACACGCTAATTTCTCTAGAATGTTGCACTTTGTTACCGCTGCCTTTTGATAATGACGTCGCAATTTTTTTGCTGACGTCTTCTTTATTTTAGGCGCAATAAATTTGTTTTTTCACTAGCAAGCTGGGCGCGACACTTATGAATGCAATTGAACGCTATTTTGGAATCAATGGTGAAAACACCACGATCAAAACGGAAATCCTAGCCGGTATTACAACCTTTTTGACGATGGCTTACATCATCTTTGTAAACCCTAACGTGTTAGCCGAAGCGGGTATGGATAAAGGCGCCGTATTTGTTGCTACTTGTTTAGCAGCGGCAGTAGGTTGCTTTATTATGGGCATCTACGCAAGATTGCCGGTTGCATTGGCTCCGGGTATGGGGCTAAACGCCTTTTTCACCTATGGTGTCGTGCTTGGTATGGGCTATGCGTGGCAGACAGCATTAGGTGCGGTATTCTTATCAGGGTGTTTATTTATCCTGTTGAGCCTATTTAAGATTCGTGAGTGGATTATCAATGCCATTCCGAACAGCCTTAAACAAGGTATCGTTGCTGGTATCGGTGCATTTTTGGCGTTTATTGCCTTGCAAAGCTCTGGCATTATCGTGGGTCGTGATGCCACCTTGGTCATGCTCGGTGATATGACGTCATTTTCACCAATGATGGCAGCGTTTGGCTTCTTTATTATCATTGGTTTGGTCTATAAAAAAGTTCCTGGCGCGGTTACCATTGGTATCTTGCTCGTGACCATTATTAGTTTAATCACTGGTCATACACAGTTCACTGGCATCATGTCGACGCCGCCATCGATTGCCCCAACACTTATGCAGCTTGATATTGCAGGTGCGTTTGATATCGGCATGATTAGTGTGATTTTTGCTTTCTTGTTTGTTGATTTGTTTGATACCGCAGGCAGTTTGGTAGGTATCGCCAATAAAGCGGGCTTAATCGATAAAGACGGTAATATCCCCAATATGGACAAAGCGCTGCTTGCTGATTCAACGGCAACGGTTGCTGGTGCTATGTTAGGTACGTCATCGACGACCAGTTATATCGAAAGTGCCTCAGGCGTTGCTTCAGGCGGTCGTACGGGTCTGATGGCCGTGACCGTTGGCGTGATGTTTCTACTAAGTATTTTCTTTGCGCCACTCGCCGGTATGATTCCTGCTTATGCAACCGCTGGCGCGATATTTTATGTGTCGGTATTGATGTTATTTACTCTAAAGGATATTAACTGGGAAGATTTAACCGAAGCCGCTCCAGTCGCTGTCGTGCTGTTATTGACACCGCTTACGTACTCTATCGCTGATGGTATTGCGCTTGGTTTTATTACCTTTACCGCCGTCAAGCTGATGACAGGTAAGTTCTCTGAGATTACCATGGCTGTTTGGGTATTGACGGCTATTTTATTGGCTAAATTGGTATTCTTATAATCGGTCTAGCTATTATTTATACGGTTAAGTCCATTATAAATAGCTAAATTTATAATGGACTTAACCGTTTCTAAAAACCCTTCTTATTCATCAATTGATAAGGAGGGTTTTTTATGTTTAAAGGTAAACGGTAATGGTAAATAAATCCAAGCTGTTGATTGGAAAAATAATTAATGGCTAATAGTAAACCCATATTTATAACCAAAGCGTCACATTTGCGATAGCGTTAATAACCAATTGTTTTTAAAGAATATCTTTCTTGGTTAAGATAAGTAACAGCGGGGCTTTGAGGCTTTTTTTCATGCTACCATGACCAAGCTAAGCTAAGCGCATCACCTCAATCAACGCCGTAGAGGTTTTTCTTACAGTGAATTTGCGTCATATAAGATGACAGATCCGTTTTTATTGAAAAGATACTGCATCTGAGCATTACTCTCCATTCACTACTAACAAGAAGAAGGCACTAATGCCGCTTAGCTGTTCGTTGTTGCCTTTATATTGTTAATGTAGCCCGTTTAACACTAAAACGACCTACTTGACCGCTTCCAGCCTATGCTGGATTTCCTCGTTTTGTGATGGCGCTGTTGGAACTCTGATTGTTGTAAACATCCATTGATGACTATTATTCAATTTAACTGTTTAATTTAATTGTTTAATTCAATATTGATTATGAATGTCTTACAACATCACTAGAGTTCTTACTGCGCTATTTATTATGGTTTTTAAACGATAGTTATGGAGTTTTTATGAACCCAGTAGACCAGTTTACCCCGCAAGAGCCGATTTTATTTAAGCCAGCAGATTTGCTATCCCCAGACTATATTACCCAGTCGTCAGAAACGCTGCACGCTCGTATCTCACCTTTATATAGCGTTGATGAAGAGCGTTGGTTATCCGAGTTATTGCCACTTGCCAAGCCGACTGATAGCGAACGTGAAGCGGCTGCCACGCAGACACGCCAACTGGTCGAGCACGTACGTAATGATGGCAAAGCAGTCAAAATGGTTGATTCGTTATTACTCGAATATAGCCTTGATACCCAAGAAGGTATCTTGCTGATGAGTTTGGCCGAAGCATTAATTCGGGTACCAGACAATTATACGGCTGACGCGCTGATTCATGACAAAATGAGTGTGGCAGATTGGAAAAAACACCTCAAAAATGACAACGGTTTTATCGTCAATGCCTCGACATGGGGCATGATGATGACCGGCCGTGTGGTCAGTATTGATAGCAATACTACGGCCTCAGGGTTTTTGGATCGTATGACCAAAAAGATGGGTGAGCCGGTCATTCGCAGTGCCATGCAAAAAGCCATGCGTATCATGGGTCATCAGTTTGTATTGGGCGAAACCATAGAAGGCGCTAATAAAAACAGCCAACCTTATCGTAATAAAGGCTATACCTATTCATTCGATATGCTAGGTGAGGCGGCAATTACTCATAGAGATGCGGAAAAATACTTTAACGATTATTTGCATGCGATTAAAGCCACTGCCAGTATTAAAGTGAAAGAAGGCATGCCAAAGCCGTCGGTATCTATCAAGCTTTCGGCATTGCATCCGCGTTATGAAGCGACTCAAGAAGCGCAAGTCATGGGTCTGTTGCGCCAGCGTTGCCTACTATTGATTGAAGCGGCACGTGAAGTCAATGTTGATATCAGTATTGATGCGGAAGAAGCCGACCGTCTTGAGATTTCTTTAAAACTGTTTGAGGCTTTATACCGTGATAATTTAACAGCCGGTTGGGACGGCTTAGGTATTGTGGTGCAAGGTTACTCTAAACGCGCGATTGCTATTTTAGCGTGGTTAGCACGCTTGGCAACTGAGGTTGGCGATCGTATTCCAGTACGTTTGGTCAAAGGGGCGTATTGGGATACTGAGATTAAATTGGCTCAGCAAAAAGGTCTGTCAGGCTATCCTGTTTGGACACGTAAAGAAGGTACAGATACTGCCTATCTTGCTTGCGCGCGCTTCTTATTATCAGATCATTTACGCGGACTCATCTGGCCGCAGTTTGCTACCCATAATGCGCACACGTTAGCGTCGATTATGACCATGAGTGCGCATCGAGATTTTGAGTTTCAGCGTCTACACGGCATGGGCGATGCTCTTTATGACCATATTCTGCAAGCCTATCAGATTCCGGTACGTATCTATGCACCGGTTGGCGCGCACAAAGACTTGTTGCCGTATTTGGTCCGTCGTTTACTTGAGAACGGTGCCAATAGCTCGTTTGTTCATCAGCTATTAGACAAGTCTTATCCAATTGATAAACTGACCGTGCATCCATACGATAAGTTATTGACCAACGATACCTTACACAATCCTGATATTCCATTGCCGTTAGATATCTACGGTAAGCGCCGTGCCAGTTTCGGTCCCAATATCTTTGTGGAGTCACAATGGCTACCGTTTAAGGATGCTATCGATAGCCATCTACATAAGACGTGGTCAGCGACTTCTATTATCAATGGTAAAGCGGTTAACGACTATGAAGCCAATGGCGCTTCTCAACAACTTGAGTCGCAGACGGTACGTGCACCTTGGAATCATGAAGTCATCGCGGGTGACGTAAAATATGCCAATGCTGAATTGGCACGTCGAGCCATCGATGCGGCAGTTGCGGGACAAAGTGCATGGCAAGCAGTACCGGCAGCGCAGCGGGCTGCTATATTGCGTAGAGTGGCGGACTTGTATGAAGAAAACTATGCGGAACTGATGGCACTATGCCAAATTGAAGCTGGTAAAACCATGCAAGATGGTATTGATGAAATCAAAGAAGCGGTTGATTTTTGTCGCTTTTATGCCGACGAAGCAGAGCGTTTAGACACTGTAGTGCACGAGTTCACCGATTTGTCTGGTAAAGATTCTCGTCAAGTTTATAAAGCATGCGGTACTTTCGTATGTATCAGCCCTTGGAACTTTCCGTTGGCTATTTATACTGGTCAAATCGTGGCTGCACTAGCAGCGGGTAACACCGTCGTGGCTAAGCCTGCTGAACAAACGAGCTTAATTGCGCATTTCGCTGCCCAATTAATGTACCAAGCAGGTGTGCCAGCAGAAGCATTACAGCTAGTGACGGGTGCGGGTGATGTTGGCGGTGCTTTGACGGCAGCGGATAATATTGCAGGTGTCATTTTTACTGGTTCAACCCAAACGGCGCAGCGTATCAACCAAAGCTTAAATAATCATGTGCAAGCTAATGGTGAGCTACCGGTCTTTATTGCTGAGACGGGTGGTCAAAATGCTATGATTGTTGACTCAACCGCACTACCTGAACAGGTGGTTAAAGATGCGGTATTGTCAGCCTTTGGTTCGGCAGGTCAGCGTTGTTCAGCGTGTCGTATATTATGCGTACAAGAAGAAGTCGCGGATGATTTAATCGAGTTACTGCAAGGTACTATGGCTGAGTTGATCGTTGGTAATCCACTGCACGTAACCACAGACGTGGGTCCGGTAATTGATGCAGACGCCAAGCGCAGTCTAGAAGCGCATATCGAACGTATGAGCGCTGAGCCAACCGCAACTATTTTGGCGCAGACGCCTATGAGTGCAAGCTCGGTTGTCAGCCAAGAGCAATCTACCTTTGTATTGCCAACGGCGATCGAGGTAAAAAGTATCGATGTCATCGGTGGCGAGCATTTCGGTCCGATATTGCATGTGCTGCGTTATCAAGCGACTGACCTCAATCAGCTTATTGATGCTATTAACGGTACTGGTTTTGGTTTGACTTTGGGTATTCATAGCCGTATTGAAAATATTGTCGAGCATATTGAACGCCGTGCGTTTGTCGGTAATACCTATATCAACCGTAACCAAATTGGTGCGGTCGTCAACGTCCAGCCATTTGGCGGTTGTGGTCTCTCTGGTACGGGCCCGAAAGCAGGTGGTCCGCACTACGTGGCACGTCTCATGCAGCTGCGCTCTGAGTCAATGACTAATGAGCATAGCAGCGCTGCAAACCAAAACAATACGACTGAATCACTCACTCAAACACAAATCGCATAAGGAGTAGCAAGATGGCGACTGAATTTAAAAAGAATCATGCCCAAGTTTGTGAATCTTGGCGATTACTTGGCGCGGTCAATCGCGCAACTTATCTACAAGCGGCTATTGCAAAATTGGCGTTGCTGACTGGCGATGCTAATAAAGCAAAGCGTTTGTTCAATCATTTATTGAGTGCCGCGCCCAGTCTAGATGAAGTGCAGCGTATGACGGGCGCGACGGGTGAGTCCAATGATTTATACGTAACCGCTCGTGGCAAAACCATGGTCATCGGCGCTGAGTCTGCTCGCGCAATGGCAGTACTTGGGCAGTTAATCGCCGCATTATTGACGGGTAACGAGGTGATACTACATTGCCCAAGCCAAGATGAGATGTGCAATGAGGCGGCAAAAATACTGTACGAGACGGGCATTAGTGATGACGTGCTGAGTGTGGCTAATGACTCGCAAACCGTTACGCTATTATATATTGACCGCCTAGCGCAAGCGGCTGTCGCTGGTAATCAAAGCGAGGTACAAACGATTAGTCAGGAGCTTGCCAATACCGATGGTATCTTAACGCAAGTGATTGCTGTTACCGATATGGAAGGCTTGTCAGAGATGCTCACGCCTGATTATCTGTATCGCTTCGTCACTGAACGCGTAAGAACCATTAATACCACAGCGATTGGTGGTAACGCCAGCTTACTTGAGCTGGGAACAGATTAGATGCTTTAATCACGAATTTGCTTGGCGACTATATTGCTTTTTTAATAGTGACAAAAGCTCAGCGGTGTGTGATAGAGGTAGGACGCCAAACCCTATTTGAAAAATAGGTAATAAAAAACCGATATCTTCTAAATTAGATATCGGTTTTTTTATTGATATAAATATAGTTTATTATGAGTAAGCTAGAAATTACTCAGCAAAATCAATCCACACCCAGCCATTTTCAAGCCACTCACTTAATTCATCTGGGTCAACATCTATTACATCTTGACTCTGTAAATGTTCACCATTAGCCAAACGTATGAGGACAGCGGTCGCTTTATCATCCAAGCCATCGAGACGTTGGCCATTGGCATATAACACGATGCCATCATTGGTCTGACGGTAAAGCAAACGATTACTATAGTCTGCTTGTAGCGTCGCGCCTGTAGTTAGCGCTTGCATGAGCTCATCGGTATCCAGGGTTTCTTCTGGCATCAGCGCGTCATATTGGCGTTTACTAACGACTTCGGACACTGCTTGACGAATAATGTCATCACCGCGCTCAGACTGTAGCATTTGTAATAACTGGTTTTTAATCGCCTCGATGCTATCTACTTGCAGTTCGCCAGACGCTTGCATTGATTGTGGTAATAGCATTGGGATAAATAAATCGCTGTCATTGGTGGCGATATCAGCTAAGCTGTCGATGATTTGCATTAAGTTTGGACGACGACAGCCAAACGAAAAGGTTAAGCAATCATCTTGAGCGACGCCAAAGTGCGATAATTTTGGCGGTACATAAAGTACGTCACCAGCTTCTAATATCTCATCAAAGATTATCTCGCCCATATCATCAAACAATCTAATCGGCTCATCGGCAACGAACTCAGTTGCTTTATCACAAAATTTACCCAACTGCCAACGACGTTGACCATAACCTTGGGCTAAAAACACATCATAATCATCATAATGCTTACCAACCGAGCCGCCTTTGGGGGCATAAGAAACCATAATGTCATCGCGCTGCCATTGCGGGATAAAGTCAAATGCTTGCCATAATTGACCAAGCTCAGGTGACCATTGCTCAAGGTTTTGCACCAGCACAGTCCATTGCTCTGGCAGGTTATCAAAATCAGTTTCAGTTAGCGGGCTTTTTTTAAGTTGCCATTGTGGTAGACCTTGTTGCTTAGTTGCGGCTTGGATTAGTAGGCGCGCTGATGCGTCTTCTTCTAATGCCAAACCAAGCATATCGTCTGGCTCAAACATGCCAATTAACTGCGGTAAACCTTGCTTAATAAGTAAAGGTTTTTTTTGCCAATATTCGCTTAAAAACTGCTCAGGAGTAATAGAATCGGGTAAACAAAGAGGAATTGAAGTCATTGATAAATCCATATCTAAAAATGGGTATAAGAGAAATAACAAGAGATGCTTTATAGAATAATTTTAATAGTTTATGATGCTAATCCATCTGACGGCTATTGCTATATTTTTAACGACTATAGTTTTAATGGTTATAGTTTTAATTATTACGGTATTAATAGCCACCATCAGATCATCTAATGATTTATAGGAATTTTATGAAAAAACTGCATTTTATCGTCATTATCGCGAGCATATTTTTATTACAAGCTTGTGTGCACAAGATTGTGACTGTACCAGCAAAAATCGCTTATAAAACCACAAAAGGCGTGGTCAAGGGTACAGTCGCCGTCGGTAAAGCCATCATACCGGGCAATAGTGATGATAAAAAAGACGATTAAAACCTTTGCTTATCAACGAGTTTCTTTAATTACTCAGTGATAATGTGCGTATCACGAGTTTGAAATAAAAGAATGGTTGCCGCAATAAGCCCGCCAAGTAATGCTAAAGCCATGTCTTTGTGGGCATCCCACATATCGCCTTGCTGACCATTATAAGCTTCCGCGGCTTCTGGTGATAAAGTCGTCGCAATGCCCCATTCTAGTAGCTCATAAAGCAAGCTTGATGACATATTGATCATGAGGGCAATAGCGATTAAAAGCTTGATTGATTGAATCTTAAAGATAAATTTTGAGCTTTCAACCATCGCTCTAAATAGCAAAAGCCCATAGCTAAAATGAACCAGCCTGTCATACATATTACGCTGCCAACCAAATAGTTCGCTTAGCTGTATGCCAAATAGCTGCTGCGTCCAATCATCATAAGGTACATACGAATATAGATAGCGTGCGCCTATAATATGAATACATATAAATATGGCAGCGAGCACGTAAGAGCGCGAGCTAATAAACCAGTAGCGATAAGCAATAAACATCAAGGCTAAAAAAAGCAGCGTACCCAGTTGATGCAGCAGATAGCTTGACCATTCTAAAGGCTCAATACTTGCCAATACCATGACGATAAACACCGCCATAGTACTGACAACTACCGGTTTAAAATTTCGATGCACAAAGTTTTGCTGCATGGTGGACACTTATTTTTGCTAGCTATGACTAATAACTAGTGATTAATAGCTAGCGATTAAATCTTAGCAATCCACTCTTTAATGGTACGAGCTTGTTCAGTTGCGTTACCCGTATAAGTAGCAGGCGTCATTTCACGTAGACGAGCTTTATCCGCATCGCTAACCGCATCTAATTCATCACTTTCAACAAATGTCAGCATAGCCTCGCGAGTCATGGCATTACCACGAGTCAAAGCTTTTAGCTTCTCGTATGGGTTTTCGACACGGTAGCGACGCATAACTGTTTGAATCGGCTCTGCCAATACTTCTTGGGCATTGTCCAAATCATCATTTAGGCGCTGCGCATTTAATTCAAGTTTGCTCACACCTTTTAAGCAGGCATCAAATGCAATCATACTTTGCGCCAGACCGACACCGATATTACGTAACACGGTAGAGTCTGACAAATCGCGCTGCATACGCGAAATTGGTAGCTTTTCACCCAAATGAGCTAGCATGGCATTGGCAACGCCCAAGTTACCTTCTGAATTTTCAAAATCAATGGGATTGACTTTATGCGGCATGGTAGAAGAACCCACTTCACCGTCTTTTAGGCGTTGCTTAAAATAGCCTAAGCTAATATATTGCCAAATATCACGGTTAAAATCGATTAGAATGGTATTGAAGCGTTTAACTGCATCAAACAATTCAGCAATATAATCATGCGGCTCAATTTGCGTGGTATACGGGTTAAAGGTTAAATCTAAGCGCTGGTCAATAAATTGCTCAGCATGCGCTTGCCAATCAATATCGGGATACGCTGAGAAATGCGCATTATAGTTACCGACCGCGCCGTTAATTTTACCGAGTAGCTCAACTTGATCGATTTGTTTGATTTGGCGGGCTAGGCGGTAAGCGACGTTTGCCATCTCTTTACCCAGGGTCGTTGGGCTAGCCGTCTGACCATGCGTACGTGACAACATAGGCTGATCAGCATGAGTAAGCGCCAAATCAACAATGCTATCAGTGACTTGCTGCATTTTAGCAACGACAATTTCGCGGCTGTCTTTTAGCATTAACGCATATGACAAGTTATTAATATCTTCACTGGTACAAGCAAAATGAATGAATTCTAATGAATCCTCAAGCGCTGCCTGACCACGGAATTTATCTTTAATAAAATATTCAACCGCTTTGACATCGTGATTAGTGGTCGCTTCGATATCTTTAATCGCTTGCGCGTCCGCTTCACTAAAGTTATCAACGATGCTGTTTAAAAAGGCATTGGTATCAGCATCAAATGCTGTTAATTCACCAATCTCGCTATTATCCGCCAATGACTGTAACCAGCGAATCTCAACGGTGACACGGGCTTTAATTAAACCAAACTCAGATAGGTAAGGACGCAAGCTGTCGGCTTTAGATGCGTAACGACCGTCGATTGGGGAAAGTGCGGTAAGTGGAGTCATGAAGGAGCCTCATTTAACAGTAAATAAAATAGTAAATAACACAGTACAGAAATTTTAGTGGCACAATTATAACCTGTTTATAAATAAGATTAAGTTAAAAAACAAATATCGCATTAGTAAAATAATGTTTACTTAATAAATAGCTAGTGATATATTGCCGGATTAACTCAAACTCATATCAAACCAGGAACAAACAATGAATAAATTATTGGGCGTCTTATTATTAGGATCTACTTTGATTCTAACTGCTTGTGGTGGTGACTCAGATAGTAGTGGTTCATCTTACACGGGCTCTAACTCAACACCTACAACTCCGAATACGCAACCTACAACTCCTCCCAAGCCTACTATTGCTAAATGTAAATCTGAAGGTAACAATGTATATGTACCTAGAGAAGGCACATGTACTTTCGCAATTCCTAGTGTTAATGGCGGTAAAGAAAGCAGTTATGAATGTTCGGGCAATACCGTTACTTTAGGCTCAAAAATTTCAGGAGGAATATCTGCTGGTAGCCTCAACTTTAATGGTTATATAGTTCAATGTGCTAAATAATATCTATCGGCTTAAAAAGATAAGTCAATTTATTTTTAAAAGCATTCACACGGGTAGTGGATGCTTTTTTTATGTTCTAAAAGTTATAATCAGAAGTCTTCAACTCAATCAACTATAGTATTAAACCATCGATATCTTATGAAAGACAAAACCTTATTTATCTCATCTGTTCTTGTTGCCTTTTTATTTGGTGTTTTAAGCACCTATTTGTTTATGACCAAACAGCAAATGGATCGGGTTATGCAGACAAAACGGCAAACTCCTATAGACACAAATAATCAAAATGGCTCTAATCAAGTAAGTAATACTTTAGTGGAGTTAGAGAGTTACGCAAATAATATAGGCGCAGGAAAATTATCAGCTGATCCAAACACAAAGGTATCATCTCCCTCTATTAATGATTACTCACAGCAGCAAGCTATAAATATCGTTAATGATATGCCGGATTACGTCCTAGGTCAGTACGTTGATAAATTTATGGCAAAAGGCTCCAGTGATGTTATCTCAGATAAAAGACGGTTTGCCCAGCGAGCTGTCGAAGAACTATACAAATCAAATGACAATCAACCATTAGTAGGCAATGTAAAATTATCTTTAAGTCCAGTAATGCCGCCAAACTCTTTAGATATTTCAACCCTGAATAAAGATACTAAGCTATTTGCGCATTTGGACACAGATGGTAAAGCCCCTGCTAGCCCTTTTGTATTTGTAAAATGGGTTAATAATCAAACAGGGCAAGTGTTATTATTTGAGAAAAAGAATATCATCGCTAACAGTAATCAGAATTGGGTAAGTTTTAAACCATATGATGGCTGGACTCCGGGAAGCTATGATATTCGTTTTTATCAATTTACCTCAGAGCTTCAGCCAGTCGCTCAATTGACTTATAGTATTTACGCCGTAATCGAGTAAGACCTGAAAATTAAAACCCACAAGGCGCATCAATAACAGCAATCACACCGCCACCTAAACAAACCTCATCAATATAAAATACCGCTGATTGACCAGGAGTTACCGCCCGCTGTGGCTCATCGAATAACACTTTAACCTGTAAACCTTTTTCATCCAGCGCAAATACACGACAAGCTTGATCCGGTTGGCGATAGCGCGACTTTGCCATACAGCGTAAACCATCTTGGCCAAAAATATCAGCAGGCGGTAAGCCATCGACCCAGTCAAGCTTATAAGCTTGTAGTTCATTACTTAGCATCATGGGATGCTCATGACCTTGACCGACGATTAAACGGTTTTTGTCCAAATCTTTTGCCAGTACAAACCAAGGCTCTTCAGGGCGGTCTTTGACGCCGCCGATACCGATGCCGCCGCGCTGACCTAAAGTATAATACATTAAGCCATCATGCTGACCTATCACATGACCATCGTCGGTGACGATATCGCCTTTTTGCGCAGGCAAGTACTGTTGCAAAAAGTCTTTAAAGCGGCGCTCGCCAATAAAGCAAATGCCAGTTGAATCTTTCTTATTGGCGGTAATCAGATCATGTTCTTCAGCGATTTGACGCACCACTGGTTTTTCAAGCTCGCCAACTGGGAATAAGGTCTTAGCAATTTTATCACCGCCAACCGCATGTAAGAAGTAGCTTTGATCTTTATTGTTATCCAGTCCACACAAGAGCTGGGCGACGGTTTCGCCATTTGCATTGGTATAGTTCATGCTGCGGCGTGTATAGTGGCCGGTGGCAATATAGTCAGCACCAAGGGTCAAAGCATAGTCTAAGAAGGCTTTAAACTTGATTTCTTTGTTGCATAAAATATCTGGATTTGGGGTGCGTCCGGCTTTATATTCGGCTAAGAAATGCTCAAAAACGCGATCCCAGTATTCCATCGCAAAGTTGGCGGTATGCAGCTTGATACCGATTTTGTCACACACCGCTTGCGCGTCTGCTAAATCATCCATCGCCGTACAGTATTCGGTGCCGTCATCTTCTTCCCAGTTCTTCATAAACAGACCTTCCACTTTGAAGCCTGCTTGCTGGAGCAAAACAGCAGATACGGAAGAGTCGACGCCGCCCGACATCCCGACAATCACGTGTTTGCTGCTAGGATTGTCAATATCGGCAAGCGTCAAAGGACGTTGGGCGTTGAAAGAATCTGAAACGGGTAGGCGTGAGGTGTTTGGCATGGCTGACATAAAATTGCTCAACAATTTATACGTTATCCAAAATTGGAAATGACACTATTCATCAATAAAACGACTAAGAGTGATAGACTTAGTCAGCGGATAAGGTCATCTCGTTTTTTGGACTGGGTATTTTGGTCTAGGTATTGTGATAAAATAAGCGTCATATTATAACAGTTAATTGAAAGCGGTGGCGACCTATGCGCGCCTACTGTGAGTAAAAGCGCTTGAGAAATTTAGATAGTGGTTCTAAATTATTTTAATCACCCCTAATTCACTTGGAATAATAATGATAAGAATTGGTCAAGGTATTGATGTTCATGCTTTTCATAATAATGGCCAGCAGCAGCAATATGTCATACTGGCAGGTGTGCCAATAGAGCATACGCATAGTTTGCTTGCGCATTCTGATGGAGATGTGGTACTGCATGCGCTTGCTGACGCCCTGCTTGGCGCATTGGCACTTGGTGATATTGGGCAGCATTTTCCAGATACCGATGCGGCGCACGCCGGTTTGGATTCGCGCGTACTACTCCGTTATGTGTATGGTAAAGTGCAAGCAGCCGGTTATACTCTAGGCAATGCTGATATTACCGTGATGTGTGAGCGCCCAAAATTGGCACCCTATAATCAAGCGATGCGCGAAAATATCGCCAGTGACTTGCAAACTGATGTGAGTAATGTCAGCATTAAAGCCACAACGACTGAAAAACTGGGCTTCACTGGTCGGCAAGAGGGCATCATGGCCAACGCCGTGGTATTATTGGTGCCGAATATGAATGTTTCTGACGTTAATATGTCGGATGCTTAATCCCTTATAATGATCTATGATGGTTGCAATATAATGGCAATCGCCCCATGTAGCAGCTACATGCCAAATTTAATGTGACATACCTCTTTTTGATAATAGTTTTAATAAATAGGAGCTTTTATGAGTGAGCAAACCCCAAATATGAGTGAGCAAACCCCAAATACTGCTGCAAACGATGTTGAACAGCTGATTCGTGATCAAATCAAAGATAATAAAGTGATCCTTTATATGAAAGGTACTCCGCAGTTTCCACAGTGTGGTTTTTCTGCCAAATCAATTGAGGTTCTGACGCAAATCGGTCGTCCATTTGCCTTTGTTAATATTTTGGAAAATCCAGAGATTCGTGCAACATTACCAAAGATTGCTAACTGGCCAACATTCCCACAGTTATGGATTGACGGCGAGTTGATGGGCGGTTCAGACATCATTTTGCAAATGTACCAATCAGGTGAGCTTAAGCCTTTGGTTGAAGCCAATAGTCCTGCTGCTTAATATTTAAGCGCTTTTATTGGGCAGCTTATATGTCTCAATAAAGGGTTTATAAAGCATTTTTGAAGTATTGAAGCACAGTAAACCCGAATAGCCTTCCTTGGTAGAGTGGCTATTCGGGTTTTTTATTGTCTATGCAATTTATTGTTTTTATAGGTTTTAGCCCCATATAGTGTCCAAGATAAATATATTTTGCATAAAAGAGAGGATTATATGAATAATCAATTACCAAACACGGAATTAACCGAGCAACAAGAGGCGGCTGAACAAGTAGCCATCGAAAAACGCCGCGAGCATTTAAAAAACGAATCGACCCGTTTAATTGATATGGCAGACAATGAGCCAAATTCTGCCCTTAAATGTATTCATCATTTAAGCGTGGCAGGCGGCGCAACCGAGGCGACTTATATTGCTATTGAGCAGCGTATCTTCGCTGATCAAGATGCTGCCGGTGCCTATCATCTAGCATTATTGGCGCAAAACACCCCGGATTTACCCATCGATGCGCGTCAGCTTATCGAGTTGGTGGTCAATAAAGGCGATAACGCTCAGCGTTTGGCCTTGCTAAAAAACTTGCCATTACCGCCGGTTGAGATGATTAAAGAGCAAATCTTGGCTAGCGATGATGGTGATGCTATTGGGCAAATGAATGCCTATTTGCAGATTAATCCAGAAGGTTATGGCAGCCACCACATGCTGGCAAGTGGGCAGTCCGACCGTATTGTACCGCTCAGTCCTGGTAGATAAATTTCATTTAGGTTCATTCAGCTTCTATTGATGTGCCTTGATCGTTAATTGGAATAATAGTTAATTTGAATAGTTTTTCGTATAACGTTTTTTAAGCGGCAAAAAATTGTTATAATTACCAGCTATCTAACCTATCTTTAACGGCTGGTCTGAGTCGTTATCTCTTTTTAAATTCGACTGACGTTTATTTACCGGCAGCCAGGCTATTTGATAATGGTCTTTGGCTCATGGTAGCGTTGAAAGTCAAGTGAGGCATACATGCAATACCCAAAAACTTACGACGTGGTAGTGATCGGCGGCGGTCATGCTGGCACAGAAGCTGCTCTGGCGGCCGCACGTATGGGGGCGCAAACTTTACTTTTAACGCATAATATCGAGACGCTGGGGCAGATGAGCTGTAATCCTGCGATTGGTGGTATCGGTAAATCACATTTGGTACGTGAGATTGATGCACTTGGCGGGGCAATGGCACTGGCAACGGATAAATCTGGTATCCAGTTTCGGGTGCTAAATAGCCGTAAGGGTGCTGCCGTTCGTGCCACGCGCGCACAAGCGGATCGTATCCTTTATAAAGCCGCTATTCGCCATACGCTTGAGAATCAACCAAACTTGGATATATTCCAACAAGCAGCTGACGATATCTTGGTCGAAAACGGTCGTGCAACGGCAGTAGTAACCGCAACGGGCATTATCTTTAATACTCAAACCGTGGTACTCACCTCAGGTACTTTTTTAGGCGGGGTTATTCATATCGGTCTTGAGAACTCAAAAGGTGGACGTGCAGGCGATCAGCCATCTATCAAGCTTGCAGACCGTTTGCGTGAGCTCAAACTACCCGTCGGTCGTCTAAAAACAGGTACGCCCGCCCGTATCGATGCCCGTAGCGTTGACTTTAGCGTGATGACGATACAGCCGGGCGACACACCTTTGCCAGTGATGAGCTATATGGGCGATGTCTCCATGCACCCTGAACAGGTCAATTGCTATATCACTCATACCAATGCGCGTACCCACGATATTATTCGTGAAAATCTAGACCGCTCACCGATGTTCTCTGGCAAAATCGAAGGGGTAGGTCCGCGTTATTGTCCATCTATTGAAGATAAGATTCACCGCTTTGCCGATAAAGACAGCCATCAAATCTTTATCGAGCCAGAAGGTTTGACCACGCATGAGTTATATCCCAACGGTATCTCAACCAGCTTACCGTTTGATGTGCAATTAGATTTTATCCATAGTATGAAAGGCTTAGAAAATGCGCATATCACGCGTCCCGGCTATGCGATTGAATATGATTATTTCGATCCACAAAATCTAAAACCAACGCTTGAAACCAAATCGATTGAGCGCCTGTACTTTGCTGGTCAAATCAATGGTACGACCGGTTACGAAGAAGCGGGCGTGCAAGGTCTATTAGCCGGTACCAATGCCGCACTGGTCACCTGTGAAAACAGTGAGTTTGATGTTTGGACACCGCGCCGTGATGAAGCTTATCTTGGCGTGCTTGTCGATGATTTGATTACGCATGGTACCACTGAGCCATATCGTATGTTTACCAGTCGTGCAGAGTATCGCTTACTCTTGCGTGAAGACAATGCTGATCAGCGCTTAACGGAAACTGGTCGTAAGCTTGGATTAGTGGATGACGTGCGCTGGCAAGCGTATCAAGAAAAAATGGAAGCGATAGCCACAGAAACTTCACGCCTTAAAGATATTTGGGCGACGCCTGTCAATGCTTTGGGTGCGCAAGTCACCGAGCAGACAGGAGAGGTGCTTTCTAAAGAATCTACGGCGTACGATTTACTCAAACGTCCGCAAATACATTTTAATGATATTGCTGCTATTACAGGTTCGGAAGTTGATAGCCAAGTCGGCGAGCAAATAGAGATTTCTGTTAAATACGCAGGCTACATTGACCGTCAACAAGAAGATATTGACCAGATGAAGCGTTTAGAAAATACCGCCCTACCAATGGATTTTGATTATAGCGTGGTGTCAGGGCTATCCAATGAGATTGTACAAAAGATGGCACAAATTCGTCCAGCAACTTTAGCGCAAGCGGGACGTATTAGCGGTGTGACACCTGCCGCTATTCAGCTATTGGCTATGACCGTTAAAAAGCAGAAGAAAGCACAAGCGGCACTGAATGCGTCGTAGCAATAGCAGCTTAAAAGACAAAAGCTCAAAACTAAAAAAGCAACCTATCAAAAAGTGTTAGCTCAAAGCCTAAAAACTATAAAAAAGCCCATAATGAGAAATTCTGATGGGCTTTTTTATTGCTGAGCTATTACAGTTATTGAAAGAAAGCCGCTGACTAGCTTGTCTTGCTTGCCGTTTTGTCTCTATACTCATATGACGAATCATCCTACTTATTATTCATTATTTTATCTTGCTGTTGTCCATAATATGATGGGCTTGTCACCGAATTGAGCCTATTTATGACTGCTGCTATTATTTTTGCCATAACCATTGTATTGCCCAACCTTTTTTTGATGGGGTTGGGTTTTTTTATGCAACGGCGTGGTGAAGCGAGTCAAGCTTTTATCGATCAGGCATCGAGCTTTGTCTTTAATTACTGTTTGCCCTGCTTGTTATTCTTTAGTGTCGTTGATAGTGAGGTCGATTATGCTAAGCAAATGATTTTAATCGTGGCTGGTATCCTTGTAACCTTTATTTTATTTATTGGGGCAGAGATTTATGCCCATTATTTTATCCCTAAGCCTGCCGACCAAGGCGTGTTTGTACAAGGTATCTTTCGCAGTAATATGGCGATTATCGGGCTGGCAACAGTCGCCAACGCCTACGGAGAGCAGGGCTTAAGTATTGGCGCCGTCTATATGGGTGTGGTGACGATATTATTTAATATCTTAGCAGTTATTACGCTGAGTCGAGTATCCAAAAGCGCAGACGATACGTGTGTCAGTCGCAGCATAATGATTGTCAAAAAACTGTTTACTAATCCATTGATTATCGCCTTAGTAGCGGCATTTGCTTATAAAGCGTTACCGCTGCCGCCTATTACGGGCATGATTCATACGACTGGCGATTTGCTGGCAGCGGTGGCATTACCCTTAGCGCTGATTTGCGCTGGTGCGAGTATTGATTTAAAGTCGATGTTGCATCCGTCTGGGTTGTCCATGCAGGCCAGCATTGGACGTATTGTCATGGCGCCTTTTGTAGCGATAGCCGTTGGGTTAAGCTTTGGTTTATCAGGCGTGCATATGGGCGTGCTGTTTTTAATGGTGGCGTCACCGACTGCGGCTGCCAGTTATGTGATGGCAAAGGCCATGGGCGGGAATGATATATTGGCTGCTAATATTTTAGCATTTACAACCGTGGTAGCAATGTTTGGTATGGCGATTGGCGCGGCGATACTACGTGTGCTAGGGTGGATATAGCGTCAATCATTACGCTTAACCATCCTGTTTAGTCATCGCGTTTAATTATGGATATAAACTAAATAATAAATTGATAAAAAGGAGCACCCAACGTGCAGTTATTAAATCAAGCAGTCGTGACCGAACATCTCAATATGCAAGCCGCTATTGATGCCATTGAAGCGATGTTACATCAACAAGCGGCGCATCCTAAGTGGATTAAAGCCCCTGAGCGTTTAGTCATTGAGACTTTTAGCGAAGATGATAAACACAGCTCAGGCTCGCATTTATCGATGCCCGCTACGATTTATGATGGTGAAAAAGAATATACCGCCGTTAAATTGGTTACCATTTGCCCTGATAATCCCAGCCGTGATATGCCAACGACTACCGCCCTTATTACCGTATCCGATAATGATACTGGCGCCATATTAGCGATTATGGATGGCATTTATATTACTCAAGTGCGTACCGCAGCATTGTCAGGTATCGCCACCAAATATATGGCAAAGCCTGATTGTCAAAGCGTGGCAGTGGTCGGCTGCGGCGGCATGGCTTATGAACAACTGCATGCGGTATTGACAGTCCGTCCTGAGATTGGAACGGTTTATCTATGGAATAGAAGCAGTGAAGGCGCTGAGCAATTTAAAACGCGTTTTGAGCGTGATTACAGTCAATGGAACGTTGATATAAGCATTTGCAAAGATATCAACGATGCTATCTGTGATGCGGATATTATCAATGTAGCCACGCGTGCGACGGAAGGCTTATTTGATAGCAATCATATCAAGCCTGAGGTGCATATCAATGCGGTAGGGGCATATCAGCCGTCGATGAAAGAGATCAATAATGAGGTTATCGCCAATAGTAATATGGTGGTGGTTGATGACTTAGCGGGTAGTCGCCATGAAGCAGGTGATTTGATTCAAGCGCACGATAGTTCTGATTGCGCATGGACGTGGGATGAGCTTAGTGGCGATTTACAAGCGCTCGTCACAAAAAAGATAGTAAAATCAGAGCAGGGCATTACCCTGTTTAAATCTGTGGGCGCAGCAAGCTTTGATGCCGCTGTGGCTTTATATGTAGCAAAACAAGCAAAGCAAAAATTTTTTGGTGAATCAGTTGATTGGTAAGGATGCTGACGGCTTTTAACACCAATATTTGAATGTTTTTATCCCAACTATTGTTACCATTAAAAAGCCCCCTTTTCAAATTAGAGAAGGGGACTTTTTACATCGAGTGACATTCATTTAAGGTTATCTTTATTGCGTTTATTTTCAGTACGCTGTTTGCGCTTGGGGCTAATATGATAAGTAAAATAGCCGGCAACGACCATCACCGCAATAAAGGCCACGATATATAATAATATTGATAAATCGATAAAGGCCGAGGGTTTCATGACCGTAATCTCATTAGGGTTCATCAATAATTATGCGAGCATGGCGGTCTATTGTAAAGTAAACAAGTTTAGCTCAGGTGTAAGTTCCAGTGAACGCAAACGCGCTGCCTGATCATAAACATTGGCAGTGACAATCAATTCATCGGGCTGATACTGCGCAAGGAATTTAGCAAGTTTTGGTTGGACGGTTTCGACAGAGCCAATAAATGAGACCGATAAAGCGCTGTCTACCATCATTTGCTCGGCAGGGCTCCAGATGCTGTCCATATCGTAAGTTGGCATTGGCATTTGTCCGCGCTCACCGCGACGTAGACGTACAAAGCTTTGCTGCGCTGATGTAAAGTGATAATGGGCTGTCTCATTATCGTCAGCAAGTAACAGGTTTGCCGCCAGCATCACATAAGGCTTAGCGAGATGCGCCGATGGTTTAAACTGTTCACGATACGCACTAATCGCTTGTGCCATCATCTGTGGCGCAAAATGCGAGGCAAAAACGTATGGTAGACCTAGATGCGCCGCTAAAGTCGCGCCAAAAAGCGATGAACCCAATATCCAAATAGGAATGTTAGATTTCGCCCCTGGAAATGATTGCACAGGACTGTCATCGGTGCCATCACCTAAGAAATACATCAATTCTTGTACATCTTGCGGAAAACGATCGGCGTCTTGCATTTGACGACGCAACGCTTGAAAGGTAGCACCATCTGTACCCGGTGCGCGGCCCAGACCCAAATCTACGCGGTCGCCATATAGTGCTTGCAAAGTACCGAACTGCTCAGCGATGACCAGCGGCGCATGATTCGGCAACATAACGCCACCAGCCCCGATGCGTATGCGCTTGGTTTGACTACCGATATGCGATAACAGTACCGAAGTTGCCGCACTAGCAATGCCAGGCATATTATGATGCTCTGCCATCCAATAGCGATTTAGGCCAGATTTTTCTGCTTGCTGCGCGATAGCAACCGTCTGTGCAATGCCTTCAGCGATGGTTTTGCCTTCAGGAACGGGTGCTAAGTCTAAAAAAGATAATGGGATTGTGTTGCTCATGATTCACCTATTGTTATGATGCCACCTTGCAACGGCATTTTTATAATTATATTTAATTATTAGTTGAGTGGGATTGAATGAGTATTTGCTGCTTGCGTAACAGCTAATATAATGGGGCGGTTAAATCAAATATAAAGGTCTAAGGACACGTCAATAACAAATCTTAATAATGCTATTAGTATTTAGAAGGCATAAAAGACGTTGTTCCTGTGCATTAATAGATAAGTCAACATAAATACAAACGGCACCGCTATCTATTGATAAAGGTGCCGTTTGTATTTGTTGGAAAGACGATTATTAAACAATGATGCTCAAAGTCGCTGTTAATCGCTTAAGCGCCACTCTTTAAAAAGTTACTAAGTAAATTAAAAGTTACTGACTAAATTGATGTTGGCAGAGTTCCATAAAAGCGCGTCCATATTGACGAATTTCTGCATCATCACGTACCGCCATCCAACTGGTAAAACGCCCAAAGTGATCAACCGGAATGGCAGTCAGGTTCTGATAATGGCTTGGCTCAAATGCCATTTCGGCAATAATACCAATGCCCAATCCCAATCCGACATAAGTACTAATCACATCGGCATCAAGCGCTGCGAGTACAATATCAGGCTCAAGCCCTGCGTCGCTAAAGGTTTTATCAATAGCGCCGCGCCCCGTAAATCCGCCGTGATAAGTCACAATCGGATAGCTGGCAAGCGTTGGTAAATCAATCGATTCCAGTCCTGCCAGCTCATGGTCGCTTGGTACAATGACGCGATGCGTCCAGTCATAATAGCGGTAGCAACGTAGATAGTTATTGTGTAGTAATGACTCAGTAGCAATACCAATATCTGCCTGCCCACGAATGACCATCTGCGCGATGGTTTCAGGATCTGCCTGTTGTAGGATTAAATTAACCTTGGGGAAGCGTTCTTTAAATGCTTTGACCACTTCTGGCAATACATAACGCGCCTGCGTATGCGTGGTGGCAATCGTTAGCGTGCCAATATTGGGGTTATTAAAATCCAGACTGAGATTTTCAATGGTACGAATTTCCGCAAAGATAGATTCGATGTGCGGCATCAGTGCTGTGCCCATGGTCGTCAGCCCCGTCAGGCGTTTGCCTTGACGCACGAACACTTCGGTTTTAAGCTGGTTTTCAAGTGCTGCAATATGTTTTGATAGACTCGATTGGCTGGTATGCAGCACAGTTGCTGCTTGACTTAAATTATAGCCATTAATTACCGTATGCCACACTGTTTCCAACTGTTTAAGTTGGATTTGTAGATGCCGCTGATTGACCACTACGTCGATTGCCATCACTTAACCCTATGGTATAAATATACAAACCTCGTCTGTATATAAAAATAAAAACGTACAAATATTCAATAAGTCGCTAGTGTAAATCAAAGCTATTATTCTTGTATATAATAAATGGCTATGAATTTATATTAATTTGGAATATAGGATGGTTTATTTGTCTTAAATTGACAATAGGACTTTAAAACAATATGCAATTGAAGAAAGACGTTTTTAATATTTAAGTGAGCTTTTGATGCACAGCGTTACTATAATGAAATAAATGGCGTGGCTAGAGACTATGGTTAGTAAGTTAATGCAAAAATATCTAGTCAAGGTTAGAGTTCTCAAGTACCATAATTCAATTTTGTACTAATGATAGTTTTGTGCAACGCTGAGCAATTTTTATCGATCCTTTCTGTCTATAATCAATAAGAAATGATTGATAAAAATTGTGCGCAGTTGTGTTATTTATCTCAATTTTTGGTGAGTGATTATGTCTGCTGTCCAACCTGTAACGCCTGAACAACCGATTGCCAAAAAATCATGGGGAGAAGCCGCCAAAGCTTATTTAGACCCACGTGTGATTATCATGCTGTTTTTAGGGTTTTCAGCCGGTATTCCCATTTTGCTTATTTTTTCCAGTCTGTCATTATGGCTAAGAGAAGCAGGCATCGACCGCGGTGTTGTCACCATGTTCAGCTGGGCAGCATTGGGATATTCATTTAAGTTTATTTGGGCGCCATTAATCGACGCGCTGCCCGTGCCTTTTTTGACCAAATGGTTAGGTCGTCGCCGTAGTTGGATGGTGGTGTCACAGCTGCTCATTGTATTGGCTATCTTTCTGATGGCGACGGTCAATCCTGTTAGCGAAGACGTATTGGTTTATATGGCGGGTGCGGCGGTTTTGCTGGGATTTTCTTCTGCTACGCAAGATATCGTCATTGATGCTTACCGTATTGAGCTAGCACCACCATCGATGCAGTCTATCTTGTCCTCTATCTATGTGTCAGGCTACCGCATTGGTATGATTGTCGCTGGGGCAGGCGCGCTATATTTAGCCGATTATTTTGGCTCGACGGAAAGCTTTTATAGTTATGAAGCGTGGCGCAATACCTATTATATTATGGCTGGGGTTATGACTTTAGGCATATTGACCACCTTTGCCAGTTATGAGCCAACCGCTGAGATTTTACAAAGTCATAAGCAAAAAAGTAATCTTAAGGTTTTCTTAATTTACTCAGCGTTACTATTAATACCAGCCTTATTGTTTGGTGTCGTATATCTTATCAATATCCTTATTAATAAGGTTTTTGATAGTACCATTGCCCTGATACCGCTAATGGCAATGCCAAGTATTAAGTTCTACTTTATAGCGTTGGTTGTGTGTGCACCTCTGCTGCTGTTGTACTTTATGATCAATCAACCCAAAATTATTAATAAAGCGCCATTGGTGGCTGAAACGCGCGAAGACTACGTTAGGTTGGTTTTACTGTTTGTGTTTGCCGTCGTGGCATTTGTTGCGGCCTATGTATTAATAGGGCAAGTACTGCCAGAGTTTGAAGGCGTGTTTGTCAGCTTCATTAGTGAGACATTGCATTTACTAGTAAGCTTAGCAGCAGCACTGGCAGCAGGTTATGCATTGGTAAAAGTCGGTTTAGTCAAAAAAGAAATTGCGATGGCAACGTGGATTGAGCCTATCTTAGATTTCTTTAGACGCTATGGAAAAAAGGCATTTTTACTATTAGCGTTGATTGGTTTGTACCGCATCTCAGACATTGTGGCAGGGGTGATATCAAACGTCTTTTATCAAGACATGGGCTTTAGTAAAACCGATATTGCCAATGCGGTAAAACTGGTTGGCGTGATTATGGCCATCGCTGGTGGTTTCTTAGGCGGTCTATTGGCGCAGCGTTTTCGTATCATGCATGCCATGATGATTGGTGCCATTCTCGCTTGTGCGACCAATTTATTATTTGTGGTGCTGACCTATAATCCGGGCAGTTTACCCATCATGTATATGGCGGTGATATTTGATAACTTAGCTGCAGGTCTTGCTAGCGCGGTATTTATTGCTTTCTTATCAGCATTGACTTCAATACGTTTTACCGCGGTACAGTATGCTATTTTTTCTTCATTGATGACCTTAATACCAAAAGTAATGGGTGGTTATTCAGGTTCTATCGTTGATAGTATGGGCTATCCGTTCTTCTTTATTTTTACCTTTGCGATTGGTATTCCGATTTTAGCGCTGATTTACTTTGTCGATAAACATATCGTCATTGGCGATAACGACGATATTTATGGCGACAGTGATGGTGAAGGCGGCAAAGGTATTGGTGATTAGTTAACCAAAGCCAATCCGAATCTAACGGATACCAAAGAGCCACCACGTGTCTCAGAATAGCTAAGACAATGAAATATAACCAGTTCGACAGCTTTATTCAGTAAACAGTGATTTTATGAGTTATCTATGACAGCATTTACCATTGGTCAAATAAAACAAAAAATTCAGCAGTGGTTAAACGAGAGTGAAAATAGCAATATACCTTCATTTTGGTTCACTGATTGGCTGTTATTTGTCATTGATAAGCCAAGCTTTTTTTTAATTACTGATGAGGGTTATGAGCTGAGCGAAAGGGAGCTTGAGCAATTTCATTTGGGTGTTAAGAAGATGCAGCAGGGCACACCGTTGGCGTATTTAACTGAACAGCAAGAATTTTGGTCGCTGAACTTTAAAGTCAATGAGCATACGTTAATACCGAGACCGGATACTGAAATATTGATTGAACAAGTATTAACTTGGATACAATCTCAACCGAAAAGTGTCGATGATAATAAAAAACCAAAGCGCCTATTAGATTTAGGCACTGGCTCAGGTTGTATTGCTATTAGCTTAGCACATGAGTTAAATAACAGTAATCCAAACAGTAAGACAGAAAGCTGGCAGGTTGTTGCCGTTGATTTATCGCTAGAGGCGTTAAAAATAGCGAAGTATAATGCAATGGTAAATGAGGTTGCTGATATCGAGTTTATCCAAAGCAGTTGGTATGACGCGCTGGCTACTCAGGATGAGCCATTATTCGATGTGATTGTGTCTAACCCGCCTTATATTGATGAAGAAGATGAGCATTTAGCAAGACTGGTCGCTGAGCCGATTAGCGCCTTAAGTGCTCCCAATCATGGACTTGCCGATATAGAACATATTGTCCAACATGCTCCGCGATACTTACTTAAGGGTAGTCTACTAGCAATTGAGCATGGTTTTGATCAAGGTGATGCTGCACGGCAGCTATTTTTGAATAGGGGTTTTGAGTCAGTATATACCGTACAAGATTATGGTGGTAACGATCGTGTGACGCTTGGCCAGTTACTATAAAAATACGCAGTTGCTGTCAAAATAAGTTTCAGTGCTAAGCCTTGGTAATGACTATGAGTGGCATTTATGAGTGATATTAGAGACACGGAAATGTTAGGAGATGCGGAGCTGCTGCGTTATGCGCGCCAGATACTGCTTGATGGTTGGGATATTGACGCTCAATTACGCTTAAAAGCATCGCGAGTGGTTATGATAGGCGCAGGCGGTTTAGGTTGCCCCGCTTCTGAGACACTCGTGCGGGCAGGCTTGGGACAAGTCCATCTAATAGATGATGATATAATTGAAGCCAGTAATTTACAGCGCCAAACGCTATTTTTACCTGAGGATATCGGTAAAGCTAAAGCGCTAACAGCGGCGCAAATGCTAACCGAAATTAATCCTCTTATTCGTGCTCGTGGTACAGTAGCAAGATTGAGTGAAGATAATGCTTATGAGTTGCTTGATATGGCATCTGGCAAACCTGATTTACTCCTAGATTGCACTGATAACTTCGCCACCCGTGATATTATTAATCGCATTAGTGTCCGTTATCAGATTCCGTTATTATCTGCTTCAGCGATAGCCATGCAAGGACAGTTGGCATTATATGAGCCGCAATTAAATACTGGCTGCTATCATTGTGTGTTTGGCTCAGTGGTGCTAGATGCCGCCGCAGACGAGCGGACCTGTGCCAATTCAGGGGTACTTGCCAGTACCACAGCCATCATGGGTAACTTACAAGCAAATGCCGCCTTACAGTATCTAGGATTAACCAAAAATCCACTGACAAATAAGCTATTAATATGGGATGGTAGCCAGATGCAGCAACGGCTAATGGGCTATCGAAGAGATGCACATTGTCCGATTTGTGCCAAGCATTAGCAAATTGCTCAACCTTTTTAAGTCTCCACATCCTCATAACTTTCTTTTTATTACCATAGTTGTTTTTTATGAAAATCCATCGTCCGCATTTATTAAAGCACACCTTTAATGTTGTTAATCGCATTCGCCAAACCGCGAGTGTGGCTGGTTTGTCTGCACTAAGAGTGGCAAAAGGTGAAAAACCTGATGCCATGCTGCTAAAAGAAACCTTTGAACAATTAGGCACGACCTATATCAAAATCGGGCAGTTTATTGCCAGTACGCCGTCACTATTCCCGCGCGAATATGTGCAAGCATTCCAAAGCTGTCTGGATCAAACGACTCCCTTATCCTACACTTATATTGAACAGGTATTAAAAGAGGAACTAGCCGTTGATGGGCTAACGCTTGAGGAGATGTTTGCTCACATCGATGCAAAGCCGTTAGCATCAGCCTCTATTGCCCAAGTTCATGCGGCGCGTTTGCATAATGGCGATGAGGTGGTGCTAAAGGTACAAAAGCCGGGTGTTGAAACCATTATGCAAACGGACTTGGGCGTGTTGCACGGCGTGACCAAATTGGTTGAGCTACTAATGCCTTCGATGCGCTTTGCCAGTATTGCGCCAATTATCGATGAGATTCGTCTGCGGATGCTTGCCGAAACCGATTTTATCGCTGAGGCGCAAAATATCCGTGATTTTCAGCAATTTTTAGCGATATCAGGAAATACACGCGTCGTTGCGCCAACCGTCTATGAAGAGCTGACCACCAAGCGTGTACTGACCATGAGCCGCTTATATGGCGTCTCTATGGTAGATGAATCTGTCATGCGTCAGTATTGTAATGACCCTGCACAAGTAATGGCAGATACGCTTAATACGTGGTTTGCCAGTCTTATGCTATGCAATAGTTTCCATGCTGATTTGCATGCGGGCAATTTGATGCTATTAACCGATGGGCGTATTGGATTCTTAGACTTCGGTATCGTTGGTAAATTGAAAGCTGAGAGTTGGCGCGCATGTATGGGTATGATGCAAGCGATGCAAGACAGTGATTATCACGCAATGGCACGCCATATGATTGATATGGAGATGACCCATGGCGACAATCAGGTAGATGTGGTGGCATTGGGCAATGATTTGCAGCGCATGATGAAAACCATTATGGCTGAGGACAAGGCTTTTACCAGTGGTGTGCCTTTTAATAGTAAAGAGCAAGCTGATGAGTTAAATACAATGATGTTGGAGATTGTTGAGGTCGGCAAGCGTCATGGTATTCATTTCCCACGTGACTTTGCCTTATTGACCAAGCAGATGCTCTATTTTGATCGTTTTATGCGTACGCTTGCCCCTGATATGGATATGTTTAGTGATCAACGGGTACAGATGCTTGGGCAATCAGAAACCGCCGAGCAAGCCAGTCGTCCAATCCAAAATATTTCTTAGCAGTAATCGTTATAATTAGAACTCTTTTATTTTATCTTTGCTTGGTTATATATCACTGCTTTTAACACAAAGGATTGTGTGCTTTTTGCCACAAAATGGCTCTGTCATGATGACTGTACTTAAAAGCCGTGCTACTACTATCATTACCAATGAAACAGCGGTTGCTTGTATAGGGTTGTATTGTTTGGCGGTGGTCATGGGATTTGGGCGGTTTTTATTTACCGCAACCTTGCCTGATATCATGACGCAATTATCGTTATCGACGGTCATTGCAGGCTGGCTGGCCTCGGTTAATTACAGTGGCTATTTCATTGGGGCGCTCATTGCGATGTTTGTGCCCCATCGTTTGACATGGCAAATGCTCATAGTATGGACAGCAGTCAGTGTCGTCACCACCATGTTATTGGTGGTGCCAAATCTGTCATTGAATCTCTGGTATGTCATTCGGCTATTATCAGGTATCGCAAGCGGCGTGGCGATGATTTTGAGCTCATCACTGGTGATTCAAAGCTTTAGTCATGAGCGCCGCTCGGTACTCTCAGCACTGCATTATGCGGGTATTGGCGTCGGTATCAGCGCTTCCGCCGTACTGACGTGGTGGTTGTTAACGCTCGGCTATCATTTCGATATCATTTGGCTGGTAGCAGGGATTATCAGTCTACCGTTATTATGGCTGCTTTATGCCATCAGACCAGAAAACTCAACCCCATTTAAATCAAAAGTAAATAACTCGCAGACATCCCAATTACAAACCTCTAAGCAACAAGCCGATGAATTAAAATACGGTAGTCAGCGGCTGTCCATACAGCAAACTTATCTCAATTTTAAACGTTCTTTATATGAAGCAGTGGCTGGTCATACTAAGGCGATTGTATTACTGTCGGCAAGTTATGTGTTGGCGGGGTTTGGGTATATTACTTCGGCGACTTTTTTGCCCGTGATGGCGGCACAGCGGCTCACGACACAAAGCTATGCAGGATTACTGATTTGGCTTGTGGTCGGGATTTTTGCCATGCTATCAAACCCTATATGGGGCGCGCTTGCTAAGCGTATCGGTGAGACTAAAACCTTAATGGGGTTAACGTTATTGCAAGCATTTGGCATGGGCTTACCGATAGGGTTCGATGGAGCCATTGGTTTATATGGCAATGCCGTGATTTTAGGCTTAACCTTTGTTGGTATGGTTTCAATGACGCTAAATTTGATTAAAAGCATTAATCCTGCTTACTCTAACTTATTGATTGGTCTAGCGACTTTGGCCTATGCCATAGGGCAGTTCATGGGACCGCTCGTCACGGTGGCGCTGGCGGGTAAAACTGATAATTTTAATGCCGGTTTACTGGTTGCTGCTATCGGCTTATTATTAGGATTGATTTTAGTCTTCTTTTTCCGGCGTCAAACACAGTCGCATTCCTAGTTTGATTGGTAACCACATTAACCGCCACACTAAACCACACTACGGCTAAATACTTCCCGTAACTCAAAGCTGGTATGGACTTGTGCCACGCCTTCGATACGATTCAATCGGTGCAATAAAAACTCCTCATAATGCGCCATATCGCGTACGCGCACTTTGATTAAGTAGTCTTCGGTGCGACCAGTAACAATACTACAGCTAACCACCTCATCAAAACTTTGAATTTTCTCTTCAAAATGCTCGAAGCGGTCTGCAGTATGGCGATCCATACTAATCGCAATAAATACGGCTAAAGGATAGCCAAGTTTTTGTGCATCGGTTTGGGTGTAGTAGCCAGTGATAATACCTGCCTCTTCTAAGCGTTTGATACGGCGCGCGCAAGGGGTCGCCGATAAGTTGACCCGTTCGGCAAGCTCGGTAATACTCATACGCGCTTGGGTTTGTAATAAGCGTAATAACTGTTTGTCGGTATCATCAATATCTATAGATAAAGAATTATCCGTATGATTATTTAACATCGAATATCATCTATTTAGTGAAATAACCTAATTATAGCTTCAATAATGATGTTTATCACTAAATTAGTATGTATTCAAGTAAAATAAAGCTGATTTCTAACGCATAGACTTTGTTAATATAATGGCATAAACTTTTATTATCTCGTATGATAAAGAGTGCTTGGTCATTAGTTGCCCAGTTAAAACCTCTACTTCAACTCAGCTCTTTATGTTATCTAAGGATTGATTATGCCTAATCAAGCAACACGCAATGCAGACAACACCTCTGCAAAAGTCACCCCAAAAAATGCCGCTTTCGATTTCCGTAAATATCGCCCTTTTGCGTTTGCACCTGTGCTGTCAGATCGCACTTGGCCGAGCAAAACGATTGAGAAATCACCAGTTTGGGCAAGTGTGGACCTGCGTGATGGTAACCAGGCGTTAATCGATCCAATGACGATTGAACAAAAAATGCGCTTTTTTAAAACCTTGGTCGATGTTGGTTTTAAAGAGATTGAAATTGGCTTCCCCTCAGCGGCACAAGTTGAGTTTGATTTTGCGCGTAAACTCATTGAAGAAAACCATGTGCCGGCTGATGTCACCTTGCAAGTATTGGTGCAGGCTCGCGAGCATTTGATTGCCCGTACCTTTGAGTCATTGATAGGGGCGAAGCGTGCCATCGTCCACGTTTATAACTCAACGTGCCGTATCCAACGCGAAAAAGTATACGGTAAAAATAAAGCAGAAATTAAAGAAATCGCCATTACTGGTGCTAATTTATTAGTCGAATACGCGGCCAAATATCCAGAAACAGAATGGGTATTTCAGTATTCACCAGAGAGCTTTAGCCAAACCGAAACCGAATATGCGGTCGAAGTTTGCGACGCGGTTTGTGATGTTTGGCAGCCTGAAAATGGTCAAGAAGTGATATTAAACTTACCTGCAACGGTTGAAGCATCAACGCCAAACGTATTTGCCGACCAGGTTGAGTATTTCTGCCGTCATCTTGCCAAACGTGATCATGTCACCATCAGTTTGCATACTCACAATGACCGTGGCTGTGCCGTAGCTGCTGCTGAGCTTGGTGTATTGGCTGGCGCAGATCGTATCGAGGGTACCTTGCTTGGTAATGGTGAGCGTACCGGCAATATGGATATTATGGTCATGGCGATGAACTTGTTTAGTCAAGGCGTCGATCCAGAGCTTGATTTTAGTAATATGAGTGAGATTGTACAAGTCGTGAGCGAATGTAATAACTTGCCACTTCATCCTCGTCATCCGTACGTTGGCGAGCTAGTGTTTACCGCCTTTAGTGGCTCGCATCAAGACGCCATCAAAAAATGCCTCGATTATAATGAACAGCATGCCGAGCAGACGGAAAATGTTTGGGATGTCGCATATTTACCGATTGATCCGGCGCATATCGGTCGCAGCTATCAAGACGTGGTTCGTATCAATAGCCAATCTGGTAAAGGCGGCGTTGCTTATATCTTGCAACGCAACTATGGCTTTAATTTGCCACGCTGGATGCAGATTGACTTTAGCGGCGTAGTACAGAAGCAAGCGGAAAGCGCTGCTCGTGAACTGCAGAATGATGAAATCTTACAAACCTTTGAAGATACTTATTTGCAGCAAGGCAGCTTTGAGCTTCTAGATTATAGTGTCAATAACAAAGGCGGCGAGGCGTACTTTAACGGTCAAGTACAGATGAATGGCGATACTATTACTATTGATGGTACAGGTAACGGTCCTTTGTCTTCGTTTATTGATGGACTTGCGCAGCATACTGGCAAATCTATTCATGTCATTAACTACGCTGAACACGCGATTAATCCGCAGCATAATAGCGGTGATGGTATCGATGATGATACCAATAATGACAACAAAACCAACGCCAACGCTGCTGCTTACATTCAACTAAATGTCGATGGTGACGTGTACTCAGGCATTGGTACTTGTAGTAGTACCGTATCGGCAATGCTTAAAGGTGCTTTATCTGCCTTTGCTCAGGCAGTAAATACTGTCGCTGCTTGATAAGATTCTTAGTATTAGTATTAAGACAGCTCATTTAATACTGTAATCTATAACGTCATGGCTTTTGCAATTCGCAAATCAGTCATGACGTTATTTTTTATGGAAGAAACTATCCTAGCAGCATGCTGTTTTAAAGGTACTCTTTTTATATTGAAATAATTATAACTGAGTGAGTGCTTAGCTACGTCTTTACCGACTAATAGCATAATGTTACTTGTGTTTTTGGTGTCTAAGACTTACGCTAATGTATACATCATTCATTATTATAATAGTAGAAAAATAAGGTTAATTATGGAACCTATATCATTTGCTTCATTTACATTGGCATCTATTTTAGCGTCACTGCCAGCGAATGGTGAAGCCGTCAGTAAGCCCACGATTACCACGCATATCAGTCCCGCCATTGCCGGACAGTGGGAGATAGATTTAGACAGCAGTATCACTATGACCAAAGAAGCGAAAGCCAGACAAGCAGCATCAGAGCAGCAAAAAGGAAAAAGTAATGAGCCAAAAGTAAGCGCTGATACAGAGGGTGGCGTGTTGACTCAAAATGAAAAACGTATCATTAATATTCAACCAAGCAGTAGTAAGAAATTAATAGCTTCAGCGGCAAAATCTAATCAATGCCGTGAGTTATATAACTTTGCTGCCGATAATGAAATGTGGGCGGTCAGTGGTAAAGAATGGACCTATGGTCGCTACCTAGTCACGCACCGCGAAGAAGGATTACCGATTATCGCCATCAAGACGGTTTATGACAATAATGAGGTAGATTGTTCAGGCAATCAGATAGATCAAACCGATGAGGCTTTAATAGCGTTTTTAAACCATGATGGCAATCAAATGCAATGGTGTGCCGACCCTGATGGTAAAGAATGCTTTATGAATTTCACTAGAGTGTTGCCATAGCATTTTATTATCATCTATAAATCGTCATCTGTAAAATTTAAAACTCTGATTTATAAAATCTAGACGTAATAAAAAACCGCTATCTTTTTTAGGTAGCGGTTTTTTTTAATTAATTGTCTTGTCACACAATACAGTGTAGAAAGACTATGAATCAGCCTTGTCTTTATTGGCCGTTAATAACTCTCTTTCAAGATAATGAATATTTTGCGCTTCATGGACAAATTTATCATCAGCCAAAATCACATCACGATGCATTGGTATATTGGTTTTAATACCTTCAATCACCAATTCATCAAGTGCATGCAAGGTTTTAGAGATTGCTTGCTGACGCGTTTGACCATGGCAGATAAGCTTGCCAATCAATGAATCATAGTAGCTTGGAATCTCATAGCCTGGATAAAGATGTGAATCAAAGCGAACGCCAGCGCCACTAGGTGAGTATAGCTGAGTGACGGTACCGGGTGATGGCATAAAGGTCACTGGATCTTCAGCATTGATACGACATTCAATCGCATGACCTTGAACTTCAATCTCACTTTGACGATAAGATAATCCGTAGCCCGCCGCGATTTTAAGCTGCTCAACTACTATATCAATCCCTGTAATCATCTCAGTGATGGTATGCTCAACCTGTACACGGGTATTCATTTCGATAAAAAAGAATTCATTGTTTTCAAATAAAAACTCAAATGTCCCAGCACCGCGATACTTGACCAGTTTACAAGCTTTGACACAAGCATCGAGGATAGGCTGACGTACATCATCAGGGATATCAGGGGCAGGAGCCTCTTCTAATACTTTTTGATGGCGGCGCTGTAAAGAGCAGTCACGGTCATAAAGATGAATCGCATTACCATTGCCGTCGCCAAGTACCTGTACTTCTACATGGCGCGGATTTTGTAGATAACGCTCCATATAGACGGTATCGTCGCCAAACCACAGCTCCGCTTCTTGCTTTGCCGCTTGCACTTGACCAATAATTTCTTCAAAGCGCTCAACGACGCGCATACCACGACCACCACCGCCTGCCGCTGCTTTAATAATGAGCGGAAAGCCAATATTGCGTGCTTGCTCTTCTGCATTGTGCATGGTCACCGCACCCACTGAACCGGGTACCGTTGGTACACCTGCTTTTTTCATAGCATTAATAGCAGAGACTTTATTGCCCATTAAGCGGATATGATCGGCACTAGGGCCAACGAAGGTCAATCCGGCTTCTTCAATACGCTCAGCAAACTCAGCATTCTCAGCCAAAAAACCATAACCGGGGTGAATGGCGTCAGCGCCAGTAATTTCAGCGGCGGTCAAAATCGTATTGATATCAAGATAGCTTTGGTTGGCATTGGGTTTGCCAATACAGATTGCTTCATCAACAAAGCGTAAGTGCATCAAGTTTGCATCAGCGGTAGAATAGACGCCGACAGTCTGTATGCCAAGCGCCTTACAAGCTCGAACGATACGTAGGGCAATCTCACCTCTATTGGCGATGAGCAGTTTTTTTATCATGGGTTCATCCTTGTTGAAGCGGCAGTCATTGATAAAGTCGCTATTTTAGACATCACAAAAATAAATGACGATACAACTCATTTAGGTAAATTGAGCGCTGATGCCGTATCAATAATAACGAGGTCTCAATCATTACAAAGTAAAGGTTGGCGAATATCTATCGTTACGCTTTGTAGCGTACGATTGGTTGGCCAAACTGCACAACGTCAGAGTTGTCTACCAAGATTTCATCCACGATACCACTTTGAGTGGCTTCAAGAGGGTTCATAATTTTCATGGCTTCAATAATACCAAGCGTGTCACCTGCCTGTACTTTTTGTCCGACTTTTACAAATGGTGGATCGTTAGGACTTGGTGCGGAATAAAAAACACCAACCATCGGCGATGTCTCAACGCTACCAGCTTTAACAGCAGCTTTGGCTTCAGCAGCGATTGGTGCAGCACCAACAGCAGGAGCGGCCATCATCGTCGGTGCTGGCGCATCATAATGACGAGTTAAACTAATATGTTCGTCGTCTGAGCTGATTTCTAAATTAACCAGTTCACTTTCTTCCATGAGTGCGATCAGGGTGCGTATTTTTTCAATATCCATAATTTTAATTTTGCCTTGTACTAAATTCGAGAAAATAATGTAACTAAATAATGTGTTGGTAGTTGCTAATGATACCTATATTCACGCCAATGAGCAATCGATGTACAGTTGTTAACTGAGTTTTTTTACATATTATGACGTAAGCTATCTTAAGCGTAAGAAACGCTCAATGATTAATCATAGTCTATGTGACAAGGTAGCGCTAGTAATGGTTACTAGACGCTACGATTGGATAAGAGGAATGACGGTATTAAGCCCACAGCATCGTTAAGCGTTTTTGCTGATAGCGCAAACGCAAAGTCAGTAAGATAGAGGATAAGAATAATCCGGTAATGAGTGCCATCCAAAAACCTTGCGCGCCAACGTCGGTAAAGCGCACCAGATAAACACCAAGTGGTAATGCCACAATCCAATAGCAAAATAGCGTTACCCACATCGGCACAGTAGTATCTTGCATACCGCGCAATATGCCAGCGACATTGACCTGCCAACCATCAAATAACTGGTAAGCGAGGGCAAAGATAAGTAAATGCATGGCTTGTGCTCGTACCACTGGGTTGTCAGTGAAAGCTGCGGCCAATTGTGGTCTAAATAACCAAACCCCAATCATACAAGCCAGTGCAATGATTACCGTCCATATCAAACCAGTGGCTTGTACCTGACGTAATGCCATCAGATTATTTTCACCAAAGCGGTTGGACACCATAATAGTCAGCGCCATCGCGACCGAGATGGGAATCATAAACAGTTGCGAGGTCACCGATAGCGCCACCTGATGTGAAGCGGTTGCAAGCTCGCCTAAAGGGCTGATTACCAAGGCTCCCAAGCTAAATAAACTGGCTTCAAAAAAGATAGAAATGCCAATCGGAATGCCAAGTTTTAACAGCTTTTTTATCTGCGCGCGATTGGGACTAGCAAAAGCATAAAAGAAGCGCGTACTAGCAAACTGCTGACGCTTAGTAAAACTGGTATATGTCGCTAATAGCAAGACATTAATCCAAAGGACTATTGCGGTTGCAACCCCGCAACCAGCGCCGCCCATCTCGGGCATGCCAAATAGACCATGGATAAAAATATAGTTAAGCGGAATATCGGCAAGCAGCCCGATGATGCTGATAACCGTGACAGGCTCTGGTCGACCAAGCGCCTCACAATAACTGCGCAGTACCGCGTAGACCGCAATCGCAGGGAAACCGAACGATACCCCACGTAGATATTGCGAAGCGATGGGTTGAATGTTTTCAGGTACACCCATCACCGCCAGTATATTGGGCGCTAGATTGACAACAATAAAGCCAATGATACCAATGACACCAGCCGCCCATAAAGACTGCTGGGTAATGTGTGGTACTTGGCTGTGTTTGTTTTGACCTATTGCTTCGCCAATGAGCGGCGTCGTGGCAATTAAAATGCCAGTCGCTAATAAAAACAGTGGCAGCCAAATACCAGAACCGACGGCTACTGCTGCCAAATCAAGAGCGGAAACTTGGCCTGCCATAATGGCATCGACAACCCCAAGCGCAGCTTGACAAAATTGGGTAATTAAAATAGGGAGTGCAAGTACGCCTAAGCGTAAGCTATAAATTTTAAAATCTCTGAAAGATAATGGGAAAACCATAATGAGCAACTTTTTATTCTTGGCAGTAATTATTGTAGATGAGCAAATGCTGCCATCAACAAGTTAATAGCGAGACAGTAAGATAGAATTGGTGCGACGATAATACTCCGATAAATAATATGAGCAAGTTCATTCTGAGTAACAATAGATGGACAGAGTATAAAAATAAAATGGGCGACCCTAAAATAAAAATAACCCGTCAATCCGTGAGAGGAATCAACAGGTCATCATAAGAAAAAATGTTAAATAAGTTGGGGTTGGATGTCAACGTTTTAGCAGCGTTTGCTAATGCTTAGATTCATCGAAGATTTATCAGCCTAGCGCTATATATAAAATCAAATATTTACAATGATTCAGGTAAGTCTTGCACCAACGCTTGATAGCCAATCAAGGTGTTGTTTGAATCGAATGCCTGTACGACAATAGCATAATTGGTTGATTTATCTGAAACCACAGGAGAAAACTGGGTTTCAAGATTGCTTAATACCAAATTTTGGACATAACCGTTAGCACCGGATTCTGCTTTATTAACATCAATTTGACTCACTAAGACATTCTTAGTATTGTTAGGGTTTTGCCACGTGACGGTCTTTTGGCTACCATTACCGATAATATCGAGATTTAGAGTGCCAAGTTTATAATCGAGCGGATAGGTCTTAAAGTTAGAGCGTTCACTGATAGTATAAGTAACCTGACAATTATCTTGACCACTTGATAGCTTTTTACCACCGAGACCATCTTGGTATTCAAAACTGCCTTTCCAAGGCTTACCGATTTCATTTTTTGCAAAATTACCAGCAAAGGTTGTTAATAGGTTTGGTGTCTCTATGCCTAAATCACTGACATATTTAATATCTAAAAATTCTAATGTATCAAGGCTGCCAGTCACTTTCCCAGCGATATAGTTATCGACTTTAATCGCTGAATTGATACCTAAGACATTGTTCTCTTGGCAAGCTTGCTGCTGATAACTAAAGCTACCATCAACACTACCAGCCCCATCTTTACTGATGTCAAAGTATACGGCACCGATATCGGTGTCACTGTTATCACCGTCATCAATTTCGACAAGGTGCCCAACATAAAGACCACCGCGACCGCCTTCTGGCGTTAGTTTATCCAAGAACTTATCAAGCGATTCCTCTGGTAAAAAGACAGACTCCAAAATCTCAGCCATAGATTTTTCATCATCGCTCAGCTTATCTTCGACTGCTTTATACTTCTCTTTTACTTTATCTTCCAAACGGTCGTATTCGTTTTTTACTTGATCTTCTACGCGATCATATTCTTTCTTAACTTTATCGCCATCACTGCCACAGGCGCTTAGGGTAAGACTTAGTACGCTGGCCGTTAATACAGATAATAGTAGCTTGGGTGCGCTCATGAATGAGTCCTGATGATTGATTGCTATGATAGAGAAGGGTAAATGAAAAATTAATTTCTGTGCATAAATATAGCAAACTCCATTAGATATGTACGCGGATAAATGTGCGCTGATGACATAAAAATTCTTACGCCATCGTTACTATCAAAGACTGTCATCCTCTGGTAACAGGTTAAGCTCTTCTGCCATATCCATAATCGTATTCCAATGCTTGGGTTCAAGCGGAAGGATGGTCAGCTGCTCACAGCCTTTTCTCAGTAATAAGGAATCCTCAAGCGCAGGTAAAAACTTAAGTTGGGCTAATGGCAATATATCCGTAAAAGCCTGCTCGAAAGTCACATCGACCATATACCAGCGTGGCTCATCCTCAGTTGCTTTGGGGTCATAATGCCGATGTTCGGGATGAAATTGAGTGGTATCAGGGTACCCAGCTTTGCTAATAGTCACGATACCAGCAATGCCAGAAGGCTTAGCGCTTGAATGGTAGAAAAATACTTGATCGCCGACTTTCATATCGTCACGCATAAAATTGCGGGCGCGGTAGTTACGGACGCCATCCCACATTTCGGTACCCGCACGTTGTAAGTCTTCTATATTAAAACAGCGAGGGTTAGACTTGATAAGCCAATAGGCCATTATTTTTTATCCTTTTAAGAGTTATTATTCTAGTAGAGATGATTTTAAAAGCTACTAATAATGTATTGTCATTTTAGGTGGTCATTGCGTTTGCTTACTGTTTTATCTATCAGATATGCACTTAAACACCCGTTTTTTTAATGCTTTTATAGCTAATTGATGGTGACTGGGCTTTTCTTTAGCTCGTACAGCCGTTATCCTAGCGCTACTTTCTGCTTATCACTGCAGATCACCCTTTATAGATAAGTCCGCTTATGTCAAATATCAAACCTTTTCATTCTTTCAGCGATATTGGCTCTGTTAATCGTGACAATATAAGTATGCTCAATGTAAGAGAGATTCCGCTAGCGCTTTATATCCATATCCCATGGTGCGTCAAAAAATGCCCTTATTGTGATTTTAATTCGCATGAACTGCCGATTGACAGTCAGCTATCTATGTATGATGAGTATGTCGATGCGCTATTACTCGATGCAGCAGCGCAGCAGCCGTTAACCCAAGGGCGAGAAATCAGCTCAATATTTATCGGTGGCGGTACACCCTCGCTACTGCCCATTGACCAGTACCAGCGCTTATTTAACGGTTTGCGTAAGGTTTTTAGATTCTCAGATGATATTGAAGTCACGATGGAGGCCAACCCAGGCACCCTTGAGCATGCACCATTTGCTGAATATTTAAAGGTAGGCATCAATCGTTTGTCTATAGGGGTACAAAGCTTTTCTGCTGAGCAGCTCACCACGCTGGGGCGTATTCATAATCCAGCCCAAGCGCTCTCTGCCATTAAAGCGGCTCGTAGCGCTGGATTTGAGCGCGTCAATGTAGATTTGATGCATGGACTGCCGCAGCAAATGATGAGTGAAGCGTTGGAAGATATCCAAATCGCGCATGACGCAGGTGCCACTCATATCTCATGGTATCAACTAACCATTGAGCCAAATACTGTGTTTTATCGCAGTCAGCCGATTCTACCCGATGAGGATAACTTGGCAGATATCGAGCAGGCCGGTCAGGCACTGCTTGAGCGTTTAGGCTATAACAATTACGAAGTGTCGGCATGGGCAGGCGCGTCCGATAAACCTTGTCGTCACAACGTCAATTATTGGCAGTTTGGTGACTATTTGGCGATTGGTGCAGGTGCTCACGGTAAAGTTACCATTGATGACGCCGCGATTAAAGAGTGGAATGCGGAGAAGGTGTCAAATGAGGCGTTGAAAGAGGCATTAAAGGAGATAGTAGGCGAGTCAGGTATTTATCGCTTTAGCAAATCACGTATGCCCAAAGACTATATGGAATACCAAGACAAGGCTCAGCAGAATGAAACAAGTGAACAAAATCAAATAATAACTATGATGCTAAAAATGCCAATGCCGCCAAAAATGGTAGGCTGGCAGGCAATTGCGAGTGATGAGCTGGTCAGTGAGTTTATGCTTAATGCTTTACGCTTATATGATGGTGTGGCGTGGTCATTGTTTAAAGCTCGTACGGGGCTTAGCTATGACAGTATTGCTGTAGAGGTGAATAAACTCATTAAACAAGGTCTTTTGATAGATGACAATGAACATTTACAGCCGACTGCATTGGGTAGAAGGTACCTTAATCAAATACTAAGAGTTTTTTTATAAAGGCAGGAACCAAAAAAGAGGCTTACCAAATGATAAGCCTCTTTAAAATAAGTCTAACAAGATCAGAGCTTAGATTTTGTTTTGTACTTCTTGTGCAGTACCACTTACAGCGCTACCAGCGCTTGATACGTCTTGGCCTAGACCTTTAAAAGTATTACAACCAGTTAATACAAACATAGCAGCCAAAGATGCGATAACTAATTTTTTCATAATTTTTTCCTCAAAAAAGACAGGGTGTTATAAGTAATAACAGTAAAACCTAGCATTTTGCTTAAGTTTTACTGAGGGGTTGCAGGATACGATGATAATGTTTTTGGATCATCTCGTTATCCGTTACAGCCATCATAATCAAAGTTAAAATCAGAGCACAGTATCAAAATGTAATTATTGGCAGTAAACTGTAACTTTTGATTACGCCTGCTATATACGCCCAATATAAAGTCCAAACCATTGACGGAGTTCGTATGACCATTCATATCGTGTTGGTAGCGCCAAAAATGCCTAGTAATACGGGTAATATCATTCGTCTGTGTGCCAACAGTGGGGCGCAGCTACATTTGGTCAGGCCGTTAGGGTTTGAGCTCGACGATAAAAAGCTCCGCCGCGCTGGTTTGGATTATCATGAGTATGCCCACTTGCAAGTACATGACGACTGGGTAATGACCAAGCAAGCGCTGCAAGCTGCGGGTTGCGATACTATTACGGCGCTGACGACCAAGCTGAGTAAACCATTTTATGAGTATGATTTTAGCGTGCAGAAGACTGACCATACAGATAATCAGTCGACTACTAGCCCATCATCAAATCATGTTGCTCTAGTTTTCGGTTCAGAAACGGCAGGGCTGCCAGATGATATCCGTGCCGATATTGGTGCTGATAACTGGCTACGATTGCCAATGCTTGCTGATTCGCGCAGTCTAAATCTGTCTAATAGCGTGGCAATATGCTTGTATGAAGTCTGGCGACAGCAAGGGTTTGACGGCGATGAAGGGCGCAGTATCGGTTATAACACACTGACAGTTTATGATCCGAAATAGAGAAGGTGGTTAAGTTAAAAAGAGGTTAAAGAAAATTATTAGTTTAATTTTCTTTAACCTCTTTTTTATAACACGTTTTTTATAAACAATTAGGCGGTTTTGGCAAACCTGCAAGACGATTGACATGACGAGCGACCAAACCGGTATTAAATAACTGCTGTAGCTTTTGATTACTGATGTCATGATCGGGTAAGGTTTGCTGTAGCCATTTAATCAGCGGACGGGTAGCAGGCGCATGGTTAAATTTGACATAAAATGTGCGTACTTTCTGCAAGATGTCCAAATGTTCAGTATTGATAGTCACATCAATAGTGTTAGCTAGCTGCTGCGCGATAGCAGGCGTCCAAATCGTATGGTCGCATAAATGCCCGTCTTGGTCTAATGCTACGTCAAGTGTTACATCAGAAGATGCAATATAAACAGATTCAGAGGAAGTGGAGTCAGAAGCCGTAGAGTAAATCATAAGGCAATCGTTACCACTTTATCAAAATTGGGACCGTCAACGAGAGTGTTTTGAGTCATGGCAACCCATTCACTATCGCTTAAAATAGCGGCTAATTTGCTAGTAAGATTGAGCTTGGCAGTTGTATCATCACTAAGCTGCGCTACATCCTCGCTCAGGGCATAAATGGCAGCGATATCTTCTATCTCAATGTTCTCAAGGTCACCCAAGTAAGCATTAAACCAGTCAATAAAAGCGACGGTTGAACCTAATAATATAATGCTATCACCCGCTCGCCACGTCGATGCCATTTGTTCTGTGCTGTGTCTGAGCGTATCCATAGTGCAATGTAATTGGTATAAAGTTGCCATAATTGTATCCGCTTGCTTACTGTATTTTTGTCATGTTAAAGTAAGTATTAAAATGAATATTGTCACTAGTACTAAAAGCTACTACTAAAAAACCAAAATCTGGTCGAAATCTTGCGAATTTACCACCTCTGGTATCAAGGTCAGTTGCGTCGCCAAATCCGTCGGTAGCATACCCGTAATCCAACCGCTAAACACATCGTCAGGTAACCAAGCGGCTGGCATATCGTATAATTCAAGCGACTGAATCATGCCGTGCAGACGTGAATCAGGCTGCATTAAAAAGCCAAATACAGGCGCATCCAAATACAGCTGCACCTCATGACCAAAAGTAGCTAAGGTTAAAGCCAGCGCACAGCCTTCATAGCTTGCCATCTCAGTAGGGGTGTGCAAGCGAATGAGTAATTTCATGATGTATTCCTAATCTTAGGTATCGCTAACCATTATTGCTAAGCTGATTGTTTAAGGGATGATTATTTGTACAGCGAACTATAATTCCAATGCTAATTAAAACTGCATTAAACGACAGTCGTCTTGCATCATCATGGCAAGATCACTCAGTCCAACCAGCTTAAAACCAGCTGCCAGATTTTCACTATCTAACTGATGACGCGTACTGTTTTCGCTATCTGTAATACCACGACTAAGCGCCGTACTAACACAAACTGGGAGCGCCAATTGATATTGCTCAGCAAGCTTCTGCCATTCTTGAGTAATATTCATCTGGTCTGCTGATTGCCAGCGTAATCGATTGGCCGTATTGGCAGCATCCGCATAGAAAAAAATATTTAACGACGCATGCGGGTTTGCAGGGCGGTCGCTATTATCGGTCTTATCATTATTATTCGTGTCAGTGCTTTCTAGATAAGTACGAGCATAGCGTAGCGCAATATGTGCCAACGGCTGGCTGGGATCAGCAGTAATCAATAATAGCGGGGTTGAGGTCGTCATAATCGCGGTGTCACTTATGATTAATGAGTATGAATAAAAAAGCACAGCGCCTTAAGTTTTTTAAGACTCAAGATTTTAAGGCTTAAGTTTTGAAGCCTTTTAAGCATTGGCTATTGTAGCATTATTCACGAATTTTTCTTAGGTTCGTCAGTTCTTAGTTAGTAGAGTGCTGTCAATAGCATGGTTGAGAATTTATGCTACTATAAAAACCCTAAAATAAGATTGTTTATAGCCACTTTAATATTATAAAAATAATTTTTCCGATTGATGTGGTTTTTATAGCTTTATGCTGCAAGGAGTTTTCGTCGTTATGCTATCTACCGTACCTAGTGGTACAGGCTTCCAGCCCACAGCAGAGCAGCTAAAAGTGCTACAAACTGCAAGTGAGTTTGCTTATCAGGTTTGGCAAAGTCGAACGGGCGCTTGCCAGACGTTTTTGCGCAGTTATCCGTTACAAAGCACCTTAACACGCCAGCAAATTGACGATTTGATTCAAGATTATACCTTGGATGAGAATTACCAACTTGCCAATGAAGCTAAGGTGATGAGCGGCTTGCGGCATTTGCGTATGTTGTTAATGATGCGCTGGATTTGGCAAGATGCCTTGGCAATAATTGAACTTGAGCAATTGACCGATGAGCTGTCTGAATTTGCGGATGGCTGTATTTTATTTGCCAAAGACTATACGTACCAGCAGCTGATTGCGCAATATGGGCAACCGACCTTTATTAATGCGCAGGGCAATGTGCAAATGGATGATATGGCGATTATGGCGATGGGCAAGCTTGGCGCCCATGAACTGAATTTATCCAGTGATATCGATCTTATATTTGTCCATCAGGCGCGCGGTGAGACAGACGGTGACAAAGTAAAAGGTACGCGCAGCATTGATAATAAGCGTTTTATGACGCGGCTTGGACAAGGCATTATTAGACTGCTCGATAATAATACCGCTGATGGCTTTGTGTTCCGAGTCGATATGCGTTTGCGTCCTTGGGGTGATGGCAGTGATTTGGCGATTCATTTATCAGCACTACAGAAGTACTTTGCTCAGCATGGGCGGGCATGGGAGCGTTTTGCTTGGCTCAAGGCACGGGTGGTTGGGCACATAGAACAGCCGTTTTACGACGATATTCAAGCGCTGATTAAGCCTTTTGTGTTTCGTTATTATGTTGACTATAGTGCTTTTTCGGCCTTGCGAGAGATGAAATCCCTCATTCAAAATCAAGTCGCTCAACGTGAGGATTTGGATAATATAAAGCTTGGCGCGGGTGGTATTCGAGATATTGAGTTTATTGTCCAAGCCTTTCAATTGATCTATGGTGGGAGGCATCCGCAGCTACAGGTTAAGTCTTGTTTGGAGGCGATGCAGGCGCTCTGTCAGCTTGAGTATTTAGAGCAGACCACTTATCAAGAGCTACAAGCCGCTTATCGTTTTTTACGTCGTCTTGAACACGGTATTCAAGCAATTAATGATCAGCAAACGCAGCGCTTGCCGCATGATAGACAATGGCAGCATAATTTGGCGGTCACACTTGGTTTTGATAATTGGGCAGGGTTATTAGCGACACTCAATCATCATCGCTATCATGTTAATGTGCCGTTTGAGCGTATGGTCACCGAACGGCAAATACCGGATCAAGACGACGACGAGCTTGAACCGGAACGTTTAAATGAGCAGATTGCACGCTTAAATGAAGTGTTGACTGAAGACAACCGCGCGCGCTTACAAGGCTTTTGGCAGTCAAAAATGGTCGCCAACTTGAGCGATGAAGCACGTGAGCGTTTGGATGACGCTTATCCTGTAATCGTCCATGCGTTACTTGCGCATCAAGAACAGCAGCAACTGGCTAATATTGCTTTGCCCCGTTTAATTACCTTGCTAGAAGCTATTTGCCGCCGTTCTATCTACTTAGTCATGATTGCAGAAAATCCCAATGCTACCGTTGAGCTGATTCCAATGTTATCAGCCAGCCCTTGGATTGCAAAAGAATTGGCGCAGTATCCCGTACTTTTAGATACCTTTTTACAGCAGCGCTATCGTCACTTACCGGACAAGCCGGAGCTACGTGATATTTTACGTCAACAGTTATTACGGGTTGAACCTAACGATGAAGAGGAGCTACTGAGCGTACTGCGATTATTTAAAAAGAACCAAGTATTGGCAGTGGCTGCCAGTGATGTGTTGGCAGAACGCCCAATTATGAAAGTGTCAGACTCACTGACTTATATTGCTGCTGTGGTACTCGAGGCAGCGCTTGAGCGTGCCTTTGCCGAAATCGTCAAACGCTATGGCTATCCGATTGCTCAAGATGGTGATCCGGTCACTGAAGCGGACTGCGGCTTTGCCATTATCGGCTATGGTAAGCTTGGCGGGTTGGAGCTGTCATACTCATCAGACTTAGACTTGGTTTTTTTGCATAAAATAAAAGAGCAGGGCATGACCACGGGTGAAAAATCCGTCAGCGGCATGAAGTTTGCGGCACGTTTGGCGCAAAAGTTGATGACGTACCTTAATACCCAAACCCGCGATGGCCGCGCTTATGAAGTCGATATGCGTCTGCGTCCCTCAGGTAATGCTGGCATGATGGTGGTTTCTTGTCATGCGTTTGAGACTTATCAGCTTGAGAAAGCTTGGTCTTGGGAGCATCAAGCGCTGGTGCGCGCGCGGGCCATTTGCGGTGATAAACGCGTGACCGCCCGTTTTTTTGATATTCGCCGAACTGTTTTGGCATTACCGCGTACGATTGAGCAAGTTCGCATCGAAGTCACGAGTATGCGTATTAAAATGCAAAAACATTTGGGTACCAGTCAGTGGCAACAGCAAGCCGGCAAGTTCCATCTTAAGCAAGATGCTGGCGGCATTGTAGACATCGAGTTTCTCGCGCAGTTTGCGGTACTGGCTTATTCGCATGAGCATCCAACCCTAACCAAATGGAGTGACAATGTGCGCATTTTTGAAGAGATGGCGACTTTGGGTATTTGGGAGGCGAAGGTTTGTCAGGATTTGACCGATGCTTATTTACGCATACGCGCAGCGACGCATCAATTGGCATTGTCAGAGCAGTCGTTATTGGTTGATGAGGCACTTTGGACAGAAACACGAGCACTGGTACAAGCGCAATGGCAACATCTGATGGGCGTAGATCCAGCAGAATAGCGCTGATGTCATATAATGACACGGCCAAATGATACGATAAGAAGCACAGCGCTTCGATAGCCATTCTACCCAAGGGTATATGAATAAAAGCCATGCAGTGATAAACTAAAATATTGTATTCGCTTCGCTTGCCGGTGATATAATCGCTGGCACATTAAGTTTATGCCTAGAGAAATTGCTTTTGAAAATAGACACTCAGTGTCAGCATACTATTTTAATTAAAATATCTACTTAACACTCAACAAAAAAAGTTAGACGTCAGCGCTAGCATAAGGACTATTAAATGAATATGGCAACACAAGAAGGTAAGCTTTGGATGAATGGCACAATGATTGAACAGCCAGATGCCAAGGTTCATGTGCTTACACATAGCCTGCATTACGGCATGGCTGTGTTTGAAGGCGTACGTGCTTACCAGACTGCTGACAATCGCACAGCGATTTTTCGCTTAAAAGACCATACCGATCGCCTATTGGGTTCTGCAAAAATCTTTCAAATGAATGTACCATTTGATGCAGCGGCACTTGAGCAAGCGCAAAAAGATGTGGTCAAACAAAATAACTTGGCAGAAGCCTATATTCGTCCGCTTATTTGGGTTGGCGCAGAAAAATTGGGTCTGTCATCGCGTGACAATAGTATCAATGCGATGGTTGCTGCTTGGCATTGGGGCGCCTATCTGGGTGAAGACGGTATTAAAAACGGCATTCGTGTAAAAACCTCTTCATTTACCCACCACATGACCAATGTGACCATGTGTAAAGCAAAAGCCTCAAGCAATTATCCAGTCTCTATCATGGCCAACCAAGAAGTGACTCGTAATGGCTATGACGAAGCAATTTTGATGGACCCACAAGGCTACGTCTGCCAAGGTGCTGGCGAGAACTTGTTCTTAGTCAAAGATGGTGTGCTGCATACACCAGATTTGGGCGGCGGTGCGCTTGACGGCATTACCCGTCGTACCATCATTCAATTCGCTGATGATTTAGGGATTAAAGTCGTTGAACGTCGTATCACTCGTGATGAGTTCTACTTGGCAGATGAAATATTTATGACTGGTACCGCAGCTGAAGTCACGCCTATTCGTGAGTATGATGATCGTACTATCGGTAATGGTGGTCGTGGCCCGTTGACTGAAAAACTGCAAACCTTGTACTTTGATGTAGTCCATGGTCGCAATGAGCAGTATATGGATTGGTTAAGCTTTATTGATTAATCTTTAAAACTGCGTTGTATGAAGTGAAAAAGCTAAGACTGTTTTGAGTCTTAGCTTTTTTAAAACTAAAATACGAGTCGCTGATATTAAATATGATTGGTTATTTGACCAACTACTAGAGATGTAAAATATATTAAGTTACTACGTACAGCTAGACTAGATTTTACACATCACAAATGGTCTGGTTTTACATTTAATCCACACCTTGCTTCCGTAGATACATGGAAAAGTGCAGGTGGTTTTTCATTTTAATCGAAAGCGAGATATCTCAGTTTATGTTAGAAAGAATAGGTTATGCCATCATATTAGCGAACATAGTGTATCCTGTCCAAAAGATCAAAATCTTTTAAGAAAATTTCACTCTAAAATATTAGGGTATCCTGTGTAATAGCTAAGATTGAACACATATAAAGAGCCTTTATTTAATGAATAATATTACCTTATGCCTAACGATTGGTAAACGACCCGAGTTATTGCATCAAACATTAACGAGTTTACTTGCAAAATATCACTTCGAGAATGTCATTGCAATTAATGATTTTGGCGATAAAGAAACTAACGATGTCTTTTTGGGTCTTTGTCCGCATGGTATTCTCCTAAATCAAGAAAATCATATAGGGCATCACCGCGCGGTTGATAAAATGTATCAATATGTCACAACGGATTATATTTTTCACTGTGAAGATGACTGGTATTTCGATAGCGAGCTTAATATTGCTTCGTATATTGAGTTACTAAAAACTGATCCCTGTATCACGAGTGTTTGTTTAAGAAAAATATTAGATTTTCCATTCTCGGATGAAGATTTAATGAAAGTTGAATACTTAGATACAATACCGGTTAAAGCAGCTAAATTAACTGCCTTACATGAACAGTGGCATGGATATACCTTTAATCCACATATTATTTCGGTAGATACATGGAAGGAAATTGGTAATTTCTCCACTTATAAAAAAGAAAGGCATATATCACGTTGGCTTAGAAAGAAAGGCAAATATATATTCTTTTTAAAAGAAGGTGTGTGTTATCACATTGGTGAGAATAATAGCATTGCTAATCCACCAAAAACTAATGTTTTTGTACAAATGAAAGCCAAAATCTTTGGGTAATTCTCAATATGAAATTTTGATCAAAATAGATTCTAAAATCTGTTTTGATCAACTTTGATATAGCGTCTTTCACCTTTTGTTCTGAATTTAATTAAATGATAGCCAAGAACAGTTTGTCTTAGAATACGTCTAATTTTAAATACAAATTTTTCCTTTAGGTTTAACTCATATGTTGTTTTAACAGATGATGATACTTGGGCAATCACTGAGTGGAGGACGGTGTCACATGGGACATTGTATTGCTTACATTGATCACTTTGTAAAAGGGCTGCAGGCTCTATTTGGTAGCGATTTAGGGTATTACAACTATGAATAAACTCATCAGCTAAACCAATAGGACGTTGTTGCATATAATCTAATAATATTTTTGCGCCACTAGGATAAATAACATAACCACCTGTACCACTTCTGTCTAAAAATAATCTTAATAGATTATATTGCTTATTTACAATACTAAAATGCTCAGTAGATGAAACTATTTTCTTTCTACCATGGACTTCAAGGTTAACAAAATCAATATCTTGCTGTTCTAGTTCAGACAAAATATGTACAAAATCTTTGACTAATACAGCATCATCTTCTAGTATGGCGCATGGTTCATTTGCTGTAATTACATATTCCCATGCTTTTTTGTGGCTTAAAAAACATGCTAATTCTGCTTTTTTGAGTGGTCTTTGACCTGAAAAAGCCAATCGATGATATTCTGTATCATTAAAATCACCAATTGAAACTGCGGGTAGACGTTCAAACGATAAACCCAATTGCTTGAATTGCATTTCCTGTTGAGCTAAACGCTCAGTAGACTGTTCAAGATTAATAATCAATACTTTCATGTCTTTTATATACTCTGTAAACAACATCTGAGCTTGTTTATTTGTTAAGTAGCTTGTTTTTTATGGCAATATGTTTATTTGACCACATTCTTTTTTGGCGTGGAAATCGTTTCCCAATACGGGCATTATCTATATGTTTCATTTTCATAGTCGAATTATGCGTTGGGTCTATATCACTTTGTACATTATTAGCAATCACTAATTCTGGATACACTGAAAGCCCTTTACTATTTTTAGTAAGCCAAGATTGTAATGTTACGTCAATAGGTGCACTAATTATTTGGTAATCTTGGTAAAAATCTTCTGCACCTTGTCTTGACCAAATTAGACCTAAAGTAAGCACAGGAAAATAATAAGCCTTAAGTAAATTAAACTTGCCCACTTGATGTAAGTGTTTTGATATTTTGCGTTTATTGGCTGCAAGATTCACCATATACCAATTGAGTTTTTGTTCTTCTAACCAAACTAGAATTTTCTGACTTATAGTCTGCAAATCATCTTCTAAAACCAAATCATCTTCTAAAACTATCAAATAGTCTGCATCAGATGCTAAAAATCGTTCAATGCATCTTAAATGACTCAAATAACACCCAATTTCAGCTCCTAATAAATCACGCCCCATTAGTTGATGTGCTTGTTTACTGTCATAGTTTTTATAATCGTGTACATTAAGTAGTCGTCCATCAACTGCTGGAATACGCTTATAGGCAATATTATATTTTTTCAACTCTGTATCGGCTTGCTTTAAGCGTTCAAAACTACTATCAAGATTGATTAAATATACATCAATTTTCATTTTTATTGTGACGCCTCTTTAATTATTTATCGAACTGAATAAAATATATTACTTACCATAATAGACTTTTAACTCATTTTATAGAAAGTTGTAACATTCAATACTTATAATTTGACCCGAATTCAAAAGAGTTATGGAGTATATTAACACTGCTTTTTTAATTATTGCCAATGCTCCTCTAGCCAAGGACTAGGCTTGACATGACGATACCATTTACCACCACCGCCTTTGATGGCATCGGGCGGATTGATCTCACCATGGAAAATAACGATTTTTGCACCATCAGGCAGCATCGGTGCACATAAGAAATTCAAAGGAGTAGGCGCCATACATTGGTATTTGAAACTGACACACCAATCTTTATCCCAATACTCTAAATGGTGATATTCACGCAGATAGTTGGACAGATAAGCTTGCTCATGGCGCACTTGCTGACGAATACTATCAAAGTTACGTTCAAAGTTTGCAAGCAAATCAGGATACGTATCCATGCCGATGTTAAAGCGATAAACCGAGCTATTACCAATCATGCGCCATGGCTTTTTCCAGTCACGGATAATGACCACGCTGTCTTCGTGCTCAGCCTTATAAGTGAAAAAAACATCCATATTATCGACGATAACGATATCAATGTCTAAAAATAAGGCAACACCTTTTAGGTCATATAATTCTGGCTTAAAGGTCGTGAGCTTTTTCCAACCACGTTCAGGGCCCGCTGGTAAATCCATCTCAGGTATGGGGTAACATTGAACGGCAGGGTCGATGCCTGTACTATCATCGGTGAGACAGACCATTTGAAAATCTAATGTCAGATGTCGACTAACCATATTGTAAAGACGGTTAACGTATTCAGGACCATATTTATCGCCCCATTTCATACAAATAATATAACGCTGTTCGGCAGTGCTATGACTGGTTTGTATTTGATCGGTCGATAAAGAGCTGGTTACGTCAGTTGCCATAATATACTCATAAAATAAGTGAAGAGTCTGTCAGTCACGAATTAATCACAAAATATCGTAAAGGATAAGAGCTTGCCAATATTAGCATAGCTATCATTCACGATATTTCTAAATGCTTAACTGATTGTATTATTGTTACTTATTAAGGTTCAGATTCAGGATTACGAGAAGCATATCCATCGTTATGCTTTGCTTGATTTTGAGGATTGTGGCGAATAAAATCAGCCAAAGCTTTTTCTTCCGCGATATAAGGATTGTCTAGAACGGGAATATGCTTAAAACGGCGATAACCCCACATATAATGACTACATTTATCTTCGATCATATGTTGCATGGCAAGATTGAGCGCATACGCCGCAGTTTCAGTATTGCGGTCATATAGGGCAGGGTCATCTAATTTATAACAATAGATATCAAAGCCGCGCCCGTCATCGCGACGAATGCAGGATAAACCAACCAACGCACATTTGGTTTTGCTCGCAAGCTTAGATGCCAATGTACTGGTTAAAGTCTCAATACCAAAAAAGGGTACTATCACGCCACCTGATGGGTCGGGCACATGATCGGGTAGCACAATACTAAAGCCACCTTGTTTCAGGGTCTTAAATACGGCTTTTACGCCGCTACCATCGGTCGGAACCAGTGTCGCATTAAGACGCGAGCGACCTTGTAGTACGAAGTCGTTGGTAAAACCGCCTTTAACTGGCTTATACATAATCGTTGGAGAACCAAACTGATTGAGCCAAGCGTTCATCATCTCCCACGTACCGAGATGTGGCACAATCGCCAGCATACCGTTAGGGCTTGCAAGCCCCTCTAATAAAAAATCTTTATTATAAACGTTGCGAATCTGAGCAATACTCCATTCGGGTGGCATCGCCCAGCTCTTGATAGATTCAATACTGGTTAAACATTGATGATAAATAATGTCTTTAGTTAACGCTTGTTTTTGTCGAGCAGATAACGACGGCGCAACTAGTGCCATATTGATACGCACAGTACGCATAATGCTAGCGTTTGGCATCTTTAATATTACCCAAGCAACAAAACGTGCCAGCATCTGCAAAACAGACAGTGGCACGAATTTGAAGATATGATATGGATTCATGACCATTCACACGGTGATAAATCACATAACGAGCAATATAAACAATATCTGTGCATTATTAAACCGTTTATTGAGCAGGTTTATTAGTATCAGCCTGTATTTTTTCGCGCACACGGATACCAAGTTCACGTAGCTGTTTGCTATCGACTTCAGCAGGTGCTTGAGTGAGTGGACATTCCGCAGTTTTGGTTTTTGGGAAGGCAATGACATCACGAATAGAGTCCGCGCCGACCATAAGCATAATCAGACGATCCAAACCAAAGGCCAAGCCACCATGCGGAGGCGCACCGAATTTTAGGGCGTCAAGTAAAAAGCCAAACTTGTCTTGAGCCTCTTGCTCGCCAATACCTAAAGCATCAAGTACCGCTTGCTGCATATCAAAGGTATTGATACGTAAGCTACCACCGCCAACTTCTGTACCATTCAATACCATATCATAAGCGATAGATAGCGCTTTTTCTGGATTGTCTTTTAATTCCTGCACCGATCCTTTAGGCTTAGTGAACGGATGATGCATTGAGGTCCAACGACCATCGTCAGTTTCTTCAAACATTGGGAAATCAGTCACCCAAAGTGGCGCCCATTCACACGTGGTCATCTCTAAATCTAGACCAATTTTTTGACGTAGTGCACCGATTGCATCATTAACGACACTGGCTTTATCCGCACCAAAGAAGATAATATCATTGCTTTCAGCACCAGTACGCTCAATCAGGCTTACCAGTACATCATCAGTCATATTTTTGATGATTGGTGACTGTAGGCCAGACTCTTTATCGACACCGTTATTGATATTGCTAGCGTCGTTGACTTTGATATAAGCCAAACCACGAGCACCATAAATACTCACAAACTTAGTATAAGCATCGATTTGTTTACGGCTTAATGAAGCGCCGCCAGGGATGCGTAGAGCAGCAACGCGACCTTTAGGATCGTTTGCAGGACCAGCAAATACTTTAAAATCAACGTCTTTCATTAAATCGGCAACGTCGACCAATTTTAATGGGATACGTAAGTCAGGCTTGTCTGACGCATAGTCACGCATCGCTTCGGCATAAGTCATACGTGGGAAGTCTTCAAACTCAACATCCATCATAGTTTTAAATAGATGCTTGATTAGACCTTCGTTGATATTCATGATTTCTTCTTCGTTTAAGAAAGAAGTCTCAATATCCACCTGTGTAAATTCAGGCTGACGGTCAGCACGTAAATCTTCGTCACGGAAGCATTTAGCGATTTGATAATAACGATCAAATCCTGACACCATCAATAACTGTTTAAACAGCTGCGGTGACTGCGGCAAAGCAAAAAAGTTACCCGGACGTGTACGAGAAGGCACAAGATAATCACGCGCACCTTCTGGCGTTGCACGAGTCAAGATAGGCGTTTCAACGTCTAAGAAACCATGGTCATCTAAATAACGACGAATCGTTGAAGTTGCTTTGGCACGAAAAACCATACGTTCTTGCATTTGCGGACGACGCATATCAAGATAGCGGTACTTTAAACGTAAGTCTTCTGATACCGTGGTTTTCTCATCATTTAATGGGAAAGGCGGTGTTTCAGATTTTGCCAATACTTCAATTTCTTTGCCTAGCAACTCAATCTGACCACTGGTCATATTATTGTTTTCGGTACCTTCATAACGGCGACGTACGCGACCAGTGATTTTTAGCACATATTCAGGACGTACCGCATCGGCAATCGCAAACGCTTCTGGCGTATCAGGGTCAACGACGACCTGCAAGATACCCGCGCGGTCACGCATGTCTAAGAAAATCACGCCACCGTGATCGCGACGACGATGTACCCAGCCTACGATACTAATGGTCTGATCGATGAAGCTTTCAGTTACGGCTCCGCAATATTCGTCTCGGTATTCGCTATGCGTCATAGTGCTTTGCGTCATAATATAATTATCCAGTTGTCAGCCCAATTCGAAATACAATAATGCAGCCGCTATTGTGTGATACATGCGCCGTGCCATTTAAGCCTTTAGCTAAAAAAGCACAAATAACGCGATATAAGACAAATGGTCATCACGTTGGCTGCAGAAAATTTGGTGTAAACACATATTATGCCTAATCTGCCCTTGTTATACAACCTGTGGCGTCCAATCAGTGGTGTTCAATCGAAGTGCAGGAACGTATCAGTAGTGGGCGTATTTATTCAGTAATATTTGTATTGGGTTAAATATTGTCATTTTGCTTGAAAATACTAGCCAGCGTGCGCATATCAGGCTAACTTATCAAACCTTATTAAAATTAAAACCACTTCAATTATGCATTACCATTATTTATTTTAACTATCAAGGAATCCTGCTCATGCTTTTTCATCCTTCTAAAAATCCTGTTGAGCTAAGAGTTATTCATCTCAATAAAAGCCAAGAGCAACGTCGTGAAGACCTGATGGAGGCGACCCAAGGTAAAGCGGCGCTTAAACAACTGAAAAAAACCATGGCGAAGAAAGCCAAACAAGCCTTAAAAGTAAAAACTAAAAGTAAAAATAAAAAGAATCATAGCGATGATAAGCAACAAGTTTTTGTTCTTGATTTTGATGGCGATATCAAAGCCACTGCAGTGAAGCATTTACGTGAAGAAATCAGCACGCTCATCAGCACCGCTAATAAAGGTGATGAAGTCGTGGTACGCTTAGAATCAGGCGGCGGTTTGGTTCATAGCTATGGATTGGCAGCGGCACAATTAGCACGTTTAAAAGACGCGGGTCTAAAACTCACCGTTTGTGTCGATAAAGTCGCGGCCAGTGGCGGTTATATGATGGCTTGTGTCGCCGACAATATCGTCGCCGCACCATTTGCTGTGATTGGCTCAATCGGTGTGGTATCGCAACTACCAAACTTCCATAAATGGCTCAAAAATCACGACGTCGATTATGAGATGTTTACCGCTGGCGATTACAAACGTACCGTGACCGTATTTGGTGAAAATGACGCTGAAGACCGCGCCAAATATCAAGAAGAACTTGAGCAGACGCACGAGTTGTTTAAGCATTTCGTCAATAATTATCGTCCAACATTAGATGTCGCTAAAGTGGCGACTGGCGAGCATTGGTATGGTGAAGATGCCCTAAAACTTAATTTAATCGATAGCCTGCAAACCTCTGACAGCTATATTTTAGAGCGCATGGAAAATAATGAAGTGTATGCGCTGCATTCACGTCAAAAGCCAACGTTAGCAGAAAAATTGGGTTTGTCACAAGCCGCAGAAGCAACAATCAGCATGGCGGTTGATAAGCTACCAGATGCATTGGCACGTTTTGATTTGAACAGTCGTTTGAATATCCTAAAATAATCTTAATTGTGTATTGTTTGTATTTTGTAAAAGGCGTGTCCTAGCGGGTCGCGCCTTTTTTGCTGTTTAATCATAAATGCTGTGTTATAAATGGTGCAGATAAAAGAGAGTATACGCACGTACACTATAAAATCTCATTAATATTCTTATGAAATCTCGATGTGAATTTTATAAAAGTTATTAACTATAAGCAAAGAAAAGGATGTCAACTATGTCTACCGACACATTAATGTTTACCGCCACCGAACATGGTCAAGCAATGCATGCCAAAGTCAAAGAATTTATCGAAACCCAAATCGAGCCAATAGAAGCACAGTTTTGGGCGGATTGTCATGCGCAAAACCCAGACGGCGATTGGACCAAATGGCACTGGCCAGAAAAGTACGAGAGCCTGCGTAAACAAGCGCGCGAGGCGGGTTTATGGAATCTGTTTTTGCCAGATGACAAGCTTGGCGCTGGGCTTTCTGTTACCGATTATGCACCGATTGCCGAGCTGACCGGTCGCAGTTTGTTAGCGCCTTATGTCTTTAACTGTAATGCCCCTGATAGCGGTAATATGGAATTATTATGGCGCTATGGTTCTGATGAGCAGCAAGACAAGTGGCTCACGCCAATATTAGAAGGTAAAACGCGTTCGGTGTTTTGTATGACTGAGCCTGATGTAGCTTCTAGTGATGCCACCAACATGCAAGCGACGGCTGTCGTCGATGGCGATGAGATTATCATCAATGGCAGTAAATGGTGGTCGTCAGGTCTGGGTGACCCTGCGGTCGATGTATTGATTGTCATGGCCTATACCCCTGATGATAATAAAGACCGTCATCACCAGCATTCGATGGTATTGGTGCCGGCAAAGACAGCAGGTGTTAATATCGAGCGTATGCTGAAAGTATTTGGCGATTATGATGCGCCGCACGGGCATGGTGAGGTCAGTTTTAATAATGTACGCGTCCCGGTCAGCCACTTTATCGGTGGGCCGGGTATGGGTTTTGAGATTGCGCAAGGTCGCTTAGGGCCAGGTCGTATTCATCATTGCATGCGTTGTATCGGTGCTGCCGAAAAGTCGCTAGAGCTTGCGGTCAAACGTGGTATGCAGCGTACCGCGTTTGGTAAGCCATTATTACAACTAGGTGGTAACTTTGAGCGTATCGCTGACGCGCGCATTAAGATTGATCAAGCACGTTTATTGACGCTATATGCGGCGCAAAAAATGGATGCTCAAGGTACCAAAGCGGCATTGACTGAAATTTCTGCGATTAAAGTCGTTGCACCAACGGTATTACAAGAAGTGGTCGATATGGCGATTCAGATTCATGGCGGCATGGGCGTTTGCCAAGATACGATGTTGCCTGCTTTCTTTGCCCAAGCACGAGCACTACGCTTAGCCGATGGACCTGATGAAGTACACAAAACCATGATTGCGAAATTAGAATTGAAGCGTCAGGGCTTTAGTCGTCCGTCTAAACCTGCTAAATCCTAATATAGCTTAGACATGAGTCTGTCATTTAGTAAAAAACGGGCTCAACGACCACTGTTACTAAAGATTCACTATCGATTATTTGATAGTGAATCTTTAAACCTTAATCTCATACAAAAATAAATGACCACACGATAAGGAACATCTCATGGTAACTGATAATCAGGCCAAGAATATTGACACTGACAATCAAACACTTAATAAAGTCTTAGATAAAGGTGGCGAAGTGCGCGAGGGCGAAGAGCTTGACGCTAAAGCGGTCAGCGCTTGGCTACGTGAGCAAGGCGTTAATATAGAAGGCGAGCCAACCGTTACTCAATTCTCAGGTGGCGCTTCAAACTGGACTTATCGCTTGCAATATAATGGTGATGGCACAGACCAAGATTTGATTCTGCGTCGTCCGCCAAAAGGCACTAAAGCCAAATCAGCGCATGATATGGTGCGCGAATATACCGTGCAAAAAGCCTTAAAAGATGCTTATCCGTATGTACCAAAGATGGTGGCGCTGTGTACTGATGAAGATATAATTGGTGCCGATTTTTATGTCATGGAGCGTATGGAAGGCATCATTCCGCGTGCCAATTTGCCAAAAGGCGTTGATTTAGATCCAGAGCAAACGCGCGCCTTATGTACCAATGTTATTGACGCTTTGATTGAATTGCATCAAGTAGATTATAAAGAGCATCCTGATTTAGTAAATCTTGGGCGCGGAGAAGGTTATTGCGAGCGCCAAGTCACTGGTTGGGATAAGCGTTATGTCAAAGCCAAAACCCCAAATGTTCCTAGCTTTGCATTGATACGTCAGTGGCTTGGTAAGCACGCTCCTGCTGATAGTAAGACTTGCTTGATTCACAATGATTGGCGCTTTGACAACGTCATTTTAGATGCCGCTGATCCAACTAAGGTTATCGGCGTACTTGATTGGGAAATGGCAACCTTGGGTGATCCTTTGATGGATTTGGGCAGCGCATTGGCTTACTGGATTGAGGAAGATGATAATATCGTCATGCAGCAATCTCGCCGTCAGCCAACACACTTGAAAGGCATGATGACCCGTGACGAAGTGGTTGCCTATTATCTTGAAAAGACTGGCCTTAAGATAGATAACTGGATTTTTTATGAAGTGTTTGGACTATTCCGCCTAGCGGGTATCGTGCAGCAGATTTATTATCGTTATTATAATAAACAAACCAGCAATCCAGCTTTTAAGAATTTTTGGATTATCGTCCATGTCTTACATGCTAAGTGTCTGAAACTTATCGCTCAGTATGAAGGCGAGGCTTTGTTTACGAGCCACGTGCAACCGCACCTGCAAGATATGGGCGTCGATGTGGCCATGGTCGAGCAACTGCCGAGTCCTATTCAAACGGTTATCAAAGGCATTTTACCAAAAAGCTATTTTGGACAAAGTACTTCTAAAACTGAAGAATAAACGCTTCAAACGCATATCAAATACAGAAATTTATAGCAGTTTATTCAATCTAAAAAATTTAAAAAAGTACGATTAATAAGGCAATTTTTTATGACAACCATACTTTTAGCACGTCATGGTCAAGCGTCATTTGGGCAAGAGGATTACGATCAGCTCTCAGAGCTTGGTGGTATGCAGGCACAAATGCTGGGTCAGCATTATGCAACGACCCAACGACGAATCGATGCGATTTTTAGCGGTAGTTTGGTTAGGCAGCAAAATTCTGCACGTCATTTTTGGCAAAGTTATCAGTCATCTTTTGGCGAGGGTAATGAGAAACCGAGCGTGTCTACTATCAATCTAAATGAGCCTGATAGCTATGTGCTGCCGCAATTTGATGAGTTTAATCATAAAGATGTACTGATAAAATCGAATCCTGCTTTTGCTAATCGCGTAGCAATCGCCGCTGAGATTGCTAAAGCAGAAGTGCCAGTCACACGTCTAGCGGAGCTGTTTGACGACGCGATGCAGCGCTGGCATGCGGGTGAAAATGACAATGATTATATCGAGAGCTGGCTGCAATTTAATGAACGTGCCAAGCAAGCGCTTGAGCAGGTCCGTCTGCAAGTTGCTAATTTACAGTTGGGTGCTGATGATACAGTGCTGGTCTTTACCTCAGGCGGTATCATCGCTGCTATCACCGCGCAGTTATTACAACAAGGTAGCTCGATGGCGTATCAAATCAATAAAAGCTTAGTCAACACCGGCGTGACGTCACTTACGCTTAAAAATGAACGTAGTCGCTTATTGTCTCTAAATGAGTACAGTCATTTATTCGCTGATGGTAAACGCTTTGTGACATGGCGCTAAAAAAGAGATGAGTAAAATATTAAAGCCCTAATTAAGAAGCCAATTAAAAACATAATAAAGCGGTTGCTGTAACTAGGTAGCCGCTTTTTATGGAGTTAAAATCATTGATTAGCATCGTTAAAATGCTTTAACTTTATGGTACTGTAAATTGATTGCGTGTTTGGTTTACGCTATAACTGCTAAGCTTAGCTAAGTCTATAGGTTTACGCTATGATAGATAATCGACGTCATTTATATTGATACCAACAGGATAGGATGGTCCATGAAAAATAAATTAATAAACTTAGTCACCAGTAGCGCTAAACAGCATAAAAATCAGCTATTTAGTGCTATTCAGCCAGGGCGTTATCTGAAAGCCTTGAATAAGCAGCAAGTTGGACGCGGTAAAACAATTTTAATCACCGGCGCGAGCTCAGGATTGGGCGAGGGCATGGCACGATTATTTGCTAAACTTGGCTATAACCTTGCTATTTGTGCCCGCCGTGCTGATCGTTTAGAAAATCTAAAGTCAGAGTTGATGGCTCAATATCCTGATATTCGTATTGAATATAAAGTCTTAGATGTCAGCGATTACGAGGCGATATTCGACGTCTTTGATGCGTTCGCAGCGGATTTTGAGCATATCGATCGCGTGGTGGTCAATGCTGGTATTGGCGATAGTCGCCGGATTGGGAAAGGGCGTTTTGATACCAATCGTAAAACGGTTGAAATTAACTTTATCTCAGCGCTCGCCCAATGTGAAGCAGCGATGAATATTTTCCGTGCACAAAATAGTGGTCATCTGGTGGTGATATCTAGTATGTCAGCGATGCGCGGCTTACCTAAGCATTTGACCGCTTACGGTGCAAGTAAGGCGGGTTTGGCGCATCTCGCAGAAGGTATCCGTGCGGATATGTTATTGACCAAGCTGCCGATTAAAGTGTCCACTATTTATCCCGGTTATGTGCGCACGGAAATCAATGAAAATGCCAAACCTTTACCGTTTGAAGTAGATGCCGAGACGGGTACCAAAGCAATCGTCGCCGCGATTGAGGCGGAGGTCGACGAAGCTTGTGTACCAAGTTTGCCATGGTCGATTGTCGGTAAAGCTATGAAGCACTTGCCATTACAAGTGGTCAATAGAGTCAGCTGATAGCAGTTTTTTTGCTGATGATGTCAGAGGTATTAAAATCAAATCAATAAAAAGCCCGCTACATTTTATATAGCGGGCTTTTTATTATTTTTGAAACTTTAACGTCTTAAATACTACAAGGTTTGCGGGTTATCTGATATATGTTTTTCACGCAGTTTTTGGCGTAGTATTTTACCGACATTGCTCTTTGGTAGCTCGCTGACAAACTCGATATGACGCGGGCATTTATAGCCGGTTAAGTTATCGATAGCGAACTCTTTGATATCTTCTTTAGTTACATTGTTGTCGGCAGGGACGATATAGATTTTAACCGCCTCACCTTGATGGTCATCAGGAATGCCGATGACCGCACAATCAACAATTCCTTTATAATCAAACATGACGGATTCCACTTCGTTAGGGAAAACGTTAAATCCCGAGACCAAAATCATATCTTTTTTACGATCAAGTAGGGTGATATAACCTTTTTCATTCATACTAACGATATCGCCGGTACGGAAGTAACCGTCTGTCGTAAAGTCATCAATAGGATCTTTATTAAAGTAACCTGAAAAAACATTAGGTCCTTTAATACACATCTCGCCTGACTGATTAAGGCCTACCTGCTTACCGTTTTCATCTATGATAATAATATCGACGCTTGGGCCAGGAGTACCAATGGTACCGTTAAACTTACGATCAGTGACGATATTGTTGGTACCAACTGCCACACACTCGGTCATACCCCAACCTTCAACCATTGGACAGCCAGTAACCTCTAACCAACGCGCAGCGGTCTGTTCGGTCGCTGCCATACCACCTGCTTGTGAGAGACGGAGTGATCTAAAGTCCAAGTCTTTAAAGTTAGGTTGATCAAGCAATCCTTTAAACAAGGTATTGACCGCTGGGAAAATATGAAACGGTTGTTTGGATAAGGTTTTGATAAATCCAGGCATATCACGTGGGTTTGGTACCAAAATAAAGGTATAACCAGAACGCATACCCAGTAAGCTCAGCATGAAGGCAAAAATATGATACAGAGGCAATGCCATGACCATATTGATATATACTTCATTAATTTCTGAGGTAACAGGGCGAAACCATGCTTCTGACTGCATCGCAGCAGCGACGACGTTACGCTGAGTTAATACCGCACCTTTGGATAATCCTGTCGTACCACCGGTATACTGCAAAATCGCTTTTTGTTGCAACGACGTTTTTGGTGCTTGGAACGGCAGATTTTTACCTTTTTTAAGCACGTCAGGGAATTTGGTAACGTTATATTTAGGATCATTAAGATTGTACTTCGGTACTAAGCGTTTGACCTGACGGATAACCGTATTGACCAAAATACCTTTTAGACCCATCATATCGCCCATTTTTGATAGGACAATACGTTTGATATCCGTCTCTTCGATCACTTGCTCGAGTGCTTGAGCAAAGTTATCGACCACAAAAATCACTTGAGCACCTGAATCATTTAGTTGATGACGCAGCTCGCGACCGGTATACAGAGGGTTGATAGGGGTACAAACATAGCCTGCACGTAAAATACCAATCATGGTCGGTAAATACTGTGGTACGTTTGGCATCATGAGCGCAACGACGCTGCCTTTAGGAATACCTTGTGCTTGCAACCAAGCAGCGACGGCAAGAGAGGCTTTATCAACATCACCATAAGTATGAGTCACACCCATACAAATAGTCATCGGATGCATACGAAAGCGGTTAAAGCACTCTTCATATAACTCTATCAGGCTCTCATACTGATCAGGATTGATGGTCTTAGGTACGTTTGCTGGGTATTGAGCAAGCCAAGGTTTATCAGTGGTCATACTTAGCGTCCTTAAATTTACGATAAGTTAAGGTTCTATAAAAAAGTAGTCACATCCCTGTCAACAACATTGTCATCGCTATATAAGCAATGGATTGTCGAGTGTTATCCTATTTATTCACAGACTGCTAAAATACGGTGACCTTTATACAAATGTATTGAATTGCAAGATTGTTTTACGAAAAAGATATTTAACTACCAAAAATAAGTATTGAAGTAGATTAAACGACAAGTAAAGGATTTTAATATTAAAACAAAAAACATTATCACCCAGATAAGGCTAGTCGGTTAACCTCAATCGCAAATACTATTAATATAAGTTAATAAATAATAGCGTAACATATTTTGGCAGTACATTAACATAACTACCATTGAGCTGGTTATTCTTATACAAGAACTTGTTAGTTTATAATTAAGTTTGATAAAGTAAAAGAACTGTGTTGCAAGTAAAATAAGATAAGTGGTTGTGAATATAAGATAAAAGGTGGTAAAACACAAAAAATCGCCCTATATATGATAGAGCGCTTTTTTAATGGCTTTTATATTAATAAACTATTGAGGCTTTGCGTTAATTAACGTTGTGGATTGTCAGCGATATGCTTTTCACGCAGTTTTTGGCGCAGTACTTTACCGACATTACTTTTTGGCAACTCAGTCACAAACTCGATATGACGCGGGCATTTATAACCAGTCATGTTGTCTAAGGCAAACTCTTTGATTGAGTTTTTAGTAACGTTATTATCAGCAGGAATAACATAGATTTTGACTGCTTCACCTTGACGATCGTCAGGAATACCAATCACGGCGCAATCAATAATCCCTTCACAATCAAGCATGACGGACTCTACTTCGTTAGGGAAGACGTTAAAGCCTGAGACCAAAATCATGTCTTTTTTACGGTCTAATAATCTAAAGTAGCCTTTTTCATCCATGCTGACGATGTCGCCAGTGCGGAAATAGCCATCTTGGGTAAAGTCTTCGCTACTGTCTCTGTTCAGGTAACCTGAAGTAACGTTAGGGCCTTTAACACACATCTCACCTGCTTGGTTGACACCAACGCGATTGCCTTCATCGTCAATGATGATAACATCAACGCTTGGCACAGGAACACCAATGGTGCCATTAAACTTACGGTCAGTAACGACGTTGGCAGTACCGACTGCGACACCTTCGGTCATACCCCAACCTTCGATCATTGCACAGCCAGTGGTTTCGAGCCAGCGCGCTGCCGTCTGTTCGGTTGCCGCCATACCACCTGCTTGCGAGATACGTAGTGAGCTAAAATCAAGGTCTTTAAAGTTTGGATGATCAAGCAAGCCTTTAAACAAGGTATTAACCGCTGGAAAAATATGGAACGGTTGTTTTGATAAGGTTTTGATAAATCCAGGGATATCACGCGGATTAGGTATCAATATAAAGGTATAGCCCGAGCGCATACCTAATGAGCTCAACATAAAGGCAAAAATATGATACAGCGGTAGTGCCATGACCATATTGATATAGACCTCATTAATCTCTGAGGTAATCGGGCGCGTCCAAGCTTCTGATTGCATGGCTCCTGCGACGATATTACGCTGAGATAAAATGGCGCCTTTAGATAAACCTGTTGTACCACCGGTATATTGTAAAAAGGCTTTTTGATCCAGTGACATCTTTGGCTTTTGGAAGGGTAGGTGCTTGCCTTTTTTTAGCACATCTGGAAACTTCGTTACTTCATGTTTAGGATCATTAAGCTTATATTTTGGTACCAAGCGTTTGACCTGACGAATAATGGTATTCACTAAAATACCTTTTAGACCCATCATATCGCCCATTTTTGATAAGACAATACGTTTGATATTGGTCTCATCAATAACTTGCTCGAGTGCTTGAGCAAAATTATCAACCACAAAGATAACCTGAGCGCCTGAATCATTTAGTTGATGACGCAGCTCGCGACCTGTATACAGAGGGTTGACTGGCGTACAAACGTAACCTGCGCGCAAAATACCAATCATCGTTGGCAGATACTGCGGCACGTTTGGCATCATGAGTGCAACCACGCTGCCTTGAGGCAATCCTTGCGCCTGTAACCAAGCAGCGACCGCAAGAGACGCCTTATCAATGTCATCATAAGTATGGGTCACGCCCATACAGATACTCATCGGATGCAAACGAAAGCGGTCGAAGCACTCTTCATATAGCTCCATGATGCTGCCATATCTATCTGGATCGATAGTTTTTGGTACACTCTTAGGGTATTGGGCAAGCCAAGGTTTATTCAACATCATAGTCAGCGTCCTGGTAGTTCAATTAGGTTTCTATCGTTAAGCAGTCATATCCATGTCAATAAGAAAATCAGCGCTGACATAAAAAAATTGCCGCTGAGTTTGATAACATCCTTATCTATTGACGGACCACTAAATTTATAACTATTGTTCATTTTTGAGAAATGATAAAAGCGTTAATATCAAGTAAATTCGCCCATCTTAAAAAATCATACTTAATTTTACAGCGTTTTTACCACTTCTCTGCAACTAAAGAATAATGCATCGACGATATAATGATACATTTAAGCAATACATTAGCATGAATTTAAGTAAAGGCAATATTAACATGAGCGTACTGCCCAGTACATATAAAATGCGGATAAATAAATTTATTCATTATGCAATAAAAATATGACTAACGGTCATTATGGTAGGACGAACTGCTGTTTTTTATTAAAAAATCGCCGATAAATGAGTAAAGCGCTTATCGTACAGCCAAGGGTGCTACTGACGCAGATTAAAAACATCGTTACAATTTGATAACGTACAGCTTGGGTGGGGTCGGCGCCCGCAATTATTTGCCCAGTCATCATACCCGGTAGGCTGACAATACCGACAACCAGCATCGAGTTTAGGGTAGGCGTCATGCCATTGATGATCGCAGCTCGTATCTGTTCGTGTACCGCTTCAAATGGTTTGGCAGAGAGGCTTAACATCATCTCGATGCGCCCTTGTTGCCCATGAAGGTTTTCGATAAGCTGATTGCTGGTCAAGGAGATGGCCGTTAAAGAATTGCCAAGTATTAAGCCGAGTATAGGAATGATAAATTGCGGTGTATACCAAGGTTGCACTTGTAAAATAAGGATAATAGCGATGACTGTCACCAATACTGCTGATGTACTGACAGCGATTAACGTATCGACTAATAAGCCTTTATAAGTACGTTTGACCCGATTTTTTGCAGCGCTACCGGCAATCAAAGTCATGATAGTCAAAATAATAAGGACTTCGTACCATTGTTCCCGAGCGAAAATCCATGCCAATATTAGCCCGATAAAGCTAAGCTGTATCACCGTACGGACAGCAGCAATGAAAAGTGTTTTGGTCAATCTTAGACGTAGAAACCATGAGACGAGCAGCACGATGATAATCAAACTGCTGGCAAGCGCAATATCAGCATAAGTCAGTACGATTTGCATATTGTTTGTACTCAAATTACAGGAACTCGCTATAAAAGAAATGAATGTCAAACAAGTAAGGCTTAAACAAATAATAGTCAAATTAAGCAATATTGAGCGATTGATGGTAAGCATAGGGTTTAAAAAGTGGCTTAACTTACTTTGGTTAAGACCCCTGCTTGCATATGCCAATGCTTATCTGCTAACGGCATGATATCGTGTGTGTCATGAGTCACCCATAGTAATGTTCGCTTTGGCTCACGCCGTAACCAACTGACAAGCAAGTGGACGAGTTTCGCTGAGGTATCGACATCTAAGGCCGCAGTAGGTTCATCCAATAACAGCACTTGCGGGTTTAATTGTAATAAACGCAGCGTATTGACCAGTTGCTTTTCACCACCTGACAAAGTATTAGCGTCTTGTTGTAAAAAGTCAGGGGTGCGATCTAAATGCTCAAGCTGCTCGATATGCCAATCGATATTAAAATGCTTTTGCTGATGGGTTGCCAAGCGGTAAGGCAACTGTAGGTTATCAACCACGCTGCCTTCTAGTAATTGAGGCTGCTGCGCGAGAAGGGCGACCTGTGAGCGCCATTGCGTGAGTGCCATTTCATGAATGCTATGACGAGTATGGCTATTTTTTTCATCGCTCTGTAGCCAAACGTCGCCTGTCGTCATAGGCAGCAGCCCAGCTAATACGCGCAATAAGACGGACTTACCACTGCCAGAAGCACCGGTCAAGACCGTCACTTGCCCAGCCAGTAATGTACCACTGGCGCCACTTATCAATACTCGGTTATTCATAGAAACAGCATTATCGGAGGCTGAGTGTTTCTGTCTTTTTTCACGCCATCGGCGGTAGGTAGGGAATGGAGTAGACCTTGAGCTAGTAAGCGCGTTATGCTTAGGGTTTGCTGTCGTAGCGCGCTTGCTATGGACCCAAATATCTTCAAATGCTAGCATAAAAGGCCTTATTATTTGTCTTATCAGCGCTCATAGGCCAGTCAGTTAAGTGTTTTATCGATCAGCGTGTTGCGTGATTGCTTGCTGAATGGTATCGCGTAATTTTTGCGGTACACGAATAGGACGCATGGGCGCGTTGTGATTCACACTAGCATCAGAGCCATCATTCGATATAGAAGTTGGCATGATTTGATTTTGTACACAAGCGATAACGATTTTGGTACTGCTTAATAAAGTACTGTTTAAAAAAGCAGCGCTCGCTTGAGTGTTATCATCTGCATCCACATTTGGCGATGAGCGATGGATACTTTGATAAAATATAATGCTGGCAGGTTTGAGCTCAACCTTATCGATGCGTACATTGATAACTTCGTCTAATAGAATGGCTTTTTTGTATTGCAGGTCTGCTTGACTGACGACAAAGTGCTGAATGTCACCATCATCGGTCTGCAAAAAATACCCATTTAAACCAAGCTTGGTAAACCAGTCGCGGCGACAGTTTTCAAAGAATACTAAATGATTGGCATGATAGACTATGCCACCCGCATCAGTATGGTTGATATACACATTATAGTCAGTGGCAAATAGTGGCGTGCTTGCGCTAATCGATGTTGAATCAGTATTTTTATTCATGGTTGTTATCATAATATTGCTCAATAAATTTGCTTTATTAATAGCATTTAAAAGTTAATATATAAGATTATAAAAAATGATAATGCTTAGATTATCACTCATAAATGCTACTCTATCGTAAGAGATGAGGGCGCGCAACAGCTAGCCTTGCCGATGTCTGTTATGATAAACCTTTATTTATTATATATTGCCGCTTTGCTTTATTTTATAGCGGCACTCGTTTATAGAGACACTTGTTCTAATTCATTAGTATAGGATAATTTATGACCCGTTTTGTCAGTTTTAATATCAATGGTATCCGCGCTCGCCAACATCAGCTAGAGGCGGTACGAGAGGTAATCGACCCTGATGTGATGGGTTTGCAAGAAACTAAGGTACATGATGAGCAGTTTCCACTCGAAAATATCGAGAGCTTGGGGTATCACGTCGAGTATTTCGGTCAAAAAGCCCATTATGGTGTCGCTCTACTGTCCAAGGTTGCCCCTATTTTTGTACAAAAAGGCTTTCCGGGTGAAGATGTAGAGGCGCAAAAACGCTTTATCCATGCACGTTATGTATTTGATGGACGTGAAGTGGATGTGCTTAACGGCTATTTCCCGCAAGGAGAGAGCCAAGATCATCCGACCAAATTTCCTATGAAGCGTGCTTATTATGCAGATTTGATGACCTATATCGATACGCTAAAAGCAGAAGGGCGCTCGCTGATTATCATGGGTGATATGAATATTGCCCCAGAAGATACCGATATTGGTATCGGTGAGGTCAATGCCAAGCGCTGGCTGAAAAATAGAAAGACTTCGTTTTTACCGGAAGAGCGTGAATGGTATAGTGATTTGATGTCGCGCGAGCTGACTGATACTTATCGTCTCCATTATCCAGAGAGTACCGAATTATATAGCTGGTTTGATTATCGCAGCCGCGGCTTTAATGATGAGCCTAAACGTGGACTGCGTATTGACCACATTTTATGCACGGCAGATCTAATAGATAGCTGCGTCAACGCAGGCATCAGCTATGAGCTACGAGCCATGGAAAAACCCTCTGATCATGCGCCAATTTGGGCAGCGTTTGACTTAAACAAAGTATAATAACTTGCTTTTAATATCAGATTTTAATCACCAAGTTTTATATCTAAGACTGTAAAACTAAGATTTTATAAAAGATAACTTATAACCAATAAATAATGCATCAGCATTGATGAATAAGGATTGAATGATGGCTGTCGGCAACGTTGCAGTACCCAAGACGATTTATCCTATTGATGGGATTAAGCTAAGCGCCACTGCTGCAGGTGTACGCTATAAAGACCGCGATGATTTGGTGGTGATAGAAATTGCTGATAGTGCAACGACTGCCGTTGTGACCACAAAGAATGCTTTTTGTGCTGCGCCTGTGCGTGTCTTACGTGAGCACTTTGCTAAAGCCAGTCCGCGTTATTTAATCACCAATACGGGCAACGCCAATGCCGGTACAGGCGCTGATGGCATGCGCCGTGCGGTTGATATCTGTGCTGCCTTAGCTGCTAAAGCTGGCGTAGGTGTCAGTTCCGTCTTGCCATTTTCGACAGGTGTGATAGGCGAGCCACTAAACAGTGATGCTGTCATCGCAGGTTTGGACAATGCATTAGCCAATTTAGCCTCTGACAATTGGTTGGCAGCCGCGAATGGTATTCGTACTACAGATACGATTCCAAAGCTTGCTAGTGAAAAGGTGAATGTCGACGCTAGCAGCTATCATATTACGGGCATGTCAAAAGGGTCAGGAATGATACGCCCCAATATGGCGACCATGCTTGGCTATGTGGCCACGGACGCTAATATCGCCGCTGACTTGTTGCAAGAAATGTTGAGCAAGATTAACGAGCAATCCTTCAACCGTATCACCGTCGATGGCGATACCTCAACCAACGATTGCTGCGTGTTGATTGCCACAGGTACGGCGAGCTCAGAGATCATTGATAGCCCAGAGCATCCACATTATCAGCCGATATTTGCTGCCTTAACCGCCGTATTTGTACGTTTGGCGCAATTGATTGTGCGAGATGGAGAAGGTGCCACTAAATTTATGACGGTAAAAGTCACGGGCGGTAATACCACGCAAGAATGCTGCGATGTGGCATATGCCGTTGCTCATTCACCACTGGTTAAGACCGCATTCTTTGCCAGTGATGCCAACTGGGGGCGTATCTTAGCAGCAGTTGGTTATGCGGGTATCGACGACCTTGATACCGAGCAAGTCGATATTTACTTAGACGAGGTGATGATTTGTCAAAATGGCGGTGTGGCTCCGACTTATACGGAAGCGGCTGGCAAAGAGGTCATGAGCCGTCCTGAGATTACCATTCATATTGATTTAGCACGCGGTGAGGCTCAGGATACCGTTTATACCTGCGATTTATCTTACGATTACGTCAAGATAAACGCCGATTATCGTAGCTAAAAGCTATCTATATTTTTATACAAACGCTCAAAACTATCATTATTATGCATAGTTTTGAGCGTTTTTTTATTGGTAAGATAACTTTATCTGACACTTCCCAATAAAACCATTTATTAACATCAGTTGCAAAAGCTGACGTTACTTTACAAAGCAGTCATAGAGCGTTAGGGGCTGGGCGACCTATACTTACCGCAGTAAACAATAGACGGTACTACTAATAAGAGCTGAGCGATTTTTTATACATCAAGATATCAATTTATAAATCAAGTTTGTCTCGATTCTATAGCTTGTGATTAGTGCTTGTAATTAATTAGTCTTTTAATTAGCAGTATCTTTATGAATACCTACTACCTTTTGAATGGTAATAATTGATTAAAATGAGTTCAAAAGGTAATAATTAATACAAATAAACTGAGGATTTAATAATGAAAAAATTAGCAATTGCTGCATTGATGACGACTTTTGTTTTGTCAGGTTGTTCTACTATGGGTATGAATGATGAGCGTACTATGGTCGTTGAAGGCGAACCTGTAAACGTGAAAGTGGTTAATATTCCAAGCTTTAAAATAGAAATAGCGCCACTAAAAGCAGTATGTGAGCTACCAACTGCAAATGGCACTATGGTTGAATCAGAATGCCTACAATATCGTCAGACTTATCAGAAAAACTACACGCCTTTAAACGGTGATATCCAAGGCTTTACTTATGAGCCAAATTATCGCTATATTCTAGATGTGCGCCAAGAAGCGGTTATGAATGAAGCGACAAAAGTAGTTAAACCAGTTTGGATTCTAAACGAAGTGGTTTCAAAAACTGCTGAGTAACTTCTAGACCTAATTAGCATTAGCTAATATTGTTAAATTAGAATAGTTAACCACTTATAAAAAGCCTCTAATCATTAGAGGCTTTTTTTGTTTTAAGTTGAACCATAAAAGTCGTGGTGTAGATTAACACTGGCTATAATTCACACTCACACCGCGGGTGGCAGTGGGAATACGATTATCAGCATAAATAGCAAGCCCGCCGCGTGCGGTTTCTTTGTATTTATCAGACATATCAGCGCCTGTCTGCTTCATGGTTTCAATTGCTTTGTCTAGAGAAACAAAGTGCTGACCATTGCCGCGGCAGGCAAGACGAGCGGCGTTAATGGCCTTTACTGCGCCCATCGCATTGCGTTCGATACAAGGAACTTGTACCAAGCCGCCAATCGGGTCACAAGTCAGACCCAAATTATGCTCGATGCCAATCTCAGCGGCATTCAAACATTGGGCTGGCGAGCCGCCCATAATCTCTGCCAATGCTGAGCCTGCCATGGCACAGGCTGAACCCACTTCGCCTTGGCAGCCAACTTCCGCACCTGAGATAGAGGCGTTTTGTTTAATCAAACTACCAATAGCGGTGGCGTTTAATAAAAAATTACGGACGCCATCTTGGTTATAATTGGGTAAAAAATCACGATAATAGTGCAGTACAGCAGGAATAATACCCGCGGCACCATTGGTCGGTGCGGTGACGACTTTACCACCATTGGCATTTTCTTCATTGACGGCAAGGGCATACAAATCGACCCAATCCATCGCTGCGAGCTTATCAGTTTTTGCGATAGGCAAGTCCTTTTCAGCGCATAGTTGATTATGTAAATCGTGGGCGCGGCGTTTAACATCCAGCCCGCCCGGTAAAATGCCGCTGTTTTTACAACCTTGAGTCACGCAGTCCTGCATCACCTCCCAAATCGTATCTAAATAGCTAAAGATATCTGCTTGATTGCGGTAATGACATTCGTTGGCGAGTACCAGCTCGCTGATACTTAACCCATGCTTACGGCACTGCTCAAGCAACTCTGCGGCATTATTAAAAGGGTAGGGAACGATATCAATCGTTGGGCTGGCATGATCCTCATCGGGATTATTGGCATCATCTTCGTTGATGACGAAACCGCCACCAACCGAATAATAAGTTTGCTGGTACTTGCTACCATCGGTCAATAACGCGCGAATGGTCAATGCATTCGGATGATAGGGCAACACGGTATCATCGTACCAATACATATCGCGCTCGCTATCGAAGTTTATAATATGTTTGCCAGACAAATTGAGCTGCTTATCAGTAAAAATAGGCGCTAGATATTCGCCAGTCAAGCGAGTATCAATGGTACTGGGTGTATGTCCAAGCAAGCCCAAATATATCGCCGTATCAGTTGCGTGCCCTTTACCGGTAGCTGCTAAAGAGCCATAAAGCTCTATTTCAATATTTTTAATCGACGTTAATGCGCTTTGTTTAAGCAATGACGTCAAAAATAAGTTGGCAGCTATCATGGGTCCGACCGTATGAGAGCTCGATGGTCCAATACCAATTTTAAATAAGTCGAAAACACTAATCATAAAAATACCAAGAAATTGTCAGTGCATCAGCGTATGTTATAGATATGCTTTAGGACTGGTAGGAAAAAAATAATAGATAACGCTCGCAAAAGCCTTGATGGATACAGCACGATGACAAGGTACACGATTATTTAAAGGCGTATTTCAATAGATGAGGCATTTAAATAATATGGGAAAGTTATCTATAGATGTCACTCAGTATAGGCGTACAGGGGACTATTGAATAATAACTTTTATTTATCATAGAACTCCGTTATCATGCTCGCAGCCATTATCTGTGTAACATCCTGTAAGCTCGTCAGTACTTATTATTTTTGATAGTTCACACGATTTATCTGTTTTCGTTTCGGCTCAATTCATAGTTGTATTTCTCACAGTTTTTTAGCTGACGAGTATTCTCTTAGCTCAAATAGGACAGCGCATGACAACTCCCGAACCTCATTCTGTAAAACCTGAAAATAGCAATCAAGAACCGGCTCCTCACAATGCACTAGAAGCGGCTGGCATTGATGCAGTAGCGGTGAGCTATCCGCACAATCCAGACTTTGATAATGGTCGCTGGTTTCCAACGTGGCGTCCTTATAGCGGTGATTTGGATCGTGATCCGGTCGGTATCAATGAGTATTTGCCGCCCGCTAAGAGCGTTTTGTTAGGTGTGCAGCATACTTTTGCGATGTTTGGGGCAACGGTGCTGGCGCCATTACTAATGGGCTTCGACCCTAACTTAGCCATTTTGATGTCGGGTATTTGTACGGTAATGTTTTTTATCATTACCGGCGGGCGTATGCCCAGCTATTTGGGTTCCAGCTTTGCCTTTATTGGCCCTGTGATTGCGGTGACTGCTTATGCGGGTGTGGGATTCAATGACAATTTGAATGTCGCCTTGGGCGGTATCATGGCATGCGGCATAATCTATGCATTGATAGGTTTGTTGGTTATGAAAACGGGTACAGGCTGGATTGAGCGCTTGATGCCACCTATTGTTACCGGTGCAATTGTGATGATTATTGGTCTAAATTTGGCGCCAGTGACCATTCAAGGGGTTTCCGCTAACCAGTTTGATGCATGGATGGCGACGTTGACAGTATTGCTTATCAGTGGAGTGGCTGTATTTACCCGCGGTATGCTGCGCCGTCTGTTGTTGCTTGTTGGTTTAATTTTGTCGTACATCGCCTATTTTGTCATGACCAATGTGCTTGGCTATGGCGTTCCGATTGACTTTACTGGTGTATCAGCAGCGTCATGGTTTGGCTTGCCAAGTATTCATTCACCGCGTTTTGAGATGAGTGCGATTATATTAATTGCGCCTGTCGCATTTATTTTAGTGGCTGAAAACTTGGGGCATTTTAAAGCGGTCGAAGGTATGACTAAGGCGCGAGTAACGCCTTATATGGGTCGAGCATTTTTTGCTGATGGTTTAGCAACGACATTTTCGGCAGGTTTTGGTGGTACAGGGGTGACCACTTATGCAGAAAATATCGGTGTCATGGCAGTGACCAAAGTATATAGTACGACGATTTTTGTAGTAGCTGGTTTGGTTGCTATCTTGCTTGGATTATCTCCAAAGTTTGGCGCGATTATTCAGACAATACCGGCAGCTTTATTGGGCGGCGCATCCATTGTCGTGTTCGGTCTGATTGCGATTGCAGGGGCAAAAATTTGGATAGACAATCGTATCGACTTTAGTAAAAACAGCAATTTAATCATTGCGGCCGTTACCGTGATTATGGGTACGGGTAATTTTAGCCTGAATCTAGGTGGTTTTGACTTGGGCGGTATTGGTACGGCTACCTTAGCCGCGATTGTGCTTAATGCCTTATTCAATAAACAAAAAGATTAACCGTCAAAAAGACTAACTTTTAAAAAGAGTGATGTTTTAATCATAAAATTAAAGAACTTCATAGAGCGATAAGCAAAAGCCACAATGATTATTGTGGCTTTTATTTGTTATGACGTTTATTTATAAACATTATTATTTGTGGCGTTATTTATAGTCACGTTTATAAAATCTCGCAAAAAAACGATAACGTCGTAGCGCGCGCGGTTTAGGTTTCAATGAACCCAAATAAATGGCAAACATAGTCAGCAGCGCACCACTCCATTGTAAGGTATTAATCGGTTTATCAAGCCAGCTATAGTCAATCACCAAAGCGGCAATGGGTTCAGTTAATAATAGTAGGCCAGTCAATGCCAAAGACAGCTTAGGAATAGAGTAGGCGATAAGCCCCCACGCTAAGCATTGCATCACTGTGCCGTAAATCAACACCCAACCAATCTCAGACCACGTATTGGGCAGAATGTGACCCATATCAAACACGAACATTGGGATAATCATTGCCACTACGCCGCCGATACTAATCAGTTGCATCAGCATAAATATCGGCGTTGGCTCAGTGTCGTGGGTCTTACGGATAAAGGTCATTGACGCGGCAAGCATAGCGCCTGAGATAATGCCCGTAACGAAACCCCAGGTCGCGGCGGTATTTTGCGCAAACTCAGGGCTGCCTATCATTGCCACGCCTAACATGGCTAGAAATAAACTGATAAGCTGCAAAATAGACTGGCGCTCATTAAAATATAAAAAACCAATGGCTGCTAAAAAGAAAATCTGCAAGCTGTTTAATAAGGTTGAGATACCAGGACCGACCGCATAAATACTCTCGTGCCATAATGCCAAATCGAGTCCTAAAAATGCGCCCGATAATAAACCGTAAAAAATAGCACGCTTTGAGCGCGGTAGTCGTTGCCCCGTCATTTTAGCCAATACAGCGAATACTACGCCTGAAATAGCCAGCCGCCAAAATGACATCGCCCAACCACCAATATCGACATGGGCGACAATCAAGCTGCCCAAACCGAAAATAACACAACCAATGACCAAGCCAGTAGCGGCGGAGCGTGAAGAGGCAATAGCCATGCAATATCCTTATCTTATTACTATGATACTTTTTTAAGAGGCTTTTAATTATCGTTTGCTAAAGCAGTGACTTAAACAAGCTATATTGTCAGTGTTTTGCACTTGAAATGGAATGGTTTGATACGATTTATTTTATAATGACGGATCACACACTATGTATAAATAAAGCAGTCACCTTCTTACAGGAATAGCATTGGCGCGAACGCTGTCATTTGTTACTCTACCGTCTATCTGTATTTGAAATCTGTCATGTTTTAAAATAGTGATGCTCTTCAAATACTTAACTTAATATACTCAACTTCATATATTCATATATTCATATAGCCTCTATTATTTTTAGCCTAGGTTTGCTTATGCTGCTACGTTCTATATCAAAACGACAAATAGATTTCTTATCCATATTATCGCCACAACTGCCGCGTGGTAGTTGTGGCGTGCGCCTGTTTGTGATGAGCATGATAGCTACTACGTTTTTTTTGATGTCAAATGCGCAAGCGGCCAGCTGTAAAATACCCAAAAGTTATTATAAAAATGTCGCTTGTACAGCCAGTAGCGGCTATTTCTTAGCGATAAAAGATTTTGGTGCGCCAGTTGCCTTGATTGATAAACAAGGTAAAAGTGTGGTTGATTTATCCCGCTATCAAAAAGTAGATGCCGATAAAATATCGGGCGGATTGCTACCGGTACTCCATAACGGTCGGGTAGGTTATGTCAATATGCAAGGTCGCGAGGCTATCCCTGCGATGTACGATATGCTCAAGGAGAGTCAAGGTTGGGCGCGTCCCGTCTCTGAAGGTCGCATCGTAGTCAAACAAAACGGTCATTATGGGGTTATCGATACCGCCAATAAGACTATTGTGCCATTTGCCGCTGCAATTAGTGATATCGATGATTATCGCGGCGGGATGACGCGCGTGCGTAAAAACCAAACCATAAGCTGGTTGGATAAAAATGGCAAACCTACGCGTGACTCGAATTCAAACAGTAAGGCTGATAGCCAAACATCGACGACAAGAGCGCCTGCTAGCAATAGTAATAATGCTAACGAAAACGCCAAGGAGATGCAGCAATCAGTGCCAACAGGTCGCTTTACCACCCTGCAGCCACGTCAACAAGATGGCAGATGGGGCTTTGTTGACGATGACAATGTCACCATGATTACGTATTCGTTTGATGAGGTGCTTCCATTTTCTGAAGGGCTGGCAGGCGTGCGCATCGATAACGAATGGGGTTTTGTCAATTTAGGCGGCGAGTTGGTGATTCCTTTTCGCTTTGATAAGAGCGGCGTGAGCGTAGGCGATAGTTATAAAGACCAGCCAGCATTTGTATTTATAAATGGTAAAGCATGGATTGGTAATTTAAAGAATGGCGATAAGATGTGTATTGACAAAGAGGGTGCTGGTGTCGGTTGTGATTAACACTTATCATTTAATATTGTGGTTAAACTCGCAGGTAAAAAAAGAGTGTGAGAATGATGGATAATCTATCGCTCTGACACTCTTTTTTATGGCTCACCAATTAATAGCATGGTGCTTAGAACATTACTTTTCTAACAGATGATTACTAATCAAATCGACCATATAAGGCTGATAGTATTCTGGAATATCGTGTGCCATACCTTCGATTAAATGAAATGTTGCATTGGGAATGGTCTTCGCAACCACTCGCCCTTGCGAGGCGGGTAACAGCCCGTCTGCGCTACCGTGCAGCACAATCGTTGGTGCTTTAACTTGCTTACTGTATTTGCTAATTGAGCCTGAGGCTAAAATAGCATTGAGCTGTTGTACGGTACCAAGTGGATGGAAATTACGCTGATAGCGTATCTTGGCGATATCACGCACCATGCGCACATTGACGTGCCCTGGCGTACCAACCGTTTTCATAAACCAGACGCTATGACGCACAATATCACGTTCAGAATGGCTCTCAGGGCGATTAATGAGGGTATATAACTGTCTCGGCTTGGGCGGTTTTAAAAAGGCGCGATTGGTGGTGGTAAACATCAAGGCCATGCGCTGTACCAAACTTGGATAACGCGCGGCGACGATTTGAGCAATCATGCCGCCCATAGAAGCGCCAAGCAGATGTGTTTTACTCAGATGCAAAGCTTTGATTAAGCGTGCCGTATCTTCTGCCATATCCGTTAAATTATAAGCAACCTGTGCGCTTTTATTCGACAGTCCTGTTTGCAGGCGCATCATCATTTTTAACTGACTGATACGTGGTAAACCATCAATCTGTACTTTAGACGACAAGCCGATATCACGATTGTCAAAACGAATCACAAAAAAACCGGCATCGATAAAGCGCTTTATGAAGTTATTTGGCCAAAATATCATTTGTGAGCCAAGTCCCATAATCATGAGTAGAGGCGGATTATTTGGGTTGCCACCCGCCTCAACGCATAGCTCGATACCGTCACCAATATCTATCATGGCTTGATGCAGATGCTCGCTTAAGTCTGAAGCACGCCAATCATGGTCGCCAAATTGCTGCCATTCAGGCGTTGGATAATTACCATTTGCTTCTGCAACCTCAGCTGCTCCGGACGTGTTAGGCGCTTCAGAGATTCCGGGCACAGCGTTAATGGGGTTTGTTTCTGTCATGAAGTATCCTATTTAGATGGTCATTGGCTTAAATTTCGAGCATTTCAAAATCAAGCTTGCCAACGCCGCATTCTGGGCAAGTCCAGTCATCTGGGATGTCTTCCCATTTGGTGCCAGGAGCGATGCCTTCTTCAGGACAGCCAAGCGCTTCGTCATATATCCAACCGCAGACAATACATTCATAACGTTTCATAAATAGTCCTATCGATTATTTCCAGTATTACGATTACCAGTGTTTCTATTACCCATATTAATAGGTGATTAATAGGTGTTTTTAAAGCATTTATTAACCATGATAGTCAATATCTAGCTACTAAAAACGCCCGTAGTTTAGCATATAACCGTCATTTTTATAGTTAAGTTTACACTTGTATATTGAGATTAACCAGCTTTTATCAAGTTCTTAAGCGTCACTTTAATGGTTTTAGCGATGGTGAATTTGCCAGTTTTGCCGCCACGATAAAGTCGATTATGCTATAATCCTTGCTACTAATTTTGCCAATTGATATATCGATTGACTCTGCCATATCATCATCGCAGTCCTATAAGCTAAGGGTTATTATGAGCGCTAATGCCGCCGTTACAGCAGTAAATACCACAACCGAGTCGTCTCATACGCTAAATACCGAGCATCCATTTTGGCAAGTTATTCGCACAGTACCAGACTTCCCGAAAGTCGGCATTGATTTTTATGATATTACGCCGTTACTACGCGGTCATATTAATGCCGTGATTGACGAGATGCTTGCTGTACTGCCTGCGGGTTTGCTTGATGAGGTGGATTGCTTGGGTGCAGTGGAGGCGCGTGGTTTTGTATTTGCCAGTTTGCTGGCGGGGCGCTTAGGTAAAGGCATGATTTTGCTACGTAAACCTGGCAAGTTACCACCACCAGTCGCTAATAAAGCTTATGCTTTAGAATATGGCAAAGACACGCTTGAGATGCAAAATAATTTGCCACCTGAGCGGGTGTTATTGGTCGATGATATCTTGGCTACTGGCGGTACACTGACTACTGCTTATGAGCTGTGCAAGTCTGCTGAGCATACGGTGGTTGGCGCATTGGTATTGTTAGATTTGGTTGATTTACACGGTGAATTTCCTGTACCTGTCTATACGGTTTTAAAAGCTTAGAGAAATGGTTTTTAGCATAATAAAAAGCGCGCTGAATAAATAGTTCAGCGCGCTTTTTTTGAATTGGATGTACTTTACTTGTTTGTCTTAACTCGTTTTATTTTACGCTATTTAGCTTGCTGGTAATTTTTACAAGCTTGTTCGATGAGCAAGCGACTAATTGTTTTTGGTTTAGTAAGCTTAAAGTCTTTAGTTGTCAGTATCGGTTTATCTGATTGCCAAGATTTTAACACTTTATCATCAGCAGCATAATCCACGTAAGCGCGCTGATAGTAGCTTGCGTCCTTACATGAGATAAGCCATTGTTGGTCGCTATGATGAGTGCTCGTTTGTTTAGTGTCTTTCGGTTTCTCTTTAGTTTCTTTGGTGTCTTTTGTTTCTTTCGCCTCTCCATTTTCCTTCACGCTTTTTGGCGCAGGATAGGTTCTACGAATCGAGACGGTAATATTTTCGACCTCTTTTTCATCAATAATATGAATATCTGAGCGTTCGATAGAATCCAAATCTAAACTAAAAATAGAGCCAGTCTGACTTTTTGATACCTCTAACCAGTTTGCCGCATAGCCACTCATTGCAAGTGTACTACCTGCTAATATCACTGCTAGCCGTTTCATAATCGAGCCTTGCTTTTTGTTATATTAAGTTGCTCATGATAGCCAACTTAATAGGGGCAGGCAAATTTCTTTTATGACAAGGGGTTCACGCCCAGGCAGTTTCAGTACTGTCTATTGGTAAGTAAACCCCTAAGAAGCCTAGGACTTAATTAACTAGGGTGATTAATCACGCATGGCTGCTAGCATTTGCGCAAGCTCATCACGCGCACCGATGAAGCCATCAATCCCTTTGGGTAATAGGTCTTGGGTTACCGTATCTTGCTGATAAGCGGCACTGAATTCGTCATGCGTTAAGCTGACTTTGGTCATGTCGGCCAAATCCATGGACATGCTTGGTGACAGTTGGCGCGTGATTTCAACATCCATGGCTGCCAGCTCATCGATTAGATTGGGCGCTATGGTCAAGAGATCGCAACCCGCCAGTGCCAATATTTGCTCAGTCGAGCGGAAACTTGCGCCCATCACTTGGGTTTTATAGCCATGCTGCTTGTAATATTGATAAATGAGTTTGACCGATTGCACGCCCATATCGTCTGAAGCTGGGACGTTCTGGCGGTTTTGCTGGCGTTTTTGCCAATCTAAAATACGCCCTACAAAAGGGGATATCAGCGTCACACCAGCATCGGCACAAGCAATCGCTTGATGCTGACCGAATAATAGCGTTAAGTTACAGTGAATATTTTGAGTTTCAAGGTAACGAGCCGCTTCAATCCCTTGCCAAGTTGCTGCCATCTTAATCAAGACGCGCTCTGAGTCGATACCTGCTTTTTGATAGGCTTCCATAAAGCTGAGAGCTTTATCAATGGTGGCTTGGGTGTCATAAGACAGGCGCGCATCGACTTCGGTTGAGACGCGACCTTCAATTAACGCCAAAATATTACAGCCAATTTGGATAGTCATCTCATCAATTACCGCATCGATATCACCGCGATGGCGACTCATGGTTTCTGACATTAGCGCTTCATTATCCGGATGAATAAGTGCTTTGGTAATAAGGCTGGGATTGGTAGTGGCATCGATGGGTTTTAGACGCGCAATGGCGGCAAGGTCGCCCGTATCAGCGACAATAGTGGTCATGGTGCGAAGCTGTTGTAATGCGCTCATCATATATCCTTGATATGGTCAATTAACGTTGTTATGTTCTTATTTAGTCGTGTTATTTAAGTGGGTTATCCATGATATTTATCTTCATAAAGTGGTTTATCATGGCAATTTTAAATGTTCTGCTTAGGGCCCTTTAAAGGTTTTCTTAAACCTATACCTATCAAACTGTATCATATATTTGAGCATCTGTAGCCTGATAGTTTCACGGCACTTAGTTGTTATAGGGCATAACTGTGCTAAGATTTATGGCAAATTGCTTATTTACGCGCATTTACGAATGGGCACTGTCGATAGTTTTTGCTATAGTAGAGCCGATCAGCTTTTTGGCTCGCGCGAAACATGAGAAGTAAGCAAGCATTTATTATTAAAATAAGCATATTGCACAGATAGTCATCGCTAACAGATAACAGTTATAAACTTTAGCAATAACATTAGAAAAAGGATGGGCGGTAATGAGTGAGCAGTCACCAGAGCAAAATGTAGACAATCTAAACCAAACCCCTGCAAGTGTCGATGAGGCTGCAACTGATAAAGCGTTTTTAAATACATTGCGCCAAAGTATTGATGCGGTAGACTGCGAAATTCAAACGCTAATTAACAATCGTGCCAAACTGGCTCAGCAAGTGGCGACAGTGAAAAAAGACCACGTTGCCAATAGCCCGGATGCCGAAAAAAGCAATCCTATTTTTTATCGTCCTGAGCGTGAAGCGCAAGTGTTAAAGGCGGTGATGGAACGTAATACTGGACCCATTGCTGATGAGAAAATGGCACGGTTATTCCGTGAAATTATGTCGGTCTGCCTTGACTTGGAAGCACCGCAACGTATTGCGTTTTTGGGTCCTGTCGGCACCTTTACCCATGCCGCTGCTTTAAAGCATTTTGGTAAAGCCGCCGATACCGTGCCGCTAAATACTATTACTGATGTCTTTCGCGAAGTGGAAGCGGGTACGGCGATGTATGGCGTGGTACCAGTCGAAAACTCATCAGAGGGCGTGGTCAACCATACCTTAGATGGTTTCTTATCTTCTACTTTAAAGATAATCGGTGAAGTTGAGCTACCTATTCATCAAAACTTTTTGGTCGCTGAACATACCAAACTCGATGGCTTAAGCCGTATTTATTCACATCAGCAGTCATTGGCGCAGTGCCGTCATTGGCTCGATGTTAATTATCCGAATGTCGAGCGTGTAGCAGTATCAAGCAATGGCGAAGCGGCTCGCCGTTTAAAAAATGAATGGCATTCAGCGGCAATCGCCGGTGATGTGGCGGCGGCAGAGTACGATTTACATAAGCTTTATTCAAACATTGAAGACAATCCTAGCAATACCACGCGTTTCCTCATTATTGGTCACGAGGCGATTGCGCCATCCGGTCAAGACAAGACCTCAATTATGGTTTCAGCACATGATAAAGCAGGCGCCCTGATCGAAATCTTAAAGCCTTTGTCTTATCATGGCGTATCAATGACCAGTATCGAGACGCGTCCTGAACGTCCTAACAAATGGGCTTACGTGTTTTTTATCGATATGGATGGACACATTGAAGACGCAAATGTGAGTGCGGCGATTGCTGATATCCGCCCATTGGTCAAAGATTTGCGTATCCTAGGTTCTTATCCAAAAGCGGTACTATAAAGCTGGCTTAGTTAAAGTATTCATCAAAGCGCTAGCAATGATTAACAAACAGATATTAATCAACAGTAAATGCCTTATCACATCCAAGGATAAATCATGCAGTCATCTCATTCGACAGAGTCAAATTTATCACCGCTTGTGCCTGCCTATGACAGTATTTTAGAGCTGATGCCTTATCAGACGGGGAAGCCGGTCGAAGAGTTGACGCGAGAGTACGGCGTCTCAGATGTGGTAAAGCTTGCCAGTAATGAAAATCCCCTAGGCTGCTCACCGCATGTGACGCTCGCGATTACCGAGCAATTGGGTCAGCTGGCACGTTATCCTGATGGCAATGGGTATTATCTCAAACAAGCGCTTTCTGATTTTAATAATGTCAATGTCGACCAGATTACTTTAGGTAATGGCTCTGATGATTTGCTTGATATCTTAGCGCGTAGTTTTGCTGGTGCTGATGATGCGATTGTGTATAGTCAGTATGCTTTTATCGTTTATCCGATGCTGGCCAAAATGCAAGGAGCGATAGGCATAGAAGCGCCTGCCAATCGCTTTGGTCATGATTTAAAAGCGATGAGTCAGGCAGTTCAAGACAACCCCAATACTAAAATAGTATTTATCGCCAATCCCAATAACCCAACGGGCACCCAGCTTACACATGACGAGCTACGTGCTTTTGTCGCTAGTGTACCAAGCTCAGTGTTGGTGGTATTAGATGAAGCCTATATTGAATATAGCCCTGAGAGTAATAATCGGGCGCTGTTAGATGAGTTTGAGAATGTGGTTATTGTACGGACTTTTTCCAAAGCTTATGGACTGGCGGGTCTGCGAGTTGGTTATGCGTTAAGCTCAGTAGCCGTCGCAGATTTACTCAATCGAATTCGTCAGCCATTTAACGTCAGTAGAGTCGCTCTAGCTGCCGCCGCTGCCGCACTTGCCGACCAAGATTTTATTGAAAAATCAAGGCTCAATAACCAAGAGCAAATGCGCTGGTTAGAAAAGCAGTTTGATGCCTTGGGGTTAGGTTTTATCAAGTCTCATGCTAATTTTATCATGGTTGAAATTGAAGTTGAGATGGAAGATATCACCGCTGCTTCTATTCATCAAGCATTGCTAGAGCAGGGCGTGATAGTACGTCCATTAGAAGTTTATGGCTTGCCGAATTGGTTGCGTATTACAGTAGGGGTGGCAGAAGATAATATGCGCCTCATTGATACCTTGCGCTCAATCTTGACTGATGACTTATAACTACTAAAAAGTGAGCTATCTGTTGCTTGATAAGCAAATCATTCGATTAATTATTCAATTTTATGACGCCAATATCAGCTTGCTTTATGCATACTGATGCTGGTTTGTTGAAAGAGAAACGCCGTGAGTCGCCAGAAAAATAATATTAGCAATATCCATACTCAGCCGCCGTTATTTAAACAAGTTTGTGTCATTGGTCTAGGGCTAATTGGTGCTAGCCTTGCCCAAGCCATCAAAGATAGTGGTTTAAGTGAGCGCTTGGTGGCTGTTGATAGACATGAGCCAAGCATCGACGAAGCCATTCAACATGGTTTACTAGACGCGGGTAGTGCTGTATTAAGTGAAGTGGTATATGGCAGTGACCTAATTATCATTGCCGTACCAGTACAAGCGGTGCAAGCCGTATTTGTCGATATAAAAACCGCCATGGATAATGGACAGCTTGCTGCTGATTGCATCATTACGGACGTCTGTAGTACCAAGGTTAATATTATTGAGGCCGCAAAGTCAGTATTTACCTCTCTACCAACAGGTTTTGTACCCGCGCATCCGATTGCTGGTGCGGAAAATTCAGGCTATCATGCTAGGCGCGCCAATTTATTTGTCAATCATAGTGTGATTATCTGTGAGCTGCCAACGACCAGTCAATTGGCAATTATAAAGCTGCGCCAGTTATGGGAGGCGGTAGGTGCGACTGTCATGCCGATGGAGGCTGGCCATCACGATGCAATATTGGCACATACCAGTCATTTACCGCATCTGCTCGCGTTTAATCTGGTCGAGCAGCTGGCAAGTCACGATGATAATTTAGATATGTTTCGTTATGCCGCAGGCGGCTTTCGCGATTTCAGCCGCATCGCTGCTAGTGACCCTAAAATGTGGCATGATATATTTTTTGCCAACCAAAGCGCGATTATAAGCGCTCTTGACGAGTATGGCGTTTATCTACAGAATATGCGCCAGCTTATCATTGATAAAGATTCGACCGCCCTTATGGGACTTTTGGGCCGCGCGCAAGCCGCACGGCGACATTTTGGCCATATGTTAGCCAGCACCCCTTATACGGATACTTCTGCCATGTCAGCTTCTTATAATATTACTCCTAGCAACACCGTCTCTGGCACCATTACCATTCCTGGTGACAAGTCTATCTCGCATCGCAGTATCATGCTTGGTAGCCTTGCGACAGGTGTCACCAACGTCACAGGGTTTTTAGAAGGGGAAGATGCACTTGCCACTTTGCAAGCGTTTCGTGATATGGGCGTGAGCATCGAAGGACCTGATAAAGGCAGATTGACTATTCATGGCGTTGGTATGAACGGTCTAAAACCAAGCAAAACGCCATTATACATGGGCAATTCAGGCACTAGTATGCGTCTGCTTGCCGGTATCCTAGCTGCACAGTCATTTGATAGTGTATTGACAGGTGATACCAGTCTAAATAAGCGTCCGATGGAGCGTGTAGCCGCGCCTTTACGTGAGATGGGTGCAGTCATTCAAAGCACCGGTCATAATGGTACCGCGCCGCTGAGTATCACTGGTCGTGACACTGTTGGCAAGTCGCTCCAAGGTATGGAGTATGATATGCCAGTCGCATCTGCACAGGTCAAGTCTTGCTTATTGCTGGCTGGACTGTGGGCAGAAGGCACTACAACAGTCATTCAACCTGAAGTCAGCCGCGATCATACCGAACGTATGCTCTCAGCCTTTGGCTATCCAGTGACTATTGATGGCAATCGTGTCAGTGTCAAAGGTGGCGGAAAGCTTACAGGCGGTGATATTGCAGTCCCTGCTGATATATCCTCTGCGGCATTCTTTATGGTCGCTGCGGCTATCAGTCAAGGTAGCGAGCTGACCCTCACGCAAGTGGGTATCAATCCGACACGTACCGGTATCATCGATATTCTAAAGTTGATGCAAGCGGATATCAGCCTGAGTAATGAGACTCATGTCGGCGGCGAGCCGGTGGCAGATATTACCATTCGTAGCTCAAACCTAAAAGGTATCGAGATTCCAGAACACTTAGTACCTTTAGCAATTGATGAATTTCCAGTATTATTTATTGCTGCTAGCTGTGCAGAAGGTCGTACGGTATTAACTGGTGCAAAAGAGCTACGCGTGAAAGAATCAGATCGTATTGCTGTCATGGCAGAGGGTCTACAAACGCTAGGTATTGATTGTACGGTTACCGAAGATGGTCTAATTATTGAAGGGAAGGGTACTCAAGCCCAAAATGGTGAGGTAAATAACAGCCAGCCAGTCTTTGGCGGCGGACATATTACCTCACACCATGACCATCGTATTGCCATGAGTTTTGCGGTTGCAAGCTTGCGTGCCTCTAAGCAGATTACTATTGAAGGCGTTGAAACCGTCAATACCAGTTTCCCAGGATTTGCTGAGCTTGCCAATCAAATTGGTATGTCTATTCAAGTAGATAAGGGTGCGGCTTAGACCCTAAAAGACTATTCACTTGATGAGCACTAGTATTGGCTTTTGTAGTGTTGGTTTCGCAATTCAATGAAGTCCATAAGGTTAATTATTAACCTTGACGTAAAAGTTTTTTTTTCAAAGTTATTGTCGTGAGCAATGTGTTGATACTTAAAGGGTATTAACGCATTGCTTTTTACTTTCTACCCTATATGTAGTAACCCTGCGCTCTTACCGCTAAGTTTTCATTATTGATAAACATTAGGTGAGGTCGCGCTTTGCTCTAATTTAAGTTGTCTTGTCTTATGACCACTCAAAATGTTGTCAAAAAACCAGTCGTTCCTATTAAAACCACACGAAGTGGTATCATAACTGCGCTGATCGCTTTTTGTATATGGGGCGCATTTCCTTTATATTTTAAACAATTAGCCGCTTATAACGCCACAGAAATCATCGGTCATCGCATTGTTTGGACGTTTGCCTGTTTGCTTATTGTCGTAGTCGTGACCAAGCGCTGGCAATGGATAGAGACTTTAAAGCGAAATCCAAAGTGGATAGGATTGACCTTTTTGTCAGGTATTATTATCGCCACCAACTGGCTGACTTACGTATGGGCGGTTAATCACGATCAAATACTTGAGGCAAGCTTAGGATATTTTATCGGACCGCTCGTTGGGGTGGCGCTATCGATGATTTTATTCAAAGAGCGCCTGCGACCTTTGCAATGGGTCGCGATTGGGTTTGCGCTATTATCTGTGGTCATTCAAGTAGTGATGCTCGGTAGCTTGCCATGGTTATCACTTATTCTTGCTTTTAGTTTTAGTACTTATGGCACGATTCAGCGCCAAACGCCACTGACTGCAGTCGATGCAATGTTTGTTGAAACGACGATGCTGGTACCTATATTTATTTGGTGGTTTTGGCAAGCGGATGTTGTGAGTAGTCAGCTGAGCTTTTGGTTTACGCCCAATATTTGGCTGTTGATGCTGGCAGGTCCGATTACTTTAATACCGTTACTGTTATTTAATAGATCGACTAAGCTAGTTGCTTATAGTATTTTAAGCTTTATGAATTATCTGACGCCGACCTTTATTTTCTTCTTAGCCGTATTCTATTATAAAGAGCCTTTTGACCTAAACCGTTTAGCCGTCTTTGGTTTGATTTGGCTCGGGCTATTACTATTCAGTATTGATTTGTGGCGTCATCGTCCTAGTAAAGCGTTAAAAGCTGAGCGCTTGCGCGAAGAAGCGTTGCAGCAGAGTAAGTGAAAAACAACAAAGTAAATAAAATTTCGAGCTAAAGACTTAAATTAAAAAGCTCAGTTAAAAAATTAATAATTAAGGATGAGTGCATGTTTCATACCGAATCTGATGTGGTATTTGTCAAAGGTTTAACAGTAGAAGCAGTCATCGGTGTTTATGCATGGGAGCGCGCTATTACGCAGCCGCTCCTGATTGATATTGCGCTCGAGACGGATATTAGTAAAGCTGCTGTTTCAGACGATGTTAAGGATGCGCTGAATTATAAAGCGGTCTGTGACGATGTGAGCGAATGGTGCCAAGCGATTAAGGCACAGTTGCTTGAGCATTTGGCTGGTCAAATCGCTGATAAGCTACTCGCAAAATACAACTGTCATAAAATAACGTTAAGCGTTGCCAAGCCGACTGCTATCAAGCAGGCTGATGCGGTTGGAGTACAAATCACACGTTATGCCAAAGCCAGTACTAACAAGCCAACTGCAAGCAACGTTGATGAAGCGTAAGATGCATAAAAATTTGGCTAATCTGAATCTTGATGACTTAAAAAAGTATGCGCCTGAACAGCTGCAAACGCATTCTGTGAGGGCGCTGCTATTGGCTTTGGGTAGTAATTATCAAGCAGAAAAACACTTAGCCCGCGTTCGAGGAACGTTAGCCGATTTAGGTGAAATACAACTCTCGACGGCGTTTCAAAATCCTGATTTTACAGCAACACCTGAGCTGCCAAAACCTGATTATACCAATCAGTGTGTTTATTTAACCCTTACATCTGCCATGACCTTGCAACAGTTGCAGCAGACTTTTAAAAAGTTTGAAAGTGATTGCAACAGGCAGCGTTTAACGGAAGCGCAAACGTCAATAAAACGCCCGATAGAAACAGTCACTATGGATATCGACATTCTACTGATAGAAACTGCTTTTAATAAGAATAGCCTAAGCAAAAAAGAAATATCCAAAAGCCCAAAGCAATGGGTAATCATGGCGGATAGATATCCATTTAAGGCGCATGAAAGAGCAGGAGTTGAGGAATTAATTTCGAATGGGCTTTAAAGAGGTTAAATTAAGCGGCTGAAATTTTATTAAGAATTAAGCTATTGAAGGCTTAGTATTCGATAGCTTAGTATTTTTCTGAAAAAAATCTCAAAATAAAAGCTAGACGAAATGCCTAGCTTTTATTTAACTCACATGGTTTAGATTGAAAATTCTTATTGCGCCGTTAAACCACCATCAACGATAAACTCCGAACCTGTTGAGTAGCTTGAATCATCTGACGCTAAGAATAGCACCATGCCGCTGACTTCTTCTGGCTGAGCCACACGTCTCATCGGAATAGTTTTGGCAAAAGCTTCAACCGCATCTTTGGTATCACCTTGCATAATCATCGGTGTGGCAATGACGCCTGGATGAATGGAGTTCACGCGAATGCCATGAGGGGCACACTCTAATGCTGCCGCTTTGGTCATACCGCGTACCGCAAACTTAGAGTCGGTATAACCGATAGCGCCGCCAACCAAACCGTTAATCGATGAGATATTGATGATAGAGCCTTGTTTAGCGGCTTTCATGGTTGGAATAACCGCTTTCATGCCTAAAAAGACTGATACTTGGTTAATCTCTAGAATCTTGCGATACTCTTCTACCGAGGTATCTAAAATAGATTTGTGCGTGGTAATGCCTGCATTATTGACCAAGACGTCAATACGTCCAAAACGCGCTTCAGTCTGCTCAACGACTTGCTTCCAATCTTGCTCGCTAGTAACATCATGCTTAATAAATAGCGCATCAGCGCCAAGCTCTTTAGCTAAGGCGTCGCCTTTATCAGAATTGATATCGGTCAAGACCACTTTCGCGCCTTCTGCCATACATAAACGCGCATGAGTTTCGCCCATGCCTTGGGCGGCACCAGTGATAATGATAACTTTATCTTGTAAACGAGCCATAAGTTTTCCTGTTTTTTTAGTTATGAATAATGAGAGAGTATAGGGCAGAATCGCTAAATACTCCTTAGTAATTATGAAACCAAAAGTCAATGCTTTATGTTTTTAAAAGATAGCTTTAAACATAGCTTTGAATAATGCTTTTGGCTGATTTTTTTAAATAATGTAGTGAGGAAATAATGTACAACGACATATTAAATTTCTGTTTTAATGAGGCGGGTAGTGAGAAGTTTTTCGAGAAAGACGAGGATTTTGATAAATTACTAATAGAGCGATACAGTGATTTGCTTGAGCAAGTAGCGGCGTCAGAGCTATACGAATGGCGATGTAATATTCAGGGTAGGTTGGCTGAAATTATTATATTGGATCAATTTTCGCGCAACATTTACCGTGACACGCCAGCGGCTTTTGCCCAAGATGCGATGAGTCTCGCGCTCGCGCAAGAAGCGGTTGCTGCCGGTGCACTAGAGGCGCTTGAAACGATAGATGAACGTAAGTTTTTGTTGATGCCTTATATGCACAGCGAATCAAAACTGATTCATCAGCAAGCAGAAAAGCTATTTAAGCAATATACCAATGCAGACACCGTGGATGCTGAGCTTAAACATAAAGTTATTATCGATCGTTTTGGTCGTTATCCACATCGTAATGACATTTTAGGACGAGTTTCTAGTAGCGAAGAAGTAGAGTTTTTGACGCAGCCTGACTCGTCATTTTTATAAACGTTGTCTGTTAACTAGCTAGTCGATAAAGCGCTATTTATCAATTGGTTAAAATAGAAAAAGAGGCCGTTTGGCCTCTTTTTTATTCAGTATTGACGACAGCTAGCAGATTACTTCTGCTCAGTGCCTATATCGTCCATATCACTTTTACCAATCACATCTAAATCTTCTAAACACAATTTATCGTATTGTTTTTTGCAAAAATCCGGATCTATTTTGCACATAGCGGCTTGCAGTTGGTCGAGACGATTTTCTGACTGCTGAATATGCTCGAGCATTTTAGCAAAAGCTTCAGCAACAGGATCTTGCGAAGAGGGGTCAATCCCATAAGCCTGAAACGCTGTCGCTCGTGCTGTACTTTGGGCTGAGCCTTTGTCGTGATTATGATCAGATGTGCCTGCTTGCGCGGCTTTTTCTTGTTGTTTGGCGTCGTCTACTTTGGTCGTAATAGGATTGCCTTTTTCGTCATGATGGTCTGAGATCATGCGGGCGGCACTACCGACCATCGTCGCACCGGCTGGCACTGCTTTTACCACCACGGCATTTGAGCCAATTTTAGCGCCTTTACCAACTGTGAAAGGCCCTAATACTTTGGCACCGGCACCGACAATGACACCGTCTTCTAAAGTAGGATGACGTTTGCCATTATTCCATGAGACACCGCCAAGGGTCACACCGTGATAAAGCGTAACATCGTTGCCAATCTCAGCCGTCTCACCAATCACCACGCCGACACCATGGTCAATAAAAAAGCGCTTACCGATTTTTGCAGCAGGATGAATCTCAATGCCAGTGACGATACGCGAGCCGTAAGAAATCACACGCGCGGCAAGTTTCTGCTCATTTTGCCAGAGACAATGCGCGCCACGATGTAAAATGAGGGCGTGGATGCCAGGGTAGGTCAAGATGACTTCTAGGCTATTACGCGCTGCAGGGTCGCGATTGAATACCGCTTCAATATCTTCTTTTAGGTCTTTTTTGATATTGGCAAGCGATTTGAATAAGGTGGTTGGCAATGACATAAAGCGTCCTATTGTTTTTTAATGACAATCTCTTTAGTTATAGCAGTTTCGCCGTACAAAATATAGCAATGAGTGATAAATTAAAACAGAGGGTCTGTAGATAAAACGCCCATTACCAACGATTTGTCGGTGACAAGCAGGTGTCATTTAGCTGTCACTGGTCACATATTTTAGCAGCTCGACAACCTGTTCAGGCGTTTGCGCCCATGCCATTGCTGCCGCATCAACTTCTTTTAGCGGATGAATAATATCTTCAGCATGCAAGGTGATATAAGGCTTACCCAAAGCGGCGCAGTAGCCCGCGTCAAAGGCGGCGTTCCACTGTTTGTATTTATCACTAAAGCGAATGATAGCGATATCACATTTTTGAATCATATTTTTGGTACGAATGGCATTAACCTTTGATGACTGATGGTCGCGCCAGAATTCATTGTCATTTTCACCCAACACATCACCAGCCGCGTCGCTGGCTTCATGGTCAGTAACAGCTGAGGTAAAGGTAATAGCAAGACCATGGGCTTTCGCGCCTTGCATGATTTTTTGGCGCCAGTCGCTGTGTATTTCTCCAGATAAATAAACCGTCCAATTCATTGTTCACTCCTTTTTATTATTCAACCATCTGACTTGCAAAACAGTAAGGCTACGGCTGCTAATGCCAAGCACTCAATGCCTTAAAATTAATTTCCTAAAATCAATGCTCTAAACCTTGCAAATTATGAATTTTAGTCCTTTGCAAGCTTAGCAATTAAAGCACTCAATAGCTGATACTCTTTTTGATCCAGCTGAACGCGTGAGCCAAGGCGTGATAGTCGCGACGGTAAAGACTTTAGGTTTTCATTATCGGCCAGTCCACGCTGAACCATCAATTCAGTCGTGCGCTGAGTCAGCTGTTGTAATTGCTGTTGGCTAATGGCAGGCTCATCCCATTGTTGACGCAGATGCACGTCTAATGTTGGCTGAACTGTTGCATCTTTATCATTATCTAGGCTGTTGTTAGTCATTTGAGCATGGGTCTGCGCATAAGCAAAGATAAAGCTGGCAATCACTTGTACGGCTGAAGCAACGTTAAGCACAGGATAAGCGGGATTGGCATCAATTTGTATATGATAATCGGCGTAAGCCAGCTCTTCATTGGTCAATCCACGATCTTCACGCCCAAATAAGATAGCAATATTTGGCTTGTTTGTAGATTGAGTATTTTCACTCAATTTAGTGCTTTCATTATTATCAGCTACGTCGAGAGCGGTTTGCTTATCGATAAAATCAAACATGATTTTGGCAGCTTGTGTCGGTGTCACAATAGGGCGCGGTAAATGACGGGTACGACTGCTGGCAGCAAATACGAGCTGGCAATCCGCTATCGCAGATTCTAACGTCGGCGCTATAGTCGCTGATGATAACAAATCACTGCCACCGGCGGCATGCGAAATACTGGTCTCATCAATGGGTAGTTTAGGGTCAACGACGGTCAAACGCGATAAACCCATGGTGTGCATAGCGCGAGCTGCTGAACCAATATTGGCAGGCAAGGTGGTATTGACCATGACGATTTGCACACAAGACAAATAGTCGCTTACCGTATGATTGACAGTCGAGCTTGCTAATATTGAGGAAGAATTGTGACTCATTACAACCCCAATCTTAGCTTGATTTCTTGCTCAACACGTTGCAACGCTGCTGCAACCGCTTCAATAAGTTCAGCGTTGTCACCGATAAGACGCTCACGGCAAGCTTCTTGCAACTGCCCACTAAGATGCATCAATTGAGTTGCGCCCAAATTGGCACTGGCACCTTTTAGTGCATGAGCAATTTCATAGCCATTGGCGTTGTCATCTTTTTGTTGGGCGCCTCTTAAGTCGGTAATGCGCTGCTGACTGTCGGTAAAATACACTTGTATCAAGTCAACAAAGTCTTCTTCCAATAAGTCACGCATGTCATCAAACTGCTCGTCATTGATAATCTCATTAAGTTGAGCATTCATATTATTATTCGGGTTTTCAGGCATGATCATGTGTCCAATAAGGTAAAAGTTAAAGCAATTAAGTTAACTAACAATCAGGTTAACTATAATGGAAGTGCAAGTTGTCTTCGCTAACCATACTCTTCAATTGCTGTAAATTGTCATCGTTAGGGTAGACGCGCCAATGCTCTGACAGTCCTACATTGGCAATGCCATATTCTTCATAAATGCTTAAACCAAGCGGCAGGCAATTATCATTAATAGAAGCATCGGTATTGCTAAGGGCATTATTCGCATAGCTTTGACTAGCACTATTTTGATGTAGCGCATCTTGATGCATATCATTTTCTAGTGCCAATAAATCATTGCCATCTTCATCATATAAGCTGCCACCCATCGATGGGTCATAAGCACCGTTACCACTGCTACCATTATTACCTTGCTCGTCCTGCTCATCGTTATAAGACAAGCGCGGCGCTGGTATGATGTCAGCTTGAGCGGATTTAAGCAGTGGCTGCATACGTGTCAGCAGATTAATATCACTGCCGTGGACTTTGATGCTGATTTTTTTCAGCCAACGCAAGCGCGCATCAACCATGCTCATGGCATTATCAAGACGGGCAAATAGGCGTCCGTCACGCTCACGAATACTGCCTTTAATGATGACCACTTCATCTATTTTTAGTTGGTCTTTTACGCGGTTAAAGCGCTCAGCATAACAGCTGACTTCTAAGCGTGACGTGCCATCGTCTAAGGTGATGACGTTACGCGTACCGAAGTTAGCAATATCAATAATTAAACCAGCAAAATAGCAGCTGCCGTTATAGCCAGTGTCTGTCAGCTTATCGAGACGGGCGCCTGAAGTATAACGTTTCAGCTCCTCACGATATTCATCGATAGGATGTCCGGTTAAATAGAGACCTAAAGTATTTTTTTCCGCTTTTAGGCGGTGCTTATCGCCCCAAATCAGCTCTGGCGTCATAACCAGTGGCGGCGCAGCAACGACACCGTCCATTTCACCAAATAAATCCATCATACCAATTTCACGGTTTTGACGGTCTTGTTCAGCAGCTTGTACGGCACTTGGCAACTGACTCATCAGCGCACCACGAATCTCGTATGCTTCGTCGCTTGGCAAGTCTGGACGTAAGGTCACAGCAAAGTCATCAAAGCAGCCAGCACTGACCAAAGCTTCAAGCGTGCGTTTATTAACCTTTTTAATATCAACACGGCGGCAAAAGTCGTATAAATCTTTAAATGGGCCTTCACGGCGACGCGCATCAACGATAGATTCGACGGCACCTTCACCCACACCTTTAATAGCACCTAAACCATAAATAATATTGGTCGGGGTATCAGCAACAAAATGCCATTCACTGCGATTAACCGATGGATTAACCACGGTTAAATCAAAGTTTTCACGGCAATCATTGATAAAGAATACCACGTTGTCAGTGTTGTTCATGTCTGAAGTTAGTACCGCTGCCATAAATTCGGCAGGGTAGTATTGTTTGAGATAAGCGGTCTGATAAGCTAGCACGCCATAAGCGGCGGAATGTGAGCGGTTAAAACCGTAACCTGCGAACTTCTCCATTAAGTCAAACACGCCACCTGATGTCGCTTCATCGATACCTTGCGCGGTTGCACCAGTGATAAAGATATCGCGCTGTTTGGCCATTTCCTCAGGTTTCTTTTTACCCATCGCACGGCGTAACATGTCCGCACCGCCTAAGCTGTATCCTGCCATGACCTGCGAGATTTGCATGACCTGTTCTTGATAGACGATAACGCCGTTGGTGTTTTCTAAAATAGGCTCAAGGTTTGGATGGTCATAAATGACTTCCTCACGACCATGCTTACGGTCGATATACATCTCTACCATACCTGCATCGAGCGGGCCCGGGCGATAGAGCGCACACATGGCGATGACGTCTTCGATATTGGTCGGTTGTAATTTCGCCAGATATTTCTTCATGCCCATACTTTCTAACTGAAAGACGGCAGTGGTCTTGGCATCTTGCAAGAGCTTGTAGGCTTTTTTATCATCTAATGGTAGGTCTTCTAACACTAACGCATCTTTGCCTTCTTTTGCACGACGCAGGTTGATATTTCTGACAGCAGCATCAATCACGGTCAAGTTACGCAGACCCAAGAAATCGAACTTGACCAGCCCAACCGCTTCGACATCATCTTTATCAAATTGGCTGACACGATGACCTTCGTCATCACAATAAATGGCGCTAAAATCGGTGATTTTATGCGGAGCAATCAGGACGCCGCCCGCATGCTTACCGACGTTTCGGCAGACGCCTTCAAGCTTAATCGCCATCTCCCACACTTCAGTGGCATCTTCATAATCCATGTTGTCAGGATTGGAAATTAAGTCTTTGAGCTGCGGCTCTTGCTCAAGTGCTTGACTCAGTGTGATACCCGGTGTTTTGGGAATAAGTTTCGACATTTTGCTGGCAAGGAAGTAGGATTTGCTTTGTGCGCGCGCAACATCTCGTACCACCGCTTTTGCTGCCATCGTACCAAAGGTGATAATCTGCGAGACCGCTTCTCGACCATAAGTTTGAGCGACATAATCAATAACGCGGTCGCGACCTTCAATACAGAAGTCAATATCGAAATCGGGCATAGAGACACGCTCGGGATTCAAAAATCGCTCAAATAGTAAGTCGTAATGAATAGGGTCAAGGTCGGTAATATTCAGCGCATAAGCGACGAGAGAACCAGCACCAGAACCACGACCTGGGCCAACCGGTACGCCATTGCCTTTTGCCCATCGGATAAAGTCCATCACGATTAAGAAGTAACCGGGGAAGCCCATAGAGAGGATAACCTTTAGCTCATACTCTAAACGCTCATCGTACTTTTGGCGAAAGTCGCTCCAGTTGTCAGTACGTGCTTCAATCGGAAATAGTTTGTCCAGTCGATGATTAAGACCGCGTATGGATTCGGCGCGGAAAAACGATTCAATTGTTTCGCCTTCAGGTACAGGAAATTCAGGCAGGACGTTAATACCTAGCGTTAAGGTCACGTTACATCGGGTTGCTAAGCGCAAGGTATTGTCAATAACTTGTGGAATATCAGCAAATAGCTGTGCCATCTGTGCTTGGGTTTTAAGATATTGCTCGTCCGAATAGAGTCGTGGACGATTGAGGTCAGCAAGTACATACGAGCCTGCAATACAAACACGTGCTTCATGAGCGTCAAAATCGTCTTGCTCTAAGAAACGCACATCGTTATGGGCAATAATAGGAATGTGGTGCTTGGCACCTGCATGAATAGCCGCTTTAATAAAAGCATCTTCACCTGAGCGATTGGTGCGCTTGATAGCAAAGTATAAGCGGTCATCAAATTTTTCTTGCCACTCCGAAAGCAGCTCGTCGGCTTTTTCTGGCATGGATCCGACCAGTGCTTGACCAACATCGGATTTTTCAGTAAATAAGACTACGACACCAGCCGCGTGCTCTAAAATATGACGACGATCAACTACTGGCACCCCATGATTGGCAACATCGGCGCGCCCTTCAGTAAAGCCAAGCGATACGATGCGGGTGATATTTTGATAGCCTTCATTGTCCATCGCCAGCAATACCAAGCGCGTGTCTTCATTATCCATAATGATTTCACTGCCGATGATTGGCTTAATACCCGTACCTAAGCAGGCACGATAAAATTTCACTGTGGCATAAAGGTTGGATAAATCGGTCAATGCCAACGCGCTTTGATTGTCTGCTGCCGCCGCTTTGACAAGCGGCTTTATACGCACGATAGAATCGGTAATTGAATATTCGCTGTGGATGCCAAGGTGTACAAATGCCATAGAGGACTCTTACGGATGCGATCAAAAGGGTGTGGTGCTAAGAGAGAAGGTCAGAAGACATTGCACATTGCAAGCTCATTTACGAAGCTTTAGCATTATTGATGCGGCGACAAGCGATTCATCGCTTGGTTTGGGTCTTCTAATCTTAACGGATAATAATAGCATTCTTTGCCCATAACAACCACTGATTCAGCGCTCAACAGCGAGGTGACAGACATTGAGAGTAGGTCTGCGTAGCAATAAACTATTGTGCTCAAAACTATTATGCTTAAAGATATGTCGGTAGTTTTTTCTTAATTGATAAGCTTTTCATAAGCTGTCTATGTAAAGCGGGCAAGTTGATAGGGTCTTGGGTCGATAGCGTGCGCTTCATCAAAATAGTATGCCGCGATCATTTGTGCGCTAACAACCGCTTGCGTCAGCCCTAAATGCTGATGGCCGAAATTTAAAAACACGCGCTCAATATTATCGATAACTGGTAAGGAGTCTGAGGTCGATGGTCGAAAGCCCATCCATGGCATATTATCAGCCGAATTTAATGGCGTTTTTAACATGGGCTGCGCGTGTTGTAAGAGGATGTGTGCCCGTTGCATATTAGCAGGGGCTTCAAGTCCTGCATATTCCACTGTGCCAGCCAAGCGTAGACCTTCTTGCATCGGTGTCATCACAAAGCGCCGATCCAGACTGGTTACGGGCATCTGTAAACGTGCGCTTTCGTGCGGTAGCATTAAGTGATAACCACGTTCGGTGTCTAAAGGAACATTGACGCCTGTTAGCTGTTTGGCCAATATTTTAGAATGAGCCCCGGCCGACAACATCACCTTGGAAGCTACGATATCACCTTGATTGGTCGTTAAATGGATGCCTTCAACGTTAGTCTTTGCTTCAAAGACACGGCAATGTTCAATAATGTGACCGCCTAATTGTCTAAATGTGATGCTAAGCTGGTTGATGGCGGCTGTTAAGTTGGTGATATGGCCCGTATTTGGGAACAATAACGCCGCTAACTGGTTATCTTGTAAGGCGGGTTCATGCTCTAATAAGCTCTCTTTCGTCAACAACTCATTAGCTACGCCGACATCATTAAGACGTCTGCCATGGGTCTTCAGAGAGTCTAAGCTACTGGTCTTCTCGACTGTTAATAACGAGCCTTTCACTTTTATCCAATCGTCTAACTGCCACTGCTGGGAGAAGTCTAACCATGCTTGTAGGCAATTATCATTTAAGCTTAATAGGGCTTGATGGATACGGGAAAATGGTTCAGGGCGCATATTCATTAGTAACTGAATAGCCCAAGGCGTCAAGCGTGGCAGATAGCGCCAATCTATGCGCAGTGGACCTGTTGGGTTCAATAACATAGCTGGAATATGACGGAGCATACTGGCATCAGCAATCGGGAATACATGCTCTGGCGCGATATGTCCTGCATTACCAAATGACGCACCTTGTCCAACTTCATTTGCCTCTAGTAGAGCGACCTTTACACCTCGTGCTTGTAATGTCACTGCAGTTGCCAGACCAATAATACCACCACCGATGATATGTAAATCGAAGTTTGGGGTGTCCGTATCCATAAACGTTCTCTGTAAAAATTCTAAAAGTGCTCATGCACTGATTAAGGAGGAAGGAGTAACTGGTGTTATAACGGTCATCTAGCTAAAACCAATAACCTTAGGGCGTGCCTTCATTTTAAAAATGGGGATAAAAATAATGACACGCTCAGTTCAATGGATTAAGAAAATGAGCGCTATTTAGATAACTGAGATAGACAGCTGTTAATCAAATATCGTTGAAGGACGGCTATTTTAGCCGGCAGTTCAAATAATTTATGGGAATATCGCCCATTCAGTTTCACCAAATACATTTACTGTAAAATCAAATCAATAGCCGACCACTGCCGCATCGACAATACGTGGGTCTGAAGAACCATAGACGCCATTTGGCGTCATCATAATCGACTGGGTTGAGCCCATCGCTGACTGCGGACTGACCTTATGTCCCATTGACTCGAGCTTTTTAATCGTATCTATATTTAGCGCTTTCTCGATACGAATCTCATCGGGTAGCCATTGGTCATGAATCCGCGGTGCATGCGTAGCCTCAGCGATATTCATATCATGGTCGATGACGTTGGATATCACTTGCGTGACGGTTGTGATGATGCGGCTACCACCTGGGCTGCCCGTGACGATATAAGGCTTGCTGTCTTTAAATACGATTGTTGGACTCATCGAAGACAACGGACGCTTATTCGCTTCAACCGCATTTGCATCGCCGCCGATTAAACCATAACCATTGGGTACGCCAGGCTTGGCAGAAAAATCATCCATCTCATTATTGAGCAGGATACCCGTACCTTCAGCGACAAGCCCAGTACCATAAGAGAAGTTCAGTGTATAAGTATTGGCGACCGCGTTGCCATCTTTATCGACAATCGAGAAGTGCGTGGTTTGATCACTCTCGTACGGTAGAGGGTTATTGGCTTTAATGGTTGCAGCTGGGGTGGCTTTATCTGGATTGATTAACGCACGCAGTTTATCGGCATAAGCTTGTGAGGTTAACCCGCTGGCAGGTACGTCAATAAAATCAGAATCTCCCAAATACTCAGCACGATCGGCATAAGCAAGCTGCATAGCCTCAGCCATCAAATGAATGGTTTGCGCGCTATTTTGACCATAGTCTTTTAGCGGATAACCTTCCAAAATGTTTAAAATCTGCACAATATGAATACCGCCAGAAGACGGTGGTGGCATTGAGACAATCTCATAACCACGATAATCCCCTTTAACGGGCACGCGAGCGATGGCTTCATAATTTGCCAAGTCCTGCAAGCTCATATTGCCACCAGCATCATTGACCGCTTTAACCAATTTACGTGCCGTTTCCCCTTTATAAAATCCATCGGCGCCTTTTGCGGCAATCAGTTTTAGCGAATGGGCAAGCTCAGGCTGTTTTAAGCGCTCACCCGGTTGATAAGCGCTGCCATCAGCTTTAAAAAATATCTTTTTGGTACTTGGCCATTTTTGCATGCGCTCGCTTAACGCTTCTAGTGATTCAGATAGTCCAGGTGTTACCACAATCCCTTTCTCTGCCAATGCAATCGCTGGCGCCATCACTTGCCCGCGGCTCATTGTGCCGTGATCTTCTAATGCTTTGAGTAAGCCTGCAACTGTACCCGGTACACCAACGGCTAAGCCATGATATTGAGATAAGTCGCTAACGGCGTTGCCATCCTTATCAAGGTACATATCGCGTGAGGCGCTACTGGGGGCTTTTTCACGATAATCGAGCGCCACGGTTTTACCTTGTTTGGCATCATAAACCATCATAAAACCACCGCCGCCGATATTGCCAGCTCGTGGCAATGTGACCGCTAGAGCAAAACCAACCGCTACAGCGGCGTCAACGGCATTACCGCCATCTTTTAAAATCTTTAAGCCAATATCAGAGGCCAGCGCTTCTTGGCTTGCGACCATACCGTTCTTTGCCCAAACAGGGTGGTGAATAGCATCTTCAGAATAGATGGCTTGATCTGTTTTGGCTTGGATTTTTTTAGGCGTGAGCGTGTTGGTTTTCGCTCTCGTTACGCGCTGAGTCTCAGATAATACAGTCGGATTATCTACCATAATCGCTAAATTAATGGCATTGGTATTAAGCGAGGTTGGATTGATAGTGTTTTTAGTATTAGTCATCGGCTCAGCAGCATGAGCGGATAATGAGACTAAAAACGTACTACTGATTAACAAGATAGCCGCTTTAATCTTTGCTCTAGCTTGAAGGTTGCTATGAGGAGCGTCTATTTTGTTTTTTAGTGCTGAGTTTTGCATCGCAAATTCCTTTTTACGAGTGGGTTAGAAGTAAAGTTATCTGATGATTATTCGTTATGAGACAAACTTATCGACCGTTCTTATAAAAACGGTCGCATTGCTTAAAATAATAAGATAGCATGAGAATCAAGTTATATCACTTACATATGTTTATTAGAACGATGGAGATGACTATGAAAAGGTTAATGGCTGTGAGCGTTGGCTTAGCTTTTGCATTTAGCGCTGCCCAAGTACAAGCTTCGCCGACTATAGAAGAGTTTATGTCTGCTGAGAATGGGTCAGGTTCTTTTAATTGTGCTTACAAACTTAAAATTGCCAGTAAAAAATGCTTAGTAACAACTTCAACTATTAATTCTTCAAAGGATTATAGGGCTAAAGAAATCTTTGGTTCTCATGAGTCTTTACCGCTCCTTACTATCAAATGGCCAGATGGTGACAGTAGCCGTTATGTAGATATAGGTGGCGATGAAGTGTATGAGCTCATCAATTTAGCAGACCGTAAAAGCTATAATTATAAAACGATTAAAAATGCTCGCCAAAATATAGATTTTTCAAAAGGTTTGGTCATTATCAATGAGGATGGTAAAGAACATATCCGTTTATGGTAAATGTCTTTAATGCTTATTTAATATGCAGCGCTATCTTATCGGATAGCGCTTTTTTGTTTTCTCGAATATAAGAGTAATTATAAAAATTTCATTAAAATATTTCTGTATCTTTCCTAAAATGTAACCTTTTATGTTATAAATAACAGAATAATGACTAAAGTTATCATTGTCTGTTTTTATCAAATAAAGGGATTTTTATGGGGCAGCTTACTTCTCAAAAACGCACCTTAGCGCATCACTCTCAAGCGTCAGTTGTACAATCATCGATTACCTATAAAAAGCATCCTATAAAACTGGCTATCTATGCGTTTACCGCCGCTAGCGCCACGGTGACGTTGATGGGTTGTCAAACAACGGCAGATTTGTCATCGCAGTCCAATTTATCCACGACAGGCATAGATTTTAGTGTTGCTGACACTCAGAAAAACCAAACTCAGGGTAAAGTATTCAACACCAAATTGGATAAGAATGCTGAGCGTTATCAGCGTTTATTTGACCAAACTAAAAACCCAAATCCAGAAGTGCAAGCCAAGGCGCGTCTACTGAGTGCTATTCGTCAGCATTTAGCGACGGAGCACGTGTCAGTATCGCGGGCTAATTATCATTCCGTTCCTTATATTAAAGCCGACAGTATTGACGCCGGCTCGAGCAGTTTTTTTAGAACACTGCTCGAGCTTTATCTTTATAACAGTACCGCTGATGAAGATATTAATGATGATGAAAATCTAGAAGGAGCAGATGAGGCGGCGGTCGAAGAAGACATTGACAGCGATAATGAAGAAAATGATATTGAGGATAGCGATAAGGTTTATAGCGGCGATTCTGCCGCTGAAGCGGTGGCTGCCGCCGTCGCTGCGCGCACTGTCGAAGAAGAGCGTCGTTACGATGAGTATGGCTATGATCAAAATGGCTATGATGAGGAAGGCTATGATCAAAACGGCTACGACGAATATGGGTATGATAGTAAAGGTTATGATGAATATGGCCACGATAAGTATGGTTACGATACAGAGGGTTATGACGAGAATAACTACAATGAATACGGCAATCAGAGAGATGATAGCGCGTACGAAAGCGACGCTGGTGGTTTGTTATCTAATTTAAGCCGTATCAAATCAAAAGATTGGCTACGTAACTATGAAGACATGCAAGCCAGCAAAACGGCAAATGGCACTCAAGATGAAAATGCCGTTCGTGCTTACCCGGGGTTAATGACCAATCTTATCAATATGTTTATCCGTACCCCTGAACAAGTTCAAGCAATGAATGCCTACCATTATCAATACCTGACCCTCAATAGCGTCAGTCATTATAAGCCCAAACAAAAGCAACTACAGAGTGTATACAGCTACGACTATGTAGCGCCGACCATCCATTCATCGATTCAGCTACCGCTTGCTCTTGATTTTGACAAAGGTGCAGCGACAATCGATCCATCGGCGTTGATGCCCATCTTGGCGCTAGGTATTCCTGAGCATACGCCGTTGCCCGCGCAAATGACCACTCATACGGTGAATTTTGGCTTACCTGAAGCGGTTACTTCTATTGCTCAAATACCGTCAGGTGTCATTTATGATGCGGTCATTGACGCAGTACAAAACAGTATGGCAGAGCTAGAGCCAGAGTATTTCAGTGCTGTGGATATACGTGATGATGAGTTTGCCAAGGAGGTAGGCGCTGATAGGGCGGTTAAAGTCTATTTTGGCAGTCGTCAAAGCGGTGAGATGATAGGTAAAATATTTAAAAACATCTCACGCTCGTTGCAAAAGCATATTGACCAAAATCCACAAGACTATCCTGATGACAATGTATTGAAAGCTGCGATTGCTAAGATTGAATTGTATAACAAAGGCTATCAAAGTGCAGATGTTGGCGGATTGCTGCAGCTGATAGAAGCGGTGAGTCCTATCTCTTTTAATCATCTCAATTACTATTATTTAGATGGCTCAGACCATTTATTGGCAAAACAGCAACGAACCAATATCGGCAGTGACTTTTTTGGTTCACAAAACACGGTCTTGAATCAGACGCGCTATGATAGTGCCAGCTTTAACAAACATCCGTTGGCACCATTATTGGCACAATCTTTTGGCGCAAAGGCACCGGTCGCTATCGATGGCAACGCATGGCTTGCAACACAGCGTCAGCAAAAAGAGAAGTTAGAGAAGGCACGTTATGCGCGCTATGACTATGTAGAAGCAACTGAAGTAGAAGCAGCAGAGGTAGAAGCGAATGATGCAAGTGCTAATTATGCTGATTATGATGTCACAAACTCAGTAGAGTAGGCAGCCTCGTTTGATGATAGGCGCTGATATGCTGATATATTTTCAGTATCAATCATCGTTGCACAATGCTTAGCAGAATATAACGTCTAGCAAAATATAACGTCTTTCAAGGATAGAGAAAATGAAAAAATTAAATGTGGCCTTATCCATTAATAAACCGAAGCAGATAAATACCTTGTGCTCTAAATCAATGATGACGGTAAGCTCTTTGGTTTCTATGACATTGGTCGCCAGTACATTACTGATAACGGCTTGCCAGTCTACCAACTTGTCTACCAATCTTGGCCAATCAAAAAATTTGCAGGCAGATAATGCGCCAAGCGTTGCAAAAAACGCATTAGCCAGCGCATTACAGCAGCAACGCCGGCAGTCTTTTGCTTATCATAGTAATATTGAGGTTATTAATGAGCATCAATTTACAGCTATCGATAGTACACAACGGGTGGCATCAGACGATGTTGATAGCTATTGCGAAGATAACCACGACCAAGCTTATGCTGCCTTATTAACAAAAGCAGAAGCACAGAAAAAAGAGATTACGTCGATTGATTATGCGCCCCAGCGTGAGGCACTTAAGCAATCGTACCTAGCATGCTCAGCAGCTTATGAAGCATGGGCGGAGGTTCACTATGATAGTACTGCTTATAGAGTTGAGGAAGCAGCGGAGGACGTGGTAGACGCGGCGGCGGAGGTCGCGATGCCAGCATCATCTGATATAGATTCTGCTAGCGCAGCCAGTGTTGCTACCATCTCACCTTATTACCAAAAGCTATTTAATGAATATGACAGCAAAAAATCTACACTAGATATCAAAAAATCGCAATTACTGGATGCTTATCTGCTAAAGCCATTGTCCATGAATGCGCAGGGTGTTTATCAGCCGCTGGCAGGTAAGTTTACCATGCTGGGTAGTGCGCAGTATTTGGCGCGTAACCATCATAGTAGTATCAATCAACCTATTTATATCGATTTTAAAACCGCTAGCGTCTATCTGTGGGCAGACAATTTCGCTTTGCTGACATTAAAGCTTGCCGATGATAAGTTGGGCACCAAATGGCAAAATAAATGGTTAAAAATAGCCCTTGATGATGGCACGTTACCGAAAGATTTTGGTCGTGCCGTAATAAAAAGCCATATTCAAGCAGAAGACAGTGTCTATGCAAAGGCTGATGTGAGCCAGTTTAATTTTATCGCCCCAAATATTTTGATGGCACTGTCACCCAAATTACCTGAAAAGCAGCTAGCACCCATGCTCAATAGTGCAAAAATCATTCGCCGTGTCCAAAGTAGCGCGAGCGATGAGCAGGCTTATAAAGACTATATGGGCACCTTCTATAAACTCATCACTCAGCAATACCCTGAGCTGATAATGCAAAGTGTCTCTGATACGCAAGATGATACTTATGCTGCGGATAGTAAAATCACCAGTAAATCGATGGTCAAACAAGTTTTAGTAAAAATGAAAGATTTTGCTGATGATAAAATGCTGAGAACACAAGAAGCGGATTTACTAGAAACAAGCTCACCGGCCTTTACTGCAAATCTGCCCGTGCAAAAACTATACGGCTTTGATAAAGGAGGTCAGTTGCAATGGCAGCACAGTCGCCACTATCTACCTAACGATGCCAGTGGTGAATCAAGTGATGAGTTAAGTGATGATTTAAGTGTAGAAACCATAGAAAAGAGCAGTCTGATTGTTGATGCCCTTACTCAATATATGCCTATCCGTGCTCAAGATAAGGCGTTTCCCAACCTACCGAATGACAGTCAGATACCAAACGCCAGCAACAGCATTGATTTAAAAGAATATAGCGCTGAGCTTGGCGAATATTACCGTCAAGGTAATGGTACCGCAATGGGCAAAACGCTATTTAATATGCTACCGATGTATAAACAGCGTTTCGGCTTGGTAGAATAACAGAAGGGAGCTAAACTCTAGGTTTGTAATCAATTTAAATGTGTTAAGTACGGTAAATAAATGCTTGCTAAACATTTATAAAGACAACAAAAAAGCGCACCGGCTAACCGATGCGCTTTTTTATAATCTACTTCCTTAAATACTCATATTCTTATTAAAACATTCATATTGTTATTGAAGAGGAGCAGTCAATTACATGCCTTGCTGATACTTGCCATGCATATGACGATTTTTTGAACCATGATGATTTTTTGCTTTTCTTTCTGATTTTAATTGCGCCATTTTTTGACGCTGTTCAGGCGTTAGCACTTGCGAGATAGCATGCTCGGTTTGCACCCGTTCAATAAAGCGCTGCTTGGCTTTTGCTGCTTGTTGATCGGCTAGACGATTGACTGCTGCTGTGTCTAAAGTTTTGGCATTGGTCAACGCCTGCATTTGTTGTTGCATTTGCGCGCGTTCTGCTTGATGTTTTGTACGATCGTTTTTGTGACCACTGTATTTTTCTTGCATAATAGCTTTGATTTGCGCCTGCTGCGTCGCTGTCAAATCCAACTGCGACATAGGGCCTCTCATGCCACCTTTACGCATGCCATCTTTATGCTGCTTTTGCATATTGGTCGTTGTTGCTGGCGTAGTATCGGTGGTTGCGTTGACACTGGTACAACCCGTAACCGTTAAGACGCTAGATATCGCGAGTACTGAGCCTATCAATAATTTTTTCATCATTATTACCTTAATAGTTACCTTAAATGAGGGAGCAAACGTTACTTATTTTACAAAATTTATGTTACAAACTGCATTTATTACGAAAAGCAGTTTTTTATCTGAGAAGTAACGATTGGCAAGTGTCCCGGATAGCCACTATGAATCATTACTTGCCGTCAGTGTTTGTTGCTGATAGCGGCTATCATACGACAGCTAGAAGTTGCGAACATTTATGAAATATTAAGAAAGGTAACGTTTGTAGCGCATTGATGGGCGCTTGCCTGATAATATGCGTCATGCTATGGCATGCTTGGAATCATTTGACTGAGCGGCAAGAAAGTAGAGATGAGTGGAGGATGAAGATGCCAAATATTTTATTGGGTGACGATGATGAAGAGTTGAGCCAACTGTTGCAAGAATATTTGCATAATCACGGTATTCGCTGTGACTGTGTCCATGATGGCGAGGCGGTCATAGAACGCTTAAAAGTAGCGATGCATGACAGTGCGCCTTATGATTTATTGGTGCTGGACATTATGATGCCAAAGATAGATGGGCTCAGTGTCCTGCGTCAGCTGCCAGCGATTAGCGATATTCCTGTCATTATGTTGACCGCAAAAGGCGAGGAGATTGATCGCATTATTGGGCTGGAGCTTGGCGCAGATGATTATATTACCAAGCCTTGTAACCCGCGTGAGCTGCTGGCACGTATTAACGCGGTGATTAAACGCAGCCGTATTACCGCCTTGGGTGCAGCCTCGTCAGAGCATACGCCATTGCCAGAGAGTCGCCTGCATTTGGACCAAAATCAGCGTATCTGTCAAATAGATGGCGTTGAGCTACAAGTGACTGGTACGGAGTTCGATTTATTGTTGGCGCTCCTCAAACAAAAAGGCGAGGTGGTAAGTAAAGCATGGCTGTCACAAAATGTCTTACAGCGTGAACTGCAGCCGTTCGATCGCAGCCTTGATGTGCATGTATCTCGCCTGCGTAAAAAACTCCAACCTTTTCATGATGAGTCTATCAAGGCGATTCGTGGTAAAGGTTATCAGCTGGTGCTGTAATGACGGACTCATCGATGCCTACTTCTACATTTAAGCCAAGAATGACACTATTTTGGCGGCTATTTCTCAGTCTATTATTGACTGTACTCATCACCTCTATCATCTCTGTTGTGGTAGAACGTTGGCTCAATGGCAAAGAGCTCAGCGCTCGGATGGACGTGCAAATTGACAGTCTGTTACTCAAGCGTCAAGAAGTGGTTGCGGCGCTACAAGCGGGTGATTTATTGGCAGTCAGACAGCTATACCGGCAAGACCGACGGTTGATGAGTCAAATTAGAATTTACGATGAGCAGGGCGCTATTATTTTTCCGCGTTATCGTTATAGAGAAGAGCGTCAAACAAACGGTCAGGAAGTGGAGCGTGACTTGCCATCACAGGCTATGTCTGACAATCGTAGAGCGCCTAATAATAAAAATGACAGCGCCTATGAAAAGCCTTCTTTCATTAATGAAATTCTGCATCCAGCGATGCCGAATAGAGAAGTGATTTTTGACCCTAATAATCGCCCAGAACTGGCAGATTTAACCGTAGATTTGCCGGACGGCCAAACGGCCATTATACAATTGCGCCCGCATTTACGTTTTGCCGACATTTTAGAGCTACAACGCGGTAATTTCACGGTGCGTTTGCTGCTGATTATCCTCTTTAGTACTTTGGTCTGCTTTTGGCTCAGTCGTACGCTGACTCGGCGCATCGGTCAGGTGCAAGATACCGTGCACCGTATGATCGATGGCGACTATCAACCCAATACCCATTTATCAGAGATGGGCTCTGACGAGCTAGGACTATTAGCAAAAGATGTTGCTCAATTATCGACGCGCTTGGCGGATAGTGAGCTTGCACGCAAGCAGATGTTAAGTGATATCTCTCATGAGCTACGCTCGCCATTGGCACGTCTTGATGTTGCTACTGAGCTGACGCGTGACTTTGCGCCCAATGCCAGCCGCTACCTCGACCGTATCGATAAAGAATCGGCACGTATGAATGAGCTGATTGAGCAAATTATTCATATTCAGTCGCTACAAATGCAGCAATATACCATCGATAATTTAGAAAATGATGCCGTAAATATTGTTGAACTCATCACTGAAATTGGCAAAGATGTCTGTTTTGAGTTTCAACATAAAAATGTGCGCTGGCAGTGGACGCCGCCCGATGTTTTATTATCGTCATCATCTGGTGCGTCTTTGACTGTGATTGGCAATCAAGAACAGTTGCATAGCGCCCTTGAAAATATTATCCGTAATGCTTTTATGCACACATCATCAGGCTCAACAGTCACCGCTGAAGTCACAAAAAAACGGTTCGATAATGGAAAAGATGCCCTTGCAATCGCTATCACAGATGAGGGTGGCGGGGTAGGAGAAAAAGATTTAGAGCGTATTTTTCAGCCATTTGTACGCCTTGATAGTGCGCGACACAGGGAAACAGGCGGCTATGGATTGGGATTAGCAATCGTTCACGCAGTAGTGATGGCACATAAAGGTCAAATTAGTGTTCATAATCGCCAAGATGGTATTCAAGGTTTAGTAGTACAGATAGTGCTGCCTATTCAATAACGCTAATTAGCAATAAGAAATCAATAATAAAAACTCTACTATTTAAATATATTCAATATTTAACATATATATGATGAACGGTAATAAATCTCCGACGAATGGTATTGTTACTCTCTGTATATTCATTAATAATAATATACAGAGAGTAATAATGATTTTACAAAAAAAGGCGTACTGTTAGTTAAGTGTTGTTACTGGTAACATTCCCTGAAGTATGGCTTTTATCCTATGAATTTATACCCCGTTTTATTTTGTCATATCAGCTCTCTAAAAATGGATTTTACTTTTGATTTCTCAAATCACATAAGTCTGTAAGGGAGTATACATCATGAACCGGAATTATAAAGTCATATGGAATGCGTCTTTAAACTGCTTTATGGCAGTTTCTGAGTACGCTAAAGCGCGTGGTAAATCGTCAAAATCTAGCGTGAGCTCAAACGCTACTATCAATACCACATGCACTCTTTCATCTACCCGTATTTTTCGTATAACCACTATCTGGTTGGGGTTAGTGACGGCTGGATTTAGTATGCAGGCGATTGCTGTACCTTGCGACGCTAGTACAGAGATAAAATGCGGAATTAATGCTACAACAGGAGGTCTTCATGGCATTGCTATAGGTAAAAATGCCACAGTTTTAGGTAGTCAAGGCATAGCCATTGGTGGCGGTTCAAGTGGTCAGAACACCACTGCTAATGGAGAGCAGTCTATCGCCATTGGTGCTAACACAGTATCAAAAGGGGCATCCTCTATCGCCATTGGTGGCGATGATCTAGATACAGCCTCAAAAACCAATATTGACGGCACACTATCTACTGGAGCATTCAATAGTGGCGGTGTAAACGCAGCCTTCAATGACTATGCTGGTCGAGACTTACTAAACACCAGTGACAATTATGGAGGATACACTGAAGCAGGTGGAGCAGCCTCCATAGCAATGGGTGCTAAATCTCGGTCTGCTGGTAACCTAGCAACAGCGATTGGCATACATTCAAGTGCAGCCGGTACTGCCTCGTCAGCGTTTGGTGTGGGCTCATCCGCAGTAGCAAAAGGTTCACTCGCATTAGGTGCTGGTGCTCAGTCCATCATAGATGATGGTGTAGCTCTAGGTTCAAGATCAGTGGCTAACGTTACAGGTGGTGCACTAGGCTTTGCGCCAACAAATGCTAGTGTCGCAGACAAAGCTGCTATCACAGCGACTAACAGCACAAGCCTTGGTGCTGTCTCTCTTGGCAATGCTAAAGACGGCAATCGTCAGATCGTCAATCTAGCCGCTGGTACCAAAGACAGTGATGCGGTGAATGTGGCGCAACTAAGAGGCTTATCTAACACAGTCGTCGCTAATAAAACCAAGTACTATAGTGTGAATTCAAGTGCGGTTGGCAATGCTGATAACTTGGGTGCAACCAAACCAAACGCCATGGCTATGGGTGGCAATGCATCAGCGACTGGTGGACAAGCAATAGCAATTGGTAGCGGAGAGAGTGGTCAGAACACCACAGCAAGTGGAGAGCAATCTATCGCCATTGGTGCAAACGTTGAATCAAGCGGCCACTCTTCCATCGCCATCGGTGGTGATGATTTAGATGATGCCTCAAAAACTGCTGGAGTAAATGATACGTTTAAGTATTATACAGGTGGTGATCTTATAGAAAATTCAGCTACTCCATATACTGGACATACTGAATCAGTTGGTGCAGCATCTGTCGCCATTGGTGTCAAAGCACAGTCCGAAGGAGACCTCTCCACAGCTGTGGGTGTGCGTTCAAGCTCATCAGGTGATGCATCTTCTGCCTTTGGTATGGGCTCTTCAGCAAGTAAAAAGGGCTCAGTGGCACTAGGTGCAGGCTCAACCACAATCACCGATGCAACCAAAGAAGAGAAAATGACCGTTGGTGGCGTAGAGTACGATATCGCTGGAGCGGCGCAGGGAGTTGGTGCTCAAGTATCTGTTGGCTCGGAAGGACATGAGCGTCAGATAAAGCATGTTAGTAGTGGTGCGGTTAATGAGAGCAGCACTGATGCGATTAACGGTAGCCAGTTATATGCGACAAACATAGCAGTAGATAAAAACAGTGCTGATATTGCTTTAGGTCTTGATTTTACTGGTGACAATAGCATGACGACTGTTAATCGTAAACTTGGTCAGAAGCTTACCATTCAAGGCGGCGAAACTGACTTGGATAATCTCGCTTCTGGTAACAACATTGGCGTAGTGGCTAATGATACAAACAGTACTTTAACAATCAAACTTGCTAAAGACTTAACTAGTCTTGATAGTGCAACCTTTGGCGATGTTATTATTTCAAATAAAGGTATTGACAACGGTTTCAATAGAATTACAAACGTAGCGGCAGGTATTGATTTTACTGACGCTGCTACTGTTGGACAGTTAGAGGCTACAACTTTTGCATTAGGTAAAGGCTGGGGAATCAGTGCCCAAGGTGCTAACGCTAGCAAAGTAGTAGGTGGCGATAGCGTTGATCTAAATAACACTGATGGCAATATTGTTCTCTCTAAAACTACTGATAGTAATGATGTTAGTTTTGACCTGAATCCCAATCTTAGTGTAGATAGTATAAAAGCAGGCGCTAACACCTTCAATAACAATGGTTTAACGATTGTAGGTGGACCTAGTGTCACCGTAGCTGGTATTAATGCTAATAACACTAAGATTACCAATCTTATGGATGGAGATATTACAAAAGATAGTAAAGATGCTGTTAATGGTGGTCAGCTTTATGTAATAGCTAATGATCTTAGTGGTAGTATCGCAACCAACACTACCAACATCACCAAAAACGCGGCTGATATCGTAACGAATACTGCGAATATCAGTACCAATACCACCAATATCAAAGCCAACAAAGACAAAATCGATGCTGGTCTCAACTTTGGAGCCGATAGCGGTGCCGTCATTAATAAACCAATCGGTGATGGCAGCGTACTCAGCTTCAAAGGCGGTAATAACATTAAGACCACCGCTGAAGGCAGTAGCATCAAGTTTGACTTAAATGGCAACATCAATGTCGATAGCGTGACGACTGGTGATACAACCGTCAGCACAAACGGAGTCGTCATTGCAGGTGGTCCTAGTATCACTAAAACCGGTATATATGCAGGTAATGGTGAAACTGCCCCTAGTATGACTGCTGCCGGTATCAATGCAGCTGGCACTAAGGTGACGAATGTTGCGGATGGCATGGCGCCTAGAGATGCTGTGAACTTCGGGCAATTAGACGCTGTTAGTAGAGGTTTGGGTAACAGTATTAATGAGCTTGGCTACAAAATTGGCGAAGTCGAAGATGACGCTAACGCAGGTATTTCAGCAGCGATGGCTATGTCTTCATTGCCACAAGCATTCATCAGCGGTAAACCCATGATAGGCGGAGGTATCGCGACATTCAATGGTGAGAGTGCTGTCGCTATTGGCTTCTCTAAAATGTCTAATGATGGACGCTGGGTGATGAAGTTAAATGGCACAGCGGACACCCAAGGGAACGTAGGTGCTGCAATCGGCGCAGGATTCCACTTTGACTAATTAGCTATGTAGTTAATTTAAACCAAGCTAAATAGTCATTGAATCATCAAGTAAAGCAAAAAAAGTGAGGCATTAGATGCCTTGCTTTTTTATGGATGGAAAATAACGAATAAAATATATGGGTTTCGTTAAAACAATAGATTAAACATGGTTTGAACTCGTTATCTAGAACAGCTTTTAACTACTTAACGTACCAAAAGAACAGGTGATAAGGTGCTAGCAATAATCTCCGTCGTAGTACTACCCAAAAATAAATGCTGGAGTTTAGAGCGTCCATAAGCCCCAACCACGATGATATCGATGTTATTGTCAAGCTGAAATCTGAGTAAGCCATCAACTGCATCAAGTTCTGAGAGCTGATGGGCATGGACGTTAAATCCTGCTGTTGTTAATTGCGCAACAGCCTTGGCAAGGCTTTTTTTAGACGTCTCATTATCATGACCGACCATCACGATATGACCTTGCAGCCCTTGTAAAAGATTGCTTTTCGCTAGCATCTGGATGGCATTCATCGCGGTTTTACTGCCATCAAACGCCACCATATAGGATTTGGGCTCTTTAAATTTCTCGGAACAAATTAACACCGGTATGTTTGAGGCACGGGCAACCGTTTCGATTTGGCTACCAATATTGATGCGGCTGTTCTTATGATCTTCACCGCGGCGTCCCATGACGATGGCACGATTTTTTGCTTGAAAATGTTCAATCGCTGGCAGCAGCTTACCGCGGCGTTGATAGATACAAACGTTTATATCTTTAAAACCACTTTGAATATGGCTTTTTGCATCTTGTACCAAGGCATTGCTGTAGCTGTTCACCACTTGCGCTCTTTGTTCATCCAACTCGGATAACTCATCGAGTAAAGACTGGCGACTATTAATGCCAATGGCGCCAGATAAGTCACGTCTGACCGAAGCTGCTACGTCGCTGACGTACAATAATGCCACCGATATGTCTAGCTTGTTTGCATACCACGCCGCATAATCACATACTGAGCCAGTCACCGCTGAGCCATCTATACAAGCCAAAACGTGCTCTTTCGTTATCATAATATGTCCTTAGTTTCACCTATCATCTGATAAGCCGCTTTTATCCTGATGTTGTAGATATTTTTAAACCTAAATCTCTCATAACTTGTCTTTAGCTATTATCTTACCTCAAATGCAGTCATTTCAACATTAAAGCACTGTGCTTTAAATACTTTCCCACAAATACATTTTTTAAATATAGAACAATATTTCATTCTTTAAGTCATCATGAGTAATAAGTTATGATAAATAATGAAGTGCATTGCAATTATAAAACATGAGTATGACCGAATACTAATTCCGTTTTCTACAAACTTTCAAATAGGTCTGCTAGTCAATAAGCTACTCTATCTCAAAAATTCATCTATTAATTGATAGATGATAGTTATATGAATTCCTACTATTTAAAAATTATATTTATCATATTTTCTATTCTTTCTTTAAGAAATATCTTCTATTTATATTGCTTCTAATGGCTTTTATTCAATAAATGTCTAATTATAAAGGTAAAAATTTGCTTCTATCATAATGTAAATTACCAAAGAACAGAGTATAACTCAGCCCAAAGTTACTGCTTAAGACAGTCTAGAGTTCCTTAAAGTTACAATTATCTCAATAACCATTTTTAATTTCTTTAGAAGAAATTTTTTAAATACTAGACAAGTATAAAAGTTTTTTGGTTATATGTATTTGAATAAAATTTAAATTAGCATTACGAAAAAATTAAAAAAGAAGATTAAATATTATCAATAATAATGAACTATTGTTAATTATTATAATAAAATTTAATAGTCAATATCAAAACCTAAAACAATCGGCTTGTCTTTTATTGTAAAGTTGTTAATATATGACATCGTATTTTATTGCTATTTCGGTATCAAATTTATCATTATTATGAAAATTTGGTTTTAATAGGGAAGTTACTAGGAAAAAAGGTATGAGTGCAATTAATCACGAAGAGCGCGTCCGTCATGAAGGTTTACGTGAAAAAATCATGTCTGCGGAGCAAGCAGCGACATTTATCTCACATGACATGAATGTTGGAATGAGTGGTTTTACGGGAGCAGGTTATCCAAAAGCCATCCCAGCTGCATTAGCAGAGCGTATGAAAGCGGCTCAAGCACGCGGTGAAGAATTCAAAATCGGTTTGTTAACCGGCGCGTCAACTGCCGCAGAATGTGATGGTGTATTGGCTGAAGCCAATGGTATCAAGATGCGCACGCCTTATCAGTCAGAAGCTGCCCTCCGTAAGCAAATTAACGCCGGCGAAACCCATTATTTTGATATGCACTTATCGCATGTCGCTCAGCAAAGCACCTTTGGTTTCTACGGTGACATGCATGTGGCGGTGGTTGAAGTGGCCGGTATCTTGCCAGATGGTCGCCTGATTCCTTCTACCTCTATCGGTACCAATAATGCATGGTTGCATAATGCTGACAAGATTATTCTTGAAGTAAACAGCCGCCAAAGCCTGTTATTAGAAGGCATGCATGATATCTTTGATGATATTGGTGTACCGCCATATCGTAAGCCAATTCCAATCACCACGCCGGGTGAGCGTGTTGGCTCGCCTTACCTGACCTGTGATTTGGATAAAGTCGTTGCCGTGGTCTTAACAGATTCACCAGACCGTAATAGCAAATTTGCTGATCCTGATGAATGCTCGAATAAAATTGCCGGTTATATTATTGACTTTTTCCATGAAGAAGTGAAAAAAGGTCGCATGCCAGCCAACTTATTGCCTATCCAATCAGGTGTGGGTAACGTTGCCAATGCGGTATTGGCAGGATTGCAAGCCAGTCCGTTTGAGAATTTAACCGGCTATACCGAAGTATTGCAAGACGGTATGTTAGATTTGATTATGTCAGGCAAAATGACCCAAGCTTCTGCAACCGCCATGTCGTTAAGCCCAGATGCATTAGATCGTTTTAACGCCAATATTGAAGAATTGCGCAAACGCATTATCCTGCGTCCACAAGAAATCACCAACCATCCTGAAGTCTCGCGTCGTCTCGGCGTGTTGGCCATCAATGCGATGATTGAGTGTGACCTTTATGGCAACGTCAACTCAACCCACGTCATGGGCACCAACATGATGAATGGTTTGGGCGGCTCTGGCGACTTTGCTCGTAACGCCTTTACCTCAATGTTTGTAAGTCCTTCGGTTGCCAAAGGTGGCGCTATTTCATGCATCACGCCGATGGTGTCACACGTTGACCATACCGAACATGATGTGATGGTAATCGTCACTGAGCAAGGTTTGGCTGATTTGCGTGGTTTATCACCGCGTCAACGCGCGCAAAAAATCATTGATAACTGTGCGCATCCAGACTATCGTCCTATGCTGCAAGATTACTATGATCGCGCTGCACAGACTGCTGGTATGCAAACGCCTCATATCCTGAGTGAAGCATTGTCTTGGCATCAACGTTATGTTGAAACCGGCGATATGCGCGTCAAAAAAGGTTTGGCTTTGGCGGTTTAAACGCTTAATTAAAAGCTTAACGCCAAAATCAGCGTTATAGCTAGCTGATGACACCATTAAAAACACCGCTTGTCTATTCAGATAAGCGGTGTTTTTTTATACTTTTATAATATCTAAAGAGAAATTTAAAAGTAAAATAAAAGTTAAGTTTATATTTTCGATAACCTCACTTGAGAGGTATGGATTTTAAATGCTTAGCTGTGGCTATTTAAATACTCAATCAACGGCTTAATGCCAGAGTCTGCAACACCAACGCCTTGGGCGACTAAGCGGCCTTCTTTATCCAAGACAGAAATCAGGTTAGAGTGGTTGATATCGCCATTATCGGCAAATTGATACTTGATATTTAAGGTATTGGCAAGCATGCGGGTACTGGCTTCATCGCTACGAATCAGGCGCCAGTTATCGCCAAGATCATTATGCTCAGCAAAATTTTTCATCACCTCGACGCTATCGCGCTCAGTGTCTAATGTCGCCAGTAAAAACTCCGTTTGCGCACGCGCTTCAGGCGTCATCTCTTTATAAATCTGTTTCATCGATTGCACTAAGATAGGGCAGGTGTGCTGGCAGCTGGTATAAGCCATCACCACTACTTGATTTTTACCCTTAAGATTATCAAGCTCAAAGGTATTGCCACGATGGTCTGTCCAGTCGCCGCCTGCCTGATAGATAGAATAATCTTGTCCCAATGCTTCTGCCGGTTCTTGCGCATTCATATCGGCATGATTCATCTGTTTATGGTCCATGTCCTTCATATCGTTATCATTATCTTTCGCTACTTTAGATTCAGAAGTAGCATCAGGTTGACTGTCTTGTGTCGTCGCCGAGTTAGGCGCGTCAGGGTTGCTACAAGCGAGTAAGCCAACGCATAGTCCAGCAGTCAAAGTTAGTTTGATAGCATGAGACACATGAGACACATGAGACACATGAGACACATGAGATAATGAGTGAGTCGCTGTATTTTGCAATCTTGTATTTTGAATGGTTTTTATTGTTTTCATAAGACAATCCTTAAAGGCTATTAAATTCAATTGAGAATAAAAAGTAGGGTGCTAGGTTAAAGTAGAGCGCTGTGTTGAAGCAAATTAATTACTAGCACAGCGAAAACCAAGGCTGCTAACCGTGTATTTGGCTTCTAAGCTTGAGCGAAAACCATAACGCATAAAGGCCGCATAATCGCTTGGATCGACCGCACCTGCTGCGCCCGAGCCGCAGAACATCTGTTGGTTTAGGTTGCTGTCGGCACGCGATTCGCCAGTGACTAAGCTATTGTTAAAATTCTCTGTCCATTCCCAAATCAAACCATGCATGTCTTTGACGCCCCAATAGTTGGCAGGGCTTTGTCCGACATCAGCAAGTTGGTCTTTGCTACCAGAAGATTTGCCATACCAATCAAGGATGCGCTGGTTGTAGCCGGCCTCTAAGCTACCATTTTTATTGGTGGTAGAAGCCTGTGCGACATATTCCCACTGTTCAACGGTTGGCAAGCGCTTGTTTTGAGCGCGGCAATACTGATTGGCGGCATACCATGACACATTGACCACAGGCTTTCGAAAATCCGCCTTTTTAGGGACAGAGATATCTTTGGTATTTAGCCAGTGCTTTAAATAACCGGCATCGGCAAAAATTGGCGCAATTGCTCGTTGGCGAAATTTTGGGTTTTCTTTTAAAAACTGATAAAACTGTATATTAGTGACTGGCAACTCATCAATTTTAAATTTATCAACTGCCACTAACGGTGAATTTTTACTCAAATATAACGGACGATAAGTGCCCGGCTGAATGGTTATCTCTTTTGCTTGCGCCTGCGTGCTCATAAACGCAAAGTCGGTTGTTAGAGTCAGTGCACTGACCACTAATAGCAGTGCTAGCGGGCGAGCAGTCGTATTCAGAATCTTTTGGGTGGTAATTTTTACAGTCTTGTTTTTATAAGTTTTAATGCTGCGAGTGTTGCTTTTGCGAGTGTTAGTGATGTAAGTCCATAACATAACTAATCTCCTAGTAGTCCCAAAAAAGGGTGGGGCGTATAGCAGTCAATCAAGCTGTTAATCATTTAGCCATTTAGTGAATTAACCACTATAAAAATTTTCTATTTTTAAAGCTTTATTTATCGTGACGGTGCCAAACTCAGATTGAGTGAGACACCGTTTTGACGTAACGATAGAATATTTGGTTATTTAATTAGAATGGCTTTTCAATAGTGACTGGTCGATAAAAACCTTTTCACCGAACAGTTAATAGTATCTGTCTAAATCCTATTATTTACGAGCGGCTTTGACATCTGCTGGCGTGACTTCACCACCTTTATTACCCCAACTATTGATGATATAAGTGACGACGTTAGCGACTTTTTCATCATCTAAGGCGACCGCTGGCATCACACTGTTATACTCTTCACCGTTAACCGTAATTTTGCCAGTTAAGCCATGCAAAATAGCATTGATGGCACGTTTGGGGTCTTGGTTGAGATAGTCTGATTTGGCCAATGGTGGGAAGGCTTTTGGTATACCAACACCATTTAATTGGTGACACGCCGCACAGTTACTGGCATAAACAGATTCACCCATTTTAATTCTTTCTTGCTTGTTGGCAGCGGTCACTACGGGAGCTGGTGCATTGGTTTTGCCGAGGCTTTGCGCCGCTGAGCCTTCAGGTAAATAGACCTCTTCACGTACTTTTCCAGAGTAAATTTTTGCATTTTCAGGACCTTGAACATCGATGATACCAAGTGCCCCTTTGTTAAATGCTCGGAAAATAGAGTGGTCGACGATCACAAGCTCGCCTGGGACATCTACTTTGAACTGGGTAATAGCCGCGCCACCTGCTGGAATAAGCGTGGTTTGAACATTATGGTTTTCAGCGCTACCGCCTTCCATATTTACTTTATCAAAAATCTCACCGATGACGTGGAATGATGAAACCAAGTTAGGACCACCGTTACCAACAAACAGACGAATCGTTTCACCAACTTTCGCTTTAAGCGAGTTTTCACCTGTTAGCGCACCTACTGAACCGTTAAATAACACGTAGTCAGCTTGTTCTTTTACCGCTTTTTCCATATCAAAAGGTTGTAGCCCTTTATCACCGTAGTTGCCTTTGGTGTAGAAATCGCCTTGCATCACATAGAATTCGCGATCAACTTTTGGTAAACCTTCTTCTGGCTCAACCAAAATCAGACCATACATACCGTTTGCGATGTGCATACCAACGGGCGCTACCGCACAGTGATAAACGTATAAGCCCGGTTTTAACGCTTTAAAGTTAAACTCTGAGGTATAACCAGGAGAAGTAAAGGAAGAGGCGGCACCGCCCCCTGGACCTGTCACGGCGTGTAAGTCAATATTGTGCGGCATTTTTGAATCAGGATGGTTTGACAAATGAAACTCAATTTCATCACCTTGACGTACGCGAATAAATTGTCCTGGCACCTGACCGCCAAATGTCCAGAAATTATACTCAACGCCATCTGCTAAGCGCATGGTTTTTTCCACAGTTTCCATTTTTACGATGACTTTTGCCGCATAGTCACGATCGATGGGTGGAGGTACGTCAGGCGCATGGGTGATGATGGCGTCAATCACTGGTAACTCACCATTTTTAGTATTTGGCGCCTTGCTATCTTTGGTCGCTTGAGTGGTTTCTGCTTTGGTTGCGCTGGCTTCATCAGGGGTTGATTTATCACAACCGACCATCCCTACTGTGCCAAGAGCGAGTAGACATGCTAGAGCAAGTTTAGAGTAGCTAAGTGATTGCTGATGAAAAGATGTTGAATTAAAAAGGTGCATAAGGCTCTCCAAAAATTGAAAATAAGTGGCTCATTTAACAAAGCTCGATTTTTATCGCTTCCGTCATCCTAATGTTAATTGTGAAGAAAAGTAAAAAATACTATTAAAATAATAAGATTAAACAATAAAATTATAAATATATTGAGCTTTTAAACTGGCTTCCATAAAATGTATTTTAAATGAATGTTTAAAAATATGCGAATTATTTCTGTAAGATTTATTCACGCTTTTTATACTGGTGAGTTATAGATTTAGCTAGGTATTTTTGCGATTTGGTGTACTAGAAGGTATTGACTTAAGTGTTATAAGCTTTGAGAATTCTCAACGAATGCAATTTAGCAAAATTATTGCTATAAAAGTAAGCAATTAAAGTAGTCTAAACATTTCTAATTCTTTTTATTCGTATTAAATCCAACCTATAATGTTTGGTTTATTTTAATAAACAGTTAATAAAAACAAACAAGAAGCTCCTATTTACTATCAGATTTATATCATAAGGTCGTCTTAATTGTGCTTATTTTAGACTATTCATATTTCATAATGGTTTTTAGCAAAAAACCTCATTAAGCATTTAATGTTTAGATAGCTATCAAGGAGATTAAGATGAACAAAATACCCGCAAATGTAGGATTAACCAAAGCGCGACAGGTATTATGGGTAACGTTGTTCGCCGGTATTCTCGGCGTCACGGCTTGTAGCAATGAAAGAGAAGATGTGGTGGCAGATTCGACCGAAGTGACAGATGAAGTTGCGGTTGTTGAGGAGAGCGAAGTAGGCAATGATATTAATGAAGGCACAGAAGTTGTCGAAACGGGCATGACTGCAGATGGCATGGCAGCGTCGGATAATGACGGTGAGCAAAAAGCCGATGATACCGTCACTGTCAATGAAAATAATTCAAATTTAGACCAAACACCTGCAGATGGTGTGCAGTAAACAATTGAATAGCTATTAATCTGAACTCGAAATGTTGGGTATTATTGGATGTTATAGCGATATTATTCAATCATAGGCTTTAAAGATAACAGTTAAAGAAAATAAAAAACTAAGTAAAATAAAAAGCCCACTGACAAAATCAGTGGGCTTTTTATTTATATAGCAGACACTCATGTCTGGACTGCATTTGACTGAACTTAGACTGCCCAGCAAGAACAACCAAAAGCGCCGAAAAAGTCTTTAAAGTTAGATACCGGTGCTTTCGAAGTCCACGCTTTGGCATGGTTGTGACCATGCAGCGTACAAGCACTGGCACAGCCGCAAGACATTGCTGCTTGATTCATAAGTGGCGCTAGGGAGTTTCTACCAGCGCCTTCAGGCTCGCCCCATGCACCGTAACCACCATATTGATTGACTGGCGACCAATCCGGCATCGCCGGTGGTAGTGGGGTGTCATAACCTGAGAACTCACCATCGGCATAGACAATCTTGCCACCAACAACCGTCATATTTGAGGTTAAGTAAGCAATCTCGTTTTCTGCTACGCTAAAGAAATCTTTACTTGGGACGATAAAATCCGCCAAATGTCCGACTTCGATGCGACCACGTTCGCCTTCTTGGTTAGAAAACCAAGCGACCTTTTCGGTCCACATCCTTAGTGCCGTCTCGCGATCAACGAGATTGTCTTGCTCATAAAGCTTCATACCGCCAACAGTCTTGCCAGTAATTAACCATGCTAACGATACCCAAGGGTTATAAGAGGCGACGCGTGTGGCATCGGTACCGGCAGAGACATTGACACCGCTATCTAACATTTGCTTAACAGGTGGGGTATTGGCCGCTGCCGCTGTGCCATAGCGCTCGGCGAAATATTCACCTTGATAGGCCATACGGTGCTGGACAGCAATCCCGCCACCAAGCTCAGCGATACGGTCGATATTGCGCTGTGAGATGGTTTCGGCATGGTCAAAGAACCAGTTTAAACCATCAATAGGAATATCTTGATGCACCTTTTCGAACACATTTAACGAGCGCTCAATAGTTTCATCATAAGTGGCATGCATGCGCCATGGCCATTTATTCTGTGCCAAAATTCGTACCACTTCTTCAAGGTCGCCTTCCATTTCTGGCGGCATCTCTGGACGTGGTTGGCGGAAATCTTCAAAATCTGCTGCTGAAAATACCAACATTTCACCCGCGCCATTGTGACGGAAATAATCATCGCCTTGCTTGTAATTAGTGGTTTGCGTCCAATTTAAGAAGTCTTCTTTTTCTTCTTTTGGCTTTTGGGTGAATAAGTTATACGCCATGCGTACGGTCAGCAGATTGTCGTCATTCAGTTTTTGTACGACTTCATAGTCGTCAGGGAAATTCTGTGAACCACCGCCAGCGTCAATAATGCCTGTAACCCCTAAGCGGTTGAGCTCACGCATGAAATGACGCGTAGAGTTCACTTGGTAGTCAAAGGGCAGCTTTGGACCTTTGGCTAGGGTGGCGTACAAGATAGTAGCATTCGGCTGCGCGAGCAGCAAACCAGTCGGATTGCCATTGGCATCACGTTGAATCTGACCACCTGGCGGTTCTGGCGTGTCTTTGGTATAACCAACGGTACGCAGCGCTGCGGCATTAAGTAGGGCGCGATCATATAAATGTAGAATGAAAACGGGCGTATCTGGTGAAATAGCGTTAATTTCGTCTAACGTTGGTAAGCGCTTTTCGACAAATTGATTTTCGGTAAAACCGCCAACGATACGTACCCACTGCGGCGAAGGTGTTTTATCCACTTGTGCCTTTAGCATAGACATGGCGTCTGCTAATGAGCGTACCCCATCCCAGCGCAGCTCCATATTATAGTTGAGACCACCACGAATCACGTGCGTATGGTTGTCGAATAGACCCGGTATCACGCTACGACCATTGAGGTTAATGACCTTGGTATTGGCACCAGCCAGTTCTCTGATGTCTTTGTCGTTACCAACGGCAATAAAGCGATCATCTTTAATCGCCACCGCACTAGCAGAAGGTTTGGCGCGATCCAACGTCGTCATTTTGCCGTTATAATAAATAATGTCAGGGCTTGTCATAATATTATCCTAGTAAAGGTAAGAGAATTCCTTATCACAGCAGTTGGTCTTTTTTGCCAGTATCAGCAAGCAAGAAATTGGCGCTATCTTTAAAGTCCTATTGCTCAACGTGCTATTACTTAACGTCTTGTTTTCCACAAAGCCACTTCTCAGCGTCTTGTCATTTTAAAAGCGATTCATCGTTTTCTATGTCTTTTGCAATTGATACGATTTTAGGGTGTTGAGTGGCAGGTGTGTCAATTGGCATTGCTATCTTCTCAGCGCTAAAAGAGTTGTCAGCGACCAGCTGCTTGCCAAACGGTATCATTTGTTCGCCTATTAACATTCCTAATAATCCAATCAATGCAGCGACAGGTGGCGCAGGTGAGCGTACCTGTAGCACCCCATAAAGTAGGCCTGCAAGAATACCGACAACCAATGAGATAATATAAATTTTCATATGCTTAACGTTTCTAATGAAGGGTTATAGCCTCTGATATCGGCTTAATCGGTTTTAATTTTTGCTTGGTTAAGACTTAGTTAAGTTCAAACATAGTTAAGTGAAGGCTTTACTAAAGCTTTGGACAAAATTAAATCTTAACCAAGCTGAGTTGCTATTAGTTTTTAAAACCTATATTATTTTTTTAGCAGCGCAGGGTTCGGACCGATACTACCGATAGACTGAGCGCGGGCAGGGGCTTTATGTACCATCGTATATGCATAATCGACACCCATACCATAAGCACCAGAATGCTCTCTGACGATGTCCATCACCGCATCATAAGTGGCTTTATTGGCCCAATCACGTTGCCACTCTAATAGCACTTGTTGCCAAGTCACTGGAATCACGCCTGCTTGCATCATACGCTCCATCGCATATTGGTGGGCTTCAACAGAAGTACCGCCAGACGCATCCGCCACCATATAGATTTCATAATCAGTGTCTTGCATGCATGATAATGCGAAAGATAAATTGCAGACTTCAGTCCATAGGCCAGATACCACGATTTTTTTACGACCATTAGCAGCATGTTTTGCCAAGGCATCACGGACGTTTTGATCATCCCAAGAGTTCATTGAAGAACGTTCAAGGGTTTCATTTTCAGGAAAAACACTTAACAGTTCAGGGAAGGTATTACCAGAAAAGCTGGCTGTTTCAACTGCCGTGATAGTCGCCGGAATATTGAAAGTTTTAGCCGCTTTTGCTAAGCCAACGACGTTATTTTTTAAGCTTTGACGATCGATTGACTGTACGCCAAATGCCATCTGTGGCTGTTGATCAATAAAGATGATTTGGCTGTTTTGTGGGTTCAACAACTCTAGAAGATTCTTAGACATCTCGACATTCCTTTTAATGGGCTGAAGTTAACTGCAATTAATCATTGATAATTATCAATAAAGGTATATTAGCTGTTGATGGCAAACGGATAAATAGCATTATTTACAAATGTAATTTCTCATTTAAAGAACAGTTCATTATAAAAATAAAAATAAAAATAAACAGAAGCCATAAAAAAACGCCATACTAACCAGCATGGCGTTTATATTATTTGGGCGATAAAATTATCAAGATTTTAGACGATTTTAACGATTTCTTTCGGTAGATTATAGTAGTACTGTACTCCGACGCCATAGGCTCCCGCGTGCTCTTTAATAAGTGAAGAGTACAGTAAGGATATGTCTTAAGTACCAGTCGCTTCTTTTAATGCCTGCTTATCACGCATTTTTATCGCTGCATATAGCACTGGCAGGATAAAGGGTGCAATCGCCCATAAACCAATGTAGATATATAGCACGGCGCCAATAAATGCGCCTATCGTAAAGCTGGCTACCAAGGTAAAGCTGTGTCTGAGGCTGTCCATATTGCAATTGTTACGGTCGAAGACATAATCTGATAAATCAATACCTAGCTGCGTGGTATTACCCGTCATCAAAAGCGTTGGTTTCATTTTACCCATCACACTTTTGCCAGCGGTATTACGAATCGCAAAGGCGGTCAAACCTAAGAAACCGGTAAAGGCAACCTCTAATGTACCTGCCTGCTCAAAAGGTCCAAAGTAAACAGCAGAGGCTAAGAAAGCCAATAAAAATACCACCTCAGCGAACAGTAAGTTACTTAAAATGGGCTTATTGGCACTGGTTATATTGATCATACGTTTGGTGATAATCACGGTAATCAAAAACACTGGCAATGCGCCGAGTTTGACCCATAAACCATCGCCGCCTTTGACCAAACCACCACCAGCCATCACTAAGTTACCTGTGACGTGGTTGGTAAAGAAGCCGAGTAGGCCGATAAAACCAATGGTATCAATCGCGCCGCCCACGGTGGTCAACATGACTGGAATCTGATAGCGCTGCCAAAATGTGAGCTTCGCCGCTGAGTCTTTGTCTTTCATGCTATCGTTTGCCTCTGGATTAGCCATGCCGTTCTCCTATAAAGTTGCTCTATTTACTGACGGATTTCTATCAACTTTGATGGTCTTAACTTATCTGTCAGATGCTCAGCAATATGGCTATCAAGTGAGCCAATGCGTCGCTACTTAATAGGTTGGGTCTTTAGTAGCAGGACCATAAGTTATATACATAGTAAAGGGTCAGCTTAATGAGATAAATAACCGTTATCGCAAATATAAGTTCTGATTTAGATAACAATCATAAAATAGGCTAGATGAAAGTAAGTAAAAAGGTATTAAAGAACTTTTGGCAAAACTTCATAGAATAAAGTTGTATAGATATCAAATAAGCCAGACTAGGCGAGAGAAGGTAGGGTTTTACGGTGTAATAGTATTGATTTCGCCATTAAAAAAACCGATCTGTTAGCAGACCGGTTTTTAAGGATGATTGTGTTTATATGTATGTTTATGCTTATATTCGAATGATAATTATTCGAGATAGCTTTTAAGTGCGAGATATTTAGCGACTGGTAAAGGTGATGGTCTTAGAGCCATTAGTAGATGGCTGACTAATCGTTACTTTGCTGTCTAAAATATCGCCGCGCGCATTGATTTTATAGCATTCTGACGAGCTGCCATTAGGATCGTTACTGAGTAGTAAGTTAGCTGAAGTCTCTATACAAAACCACGCGGTATTATTACTGTCTCTGGTCAAAGACCAATCTTGATTATAAGTGCCTATTTTTTGACGCATACTTCTATCAGCATAGACGTCCTCTTTAATCAGTTTGCTAGAGGCACCAACCGTTGCCATTTTGGGAATGGTTGTGGTTTGATTCGATAGTGAATATTTACCTGAGCTATCAGTAAAGCCATGGAATACCAATGGATTAAGAGTAAAGTAGTTAATGGCGACTGATTGATCAGTGACTTGATTGTTGACTTTATTGATGGTATTTACTTCAGCGCCTTGTACTTGTTTATTATTAAATACCATGCTGCCTTTGGGTGTCACTTTGATATCTGCAGAGGCTGTTTGATTGCCGACGTTCGCCACTAAGCTCTGGCTACGAGCTTTGGTATAGATATTGAGCATGGCTGCTTCAACGGGATATTGAGTGACAATGTTGTTTGAATTGCCCGGCATGGTGCCATCGTTCATACCGCCTGCACAAGCGCTTAAGCCTACCGATACAGCGACAATTAATCCTAATCTTTTCATGGTTTATTCCCTCGATTTATTTAAATTCAGTTTATTAATAAGCTATAGACCTATCTACTATAATCGAATTTATAAGTGATGACATCTGCTGTGTATCCTTGCGCCTGCCATCCTTACATCATTATAACAACTGATTATTTTATAGAAATTTATTGAATAAATGAGCGATAAAAACTGCTAGCCAAAGTCATCTAAAAGGCGTAAGAAAGCTATTTGCTATGATTGCTCATACTAGCATCAGTTGTTTGCTGGACGATTTGTTCGACTTGCATAAAATCTGTATGCCGCACATCTTTGCCGCTGGTGCAAAAAATAACCAGCTCAGCAATGTTTTTAGCGTGATCGCCCACCCGTTCTAGGGCGCGTAACACCCAAAGTATGTTAATCACTTTAGACACATGGCGGCTGTCTTCCATAATATAGGTCATCAAGGCTCGAGTGGCAGATTGGTACTCTTCATTAACCGCTGTATCACTTTGCAATACCGAAAACGCTTGCTGAGGATTCATATGCGAAAAGGCGTCAATGGCATCGAGCAGCATCAAGCGCACCTGATTGGATAAATGCTGAACCTCTGAATAGCCTCTTGGAGAGGCGCCATCTTCAATCAATTTACAGGCCATACGGGCGATTTTTTCTGCTTCATCACCCACACGTTCAAAGTCAACAATACCTTTACTAATGGCCATGACCAAGCGCAAATCATTGGCGGCTGGTTGGCGCTTGGTGACTAATAAAATGATTTGTTCATCGATTTTAATCTCTAGCTGATTGATTAGATGGTCGTCTGCAATCACTTTTTTTGCAGTTGCTTCATCTGCAGCTATCAAGGCGCGTGTTGCAACCATGACTTGCTCTGCTGCTAGGTGACCCATTTGTATAAACAGCTCAATCACGTCATGTAAGTCATTATCAAAACTCTTTGATAAATGCTTTGCCATTATCGCCATGCTTACTTCCTTAATCGTATTGATGTTGCTCATAAAAATATTGTCAAAATGAGTAGCGTGATAAATGACTGCTAGAAATGATTGCTTTAAATATCATCATTAAATAACGCTTCTAAATAAACAGCAATTTAGCCATAACGACCAGTAATATAATCTTCCGTCGCTTTTTGGGCGGGATTGGTGAATATTTGATCTGTTTCACCCATTTCTACCATATCTCCCAAATACATATAAGCGGTATAGTCGGAGACACGTGCAGCCTGCTGCATGTTGTGGGTCACGATAGCAATCGTATAGTCGTTTTTTAAATCAGTAATCAAATCCTCAATTGCGCCGGTAGAGATGGGATCAAGCGCTGATGTTGGCTCATCTAATAGCAATACTTCAGGTTTCGTTGCTACCCCGCGGGCGATACAAAGTCGCTGCTGTTGACCGCCAGATAGTGACAATCCTGAGGCTTTTAGTTTGTCTTTGACTTCTAGCCATAACGCCGCCTTTTTCAATGCCCATTCGACACGCTCATCTAACTCCGCTTTGCTGAGTTTTTCATAGAGACGCACGCCAAATGCCACGTTGTCATAAATGGACATCGGGAAGGGTGTGGGCTTTTGAAAAACCATACCGACGCGTGCACGCAGCAAATTAACATCCATGTCTTTTGCTAGGATATTTTGGCCATCAAGGGTGATTTGACCTTCAGCATGCATACTCGGATATAAGTCATACATACGGTTAAAAGTACGTAGTAGTGTTGATTTTCCACAGCCTGAAGGACCAATAAAAGCCGTTACTCTTTTCTCTGGAATGTCGATATTGATATTTTTTAATGCTTGAAAATCACCATAATAAAAGTCCAAATCGCGAATGGTAATCTTGGCAGGCGGCATGTTGTCTGGCATGTCCGCCATGGTTTGCTTGATAAGATGGGCGATATCTGGCTGTTTATGCTGACCATTGTTAAACATAGCGTCATCCAGTAAACGGCGTTTGCTGCTGGTATCTGTCATCGGCTTAGTCGCTTTTCTCTCTAATAAATCAGTCATAATGGTATCCATCTGTTTTAAAGTTTTATTAAATGGGGGTGTTTTTTTGCTATTAGCTGTGCTTCTGTTAGCCTTTAATTATCTGCTATGGTCTTTGCCACCGATAAAGCGCGCCGCAATATTTAAGAATAATACTGTCGCGGTAATGAGTAGCGCTGCTGCCCAAGCCAGTGCATGCCAGTTGTCATAAGGACTCATGGCAAACTGATAAATCGTATTGGGTAAGTTGGCCATCGGTTGGCTCATATCGGTACTAAAGTATTGGTTGTTTAGCGCAGTGAATAGCAAGGGCGCGGTCTCACCGGTAATACGAGCAAAAGCGAGCAGCACACCTGTGGTTAGACCAGCTTTGGCAGCTTTCAGTGTCACTGTACTGACCAGCTTCCATTTTGGCGTACCCAGTGCATAAGCGGCTTCGCGCAGTGTGTTAGGCACAAGGTTTAGCATGTTTTCTGTCGTACGCACGACAATAGGAATCACAATTAGCGCCAATGCCAATGCACCGGCCCAACCCGAAAAGCTCTGCCCCTTGACCATCAGAGCATAAATGAACAGACCAATCACGATAGATGGGGCAGACAATAAAATATCGTTTAAAAATCGGGTGACTTTACCCAGCATACTGCCATGTGAAAACTCTGCTAAATAAATGCCTGCCATCATGCCGATTGGCGCACCAATCGCCAAGCCCGAAAAAGCCAACATCACTGAGCCAACAATAGCGTTGCGTAGACCACCTTCGCCCATCGGTGGCGGGGTATCTGCCATAAAGACAGGCATCTCGATTAAACCTTGAAAGCCTTCAATAAATAGCGTAATCAAAATCCAAATCAGCCAAAACAAACCAAATACAATCGCTGATAAGGCAAAACCAAGCCCCAGTCTATTAATAAAACGGCGCTTGTTATAAAGACGCTTGTTGTAGCGATCTTCAAAGCTTACAGAAGGCTGGCTTGGCTGCGTAGTTTGAGTAGTGACTGGTGCTAAAGTCATGAAGTGTTTGTCCTTCTTAGGTCAAATAATGGCTGCAAATAACGTGTTTAATTTGTTTTGATTTGATTGGTTTTGTTAGCTTTTAAAATAAGGTGTTTAATTACCTGCTTTTTGGTCAATACGCATGAGCATCAGCTTAGATATTGATAGAACGATAAAGGTAATGATAAACAGTATTAACCCTAAATGTAGTAATGAGGCTAAATGCAGCTCACTTGACGCTTCGGCAAATTCATTGGCCAGCGCTGAAGTAATGGTCACTCCAGATGTAAATAGGCTTGGGCTGATATTAAAGGCATTACCAATTAGAAAGGTCACTGCCATCGTTTCCCCTAATGCGCGTCCAAGCCCTAAAATCACGCCACCAACTACGCCCGCTTTGGTATAAGGCAAGATGATTTTGAACATAACTTCCCACGTAGTGGCGCCCATGCCATATGCCGATTCTTTTAGCAGGTCTGGCACCACAGAGAAAACATCGCGCATGGTGGCGGCAATAAAGGGAATAATCATAATCGCCAGTATTAACGAAGCGGTAAACATCCCTAATCCCATCGGCGCACCGGTAAAAACCTTGCCAATAATAGGTAGAGGACCAATATTTTCAATAAACCAAGGCTGAATATGATCACCAAAAAACGGCGCAAAGACAAACAAGCCCCACATGCCATAGATGATAGAAGGGATACCTGCCAGCAGCTCGATAGCAATTCCCAGTGGCTTTTTCAAAAAATTGGGGCAAAGTTCCGTTAGAAAGATAGCAATCCCAAAGCTGACTGGCACGGCAATACAGATAGCGATAAGAGAAGTGACCACCGTCCCATAAATGGGTGCAAGCGCACCGTATTGATCGTTTATCGTATCCCAGTTATTGCTGGTATAAAATCCCAAACCAAACTTAGTGATACTTGGCCATGCGCCGACAATCAATGACAGCATGATGCCGCCAAGCGACAAGAGCACCAATATTGCAAATGCTTTGGTGGCGTTGACAAAAACCGCATCGTAGCGTTTTTGTTTTGCCAGTTGGGATTTTAGGTCTGCCATAAAAGCCTCTGTTGTTTATCGCTCTAACTTTTAATTGTGTTAATGATTAATCGTATTAACGCTTGATTGTGTGAAAGCTTAGTTATGTGAAAGCTTAGGGGTTTTAGCTTTAGCGTCTTACCGTAATAAACTGTGTTATCTAACAACTATCTGTTAAGTTCACTACGGCTAAGACGTCACCAAGCAAACACGCTTTTAGTATTTGCTTGGTAACATTGGTTAGCTTGTTCTCAATTTGCTTCTTTTTGAATTACTAAGTTGCCAATTATGAAGTTGCGAATTACTGTGCTGAGGTATAAACAGGCTTACCTTCGCTATCTACCACCTCGTTCCATTTCGCTTTAAATAAAGCCACGGCCGTATCAGAAAAAGGCACGTAATCGAGGCTCATCGCATCATCATCGCCTTGGGTATAAGCCCAGTCAAAGAAGTTAAGGACGCCCGCCACTTGCTTGGCGTCTTTTGGTTGTTTATGGACTAAGATAAAGGTAGCGGCGGCGATAGGCCATGCTTGAGCCGTTTCAGAGTTGGTGATGACTTTATAAAAGCCTTCTTGCTTTGACCAATCGATGTCACCAGCGGCGGCGAATGTTTGCGCAGATGGTTGAACGACATTGCCGGCAGCATTTTTCAGGGCAACGTGTGACATACCATTTTGCTTAGCATAGGCGTACTCGACATAGCCGATAGAGTTTTTCATACGATTCACATAGCTTGAAACGCCTTCGTTACCTTTACCGCCAGCACCGGTTGCCGAGGTTGGCCATTTGACGGTTTTGTCGACGCCAACATTGTCTTTCCAGTCGTTTGAGACTTTGGCTAAGTAATCAGTAAAGTTAAACGTTGTCCCCGAACCGTCTGAACGGAACACCGTGGTAATAGCCGCTTCAGGAAGGGTTAAATCAGGGTTCATGGCTGCGATGACAGGGTCATTCCATTTGCTGATTTTGCCAAGATAGATGTCAGCTAGCATTTTTCCATCTAGCTTTAATTGACCAGGCGCAACGCCATCGATGTTGACGATAGGTACTACGCCACCGATAACGGTTGGGAATTGAATCAGACCGGCTTCGTTTAATTCAGCTGGCGTCATTGGCGCATCAGACGCCCCAAAATCAACGGTTTTTGCGACGATTTGTTTGATACCACCCGATGAACCAATCGACTGATAATTCACTTGACCGCCTGTTGCTTTATTATAGGCATCTGACCATTTAGCATAGATAGGCTGCGGGAAAGAGGCGCCAGCACCGGTGATATTCATCGATATATTGTCTGTCGATTGGACGTCTGTTGATTGGACGTTTGCGGTGTCGGTAGACGCGGTGGTTGATTGCGCCGAAGTAGCTGGCTCATTGCTTTCATTACTATTGGGGGTTTGATTACAAGCAGCTAAGGTAAAGGTACTCGCGACTGCTAAAGCCATTAATGAATAACGCATTATTTCTCCTAAAAAGTAATCAGATTTAAGTATGGGGCGTTTATGAATAACAATGTCGATGCCCAGTTTTTTAGTAATGTATTGCTAACGATGTTTGGTTAGCAATGTTTTGCTGCAAAGACGCTCGGTGGTCAATGAGCATATTGTGCCGAGCAAATATGACAGTTTGATGAAATAAGACATTTTTATGAAAAAAGTCGGTCAATTAAAGAGATAGCCCAATAGAGCGGTCATTTAAGCGGATTGCAGCTGATACCTAGAGCAAAATTCGTTATGATGAGCCGTTGGTTTTTTGGGGGAGTAAGGGTTTAAGGCTAAGTCTTTAAAGTGACATTTTTAAAGTGCAATGATTAAAAAGCCCTGTTTGAAGTGGAATATTTAAAGTAAAGTGCTTGAGGCGCAGTGTTAGGGCATAGCATTTAAAGTATCGAGCTACTGTGTCATCAAACTGTCATAATTAAGCCGTTTAATGGGCAGGGGTTGATAAGTGCTTAGTATTCTTATTTTCTAATTTTTTGTCTTTCAATAATGAGGCGATAGTATGCGCAATGAGCAGATTTTGATTGTCGAAGATGAACCTGCAATTCGTGAGATGGTAGTAATGACGCTAGAGATGGCGGGCTTTGAGAGTTTACAAGCGGCTGACGTCGCAGAGGCGCATCAGCAAGTGGTTGACCACAGACCTGCTTTGATTTTGCTAGATTGGATGTTACCAGGCGATAAAAGCGGTATTGATTTTTGCCGCATGCTCAAAAGCGATGAGATGCTGGCTGAGATACCGGTGATTATGCTGACTGCAAAAAGTGAGGAAGATAGCAAGGTTCATGGGCTTGATGCGGGCGCTGATGACTATATGACCAAACCTTTTTCAACGCGTGAATTAATCTCCAGAATCAAAGCTGTATTACGTCGTAGTCGTGCACTTAGTAGCGATAAGCTAATTGAAATAGGCAAGCTTAGTCTCGATCCTAAAAGCCAACGCATCACCGCTGATAATAAAGTCATTGATATCGGTCCGACAGAATATCGATTGTTGGCATTTTTTATGAGTCATCCGGAGCGTGCTTATACGCGCACCCAGCTGCTAGATCAGGTATGGGGCGGCAATGTCTATATCGAAGACCGCACGATTGATGTGCATATCAGACGCTTGCGCAAATTACTACAGCCTTATGATTGCAGTGCTTTGATTCAAACGGTTCGCGGTACCGGTTATCGGTTTTCTAGTCTGGTTGAATGACGCTATCGATATTTAGAAAAATAGCCCATTATTTATAAGGCAGCGAAACAGCGGTAAGAAGATTCAGTGCTAAGAGGCATAAATATTTAAAATTATAAGAACTAAAAACCATAAATACTAATAATAAGTGCTAAGCATCATACTGTTAATAGAGAAGAGAGAAAGACATGATAACGCCTAGGGACATAGAGCAAGAGGACATAGAGCAATACTCCACCGATCAGCTTAAAAAAATCAGAAGTGCCTTACGCGCACTGCGAGATGCGGTTATCTTGCTAAATGACGATGATGGTTTGGAGTGGTGGAATCAGGCCGCCGAAGATTTATTATTGCTGCAGTCAGCGGATCATGGCAAAAGTATTTTTGATTTTATTAACGTCCCCGAGTTCCAGCAATACTATCAGACCATGGTGGCACCCAATGATGGTGTGCATATGAAATCATGGCGTGACCCTAACCGTTATCTCAAGTGCGAGCTTACGCCTTTTGGCGATGAAAAACTGCTGATTATTTATGATGTGACCCGCTTACAACATCTAGAGCAAATGCGCCGCGACTTTGTTGCCAATGTCTCTCATGAGCTACGAACGCCACTGACCGTCCTAATGGGCTATTTGGAGAATTTTTCAGATCAGGAAGATGTGCCGCGGCAATGGCGACGCGGGTTTGAGCTAATGACGCAGCAGACTGCGCGTATGAATAGAGTGGTCAATGACTTATTGCTATTGTCTCGAATTGAAATCGAAGAAACACATGAGCTGCATTATATTGATATGACTAAGCTGCTCACTCATGTCTATGATGACGCGCAGGCTTATAACCAAGAATATGGCCATACGCTGCATTTACAGATAGACACCTATGATGGTCTATATGGCTCGGAGATGTATCTAAACAGTGCTTTATCCAATCTGGTCATCAATGCCATCAAATATACGCCAAAAGCAGGTAATATTGTCATTAGTTGGGCAAAAACTGTAGAAGGCTGTCGGTTTGCCGTCACCGATGATGGTATTGGTATTGCGCCACAACATGTCGCACGGTTAACCGAACGTTTTTATCGAGTGGACAGCGGACGCAGTCGTGCAACAGGTGGTACAGGGTTAGGGCTGGCGATTGTAAAACATGTTCTCTATCAATATGATACGACCTTACAAATTGAATCGTCAGAAGGCAAAGGCTCGACATTTAGTGCCGTTTTCCCAGCCCCTCATATTCGATCTGCTCCTATGGGCTAATATTAAACTCGTAGCCGTGAGCAGAGTTTTTTTAAAAACTACTGTCAATTATTAGGGCGTGTCCTCAATGCATTTTGCAATGAATGATAGTGCAGGCCAGGTAAAGCATAGACTTAAAATTACGAGCCAACTTCTTATAGCGATTCGCTATGCTGCGAAGCCATGCATGCGGGCCTTATCTCTGATAGCTGTTGCTTGTAGCCGCGCCCATAATCTATCGGTTAATGCTTGTATAGCCATTTTTCTATATCCCTTATATCGTCTGAAATGCATACTTTGTTTTAGAAAATATATACAGTTTTTCGAATTGGGGGCACGTCCTAAAAACCAATGCGATTTTTGATGTTCGAGAATGTAAGGGTTTGCAGTACTCTCTTAGTTTCTAGTTATACGCAAATCAAGAATCAAGCCAAGAGTAAAGGAACAAGCGCTATAATAAGCAACCAAACTTGATAACGAGTGTGGCATAAACTCCTTTACACAGTGATGGATAACCTATTGAGTTTAGTATAAGTTTTTTTCACATAAGTCTTTAAATTTACAAAATACCATTAAGGAAAGATTATGCATATCACGGCAAATTTTGACGCAGGTAATATTGACGTTATTAGTTTAGAAGATAGAAAAAATATTCAACTAGCAATTCGCCCGGACGTTGGTGACGAGTTTTTTCAGTGGTTTAACTTTCGCCTGACAGGTCAGGTTGGCGAACAATATGTGCTTAATATTGTCAATGCAGGGCAGGCGTCATACCTTGAAGGTTGGGAGGATTATCAAGCGGTTGCTTCGTATGATCGGGAGTATTGGTTCCGCCTGCCAACCTCTTATAAAGACGGCACGTTAACCATAGTAGCAGAGCTTGAGTGCGACACCATTCAAATTGCGTATTTTGCCCCTTACAGTTATGAGCGTCATCAAGATTTATTGGCAACTGTACAAACGCACCCATTGGTGACATTAGAGCATTTAGGCGAAACGCTTGATAAGCGCGATTTAACCTTAGTGAAAGTTGGTGATGGCGATAGCAATAGTGATGGGAATAAGCGCAATATTTGGATCACCGCGCGTCAGCATCCGGGCGAGACGATGGCTGAATGGTTGGTTGAGGGATTGTTATATAGCCTACTAGATAGTGATAACGCCACTGCTAAATTATTATTAGAAAAGGCGAACTTCTATATTGTGCCAAATATGAACCCTGATGGCAGTGTGCGCGGACATCTACGTACTAACGCCGTCGGAACGAATTTAAACCGCGAATGGTTGAATCCAAGCTTAGAGAAAAGCCCTGAGGTATTGCATGTCATCAATAAAATGGAAGAAACAGGCGTTGATCTATTTTATGATGTGCACGGTGATGAAGCGCTGCCTTATGTGTTCTTAGCGGGCTCACAAGGAACGCCAAGTTATAATGACCGTCTTGCAGGTCTACGTGATAAATTTTCAGACGTCTTAAAATTAGCTAGTGCCGATTTTCAGTCTGAATTTGGTTATGACGTTGATGCGCCGGGCACCGCGAACATGACCATCGCCACCCACTGGGTGGCTGAACGTTTTGATTGCTTGGCCAATACTTTAGAGATGCCATTTAAAGACAATGCCAATCTTCCGTTTGAGGATGCAGGCTGGTCACCAGAGCGTTCAATTAAGCTCGGCGAGGCCTCGTTAGTTGCGATGTTGGCGGTCGTGGATGAGTTGCGTTAGTTAATGATTTAAAGCAGTGTCAAGATTCAAGTGAAAATAATCATAGATATCGTTTTTGATAAAATATTAACCATTTAAAAATAGCGCCCATTCTAGGCGCTATTTTTGTTTCTCGTAATAAAGACAATAATCAATGACTGGTAGACATCATCTCTCATTAAGATTAGGTCTTAACTATATATGGTTACCATTTATAGTTGGTTTTGATCTGTGTTTCTAAAAACTTAGTTGCAACGCTATTATAAAGGTCGCAATCTACTACACCTTTAGTGAAGTCAGTATCAGAGTCTTCTTGTACATCTTTTTGATAATAATAAGCATTATAAACTAAACCATTATATTGAACTGCTGCCTCGATTTCACCATTTTCATCGGTATATCTGACCGCTGTCAGCTCATTATTACGACCGACTTTTTCGTTGATTATATTAGTTACAGTATTATATTTTCTTTGTTCATCAAGCCATTCGTTAATAGTAATATCTTCTCTAGAGGCTAAATCATAAAAAGTATAGTATGACTGAGAAGGTGTTTCTTGTAAGATATAACACTGCGAACCTGTAGGGAAAGCAGCATTGCTTTGGAAGCCATCGTAACTTAAATCAGTATTAATACCAGTTTTTGCGTTGACAGCTAACTTTTTAACGCCGCTGAGATCTAACGTCTTGATATCATAAACAGCGTCTATGGAACGGTTATCGGTCTGGATTTTTAAATTAAAGCTATCGCTATCAATAAAATTAACTTTATAGAAGGAGTTGTCAAATCCATCTTTGACTTTTGCGAATGTCTTATCAGCAACGTAGTAGTCATGATTATTTTCTTCATCGCCTATGCTAATTTGATAAGCATTATCAGAGCTGCCAACTACAGTAGAGGTGGTACGAGTCAAACCGTTGTTATTAATCTTAAATGTGGTTTTACCCCAACCCTTTTTGTATAAACCATTTGAAACATCAGTAAACGAATCAAATGCTGTGTAGTTCAGCTCGTTATTAACTATGGGGCCAGTATTATTATCAGTAATGATGGTTGAGTCTGAATCATCACTTCCGCAGCCTGTTACTATTAAGGTGCTTGCTAATAAAATGCCTGTGTATAGCTTACTGACTTTCATATCTTTACCTATTGTTGATTCCTAGTAAGAAACGTAATAATAGGGAAAACTTTTTTAAATTGCAAAACAAAAATTCAGTATTAACACTGTTGCTACAGTAATGCGCTATTCTTAATAATAGACAGTATCTATATTGTCATGCCTAAAAAATATTAACACAGCCAAAATTTAATCATTAAATTAAGTGATATTTAAGAGCTTATCTTCATACGGATTTTAATGAATGGTAGGTTATTTAAAAGATGCAATTGAAAATACCCAAGCTATTGTTAATGATAACAATATCAGAACAAAAGGTATTTTGTTAAATGAAAAAACTAGCCTATGAGACCAGTTTTTGATGGCTAATTGTCAAATATTTAAACGAGTAGGCTACTAAGTTTATAGGGTGCTCACTTTAAGCGTATCAGCCTTGAGAAGTACTGTATTCCTCATTTTGACCAACGATTTCAATATAGTTAGGATTTAAATCAGACAACTTTTCTGCACCTGTCAAAAGCATGGTCGACTTGAGCTCATTATTTAAGAAGTTAATGACTGACTCAACGCCCTGCGCGCCGCCCAATCCTAAGCCATAAAGCATCGGACGACCGACTGCTACGGCATCTGCACCCATCGCGATAGCACGAATAATATCAATACCTCGGCGAATACCACCATCTAAAATAACTGGAACACGTTTATTGACCGCTTTAACGATAGGCGGTAGTGCTGTGATACTGGCAGGCACGCCATCGATTTGACGACCACCGTGGTTAGAAACCTGAATAGCATTAGCGCCAGCACGAATAAATCTATCGGCATCATCAGGACGCAAAACACCTTTCACGATCACAGGTAATCCTGTCAGCTTCTTAATAAATTGAATGTCAGCCGTAGTCAAAGATGTCTTTTGATCAAAGAAGTTACCAAAGCCATCTTTTTTAGGATCATGATTACCAAAGTTGCGGTTAGGACGGAAAGCGCTGCCCATGGCTTTAAAGGCATCCGGCTGTCCTGGACCTAGCGCATCAGCTGTCAAAATAATAGCGCTGTAGCTTGCATCTTTAGCACGAGTAAGGAGTGAGCGCGTGACTTGTAAATCATTATTCCAATAGAGCTGAAACCATTTTGGCCCCGTCGTTGCTTTGGCAATTTCTTCGAGCGTTGCATTAGATGCACCCGATGAGCAATATAATGTGTTGGCAAGGCCTGCACCGCGTGCGGTATCTTTTTCACCTTGGTCATGAACTATGGCATGCGCGCCCATAGGAGCGACCATGATAGGCGACTGCATCTTTAAGCCTAGCAGTTGCGTAGAGATATCGATGTTGTCTTTGGTCAAGCCGATCAAACGTTTGGCAGCAATATGATAATCGTTAAAAGCGCGGCGGTTTTCGCGTAGCGTCCACTCGTCACCAGCGCCGCCCGATACAAACTCATAGCTCGCTTTTGGAATCACGCCGCGTGCTTCGACTTCTGGGCGGTCTAGGCTAATCGCTTTTTAGTGAGTACGTCATTGACTGTTGGGGTACAAACAGCCTTTATTTTGGGCTTTGTCCTAGCCGTTTGCGGACTGATTATGTCGTTTTTTATTAAATCAAAAGCTGATTGAAGTATACTCAATTGTTCTAAAATTAAGAACTGTGTTTTGCCGTTATCTCTGTTTATAAGATTATTTATCACCGCATATAGTAATACTATAAGTTCAACTAAAAGATAGGAGTAGGACGATGAGTACTATAAATAACACCAATGACACTCAACACATCAATGATAAGCTCAGCACATTACAAAATCGTACGGTCATGCAGCAACTACCTGGCATGCCAACTTCTGACGGCGCTGGGGTGAAATTAACTCGTATTATTGGTACGCCGCAATTAGATATGCTAGATCCTTTTCTGATGCTTGATTGTTTTGAGAGTGACGATGCTGATGATTATGTGGCCGGCTTCCCGACACATCCACACCGTGGTTTTGAGACGGTGACTTATTTGCTCAATGGTCGTATGCGTCATAAAGATAATGCTGGTAACGAAGGGGTAATCGAGCCGGGCGGTGTACAGTGGATGACGGCTGGCAAAGGCATTTTGCATTCAGAGATGCCAGAGCAACAAGAGGGTTTGTTAAAGGGTTTTCAGTTGTGGGTTAACTTGCCTGCCAAATCCAAAATGAGTGAGCCTGGATATCAAGAGTTTTTGCCTGAATCAACGCCGCTTGAACAGCGTGATAATGGTATTAAAATTCGAGTGATTGCCGGTGAAACCAACCAAGGTACGGTCGGTCCAGTCATTAATGCTCATACTTATCCCACTTATATGGATGTCAGCTTACCTGCCAATACTACTTTCGATCAGACGTTAGTGAATGAGCATAATGCTTTTATCTACGTGATAGAAGGTGAGGTTTCTGTTCAGGACTCTACAAGTAGCGCACAAGGTAAAGCCAATAATACTGTCAAAGCGAAAAACTTAGCGGTCCTAAGCAAAGGCGATAATATTACAGTGAGCAGCAATATTAATGGCGCACGGTTTTTATTAATCGCTGGAAAACCGCTTAATGAGCCAGTGGCGCGTATGGGGCCTTTCGTGATGAATACTCAGACAGAAATACGTCAAGCGGTTGAAGATTTCCATAGTGGTAAGTTTGGACAACCTGCGTAACAGACCTTTGTAAAAGTCCTTTATAAATAATACAAGCCCGTTGATATCGTATCAGCGGGCTTTTTTTGATGGATATTAGTGATTTTGGCATTCAAATTAATAGACCAAATACCTGAATTTAACAGTATTACTAAGAAACCCGCTAGCTCTAAGGTGGTAGGGCAAATGCGTGCTTGAGTTTTATAGTATAATAGAGAATCCATGTCAGATAGCTCATGGTCAGCCTTTACTTTTATGCTTGCGCTTCTAAGCTAGTACTTCTAGGCTTGCTTATAAAGAAGGATGGTATCAAAAACAGCTTATCAAAATTGACAGATGGTTTTCATCATTTAAAACGTGCTCAAATTGCCATGACTAACTAACTAACTAATAGTTAATAGCTAATTATTATCTGTGTTTTCTTAAAAACACGAAAAATACTAAGTATTCAAACGACTACTTTTTATACCACCACACGTCTCATTAAGAAGATTTAATTATGCCAAACGAACGTCCTTTATATATCCCCTTTGCTGGACCAATATTGTTAGAGATGCCTTTATTGAATAAGGGTAGTGCTTTTACCTCGGATGAGCGTGATAGCTTTAATTTAACCGGTTTATTACCGTACAACATCGAGACCATCGAGGAGCAGTCATTACGCGCTTATCATCAGCTTAGCTCCTTTAGCAGTGATATGGATAAGCATATTTATTTGCGTAATATCCAAGATACCAATGAGACCTTGTTTCATCATTTGATTGAGCAGCATATCGAGGAAGTGATGCCGCTCATCTATACCCCAACGGTCGGGCAAGCTTGCGAACAATTCTCCAAAATTTATCGCCGTAAACGTGGTTTGTTTATCTCTTATCCTGAGCGTCATAAAATCGATGACATCTTGCAAAATGCTACCAAACAAAAGGTAAGAGTAATCGTAGTAACCGATGGTGAACGCATATTGGGCTTAGGTGACCAAGGTATTGGCGGCATGGGCATCCCGATTGGTAAATTGTCTTTATATACGGCTTGTGGCGGCATCAGCCCGGCTTATTGTTTACCGATTCTATTAGATGTGGGCACCAATAATAAACAGCTACTTGATGATCCTATGTACATGGGCTGGAGAAATCCGCGTATCTCTGGTGCTGAATACGATGAGTTTTTAGATTTATTTATTCAAGGGGTTAAACGTCGTTGGCCAGAGGTGCTATTGCAATTTGAAGATTTTGCACAGGAAAATGCGACCCCATTATTAAATAGATATCGTGACGAATTGTGCTGCTTCAATGATGACATTCAAGGTACCGCGGCGGTTTCAGTCGGCACATTGATTGCGGCCTGTTTAAACAAAGGTGAAAAACTCAGTCAACAAAGAATCGCCTTTTTGGGTGCAGGGTCAGCGGGCTGCGGTATCGCTGAACATATCATTCGCCAAATGCAGCGTGAAGGCTTGAGTGAGGCGCAGGCGCGTAGCCAAGTATTTATGGTAGACCGTTATGGTTTGCTTACCGATAGCATGACAGAGTTGCAAAAATTCCAAGTACCATTGGTCCAAAAAGAATCCGCGCTTGCAGCATGGGATAAGAGTCAAAAGCTCGGTTTAGCGCAAGTGGTTAAACAAGGGAAAGTCACCGTATTGTTTGGTGTCAGTGGGCAAAAAGGTCTGTTTACCCAAGAGGTGATTGAAACCTTATGTGTTAATACGGAACATCCCATTGTATTGCCGCTTTCAAACCCAACCTCTCGCGTTGAAGCAACGCCTCAGGAAGTGACAAATTGGAGCAAGGGAAAAGCCATTATTGCAACAGGCAGTCCTTTTCCTGATACTACTTTTGAAGGACAGACTTTTGAAGTGTCTCAATGTAATAACAGCTATATATTCCCAGGCATTGGCCTAGGTGTATTAGCAGCACGTGCGACGGGTATCAGCGATAATATGTTAATGGCGGCAAGCCAAGCACTGGCGGATATATCAGTGAAATATGTAAAAGCTCCGGGCGCAATATTACCGCCAATTAGAGTGATTAGAGAGATCAGTGAAGAGATAGCTTATGCCGTTGCATTACAAGCGGTTGAAGATAAATTGGCCTTACCTATAACGATAGAAAATTTAGAACGTCGTTTAAAAGCCAACTTCTGGTTACCTAAATACCGTAATTATCGTCGTACGTCCTTTTAGTTTTCAAAAGTACCGATAAAAAAGCGTTAAAAATAAAAACCTCTTAAATCCCTGCTAAAGCGGATTTTAAGAGGTTTTTTTTGTATTTATCATTTGTCTTAATTTACTTGTGGCAAAGGCAAACTTATAAAGTAACGCTCTGTTTAAAGCCTTCTAACTACTGATCTACCTACTTAAAGGCTTCCACGTTATATAAAAATGGCGAGTAGGGGGTTTTACGATTGTAACGAACGAATAATTGATAACGATAAATAAACCCCATTATACTTGCTGGTCTAAAGTAATAACCGCCTGTTTTAACCAAGTACCTGCCTTACCTAACGGCTTTTCTTTATGCCAAATCAGCTCAACCGCAACCGGCCAGCTGTGCTTATCAAAATCCAGCTTTGGTGATACCAAAGAGCCATCCTTTAACGCATCAACGATAATATGCTCAGGCACCAACGCCCAACCAAGGTTACGTTGGACAAGCTCAATAATCACCCACTGACTCTCAACCCACCAGACATCAGCGGCCACCCGTAGGCGTGATTTTTCTTTACTTTCATTGCGCGTCGCGACAATGAGCTGACGGTATCTTTTTAAGTCCTCCCAGCTGACCACTTTGTTTGCTATTTCATGTTCAGGCGCACACACCATTTTAAGCGGAATCCAGCCTAAGGTGTGAAAGCTAATAGCTGACGGTAAATCTTCTTGGCTCCACATAATGCCCAAATCCGCGCGCTTTTCTAAAATCAAACGACTGACATCTTCCATGATGGGTAGCAGCAGTTCTAACTCCACAGTAGGAAACAAGTTATCAAACTCATCAAGCAATCGCGCCAGCCATTCTGATGGATAAAGGTCATCGACTGCTAGCACCAATCGGCTTTCGACCCCTTCACTTAAGCTTTTAGCCACCCCAAAGAAATGCTCGCAGCGCTCCAATATTAAGTACGCCTCTGCTAGCAGACGTTTACCTTCTTCCGTCAATTCAGGATAGCGACTATTTCGAGTAAACAAGACGTTGTCCAAGTCGATTTCTAAATTTGCCACCGCCGCACTAACCGATGATTGTGCTTTGCCAAGCCGCCGTCCTGCTGCTGAAAACGAGCCCGTTTCTACCGTTGCCACAAATGCTTGCAGCTGCTCTAAAGAAAAATTCATGTATCGGTTTTTCCTATAGATAGTAACTTTGATCTATTAGTTTAACAGATACAATAGAGTCAACTAAGTACTATGAATGTATATTCTATAAGGATTAATGATGCGAACTCATAGAGATCGTATACGTCACGCTGTTGGATTTGAAATCATTGCATTAATATTATCCATTCCCATTATGAGCTTCTTTTTTAGTTTTGATATTAAAGATATCGGTGTTATTGCCATCGTAGGCTCTATCATGGCGACTATATGGAACTACGGTTTCAATATTGTCTTTGATAAAGGGATGGTGAGGTTTAAACGCAGTACATTTAAGACGCCAGCAATAAGGGTGCTGCATGTACTGCTATTTGAGAGTGGTCTGCTAATGCTGTATCTACCAATGGTGGCTTGGTATCTCGGCATTAGTCTATGGCAAGCTTTCATCATGGATGCGTCATTAGTAGGGTTTTACCTATTTTATAACCTCTCTTACAACTGGGCTTACGACAAGATTTTCCCGATACAATATTTCAAATATGTAGAAAACAAAGCAGTTTATTTATAAGTCGAGCTAATCATTCGTTAAGTGATATCTGATCTTGATAGCTACTACAAATTAGCAACGTTATTGATATTTATAAGAATAAATAAAGTTAACGCTGATATTTTTTTTAGTCTGGTGTTTTTTAACCTTGTGTTTTTTAAAATTTGCATTTTAGATTAGCTTTTAGGAATGTGCAGCTTATAACCAACGCCGATTTCAGTGAAAAAATAATTGGGTCTAGAAGGATTGTCTTCTAGTTTTTGGCGTAAATTTGACATAAATATGCGCACGTAGTGCTCTTGGTGGTTGTGACCTTTACCCCAGACTTCGTTCAGCAATTGCTGATGCGTCATGACCTTTTCAGCGTTTTTAATGAGTACGGTCAGTAGGCGATATTCAATCGGTGTCAAATGAATGTCTTCGCCATTTTTCTTGACTTGCCGTTGTGCCAAATCAATACTGACGTTGCCTAATGCTAAGACAACCGGTGCCTCATAACCGGCTTGCCAGCGGCGCATCTGGGCGTTGACCCTAGCGATTAGCTCGCCCATGCTAAAGGGTTTTACCAAATAATCATCGGCACCCAAATTTAAGGCTTTGATTTTATCCTGCTCATCACTGCGAGCCGACAGTACTAAAATTGGCAATGATGACCAAGCCCTAATATCTGAGATGACATCACAACCATCCGCATCTGGGAGACCTAGGTCTAATATCAATAGGTCTGGGCGGCGAGAGGCGGCTTCAATCAACCCGCGTTGCGAGCTATCGGCAGCGTAGACTTGGTAGCCTTCTTGCTCCATCGCTGATTTGATAAATCTTGCGATATGGGCTTCGTCTTCAATGATTAAGATGGTTTTCATAGTAGGGTATTTGCTACTTATAGGGGAAGCTTGAGGCAGTAATGAGGTAATAAAATAATGATTGTGCCCAAGGTTCTAACAATGTTGGAGAGACTGATTTTATAAGCTTTCGGAGCTAGTAGTTGTGTTTGTGGTTATGTTTGCAACTATATTTATATTTGTATCTATGCTTTCATCTATCTGAGTCGTATTTGATGTAAATTTATCATCAAATATATCTAGATTTTCTAAAGGCTGCCACGGTAGCACTATAACAAATTGCGCGCCGTGCGGTTGTATATTGCTCGCGCTAAGCGTGCCGCCCAAGTGCTGGACCAAGTCTCTACTGAGCGCCAGCCCCAATCCGAGTCCTGTTGTATTGCTTTCACTATCACCACGGGTAAAACGTTCAAATATTTGCGCTTCCATCCCTACTGGCAGCCCTTGACCGTTGTCGGTTACTGTTATTTGGTAGCTTTGCCTTGTTTTGTTGTTTTGCACGGTTTTATTATTTTGTACAGCTTCATAATTTGGCAGGTTTTGAGCAGTGTGCTGATTAGTGAGTGTCGCTTGAATGGTGATAGCTGCGTTGTCTGGAGTGTAATTAATGGCATTGGTCAGCAGATTATTTAAAATCCGCGCCAAAATTAACTCATCGGTATAAATAAAATCGACAGCACTGGCCACGTCTATCTTAACTTGTCGGTTTTGTAGATATGGTTCAAGTTGGCGTATATTACTACCGATAATCTCCTCCAAGCTTACCCATTGTTTATTGAGTTTCATACCGCCAGATTGCAGCGCCACATAATCTAAAATATTGATGACCAAGCGCTGAATGACATTGGCTTGCTGTTCGATATCGATAGCCAGCTGCTTTTGTTCAGCAGGTGCTAGATTTTGGCTGGCAAGATAAGCGGCCAATCCTGATAGCACGGTAATGGGTGTGCGAATATCGTGAGACAACGCGGATAAGAGCGAGCCGCGCAGACGTTCTGATTCAACCTTGATAAGGGCATTCTGTGCGACTTTGGCGTAATAAACGCGCTCTAATGCTAAAGTAATCTGAGCAATCGCGACATCGAGGGTACGTTGTTGTTCTGGTTGATTAAAGTTATCGATGTCGGTTGGCATCAGTGCCAATACCGCCAGTACCTGACTTGAGGTCGCAAGCGCCCGATATTGCATAGGATTGGCGGCCAGAGTATGTGTCGCTAGACCCGCACTTTCTTTATGATCAAACACCCATTGCGTCACATTCCAATTGAACTCTGATGGGATGCTCGATTCTGAGACGACAGTCAATTTACCGTCAGCATTAGGCATTGCTATAAGCGCTTTACTAGCGATATGTTTGGTCAGCCAAATAATGGCTTGGTTGATGATTTCTTCGTTTTTGCGTGCCGCACTGAGGCTTTGTGCCAGATGACTCATAGAGATCGCTTGTTGCTCACGTCTACGGGCATTTTGCGCCTGAAAGCGCAGCCCAACCGCTAAGTTATTGATAATCAATGAGACGACAATCATCACCGCAAAGGTGACTAAGTACTGGACATCGCTAACACTAAAAGAAAGCTTAGGGTCCACAAAAAACAAGTCAAAGCTGATGACACTTAAGAGCGCTGCAAAGATACCAGGGGCGCGCCCAAAACGAACCGATATGAACACAATGACCAACAAATACAGCATCACCACATTGGCTAAATCAAACCAGCGAGTTAGGGCGACTAGGCTGACAGTGACGAGCGTACAACCTAGAACGGCCATCAGATAACCGATGCGATTGTCTTTAGAGGCTAGGGCAGCCATATCCAAAGTAGGCAGTTGTCGTTTGCTACGTATGCTTTTTGTCTGTTTGGCTTGATTGACGAGTATCAAGTCTAAATTGATATCCTGCTGTGAGATTTGCTTGACCAATGATTGATCATAATAAAACCTAGAGTGATTCTGCCCGATGATAATACGCCCAATATTAAATTGATGGGCATAACTGACTAATCCTTCAGCAACGCTAATGGCACTGATGATTTCTGTCTTGGCACCCAACTCATCTGCTAAGCGTAGTGCTTCTAAGATACTTTGCTTATTTTTGGACAGCTCATAGGCATTTCGCGGCGTCTCTACATAGATAACATACCACTGCGAGTGTAAGCTGCTGGCGAGTCGTGCGGCATGACGAATAAGGCGTTCGCTATGCGCGCGCGTACTGATACCCACCAATAGCTGATCGGTGGTATTCCAGATGGATGAAATACGCGATTGATTGCGGTAATCTCGCATATCGGCATCGACTAGGTCAGCAGTTCGACGCAATGCCAGCTCACGTAGGGCAATCAGATTACCTTTTCGAAAGAAGTTCTCTATCGCATGCTTGGCTTGACTGGGGATATAGACCTTACCATCATGCAGTCGAGCCAATAGCTCATCGGCTGGCAGGTCGACCAATACCACCTCATTGGCTTGATCAAAGAACCAATCGGGAATGGTTTCTTGTACCACGACCCCGGTGATTTGATTCACCACATCATTCAGGCTTTCTAAATGCTGAACATTCACTGTGGTATAGACGCTGATACCTGCCTTTAATAGCTCCTCAACGTCATGCCAGCGTTTTGGGTGCCTGGAAACTGGAATATTGCTATGCGCCAGCTCATCAACCAATAAAATATCTGGATGCCGCGCCAAAGCCCCATCAATATCAAACTCCGCCAAGGTTTGCTCTCGATACTCAACCTGACGTAACGGCAGTATTGTCAATCCATCTAATAATGCTGCTGTCTCGCTACGGCCATGAGTTTCTACGATGCCGACTAAGACATCCAGTCCATGTGCTTGGTCTCGATGGGCGGCAGAGAGCATGTCATAGGTCTTGCCAACGCCTGCTGATGACCCAAAGAAGATTTTTAGTTTACCTCTGCTGCGCGTATTTTCTTGCTGCTTTATCTGCTGCAGTAAATCTTCTGGATTGGGGCGCTGCTCACTCATGCTGATGCTCACTGCTGATTAATGGGTTGACTCATTTAACGACTGCCATCTCATCTAAGGCTAAGTTGACCGCCAATACATTCACGCGCGGTTCGCCAAACAGATTGAATTGTCGCGCTTCTGTATGCTCATCGATGGCTGTTTGGACTTGTTCCGTACTGATGCCACGTATACGTGCCACTCTGCTGACTTGCCATTCAGCTGCCGCTTGTGAGATGTGCGGGTCTAAACCACTGCCCGACATCGTGACCAAATCAAGAGGGATAGGGGCTGTGTTTTTTGGATCAGCGGCTTTTAGTCGTTGTACTTGTGCCTCGACAGCAGTCACTAATTCAGGATTTAAAGGTCCCAAATTACTCCCCGAAGATTGCGTGGCATCATAACCGTCTCCCGCTGCTGATGGACGCGTCCATAGGTATTCTGGCTGATCAAAGCGCTGACCGATAAGCGCAGAGCCTACCAAGCTGCCATTGTGTTCTACCAAGCTGCCATTGGCTTTATCCGCCATGGTCACTTGGGCAATGCCGGTCATTAATAAGGGGTAGCATAAACCTAAAATGAGTGCCAAGGCTATAAATAATGATAGCGCGGGCTTGAGCATGGGCATACGGGCAGTACTATTGTCCAATACAGAAAGGTTGTTTTCATCCGCCTTTTTTTCATCCGCCTGGTGGTATTTAGAGTCAACAGGAGAAACAGATTGTATAGCGCTGTTAGATTGCACAGAGTTATTAAGTGGCGTAGATTTATTAGGTTGCATAGTCGTTATCCGTATCGTTGGTTATACCAAGTGCAAGGCATTAATGAGCATGTCGATTACTTTGATACCGACAAAGGGAAGAATGAGTCCACCCAAGCCGTATATCAGCAAGTTGCGGCGCAATAAATTGATGGCAGAATCAGGTCTATAAGTCACGCCGCGCAGCGCCAGTGGAATGAGAAACACAATAATCAACGCATTAAAAATAATAGCCGATAAAATCGCGCTTTGAGGGCTGCCTAGTCGCATAATGTCCAATACCCCAAGCGCAGGGTAGGTGCTGGCAAAGGCGGCTGGAATAATGGCAAAGTACTTGGCGATATCGTTTGCTAAGCTAAATGTCGTCAGTGCGCCGCGAGTCATGAGCATCTGCTTGCCGGTTTGCACCACTTCAATCAGCTTGGTCGGATTTGAGTCCAAATCGACCATGTTGGCGGCTTCTTTAGCCGCTTGAGTACCACTATTCATAGCGACAGCCACATCTGCTTGCGCCAGTGCCGGTGCATCATTGGTGCCATCGCCGGTCATGGCGACTAGCTTACCTTGACGCTGATAGCTGCGTATTCTTTCAAGCTTTTGCTCAGGGGTTGCCTCCGCCATAAAGTCATCGACGCCTGCTTCGGCAGCAATGGCTGCCGCCGTCAAAGGATTGTCGCCAGTAATCATCACGGTGGTAATGCCCATCTTGCGCAGCTCGGCAAAGCGCTCTTTTATGCCGGATTTGACCACGTCTTTAAGCTCGATGACGCCAAGCAATTGCTGACTGTCGGCGACCAGTAGCGGTGTACTACCACGGCGCGCGACTTCTTCTACTTGTTGCTGTAGGTTAGTAGGTAAGATACCGCCTTGTGCTTCTACCCATTTTACGATGGCATCAAACGCCCCCTTACGGATATGGCGCTGATCAATATCGGTGCCACTCATGCGCGTTTGCGCGGTAAATTCGATGGTGTCAAACGGCTTTGCTTTCCATGTATTTTCATCAATATCAAAACGGCTTTGGGCAAGCTTGACGATACTGCGACCTTCTGGCGTCTCATCGGTCAATGAGCTGATCAGCGCCACTTCCGCAAGCTGACTTTCTGTCACCCCGTGTGCGGGTATAAATTGCGACGCTTGTCGATTGCCATAGGTAATCGTGCCAGTCTTATCAAGTAGCAAAACATCAACGTCGCCTGCCGCTTCTACCGCGCGTCCAGAGGTCGCGATGACATTGGCCTGCATCATCCGGCTCATGCCTGCCACGCCAATCGCTGATAGCAAACCACCAATGGTCGTTGGTATCAAGCAGACCAACAGCGCCACTAAGACCACAATCGATATCGGCTCGCCATTGCCCGAAGACAGCACGGCAAACTGTGAAAAAGGCAATAAGGTCACACATACCAGCAAAAATATCAGCGTTAATGCCACCAACAAAATGGTCAACGCTATCTCATTTGGCGTTTTAGTGCGTTTGGCGCCTTCTACCAAGGCAATCATACGATCCAAAAACCCTTGTCCGGGAGCTTGGGTGATACGTATCATTAACCAGTCAGATAACACCTTAGTGCCACCTGTCACCGCATTGAAATCGCCACCACTTTCACGAATCACCGGTGCAGACTCGCCGGTGATTGCAGATTCGTCAACGGAGGCTAAACCTTCTATGACTTCGCCGTCAGCAGGAATAATCTCGCCCGCATTGACCAGAACGATATCATCTTGCTTAAGCTCTGTTGCCTGAATCATAGTCGGCACAGAATGCCTGTCAGTGCCGGCAAGCCTGCGAGCTTGCACGTCTTGACGTGCCTGTTTTAGACTGGCCGCTTGGGCTTTGCTACGTCCTTCGGCTAACGCTTCTGCAAAGTTTGCAAACAACAGGGTAAACCATAGCCAAAAAGTAATGGATAGGGTGAAAACAATGCCAGCTTGCTCTTGAATCAGCATCGTAATCGCTAAGATACTGGTCAGTAGCGAGCCGATATAAACCACAAACATCACCGGATTGCGCCATTGCACTCTGGGATCAAGCTTAAGTAAAGCGTCTTTTAGGGCGGGCTTGATCAAAGCAGGATCAAGGAGGCCTTGTGCTGGTTTTTCGGGTAAGTTTGAATGATTGGGGTCTTGCTGCGACTGCAAATTTGCAGCCTGTGTATTAGTATCTGATAAAACGCTCATGTTTGTATTCCTCACATAATCATAAAATGGGTCGATTCACTATTGGGTAGCGAGTCACGTTATTAGTAATAAATTAACTAACTAAATAACGACTCGTCTAATGCTTGCCTGTACTCAATCGGCTAGCCTCCCAACATCCAAATCTGCTCTATGATGGGTCCGAGCGCTAAAGCAGGGACAAAGGTCAGGGCGCCAATCATCAGCACTGTGCCGACCAAAAGCCCGACAAATAATGGCGTGGTGGTTGGCAAGGTGCCGCTATTAACTTCTAATCTTGGTTTCTTGGCCAATGATCCTGCTAAAGCCAGTACCGGGATGATGACTCCAAAGCGACCAACCAACATCGCCAGCCCAAGCATAGAGTTATAAAACACAGAGTTGGCACCCAAGCCTGCAAAGGCAGAGCCATTATTGTTGGCCGCCGAGCTAAAGGCATAGAGCACTTCACTAAAACCATGAGCACCAGGATTGAAGATACCGGCTTGGCCACTGGTCGTCATCACACTGATAGCTGTGCCTACTAGCACCATCGTTGGCGCGGCCAATAAGCCCAAGACCACCATTTTCATCTCAAACGGTTCGATTTTTTTGCCAAGATATTCGGGAGTACGGCCAATCATCAGCCCCGATATAAATACCGCCAAGATGGCAAATAGCAGCATACCGTAGAGACCTGCGCCCACACCGCCGAAGACCACTTCGCCCAATTGCATTTGCAACATGGTGCTCAGTCCACCGAGGGGGGTAAATGAATCATGCATGGCGTTGACGGCACCGCACGAAGCGGCAGTGGTAATCGTGGCAAACAGTGACGTGGCAACAATGCCAAAACGCACTTCTTTGCCCTCCATGTTGCCGCTCACACTGGCATCGGCAAGGCCTTGAACTTGTGACGCCAACCAAGGGTTGCCGGCAAGCTCGCTGCTGACGGTCAAAGAATACATCGCTATAAACAAGACCGTCATAGCACTTAAGATAGCGATACCTTGTTTGAGGTTGCCGCTTATTTTGCCAAGACAAAAACAAAGCGACGTTGGGATAAGAAAGATAGCTAGCATTTGGATAAAGTTAGAAAAGGGCGTGGGATTCTCAAACGGGTGGGCGGAGTTGGCATTAAAAAATCCACCGCCGTTGGTACCGAGCATCTTAATCGCTTCTTGCGAGGCAACAGGGCCCAAAGCAATCGTTTGCGACTCACCTTGTAGGGTCTGCACATCGGTATACATGGATAGCGTTTGTATCACCCCTTGGCTCATCAATAGCACCGCTATAATTGCCGCTATCGGCAGCAAAATATAAAGATTACAGCGCCATAAATCTATCCAAGCATTACCCAGATGCGCGCTCTTTTTAAATACCAGACCACGCATTAGAGCAAAAGCCACCACGATACCGGTTGCCGCTGATAAGAAGTTTTGCAACGACATGCCCATCATTTGGGTCAGGTAGCTCATGCTACTTTCGCCGCCGTAAGCCTGCCAATTGGTATTGGTGATAAAACTGATGGCGGTATTCATCGCCAAGTCCCACGTGACGCCTGACATATTGGCAGGGTTTAGCGGCAAGTGTCCTTGCACCGACTGCAAAACAAATAACCCCAATAGTCCAATGAGGTTAAATAGCACAATGGCGCCAGCGTACTGCTTCCAATTCATACCAAAAGCAGGCTTGCCTTTGGCATCTTGACCGATCATACCCAGCGTCGTAAAAATACGGGATTCAAGCCGAGAAACAGGGGCTTGCATCCTTTGCAGCAGGTAACCTGATAAAAAATATCCTAAAGTAAATAGAACGATTAGATAAATAACCAGCTGTGATAGCGCATATATTGTCATTAAAATGCCTCCGGTTTAATCAGTACATATAACAAATAGATGAATAAACCGAAGGCTAGAAACCCTGCAAAAACTTCCATGACACTCTCCAAAAACGCACAATGAACCATGAATAATGAAGATCAGTGATGGTTAGACTGATCTTTTATTACTTCTTTATTGCTTACTTATTAATAGCAACAGTATGCCGAGAGGGGTATAAAAGTGTTGTCAAGATAACGCGGTGGGGTATAAAGAAAGTATAAAGATGGGCAGTGTTAAAACGTAAGAAGAGCAGAAAGCCTTAGTTTTTAAGGCATCGTTTAGATGTTTTTTAGAGTGCGGATATTGCTATAGGCTAGCAATATATTTGGCGGAAGTTGATATAGTGGCTTCACTTTAAAACAGATGCATTGCGACTGGGATGAATTTTCCGTAGCCTCTGTGATAAAGGTTATAGCTAGCACGCTTAGTACTAGCTATATAAATCATGACTGTTATTGACAATGTTTTGGACAATGTTATTAACTGAACGCTTTTGTGATTTTTACCAACAGAATTCTTGCGGACAGCGTCTCTAACACAGTAAAAGTATAACCTTCGCTGCTGATGTGTTCATTCACTTGCGCGATACCATCGAGTTTAAAATTGATATAACCACCGATGGTCAGCTGCTCGGCATCTGCTAAGAGGTTTGGCTCATTTAGCTCAAGGCGCAACTGATCCAAACTAATAGTACCTTCAGATATCCAGTGGTCTTCTTGTTTAAAAATCACTAACGTCTCATCTTCATCAGGGAATTCACCGGCAATCGCTTCAAATAAATCTAAAGGCGTCACCAGTCCTGCCACTTGACCATATTCATCGACTACGATTGCCAAGTTGCCTTTGGCATTCTTGAGTAAATTGATAAGACGTAAATTATCAATGGTATCAGAGACAAAAACAGGCTGCTGCTTGGTAAATAAAGGCGCTAGAGCCAGATGAATATCGTTAGATTGTTTGTCGAGTGCCGCTAAGATATCTTTGGCCCGTACGACGCCGAGTACCTTGTTTAACTGCCCTTGGCAGATAGGCAATAAGCTGTGCGGCGTGGATAATACTTGCTCACGAACCTCGTCTAGACTGCCTTCGATATTGACCCAAGATATCTCTGAGCGCGGCGTCATAATGGTTTCAACATCACGTTCGCCAAGCGCCAGCACCCCACTGATCATGTAGCGCTCTTCTTCTGCAAAAGGGATAGTCTGTACTGAAATATCATCTTCTGTGAGCGACTCTTCCTCATGATTAGCGGTTTTGCCGCCCATCAGTCTTAAGATATTATCTGCGGTTCGGTCGCGGAGCGGAATGGCGCTTTCATATTTCGTACGGTTACGCTGCATGAATTGATTAAAGGCTTCAATAATAATAGAGAAACCAATGGCGGCATATAAGTAGCCTTTTGGAATGTGAAAGCCTAAGCCTTCAACGATTAAGCTAAAGCCAATCATAAGTAAGAAGCTTAAGCATAAGATAACGACAGTCGGGTGCTTACCGACAAATTCCGTTAAGGTTTTGGCTGCCAAAACCATCACCGCCATCGCCACAATAACCGCCGCCATCATCACTTCTAAATGCTTGACCATGCCGACTGCGGTGATGACCGCATCAAACGAGAATACGGCATCTAGGATAACAATTTGCGCAACGACCGCGGCAAAGCCGGCATAGACTTTGCTATTGTTATTGGTCTCAAGCTTGCCCTCTAAGCGTTCATGTAGCTCAAGCGTCGCTTTGAGTAATAAAAAGAATCCGCCGACAATTAAGATCAAATCTCTGACCGATAAATCAAACTGACCATAGCTGATCACAGGTTCAGTCAAAGTTATGAGCCATGACATAACGAATAATAGTCCTAAGCGCATAATGAGCGCGAGCCCAAGGCCAAGATTGCGCGCGTTACTGCGTTGGTGCGGGGGCAGCTTATTAGCGAGAATGGCAATGAAAACGAGATTATCAATACCTAAAATAATCTCAAGACTAACCAGTGTGAAGAAACCAAGCCATATCGAAGGATCGCTTAGAAGCTCTATCATTGAATTGAATACTCTCTGTTAAAAAGGTTTAGGGGGAAGGTAATATCTTTACTATTAAATTAGAATAATAATTATCAGGGTTTAAGTGCCTATCTTACATTTAACGTCTCTAATGTTAATAGATAACCTCACTGATATATCTCAAAGTTTCTTACAATAGGTGTGGTAAACGAAGATAAAGCGATTGTATAGAGATAAGACTGGAATGACACCATATTAATTTTGAGCGATTAGTGCGCTGTAAATGAAGGATTGTTTAGTGTTACCGCCTTTATTCGTTGACAGCTTACTTACTGCTGTAACGACGTTTCATAAGGATTTTTGATTAAGCGCTTTAAAGCTAATAGCTGCTGAGTCGATAGCATAGTTCAGCTAGTTTTAGATAGCAGGCATAAAGCACTGCGTTAGCTCGTTCTATACTTAAAGTTTCTTAACATTAAAATCATCATAACTGGTTACGATTCTTTTAAAAAATTTTTAGGGGATGGTAAAAAAAAGGCGTATAAGTATTATCGTTACTCCTCTCATGGAATTAGGCTATGCATCCAGCCCTACCGTATCGGCTGTTGAATAAGTTCACGATTGTTATCGGCGCCATTGGCGTTGGGATTGCCTTAGTCGATAGTGGTTTTACGCTCACGACGTGGCTACAGCATATTTTTCATATTTTTTATTTGGCGATTATTCTATTGGGTTTTGTGGCCACGGTAGGGCGCTATATTCGCTCAAAGTCGCGATTGTCTGTTAACAAAGTCGCCGTTTTCGATTTGCTAGCCAGTATCGCTATTTTTATATTATTGGCGGTGCATTTCTTTGAGCTGGCGCGCTCCGGATTATCGATGCCGGTAGACGGTTTTATTGCGATTAAGATTGCCGTTTTTGTCACCTTTATCCGTGAGATATCGGACAATAATTTCAGTCTTAATCGGACTTTTTTGAATCCGGGTCAGTTTTTTATCTTAAGTTTTTTATCTGTAGTATTGGTCGGAGCCTTGCTGCTGATGATGCCCAATGCCACCACTGAGCCGATATCCTTTGTCGATGCGCTATTTACGGCCACCAGTGCGGTTTGTGTGACAGGGCTGATTGTGGTGGATACGGCGACCCGTTTTACTACGTTTGGGCAGCTGATTATCATCGGGCTGATTCAAATTGGTGGTTTGGGCATTCTGACCTTTGTGACCTACTTTAGTTACTTTTTTAAGGGCGGCGTCAGTTATGAGACGCAGCTCAGTATCAGTGAAATGAACATCTCACGACGGATGGGCGATATGGTTACTACCCTTAAGTCCATTTTATATGTGACTTTTGGGGTTGAGGCGCTTGCTGCTATTTTAATTTATATAAGTATCTATGATTTACCGGGGATGAGCTTTACACAAAGGCTGTTTTTTGCGATATTCCATGCCATCTCCGCTTTTTGTAATGCAGGGTTTTCTACCTTTAGTGCTGGCTTATACGATGAGTCACTGCGCTTTAATTATCCTTTACAGCTCATTATTAGCACCACTTTCTTATTTGGCGGTATGGGTTTTATTATTGTCGTCAATCTATTGCGCTATCTGCGCCACCGTGCCCAAAGGGCGATTTTTCAGAATGATCCACGTTACGGCTATCAGCCGTGGCTGCTGAGTATCAATAGCCGTATTACGTTAATTACCTCTGGCGCTTTATTGTTAATTGGTGTGATTGGGGTAATGCTGTTTGAATACAACGGCATACTTGCTGAGCATCAGAGTTTTTCCGCGAAGCTAATCACAGGGCTGTTTACGGCAGCTACACCGCGTACCGCGGGTTTTAATATTGCCGATATGGATGCGCTCGCATTTCCAACCATTATGCTGACGATTTTTTTGATGTGGATTGGTGCCTCACCAAACTCTACCGGCGGTGGTATAAAAACCAGCACCTTTGCCATTGCGGTGTTAAATACCTTGAGCTTAGCCCGTGGTCAGACCAAGGTTGAAGTGTTTCAGCGCGAGATTGCTGATATCTCTATTCGTCGGGCGTTTTCCATTATGTGGCTGTCGTTATTTGTCATTGGCATGGGTGTCACTCTTATCAGCTACGATCAGCCCGAGCTTGATTTGATTAAAGTGATTTTTGAATGCTTTTCTGCCTATAGTACGGTTGGTTTGAGTTTAAATTTAACCGCTGAGCTATCGACCTTTAATAAGCTGGTTGTCTCAGTGATTATGTTTGTTGGGCGGGTGGGGATGTTGACGATATTTGTCGCCTTACTTAAAAACAGATACCAGCGTAACTATCGTTATCCGACTGAAGAGATTACTATTAATTAACTTAAGGTTAATTAAAAAAATAACTTATAACTCATTAGGTATTAACTAAATACGTCGCAATTGCTACTTTTTGAATGGCATGAGTGACAAGGAATATTATGAAATATATCATTGCAGGTTTGGGTAGTTTTGGGTCTTCGTTAGGCATGGCGCTGACGAGCCAAGGTCATGAAGTCATCGCCATTGATAGCAGCATGCAAAAAGTTGAAGCGTATAAAGAAGCCATCACTCATACTATCTGCATGGATGCCACCGACGAATATACCGTCAATGGCTTGCCTATTATGGATACCGATATAGTGGTAGTAGCAATTGGGGAAAACGAAGGAGCCAATATTATGGCAACGGCGCTGTTTAAAACCCTAAAAGCCAAGCGCCTAATCAGCCGTAGTATCAACCCCTTACATGAAAAAGTACTACAAGCGATTGGGGTCGACGATATTTTTCATCCTGAAAAAGAATCGGCCATGCGCTGGGCAAAACGGCTGTCATTGCGTTATTTCGTTGACTCTTTTGAATTGACTGACAACTTTAGTATTGTCGAGATTGCTATTCCTACTCCTTTAATTGGCAAACAAATAGCGACATTACAGCTAGAAAATAGGTTTAATATTAAGCTGTTGAGCACCATGCACTATGAGCATTACCAAGACAGCTTTGGCCGTCAGCAGAGCAAACCTAGCATTCAGGGATTGGCCACACCAGAGCAAGTACTGCAAGAAAATGATGTATTGGTGGTTTATGGCGCTAACAAACATATCAATAATTTTTTACGTAGTGTAGGGGTTAAAGTACACTAATCGCTAGGGATAACGTTATGAATAAGTGCTGCATATCCGTGCTATGTCTTGCCAGTCTCATGCTGTTCAGCGGCTGTGATGAGTCGAAACAAAACCCAAATGTCATGTTTTCAGAGAAGCACCAAGACCCGATTCAAGAACTTGAGAAGCGATCTAAAAAAGTCGATCACAGCCAGTTTGGTTATAAACAAACCTTTTATGTACCGATTTATTCAGATATCTATACCGATAGAGATAATCGTAAGGTTTTACTGTCAGCGACCTTAAGCGTGCGCAATACCACTTTAAAAAAATCGCTCTATATTAATAAGATAGATTATTACAGTACCGATGGCGATCTTGTAAAGTCATATTTAACAGAGACTATTGAGCTGCCCGCCATGGCGACGTTAAATTATATCGTCGAAAAAGAAGAAGATAAAGGGGGTTCTGGGGCAAAGTTTATCATTGAAGTTGAAGGCATAGATGAAACCGTTAAGCCCGTCATTGAGGCGGTGATGATTGGTAATTTTAGCAATAAAGGCTTTGCTTTTAGTACGCAGGGTACGCCGGTTTTGTAGTGATGGTTTTCTACGCTTCATTGATATCGATAAGCCAAATTTAGGAGTGTTGCCATGTTAAATTTTACCCAAGATTTATCTTTAGCAACTATTAAAACGGTACTACTTACCACTGTCTTGCTCGCTACGGCGCAACTAATAACAGGCTGTGACTCGCAGTCTTCACTTTCAGATAGTAACGTCACGGCGCAAGCGGATGATGTACATAAAAGCAAGCCTGAAGATAATAAAACCCCTATAAATCCTGCACCTATAAAATCCTCTACTGCAGATAAAGCGCCAGCTATCGAAGTATCAAATCTATTTAATGAGAAAACCGTAACGCCAGCAGGCTACCAAAAGCTAAGTTTTGGACAAAGCATTACCCCTGAATTACTAAATAATTTAGGATTAATCAAGGAAGAAACGGACAACGAGCAGTGCTATTACGTCAGTAATCCAGCACTGAGCTATATGGATAAAGAGTACGGTAAACGTGCCTCTGTGCTATATCAAATCATAAACAACAAAGTTGCTCTTATTACTATTCAAGCTCCAAACATACCCTTTTATACAGACATCCATGTTGGCGATGCAGTGACAGAGGTGATGAAAGCGCATAATAACGCGCTAACTTATGAGGTCGATAAATATGCGCTTGATGGTGACTACTATAGCTTGATTGCTAACGTTAACTTTGAGATGATAAAAGAACCCCAACTCGGAGAGTCGTTAAAAACCGAAAATATTAAAATGAATAATAAAGAAGGTAAGTTGCCCATACAAATTAAATATCATATCAAGGGCGGTCAAAAGTTGAATGGTTATAGGATTAAATCAACAGAGTGGACGGCAGACAAGCAAAGATTGTTAAAGGGAGAGGTCGAAAGTATTGATATCGGTATACCAGATGCTATCTATCTGGTCGAAGGTTGCTCTTAAGGAGTAAACGCAAACAGTGTGTAGCTTCAAGTTCATATTAGAAATAGGATAATCTTTCATCGATCATTATCTAAAAATTTGTCATCAAGTTGTCATGGAGTTTCAGTAGACTCAAGCGTAAATCGTAAATCGTATTTTAGTGGTTGTAACGATAAAGCCGCGATATTTTTTATGCAAATCCAGCCTAAAAGGTGACTGAACATGACCTCATTGAATAACAAGCAAACGCTAACGCACGAATTTGTTGAAGACTCTAACCCAACTAATAATATCAACTTTCAAACCATTATCAATCGCCGTATGAACCGCCGCAGTATCCTAAAAGGCGGCACAGGATTGACGGCGGCAGCGTTTTTTGGTGCGCTACCTTTAGTCGGTTGTAGTGACGATGATGATAGCAGCTTGCCTGTTAATCCTAGTAACGATAACAGCGCCGCTATTCCTGCGCAAGGCGATTTAAAACGCCCCGAAACCTTAAAGTTTACAGCAGTGCCGCATTCAACGGCTGAGACGATGAGGGTAGCAGCAGGCTATAAAGCCGAGATGATATTACCACTAGGCACGCCGCTGATATCTGGCATCGAGGATTGGAAGGACAATCGTGAGCAATCCGCTGAGTCGTTTGAATGGCGTATGGGTGACAACCATGATGGTATGTGGTTCTTTGGCAAAAAGGGCAATACGTACGACGCCAAAGCCTCAGAAAACGGTCTGTTGGTGATGAACCACGAATATGTAAACAGTAGTGAGCTTAGCCCATTTGGTTACCATGTCATCCAAGATAATAGTGCCGCGCCAATTTTCCAAAACCGTCGCCTCGCGAGCGACGTGCGCCGCGAGGTCAACTGTCATGGAGTTGCTGTGGTTGAGATGAGCCGACGCGCTGACGGTATGGGTTATGAGATGGTGCCCAATTCGAAATACAATCGCCGTATCACCAGCAGTACGACTGCCCAATTAGCAGGCCCTGTTGCTGGCTCTGATTTGGTTAAGACCAAGTTTGATCCGACAGGATTTCAGACTCGCGGTATTAATAATAACTGCGGTGCTGGATTATCACCTTGGGGCACCTATCTGACTACCGAAGAGAATTTTTTAGGCGTATTTGCCCGTGGGCAAGATGCCCCTCAATTGAGTGCTGCACATAACTACGGTCGCGAGCGCTACGGGGCAACGGAGAATTTCCCTGGCTTTGAATATCTGTGGCATACACCTGACGCCAAAGATGCTGCCATCCCCGACGAGTTTTCACGTTGGGATATAACAGCCGTCGGTGCCAGTGCTGCCGATGACTACCGTCATGCCTTTAATACCTTTGGTTATATCACCGAAATCGACCCTTTTAACCAACACTCTGTGCCTCAAAAACGTACCGCACTAGGGCGTTTCGCCCATGAAAATTGTGCCTATGCACCTGTTGAGCAAGGCAAACCTGTGGTCTTTTATATGGGCGATGATGCCCGCGGCGAATATATTTATAAGTTCGTTTCCAAAGCCACGTGGTCAAATGCGGATATCGGTGGTGGCTTAAAAGCGGGTGATAAATATATGAATGAGGGCACACTATATGTCGCGATATTCCATGAAAATGGTCGCGGTGAATGGAAAGCACTGATCCATGGTCAAAATGGACTGGATACCTCTAATAGTATATTGCCGTTTCATGGACAAGATGAGGTGTTGGTTTTCGCCCGTGCCGCTGCCGATGTAGTCGGTGCAACCAAGATGGATCGACCCGAATGGGTGTCGGTCAGCCCCATAACTGGTGAGGTATATGTGACCTTGACCAATAATAAGTATCGCGGCGTACGTGATGATCAGCCGCTTTCAGCGTCCAACCCACGCAGCTATCAAGTCGGCGGCAAGGCGGCTGGTAATGATAATGGTCATATCATTCGCTGGGCAGAAACAGGCGGCGATCATGCGGCAACAAGTTTTGAATGGGATATTTATTTGTTTGCCTCGCCAAGTGATTTGTCAGCAGAGAACTTATCGCAGCTAAATGACAACAACGATTTATCATCGCCAGACGGACTGTATTTTGATCCACGTGGGGTGTTGTGGATTCAGACAGATGATGGTGCTTATACGGATACCAGTAGTTGTATGCTATTAGCAGCACTACCGGGCAAAGTCAGCGATGGCACCCTTAAAATCACTTCGGCAGGGCAACAAACCCGAGTCGGCATGCCTGCCAGTAATGACAATATCAAACGCTTTTTCGTCGGTCCTGAGGGCTGTGAGGTGACTGGTATTACGATGACGCCAGATTTCAAAACGTTGTTTATCAACATTCAGCATCCAGGCAATAGCTGGGGCGCCGTCGCCGGCGGCAGTACCCCACGCTCAGCGACGGTGATGATTACGCGAGAAGATGGCGATGTGATATTGGCTGAGTCCTTTGATGATACTATTAGTAGCACTTAAAACCACTAGCACTTAATAACCTTCCTAATCGTTAACGAAAAAACCAAATTGTGTTTTTAAACGACACTTTTAAGAAGAGGTTATGCGTTCAGTTATTACTTTGCTTAGGTATTCCATTGCCCTTGAACCATAATACCTGCGATAGGATTTAATCCCATTTGATAAGCAAGATCAGCAGGGCGGCTGATATCCCATAATGCTAAATCAGCATCGTAACCCACTTCTATTTTGCCTTTTTTGGCTAGACCTAATGCTTGTGCCGCATGAACGGTTGCCCCAGCCAATACTTCTTCAGGGGTTAAATAAAATAGTGTACAGCCCATATTCATTGCTAATAATAGCGACGTGAGCGGTGAAGTACCAGGATTGCAATCGGTTGAAATAGCAATGGAAACTTGATGTTTACGTAACTCTTCAATCGGTGGTAGTTTGGTATCACGTAATGTATAAAACGCGCCCGGTAATAGCACGGCAACCGTATTGCTCGCTGCCATTTTTTTAATGTCGTCTTCTACTAAATGCTCAAGATGGTCGCTTGATAATCCTTTATATTCTGCTACCAAAGCACTAGCGCCTATATTTGACAGCTGCTCAGAATGCAACTTAACTGGCAAGTCTAACGAGCGAGCCACTTCAAAGACGCGCTTAATCTGCTCAGCAGTAAAGGCGATATTCTCACAAAAGCCATCGACCGCATCGACCAAACCTTCAGCATACAAAATTGGTAACCACTGGCAAACTTGCTCTATATAATCATCCGAGCGGTCCTGCATGTGAGACTTGTATTCAGGTGGTAGGGCATGGGCGGCTAAATAAGTGGTACTAACATGGATGTTATGCTTTTTACCAAGCTTACGCGCGACTGTTAGCATTTTACGTTCAGTTTCCAAGTCTAGTCCATAACCAGATTTTATTTCGACACTGGTAACGCCTTCTTTAATGAGCGCGAGCAGACGTTTTTCACTTTGGGAAAGTAGTTCTTCTTCATTAGCTGCGCGGGTAGAGCTAACCGTTGAGATAATGCCACCACCCTGTGCAGCGATATCTTGGTAACTGGCGCCATGTAGTCGTGCTTCGAACTCATTGCTACGGTTGCCAGCATAAACGATATGGGTGTGGCAGTCGATGAGCCCAGGCGTTATCCAGTTGCCATCAACGTCTTTGATTTGATTTTTTTTATAATGGGTCAGATGCGGCGTTATTTGTGTATGCGTGCCAACCCATGCAATTTTACCGTCTTTGAAACCGATAGCGGCGTTTTCTAACTGACCATAAGGTGTGCTTTTATTTTGACCATTTTTTTGATTGGCGCTATAAATATCAAACCCGTATTGCGCTGAAAAGGTAGCGAGATTGGCATTAATAATGATTTGGTCAAACGATGTCATGCTATCCATAACGTCTGTAGTATTGATAGAGTCATCAAATATCTGTTCGCTAGAGTTATTCATAATGTGCTCCTGCTTATTTTGAAGCTAGTGCGTTTCGGTGATAAGTAAATGCTGCTCTATAATAGTCGCCAAGAGACGAGCGGCGACTTTACAGCTGCGTTGATCAATATCAAAGGTAGGATTAATCTCAGCGATATCGGCTATTTTTACTTTGTTTGACGCCATAATAAGTTTGACCGCGCGCTCAACGAAACTGAGCTCAATACCATAGGCCGCTGGCGCGCTGACACCGGGTACGATACTTGATGGCAAGCAATCCATATCAATCGTTAAATAAATAATATCAACGCTTTCGATAAAACCTGTTATTTGAGCTGCAATTTTTTTCCATTTCTTATTGGTACAGTCTTCATCACTGATGATATGCACATCTAACTGTTCAGCACGATCAAAGAGAGCGGCAGTGTTGGAAAAACGACTGACGCCGATACAGCAATAGTGAAAGGGCTGACCATGTTCATCAAGATGCTCGGCAATTTGTCGGAATGGTGTGCCAGACGTTGCGACATCAGACTGACGAATATCAAGATGTGCATCAAAGTTGATAATGCCGATACGCGGCGTCGCGTCTTTATGGGTTGTGAGGTCTGTTTGCGGTAGAGCTTGCCACAATCCTAAAAAGCTACCATAAGCGATGGCATGACCACCGCCAAGACCGATGGGCAAACCGCCTTGTTTGATAATCTGACTCACTGTATTGGCGTATGTTATCTGTGCTTGTTCTAGCATGTTGGCAGCAAAATCATCATGATCGTGGCAATGAATATCGCCAGCGTCACCTAGTAAGGTTGGCAGTTGATTATCAAAGCGCTGCTGTAGCTCCGCGATGACGGGCAGCGTAGCAAACGCCTGACGAATCAATGGCGGAGCAGCTCTTGCACCCACGCGTCCTTGATTGCGCCTGACACCTTGGTCACAAGCGAAACCGACCAGCCCAATACGCTGCTGCATATAAGGCTGAGCCAACTGATACCAGTAGCAGGCGCGTGCTGTCTCAAACGGCTCTGCACGTCCTGTCCATCGACTCATATCAGCACCTGTTTGGCTAACGGTTGCTGTATCGGTTATCGTACTCGTTGCTGTGTTGGTTGATGATGCCATCGTCAGCTTCCTTGTTTCATTCGCCTTTATATTATTAGATTTTATTGTAAAGGCTGTTATTTAGAATCATACCAATTACTACGCAATGACTGCCAATGCTCAGCAAGCGTGCCAGCTAATACTAACTGCTTTGCTGCTTCAATATCAGGGGCTAGGTAACGGTCTTTATCATAAAAAGTTACTTGTTCACGCAATTTCTGATGCGCAACAGTCAACGGCTCTGAGGTCTCTAATCCGCGATGGAAGTCGATACCTTGACCGGCAGCCAAGAGCTCAATACCAATAATGGTGGCGGTATTTTGTGCCATCTCGTATAGGCGTCGTGCGCAATACGTTGCCATCGATACATGGTCTTCTTGGTTGGCAGAAGTTGGGATACTATCGACACTACCGGGATGGGCGATAGATTTATTCTCTGAGGCAAGCGCTGCTGCTGTGACATGAGCAATCATAAAGCCTGAATTTAACCCTGCATTGTCAACTAAAAATGGTGGTAAGCCACCTGATAACGTAGCATCGATTAACAAAGCGATACGGCGCTCAGACATGGAACCAATCTCAGCAATGGCCAAGGCTAAAATATCGGCAGCAAAGGCAACTGGCTCAGCATGAAAGTTACCGCCTGAGATAGCAACAGGACCGTCTTCATTGTTAAAGATAAGAGGGTTGTCCGTGACGGCATTAGATTCAATCAATAACGTCTTTCCTGCTTGATTAATAATATCAAGGCAAGCACCCATCACTTGTGGCTGACAACGCAGGCAGTAAGGATCTTGTACTCTATCATCTTGCTCGCCATCATGGGAGGCGCGAATGGCACTGCCTTTGATTAGTTGACGATGTGCTTTGGCGATTTCGATTTGACCATGATGACCACGTACTTCGTGAATACGCGCATCAAATGGCGCATCTGAGCCTTTCGCAGCATCGATAGACAGTGAACCGACGATGGTTGCCGTTTCAAGCAAATCACGTGCTAAGAAATAACCACGCAATGCTAGCGCGGTTGATACTTGGGTACCATTAATAAGAGCAAGACCTTCTTTTGCCGCTAGAGTAATAGGCTCAAGACCATGCTGCGCTAGCGCATCAGCGGCCAGTACTTTTTTACCCTCAACATAAACATGACCTTCGCCCATCATAGCCAGTGTCATATGCGATAAAGGTGCGAGGTCACCAGAGGCACCTACTGAGCCTTTGGCAGGAATATTTGGGGTAATTTGATTATTAATTAGCCCAAGCAAGCTATCAACGACCTCGCGACGTACGCCAGAGAAGCCTTGAGCCAAACTGGCAACTTTCATGACCATAATCAATCGAACCACGTTGGCGGGTAATGCTTCACCAGTACCAACCGAATGAGAGACGATAAGGTTACGCTGTAGTAATTCTAATTGATCATCGCTGATACGAGTTTTTGCCAATAGACCAAAACCGGTATTGATACCATAAGCGCTCTTATCACGCGCAATGATGGTGCGTACATCTTCGTGTGAGGCATCTATCGCTTCATAAGCGCTGTCAGGTAGCGTCAATACAACAGGTCGCTCGTAAATATCGCGCAGCATTTCAAAGCTTAATTGACGTGGCTGTAGTATTATTTTTTTGATAACAGTCATAAGGGTAATCCTAACTTTAGGTGCTATATTAATTATATTATTGGTTGTCTATACACTATATATAGTGATGTTATTTGAGTTTTCTTAACTTATCCAGCCAAGAGACATCGCCAAATGTCCAAAAGCTGCTGCTAACAAGATACTAAGTGCCACACGCTGGAACCAAACGATGACCATTTTGCCAACAGAGATGGGAATTTCGGTCGCCAGTACACAAGGAATCATGGCAGAAAAGAACAGCACGCTACTAATAGAGATGACGCCGGCGACATAACGGGTTAACATATCCGCTTCACTGAGCAATAAGGCGGGCAAGAACATCTCAGCCAGTCCTGCTGACATACCTTTGGCAGCGACGAGTGGCTCTGGCAAACCGCCTAACCATGTAAATGGGTATAGTAGCAACCCTAGAGCGTCAAATACCGGCGTGTACTTGGCTAATAATAGTCCAGTGAGTCCAACGGCTATGATAGAAGGCACAATAGCCGCTGCCATGGTCAAACCATCACGAAAATTAGACCATAGAATTTGTTTAAAATCCGATGCACGGCGTGAGGTGGATAAACCCAGCTCATACGCCGCTTTTATACGCGTGCCTCTTTTGTAGTCTAAATTTGGACGGTCCAGCTCATTATCAAACCGGCTAATCGGTGGAATACGGGCAGTAATAGCGGTGACAATAAAAGTAATCACCAACGTTGACCAAAAAAACAGATTCCAAAATTCCATCAGCCCCAGTGTTTTAGCAACAATCACCATAAATGCTGCCGATACTGTAGAGAAGCCAGTAGCGATAATGATAGCTTCACGCGCAGAATACTGCTTTTGTAGATAAACGCGATTGGTAATTAGCAGTCCAATCGAATAACTACCAACGAAAGAAGCAACCGCATCAATGGCTGATGCGCCAGGTGTTCTCCAGATAGGCTTCATAATCGGTTGCATCAGCACACCAACCATCTCAAGCAAGCCAAAACCGACTAAAAATGCCAGAATCAACGCCCCAAGCGGGACAATCATGCCAACCGGTAGCGCCAGTTTTTCAAATAGAAACGGCAGCATATCCTTTTCCATCATAAAGGCGGGCGCGTTACCACTGATATACATCACTGCCAATACCAGTCCCAGCACTTTAAAAACGGTTAGGATTTTGTGGGTGATATTTTTACGCCATGAGCCATCGATAAATGGCTTACTTACGCCAAATATCATCAGCATAAACAGTAAAATAACAGATAAAGTATGTTGCTGATTGACTAGATAAGTTGCGCCGTGATCGAACAAAATCGTGCTTTTTTCACCAATGGTGAAAGGAACAAAAAACATCACCAGACCAATGGCACTAAATACTATAAGCTGTATCAGCGCTATAGGCTTTGATAGCAAATTTTCAGGCGGTGTCATGTTAGGTGTTGGAATGCCTAGTAGTATGTCAGGTACTGGACTAGCTGGTGGCATAAGATCTTGTTTAGACATATTATCATCCTTGATAAAGTATTGATGATGTCCTTATGTCGACTGATATCGTATAAGGACAAGGGCAAGTTATTTAATCATCGGTAGCTTTAAGCCATAATCTTTGGCAGTTTTAATCGCCAGCTCGTAGCCTGCATCTGCATGACGCATAACGCCAGAACCACAATCATTGACTAATACTCGGGCCAAGCGTTTGGCTGCCGCATCAGTACCATCAGCGACGATGACCATGCCTGAGTGCTGTGAGTACCCCATACCTACGCCACCGCCATGATGCAATGATACCCAAGTGGCACCGCCTGCGACATTTAGCATACCGTTCAATAATGCCCAATCTGACACCGCATCTGAGCCATCTTTCATGCTTTCTGTTTCGCGGTTTGGGCTGGCAACAGAACCGGTATCCAAGTGGTCACGACCGATGACAATAGGACCTTTAAGCTCGCCATTTTTGACCATCTCATTAAAAGCAAGACCTGCTTTATCACGCTCACCAAGACCTAACCAGCAGATACGTGCCGGTAGACCTTGGAACTGAATGCGCTCTTTTGCCATATCAAGCCAGCGATGAATGTGCTGGTTTTCAGGGAAAAGCTCTTTAATCTTTTGATCGGTTTTGTAGATATCTTCTGGATCCCCTGATAATGCGACCCAGCGAAATGGCCCTTTACCTTGGCAAAACAGCGGACGAATATATGCAGGGACAAAACCTGGGAAATTAAAGGCATTTTTTACGCCTTCATCGAAGGCAACTTGACGGATGTTATTGCCATAATCGGTTGTTGGGATACCCATGGCTTGTAGATCGAGCATCGCCTGTACGTGTACGGCACAAGATTGAGCCGCGGCTTTGGTTAAGGCAGCATGTTGCTGTGGGTCTTCTTGAGCGGCTTTCCATTCTTCAACCGTCCAGCCACTTGGTAGGTAACCGTTAATCAAATCATGTGCTGAGGTTTGGTCAGTGACCAAATCGGGTTTGATTTCACCTGCATTGGCGCGCTTGACCATATCAGGCAAGATGTCTGCGGCATTGCCAAGTAGGGCGATAGAAACCGCTTCACCAGCTGCGGTATGTTGCTTGATGAGTTCATAAGCATGGTCTAAATCATCAGCTTGTTTATCGACGTAGCCGGTACGCAAGCGGAAATCAATACTAGATTGCTGACATTCTATATTTAAAGAGGTCGCGCCGGCAAAGGTAGCCGCTAGTGGCTGCGCGCCACCCATACCACCAAGACCAGCAGTCAAAATCCAACGTCCAGCCCAGCTGCCATCATAATGCTGACGACCGGCTTCAACGAAGGTTTCATAAGTCCCTTGAACGATGCCCTGGGTACCGATATAGATCCAACTACCCGCAGTCATCTGACCGTACATAAATAAGTCTTTACGATCTAGCTCATTGAAATGCTCCCACGTTGCCCAGCGCGGTACAAGGTTAGAGTTAGCAATCAATACGCGCGGCGCATTCTCATGGGTTTGAAAGACACCGACTGGTTTGCCAGATTGTACTAATAAGGTCTCATCGTCTTCTAGCTCTTTCAGCGACGCTAAGATTTGATCATAGCTTTCCCAATTACGGGCTGCGCGTCCGATACCGCCATAGACGACCAAGCTTTTTGGGTTTTCAGCCACATCAGGATGCAAGTTGTTCTGCAGCATGCGATAAGGGGCTTCGGTCAGCCAGCTTTTACAATGTAGTGTGCTGCCAGTCGGCGCAGCGATATTACGACTCTCATCACGGCGAGTATATGCAGGGGTTTTGTTCAATCCATTATCAGTAGTCATGCTCATATCCTTTTGATTATCTGTACAGCTTGCTAATGTTATGTTGTTGGTAGTATTATTTGGTGTAAACAATAAGTTGTATATACAAATTATCAAAGATTATTTTTTCATGCAAGCATTTTTTTATAAGTCGTCAAATTATTTATGCGGTTGATGGGTTGAAAAGGCTATCTCATGGTGAATGTGATAATGGTCGTGATATTATGTCAGCACTTTTATAGTTGCATAGTTGCATAGTTGCATAGTTGCATAGTTGCATAGTTGCATAGTTGAAATAGACAGTTGAAGACAAGCATGACAAAGGTGAAGTGTGACATGACAAAAGCAATTCCAGCATATCAGCGGATTAAAAACGCAATACTGGACAATATTCATTCGGGTAAATGGCAGGCGGGTAATGCGATTTCTACAGAAATGGCGTTGGCAGAAGAGTTTGGCGTCTCTCGTATGACGGTCAACCGGGCTTTAAAGGAATTGAGTGAAGAGCGGGTATTAGAACGCCGGCAAGGGTCGGGGACGTTTGTTGCCCAGCAGCAGTTTAATCATACTTTTGTGGAAGTGCGTAATATCGCTCAAGATTTAAAATCGGCCAATCGTGATTATCAGGCACACGTTGTGAGCAAACGTGCTATTACTGCGAGCATGTTAGATGATGAAATGCGTGGTAAGTTTGATCTTGATACAGCAGTAGTATCCTCTGATTCAGAGGATACTTGTAGCAGTGAAATAGCTGTGTTATACGAAGTAAAAATCGTTCATTTTGCTGATGGTCAGCCGATACAGTTTGAAGAGCGCTGGGTAGATGCGAAAAAAGTACCACAATTTCTCGAGCAAGATTTTAGCGTGGTCAATACTAGCGATTACCTCATTGCTAAAAGCCCACTAGAGCGCGGTAGCTATACCATTCGAGCAGTGGCAGCACCTGATGAAATTGCAAATGCGTTGCAGGTTGCACCGCAGTCACCAACGCTAGTACTGCGCCGTCAGACGTATTCAGCAGGACGGGTACTGACCTTTGTGAAGATGTGGCATGCAGGGGATCGTTATCAGTTTACAGGGGAGTTATAGCCTTAATTTTCATTGCTATAGCTGCCAATCTCTTGAGTGTAACATTAAGTTTATATTTGACGACTATATTTACGGACAAGATAGCGTCTATCCTATTGCTTTTTGCTCATCTCAGATAATAAATCGAGTTGGATTTCTTGTATTTCAGCTAACCTATCCCATTGATGCATTAAAAGGTGGTCCAGTTTTTCATGCAAGTGTTGAATCTCAAGCTCGGCTTTTAAATTAATTTGATAATCATTTTCTGAGCGCAATCGGTCTTTGGTTTCCTGTCTATTTTGGCTCATCATAATCACAGGTGCTTGAATAGCAGCGATACAGGACAGTATTAAATTTAATAGAATAAACGGGTAGGGATCAGCAGGACGAGCAACCATCACCACGGTATTGACGATAATCCAAATGGCTAGAAAAATGGCAAAACAAATGAGAAATGTCCAACTACCCCCAAACGTGGCAATTTTATCTGCCAATCGTTCACCAAATGTCCATTCTTGCTCTAGGGTCGTATCAATATTTTTGGTGATAAGTTCATGCTGTTGCATACTTTTAATCAATTCAGATTCAAGATCTGTCACCTCGCCTTTTTCAGAACTTAGCGATGATTTGACATACTTCGTTCGATATTTGCTTAAATCGGTTTGGCAAATATAATCTTTAGGCAAGCATTCGGGAAAATCATGTAAAATTTCTTCGGTAATGGTTTTCCTTACTGTTCCTATGGGTGTGAGGCTTTTTACTGGATAGTTTTGACCACAGACAATACATTTATAAAATTCATTTTTCTTATTCATCGCTATATTCCTTTATAGTCATTCAAATTAACGACCACTACAGGGATAGGCAAATCCACCCTGCAAAAATGGCTGAGCCAATACCGTCAAGAAATGACTGGCCAAGCAGCTAAGGTTGGCAATGCCTTAACGTATGAACAGTGCGAGCTCCAAGAGTTGTGTAAAGAGAATAAGTGTTTAAGGATGGAGCGCGACATCTTAAAAAAGGCTTCTGCTCTGCTAGCATGGGACAGCCTGAACGGATAGCGCTGATCAGCCAGCTTGCAGAGCAAGACAAGCATGTCAGTAAAAGTCTTCTGTGCAAGCTATTTAGCGTAATGAAAAGCAGTTACTACTATGGCATGCAGCCCAAGCTCATCAGCCTTGAAACCGTCAAAACCAAAGCCTTAATACGCCAAATATTTAACGACTCAAAGCGCTCAGCAGGCGCTCGCAGCATTGCCGCCATATTAATGAATGAGCATAACATCAAGCTGACCCGTTATATGGTAGGTAAACTTATGAGCAGCATGGGGTTTAAAAGCTGTCAATTAAAGACGCATAAATATAAGCATGCTAATGAAGAACACAAAGCTCATGACAACATACTGAACCGTAATTTTAGCCCATCAGCGCCCAATCAAGTCTGGACGGGTGATGTCACATATATTCGTATCAAAGGCGGCTGGTGCTACCTAGCTGTTGTTTTAGATTTATATGCCCGTCGTATTATTGGCTTTGCCATATCAGATTCCCCTGACAGCGTGCTGACTGCTAAAGAGTTGTAGATGGCATATCACAACAGACTTAAACGCCAGTGGCGTACTGTTTCATTCTGATCAGGGAAGCCATTACACCAGTAAGACATTCGCTGAATCCGTGGCAAGTTGTGAGGGCATGACGCAAAGTATGAGCCGAAAAGGTAACTGTTGGGACAACGCGCCAACTGAGCGCTTCTTCAGAAGCTTGAAAGCAGAATGGATGCCAAAGGTCGGCTACGAGGATATCTTTGAGGCTAAAAGCGCCATCACTGACTATATCTGGGGCTATTATCAAACCGTGAGACCTCATACTTTTAACAATTATTTAACATCGCTAGAAAAAGAGAAACGCTACTTTAATAAAAACCTCTTATCAGTTGTCCTAAATTATTTTACCACTAGAGTATGTGCCGATAAGGGATATGTTTCTGATGCACTACGAGCGCATATTAAACAAGCAGGGACGCGTGATAACATCTCTCGAAAACGAAACACAAAGTCCTCTAACGACCATATGGATTGGGACTTGTACAAAGTCCGCCACTTAGTAGAAAATGCTTTCGCTAAACTAAAAAACTATAGAGCAGTTGCCACAAGATTTGATAAGCTCAAGCAAAGTTATGAGAATACGGTGGCTCTTGCTTGTGCTTATTTCTGGTTGAAATTATGAATGTTCAACACGTCCTAATCCGCAATTTCTCTATTAGCTTTACTCAGTCGATAGTCAAGCTTAGCTCGACTTATATTTAGAAGACGAGCGGCTTTAGAGACGTTACCATCACATTTACTTAAAGCTGCCTGAATAATTTTGTCATTGAAGTGTTCTAGATCAAAACCTTCATAAAATAAATTTTCAAGCGCACAATTAATAATTTTGTCATCAACGAGTTGTAAGCTACCACTGGTTGCAGATATCTTAAGTTTTTGTTCACTTTGGCTATTATCTTTTTTAATACTAGGTAGTAGCAGGTCGCTCACATCAAACCCCGATATTCATAAAGCCACCTGACAAATATTTTTTAATGCTTTACTGTGTACGTACTAAGAATACTAGCTTAAAGCGTTTATAAACACATTCTTCTCATGTTTTGGTTGATACCAGTATGTTTATAAATGACTTTCATGAACCCGCAATATTAGAGGTAATGGCACCTAATAACGCTCATGTTATAAGTATAAATTAAATCGAAATAACCGCTATATAGTATACTATCTGAGTATCTAGCAGAGCCTTGAATCTATCGTTATGCTGACGCTCTTTAAAATGCAGTAGCTCATGAACAATAATATACTTTAAGCAGGGTAGGAGCTTTTTTACTAACTCTAAATTAAGTAAAAAGCGACCTTGGTCAATATTATAGCTACCCCACTTAGTCTTCATTTTTTGTACTTGTCAGCTTTAAGCAGTCACATCAATCTTCTTGAAACATTTATTAATTAGATCGTGAGCACGAGCCTTTAAGCGCGCGCAATAGTACTCATTGGATGTTTTTAATCTATCAGCAGTTGATGTTCCGGTACTGACTGTTAAGATAAATTTGCTGCCTTTTAGTTTAAAGTTACGTAATAGGCTTTGAGTTGTATCTACCTCAATAACCTTAGGCCGGTAAAGTCTGCCCCATAAGTAATGTGTCTCTTCACTGATAATTTCTCGAGTAGATCGACGGATTTGGTTGGCAAAGTTTGCCTGCTGCTGATGAGTCCAAGGTATGCGATGAATAACCGCTATTCGAATAGCAGTTTCCGTCATTGATTCAGGTGCGGCCACTCTAATTCGATCATCAGTTGGTATCACGATGATATGAAGATGACCTATGCTCAATAAACCATAGTAATAAGCTTTGCAAAGCAGAACTATCAGCAGTTATTCAAATGCCAATGTTCATCTAGCTATTCAGCAAATATATGTAATCTAACTATAAAACTCATAGCATCAGTGTATTTCTACTGACTTTAACACTTGCTGGCATGCTTGAGCTAAGTAAGGATCAACCTTATTCTGTTTCAGTAGCTATATCAGATATTCAGCATCATCCAAGAGGGTCGCTAAATCTACAATAGTCTCACCTTTACTATTAGCTCAATCAATCAAAATACCAAATAATAGTTTAGTAAAGCAAATATCAGCAATGACAGCATGTGCATTAAAAAACATACTCTGATGAACGAAAATATCGAAAAAATTAAGTTATTAACAAGGGGCTTATATGACGAATTCAAGTTCCTCAAAATTTGGTTTAGATTGATTCTGTTGAGGTATGTAGTTAGGCTATGACTAAAAAGCGTTTGAGTTTTAGATTGCTAAGACAGATATAATTTGATGACTATTTTCAGTCTGTGTAATTACAATAACCTACGTTAATATATATAGCATTGACTGCATAGATCACTGCCTGACTTAAGTGAATCGGCATCTAATATATTTGATGTGGCTTACTCTAACTAAGACTGAATTTACAAAAGTTGTGCTAATAGTTACCCATTTTTCAGTATGTCCAGTTTTCTCGTTTCGTAATAAAAAAACCTTAAGTCCAAAAGCGAGGATAGTGAATGAATGATCATCTTGATTTGACAGTGCAAGAACGGAGTTTGATTGACAATAGCTTGAGGATTGCCATGAAAGAAAATGATAAGAGTAGTGTAGAGTCCAGGGACGAGCTCATTAAAAAATATCATCAAGACAGTAACTTAGGATTATTTGAATTACGCTCAAAAATCAAATCACATGATTTGGGTAGATATGAGGATCTATCATTAAATAATCTCAAGTTAATTACAAATTGTTTAATGCTATTGGATGATTTTACTTATCAAAAAAGCTTAGAGGAAAAAGAGAAAGACAAAGTAGAGTATTACAAGAACTTCGAATTACAAATGAGCGCACTACGCAAAAAGCTAAGTGCCATTGAATCACATACCATGTATAGCGGCCTGCTATAAATACCATCCATATTTAGTAAGTTACAGAACTTATATCAAACAGCACACTCTAATGACTAAATTTCCACTTGGGCTATGGCAAACTTCTTATTAGATTCAACTATTTAAGAATATCATCCCTATAGGCATATATTAGAAATACAGCAACTCTTAACAGGTAGAATGTTTCATATTTAGGTGGTCTCAGCGCAAGATGGTCTCTTACTAACAAGGAAGAAACGTGACTTCAGCAAAAAGCCCCAGCATAAATAGGCGACCTATCTATATTCCACCAAAAAACTTTGCTGACTATTTATCCCATCAGCAAGGCTATTGTTTGTTTCTAGATATAGATGGCACATTAGCCGATTTCACATTGAATCCTAAGGATAGCGTTATCCCAACGTCAACCTTAACTCTTCTACAAAAAATACAAACCTATGGTGTAAAAATTGCTGCTGTGACAGGACGCAGTTTGGCTGAAGCAAGACAAATGCTGTCTCCTTTAACATTACCGATCGCAGCAACGCATGGACTAGAAATAGCGTTTGATGACAGCAGTGACCATAATGAGACAAACGTTGTATCTGTTAATATTATAGAACTTGCTGTAATAACAGAATCTATTATCCAATCTTGCATTCCCTTTGATGACTTCATCGTAGAAAACAAACCCTATTCTGTCGCCCTCCATTTCCGGAAAAACCCTGCTTTAGCTGATGCGGCTTATACCATCATGGTACAAACCTTAAAAAGTCATGATAACTGGACATTAAAATCCGGTAAATATGTTTGGGAGGTGGTGCCAAAAGGAGCAAATAAAGGTAGCGCCATTCTAGCTTTACTAAAAAAAGTGCAGAGTAATAAGAGTGTTTTTCCTATTTTCATCGGTGATGATATTACGGATGAAGCAGGATTTATGGCTGTACAAGGTGAAAGTAAATCGCTAGAAGACGAACCACAGTTAATAAAAGGGATGGGAATTAAGGTCGGTTGTGAGCCTACTCATGCCAATTACTACGTCCATGACACTCATGAGGTGACTGTTTTACTAGATAGCTTTTTAAGCTTCTGCCAACAACATAATGCGTTAGTAAAAGAAACGGTGAAAGTGAGACACGTGGTATGAGCCGCTTAATCGTCTTGTCTAATCGGGTTAAAATGCCTGATAACAACCCAATGGCAGGTGGACTTGCAATAGCACTGCAAGACGTATTAAACGGAAAATCAGTCGTTTGGATGGGCTGGAATGGTAGAATTATCGAGCGCTATAACGATGATTATACTAATGAATTTAGTAGTATCAAACAAACTGCTTTAGCAGACGCTGACGCGCCGTGTGCCAATACATTCATCACTTATATGACCACTGCACTTACCACTGAGCAGTATCAGCAGTTTTACTGCGGCTTTGCCAACAATGTACTGTGGCCATTATTGCACGAGCGAGTTGATTTAATTAGTCAAGCGCCAGAGGATTACGCAGGCTATCAAACGGTAAACCACCTCTTTGCTAAGCAATTAAAGAAGGTTATTGAGCCTGATGATGTGATTTGGGTGCATGATTATCATTTTTTAAGTGTGGCATATCATTGTAGGCAGCTGGGTATTTGCAATCGTATCGGCTTTTTTTTCCACATCCCCTTTGTCTCATTACCTTTCTGGCAATCACTTGATAAAAGCGGTGAGCTCATTAGGCATCTTGCTCATTACGACGTGCTTGGTACACAAACTCAGCAAGGTAGAGCCAATTGCTTTGCTGTATGTCATTATTATTTAAAAGATTCGCTAGTAAACGTCTTATATACCACGCAAGGTTTTAGCACCTTTACTCAGTCAAAAAATACGCAAATTATGCTTAACTTAGGTCTAAATCATCCTCACTATTTGCGGATTGATGCTTATCCAATCGGCATAAATGTGACAAGAATACAGCAGAAAATTAGCCACTTATCCTCGCAATATGACAAAGCCAATCAGAATAAAAAGACCATAAAACCTGCTGCCCAAAAAATTATTGCGGTGGACAGAATCGATTACTCAAAGGGGTTGTTAAAGCGTTTTTCAGCATACCGCGATTTTTTACAGCAAAATCCTCTATACCAGAATCAGCTGACGTTATTACAAATTGCCTGTCCTAGTCGCTTAGATTTGACTGCTTATCAACACCTCTATAATGATGTGAAAACTGCTATTAATGATGTTAATCAGCAGTTCTTATTCAGTAAGTGTAGAAATGATATTTCTGAAAATGAGAATATTATGAGTAGTTGGCAAGCTATCAACTACTGCGAAAGCGTCATAAGCCACGAGACACTAATGACAATGTTTTGGCAGAGTGATATCGGTTGGGTTAATTCGCTTAAAGATGGTATGAACTTAGTTGCCAAAGAGTATATTGCGGCTCAAAATCCTGACGATCCTGGCGTGTTATTGCTCTCACGTTATGCTGGGGCAGCTGAGCAAATGCAAGCCGCGGTCATTATAGATCCATACCAGCCAAAAAGTATGACAGAGGGTTTAGGGATTGCTTTGAGAATGCCGTTAGATGAGCGGCAGTCGCGCTATCAGTCATTACTGCAAGGACTACAACAAAATGACTTACAGGTTTGGCAGCAGAATTTTTTAAATGATTTGTATGATGTAAAAGGGCATCAAACAGATATTTCGCAATCTGTTACAGCCCAAATGTCTGACTCATAAGAATAATTAGGAGGCCTCATGTTACTGCTAAATGCAAAAAATTCTTTATTATCAGAGATGAAAGCCAGTATAGAAAATATCTTACGGGTTGATAATCAAGCTACTAGTACGCTTAGCTTAACTGATACCTTACGTCATGATATTTTAAAAACCTTAATCACCTATAGCGATAAAATCCCGCATCCTGCAAGTGGTGCTAGCCCTGTAAATGGAGAAGTCTCAGGTACGTTGAGCCGTTGGCAAATTTTGGCTTATGTAGCAGGGATTGATTTAACGATTGCAAAATGGTTTGAGTCGCATTTAGACGCTCTAAGCATTTTACATGAGATAGGCTATACTAAAGCGAATCAAGGGTTATGGGCTGTTTGGGGAGCAGAAGGTAATCCTATACGTTATGAGCAAGGAAAAGTCAGCGGTATCAAAGCGTGGTGCTCAGGGGCCAATATGGTAGATCATGGACTCATAACGTATCGTAATGCTAATGGCCACGCGCAATTGCTTGTCGTAGATATGAGCCAATCAGGTATTGAGATTGATAACGAACAATGGCAAGCGGTAGGGATGCAAGCCACTGATACAGCGATATTACAGTTTCATGAAGTAGCAGCCGCTCAAGTTGGGACAGCCAATGCCTATCTAGAACGGGTAGGATTTTGGCATGGGGCAGCAGGGGTTGCTGCTTGTTGGTATGGGGCAACCGCTTATCTAGCAGACTATTTAATCAGCGCCTATCAGCAGAAACCAAACGATTATAAAGCCATGTATTTGGGTCAAATTAGTACGGCATTGGCAGTCACTCAGCAGTATTTTCATTATGTGGCTGATTTAATAGATAGTCAGCCACAGCTCAGCCATGAGCTTGCTATTCGTCAGTTAAGATTACAGGTTGAAAAAGTCGCTCGCCAAGTAATGGAGGTTATCGGACAGGCATTGGGAGCAGCGCCATTTTGCCGCCATGCCCATTTTGCAAGATTGTCAGCGGATCTGCCCGTGTTTATCCGCCAAAGCCATGGCGCTTTTGATATGCAAAAAATCGGCGAGTTAGCTGGCGCTTTATCCAATGACTTATCCAATGGGCAGAACAATATATGGCACCTATAATATCTAAAGAGGCTATAAAACGTATAAAAAAAGACGTCGCCGTCACGCATGCTGAAAGGCTTAAAAGCAACCATCCGATTGTGGGTAATCGTGTTATTGAAGGCGATGGCACCAGTCAAGAAGCTTGGCAAAATTGGGTAGGGCTGCAAGATTTGCCTCGATTTGATATTGCAAAAAGCTTTGCCCCAAATCAAAGAGTCTGCATCTTCGCCCCGCATCCTGATGACGAAGTGCTAGGCTGTGGCGGTCTGTTGCAACAACTGGCCGCGAATGGCAATCCTATTGTTCTTATTCACGTGACCAATGGCACACAAAGTCATCCGAACTCGCAAATTTATTCTCAAGAAAGCCTTGATACTATCCGACCACAAGAAAGTGTTAAAGCCCTGGAAGTATTAGGCATTGCTCACCAGGTTACGACTATTGCTTTAGACTTAACAGATGGTAATGTCTTTAGCCAACAAGATCAGTTTCAGCAAAGATTAACCTCTATTATCCAGCCTAACGATGTTTTAATAACGCCTTTTATGCGCGACGGTCATCCCGATCATGAAGCAACCGGGCTAGTGGTTGCCTCATTTGCCAAGCAGTATCATTTAGCTTGTTATCAAGTATTAATTTGGGCATGGCATTGGGCAAAACCTGCTGATAATCGTATCCCTTGGCACCATGCTATCAGAGTAGATTTAACCCCTGAGCAACTACAACGTAAAATAGAGGCCATTGCCTGTTTTAAAAGTCAAATTACTGCAGATGAAAGTACGGGAAACCCTCCCATTTTATCCGCGCAAACGATTGCTAGAATCAGCCAACCTTGGGAGGTTTATTTGTATGAATCATACCTCTAAAAATAGCTTAGCTGACGTGAACCAATATGGTGGCTATTCCGAATCGTATTTTGACGCGTTATATAAGGATAATACCGATCCATGGCAGTATCAAACTCGTTGGTATGAAAAACGCAAACGTGATATTTGCCTGGCGATACTGCCACAATCTCAATATAACAATGCTATTGAATTGGGCTGCGGAAACGGCGTGCTTAGTGAGTTATTGGCTCAACGTTGCCTGGCATTAGTGAGTATCGATGGTAATCAACGGGCAGTGCAACTTGCTAAAGCGCGCTTGGCAAAAGTGTCTCATGTTAAGGTCATTCAGGGTGTGATTCCTAATAAATTATTGACTTTAAAAGATGCCGTTATAGAGGCTTATCCTTTATCAGGCAGTACGTCTACTAACAAGTCACCCTTTGATTTAATTGTCATCAGCGAGATTTTATATTATTTACCACCCAATGATATTGACACAGTGATCGCTTGGACTGAGCAAAACCTTGCTATAGGCGGTACGTTACTGTGTTGTCATTGGCGTTATGCTATCGATGGATTTACCATGACAGGTGAGACCGTGCATCAGCGCCTGCACCATGCTTTTAACCTTACAAGTAATGACAAGCATCAGGTTGCATTCACTCATCAAAGCCAAATGGTAGACAGCGATTTTTTACTAGACGTCTGGCAGCGTTGCCAAAGTTCGGTAGCTATGCAAGAAAAACTGATATGAAAATCGGTATTGTGATTCCTGCTCATAACGAGGCGATGACTATCGCCAAATGCTTGGCATCAGTACAATCTGCTATCAAGCAATTACCATCAACAATCAAAGCGTATCCGCTAGTGGTGCTGGATAGCTGCACCGATGATACGCAGTCCATTGTTAAAGCCGCGGGCGTTGATTACCTATGCTGTGATTATCAATGTGTGGGACAAGTAAGAGACATTGGTATTCGTCATGCGATCGCAAATGGGGCAATATGGCTTACCTGTACAGACGCTGACTCAGTGGTAACTGTGGATTGGCTAGCACAGCAGATTGAACATATTAGCCACCAACCGACAGATATGATTTGCGGGGTGGTAGACGTTGATAGCTGGGCACATTTAACCGCGCAAACTCGTGAAGATTATATTGCTCATTACCAAGATAAAATGGGACATCATCATATCCATGGAGCAAATTTAAGTTTTAGCAGTGAGGCTTATTTGGCTGTTGGTGGCTTCTCCTCTTTACCTTGTCATGAAGATGTAGATTTGGTCGGAAAATTTGAAGCTCAAAGCTATGCCATTACTTGGAGCAATCGCGTTCGCGTGATGACTAGTAGTCGGTTGCAAGCTCGGGCGGATGGAGGTTTTGCAGCATTTTTAAACAATTTAGAACAAAACAATCTACATTAAGATACGCAATATAAGATTGCGCTGACTTATCATTGAGTGTAGATATACTTCAACAATAAGGATTATAAATCATGTCAGATAAGCCTACTAGTAACGATAATATCAAGAATGCTTTAGAGTCTCTTGAGAATACAACAGAAGCGCCTTCAAATGATAGAGTAACGGGTGTTGAGGTCTTAAAAGGCGATACGGTAATGTATGAAGACGGTGACTTTGAAGATTACAATGCGGAAAAACAGGCTGACTCTACCAAAGACGATGAATCTAACAAAGACGATGAATCTAACAAAGATGATGAATCTAACAAAGATGGTGAATCTAACAAAGATGATGAATCTAACAAAGATGATGAATCTAACAAAGATGATGAATCTAACAAAGATGATGAATCTAACAAAGATGATAAGCATGGTATGACGATAGCCAATATCTATCAATGGGCGTCTAAACTTAAGGATGATTTTATCTCTGATAAAGAGGGGAAGTCTGATTCCAATGACAAAGAGACATCTAGTAAATCTGATCAAGATGACAAGCACAGTGCAATAATAGCTAATATCTATCAATGGGCGTCTAAGCTTAAAGATGATTTTACCTCTGAAGCCTTTAGTATGACGCACGAAGTTTCTGAAAAAGCGGTTGCTATGATGCTTAATAGGCTTCTGGACGCTGCAGAGGCTGAGCTAAAAACCTTTGATAAGAACGCAGAAGACTCTAAAGAGCCAGTGCCCAATGCTACAGACGAACGTAGTAAAATTACTGATAAAAAAGATAAATACCAAAGTATGCTCGACCAACTACGAGGCTAATTAGCACTTTACTTTAATTTTACTTAAGGACGTTGAGATGAAGATAATAGAATTAAACGTATCATGACGTACAGGTCTTCTTATGGCGTCCTTAGCCGCTATTATGAGCATAAGTGCTTGTGGTAGTAAAAAAGAGGACGCTAGTACTCAATCAGGCGACGCCATAGGAACCACTCAAGGTTCAGAAGTTGAAGATGCAGCCTCTCAAGAGGGTACGCTGTCACCGACAAACGATACTAATGTGGATACTGTTACAGACTCTACTGCTAATTCTAGTGATGGAACAGGCATAATGAATCAGTCAGGGTCTACATATAGTATGGGTAATGATGAGCCAGACAATCATACTGACGAGAATCCAAACTTAGATTAAACAGCGGCAGACGGTGTGCAGTAGCATTCTAAATGATTATAAAAAGACGGCGCAACCTATACAAGTACGCTGTCTATATAGTTCACAAGTATTTTTTAAAATTAAATGGCTTTAACACGCTGAGTGCTAATCAATAAGAAAAAATTAATAAGTTGCCGTGAATAAAGATAAAAAGAAAGTAGATTGGTGATTTATAAGATTAGGCTCAGTGATCCAATGTTAGGTGTTTAAATAAAATGCCTAGCATTGGATTTTTTATTTTTTCTTGATTAGTTATTGCTTATTCTCCCGTCAGGCAGTAAAAAGCGGTATGCAGCTTTCTAGGAAAATTCCATGTTAATAGGTTTAACAATACTTTCGTGTCTTCAAATCAGTGATTTTGCTGTCTAAATATATCATTTTGATCACAAGAATTATTTGGTGGTGTTCTAAAAAGTATGCTGGCGATAGAAGTCCATAAGAAATCTATGCTAAGTTCTCTGATTCTATAGGGCTTTCAAGGCTTCAAAAATTGTTCAAATTTTAATCAGCATACTTTTTGACACACCACCAATTATTTTAATACTCATATTTTTAGTATGTAATCTGTTCGTCAATGAGTATAAATAAGATTGTATCAAAGTCTATTAAACAAGTTGGTATAGTTAAAAATTATGATTCAATACTTGAAAAAGTATTTCGTTATCAGGTGGGAGTGAATGCGTGTCTAATAAAATAAGTAAAGAAGAAGCTGCCTTTGCAAGTTTGCCACTTAACATTCAAAATGCCCTAGAGCAAAAAAATAGAATAGTATTTATCGCCAATAATCCGTCTATTAGCACCACGCAACTTGAGCAGCTGTTGGAACCTGATGATGTTTTAGTATTGTTTAATTATTTCATACACGCCGATTTTTTTGCTAACCATCCGTTAATTAGTAAATTGCCTAAATTATTATTTTTTCGGCAGATTGGCGACAGTAAACTGCATTTTGGCTTGCCACCTAGAAGTAATAACGTAGCAGTAATGAAGAGAATGGCAAAGGCTGCACCATTAGGTATATTGCTGAGCAATCAGCCTTACCAGTTTCCGTTACCAAGTGATGATCCAAACCCTGACTATGATCCTATTACTTCTGACCGAATACTCATTATTCCACCAGTGGTGGAAGAGTTATTACAGAACGATAGCTACCATAGAGTACTGTCCGAGTGTCATCCGGTCGTTGCTGATTACCCTTACTTTGGCGATATTCATTCGTCAGCACCGTCGTCCGGGTTTTTGTTATATCGATTGCTATTAGCCGCTCGAGAACATCTACAGTTGGTGCAAGAATCAGATCTGCCACTACAACTATTAATGATAGGTTTTAATGATAATGATAAGACTGCCCATTTTTGGCACGGGCATAACTGGGGTTTTGAGCGCCGCGAAATGAGTGCGCCGCCGCAAAAAGTAGAGGTTATTCGTCAGTATTGAGCATTAACTAAAAATTTAAACATAGGGTGCATTAGGGCAGTGTGCTTGCTCTATCTCATGAGCGCTAGGTTTTCGTAACACAACTATCGGCGTCGACTGTACCACTGTCCAACAAATAAGTCCTATATTTGAAAATTGCTTAAGCCACCCCTCCATTGGCCAGTGCTGCCATTTCTCATAAAAACGATTGGCATTGATGACAATGCTATCTAGATGATTAAGAGGTGGCCGATAGACGCTATGCTGCTGATGGTAAACAATGTCAGCCGTGAGATAAAAGTCGATATCTAATTTTCGCGCAGTAAAAGCAAAATCAGTATCTTCGGCGCCATAACCGATGTATTGAGTATCAAACCCACCTATATGCTCAAACTGTTGGCGTTTAATAGCAAAGCATAAACTCCAAAACGCACCGTAGTCATCGGTCTGCTCAATAACCGTCTGCTTTATTGATGTGGCAATGTAGTCGGCCTCATTAAAATTATAACGATAAGGGTTATAAACAGACAGTTTATTTAAAAAGCAGGTGGTTAGTGAACGATTTTCTAACTTTAAGCTTTCCATATCTGACAAAGGTCGCGTGAGATAGCGCGGTTGACCCATGAGTAAGGAGTTAGGATATCGTTGTAATTTAGCGATTAATTGCTCAATAAACGTCGGTGCTACTATACAATCAACATCTAAAAAAATGAGTGTGTCATGAGTAGCATGCGCCGCGCCGATATTACGATTGTGCCCAATATCAAAACCAGCTTTATTTGATATATTGACCGCTGCTTCAATGGTGGTAGGAATTTTTAAGATATTTAAAGAAAATTCAGCCAAACGTTTGGAGTCTGCATCGTCATTGACAATAATGACCTCATCTGGCTTTACGCTACCGTTCATAAGGCTGCTAAGTAGATTATAAAGATGGCTATTGCGGCCGTAACAGGTGGTGATAACCGTTACTGGCACATGGTCAGTACCATCTTTAGCAGTAGACATGGATTTTATGCTCATCAGTCGTCACAGCCTCTTTATCATTTTGTTTTTTATAATGCGTTTAATATTATTGAGAGTTTGTTTATTATTGTTGAAGTTATTAGTAGTCAGGATTTAACTCAAGTTTGGGAAGTAACCACTTTTCGAACCAAGCTTTGGTCGTTGGATATTCAGTCGTACTATCCATAAATTCTTGGGCACCAGTTAAACAGTCTTTGTTGCGATATGCGTTACTAGACTTTGACACTGACTTGGGCTGTACTTTATTTGCCGATTGTCCATTCGGGTTAGTATGAGTTTGTTTATGAGACAGCAAGGTTTTAAATTGCTGCCAGCTCAATGCGCGTTCTTGGTTTATTAATGCTTGCGCCATCACTTCTTGCTCTTGATGCGGACGGTCATCAGGCAAAACCACGAGTGTCGTACCATAATCATAGGCTTGCGCAACTGCGTTCAAACCACAGGCCATCAGTAGATAATCACTATGTTGTATAAACGGTGTGACATCATTTACTTGCGCAGCAATATCAACGTGGCATCGCATGTCATCGTTTATAGGACCAAGTGATATGATAAAGGCGTTGGGTAATAGGCGGCGCAACTCCGGTAATTTCATGTCAATGGCCTCATGTCCGCCGTAGCCCTTAATAACGGTAATGATAGTAGGCGCATCTTCTTCCCAGTCTTTTAGATTTAAAGTATTTAACTTCTCTAGTATTTTTATGAACTCATGATAAGTTAGCTCTTTTTGCTGCGCAGTATTAATAAAATCAAGGTATAGCGTTTTTTTACCTACCCATTCAGGTGTCATAGTAGCCTCTAGTAGACGAGGATAAGGGGCTAGTAAGGCAAGAGCGCCAGCAAAGGCATTGAGATGCGGGGTATCATCACGAATACCAGGAAGTCTGATATAAAGATAAGGAATACTGGCAGCGCGGCAAAGCATCGCCACTTCAACACTCACATCAATAATCATCAAATCAATTTTACACTGATAAATTGTATCTAGTATTTGATGGCTGCGCTTTTGAATATTGCTATTACCGACAGGCGAGTAATGGAGGCTGTCTGGTTGCCAATGTTCTCCTGCGCGCCCTTTTAGCACATCATCTGCACACTCATCTTCTGCTTGCAGCCTTACAATTTGTGTTTCATCAACAGCGGTAAAATTATAATCATCTCGGCTTAAGCTCGTAAATACTATTAACTGTCTTTTTGCATCCACCGGTAATAGCGCCGCAAGTTTATCAATTTGACGGCAGTGTCCTGAGCCGTGATGATGTGCGTAGTAGCCAAGACGCATATTCAATGCTCCTCAAGGTTCATAATGATGGAGCGATCGCTTGAAGTATGGTTTAATTTAAGATTTGAACTCGTTGACGAATTTAACTTATCATTACGGGTAAATGAACTCTGTGCCAGATGTTCATTTCGTGAATTATCAAAGCTCTTTTTTGCCTGTCTTTCTCTTACTGCCGCTTTATATAGTGCAAGATATCCTTCTACCATCGCTGATACTGAGCAAAACTGTAAAGCACGTTCGCGGCAAGCCTGACGCGATATGTGTTTAATCTCAGAAAAAGCCTTTATAAACGCCTCTTTATCTTCCTTAGCAACGATAATACCTGTACTAGGCGTGACGATTTCAGCGCTTGCACCCACATCAAAACCAATCACCGGTGTGCCACACGCCAAGCTTTCAGCTAGTGTCAGTCCATAAGGCTCATCCCAAGTGCTGGTAAATAGCATGGCAGTTGCTCGGTGTAAATAATGATTTACATCTTCCTTAATCACATGACCGACGTAATCAAACAGCTTTTTCTGACCATTTTGACCGTCTTGAGATAGTAGAGTTGCCACCTGTTGATCAAAGTACTCTTCATTACTTTTAGGTCCGGCAATAATGAGTTTTTTTCCAGCTGCCATACAATAATGCATGGCCAAATGCGTGCCTTTTTCGGGACAGATACGTCCGTACCAAAAATAAACCTCGCCATGCTCCCTAATTAAACTATCCGTAGGCTCAGTATTAGCTATAAAGGATTCAACATCGATGCCGTTATAAACGACATGTGAGGGAACGAACTCAGAAAAAAGCCGCTGTTGGTGTTTGCTGATGGCGGTAAACTGGGTGCTTGTCCCATGACGTAACGTCAGAAGCGCCAGACGCAACTGCGGAAAAATAGGCGTATGAAAAGTAGTGAAAAATCGAGCACCAAACGCTTGACCTGTCATCATCGGTATATGGTGTAGACTGTGATTATGCACGATATCAATTTCACTGCGTGCATCACGTTCAATAATGTCGCGCAGTACACGTTGATAGACCAAGTACTGGTACATCTCCTCTCGGCTCATGCCTAGCGCTTCATGTTCATTATCATAGACAGTGGCATCAAATTCAGCTCGGGTTAGCATTGGAACTAAGGTTGCTTGCGTTCGACTGTCTTTGCTGGCATAAAGCAGTACCTCATGACCTTGAGCAACAAGCTCATCACAGATGAGTTGCGTAATCATCTCAAGTCCACCTGCGTAAGGCTGAGCAATAGGATATAAACAGTGTGCAATGATTGCTATACGCAATGGTTTATTGGTTATTACGATAGAGCGTTTATTATTAGCATCAATAGAGCTTACATAGCCAACAGAAAGAGCGAAAGACATATAAACCTCAAATAAGAATAGCGATTATTTTAAATTGGCAAGAACGACAGGTTTTTATACACACAAATTATTAAAAATATTTCTATAACATCGGTTTTCAAAAATAGATCATGTTTAAGATCAAGAATTAGTAATTTTTTTGTTTTCAAATACCGTTTCAATCTTAGACGGTCTTAGCGGTTTGTTTTGTTTTCTAGCCTGCGCGACCGCAGGTTTAGACTTGATACTAATGCTGTTAAGTTTTTGCTCTGTAACAGCAAAGTTATCAAATGCCACTTTTGCTGCAGCGATTTTTAACAGGCAAATCACCAAAGCACAGACAAATAATACTGGAGCATAAAGAGGGGAGAAAGGCGCTACTACAAGCGCTGTAATAATATTGAGGACCAAAAGCAGCTTGGGTAATGCTGCTATATTTGCTTGCCATAAAGAGTGACGAGTATGAATATGCTCATGCTTTGGCGTGCATATAAATGGTTTTTCACTCCCCCATATAACGGGTAACCATGATAGCGCCCCAAGTTCCCAAAAATTCAAATGCATCAACCATGCTCTCAAACGCATTTTCATAGTTGATTGATAGTTTTTATTCACTTGCTTATTAAGCGGCGACTGATCCTGTAAGTATGCCCATAAACGCCTAACAAGAAAAACCATATAACTTGCATATACAAGGTATAAAGGCATAAGTAAAAACAACTCGTTTTTAATATCAAAAAGTGTAGGAGCAAAGAGCGTACTTGAGATAATGAGTAGTGTACAGATTTGCAGAAAAATAAAGAAACCAGTGAGGTTTACCCAAGCGCTGAGTTGAGAAAAGTGTGCACGCGCATAGGCTAGGCGTTCGCAGACACCTTTTGCTTTTGTGCTATTGAAAGTGGATTCATTAAGAGGGCTAACAGGAATCGACGTTTGACTTCTCTCCACACATTGTTCGTGCATTGAGGACGTAGCTATCGAGAAGTAGTTGTTTATTACTTGCATATTCCCATAGATCCAGCGTCGACGTTGGGACATTAAGTCATTCAGCGTATTGGGTAATAAACCGGTGGCAATCACTTTGGGTATGAATTGACTACGCAAACCTTGTTGGTGCATCAGAACACCCATCTGCGCATCTTCAGTAATCGATGCCCCTGACCAGCCACCTAAGCTTAAAAGATCTGAGCGGCGTATCACCGCATAAGTTCCTGTTGATAACGCACGCTTGCGATTAAAAGGACGGTACAAGTGCTGATTGAAATAGTGGTTTAATTCGCTATGAATATCTATTTGTCCAACGTTACGGTAAAACTGTGGAAACTGAAGTAGAGTGTGAGCAGGATACTTTTCGATAGCGTCAGCTATCGATACTCTAGCGTGTGACAATGCCTGATAATCACTATCAACGACGACAATATGCGTACAATCTGGGCTCATTAATCCTAATGCTAAATTTAATGCACCCGCTTTAAATCCTTCTACCTCGTCAATATGATAAAAATATACCTGTAGCTCAGGATCTAAACTGGCACAAAATGCTGCCAATGGTTTATACATGGATGTGTCAGTATTATTATTATCAATAATAATAATTTCATCGCAGTCTTTTTTTATCGAAAGGAGGGATTGTATAGTGGCAATGACTAGTTCTGGTGGCTCAGCACATGTCATCAATTGAAAACTTAAAGCAGCCGTAGCGACTTGTAAATGGTTTTTTTTTACGTCATTATCTACAGGATAGCTATTTATAGTTTCCCACCCTTTTACATACTCCAAACCTTCTTTAGTACACATTCCATTATTGATCGCCATAACTCATCCCTATTTACGGTTCAAACTTTGCTATTCCATTAGAAATAATAGTAATAACTACAAGCACCAATATTACCTGATACTTATTAGTAGTATATTTACTTAGTGGGATATAATAGCTTAAAGCATGATAAGAAATTGATGGATAAGTGTTTAATAATTCTTAATAGTGTAAGGCTAAGTAATTTGTGTAAGAGTAAGTAATTTATATAAATCTTTAGCCAATTCAAGTGCCTGTTTAATCTATGCCGTCGCTTCTGTAGCTAACCTGAGTTTTTTGGAGAAAAGGTCAGAGTTTTTTAACTAGGGCTAAGGATTTATTAAAACGTATGTTTTTAACTAAATATAAACACCTTTAAGATACGTATTTGCTTAGTTAAGTCTTTATAAAATCGATACAACCCATATCATAAAATAGTTTAGGCAGATTATTCTCCATCCAGCCTTGGCGTAGAAACTTTGCCTGTGCCCATTTCTTTTCAAACCCCGATATTAACAACATTACCTAAGACAATTAAACTTCATGCCTAAGTTCTACATGCTATGTAAATAATAGCATGTAGTGCTTTCTACACCTATCAAGGTAAAATTAATTTATTAGATGTATAGATCTTACTGATACTTCGAACACCACAATAATGAGGTGTTTATTACCTAATAAGTTATAGTTTAAATTGATATTTAGGTGGTGTTCTAAAAAGAATGTTGACTATAAGAGTTAATAAGAAATTCATGCTAAGTTCTTTGATTCTATAAGGCTTTAATGTTTATTTAAATTTTTAATCAGCATGCTTTTTGATACACCACCCTTTTTCGATATCATGGTCGCGAGCAACGGTCAAAAAATTCCCAGCCACTGATGACTTGGACGGCTGTCCATGTAGAGGGTAGTCGTTTGCTGCTTCAATCAGCATAAGAATGGCTCGCTCTTTAATTTCAGGTGTGTAGTTTCGTGCTTTCATCGTCATGTTCTCTAAGAAAGTTAATTCTCCGATAATCCGGGCGCGGTTCACTCGTTTTAAGCTTTTTTAGCGCAAATAGGGTTGTCTAGCCTTCATTTTTTCATCGAAGTGTCATATCTGCTAGATAAACTGCTGACCTACGCAAGATAAGTAAGTAAACGGATGATTATAAGCGATTAGGTGAGTGGATATGTTAGAGCTAAGACACGTTACAAAGAGATATGATGACAAGGTGATATTCGAGGATCTTTCACTCAAAATTAACAAGGGCGAGATAGTTTCAATCTTAGGGCCGTCCGGCTGTGGCAAGACTACTTTACTGCATATGATTTTGGGTTTAACTGATGTTAGTGGCGGCCGCATTGCCTATAACGGCGAAGATATTACCCGCGTTTCTATGAAACAAAGAGGCTTTAATATTGTCTTTCAGGACTATGCGTTATTCCCCAACCTTAATGTCAAACAAAACATCGAATACGGTCTGCGTAACAATCCTAATGTGAGTACACAACAAGACGTCGATGAGCTGATCGACTTATTCGATGTTAAAGCGCATCTAAGTAAGCGTATTCATCAGCTATCAGGCGGTAAAAAGCAACGTGTCGCGCTGGCACGTACGTTAGTCATGAAGCCCAAAATACTACTGTTAGATGAGCCTTTGTCGGCATTAGATGGAGTGATTAAAGAAACCGTCAAAGAGCGTATTCGTGAGATTTCGGTACGCTATCAGCTGACTACTTTAATTGTCACCCATGACCCAGAAGAGGCGATGACGCTATCAGATCGCATCCTACTGCTATCAAATGGCAAAGTAGCGCAGTTCGCTGAACCCGCTGAAATCATACACAATCCCGCCAGTAATTTTGTCACCAACTTCATTCTAAATCAGCTCAATATCAAACGTCGCAATATTTTAAGCTTATTTGCCAACGGTATATCTGAAGCTGATCCGCTAAGTAAATACACTCAAACCCAAAACTATGGGCAGTATGAGGCTGATATTAGCCCTCGTCAGGCTGATTCTAAAGCTATCCCTATTAATGATAAGCAAAAGTCAAAAGATACTGTGAAAGGCTGATTTTGTAAAAGCTGACAATGACTGAATTGGCAACTGAGATAATGACTATAAATGTCATTCAGTAAAAACCTGACCATTTGATTGTTTTGGACGTTTATGAAGCTTAGTAATCCACCCCAAGCAAAAGTCATTTGGCTATTTGTGACGATTTTATTCATCGCCTTTCTATTTGTACCTTTAGGTAAAATGCTGGCGTTATCATTAAATGTCGGCGATGGCATTGGCCTAGATAACTATAAGAGTATCGCAAGTAGTGATAGTTTTAAGCAGGTGATGTTTAATAGTTTTTTTGTGGCGACAGTAAGTGCTCTGAGCGCCACCATGCTCGCTTTGATCTTAGCTTATACCGTGCACTGGACCAAACCCCAATATTAACAACATCACCTGAGAAAAGTAAATTTCATACCTCAGCCTTTTACGCTATACAAATAATAGTATGTAGAGTGTTTTCGACTCATCAGAGTAAAATAAATTCATGACATATGGAGATATTATTGATATTTTGGATACCATAGTATCGGCGGGTATGCCACCTAATAAGTTATAGTTTAAATTAATATTTGGTCTACTCTAGCATTGAATCATTCTTCGCTATCAATGTTAATTTTAAAACTATACCTTAATAAAAATAGACAGCAGATCAATTTTTTTAAATTATAGTCTCCCAAGTTAATGTCTACGGATGTGACAGCAGAGGTCAGTTAGGCCTGGCGGTCTAACTTAAGCAAACAGTCTCCGATATAGTCGGGGCAGTTCAGTATTTAATTTGCTTACAGATAGTTGATCAAGTCTATTATGAAGTGCCAAGTAACAGGTACGATGTACCAAATAAGAGCAAATAATGCGGGCAAGATAAATAGCAGCCATGCGGCACCACGAGATGGTCTATTAGTAACAGGATGGCGGAAAATCTTCGCTATTGTATTAATCCATATACTATATAGAAAAAGTAATACACATGCGTAGATAGCAATACCAATACAAGCAATGATAAAGCTTGTATTCTCAGCGGCTGCCAATTCTAAACTTGCTAACCAATACCATACTCTATCAACCGTTTGGTATGGAACAGTAATGGTGTAATCATAAAATATTGCGATAGGTTTGTATGGATATGAATAGTTGGCATAGTTTGCAAAATATGGCGTTATCATATTTAAAGCTTCATAGAACAGGCCAAGGCCCACTATGTATAACACTATTTTTGTTAAAAATGACGCTTCATTAGACGAGCCTACATAACTATCTTGAGACTGATAATACCCATTATAAGAGTTAGTGTTAGAATAAGTATTAGAATATTGGCCGGAGCGTATGATGCTGCGGTTTTGCGCTGTATCAGCTATGTATTTACCGTCATTAGGATTTTTTATTGACATTTTTAACCTTAAAATAGCTTAGATGGTGATACGACATTTCGTATAATGGCCTTAATCCTAATGATGTGTAAAAGGATGCAAGAAAGGCTAAAACTTTAAATGAGATTATACTTCTGATTTAACTATTAAGATTGAGCAAAAAATATATTAAAACTATTTTTTAATGCCATATCTTATGCTGAGGATTACTTTTTTCATCATAATTGATCAAACTCTAAAAAATTAGTATTAAAGCCACTAACAATCTATGTTATTAGGGGCTTTTTTGACATTAAGGTAATTGTACTTTGTGTCCAATACCATACAAGGGCAAACCCGGATGTAAAGCGAGTACCTAAGAAATCTTAAAAATAATAAATACTTGATAGGTTATGCTAGTCATAGGTTAGCAATTATTCTATAGTCAAGATCTTGTCTAGTTATGCTGTTGACAATATCTATCTTTGATAAGGTTATAAACAAAAAATGCATGGCTGTGGTACCTAATAAATAAAAATATGATTATTAGAAAGTTGCTTTATTCCTTCAAGAGCGGCCATAACGTCAGGACGGTATTGTTCTTTGTCAATAAGCTTGCCTTGATTTAATTTATTCTGCCAATTAGATAGGGTCTGGATTTCTATGGCTAGATGCTTTGTAGACGTTGAAAATTTACCATTATTATCCGCTACCTTCTTGACGACTTCGGCATTGTAGATTCCCACTTATCATGTTGACTTCCTATTATGATGCTTAGTTTACCAAGCTTACTCGTACAGTTTCTTCAGCATATCTTTTGGGCATCATACTCAAACTCTTTAGTGGTATTTCGATAATACTAGTAATCTAAATACTGTAAGTTTAGAAAGATGAATCTGACAGTAGAAACTACAACTTTTCGAAAAAAAGCTATTTACCAAAAATAGCAGGTAACCGTTTTATTTTTAGAGTTGTATTCGACCCCTCTCTTCTCCATCTCACCCCAGTATTCCATGGTTCGAGTTTGAAAGTTCGGCATAATGGTAGGTACAGTCGCAGTCGATGCAAACTTTAAAACGTTTTCACCACCTGATGATTCAGGTATAAAACTGAATGTATACTCCTCTAGAGGCTGACCACGGTAGGTAACGCCTTTATTGAAAATAACTCGATATTCAGTGTATGGTTCACCTACCTTCATTTTTACATCTTTTATCATATTTCGATATTCTGATAACCATTGGGTCTTTGGCTTCACAAAGTCACCAGAAGCTCTTTGGCCTCTGATGCTGTCTGTAAACGCCGAGTTCTTACTGGAAATCTTTTTATAAGGTGGCTTTTCACCATGACAAGCATCTTCCATCCAACCAAACACATGAACCATATCATTGCTTTTGTAGCTGGTTATAATTTTAGAGGAGCTGGGGGCAGCTAGAGTAGTAGTAGATAGTAAATATGCAGTCGCGAATAGTGTCAAAGAAGTTAGAGAAAGAGATTTCATAGTTGCTCCAATAGATAAATTTAGGTTGTTCGGGTGCATGCTAAAGAATGTATTATAGCCAAATAATTGTTAGGAGATGCTGCTAATAAATTCATAAGGTACACAGAAAGCAGTGTCTTTCTTAATATATTTGAAGCATTGTAAGACATCAGAAAAGTCAGGACTTTTCTTTTCATAGCGACTTTCTATTTCTTTATCAGATATTTTTTTAAATGTCTTATGATGTAAATTTATTATTTCAGCTGCTTTACCATTGACTGAGATACTTTCTTTTAAGTTTTGGACGTTTCCGTTTTTATCAAAATCAAACGTAGCATTATTGACGGTACGATAAGTACTACCCTTAGAAATTTTGAAATTTAGTTGGCTAATTGCATAACTCATACTCCCGCCTACTGCACCATCGTAAGTACAAGCTTTTACGATAGCCTTCTTCTTACTAATAGAGTCAACGGTGGTGCATTTGGTACCGCCATTAACATCACCCATGCCGGCAATAGCGCTAATAGAAAGTAATAGCAATGGAGTAACCATCAGTATTTTTGTGAGCTTCATGAATATATCCTTTTGTGAGTTTTAGGTTAAGTCAGAATGACTGGCTGTCTTTCTGATGAGTCGATTATAGCGTCTGAAATACTGGTTATTTTTTTAACCGACGAACGGTTGCTTATCAAGTTAAAACTTCTACAGCATATCCCCGTTTTTAGTAGTTAAGGCTATTAGTCGGTTTCAGGGCTTAATGGGGTCAAGGAGTGAAGCAGAACAAGATGGTTTCAAAATTTTTTTACCAACTAATGGTTTCGTATCTTTAGTATAGACCCCAACTTTGAGCTATTTACCTAAATAAAAATGCAGATTAAAAAAAGACTCTTTAAGCCATGAGAAATATAGCTTAAAGAGTCTTTTTTTATTTTTAAATTGCATGAATTTTATGATGCTTAATAATAAGTATATTTTTATAACAGCTAAACTAAAGGATTTGACACCCGATAGCTTATAACATAATAGTATTCACTATTAAGATAAATATAATGAATACTATTAATCTCAAACCTGCTCAGAAGTTCTTAACTTTTGATAAAAGGAATTTGGTTATACATATAGATGCGCAAAAAGCATTGACAGTTTGGCAGCAGTTTAGACCAAGAAATAGCTAGTATAAATATGGCTAGCTTGGATGATTATTATCGACCAGCACTGCGTTTAGTAATTGGTGAGAATCAGACTTATTGTTTTTTTTAATGAGTTTAGAAGGTTTGATAAAATTCTTATAGAAGAGACGAGTTTACGTCAGCCTTGCTTAGTTGCTGCTGAAAGCGTCAAAGATATTAAGCGCTTGGCTTGGAGTGAGTTTGTCGAGCTGGCCTTCTCAAGGGGAATTAATCACCCTGAGTTTTTAAAAGAATTAAGCTCCAGTGCACCAAAAAGTATTGTTTGCGAACTTATGAATATTGAGCGTCTGACGGTAGAGAATTATTGCAAGTCTGCTGGTATCAACCAAAGCGCTTATGAGTATCAGCAGTGTAAAGTTACCAATGATCAATAAATGTTGCGCTTACCTAAAAACCTGAGTTGGATGGACACTTCTTATGGGTCACACTAAACCATTTAATAAGGTAACCGATAGGCGAGTGTTGGATAAGCTTATCCCAATAGATTCACTACATCACATACAAATGTCTCAGCTTGTGATCGATGTGATAAGTTTTTTAGTGCCAGATGATGATATTGATTTATTGCACTCAACATCGGAATCTAATTCTGCAGACTTTACTGGCATAAACTGCACTGAGGTAATGACACAAATCATTCGGCAAGGTAAAACTGGAGAGTGGGCGGTCAGCTATCTGCTAATTGTCTTTTATCAGGCATATGGCGAAGTTGATATCAATAATAATGCTTGGCGTTTTATGAGTGGTTATCTGAAAGTGATAGTTATGATCACAGCACGTCACGACAAGTACTTTGCCAAAATAGATAAGCTTGGCGTGCGCATTCGTATGGCACTAAGACCTACTGACCCACAACGTAAGATTCTCGACCAGTTAATCAGCATTCACGCTCAGTGCGATAGCTTGACTTCATGCTTGCTTCATATCAGACAATATGAAGCAAGCATGAGGTCAAGCAGGAAGAGGCAACGGGTAAAACAGCCAATCAATATCTTAGTAGTAAAGTCGGTCAAATCAGGCTGGCTTATGAGGTAGCGATTGATAATAAAACCTTTGTTGGCAAAACTTATACTGAGAGCACTAAACGTGTAAAGTCGGCTCAAACAGTCATAAAGACAGCGGTGAGTACTGATAGATAATGAGCCACTACAAAGAATAGTGTTTGGTACGAAACAATCAAAAAAGCACAGTAACGTGGCAATTGCTGAAAATATTGCCGATGACGACGAAGTACCACTGCTAGACAATGACTTTAAGCCAGCCACAAAAATTGCTAAATCCTCTGAGCTGCAGCAATGGCGATTAAAAAATAACCATCAACATGCTAGTCGCAATCAGTTTCACTTCGCCACTAATCATCGTCAGCTGAGTATTATTGACTATCAGATGCTATTTGGCACGCTTTGGCAGCGCTTTATAAATGTTGATAAAGAGAGTCGTACTGGGTATGCAGTACTGCTGCTGTCACTGTTAAGTGGTCTTAGTATTGATAGCATACTCAAAGACTGAGCTAATGAGGCAACGCACTTATGTGAAGTATCGGTCGTCCATTTGCCGCTCTATTCAAAGTAAGTTTGGATCGATAATCCAGTTTTAATTACGTCCTGTGCCGTGATAGAGGTAATAGGGTAGTCACCGATATGGGGTGCAATATGCTCATCTAGATAGTTATGAAGTTTTGAACATTTTTGGGTGTAGTGCTAGATCTTTCGTTAATATAACTTTTGGCAATTACTCTAAATAAGTCTTTTTGCTCAAAGTTATTTTTTTCATGGTTTTTATGTTCTGTAGGGTCAATGCTATCATTTAGGAGTGTCTGAGCTTTATCGCGTGTCAGCCGAGCCTCTTTTAGCGACACTTGTGGTTTGAATGTAGAGTCAATAGTTTGTCTGGCTGGCTTGTAAATTCCTATCTGATAGGTCTTTTGCTTCGGTTTAAGGTCTTTGTCAGATTGATAGCGATAGATCATCTGCCAAAATAACGATCCATTTGGATGTTGTATAAGGTATAAATTGTTGCTATCACCATGGCGCGTGACTTTGGTGAGTGTGGACTGTTTGGCTATTGCTTTCACGCCAACGTCAGTTAATCGATAGTCTTGTCTTCTCGTCATGGCTTATAACTCAAGGCGTTAAGAGGTTTAACAACAACCTGAATGAATAATTAACAACAAAAAATGCTCTTGTTGGCTATTTAATATCAGCCTATAGACGTAAAAAACCTTGTATGCTTTACGCTACAAGGTTTCTTTGTATTCGATGGTGCGCCCACAGGGACTCGAACCCCGATCGATCGCTTAGGAGGCAACTGCTCTATCCTGTTGAGCTATAGGCGCGTAATGGAGTGCCATTGTAGAAAAAATGATTTATAAAAGCAATGAGTAATCATTAGGCATCGGGCTTTATGATTATTTGCCATTGCTAAGCGCGTCGCCCACATCTACTGAGTGCTCACCTGTTGCTTGTTTGGCACGTGAGCTGGGTTTGAATAAATCAGACATATCGTTCTTATAGCCGTCGATATTGTTATAATTATACTGACTTAAGATATCTTGACCGGTACTTGAGAGCAAAAAATTTCTAAAGTTAATCGCAGCAGGGTTCTGCGTTAATACAACGCCATCTACTGCTTGCGTATCTTGTAAGGCATAGCTAAAAGAGCTAATGCTACGGGTATTAGTATTATCGCTTTTGGCTTGAGCAGCAAATTCAGCATCAGTCTTACCATTTTCACCAATCCCATCTTCTACCATACTATCTTGCGCACTGCTATTATTCACTTTGCTTCGATTGTGCTTATCTTGAGCCGTCTTTATTTTTTCTTGCAAAGGTGATAAGCGCTCTTTTGACAGCTTGCCATTGGCAATAATCAAATCGGTATTAATGACATAAGACGCACGCTCATCGTCAGTGCGATTACTGTCGCTAAAGTCACTATCAGATAAAGTGAGAATGGCAGCAGAAGAGACATAGTTAGTCGCTATCTGCACATGCGGATAGCGTGATTGAAAGCTTGCGATAACGGCGTTTAGAGGCGCTTCTAGCTTGTCTTCTGCTTGTATATGCAAGGTGCTTTTAGCAATGGCATTTTCGTCATTATCCGCAGTCGATGAATTATTGTTGTTTGCCAAAATGGGCAGAGGATCCATGTTTTTGCGGTTACTGGTCCATAACCAAGTAAAGATGGCGATAAAAATAATCAACAGCAGTAAAATAAGCCCCGCTAATAGCAGCTTGTAATCTTTCATAGGTTATCGTTCTTTTCTTGGTTAATGTCATCAATGATTTGTATAGAGGATGAATGGTAGCAGATTTATTCGTGTTGATTTAACACCTCATCCGCCAAATCTGCCAGCATATCAGCAAAAATATCTATCGCTTCTACAGCAGCTGTTGGTTGCTCACTACCTTTTTGTTCGATGGTGCTATTTTGCTTAATGGCGCTATCGTTATTTAATGGCGCAGGTTGGTAGTTTGAAGGGGAAGCCGTCTGCTTGTCAATCGCTTTTGTTTCCGCTATTTTAGGCGCTCCCGTTTGGTGAGCGGCTAATGGTGATTCACCTGTCGCAAGCTTATCTTTTAGCCACTTAAAACCATTTGTCTCCCACCAAGCCTCAAAGCGTGGTAACGTGCTGCCGCGAACTGCCGCTGGCAAGTTCAAAGTACGTAGTTTTTGCGCGAGCACGGGGTCACTGATGGCTTGATGAATGCTTAGATAAAGCAAGGTACTATCATCGGTATAGGGCTGCCTATTTTGCCACGACCTATCATCAATTTTCATGCGTGGCAGTGCCCACAGCTCACCGCGATAATATACAACATATAATCGCCGTTTAGGATGAACGAAGATGGCATCAATGGGACGCAAAGGCATAGTATTATAATATCTCGTTAATATAGAAAATGATTGAACGCTTAAGTAGCAACAATGGCAAACTGCGACATAATGAAAATAACACTATCTTGTTTTACAGCTCAATAATCTTTCAGCAACGATAAGCGGTATAATAGCGCGACACTGACTGTCGTGAGGTCATGCTAGCGCAGTGAATAAACTGGTAAATAGCCAGTATCAATGGCACACTCATATTTGCTTTTTTTATAATCTCTCAAGCTTATAAGTAATGAGCCAGTCATCGTTGGCTGTTAGTATTATTTTAAGATGCTTAATATTGAATTATGGTCATTATGCTAGCAGAAATACAGAGTAGTAACGACTGCGAAACATGGATTGGTGAGTATCCTTTAGTGTGTTTCTTAATAACTATCAATATGCATTAAGAATCTATAGTCAGTTCAAAATAGCGTTCTGAGGGTATAAGTTTTCCTCTTAGCATTCACTTTATCAACTCAATCAGACTATCCTTTATGTTTACCATTATTCAGTCGCACCGTACCGAACACTTAGTTGAGCAATTACTGACTGCTTATCAGTCTAAAAACCTGCCTATCTTTGAAGAGTTTATTGTTATTGTGCCATCGATGGTACTGGGTGATTGGTTGGACAAATCAATTGCCAGTCAAGCAGGTATTAGTACCTTGGTGACCACCAAGTTTTGGGGCCAATATCAATGGACCTTGATGCAAAAGGTCTTGGCTGAGCACAATGTCTGGCTTGAGGTCAATCAGCGCGCGCAAGAGATTGTGACGGTGCCTGAGGTTGCGGTATTGACTGGGGCTGTGATGCAGTGGCGGCTGTTTGGTTACTTTACTTATTATCAAGCGCAGATTATGGCCGATGATAAGCATCCTTTGTATCCGCTGCTATCGGCGTTACTCGATGAAGAGTCAGATCGTAGTCAGCAAGATGTGCGTCTATGGTCGCTGGCGACAGATTTTTCGCGGGTATTTAGCCGTTATTTGACCCATCGTGAGGATTGGCTGACCTTATGGTCTGATAATAAAGCGGTTGATGTCGAGCTGTTGGTCGCTGAAAAAGACAAGCTAACCATGGAGTTTGATAAGTATGCTGGTAGCACACCTGACTGGTTGGTTGCGCATTATACCGAGCTTGAAGTCGCTCAGCGGCACTTATGGCGGTTATTGTTTGCTTCGGTGTATGAGCATCGCGCCTCTATTGAGACGCGCTTTTGGCAAATCATGGCGCAAGATAAGGCTGATAGTGGGGTAGATATACAAACGATACTGCCAACCCAGCTGCATATTTTTACCATTCAACAATTGCCACAGAACGAGCTGAATTTCTTACAGCGCTTATCCACTTACATGGATATCACTTTATTACATTACAATCCGTCGCAACTGTTCTGGGCAGATATTGTCGATAAGCAGTGGCTGCAGCGTCAGCAAGTGATTAACCCTGAAAGCGTGTTTCTACGAGATTATGGGCACACGCTATTGTCGCGTTTGGGCAAGCAGTCGCGTGAGACCTTTGCCATGCTGGCAAGCCTATCGGGTAACGAAGACAAAAACGGTTTTAAGCTTGATTGGCAAGATAAGTTTGATGTCGGCTATCAGCCTACAACTGATGCACAAGCCGAGCGTCCGCTCAGTCTACTCGCACACCTGCAACAAGATGTCCTTATGCTGGATGAAAGTGCAACGCAGCAAACGACCGCTGGGCGTCTAAGTGCTGCGCTGAGCACGCAAATGCAGAATGATTCAAATACCGCTTTAAGTAATAAAGATACAAATGCTAAAAATAGCCTAAGCAAAGATAATGATTCTAACTCATGGTATAGCGACGATAGTTTAAAAGGTAAGCGCTATGAGCAGCCGCGCCAATGGCAATTATCGCAATATGATAATAGCCTAAGCATTCATTCTTGCCATAATTTGCAGCGTCAGCTTGAAGTGTTACGCGGTATGATTGGACGTTGGTTAAATGAGCCAAACGAAGATGGTAGCACGCGTCATCTGTCTGATGTCGTGGTATTACTCCCTGATGTCGATCGTCATCATGAATTGATTAATTCGGTATTTGTTAATGGCGAAGGGCAAGATGGTCTGACGCTACCGGCTAAAGTCACCGGTGTCGTCGATAAGTCGATTCGCCAGTTATGGGAGGCGATACGGGGTTTTTACGGCCTATTAGGGAGCGAGAGTGCTCGCTTTGAAGGGGCTGCAGTTTTTGATTGGTTGATGCTGCCTCCGCTATATGAAAGTCTCGGCTTAACGCATGAGCAGATGAGCCGCGCCTGTGATTTATTAGAGCAAGCAGGATTCGTACGCGGTTTTGATGAAGTGCATTTGCAGCAAACGCTTGACGTGGACGATTATGATTATCGGTTTAGCTTTGCTCATGCGTTAGATAAAGTGGCACTAGGTTTGGTCATGCCCGAGGCGCAGATTAGCGATTGCCTATATCCTGATAACTGGCAAGACAATGCTTTAGCGGAAAAAACCGTGCCTATGTCAGCGATTAGTTTGGCGGATGCGGCGATTATTGAAGCCTTATGCCGTGTCTATAATGGCTTACATCATTGCCGTTACGAGTTTGAAGCCCGTTATAATGCCGAAAAATGGCTCAATAATATTGAGAACCATATCATCCATCCGTATTTTGGCGCCCTTGATCAAACCCGTCCCATGCGCGCCATCTTTAATGCCATGAATGGCTTTAAGAGCAGTTTACGTGCCAACCGTCATTATCAGCGCTACCATAGCGAAAACGACAATCGGCCGCATACGACAGTCGACAACGAAACGCCAGAGAATCTATCAAGCTTATTACAACTTGAAGCCAGTCAAGTAGAATCAAAATTATCGCAAGTCAGCAATTTGCCATTAAAGCTTAGTTTTATGCTTGATAGTATTGAGGATGAACTAGAAAGTCAGCAGGTCAGTGCCGAGCCAACAGGGGTGATTACCTTTGGACGCTTTGGTGCACTGCGTAACGTACCGTTTGGGTTGGTGGTGATGCTCAATATGGATTTGGCTGAGTTCCCCAACCGTGACCGCGACAATCGTTATGATTTGATGAAGTCTGGGCTGGCACGTCGCGGCGATAGATTTAGCGAAGATGATGACAATGGGGCGTTTTTGGATGCGTTACTCTGCGCGCGCAATGCTTGTTGGATTTTTTATAATGGTCAGCGCTTGACCGATGCTCATGAGCACTTGCCTGCCAATCCGGTGAGTGAGTTATTGCAGTTTTTACAAGGTGAAGTGCAATGGCAGTGGGATCCGCTAAAAACTGAGCAGCTTAAGAGCAAATCTTTAACGACTGTTAATGGTGATGAGCAATCGGCGTTGGCAGCGCAAGTGCAGCGTTATCTGCCCAAGCTGATTGAACAGTGGTTAGTGACCCGTCATCCCGCGTTACCCTTTGCCGAAGAGGTATTTGTGCAATCAGCAGCTGATGCCGTTGGCTCAGATATCCTAACAGCTAGCGAAGAGGATGGCCAAGCATTGACGGACTTGCTGGCGCGTGCTATGCAAAAAGAAAAGCTGTACCAACAAAGTACCAACGCCCCAGCCAAAGTATGGCATGAGGTGTTTGAGCGCTTGCATACTCACGATGATGCCAGCTTGCCAGCCATCAAGGTTAATCTACCTAGCAGCGAGGATTATGTCAATATTGCTCAACGTATTGTATCAAGTAGCATTGCGCCTCATGAAGCTACGCCATTTATGGCTGAACGGTTTGAGATTAACCAAGTTGATATGCAGTCGCTATACTACCAAGTGCGTCACCCTGCCAAGCATTTTTTACGCGAGCAGCAAGTGCATGTGGTCTTACCAGAAGATGAAATGGCGCACCAAGAGCCTTTGTCATTATCAGGTCTAAGTGCTTATGCTGTGAATACGCAGCTGCTTGATGAATTGAATAAAGATAGCGATATCGTTACTGATGAGGTAAATGATAAAGCAAGTATCGGTAGCCAGACCAAGAAACCTCTCAGCAAACTACTATACGACCCAGTCATGCCAGCTGGCGTGGCACGGCAATCAACGCTGCAGTATCAGCAGCTTAAACTGCAACAGCAATGCCAAGAGTTTGCTGATCAGCTATTGTCATTAGGGATAGATGCTCATGGTAGTGCTAGTAATAGTAGAGTCTTACTAAGCCCTTGTGCGGAGACCATGACCACGGTTGTGACCCCAGATATAAATCCACAAGGTAAATTACAGATTAAAGGTATGGTGCCCGTTGCCAATCACAATCATAATTCTAGCCTTGATTCTAACCCTGATAAATCACAATACCGGTCATCTTCACCTCAGCTGTGGTTAAATATTCGGCCCAATAGCGCACGTACGCAATATTTACTGCATTTTTGGTTGGCGCATGTTTATTGGCAGGTTGCACGCCATACCACTGACGCGCAAGTTGCTGCTGGCGACGGTAGAAGTATTTGGCGCTTTAATAAAGGCAGCGATGAGTATAAAAAGTTTAAAGATAAAACCACTTTTGAGCTTGCGCCTATTGCTTATGATACAGCTTTGGCAGAATTGCTTAAATGGATAAGGTTTGCACATATGGCTGGCAAGATACCGATGACGGTGCTGCCAGTTCATGCGCTTTCTTATCTTGATAAGCTCAATGAAGCCAAAGCAAAAGATACCGATTATCAGCCGAAGCGTAGTGACTTTGAAAGTTGGTTATGGCCGAGCTTTAACAGCGATGTTATCTATGACACTTGCTCACAGCATGAGCTATGGCAATATATTCTTTATAAACAAGATGTTTTTGCCAAGTTAAAAGACGCCCTACCAGCCTTATCAGCGCCTTTATTTTCGGCAATGGACGAAGCGCTAATAGCCTTATAAATGCGTTTAGTGCTAAGTATTTCATGACTAATGAATAATAATGATGTTAATCGTACGACTTTGAACAAGTGATTTTTATGGATCAATATAACAACGCTATCAATACTGCTAATGGCTTAGATAATGTCGGTCATGTCTATAGTAGTGATTATTATAATAATAATGATGATGATTATAGTCATGCTAGCCCCGATTATTTAGTTAGTGATTTAACTGAAAAGAGTGATAATAAGCCAGAAGAGCCACCTGCGATTCGTATCAAGTTAAACGGCAAGTATTTGATAGAAGCCTCAGCGGGTACGGGTAAGACGTGGACTTTGACCGGTATTGTTTTGCGCCTACTCATCGAAGCAAAACGTGCGCCTGAGCATATTATTGCCACCACTTTTACTCGCGCCGCTGCTGCTGAGATGCGCCAACGTATCCATGACCGCTTGGTTGATTTTTATCAATTATTACAATGGCTCAATAACGTCCAAGCTAACCCAAGCACGCATTCTATTCTTTACCCTCAGCTTGTAGCTAACAACGACAGGACTAATAATAGAAATACTGATAAACGGAGCCCTAACGATAAACAATCAAATAATAAAGCGCTTACATCAGATAACAGGGTAAGTGCAGAGCAACGTCAGGCACGTAAAGAATGGTTAGAAGAAAAGGCTAAGCTATCTGGTAACGCCGACTTGATGGCAGATTCCATTAATAGCCACCTGCTGATATATTTATTAGATCATACCGAAGATTATCCATTAGCAGATGCTATGAGGCGCTGTGCATTGGTACTAACGACATTAGATAAACTGTTTGTTGGTACCTTGGATAGCTTGTCACAAAAATGGCTGTCTGAATATAGTGCCGAAACTGGGTATCAACAAGGCGTACAGATAAGCGACCAAGAACAAATAGTGATAGAAAGCATCATTCATGATGCCGTACGCGCACATCACAGCTATCTGTTTAACCAAAAGCACGAGATTTATCAGTTATTGCAGCATACCAATCGTTTGACTGCGCCTGCTGATCATATTGGCGTCGCGCAAAAATCCATGCAATTTATTTCAACGCCTATCGAGAATGTTGAGATGGGAGCAGAGATAGACTTTAGCGCTTATCAGCAAGCGTTAGATGCGTTTAAAAATTGTGATTTAAAGGATGTCGAGCCATATTTCAGCAAAGACTATCGCAAGGCACAAGGGTTTCATGGTACCGCGGGTCTTGGTGCTAAAATTGATAGAATTTATCATATTCAGTCTGCTATCGAAAAAAACGGTACCTTATTTTTTGCGCATTTAGATGAGGACACACAGAAGTTTTATGATGCGTTGCCCCTCGCTTTTTTAACCAAAGAAGAAGGTGGTAAAGGTTTTAATGCCAATAAAGAACAAGAGCGGGCAACGTTTATCAGTTTACCTAGTATTCAAGCCTTAAAAACAGTCTGTGATTACGCCAACCAGATAGAGATGTATCTTGATGCGCTTGTCGAAAACCTTAACCGCGACATCGCCCTCAAAGTGCGCCAAAAACTGCCATCGATATTAGAAGCGCGTCGTGAGACTACTTTCGCTCTGCAAATGGTACGCTTAAACCAAGCATTGTCAGGTAAGCAAGGTGAGCGGCTAGCACGTTATATTCGCCATCATTATCCGGTGGCGTTGATTGATGAGTCACAAGATATCAATGGTGAGCAGGCGCGCATGATTGAGCGTATTTATCTTTCTAAGAGTAATGATAGTGTGAACCAGAGTAACAATCGCGGCTTCCTATTGCTCGTTGGTGATCCAAAACAAGCGATTTACGGGTTTCGCGGTGGTGACGTTGCTAACTATAATGCGATGAAGTCCATGTTTGCCAAAGACAGGATTATGACGCTTGATGTCAATCGCCGCTCTAATGAGCGCTTGATTACTGCCCTGAACCACTGGTTTGGCAGACCGACTTCAGAATTGCAAGATGCAAGCTTTGATAAGGCCAGTCAATTGGCGCAGTTGGGTAAGAGTATTTACTACCAGCATATAACCGCTGCTAACACGAACTCCCGACTTTCATGGCAAACGCCTATAGAAGGGCAGGTAAAGGCGCAAGCGGAAAATACTGATATCTTATCTAATAGCCCTGTTAGTGTGATTCATCTGCCTTATGACAAACAAGCCAAGCATAATGCATTTGAGCTTACCGCGTTGCATATCGCGGCGTTGCTGGCAAGTGGGCAAACGATAGAAGGACGAGCTATTAAGCCAAGTGATATTGGTGTTCTGGGTCGTCGTAAGCATGAGCTAAAGCAAGTTGAAGACATGCTCAGCAAGCTTGGTGTCCCAACGCTAGAAACCGCTGAAAAAAATGTCTTTGATACGGCTATCGCTGCTGACTTAGCCGCCTTGTTAGAAGCCATGCTGCGACCACATCGCCGTGACATCATTAACCGCGTATTGACCAGTAATTTTTATCAGATGAGTCTCAATGACGTACAAGCTTTGATGCTCGATGACGATGAAGGAAACGAAAGCAGTGAAAGCGATGCTCTTACTAATGTTGCTCAAACGGACAGAAAAACAGATACCGAGCAAGCAGAATTAAAACAACGCTATCAAGACTTCCAGTTGTATTTAAAGACTGCTGCTTCGCATTGGCAGCACAATGGTATTTTATCGGCATTGCATTATTTGTTTGCTCGTAACCCTATGGTTAGCGCAAATAGCTTGTCATCCGATAGACAAGCAAAGAGCCAAAATGTGTGGGTGGGGCTTGCTGACATAGAAGACGGTGCTCGCTACTTGATGGACTTGCGTCATTTGCTCGATATCTTAGCACAGCATGGTATGCATATCGGTGAGCATGAGCTGCTCGCTTGGTATAAGAAAAATATGAATAGTAGCCGTACGCCAGAATGGGCGCAGCAGCAGCCACTACCGACAGAGTCAGGTGTGCAGCTTATGACTATTCATAAATCTAAAGGCCTTGAGTTCCCGATTGTCTATGTTGTTGGCATGGACGCTGCTAGTAAAAAAGCTGGTGAGCGTAGCAAAAATAATCTATTTTTATATGACCATGAGGCAGAAGAAAATAAGACAGAACGCCGTCTGTCTGCCAGTAAAGGCAAGCGCTATAGTAAATCTGCTAAAGGTGAAAAGCCAACCGATTATTACACCCAGTTTGAAACCACAGAAAACTATGAAGAGCTCAGACGACTGGCTTACGTTGCTTTTACACGTGCCAGTGAGCAATTATATATGGTGTTTAGTGATTCTGGCAAAAATCAGGACGATCATCTAAAACCAATTGCCCAGTGGCTAAACGGTAAAGGTAAGAATCTTGAATTACCAGACTATCTAAAAGATTATGTGGACTGGCTAGAATATACAACGATTGAGCCCATCGCTGAAACTATGCTTAAGACCAGTAAAACGCCTCAACATACTAACCATATTAATGCCTCCTCTGAGTTACAGACGCTAAGGCGCATTAATTACCAAAGCGCTTATGCCCAGATACAACTAAACTCGTTCAAAGGCTGGGCTAAGACCAGCTTTACCGCACTATCGCGTCAGCTTGGCGAAAAGAGTCAAGCATTAGCGGTGTTTGATGATGCGATAGAAGATGACTTAGACCTAACCGATAGTATGCATCTGGCTTCTGATTCTCAGGTGTCTCAAAGTGATGGTGAGCGTAAAACGGTCTCATTAAACGGTAATGAGAGCAATCTAGTATCCAGTGACGATATTCGCTTCCGCTTTGTGAAGGGTGCAAATGCCGGTACATTCTTGCATGAGATTTTTGAAAAGATAGACTTTACAGATAATAGTAAATGGTCCGCTATTATTGATCAAAGTATTCGTCAGTATCAGCTACCGATCAGTTATGCCAGCGCTAGCGCTCAGCAGCGATTACAACAAGGCAAGACATTACCTGTCGAGCCTGATGCCGACAATATCGATTTGACTGAGACAAGTCAGCTAGGGGTTGCTCATGAAGAGCTAATGGCTTGGGTAGCTGATGTATTGGCTGCTCCATTACTGGCCTCTGGACAGCCTTTACAAGCAATAGCGCCTAAAAAGCGTATCGCTGAGCTTGGCTTTAACATGGGATTGTCAGAAGACTTTACCCCTGAAGGTATCAACCGCATCTTTGCGCAGTATTTACCTGATGAGCCTGAGAAACATATTGAGCTCACTCCGCAGTATGCGAATCATATTTATCGGTACTTACGCGGTGAGATTGACCTCGTTTATGAGTACGCTGGCAAGTACTACGTGGTGGACTATAAAAGTAACTATTTAGGAAATAGCCTAAGTAATTATAACAACGAAAATCTAAGCGCCGCTATGAATAAAGCAGGTTACTGGTTACAAGCCGCCATTTATCAAGTCGCTTTGCATCGGTTTTTACGCTTGCGTTTAAAGGGTTACGTCGGTAATGAAACACAGTATTTAGGCGCAGTAGAGTATGTATTCTTGCGTGGTATTGACTCACAAGGTGCACATAATTATGGGCGGATTCAGTGGCAAATACCGTTTGAGCTGGTCAAAGCGTTGGATGAGATGTTTGGTAGCCCTAGCGCTTTATAATTTTTAAATTAATAACCTTAAAATAATGATAAAAATGGATAAATAATGAGTGATGTTAAAAGTATAAACAGCGTGAGCAAGCCAGCAAAAGCAACAAATAGCGCTCAAAATACTGTCGGTGATAACGCTGGCAATAGTTGGGCGACGACGATTAGCCAATATTTATTGCAGCGCCGCGCACAAACGCAGACTGCCTATCAAAGTCAGCTGCTACCCAATAGCTCAAATGAGTCGGGTGACATGCAAGATTGGTTGTTTGAGACGCTATTTGAAGTGCTGGTGCAGCGTTTAGAGGAAGGGCATACCGTTCTAGCGCTTGATGCTTTTCATAACGTCGCAAGCGGTGAGGCTATGAATGCCGATAATGGGCTATTTGCTTGGCAGCAACAGCTATTACAACCTTTAGTACAGCCGCTGTGGTCGGCATTCACCAACACCAATATGACAGACATATCTATTAATGAGCTGCTAGAAGAAGATTCTATTTGGGAGTCGGCATTACGCCAATCCACACTGTCAGCCTATGACAAACGCATATTAGAGCAGCGCCGAAAAGCTTGGGTAAAGCTTTATCAATCGCTAAAAGATATAGCTAATAGTACTGACTCGAAAGAAATTAGCCTAAGCGATTTCAGTGAATTATTAAGTAAACACGCACTTTTTAATAGCAACACAAAAGATAAAAACGATATTACAAGTCCCATTGTCTTTCAAATAGACGAGGACTTAAATAATCAATCTATAAAAATAACTTTGTGGTTGCATCGTACTTGGCAAGCAGAATTCGCTCTGGCGCAGCATGTGCTGCGTATTAAAAATCAAAGCCTTGTTGAGCTACCGATTAAACTAAGTTCGTCGCTAATTGATGAGCAGCAAGATGCTATCCATATGGCCAATCGCTCAGCATTTAGTATTATCACTGGTGGGCCAGGGACCGGCAAGACCTTTACCGTTGCCCAGTTAGTCATGGCACTACAGCAAGAACAAGCAGCAGATGAGAAGGGTAGTGAGTCAAAAGCCAATTTAGCACTAGCGGCTCCGACAGGGAAGGCGGCGCAACGTATGCAAGAGTCGTTGCAGAATGCCATACAGCAAGCAGGTGTCTCTATGCAACTGCCAGAGGCGAAAACCATACATCGCTTGCTCGGCATCGGGCAGGGCGGGCGCCCACGCTACCATAAAGATAATCCACTCAGTGAAGACATCGTCATCGTTGATGAAGCTTCGATGCTTGGTGTAGAGCTTGCCAATCATCTAGTGAGCGCCATAAAGCCCAATGCGCGGCTGATACTACTTGGTGACGCCAATCAGCTAGCAGCGGTCGATGCGGGGGCTGTATTGGCAGATTTGTGCCGTATAGAGGCGCTACAAGACGTGCACCAACGTTTAATCGCCAGTCGCCGGTTTAAAGAGGATTCAGGTATTGGTAAGCTTGCTAAACTGATTAACCAAACAGATAAGAGTCAGAACCGAAGCGAAAATATGGACGCTGTTTGGCAGCTTCTTCAAAAGGATGACGCATTAAGTTTTTATCATCTGACAGCGGGCAATAATGAAGAAACTGACAGCAGTAGAATTAATAATAAGATAGAAAATAGCCTAAGTAATTATAAATTTCTCAAAGTAATATCCAATAATTACCTTAAATACTTCAACCAAACCAATAAAATACTAAATAAGATTAAAATAGCGAAATCCATACCAACTAAAGAATATCTTACTGAGTTTGGTGAGCTTATAGAGCTACTTAATCGTTTTCGAGTTTTAACGGCTGGGCATCATGGCCGCTGCGGTGACCATTACATCAATAATTATCTGAGCGAGCAGCATAAAACTCAGTTAAAGTTACCACTTTCCAAATCACCTTGGTATCACGGTCGTCCAGTCATGGTATTGCAAAATAATTATGAGCTAGGGCTATTTAACGGTGACATCGGTATCTGTCTGCAAGTAGAAAAAGGGCGACTACAGGTATTTTTTGAGAACAAAAAACAGGGTGTTAATATCAATATGCTAAGTGATGAGATGATTGCGACTGCGTATGCGATGACCATTCATAAATCCCAAGGGTCGGAATTTGACCATGTAGCGATTAGCTTCGATGATAATAATGCACGCTTATTAAGCCAAGAGTTGATTTATACGGCTGTCACACGCGCTAAAAAACAAGTTTCTATTTTTAGCACTGCCTCGGCATTGACCTCCGCATTATCAACACCAACGATGCGTCAAACTGGACTGAGCTTACAGTTTGAAAAACTGCTAGAGTAGGCGGTTGATTCTACCTTTTAAGATTATCAGTTCGTTGAAGGTTATAAAAAGGTAAAAAAATAGCGTAAAAAAAAGCATCCTATATCGGATGCTTTTTTAAACTTGAATTTTCAGATTTACATTTTGTCTTCTTTAATAGCATAGATACCAGGCAAATGGCGCAAGTAACCATGGAAATCCATACCACAGCCATAAACATAGCGGTCTGCGACATTGATACCAACAAAATCAACATCAAAGTCTGCAACCTTACGATCGTGCTCTTTATTTAGCAACACGCAAGACTCAATAGATAACGGATTTTCTTTACCCAATTCTTCAACGATGGCTTTTAGCGTGATGCCTTCGTCAAAAATATCATCAATCAATAAGACGTGTTCGCCTTCGATGCTCACATCAGGTTTGAATTTCCAATCAAGCTCATTGGTACCGGCGTTATCACGATAGCGCGACGCATGGATATAATGCATGCGATGGTAGAACGTTAGATGAGTCAGTAGTTGACCGGCTGGGATAAGCCCACCGTTCATAACCACCATCACGATTGGGTTTAAACCGGCATAATGTAGGTTGAGTTGGGCGGCAAGGCGCTCATAAGCAGCGGCTACTTCGATACTGCTGATTAGGCACTCTGAGTTGCGCAGGGTTTTTTCGATTTCTTGATTACTAATTTGGGTCATGAGTTGCGCCTTTGATAAAAGTGCCGCCTATTTTAGCAAATTTTAGCAAATTTGCCCAACACTACAGTCTTAATAAAAACATAATATTCGTTATTCAGGCTTTTTCACGATAAAAGGACGATAATAATTCGCCAAACGGTTTAATGACGCATCAGGTAAGTCAGGTAGCAGTTTATTTAATGCCATGCTCATACCTTTATCAATAGCGGCTTTTGCAACTGGCACAGACTTACGCTTAATCATGCCAAGTTTCAACGTTTCAGAGTAGCGACTGATAAAATGCGTTAATGTCTCTTCATTTACGGTCTCAAGTGCTTTTTTAAATGCCACTCTGTCAACGTGTTCGGGTGTAATCGCCGCAAAACCGTCATCAATGATTTTAGCGTCTGCATCTGATAATTTAAAACCGATACGCTTCACACCTTCGTTATCAATAAAGGTCGCTTGATCTCTCAAAAAATGAAAGCTTGGCATTACTTCTTCGTTGTTTTCTTTACCCAATAGAATATTGAGTAGGGTATCCGTCGCCCGTTCAATCGTACCAACGATTTTACGCATAGAGGCTTGGCGCTCAGGATTTGGAATAATATCTACCAGTCCAACCAATAATTTATCCGTAAGGTCGCGCGCCGTTTGATGGGTAAGTGCATCACGATATGGGTAATAATCTGTTTTGTCGTTTGATTCAATGACTTGCTCCGCCTCAATAATCAACGCTTTCAATTCATCTGAAGGTACGAATCCAAAATAATGTGTCATTTTAATCCCTGTATTTATTGTTTTTAATGTTTCACCAACGTTACATTTACTGTTAAATAAGTTACTATTTAAACCACAGAATAAGTAAAGACTCATCATACTTTATGGCTAATTAGCCAGGTGTCTGAATCTTAAAATGCTATGCTTTGTTAGCCGTTAATGATAAGAAGAAGTGCTGTTATTTCCTTAATAGCTGTTTTCTTAACAACTGTTTCTCGAAAAACAGTGAGCCGAGTCACTCACTGCTCACTAATCTAGCATATTTTTAAGATTTTGATTTAAAAAGCTTGAACTTATAAGGCTATCTAATACTTGTCTAGGGAGAGATAAGATGAATAGTGCTATTGTACTGGTGGTTGGTGTGGCCGCAATGCTTTGCGGTTATCTATTTTACTCAAAATTTATCGCCACTAAGATTTTGGCCTTGGATAACAGTCGTCCCACGCCAGCCCATACGATGAAGGATGGGGTAGATTATATCCCCACCAATAAATATGTATTGTGGGGGCATCATTTTACCTCTGTAGCAGGAGCGGCACCAATTATCGGTCCTGCTATTGCGGTTATTTGGGGCTGGGTGCCCGCTATTATTTGGGTTGTTTTAGGCACCATTTTTATGGCAGGCGTACATGATATGTCAGCCATTTGGGCCAGTATGCGCAATAAAGGTCAATCTATTGGCTCGATTGCTGGTACCGTCATGGGCACACGTGTGCGTAGCTTAATGATGGTGGTTATTTTTCTATTATTATTAATGGTGAACGCGGTATTTGGCGTCGCTATTGCCAATATGATGATAAAAACGCCGTCTTCTGTGTTACCTGTCTGGGGCGCATTGGTTGTAGCCTTTATTATCGGTCAGTGTATTTATCGTTATAAGATGAATCTGGTTTGGGTATCCATCATTGGCGTCGTCGCTTTATATGGACTTATCTATCTCGGTCCCATGTTTCCAGTAGTGTTACCAGAGACCTTTATGGGACTACCTGATAACGCCATATGGATTATTATCTTATTTGCCTATGCCGCGATTGCCTCATTATTACCAGTATGGATGCTACTGCAGCCGCGCGATTATATTAATGGGCTACAATTATTTGTTGGTTTGATTTTATTGTATGCAGCCGTATTTATTGCGACGCCAAACATTGTTGCGCCAGCGATTAATCACGATTTACCCATCGGTACGCCTTCATTAATGCCATTATTGTTCGTTACTATTGCTTGCGGGGCTATCTCAGGATTCCATGGCTTAGTGGCGACCGGAACGACTTCTAAGCAGATTGATAAAGAAGGCGATGTGCGCTTCGTTGGTTATTTTGGTGCCATGGGTGAAGGCATGCTCGCATTGGGTGCCATTCTTGCGGCCACCGCAGGTTTTGCGACACTCGGCGATTGGCAAGCGGTTTATCAAAAATTTGGCGACGGTTCTATTGGCGCCTTTATTGATGGTGGTGCGACCATATTAAATGCAGGCGTTGGTATCGATATGGTACTTTCACAAACGATGCTGACTGTTATGGCAGCCTTATTTGCCGGCACTACGATGGATACTGGTGTCCGTTTACAACGTTATATATTCCAAGAGTTTGGTGAGTTTTATAATATTCCAGTGCTAAGTAAGAGTGTCGTAGCCACTTTTCTTGCTGTCGGCAGCTGTCTATTATTAGCATTTGGCGCCGGTGGTATTGATGGCGCGGGCGGCATGATTATTTGGCCATTATTTGGTACTACCAATCAGCTCATGGCGGCTTTAACCCTAATGATTGTCACGATTATATTATTACGTAAAGGTAAGCCAGTTTGGTACACCTTAGCACCCTTGTCATTCTTGCTCGTTATGACTGTCTTTGCCTTATTAATTCAGCTAAAAACCTTTTTTACAGATGGCAATTGGCTGCTTATCATTATGGACATTATTATCTTAATCGCAACGATTCTAGTAACGTTCGAAAGTCTATCAGTACTGCGTAAAGAATGGACATTACATAAAGGTAAAACGGATTCCTAATTGAGATTAAAAGCTATCATATACACTTGTATCAATAAAAAGCGCTAGCAGCAATTGCTGGCGTTTTTTGTATGAGATAGGCATGATAGATGGTAAGAAATAAGCAGAAGTGAGTAAATCATGGAAGATAACCCGATACCAAGAGAGCTAGAAGGCAAGGCAAAGCAATTAGAAGACAAAGCACCATGGTGGCAACGTTTTGCGGCAGGATTAAATGAGTTTTATCATGCCCCTTATCGCCAGACGATGGCACGCGCGGCACGTGATGAAGAAGATTTCTTTATGCTGCTGATGTTTGCAGAGAGCCTAGGCATTGATAATCCTGCCAGCTTTTATACCTTAGAGTTACAGCCGCTATTTTTAGAAAACTTCCATGAATGGCATACACGCATGGGTATGGATAAATGCCCCTTTGACCACGTCGGTTGCTGTTAGGTCATCTGCTGGTTGGCTTTATAAGAAAAAAATGATAAAAGATGAATGAATAAAAGTTTATGTGAATTAAAATTGAGATACCAATATGGCATTACATCCTCTACATGGATTAGTAGACCAACTATCGACGCAACCTATCATATTTATTGGTGGCAAAGGCGGAGTCGGTAAAACCACGACTGCCGCGGCACTGGCCAGTTATTATGCGAGCCAGCAAAAAAAGACCTTGATTGTCTCAACCGATCCAGCGCATAGCTTGGGTGATGTATTAAATGTACGGCTCAATAACGAAAAAACTGCCATCACGCCGTATCTTGATGCTATTGAGCTCAACCCCGATGTCATCGTCGATGTGCATTTTGCTCAAGTTGAATCCACCATTAAATCTTATGCCAATCCAGATATGATGCCCAAAATCCGTGAGCATCTGCGACTATCAAAGTCAGCACCTGGCGCACAAGAAGCGGCTATGCTCGAATCTATGTGTCAGCATTTAATCACGGCTGCAAATGCCAATTATGAACATATCATATTTGATACCGCACCAACTGGGCATACATTGCGCTTACTCGTATTGCCAGAGATGATGGGCGCGTGGACAGATGGGCTGCTAGCACAGCAACGGCGACAGGCAAAATTACGCTCAGTCGCAAACCATTTAGACAGCCATAACCAAAGAGATAAAAGTCAGAGCAGCAATCAGAAGCATGATATAGCCAATCCTTTTGCCCCAAAAAAACCCGACCGCTGGGAGCAAGCCGTAGCAGTGCTAGAAAAACGTAAACAGCTGTTTCGACAAGCAGGGATACTACTCCATGACCGTACAAAGACAGCGATTGTTTTAATTATGACTGCCGACGTATTGCCCTTAGCAGAAACCAAACGCGCTATCGAACAACTGGAAGAGAGTAAACTCACACCAGCCGCGGTAGTCATTAATCAGCTGATAGCACCAACTCAGTCAGATGATTTTTGGCGTCTTCGTGCCGAGCGGCAACAGCAATTGCTGCAGGATATTGAAAACACGTTTACCAATTATCCACTGTATCCGATCTATCTGCAGCAAACAGACGTACGCGGTACTGAAGCATTAAGTATGCTATTACGCCCATCATCGTAAAGGTTGTTTGAAAACCAGATGTTTGAAAAATATAATAAATCGACTGTTAATGCTCAGGCTTATATAATTGTAATTTGCTTGCCAGCGACCATGCCATATCTGTACGCAGTAGCTGAGCCTGTTCGGACTTACCGCTACTAAGCGACGACCACTGCGGTTTGCCACGAGCTTTTTTAAGCTCACTTGGTAATTTATGTGGTGGCCATGGCGTCACGACATTATCTTTATTTTCGTTAGTTGACATTTCAGCATTATTTTTTGCGCCGCTATATATCAGTTGGGTGGCATCGGTTGCCGCATGACCACGATGACACAGGGCGGTGAGTAAATCTATCGCTCGAGTTGCGAGTAAGGTTAGGGTGGCAGGGTCGATATACAAACGTTTTACCCCAGTGATTCTATCAGCGATACTACTGGTATTCGATAATAGCCCGCCTGCGATACCGCCAATGGCCGCGCCCAAACCTAAAGTGGTACCCAATGCTGCAGCATCAATGCCCAAGCCTAATAATGCGCCCGCTGCTGCACCCGATGTCGTGCGAATACCATAGCTTTTGAGCAGTTCAGGATCAAAAGGGTCTTGCTGATAGGCTTGTAACTCAAGCGGCGTTGCTGCCACGGCGTTATCATAAAATTTATATAAGTTAAGCAGGTTGTGCTGCATTGCACGTTCACTCTGTCTGACCGCTTCTTGCATTTGTGCAAGCACGGGCATTGGGTCATCATCTTCACTAATTTCACGCACAAATGATGCGACATTTAATAAAAAATCCGCAATGATTATATTGGCTTCTTCATAGAGCTGCGCCCAGTTTTCCGTACGGCGTGCCATCAGTTGTTCAAGCATCTCAGAATGGGTAAGCATAGTGGTAAGATTTTGCCATAAGCGCATCTCATCCTTAAACTCAAAAGCCACGGAATCAAAACGCGTTGAGATGTGCAAATTACGTCTTGCCAGCATCGTCTGCCATTCATCGATATTCGCATCTTGACTGTCAGTAAAATTAAATACCGGCATAACAGGTATCGCCGCCCAAGATAAAATAGCCAGCTCATCTTTATACTTACCGAGTACCGGCTCACGCGCATCGACGACATAGATGGCCATATCACTTGCCAGTAGCTGACGGATGACTTTGGCTTCTTGGCTGTAGTCCTCATTGCTAGTTAGCGCATCGCCGCCTTGGGCAATGTCGGCTGCCAAAAACTGCTGCAAACGCTCAATACCATCACGGCGACTGGCAGTGTTGTCTTCTAGCCAATCCATTAACCCTGAAGCATCTTCTAAACCCGGTGTGTCATAAAGCACCACCAATACTTCGCCCGTTTGGCTGTCGGTCAATTTTGCTTGCTCTACATGGCGGGTGGTTGCTGCTTCGTTTTTTACTTCCCCAAAATAAACATCACGTAGTAACGTGCGTAATAGTGACGTTTTACCCGTATTGGTATGACCAACGACCGCTAGTTTCAGTGCTTCGCCACTGGCAATGGTTTTTTTAGAGGCAGTATTAACAGGTAGGACTTGCTCATCTGACGCTTTTTTATGCAATGTCTGTTTATTCAACGATAGCTCTGTATTGGTATTCTTTGAATCGTTTTCTGAGTCGGGTGTTGGCCCATAGGCTTTATCGGCAAAGAGACCGACAGGTTTAGCATCATCTTGATTGTTATTTTGATCGTTATTGTTTTGATTATTCATAATAGAATCTTATTATTAATATTATTGAGTATCGATATTAGAGGACGTCACTAGACCAATTTTCCGAGCGGCAAGGGCAGTTTGCCATTGCTGATAACGAACGTCTTGGTTTTCTGAGTCTTGCTCTTGCAAGTTGGTGTTAGCAGTGTTGGCATCACTGAGCAGTTGTACAATAAGGCCGTCTGCGGCATGTTCGGCAATACGATCAAGTTTACGCAGCGTACCTCGGTCGGGTAAAGCCTTGCTATGAATGCCTAATAGTACTTGAACCGGATGGCTGTCCAAGTAAGTCATTAATCGATCCATATCATCACGGTCGTCAAGAATACCGAAGTTCTCAACATTACTAACGTTACTATTGCTACTAATATCGGCATTAAGTCCTGATTGCCACCAATTATCCTGCTGTGATGGGTATTCAAGTAAAGCAACCAGTTTCTTGCCAGTACTAAGCGTCGCTTTTGGCGCGACAGGAGCGGGCGCTGCTTTAAAATCATCTTCATCGACCACATGACGCTGCCAAAAGTTCAGAATCTTTTGATAATACGGCTGCTTGATATCCAAGCGCATCTTTTTACGGCGGAACATCAATGCGCAAAATGCCCAAGCAATCGCCCTTGGTACAATACCGTACATCAGCAAGCTACCGACCAATAAGCCGGCCCATTGCCGCGCCATCGATAAGGGCATAGCGTCAGTCACTAAACGGCTCTGAACGATAGCGGCACTGTCCGGCACCGTAAATCCTACCATACTTGGTAACCAGCCGAGTACTTGAGTCAAAGTGATAAGAGCCTGATCAGAGAGTAATGTCGACTCCCAGCTAAAACTGTACTGACGCACGATCAACAAAAATATGATCGCCAGCAGCATACCGGTCAAGGTAGCTAGCCATAATTGATGGCTAAAGCGTCCTAGATACCAACGCATACCGCTATGTTGTAATTGACGCTCGTACAAATCAACCGCCGCTTTGGTGATATCGTCCTTACCACGTATCAGATAGCTTGGGCTCACGAAACTGGCAAACCAATTTGACGACTGCTTACCTTGATTAATCAAAGTCATGACTAGCCAGCCTAACAGCATAATCGTATGAAACCCAAGCAGACAGACCAGCACATAAAAGAAATTCACTACATTGGTCTGTAGTAGGGTAAACAACCCCAAAAACCCCGAGATGCACCACACCACGCTCATAACTAGCATAATACCTTTGATACGACCATCAATCTTACCGAGCACACGTACCAGCGCACCGTTACTATCTATACGCGAGGCGCGGCGATGCAACTTTTGCATGGGTTTCCCATCCTCACCTTGCAGCTTTTCTGTGATGAGTAGCGGGTCAGTGGCAAAGACATGTTGCTGCGTCTCAAGCGTCCGTACCAGCTCGGTCAATTGGTCTTGGGGCGATAGCATAGGGCGATGATATCCGTATAAAGGCGTTTGTTAAAGTTAAAACGTTAAGATTAAACGTTAAAGGCATTTAGACATCTCAATTGATAGATGTCGAGTATTTACCCCTCAGTGATTATTGTAGCCTATATAGAATAGCGATAACTTCTATTATTCTTAGCGTTTTAGCATAGTAAATGTAAAGTAAATACGCCAAAATGAATGCAGATTAGCAACAGCTCATAATACAGATAGCAATAAGGAATGCTTTATGAATAAAAAAAACTACTTAATCGTTGGCGGTAGCGGCGGTATTGGTCAGGCGATTGTTAAACAGCTAATAGAGATGACTGCTAATAATAAAAGCAGTGGCAACGGAAAAATATTTGCCACTTATCATACAAATCAGCCTGACTTTACCGCCGATAATTTGCACTGGTTACCGATTGATGTCAGCAATGAGAAAAGCATTGAACAAGCCGTTACTGAGATTAAGCAGCAAGCCACTCATATCGATTGGGTGATTAACTGTGTGGGGTTATTGCATACGCCAAATAATCAACCAGAAAAAGCGCTACGACAACTAGAGACTGACTTTTTTTTACAGAATATGCAGATTAATGCCTTAGCCAGTCTGCTTATTGCCAAGCATATCAAGCCATTACTTGCAAAAGCTGAACGTGACGCTGACAACCCTGCAGTCTTTGCGACCATATCGGCTCGTGTGGGTAGTATTAGTGACAATGAGCTTGGCGGTTGGTACAGCTACCGTATGAGTAAAGCGGCACTGAATATGGGTATGAAAAATTTGAGTATTGAATGGAATCGGTCGCTAAAGGCTGTCTGCGTGGTCGTCATGCAACCCGGTACGGTTGATACCCAGTTATCATCACCCTTTCAAAGCAATGTGGCTGACGAAAAGCTATTCTCGCCATCTTATAGCGCTGAACACTTAATAGAAATGCTTGATAGTATGACTGCCGCCCAATCTGGTTGTTTTGTCGATTGGGCAGGTCAGTCCATTCCTTGGTAAAAGATTGGTAAAAACACTATTAATGAAAATGAAAAGGCACCTGAATTATTGATACGCTTTAAAATTAATTAGCGACGAATAAATCCATAAACTCATTAACAGGGGTTTGCTCCAAACACTTTTGATCATCACATAGAGCAAAAATATCCGCACAGCGACTGTCAATAAAGCGCGTCGCCAAACTTGCTCGGAACTTCGCTTCTAATACAGGGATGCCTTCAGCGCGGCGGCGTTTATGACCAATAGGATATTCCACAGCGACTTTATCGGTACTGCTGCCGTCTTTAAAGAATATCTGAATGGCATTGGCAATCGAGCGTTTGCTTGGGTCATGGTAGTCTTTCGAATAGCTGGCATCTTCGACAACAACCATCTTACGGCGCAGCCCATCAATCAAGATATGATGCTGCGCGTGGTAATCGTCTTCATAATTCTCTGCCATCAAGTCGCCGGTCAATAAAGGCACTGCAACCATATATTGCAAACAATGATCGCGATCAGCAGGATTAGCAAGCGCGCCTTCTTTCGAGATGATTCGAATGGCTGAATCATGAGTAGTCAGAACGATTTTCTCAATCTCATCAATTCTATCATCGATACGTGGATGCAAAATGACAGCCGCTTCACAAGCGGTCTGGGCATGAAACTCGGCAGGGAAGCTTATCTTAAACAAAATATTTTCCATCACGTAGCTACCAAACTCGCGCTGGAAGGTAAAGCGGCGCTCGCCTTCAGGTTTGAGTGCCAAATCTTTATTGGTATGGCTAAACAACACATCATAAAAGCCCCATTGCGGAGCGGTTAATGCCCCAGGGATGCCCATCTCGCCGCGACGAGTAATATCGACTAAGCGTACCGCACGACTGGTGGCGTCGCCTGCCGCCCATGATTTACGGCTACCAGCATTAGGTGCATGACGATAGGTACGCAGCGCTTGACCATCCACAATCGCTTGCGAGATCGCCGCCATGATGCGCTCACGTGGTAATTTATAGAGTTTAGCGACCACAGCCGTTGAGGCTAATTTGACTAGGAACACATGGTCTAAACCCACACGGTTGAATGAATTATCTAAGGCAAGCACCCCTTGAATCTCATGCGCCATAATCATCGCTTCTAGTACGTCATGCATCGTGAGCGGTACTTTATTTTGGCTGACATTTTGCTGACTTATATAGTCCGCTACTGCCAAGATACCACCCAAGTTGTCCGAAGGATGACCCCATTCAGCCGCAAGCCACGTATCGTTATAATCAAGCCAGCGCACCACACAGCCAATATCAAAAGCGGCTTTAATAGGGTCGAGTCTATGGGGTGTACCGGGTACGCGCGCGCCGTTAGGGGTGATTTGATCAGCGCAATCGGGTCCTAGGTGCTTGGTACATTCAGGAAAGCGCAGTGCCAATAATCCGCACCCTAGCGTATCCATCAAACAGTAGCGGGCGGTATTCCAAGCATCAGCACTATTGGGCGAGTCTGCATCGATAGAGTAATTTAGCACATAGTCGGCGATTTTTTGAATTTCATCGTCATACTCTGGACGAACATTGCTCTCTACCGTGGCGTTTTGAGTCGTAGACATAGTCGTTACCTCTTCCTTGAGTCGAATATTTGAGCGATTAATAAAGTCGTCTTAGACATTTATTAATCAGTCATGTATCAAAAATAGCATACTCAATATCGAACAACAGTGAAGTCGTGTAAGACTGTTTTATGGTTTAATGATTTGCCTATGAGCGTATTCAAGGTAAAGATAAAAACGCGCGCCATCAAATCATGAGATAAACTAACCCAACAATGAATAACAATGACAGTATCAATAGTAAAAAACTGAGAATACTACTCATCATCCCTGAGCTTTCTTTTTGTACTTTTACTTTCTTAATGACGGGTAAAACCATGATGACATGCTCGATACCGTCTTCAAGATAGCGTTCACCTTCAACGATAAATCCAAGTGATTCGTAAAAGTTTAGCAAATAAGTCTGTGCGGAGATAATAATGGTTTTTTTACCATACTTTTTGCGGCAGTACTTGATGGCCTCAAGCATTATTTGACGGGCGACACCATTGCCGCGGTGCTCTGCTAACACCAGAACTCTGCCAATCGCCGGTATCGGACCTGACGGATTAACCGAGGATTTTTTGTGATTAAATGACGGCGGGATAATTCGGCAATAGCCAATCAAGGCTTCATTTTGATGGGCAACCAGATGTAAGCAGTCAAAGTCCACCTCGTCCATATCTTGATACGGGCAGTTTTGCTCCACCACAAATACTTGTGAGCGGGCTTTTAAGATATGATAAAGATCAACGGTGGTCAGCTCATCAAAGGTTTTTATAGAAAATTCACAGGTCATAGTCAAATAGCTTCTAACAATTTAAAGGGCTTATATAGGGTAACAACATAAATTATAAATATTCTAAATACAGAAATAATGCATCAATGCCTGAGCATTATAACGATTTCACCCTACATTAACTATTTAAGGTTTGACTGATTTTATCCAAGTTTAAACTGTCAGACATCGCGCTGAATATCTCAAAGTATTTACCGCGCTGCTCATATAGTGCTTCGTGAGTACCTGTCTCAACCACGCGCCCGTTTTCTATTACTACTAAATCATCAGCATCGATAATTTGGGCAATATTGTGCGATACCATAATCACGGTACGATCTTTTTTAATCAAATCTAGGCTTTTCTTAACCTGTTGACTGGCAATGGCATCTAAGCTCGCCGTTGGTTCATCCAAAAACACAATCGGCGGATCCTTTAAAAACATTCTTGCCAATGCAATACGTTGCTGCTGTCCGCCTGATAGGGACTTTGCACTACTTTCATAGCCTTTTGCTAGTGATATGACTTGCTCATGAATCGAAGCTTTCTTAGCTGCAACCACAATATCATCCTCACTTGCATTCATATCGCCATAACGAATATTTTCGCTAATCGTACCTGAGAAAATATGGTTGCTTTGTAATACCAAGCCGATATTTTGCCGTAGCTCATGGGTATCGTAGTCGGCTAGATTCTGACCATCTAAGCATATCGTGCCGGCGTCAGGCTCATAAAACCTTACCAACAGATTGATAATCGTACTCTTGCCAGCACCACTTAAGCCCACCAGCGCCGTAATGCGATTGGGCTTGATGGTAAAACTGACATCCTTTAGCGCTTGGGTGCCATTAGGATAGGTAAAGTTGACATGTTTAAGCTCAATATGACCTTTTAAGTTTTTGCTACTCAAACCAGAGACTTTTTCAACTTGATCATCGTCCTCTAAAATCTCAAAAAATCCTTCGGCATAGGTAAGCGCATTGTTAATTTGATCATATATGCGATGTAATTGACGGATAGGGGCCGCGACGTTTTGAAACAGCATGACGTGAAATAAAATCATCCCAATGGTCATCTGACCGTTTAGCACGAAATAAGAAGTCAGTAGTATGATAGCCACTACACCGATTTGTTCGATAAAGGTTTTTATCGCATCATAAATAAAACCAATACTACGAATACGCAGCTGATTATCAGTCATATCCTTTTGAATGGTTAAATGCTTCTCCGCCTCGATAGACTCGCGCACAAAGGACTTTACGACACTGATTGAGTTAATCAGCGAGATAACAAGACCACTTTTGGCTTCTCTAAAGCCGCGCATCTGCCGGCGGAAACCTTGCAAACGCTTTGCCTGTTTTTGACTGATAAAAAAGTAAATCGGGATAATAATCAGACCAACCAAGCCTATCCAAAAGTTGGTCGAAAACATAATGATTAGCGATACAATGGCACTTGCAAACAGCGGTAGCATATCGATAAAGAAGTTCTGTACTAGGCTTGTAAGACTGCTAACGCCATAATCGATACGGGTTTGCAGCTTACCACTGTCGTTTTCACTACTGGTATAAAACGCCATACGGTAAGTTAAGATACGCTCAATGATTTTTTGCGATAAATCACGCGAGAGATTGATACGAATCTTTTCACCATAAAAGCGCTGTCCAAACGAGATGAATATCGACAATATCTCTTTAGTCAGCAATACCACACTTATAATAGTGAGCATGCGCACGCCAGCTTCCCAAGGCTCGGTAAGGGTGGCGATTTCGGTCAAGGTATCAACAGCATAGCGCAGTACAAAGGCATTAACCTGAGCCGTAAAGGAGCCTAGCACCGTCAATATCAAGGTAGCAATGATTATTAAGCGATAAGGCTGAGCAAAGACGGCAAGCTTTTTTAGGATATCCCACAGCAAAGCCCGCCGCTCCGTTTTTTTGAGCGGCGGCTTTTTGTCTAGTGGTGATTTATTAAGAGTAGGAGAAGTTGGCATTTTATTAGAGTAAAACAAACGCAAGCAAAAAGCTATTCAGAGTATAAGTATTAAAGAAATCGAACAAATAATAAACATTTAAAACGCATCTGCTGGTACAAACACTTCACCAACCATGATACGACGAGCAGAGCGGCTCATCGACACCTTTTTGGCTTGCCAACGTCCAGCGACTTGTTCTGTTTTACCACCAACCAATAAGGTCCCTGATGGATGACCAAAACGCACCTCACTAAGCTCGCCTGCACCTGCTGCCTCATTAACTAACGTTCCCTGAGTAGTCGCTGCTGCTGCAATCGCTACTGCTGCTGTGCCCATCATTGCATGATGCAGTTGCCCCATACTCATCGCACGTACAACGAGATCAATATCATCAGCATTAACTGCTTTACCACTTGATGCGCTATAACTTTGTGCAGGAGCAACCCAAGCAATTTTTGGAATATGCTGACTGGTTTGTGCCTCGGAGACATCTTTAAACAAGCCCATCGCAACACCGCCTTTGGCACGGATTTTTTCAAGCTTAGCCAAGGTTTCGCTATCGCTGTTGATATCACCTTGCAGCTCAGTACCGGTAAAGCCCAAATCTTCTGCTTTCATAAAGATGGTTGGGATACCCGCACTGATAAAGGTCGCCTTTACGTTATCAGTATTTAGGCCACAACCAGACACATCAAAATCATCGACTAGATTGTTTGTCGGGAACATATCACTAGATGAATCTACTGGATCAATAAATTCAATCTTTACTTCGGCAGCAGGAAAGGTCACACCATCTAGCTCAAAATCGCCCGTTTCTTGGACTTGTACCTTGCCTTGTTCATCTAAGTAAACAGGCACATGGGCAATAATGGTTTTACTGATATTCTCTTGCCAGATGCGTACTTCACAAATGCCGTCGTCCGTACTGCTAGCAACTTTATCCGCATCAACCAAGCCCATATTAATCGCGCAAGCACCAACGGCAGCGGTTAAATTACCACAGTTACCCGCCCAATCAATCATCGGCTTGGCAATATTTACCTGTCCAAACAGATAGTTAACATCGTGGTCTTCTTTTTCAGACTTGGATAAGATTACTGTCTTTGAGGTGCTAGAGCTACCATTTCCTAAGCCGTCAATTTGCTTACCATAAGGGTCAGGGCTACCGATGACACGTAATAGGAAATTATCGCGCGACTCGCCAGCAACTTGGCAACGTTCTGGTAGGTCGGAGAGTTTAAAGAAGGTGCCTTTTGAGGTGCCGCCGCGCATATAGGTAGCAGGGACAGAGATTTGTGGAGCGAATATTGGTGTGTTTTTTAAAGATGCATGTTGTGAAGTTGATTGAGTCATAGTGGGAAGTCCTTTAATTAATTTTCTAATATTATTTTCAAAAGCATGGCTAAAAGTAATGATTAAGGTTTACCGAGTGCGTTTACGCCACCAGTAGAATTTACTGACGCTATACTTAGACCAGTGAGCGTGCGCTTAATATCAATAGCATCATGCGTTTTACTGCTGATTGAGCCTAGCGTATTCATTTGAACCTCGTTGATTTCATCATAGCTCACATGAGCCTTAGACCATGGGAAGCCTGTCTTCACCGTTAGATTTTCGAGATGACCTGAGGTATTGGCTTGTAGGACAGTAAGTGCTGCCTGAGATTGTTTTATATAGCCACATATCTCATTCTTACCACCTTCTACTTCCCAAGCGCCGTTACCGGTATCGTGATTAATAGACACTTCGACGTCATCGCTATAGTTATCACAAGCGGCTACCGGATCTTGCATAGCTAAGGCGTTATGTTCAGCCAAAAATTTTTCTACATTATTTGATGATAAAAGGTAATAACTTTGACCAAGATAAAGGACAACACACGCAATAAACAATTTGAACCAGCTCATAACAACATCTCTTAATAGTAAAATATAAATCGTTATTATGCCCAATTTCCTAATAATTGTTGAATAATTTACAAGCTTTTTGATGTCGTGGTTGTCAGTTGATAATAGGATGCCAATTATAAAAAAACCGATGCCGTATAATTTATACAACATCGGCTCTTTGCTTATTTAAAACTCAAATGCTTACGCAATATCTAACGTGCCATCGATAAACTCCTTGGCAAAGCGCTGGAGCATACCACCCGCGTTATACATTTTAACTTCATCAGCGGTGTCTAAACGGCATTTCACTAAGGCTTTATCGACAGTACCATCTGTGCGGTTAATGACCAGTGTCATCTCACCACCAGCCGACACTTCGCCTTCGATATCGAATATTTCAGTACCATCGATATTTAGGGTGTTACGATTGACACCTTCTTTAAATTGCAAAGGTAGTGCGCCCATACCGACCAAGTTTTGACGATGGATACGCTCAAAATCTTCAGCAACCACAACTTCTACGCCAGCTAAACGCACACCTTTGGCAGCCCAGTCACGGCTTGAGCCTTGACCATAGCCGTCACCTGCAATGATGATAAGTGGCTGTTCACGATTCATATAGGTTTCAATCGCTTCCCACATACGCATGACATGACCTTCTGGTTCAACTCTAGCAAGTGAACCTTGTATGACTTCACCTTTCTCGTCACGTACCATCTCATTCAATAGCTTAGGATTGGCAAAGGTCGCACGCTGCGCCGTTAAGTGGTCACCGCGATGGGTTGCGTAAGAGTTATAATCTTCTGCTGGCAGACCCATAGTATCAAGATACTCGCCAGCCGCCGAATCGCCCAAAATCGCATTAGATGGTGATAAATGGTCAGTGGTGATGTTGTCACCAAGCACCGCTAACGGACGCATACCTTTTAGCTTATTCATCGCTGCCATTTTGCCTTCCCAATATGGCGGACGGCGGATATAAGTGGTCATCTCGCGCCAATCATAGAGTGGGCTTAAGGCTTTACCTGTGTCTTTTTTAGCTTCATCAAACATAGGGATATAGACAGCATTGAATTGCTCAGGCTTCACGGCTTTGGCAACGATGGCATCAACTTCATCGTCATCGAACCAGATATCTTTTAGATAAACATCATTGCCGTTTTGGTCTTTACCTAACGAGTCTTTTTCAATATCAAAGCGGATATTACCGGCGATAGCATAGGCAATCACTAATGGCGGTGACGCTAAGAATGCTTGCTTGGCATACGGGTGGATACGACCATCAAAGTTACGGTTGCCAGATAACACCGCAGTGGTAAACAGATCGTTATCGATGATTTCTTTTTCAATATCAGGATCAAGCGCACCACTCATACCATTACAAGTGGTACAAGCAAAGCCAACCACATCAAAGCCGATTTCTTGTAGCTCAGACATCAGACCAGCTTCTTCTAGATACATTTTGACGGTTTTAGAGCCTGGTGCTAATGATGATTTTACCCAAGGCTTGCGTAACAAACCTTTCTTATTAGCATTACGAGCAACTAAGCCCGCTGCAACCATATTGCGTGGGTTAGAAGTGTTGGTACAGCTGGTAATTGCGGCGATAATAACTGCGCCATCTGGCATCAGACCATCTTTTGGCTCTGGTAATTTATCTTCAGGAGCATGAGCAATACCTTTGGCAACCAAATCTGTGGTTGAAACGCGAGCATGCGGACGTGAAGGGCCTGCCATATTACGGACGACTGCAGACAAATCAAACTCAAGCACACGGTCATAAACCGCATTTCCCATGCCATCAGCCCATAGACCGGTTTGCTTGGCATACTGCTCAACCAATTTGATTTGAGCCTCAGAACGGCCAGTGAGACGTAAATAGTCGATGGTTTGCTCATCGATATAGAACATTGCCGCCGTCGCGCCATATTCTGGGGTCATATTGGAGATAGACGCACGGTCACCAACGCTCAGTTGGCGTGCACCTTCACCGAAGAACTCAATATAGGTAGAGACTACGCCGGCATCACGTAGGAACTCGGTCATCGCGAGCACCAAATCGGTACCGGTAATGCCTTTTTGCAATTTGCCCGTTAGCTTAACACCAACGTAATCTGGGAGGCGCATATATGATGGGTTGCCTAACATCACGCTTTCAGCTTCTAGACCACCAACACCGATTGAGATAACACCTAAAGCATCAACCATCGGCGTATGGCTGTCTGTACCGACGAGCGTATCAGCAAAGGCAACTTGTTCACCGGCTTTATTTTTGACCACTTGCACAACCGGCGACATTTTTTCTAAGTTAATTTGGTGCATGATGCCGTTACCAGGCGGTACGACGTTGACGTTATCAAAGGCATACTGACACCAGTTAATAAAGTGGAAGCGGTCATCGTTACGACGCTCTTCAATGGCGCGGTTTTTCTCAAAAGCGTTTTCTTCAAAGCCTGCATGTTCAACGGCCAATGAATGGTCAACAATTAATTGCGTTGGCACGATAGGATTGACTTTTGATGGGTCACCGCCTTGCTCAGCGATGGCATCACGTAGACCTGCTAAATCAACAAACGCCGTCTGACCTAAAATATCATGACAAACGACACGGGCAGGGTACCAAGGAAAATCTAAATCTTGTTTACCATAGATATGCTGTTCTAACGCCGCCGTTAAGTCTTCTGGAGGGCAACGACGTACCAAGTTTTCACACAATACTTTTGAGCAGAACGGCAGTTTGTCATAGGCACCCGCTTCAATGCTTTCAATCGCTTCGCGGGTATCAAAGTAATACAAATCTGTGCCAGGTAATGGCTTTTTGAATTGTTCATTCATCGGTTGTACGAGGGCGTTGTCCATAAGTCACCTTTGGCTATTGGCTGGTTGCAATGAGGGCTATTTATAAAAGGATTGTTGATAACTTTCTTATAAAAAGGGCAGTTCTTTTAGCAAAGCATTATCTATGCGCTACCTAGCACTTATTATTAAACGCGAAAAACTTAGCTTTACTAAAAAAACGGGATTTAACTAGAGTAAAAGTCAGTCTAAACTTATAAGAAGGTTTAACGGTTAAGCCAATCAACATAGCTGACTTAACCGCTAAATTCTCTATACTAAGTACGGTTTATATGGCGTAAGTCCTTATTCCAGATAGCTAATCTATATAGGTTATATAGATTAACGCGCACTTATCTCTGGTACTGGGCGCAACTCTTCACCGATATATTCCGCACTTGGGCGAATGATACGGTTGTTAGCGCGTTGCTCAAACACATGTGCTGCCCAACCAGTTAGACGCGAGCAAACAAAGATTGGCGTGAACAGTTTGGTTGGAATACCCATGAAGTGATAGGCTGAAGCATGGAAAAAGTCGGCATTACAGAACAGTTTTTTCTCGCGCCACATCACTTCTTCACAGCGTACTGATACGGGATATAACACCTCATCACCAACGTCAGCAGCGAGCTTTTCAGCCCAACCTTTGATAACAACGTTACGTGGATCAGATTCACTGTAGATGGCATGACCAAAGCCCATGATTTTGTCTTTACGCGCCAGCATTGCCATCATCTCTTTTTCGGCTTCATCTGGTGAGCTAAAGCCTTCAATCATATCCATTGCCGCTTCATTCGCGCCGCCATGCAAGTGACCACGTAGTGAGCCAATCGCCCCAGTGATACAAGAATGGATATCAGACAAGGTAGAGGCACAAACGCGAGCAGTAAAGGTTGATGCATTAAACTCATGCTCAGCATAAAGAATGAGTGATACGTTCATGACCTTGGTATGGAGCTCGTTTGGCTTCTCACCCTTTAGCAGATGCAAAAAGTGACCACCAATCGTGTCATCATCCGTTTCTGTTTCAATACGGACGTTGTCATGGCTAAAGCGATACCAATAGTTGATGATTGATGGGAATGCCGCCAGCATACGATCTGCTTGATGGTTTTCCTCATCAAAGCTCATTTCAGTTTCTAAGTTACCGAGCATTGAGCAACCGGTACGTAATACGTCCATTGGATGCGCTGCAGCAGGTATACGTTCAAGCACTTCTTTTAATGGCTGTGGCAAACCACGTAAGCTTTTTAATTTGGTCTGATAAGCATCAAGCTCACTTTGGGTTGGCAAGTTGCCATATAACAATAAGTAAGCCACTTCTTCAAAAATACATTTGTCAGCAAGTTCTGATACGTCATAACCGCGATACGTCAGACCAGAGCCTGATTTGCCAACGGTAGATAAAGCCGTCTTGCCTGCGACTTGACCACGTAGACCTGCGCCTGACAATACTTTTGCTGATTGGTTTTGTGCTGCCATGATAAATTCCTTTTTGTTGGTAGCTTTTGGGGTGAAATACTAGTAATGGTTAAACGATAATTAAACAGTCATCAGTAAAATTAAATATCGATGATTTTGCTGATGACTTACTTGCATGATTATTGATTGTCCGTCCTTACTTACTATCGGCAAATAGTTTATCTAGCGTTTGCTCAAACTCATGATAGTTTAAGAAGTCATAAAGCTCCATACGCGTTTGCATGGTATCGACGACTTTTTCTTGTGTGCCATCATCAAGCAGATGCTGATAAACGTTTAATGCCGCTTTGTTCATCGCACGGAATGCTGATAATGGGTATAGCACCATATCAACACCTACCGCATATAACTGCTCAGTAGTATAAAGGTCAGTCTGACCAAACTCAGTCATATTTGCGAGGACTGGAATATCCAATACATCGGTAAACTTACGGTACATCTCGATATCAGTCAATGCTTCGGCAAAAATCATATCGGCACCTGCTTCTTGAAAAGCAACGGCACGTTCAACAGCCGCATCAAGACCTTCTACAGATAGGGCGTCCGTACGCGCCATCACCACAAAGTCTTTATCCGTCTTGGCATCAAGCGCTGCTTTTAAGCGATCAACCATCTCTGAGATGCTAACGATTTCTTTATTTGGGCGATGGCCACAGCGTTTTTGCGCCACTTGGTCTTCGATATGCACAGCTGCAACGCCGGCTTTTTCCATTTTCTTAATCGTTTGAGCGATATTAAATGCACCACCAAAACCGGTGTCGATATCGACCAATAACGGCGTATCCACCGCATCGGTAATACGGCGCGCATCTTCTAAGACGTTATCAAGGCTTGTCATACCCAAATCAGGCAGACCAAATGAAGCGTTGGCTACGCCCGCACCAGAGAGATACAAAGCTTGATGACCGACTTGGGTTGCCATCATAGCCGTATAAGCATTAATCGCACCGGCAATCTGTAGTGGTTGGTTATTATCGTTTTTTTGTTTCATTGCACTGCGAAAGCGAGCGCCAGCTGATGAGGTCATGTCGTAGTCCTTACGTGGAGGGATAATCTTATCGATATGATGAAGAAGGATGAGATTGTTGTGCTTGATTATACCCAATTATCCATGATTGCAAAGCGGTGTTTTACTGCTATTAATTAATAATATTTAATATATTTATTAGTTTTAATAAAATAATTCATATTATGAATAGTAATATCCATTTTCTAGAGATTTATTGAGATTACTATTCATATTGCTCAAGTTATGAAATCTTAGCCATATTATTATTTACATTTAGTTACAAATCGCTCTGTTTTAGTCTATTCCGGCTTTGTTAAGGCTGACCATAGCACTCAGCAATAAAAAGCCCTGATAACTGAGATAAAAGGGCTTTTATGATAAAAGGCTTTATAACGATATTTTAATCAAAATTAACCCGCACTAACCAAGGATACCAGCAAGGTTGGCTAGGAATAACAAGGTAAAGCCACCTAAAAATACAAGGCTTGCTATCGAATAGGCATTCATACCGGCTGATAGTTTTTTATGGTTTTTCACTAGCGAGTAGTTTAACCACCCAAAGATAGGCGCGGATATAAAGGCTGATATCATCGCAAACTTCAACATAGCGCCTAATTGTCCGGCAAAGAAGCTAATAATCACCAGACCGCCACCGATAGCATAAGTGGTCCAAAAGGCGATTTGCTTTTTGTTGATCTCATCTTCACCTTTTAGTAGACGCCAGCATTCGGCATTAGCACGACCATAACCGTCCGCACAGGTAATCGTTGTGCCAAACATACACATAAAGGCGACGAAGGCGACCAGTAGCCTTGACCATTCACCGATAGTGGCGGTATACATATTGATAAGCTGATCAATATAAGCGACACCTGCGGTTTGAATCTCTTGACCTGAGCCGTATTGCACGAAAACACCTAACGCTAAAAAGAACAAGGCTAAAATAGCAGACACTAGGAAACCCACATTGAAATCCAGCAAACCCTGACGGTGAGTGGTATTGTCAGCTTTTCTCTTGGCTGATGTCCACATCGAGGTGATGGCAGCAAACTCAAGTGGTGCTGGCATCCAACCCATCAATGCCACAACAAACCCTAAAGTCGCTAGATTCCAAGGAGAGGCAGGGACAAAATCCGCCACCATCACTGTCGGCTTACCAGCAGCAATCATCACCGCCAACACGGTTGCGGATACGAGCGCAATCATAATCCACTTAGTGACGCCGTCAAGCAACTTATAATGACCAGCAATCAGAAAAAACCAACATACCGCAACGATGATGACAGCTAAGGTAATACTTGATAGTCCTACAGATGCGGGCAGCATAAAGCCCAATATCACGGCAGCAAGCAATGTCACTGCACCCGTACTAATCACAGCCGATAAAATGGATAGGATAAAATAAATCCAGAGATAGGCTTTTGAGCGTTTGGCATAGCCTGCGATTAAACTCTCGCCGGTATCGTAGACATAATCAGTGGCAAAGCGGAAGAACGGATACTTGAAGACGTTGGCTAAAATAATCATAATCGCCAGCTGCCAGCCATATATTGCACCAGCCTGTGTCGATGAAATCAAATGTGAGCCACCGATAGCAGCGGTCGCCATCAAAATACCGGGACCGAAAATTCGCCAGCTAAAGCCTTCTTGCTGCGGAGTAACGGTATCGTTAGTGGCAGCTGGGTTATTGAGTGGTTGTGTGGACATGAATACCTCGAAATGGTTAATACGGCAAATCATCACTTACCTGTGTCAGTTTGCCAGTGATCGTTAGAGAATCGTTTTATACAATTTTTATAGCGGCTATTTTATAATGCTAAATATAAAACGATTCACCTTGTATCGACTTTAGCATAACGATGCTATACAGGAGAATGATTATTAAGATTATTATTACTATTTGTTTGTATGCCCATTCTCGATAGTTAGCATAAGAAGCTAAGAATATCAAGGGTTAGGGCTATGTATTTTTTGCCGGTTCTTTATAACACAATCCGCCACCGATATCTGCCACTTGGCGCCATTTACAACGGTTTAATGCGCTTTAACGCTGTAAGGTAAAACTTTGCTTACGATAAGTGATACCGCGGCGCTCATATACTTGATAAATTGCGCCAAGCAAGTCAGGTATTTTAGGATGGACAAAGTCTTTAAGGGTATGCAGGTAAATAGGAGAGGTGGCATTTTCATGCAGCAGGCTTCGATAGACGATCTGCTCGGTGCGTACGGTTTTTAGGCTGGCAGGTACCAAGGTAATGCCTTCACCAGCGGCAACCAAGCCGAGTGCTACTTGTAAATCACTGACGGTGGTGGTCATAAATGGTGAGATGCCATATTGAGCAAATAGATGCAGCAAAGGTTCAGTTACCGGCTCAAAAGAAGCCTGCTCGGTAGAAGACAGCTTATTTTGGTCACGGCTTTTATCGTTGGTAGTTAGAGGCTTAGTAGCGTTATTAGTAGAGCTACTCCTAATAGAAGAGTTAATAGGTTGGGCTGTCGTCGATATAGGCAGGTGAGTTTGATGATATAAAATCAAACGATTATTTGCCAAATCAATCAGGCGTTGTTCATTAATATGAGCGAGCGCATGCGCTTTAGGAAGCGCCACCATATAACGCTCATGACGTAATAATATCTGCTGAATCCAAGGATCTTGATGGGCAAAGCGCCCAAAACCTATGTCAATCTCACCCGTTTTTAAGGCATCAGTTTGCTGATAGGAGCTGATGTCCTTGAGATTTACCTCAATATCGGGATTAGACTGCTTGAGCTTAGCGATAACTTCGGGTAGTAAGCCGTACAGCACCGATGGTACAAAGCCAATATTTAAAGCCGTGCTTGGCTCTGATAAGCGTTGGGTCATAATGGTGACGGTGTCAATCTCTGTCAGTATCGTACTGATTTTATCGTAAAAGAATATACCCGCTTCTGTCAGATGGAGCGGTCTATGATAACGATCAACCAATTCTACACCCATATCAGTCTCAAGCTGCTTGAGCAACCGGCTAAGCGTCGGCTGTGATAATCCAGTATTAGTGGCAGCGGCGCTAAAGCTTTTACAATCAGCAATAGCAATAAAAGCATTGAGCTGTTTTAAATCCATATTGTGATGCTCATCTGTCTATAACGCTTATTTAAGCGGGTATTTTGTGACGTTTATACAACTAAAATAAACAAACGTAAATTATACTTGAAGGAGAGAAGGCGACCCACTATATTGTGGGGTAACGATAGTGTTACAATTTAGCAAACAATTCCTGTAAATTAGCCATACAAACAACGCGTACCAACAAGACATTTTTAACCTAATTCTAGCAATCATCTATTATTCGTGGCATTAACTGTTCTGGTATCACTTCATGAGCGATAAAAAAAGCAAGAAAAGCGCTGATCTAGAGGCAAACTTAGCTAAAATTGCTAATGCTAAGCCACGAAGACGTTCGCGTAAAGACAATATTTATGAGCGTTTTATCACGCGTGTTGAAAATGTAGACAGCACCGATAATAGCAATCATGAGCAAGATAATAGTAATGAAGGCAAGCAAGCAGTATTAAAACTGTTAAAAAATGCCAATAAACTGTCATCATACGAGCCGTTGAGCGCCGCAGAGCTAGAGTTATTTGCTAGCCAGCAAGATGAGCTACAGCAAGAGACAAGTCTACAGGGAACAAACGCCTCAAGTACGGGCGTTCATTTAGATTTCTCCGATGAAAATGATGAGTATGCAGATACGGCTAACAACACTACTGCAAGAGATTCTGCGTCGTTTTCTCCTATAGATTCCTTAGATAAGGCACCTTTAAATAGTACGAAACAAAGCTATGACAACATTGAAGATCTCGATCAAGAAAAGATTAACATCGATGATTTATCTGCACAAAGCCCAACCAAACTTATCTCAGCAAAAAATGCTAAGCTGGCAAGTAGCAAAAAACCACTCATCATCGGGATGATTGTTGGCTCATTATTAATTGCTGCGGTCGTATTGACGCTTATCTTTGCCGGTTTTCTGTCAACAACACCGCCTGCCACTGATACAGTTGTTAGTAATAATAGTGATAAAGTAAATACAGCAAATGAGACGCCTGTTGCTAATAATGGACAAGAAAACAAAAACCCTAATAAAGCTTCTGCTGATACTAGCAATCAATCGACTGTAGACTCTAAAAGCACTGCGCCAAGTACCAATAATAAAAACTCTAGCAATGAGGATAAGACTACCGCTGAGAATGAATCAAAGTCTGAACCTGCCATTACCTATGAAGATTTTAGAGAAGAGTCACAAAGTACATTATTTCGTGAGACCAATGATTAACTATGCCTAATTTACTAAAAAGGCCCTAAATCAGTGTTTTGATACCGTTTATCCGGTAATCTTAACGCTCATACCAAAAACCGTTGCATCGTATCAAAGGTTACGTATCATCAGATATAGACGCGGATATATACTGCTAATAACATATATGGATACGGTACTGATGAGCCCCTCAAGTAATGACATGAATCCTGATATCGCTACAAAGCTGCCTAGTAGTAGCCTTAATAGTAATGACGTTATTTTAAATGTCGAGGGTCGTAAGCGTATGCGTCGCCCATACGAGCGCTATATGCAGCAAATGATGCATCAAACCACGCAAAAGGCTGTAAACGACTCAAAACCTCAGGTCTCTATCTACGCTGCTAAAATTAATAAGAGTAGGTCGTTTAATAACACCAAATTTCTCAGCGTCATTAGTGTTTTTTGCGCCGTTTTCTTACTTGCTGTATTTGCCTTCGATTATTTACTCGCAAAAAATTCCAATATATCACTAGCAACTGATAGTGTATCAGCTTCATTCGTCAAGGATAAGGTATCAGCCAATCAAGTGAATGCAGCAGCCGCACCCAATCCTAAGTCCATTACTCAGTTTATTGAAACTCAAAATGAGATGCAAAATACTGATGGAGAAATAGGGATGATAAAGGTTAAAACAATGCTGAGTGAAGATGATTTTAAACGAGCGGCGCAGAATACGTTATTCCGTGATTCAGATTCTCATGACTTAGAAAGTAATAGTGCGCGCTTTGTAGTAATAAGTCAGCCAACGATGGATCAACAGGAC